>NZ_JABRWJ010000029.1 GCF_013266755.1 Pseudaquabacterium terrae | reverse complement strand
GCCTGGTGCGTCTGCTGCTGCATCCCGACGAGATTCACGCCCCGCCGACCGAGACCACCCCGACCGAACGCTCGCCGCTCGAAACGGCGTCGATGGTCGATCACCGCAATTACCTGCGCGCCTAAGGAGGCCACATCATGATCGAAGCCGTTTCAGCTATCGCTCCGGCTGCCAGCGCCACGGGCGTCGGCACCCCGACCACGCCGTCGAGCAATCTGACCAGCTTGTCCGAGTCATTCAACCGCCTGATGGCCAAGGATCCCGATCCGTCGGCCTACTCGGCACAGAACCTGCACAACAGCGAATCCGCCGTGACGAAGTTCATCGGCCAGCAGGAGAAGACGCTGCAGGGCACCTTCGACCAGGTGCGCGCACTGACCAAGGAGGCGCCCATGATGGACGCGCAGGAACTGGCGGCGCGCCACATCGAGATGAGCTACCAGATGTCGATGGTGCAGGTGCAATTCAATGCAGGCGTGTACATCGCGCAGAGCGGCAAGACCGGCCTGCAAACCTTGATGAAGAACCAGTGATGAGCACGCGCGCAGCGCCAAGGGGTGCACTCATGAACATGCACAAACTGCTCCGCCGCGCAGCGGCGCCGGCCCTGGCGTGCGCGCTGGTGCTGCTGACCGCCTGCAAGACGGACATCTACACCAAGCAGACCGAGGCCGACGCCAACGAAATGGTGGCCTTGCTGCTGACCAGCGGCATTCGCGCCGAGAAGCTGACCCCGGACTCGGGCAAGACCTGGAGCGTGAGCGTCGACGAGGAAGACACGGTGCGTGCGCTCAACGTGCTGCGCGCCAATGGACTGCCTTCGGTCAAGAACGTATCGCTGGGCGACATGTTCAAGAAGGAAGGCCTGATCTCCACCCCCACCGAGGAGCGCGTGCGCTTCATCCACGGCGTGGCGCAGGAGCTCCAGGACACGTTGTCCAAGATCGACGGCGTGGTGGCCTCCAAGGTGCACATCGTGCTGCCGAACAACGATCCGATGGCCACCGTGGTCAAGCCCTCCAGCGCATCGGTGTTCGTCAAGTACCGCTGGGATGCCACCGTCAATTCGCTGACGCCGAACATCAAGAACCTGGTGTCGCGCAGCGTCGAAGGCCTCACCTACGACAACGTCACGGTCACGCTGGTGCCCGGCGGCAACGCGAACGCATCGGTGCAGGCACCGCCGCCGCGCGGCATCTCGGGCTGGTGGCTCATGCCGGCCCAACTGCCCTTCCTTCTGCTGGCAAGCGCCCTCACGGTGGTGCTGCTGCGGCCGAACTGGGTGCCGGCGAAGCTCGCGCGCTTCCTGCCAAGGCCGCTGCAGCCGGCCGCCGCCGCGGCCGATCCGGTGGTCGAATGAGAGGCGCTTCGCATGGAACACGACCCGGCCGCGCTGGCCGCCTGGGCGCGCGGCCTCGAGTGCAAGCTGGAGCAGCTGCCGCAGCACTTGCATGACCCCGCACGTGCGCCGTGGGCGGCCTGGCTGGCACAGCTGCCGACGGGGCCCGCCAGGAGACGTGTCGCGGCACGGCTGTTCGAGCAGCACGTGGCGCCGCTGCCCCCGCTGGACCGGCTGAGTGACCGGGATGCGCGCGTGGCGCTGCTGCCGCGCGAGACGCTGCTGCGCCAGCTGTGCATGCTGGCGCTCGCGCGCCGGCCGGGCGTGTTGCGCTGCTGCGTCGACGGTCGCACCCGTGCGGGGCTGCGAAGCATGCTGGGCGACGCATTCGATGCGCTGGTGTCGGTCGGCCAGAACGGCCGCGCGCCGCCCGAGCACACCATGCGCTGGACCCCGATGCACTGGAGCTGCCAGGGCTACTACGACTGGGCAGGCTTGCTCGCGCAAGGCGACCAGGCGCTGCGCCGCATCGTGCGGCTGTCGCTGCCGCCCGACCTGCTCGACGTGCGCCGTGCGCAGTTGCCGCCGGCCGACCTGCGCGCCGCGCCGGCGGTGGGCATCATGAACGATCTCTCACTGGAGTGGTCATGCTGATTTTCGTGCACGCCGAAGGCCACGGCCGCGGCCTGGCCGCGCCCCACGGCATCCTGAAGGCCGGCGAGCTGGAAATGGCGATGGCGGCGCAGGATGCGCAGGCCGAGCTCACGCGCCGTGCCGAAACGATGCTGCAGCAGGCGCAAGAGCAGGCGCGCGAGGTCCTCGAGCAAGCCGAGGCCAAAGTGCAGCGCTTGCGCCGCGAGGCGCAGCAGGAGATCGAGGCCGAGCGCGCGCGCGGCTACCGCGAGGGCATGCGCAAGTCCGTGATGGAGTGGCATGACAAGCAGGCGAGAGACGCGATCGAGCGTTCGCAGTCGCTCGGCACACTGCACGGCAAGCTGGCCGAGATCGTCACCAGCGCGGTCGAGCGCATCGTCAATACCGAATCGCGCGCCGCGCTCTACCAGCGCGCGCTGAAGAACGTGCGCTCGCTCACCAAAGGCGCCACGACGCTCACATTGCGCGTCAGCCCGGTCGACTTCGACCAGGCCAGCGAGACGCTCGCCTTGCTGGGCGACACGCACGACGCCGGCCTGCAGGTGAACGTGGTGGCGGACCCGACGCTGAAGGCCGGCAGCTGCATCTTCGAGTCGGAACTGGGCATGCTCGACGCCAGCCTGGAGACGCAGCTCGACGGGCTGCGCACGGCAATGGCCCGCGCGGTGCGCGCCGCCGTGGCCTCCTCCGACGCCGAGCCGCAGGTGAACGAGAGCGGCCGACACGTTTCCGAAGAGCTCGAGCACTTGCAGCAGCAGCAGGCTGAAGAGCACACGGACTCTGCGCAGGACGCCGACGAGGGTCACGAGGACCACGACGACGAGTACGGCGAAGAAGAGCACCGCGATCCAGACCACGAGGACGGCGGCGACGGCGCCACGGAGCACGGCGAAGACGGGTACGACGAGCTGGAGCATGACGAGGAGTAGGCCGACGATGGTTGCGGAACACCCTCCTCTCAAACTTGACCACAGGGACAGCACATGCCACTCAGGATCCCGGGCGGATTGATCGTTCGCTGCCACCGTTCCGAGGCAGACCGGATGCAGAACCCCACCGACAAGGAAGTTTTCTATCAGAAGTACCGGGGCAATCCTTACCTGCTTTCGCTGCGCGAGATGAAGCGCAACAAGCCGCTGGTGGAAGTGAAGGTGGCCACACCCTATGACAAATACCTCACCGTCAAGTCGCTTCAATCTGCGCTGGATCGCCTGCCGGAAGTCGGCACCCACGTCGAGGCGTCCAATCTGATCCGCCAGCATATTCGCAAAGAGATGGCGTCTGCACCTGCCGACAAACCAGTCATCATCGCGCTGGCCGAAATGCACGACGAAGACCTGGCCGTCACCGGGGCAATGTCAACGCTGCACCTGTTGGAACCCCACTCCCAAAAAAAGTACCTTGCCGAATTGACTCCGCGGCGGGTCGCTCGCTTCCAGCGAGACGAGGCTGAGGAGCGCCGCGCTGCATTCCAGGCCGCAGAGGCGGCCGGCACCGGCTTTACGACGACGGACATGCCCGTGCATCCGTCCCTCGCCCGTGCCCTCACGAATTGCACTTACGCCTTGGAAAAGGGCTTCGACATCGAGGGCATGGATACGCTGCACGCGTCGGCCAGCAGCCAGGACGCGCGGGAAGCGGCGATGGTTGAAAACATTGCGCGAGAAGCCCGGGAAGCAAGCGTCACGGTCGTTTCCACGGGCAGAGTCCACCTGCCCTATCTGCACGAAAAGCTGTCCCGCAACTTCCACGTGATCGCCGTGATGCATGCCGCGATGCCGGAAAAAGGCGACCATGAGGCTTTGAAGCGGGTGAGCTATGGGCTGGCCAAGCAGGACCAGATCCTCATGCTGCGGCCGAGCTCCGAACTGGGGCAGGAACCGATCGATGCGATCGAGTTGCAGCGCAGGTTCACCTGATCCACCGGGATGGGCTCGGGCGAAGTCCCGAACTGACGCACCGCACTTGATTTCCGCTGCACCTTGGTTCGCACACCATCAAGCTGCTTCGCATCCTGACCGGTCTGCATGCGGGGCGCGCAATTACTCTCGGACAACGGTATTTGCCTTCGCATTCCCAAGGAGACTCACATGGACAACACCATCGACAACACGATCTTCGGCGACATCGCCCAGATCGAGAAGACATTGTCCGAAGACACGATCGGCGAGCGTGCGCGCGCCATGATCAGCTACTTCGAAGAGGTCAGCAAGAACAGCGAGAAGATGCTGTCGCAGCCGATCGCCGAGAACGAGCGCCGCCTCGTGACGCAGCTGATCGAGGGCTTCCGGGCTTCCCAGCGCATCATCCGCCACGTGTGGGAAACGCTGCATTCGGCGTCCCTGCCGGCGTGACGAGGCCAACCAGCTGCTGTTTGCCAGCTGCGCCACACGGAGAATCGACATGAACCCATCCGAAGCGACCGTCGAGCTCGCCTACTCCTACGGGCAGACGAGCGCCCTGGGAATGTCCGAGGCATCCAAGCCACCGGGCGCCGACGAGCACCCCCTCGTCCGGTCCGTTTCAGTCATCGGACTGCTCGGTTGCGTCTACAAGCAGCGGGAGGATGCCGCGGCGGCCTGCGACGCTGTCGAGCGCATGCTGCGCGACCCTTTGCAGTTCCGCATCCAGCGCTCGCTGGCGCAGTCCTTGGGCGGCGATTGCCAGTACGCGATCGACACGATCAACAAGCACCTCGAAACCCACCCCGATGACGACGGCGCCAAGGTCATTCTCGGCGTGTCGATGATGATGGGCAACGACCTGGGGTGGGTGCCGATCTTCAAAAGCATCATCGCATCCAGCACCGACCACGATGCCCGCATGGCGGCCATGCAGTTCGTCGGTTATCTGAAGACGTTCTAACCATCCACAGAGGAATTGAAATGAACACCGTCGGTACAGGCCAATTTCTCCAGCAGGGCGTCGCCATGGGCCAGGGTGCGGCCAACCAGGCTGATCAGACGTCAGCGGCACAGATGATGCAGATGCAGCAGACCGCTGCAACGCAGATGAAGTTCCAGACCGAGATGGGCATGATCCAGATGATGATCAAGATGAACGAGGCGCTGGCCAAGATGTTCAAAGCCCTCGGCGAAGCCATCAAGTCACTGGCCTGACGCCTTTCAAGACACGAAGCACCAAAGGCAGTGATGAACCCGATCTCGAACGTCAATGGCGTGCAGCAGATCCAGAAGCTGATGCAGAACCTGATGCTGGACCTGCTGCAAAACAGCATGGGCACCGGCGGCAACAACCCGCAGAGCACTGGAGCGTTCCAGAACCTGCGCGACATGATCAACGGCAACCTGGGCACCGGCGCCAACAGCTACTTCGGCAACGGCACCGACCCGCAGCAGTTGGGCGGCCCGGGCGGCAGCACGCCATTCGGCGGCCCCAGTGGCCTCGGCGGGTCCGGCAACCCCGCGCAGCAGATCCAGGGTCTGATGCAGATGGTCATGCAGCTGATGCAGTCGCTGATGCCGCTGATGCAGCAGATGAACGACATGGGTGGCGGCAGCCCCTTCGGCGGCGGCAGCCCATATGGGGGCGGCAGCCCGTACGGCGGCGGCAGCCCGTACGGCGGCGGCAGCCCCACCGGCGGCCCCAGCAGCACCAGCGGGCCGAACAGCAGCGGCGGTATCGGCGACCTGGGCGACTTCTTCACCCAGCTGAGCAAGATGTTCGAGGGGTACAACCAGAACCTCAACGATGTGGGCAGCGGCGGCCCGAGCAGCTCGCCGAACAACTACAGCACTCCGCCGAGCAACTACAGCACTCCGCCCAGCAACTACAACACGCCGCCGAACAACACCAACAACACGCCGAACAAGAACGGCACCCCGCCCAACAGCTACAACACCCCGCCCAACAACTACAACACCCCGCCGTACTCGAACGACAACAACAAGAACAAGCCGGTCTGCAAAACCGACAACAAGGACAACACGCCCACCACCAACAACACCAACCGGCGGACGGATCCGTATACCTACGATCCGAAGGGCAACAACCGGCACACCGATCCGGATTCCGGCGTGACGTGGACGGTCAAGAAAGACGGCTCGTACGACATGACCGATCCGGGCGGCAGGTCCGACTACAACGTCGACAAGGCCAAGCTCGAGGAAGAAGTCAAGTACTACAGCGGTGAAGGCAAGTTCGAATACAGCAACAACGGCCGCACCAACACCTTCACCGACGCTTCGGGCGTGGAGTACAAGTGCAACGCCGAGGGTGACTACAACTTCAAGACCCAGGACGGAAGGTGGATCACCGGCGACCGGTCGAAGCTCAACGAGGAAATCGACTACTGGAAGAACAACCCGGTGAACAAGACGCCGGAAACCAAGACGCCGGAAGAAACCAAGACGCCCGAAGCCGATCCCTACAAGTACGACGCCAGCGGCAACAACACGCACAAGGGCGACAACGGCTTCGAGTACACGGTCAACGAGAAGGGCGACTACAGCTGGAAGACCCAGGACGGCAGGGACATCACCGGCTGCAAGGAAGAGCTCGAGATCGAGAAGGACTACTGGAAGAACAACCCGCCAAGCACGGTCAAGGCGCCCGAATCCTCCGACCCCATCAAGAACACCTATATCCAGGACTACCAAGCGGGCGGCAACAACACCTACGACGTCAGCATCGGAAGCGACAAGCTCAAGTACACCGCCAACGACAAGGGCGACTACACCTGGACCGACCCGAGCGGCGAGACCACGACCGGCTCGAAGGGTGAGCTCGACAAGGAAATCGACTACTGGACGAACAATCCGAAGACCACGCCGCACGACCCCTACACGTACGACCCGAACGGAAACAACAAGTACGACGGCGAGAACGGCTTCCAGTACACGGTCAACGAGAAGGGCGATTACACCTGGAAGAACCAGAGCGGCGACGAAATCACCGGCGGCAAGGAACAGCTCGATGCCGAGAAGGAATACTGGAAGAACAACCCGCCCAGCACGGAGAACAAGACACCGGAAACGGCGCCCAAGCCCAAAGCCGAGCCCATCAAGATCAACGAGTACGACCAGTTCGGCATCAACATACACGAGGTCAATATCGGCGACGGCAAGTTCAAGTACACGGCCAACGTGGGCGGCAACTACACCTGGAAGACCCAGGACGGCAGGGATATCGTCGGCAGTAAAGACGACCTCGCCAGGGAACTCGAATACTGGCAGGCCAACCCGCCGACTAGCGCCTCGCCGCCGCCCCCCAAAGACGACTACGAACCGATTGTGCGGGTCGGGTGAAGACCGCACGAAATGATTCAAAGGGCGCTCGTCTCGCGCTGGACCAACTCTTCGTCAACCACTGAAACAGGACTTCAAAATGGGCTTCAATAACGTCGCCAACGACATCTCGAACAACCCGGCGTTGCTCTTCTCGCCGATGCTGCTGATTCCGTCTCTGCTCAAGAACGACCAGCACAAGCATTTCCACGAGCACAAGCAGCATTGCGACCACATGCCGCACATGCCGCCGAACCTGACCACGCAGAGCGAGGGCAACGTCCACACCCCCAACGGCAGTCCCGGC
>NZ_JABRWJ010000028.1 GCF_013266755.1 Pseudaquabacterium terrae | reverse complement strand
GAGAATGACCTTGGCGCCGTCGTCATCGGGGTGGGTTTCGAGGTGCTTGTTGATCGTGTCGATCGCGTACTGGCAATCGCCGCCCAAGGACTGCGCCAGCGAGCGCTGGATGCGGAACTGCAAGGGGTCGCGCAGCATGCGCTCGACAGCGTCGCAGGCCGCCGCGGCGTCCTCCCGCTGCTTGTAGACGCAACCGAGCAGTCCGATGACTGAAACGGACCGGACGAGGGGGTGCTCGTCGGCGCCCGGTGGCTTGGATGCTTCGGACATTCCCAGGGCGCTCGCCTGCCCGTAGGAGTAGGCGAGCTCGACGGTCGCTTCGGATTGGTTCATGTTGAATCTCCGTGTGCCGCGGGTGGCGTGTTGCGGGTTTCGCTTGGCCGGGGCGCGTCAGTGCCGCACGATGGTCTTGAGGTAGGTCAGCACGCCCACTGCGGCTTCGCGTGCGACCTGGTCGGTGCTGAGCGCCAGCACCCTGTCGATGACGGACTTCCATTCCGGATCGCCGCCGAGCAGCATCGCCACTGCGAAGGTGACCTTCGCGGCGTCGTCGTCCGGGTTCTTCTCGAGCGCGCCGGACAGCAGCTGGTTGGCCAGCGCGGGGTCGCCGCCGATGCCCTGGGCGAGCGCGCGGAATACCCGGAACTGGGACGTGTCCTTGAGCGTGGCTTCCACCGCGTTGTTCACGATGTCGGCGTCCTCGTGCTTGCGGTAGATCGATGCGAGCAGGCCCACGACCATGAGGTTGTGATAGACCCGCGGGTAGTTGGCGGGACCCGGCTTATTGGTATTGACATCACTGCGGCCGATACTGCCGCTGAAGACTTGCGTGCGCGGAATCATGGGAGACGGCTCCTGTCGCTCGTCACGCCGGCAGGGACGCCGAATGCAGCGTTTCCCACACGTGGCGGATGATGCGCTGGGAAGCCCGGAAGCCCTCGATCAGCTGCGTCACGAGGCGGCGCTCGTTCTCGGCGATCGGCTGCGACAGCATCTTCTCGCTGTTCTTGCTGACCTCTTCGAAGTAGCTGATCATCGCGCGCGCACGCTCGCCGATCGTGTCTTCGGACAATGTCTTCTCGATCTGGGCGAGGTCGCCGAAGATCGTGTTGTTGATGGTGTTCTCCATGTGATCTCCTTGGGATGGGAACGAGTTGTCACCGGGCAATCGCGCCGGCCGCGCTTTCCGGTGCGACGACCGGTTGTTTGAGAAAGAGGTGCTTGGTGCCGTCACGCGTCTGCACGTAACGCAGGTCTTCGGAGGCCAGCATCGAGCTCATCGGAATGCGCTCGGGCGCGGGCATTTCCGCTACTGCGAACTCGATGCGCTGAATCAGCGGACCCAGGTCGGCGGCGACGCGGCGCGCATCGGCGCGCAGGCGATCGAGATCCTGCGAGCGCCCGTCGACGAGGAACAAGCCATCGCCGCGGTAGCGCACGGATACGCCCGGCGTGGCGAGCGCGTCGGTGATCGACTGCGCGAGTGTCTCTCCGCTCGCGAAGCGCTGCACCACGAGTGCGGGCGGGAAGGGCCGCAGCGCTGCGCGCAGCCGCGAGGCCAGGCCATCGTCCGCCACCAGGCCTTCGACGAGCACGCGGTCTTCCGATGCCCTGACCATGATGCCGGGCGCGCCGACGCCCTGAACCGCGCGCTGCACCTGCTGGAGCACGGGCTGGCTCACCTGGCTTGCATGCGCGTTGTTGCGGCTGACGATCATTCCGAAGCCCGACAACAATGCGACGCTGAGTGCCGCCCCGGCGTAGATCATCATCTTCTGCCTGCCCGCGGCGGGAAGCACGCTGCGTTGGGGCTTGGGCTCGGGCTTGCTCGGCCGCGCCTCGGGGCGCACGAGCTTCTCCAGCAGCCTGATGTCGCTCGGCCAGTCGTCGTCCGCGGGCCCGACGCACAGCACCACTTCCTTGAAGCGCCGGGCCATCAGGTCCTGCAGCGCAGGCATTTCGAGGTTGGCTGATTCGTCGGCGCCGAGCGAGGCGATCGCCACGGCCTGTCCTTCTTCGACGGTCAGACGGATGGGCGCGTGCTTCCAGTCGGTGATGTGTACGTCGACGCCGGCCTGGTTGCCGACGATGTACATACCGTTGTCAAGGAGCAATTGCGCGCCCGCGTGCAGACCGGTCAGGATGCGAAGCAGCTTCATGATGCGTGAACGAAGTGCCGCGTCCGAGTCAGTTCGGGTGGCCTGCGGCGCCGCGCAGGTGCTCATCGGGGCTCGACGGCGCCGGCAGTGCGGGCCGAACGGCGCCGCCGCTGCCGCGGCGGCCGGAGTCCTGTTCCGGCATGGCCGGCGTCTCCGCCGGATCCGCTTCGTTGGTGGGCAGCGTCGGCAGCTCGTCGATGTTGCGCACGATCTTGGGCGTGATGAGGAACAGCCGTTCGCTGCGCGTGCCGCGCGTGCCCTCCCAGCGGAACAGGGCGCCGATGCCGGGGAGCTTCGACAGCCCCGGCACGCCGTTGATCTGCGAGGACTGGCCTTCGATGCTGATGCCGCCGATCAGAAGGCTCTCGCCCTCGACGACGTGCGCTTCGGTGCGGATCTCGGTGCGCTTGACCACCGGGATACTGTCGACCGCCTGCGTCTCGAAGTTGCCATCCTCGATGTAGACGGACAACTTGATCTGGGGCGTCCCCGTGAGGCTGGTCACCTGCGGGGTCACCTGCAGCAGCGTGCCGGCCTCCACGGTGTACAGCTTCGCATCGAGGTTGGCCGCCACGCGGACGGCCGCCCTGCGCTTTTCCTGCATCACGGCCGGGCGGTTGGCCACGCCGACGACCTTGGGCTTGGCCACGATGCGGGCCTGGCCGCTCGAGGCCAGGGCTTCGATGTTCGCCAGCAACTGGCGCCCGGCGTTGGTCCACAGCGCGCTGATGGCGAAGCTTCCGGGAACGGCAACCTGCGACGCCGACAGCGTGCCGCCGGGCGAAGTGATCGACAGGCTCTTGCCGCCGCCGCTCATCGCCGACCAGCTGATCCCCAGCTTGTCCAGGCTGTCGCTGCTGACGTCGATGATCATCGCCTCCAGCTCCACCATCGTGGGCCGCATGTCGAGGCGCCGGATCAGGTAGTCGTACTCGGCCATGCGGTGCAGCCGGCCGTTCACGATCACCGAGTTCGTTCCTTCGTCGGCCTCGAACGTCGGCGTGTCTTCCTCGAAGTTCACCGGGCTGCGCACGCCGCGCGGCGCGACGCCGGTGCTCGAGCGCTCGGGCGTCGAGCCTGACACGGGATCGGTGGCACGCTGGTCCATCTCCGGCGCGAGCTTGGCGCTGCCGTAGGTGTTGCGCATCGTCTGCATCTTGTGGGAAAGGCCGGCCGCGCCCGGGCGCCCCGCGCCTTGCGACTCCCCGCCTTGCGAGGCGCCGCTGCCGTACAGCGAGCGCAACATGCTCGCCACGCCGGGCATGAAGGTCTCGCCCAGCTGCCGGTCGGCCGCCGATGCATAGCGCAGCTGGAACACGCGCACGCTGCGGCGATTGCTTTCGCTCGCGCCGGCGTCCAGCGATTCGATGGCGGCGCTGACCACGTCGAGGTGGCGGGGCGGGCCGTACACCAGCAGCGTGTTCTCGCGCTCGTTGAAGCGCAGCGGATAGCGGCTGTCACCGAGGCGCAGCGTGGTGAGCACGTCCTGCACCTGGGCCCGCGTGAAACCCTTGAGCCGGAACAGGCGGCTCGTCATCGCCTTGGACGGGTAGAAGTACAGCGTCGTGCCGTCGTGGTACCAGACCACGCCGTAGGCCTTGCCGATGGCGTTCAGGAAGGCCTGCGGCGTGCTGTCGAAGGTGGCATGCACGACGCCGTCGACGCCCTCGCCGATGATGGCGGGCAGGCCCTGGCTGGATGCGAAGTCCTGCAGCACCTCGCCGAGGCGCTTGCCGTCGGCGCGGTAGGTGAAGCGCGCGGTGGCCCACACCTGCTCATTGCCGCGCGAGGGCTCGGTCGGCAGCAGCGCCGCGGTTTCGGCCGCAGGCGCGCGCTTGACGATGCTGGCGCGGCCGGCAGGGGCCGACGATGGCGGCGTGTCCTGCGCCTCGCGAAAGGATGCAGGCCCGCCGTGGGCCGCCGCGCCGAAGGCGGTCAAGACCAGCGCGACAAGCGCGCTGCGGAAGGCGGCCGAGTGGAGCGGATTCGAAATGCTGTGGGAGGTCATGGCTTCGTGGTCTCGCGATGTGATCAATCCGGCTCACCTTCTTCCGGCTCTTCCTCGTCGGGTTCCTTCAACTTCGCGTAGAAGTCCTTCGCCATGTCCTGCATCTTCTTGCTCGGGTCCTCCGCCTCGCTGGGGCTCCCCGAGGCCTTGGGGCCGCTTGGGCCGGAAGTGGGCGAAATCGACATCGGCGTCGTCCTGGTCAGTTGATGGGCCGAACCTTACCGAGCGCGCGCCGTCCGGATATGCCCAGGTGCGAAGCCGGGCACGGCGAAGCGAACTCTTCGTTCACCGGGTCACCGCTTCGCACCGCGGCAATCGCAAGGCGCCGTGCGCGTGCACAGTGGCCGGCATGCTCAAGCACATGAACTGCAACCTCTGGCGTGGATGGCGCGATTGGCGCAACGCCGCGTGCGCGCTGCTGATCGTGCAGGGCGCGGCCGCGGCGTTCGCCGCCGATCCGGTGCTGCGCTATGCCTGCACCTTCGGCGATGGCCAGGTGCGCGTGGTGGCGCGCAACATCGAGCTCATGGGTGACCGTTCCGTCGTGTGCCGTGCCATGGTGGCAGCGGAGGCCGCGCCGCAACTGATGCCGCTGCCGCCGGTGCTGCCGCCGCTGATGCCGGAGGTGCGCTTGAGTCTCGGCGCCGACAGGGGCCGCACGCGTGGGGGGCCGCGCATGCCGATCGCGCCGGCGGAGTTGTCGGTGCTGATCCGCGAGGCCAGCCATCGTCAGCAGCTCGATCCCGACGTCGTGACCGCGCTGATGTACACCGAATCGCGCTTTCAATCGCACGCACGCTCGCCCAAGGGCGCGCTGGGCTTGATGCAGATCATGCCCGCGACGGGCGCGCGCTACGGCGTCACGACCGAGAGCCGCCTGATGGAGCCGGCGATCAACATCGAGGTCGGCACGCGCTATCTGCGCGACCTGAGCGACATGTTCGACGGCAGGCTCGACCTCGTGCTGGCCGCCTACAACGCGGGCGAGAACGCCGTGACGCGCTGGGGCTATGCGATTCCGCCGTATGCGGAAACGCGGGACTACGTGCAAAAGATCATGGCCGCGCTGGGCGCCGGTCCGCGAGCCGGGGGGCGGCCATGAAGCGCAGCCAGGTCGATGCCCTGATGGCCCTCGGCCTGAGCGAGCTCGACGCCTGGCAGTGCGTGCACCGCATCAGTGGCGACACGCGCGACGGCCGGGGTCCCGATGCCTTCGTGCTGGTGCAGGTGGAACACACCGACGCGCCGCCAGCGCCGAATCCGTTCATGGGCATTCCCGCCCGCCAGATTGCCGCCGTCGCGGCCCACGGCGCCGCTTGGCGGCAAGTGGGCCCGGGGCAGTGGCAATACCTGCGCCGCATCGAGTGGAGCGTTGAGCAACTCGTGCAGCTCGAAAGTGAAATCCACCAACTCTTCCTGAAGCGAGAACCGCAATGAAACTCCGCACCGTTCTGACTTTTGACGGCAAGGCCGAACAGGCCATGAAGTTCTACATCTCTTTCCTTCCGAATGCGCGCATGGTCGGCGTGGAGCGCTACGGAATGAACGAGGGCGGCAAGCTGGGCCACGTGAAGCGGGCTGCCTTCGAGGCGGCCGACGGCGTGCGCGTGGTGTGCATGGACATGCCGGGCCTCAGTTTCACGCCGGCCAGCTCGATGATGCTGCTATGCGACGACAAGCCGCAGTTCGAGCTGATGCTGTCGAAGCTGAAGGAGGGCGGCGCGACGTACGTGGCGCCCGAGGCCACCGACGGCAGTTTCGCCTGGGTTCAGGACAAGTTCGGCGTGAGCTGGCAGCTGATGCTGGCGTGACGCCGGGGAGGGTGCCGCGATGGCCAAGATCCCGACGAGTCTCGACTACTCGGCCGAATGGCGCCTCTTACGGCAACCGCACCAGGCGCAACGAGATCCTGCAGGAGCGCAAGGCATTCGGCTACGAGGCAGCCGAGGGCCTGCCGCAGCGCTTGGGGCACAAGCTGGCCAACTTCGCTGGCACACGGACCAAGCAGGACAAGTTGAGAGAATTCATCGAGTTCGTCGCCAATCCCGGAACCAAGGCAAGACCGAGGGTCCAGAACCTGCCCCACGGCTGGTCCAGGCACACGGCCACCACGGCAAGCGGCACGGTGGCGACACTGGACCTTATGAAGTCGAACGGCAAGATCCTCGACGTGCGGGCGCCGCTGAAGCCTTTAATAGCGTTCCAGAGGGCGTTCGGCGCGTCAATCGCGCAGCCCATGGCGCGCCTTCAGCATCCCGAGCACGGACATTTGTCGATTGCCAGGACCTTCGGCGAGTCCGGAAACCAGGGCGCCGCGACCTTTCGGCTCCGGCTGGACGGGCCGGACGGCGCGAACGAATTGCGCCACACGATGTGGCGGACGCGCTCCAACCCGGCTCATGGGGCCGGACGACGTTCGGCTACGAGAACATCGAACTGCCTGCTGGCATGCGCGGGAAGGGCGTCGGCTTGATGTACCAGGCCGCCGGCGCGGCGGCTGCCGCTGCAAAGGGCGCGGACCTGTTCACCATCGACCTGGTCATCTCGCCGGAAATGCAGGCGCTGTGCACAAGGCTCGGCATGACGCCAACACCCAACGGGGGGTTCCAGGGTGTTCCCGCCACGGTAATTCGCGCCGCTGCGACATATGCACGCGGGAAGGGCTGGGACCTGCCGGGAGTTGAATAGTCCGGACGACCTGGCGAAAATCGAGCAGCAGCACTTGGTTCTCGTGGACAAGCACTGGGACGAGGCCCCAGAATAAGTTGCAGGCCAGCGCCCAATAGCGCGACTTCGCAGCAAGGCCGTGTCTTGTGCCGAATGGAGCCAATGAACCGCCCCGGATTTTGAGGAGGCTCCTTCGATTGAGAATGGAGCCAACAGGCTTCGATCCGGGGACCTCCGATGCCCGGGAGCATGGCATCTACAACGCTCTTCGCCGCAGCCTGGAGTCTCCAGCTGGCCACACGCGAAGGTCAGCGGGTCCTTGGCCAATTTCCTTCGCATGATGGCGTTGCGATTCGAAGGATCCGCGGAGTACGAAAAGGCATGCGCCATGGGCAGAACCATCGTCGCCTGGTCGGCGTTGAATGGCCGCGCCGCTCACCATCAAGACGTCTTCCATGGCTGCCGGGTCTGACTGCGGCGCGAAGGTACGGCCGTGGCGCGCTGCACCGTCGAGCGGCTGATGCGGGCTGCGTGGGGCACGCCGAGGCAAGGCGGTGCGCACTACCGTGTCTGTCGCGTGTCTGTCGCCAAGGCGGCGTGTCCGCTAAATCGGGTGAACCGGCACTTCAAGGTCAAGGCGGATCGTCCGAACTGTTCGTGCAGATCGTTTGCCGATTGGCATCCGCTCATGCGCGTCAACGGCAGTATCAAATTCCTGTATTCCATCTTTCGATGCACAAGAGTCGCGGTTGTCTTGCACGTATGCGACCAGCGGTCGCCCGGAATGCAGATTGGAACCGACGCTGACGTGCAACTTCCATCGATTCAACAGGTTACAAGGGCCGATTGTCGCTGAAGTTCCGCAGGCCACGACTGACACGCGAAGCGTGGGTGCCCGTGGCACGACTGCCCCGGGTTCGGAACCCCGACCGATGACGATCGGCGGGTATACCCGTTGCGCACCTTTCCGTATTCGGTGATCTACAAGCCCGTTGACGGCGGCATCCGAATCCTGGTTGTTCGACACCAGCATCGTGATCCCGCCTTCGGCGAGAGTCGGGCCTGATCAGCCCAGCGCGCGCAGCTCGCGCAACGCCACCGACAGCATCGCCGCATCCGGCACCGTTACCGCGCGCAGCTCGGTCATCAGCTGCGAGGCGCGCTCGAGCGCGCGTGCGTTGTCGGCCACCCAGGCGGCGACCAGCGCGGCCGGCTCGGCATCGCTGCTGCCGGCGGCCAGCACCGCGCCGGTGATGCCGCGCTGCAGGCTCTGCAGGTCGTCGAGCATCGCGCCCTTGGCGAGCATCTGCCAGTGCTGG
>NZ_JABRWJ010000027.1 GCF_013266755.1 Pseudaquabacterium terrae | reverse complement strand
CTGCGGCTGGGCAAGCTGACGCATCTGCCGGTCTCCCCGTTCGCCGCGGCTATGCCGCGTACTTCAGGCGCGTACGCTCACTGAACGCCGGTTGCCCGTTCCACACGAAACGACGAAGAGCCACTTCCCGCTGCTTGGGATCGGCTTCGTCACCTTTGTCACCGCGCGCATCAAGGCCATCTCGCAGCGCGACGTGCCGATCATCGACCTGGACTGGGCGTTCTCGCAGTTGCTGCACCGTCCGGGCGAGATGATCGACTTCGCGCGCTTCATGGTGACGGAGGTGCCGCAGGCCGATGTTCGCGAGGCGCTGGAGGATTTCAGGAGGCGCAACCGGACCGACATCGGGTTCGAGGCGCAGTACGCCGAATGCACGCCGTTGCAGCGGGCCTTGCTGCTCGAGGTGGCCGCGGGAGCGAAGCTCTTCTCGCACGAGAGCCGGCAGCGCCTGGCCACCTTCGTCGGCCAGGCCGCGCCCGTCGCGCCGGCGTCGGTGCACAACACGCTCGCGCAGCTCGAGGCCAAGGGCATCCTCGCCAAGCGGGAGACCCGGGGCCGCTACGACTTCGAGGACGAGCACCTGCGCAGCTGGGTCGACCAGGTTGCACGGGCAGACGGCGCGGGGCCGAAGCGCGCCTGACGCGCCGGCCCCTGCCCGGTGCCAACGCGTCGCTTGGGCTCGCCTCGTATGGTCGATGGATTTCGCTTGTCGCGCGCTCGGACGCGAGACGAGACCACGAGCCGCTCGCGGTGAGAATGCTCGCATGCTCGGACGAGCCAAGGTCCGCGTCGCACGGTTCGGCGCTGAGCGGCTTCTGCCGCACTTGGCCAGCGTGCCAGGTCCTCGGCGCCGTCCAGCGCCGATGGACCGGCGCCTTCCGCAGCGGCACCTCTGATCAGCCCACTGTAGCGGAGGGCGCGATGAACACGACGGCACCAGGGTTCGCAGACGGTTCGCTGCAGGCGATCTTGCTGGGGCGGCCGCGTCTGATGCGCGGCAGCGTGGTGTTGCTCGAGCTGAACCGCATCGATGCCGCGCTGCTCGCGCTGCTGGTGCTCGACGGTTCGACTGACCGCGCACGCGCCGCCGCGTGGCTGTGGCCGGATGTGGACCCGCGGCGCGCCAACCTGAGCCTGCGCCAGCGCATCTTCCGGCTCAAGCGCGCGTCCGGCGCCGACGTGGTGGCGGGCCAGCGCCAGCTCACGCTCGCCGCGGGCGTCAAGCATGACCTGGGTGCCCTGTCGATCACGCCGCCGCCCGGATCGGCCGCGGCGGTCGACTGGCCCCGCGGTGCGCTGCTGGGCAGCTTCGACTATGCCGACAGCCCCGGACTCGCCGAGTGGGTGTTCGCGGCCCGCGAACGCTGGCGCGTCGTGCGCCGCGATTCGCTGGCCGCGGCGGCCGCGCAGCTGGAAGCCGACGGCCGCATCGCCGCGGCACTCGTCAGCGCCGAGCGGCTTCTCGAGGAAGAGCCCGCGGCCGAGCATGCACACCGGCGCATCATGCGGCTGCACTACCTGCGCGCGGACCGCGCCGCGGCGCTCGACGCGTTCGAGCGCTGCCGGCACCTGCTGAACGAGTCGCTCGGCGTGTTGCCGAGCGACGAGACGCTCGCGCTATTGCAGCTGATCGAACGCGGCGACCCGCCGCCGTCGCAACCGCCCGTGGCGCCGCCGCCGCTGGCGCTGCTGCGTCCGCCCCGACTGATCGGGCGCGAGTCGGCCTGGCAGCACCTCGACGAAGCGCTCGCCGCGCAGCGCCCGCTGCTGCTGGTCGGCGAGCCGGGCATCGGCAAGAGCCGCCTGCTCGCCGACTACGTGCAGGCACACCGGCCGGGGGTGCTGGTGGATGCACGGCCTGGCGACCGCTCGGTGCCCTACGCGCTGTTGTCGCGCCTGCTGCAGGCGCTGCACGCGTCCTGCGGCCTTCCCGACGATCGCGCGCTGCGCGACGAGCTGGCCTGGCTGGTGCCCGCGCTCGGCTGCAGCCCGGCGGCGCCGCTGCAGCCAGCCCGGCTGCATGCGGCCGTCCGGCGCACAGTGGCGCATGCCGCCGCGGGCGGGTTGCGCGTGCTGGCGCTCGATGACCTGCAGTTCGCCGACGAGGCGTCGCTCGAGGCGGTGTTGTCCGCGTGCCAGCACCCGGGTGCGCCGCTGTGGCTGCTGGCCGTGCGCGCCGGCGAACGTCCCGCCGTGCTGCAACACTGGCTCGCCGAGCGCGATGTGCAGGCCGGCGGCGAGTGCCGGCTCCAGCCGCTTCCTGCGCCGGCGCTGCATGCGCTGCTGCAGTCGCTGGCCGTGCCCGGGCTGGCGGCCGACGACTGGACGCAGCCGCTGCTGCGCCACACCGGAGGTAATCCGATGTTCGTGCTGCAGACCGTGCTCGCCAGCCTGGGCCCGGCGGGTGAGCTGCGCGGCACCGCGGACCTGCCGTTACCGCTGCCGGTGGGTGCGCTGATCGAGCGCCGGCTGGACCAACTCGGCCCGGCGCCGCGGCGCCTGGCGCAGCTGCTGGCACTGGCCGACGTCGACTTCTCGATCGCGTTGGCCGCGCAGGTGCTGGGTTGTCATGCGCTGGACCTGGCCGGCCCCTGGCGCGAGCTCGAGCAGGCGCAGGTGGTCGCTGGCGACGGCTTCGCGCACGACCTGGTGCGCGAGGCCTGCCTGCGCACGGTGCCGGAGCCGATCGCCCGCGAGCTGCTTGCGCAGATCGGCGCCTGCGCCGAGGCCCACGCGCTGCCGGCCGCACGCACCGCCGAGCACTGGCGCCGCGCCGGGCGCTGGCGCGAGGCGGCCGTGGCCTTCCGCCTGGCCGCGGCCGGTGCATTGACCGCCGGGCGGCGGCGCGAGGAGGCGCAGCTGCTGCAAGCGGCTGCCGACGCCTTTGCGCGTGCCGGCCACGAGGCCGAGCGCTTCGATGCGCTTTGCGAGCGCATCGGCGCGCTCGTGCAGTGCGCAGGCGGCGACGAGCTGCGCGAGACGCTGCAGGCCCTGCAGGCGCTACCGGCCGACGAGGTGCAGGCGGCGCAACGCGCGCTGGCGCTCGCCGAGGCGCAGATCGTCTTTGGCGAGTTCGATGCCGTCGCCGCCGCCATGCCGGCGGCCATCGCGCGCCTGGCCGGCGATGCCGACGCGGCGCTGCTCGGCGCGCGGCGGCTCGCGGTGGCGCTGCTGAACCTCGGCCGCCCGGCGGACGCCGCGGCGCTGCTCGCTGGCGGCCTGCCGCGCCTGGCGCAGCTGCGCTCGGCGCGCCCGCGCTACGAGTTCCTCGGCGAGCTCGGCACCGTGCTCGAACGCTGCAACCGGCGTCGCGAAGGCTTCGAGCACCTGCAGCACGGCATCCGCCTGGCGCTACAGGACGAGGACGTCGGCACGGCGGCCACTATGTACGCGAACCTCGGCGTCAACCGCGTCTTCTGGGGCGACGCCGACGCCGCCATCGAAGCCACCGAGCGCGGCCTGCGGCTGCGCCAGCAGCACGACGGCCTGGCCGGGCTGGCCAGCGGCATCGACATGACGCTGGGCGCGATGTGCCGCGACGTCGGGCGCTACGCCGAAGCAATCGAGCGGCTCGAACGCTCGCACGCCGCTTTCGAAGCTGACGCGAACCGCCTGTGGACCGCCAACGCCGGCAACCACCTCGCGCTGCTGTGGCTGCAGCTCGGCCAGTGGGCGCGCGCCACGCGCCTGTTGCAGGACGATGGTGACGACGGGCTGCCGCCCTTCATCAGCGGCCGCCGCGTTGCCCTGCGCGCGCTGGCGCAGCACGCGCAGGGGCGGCCCGCGCTGGCCGGGCTCGATGCGGCGCTGGCCACGCTGGCCGCGGGCGACCGCGCAGACGTGCGGCTGGCGATCCAGCTCGAACGCAGCCGCCACCTCGAAGCCGCGGCGGCGCTGGCGCTGTGCGAGGCGGTGGCCGCCGAAGCGCGCGCGGCCGAGCTGATGGGCCACACGATCGGCGCCCAGGCGCTGGCGATCGACGCCCTGCTGCGCGCCGGCGACGCGCAGCAGGCGGCGCTGCGCGCCGAAGCGCTGTGCGCAGACGGCACGCTGCTCGCGCCGACCGGCTTCTACCGGCCCGAGCTCGGGCTGCTGATCGCGCGCGGGCTGCAGGCCGGCGGTCGCAGCGCGCAAGCGGCGCAGGTGCGCGCGCAAGCGCTCGACTGGGTGCAGCGCGCCGTTCACGAGCTGCCGGCGCCGTTCCACGACAGCTTCCTGCGGCGCAACGCGGTGAACCGCGCGCTCGCCGGGTAACCCCCCGGTAACGCGGCCCTCCTAGGCTGCGAACGCCCGGAAGTGCCGGGTGAACGCAGGGAGTGGTGGTCATGAAGAACGCATGCCTGTGGCGAGTCATTCGGCACCGCGCCGCTGTCCTCTCATGCGCGCTGGCACTGTCGTCCTGCGGCGGCGGTGCCCCGCCTGCCGGCGACGATCGGCCCGCATCGTCGGACAGCCCTCCCTCCCAGCGGCGGGCCTTGGCCTTGCCACCGCCCGCACCCGCGGTGCCCGACGCGGCCGCCCTGTTCGACTGGGCCGAGCGCACATACGCGCAATATTTTCCCGGCCCGCAGGCAAACCAGGTGTCGCCGCCCTACACCTACCGCCACTACCCGACGACGGGCAACTACGTCGGCGTCGCTGGCGACGATGTCTACATCCTCGGGCCGGTGAGCGGCGGGGCCTTGCAGCACGTGGGCAAGCGCAGCGATTTCGCCTGTCTCGTCTACCCTGCATCGTGTGCGGCCACTGCCGTGGCCCAAGTCCACAGCGGTGGCACCGTGGTCTACGTGCGCCTGCGCGATGGCCGCCTCTACGCCAAGGGCAGCGGCGCCAACTGCCAGATCGGTGATGGTGACGCGGTGGACCGTCCGGTGCCCGTCAGCCTGGGCGGTAACTGGACGAGCATCACCGGCAGGGGCACGCTGGTCGGTCTGAAAGACGACGGCAGCGTCTGGGCCTGGGGCATCAATGTCGGCGACGGCAGCAAGTCGCACCGCTGCGCACCCAAGCGCGTGGCCGAAGGCTTCCGGCAGGTGGCGAACGGAGCACACGCCGAGTATTCCCGCGGACCCACGATCGGCGTCAAGCTGGATGGAAGCTTGTGGGTGTGGGGGCCCAACATCCTTCGGAACTCAACCGAGTTCGAGCCGCACGAGTTCCTGACGCCGACACGGCTGGGCAACGACGCGGACTGGACGCAGGCCGTCGCGGGCGCCGACCACCTGCTGGCGGTCAAGCGCGACGGCAGCCTGTGGGCCTGGGGCCGTAACGCCTACGGCCAGCTCGGCAATGGCAAGGCGGTGATCGTCGTAGCGGAAGTGACGCCGCAGCGGGTGCTGGAGCACGTGGTGGCGATTGCGGCGGCGAGTTATCGCAGCTACGCGGTCACTTCATCGGGCGCGCTGTACGGATGGGGATGGAACGCGCTCGACGGCCTGGTCGGCGACGACACGAACATCGATCGCCACACGCCGACCCTGATCGGCCAGGGCTTCGTGAGCGTCAGTGCGTCCGATGAACGTGTCGTCGCGCTCAAGGCCGACGGGAGCGCCTGGTCCTGGGGCCCGAATCAGCAGTTTCACGGCGTCGTGGGTGATGGAACGCTGGTACCACGGGCAGCACCGGTGCAGGTCGCGACCGGCATGGCGCAGGTGACGACCTCGAGCCAAGGCGCGGTGGCGCTTGACACGCAGGGCCGCCTGTGGGGCTGGGGCACCTATGACTTCGCGCGCGACGCGAGGTCCGGCAACTTTCTCTACATGACTCACCGCGTGCCGACAATGTTCAGCTACTTCCCGTGAAGCGTGCGCGCTCAGTCCACGCCACAGCAAGATCACCCAGCACCGCGTGCATGTCCGGCACTTTCCACGGGACGGGATGTTTCCAAGTCCGATGGAAATCAGTGGAAATCCAACAGGTGAACCGTGCTTCGCCGCCTGGAAGGACGCACTCGCCATCGCCGGTGCCTGCTTGAGCCCGCGACCTGGTGGCCATCTGCTATCGCAGCTCGGAGCTTCCCTTGCCCGCACGTTCCGGCGTGCCGGCCCCATCCGGTGTTATGTCAAAACGTCGCGGTCTGTACGCCTTTGACGGAATGACCCCATTGCCGACGAAAGCCGTCCCTGTCGGAGTGGGAGCAATTGCCTGCCGGACGTATCGGTCCAGCACGGCTGGAACTAGGCTTCTTCTTGCCGAAACAGCCTTCGAGCCAACTTTGGCGGCGTAAGTAACCAACTGAGGGCAAGAAACAATCTGTACTCTGATGTGGGGTGCAAACGCAATGTCGGGTATCGCAGCATCTCGATAGCCTCGTCAATGCTGAAGAACCGATAGTCAGTGAATTCGTAGTCCTGGCGGGGTTTTGCGCTAATAATCGCTGACAACATGGCAGCATCGATGGAAAGACGCGCCACGCAGCAGAGTCCACAGTTCAAGTTGTGACCTTCGATAAAGACCGACAGCACACGAATGTTGTCGATGACGTAGTCATCGGGCTCAACCACACCCAACTCTTCACGCAGCGCCCTTTTCATCCAAGTGCCCACACGCTGATAGACATCTGAAGCCGACATATCATCCACTCGGAGTTGCTCCTCGATCGAGAACGACCAGCAGCCACCAAAATAGTCCTTTTTCATTGACGCCTCGGTTCCGAGAAGCTGGTCGTCGTCCGAAATGATTACGGCGTGAATGACGAATACGTTGGCGAAGGGGATGTCGCCCCTCAGTATCGAGCGGATAGCATCTTGCTTGCGATGCTGGTCCGGGGCCAACCTATGATTCGTGTACTGCGCTTGGGAATATTTGCATTGCTGGACTTCAAGAGTCAACCTGGGTGAATCGGAAAAGCTGACTGGGTTCTTTGCAAGTCGACAGGAATCCATGTCACGCTGATACCACCGTTTTGACCTACTCTCCTTGCGGAATTGGCTGTATAGCGTTTGGTCGGCTCGAGGAAGGGCGAATGGGTGTCCACCCATAAGAAACCGGAGCTCGATCGCGTCAATCTTCCACCCCAGCGGGAAGTCTGGACACAGTTGGAGAGTAAGATTCTCACCCCAGCTAATGGTGCTTGATGAAAATGGCGTGATCGACGGGCTCGTGCGCTCGCGTGCAAGGCCCGCCAGCAGCAGCTCCCATCTGCGCCGTTTGCAATAGTAGGAAAGAGCCCACTCACCGAGCCACACGACTAGTATCAGAATAACAACCCCGAATAGGAGATAGAACAGTGGGAGCTCAGGATTCGTCATCCTCTCTATGATGAACTGAAAGCTAACTGCACTGTCTCCGGTAAAGACATTCACTGCGGCACCGATTACTGCCCCTACACACAAAGACGTTGTTGTTGAGCGCCATCGCAGTAGCGCTATCCTGAGTCGAAAGGCAATCTCGTCGAATCGTCGAGTCAGAAACATCTGTCGCCCTCAGGAACTGTAAATAAGGCATCTGCCCGCACCCGATCCTACCTTGCCGCGCCTGTTGCGGGAATCATTCAGGTAGCGAATCACCGTTCGCGAGGGCGGGGGATTCTTTCCACGACGAAAGCGCGACGAGTGGCTCATCCGCACGTGCGCGCTGGCCGAAGAGGCGGACGGCGCGCTGATGACGAAGCACAGTGGATTTGGAGAATGCGGCCTCATGTGGCCGTGGCACTGATGGGCGCGATGGTGGTGAAACTCCCGCGTGGGGCTCCTAGGCTATCTAGGCCGTCCAATGACTGTCGTTCGCCGCTCGCATCTTCAGCAGCTGTTTGAGCCGACTGAGCAGCTTTGCGGGGACGTCGTCGCGGCGCCCGTTCGCTCGAAGCGGATGGTCGAACAGGTCGTGGGTGTAGCGCCTTTCGCCCGTGCGACGAAGAGGCTCGATGCAGCCACCGAGTAGCAGCCACATGCGGTCCGCCTTGTGAAGGCTCGAGGTGTGGATGGCGCCGCGGCTCATGACCGGCTCCTTCGCGTCTTGCGGGCAGCCCCCGACGGCGGTGTCAAACGCAGCGAAGTTGCCCCACCCTCGCTCCGCCACTTCACCTATGGAGCCCCGCTTCATCGGTGGCAACATCACTTCAATTTCTATTCCATAGAACTTGCCACTCGCGGTGATCTTGCAGTAAATCCGCCACTCTTGCGATGCCGTGCAAAAACCGCCCCGCCGCCGCGGCAACGTCCGCCGACGCGAACGCTGCTTCACACGCGGGAACCCCACCTGGGTCGCCCCGTCGGTCGCCGCGCTCCGGCGGTCCATCGCACCGCTGCGACTTCGGAGCGCTGCCATCACTCGGGCTGGCGACCTAGCTTGCCGACATCCCGTCCGTTGCCACAGCTCGCATTACCCCGGCTCGGTGGCGCAGGTGCTGCGCTGGCTCGACGACGACCTGGCGCCTGCCCGCTTGGTTCTGGTCATGCCTGGCGGAGTCCATGCACGACCACGGGCACTTCGTGCTCCGTAGCCTGGTCAGCCGCGGTCAGCCACCCTGCAAACTCGTAGCGCTATGAGCTCGCTGCTGGGGACCAGTGTCATCTTTACTTCAATCTCTTCTAAGTCCCTGTCACGCAAGGACGATTTGATTGATCGCAGCCAAAGTGGACCACTTGTGGCGACTTTACCGGCACAAATGGGGCAACTTCACTGCGTTTGACACCCGAACAGGGCCCCGCCCTCGCAACCCATCCTGCGGCCCTCATGGGCAACGCCGCGCCACGGTTCTACACCGAGGGAGGGCTGTCGACTGGGGCGCGACATTCAGGATGTCCGGACATCCTGAATGTCGCGCCCCACTTCAGGCTCCGCGAGACGATTGCCGATTCACCCGAGATTGACGCCCTGTCGCTCGCTCGTTTCGACAATGAAGGTCTGCGGATTAGCCCAGTCAATAAAGACGAACCGGGCAACGATGCCGCATTGCTCAATCGACTCGCCACATTGATTGCGGCCATGGACAAGCGCGACGAGCTTTAGACCGAAGTTCCAGCACCCGCCGAACGAGTTTGTTCTTGTGCCACAGGCACTTGGCGTGAGATCTGGGTTCGCGTTTCTGTCTACGGCCGGATCTGCTTGATCAGATCGAGCGCGTGACGTTGCG
>NZ_JABRWJ010000026.1 GCF_013266755.1 Pseudaquabacterium terrae | reverse complement strand
TACATTCTGGATTCGGCATTGCCTCCGCCCTTCGTCAAGATTCAGCACCTCGACAAACGGGCATTCCAGGGGCAATGCCGTCCTCGCTTTCACGGGGGTAGCGTGAAATTTCCGGGTTAGGTGGCTGCGGGTCTTGGGCACCGATGCGTGAGGGACGGATGACGATGATGCGCAGGGCAGGACTTGAACGGCGCAGATGTGCGCGCTGCCAGAGCCCGGGTACTCCTGGACTTCGAGATGAGCGGCCAACACAAGCGACGGATCTTGGTGAACCGCAGTCCGGCCTTCGGTTCCCGAACTGCAGACGCCCGAAGGGCGCATGGTGGACTGCGCATGCGGCCATCGGCTTTGTGTTCCTGCCAGGGCGCCGCGGCGAACGATGTCTTCGCTTCCAGAGTGCACCCGATCGTGCTCGCCGGCGAAGGCGGGCTGAACGAGACCTTCGCAAGTGGCGCACTTCGACGGACACCTAACGTTTGAGGTAACGCGCGGCCGCCAGCGGAGCGCCAGGGCCGCGAGGCAGATGATATGCCTTGGTGCCTCGCGGCCCTGGTGCGTAGCTGGTGGACGTCGCGTTGACCGAAGGGTTAGGTGGCTGCGTGCCAGAGCGCTTGCTGCCAGAGCGGTAGCGACGTATCCGTCCGGCCAAGTCATCTTGACGCCCAGCGCGCGGCCGGCGCCGTTCGTCAGCAAGAGGGCGACCAGCGATGCGGCAGCAACTCGTCGATGCGGCTGGCCGGGTGAGTCGGCAGCCGCTCGAGCACGTCCTTGAAGTACGCGTAGGGGTCGTGCCCGTTGATGCGCGCCGAGTGGAGCAGGCTCATGATCGCCGCGGCCCGCTTGCCCGCGCGCAGGCTGCCGGTGAACAGCCAGTTCGCCCTTCCGAGGGCAATCGGCCTGATGTGGTTCTCCACCCAGTTGTTCGAGATCGGCACGTCCCCGTCCTCGATGAAGCGGGTGAGCTCCTTCCAGCGCCTGAGGCTGTAGTCGATCGCCTTGATCGTCGCCGATCCGGTCGGCACCAACTGCCGCTGCGCGAGCAGCCACCGGTGGAAGACGGACAGCACTCGACGTGACTTGCGCTGCCGTATCCGCCGTCGCTCATCGCTGGGCAGGTCCTCGATCTCGCGCTCGATCCGGAACAGGCACTGGTGGTAACGCAGTGCCTTGCGGCCGACCTCGCTGCGGTGGTTGGCCCACAGATCGTTGAACTTCCTACGTGCGTGCGCCATGCCACTGCGCCGAGGTCACGCCCTTGGTCGTTGTGGCGGTGTAGCCACTGAAGCCATCGGTGACCAGCGTGCCCTGCCAGGCTTGCGGAGAGTCCAGCCGCAGGAACTCGCGCACGTTCTCGCCGCTGCGTGTCTCGCTGAACTCGAACACCACCGCCTTCGTCGGGTTCGCGCTCGTCGTGCAGTACGACCACATGTACGCGCGATGGGTCTTGCCATCACGCAGGTTCACCGGCTTGAGCATCGCCACCGGCGTCTCGTCGGCGTGCAGCACCATGTGGCGCCGCAGTTCGTCGGCCAGCGCCTGCACCAGCGGCTGCAGTTGAGCGCCGCACTCGCCCACCCAGGCGGCCGGCGTTGAGCGGGCGATCAGGTGGCCGGCGCGCTCGAAGATGTATTCCTGCCGGTACAGCGGCAGGTGGTCCATGAACTTGGCCACCAGCAGGTGCGCCAGCAGTCCGGCCGTCGGGATGCCCTTGTCGATGACGTGTGCCGGCACCGGCGCCTGCACCAGCTTCTCGCAGCAGCGGCACACCCACTTGCCGCGCACGTGGCGCTCCACGGTGAACACGCCCGGCTGGTAGTCCAACTTCTCGGCCACGTCCTCGCCGATGCGCTGCATAGGCTGCCCGCAGCCGCAGCTGGTGTCCACCGGCTCGTGCGCCACGTCGCGGCGCGGCAGGTGCGGCGGCAGCGGTGCGCGCTTGGGCGTCTTCTTCTCAGTCTTGTCCTTGCCATCGGTGTTGCCGCGCTCGCGCTCGATCTCCCGAGCGAGCTCGGCCAGGTCGGCGTCCAGCGTCTCCTCCAGCAGGCTCCTCTGCTCCGGCGCCAGGGTGCCGGCGAAGCGTTCGCTCGTGGCGGCGAACTTCAGCCGCTTCAGCACCGCCATTTCGTGAGTTAGCTTGTCGATCAGCGCCTGCTTGAAGGCAGCCTCGCGCTCGCGCTGCGCGATCAGGGCGTCCTTGGCGCGGATCTCGGCCATCAGCGACAGCATCGCCTGCCGCGTCTGCGGGTCCAGGGCGTCCAGTTGCTGCGCGCTGATCATGGACAGCCATCGTGCCGCACCGGTGCGCCGCGCGCATCGGCAGATCCGGCAATTGCAGCCGACCTGGCCAACGGCCTCAGATCAGATCACGCGGATGATCCCGGCCTCGCCCAGGCGCTGCCACGGCAGGCCCAGCACCAAGGCGTCAAACTGCGTGCGACTCAGCTGCAGCGTGCTGCCGCAGTCGGCAGGCCAGACGAACTTGCCGGCATTGAGCCGTCTGGCGGCCAGCCACACGCCGATGCCGTCGTGCACCAGCACCTTCATGCGGTTGGCCCGCCGGTTCGCGAAGAGATAGGCATGATTCGGACGCGCAGCGCCGAAGACGCCGACCACGCGGGCCAGCGCCGCTTCGGTGCCCAGGCGCATGTCCAGAGGCTGCACCGCCAGCCAGACCGCGTCGACCCGGATCACTTCAGCAGCTCGCGTACGAAGCCGGCCAACTCGCCCAGTGCGGGTTGCGGCCAGGCGACGCCGACCGTCACGGCACCGCGCTTGATCTCCAGGCGGACGTCGGTCTCCACCTCCGGCGCATCAGGCGCCGGCAGTGCCAACGGCACGAACGCCGAATGCTGCAGGACTGTAGATTGCGAGTCGGGCGTGACACGCTGCGCGGTGTTCTTCCCGCGCGCCAGTTGTCGCCAGCGGTGCACGACGTTGTCGTTGATGCCGTGCGACATCGCCACCTGCGCCACCGACATGCCAGGCTCGTCGCACTGTGCCAGCACCATCGCCTTGAACTGCTCGCCGTAGCGCCGCCGCGTCTTCCCGCTCTCGCTTGTCATCGTGTCCACCTATCCCTACGTGGACACGATCCTTCCAAGTCGCGACGGTTGATTCAAGATGACTTGGCCGGACGGATACGTAGCGACTGCCGAAGAGCCGGCAGCGCAGAGAACGGCCCCATGCCTTTGGGTCAGGCGTGACCGTCGCGCGGCGGATTGCCAGGGCCGTGGGTTGGGTCATCTGCCAGGGCCATGCGCCGACTGCGGGCGCGACCGCATCGGGATGCCAACGAGTTGCTCAGGGCGTCCGCTGGCCGCCGAAGGACGGACAGCCCACTTCGATGAACTCGCCGTCTTCGGTGGCACCGCTGACGATCATCATCTTTGCCAGAGCCGCCGTCTTCGAGGTGGTCTTGCCCGGGCCACCTTCGATTCTTGTTTGCTGCCAGGGCACAGCGACGTTCGGGTGACTTCGGCTTCCAGAGCATCGGCAGGTGCGCGCTCGTAGACGGACTACTGACCCAGGCCAACGCGTGCGGCGAACTCCCTGGAGCCACCTAACGTTTGAGGTAACGCGCGGCCGCCAGCGGAGCGCCAGGGCCGCGAGGCACATGATATGCCTGGGTGCCTCGCGGGCCCTGGTGCGTAGCTGGTGGACGTCGCGTTGACCGAAGGGTTAGGCCTCACGGCCATAGCCATCTGTACGCCTCAGTCTTGCTCAAGTGACCGATCCTCTCGTAGGTGCGATCAATCTTGCATTGGACGGCAGCATTCTCGCCGCCGTTCCCAATGCCGAACGAACCGACCACGAGTACCGAGCACTCTGCTTCCACCAGCCTGCGCCAGGAGTTCTGAGATTCCCGTATGGCCTGCACAAATGCAGCTCGTCGTTCCTTCACGTACTTGGGGTCTGAGAATCCTGTATCTGCGGATGCGGCGAGTTCGAGAAGTTGTCGTATCTTCCCGCTGAGAAGCTTTGATGCTTGGTCATACTCCGTGGCGAGGCAAAAGCCTTCATCGGCTGTACTCAACCGTTCACCATCGCACCGAGGCTTGGTCTGTGCCTGGGCTGTTAGCGGCAGAGAGAGCATGAAGAAGACGAAGAACTTCGACTGCATGGTGGGGAGTGTGAGGCCTAACGTTTGAGGTAACGCGCGGCCGCCAGCGGAGCGCCAGGGCCGTGAGGCACATGATATGCCTGGGTGCCTCGCGGCCCTGGCGCGTAGCTGGTGGACGTCGCGTTGACCGAAGGGTTAGGCCGCACTGCCTTGCCGAGGCGGTCCGGCAAGCGCGCCAGGCCATGAGGCGGGAAGTGGGGGAAGCGGCTCCCAGAAGGGCAGGACACGTTGAATCCTTCCATCTGCGGCCAGCTCGATCACTGCCTCACCTCTTGCGCGCACACTTCCATCTGGCCCAACGATGGCACCTCCGACTCGCGCACTGTTCAGAAAGATGTTGAGTCCGGTGTCCAGTACGAGCCTGCAACCAGGCCAGTTGTTGTGGAACCCAGTAATCTTCTCGGAGATCTGCTCATATCCGGCGAAGACGCGCTTGGGACCCCAGATCTCCGCCTCCGGTGTCATTGCCTCGCGCAGGAGTTGCATGCGGTGAGCTTCATCGTGTTCAGCGAAGGCTTCGTAGTACGGCTTGAAGACTTGGAGGAACTGCGATTCGTCCATGGATGCCTCCGCGCGGTGGTGACTGTGCGGCCTAACGTTTGAGGTGAGGCGCAGCCTACAGCGTGGTGCCGGGGCCGCGAGGCGGATGATATACCTGAGAGCCTCGCGGCCCCGGTGCCACGCTGTAGGCTGTCGCCTCGACCGAAGGGTTAGGGCGCACTGCATTCGATTCAATGGACGAAGCTATCTCTTTCGCAGATAGAAACCACCATTCGCGACTTGGTCTAGATTGAATCGAAGTATCCGTCTGCGTGTGTTCTCAGGCGATAGTTGATTTTCCTTAAGAAAGGATATGTCTTCCGACGTCAGTCGCAACTTGATGTTCATGGAGACAGCGTCGCTGCTGGTGCCGTCGCTGAGGATCTTCAGGGAGAGCAGATAGTCCGTAGCCTTCAGTGGAATCGCTCGAGCCGTTGAGAGCTGCATTCTCTTGATAACGGCGTCGCCCTTGCTGACGTAAATTGTCCCAGGGAAGCTCTCAAATCGCGTGTCTGTTCTGCGCTGGCCACCTTCGTCCACAAAAGTAGTTGTGAGATTCTCATCCCAGATCATGTTCTGGCTTGAGCCATCCGCAAGGTCACGGAGTTCCCACTCAAGGCGATGCACTATTGCCAGGGAGGCCCCTGGGTTATGAAAAGTCACTTCCGGCTTTACTCGCAAGCGATCTTCTTCGGCGAGCTGTAGAAGAATCGTTTCGCCGATACGCGGCTGAAGCGGTGCCTTTCGAAAGAAGGTGAAGTACGCATTGGTTGCCGCGATGACAAGCGCCAAGACTGCGATTACCTGAGCCCATTCAAATTTGCCAAGATCCAAGTGTGCTCTCCTTAGTGAGTTGCGGATGGTGGGGCGGGCTGATTGTGCGCCCTAACGTTTGAGGTAACGCGCCCGCAGCAGCAGGAGGCTTGGGGCGCGAGGCACATGATAGGCCTGGGTGCCTCGCGCCCCAAGACGCCTGCTGTTGCGGGTCGCGTTGACCGAAGGGTTAGGTGCCACTTGGAGTTGCGCAGAGCAGGCTACTTACGCTTCTCCGCCTCCTTCTTTGCCGCAAGAGCCTGGATCTTCGGAGAGGCACCTTCGAGTTGCGTTTCCATTAGTTTCCTGCACCGTGCACCGGTCTTGCTGAATGCTTCCTCGGGCGGCGGCGTGTTGAGCGTCTTGAGAAAGTCCTGTGTGCGCCGCAATACCTCTGCTTTGAATGCATCTTCGCCGACCAATGCGACGGCGGCGGCAAGACTTGCGGTTTGCAGTTGACCCAGGGCCGCTGCTTCCAGCACATTGCCTGCCGCCTTGGAGGCCTCTGCGGCGAATAGGAAATAGTGCGAACAGTCGGAGAACTGCCACCCGAGTGCGATTTCGTCGGCGCTGGGCGGCGCTTCGGTTTGTGCGGTAGTGCCCAGGCTGAGAAGCGCCAGTAGGGCAAAGATGATGGGTCGATGAGTCATGATGGAAATGAAGCTGATGCCCTGGGATTGTGGCACTCGTGGCACCTAACGTTTGAGATGAGAGGCGTGCCGGGGCACGTCCTCTCGATTGAAGGGTTGGGCGTCACTGGTGCGCTCATAGATCTGCGACGAGAGCCTCGACTCCGCTCACCATTGCTGATGCGTCTTGCGCTGTGTAGGTAGCCCATTCCCCATGTGCTGCCTTGTTGCCGATCTCTAAGCTGTGATTTGCTTCTGCTTGGCCATGTTGTACGCACCGACTTTCGATAGATCGGCATTCATTCGTTCCAGCTTGCCTTCGGGTAACGAAAACTTTCCTGCTAAGTCTTTCAACGCGGATTCAAGGGCTACGCGGGCCAGGATGCATGCTGGATCTTTGAACCCGGCAGCAAGTAGCTCTTTCGCTTGAGTGATGGCATCTGAAAGAACTTCTGCCTTTGCTAGCGTTCGGATATTGAAGAGATACCCGCCTTCGTAGTCTTCTTGTGCCGCGGCGAAGATTCCGAACGAATCTTCGTAGTTCGACATCCATCCTTCAAAAGAGGCGTAGTGCGCCGAGAAGTTCTTGTAGTGAACGCTCGTTTCACCGAATGTTCGCTGCAAAAGATTCATGACGCTGGTCGCCCACTCTTTGTACTGGCCTGACTGCACTTTGTAGAACGGCTTTCCGTCCGACACAAAGTCAACGAACCGTGCAGCGCTGACAGCCTCCGCCTTGACTCGAAGCTCAGCAAAGCGGCGACGAACGATTGGATCAAGATGCATGCTTGGCTCGGAGGTGGTTAGGTGACGCCCAACGTTTGAGGTAACGCGCCCGCGACAGCAGGAGGCTTGGGGCGCGAAGCACATGATAGACCGCGGTGCTTCGCGCCCCAAGACGCCTGCTGTTGCGGGTCGCGTTGACCGAAGGGTTAGGCGTCACTTGATTCGATGTCGTTGCTGCGATGTCGGACTCTTCATACTTGAGGGCCTGCCGCCCCTGGAAATCAGGATTCCGACCAATATGATCGAGCCGATTGCTAGCGCCAACGCAACGAAGGACCACGTGAAACTCGGCGCTACCTTGAAGGCCACGAACGAAATACCGGCTATTCCCACTATGAAGTACGCGAGTAGACGTTGCGGGAGCGGCAGGTCATCCAAGCCATCCAGGAACGCTGATGATGTAGATATGGCTGGCCGTCGCCTCGTGCCAGGACTCGACCGAGCTTCGGCTGGCCGCATCCTCAGGATGTCTCGACCTCGTGCCGTCGCCGGGAACCCGCACGCTTGGCATGTTGTCCGGTCGCTCGGATTGGCGGTTTGACAGACGTGGCAAGCCCACGCGTAGCTCGGCATGGTGGCGCCTAACGTTTGAGGTAACGCGCGGCCGCCAGCGGAGCGCCAGGGCCGCGAGGCAGATGATATGCCTGGGTGCCTCGCGGCCCTGGCGCGTAGCTGGTGGACGTCGCGTTGACCGAAGGGTTAGGCGGCATTATGAGCGGCAGAACTGCGAGACCGTGCGGATGAAGAGCCGACTGCCAATGATGGCCGCAAAGCGCTGCGGCTTGCCAGGGCCAGAGTGCATGCGCAGTGCGGATTGTTGGCCTCGCGCTCCGAACTCCGCCTCGCGCCGCGCCTGCGCGGCGCCCGATGGACTGACTGCGCGGCACAGCACGCTTGCGCGAAGCGCACTCGTGAGACTGACCTTGAAGCGCCGATCGAAGTGCACAGCTTGCGAGGACGATTCGCGGGTCGGCGCAGTCGGACGGACCCGCGACAGACGTGGTGTTGTTCTTCATGCTCGGTGCTCGCAAGACGGACCGATTGCTCGTGCAGGGCCTTGCCATGACGCCTAACGTTTGAGGTAACGCGCGGCCGCCAGCGGAGCGCCAGGGCCGCGAGGCAGATGATATGCCTGGGTGCCTCGCGGCCCTGGCGCGCAGCTGGTGGACGGCGTTGACCGATGAGTTAGGCCGCGGATTCTGACCTGAACCGAACCGGACTTCCCAACGCCGCACGATGCCAGAGACGAGCCGACGCGAATTTCTATGCTGCGCTGCCACGGGCACAACCGGGGAACAGAGCCGGCCGATCATGTCTTTGCACTGACTTCATCGAAGTCGCGGTTGGCGAAGGATGGGATCGTGTTCTCGCGCATGTCTTCAGCCTGGGCAAGACGCGCTTGCATTGAGCCACAAGCGGCCGGGTGCTTGCCATGGCGCTCGGACCCTTGGCGCGCTTGCGCGCCCTGCGACGGACTGACTGCGCGGCGCAGCACGCTTGCGCGCAAGCGCTGTTGGCAGGGCACGGTCTTGCACCGCGCTCGGTGGCAGCAAGTTCATGCTCGGTACTCGCAAAGCGATGCGGCATTGACATGCAGGCCTTCGCCGAGGCCTAACGTTTGACATGAGGGGCGGCTGGAAGCGGGTGAAGCCCGCTGGAAGCCGTCCCCTCGATGGAAGGGTTAGCCGCTGCCCGGCTAGTGCGACGTGGTGCCGGGATGAACCGGACCTTGCCGAGCGACAGACTCCTGCCGCTCCGATCAACAGATATTCTCGACGGTCGCTCAGACGGTGGCATCGCTGAACTCTGTGTTGGTCTTCGGGTTAGGCGCGATTGTCTCGTGCCGCACGATTTACAGGAATCCGGCGACGACCGGGACGAGGTTCTGCGACGAGTGGCCTGGAAGCTGCCGAGGCGCTCAGATTCGCGCCGCCTTGCGGCGCCCGACCATCTGGCTGCGCGGCGCAGCACGCTTGCGCGAAGCGCACTCGTCCTTCTGTTTCGTCGAGAGCGCTCGGTGCTGCGCTGAACGCTACCTTGGTACGCATTGCGTCTTCGCCAGCGGCTAACGTTTGAGGTAACGCGCGGCCGCCAGCTACGCGCCAGGGCCGCGAGGCACATGATATGCCTGAGTGCCTCGCGGCCCTGGCGCGTAGCTGGTGGACGTCGCGTTGACCGAAGGGTTAGGTGGCTGCGGGTCTTGGGCAACGATGCCAGAAGGACGGATGACGATAATGCGCAAACCAGAACTTGAACGGCGCAGATGTGCGAGCTGCCAGAGCCCGGGCGGGGTGCTGGACTTCGAGGTGAGCGGCCAATACAAGCGACAGACCTTGGTGAACCACAATACGACCTCGGCTCCCGGACTGCAAACGCCCGAAGGGCGCGTGGTGGCCTGCGCATGCAGCCAATGGCATTGTGTTTCTGCCAGGGCACCCCGGTGAACGATGTCTTCGCTTCCAGAGCGCAACTCCGATCGTGCTCGCCGGCGAAGGTGGGCTGAACGACCCTTCGCAAGTGGCGCACTTCGACGGACACCTAACGTTTGAGGTAACGCGCGGCCGCCAGCGGAGCGCCAGGGCCGCGAGGCAGATGATATGCCTGGGTGCCTCGCGGCCCTGGCGCGTAGCTGGTGGACGTCGCGTTGACCGAAGGGTTAG
>NZ_JABRWJ010000025.1 GCF_013266755.1 Pseudaquabacterium terrae | reverse complement strand
TCGTGAACAGGCTCTCGTTGTAGCTGTCGGCTCCTCGCATCGGCGGCTCACCCCTCGTCAATCACTGAACCGATCTTCGCTTGCGCAGACGGCGACGTCGATTGGTATTTCAACGGCCTGCTAGCGCCGGTACAAGCAGCCAGGCTGCGGTCGACTCAACATCCGCTTCTTTCAGGATGGCGTCGTGCTGCCGGGCATCGAAAGGCCTCGGCAGCAGACCTTGGACCTCGGGCTTAACTACTGCCGCGCCGGCCGCCATCGTCCATCGTCTCTTGATTGAGTCGAAGAATGATCCACTTCCACTAGCCGGGAGCATCGCATGTCAGCATCCGCGATTCGGAATCTATGGAAAGGCAGGCCTCAGTCAGGCGAATGTCGCCCTAGCGGCCAAGACGACCATGCGTCGGATCGCGCATATTGAGGCAGGCCTGGAACTCGGGCTGCGCGTGCGCAGAAGCTTCTGCAGGAAGCTCATGTGACGCCGGATCGAACGCGGGCAACAAGTGGCGGGCGTGACTTGACGCGACCTCTGAAGGCAAGGCCGACCGCAGCGAGGGCGGTTAGTACCAAGGGGAAAGTGTGGGGCTCTGGTACGGGCTGTGTTGCCGCTGCGATTTCGATGCTATCGATAGCAAGTGAGTTGGAGTCGACCGAAGCGGGAGTGCCGTTGCCGAACGAATTGATGAATGTAGATCCAGAGTCTCGTATCCGAACCTCATTAAACCCACCGCCAGAAAACCCGATGTACGAGGCATTGCCCGATACAGTGGGATTACCAGCTTCGACAAGTACTCCATCAAGCCACAACTCGTAGTAGATTCCCATGAGTTGGTTCGGATTGCTGACATCCAAGGAACCCGTTCCGCGAAGTAGGCCGATGCCATAAAAGTCGCTTCCATCACTGAGGGTTATGCGGGTGTAGCCGTGGTCGCCTCCGTTTGCGTACCAAGACCTGGCGCCCTCGAAGCCAACGGGCATATATATCGACGCTATGCTATTTGGACGCCCAAACACTTGTTCGACGCGAATCAGATCTTCTACGTAAGGTCCGCCATAGGAGCCGGTAGCGTGCAGGCCTTCGAAGCCGTTGAAGTGCAGGCGCTGTGAATTCTGGATGAAGTCCGACGTGTGCAAGATCGGGTTGGCATTTGTGCTACCCAGAAGGGCGACGAACAGGCCAAGTGCGCCGCACAGTGAGTGAAGTGGCGAGTGCCGCATGGCAATTTCCTAGCGTTGAAGAGGAGTGTAGGCGGTGTGTAGGGGGCGTTCGCTATCGGTCTAGTCCCGAGATAGGTGGTACTTACGGACGCAGACCGCGACGGATCAGCGGGAGCATTCCTTCTGTCTGCGTTCAGCGCAACTTCGACGCGTCTTCGACGAAGCCACTGACAGCCAGCAAGGTATCCGCGGCCGCGGAACGGAGCTCGTCATTCCTTGGCATGAACAATGCTTCCCATGACGCCGCAACGTCATGCGGAGTGACCACCCAAGTGCGCCGTCGACAGTTGGCCCATCGCAGTCGGCGGTTGGCCTATCGCGTATGGACAAACCAGAGCCGAAGGATGCCTCCCTCGTGCGGGAGCATCCGTCGTACCGTCTTTTGAGTGATTCGTCGTCGCAATAGGTCGCCTATATTTTCGCCGCATTACACCGCCTACTGCGCCACCTCATCAGCCTTGCACGCCAGTCTATCCGGTTACAAGAGGTTGCCCCTGAATCCGTGACCACTGGATGAGCTTCGCGGTCGTTTGGCACGTATTTCGATCGTTATTGAGGCGCGCGGACCCGCACTTAACGTCACAGACCCCGAACCACCCCGACACACTGCTTGACGACCCAGTGCCCAACTGCGAGGCGCCGAACCCACGAGGGGTCGGCGCCTCTTGCTTCTCCAACAGCGATGAGCATCACCGCCGCGGCCGCATCCGAATGCTCGGAGGGCTCGCGACGTGGCACTTCGGTCTCCGATGCGTCAAGCAGGGGGGCTCTGACAGCGCCTCAGGAACATCCCGCCGCGCACCTGTTCACCGTGCGTCGATCGCAGCAATGTACAGCCGTCCGGCTCGTCAACAAGCTTGATGAGAGGCCGCTCGTCCGTTGCCGGAGCAGCTCGGCATGAATGCCTGATCACGTGCCGCCCGCCGTCATGGCCGTGCGGGCCCAGCTGCGCGCCAACCCGATTTGTTCAGACGCTGTCCGAAGAATCCTGCGGCTGTGGCCATGCCAGGTAGAAGTGCCGCATCTGGGTCAGGTTGACGGCGCCCGAACCCGCGCCCGAAGCGCCGGCCGAGGCGCTGCCATCATGCGTTGGATCAGCGCTTCGCCGTAGGCGGCGCGCTCGGCGCCGGCTTGCTCGTGCTCCACGATGCGCCGGCCGATCTCCCAGTACGTCGCCGTCATCAAGGCGTTGACGCTGCGTGCTACAGCCCAACGCGCGCTTTCGAGCAGCTCGACGAACGCTGCCAGGCGTCCCGAGCGGCGCCTGCACCCGGCCCGCCGAGCAAGGCGTTAGCTTTGCGAGACTCAGGCGAAGTCCTTGAGCAAAGCCCTCAGCCGCCGCCGACCTTCGGCGTTCGTGCGCCGGTAGGCGGCAAGCGCCATGGCCATCGTGTGCTGCTCGGCCTGCGTCAGTCCATGGGGCTCTCGCTCTGCATCCATCCACCCAACGGGCTTGCCCAGCCGCACCTCGAACTGGCGGGCGAGCTTGTCGCTCATCGGGCGTGAGCCGGACTTGGTCATCGACCACAGTGCCGGGCTGATCTCCAGCATCTCGGCGAACGCCTGCTCCAGCCCCTTCGGCGCGTGGCCGGATGCCAGGCGCTCTTCTGCGAAGGCCTGGAACGCTGCGTGGGCGTTGTTGCGGCGGACGTGGTGAGGATCGGTCACGGGAGCAGCGGGCGGTCTGGGAAGCGAAGGTGGGATTTTCGCATCAACGTGAAGATTCTTCACGGAAGGGGTTGACGGCTGCGTGAAGAGTCTTCACACTTCAGCCATCGGTTCCCGACGTCAGGTCAAAGACTTGTCCAACGGAACCAGGACCGAACAACCGACTGCCACCGAACCACCAGGACCCATCGAGGACACGCCGTGAAAGCCAGCCGATTTGCAACGACCAGCATTGGACCCGCATCGGGTTGTGGTGCGGCCGTGCACGCCGGTTCGCCGGCGGTCTCGAAGACCATGGTCAATGCCAAGGCATTGGATCGGTGGACGAACCCGCATCCGTGCGTCGTCGCCGCCAGGCTTGACCTGGCAGCGTATGAGGACCAGATGCAACCGGGCGAGGGAAGCGCATAGACGCACACCCTCCCAGCTCGCAAGAGCAGGCTCGAAAGAGGCCCGGATTCCGAAAGGATCCGGGCCTTTGTCATTCCCGGCGCAGCCCAGGCGCCACCAACCCAACCACGACTTGCCGGGCAGGCAGGTCGCAGCGGACCGAGGCCTCCTTGGACCGCAACACCTGCCGCGTTGGCTGCAGGTGGCTCTTTAACAAGTTGCAGCGAGGCGACGCCGGTACTGGCCGGCAGGTCGTTCTCGCAACATGCGGATGTAGCTCAGTTGGCAGAGCGCGACCTCGCCAGGGTCGAGGCCACGAGTTCGAGACTCGTCGTCCGCTCCATGTCGGGTGTGTCCGTGCACAAGCGCCGGTCCGCCGGCGTGCATGTGCGTGGCCACGCTGCGGGACACGTGCAGCGATGCGTCTGGTGCACTGGGCGCCGCGCGCGTGGGCACAGCCGACATGGATCCCATTCTTGCCCTCGTAGCTCAGCCGGTAGCAGCAGCCGCCTTGTAAGCGGCAGGTCGCGCGTTCGAATCGTCGCCGAGGGCACCAAGCTCGAACGCATGTCCCGTTCGTCTAGTGGTCAAGGACACCGGGCTTTCAACTCGGAGATCGCGGGTTCGACTCCCGTACGGGATGCCAGAAAGGAGCCCTCGGCGCAAGCGCGCCTCGAGGGCGGAAATCGGCCGCAACGATTGGGCGGCGCCGGAACCCGTCACCGGACACTTCACAGGGGGTGTAGCTCAAATGGAAGAGCGCCTGCTTTGCAAGCAGAGGGTCGTCGGTTCGAAGCCGACCATCTCCACCAGTTCGCCGGGCGTTTGGCAGAGAGGTCGATTGCGGCTGCCTGTAAAGCAGTTTCCCAAAGACGCGGTGGTTCGAATCCATCAACGCCCACCACTCATCAACACCCGCCTCGGCCGCCCACCGGGTCTCGCATGCTCCGTTAACTCAGTGGCCAGAGTGCCGGCCTGTCTAGCCGGAAGCCAGGGGTTCGACTCCCCTACGGGGCGCCAGTGTTTCAGCAGTTTTCGCCGCGGTAGCTCAGCCGGTAGAGCGTCGGCCTGAAGAGCCGAGCGTCGGGGGTTCGAATCCCTCCTGCGGCACCAAATGAACCCAGATGGATGCGTGCCCGAGGGGCTGAAGGGCGCTGCCTGCTAAGCAGTTGGCCGGCGATGAGCCGGCGCGAAGGTTCGAATCCTTCCGCATCCGCCAGAACAGGACTCGTCCGTCGCCGGAGGCCGGAGGACATGTCCGCGCCGCCGGACCCATGCCTGGCACTGCCGCCAGCCGGCATCGTCCATCAAACGCCTCGTTAGCTCAGCAGGACCAGAGCGCCGGTCTACGAAACCGGAGGTCGCACGTTCGAATCGTGCACGAGGCTCCAGACCGAATACGTTGAAACCGTGTTCGACAAGCGCATCATGATCACCATAGCCGCCCAGTGTGGGCGAGCGGGTGCGTTTGTCGAACCCTGGTTCCGGGCCGCCTGAGGTCCGACAAGATGAGACGTGGCGACACGTCGAAAGCGAGGATTCCTGCTTCCCCTCGCGCCTGGCACCGAAAGGTGCACGGTTGATCAGGCAAGCTCACCGGGCCGCCACAAGCGGCGCATCGTCTTCGCAAGGGGCGGTGCTACTCGGGACGCGAGTGCAAGGCAAACAACGACCGCTCACCTGCCGGAGGCGAAAGCCGAAGGGAACAGGGGCAGTCGAACAGGAACCGGGTGGTGCCGTCCGGCCTTGCTCAACCAGCTCGCCATCGGATACCGGAAAGAGTAGTGCGCACAGTCCGAGCCTCGCAAGCGAGGGCAGTGCACAGGTTCAGCGGAACGTGGGGTGGCAACACCACGCGGGTCGCGAAGATCGGCCGAGTAGTCCGCGAGACGAAAGGCATGCGGTGTGTGGCATTCCTGCGGTCAAAAGCCGTGGGAACCACTGGGAACGCACATCGCTGCAGGTTGCAACTTTCGCAAAGTCAAACGCAAAGACGTTCCCGACGCTGCACGAAAACGGCGTAAGCCTCGGCGGTCGAAAGACCGAACCGAGGTCACCCGAGGCCCGCAAGGCCGGAGGTGATCGATCGAAGTCCGCACGCAGGGGGTAGCTCCCCGCACGGCCCGCAAGGTCGGCGGTAGGACGAGGATCGAGTAGTGCAGCGTGACGAGTGACCAGCCACACTCCAACAAAGGCCGCCGTGCCAGCACACCACGGAGCGTCGCAAGACGTTCGTGGTGGATGAGTCGGAAACAGACGCCGCAAGCGTCCGGATAACCCGACACAGGTGCTGGTGTCACCGGTGTAGTCTCAGCCGGTGCAGCAAGTGATCGCGAGGTCGCCTGTCGTGAAGCTCGACACCGAGCTTCACGACAGCCGATCATAAGTTTCAAATGACGCGGGTGATGAAGCAGTGAACTCGCATCCCGCCGAGCCATGACCGGGGGTTCGCGTCCGCCGTTCGCTCGGCGTGTCCAAGAGGGGGTGTAGCTCAACAGGCAGAGCGCCGGTCTCCAAAACCGAAGGTACGCGGTTCGAGTCCGTGCACCCCCGCCACCATTTCCTCGCTCGACGTAGCCAAGTGGTCGAAGGCGGCAGTCTGCAAAACTGCCGGCGTCCAGCCCGCGTCGGTTCGAATCCGTCCGTCGAGTCCATCTTCCACCTGCGGCAGCGCGTTGCCGCACCCTTTCCCCGATAGCTCAGTGGGTAGAGCGTCCGGCTGTTAACCGGAAGCGCGGCGGTTCGAGGCCGTCTCGGGGAGCCAACCATTCGGGGTCGCATAGCTCAGCCCGGTAGAGCACCGTCTTGATAAGGCGGGGGTCGTTGGTTCGAGTCCAACTGTGGCCACCATCATCAACGAGTTCCACGGCGTGTGGGAAAGCCTGGCCAATCCGTCGCGTTCGGGACGCGAAGACCGGCGGTTCAAATCCGCCCACGCCGACCACCAATTTCAACTCTTCTCGGTGTAGCGCAGCTGGCAGCGCAGGTGCTTTGGGAGCATCAGGTCGCAGGTTCGATCCCTGCCACCGAGACCACCAGTTCCTGGGACATCGATGGGCAACGCATTTCGTGCGTTTGGGTGTGGCCGTAGCTCAATGGCAGAGCCGTGGGTTGTGAACCCGCTGGTGCCGGTTCGACTCCGGCCGGTCACCCCCAAGCGCATGCCTTTCAACGCGTCGCGAACTCGAGCGGCAGAGAACCGGGCTCTTACCCCGGATGGTCAGGGTTCAAGCCCCTGGCGACGCACCACGCATCAACCCCCTCGTGGCGGAATAGGCAGACGCACCGGTCTCAGAAACCGGAGCCCGCAGGGCATGTCCGTTCGACTCGGACCGAGGGGACCAAGCAGCAGTCCGGTAGCTCAGCGGCAGAGCAGTGCCCTCATAAGGCGAAGGCCGGTGGATCGTGCCCACCCCGGACCACCAACGACATCAGCAGATCCGAGACCATCAACCACCCAGGAGGTGTGCCATGAAACCGATCAATGAAGACGACGACGTGAGCTTTCACGATCACGAGCAAGCGGCGCAAAGGCTTCCCGTCCGAGACGGGTGTGAAGCGCGGTGACCGCGTCGTCGGTGGCGCGAAGGAACTCATCGAGAAGCTCGGCCGCAACGATCCGTGCCCATGCGGCTCTGCGAGGTCGTTTCAAACGCTGCTGCCTGCGCAGCGGATGCTTTTGACGGCGTGAACCGTGATCACTATCGGCGTTGAACGGACGATGCCGATGACCAGCGAGGAGTGCCGCCCGAGTGGCAGCGGGCTGGCCGGCGACGTCGTCGCCACGAGCGTTCGATCCGCTCGTTCTCCGCCGCCGGCCATGTGGGTGTAGCTCAGAGGCAGAGCAGCCGGCTTTTAACCGGCAGGCCAGGGTTCGACTCCCTGCGCCCGCACCAAGTCCCCAAGTCCCTACTTTGACGGGGTGTAGTCGAGTGGCCTCAGACAGCCGGCTTTGAACCGGTGCACACAGGTTCGAATCCTGTCACCCCTGCCATCCACCAGCCCCTTAGCTCAGAGGCAGAGCAACGCTCTTACAAAGCGAAGGTCGACGTTTCGAAATCGTCAGGGGCTACCAATCTCTCCATACGTCCGTAGCTCAGCTGGCAGAGCGCGACCCTCCGAAGGTCGAGGCCGGTGGTTCGAACCCACCCGGACGTGCCAAACCGAAATCACCCACGAAGCGGCCAAGAAATGGAGGCCACCCATGCACCCACACCACAGCCATGTGCTGCAACTCGACATCCAGGGCACGCCGCAGGCGTGGATCTCGCTCGAGCACGCGGCCCTGCATGTGGCCACCGACTCGGTGGCGTGGGTGGACGGCGATGGCCCGCTGGCGACGCTGCGTGGTGGCTTCAACGTCGAGCGCGGCCGGCAGTCGATCATCGATGTGCACCCGATCATCGCGCTGCACGGCGCGTCCAAGGTCAACTTGTTCGACGTGGTGCCCGCGTTCAGCAAGGGCAAGCTGTTCCGACGTGACCGGCTGACGTGCGCGTACTGCGGCCAGCGCTTCAACGAGCGTGACCTGCAATGCGAACACATCGTGCCGGAATCGCGCGGTGGCCGCTGGACCTGGATGAACCTGGTCACCGCATGCGGCGTCTGCAACGGACGCAAGGCCGACCGCACGCCCGAGGAAGCGAGCATGCCGCTGGTGTACCTGCCCTACGTGCCGAGCCGCTTCGAGGATTTCTTGCTCGAAGGCCGGCACATCCGGGCGGACGTGCACGAGTGGCTCACCGCGCGGCTGCCGAAGGGCTCGCGACTGAACTGAGTCGCACGCATTGCCATACAAGTTGAATGCACAGAGGAGAACACTCATGGTCAACACCCAACTCTTCCAGACGCTCAAGGGCGCGCTGCTGCCGGACGCCACCGCGCGCAACCAGGAGCAAGCGCCGGCCTATGCCCTGAGCGCACGTCATCAGCTGGCGCAGCTGGCTGCGACCGGCTGCCTGAACCAGACCTTCTATGCGAGCGCGGAATCGCAGCTGGACACGGTGCGTGCCCTGGCGCAGCGTTCGTGGCCAAGACGGCGGTCTACGCACGCCAGGCTGGCCACATGAAGGACATGCCCGCCCTGCTGGCCGCCACGCTCGCGGCGCGCGACGTGGCCCTGCTGGGCCAGGTGTTCGGCCGCGTGGTCGACAACGGCAAGATGCTGCGCAACTTCGTGCAGATCGTGCGCAGCGGCTCGGTGGGTCGCAAGTCGCTGGGTTCGCGGCCGAAGAAGCTGGTTCAACACTGGCTGCTGACCGCCAGCGAGAAGCAGCTGCTGAACGCCTCGGTCGGTAACACGCCGTCGCTGGCCGACGTGGTGAAGATGGTTCACCCGAAGCCGGCGGAGGCCTGGCGCGCTGCGTGGTTCGCGTGGTTGATCGGCAAGGCCGTGGATGAGACGGCGCTGCCACCCATCACGCAAGCCTTCGAGCGCTTCAAGCGGGCTATAGCTGAAGGCGTGACGTGCGAGGTGCCCGACGTTCCGTTCCAGATGCTGACCGCGCTGGAGCTGAGCACCGCGCAGTGGGCGCAGATCGCGCAGTCGGGTTCGTGGCAGATGGTGCGTCAGAACCTGAACACCTTCGCGCGTCACGGCGTGTTCGAGATCGACGGCATGGCCGAGGCGATCGCAGCCAAGCTGCGTGACCCGAAGGCCGTGGCCCAGGCGCGTGTGCTGCCGTACCAGCTGATGTCGGCCTTCAAGGCGACGGGAGAAGGTGTGCCGGCGGTGGTTCGCGATGCGCTGCAAGAGGCGATGGAGGCGGCGCTGGCCAACGTACCGGCGTTCGATGGCCGTGTCGTGGTGTGCCCCGACGTGTCGGGCTCGATGAGCTCGGCGGTGACGGGTCACCGCGGTTCGGCGACGTCGAGCGTGCGTTGCATCGATGTCGCGGCCCTGGTCTCGGCGGCGGTGTTGCGCAAGAACCCGGCGGCGCGTGTTCTGCCGTTCGAGCAGGCCGTGGTGAAGCTGTCGTTGAACGCTCGCGACTCGGTGATGACCAATGCGCAGGCCTTGGCCGCCATCGGTGGCGGTGGCACCAACTGCAGCGCGCCACTGGCCTTGCTGAACAAGGAGCGTGCGAAGGTGGAGTTGGTGATCCTCGTCTCGGACAACGAGTCGTGGGTCGATGCGACCCGCCGCGGCGCGACGCAGACGCTGCGCGAGTGGGAAGTGCTGAAGCAGCGCAACCCGCAGGCTCGCCTGGTGTGCATCGACATCCAGCCGCACGGCACGACGCAGGCGGCGGAGCGGCACGACATCATGAACGTCGGCGGCTTCTCGGATGCGGTGTTCGCGGTGATGGCCGCGTTTGCCGAGGGCAAGACGGGGTCGGAACACTGGGTGGGCGAGATCGAGAAGGTCTCGCTGGCCGCACAGTAGCTGGGAGGGGAGTGAAGCAAGGAAGGTGCCGCATGCGAATGCGCGCAGGAGTACAGCACCACACTGCCACGCGGGCCTGCAAGCCCGCAGCCAGCGCTCTTTGATCAAGACGGTGGCCGGCAACTCTTGCGAATCTGGTCGCGTGCGGCACCAACCTGACCGTGAATGTTGTCGAGTGGCGAATGCCTGGTGGAACTACATCGTTGTCCACGCTCAAGGTTTCACCGGATTTCTAGTCGCCACTCGAGAACATTCGAAGAAATTGAGGTTTTGACGCGAATGCAGGCAGGACTACATCGGGAGCCATGGGGGTTCGATCCCCCGTTGCCGGGAAACCGGCACTGGCAAAACGTCTTGCCGTCCCTTGTCGCGTTTGTTTTGATGTCGCGTTGCGAATGCAGGTGGAACTACAGCCTCTTAAGCTCGTGGTCGCGGGTTCAAATCCCGCCGGTCCCATATCAGGGGGACCGTAGCTCAGCCCGGTAGAGCACGATCGTTTCACCAACCCTTGTCGCAACGAGGCACCATTTTTTGCGGTGAATGCAGATGGAACTACAGGTAGACGCACGCGCTGGCTCCTCAAGAGCCGGCGCGTGCCCCTCGCAGCGATGCGTGGGGCGCCCGGGTCCGAATCCCGGTCCAGCAATGGATGGCGGAGTGACGTTTCATCGACCCTGGTCACCGGTTTCTTGTCTGAGATGAAGTGAGATGAACATGGAACAGAACTACAACACCGAGCAACCCGAAGGCGGCGTGCCCATCAAGATGTGGACGCGCGGCGTGCCTGTGGAAGACGAAGCGAAGAAGCAGCTCGCCAACGCGGCGCGCCTGCCCATCGTCTTCAAGCACATCGCTGCGATGCCCGACGTGCATCTGGGCATCGGTGCGACCGTGGGTTCGGTGATCCCGACCTTGCGCGCGATCATCCCAGCCGCAGTGGGCGTGGACATCGGCTGCGGCATGATGGCCTGCAAGACGACACTGCATGCGAACGACCTGCCCGACAACCTGGCGCCACTGCGTGCCGCGATCGAGCGCGCCGTGCCGCACGGCTCGTCGCCGCGCAACCGTGGCCGCGACCAGGGCAGCTGGGAGAACCCGCCCGACGCCGTGGACCAGGCGTGGGCGACGCTGGTGGACGAGTTCGATGCGCTGTGCGAGTTGCACCCGCGCATCAGGAACACGAACAACCGCAAGCACCTGGGAACGCTGGGCACCGGCAACCACTTCATCGAGGTCTGCCTCGACGAGGACGGTTTCGTCTGGTTCATGCTTCACTCGGGTTCGCGCGGCGTGGGCAATGCGATCGGTACGCACTTCATCGAACTGGCGAAGAAGGACGCCGAACTGCACCAACGCAACCTGCCTGATCAGGACCTGGCGTACTTCGAGGAAGGCGCGCAGTACTTCGGCGACTACGTGCGCGGCGTGGGCTGGGCGCAGAAGTTCGCCGCGCGCAACCGCGAGGTGATGATGACCAACCTGATCGCGACGGTGCGCAAGGTGATCACGAAGCCGTTCGAGTCGCATGTCGAGGCGGTGAACTGCCACCACAACTATGTGCAGCAGGAGCATCACTTCGGCGAGGATGTGTTCGTGACGCGCAAGGGCGCGGTGAGCGCGAAGCGTGGTCAGCTGGGCATCATTCCTGGCAGCATGGGTGCGCGCAGCTACATCGTGCGCGGCCTGGGAAACGCCGAGAGCTTCGAGAGCTGCAGCCACGGTGCCGGCCGCGTGATGAGCCGGACCAAGGCGAAGAAGCTGTTCACGGTCGACGACCAGATCAGGGCGACCGAGGGCGTCGAGTGCCGCAAGGACAAGGACGTGATCGACGAGATCCCGATGGCCTACAAGGACATCGATGCGGTGATGGAGGCGCAGAAGGACCTGGTGGAAGTCGTCCACACCTTGAAGCAGGTGGTGTGTGTGAAGGGCTAGTTTGGGGAAGGTCGGGCCTGGTGGTTCCCTCCCCATCTGAAGATGATGGGGAGGGAGTCATGAAGAACGAAACACTGATCAGTGCGCACCCGATCGACCCGGCGATGCGCGTTCAGATCCTCGACTGTCTGCGGCAGATCGAGGTCGATCACGACGTGAAGGTGCTGTTCGCCTGCGAGTCCGGCAGCCGCGGCTGGGGTTTCGCGTCGCCCGACAGCGACTACGACGTGCGCTTCATCTATGTGAACCGCCTGTCGTGGTACCTGACTGTCGAGCCGGGCCGTGACGTGATCGAGCAGCCGATCAGCGGCGACCTGGACGTGAACGGCTGGGACCTGCGCAAGACGTTGCTGTTGCTGCGCCAGTCGAACCCGACGCTGCTGGAATGGTTGCGCTCGCCGATCGTCTACCGCGAAGAGGCCGACACGGTGGCGCGCCTGCGCGCGTTGGCAGAAGACGGCTTCTCGGCCGTGCGCGGCTACCACCACTACGTGTCGATGGCGAAGAAGAACTTCCGCGAGCATCTGCGCGGGGAAGAGGTTCGCTACAAGAAGTACTTGTACGTGCTGAGGCCGTTGCTGGCCGCCCGGTGGATTCGCGACGGGCGAGGTGTGCCGCCGATGCGCTTTGCGGCGTTGGCGGAGGCCACGCTCGACGACCGCGTGCTGCTGGACGAGATCAACCGACTGCTCGAAGTGAAGATGCGTGCTGGTGAAGCGGCAACGAGTCCTCGGTGGACCGGCATCCACGACTTCATCGAAAGCGAACTCCATGCAGCCGCCGCGCAGGTGGTCGTGGATTCGTCCCGCCCTGACACCACGATGCTGGACGCCTTCCTGGCCGAGACCCTCCTTGAGAATGAACGAGAGAAGAATGAACGTGATTGAACTTGATGGCTCGACCGGCGAAGGCGGCGGCCAGATCCTGCGCACGGGCCTGGCCCTGTCGATGTGCACGGGCCAGCCCATGGCGATCCAACGCATCCGTGCGAAGCGTCCGAAGCCGGGATTGATGCGCCAGCACCTGACCTGTGTGCAGGCGGCTGCGGCCGTCTGCGGCGCGAAGGTGGAGGGGGCGGAGCTCGGCTCGCAGACCTTGGTCTTCGAACCTAGCCCCGTGCGCGCCGGCGACTACGCCTTCAATGTCGGCACGGCGGGCAGCTGCACGCTGGTGCTGCAAACGGTGCTGCCGGCGCTGATGCTCTGTGGCAAGCCCAGCCGCGTGTCGCTCAGCGGCGGCACGCACAACCCGATGGCGCCGCCGTTTCACTTCCTCGAACGTAGCTTCGCACCGCTGCTGCGGCGCCTTGGTGTGGGTCTCGATCTGGAGCTGCGTCGGCTGGGCTTCTATCCGGCCGGCGGTGGCGAGATTTCAGCTCTGGTGCAGCCGACCGAGGCGGGTCTGCAGCCCTTCGACTTGACCGATCGCGGCCCGGTGCAGGAGGCGTACGCAGAGTGCTTCGCGCCAGCCTTGCCGAGCGCCGTAGCGGTGCGTGAACTCGCGGCACTGGCGCGCGCGCTGGGTTGGTCGGGTGACCAACTGCGCACGCCGGCCGTGCGGCAGAACGAAGGCCCCGGCAACGCGCTGATGGCCACGCTTGGCTATGCGCATGTAAACGAGGTCGTCACCGGTTTCGGCGAGAAGGGTGTGAGTGCCGAGCAGGTGGCGGGCGCCTTGGTCAAGGAGATCAGGGCGCACCAGGCGAGCGATGGCGCGTTGGGGCAACACCTGGCGGATCAGTGGATGTTGCCGTTGGCGCTCGCCGTCGTGGCACAAGGCGGCGAGGCGGCGTTCACCTGCACCGAGATGACTGAACACGCCACGACCAACATCGGCGTCATCGAGCAGTTCCTGCCGGTGCGGTTCGACGTGGACTCGGCTGGCGCATGCCCACGCGTGCATGTGATTGCCGCAGCGAACGCGTGAACGATGACTGCCTGGGCTTTGCCGCTGTGCAGGTCAAAGACGATCATGGAAGCGAAGATGCCGTTTGTCGGGCGCGGCTGATCAACGGGCGGCGACGGCGACGTTGCGCTTCGACGCAGCAGACGCCTGCTGCGCCGTGGCTTCCGCGACGACGACACGCGGCTCGCCTACCGGTTGATGTCTGTGGAGGGCGGCCAATTGGCTGCGCTGCGGCTCACTGGCCGAGATCACGCCGCTGAACACTGCGCCCGTGATGCTGACGGAAAGCACTGCAGCGGCAATGCGAGCGGCGACGGGGATGCGGGGGGCGTTGGTGCTCATGTCGGACTCCTCGGCTGGGCAACTCTGATCAACGGACGATGGATGTCTGGGCGGCGGCCATGCGAACCCGGCCGCTGGGGTCGTGTGTCTCGCGCAGCGAGACGACGCCGCTGAACATCGCGAAAGTGACGACGAGCGAGGCGGCAGCTGCGGCGATGCGGACGATCCGGGAAGCGCGGGCGGTGTTCATGAGGGCTCCTGGGGGTGGGTTGAATCGCGTTCTTGCGATGGATGGACTGTCCGGCTGAAGGTCGTCTTCAGTCCTTCAGGGTCCTGAAGCGTTATGAAAGACGCCACCTCGAAGGCCCGCCATGGGGAGCCGTCTGTCCGCTACATTGGTCCCAGGAGGGACCTCCGATGTCCGACCGCTGGCGCTCCGGCCGCTTCGAGCTACGCCCCGTCGAGCGCCAGCTGATCGTCGACGGCACGCCAGCCGCGCTCGGTGCACGCGCGTTCGACCTGCTGCTCGCATTGCACGAGCACCGCGACCGCACGGTGCCGAAGTCCGAGCTGATGGATACCGTCTGGCCCGGGCTGGTGGTCGAAGAGAACAACCTGCAGGTGCAGGTCAGCGCGCTGCGCAAGCTGCTCGGGCCACAGGCGATTGCGACGATCCCAGGACGCGGGTACCGCTTTGCGCTTGCGGCAGACGCCGAGCAGCCGCCTCGGGAGCGCTCCACCGCCCCGCGATCGACGTCAGCGCAAGCCTCGCTGGCCGCCTTGCCGGGCAGCCCCGAGTGCTTGTTCGGCCGAGACGACGACCTGGCGGCACTCGCCAGGCTGCTGTCGGAGCATCGACTGGTCACCGTGCTCGGCGCGGGCGGCATCGGCAAGACGACGCTCGCGCTTGCGGCTGCGCGTGGGCAGGCGCTCCACTGTGCGAAGGTCGCCTGGGTCGAGCTGGCGCCGCTGGCCGACCCGCTGCTGATCCCCGGCACGATCGCCCAGGTGCTGCAACTGCCCATCGGCGCCGGCGATCCGGTGGCGGCGCTGGTGCGGTCGATAGAGCCGCTGCACGTGCTGCTGGTGCTCGACAACGCCGAGCACCTGGTGGCGGCAGTCGCAGGGCTCGCCGAGGCGCTACTCGCTGGTGCGCCCGGCGTTCGCCTGCTGGTCACGAGCCAGGCGCCGTTGAAAGTCGAAGGCGAATGGCTCTTCCGCGTCGGTCCCCTGGCGGTCCCCGAGGCTGGCACGCCGTTCGACCAGGCGCTGGGCTACGGCGCGGTGGCACTGTTCGATGAGCGTGCGCGCGCCGCCGATCGACGCTTCGTGCTCGGCGCGGACAACGTTGATCTGGTCATCGATCTTTGTCGCCGGCTCGACGGGCTGGCGCTCGCGATCCGCCTGGCCGCGTCGCGAGTGGCGCAGTTCGGCCTTGCGGAGTTGCACGCCCGGCTGGCCGAGCCGCTGAAACTGCTGGCCGGCGGCTCGCGCAGCGGGCCGACCCGGCAGCAGACACTTCGGGCCACGCACGACTGGAGTCATCGGCTGCTGGCACCGGTGGAGCAGGTGGTGTTTCGCAGGCTCGGGGTGTTCGCCGGCGACTTCACGCTCGCGTCCGCGGCCGCCGTCGCCGGCGACGAAACGCACGACGAGTGGAGCGTGATCGAGGCGCTGGCCACATTGGTGGATCGCTCGCTCGTGGTGCTCGACGAGCGCGAGGATCCGCGCTACCGCTTGCTGCAAAGCGCTCGCGACTACGCGTTGGAACGTCTGGACGAGAGCGGCGAAGCCCAGGCGCTTCGAACGCGGCATGGCGCTCGCATGCTCCGCTTGATGGAGCAGTCGCTCGATGATGAAACATCGGGCATGCCCGACCGCGAGTGGCTCGCGCGCTACGGCTGCGAACTCGACGACCTGCGCGCTGCCATCGACTGGAGCAAGGCGCACGACCCGGCGATGGCGGTCGCGCTGGTCGGTGCTTCGCTCAATCTGTTCACGATGCTCGGCCTGCTGCAAGCAGCCCGGGCGCATAGCGATGAGCTCGAACACCAGGTGGTCGAAGCCACGCCGGCGCTGGCGGCAGCACGTTTTTGGTCCTTGCGCAGCCTGGTGGTTCAGGTCGTCTCACGGCAGGCTTCCGAGGATGCCGCGCTGAAGGCGGTCGAGTGCTTCCGATCGAGCGGCCATCGGCTCGGCCTGCACCGCGCGCTCGCGTTCGTCGTCAGCACCACGCTGCTGCCAGCCGAGAAAAAGCACGAGATGGTGCAGGAGATGCAGGACATCGAGCGCTTGGAGGAACGCAGTCCCGTGCGCGCCCATCGCCTGGCCGCGACAGCGCTCCTTGCCATGGACGAAAGCCGCTTCGAGGACGCGCATGCGCTGCTTGTTTCGGCCGTTGACCTGGTGCGCGCAGCCGGCCGCGACCGACAATGTGCGAGCTTTCTGGTGTGGTTGTCGTTTGCCGACGACGAGGTCGGTGCGGCGGAGGCCGCGGTCGCGCATTGCCGCGAAGCAGTGGCGCTGTACCGCGCAGGTGGCGCCTCGAATGTCGAGCGTGGCTTGCGATCGCTGGTGCGCTCCCTGCTCAACGTGGGTGATGTCTGCGAAGCGCGCCTGGCGCTGGCCGACCTGATCGAGCGCAAACGCCGGAGCAGCTGGAACTTCTTCTTGCCCATGCCCGCGCTGTTCGCGATGTTGGCGGCACTCGAGGGGCGATTCGACGCCGCTGCGAAACTTCTCGGCCTGTCGGAGCGCCTGTTCCTCGCCACGCCGACGAACGACAATTGGAGCGAAAGAACTCACGTTCGCATCAGGGCCATGCTGACAGACGCGCTGGCCCCTGCAGACCTGCAGCGCTGGATGACCCAGGGCGCTGAGCTCGACGAACCGGCCGCATGTGGGCTGGCGCTCGAAAGGCCAAAGCCGTGACGGCGTCCACGGCGATCGTGCGCAGGATGCGCCAGTGAAGTGAACGCTCTCGGAGCCGGAAGTGCTCGAGCCGAAGGATCCTCTAGGCGCTTTCGGCGGCGAGCATAGCCACTCCTGTCGGTGAATGCTGGATCCCTGGGGCGCGCCGCCGCGGTCCTGATCGGCGGTCGCTCCGATCGGCCGATCGGCCTGACCAGCAAGCCGGCATGCCGGCGTGCGCGCCAGGAAGCCCTCGCTGGGCAGTGGTCACTGCGATCACGAGATGCGCCACTCCCGCCGTCCGCCTTCATGCGTGTGTCATTGGCACTTGCGCCGTGGTCGACACCTCACGGAAGGTCCCGTCCAATGAAAGACGGGCATGGACGATCTTCGGTCCGCGGGAGGATCTGCACCGCTATGCGACTGCTGCGTTGACCTGCCCCCCCAAAGGCCGCCCTTCACCGGCCCGCCAAGCGCCGCCTGGCGTATTCCGTCCTGCTGGACTGGGGCGCAACGGTCAGGTACTTCTTGAAGATGCCGTCTGTCCGGGAATCGTTCGTAGCCTCGTAGCTCCTCGCCAGGCCCCACAATGCCACCGGTTCGTCCGGCGCTTGCTGCAGGGTTCTTTCGAAGAGTTCGATGGCCTCATGGTGATGGCCCTGCTCGAACGCGATACCCGCCAGTCCAACTTGCGCCGAGAGGTCACGAGGGTCAAGTTCGAGGGCCTTGCGATAGCTGCCGGAGGCGGCGACGAACTTCTTCTGCAGGTGCTGGCTGGCGCCCAGCGCGGAATAGAGCATCGACAAGCCGGGGTCCTGCTTCACAGCCTCGCTGTACAGGCGTTCCGCGGCGACAGGATCGCCTGCCTCCATACGCGCATTACCAAGCGCAAGGGCCAACTGTGCAGGCGTCGTGCGCCTGGCTGATGAATGCATGCTCACCCGCTCACCGGATGCTGCCTGGCTCGCCGCATTCGGCGGTGGGGGCGGCAGGGGAAGCGGTGTGGACACCTCAGAGGGCAGCCTCCCACGCGTCATGGACCATGCGCCGGCCGCCACGAGAATGATTGCCGCAATGGCATACGCCTTGTTCACTCGGTTCCCTCTCGAACTCTTGAGGCGGCCACGGGAGCCGGTCTCGCTGGTTGCCCTAGTTGCGAAGATTCTGCAGTGAGATCTGCTCGAGATGCGCTGGCGGGATTTCGGTCCGTGAGCGAGCAGCCGTTCGCAAGCACCACGCCGACCGTCGGCGCCGAGAGCGCTGTGCCGCAAGGCTTGCAGGTTCGATCCCTGCGGCGGGATCCATCTCTGTGATCCACGCGTGTCCCGCCGCGGAGGCGGCTGGACGTGGATGAACCTGGTGGCCGCCTGTGGCGTCTGCAACCTGACCAAGGCCGACCGAGCGCCCGAGGAAGCGGGCATACCGCTCTACGCGCCCCACCTCCCTTCGCGGTTCGAGTACTTCCTTCTGGAGGGTCGGCGCATTCGGTGCGACGTGCACGACTGGCTTGTCGCCCGGCTGCCCAAGGGATCGCGCCTGAGCTGACACCCCGATGCCCCGCGCGCAAGCCGCGGGGCGTTTGCACGCGTGCCGCTCACTCTGGACCCTAGAACCCCGCGGCCAGTATTCGAAGGTCCCGCCGGCAATCCCACCCGCCACCACAATCGCGTTGTCAAAGATCTATGCGGGGGGGTGATGGATTTCTTCGACCGGCTTTTCGGCAAGCCGACGCTGCAGGGCCTGACCGGCAAGGTCACACGAGGCCTGCGGAAGCGCGGTGCGCTGGATATCAGCGCGAACCTCGAACTCGCCGAGGTCACTGCGACGATCGATGGCGGCCCGGTACGGATCTATTTGGGCAACGTGCTGGCCGACTATCGGCGCAGCCCACGATCGCAGCGCGCTGCAGTCCTGCAAAAGTTCCTGACAAGCCTCGCCCCGCAAGAGGACGCAGTCCCCCCGCGCTATGAGGACGCCAAACCAAGGCTCATGCCGGTCGTGCGCAGCATTGCGGACATCGGCGTGGCGACGCTGTCGGCAGCGCGCCTGCCGCCTGGCGCGAAGCCTTTTTCCAGCCCCGTACACCGACCCCTCGTCGCCGACATGGTCGTCGCCCTCGTATGTGACAGCACCACGTCGATGGCCTACGTCACCGAGGAGCAAGTCGCGCAGTGGCAGGTCGACTTCCAGCAAGCGCTCGACCAGGCCATCCACAATCTTCGCGGGCTTCCTGAAGCTGGCGGATGGAAGGAACTGGCCCCTGGCGTGTGGAGTGGCGAATGGGGCGACGCCTATGAGGCCTCGCGCATCCTGACGCCCGACCTCATCCACCGGCTGGGTGTACCTGAGCCGGTGGCGCTCGTGCCGTTCCGCAACGCGCTGCTGGTCACGAGCGAGCGCAATCCTGCTGGCCTGCAACTCATGCTCCAGGTCGCGCAGACTTCGCTCGAGGACAACCAGCGTTGGCTCTCCTTCGAGCCGATCCGCCTGGCCGGTGATCGGTGGACCGCTCACGACCCAGCCGGCGAGTCCTGCGAGTTGCTTCGCGTCCTGCGCGGGCGCAACAACGCCGCCACGTACTCGACGCAGAAGCAACTGCTCGACGACCTGCACCAGACGAGCGGGACGGACATCTTCGTCGCCAGCTACCAGCTCATGCAGCGCGACGATGAAGCGCCGCGCAGTTACACGGTCTGGACCGAAGGCGTGGACACGTTGTTGCCGCCAGCCGAATTGATTGCCCTGGTCCAGCCGGAGGGCAACAATGCGAAGCATGTGCTCGTCAGCTGGGAAGACGCGCTCGCCTTCGCCGGAGACCTGCTCGAGCCCAGCGACTTGGTGCCCATTCGCTATCGAGCGCGGCGGTTCCCTGCCCCGCACGTGCTCGAGCGCCTACGGGAGCGGGCGGTTCGGTAGGAGCATCGAAGGCCGGCCTCGTCCGGAACATCCGCGGGCCACGGTCCCATCCCGTCTGTTTTCCATGAATTTCCATTGGACTTGGAAATTTCCACACTCCATGGAAAATACCGGACATGCGTGGGTGGCGGCCTCGGGCCGCGGGAAGCGCCAGGGATCGGGAAGCAAGACGGCGTTCAAGCTCGCGGCGCACATGGACTTCCCGGGTCCCTCGTCGTTTTGTGTGGATCCAGGGTTGAGAATCGCTGGTAGTAGTCGAGCCCTGTGGGCAAGTGGGCAAGACGCGTCAGCGGCTTGTCCACTTGTCCATGGGGCCGGGGTGAAGTCC
>NZ_JABRWJ010000024.1 GCF_013266755.1 Pseudaquabacterium terrae | reverse complement strand
GCTGCGCGGCCCGGGCATTCAGAGATGAGCGTCGAGCAGCGCAGCAGGCGCGGGTCGGCGACCGAAGGGAGCTGGGCGGACGTGTCTGAGCGGCTGTACTCGGCCGCGAGTTGTCCGCCCATCCCGCGTCTGCGAGCAGCGCAGAGCAGTCGGCCCCCCAGGGCCGACCGCCATCTCGCCCGGGCCGTGCAGCCCGCGCCCGGCTTTGCCGCTCCCGCCATCGCAAGCCAACAGCACTCCAACGACCGCAACGGGCCGTCAGCTGCCTCACCGCCGCGCGTCATCGCGCCCCTCCGCCCAACGCATTGAACGGCAACTGCTTGTCGACGCGCACATCCTCCGGCAGCCCGAGGATGCGCTCGCCGATCACGTTGCGCATGATCTCGTCGCTGCCGCCGCCGAGGCGATCGACGACCGAGCCGAGCCATTCGTTGGGCCACACGCCGGCCAGCGGCGCGTGCGCGGCGTCCAGCACCGCGCCCTGCCCGCCCATCAGGTCGAGCGCGAAGGCGGTCATCTCCTGCACCAGCGTGCCGAGCACCAGCTTGCCGATGGCGATCTCCGGCCCGGGCTCCTCGCGTCGCGCCAGCGCGGTGAGCATGCGCTGCACCGTGTGGCGCACGCCGGCCTCGCGCACGTGGAAGCCGGCCAGCCGCTCGCGCACGCCGCCGTCCTCGATCGCCGGGCGGCCGCCGATGTGCACCTGGCGCGCCAGCCGCACCAGCGCGGCGATCAGCGGCTGCAGCTCCTTGACGGCGATGTTGCCGCGCTCGCCGGCCAGGAAGGAGACCACCACCTTCCAGCCCGCGCCAATGTCGCCGATGCGGCAGGCATCGGGCACGCGCAGGTCCTCGAGGAAGACCTCATTGAAGTTGCTGCCGCCGGTGAGCTGCCGGATCGGCCGCGTGCGAATGCCCGGCGACTTCATGTCGACGATGAAAAAGCTCAGGCCCTTGTGCTTGGGCACCGTGGCATCGCTGCGCGCGAGCAGCACGCCCCAGTCGGCCAGGTGCGCGTTGCTGGTCCAGATCTTCTGGCCGTTGAAGACCCACTCGTCGCCATCACGTTCGGCGCGCGTGCGCACGCCCGCCAGGTCCGAGCCCGCGCCCGGCTCGCTGAAGAGCTGGCACCACAGCAGGTCGCCGCGCAGCGACGGGCGGATCAGCTCGTGATGCAGCGGCCGGCTGCCGTGCTTCATCAGCAGCGCGCAGCAGCCGCGGTTGACGATCATGAAGTGATTCGTCGCAGGCACGTCGAAGGCGGCTTCCTCCTGCGCAAAGATCATGTGCTCCAGCGCACTGCCGCCGCGCCCGCCGTGCTGACGCGGAAAGTAGATGGCACCGAAGCCGCCCTCGAACTTGGCCACCTGCCAGGCGCGAGCGCGCGGGAAGTCGGCGCTGAAGTCGCCGGTTTCCTGGTTGATCGCCAGCGACTGCGTCGCATCGCGCGGCTTGGCGTTCGCTTGCAACCAGGCGCGGGCTTCAGCGCGGAAGGCCGCCTCGTCGGGGGTGTCGTTGAAGTCCATGTCTTCGCAGGTTCTCAATCGATCTGCAGCACGACCTTGCCGAACTGCTCGGCGCGCGGCGCCGCAGCCAGGGCCTCGGGCAAGGCCTCGAAAGGCCAGGTGGTTTCGATCTCGGGCTGCAGCCGCGCCGCCGCGACGGCCTGCGCGAGCGCACGCTGTTCGGCCAGCGGCCCGGCGTTGTTGCCCTGCAGTTGCAGCTGGTGGCCGAGCAGCCACGGCAGCGCCACCGGCAGCTCCGGGCTCGCGCCGAGCGCGCCGACGACGCTGCAGCGGCCGCCCGGTCGCAGCGCCTGCAGCGACTGCGCGATCGTCGCGGCGCCGCCGGGGTCGAGCACGCGGTCGGCGCCGCGGCCGCGCGTGATCTCGTGCACCGCGTCGGCCCATTGCGGCACCGCCAGGTAATTGATCGTGTGCGCCGCGCCCAAGCTTCGCGCACGCGCCAGCTTGTCGTCGCTCTTCGAGCTGACGATGACTTCGGCGCCGGCCGCCTGCGCCAGCTGCAGCGCGAACAGCATCACGCCGTTGGTGCCCTGCACGACGACCACGTCGCCCGACCGGACACCCGTGGCGCCACCGAGCGCACACCATGCGGTGAGCCCGGCGAAGGGCAGCGTTGCCGCCTTCCTATCGCTCAAATGAGCCGGCACCTCGACCAGCGCCGCGGCATCGGCCAGCAGGTAATCGGCGAAGCAGCCGTCGCGCTGCAATCCGCCGAGCGTGCTGGCCGCGATGTCGGCCGCGGCGATGCGATCGCCGGTCCAGGCTTGCACGAAGAGCGGGTTCACGCGCTGGCCGATGCGCCAGCCGGCGACGCCTGGGCCCAGCGCCGCGATCTCGCCGACGCACTCCCCGCCCAGGACGCGGCCGGTCGCGTCGCCGTACGCGCCCAGCGCCATCTTGTGATCGCGCAGGTTCACGGCTGCCGCACGCACGCGCAGCAGCACCTGGCCGGGGCTGGGACGCGGCGTCTCGCGCTGCTCGAGCCGCAAATGCTCGAGCCCGGCACCATGGCTGACCCAGGCGCGCATGGCGCTCAACGCGACAGAATGGTCACGCAGCTCGACCCCGGGAAGCCATAGACGTGCGTGAGCCCCGTCTTCAGCGCCCGCGGGACCTGGTGCGGCCCGGCGACGCCACGCAGCTGACGGCAGATCTCATGGATTTGCCGCAGTCCCGAGGCGCCGATCGGCTCGCCATTGGCGAGCAGGCCGCCATCGGTGTTGACCGGCAGGCGGCCACCGCGTTCGGTGACGCCGTCGTGCACCAATGCCTCCTGCTCGCCGTCGCGACACAGGCCGAGCTCGGCCAGGTGCATCAGCTCGTGGCCGACCTCGGTGTCCTGCACCTGAACAATGTCGATCTCGTCCGGCCCGATGCCGGCGGCCGTGAACGCGGCGCGCGCCGCGGCCGCGCTGGCGCCGGGCGTCTCGCGCGATGCGAACGACGGGTTCTGCACGTCGAACGAGCCGCCCTGACGGGTGCGGAACTCACCGGCGCGCACGTAGATCGGCGTGCCGCTGAAACGGTGCGCGATGTCGGCACGGCACACCACCGCCGCCGCCGCGCCGTCGCTGGGCGAGCAGAAGTGGTACTTGCGCAGCGGATCGCAGACGATGCGCGACGCATCGATCTCCTCGGCCGTCAGCGCCGTGCGGCGCCACGCCGCCGGGTTCAGCGCGCCGTTGGCGAAGGCCTTGACTGCCGTGCGCGTCAGCGTGCGCGGCGTGATGCCGAAGTCGTGCATGTAGCGCTGCAGCTTCATCGCGAAGAACTGCGGGTTCACCGCCAGGCCGGCTTCGCCGTACCACTGCGGCAGGCCGGTCGAATCCATGGTCTCGCCGGACGAGAACGCGCCCTTCGGATGTTTGTCCAGCCCGATCGCGATGCCCACGTCGGCCGTGCCGGCGCGGATGGCGTTGATGACGTTCAGCAGCAGGTTGCCACCGGTGGCGCAGCCGTTGAAAAGCTTCGAGAACGGGATGCCGGTCAGCCCCAGAAACTTGTTCATCGTCTCGGGCATCATCACCGAGAGGCTGCCGGCATACGCCACCTGGATGTCCGGCCAGCGCACCCCCGCATCGGCCATCGCGAGGCGCGCGGCCTGCACGCCCATCTCGATCGCGGACAGGTGATCGTGGCGGCCGAAGGGATGCAGCCCGACGCCGATGATTGCAATGTCGTTGGCCATGTCTTTTTTCCGTTAGGCGGGGGCGAAGGCAAAGCCGAGCACCGTGCGGCCCTGCGCATCGGTGCCGAAGGGTTCGAGGACCAGCTCCATCGGCATGCCGATCTTCAGCTGCGCGGCATCGTTGACGGTGAGCCGGCCCTGCACGCGCAGGCCTTCCGCCAGCTCGACGTAACCGACGCCGAAGGGCACGAAGTCCTGCACCGGCCCGCGGTAGGGCGGCACCGGCGGCGGGAAGGCCTGCACGGTCCAGGTCCAGAGGATGCCGCGCCGGCTCATCGGCGTGCGCTCCACGCTCAAGCCGGCGCAATGCGGGCAGTTGTCCTGCGCCGGGAAGTGCCAGCCGCCGCACTCAGTGCAGTGGCCGCCGATCAGTTGCGGCGTGGCCGACGGCCAGGTGAAGAGGCCGTCGGCGATCGGGATCTGCTGGGTGGTGTTCATGGAGTCCTTCGATAGTTCATGCGATCTCGAGCAACGCGGCCGCGCCCATGCCGCCGCCGACGCACATCGTCACGACGGCGTGGCGCACGCCGCGGCGGCGGCCTTCGATCAGCGCATGGCCGACGAGGCGCGAGCCGCTCATGCCGAACGGGTGGCCGATGCTGATCGCGCCGCCATTGACGTTCAGGCGCGCATCGTCGATGCCGAGCTGGTCGCGGCAGTACAGCACCTGCACCGCAAAGGCTTCGTTCAGCTCCCACAGGCCGATGTCGCCGACGGCGAGACCATGGCGCTGCAGCAGCTTCGGCACCGCGAACACCGGTCCGATGCCCATCTCGTCGGGCGCACAGCCGGCCACCGCGAAGCCGCGGAAGAGGCCGAGCACCGGCAGGCCGAGGCGCTCTGCGCGCCGCGCGTCCATCAGCACGCACACCGATGCACCGTCGGACAGCTGGCTTGCATTGCCCGCGGTGACTACGCCGTCGGCGCCGGCGATCGGCTTCAGCGCCGCCAGGCCCGCGGCGGTCGTGTCCGGCCGGTTGCCCTCGTCACGCTGCAGACGCACGGCCTGCGTGCCGGTGGACTGGCCCTGCTTGTCGCGCAGCGCCTGCACCACGTCGATCGGCGCGATCTCGGTATCGAAGGCGCCGGCCGCCTGCGCGGCGGCGGTGCGCTGCTGGCTCTGCAGCGCATAGGCGTCCTGCGCGTCACGGCCGATGCGGTAGCGCTGCGCGACGTTCTCGGCGGTGGCGATCATCGTCGCGTAGACGCCGGGCCAAGTGGCCATCAGCGCTTCGTCGACCGCGCGGTGCCGGTTGCGATGGTCCTGCACCAGCGACACCGATTCGAGGCCACCGGCGACCGCGACCTCGGCCTCGCCGCAGCGGATCGCATTCGCGGCGATCGCGATCGCGTTCAGGCCGGACGCGCACTTGCGGTCGAGCGTGGCCGCCGGCACGCTCGCTGGCAGGCCGGCACGCAGCGCGGCTTGGCGAGCGATGTTGCTGCCGGTGGCGCCCTCCTGCCAGGCACAACCGAGCACCACGTCGTCGACCGCATCGGCCGGCACGCCGGCGCGTTGCAGCGCCGCAGCGATCACGTGCGCGCCGAGCGTTGCGCCATGCGTGTCGTTCAAGGCCCCGCGAAAGGCCCGGCCGATAGCCGTGCGTGCGGTGGCGACGATCGCGACGTCGTTCATCGTCGTCCTCACGCTGCGATGGCCGCGGCATCGCCGCGCGCCGTCAGGTCGGCCCAGAAGGTATCGACGCCGCGCGAGATCACCGCCTGGCCGAGCGCCTCGCTCCAGTGGCGGTCGCTGCCGAACTCGCTGCGCCAGGCCAGCAGGCGGCGCGTGAAGTGATGCAGATCGTGCTCGCGCGTGAAGCCGATCGCGCCGTGCACCTGGTGCGCGACCGCGGTGGCAGTCTCGACCGCCAGGTTCGCGCGCAGCTTGGCCGCGGCGATCTCGAAATGTGCGTCGCCGCCGGCGCCGGCACGGGCTGCGCTGCCGACCGTCACCCTCGCTGCGCTTCGAAAGGCCGCCTGCGCCGCGCAACCCACCGCCGCGACCTCGGCGCCGAACAGCGCGAGCTGCTGCTGTATCGCCTGGAAGCTGCCGATGGGCTTGCCGAACTGCACGCGGTCGCGGGCATGGTCCACCGTGCGCTGCAGCAGCGTGCGCATCGCGCCGGCCATCTGGCCGACCCGCCACAGCGCACCCACGTACACCAGGCCCTGCGCGAGTGGCGCCGGGCACGGCACGGCCAGCGCCGGCACCTGATCGAACTGCAGTCGGTCGCGCGGCTCGCCGGCCGGGTTGTGCGCGGGTCGGCACGACGCAGCGGCGACCGGCAGCGCCAGCAGCCGCCAGCCGCCCGCCTCCTCGATCACCGCCAGCACCTGGTGCAGGTGGCGCCCCCAGGGCACGCCGTGCAGCGTGCCGGTGAAACGCGGCGGCGCATCACCCGCGGCGGCTTCCAGCATGCCGGTGGCGGTGGTGGCCAGCGCGACGGGCGCCGCGGCTTCGGGTAGCGCCAGGCCGCAGCGTGCGGCCACGCAGCGCGCCAGCATGGCCTCGCCCAGCGGCAGCGCCACGGCGAACGCGCCGAGCGCCATCGCCACGGCCAGCGCATCGTCCAGCGTGCCGCCGGCACCGCCCTGCTCCTCGGGTACGAGCAGCAGCGGCAGGCCCATCTGTTCCAGCTGCTGCCAGAGGCCCTGGTTCCAGCCCTCGGACAACGCGGCCTGCGTCTTGCCCTGATCCCGGAACAAGCGAGTCAGCGTGTCAGCCAGCAAGCGGCTCTGTTCATTGCTCATTGGACCCCCTTGGCGCTGCGCGCCGTCCCCCCAAGGGGGAATTCGCCCTTCGGGCGGCCGTGCGGGCTCATCTCAACCCCAATCCCCTGGCGATGATTCCGCGCAGGATTTCGCGTGTGCCGCCGCGCAGCGAGAATGACGGAGCGGTCTGCAACAGCAGTGCCAGCACGCGCGCCAGCGGCGTCTCGTCGTACAGCGCGACCCCGTCGTCGAACAGCGCCTGCACGCGGCGCGGCAAGGCCTGCTCGAAGCTGTTGCCCAGGTCCTTGACGATCGCCGCTTCCAGCGCCGGGTCCTGGCCGGCGGCCAGGCGCGCGGCGACCGACAGCGACATCTCGCGCAAGGTCCACAGCTCGGCGCTCAGGCGGCCGATCTCGATGCGCTGCGCCTGCGAGGCCGGATCAGCGCAACGCAGGAACTCGACGAACAACGCGTGGCTCGACAGGTAGCGCTCGGGTCCGCTGCGTTCGAGCGACAGCTCGCTGGTGCACTGGGACCAGCCTTGGCCCAAGACACCGAGCAGCATGCCGGGCGACAGTTGCACGTCGTCGAAGAAGACTTCGTTGAAGTGCACCTCGCCGGCCAGGTCGACGATGGGCCGCACCGTGACGCCGGGGCTCTTCAGGTCGACCAGGAACTGGCTCAGCCCTTCGTGGCGCTTGCCGCCTGTGGCCTCGCCGGTGCGTACCAGCGTGATCATCATGTGTGCCTGGTGCGCGTGCGTGGTCCACAGCTTCTGGCCGTTGAGCACCCAGTGCTCGCCACGCCGCTCGGCGCGCGTGCGCACCGCGGCGAGGTCGGAGCCGGCGCCAGGCTCGCTCATGCCGATGCAGAAGAAGCACTCGCCGCGCGCGATCGCGGGCAGGTAGCGCAGGCGCTGCGCCTCGCTGCCGTAGCGCAGCAAAGCCGGGCCGCTCTGGCGGTCGGCAATCCAATGCGCGCCCACCGGCGCACCCGCGGCGAGCAGCTCTTCCAGCAACACGTAGCGTTCGAGCGCGCTGCGCCCGGCGCCGCCGTACTGCGTTGGCCAGGTCAGGCCGATCCAGCCGCGCGCGCCGAGCGCGCGGCTGAACGCCGCGTCGAACACGCCCCAAGCATTGGCGCGCCGTTCGGCCGGGATGCCAGCCGCATGCTCGGCCAGGAAGCCGCGCACCTCGCGGCGCCAGCCGGCGATGCCGGGCGGCAGCGTGGCGGGCTCGAAGCTCAGGAGATCCATGCCCAAGATCTTACCTAGTTAACTAGGTTGAATACGTTCGGGTCATCCCTGAGACTCCGCGACGGCAGAGATCCTAAACTTACATCACCAGGTTAACTATGTAGGTCACCGATGAGCATCGGCTTCACCATCGACGGCGCTGTCGGCATCGTCACCCTCGACCGCCCCGACAAGAAGAACGCCATGCTGCTCGCGATGCGCGACCGCTTGGCTGAACTGTGCGAGGAGATCAACGACCGGCCCGAGCTGCGCGCCGTCGTGCTCACCGGCGCGGGCACCGATTTCTGCGCCGGCGCCGACATCGGCGAGATGGGCATGGGCGGGCTCAACGGCTCGTTCCTGCGCGCGCGCCACATGCACAAGGCGATCCGCGCGCTGGCGCGGGTGCAGAAGCCGGTGATCGCGGCGACCCGTGGCGTCGCGGTCGGCATGGGCTTGTCGATGGCGCTGGCCGCCGATGTGATCGTGGCCTCCGAGACCACGCGCTTCTCGCAGATCCAGCGCAAGATTGCGCTGCCGCCCGATGCCGGCGGCGCCTGGTTCCTGGTGCGCCGGCTTGGGGTGACGCAAGCCAAGGACCTCGCCTTCTCGGCACGCATGGTGGGCGCCGACGAGGCGCTGGCGCTCGGCCTCGTCAACAAGGTGGTGCCCGATGCCGCGCTGATGGACCAGGCGCTGGCGCTGGCGCACGAGTACGCCGCCGCGCCGACCATCGCGCTCGGCCTGGCCAAGCGCATGTTCGACGTCGCCGCCACGCTGACGCTCGATCAGTTCATGGACCTCGAAGGCAGCATGCTGCCGCTGGCGGTGCAGGCCGACGACTTCAAGGAAGGCACGCAGGCCTTCAAGGACAAGCGCGCCGCGCGCTTCACCGGACATTGAGCGCCGATGGAGACGCTGCTGCATCCTGAAAGCCAGTTCCGGCAACACCTCGAAGCCGGCCGCTTCATGCTGCTGCAATCGCGCGCGAGTGGCGCCTTCATCCACCCGCCACGGATCGCGGCACCGGGCAGCGGCGCGACCGACCTGCACTGGGTGCCGGCCTCGGGCCGCGGCACGGTGTACTCCAGCACCACCGTGCGTTGCAAGCCGCCGGCGCTCGACTACAACGTGGCGCTGATCGAGCTCGCCGAGGGCCCGCGGATGATGAGCACCGTCACCGGCATCGCGCCGGCGCAGGTGCGCATCGGCATGGCCGTGGTCGCGCAGATCGATGCCGGCGACGAGGGCCCGCGCGTGGTCTTCGTGCCGGCCAACTGAAGGAAACCGCGATGCACGGCTTTCCGCGCGGCAGGACTGCGATCGTCGGTGCCGCCACTTTCGGCATCGGCAAGGCTCCGGGTTTCGATGCGATCGACCTGGCCGCGCACGCCAGCCTGCGCGCGCTGGCCGAAGCCGGTCTCGCGCCGCGCGACGTCGACGCGCTCTTCATCGCGCAGCCGCAGGACACGCTGGCGACACTGAGCTTCGCCGAGTACCTCGGCATAACTCCCAAGATCAGCGACAACAACCGCAGCGGCGGCTCGGCCTTCCTGCTGCACCTGGAACATGCCGCGCTGGTGCTCGACGCCGGCCTGGCCGACGTGGCGCTGATCGCCTACGGCAGCAACCAGGCCAGCGCCGCCGGCAAGCTGCAGCAGACCAGCCGCCCCTCCGTGTGGGAGGCGCCGTACAAGCCGCTGCGGCCGATCTCGTCGTACGCGCTGGCTGCCGCGCGTCATATGCATCAGTACGGCACCACCAAGCGCCAGCTGGCCGAAGTGGCGGTGGCGGCGCGGCGCTGGGCGCAGCTCAATCCCGAGGCGGTCGCCCGCGAGCCGCTGGATCTGGACACCGTTGTCAATGCGCGCCTGGTCAGCGACCCGCTCGGCGTGCGCGACTGCTGCCTGGTGACCGATGGCGCCGCCGCCGTCGTGCTGGTGCGCGCCGAGCGCGCGCGCGACCATCACGCCAGGCCGGCCTACCTGCTGGCGGCGGCCTCCGCGGTCACGCATGCCGACATCGCCGCGATGCCCGATCTCACCGTCACCGGCGCCAAGTTGTCCGGCGCCCGCGCCTACGCACAGGCGGGCGTGAAGCCGTCCGACATCGATGTCGTTCAGGTCTACGACGCCTTCACGATCAATACGCTGCTGTTCCTCGAGGACCTGGGCTTCTGCGCCAAGGGCGAAGGCGGCGCCTTCGTCGAAGGCGGCCGCATCGCGCCGGGCGGTGTACTGCCGGTCAATACCAGCGGAGGCGGGCTGTCGTATTGCCATCCGGGCATGTTCGGGCTGTTCACGGTGGTCGAGTCGGTGCGCCAACTGCGCGGCGAGTGCGGCGAGCGCCAGGTGCGTGGCGCGCAACTGGCGCTGGCGCACGGCAATGGCGGCGTGCTCTCCAGCCAGGCGACGGCGATCCTGGGCACCGAAGACCGGCTGTAGCAGGGAGAGCGGGCATTCGCTGATGCAGAGGTAGAGATGGTCCTTGCGGTGCTGGACGCGAGCATCGCGCCCGTGTCCCTGAAACAGCCACCTGCGCCAGCGATCGATGTCCGTCGTCACCGACAGCGAGGCGTGAGCGGGGATGGCAGACAATCGTGCACCTCTGTTCGTCCACCCCCTGGCCCTCCCGCGATGGATTCGCCCGCCATGCCGTTCCCCCCGGTCGCCACCCTGACGCGTCGCCGGCTTCTCCAGGCCGCCGCCGCGGCAGCCGCGCCGGGACTCGCTGCCGCGGCCGACAAGCCGCTGCAGGTCGGCGGCCTGCCCGTCACCTGCAACCTGACGCTGCCGGTGGCCTGCGCCGCCAAGGCGGCGGTCGGCGGGCCGCAGTTCGAGTTCAGCAAGTACAACGGTTGGCCGGAGATCAAGGAATCGCTGATGGCGGGCCGCATCCAGGCCGCCTACATGCTCGCGCCGCTGGTGATGGATCTGGCGGACAAGAAGATCCCGGTGAAGATCGTCTCGCTCGGCCATCGCTCGGGCGCCGTGATCATGGTCCGCACCGACTCGACGATCCAGAAGTTCCGCGACCTGACGGGCAAACGCATCGCCATCCCGAGCCGCTTCGCGGTCGACTTCCTGTTCCTGCGCAAGATGCTCGCGCGCGAGGGCATGACGCCCAAGGACATTCAGGTCGTCGAGATGCCGCCGCCCGACATGCCCGCCGCGCTGTACGCCAAGGCGGTGGACGCGTACTGCACCGGCGAGCCCTTCGGCGCGGCGGCCCAGCGCGCAGGGTATGCGCGGCCGCTGCGCATGACGCGCGACGAGTGGCGCAACTACATCTGCTGCGTCCTGACGGTGCGCGAGGAGCTGATCGCCGAGAACCGGCCGCTGGTGCAGGACCTGGTGAACCACGTGCTCGGCGCCGGCGTCTGGCTGGACCAGAAGCAGAACCACCGCAACAAGGCGGTGGCCATCGCCGCCGGCCGCAAGTACTTCAACCAGGACCCGAACATCATCCGCTTCGTGATGGAGAACCCGACCGACCGCGTGACCTATGGCGACCTGCGCATGATCCGCAGCGAGTTCGACGAGCTGATGCAGCTGTCGATCGAGGCCGGCACGCTGAAGTCGCCGGTCGCCTACGAGAGGTACATGGACGAGAGCTTCGCGAAGGCCGCGCGCCCGGCCGCGATCACGCTGTGATGCGCCGCCGAACCCTGACCGCGGCGCTGCTCGCCGCGCCGCTCGCGGCGATCGCCGCCGACTCGGCTGCGCCGCTGAAGGCCGGCGTGTTCGAGCCGCCGGCGCCCGCGCCGGCGTTCGCGCTGCGCGGCTCCGACGGCAGCGCCGACCTGGGTCCCGCGCGCTTTCGCGGCAAGGTGCTGGTGATGTCTTTCGGCTTCACGAACTGCGCCGCGGTGTGCCCGACGACGCTGGCCACCTTGGCCGAAGCGCGCCGCGCCCTCGGGCCGGCCGGTGCCGACGTGCAGGTGATGTTCGTCACCGTCGATCCGCAACGCGACGACGCGGCGCGCCTGAAAACCTACGTGCAGTCCTTCGACCCCGGCTTCGTCGGTGCCACCGGCACGCCGCAGGCGCTCGCCGACGTGCGCAAGCGCTACGGCGTGACGGCCACTAGGGTGCCGATGGGCGACAGCTACGCGGTGGACCACACCTCGTCGGTCTACCTGATCGACCGCGCCGGCAGGCTGCGCGCCATGATGCCGTACGGCCGTGCCGCGAAGGACTACGTGCACGACCTCCGCATCCTTGTAGCGCAGTGAGCCCCGCCCGGCCGCCACGGGACCCGAAGGGGCCCCTTCGGGTCCCAGGGGCTCAGCCCCCGCTCGGCGGGGAGGCGCGAAGCGCCAGGGGTGCACTTATGACCCCGACGCGACGTGTCCGGCGGCGCGCGGCGCTGCTGTTGGCCGCGACCCTGCTGCTCGCCGGCGTGCTCGGGTGGGCCGCCCTCGCGCCGGTGGTGCTCGGCTCGCGCGACGAGCCCTTCGAGATTCCCAAGGGCACCTGGGCGCGTCGCATGGCGGGCGACAAGGTCGAGATCCTGCCCGACACGATCCGCCTGACGCTGGGCCTGAACGACGTGCTGCTGCTGCGCAACCGCGACGACGTGCCGCAGGTGTTCGGGCCGGTGCTGATCATGCCCGGCCAGAGCTTCCGGCTGCCGTTCGAGACCGCGTCGACCTACAGCTTCGCGTGCACCGCGCATGCGAGCGGGCAGATGAGCGTGATCGTCGATCCGGCGCCGCAGGCCGGCTGGCCGCGCCTGCAGTGGCGGCTGCAGCGGTTGGAGCGCATCTTGCGCGGCGGGGCTGCACGGGGTGGCGAGTCGCCGATGAACAACGTGCAATCCAATGGAGAGGCTAACCGGTGAAGGACATGGCAGAACGCCTGCGGCGCATCGTGCCGCCGTTGATCCTGATGGCGCTCGTGATCGCCGCGTGGTGGGGGATCGTCGTGGAGAGCGAGAGCGCGATCTTCCCGACGCCGTGGCAGGTGGTGACCGGCGCGGCGGAACTGGCCGAGGACGGCACGCTGTGGGAGCACATCGGCGCGTCGCTGTTTCGCGTCGGCGTCGGCTTCGGCCTGGCGTTGCTGCTGGCCGTGCCGCTGGGGCTGTGGATGGGCTGGGTGGCCAGCGCCTACCGCACGCTGAATCCGATCTTCCAGATGCTGCGGCCGATCTCGCCGATCGCGTGGATCCCGATCTCGATCCTGTGGTTCGGCGTCGGCGACCTGTCGCCGATCTTCCTGATCTTCATCTCGTCGGTGTTCCCGATGATCGTGCAGACGACCGCCGGCGTGCACACCATCGAGCGCCGATACCTGCGCGCGGCGGCGAACTTCGGCGTCTCACGCGCGGTGCTGTTCCGCCAGGTGGTGATCCCGGCGGTGCTGCCGGAGATGATCGTCGGCATGCGCATCGGCATCGGCGTCGCCTGGCTCGTGGTCGTCGCAGCCGAGATGATCGCGTTGCGCTCGGGCCTGGGCTACATGATCATGGACTCGCGCAACGCCGGCAACCGCTACGACCTGGTGATCGCCGGCATGATCATCATCGGCGCCATCGGCCTGCTGCTCGACACCAGCACGCGCCTGCTCGAACGACTGAAAACGGTGAGGTGGCGCTATGTCCGCTGACATGGCCGGGCAGGATGAGCGCCGCCGCGCCGCGCCGACCGCGGCCGGCCCGAAGATCGTCGTCGATCACCTCCGCAAGGGCTTCGTCACCGCCAAGGGCTCGCTGCCCGTTGTCGATGGCGTCAGCTTCTCGCTCGCCGAAGGGGAGTTCGTCGCCATCGTCGGACCGTCCGGCTGCGGCAAGTCGACGCTGATGAACATCGTCGCCGGCTTCGAGCGGCCCGACGCCGGCCGCGTGCTGATCGACGGCGCGCTGCTCACGCGGCCGGGTCCGAACGGCATCGTGATCTCGCAACACGGCTCGGTATTCCCGTGGCTGACGGTGCAGCAGAACCTGATGTTCGGCCTGAATGGCGACGAGCATGGCGACAAGGCCGCGCTCGCCGATCACTACGCCGCGATGGTGGGCCTGAAGGGGTTCGAGCATGCCTACCCGCATGAGCTTTCGGGCGGCATGCTCAAGCGCGTGGAGATCGCGCGCGCGCTGGTCGTCAAGCCCGACATCCTGTACATGGACGAGCCGTTCTCGGCACTCGACGCGCTGATGAACCTGCGCATGCGCAACGAGCTGCTGCGCGTGCTCGCCGAGGAGCGCCACACGGTGCTGCTGATCACGCACGACGTCGAGGAGGCGATCTACCTGGCCGACCGCATCCTTGTGCTGTCGCCGCGGCCGGCGACGATCCAGGCCGGCTTTGCGGTGGACCTGCCGCACCCGCGCCGGCTGGCGAGCCCCGAGGTGCAGGCGCTGCGCGAAGCGGTGCTGAAGGAGCTGGGGCTGTAGGCCGCCCTCCCGCCCACGCGAGCGCCCTACTGCAGGCGCAGCTGCACCCGGGGCTGCGTGAGCACCTCGGGGCGCAGGATCTGGTCGAGCTGCTGCGCTGACAGCAGCTGCTTCTGGATCACCAGGTCGTAGACGCTGGCGCCGGTCAGCAGCGCTTCCTGGGCGATCAGCGTTGCATTGACGTAGCCGATGTACGGGTTCAGGGCCGTCACCAGCCCGATCGAGCTCTGCACGCTGTGGCGCAGTGCCTCGCGGTTCACGGTGATGCCTCGCACGCAGCGCTCGGCCAGCGTCAGCATCGCCGTGCGCAGGTGGCTCACGCTCTTGAAGAGGCTGTGCGCGATGATCGGCTCGAACGCATTGAGCTGGAGCTGACCCGCCTCGGCGGCGAAGCTGATCGTCAAGTCGTTGCCGATGACCTCGAACGCCACCTGGTTCACGACCTCCGGAATCACCGGATTCACCTTGCCCGGCATGATCGACGACCCCGCCTGCATCGGCGGCAGGTTGATCTCTCCCAGGCCCGCGCGGGGCCCCGAGGACAGCAGCCGCAGGTCGTTGCAGACCTTGGAGATCTTGACCGCCACGCGCTTGAGCACGCCCGACAGCTGCACGAATGCGCCGCAGTCCTGGGTCGCCTCCACCAGGTTGGGCGCCGTCAGGAACCCGATGCCGGTGATGCGCCCGAGGTGCTCGCACACCTTCTTCGCGTAGTCGGGGTGGGCGTTGATCCCCGTGCCGATCGCCGTCGCGCCGAGGTTGATCTCCAGGATCAGCTGCGCTGCCTCGCGCAGCCGCAGGATGTCCTCCTCCAGCATCACGACGTAGGTCGAGAACTCCTGGCCCACCGTCATCGGCACGGCGTCCTGCAGCTGGGTTCGGCCCATCTTCAGCACATCGGCGAACTCCACCGCCTTGTCGTGGAACGCCGCGCGCAGCACTTCCATCGCTTCGATCAGCCCTTGCACGCCGACATAACCGGCCACCTTCAGCGCCGTCGGATAGACGTCGTTGGTGCTCTGGCTCATGTTCACGTGCTCGTTCGGATGCAGCTCGCCGTACTGGCCCTTCTCGTGCCCCAGCAGCTCCAGCGCGAGGTTCGCGATCACCTCGTTGGCGTTCATGTTGGTCGACGTGCCCGCGCCGCCCTGAATGACGTCGACCACGAACTGGTCGTGAGCGCGGCCTGTGCGCACCAGCTCACACGCGCGCTCGATCGCGTCGGCGAGCGTGGGGCTCAGCAGCCCCAGTTCCTGGTTCGTGCGTGCCGCGGCCTGCTTGATCGCGGCCAGCGCATTGACCAGGTCGGGATACGCCGAGACCGTGATGCCGCTGATCGGGAAGTTCTCCACCGCACGAAGGGTGTGGACGCCGTAGTAGGCGCTGCCCGGGACCTCCCGGTCGCCGAGAAGGTCGTGCTCGATGCGTGTTGTCGCCATGCCGCTGTCGTGTGCCTTGATTACGAAAAGTGCATGGATACTAGGGGAGCCAGGCGTGAATACAATCCTGTGATTCACATTCTGCATGGTTGGGCACGATTTTCCGCATCGAGCAAGGGGGCCGCATGCAAGTCAGGTGGATCGAAGATTTCCTCACCCTCGCCGACGCGAAGGGCTTCGCCCGGGCGGCCGAACGACGCAACGTGTCGCAGCCGACGTTCAGCCGTCACATGCAGTCCCTGGAGGAATGGCTCGGCGTCGAGCTCATCGATCGCCGCGGCTCGCGCATTCAGCTGACACCGTCCGGACGCATCTTCCGCGAGTTCGCCACCGACATGATGCGTCGCACCTACGACATGCGCGCACTGCTGCGTGGACAGACGGCCATCGCCGAGAGCCTGATCCGGTTCTCGGTGGCGCACACCTTGTCGGTATCCTTCTTCCCGCAGTGGCTCAACGAGCTTCGCGCCGCGCTGGGCAACGTCCTCGCGCACGTCAATGCCGTCAACGTCGCCGACGGCGCTCTGGCCCTCACCGAGGGCGCCACCGATCTGCTTCTTGGCTATCACCATCCGCAGTTGCCGGTGCTGCTCGATTCGAAGCGCTTCCCTCACCTGACGCTCTCCACCGAGCGCATGGCGCCGTTCTCCGCGCCACTGCCGAGTGGCGCGCCCCGGTTCAAGGTGCCCGGCCGGGCCGGGGACGTCGTGCCGTTCCTGTCTTATTCCTCCGGCGCCTACCTCGGCCAGGTCGTCGAGATGATCCTGCTCAACGCCGGCGAGCCGTTCCACCTGACGCGGCGGTTCGACACCCACATGGCCGAGGCGCTCAAGGCCATGGTCCTGGCCGGTCACGGGCTCGGATGGTTGCCGCAGAGTTCGACGACGCGCGAGGTCAAGGAGGGCCGCCTGGTCACGGCCGGCTCATTGAAATGGCACTGCGAGCTGGAGGTGCGCCTGTACCGCGCGGCCGATCGCAGCAACGACATGGTCGAGCGCATCTGGGAGCAGCTCGCCACCAAGAAGGGATCGAGCCGCCGCTGAGCGTCGCCGAGCGGGTGTTGCCGATGTCGGCGCCGCGGCACACTCGACGGTGTGATGGGCAACTGGCTCGACCGCTGCCGCAAGCTGTTGCTGCGGCTGCTGCTGCGCGCGCTGCTGAAGCCGCTGTGGCGGCGGCTCGCGGGGCCCGAAGGCATCCGCCGGCTGCGAGCCCACGCAGCGCGCGCCGATCGCTGGGTCGGTGGCGGCCGCGACGCAGCCGTTCAATCGGTGCAGCTCGAGGGTGTCGCCGGCTGCTGGATCGGCGACGCCGCCGCCGCGCAGCACGGCGTGCTGCTGTACCTGCACGGCGGCGGCTTCTGCGTGCACATGCCGGCGACCTATCGCGCATTGGGCGCGGCCCTGCAGCAGCGCACCGGCCTGCGCGTGCTGCTGCCGGACTACCGGCTCGCGCCCGAGCACCCCTACCCGGCCGGCCTCGACGATGTGGAGCGCGTGTACACGGCGCTGCTCGCGAACGCCGTCGCAGACGGACCCGCAGAAGGCCTCGACCCCCGGCGCTGCTGCATCGCCGGCGATTCGGCCGGCGGTGCGCTCGCGCTCGCCCTGCTGCAGCGGCTGCGTGATCGCGGCCTGCCGCTGCCGGCCTGCGCCGTGCTGTTGTCACCGGTCACCGACCTGTGCGGCGGCAGCCCCTCGTGGCAACGCAACGAACGCAGCGACTGGATGTTCACCCTCGCCGCGCAGCCGCTGCTGTGCGAGGCCTATGCACCCGGTCGCGACCTCGCCGATCCCGGCCTGTCGCCGCTGCTCGGCCACTGGCACGGCCTGCCGCCGCTGGCCTTCCACGTCTCGTCGAGCGAGATGCTGCTCGACGACTCGGTGCGCGCGGTCGAGCGTGCGCGCGCCGCCGGCGTGGCGGCCGAGCTGCGCATCTGGCCCGACCTGCCGCACGTGTTCCAGGTCGCGCTGTCGCTGCGCGACGCGCAGCGCTCGCTGGACGAGATCGGCCACTTCATTGCACGCCACTTGAAGGCATCCCCATGAACGCCGTCCTGCAACCTCTCGTCGCCGACACGCCGATCGGCACTCAGGCCACGAACCGGCACTGCGACGCCGGCGTGCGCGTGTCCATGTTGCGGCCGCGGTTCATGTGGTCGTCGACCTCCGCGGCGCAGCCGAGCATGCGCGGATACAGGAAGATCGTGAACGCCGCTGTCTCGAGGTCGGCGGCGGCGAAGTCACCGCGCTGCAGCGGCTGCCACAGCATCTTCAGCAGCAGCGCCGCGATCACCGCGTCGACATTGACGCAGTAGACGTTGCGCGAGACGCCGGCGTCGAACAATGCCTGCACCAGCGCGCGGTAGTACGCATGGAAGACGTTGTACTCGCCGCGGCGCTCCAGCAGCTCGGCGATGAACACCTCGCGCGGGTCGTGGTTGACCGGCTTGTCCTTGAACACCGGATGGTTCACGCCCGGCAGCTTGGCGATCTCCAGGCTGCCGGCGCTCTTGCGCTCGGACTTGTAACGTGCATAGTGCGCGGCCGTTTGCGCGGCCAGCGCATGCAGGTCGACACCGTGCGCCGGGTCCGACGGGTCGGCCAGCGCGGCATCGCGGAACTGCTCGCTGAGGAACGCGATGCCCTCATAACCGTTACCGCCGTGGGTGAAGCCGGTGTGCGTGAGAAAACCCACCAGCGCCTTGTTGAGCTGCACGCGCTCGGGCGCTTCGGGGCCGTCGGCCGAGACGGCGCCCTTCGCGCCCTGCGCCGAGATCGCGCCCGGACCGTTGGTCAGCAGCAGCCCGATGAGCGTCTGGAAGGCGAACAGGTCCGCTTCTGCCGGCGACCGGCCGAGCAGCGCCGCGAATGCGATCTCACCCAGGCTGCAGCGACCCAGCAAGGCCGCGTCGTCGAAGCCGCCGAAGCACCCGTCCTGATGACGCGCCGCATCGGCCGACGCGCCGATCAGCGTGCCGAACAGCGTCATCCACCACGGCAGGCTCTCGGCCGTCAGGCGCGAAATGCGCTTGCTGGCCAACGGACCCCAGGCGAGCGTGGTCGTCACCGCGGCGAGCACCGCATCGGCGGTCGGATGGCCGGGCAGCGTCTGCAGCCAGCGCACGAAGACCGATGTTGCGCCGCGCGCCTTCAGCCCCGCGAGCAGCGCCTGCGCGCGCTCGTCGGGCGTCGCGCGCACCAGCGACTCGCAGCCCTCGATGTCGACGCGGCCGAGGTCGAACGATTCGTCGTACGCCTGCGTGAGCCCGGCGGCAGCGAAGCGGTCGATCAGGCGCTTGGCGGCGTCGCGCGCCGCCTGCTGCCGCTTCGGCCCGACGATGCTGGCCGCAGCAGCGAGCACCGCGTTCGGCGCATTGCCGGCATCGCGCGCGGCCTGCGCCGCGGCGAGCTCCGGCGTGCCGTGCAGGTTGACGTGCGCGGCGATCGCCGCGGCGACCAGCGGCCGGTCCTGCGCCTCGCCCAGCTCGTGCAGCAGCGCCAGCTTGACCAGCGACTCCAGCGGCTGCGTCGCCGCATGCAGCATCGACACGCCGTGCAGGCTGCTGACCTGCGTCTGCGCATCCATCTGCGACGCGCCGGAGGCGTCCTTCATCGCCTGGCGGGGTGCGATGCTGCCGATCTGCCGGTTCACCGCCGTGATCTGCTCGCCGTACGGCGACAGGGCCTGCACCACGGGCAGTGCCAGCACCGGCGGCAGCGACAGGCCCGCATCGGCACCGAACCAGGGTTTGAGCGCCAGGCTGCCTTCGGGCTCGAAGTCGGGCAGCGTCGCGTTGGCGCGCATCACCGCAGCCAGCGCGACCGGGATGTGCGCGATGTTGGTCACCACGGCGCCGCGGGTCGAGAACACCGGCGCCTCGGGCGTGAAGAGCCCGTCGACGCCGAACTTCTGCATGAACCAGCGCTCCTTCGCGAGCGCATCGTCCTCGCCGCCCGCCATCGCGCCGGCATGGCCGACGGCGCGCGTGAGCTTGCTCTTCCAGCGCCCGACGACGCAGGCGACCACCGGCTTGGTGAACGTGGCGTCGTGCTCGTAGTAGCCGCCCGGCTCGCAGTACAGCACTGCGGCCTTGCTGCGCGCATCGTTGGCCAGCGCGAACGCAAACTCCGGCGCCGCGTAGTGGATGTAGACGTCCTTGCCGCTGGAGATCACGGTGGTCGTGCCCCAGCCGCTCATGCGCAGGTACTGCGCGATGGTCGTCGAGAAGCCGCCGGAGTTCGAGAAGATCGCGATCGAGCCCGGCTTCAGGCTGTCGCTGGGCGCATCGCCGCCGAGGGCGCCGCCGATGCGCACGCGGTTCCACGAGTCCGCCACGCCGAGTCCGTTGGCACCGAAGATGTCGACGCCGGCCTGCTGGCCCATCGCACGGATCTCGCGCGCGTCGTGCACCGAGATCTTCTCGGTGATGATGAAGACCTTCTTCAGCTCCGGATTGACGCGGATCAGCTCGGCCACGCCGTCTCGCGCGGCGGAAGGAGGCAGGTAGACGACGCCGCAGTTGAAGCGGTGGCCAGCCTGCAGGCCTTCGCGCACGTTGTTGTAGACGGGGATGTCGCCGGCCGGCGTCGCCAGCACCTGGCCGCCCTTGCCGGGCGCGGTGCCGAAGACGACGTTGCCGCCGGAATAGGCGTGGCTGACCGGCGTCACGTCGCTCGATTCGCCGCCCAGGATGTTGAGCACGCAGACGCGGTCTTCACGCGTCGCGATCTGCGCGAGCGAGCCGATGCCGACGTGGTACTTGAAGTCGCCGATGCCTGGCTTGACCATGATGTTTCCTTCAGGCGGCGTGCTGCGGGGTTGAAGCGATGCCCATGCGGGCGGCGAGCTGCGCGCGGCCACCGGCGCGCATCCAGGCATCGGCCTGCTTGGCGTAATCGATGACCTGGCTCATGTCGGAGTCGAAGCCGAACAGCCGGTACGGCAGCCCCAACTGGTCGCAGGTGTCGCGCAGCGCGGCCATGCCGCGCACCAGGTTCGGTCCGCCCCGGCCGAGCACGACGTACAGCGGCACCGGCCCGTAGGCGCTGACGTGCTCGCGCAGCGCATCGGCGATGGCGCGCAGCGTCTCGTGGATGTCGGTGTTGTTGCTCTTGCCGCCGATCACGAACAGCACGTTCGACTGCTTCAGCCAGTGCTTGAAGCAGATGCGCGCCACCTCCTTCATCTTGTCGTAGGGCGGATTGCCGCCGAAGTCCGACGAAATGATCGCCGCGTCGCCGAGCATCTCGGTGACCAGTGAATTGGCGCCGCCGCCGAAGGTGGGCGCGAGGATCGTGCCCTGGTCGTTGATCACGTAGACGTCGCTCTGGCCCTGGTGCGTGCGCAGCTGGTTGATCTCCTGCTCGAAGTCGGTGTGGTCCGCCGCGAACAGGTGCGCCGGCAGCCCGAGCCGGGCCCAGCGCGGATCGTCGCGGTCGAAGCCGCACTTGAAGTCGCAGGCCACCGGCGTCAGCCGGCCCTTGCGGTCCTCGTGCAGGCGGATCGGATTGAGCTCCAGCGTGGTCATGCCGAAGTCGTGGAACAGCTCCCAGAGCTTGGGCAGCTGCTGCACCAGCGGCGAGATGATCTCCTTGGGCGCGCCGATCTCACTCAGCGCATTGGCGACGACGAAGGCCTTCAGCCCGGTCAGCGGATCGAAGGGCACCTGCGCGACGTGGCGTTTGTCGACCTCCTCGATGTCCATGCCGCCGCAGTGCGTCAGCGTCATCGTCGGCGCGCGGAAGTGCGTGGAGTCGCTGATCGAGAAGTAGACCTCGTGCTTGGCCGGCACGCCGGCTTCGAAGGTGACGCCGTTGGCCTTGGCCTTGACGTGGCCGACCGCATGCTCGACGAAGTAGAGCCGCTCCTTCTCGGCCAGCGCCGTCTTCAGGTCGTTCGCGCGGCCGAGCAGGCCCGCCTTGCCCTTCTTGCCGATGCCGCCCTTGAAGACCGGCTTGATGAAGATCTGGCCGTGGCGATCGATCAGGGCCTTGATCTCTTCTTCGCTCGCGCCGGGCCCGAGAACCTCGGTAGCGGGAAAGCCGACGAACTTGAGCAGGCGTGCGCCGTGCAACATGCCGGTGATCTGCATGAGATCTGTCTCCTCGCCGCCGAAGGGAGCGGCGTGGGAGCGGATGATTTCGATCGACGCTGTCGATCGGCTGTCAGTACGGCTGGCCGAAGGGTTATTGCGCCCTCATTGCGCCCTCATTGCGCACGTTTCGTTGCGGCCGCCGCCGACCATCACGCTCTCTTCCTGGAAGGTCAGCTGCGGGCCGTCGAGCGTGACGCGGCTGTGGTCGTCGCGGAACTTCGCGATGATCGGCTTCAGCTCCTGCTTCACGTGCTTCTCGCTGTAGCCGTTGAACAGGTGGCCGAGCAGGCCGCGACGCAGGTCGGTGGTGCCCATGAACCAGTCGGCGATCGGGAACGTGAGGTTCATGTTGTACTTCATCATGATCCCCATGTTGTGGTGCGCCGTGTGGTGTCGGCGGATCGTGTTGATGAAGGGCGTGTGGCGCACGAACCAGTTGTCGTGCACGTGGCAGCAGTAGTGAAAGGTCTCGTAGACCAGGTACTGCGCGACCATCGTGACGAACACGACGTATCCGGCATTGGCATTGAAGACCTGCGCCGCCAGCCAGCCCAGCGCGAGGCCGCCGACGCCCAGCGTGATCAGCACGCGCCACGGGAAGAACACGATGCGGAACTCGCGCGTCGAGTCGATCGTCGGCTCGAGATCGGTGAAGTACTGGTGGTGCTGCCGCGTGTGGCGCTCGTAGATCGCCCGCAGCGCGAACACGTCGATGCGCCGGTGCATCACGTGGCGGTGCATGAACCATTCGACGAAGTTGCCGGCGATGAACACCGGCAGCGCGAGCAGCCATTCCCAGCCGGCGTACCGCATCTGTCCCGTGCAGTACCAGATCGCCGCCGCACCGACGCCGTAGATCACGGCGATGTGCAGCAGGCCGTTGTACAAGGGGCTGATGTCGGCCTTGTACTGCTCGCGGAACTGGCGTTGGCGTTCGGTCATCATGGTCGGCGCTCCTGGATCAACTTGCATCCTACTAATATATCAGTTGAAAGCTACCAATTCAAGGCGATCGTCGGCCGCCAGCCGGCCGTCGAACGCGTCGTGCACGATCGCGCGATAGCAGCCCGCCACGTCGACCACCGGGAACGCCTTCGCCAGGCGGGTGACGGCCAGCGCGTCGGCCACCAGCGCATCGAGTTCACTTGTTTCGATGCCGAATCCGCGCAGGTCGGTGGGAATGCCGAGCCGGCCGACCAGGCCGCGCACCGCCTGCGGCAGCGCAGCGAGCGCCGCCGCGTCGTCGCCGGGCAGGCCGAACAGGCGCGCCACCTCCAGCAGCTCGACCCGGCGCACGTCGCGCAGCGCGTCCAGCACGTAGGGCAACATCACCGCGTTGCTGCTGCCGTGGCTGCAGTGCGTGCGGCCGGCCACCGCGTAGGCGATGCCGTGCACCGCGTTCAGCCCGGCGCTGCCGTACGACAGCGCCGCGTAGACGCTGGCGTAGGCCATGCCGATGCGCGCCGTCGTGTCGCAGCCGTCGCGGTAAGCGCGCTCGAGGTACGCGATGCACAGCCGGATCGCCTCGCGCGCGAACATCATCGTCAGCGACGAGCGCCCGCTGTAGCCCGGGTCGACGTGGCCGGTGCGGTCATAGGCGGCCGAGTCGATCGTCAGCAGCGACTCGATCGCATGCGTGAAGGCATCGATGCCGGCATCGGCCGTCACGCGCGGCGGGCAGGTGAAGCTCAACTCCGGGTCGATCAAGGCCACCTGAGGCCGCAGCGCGTTGTCCATCACCGCCACCTTGGTCGCGTTGCCCGGGTCGAGCAGGATCGCGCCCGGCGTCGCCTCCGAGCCGGTGCCCGAGGTGGTCGGCAGCGCGATCAGCGACAGCGGCCGGCAGCCGCCGATGTCGCCGACGAATTCGCGCACCGGCCGGCCTTCGGTCAGCGTCAGGCACAGCGCCTTCGCCAGGTCGATGTTGCTGCCGCCGCCGAGCGCGATCACGTGGTCGGGCGCGGTGCCGGCGAGCTGCTCGCGCAAGGCCGCGGTCGCTGCGTCGCACAGCGTCGTCGTCGGGTCGGGCAGGCCGCCGTCGAACACCACGGTGCGGATGCCCAGCGCCGCGGCGGCATCGAGGTACTGCTGCACCCAGGGCGTGTGGCGCGTGAAGAAGGCGTCGGTGACGAACACGCCGCAGCGGTGGCCGAGCCGCTGCACCAGTGGCGGCAGCGTCGAGCGAGTGCCGCAGCCGATGATCAGCCGGCCGGGCGGGCAGAAGTGGATCAGGTCTTCAGGTCTCATGGGGGTCTTTCGGGGGGCGCGCATGTTGCGCGAGGAAGGATTCGATTTCCGCGGCGACGCGCTCGGTGTGCTCGGTCAGCAGCGCGTGGCCGGCACCGGCCAGCGTCACCAGCCGCGCCTGCGGAAGGCCCTCGGCGAGCCAGCGCGCATGCTCGTGCGGCGAGTCGGTGTCGGCGCTGCCGTGCAGCAGCAGCGCCGGGCCATCGATGCGTGGCAGCAGCGGGCGCTGGTCGGTGAGGCATATCGCGCGCCAGGTGAAGGCGACGGCGTCGTGGTCGGCAGCCTGCAGCAGGCCGAGCCGATGCTCGCGCGCGGCGACCGCGGCCAGCAGCGCGGCGCCCTCGCCGTCGAACCAGCGCGCCTGCGCCAGACAGGGCGTGCCCGACAGCAGGATCAGCCCGGCCGGCCGCAGCTCGGGCCGGCGGTCCAGCAGTGCGAGTGCCACCGACACGCCCATGCTCCAGCCGGCCAGGAAGTACGGCGCGCCGGCGGCATGGCGCTCGATCGCCGCCGCGGCATCGCCGGCGTAGGCGTCCAGCGTGTAGTCGCCGGGGCCCCTGCCGCGCGGCGCACGGCCGCGCCCGCGCAGGTTCGGCAGCACGAAGCGGGCGTGCGCCGCAAGCCGCCGCGCCACCGGCAGCCAGGCGGCACGCGTGCCCTGGATGCCGTGCAGCGCCAGCACCCGCGGGCCGCGGCCGAGGCACTCGATGTCGAGCACGTCGTCAGTTAGTATGTCAGTTGAATTCACGGAGTTCCTCCTGATGGCCACCCGCAAGCGCAGCACGGCACCGATCCGCCCCCCGGCGCCGCGCGCCGCCGCGCCGGCAGACGACGCGCCGCTGCTCGAACCGAAAGCCAAGCTGACCGACATGGCGTACGAGATGCTCGAGGAGGCGATCGTCACGCTGCGCCTGCCGCCGGGTGCCGTCGTCTCCGAGCAGCAGCTGGCCGAGATGACCGGCATCGGCCGCACGCCGATCCGCGAGGCGATCCAGCGCCTGGCGCGCGAGCACCTGATCGTCGTGCTGCCGCAGCGGGGGCTGCTGGTGGCAGCGGTCGACCTGAACAAGCAGCTGAAGCTGCTGGAGACCCGGCGCGAGATCGAGCGCCTGGTCTGCCGCAGCGCCGCACGCCGCGCCAGCGACACCGAACGCCAGCGCTTCGCGCGGCTGGCCCGGGACTTCGTCGGCGCCGCGGCGAAGAACGACGACGTCGCCTTCATCCGCGCCGACCGCGAGTTCAACGAACTGTGCCTGGCCGCCGCGCGCAACGAGTTCGCCGAAGGCGCCATGCGGCTGCTGCACGGCCTGTCGCGGCGCTTCTGGTACATGCACTACAAGCAGTCGCCCGACATGCCGGAGATGGCCAAGCTGCATGCCGCAGTGGCCACCGCGGTCGCCAAGGCCGACGCGGACGCTGCGGGCCACGCGCTCGACAAGCTGATCGACAACATCGAGCACTACACGCGCGCCACGGTTCTCGGCGATCGCTGACATGTCAGCCCCCAGCTCACTTCGTTCGCGGCCCCCGAGGGGCATTCAGTCGGCTTGGGAACGGCCCGGCGCCGCCTGAGCTTCAACCCGACAGCTGCTCGAGCGACTGGCCCTTGGTCTCCGCGCCGAGCAGCAGCACCACCAGCGCTGCGACGACGAACGAGGCGGCACCGAGCGTGAAGATGCCGGCCTGGCCGGTGATCGGCAGCAGCACGCCGACGATGTACGGCCCGGCCAGCGAGCCGATGCGGCCGATCGACGACGCGAAGCCGGCGCCGGTGGCGCGCGAGCGGGTCGGGTACAGCTCCGGCGTGTAGGCGTACAGCACCGACCACATGCCGAACAGGAAGAACTGCATCGCCAGGCCCGCCATGATCAGCTGCGATACCGGCGCCTGCGTGGCGGCGGCCTGGCCGTAGAGGTACGCAGCCGCCGCGCTGCCCACCAGCATCAGCACGCAGGTCGGCTTGCGGCCCCAGGCTTCGAGCAGCCAGGCCGAGAAGATGAAGCCCGGGATGCCGGCCAGCGAGATCAACACCGTGTACAGCACCGACTTCGTCACCGCGTAGCCGGCCTGCTGCAGCAGTGCACCGAGCCAGGTGGTCAACCCGTAGTAGCCGAGCAGCGCGAACAGCCACAGCGCCCACAGCATCAGCGTGCGCCTGGCATACACACCCTTGAACAGCTCGGCGAACAGCGTGCCGCGCGAGGCCCTGGGCTGCGGCGCGGCCGCGCTGAACGCCACCGGCGGCAGCGCCTGCCGGCCCGAGGCGGCGAGCACGCGCTGCTCGAAACGGCTGGTCACGGCGTCGGCCTCCAGCGTGCGGCCCGCGTCCTCCAGCCAGCGCGGAGACTCCGGCACCCAGCGCCGCACGACGAACACGAACACCGCCGGCAGCGACAGCGCGATGAAGAGGCCGCGCCAGCCGATCAGCGGCAGGCACAGGTAGGCGGTGATGCCGGCAGCAATGAAGCCAAGCGGCCAGAAACCTTCGAGGATCGCGACGTAGCGCCCGCGGCTCACGGCCGGCACGATCTCGGACACCATCGCCAGGCCGATCGGGAACTCCATGCCCATGCCGAAGCCGAGCACGATGCGCCAGGCCATCAGCTGGTCGACGTTCTGCGCCAGGCCGCACATCAGGCTGCCGACGCCCCAGAAGATCATGCTGAGCTGGAACACCGGCTTGCGCCCGAACTTGTCGGCCAGCATGCCGGCCGTCGCGGCGCCGAGGAACATGCCGGCAAAGCTGGAGCTCGCCAGCAGCCCGGTCTGCACCGCGCTCAGCCCGAACTCGGCCTTGATCGAGCCGAGCACGAAAGTCATGAGCCCCAGGTCCATCGAATCGAAGAACCAGGCCGTCGCGATGATCGCGAACAGCATGCGCTGGTAGCGGGTCATCGGCAGGCGTTCGAGACGCGCTGCCACCGATGGACGGTGGAGGCCACCGACTGTCGTGTTCATCGAGATTGCTCCTTACGTGCGATTCAACTGCTGCACTACTAATATACTAGTAGCATCCTTGATGCACATCATAAGGGTTGACCCGCATGAAGCCTTCCCTGTCTGCCGCTCCGACCTTCACGAAGCACGTCACGGTCGATGAGCACCGCTGCATCACGTTCATGGGGCCGGCCGCCAGGGTGTACGCGACGCCCAGCGTGGTGCACGACATGGAGTACGCATGCCACGAGGCGCTGCTGCCGCACCTCGACCCGGGCGAGAACTCGGTCGGCACGCAGGTGCTGATCGACCATGTCGGCGCCACGCCGCTCGGTGCGCGCGTGCGCATCGACGTCCGCATCGATGGCGTGCAAGGCCGGCGCGTGAGCTTCGCGTTCACGGTCCGCGACGCGGTGGAAGAGATCGCTCGTGGCCGGCACACGCGCTTCGTCGTCGACAGCGCCCGGACCATCGATCGGCTCGCGGCCAAGCGCGAGGCGCTGCGCCAGGCCGGCGCCTAGATCGAGCTTGCCAGCCCCTTGCGCCAGGTGATGGGGCGCGAGAAGCCGCCCAGCTCGCACCAGTTCGTCGTGATGGCGCGCGATTCGGCCCACAGCAGGTTCACGAGCTCCTTCTCGCGCTCGGCGGAGAGCCTTTCCAGCGTGGTCGTGATGCACAAGGAGGCGATCGGGCGCCACAGCGGATCGAACACCGGCACGGCAACGGCCGCCATGCCCAGGTTGCCCAGGTTGCGGCTCGCCGCATGGCCGCATGCGCGGGTGCTGTCGACCTGCTGCCGGATGTAGCTCGGCGTGATGTCCCGCTGCGCGCCCAGGTAGCGCGCGTTGTGCTCGATGATCGCGTCCACCTCCTCGTCGGGCAGGAAGGCGATCAGGGCGATGCTGAAGGCGCCGATGCCCAGCGGCCAGCATTCGTTCGGCCGCAGGCGCAGCACGGGAACCTTGTGTTCACCCTCGCGCAGGTCGAGGCACAGCCCGTCGAAGTGGGTTCGAACGCCCAGGTAGATCGCGTCCCCGGTCGCTTCGGCCAGGCGGTCCAGCACCTGCTGGCCGACGATGCGCAGGTCGAACTGCTGCCCCATCAGCGCATTGAGCACCGAGATGCGTGCGCCGAGGCGGTAGTTCCTGGATGACGGGTCCTGCTCCACCAGGCCTTCGCCGAGCAGTGCGCCGAGGATGCGGTGCGCGGTGGCCTTGTGCAGCTGGCTGAGCTGCGAGATCTTGGCCACCGAGGCGCCGGTGCGACCGAAGCTGCCCAACACGTTGAGCACGGTCACCGCCCGGCGCACGCTTTGCACGCCCTCGGCGGCGGCCTTGCCGGCCTTGGGCGCGGCGTCAGCGCCGGCGAGCGCCGGCTTCTCGCCGTAGCTCCAGTGCGCAGGCGGGGTCTTCGTCGCATCCATCGAGGCACGATGCCAGTTCGCCGCGCCGAAGGCAATCGAAAACCGCCCTGCCCGCTGCCGACATCGATCGACGCCGATCTTCGCGGCGTCTCGGATCGTGGAACCCTTTCGAGCGACCCGGGGCACCCGTTCTGAATGGCGCGTGCTATCTTCAATTCCAATGAATCGCGCAATCCGGCCTATTGAATCCATTGTCCATTGACGCGAATACAGGAGATGAAAATGGCCCCCGGCGGCACCACAGCAATTCCCGTGGAATCGGGCGATCCTGCACTCGACATGCGCTCCTTCCGGCGCTGTCTCTCGCAATTCGGCACCGGCGTGACCGTCATCACCGCACAGCTCGAAGGCGAGCGTGTCGGCGTGACCGCCAATTCGTTCAGCTCGCTTTCTCTCGACCCGCCGCTGATCGTTTGGGCCCTCAATCGCCGGGCGACGAGCCTTGCGCTATTCGAATCGGCAAGCCATTTCGCGGTGAATATCCTGGCCGCCGACCAGATCGATGTCTCGCGCTGCTTCTCGACACCCGGCATCGACCGCTTCGGCCAGGTGCCCTGGTGCCGCGGCGAGACGGGCGCGCCGATCCTGGCCGACGTGCTGGCCGTTCTCGAGTGCGAGCGCGAGGCGATGCACGACGGCGGCGACCACGTGCTGATGGTCGGCCGAGTGCGCAAGTTCACCCGCTTCGAGAAGGAGCCCTTGCTGTTCGTGCAGGGCCGCTACGGCGTGGCCGTCGATCACCCCGGATTGAAGGCGCCGCCCACCGCGGCGACGCAGGCCCCCGTGGCAGAGACTTCCCTCCTGGTGATGCTGCTGTTCGCCTACCAGGCGCTGTCCGAGAAGTTCGACGCGCATCGCCAGGCCGAGGGCCTGACGCTTGCCCAGAGCCGCGTGCTGGCGGTGCTGCATCGCAATCCCGACGGACTGACGCTCGCCAGCCTGGTGCGCCAGGCCTACCTCGGCATGCGCGACGCCGAGGATGCCGTGGCCGAGCTCGCCGAACGCTCGCTGGTTCAGCGCTGCGGCGGCGAGCTGCTGCGCCTGACCGACCAGGGGCGGGAGCGCCGGGAAGCCCTGCTGCGGCGCCTGCACGAATTCGACGCGCAGCAATTGGCCGGGCTGCCCGACACGGACATCGAATCGATCCGCGGCCTCCTGACCCACGTCATCGAAGGCCCTGCGGCCCCGCGCCAATCCGCTTGACGAGAACCGACATGCTTCCCATCGACCATCTGTACCGCACCGCCCGATTGCTGCCCGATTCGGTGGCCGTCGAATCCGACTCCACCGCACTGTCCTACCGGGAACTGGCCCTTCGGGTCGATGCGCTCGCGGCGCACGTTCAATCGATCGTGCCCGGGTGCCGCAACCGGATCGCCATCTGCGGCCACAACTCGCTCGCGCACTACCTCGCGATCCTCGCCACCTACGCCTGCGGCAATACCTGGGTCGCGCTCAATCCGCAGAATTCGAAGCGTGATCTCGACCGGATCGTCGAGGTGACCCGGCCGGCGCTCTTCATCGTCGACGACGACTGCCTCGACAAGTTCACGCCGAATGGGGCGCCCGTGCTGATCGCCACCGACGTGTCGGGCGGCACCGGGTTCGAATCGATCATCCGGCGCCACGGCGGTGACCGGCCGAATCGTGACGGCGTGACGCTCGACGACCTGCAGGCCATCAAGTTCACCGGCGGCTCGAGCGGCGTGCCCAAGGCCGTGCAGCAGCCCTATCGCGTCGGCAGCACGGTGCACCTGCACATGCGGCTGATGTACGGCTACCACGGCGGCGACACCGGCCTGGCGGTCTCGCCGCTGACCCACGCCGGCGGCACCTACATCCTTCCGCTGCTGGCAGTGGGCGGGCGCACCATCCTGCTGCGCAAGCCGGCCGCGCCGGCGATCCTCGATGCCATCGAACAACGCGGTGTGACGCGGATGTTCCTCGCGCCCACGCTGCTCTATGCCCTGATGGCGGAGCAGCAGCGCCAGCCGCGGGACACCCGCGCACTGCACAGCATCACCTATGGCGCCGCGCCGATGCCGGTCGAGAAGATCCGGCAGGCGCAAGCGATCTTCGGCGCCAAGATCGACGTGACCTACGGCCAGACCGAAGCTTCCCAGTGCCTGACCGGTGCCACGCGCGAGCAGCTCGCCGACGAACGCCACGCCGGCACGGTCGGACGGCCGGGACCGCTGGTGCAGGTCGAGGTGATGGATGCACAGGGCCGCATCCTGCCCCCCGGCGAATCCGGCGAGGTGGTGGCGCGCGGCGACCTGCTGATGAAGGGCTATCTCGACAACCCCGAGCTGACCGCCGCGACCATCGTCGACGGCTGGCTGCACACCGGGGACCTCGGCGCCTTCGACGAGCAGGGCTTCCTGACGATCCGGGGCCGGCTGAAGGAAATGATCATCTCGGGCGGATTCAACGTCTACCCCACCGATGTCGAAGCGGCACTGTCCAAGCACCCCGGCGTGCACGAGAGCATCGTGTTCGGCCTGTCGGACGAGAAGTGGGGCGAGCGGGTCGAGGCGGCGGTCCGGCTGCGCGATGGCGCGAGCGTCGATGCCGCCGAGCTGATCCGCTTCGTCAAGGCCGAGATCGGCTCGGTACAGGCGCCGAAGGCGATCCACATCGTCGCCGACCTGCCGCGCAACGAGGTCGGCAAGGTGGTGCGCCGCGAGGTCCGGCAACGCTTCGAGCAGGACGAGCCCGGCGCAGCGTCAAAGGTGCAGCCATGAACGATGAAGTGTTCATCGTCGGCGTCGGCATGACGCCGCTCGGCAAGTTCCCGCAGCTCTCGGTCAAGGAGCTGACGCGTATGGCCGTCGCCACCGCACTGCGCGACGCCGGCCTGTCGCTGGCGCAGATCGATGCGGCCTGGTTCTCGAACTCGCGCCAGGGCCAGATGGAAGGCCAGAACTCGATCCGCGGGCAATGCGCGCTGCGTTCGATGGGATTCGAATCGATCCCGATCGTCAACGTGGAGAACGCCTGCTGCAGTTCGTCGACCGGCCTGAACCAGGCCTGCGCCAGCATCCGCGCCGGGATCGCCGACTTCGCGCTGGTGGTCGGCGCCGAGAAGATGTTCTACCCGCAGCAGAAGGAACAGATGCTGCAGGCCTTCCGCGGCGGCTGGGACGTGCACACCGAAGCCGAGACCACGCAGCGGTTGCTGTCGCTGGGCGTTGGCGTCGAGATCCCGCCGGCGGCGGACGGCGACACCGGCGCCCGCAGCGTGTTCATGGACATCTACGCCGCGGTGGCCCGCCAGCACATGGGGCTGTACGGCACCACGCAGCGCCAGATCGCCAGCGTGGCGGCCAAGAACCACCACCACTCGACATTGAATCCGCTGGCGCAGTACCAGCAGGACATGTCGATCGACGAGGTCCTGGCGGATCGTCTCGTCTCGTGGCCGCTCACGCGTTCGATGTGCGCCCCCTTGAGCGACGGCGCGGCGGCCATCGTGCTGTGCAGCGGCCGGCGGCTCGGCCAACTGGACAAGGGCCGCGCGGTGCGCATCCTCGCCAGCGCGCTGGCCAGCGGATCGAATCGCGACCCGCACGACCTGTCACGGCACATCGGTCGCGTCGCGGCCGACAAGGCCTACGCCCAGGCCGGCATCGGCCCGCAGGACATCGACGTCGCCGAGGTGCACGACGCGACCAGCTTCGCCGAGATCCTGCACGTGGAGAACCTGCGTTTCTGCGCGCCCGGCGAAGGCGGCGCGATGGCCGAACGCGGCGACACGCGGCTCGGCGGGCGGCTGCCGGTGAATCCCTCCGGCGGCCTGGTGTCCAAGGGCCATCCGATCGGCGCGACGGGGGCGATCCAGATCCACGAGCTGGTCACGCAACTGCGCGGCGAGGCCGGCCGGCGCCAGGTGCCCGGGGCGCGCTTCGCCGCCGCTGAGAACGGCGGCGGCTTCTACGGCACCGAAGAGGCCGCCACCGTCGTCACGCTGCTGGCGCGGCCCTGATCGACGCCGACCGAAGCACCTTGCCGAACGCAACCGGACCCCGCTCGCGGACCGACCCATTACCCTGCCACCCGGAGCATTCCAATGAAAACGATCCTCAGGAGACAACTTGCATTGCACGCGCTGGCCGCGGCCATCGGCGCGGCATGGGCCTGCGCGCCGTCGGCGGCCAACGCGCAGCCGTCGTCGCCGGCCATCGACTACCCGAACAAACCCGTGCGCCTGATCGTCGGCGGCGGCTCGGAACTGCCGGCGCGCGTGGTCGCCGCCTACCTCTCGACGACCTGGAAACAGCAGGTCAACGTCGAGCCGCTGCCATCGGCCGGCGGCGTGGTGGCCGCCAGGACCGTCAAGGACGCCCCTGCGGACGGCTACACGCTGCTGAACACCACGGGCGCGTACCTGCTGAACCAGGCCGCGCGCACGCCTCCGCCCTTCGTCATGAGCCGCGACTTCGTGCCGGTGGCCCTGCTCGGCACGGCGCCGCAGATCGTCGTGGTGCCGTCGTCGCTGCCGGTGAAGAACATCGCCGAGCTGGTGGCCTACTCCAAGGCGCACCCGAACACCGTCAACTGCGCTTCGGCCGGGGTCGGCGGCAGCTCGCACCTGGCCTGCGAAATGCTGCGGCACTACACCAAGGCCGACGTCCAGCACCTGCCGTTCCGCGGCGTCGGCCCGGCGCTGGTCGATGTCAGCGCCGGCCGCGCGCACGTGACCTACACCGCCGTCGCGGCACTCGGCGCGATCAAGGAGGGCCGGCTGCGCGCGATCGCGGTGACGGGGGCGAAGCGGCTCGGTGCCCTGCCCGACGTACCCACCGTCACGGAGCAGGGCTTTCCGCAACTGACCCTGATCACCTGGTATGGCATTCATGCGCCCGCTCGCACGCCCGCGGCCGTGGTCGACCTGCTCAACCGGGCGATCGACAAGGCCGTCAAGGATCCTGCAGTGATGCAAGGGCTCGTCAACGCGGGCCTCGAGCCGGAGACGATGCCGGTCGCCGCATTCAGCAGCTTCATGGCGGCGCAGGAAGAAAGCGTCACGCGGCTGTGGCGCGAATCCGGCGCCAAGATCGACTGACACCGACCGAATACCCCGAATCACCCCGAATCACCATCCGCACGAAACGGCTTGAATCACATGGACAAGGCAATCTGGGCCCTCTGGTACGACCTTCCCGATGACCGGACCGAGCACTACCTCGCCTGGCTTCACGGGGACTACCTGCCCCGTCTGAAGCAGCGCCCGGGCATCACCTGGGTCGCCCACTACAAGAACGCGACCAGCCCGGCGATGCTCGGTTCGGTGCATCGGCGCTTCAGCCGGCCGCCCGCCGCCGAGACCGGCTCCGGCACGCAATACGTGCTGCTCACCGGCGCGGTCGATCCGCTGCTGTTCTTCGCACCGAGCGTGCTCGACGAGGAGGCGGCGCGCACCGGACTCGACCGCGAGATGCTGGACCTGCGGATCGGCCCGCAGAGCTACCTGTTCAACGAAACCTATCGCGTGAACGGACCGGAGCTGCGCCTGCGCGTGCCAGGCACCACGCCGGGACCGGCGATCCAGATGGGCATGCTGCGCATGAAGAGCGTGGAGGCCCAGCACGCGGTCGGCAAGTGGTACGCCAACAGCCGCCTGCCGCTGATCGCCGGCATGCCGGGGGCGATCTGCGCCCGCGTGTATTCCTGCCTGTGCGGATGGCCCGAGATCGCGGTGCTCTACGAATTCGAATCGATCGAGGCGCGGGCGCGCGAGTTCGAACCGCAGGAAACCGCACTCGCCAAGGGCCCACCGGCGGGCGAGCTGCACCAGTTGCCGATGGATGCGCTGGTGCATGCCCCCGGCTCGCCGATGCCCGCCATCCGCATCTGGCCACCCGTGGAACATTGAGAAACCGGCACGCGCCGCAGCGGCGATGCGTGCCGGGAAAAGCTGGAGCAACGTCATGAAGTTGATGACACCGGCGCGTGAAGACCGCAGCGGCCACCGGCTGCGGTTCAGGTCCCTGTTCAGGGATCGGCACGACCTGACCTTCCCGTGCGACCCCGCAGGCCGGGTCGACATCGGCCTGCTGGGCCGGCGGGCGCTCAACCAATACCTCTTCGCACGCGCGGTCGTCGGTCGCCTGCTGCTCGCTCCGGTGGTCGAGCAGGGGTGAAGCCGCCCGGCGGCCCCGCACCCGCTTTGCGGTGAGGGCGGTTCGGAGGTAGTCTCGGCGCATGAATCCGCGTCCGGCCGGCGTTGCACGCCGGCTCATCGTCTTCGGTGCGGCGGCCGGCGTCGCGCGTGGCGTCTGGCCAGCCGACCGCCCGCGGCGCATCGGCTACATCTCGTTTTTTCCGCGGCCCAGCTCCGGCGCCGTGCCGGTCTTCGATGCCTTTTTCGCCGGCATGCGCGAGCAGGGCTACGAGGAGGGCCGCGACTATGTGATGGACTGGCGGCACACCGGGGGCAAGACGGAGGGTTTCGACGCGCACGCCGCCGCACTGGTGGCGGACGGCGTCGACCTCTTCTTCTGTCTTACCACCGGTGCGGCGATGGCCGCGAAGCGTGCGACGAGCACGATCCCGATCGTGTTCTCGGGGGTGAGCGATCCGGTCACGAGCGGCTTGGTCCCGTCGTTGGCGCGCCCCGGGGGCAACCTCACCGGCCTGTCGGCCGTCGACGACGAGCTGCACGGCAAGCGGTTCGAGTTGCTGCGCGAGTTGCTGCCGCAGGCCCGCGAGGTCGCGGTGCTGTGGATGCCCGACTGGGTGGTCAACCGCAACGAGCTGACGCAGATCGAGGCGCTGGCGCCTCGCCTCGGCATCCGCATCCGGCGGGTCGAGCTGAACCGTGTCGAGGACATCGCGGCTGTCATCCCGCCACTCGGGCGCACGCGCACCGACGCGTTGTTCATCCTCCCAGCGCCCTGGCATGTCTACTCGAGCGCCGAGCTGGTGAGCGCAGCGACGCAGGCACGCCTGCCGACCATCGGCGTGGAGCGCTACCACCATGCCGGTGGCGCCTTGCTGACGTACGGGGCGGACATCGTCGCGCTGGCGCGCCGCGCCGCCGGCTACGTCGACCGGATCTTCAAGGGCGCCAAGCCCGCCGACCTCCCAGTCCAGCAGCCGCAAAAGTTCGAACTGCTGATCAACCTGAAGACCGCCCTTGCGCTCGGGGTCGCGGTGCCCGGTCGCCTCTTGTCGCGCGCCGACGAGGTCGTACGTTGAGAGGCTGGGGGCGCTTTGATCGCCGGCCTCGTCGCCTGCAGTCGATGGCCGCTTCGAGTCCGCCACGCCAGGGCTAGAAGAGGTGCCGGATACCCAGGTCGAAGCCGGTCTGCTGCAGGCGACCGGCTCCCTTGGCGTTGCCGATGCCGTCACGCTGCTGCCGCACGATGTCGGTGTACAGCGCGGTGCGCTTGGACAGCAGGACCTGGTAGCCGATGCCGACCTGCTTGTCGGTCGTCAGGTGGCGCGTGGTGTTCTGCAGCCGGCCGAGACTGGCGCGCAGCGCGCCACTGCCGATGGGCGCGGTGAGCGACAGCAGCGTGCCTCGCATGCCCTCGGCCAACACGTTCTTGCCGCTGCCGACGAAGGCCCCGAGCTTGACGCTGCCGAAGTCGTAGCTGCCTGCGATCGCCGCCCAGTGGTCGTCCTTGTCGGTCGGGTTCTCGTAGCCGGCGGCCAGCCACACGGGGCCCGCCGCATACGACGCCGCCACGCTGTACGGCCGCTTGTCGGTGATGCCGGCGCTGGTCTTGAAGCGCCCGGCCGCATCGACGCCGATGATCGCCGCCGTCGAGGGGTTCTCCTCCGCCTCGGCGATCTGCGCCCGCAGCGTCACGGACCCGAAGGTCCCGCGGTAGTTGATCGACGAGCTGTTGCGGTTGGTGCCGACGCGGCCGCGAATGATCTGCGTCGCATGGGCCACCGTCTCCGTCAGGAACGGATCGGCAGGCACTTCGACCAGGCCGTAGGTCGCGGCGTCGGTGCGGCCGAGGTAGATGCTGCCCCAGCGCTTGTCGCCCACGCCGACAATCGACTGGCCTTCCCAGTAGCGCGGCGCCGCCACGCCGGTGTCGCCGTCGAAGCGGTGCTGGAGGTCGAAGAACGCGCTGAGTCCACCGCCCAGGTCCTCCACGCCGCGAAAGCCCAGGCGGCTTCCGGAGCCTTGCCGGAGCTCTCGCACCTTCAGCGATCCGGCGGCTTCCGCATACTGCGCCACGCCGAGGTCGACGCGGCCGTAGATCGTCACCTCCGATTGCGCGAGCGGGGTCCCTGCGAGTGTCGCCAGCACTGCGGCAACGATGACGTGCTTCTTCATGTCGATGTCTCCTGCGGAAAGTTCAGGCAAAGCAATGCCCCGGCGGCACAGAGGCCGCCAAAAGGGTGCGGGGAATCAGGCGAGCGCGGGCGGCGGCAGCACTAGCCCGCATGTTTCACGGTAGGTGAGCTGTACGGCCGATTTGGTTGGAGGCAGCCGATTTGGCCGAGATTTGGATCTCGAATTGGGACATTGCGACCCCTGTCGTCCGCAATGGGGCCGCT
>NZ_JABRWJ010000023.1 GCF_013266755.1 Pseudaquabacterium terrae | reverse complement strand
GGCCCCATTGCGGACGACAGGGGTCGCAATGTCCCAATTCGAGATCCAAATCTCGGCCAAATCGGCTGCCTCCAACCAAATCGGCCGTACAGCTCACCTACCGTGAAACATGCGGGCTAGCGGCGCATGCACGCCGCGCAGCCGGTCGACCACCTGCTTCGCCCAGTCGAAATAGGCCTGACGCCGTTGCAGTGGCCAATCGGCCGCCAGCGCCAGCGGATGGTTGATGTACGGCGACGCGTCGACATCCTTGCGCCGCTGGTTGCGGTGTTGTGCGCGGCGACGGCGGCGGCGCGCAGCACGGTCGCCAGGGCGGAGGCGGGCGGGTGGTCCATCGGGTATCCGATTCGGCAAATCGGTCGGAGTTGGCATGGTATCGACCATCTCCGGCGCCAGGGGCCCTGCCGGCCCCTCTAAGATGCCGCCCCGGGGAGGGAACCACCATGAAGACGACGGCCTCGCGCCTGGCGTTGCTGGGTGCGCTCGGCGTGTTGCCTGCGCTGCTGCAAGCCCAGGTCAGTACCTACGACGCCGCAACCGGCGTGCTGACGATTCCATCGGTCAGCGTCGGCGCGGCGAGCTACGAGAAGGTGACGCTCAAGAGCGATGCGCGGCTCGCGTTCACGCTGCAAGCGGCCACCCCCCAGTACCCGCCAGCGCCGGGCATCGCCACGTACGACGCCGCCACGCGTCTCCTGACCTTGCCGGCGGTGAAAGTCGGCGCGACCACCTATCTGAACGTGACGCTGCGCGACAACGGGCAGTACCGCTTTGCGCTGCAGTCCGCGACGCCGCTCAATGCGGACACGCTCGCCGGCGTCAAGGCGCTGCTGGCGGCGGTCGATGGCCAGTTTGCCCGGCAGGTACCTGCATCCGGGGTGGCAAGCCTGCAGTACGCCGACGCGTGTTACCTGCACGATGGACGCAGCCGCGACTGGTTGATCGCGGAGACCGATGCCGACCCGGCCGCCGTCCAGGCTCGCGATGCCTACCGCATCGGCCAGGAGACCACGAATGTCCAGGTGCTCGCCGAGCGCCGCGTCGTCAATGGCGACGGCAGCACACGCACCGAAGTCGACGTGCAGTACGAGCAGCGCTTCAAGGACGGCTCGACCGACAGGAACGTCCGGCAGACGCTGGTCACCGGCAGCACCTACGGGACGCCGCGTTGCACGACGCCGCAAAGCGATCCGTCCTGGCGCATGCTCGGCGACCAGCGCCTGGTGTCGGTCGCGGTACGCGCACGCAACCTGCGGACCGAGACCTACGACGGCACGCGCACGCCAGCGCAAACGTCGGTCAGCCATCGGCGCGAAGTGCGCTGGATGATCACCGATCCGATGGGCCATGCCAGCTATGTGATCGTCACCGGCCCCCGCGTCATCTTCGCCGGCGCGCCCACCCGGCAGACCTTCAAGTTCCTGTCGCCACGCATCCTGCGCAGCGCGCCTGAGTTGGCCGGCAAGCGCGGAAACTACCTGAACTGGCGCGACGAGGACACCTTCCGCTTCTGCGACGTCCCGACCGAGTCGACGCCCACGCCGGCGGCCACCGTGGATTGCGCAGCAACCGGTGCGTCGATCGACAACTGGGGCTGGACTACCGCGACGCCCGACGTGCAGGCGGACGCCAAGTTCGCGAATCTGGGCCTGGTGGCCGGAGCGACCTACCTCTTTGAGGTCTATGACGACGACGGTTGGAAGACAGTGAACGGCCACGCGGGTCGCGCGCCGATCGCCACCTACACTGCGGTGCTGGACAAGTTGCCGTACAAGTTCGTCGAGATGGTGAGCAGCGGACCGCAAGGCGACCGCTACCCACGCCTCGGCATCAGCGGATCGTCGCTGGCGCAGGCGCGCGCCAACGCGATGAGCGCGGCGCCAGCGCCGATCAACCTGGTCTGGACCATGCCGTCAAGCCCGGACAACGCGGTATTTCGCGTGGCGCGGCTTCATGAGTTCTTCGCCGGACCGAAGCGGGGCAATGCCGCGGGTGTCCTCTCCCCGGGCTACCGTTACCTGAAGGCCTCATACCCCGGCAGCATGGCGTCATCATTCAGCGGCCTGCCGGTCACGGCCCAACTGCCCGACATGGCCAGCAAATCGAACGTCGAGTTTGCGCTGCACTACATCGATCGCAACGACAACGAGATCTTCGACAACATCATTCTGCGCTGAAGCGCTCACCCAGCCACCTCGAACGCTTCGCCGGTGGCGAAGAACGCGCCGCCGGCGATGTAGTGCAGGCTCGGCGGCGCTTCGGCGCGCCAGTGGCCTTTCGTGAACGCACGGGGGTCGGCCCAGGCGGCGATCACTTCGCCGATGAAGAGGTCGTAGGCCTGCTGGTTGTGCGGCTCGGGGATCACGCGGCATTCCAGCCAGCCGAGGCAGCCGGCCAGCAGCGGCGCAGCGACCTTCGCCGCCGGCAGCGTCGGCAGGTCCAGCGCGTCGAACTTGTCGCCGTCGCGGCCTGAAACGCGGCCCATCGCCAGCACCTGCGCGGCCTGCGCCCGCGCCGGCACGTTGAGCACGAACTCGCCGGAGGCTTCGATCAGGCCGCGGCTGAAGGTGGTCTTGTCGATCACCACGCAGACCTTGGCGGGCGTGAAGTCGAGCGCCATGTTCCAGGCCGCGGCCATCACGTTGCGGCGGCCGCCGTGCGCGCTGCTGACGAGCACGGTCGGGCCGTGGTTGATCAGGCGGTAGGCTTTCGCGAGTTCAACCGGTTCCGGGGTCATGCTGACGTCCTCGGCTGACGCCCGGTGACCGGATACAGCGGGTCGGTGTAGCCGTGCGTCGACGCGTGGCCGGCCGGGACCAGGCCACTGATGAAGGCCTCGTCTTCATCACTCAAAGTGAGCGTCCGCGCGGCGAGGTAATCGTTCCACTGTTCGAGCGTGCGCGGCCCGCCGATCACGCCGTTGACCAGCCGGTTGTTCAGCACCCAGGCGATCGCCAGGTGGCTGGCGGCCACGCCGCGCTGCTCGGCGTAGGCGGCGAAGCGTTGCGACAAGGCCAGCGATTCGGCGCGGAACTCCGTCTGCATCAGGCGCTTGTCGGCACGCGCCGCGCGCGTGCCGGCGTCGGGCGCTGCATCGGGCTTGTACTTGCCGGTCAGCACGCCGCGCGCCAGCGGGCTGTAGGCGACGACGCCCAGCCCATAGTGGTTGCAGGCCGGCAGCAGCTCGGTCTCGATGCCGCGGCTCATCGCGTTGTACGGCGGCTGGCAGACGATCGGCGGCGGCACGCCCATCGCGCGCGCCAGCTCGGCGATGCGCACGATGCGCCAGGCGCGGAAGTTCGAGACGCCCCAGTGCAGGATCTTGCCGTCGGCGATCAGCTTCGCGAGCGCCGAGAGCGTCTCCTCCATCGGCGTCGACTCGTCGTCGCGGTGCAGGTAATAGACGTCGATCCTGTCGGTGCCCAGGCGCTTCAGGCTCGCTTCGCAGGCCTGCATCAACCAGCGCCGCGAGAGGCCGCGGTCGTTCGGCTCGGCGCTCATCGGATTCGCGAGCTTGCTCGCCAGCACCCAGCGCGAGCGGTCGGTCTTGATCAGCTCGCCGACGATCCGCTCCGATTGGCCGTTGGCATAGATGTCGGCGGTGTCGATCGCGTTCAGGCCGGCGTCGCGCGTGGCGCCGACGATGCGCGCGGCTTCGGTGTGATCGGTCTGGTCGCCGAACATCATCGTGCCGAGCCACAGCGGCGAAGTCTTCAGGCCCGAGCGGCCCAAGTTGCGGTAGGTCTCTTGCATCGCGGGATGCTAGCCGCTGTGCTCAAACCCCCGCCTTCGCAAGGACGACGACCGACACGCCGCGTGCGCGCTGCAGCGCATCGGCGTTCTGGTACGAATGCGGCAGGTTGCCGGGAAAGGCCAGCACCTCGCCGGGCGCCAGCTCGTAGCGGTCGCCGGCGACCATCAGGATCACGCGGCCGTCGAGGCAGGTGAAGAACTCGCGCGTGCCCGGCAGGTGCGGCGTGCCGCCCATCACCGCGCCGGGCTCGAAGTCCATCAGCTCCATCATCTCGTCGGGCACCGGCTCGGGCACCAGGTCGCGCACCTGCACGCCGCGGCCCTTGTGGCGCGGCGCGATCGCGTCCGCTGGCCAGTGCCGCACCAGCGCGCGCGGTGCAGCGAGCAGCTCGTCGATCGGTACCGACAGCGCGCCGGCCACCTTCACCAGCACGGCCAGCGACGGGTTGCCTTCACCCGATTCGAGGTTCGCGATCGTCGAGCGCGGCACCGCGGCGGCGCGCGCCAGCTCCTGCTGCGTCAAGGTCCGTGCATGGCGCAGCGCAGCGAGGTTGCGCGCCAGGTGCGAAGCCGTGCGGTCGGAGGACATCGGCGGCGATTGTCCAGCGGATCGATCTTCCGCCAACGCAGCGGACATCCGGCTCGCCGCGCGCGACGGCGCCGCCTACCTTTGCGCCACAGACATCAGGAGCATTCAATGACGACCCCGACTTCTCCCCTCACCGGTACCCGCGTCGTGCTGAGTGGCGGCACCTCGGGCCTCGGCCTGGCGCTGCTGCGCGGCCTGCGCCAGCGCGGCGCGCAGGTCGCCTTCATCGCCCGCAACGCCGAGCGCGTGCGCGCGGTCGCCGCCGCGCACCCGGGCAGCCATGGCATCGCTGGCGATGTCGCCGACAAGCGCCAGACGCATCCGCTCGCGCTGCAGCTGGCCGGCATCCTCGGCGGCGTCGACCTGGTGATCCACAACGCGTCGAGCCTGGGGCCCGTGCCGCTGGCGCCGCTGGCCGACACCGAGTGCGAGCAGTTCGAAGAAGCGCTGACGACCAATGTGCTCGGCCCGTTCCGGCTGACGCGCGCGCTGCTCGGCAGCCTGGCGGCGTCGGCGCGCGAAAGCCGGCCGGCGCGCGTGCTGTTCATCGGCAGCGATGCCGGTGTCAATGCCTACGCCGGCTGGGGCGCGTATGGCGCCAGCAAGGCCGCGGCGCGGCAGCTGGCGGCGGTGTGGGATGCGGAGCTGCAGCCGCTGGGCATCCGCGTGCTCGAACACGACCCGGGCGACATGGACACGCCGCTGCATGCGCTGGCGCTGCCCGATGCCGATCCGGCGACGCTGAAGCGGCCGCAGCAGGCGGCCGACGAAGTCATCGCGCGGCTCGAAGCATCGATCACCGGCGCGCTGCTGGCCGTCGATGAGGAGGCTGTGCGATGAAACCGGCGGCCCTTGCGGTGCAGCGACCGGCCGACGCGCGGCTGCTCACCGTCGATCCACAAGGACGGCTCGAGCACCATGCCCGCCACACGCTGCCCGCCCTGCTGCAACCCGGCGACCTGCTGGTGGCCAACGATGCCGCGACGCTGCCAGCCAGCCTGCACGGCGTGCACGGCCGCAGCGGCCGGCCGATTGAGATCCGCCTGGCCGGCCGGCCGACCCTGGCCGTCGATGCGGTGAAGGAATTCGCCGCCGTGGTCTTCGGCGAAGGTGACCATCGCCTGCGCACCGAAGACCGTCCGCTGCCGCCGCCGCTCGCGCCCGACGACCTGCTGCTGCTCGGCTGCGGCGATGGCGCGCTGCGCGCCGAGGATGACGAGCGGCCGCTGCGCGCCCGCGTGCGCCGGCTGCTCGGCCATCCGCGGCTGGTGCTGATCCGCTTCGAAGGCAGGCCCGAGGCGATCTGGCGCGGCCTGGCGCGCCATGGCAAGCCGGTGCAGTACGCCCACCTGCCCGACCCGCTCGCTTTGTGGGACAGCTGGACGCGCATCGCCGCGCTGCCGGTGGCCTTCGAGCCGCCCTCGGCCGGCTTCCTGCTCGACTGGTCGATGCTCGATTCACTGCGCGCGCGCGGCATCGGCTTCGCGACACTGACGCATGCCGCCGGCCTGTCGTCGACCGGCGACGCGGCGCTCGACGCGCGGCTGCCGCTGGACGAGCCCTACCACCTGCCGCCGTCGACGGTCGCGGCCATCGAACGCACGCGCCGCGCCGGCGGCCGCATCGTCGCGCTCGGCACGACAGTGACGCGCGCGCTCGAACACGCCGGGGCCCGCGGCGCCCTGCAGCCCGGCGAGGGCCTGGCCGACAACCGGCTCGGGGCGAGCAGCCCGCTGCGCATCGTCGACGCGCTGGTCAGCGGCGCGCACGAGCCGGGCACCAGCCACCACCGGCTGCTCGGCGCCTTCGCCGGCGCAGCAACGCTCGCCCGACTCGATGCGGCGCTCGACACCGGCGGCTACCGCGCGCACGAATTCGGCGACTCGGTGCTGCTGTGGCGAAGCCACGGTGCCGAAGGTCACACGGCCGATCTTCGACGGCTGCAAGAGTGCAAAACGCACAGCATTTCGGCGAGCGGCGAACTACAAACGAAACCAGGGGCGGACGCTGGCGTAGCGCCGCTGAAACCCCGTCCGGCCACAGTGGCCGACACCGCTTGAACAGGGAGTGCCACCATGATCCCGCACGTGCTGACCGACCTGCCGCCCGGCATGCTGGGCCAGCTTCACCACACCATCGTTTCCGAGCCCGGCACGCCGGCCGGCGGCATGCTGCCCGGCGAGCGCAGCCTGGTGTGGGCGGTCGTGCTGGTGGCCGCCTGCGCGGCGGTGGTGTTGTGCTTGCACGGCTGAATCGTCGGCCCCTGTTTGCCGCGCTGCTCGCGCTGTTCTGTGCCGGCACGGCGCAGGCGCAGGCAAGTGCGCCGCTGCTGTTCCCGATTCGCCACGGCGACCTGCATGGGCTGATCGACGCCGAAGGCCGCCAGGTGCTGGCGCCCGAGTACACCGAGGTGCGCATCGGCGCGCCGCTGGTGATGGTGCGCAAAGGCCACCGCACCGCCTACGTCGACCCGGCGGGCCGCTTCGTCATCGAGCCGCAGGACGAGTTGTCGCAACCCTTCGCCGAAGGCCTGGTGCCGAAACGCGGCAAGGATGCGCAGGGCAAGCCGCGCTGGGGGTACGTGGGTGCGCAGCGGCAATGGGTCATCGCGCCGGCCTTCGACGAGGCCCAGCCCTTTGCCGACGGGCTGGCGCTGGTCGGCATCGCCGACGCCTGGGGCCAGCTGAAGTACGGCGCGATCGACAAGCGCGGCCAGCTGGTGCTGGCGGCGGCGCACGACAAGCTGCTGCCGCCCGGCGGCGGCCTGGTGCGCGCCGAATCGCGCGAGCGCACGCACCGCGTCTTCGACGCGCAGGGCCGCGACATCACGCCGGCGGGCATCGACTTCGTCGGCCTCGCGAGCGACGGCATGGTGCGGGTCTGGTCCGGCCGGACGCAGGGCTTCATGACGACGGGCGGGCAGCTCGTGGTGCCGCCGCGCTTCCAGCAGGCGAGCGACTTCAAGGAAGGCTTCGCCCGCGTCTGGATCGACGGCAAGTACGGCTACATCGACAAGCGCGGCACGCTGGTGATCCCGGCGCGCTACGACACGGCGGAAGACTTCTCCGACGGCCTCGCGCTGGTCAAGGCCGACGGCAAGGCGCTGTACCTCGACGCTGCCGGCCGCACGGTGCTGCAGCCGGAGGCCGAGCGCGCCTGGCCGTTCTCGCAGGGGCTCGCGGTGGTCAAGGTCGGCGGCAAGCACGGCTACATCGACAAGCGCGGCCGGGTGGCGATCGAGCCGCAGTTCAGCTTCGCGCGCCCCTTCCACAGCGGCCTGGCCTATGTCGGCCAGGGGCGTACCAGCGGCTACATCCGCGCCGACGGCCGCTTCGTCTGGCAGAGCGAGCGCTGAGCGTTCACTTGTGCTTCGTCACGACGCGGTCGAACACGCCGCCGTCGGCGAAGTGGGTCTTCTGCGCCGCGGCCCAGCTGCCGAACACGCTGTCGAGCGTGAACAACGTCAGCTTCGGGAACTGCTTGTCGACCTTCGCCGCCGCCTTCGGATCGGCCGGCCGGTAGTAGTTCTGTCCCGCGATGTCCTGGCCCTCGGGGGAATACAGGAACTCGAGGTAGGCCTGCGCCACCGCGCGCGTGCCTTTCTTGTCGACCACCTTGTCGACCAGCGCGACCGGCGGCTCGGCCAGGATCGACACCGACGGCGCGACGATGTCGAACTTGCCCGGCCCGAGCTCCTTCAGCGCCAGCAGCGCCTCGTTCTCCCAGGCCAGCAGCACATCGCCGATGTTGCGTTCGACGAAGGTCACCGTCGAGCCCCGGGCGCCGGAATCGAGCACCGGCACGTTGGCGAACAGCTTCTGCACGAACTCCTGCGCCTTGTCGTCGCTGCCGAACTTCTTTTTCGCGTAGCCCCAGGCGGCCAGGTAGTTCCAGCGTGCGCCGCCGGAGGTCTTCGGGTTCGGCGTGATCACGCCGATGCCCGGCTTGGCCAGGTCGTCCCAGTCCTTGATGCCCTTCGGATTGCCCTTGCGCACCAGGAACACGATCGTCGACGTGTACGGCGCGCTGTTGTGCGGCAGGCGTTTCTGCCAGTCGGCCGGCAGCAGCTTGCCCAGGCGGGCGATCTCGTCGATGTCGTAGGCCAGCGCCAGCGTGACGACGTCGGCATCGAGCCCGTCGATCACCGTGCGGGCCTGCTTGCCCGAGCCGCCGTGCGACTGCTTGACCGCGACGTTGTCGCCGGTCTTGGCCTTCCAGTGCGCGGCGAAGGCCTTGTTGAAATCCTGGTACAGCTCGCGCGTCGGGTCGTAGGAGACGTTCAGCAGCGTCAGGTCCTTGGCCGCGGCGCCGAAGGCGGCCGCGGTCAACGCGAGCGCCAGCACCGAGCGGCGCAGCAATGCGAGAGAAGTCATCGTTGGGTGTCCGGGTCGTGAATGCTGGCGATGCTAGGAAGTGCCGCTCATTCGGAGAACGAAGCATTGCTTCGTTGTACATGCGAGAAACGAGTGAGCGCCCCGGAATCAGACGGCGAATGACCACTCCGCGCCGGCCCGCGCGGGCCGCTGCTCGCGCGCGAGGCGCTGCGCCATCGAGAGCACCCAGCGCCGCGCCAGCGGCAGCGGGCCGAATCCCGCCTCGGCGTTGATGTGGCCGGCGTCGCCCAGGTTGATCCACTGGCAGCCCCAGCGCTCGGCCCAGCGGCGGGCGCTGCCGGCGCTCATCCACGGGTCGTTCTGGCTGCCGATCAGCAGGCCCGGCCGCGGCAGCGCAGTCTGCGGCAGGGCCTCGGCGAGGCCGAATCGATCGGGTTCGGCCGGCGCCACCAGCAGCAACGAACGCAGCGGCGAGTCCGGCGTGCGGGCCAGGTGGTGCACCAGCGCCAGGCAGCCGAAGCTGTGCGCCGCGGCGATCCACGGGCCCGGCCCGGCGCGCTCCAGCGTCGCGCCGATGCGCGCGCTCCAGCGCTCGAGGTCGGGCGCCTGCCAGTCGCGCTGCACCACGCGCAGGCTGTGGCGGTAGTGCGACTGCAGCCAGCTCTGCCAGTGCGCCGGGCCGCTGTCGTGCAGGCCCGGCACGATCAGCAGGCGCGGCGCGCGCGCGTCAACGGTCATAGCGTCGCGATCGACACCTCGGTCGACTTGACCAGGGCGATCACCTCCTTGCCGACCTCCAGCCCCAGCTCCTTGACCGAGCGGGTCGTGATGACCGACGTGACGATCAGCCCGCCGGCGGTCTCGACGTCGACCTCGCTGACGACCGGTCCTTCGACGATCTCGCGGACCTGGCCGCGGAACTGGTTGCGAACGTTGATTGCGGTGATGCTCATGTCGGATGTCCTCTCTGGGTGGCGGTGAGGACAGTGTTGACCCGCAGCGGCGACAAGGAAAACGAATGCTTGCTTCGATGCACATGCGCCGAACGAGCAAGCCGCGCCTATCATCCGGCGAACCTCCACCGCCGCCGTCCCTGCAAATGACGCGTCCATCGACCCGCCCCCGCCGCATCGCGATCGTCGGCGCCGGTTTCAGCGGCGCGGTCACCGCGGTTCAGCTGTTGCGCCACGCACCGGCCGAGGGGCTGCAGGTGGTGCTGATCAACGAATCGGGCCGCATGGCACGCGGCCTGGCCTACGGCACATCCAGCCGCGAGCACGTGCTGAACGTGCCGGCCGCCAACATGAGTGCGCTGGCGCAGGATGCCGAGGATTTTCTGCGTTATTGCCGCTGGTCCGATCCGCAGGTCGAGCCGACCTCCTTCGTCTCGCGCCGCCTGTATGGCGCCTACCTCGATGCCCTGCTGTCGGCGGCCGAGCTGACCGCCGCGCCGGCGATCGCGCTGGAACGCATCGTCGGCCGCGTGATCGGGCTCGACATCGATGCCGACGCCGGCGTCGCGATCCGGCTGGCGCAGGGCGGCCTGATCGCGGCCGATCATGTCGTGCTGGCCTTCGGGCACTTCGCGCCGCTCGATCCGCTGCCGCCCGCGGCGATCGCGGCCGCCGGCGCACGCTACATCCGCGATCCGTGGGCCAGGGGCGCGCTGCAAGGCATCGGTGCGAACGACGACGTGCTGCTGGTCGGGGCCGGGTTGACGGCGGTCGACGTCGCGCTGGCGCTGGCGCGTGATGCGCGGCGCGGACGGCTGATCAGCATCTCGCGGCGTGGATTGGCGCCCAACCCGCACCGCCGCAGCGGCGCTGCGCCGGGTGCGCTGGATGCCGGCGCGCTGGTCGCGGCGATGGGCGATTCGCTGCGCCAGCAGTGGCGCGTGCTGCGGCGGGATATCGCGGCACGCATCGCGAACGGCGAGGACTGGCGCGACGTGATCGGCGCCCTGCGCGCGCACACGCCGGCGCTGTGGCAACGACTGTCGGCCGTTGACCGCGCACGCTTTCTGCGCCATGCGCGGCCGCACTGGGAAGTGCTGCGCCATCGCTGCGCGCCGGCGGCGCACGAGGCGTACCAAGGGCTCGTCGAGCAGGGCGCGCTCGATGTGCGGGCGGCGCGCATGGTCTCGGTCGAACCCGGCGACGCGGGTCTCGTCGTGCAGCTGCAGCGGCGTGGTGCGGCGGGCACCGAGCGGCTGACGGTCCAGCACATCGTCAACTGCACCGGTCCGAGCTCGGACCTGCGCCGCTGCCCATCGCCGCTGGTGCGCGACCTGCTCGAAGCCGGCTGGATCTGCCCGGACCCGCTCGGCCTGGGCCTGCAGGTCGATCCGCACTACGCCGTGGTCGGTCGCGACGGCGTGGCCTCGCCGCGGCTGTCGTACATCGGCCCGCTGCTGAAGGCGCGCGACTGGGAGGCCACTGCCGTGCCCGAGCTGCGCACGCATGCCTGGCAGCTGGCGCAGCGGCTGCTGGGGCTCTGAAAAGCAAAAGCCCCGCGATGCGGGGCTTTTCTGGGGAAGCGGAAGGCGCTGGTGGGTTCAGCCGCGCACGTCCCGCTTGCCGACGATCACGACCTGCTGCACCGGCGTGCTGTCGGCGCGCGCCATCTCGGTCGCCACGCTGTGGTTCGCCAACGCGCTCATGCTGCCCAGCGTGGCCAGCGTCACCAGCGCGGCGAGGCCGAAGGCGGTGGCTTGGGTGCTGATCTGCTTGAACATGTTGGGCTCCGTGTCTTTCAGGTGGCAACGCGTTGGTGCGTTGAGATGGACTGTAGGAACCCAGGGTCCGCGCGAACAGCGCATTGCGACGAAGTGCAGCGGTGCGAGCCTGGAGCGTTCGCGCGGCCGATGGGCCGTGCGAGCGCCGGGCGCTCGCAGGCAGCATCCGGCCTGCTGGCCTGGCTCGCGCCCCGGTCAGGACAGGCCCTTGTAGTCGGCCTCGACCTTCTCGACCTGCGTCTTCCCCTTGTTCCAGTCGCTCACCTTGTGCACCTTGTAGGCGAACGTCGTGCCGGACGAGAGCTGCACGGTCTGCGTGCCATGCTTGCCGCCGCTGACGACGACGCCCGCTGTGCTGCCGAAGGCCTTGACCGCCACGCCCGCCGCTCCGCTGGTGGCGAAGTGCTCGCCCAGCTCCGCATCGACGACGATCCAGACCTCGGAGACGATGCGTCCGTCGCTGCCCTCTTCGGCGAGGAAGTTACGCGCGATGTTGGCATCGTTGTTCAGCATGCGAATCAACGGGCTCTCGTCGATGCTGAGATTGACGAGTTCGAGCTTGGCGGACCTGGCCTTCGAGAGGTCGAAACTCAGCATGCCGCTCTTGCCGAGGCCCAGATAGTTGAGATCCGCCTCGGCCTCGAGGTCGCCCTTCGCGACCGTGTTCCAGTCGATCCTGACGCGCGTATTGAACTTCAGACGCCCGTCCAGGTGCTCGGGCTTGACCTTGCCGGCCGGTTCGAGCCAGGCCTTGATGCCAACGGGGTCGTTCATCTCGCCGTAGGTCGCGGGCTCGATGGCATGGGCGCTGCCGCGAAAGTACTTGTGCACGCCGAACTCGAAATAGTGCGTGGTGATCTTGGTAGCCATGGTGAGAGTGCTCCGTGTGACGGCAGCGGAACCATTCCGATGCCTTGTGGAGTAAGGACGCGATCCGCGGCACCGCGCGGACATGCCACGCCACCCTGAAGTTAGGGGCCTGGGGCGCCCAGAATGCAGAAAGCCCCGCGATGCGGGGCTTCGTGAGGGAGCGGGGGCGCTGGAGCTCAGCCGCGCACGTCCCGCTTGCCGACGATCACGACCTGCTGCACCGGCGTGCTGTCGGCACGCGCCATCTCGGTCGCCACGCTGTGGTTCGCCAGCGCGCTCATGCTGCCCAGCGTGGCCAGCGTCACCAGCGCGGCGAGGCCGAAGGCGGTGGCTTGGGTGCTGATCTGCTTGAACATGATGGGCTCCGGTCTTTCTCAGTGGCAACGCGTTGGTGCGTTGGAATGAACTGTAGAAAGCCGAGGGCCGCGCGAACAGCGCATTGCGACGAAGCGCAGCCGCACGCCGACGAATCGACTGCCGGCGGCGACGGACGGATCAGAAGATCGAGCGCCCGGTCAGCGTCGTGAAGGTCTCCAGCGCCAGCGAGCCGGCGAGTGAGTTGCCCGATGGCTCCAGCCCCGGCGACCAGACGCAGACGCCGCACTCCCCCGGCACCAGCGCCAGGATGCCGCCGCCGACGCCGCTCTTGGCCGGCAGGCCGACGCGGAACGCGAAGTCGCCCGCCGCGTCGTAGGTGCCGCAGGTCAGCATCAGCGCGTTCAGGCGCTTCGCGGCGCTGGCAGTCAGCAGGCGCTCGCCGCTGCGCGGCAGCACGCCGTGGTTGGCGAGGAAGGTCACCGCACGCGCCAGGTCGATGCAGCTCATCTCGATCGCGCAGTGGCGGCAGTAGGCATCGAGCACCTGGCCGACCGGGTTCTTCAGGTTGCCGAAGCTCTTCATGAAATAGGCCATCGCCGCGTTGCGATGCGCGGTGTCGCGCTCGGACTTGGCGACGCGGCGGTCGTAGTGGATGTTCTCGTGGCCGGCCAGCTTGCGCAGGAACTCGACGACCGCGGTCTCCGGCACCGCGTAGCGCGTGCACAGAATGTCCGACAGCACCAGCGCGCCGGCATTGATGAACGGATTGCGCGGCTTGCCGTGCTCGTGCTCCAGCTGCACCAGCGAGTTGAACGGGTTGCCCGAGGGTTCGCGGCCGATGCGCTGCCACAGCGCATCGCCCTCGCACTGCAGCGCCATCACCAGCGTGAACAGCTTGCTGATGCTCTGGATCGAGAACGGCACGTCGGCATCGCCGATCGAGTGCACCGTGCCGTCGATGCACACCACGGCCATGCCGAAGTGCTGCGGCGAGACCGTGGCCAGCTCGGGGATGTAGCTGGCCACGCGCCCCTGACCGATGACTGGCGCGAGGCGCTCGCGGATCTCGTGAAGGATGGCGGAATAGTCCATGCGGCGGGCACCCGTTGGCGTGACAGGCGCGAAGTGTGCCAAGACTCACCTGCCCGCGACGACCGACAATCGCGCGATGAACAGTCCCCAGCGCAGGCACTGATGACCGAGTTGATCGTGATCCGCCACGGCGAGACCGACTGGAATCGCCAGCACCGCTTCCAGGGCCAGATCGACGTGCCGCTGAACACGCTCGGCCTCGAACAGGCGACGCGGCTCGGCGAGCGGCTGACCGGCGAGCGCATCGACGTGCTGATCGCCAGCGACCTGCAGCGCGCGCAGGCCACCGCCGCGCCGATCGCCCGCAGCCATGGTCTGGCCGTGCACACCGAGCCGCTGTGGCGCGAACAGGCCTTCGGCATCCTCGAAGGCCTGGACGTGACGACGATCCGCCGCCAGCACCGCGACCTGTGGGAACGCTGGGTGCAGCACGACGCCGACTACGCGCTGCCCGCGGGCGGCGAAAGCAACCTGCACTTCTATGCCCGCGTGCAGCGTGCGCTGGCCGCGGCGATCGAGACCCATGCCGGGCGGCGCATCGTGGTCGTCACGCATGGCGGCGTGCTCGACATGCTGTGGCGCGCCGCGAACACGCTGCCGCTGCACGGCGCGCGCGCCTGCGCGATCCCCAACACGGGCATCAACCGGCTGCGCTGGAGCGAAGGCGGCCTGACCGTTACCCAATGGGCCGACGATGCGCACCTGCTCGGGCTGCCGGAGCAGCCGAGCACGGTGCCCGCCTCGCGCGACTGAGCCTGGCCGCCGCGAACGCCTACGTCGCAATACCCATCGGCGCCGACAGACGCGCGCCGCCGCGCCTGCGCTCGACGCGCCGATAAGCGGCCAGGTGTCGCGCTGCAATCTCCGCGACGCTCGGCCAGGCCGCCTGGCGCGCGCGTGCGGCGGCAGCGGCACGCTCCAGGCCGGCATCGTCGCCGAGGAATTCGGCGAGGCCCTGCGCGTAGGCGTGTTTCTCGGGCGCGAGCAGGCATGCCGCGCTGCCGACGACCTCGGGCACGCCGCCGACGGCGGTGCAGGCGATCGGCAAGCCGGCGACCATGGCCTCCAGGTGCGCCATTCCGAACGACTCGATGGCCGACGCGCTGGTGAAGGCATCGGCGGCGCAGTAGTAGGGGCCGGGCACGTCGGTGACCGCGAAATGCGGCGCGCGCACGCCCAGGCGCGCGGCGAGGTCCTGCAACGACGTGGCATCCCCTTCGCCGAGCAGCACCAGATCCCAGCGATCGTCGAGGCCGCACATCGCCTCCACGACCCAGTCGAAGCGCTTGTTCGCAACCAGCTGGCCGACAGCGAGCAGCACCCGCCGGGGTGTTGTCCAGCCGAGCTGCTGGCGCGCCGCGGACCGCTCGATGTGCTCCAGGGCCGGTTTGCCGTGCGGCACCACATGCCAGTTCGCACGCGACTCGGGCGGGCCGAGATCGAGCTCGGCCGCCATCCTCTTCGCGCCGGCCTGCGACAGAAACACCGCCCAGTCCGATTCGATGAGCACCTGCCGCTCGATGCTGTCGAGGCCTTCGGCCAGCGCCGGGGGAATGTCGGCAACGTAGTTGCGCAGCGAGAACGCCATGCTGTCGAAGGCATGCAGCGTCAGGCCCATCGGAACATCGAGACCGTCGGCTGCACTCAGATAGCCGTGCGCGACCACGGCATCGTGGCAATGAACGTGCGTGAATGCGCCGCTTTTCACCTGCCGCGCCGCTTCCTGCCCGGCCTGCCAGGCCCGACTCACGATCTCCAGCAACGGCGCCTGCTCGGCACCGATCGCGTCCGCCCAGCGCGACGCCCGCAGCTGCGCGGTCGACAGCGCGGCGGCCGACAGATCGCCGGCGACGAAACAATCGGACGCCACGCCGTGCCCGGCCAGCCCCTGCATCAGCTGGCGGATCGAGCGGCCCATGCCATAGCGCCTGTCCTCGTGGCTCTCCCGCGTGACGTGGAGCACTTTCATCGTTCTCGCCCCCCGCTCAGGACGCCGCGCCGGCCTCGACCCGCGCCCGCGCCAGCCGGCAGATGCTGTCGGCGAAGGCATCGACCGGCACCTTCAGCTGCCGGTACTTCCAGCGCTTGACGTACCAGTCCTGGCTCAAGGCGAGGAAGTGGCCGGCGAGCACCTGGGCTTCGAGCGCATCGTCGATGCCGGCCTCGGCGAACAGGCGCGTCAGGCCCTGCTGCACATCCATCTCCGAGGCCTTGGCAACCTGGCGCTGGCCTTCGGAGAGCGTGCGCGACTCGAGGAACACGAAGTAGAACCAGGGCTGCAGGATCTCGGTGATGTAGACGTGGCCGCGCAGCATCGCTTCCAGCCGCTCCAGCGCCGGCCACGGCCCGTCGAACCAGCCCGGGATCTCCGCGGCGAGGAAGCGGATCATGTCCTCGATCATCGCGGCGAGGTCGTCCTTGCTGGCGATGTAGCCGTACAGCCCGCCCATCGACAGGCCGCAGGCGCCGCTCAGGTCGCGCAGCGTCATCGCGCCGAAGCCGACCTTGTTGGCGAGGCGAAACGTCGTCTCGACGATGGTGCGCAGGTTCTCCAGCGCCGCCGGGCGCTTGACCGTCAGCCGGTGCGCGTTGCGCTCGAGCAGCTTGTCCCACACCGTGCTCGCGTCGACCGGTGCGACGCGCTTGAAATCGGCGATCAGGAAGTGCGGCGGCAGGTCCAGTGGCATGCGGGGATGGGGAGAAAAGCCCCGCGTTGACCCCAGGGCGCGCGGATTGTAGACTCCACGAAACCGAGCGAGCGCTCGGTATTTTTTCGGGGATTCACACGATGTCCGCACAGCCGCTGGCCAGCCCCTCCGGGCAGAGCGCGAATCCCTTGATCGACCCGTTGCGCAGCGCCTCGCCGCCGGTGGTTGCCCTGGCAGCCGTCGCCGGCCACGCCAAGCTGACACAGCCTGAGCTGCAGGCGTTGCGTGGCGACGCCTGGTTCGCCAGCCTGTCGAGCGAGCTGCAGCATGCGATCCTGGCCCGCGCCACGGTGCGGCGGCTGCGCGCCGGCACGGTGCTGGTACGCGGCGGCTCCGGCGCCGGCGAGGCCTGGTTCGGCGTTGCCGCCGGCGCGGTGCGGCTGTCGACCAGCCTGGCCTCGGGCCGGCAGGTGAACTTCCAGCTCGTCGAGCCGGGCGCCTGGTTCGGCGACATCCCGCTGATCGACGGCCTGGCGGCGCCCTGCGATGCCGAGACCTGCGCCGATTCGACGCTGCTGGTGCTGCGCAAGGAGGACCTGCTGCAGCTGCTGTCACGTCACCCGGACTTCGGCATCGCGCTGGCGCGGCTGAACGGCCGGCGCACGCGACAGCTGATGAGCCTGTTCGCCGACGCCTTGTCGCTGCCGCTGGAGAACCGCCTCGCGCGCCAGCTGCTGCAGCTGGCACGTCGTTTCGGCAGCCGCGCCGCCGGCGATGCCGTGCGCATCGGCCTGAAGTTGTCGCAGCAGGACCTGGCCGACCTGCTCGGCGCCAGCCGGCAGCGCGTCAACGCCGGGCTGAAGAAGCTCGAACGCGACGGGCTGCTGTGGCTGGCGACCGGGCGCTGGGAGGTGCTGGACCTCGAAGCGTTGGAAGCGCTGGCCGATCAGGCGGGCTGAGCGCTACCCGGGTATCGGCAGACCCAGCGCGGCGCAGCTGCCGCGCAGCTGGCGCTTCAGGCGCATCGATTGCGGCTGCGCGCGGGCCCGCGGCTGCAGCGCATTCAGCACGCCGGCGTGCTGGCCCGAGCGCTGCAGCGCATCGATGTGGATCTGCTCGAAGAGCTCGCGCTGCGCATGACTGCCGCCGATGGCGGTGAGCCGCGGCAGCGCCTGCTCCAGCGCGTCGGCCGCATCGACCCAGCGGCCTTGCGCATGCGCCAGCAGCCCGCGCGCCGCCGGCAGCGCCACCCGCTGCCAGGCCGCGAGCGTCGCCGTCGGCGCGTTCGGCGCATCGGCCTCGATGCGCGCCAGCAGCGCCGCCGCCTGCGGCCGGCCGGCGCGCGCCAGGCCGTACAGGTACTGCAGATCGAGGAAGGGCTGCACGCGGTCGTCGAGCCGGCGCTCGAGCCAGCTGGCCAGCTCCTGCCAGCGCGGCCCGACGTCGAGCCCGGCCAGCTCCAGCCGCGCCAGCAGCGAGACCGCGCCGACCTGGTCCTGCGAATACGACTTGTCGATGCCCCAGACCTCCTGGTCGTACAGCGCCAGCGCGCCGGCCGCGTCGCCGAGCTCGATCAGGAACAACGCCAGGTGCCACCAGTTGTGCGTGCGCATGAACGAGGTCAGCCCGCGCCACTGGCCGCTGGCCGCGCGCAGGAAGGCCGCACCCTCGGCGAGGCGACCGTCGGACAGCATCACGTGCGCCAGCGCGTGCTGCGCCCACGGTTCGGCCGGGCGCAGCGCCAGCGCCAGCCGCGCGGCATGCTCGGCCTCGTCGAGCCGGTGGCACTGCTCCCAGCCGAAGGCCAGCATGCCGTGCAGCCAGGCGACGTCGTGCGCCGCCGGCAGCGCGCGCAGTGCCAGCCGCAGCAGCGCCGGCGAGTCGCCGAGGTTGAAGGCGTGGTACTGCGCGAGCTTCAGCGTGCACAGGTCGCGCGGCCAGCGCGCCAGCGCCGCTTCGTGCGCCACCAAGGCCGCGGCGGCGTCGCCGTCGACCCACAGCTTCACCGCTGCCGCGAACTGACGCTCTCTTTCGGTACTAGGTCGCGCAGCCCGTGCGGCACGTTCAAGGTGGGGTCTCGCCGCGGCCGGCGCGCCGCCGCTCTCGGCGAACATCTGCAGCGCCGCGGCGCAGGCCTGCACGATCAGGCTGTGATCGGCCTCGGCGACCGCCAGCACCTCCAGGATGCGCGGCGTGTAGCCGAGGAAACCCTCGACGAAACCGGCGACCGCGACCGCGCTGCCGGGTTGCTGCACCCGGATCGGCAGGCCGAACGGGTCCCTCGCGTCGATCATGCCCAGTGCAGCGCGGACAGGTCGTTGGCGAAGATCGGCATGTCCTTCCACAGCCCCTGCAGCTTCGCGTTGGCGACCGTGATGTAGGTCGGCTGGTAGAGGTAGGCGGCGACCGCATCGTCGGCGACCAGGCGCTGCGCTTCGGCCAGGAACTGGTGGCGCTGCTTCGGATCGGCGGTGGCGTTGACCTTGGCCCACAGCTCGTTGAACCTGGCCGACTCGTAGTTCCAGTAGTAGCCCGGCCGCGCGAAGTTGCCGAAGTCCAGCGGCTCGACGTGCGCGATGATCGTCAGGTCATAGGCCTTCTGGCCGTAGACCGCCGACAGCCACTGCGCCCACTCGACGTTCTCCTGCTTGGCGATGATGCCGACCTTGGCCAGCATTGCGGCGACCACCTCGCCGCCCTGGCGCGAATACGGCGTCGGCGGCAGCTTCATGGACAGCTCCAGCGGCGTGATCACGCCGGCTTCCTTCAGCAGCGCCTTCGCACGCTCGGGGTTGTAGGCGTTGACGCCGGTCAGGTCGATATAACCCGGCGCACCGGGCACGTAGAAGCTGCCGATCGGCGTGCCGAAACCATCGGCCGCACCTTCGATGACCTGCTTGCGGTCGATGGCCATCGCGATCGCGCGGCGCACGCGCACGTCGTCGAGCGGCTTCTTCTTGTTGTTCATCGCGACGATGGTCTTCGCGCGCGAGCCGCTGATGACGATCTGGAAGCGCTTGTCGCGCTTGAACTGCTCCAGCGTCTTGGCCGCCGAGATACGCGGGAAGTAGTCGACGTCGCCGGCCAGCATCGCCGCCACCTGCGCCGCGGCATCGCTGATGAAGCGCATCGTCACGCGGCGTATCCGGATCGACTTCGCGTCGCGCCAGCCGTCCCAGCGCGCCAGCACCACCGACGAGCCCTTGGCCCAGGTGTCGAGCCTGTACGGCCCGGTGCCGACCGGCTGCGTGTTGTTGCTCGCTACGCTCTTCGGCTCGACGATCGAGGCGGTCGCCTGGCCGAGCTGGAACAGGAAGTCGGGGTTCGGGTTCTTCAGCGTCAGCACGACGGTGTAGTCGTCGGTCAACGCGATGTTGACGATGTTGGCGAAAGTCGCCTTGTCCTTGTTGGCGCTGCCCGCCTCGGCAGCGCGCTCGAAGGCGAACTTGACCGTCTTGGCGTTGAACGGCTCGCCGTTGTGAAACGTGACGCCCGTCCGAAGCTTGAAGGCCCAGGTCTTGTTGTCCGGCGTGACGGTCCAGCTCTCGGCCAGCAGCGGCGTGATCGACGAGTCGCCGAGGATCTTGGTCAGCGTCTCGAAGATGTTGTAGTGCACCACTTCGCTGATCGCCGCGGCGGCGCCGGCGGTGGGATCGAGCCCCGGCGGCTCCAGCGTCATCGCCAGCACCAGCGTCTCCTTCTTCGGCTGGGCCGCGGCCCACAGCGGTGTCAGGCCGACGGCGGCGGCGGGCAGGCTCAAGGCGGTGCGGCGGCGAATCATGGCGGGCTCCTGGAAAGGGACGCGGTCACATCGGCGTCGGCGATGCTAGCCGCTGCAGTCACGGGCTTCGGCGGGCGCGGGTTAACACCGCCCGCACCGGCGCGGTGCGCAACCTAATATCCTTGTGTGCTTATATTTGAATTTTCGTGAGCGACCGCCCCCTTGCCCCCCCGGGCCGCCTGTTGAAGGCGCCGGAGAACTTCATCGATCCGGCCGGTGCGCGCACGGTGTTCGCCGAGGCGCGCCGCGGCCGCCGCGACTTCCTGCGTGGCGCGCTGGCCGGTGCCGCCAGCGCCGCCGGCGCGGCGCGGGCGCAGACGCCCGCCGACGGCGAGCCGCAGATCCTGCAACTGCCGGCGCACAGCACCGGGCTCGGCAAGCCGGTGGCCAGCGACGGCTACGGCAAACCCTCGTTGCACGAGGCCAACGTGCAGCGCCGGCCCAGCCCCGGGCTGACGCAGACGCCGCAGGCCTCGGTGTCCTTCGCGCCGCTGCAGTCACTGTTCGGCATCGTCACGCCGAGCGGGCTGCACTTCGAGCGCCATCACCAGGGTTGGTGGGACATCGATCCGGCGCAGCACCGGCTGATGGTCAATGGCTCGGACGACAAGCTGCTGAAGCGGCCGATGGTCTTCACGCTCGACGAGCTGATGCGCCTTCCCTCGGTGTCGCGCTTCCACTTCATCGAGTGCGGCGCCAACACCGGCATGGAGTGGGGCAACGTCGCGGTGCCGACGGTGCAGTACACGCACGGCATGCTGAGCTGCAGCGAGTTCACCGGCGTGCCGCTGCGCACGCTGCTCGAGCTCTGCGGCGTCGATTTCAAGCGCGCACGCTTCGTGCTCGGCGAAGGCGCCGACGGCTCGGGCATGACGCGCACGCTGCCGATGGCGCTGGTCGAGTCCGGCGAGGTGCTCGTGGCCTACGGCCAGAACGGCGAGATGCTGCGGCCCGAGAACGGCTATCCGCTGCGGCTGGTGGTGCCGGGCGTGCAGGGCGTCAGCTGGATCAAGTACCTGCGCCGCATCGAGGTCGGCGATCAGCCCTGGGGCACCAAGGACGAGGCGATCCACTACATCGACCTGCTGCCCGATGGCACGCATCGGCAGTATTCGAGCACGCAGGAGTGCAAGAGCGTGGTCACGACGCCCTCGGGCGGCCAGGTGCTGCTGCAGAAGGGATTTCACAGCATCAGCGGCCTGGCGTGGTCGGGCCGCGGCGCCGTGCAGCGGGTCGACGTCTCGGTCGATGGCGGCCGGCAATGGCGCCAAGCCCGGCTGCAGACGCCGGTGCTGTCGAAGTGCCTGACGCGCTTCTCGCTCGATTGGGTGTGGGACGGCCAGCCGGCGCTGATCCAGAGCCGGGCGACCGATTCGACGGGGCATGTGCAGCCGGGTTACCGCGCGCTGCGTGCGGCGCGCGGCACGCGCTCGATCTATCACAACAACGCGATCCAGACCTGGTGGGTGCAGGAGAGCGGCGAGGTGCGCAATGTTCAGCTGGCGTAAGGCAACGCTGGCCGTGCCGCTGCTCGCCATCGCGGGCAGCGCCGCAGCCGCCGACTTCCCTGGCATCGGCCGCAGCGCCACGCCGAAAGAGGTCGCCGCCTGGGACATCGACGTGCGGCCCGACTTCAAGGGCCTGCCGGCCGGCCGCGGCTCGGTCGCCGCCGGCGAGAAGCTGTGGGAGGCGCAGTGCGCGTCGTGCCATGGCGTGTTCGGCGAGTCGAACCAGGTCTTCCACCCGCTGATCGGCGGCACGACGCCCACCGACATCCAGCGCGGCCGCACCGCAACGCTGGCCGACCCCGCCTACCCGGCGCGCACGACGATGATGAAGCTGCCGACGGTGGCGTCGCTGTGGGACTACATCCGCCGCGCGATGCCGTGGACCGCACCGAAGACGCTGTCGACCGACGAGGTCTATGCCGTGACGGCCTACATGCTGCACCTGGGCGGCGTGGTTGCCGAGGACTTCGTGCTCGATCAACGCACGATCCGCGCCGTGCAGGCGAAGCTGCCGAACCGCGACGGCATGACGACCCGGCACGCGATGTGGCCCGGCAGCGACCCGGGCGCGCGCGCGAAGCCCGACGTGCAGGGCAGCGCCTGCATGCGCGACTGCGCGCCGACCGCGCCGCGCATCACCTCCGCGATCCCGGACCACGCGCGCAATGCACACGGGAACCTGGCCGACCAGAACCGGCTCGTCGGCCCGCAGCGCGGCATGCAGACCGCAGGACAAGCCCAGGCAGCGGCAGCGACCGGCGGCGCACCGGCCGCGGCAGCGGCCGTCGGTCGATCCGCCGGCGCCGGCACACCGGTGCTCGCGCTGCTGCAGGCCCAGGGTTGCATCGCCTGTCACGGCATCGAGCAGAAAATAGTCGGCCCGGCCTTCCGCGAGATCGCCCATCGCCAGGCCGGGCGCGGCGACGCGGTGGCCTACCTGGCCGGGCGCATCCAGGCCGGCGGCAGCGGTGTGTGGGGCTCGATCCCGATGCCGCCGCAGAGCCTGGCCGCGGGTGATGCCGAAACGATTGCCCGGTGGTTGGCGGGTGGTGCGCGGCCGTGATACGGTCGCGGCCGCCCATTGGTTGGACGAGAAGCAAGGAGTTGACGATGCAAACCCGCCGCGAGATGCTGCAACGCAGCGCCGGCGTTGCCGGCCTGTTGGCCGGCCTGGGCCTGCTGCCCGGCGTGGCGCAGGCCGCCTATCCGCAGGCCGCGTTCGACGCGAAGAACCTGGCCGATACGCTGAAGGCGCTCGGCGCCGGCGCGCCGGTCGAGAGCAAGGACGTCGTGCTGACCGGCCCCGACATCGCCGAGAACGGCGCCGTCGTGCAGGTCGGCTGCGCGACCGCGTTGCCCGGCGTCAAGCGCATGCTGCTGCTGGTCGAGAAAAATCCGAACGCGCTGTCGGCGATCTTCGAATGCAACGACGCGATCGAATCGGCCTTCACCACGCGCGTCAAGATGGGCCAGTCGTCGAACGTCTACGCGGTGGCGCTGATGGGCGACGGCCGGACGCTGTTCTCCCAGAAGGAGATCAAGGTCACGTTGGGCGGCTGCGGCGGCTAAGGAGAGACGAACATGGCAGCAGATCCGATGCGCATCCGCGCCCAGGCCGCTGGCGACAAGGCCACCGTGCGCGTGCTGATGCAACACGAGATGGAGACCGGCCAGCGCAAGGACGCGGCCGGCAAGATCATTCCGGCCTGGTTCATCCAGGAAGTCAGCGCGACGCACAACGGCAAGCCGGTGTTCAGCGCGCAATGGGGCCCGGCGATCTCGAAGAACCCGTTCCTGCAGTTCACGATCAAGGGCGCGAAGGCCGGCGACAAGGTGGCCGTGACTTGGCTCGACAATCGCGGCGAGAAGCGCACCGACGAAGCCGTGATTGCCTGACCAAGGACCCAAGACGCCGATGAAGCCGACGCCAAGACCCCTGCACGCCGCCGCCTGGACGATTGCCGCCTTGACCGCCGCGCTGGCGGTCAAGGCGCAGACGCCGGCACCGGCTGCGAAACCGAAGACCTCCGCCGAAGCGATCGCCGAATACCGCGCGATGCTCGCCGAAGGCAACCCGGCCGAGCTGTTCGAGGCCAAGGGCGAGGCGCTGTGGAAGACGCCGCGCGGGCCGAAGAACGCGACGCTCGAGCGCTGCGACTTGGGGCAAGGCCCCGGCGTCGTCAAGGGCGCGTGGGTGCAGCTGCCGCGCTGGTTCCCGGACACGCAGAAGGTGCAGGACCTCGAGTCGCGCCTGTTGACCTGCATGCAGCAGCTGCAGGGCTTCGACCCGGCGGAGATCGCCAAGACGGCGTTCGGCCGCGGCGAGCAGGCGACCCTGGAAGCCTATGCCGCATGGATCTCGGCCGAATCGCGCGGCCGCAAGATCAATCTGCCGCAGGCGCATCCCGAAGAGCAGCGCATGTACGAGCTCGGCAAGCGCGCCTTCTTCTTCCGCGGCGGCCCGATGGACTTCTCGTGCGCAGCCTGCCATGACTCGGACGGCAAGCGCATCCGCATGCAGGACCTGCCGAACCTGACGAAGAACCCGGGCGACGGCATCGGCTTCGCCGCCTGGCCCGCCTACCGCGTCTCCAGCGGCGAGTTGTGGACGATGCAGCGGCGGCTCAACGACTGCTACCGCCAGCAGCGCTTTCCGTACCCCGGTTTCGCGTCCGACGTGACCGTCGCGCTCGGCGTCTACATGGGCGTCAATGCCAAGGGCGCGGAGTCGATCGCGCCGTCGATCAAGCGCTGAAAGGTGGACCGCCGCATGAACCGCACCCACCGTCTCCTTGCAATCACCGCCGGCGCTGCAGCCACCGTGCTGGTCGGCTGCGCGACGCTGCCGTCGCCGGCCGAGCTCGACACGCAAACCACCGCGATGCACAAGGCCGACTTCCGCGCCCAGGGCATCGCCGGCGTCGACCGGCTCGACCAGGACCTCGGCCAGCGCGCCTGCTCGTCGGACCAGCCGCCCGCGCCGGCGATCGCCAAGCAGATCGAGACCGAGTCGCTCGCCGCCGTCAAGTGGCCCTCCGACGGCAAGTACATCGGCAACTGGCGCGATGGCGAAAGGCTGGCGCAGAACGGCCGTGGCATGACCTGGTCCGACGCCAAGGCCGAGCCCACGGCAAACGGGGGCATGTGCTACAACTGCCACCAGATCGGCCCCGCCGAAATCTCCTTCGGCAACATCGGGCCCAGCCTGCACCAGTACGGCAAGATCCGCGGCGTCAAGGACCCGGCCGCCCCGGCCAGCGCCGAGATCGTCAAGTACACCTGGGGCAAGCTGTGGAACAGCAAGGCCTATTCGGCCTGCTCCAACATGCCGCGCTTCGGCCACGCGAAGCTGCTCGATGAAGACCAGATCCGCCACTTGATGGCGTTGCTGCTCGATCCGAAGTCCCCGGTCAATCAGTGAGCGTCCGGTGAGCCTGGCGCGCCGCGAATTCCTGCAGGTGCTGGGCGCGGCCGCGGCGGCCGGCATGGCGCTCGGCCAGCACGCCGAGGCCGACGCTGCGACTGCGCAGGCCGCGCTGTACGACCTGCCGCGCTTCGGCCAGGTCTCGCTGCTGCACATGACCGACTGCCATGCGCAGTTGCTGCCGCTGCACTTCCGCGAGCCCGGCGTCAACCTCGGCGTCGGCGCGATGCGCGGCCAGTGGCCGCACCTGGTCGGCAACGCGGCGCTGAAGGCCGCGGGCTTGCGGCCCGGCAGCGCCGAAGCCCATGCCTTCACGATGCTCGACTTCGAGCGCGCCGCGCGCCGCTACGGCCGCGTCGGCGGCTTCGCGCACCTGGCGACGCTGGTCAAGCGCCTGAAGGCCAGCCGCCCCGGCGCGCTGCTGCTCGACGGCGGCGACACCTGGCAGGGCTCGGCCACCGCGCTGTGGACGCAAGGCCAGGACATGGTCGACGCGGCGCTCGCACTCGGTGTCGATGTGATGACCGGCCACTGGGAATTCACCTACGGCATGGAGCGCGTCAAGCAGATCGTCGACAAGGATCTGAAGGGCCGCATCGAGTTCATCGCGCAGAACGTGCAGACCGCCGACTTCGGCGACCCGGTATTCCCGTCGCACACCTGGCGCGAGATCAACGGCGTGCCGGTGGCGATCATCGGCCAGGCTTTCCCGTACACGCCGATTGCCAACCCGCGCTACTTCGTCGCCGACTGGCGCTTCGGCATCGAGGAAGCCAACCTGCAGAAGACCGTCGACGAGGTCCGCGGCAAGGGCGCGCAATTGGTCGTGCTGCTGTCGCACAACGGCATGGACGTGGACTTGAAGCTCGCCAGCCGCGTGCGCGGCATCGATGCGATCCTCGGCGGCCACACACACGACGCGGTGCCGCTCGCTTTGCCCGTCAGCAACCCCGGCGGCACGACGCTGGTGACGAATGCCGGCAGCAACGGCAAGTTCCTCGGCGTGATGGACTTCGAGGTGCGCAACGGCAAGCTCGCCGACTGGCGCTACAAGCTGCTGCCGGTGTTCTCGAACCAGCTCGAGCCGGATGCGGCGATGCAGGCGCTGATCGACAAAGGTCGCGGCCCGTTCGCGGCGATGCTGGCCGAGCCGCTGGCCGTCACCGAGGGCCTGCTGTACCGGCGCGGCAACTTCAACGGCAGCTGGGACCAGCTGATCTGCGATGCGCTGATCGACGTGCAAGGGGCCGACATCGCACTGTCGCCCGGCTTCCGCTGGGGCACGACGCTGCTGCCCGGCGAAACCATCACGCGCGAGCGGCTGATGGACCAGCTGGCGATCACCTATCCGTACGCCACCGTCACCGAGATGCGCGGCGAGATGCTGAAGACGGTGCTGGAGGACGTCGCCGACAACCTCTTCAACGCCGACCCGTACTACCAGCAGGGCGGCGACATGGTGCGCACCGGCGGCCTGGCCTACAGCTGCACGCCGGGCGCGGCGATGGGCCAGCGCATCGCCGATCTGCGGCTGGCCAGCGGCAAGTTGATCGAGGCCGACAAGACCTACCGCGTCGCCGGCTGGGCACCGGTGGCCGAGGCCGCGCGTTCGGCGGGTTGGAAGCCGGTGTGGGAGGTCGTCGAGACCTGGCTGAAGCAGCAGAAGCCGCGCGTGAAGCCGCGCCGCATCAGCGTGCCGAAGTTGATCGGCGTCGCGGGTGATCCCGGTTTGGCAGGATGAAATCCACGTCGCGCATCATGATGCCTCACGCTGTGGCATCATGATGCTCAGCAAGTGGGGGTTACAGATGCGCACGACGATCACGCTCGACCCGGATGTGAAGGCGTTGCTGGCCGAAGCGGCCTACCGCAGCGGCAAGCCGTTCAAGGTCACGCTGAATGACGCGGTGCGTGCCGGCCTGGCGCCGCGTTACGGCAAGGCACCTGCGCCGGATTGGCCCTGCCATGACCTGGGCTCGGCACGTGTCGACTTGACCAAGGCGCTTGCGCTGGCGGACGAGTTGGAGGACCAGGAGCAAGCGGCCAAGCTCGCGCGCGGCGCATGAAGCTGCCCGACGTCAACGTCCTGCTCTACGCCGTCAACTCCGCGTCGCCTCAGCATGCGGTCGCGAAGCAGGCGTTGCGCGAAGCCTTCGAGCAAGGCGAAGTCGGCCTGCCCTGGGCCGTGCTGCTCGGCTTCCTGCGTCTGAGCACGCGCACGGGCATCCTCAGCCGGCCGCTGCCGGTCGAACAGGGGCTGCTGGTGCTGCACAGCTGGCTCGATCATCCGGCAGCGGTGGCGCTGGCGCCGAGCGACCGGCACGCAGCCATCCTCGGCCGGCTGCTCATCGGCGCCGGCCAGGGGGGACCGCTGGTGTCGGATGCGCACCTCGCCGCGCTGGCGATCGAGCACAACGCCGAGCTGCTGAGTTTCGACCGCGACTTCGCGCGCTTCGCCGGACTGCGCTGGACCTGTCTCGCCTAGAATCGCGGCTCGAACCAGGAGAGCGCGGCCTTCCACGAAGACCGCCGCCGAAGGCGCAACCTCCCATACACGCTCAGGCCCGGTACTGGTTCGAGTCACAGCCGACACTGGAGAGTGATGCCCGTTTCGATGGGTGTCCACCGAAGGAGCAAGGCCCGAAGCGTTCGCTGAACGCCGGCGCCGAATCTCTCAGGTACCGAGGACAGCGGGAGCGGCGCGAGAGGACCTCAAGGTCCGTCTCGTTCCCCTTGCTGCCATTTCCTCGGAGACCCCCTCCATGAAAACCATCGTCCTCGGCGCCGGCGTCACCGGCATCACCACCGCCTGGTTCCTGCGCCAGGCCGGCCACGACGTCACCGTGATCGAGCGTCAGCCCGCGGCCGGCCTCGAGACCAGCTTCGCCAACGGCGGCCAGATCTCCGTCTCGCATGCCGAGCCCTGGGCCAACCCCGGTGCACCGCTGAAGGTGCTGAAGTGGCTGGCCAAGGAAGACGCGCCGCTGCTGTTCCGCCTGCGCGCCGACTGGCGCCAATGGCGCTGGGGCATGAGCTTCCTGCGCGAATGCACGCCCGGCCGCACGCGCCACAACATCCGGCAGATCGTCAACCTCGGCCTCTACAGCCGCGCGACCTTGCAGCAGCTGCGCCGCGACCTGGGTCTCGACTACGACCAGCTGACGCGCGGCATCCTGCACTTCTACACCAGCGCCGCCGAATTCGACGCCGCGCAAGAGCCCGCACGCGTGATGCGCGAACACGGCTGCGAGCTCGACATGAAGACGCCCGACGAGTGCGTCGCGATCGAGCCGGCGCTGGCGCAATGCCGCGCGCAGATCGTCGGCGGCAGCATGACGCCGAGCGACGAATCGGGCGACGCGCACCGCTTCACGCAGGCGCTGGCCGCTGCGTGCGTGGCGGCGGGCGTCGAATTCCGCTACGACACGCGCATCGTCGGCCTGCAATCCGAAGGTGACCGGCTCGCCGCCGTGCAGGTCGCCGATGCGCGCGGCATCGTCTCGACGCTCGCGGCCGACCGCTACGTGCTGTGTCTCGGCTCCTTCTCGGCCGCGTTCGCGCGCGAGCTGGGCATCGAGCTGAACATCTACCCGGCCAAGGGCTACTCGGTGACGCTGCCGGTGCAGGACCCGGCGAAGGCCTATTCGGTCTCGCTGACCGACGACGAATACAAGCTCGTGTTCTCGCGCCTCGGCGACCGGTTGCGCATCGCCGGCACCGCCGAGCTGAACGGCTACGACACGGCGCTGAACCTGGCGCGCTGCGAAGCCATCGTGCGTCGCGTGCGCGCGCTGTTCCCCGAGATGAGCGATGGCCGCGACGCGCAGTACTGGACCGGCCTGCGGCCCGCGACGCCGTCGAACGTGCCCTACATCGGCCGCTCGAAGATTCACAACCTGTACCTGAACACGGGCCACGGCACGCTCGGCTGGACGCACTCGGCGGGCTCGGGCAAGGCGATCGCCGAGATCGTCAGCGGCCGCCTGCCGGAGCTGGACTTCGCTTTCACCGGCCTCGCGCGCGAGGACCGGCGCAGCGCGGGCGCCTTGCGCACGGCCTGAGCGAGGCGCCGCGGCGCGGGGGCGGCGTCCATCGGTGGCTGCGCATAAAATTGCGCACTCATCGCCAGGCCCGCCGCATGGAAACCGACCCCGCCGCCGACGCTGTCTTCGAATCCGTCGCCGAGCTGTTCGCGCTGCTGTCGACGCCGATCCGGCTGAAGATCATCGGCGCGCTGTGCACCAGCGAAAAGAACGTCTCGCAGCTGCTCGGCGAAATCGACACCACGCAGCCGAACATGAGCCAGCACCTGTCGACGCTGTACCGCGCCGGCGTGCTCGGCAAGCGCCGCGACGGCACGCAGATCTACTACCGGCTGCAGAGTGAACGCGTCGCGACGCTGTGCCGCGCCGTCTGCACGCAGGTGGCGATCGAGCTCGATCCGGGGACCGAAGTGCAGCCGGAGGACCGGCTGCTGCCGCTGGGCGGGCGCTGACGCCGGCTCACACCGCCGAGCGAAAGTACACGATCACCTGCGTCAACCGCACCGACAAGACGACGTAGACGAAGATCGCCAGCGCGCGCAGCAGCAGCGGGTGCCGCCGCTTGGCGAGGCGGCGCAGGCCGTCGAGCAGGTTCAGCCCGAGCATCGCGACGCCGAAGCCGGCGACGATGTAGCCGGCGATGTGCGCATTCGGCAGGCTCAATGCCGCTTGCGGACCCATGTGATGCGCGGCATACAGCCCGGCGGCGATGATCGCCGCGCAGGTCAGCATGTTGCGGGCATGCGAGAACAGCGTGTCCAGGCCTTCGTTGTCGAACAGCTCGCTCGAGACGTCACGCCACATCCGCTTGCCCCAGGGCTCCATTGCGCCGCTCCTCGTTCAGTCAGGGTGCGAGCATCGCGGCCCGACGCCGCGCGCCGATGTCGGCGCGGTGCACGGCGGTTTCAACTGCAATGCGAATGCGCACGGCATGCCGATTGCCCCCTCGCGCACATGACACACCATCGACTGGCGCCCTTGCTCGCGGGCGTCCTGGCAGCTCTGGTCGCGGGCAGCCCCTTGGCAGCGCCTGTCGCGCAGGAGAACGGCGCCGTGCGCAGCCTGAGCGGCGGCGTCGATGCCGACGAAGCGCGTGCGATGCGCGAGGCGGCGCCGGGCTACCGGCTCGGGCTGACCTTCGCGCAGCCCGGCGGCGCGTTCGTCGCCGGCGTCGACCTGCGCATCCGCGACCGCGCGGGCCGCGTCGTCTACGAAGGCGGCGGGCTGGGGCCCATCGTGCTGCTCGACCTGCCGGCCGGGACCTACATGGTCGAGGCTCGGCACGACGGCCGGACCCAGCAGCGCAGCGTGGCGATCGACGGCCGCAAGCACCTGGCCGTCGCGCTGACCTGGCCGGGATAGGTTTTCAGTCGAAGCCGCGCAGCGGCAAGCGCCCGCGCTGCAGCCAGTTGCGCGGCGAGTAGGCGCTGGCGGCGTCGGTCGCGTGGAGCGTGTACGCATGGCGCGACACGCTGGAGCGGTTCGGCGCGCTCCAGTGCGGCAGCAGGCCGTGGAAGCAGACCAGCGTGCCGGCTTCCACCTCCACCGGCACGGCGACCGCATCGTCCGGCCAGGGCGTCGAGTCCAGCGTTTCCATCTGCACCGCGTCGCCGTCGCGCACGAAGCGCTCGCGCAGCGGGCCGCGCTGGCCGCCCGGCTCGACCCACAGGCAGCCGTTGTCGCGCGTCGCGTCTTCCAGCGCGAACCAGAACGCCGTCACCGTGCACGGCGTGGTGTCGAAGAAGGTGGCGTCCTGGTGCCACTTCACCTCGCCGCCGATGCCGGGTTGCTTGAAGATGTACATCGATTGCCAGAGCTTCGCCTCGGCCAGGCCCAGATTGCGCGCCAGCGCGGCCATGCGCGGCCCGCGCGAGAAGCGCTCGAAGACCGGGTCGAGGTCGTGCATCGCGTGGCCGATCTTGTTGATCGACAAGGCCTTGGCCTGGCGCAGTCGCCCAAGCTCGTCGAAGGCCTCTTCCTCGAAGAAGCAGTGGATGCCTTCGGCCGAGTCGAGGAACTCGCGGCCCGTGCCGCGCGCCTGGTCGGTCGTGCTGAAGATCGCGCGCCGCGGGCCGGGATCGAACTCCTCGACGATCTGCTGCGCGCGTTCGCGCAGCGCCGCCACTTCGGCCGCCGTCTTGAAGCCCGGCAGCACCAGGTAACCGTCGTCGTGATAACGGCGAATCTGTGCGTCCGCGAGCATCTTACGAATCCGCCTTGATGCCGCGCATCATGATGATGCCGCCCAACTGCGCGGTATCGGCCTTCATCCGGTTGGCCAGCCCTTCGGGCGCGGTGCCCACCGCCTGCCAGCCGACATTCAGCAGCTTCTGGCGCGACTCGGGCGCGCGGATCGCGTCGACCAGCGCGGCGCTCAAGCGCGCGACCACCGCCTTGGGCATCGTGGCCGGCGCGGCGGCAGCGGTCCAGATCTCGAGGTCGGCGCCGGTGACGTCGGCATCCCGCAAGGTCGGCTGGTCGGTGACGAGCGCGCTGCGGCCGGGCGAGGTCAGGCCGATCGCCTTCAGCTTGCCGCTGCGCACGTGCGGCAGCGCCAGGCCCGGCGGCAGCAGCGCCAGCTGGACCTGACCCGACAGCATCGCATTGATCACCTGCGGATTGCCCGGATACGGCACATGCACCGCGGTGATGCCGGTCTTGCTCTTGATCAGCTCCATGCCGAGGTGGCCGACGGTGCCGTTGCCCGGCGTGCCGTAGTTGGCCTTGCCCTCGAGCCCGCGCACCCAGTGCAGCAGCTCGGCGGGCCGGGTGCCGGGCGCGCTGCCGGTGACCGTCAGCAGCAGCGGCGCGGTGCCGATCAGCGACAACGGCGCGAAGTCCTTCGCCGGATCGAAGGGCAGCTTCGGATTCAGCAGCCGGGCGACCGTCAGGTTGCCGTTGATCAGCACGCCGATGGTGTGGTCGTCGCGCGCCTTGGCGACCAGGTCGGCGGCGATGTTGCCCGACGCGCCGGGCCGGTTCTCGACCACCACCGGCTGGCCGAGGTTCTTCGCCAGCGCCTCGGAGATCGCGCGCGCCGCGAGGTCCGGCGTCGAGCCGGCGGGGAAGCCGACCAGCACTTTCAGCGGCTGCGTCGGCCAGGCCAGCGGTTTCGCCGCGGCCTCGGTGCGCGGTGCGGCGGTCTGTGCCCAGCCGGGCAGCGCGATTGCCGCGGGGCCGGCGGCAAGCAGGGACAGCACACGACGTCGTTGCGGGGTCATCAGGACTCCTCGTTGTTGTAGGTCTCGAATTTCACTCGCCGAGAAATACGCCGTGCTGCTGCAACAAACGCTGCAGCTCGGCGGGCGCCAGTTCGCGTGCGCTGTGTGCGTGCTGAAGGGCCAGCGCAGCAGTGGTGCCGGCGGCTTCACCCATCACGAAGCAGGCGCCGCTGACACGCGCGGCGGACTGGCCACGGTGCGTCATCGATGCGCAGCGACCGGCGACCAGCAGATTGTCCACGACACGCGGCACGATCATGCGCAGCGGCAGCTGGTTGTAGCCGCGGTGCGTGCCCAGCCCGGGCGGGAATTCAAAGTGCACGTCGCCGGCCACGTGCGCCTCGATCGGCCAGCCGTTGACGCCGATGCTGTCGGCAAAACTCGCGCAGCCGAGCACGTGCTGATCGCTCAATTGCAGCTCGCCGACGATGCGCCGCGTTTCGCGGATGCCCAGCTGCGGCGCGATCTCGAGCAGGTAGGCGTGCTCGAAGCCGGGTGCGGCGCTGCGCAGGAAATCCATGAAATCGACGCTCTGGCGCCGGCCTTCGACCTCGGCGGCGCTCAGCTGCCAGGCGTCGGTGCCATCGACCGCGCTGCCGTCGGGATTGGCCAGCTGCGTGACGTTGGCGCGCCACTCGCCGGCATGCTTCTGCGGCCGCACGATCGGGGTCTTGCGCGCAAAGCGGCGGCCTCGGCGCTCCGCCTCGGCCATCAGCGCATCGAGCTGGTTCCACACCGCGCCGGCGCGCTGATCGTTCACGCCGTGGATGCGGAACATCGTCGACGGGTAGAGCAGCTCGTCCTTCTCGAACGGCACGCCGGCGGCGGCGGCCAGGTCGGCGTCACCGGAACAATCGATGAAGACCTCGGCAGTGATCGCGCCGCGGCCGGACTTGGTTTCGACCAGCAGCGCATCGATGTCTTGCGGCGTGCGCATCATCACGCCGACGGCGAGCGCATGGAACAGCAGCTGCGCGCCGCGCGCCAGCAGCAGCTCGTCGGCGGCCACCTTGAACGCCGCGTTGTCGTAGGCCTGCGCGGCGATCTTGCCGCCGAACAGGGCGTGCGGCTCGCCCAGGCCGTCCATGCGCCGCATGCGGTCGAGCAGCTCGTCGACGACGCCGTGCACCACCTGCTCGATGTGGCCGAAGACGTTGGCATGCAGGCCGCAGAAGTTGGTCACGCCGGCCGCCGTGCCCATGCCGCCGAGAAAGCCGTAGCGCTCGACCAGCAGCGTGCGCCGGCCGGCCTGCGCGGCCGCAGCCGCCGCGGCGATGCCGGCCGGCCCGCCGCCGAGCACGAGGACCTCGGTCTCGGCGATCACCGGCGTCGAGCGGGCCGGCTCGGTCAGCGTGCGTGCAGGTTTCATCGTCAGCCGCAAAGCCGGTAGCCTATGCCACCGCTTCGCTCACTGCCTGCAGGAGAACCCACCCCATGCTGATCCGCAACGCCACGCTGCCCGATGGCCGCAGCGGCATTGACCTGCTGGTGCGCGACGGCCGCTTCGCCGCGATCGGCCCCGGCCTGCACGGCGCCGAGAACGAACCCGAGCTCGATGCCGGCGGCTGGCTCTTGAGCCCGCCCTTCGTCGACGCGCACTTCCACATGGACGCGACGCTGTCCTATGGGCTGCCGCGCATCAACGCCAGCGGCACGCTGCTCGAAGGCATCGCGCTGTGGGGCGAGCTGAAGCCGCTGCTGACGCAGGAGGCGCTGGTCGACCGCGCGCTGCAGTACTGCGACTGGGCCGTCGCCCGCGGGCTGCTGGCAATCCGCACGCACGTCGATGTCTGCGATCAGCGGCTGCTGGCCGTCGAGGCACTGCTGCAGGTGCGCGAACGCATCAAGCCCTGGCTCGACCTGCAGCTGGTGGCGTTTCCGCAGGACGGCGTGCTGCGCACGCCGCATGCACTGGCCACGCTGGAGCGCGCGCTCGACCGGGGGGTCGACGTCGTCGGCGGCATCCCGCATTTCGAGCGCACGATGGCGGATGGCGCGGAGAGCGTGCGGCTGCTGTGCGAGATCGCCGCGCGCCGCGCGCTGCCGGTCGACATGCACTGCGACGAGAGCGACGACCCGCTGTCGCGGCACATCGAGACGCTGGCCTTCCACACGCAGCGCCTCGGGCTGCAGGGCCGCGTCACCGGCTCGCACCTGACCTCGATGCATTCGATGGACAACTACTACGCGTCCAAGCTGATCCCGCTGATCGCCGAGGCGCGGGTGCACGCCGTCGCCAACCCGCTGATCAACATCACGCTGCAGGGCCGCCACGACAGCTACCCGAAGCGCCGCGGCATGACCCGCGTGCCCGAGCTGATGGCCGCCGGGGTCAACGTCGCGTTCGGCCACGACTGCGTGATGGACCCGTGGTATGCGCTCGGCTCGGGCGACATGCTCGAGGTCGCGCAGATGGGGCTGCACGTCGCGCAAATGACGTCGCAGGCGCAGATGCGGGCCTGCTTCGACGCGGTGACGGTGAATGCCGCGCGGGTGCTCGGGCTCGAGGGCTACGGGCTCGAGGTCGGCTGCCATGCCGATGCGGTGCTGCTGCAGGCGCGCTCGCCGGTCGAGGCGATCCGGCTGCGCGCGGCGCGGCTGGCAGTGCTGCGCCGCGGCGAGGTGATCGCGCGGCAGGCGCCGGCATGTGCCGAGCTGCGCGTGACCGGCCGGCCGGCGCAGGTCGACTGGACGCTGGCGCGCTGACGCGCCGCCGTGCTCTCAAGCAAATGTGGCTCTGCCACTTTGCTTGACCCCCTCGGGGGGCCTGACGCGAAGCGGCAGGTTTGGGGGTGCTCAGTTGACCGGGCAATCGGTGGCGCGGCTCGGGTTGCTGTTCGGGTTGCTGCCGCGGCAGTTCTGGTGCTCGACCGTTGCCAGCGAGCTGATCGTCGGGCAATCGCCGTGGCTGGTCGACAGCACGTAGTTCTGGTTGTCCAGCGACTCGGCGACTTGCCCGTACGGCTGCATGTTGCGTTGGTTGTTCGTCGCACCATTGCCACCCGGGTACTCGAAGCGGCAGACCTTGTACCCCGTCGCGCCCGAGTTCAGCCCCGAACCGCCGAGCCGCACCGTGCCCGCCCAGGCCGCGCCCGGCGAAGGCACGCTGACCACGCAGAGGTAGTACTTGTAGCCGGAGATCGCGGTGCCGGTGTTCTGGTCGACCGCGTTCGCCAGCGTGCAGGTCACGCCGCTGGTGCCGCTGAGCTGCGCGGTGCTGACCAGCAGCCCGCTCGGGAAGCTCGTCGTGCCGCTCAGCGAGATGTAGCCGGCGATGATGTAGGCGCTGGTCTCGGTGCAGTTGCTCAGGTCGTCGATGCTGTCGACGACGAAGTTGCAGGTCAGCACGACGTAGCCCGAATCGTTCGAGAACACCACCGCGAAATTGCTGGCCAACTGCACGACGCTCTTGCCGCCGCCCAGGTCGACCGCCGGCACGGGGATGTTCAGGTTGCGGTTCTTCGGCCGCTTCAATGTCGTGTTACCAGGCAGCGGGAAGGCGAGCGAACCGCTGTCGAACGGATCGGTCTTCGAGATGATCGTGCTGAACGACAGCGTGTTCGGTACCGTCGCTCCGCCGACCCGATCGGCCCAGTTGACGGTGACGCGCACGCGGCGCCACGGGTCGTCGGCGCTGTCGAGCACCTGCCAGCTGCGGTTGAATTGCGTGTTGGCGTGGTAGTCGGCACCGTTGGCGATCACGTCGCTGCTGCCGCCACTGCCCATGCTCTCCCACGCATTGACGCCGGCGGCGGTGTCGATCTGCGTGAAGGAGCGGAATTCCTCGATCTTCTCCTGCGCCAGCCGTGCCGCTTCGCCGCGCTGGCGCGCGACGTCCTCGCTGGTGGCGAGCTTCAGGCCGATGCCGGCGATCGCCAGCAGCCCGAAGGCCATGACCACCAGCGCGATCAGTGATTCGAGCAGCGAGAAGCCCCGCTGCGAGTGAGTCAGGCGGCGGTTCATGGCAGCGTGTCCGTGGTGGTGCGGAAGTCGCGCCAGCTGCCCGGCACGCGCACGAGCGGTGCGCTCATGCGGCGGGCGTTCTTCAGCGCATCGGGGTCGTAGGTCACCGTGCCGTTTCCGTTGGTCTTGTAGGCCGCGCAGGTGATCTGGGCCCCGTTGATGACCGCCGAGCCGGTGCCGATGTCGTTCCAGTCGGCGCTGTTCGAGAAGATCAGGCCGTAGAAGGTGTTGTTGCCGTTGATCTTCAGCGCGTTCGGCGTGACGAAGATGATCGGGTCGGCCTGCGTGCCGTAGGTGTTGTTGCCGCTGAGCTGCAGGTCGGAGTTGAAGTAGAACGAGCGCCAGCCCTGGCTGTAGGCGGTGTCGATCTGGCTCTTGCAGTCCGATGCGCTGCCGCAGCTGATGATCTTGGTGGTCGGCGAGTCGCGGAAGCGCTCGATCGTCATGCCGAAGTAGGTCTTGAACATCGCCGAGTTCTCGCAGGTCGGGTCGGCGCTGGCCAGCGAGTACAGCGACTGGTCGTTCTCGATCTGCGAGTTGGCCACCGGCTGGCCGGCCAGCGTCGTGACCGTGGTGCCGGGCGAGGTGTCGATCGTCGTGCCGGCGTTGATCGTGATGCCGTTGGTCGCGACGTCGTTGTTGGCGACGTTGAAGGAGCCGCCGATGTCACACGACGTGCCGCAGGTCAGCGGCGCCGCCGGCGGACGCGGCGACAGGCCGAGCTTGAGCGTGACCGTCGTGCGCGCATTGCCATCGGCATTGCCGTAGGTCGTCGACGCGCAGCTCGCCGCTTGCGCGCTGCAGGCCCAGGCGGTGATCTTCACCGCGTCGGTGTCACCGGGCACGGCTTCGAAGGCCACCGTGAAGCCCGGCTGCACGCTGCTGCCCAGGCTGGCCACCGCGGTGCCGCTGGCCGGCGCGTTCGGGCAGCTGCAGGTCAACGCGCCGTTGCTCGGATCCATCTTGCAGCCCGGGAAGACGGTCGTCGCCGGCACGACGTTGGTCGTCGGCGTCGCGGCGTTCCAGCTCGACATCACGTAGCGCTTGCGGAACGAGGTGTTGCCGGCGGTGTTGTCGTAGGTGCAGTTGGCGCCGATGTCGTAGGGCGCGTTCAGCATGCCGGTGGCCCATTCGAGCGCCGCCTCGGCAACCTCGTGGCTCAAGGTGGCCTGCATCTGGTTGGCCGAGGTGCGCTGTTCGACCAGCACGCCGCGGTTGACGTACAGCGCGCCGAGCGAAGCGGCGAACAGCAGCACCAGCGCGATGACGAGCGTGCCGAGGCCGCGCTGGCTGCGGCGCGGAGGACGGTTGAACCGGGTGGACATCGTGCGTTCCTTCAGGCCGGGCAGGCGCCGCTGACCTGGTCGTTGCGCACGCGCACCGTCGAGCGCAGGCTGCGCTGGACGTTGGCGTCGCGAACCGATTGACCGTGCAGCACGACGGCAAAGCTGCGCACGGTGGTGGTGGGACAGTTGGGCGTGCCGATGCCGCAGACGGTCGGGCAGGTGTCGCCGAGGCTGATCTGCGTCACCGTCGGCGTCACGCTCAGCTCGGTGATCGTCACCGAGCTCTTGTCGGTGACGTCGGTCCAGCTGCTGCCGACCTGCATCTGCAAGGCGCCGTCGACGATCCGGAAGCCGAACTGCTCGTTGTTGTCGAGCGTGTTGTTGTCGGTGGCCGCGTCGCGCGAGAAGCGGTAGCTGACCTCGTCGGCGGCCGGGCTGGTGACCTGGCTGTACGGGTTCTGCGTGGTCACCGAGCCGACGCCGATCGCGGTCGTGCCGAGAATCGCATTGCCCCAGTAGCCGGCGCGGCGCAGGTCGCGCGTCAGCAGGTCGGTGGCGTTGCGCAGGTCCTGGTTCAGCCGCGTTTCGGCGAGCAGCATGCGCGAGCCCGAGACGTTCTTGGCGAACAGCAGCACCGCGCCGCTCATCACGATCATGCCGACGGTCGCACCGATCATCAGCTCCATGATCGACAGGCCGCGCTGGCGCGCGCGCGCAGGCGCACCGCGGCGACGAGGGCGCAGACTCAACATGCGGTGTACCCGTGCAGGCTGGACCCCGGCGAGCAGGTCGAGATGCGGCCGAAGGCGTTGGTGGTGACGCGCAGCTGCGCGCCGGTCTGGCTGCTGCTGCCGGTGATGGTCTCCGCGGCGGTGGTGCCGCGCAGGCCTTCGAAGACGATCGGCCCGGCCGCCGACAGGCTCACCCCCGAGGGCAGCGCGACGGTCTTCAGCACGACGTCGGCGCCGCTGGTCGGCGTGTAGCCGATGGTGTACGAAGCGCCGCCGGACAGGATCGTCAGCGTCGCGTTGGTGCGGCGGCGGATCGCTTCGCTGCGCGCGTACTGCACGTCGATGCCGAGCGTGCTGACCGCGCCTTCGAGCCGCGTGCGGGCGATGCTCTCGACGAAGGACGGCGCGGCAAGGCCGAGCATGATGGCCGCGATGGCGATCGCCACCACCACTTCGATCAGCGTCAGTCCGCGGACGCGGCGGCAGGGCATCATCGGCTCCAGCACGCGGCGGGCGCGTAGGCCGGATTGCCGGACGTGACCGTGACCGACAGCGCGGTGCAGCCGGTGTCGTGGTTCTGGCCCTTGGCGGCCACCGGCGTGAACGACAGCGTGTAACCGGTGCCGCTGGCCGCCGACAGCGCCATCGTGTAGTAGCCGTTGCCGGTCGTGCTGCTGGCGATGTTCAGGCTCGCCAGCGTGGTCGTGTAGAGGGCGTTGTTCGCGCGCCAGCGTTCCTGTGCCTGCATCACGCCGGCGGCGGCATCGCTGGCATCGGCGCGGCGACCCTTGCGGATGCTGCCCATGAAGCTCGGGTAGGCGATCGAGCTGAGGATCGCGACGATGGCCACGGTGATCATCAGTTCGACGAGCGTGAAGCCCTTCACGGGGCGGCGGGGCGAGGGCACTTTCCGACACATATCGAGGTCTTCGGCTTACGCGCGATTCGACTTGAGACGGATCAGCCACCGTTCACCGGCGCAATTCGACCGTTCGTCGACTTGCATCGCGCCGCGGGTCGACGCACCGCGCTGGTGCACCCAGCGTCGGTTGCTTGCCACACTGCCGGCAGTGCCGGCGGTCGAAACCATTTGCGCGGGGTCGCCTCGCTAGAATCGATCGCACTCCCGCCACCGGCTCATCGACCCTTCGCCCGCCCATGAAACTGATCGGATCGCTGACCAGCCCTTATGTACGCAAGGTGCGAGTCGTGATGGCGGAGAAGCGGCTCGACTACCAGCTGGTGCTGGAGGACGTCTGGGCGCAGGACGCGATCCTGAAGTCCAATCCGCTGGGCAAGGTGCCCTGCCTGGTGATGGAAGGCGGCGAGGCGGTCTTCGATTCGCGCGTCATCGTCGAGTACGTCGACACGCTGTCGCCGGTCGGCAAGCTGATCCCGCCGTCGGGCCGCGAACGGGTCGAGGTGCGTACCTGGGAAGCGCTGGGTGACGGCGTCTGCGACGCGGCGTTGCTGGCGCGCCTGGAAGAGACCTGGGCGCCGCGCGGCGCGGCGCGCAGCCAGGCCTGGATCGACCGGCAGCTGAGCCGCATCACCTCGTCGTTGAAGGCGATGAGCCAGGGCCTGGGCGACAAGCCCTGGTGCAACGGCAACCACTTCACGCTGGCCGACGTGGCCGTCGGCGTCGCGCTCGGCTACCTCGATTTCCGCTTTCCGACGATCGACTGGCGCGGCGACCATCCGAACCTGGCGCGCCTGGCCGAGAAGCTGGCGGCGCGGCCGAGCTTCGTCGACACGGCGCCGCCGGCGGCCTGACCGCCGCGTCTTTCGGGGGCTAGGATCAGGCCTCGCCGGGCCGCCCCAAGAGGCCTGATCCCCCTTGGGGGGACCACGCCGCAGGCGTGTAGGGGGCCTGGTCCTTCAAGCGGCCTGCAGGCTCAGGCTGCCGGCGCGCAGGTCCCACTGCATCTTGCGATAGATCGCCCGCACCCGGGCCGAGATGGCGCGCGGGCTGACGCTTTCGTAGCGGGCGATGTCGGCGACGCGGCGGCCGATCGCCAGCCGGCGCAGCAGCAGCAGGTCCTCGTGGCCGAGCGCCAGCGGGCTGATCATCTCGTCGAGCGGCGAGACCGCGACGCTGCGCCGGTCGGCCTCGAAGTGGTCGAGCAGCCGGCTCGCGATCCACGGCGTGATGTCGGCGCCGCCGTCGAGCGTGTCGCGCGCATGCGAGTGCAACGGCTCGCTGCGCAGGTCTTGGGCGTCGTAGAAACTGTCGGCGCCTTCCTGCAGCGCATCGAGCAGCAGCCGGTCTTCGCCATGGGCGACGACCAGCACCTGCGCGCGCAGCGGGCTGACGCCGACACGCAGCACGCGGATCATGTCGAGCACGGTGCCATCGATCAGCCGCAGGTCCGAGATCAGCAGGTGCGGATCGTGGCGGTGCATCAGCACGCGGGCCGAGGCGAAGCTCTGCACCGGACCCAGCACATCCCATTCGCCCGTGGCCAGCAATTCCTCACGCCACGACTGACTCCGCGCCGGGGTGTGCCCGGCGAGCAAGGCGGTCTTCATGGTCCCAACGACTATCGGTATCTTGATGTAACCGATTCTGTCGACTGCGCGCGCGTAATCGCATCCCCGAGGCGCGGGGGATAGCGGGTTGTTGTGGATGGCGGGTGGCTGAAGGCGTGACGGGCTTCACGCTCCGGCTTTGACGCCGTCGCTGCGCGCTGCCTTGAAGCTGTCGCTGCGCGCCAGGGGCCAGTACAGCGCGAACACCTGGTGCGGCCACGCCGCCTCGCCGCGTTCGGCGGCCAGCAGCTCGCCGGGCCGCAGCGTCGGCAGCAGGCGCGACAACAGCCGCACCTGGTGGTCGCTGGTGCGGCGCACGATGTGCGCCGGCGTGATCCGGTTCGGATGCTCGAGGCCGGCGGCCTGCACCAGCTCCTTCAGCGCTTCGAGCGTGTACTCGTGGAAGCGGCGCACGCGCTCGATCTTGTCGGGCACCACCAGCGCCTGCTGGCGCAGCGGGTCCTGCGTCGTCACGCCGGTCGGGCAATGGCCCGTGTGGCAGCTCTGCGCCTGGATGCAGCCGAGGGCGAACATGAAGCCGCGCGCCGAGTTGCACCAGTCGGCGCCGAGCGCCAGCGCGCGGGCGATGTCGAAGGCACTGATGATCTTGCCGGCGGCCCCGAGCCTGATGCGATCACGCAAGGCCACGCCGACCAGCGTGTTGTGCACCAGGCGCAGCCCTTCCTGCAGCGGCGCGCCGACGTGGTCGGTGAATTCCAGCGGCGCGGCACCGGTGCCGCCCTCGGCGCCGTCGATGACGATGAAGTCCGGCAGCAGGTCGCTCTCCAGCATCGCCTTGACGATGGCGAACCACTCCCACGGGTGGCCGATGCACAGCTTGAAGCCGACCGGCTTGCCGCCCGACAGCGTGCGCAGCCGGTCGATGAACGCCAGCATCTGCAGCGGCGTATCGAACGCGCTGTGCACGGCCGGCGAGATGCAGTCGACGCCGACCGGCACGCCGCGCGTCGCGGCGATCTCGGCCGTCACCTTCGGCCCCGGCAGGACGCCGCCATGACCGGGCTTGGCGCCCTGGCTGAGCTTCAGCTCGATCATCCGCACTTGGCAGTCGCGCGCGTTGGCCTCGAACTGCGCTTCGTCGAACGAGCCGTCGGCGTTGCGGCAGCCGAAGTAGCCCGAGCCGATCTCCCAGATCAGGTCGCCGCCGTGCACGCGGTGGTGGCGGCTGATCGAGCCCTCGCCGGTGTCGTGTGCGAAGCCGCCGAGCTTCGCGCCGCCGTTGAGCGCCATGATGGCGTTGGCGCTTAAAGCGCCGAAGCTCAGCGCCGAGATGTTGAACAGGCTCGCCGAATACGGCTGCGTGCAGCGACTGCCGGCCTGGGCGCCGATGTCGACGCGGAAGTCGTGCGTGGCCAGCCGCGTCGGCTGCAGCGAATGGTTGATCCACTCGTAGCCCGGGGCGCCGACATCGAGCTGGGTGCCGAACGGCCGCTTGTCCGATTCGCCCTTGCTGCGCTGGTAGACCAGCGAGCGCTGCTGGCGTGAGAACGGAATCGCCTCGCGCTCGCTCTCGATGAAGTACTAGCCCGGAAATTTCACGCTACCCCCGTGAAAGCGAGGACGGCATTGCCCCTGGAATGCCCGTTTGTCGAGGTGCTGAATCTTGACGAAGGGCGGAGGCAATGCCGAATCCAGAATGTACC
>NZ_JABRWJ010000022.1 GCF_013266755.1 Pseudaquabacterium terrae | reverse complement strand
CCTGCGGCTGGGCAAGCTGACGCATCTGCCGGTCTCCCCGTTCGCCGCGGCTATGCCGCGTACTTCAGGCGCGTACGCTCACTGAACGCCGGTTGCCCGTTCCACACGAAACGACGAAGAGCCATCGAGAAGTTCGAAGCGCACGCGCCTGACGTCGATTTCGCCATCGTTCTACTCAGCCCGGACGACGTGGGCCACCGCGCTGGGCACGAGGATGAGGTGCGGCCTCGTGCTCGCCAGAACGTAATCCTCGAACTCGGCTACTTCATCGGCGCTCTCGGACGCAAGAAGGTATGCGTCCTTCACAAAGGCAACGTGGAGCTACCTTCCGACTACGTCGGCGTGCTGTATCTCGCCTTCGACGAGCGAGGAGCATGGAAGGGGGAGCTCGCCAGGGAAATGAAGGCGAGCGGCATGACGATCGACTTCAACAAGGTGTTCGCGTAGTCGCGTAGTGCCGGAACCAGCGCCCGTCCATGCCATAGGTGCACGAGAGGATTTGACTGAAGGCCCGGCGGTGGTTGCTCGCCCCCGGGGCATTGAAGATTCGGCGGCGGTGTTGTCCGCCGATGTTCCTGCTGGCGAAGCGCCCAAAGCGACCGACCCGACCGGCGCTACCAATCCAGCGTCACGACTCCGGTGTGCCCGTCGAAGGTGAGCCTCCCCTTGCAGAGGATGCTCATACCGATGATGCCCTTGTGTCCTTCGGGCGCGAAGTGTCCAGCGGGTACTGACATCACCGATTCGCTTCCATGCAGCCAACTGTCGCTGCTTGGATGGACATGCAGGCGAAGCGACAGGTCAAAGTGCCACCGATTCACGACCTGCTGAAGTCCAGTTTGAATCGTCACGGGGTTGTTCATCCGTAAGCGCCAAGTCGCGATCACGCTCTCGTCGATCACGCAGTACGGCGAGCCGGTGTCGATGAGGAACGGCACGGTGTCCGACGGGATAGGTAGCGTGCTGCGGTTCAGGTATTCCTGCCGCGGAAGACTTGGTTTGACCTCAACGCTGACGAGAGGTCGATCACCGACGATTTTGAACGCTAGCTGCCCCGGCATGCGACATGGAAGTCGAGCTGCTCGGGGATGGGCGCGATCTTCTGCAACAGGTAATGCTGCTCGTCAGAGTAGTGCTCGTAGCCGTACGTCAGTGCGGCCTCGTATGTCGCCAACACCTTGACCAGGTCACCACCCGCGAAGATCGCGTATTGGCCTGGGGAGCTTTTGAGCAGACCTCCGAGGCGACGCCTGAATTCCTCAAGATTCGTCTGCAGTGCTGTGTCGACTTCAGTCATGGGGATCTCCGGATGGCACTGAGGCACGGGGCTGCCAGGCAAATCACGGTCCGGACAACGGGCGACCATGGCTTCGCGCTCTTCATGAGAGCGCCAAGCGCTCACGGTCGAACCTCTGTCAACTGATTCCCCACAGCGTTATCCCCAGAAATCCGACGTGTTTTTACCGAAGTCGGCGAATCTCCGCAAGCGAGGAAGCGTTCATCCGGTCCGTGCAGCCAGCCACCGACGAGGGCAAGATTCGCGCCGAGCAAGGCTTGGCGCGGTTGATTCGACCTGGGGCTCGCTCACTGTCAAAAAGCTCGACATTTTCGCAGAACTTGGTAAAGCGCCTGGCGGCCCAGCCCCACGGCCCGTTCGTGAAGGTGAATCGAGTCCCGGGGTGGCGACACGCAGTGCCAGCAGATCGACCCCTTTAGCCGCCGCTCGTCGCCCCATCTCCAGTTTGTGTCGCTTCAGTACGAGGCCACACACGGCCCCCTTCCTACGATGAAGGCGAGCACCACCAACCCGTAGGAGGGGGACCGATGAGACCGAGACAACTGCCGCTGCATGCGGCCACCGCGATGGCGCTGAGCCTCGCGACCGGGGCCGCCTGGGCCCAGTCGAGCGTGAACGTCAGCGGCTACCTGAGCCTGGGCGTCATCCACAAGACGGGCGGGCCGACGCAGCTCAGCACGATCGAGCGCAGCAGCCTCGTGTTCTCCGGCACCGAGGACCTGGGCGGCGGCCTGGCGGCCACCTTCCGGCTCAGCCACCGCTTCGACCTGGACACCGGCACCGTCGAAGCCGGCGACACGATCCGCCCGTTCTGGAAAGGCGAATCGACGGTCGGCTTGAAGGGCAGCTTCGGCGCGATCCGCTTCGGGCGGGCGCTGACGCCGCTGTGGGCCCACACGTGGACTCCGGACCCGTGGTACGGCTTCAACCGCGTCGCGTCGCAGCAATGGTGGCTGCTCGCGCCCGACTACCTGTCGGACCCGATGGCCGGCCAGGGACCGGGCGGCGGGCTCGGCGGCGACTATGCGCGCATCAACAACGGCGTGTTCTACGACTCGCCGACGCTGGGCGGCTTCCGCGTTCACCTGGCCGGCGCGATCGAAAAACGCCAAGGCGACCTAACGCGCAACTTCGGCGGCATCCTGAAGTACGACCAGGGGTCGCTGAACCTCTTTGCAGTCGCCGAACAGAACAGCCAGAAGGACAAGGTCTACTACCTGGGCGGTGCCTATCAGCTCGACAAGCTCGGGCTCGGCGCCTGGTACAGCCACGGCAAGCTGAATCCGGCGGGCGCGGTTTATGGCCCCGCGTGGACCAACTGGGCCGGCGCGTCGAACCCGACCACCAAGCGCAGCGCTGCGGCGATCAATGCCAGCTACAGCATCGGGCTGGGCAGCGTGCGCGCCGGCTGGGGCAAGGACTTCCAGGGCTCGACGAGCTACTTCAACTATGTGGGCGCGACCTTCGCCAACGCCGGCACCGGATACTCCGGGCCGTCGACGATGATCAGCGCCGGCTACCTGTACAACCTGTCCAAGCGCACCAGCGTGTTCACCGATGTCGCACGCGTGCGCTGGGCCTTCGTCGATGACAACGGCCGCCGCGGGGTCACCGGCATGGACCTCGGCATCACGCACTCGTTCTGACCCATGGACACCCCTCCGACCGCGGATCACCGCATCTGCTTCTTCGGCGATTCGATGACGCAGGGCACCGCCGACCCGCAGTGCCGCGGTTGGGTGGGACGGGTGTGCGAAGCGGCGCGCGTCCGCGGCATCGACGTGACGTGCTTCAACCTGGGCGTACGGGGCGACACCAGCCGCGATGTGCGCCAGCGCTGGGAAGCCGAGTGTGCCGTCCGCTTCACCGTACCGTGCGCGACCCACGTGCTGTTCTCCTTCGGTGCCAACGACATGACGCTGCAGGACGGTGCCTTGCGTGTGGGCTACGACGAGAGCGTGGCCAACCTGCAGGCGATGGTGGTGGCGGCGCGCCAGCGCCACGCCGTGCTCGTCGTCGGCCCGAGTCCGGTGAACGAGCCGGAACAGGACGAGCGCATCGTCGCGCTGTGCCGGCGCTACGAAGCCAGCGCACAGCAGTTGCAGCTGCCCTACCTCCCCATCGTGCGCACGCTGATGAGCAACCAACGCTGGCGCGGCGATGTCGCCGCCAGCGACGGCTGTCATCCCGGCGCGCTCGGTTACGAGCTGATGGCGTCGCTGGTGCAGCGCTGGCCTGCGTGGTGGTTTGCGGACAACGCCGCTTGAGTGGTCAGCGGCCGCGCCAGACCGGAGCACGCTTCTCGACGAACGCGCGTGGGCCTTCCTGCGCGTCTTGCGAGACCAGCATCTCGCGATAGGCGGGCGAGCCGCTGCGCATCGTCCGGTACGCGGCTGCCAGGTCCTGCTCTTCGGTCGCGCGCATCACCTCCTTGATCGCCCGCACGGCCAGCGGCGCGGCCGCGACGATCGCGCGTGCCGTCGACATCGCCGCATCGAGCAGCTGGCTGCCATCGACGACCTGGTTGACGAGCCCATGCGCGAGCGCTTCGGCCGCGCCGAGGCGACGGCCGGTCAGCAGCAATTCCATCGCGATCGCGCGCGGCAGCCGTCGCGGCAGGCGCAGCACGCCGCCCGAATCGGCCACCATGCCGCGCAGCACTTCAGGCAAGGCGAACTCGGCATGTTCGGCCGCGACGATCAGGTCGGCCGCCAGCGCGAGCTCGAAGCCGCCGCCGATCGCCAGGCCGTTCACCGCGGCGATCACCGGCTTGTCGAGCGCGAAGAATTCGGTCAGCCCGGCGAAACCGCCGGGGCCGTGGTCGGCGTCGATGGCCTCACCGTTGACCGCGCCGTTCAGGTCCCAGCCGGCCGAGAAAAAACGTTCGCCGGCCGCGGTGACGACGGCCACGCGCAACGATGCGTCGTCGTGCAGCCGCGCGAAAGCGGCATGCAGCGCGCGGCTGGTCGGCACGTCGATCGCATTGGCCTTGGGACGGTCGAGCGTGATCGTCAGGATGCCGTTGTCGACAGTGGTGTGGACAGTCATGGTTCCCTGGACAAGCGAATCAGCGCGTCGACGGCAACCACACCGCGCCCCTGCGGCAGCACCAGCAGCGGATTGACGTCGAGCTCGTGCAGGCGATGGGCGTGGTGCTGCGCGAACGAAATGACGGCTTCGATGGCATTGAGCGTGGCATCGATGTCACCCACGGCGCGCCCGCGGTAGCCCACGAGCAGCGGCCAGATTCGCAGCGACATCAGCGCCCGGCGGATGTGTTCGCGCGTCGCCGGCAGCAGCAGCGTGGCGCTGTCCTTCAGCAGCTCGACCAGCACGCCGCCCGCGCCGAGGGTCAGCGCCAGGCCGAACTGCGGGTCGTGGTTCACGCCGACGATCAGCTCGGCGACCGCGCCCCGCTGCATGGTTTCGACGAGCAGGCGTTTGGACAGAGCGCTCAAGCGTTCGACCGCCTCGCGCACCGCGCCAGCATCCTGCAGGTTCAGGCACACCGCACCCGCTTCGGTCTTGTGGGCGAGCGCCGGCGACACCGCCTTGATCACCACCGGATAGCCGATGGCCTCGGCGCAGGCGAGCGCCTCTTCAGCCGCGACCGCTTCGCCGCGCGGAATCGGCACGCCGAAGCGCGCGAGCGCCTGCTTGCTGGCCCACTCGTCGAGCAGTTGCGCGTCAGCGCCGATCGACGGGGGTGGGTCGATCGGCAGCAGCTCGCCGCGCCGGCGGCGACCCTCCCCGATCGCGGCCGACGCGGCCACCGCGTCGAGCGCATCGGCCTCGCCTTGCAGTGGCGCGATGCCCAGACTCACCAGCCGCTCGGCGATGGGCTCCGGCAACCCTTCGGGCAGCGAGCTGACCACCGCCGACGCCGCGCCGGTGCGCTGCTGCGCGGCAATGAACGCATCCAGCGCCGTCTGCCAGTCGCCGGCGCTGCAGCGGTCGGCCCGCGGCAGGTCGAGCAGCAGCAGATGCAGGTCGAAGCGACAGTCCATCAGCGCCGCGAAGCAGTCGGTCTGCGCGGCCAGATCACCCCAGATGTAGGTGTGATAGTCGAGCGGGTTGGTGACGTTCACTTTGTCGCCTAGCAGCGCCTGCAGGCGCTCGCGCGGCGCTGCCGGCAAGGCAGGCATCTGCAGGCCACGCGGCTCGGCGAGGTCGGCCACCAGCGCGGCCTCGCCGCCGGAGCAACTGGCCGACGCGATGCGCCGGCCCGGCAGCGCGCCATGCACATGCAGCAGCTTCAGCGTCTCGACCAGCGCCACCGGCTCGTGCACACGGGCGATGCCGAAGCGCCTGAAGAACGCGTCGCACAAGGCATCCGCGCCGGCCAGCGAGCTGGTGTGGCTGAGCGCGATCTGTGCGCCCACCGCCGAGCCGCCGCACTTCAGCGCCACCAGCGGCACGCCACGCTCCAGCGCACGCAGTGCGACACGCGAGAACGCGGCGGCATCGCCCAGGCCTTCGATGTGCAGGCCGATCGCGGTCACGCGGGGATCGTCGAGCAGACCGTCGATCGCGTCGGCGAGCCCCGTGCCGGCCTGGTTGCCGAGCGTGATCAGGTAGGCGATCGGCAGGCCGCGCCGCTGCATCGTCACATTGATGCCGATGTTGCCGCTTTGCGCGACGATCGCAACGCCGCGCTCGACCCGCCGTGCGCCATGCTGGTCGGGCCACAGGGCGGCACCGTCGAGCAGGTTCAGCACGCCGTAGCAGTTGGGGCCGATCAGCGCCATCGGCTGCGCCGCACTCACCAGCCGGGCCTGCAGCACCGCCCCTTCGGCGCCGACCTCGGCGAAGCCCGAGGCATAACACACGGCCCCGCCGGCACCGCGCGCGGCGAGCGCGGCGACGACCTCGATGCTCGACTCGCGCGGCAAGGCGATGAAGCTCGCGTCGGGTGCTTGCGGCAAGTCCGCCACCGAACGAAAGCAGCGCAGCCCTTCGACGTCGACGTGCCGCGGATGCACCGGCCAGATCTCGCCGGCAAAGCCGATGCGCCGGCATTGGCGCACCACCTCCGCCGCGGGCCGGCCGCCGAACACCGCGACGTGGCGCGGCTTCAGCAGCCGGTGCAGGTTCTCGCGTTGCAGCGGATTCATGCGCCATGCGAGCGCAGCAGCGCACGCGAAATGATGTGCCGCTGGATCTCGCTGGTGCCGTCCCAGATGCGCTCGACCCGCGCGTCGCGCCAGAAGCGCTCGATCGGCAGCTCGCTCATCAGCCCCATGCCGCCGTAGATCTGCACCGCGTGGTCGGTGATGCGCGCCAGGGCCTCGGTGGCGAAGAGCTTGGCCATCGCGGCGTCGGGGTCGGTCATGCGGCCCTGGTCGAGCTTCCACGCGGCCTGCAAGGTCAGCAGCTCCGCGGCCTCGAGCTCGGTCGCCATGTCGGCGAGCTTGAAGCCGGTGCCCTGGAACTGCCCGATCGGCTGGCCGAACTGCCTGCGCGTGGCCGCCCACTCCGTCGTCATCTCCAGCACACGCCGCGCCCGGCCGACGCTGGTGGCCGCCACCGTGAGCCGGCTCGCGCCCAGCCATTGCCCCATCAACGCGAAGCCTTGCCCCTCCTCGCCGAGCCGCTGCGCCAGCGGCACGCGGCAGTGGTCGAAGAACAGCTCGCACTGGTGGTAGCCGCGGTGCGACACGCAAGCCGAACCGCGCCGCACCGTGAGGCCGGGCGTGTCCTTGTCGACCAGGAAGGCGGTGATCAGCTTCTTCGTGCCGCGCGGCGTCTCTTCGCTGCCGGTGGCGGCGAACAGGATCACGAAGTCGGCGCTGTCGGCATGGCTGATGAAGTGCTTGCTGCCGCTGATGACGTAGTGCTCGCCGTCGCGCACGGCCCGGGTCTGCATCGCACGCACGTCGGAGCCGGCGTTGGGCTCGGTCATCGCCAGGCAGTCGTGGCGCTCGCCGCGGATCGCCGGCAGCAGGTACACGGCGGCCTGCGCCGGGTTACAGGCCTGCAGAATGTTGCTGGGCCGCGCCACCAGCATCTGCAGCGCAAACGAGGTGCGGCCGAGCTCGCGCTCCATCAGCGTCATCGCCAGGTGGTCGAGCCCGCCGCCGCCCAGCGGCTCGGGCATGTTGGCGGCGTAGAGGCCGGCGGCGATGGCCTTGGCCTGGATCTCGCGCGCCAGCTCGGGCGGCACCTCGTCGAGCCGCTCGACCAGCGCTTCATGCGGCATCAGCTCGTGCTCGACGAAGCGGCGAACGGTGTCGACGATCATCTGCTGCTCGTCGCCGAGGGCGAAGTTCATGGCGTGTCCCTGGGGCGGCGGATGCCGATGGTGTGGCCGGCCTGCTCGGGCGTCGGCAGCAGCGCGTGCGCGGCGCGGATCGCGAGCAGGCGTTCGTAGAGCTCGCCCGGCAGCGGTGCCGAGCGGCCGGTGTGCAGGTCCACATGCACCAGCAGCTGCTCGGCGGTGGCCAGCAGCGCGCCGCTGCCGCCGTGATGCATCGCCTGGAACACATGGGCGCGCTTGCGGTCCAGGTCCAGCAGCTGGTAGCTCAGCCGCAGCGGCTCGCCTTCCATCGCCTCGCGCAGGTAATGGATGTGCGTCTCGACGGTGTAGAACGATAGTCCGCTCGCGCGGTAGGCCTCGTCGATGCCGACATAACGGAAGAAGGCATCGGAGTTGTCGCCGAAGACGAGCAGGTAACACGACTCGCTCATGTGCTTGTTGTAGTCCACCCATTCGGGCTTGACCGGGGTCTGGTGGACGCGCAGCGGCGCGGGAATGGTCGCGTCGGAATCCCAATCGCGGTGCGGATTGCCCTCGTAGGGTGTGATCACCCCGTGCGGGCCCTGCAGGTCTCTCATGGCAGCTCCCGGATGCGTTCGAGCACGGGCTCGGGAAACGGCGCGGCGCGCGGGCCGTCGGTGTCGACATGCAGCAGCAGCTGCTCGGCCGTCGCGACGGGTTCCGCACCGTCCTCGACGAACATCGTCTGCTGCAGACGCAGGCGCTTCGCATCGTGGGTCATGCGCCGCGTCTCGACACGCAGCGCCTGGCCCTCGCGCACTTCGCGCAGGTAGCGGATCTGCGTCTCCACCGTGTAGAGGCTGCTGCGATGCCGCGCGCGGCCGGCGGCATCGAGGCCGATCTGGTCCATCAGCGCGTCGACCGCGTGGCTGAAGACCAGCGCGTAATAGGCATCGCGCAAGTGGCCGTTGTAGTCGACCCACTCGGCTTGCACCTCAGTCCTCGACGTTGAAACCATGCCGCGCCTTCGCCTCCCGCACCGCCGCCAGCACCCCCAGGATGCAATCGTCCCGATAGCGCTCCAGCGCGCGGATCGATCGCGCCCCCTGCTGCGCGGCCGTGCCGTCGACCACCCGATCGATCAGCGCCTCGGTCAGCTCCGGCGCGACCAGCTGCGTCCACGGCAGCTTCAGCGCCGGCCCGAACTGCGACATGAAGTGCCGCATGCCCAGCTCGCCGCCGGCCAGCGTGTAGGTCAGGAAGCTGCCCATGAACGACCAGCGGATGCCGGCGCCGAAGCGGATCGCATCGTCGATCTCGCCGGTGCTGGCGACGCCGTCGTTGACCAGGTGCAGCGCCTCGCGCCACAGCGCTTCGAGCAGGCGATCGGCGATGAAGCCGGGCACCTCCTTGCGCACCAGCAGCGGGCGCATGCCGAGCGCGCTGTAGACCTGCGCGGCGGCGGCCAACGCCGCGGGCGCGGTGTTCTTGCCGCCGACCAGCTCGACCAGCGGCAGCAGGTAGACCGGGTTGAACGGATGCCCGACCAGGCAACGCTCGGGGTGCCGGGCATCGGCATGGAAGTGCGACGGCAGCAGCCCGGACGTCGACGACGCGATGAGCGCATCGGGCCGGGCCGCGGCGCTGATCTGCGCGTGCAGCTGCAGCTTCAGGTCCTCGCGCTCGGGCGCGCTCTCCTGGATGAAGTCGGCCTCGGCGACACAGGCCTCGATGCTGTCGACGAAGCGCAGCCGCGACGGCGATGCACCGGGTGCCAGCCCGAGCTTCACCAGCGCCGGCCAGGCGTTGTCCACCGTCTCGCGCAGCGACCGCTCGGCGCCCGCTGCCGGATCGCAGGCGATGACGTCGAGCCCGTTGGCCAGCGCGCGCGCCACCCAGCCGCCGCCGATCACGCCGGTGCCGACCGCCGCGAAAGTCTTGATCGAAGTGATGAAGTCCATCGCGCGCTCAACCCCGCTTGGCCAGGCCGAGCTTGGCGCGCCCTTCGGCCGGCGTCAGCGGCCGCGCCCCCATGCGCGTGATCAGCTCGATCGCGCGCTCGACCAGCGCGCCGTTGCTCGCCGGCACGCCGCGGTCGAGCCACAGGTTGTCCTCCAGGCCCACCCGCACATGGCCGCCCAGCAGCACCGCCTGCGCCACCATCGGCATCTGCATGCGGCCGATGCCGAAGCCGGCCCAGATCGCGCCCGGCGGCAGGCTGTCGACCATCGCCTTCATCGTTGTCGTGTCGGCCGGCGCGCCCCACGGGATGCCCAGGCACAGCTGGAACAGCGGCGGCGCGTCGAGCAGGCCTTCGGCCAGCAGCTGCTTGGCGAACCACAGGTGGCCGGTGTCGAACACCTCGAGCTCGGGCTTCACGCCGAGCTCGCGGATGCGCTGGGCGCCGGCACGCAGCTGGTTGGGCGTGGAGACGTAGATGAAATCGCCGTCGCCGAAGTTCAGCGTGCCGCAGTCGAGCGTGCAGATCTCGGGGCGCAGCTCCTCCACGTGCAGCAGCCGGGTCAGGCCGCCGACCAGGTCGGTGCCCTCGCCGAAGGCCAGCGGCGACTCGCCCGCGCCGACCTGCAGGTCGCCGCCCATGCCGGCGGTGAGATTGATGATCACGTCGACACCCGACGAGCGGATGTGGTCGACCAGCGCGCGGTACAGCGCCGGGTCGCGGCTGCCTTTTCCGGTGTGCGGGTCGCGCACATGGCAGTGCACGACGGTGGCGCCGGCCTTCGCGGCCTCGATCGCGGCATCGGCGATCTGGCGCGGGGTGACGGGGATGGCGGGGTGTTTGCCCACCGTGTCGCCGGCACCGGTGACGGCGCAGGTCACGATCACTTCGTTGTTCACAGGGCTCCTTCGGGCGGGGTTGTCGTGCCGCGGTCTACGTGAAAACGATAGCCACTTGCCCCCTGGACCCCGCGCCTTCCGGCGACACAAGATTGCCTTGCCGCGACGCCCGCGCCTGGCGTCTTCCCGGCCCCGGGCCCCGGGGATTGCTGCGGCCGAGACCGCCACCGAGGATTCGCGCATGAACCTTCGCCCGACGGATGCCGCGGAAGACGTTCACTTCCTGCTGCTGCCGAAGTTCTCGATGCTGGGATTCGTCTCGGCGCTCGAGCCGCTGCGCGTGGCCAACCGCTTTCGCCCGAACTCGTATCGCTGGCACATCCTCAGCGTGAACGGCGGGCCGGTGGCGGCGAGCGACGGCATCGCGCTGATGGCCGACCACGCCATCGCCGAAGTGACCGACGCGTCCTGCGTGTTCGTGGTCGCCGGCTTCAGCCCGCTGGACGAGCACACCACCGAGCTCTCGGCCTGGCTGCAGTGGCTGGACCAGCGGCGCGCCACGCTGGGCGCCATCGACAGCGGCTGCTTCAACCTGGCCGCCGCGGGCCTGCTCAAGCGCGAGCGCATCACGATGCACTGGGAGGCGATCCCCGCGTTCATCGAGTGTTATCCCGGCCCCGTCGTCACGCAGGAGCTGTTCGAGATCAGCGACCGGCGCATCACCTGCGCCGGCGGCACCGCGTCGATCGACATGATGCTGGACCTGATCGCGCGCAAGCACGGCAGCGAGCTGGCGGTGCAGGTGAGCGAGCAGTTCGTGCAGGGCCGCATCCGCCAGCGCTCGGACCACCAGCGCATGCAGATCGGCATGCGCTACGGCGTGTGCAACAAGAAGATCACGCAGGTGCTGAACATCATGGAGCAGCACACCGAGGCGCCGATGTCGGTGGACGAGCTGGCGAGCACGGTGTGCGTGACGCGGCGGCAGCTCGAGCGGCTGTTCAAGCTGCACCTGGGCGACACGCCGTCGAACTTCTACCTGCGGCTGCGGCTCGACCAGGCGCGGCGCCTGCTGCAGCAGACGCAGATGAGCATCGTCGAGGTCAGCGTGGCCTGCGGATTCGAGTCGGCGTCGTACTTCTCGCGCGCGTACCGCACGCGCTTCAAGCTGGCGCCCAGCGGGGATCGGGTGGCGAAGGTGACGCTGCCGGGCGTGGGCGTAAGAGACGCGATTCAGACCGAACGCCGGCCTCAACATCCGCTCGATGCTTGACGCTTGACGCTTGACATGTGTATCCCATGGGATACGATGTAGCGATGCGCGTGCAGGTGACAGCGGTCTATCGTGATTGGATCAATGCTCTCAAGGATCAGGCCGGTCGCGCGCGCATCCAGGTTCGTGTCGATCGACTTGTTCACGGGAACCCTGGCCAGTACCGCAATCTCACGGATGGTGTGTCGGAGTTGAAGGTCGACTTCGGTCCCGGCTACCGCGTCTACTACACCGAGCGAGGTGGTGAGCTCATCGTTCTGCTCGCCGGCGGCGACAAGTCGAGCCAGCAACAGGACATCAAGCGAGCCATCGCGCTTGCCCGGAATTTGCAGGAGTAGTTCGTCATGCCCAAGGGGTCGCTCAAGAAATCAGCCGCGAAGACCAAGACCGTTCCCTACGACGTCGCCGAGCAGCTGCGCACGCCAGAAGAGATGGCGGCCTATCTCGATGCCTGGCTTGCGGAGGCCCCCGACGACGCCGCAGGCATCGCTCGAGCGCTTGGCGACATCGCGCGCGCAAAAGGAATGTCGCAGGTGGCTCGCGATGCGGGACTCAGCCGCGAGAGCCTCTACAAGGCGCTCAGCGAAAACGGAAACCCTAGCTTCGCCACCGTGCTCAAGGTCGCCCGGGCACTGGGTGTCCGCCTGCACGCAGAAGCCGCCTGATCGCGACGCCGCAGAGGCGCCGCGCCGGACCAGTGCGCGCAGCGCCGTTGACTACTTCACCCCCGCCAGCCAGGCATTGACCTTGTCCGGGTTGGCCGCCACCCATTCCTTGGCCAGCGCCGCCGGGTCGGTCTTGTCGGTGATCCGCAGGATCCATTCGTTCATCGTCGGCACGTCGAAGCTGACCTGCTTGAGGAACTGCGCGACCTTGGGCGCGCGCTTGTGCAGCGACTTGGAATAGGCCACGTGAATCGTGCTGGCCGGTGATGCGCAGGCGATCCTGGCCTTGTCCTGCCAATCGGGCGCCTCCTGCGGCTGCACCATCTTGTGGCAGCTCTCGTTGTGCGCCGGCTGCTCCAGCTTGCGCAGGTCGAACTTCTTGAACAGGCCCTCGGGCTCCCAGAAGTACAGCACGAAGGGCTTCTGCGCCGACACCGCCTTGGCCAGCTCGGCGCGCATCACCGCGTCGGAAACGATGAAGGGCTTCATCGTCTTGTCGTAGCCGTAGCCCTTGGCGCGCATCAGCTCGATGTTGGTGCCGTTCCAGCCCGGTGCGCCGGGCCAGTACGAGCCCTTGCCCGAACCGTCGGTGTCGAACAGCTTGGCGATCTTCGGGTCGGCGAGCTGCTGCACCGATTTGACGCCGTACTTGTCCTGCACGAAGCCGGGCACGAACAGACCGTCGCTGCCGGTGTAGGGCTTGTCGTTGACCAGCACCGTCTCCTTCGAGCCCGCGGCGACGAACTTGGCATGGCGATCGGCCTGCGCCGGCAGCCACAGCTCGGGATGCACGTCGATGCTGCCGTCGCCCTTGTCCATCGCCGCGAAGATCGCCGCCTGGTCGGCGGGGATGATCTTGACGTCGGCACCGAGCCGGCTTTCGATGATCACCTTCAGCACGTTGCTGACGGCATGCGATGCCTCCCAGCTGACGTCGCCGATGACGATGGTTTCCTTGGCCATGGCCGTGGCGCTAGCGCCGAGGAAAGCCGCTGCCCAGGCGGCCATGAGGGCGTGTTGAAACCGTTTCACTGCGTACTCCAAAGTTGGATTTCCAGCACCACGAGCACGCCTTCGACGCGGGTGGCCAGCCCGCGCCGAAAACGCCTCACTCCTTCCCCTTGTGTTTATCGCCGGCGCCGTTGCGTCCCTGGACCAGGCGGTCCAGCAACATCGCGCACAGCACGATCGCCAGGCCTGCCAGCAGGCCCGCACCGTTCTCCATCTGCTGCAGTGCAGACAGCACGTCGAAACCGAGGCCGCCCGCGCCGATCAGCGCCGAGATGACGACCATCGACAGGCTCATCATGATGCTCTGGTTGATGCCGGTCATGATCGAGTCGATGGCCATCGGCAGCTCCGCCTTGACGAGCAATTGCAGCGGGCTCGCGCCGAAGGCGAGCATCGCCTCCTTCACGTCGCGCGGCACGCCCTGGATGCCCAGCGCGGTGAGCTTGATGACCGGCGGCATCGCGAACACCACCGTCGCCAGCACGGCCGGCGGCTTGCCGATCGAGAAGAAGGCGATCGCCGGCAGCAGGTAGACGAAGCTCGGCATCGTCTGCATGAAGTCCATCACCGGATTGGCGATGCGGTTCAGCATGCGGTACTTGGCGCACAGGATGCCCAGCGGCACGCCGAACAGCACGCAGATCAGCACCGCCGCGGCCACCAGCGACATCGTCGAGATCGCCTTCTCCCAGAAACCGAAGAGACCCAGGTAGGCCAGGATGCCGGCCGCGAACAGCAGCGCGCGCACGCCGCCGGCGCGCCAGGCGAGCAGCAGCAGCACCAGCACCTGCGCGGGCCAGGGCATCGCCAGCAGCACCCGCTCGATCGCATCGAGCACGCCGCGCACGGCCAGCGTGATCGCATCGAAGAACGGCCCGCAGCTCACCGTGAGCCAGTGCACCGTCTGGTTGATGCCGTTCTGCGTGGCGATGCTGATCGTGCGCGCCACGGGGAAGCTGCGCACCAGCTCGGGCAGCGGATAACCCGCCGTCTGCAGCACGATCAGCGCGAAGGCCGGCAGCGCCATGCCCGCCGCCAGCAGCAGCCGCCAGGCGTCGAAGCGATGGCTCGACTTCGACCCGACCCGCCACGTGCAGAAGGCCTGCCAATAGGCCCAGTTGCCGGCAAAGCCGACGAGCAGCCGGCCGAAGGCGAGCACCAGAATGCCCTCGGCCGGCGCCGTCGACCGCCACTCGCTGAAGGCCCAGCAGGCGCCCACCGTGTCGAGCACCAGCGACAGCCAGAACAGCCCCCAGAGGCCGCGTGCGGCGGCCCAGTACGGCCCGCCCAGCAGCGCCGCCCAACTGAGCTTGACGCGCGAACGCTGCGCACCGGCCAGGCGCTCGAACACCGCCAGGTAGTGCGGCGCACTCAGCCCGCTGAAGTGGCGCACGTGCTCCAGCCGCAGCTTGGTGCTGACGCTGTTGATCAGCCCGCGCTCGCTGGGCGCGTTCACGACAGCGCTCCCTTGGCCTTCACGGCGGCGAGCGAGATCCCTTGTACGAACCGGGCGACGTAGTCGTCCGCCGGATGGCCCACCACCTGCTCGGCGCTGCCGGTCTGCACGATGACACCGTCGCGCATGATCGCGATGCGGTGGCCGATGCGGATCGCCTCGTCGATGTCGTGGGTGATGAACAGCGTGGTCTTGTGCATCTGCGCCGAGAGCTCGATGAACTGCTCCTGCAGCTGGCGGCGGATCAGCGGGTCGAGCGCCGAGAAAGGCTCGTCCATCAGCAGCACCGAGGGGTCGGCCGCCAGCGCCCGCGCCAGGCCCACGCGCTGCTGCATGCCGCCGGACAGCTCGTAGGGCATGTGGTCGGCCCAGGCTTCGAGGTTGACCATGCGCAGCTTCTCCTCGGCCATCTCGTAGCGCTGGTCGCGCGGCATGCCGCGCAGCTCCAGGCCCAGCGCCACGTTGTCGCGCACCGTGCGGTGCGGCAGCAGCGCCATGTTCTGGAACACCATGCCGATCGAGCGCGCGCGCAGCTGGCGCAGCGCCTTCTGGTTGAGCTTGCCGATGTCCTGCCCGCCGACGCGGATCTCGCCGGCGCTGGGCTCGATCAGGCGGTTGACGTGGCGCACCAGCGTGGACTTGCCGCTGCCCGACAGGCCGATGATGCAGAAGATCTCGCCCTTCATCACCTGCAGGTTCACATCGGCGATGGCCAGCGTGCAGTCGTACTGGCGCTGCACCTCGCTGCGGTCGAGCCCGCGGCTGCGCGCGGCTTCCAGCGCTTCGCGGTGGCGCTGGCCGAACACCTTCCAGACGTTGCGGCATTCGACTTCGATGACCGATGCGTGCGGCATATCCCAATGATTCCTTCGGTGGCAGCGGAAATTTATCCGGCAGGACCCCCACCGCCCTGTTCGTGCCGCGACCAGGATTTGGACTGCCGCGACTTTCGGCGCGCTGACTGCACCGGGGATTACCCCCGATGTCGGGTGCGTGCTGGGGCATGTCGAAAAACGACCTGAGCGGGCGGGCGCTTGTGTCTCCAATCGGGCGTTTGAAGCCATTGCCGGAGTGCCACCGTGTCCCTTGCCAGCACAACCCCGTGGGCGCTCGCGCTGCTGGCCTGCGGCGCCGCCGCCGCGCCGCTGCAGGACCCACCGGCCTGCCGCGACGTGCGGCTGGTCGACGTCGGCTGGAGCGACAACGCCGCCACCACCGGCCTGGCCGCCGTGGTGCTGGAGGGCCTGGACTACCGGCCGAGCATCACCTACGCCTCGGTGCGCGTGGCCTTCGCCGGCATGGCGGCGCGCAACGTCGACGCCTTTCTCGGCTACTGGAAGCCGGTGATGAGCCCGCGCATCGAGCCCTTCGTGAAAGCCGGGCAGATCCAGGTGCTGGAGCAGCCCAACCTGACCGGCGCGAAGGCCACGCTGGCGGTGCCGGACTACCTGCACGCCCAGGGCCTGAAAAGGTTTGCCGACATCCATCGCTTCGAGAAGGCGCTCGATGGCCGCATCTTCGGCATCGAGCCGGGCACCGGCAGCAATGCGCTGATCCAGCGAATGATCGAGAAGAACGAATTCGGCGTGGCGAACTTCAGGCGCATGGAGTCGTCCGAGAGCGGCATGCTCACCGAGGTGCAGCGTGCCGTGAAAGACCGCCGGCCCATCGTCTTCCTCGGCTGGGAACCGCACCCGATGAACGTGCAGTTCCGCATCCGCTACCTGGAAGGCGGCGATGCGGTGTTCGGCCCGAATTTCGGCGAGTCCAGCATCTACACCGCCGTGCAGGCCGGCTACGGGCGGCGCTGCCCGAATGTCGGTGCGCTGCTCGCCAACCTGCAGTTCACGACGGACATCGAGAACCAGGTGATGGCCGCGATCGTCGAGAAGACGAGCCCCGTGCAGGCCGCGCGCGACTGGCTGCGCAAGAACCCCGAGGTGCTGGCGACGTGGCTGCGCGGCGTGCGCAGCTTCGGCGGCGAGGACGGACTGGCCGCCGTGCGCAAGGCGCTGCTCGGCGCGCCGTGAACCTCATCGAATGCTGAACGAAGGAGAGAAGGCATGAGCAGCGACAACCGGGGCGTGGCCTACATCAGGCAGAACGTCGTCGAGGTGCAGGGCATCCCGTTCCCCACGCTGGCCGATCCGCGCGGGCGGCGCATCGAGCATGGCGTGATCCTGAAGGTGATCACCACCAACATCTGCGGCTCCGACCAGCACATGGTGCGCGGCCGCACCACGGCGCCGGCCGGGCTGATCCTCGGCCACGAGATCACCGGCGAGGTGCTGGAGCTCGGGCGCGACGTGGAGTCATTGAAGAAGGGCGACATCGTCTCGGTGCCCTTCAACGTGGCCTGCGGCCGCTGCCGCAGCTGCAAGGAGCAGCACACCGGCGTGTGCCTGACGGTGAACCCCGCGCGCGCCGGCGGCGCCTACGGCTACGTGGACATGGGCGGCTGGATCGGCGGCCAGGCCGAATACGTGACGGTGCCGTACGCCGACTTCAACCTGCTGAAGTTTCCCGATCGGGCGCAGGCGATGGAGAAGATCCGCGACTTGACCTGCCTGTCCGACATCCTGCCCACCGGCTACCACGGCGCGGTGAGCGCGGGCGTGGGGCCGGGCAGCACGGTCTACGTGGCCGGCGCCGGGCCGGTGGGCCTGGCGGCCGCGGCATCGGCACAACTGCTGGGCGCCGCGGTGATCATCGTCGGCGACGTCAATGCAAAGCGGCTGGAGCATGCACGCCAGGTCGGCTTCCAGACCGTGAACCTCTCGCTCGATGCCACGCTCGCCGAGCAGATCGCGCAGATCCTCGGCACGCCTGAGGTCGATTGCGCCGTCGACGCAGTGGGCTTCGAAGCGCGCGGCCATGGCCACGAAGGCGCGCAGCACGAAGCGCCGGCCACGGTGCTGAACTCGCTGATGGAAGTGACGCGCGCGGCGGGCAAGATCGGCATTCCGGGGCTGTACGTGACCGACGATCCGGGGGCGGAAGATTCGGCGGCGAAGCGCGGCGCATTGAGCATCCGCCTCGGCCTCGGCTGGGCCAAATCGCACAGCTTCTTCACCGGTCAGACGCCGGTGATGAAGTACAACCGCGCGCTGATGCAGGCCATCCTGTGGGACCGCATCGCGATTGCGAAGACGGTGGGGGTGCAGGTGATTTCGCTGGATGACGCGCCGCAGGGGTATGCGGAATTCGATGCGGGGGTGGCGAAGAAGTTCGTCATTGATCCGCATGGGGTGGTGGTGGGGGCGGGTTGAGGGCGCGGGGGGCGTGGTCGATGACGTGCGGCGCGGGGGTGAAACGGTTGGTGGGCCGGGTGGCCTGCTTGCGACCCTCGGGTGCTCGGCCCCGACGACCAGATCACTGCCGACCGACCGCGCCCGACGCAATCGGCCCTGAGTTGCCGTTGTACGGTTGGGTCCCTCAGTGACCAGTTTGGGGAATCGCGCGCATACGTTCCTTGATGTACTTCTCTGCATTGATGTGGCTGAGATATGCGCTATTGAAATGGAGTCTTTCCAGTTCCGTGGGCGGAGGAACGAGCCGAGGGTCTTCCAACGGGAACGGATCGATGAAGTCGAGACCACGCTCTTGGTACGCGTACCGCCACTCGCGATCGACCCAATTCGACTTGGCTGCGGAAGGAGACCAAAAGAGATAGAAGACGTCGCTTGTCCGGATGTAGGCCATCAAGGTGCGTTCCCAGTCGTCGCCGGACCGGAGCTTGACAATATCGAGATATACATCCATGAACGGAGCCCCCTTCTTTAGACCCTCTGTGCAGCGCAGCACATCGATTCGGTCTTCGCTGGAGTAAGAAGCGAAAGCCGTTCCGCGTGCGAAGCTCGTCCACGACATCTTTTGAAACTGCTGCTGTTGTTGTTGCTGCTGCTGCCACGGCACTTGCTGCTGCTGCTGCAATTGCGGCCCTGCCGTGAGTTTCAGTTCAAAGGGAAGTCGGCTCAAGCTGAGGCCGCCTGCGCGTACGTCGAAGTAGCCTTGCACGGTGCCCCCCCATGAACCGGAATCGGCTCGGCAGGTGAACGACGCCGAGTTCTCCGTCCCGGTCCAGGTCAGCAGTTGCAAGTCCTGCTCGATCACGAGCGCCGGACACAGCAAGCGAACTGTCAGCGCTGCCGCACGCGATGTCACGCTGTCGCAAGGCTTGCCGACTGCCGATTGCCCCATGCGATTCATGAGGGCCTGCACCTTTGTAGCCTGTGACGCCGTATGCACCCAAAAGTCGAGCACAAACGTTTGACCGACTGCGACAGCGTGGGGGCTCCACAGGGAGAATTGAAGGTGTTCTTCGAGGACTGCCGGCTGATCCGATTGGCGCACAGGTTCCGACTTGGACTCGACGTCTGCGGCAAGCGCTTCCACGTCGTCGTTCGCTTGAACTAGCATTCTCGAGAGCTCGAGCTCTCGATTCAGAATCCTTTCGAGAGCGATTCGCGCCAATTCCGATTCACTTTCCCGCGGCGCTTGGGGCTCCTGCCGCTGCAGTTGCCGCGGTTGCTGCCGTTGCTGCGGTTGCTGTTGTTGCTCCTGTTGCTGCTGACGCTGGTGCCCATGCTCATGCCGGCGCTGTCGGTGGCTTCGCAGCTCCTCCTCTTCTTCCTCCTCCTCCTGCTGCTGCTGCTGTTGTTGCTGCTGCTGCTCCTGTTGCTGTTGCTGTTGTTGCTGCTGCACGTCGGCAAAGGCCTGCCAGTTCTCCAGCAGGTAGTCCCGCAGGGCCTTCGGCCAGTTCACGGAGAGTTCGTCGAACAGCTGCAGGGGGTGCCTGACTTGCTGCAGCTGAATTCGCTGCTGATGCTGCAACTGCTGCGCGAACGTGCTGCCGAACCTCGCCTTCAGCGCTTCGGCCAGCGCGCGCAAGACGCGTTGTTCAAGGTCAAGCCGCTGGGCCCGCGCACTTGCGCGCTTGAGGTGAAGATGCCGCTGCGCGTTCTCGATCGCCATGATCTACCCCCGGTAGGCAAGTACTGTATGCCTCTGCCTTCCTTGTGGCGCAAGGCCAGGCTTGCGAACGTGGTGTTGATGGCTCACCAAGCGTGTTGATAGGGTCTTCCCTAGGAAGGCGATCCCGCAAGAGCCGAAGGGCCCGTTTGCAGCGGTTGGGGTCCTTCAGCCGATGCCCGCCAACTTCCGCTTTCGACCCGTTGCGGTCATACCCGCGACCAAATGCGGCGCCATCAAGCAGACGCTCAACGTTCGAGGTAAGGGCGGCTTGCCGCGAGACGTCCCGTGCCTGAGAGCTTAGACGCCATCGCCGTCTTATGAAAACGCGCCAGCTAGCTGCGCATTGGTTCGGGCGGCTCGATCGGCTTCGGCATTGCCCAGTTCTTTTCATCGAAACTGAGGCCGCCGAGTGCCTTCTTGTCGGTACGCATCAGCCTTATGTATCCGTACTGCCCCCTCGTTCCATCGTCACGTCGCCGGTTTGTCCAATACGTTCCAAAAAGGCGAGTCACTTGACCCATACTAGACAGCGACAGGTGAGAGGCTCCCATGTGTGGCTCGGAAGCGCCGGAAATGACCTCTGTCGAATATACAGATGCGAGCTTTATCTTCCCGGTTCCATCTGTTAAAAGCGCAGCACTGATGGTTGACGACTCGTTAACAGGACCCCACGAATGGAACGAGACGCGCCATGAGTGTTGTGTAATTTCCTGGGCATTTGGAAGCCACTGTTGCCCGAGGGTATTCCAGAACCAGCCCTCCCATCGGCCAGAGATGTCCGGAACGCCATTGATTCTTTGCAAGAGAGGCAGTCGCCACAGCCAACGATCCATTGCGATGGACAGGAGGTACGCGACCGCTCCGCCGAGGGTGAGACCTCTAAGGGCTACTACCGGGTCCGGAAACGCCAGGTGCGCGTTGGAGGCGACGACCGCGAACCACACAGCCACTACGATGCTGCCGTAGAGGTAGATGTTGAATCGCTTCGTGTCCTGGACTGGAGTCATCGGTGCGCCCCTTAAATGATGACCGCTAAAGTTTGAGCATATTGTACTTTGCGTACCCAAGGAGTAGGCTGTGATTGCTCCTTGCGACCCCGATCTGGTTGATGAGGCGGACTCTTCTGCACTTCTGCTGGCTACTAGACCGCGTGATGCCGTGGGACGGAGGTTACGCAGTCGTGCTTGAAGCCTACTTCGATGCCAGCAAGAGGGACGGTGGAAGTTTCTGCGTGGCCGGGTTCGCGTTTGGGTCTGTTGCCGCCAAAAAGGCTACACGAGATTGGAAGCGCGTCTGGGGTGAGACGCAATGTCACATGACCGACCTCAGCGCAAACCCACCACAAGGCGACTTCAAGGGCTGGTCGAGCACAAAGACCAAAGCGCACATTGAGGCCTCGGTCCCGATCATCAATCGCTGGGCTTCGTTCGGTGTTGCCGTTTCGGTGACTGCGGCCGAGCTCGCAGCATTGGCGCCAGCAGCAGCCGATACAGACTCCAAAGTGATCTTGGGCGGCCTAAGGACTCCGTATGCGGTGTGCTGCCATCTTGCTATGGCTGCCATGCGCAGCTTGACCCGCAACGCTGACATTGCATACTTCTTCGAGTTCGGTGACGGGGATCAGGGCGACTCCGCGGCCTTCACCAACCACATTCGGTCCCATCGAGGTATGGCTCAACAGCTATACGGAATGCGCTCATATGCGATCTTGGATGCAGCAGATTCGAGGCTATTCGAGATGGCAGACATATATGCTTGGGAATGGGCCAAACATGTCGAGCGGGACGCCGCAAAGTTTCCTATCGACGAAAAGGGGGAAACCAGACTGCGCGGCTCTTTGCGTGCGCTACTTGGCGACAACCTACGAAAAACCAGCGGAACAAACATCGCCTCGCGAATCCGACGTGGTTGGCATGTGACGGGGCCAGTTTTGGAGCGCTACTACGCCAGAGTGGCCCAGTTTGAGCTACTGAGTGATAGACCATCCTCTCAGGCTCTGAATTGGATTGAGCAGGCCGTAGCCACAGGAGAATTGCCGCCCTTATGACTTGCGATCCTTCCTATTCGCGGGCGGGACTACGGCGTCTAGAGCGCGGTGAAACGCACTTTCATTCCCATCCGCTTCTAACTCGCGCGCCGCGTCTTCGAACTGCTTTGATTGCTGCGGGTCGTCGAGCGGTGGGCTTGGCGCCGGCGGTGGCTTTGGCTTGCTTGGCATATTGCAACAGCCGTGGATCGCGCCACGGCTCCTCGTGAGCGAAGTCCGGAAGCAGACAGCGGCGAGCGACCCCTGCTGGCCGGCAGCGGTCGATCGAAGCCCCGGGGGCGACTGTCTCAGTTCAGTCTTGAACGGTCGCCTCGCTTCTACGCAGGACTGTTGATCGCCAACCATGAGCCGACGAATCACCTCGATCTGGATACCACGGGGCTGCAGGAGGCGCTGCAAGGCTTCGAGGGCGCGTTGATCGTGGCCTCGCACGACGAGGAGTGGCGCCGGTCCCGACACCCATCAACAGGCGCCGGCCGCTCAGCGCTGAAACCGCCCCAGCTCCGAAATCACCGCCATGTCCGCATACGTCGTGCCCGTATGGTCGGTCGGGCTGTAGTCGATCATCACGCCGCCGATGTTCAGGCGCGCGATCCCATTCAGCGCCGTCACCAGCTTCTCGCGCGTCGGTTTCGGCCCCGCGCGCCGCAGCCCTTCCACCAGCACCTGCGCCGCGGCGAAGCCTTCCATCAGCGGCTGCGTCAGCTCGTGGATGCCGCGCGTGCGGCCGACGTCCATCGCGCGCTTGACCAGCGGCGACACCATCGAGCGCTCGTACGGAAAGACCTGGGTGACGATGACGCCGCGCGCCAGCGGCCCCAGCCGCTGGATGAAGGCCGGCGACGCGTTGTTCGACAGCGTGATCACCTGGGCCCGTGAGCCGGCGTCGCGCAGCGCGCGCACGCCGGCGGCCACCGCGGCGCTGTCGGCGATGAAGAGCACGAGCTGCGCATTCGACTTCGCCACCCGCGCGCCGATGGCGTCGAAGTCGGGGCGCTCGGGGTCGAATGTCTCGCTCAGCACCGGCCGCACCGCCGGCACCGCATCGACCACGCCCACCGCCGCGTCGTCGCCGAAGGCATTGCCCACCTGCACCACGGCCAGCCGCTCCAGGCCCAGCCGCTGCATCGCCTGCACCGCCTGCTGCACCTCGCGCCGGTAGCTCGCGCGCACGTTGAAGACATAAGGGTGCACCGGCTGGCGCAGGCTCTGCGCGCCCGACGACGGGCCGACCAGCGGCGCGCGGTACGCCGGCAACACGGCGGCCGCGGCCTGGCTGGTCGAGGTGCCGTGCGACATGAACAGCGCCAGCGTGTTCCACCCGGCCATCAAGGCCCGCACGTTGTGCGCGGCGCGCTGCGGGTCGTCGCCGTCGTCGATCGACACCAGCTCGATCTTCTGGCCGTGCACGCCGCCCTGCTCGTTGACGGCGTCGAAGTACAGCGTGGCGCCGGTGCGCGCCTCGCGCACATAGGCGCTGTCGGGGCCATTGAAGGCCGCCGTCTGTCCGACCAGGATCTGCGCCTGCGACAGCGGCGCCAGCAGCAGCTGCGCAAGACCGAGCCAGGCGATTGATTTCAGGTTGAACATCGTTGGCGCTCCTTCGGCTTCGGATGATTGGGGCGTGCATTGAACGCGAAAGCGCGCGCGCCGTGTCGTGCGCCGGCGGCCGCGGACAAGGCGGCGTCGCGGCAAGACAAGTCGCGCCCGCGCCGCGGGCGGCGGCGCTCGCCGGCCGCCGCGATGTCGCATTCGGACAAGTCCAGGTCCCCCTCATGCAAGGCCTGGGCGAGCGCGCGCCGAACAATGAATCCACTCGTTCACACCCCAAGCAGAGCAGCCAATGTCCGGCCAGAACTACTCACTGTGGAGCCTGTTGAAGCATGGCCTTCGGCAGCATCGCACGTGGGAACCGGCGTGGAAGCGGGCCACGCTGGCGCCGAGTTATGACGTGGTGATCGTCGGCGGCGGCGGGCATGGGCTGGCCACCGCCTACTACCTGGCGAAGGCGCATCGCGTCGGCCGCATCGCGGTGCTCGAGAAGGGCTGGCTCGGCGGCGGCAATACCGCGCGCAATACGACGATCGTGCGCTCCAATTACCTGTGGGACGAAGCGGCACTGCTGTACGAGCACGCGCTGAAACTGTGGGAACGCCTGTCTGCCGAGCTGAATTTCAACGTGATGTTCAGCCAGCGCGGCGTATTCAACCTGGGCCACACGCTGCAGGACATGCGCGACATCGAGCGCCGCGTCAACGCCAACAACCTGCAAGGCATCGACGCACAGGTGCTGACGGCCGCCGAGGTGAAGCACAGGATCCCGCAGCTCGACGCGAGCCGCAGCCGCCGCTACCCGGTGCTGGGCGCCAGCTGGCAGCCGCGCGCCGGCGTGGCGCACCACGATGCGGTGGCGCGCGGCTTTGCACGCGCCGCGAGCCGGCTCGGCGTGCACCTGATCGAAGGCTGCGAAGTGACGGGCCTGGAGGTCGAGGGTGGCCGCATCAAGGGGCTGCAGACGACGCTGGGCGCGGTGAAGGCCGATCGCGTGGGCTGTGTCGCCTCGGGGCATTCGTCGATGCTGGCGCGCATGGCGGGCATCCGGCTGCCGCTGCAGAGCCATCCGCTGCAGGCCTTCGTGTCGGAATCGATGCAGCGCGTGATCGACACGGTGATCATGTCGAACGCGGTGCACGGCTACCTGAGCCAGTCGGACAAGGGCGAGCTGGTGATCGGCGCCGGCATCGACAGCTACCTCGGCTATGGCCAGCGCGGCAGCCCGCACGTGATCGACCACACGGCCGCGGCGGTGATCGAGCTGTTCCCGCAGTTCTCGCGCGTGCGCATGAACCGCCAGTGGGGCGGCATCGTCGACGTGTCGCCCGATGCCTGCCCGATCATCGGCAAGACCGCCGTGCAAGGCCTGTACTTCAACTGCGGCTGGGGGACGGGCGGCTTCAAGGCCACGCCGGGATCCGGCCACGTGTTCGCGCACACGATCGCGCACGACCGGCCGCATCCGCTGGCCGAGGCGTTCAGCCTCGAACGTTTTGCGAGCGGGCGGCTGATCGACGAACACGGCGCGGCAGCCGTCGCACATTGAGGGTCAGCAATGTTCCAACTGCACTGCCCCCATTGCCGCGAGCTGCGCGACGAAGAGGAGTTCAGCTACGCCGGCGAGGCCTACATCGCGCGCCCCGCTGCGCCCGACACGGTCGACGACGCCGCCTGGGGCGATTACCTCTTCATGCGCCGCAATACCCGCGGCTGGTTCTGGGAGCAATGGATGCACAGCAGCGGCTGCCGCAAGGTGTTCGCGGTGAAGCGGCACACCGGCAGTTATGCAATCGCCGGCAGCTGGACGCTGGCCGAGGGCAAGGAAAAGTTCCTGGCCGAGGAGGCGGCATCGTGAGCGGCCAGCGGGTTCCGGTGCCCGGCGCGCGCATCGACACGTCACGCACGATCCACTTCCGATTCGACGGCCGCGACTACGCCGCCCACCCCGGCGACACGCTCGCCTCCGCGCTGCTCGCCAACGGCGTGCGGCGGCTGGCGCGCAGCTTCAAATACGGCCGGCCGCGCGGCATCGTCGGCGCCGGGTCGGAAGAGCCGAACGCGCTGGTGCAGGCCGGCGTCGGCGCCTGGACCGTGCCCAACGTCAAGGCGACGCAGGCCGAGCTGTACGAAGGCTTCGTGGCGCAGCCGACCTCCGGTTGGCCGTCGCTCGCGTTCGACTGGAAGGCGGCGCTCGGCATCGCCGGGCGCTTCATGCCGGCCGGCTTCTACAGCAAGACCTTCAAGTGGCCGCGCGCGCTGTGGCCGGCCTACGAGGCGGTGATCCGAAAGCTGGCCGGCTTCGGCCGCGCGCCCGAGCTGCCGGACCCCGAACACTACGATCACCTTCACCACCATGTCGACGTGCTGGTGGTCGGCGGTGGCGCCTGCGGGCTGCTGGCCGCGCTGCAGGCCGGGCGCGCCGGGCTGAAGACGCTGCTGGTCGACGAGCAGGCCGAATTCGGCGGCTGGCTGCTGTCGGACCCCTACGCGCAGATCGAAGGCCGCGATGGCGCAGCGTTCATCCGCGCCTCGCTGGCCGCGTTGTCTGCCATGCCGCAGGTGAGCTGCCTGGCACGTACGACGGCCTTCGGCCTGTACGACCAGAACCTCGTGCAGGCGGTCGAGCTGGTGCAGGACCACCTGGCACCGGCGCAGCGCAATGCCGCGCTGCCGCGGCAACGGCTGCACAAGATCCGCGCGAAGCAGGTCGTGCTGGCCACGGGCGCGATCGAGCGTCCGCTCGTGTTCGGCAACAACGACCGGCCGGGCGTGATGACGGTGTCGGCCGCGCAGACCTATCTGCAGCGCTATGGCGTGCGCGTTGGCGAGCGGGTGCTGATCTGCGGCAGCAGCGACCTGGTCTACGACGCGGCCGAGCTGCTGGTGGCGGCGGGCGCGCGCGTGACGGTGGCCGACGTGCGGCCGCTGTCCCGCGCGCCGCGGCCGGTCGCGGGGCTGCGCGTGCTGGCCGGCCACGGCATCGCCGAGGTCACCGGCCGCGGCGAGGTGCGCGCTGCGCGGCTCGTGCGGCTGCATCACGAGCGCGACGACGTGATCGGCGATGGGCCGCTCGTCGAGTGCGACGTCGTGCTGAGCTCGGGCGGCCTGTCGCCCACCGTGCACCTGTTCTGCCACGACGGCAGCCGCCCGCGCTGGGACGAAGCCGTGGCGGCCTTTGTCGCACCGCGCGAGGGCCGCGAGGGCGTGGCCTGCGCCGGTGCGGTCACCGGCGCCTTCGAGCTGGCCGATGCACTGGCACAGACCACCGAAGCGATGCAACGCGTGATCCACGACCTCGAGCGTCCCGACGTGCTGGTGTCGCCGCACGCCACGCGCCGCCCGCGCCAGCCGGCGCGTCCGATGTTTCGCCTGCCCGACGGCAAGGCGGAAGGCGCCGGGGCCACGGCCTTTGTCGATTATCAGAACGACGTCACGGCCGCCGACATCGTGCTCGCGGTGCGCGAGAACTGGCAGTCGATCGAGCATGTGAAACGCTACACGGCGCTCGGTTTCGGCACCGACCAGGGCAAGCTGTCCAACATCAACGGTGTCGCGATCACCGCACGCACGCTGCGGCGGCCGGTGGCCGAGGTCGGCACCACCACCTATCGACCGGCCTACACGCCGGTGACGCTGGGGGCGCTGGCCGGCGCGATGCAGGGCGACACCTTCGACCCCCGCCGCACGACGGCGATCCACGCGGCGCATGTCGCGCGCGGTGCCGAGTTCGAGCCGGTGGGCCAGTGGCTGCGCCCCTGGTACTTTCCGCAGCCCGGCGAGGCTATCCACACCGCCGTCGCACGCGAATGCCGCGCGGCGCGGCAAGGTGTCGCGGTGATGGACGCGTCGACGCTCGGCAAGATCCAGATCGACGGGCCCGATGCGCGCGAGTTCCTCAACCGCATCTACGCCAATGCCTGGAGCCAGCTCGCGCCCGGCAAGTGCCGCTACGGCCTGATGCTCGACGAGAACGGCATGGTGATGGACGACGGCGTCACCGCCTGCATCCACGACACCCAGTTCTACATGACCACCACCACCGGCGGCGCGGCGCGGGTGCTGGCGTGGCTGGAGCGCTGGCACCAGACCGAGTGGCCGGAGCTGCGCGTGTGGATGACTTCGGTGACCGACCACTGGTCGACCGTCGCGGTGGTCGGGCCGAAGGCGCGTGCGGTACTGGCCAGGCTGGTGAGCGATGTCGACCTGTCGGCCGAAGCGTTCAAGTTCATGGACTGGCGCCGCGGCACGGCGGCAGGCCTTGCGGCACGCATCTTCCGCATCAGCTTCTCGGGTGAGCTGGCCTACGAGATCAACGTCGAGTCGGGCTTCGGCCACTACCTGTGGGAAGCGGTGATGACGGCCGGCGCCGAGTTCGGCATCACGCCCTACGGGACGGAGACGATGCACGTGCTGCGGGCCGAGAAGGGTTTCATCATCGTCGGCCAGGACACCGACGGTTCGGTGTCGCCGATCGATCTGGGCATGGGCTGGGCGGTGGGCATGAAGAAGCCGTTCAGCTTCCTGGGCAAACGCTCGCTGGCGCGCAGCGACACGGCGCGTGCGGACCGCAAACAGCTCGTCGGGCTGCTGCCGGTCGACGCGAACGAGGTGCTGGCCGAAGGCGCACAGATCCTCGAAACGCCGCACACCGATGCACCCGCCGCGATGCTGGGGCATGTGAGCTCCAGCTACCACAGCGCGTTTCTCGGGCGCTCGTTTGCAATGGCGCTGGTGGCAGGGGGTGCCCAGCGCACGGGCCAGACCTTGTATGCCTGTGCCCGCGGGAAGCTGACGCCGGTGACGGTGGCTTCGAGCGTGTTCGTCGATCCGAAAGGGGAGCACCAGAATGTCTAGAGCTTCGACCGATGCGCCGCTGAACGCGTTTCTGCAATCGCCCTTGCAAGGTTTCGATTGGCAGTCCCTCGCGCGTGCGCCGGGCGCGGCCGATGGGGTGCTCGCCTGTGAGCTGGCGCACCTGGGCTATGTGATCGTGCGCGGTCGTGCGGATGATGCGGATTTCCTCGAGCGTGTGGGCAGCGTGCTCGGCAGTCCGTTGCCGACGGGGCCGACAAGCTTCGCGCGCTGGTCCCATGGCGCGGCGTTGTGGCTGTCGCCCGATGAATGGATGCTGGTCTGCCCGCGCGCGGCGCGCGACGGTTGGGTCGGATCGCTGAACGCTGCGTTGGCCGGCGTCTTCGCGCAAGTGGTCGACGTGAGCGGCGGCTTCACGACGCTTCGCCTCGCGGGCAAGGACCACGTTCGGCTGCTGCGCCACCTGGGCCCGTACGACTTCGAGCGGCTGCAGATCGGCCGCTGCGTCGGCACGGTGTTCTCGAAGGCGACGGTCAGCGTCGTTCGCGCCGACGCGGCCGGCGTGCTGCTCGTCTTCCGGCGCAGCTTTGCCGACTACGTCTGGCGCCTGGTCGAACGTGCGGCGCGGCCGTATGGCCTGTGTGTCGTCACGCCGCAGCACTGCGCCGATCCCCTGTTCGCACCCCTTCTGGAGGCCGCATGAGCCCTTTCTTCTCCGCTGCGCTGGTCGACGTTGACCCGGGTGTCTCGCGCACCATCCGCAACGAAGTGCAGCGCCAGCGCCAGCAGGTCGAGCTGATCGCCTCCGAGAACATCGTCTCGCGGGCGGTGCTGGAAGCGCAAGGCTGCGCCTTCACCAACAAGTACGCCGAGGGTTACCCGGGCAAGCGCTACTACGGCGGCTGCGAACACGCCGACGTGGTGGAAAGCCTGGCGATCACACGGCTGTGCGAGTTGTTCGGCGCGAGGTTCGCCAACGTGCAGCCGCACTCGGGCGCGCAGGCCAACACCGCCGTGATGCTGGCGCTGCTGCAGCCGGGCGACACGGTGCTCGGCATGGCGCTGGCAGCCGGCGGACACCTGACCCATGGCGCGAAGCCTGCGCTGTCGGGCAAGTGGTTCAACGCCGTCCAGTACGGCGTGCGGCGCGAGGATTCATTGATTGACTACGACGAGGTCGAACGGCTGGCGCTGGAGCACCGGCCGAAGCTGATCATCGCGGGCTTCTCGGCCTACCCACGGGTGGTCGACTGGGCCCGTTTTCGGCGCATCGCCGACCAGGTCGGTGCGACCTTGATGGTCGACATGGCCCATGTGGCCGGGCTTGTCGCCGCCGGCGTCTACCCGAGCCCGCTGCCGCATGCCCATGTGACGACCTCGACCACCCACAAGACGCTGCGCGGCCCGCGCGGCGGCGTGATCCTGACCGACGACGAAGCGATTGCGAAGAAGATCAACTCTGCTGTCTTTCCGGGCGCACAGGGCGGGCCGTTGATGCATGTGATCGCGGCGAAGGCGGTGGCCTTTGCCGAAGCGCTGCAGCCGAGCTTCAAGCGCTATGCGCAACAGGTGGTAGCCAACGCACGCGCCTTCGGGGAAGAGCTCGCAGCCGGCGGACTGGCGCTCGCCACCGGCGGCACCGACAACCACCTGCTGCTCGTCGACCTGCGGCCGCTGGGCTTGAAGGGCAACCAGGTCGAAGTGGCGCTGGAACGTGCCGGCATCACCTGCAACAAGAACGGCATTCCGTTCGACACCGAGAAGCCGACCGTCACCTCGGGCATTCGTGTGGGCACCGCCGCGTGCACGACACGCGGTTTCGGCGAAGGCGAGTTCCGCGAAGTCGCCGGGCTGATGCTCGAGGTGCTGCATGCACTGCGGCAACGGCCCGACGGTGATGCGGATGTCGAAGCATCGGTCAATGAGCGGGTGAAGGGATTGACCGCGCGCTTTCCGATCTACGCCTGAAAGGTTGCGACGATGCACACGCTGCACCAGGAATCGCTCGTCATCGACGGGCTCATCATCGCGAAGTTCGACCGCGCGGTCTTCGAAGACATGCGCCGCGCCGGCCTTGCCGCCGCCAACTGCACGGTCTCGGTCTGGGAAGACTTCAAGACCACCGTGCAGAACATCGCGCGGATGAAGTCGCTGATCCGCGAGAACAGCGAGCTCGCGAGCCTGGTGCGCAGCACCGGCGACATCCTGCAGGCGCAGCGCGACAACAAGACCGGCATCGTCCTCGGCTTCCAGAACGCCCATGCCTTCGAAGACCACCTCGGCCACATCGAGGCCTTCCACGACATGGGCGTGCGGGTGGTCCAGCTTTGCTACAACACGCAGAATCTCATCGGCACCGGCTGCTACGAACGCGACGGCGGGCTGTCCGACTACGGCCGCGAGGTGATCGCCGAGATGAACCGGCTCGGCATGCTGATCGACCTGTCGCATGTCGGCGCCAGGACGTCCGAAGAGACCATCCTCGAATCGAAGCAGCCTGTCGCCTACACGCATTGCCTGCCGGCGGGGCTGAAGCAGCACCCCCGCAACAAGAGCGACGAGCAACTGAAGTTCATCGCCGACCGCGGCGGCTTCGTCGGCGTCACGATGTTCCCGCCGTTCCTGAAGCGCGGCATCGATGCAACGGTCGACGACTATGTCGAAGCGATCGGCTACGTGATCGAGCGCATCGGCGAAGACTGTGTCGGCATCGGCACCGACCACACCCAAGGCCATGGGCACGAGTTCTTCGAGTGGCTGACCCACGACAAGGGGCGGCACCGCCGGCTCACGCAGTTCGGCACGGTGCGCAACCCGCTGGGCATTCGCACGATCGGCGAGTTGCCCAACCTGACGGCGGCGATGGAACGTGCCGGGTGGAAACCGAGCCGCATCGAGAAGGTGATCGGCGGCAACTGGCTGCGTTTGTTCAAGCAGGTGTGGGGCGCCTGATGACACCGCAGTTGCCCATCGACGTGGATGCGAGCACCGGTGTATGGCGCACCGATGGCCTGCCGATGATCTATCTGCCGCGCCACTTCTTCGTCAACAACCACGTCGAGGTCGAGAAGGCGCTCGGCCGCGCGGCGTACGCGCAGAGCCTGTACACGGCGGGGTATCGCTCGGCCCATTTCTGGTGTGCGCAGGAATCGCAGACCCATCGTTTGTCGGGGCTCGCCGTTGCCGAGCACTATCTGCAACGCCTGTCGCAACGCGGCTGGGGCCAGTTCGAATTCATCGCCGCCGACGCCCGCAGCGGCCACGCGCAGATCGCCTTGACCCACTCAGTGTTCGTGCTGGCGCAAGGCATCGCCGGCGTGCCGGTGCGGCACGACAAGCTCTGCTACCTGTTCGCCGGCTGGTTTGCCGGCGCGATGGACTGGGTGGGTGAAGACACCGGCGCACGCTACCGCACGCTGAGCGCAGAAACGCAGTGCGCCGCCGAAGGGCATTCGCACTGCGTGTTCAGCGTGAGCCCGCTGGACGCTTGAGGGGCGACGAACGTGCGCTACCCCCACCTGTTCGAGCCGATGCGGCTGAACCAGTTGACGGTGCGCAACCGCATCGTCAGCACCGCGCACGCCGAGGTCTACGCCGAAGGCGGATTGCCCGGCGAGCGCTACATCCGCTACTACGAAGAAAAGGCCAGGGGCGGCGTCGGCCTGGCGATCTGCGGCGGGTCGAGCCCGGTCGCCAAGGACAGCCCGTGGTCGTGGTGGAGCTCGGTCAACCTGTCGACCGATGCGGTGATCGAGCCGCTGAACCGGCTGGCATCGACGATGCACCGGCACGGCGCCAAGATCATGATCCAGGCCACCCACATGGGCCGGCGCAACGCCTGGCATGGCGAGAACTGGCCGCACCTCGTCAGCCCTTCGGGCGTGCGCGAGCCGGTGCACCGCGGCAACGCGAAGACCATCGAGGTCGAGGAGATTCGCCGCATCGTGGCCGACTACGCCCAGGCCGCGAAACGGGTCCAGGCCGCCGGCATGGACGGGCTCGAAGTGTCGGCCGCGCACCAGCACCTGATCGACCAGTTCTGGAGCCCGCGCACCAACCAGCGCGATGACGAATACGGCGGCTCGCTCGCCAACCGCATGCGCTTCGGCATCGAAGTCCTCAACGCCATCCGCGAGCAAGTGGGGCGCGACTTCTGCGTGGGCTTGCGCATGTGCGGCGACGAGTTTCATGACGACGGCATCCATCACGAGATGGCCAAGGAGATCGCGCAAGCGATGTCGGAAAGCGGCCTGGTCGACTTCATCAGCGTGGTCGGCTCGGGGGCCGACACCCACAACACACTCGCCAACTGCATGCCGCCGATGGCCCTGCCGCCCGAGCCGTTCGTGCACCTTGCGGCCGGCATCAAGGCCGTCAGCCGCGTGCCCGTGATGCATGCGCAGAGCATCCGCGGCGCATCGCAGGCCGAGCGCATCCTGGCGGCCGGCATGGTCGACATGGTCGGCATGACACGTGCGCAGATCGCCGACCCGCACCTGGTCATCAAGATTCGCGACGGGCGCGAAGACGAGATCAAGCAATGTGTCGGCGCGAACTATTGCATCGACCGGCAGTACAACGGGCTCGACGTGCTGTGTGTGCAGAACGCCGCGACGAGCCGCGAGCAGACGATGCCGCATGTGCTCGAGCGCTCGAGCGGGCCGAAGCGCAAGGTCGTGGTCGTGGGGGCCGGCCCGGCCGGTCTGGAGGCGGCGCGAGTCGCACGCGAACGGGGCCACGACGTGGTGCTGTTCGAAAGGAATGCGCAGGTCGGCGGGCAGATCAACCTGGCGGCCAAGGCGCCGCAGCGCGAGCAGATGGCCGGCATCGTGCGCTGGTTCGACATGGAAACGCAGCGCCTGGGCGTACAGCGCCGGCTGGGTGTCGAGGCCGATGTGTCGATGCTGCTCGACGAGCGCCCCGACATCGTCGTGCTCGCCACCGGCGGCCTGCCGCACACCGACCAGGTGGCCGGCTGGGGCGCGGCGCAGGGGCTGGTGGTGAGCGGATGGGACATCCTGTCGGGCGCCGTCGCGCCGCTGCAGAACGTGCTGGTCTACGACGCGATCAGCACGCATGCCGGCACGGGGGTGGCCGACTACATCGCGAGCCGCGGCAAGCTGGTGGAGATCGTCACGCCCGACGTGAAGGTGGCCGACGACACGGGCGGCACGACCTTTCCGATCTTCTACCGGCGCCTGTACGCACAAGGCGTGATCCAGACCCCCAACACCTGGCTCGACCGTGTCTACCGTGAAGGCGACAAGCTGATCGCGGTGCTGCGCAACGAATACACCGATGCGCTCGAAGAACGTGCGGTCGACCAGGTGGTGGTCGAAAACGGCACCCGGCCGAACGATGCGCTGTACGGGCAGTTGAAGGCGCGCTCGATCAACAAGGGGCAGGTCGACATCGATGCCTTGTTCGCGGCGCAGCCCCAGCCTTGTTTGAACGAGACGACGGGTGGCGGCCGGTTCCTGCTGTTCCGCGTTGGCGACTGCATCTCGATGCACAACATCCACGCGGCGATCTACGACGCGCTGCGCCTGTGCAAGGACTTCTGATGGGCACGATCGGCTTGCCCCAACTCGTCGGCGTGGTGTTCTGGTGTGCGCTCGCGGTGCTGCTGTTCGGGCTGTGGCGGCGTTCGCGGCTGTGGCGCGCGGGGCGCGCTGCCAGCGTCGACTGGATGGGCTTGTTGGCGATTCCGAAACGCTACTTGGTCGACCTGCACCACGTGGTGGCACGCGAGCCTTTCGTCGCACGGGCCCATGTCGCGACGGCCGGTGGCGCGGTGGTGGCGCTCTTGATCGCCGCGCTGAACTACGGTTTGCTGTTGCGCTCGCGCTGGCTCGACGCGGGCTTGCTGATGGCCGGCGGGGTGATGCTCGCCGGTGCGGCAGCGATGGCGTGGCGCAGGCGGCGTCCGCCGGCGCGGCTGTCGCGTGGTGCGTGGAGCAGGCTGCCGTACAGCTTGATGCTGTTTGCCGGCGCGGTGATCGGTGTTGCGCTGGCCGGTCCTGCCGTCGCGCCGTGGTTCGCCGGGTTGATCGTGCTGGCGCTGGCAGCGGGCGCGGCCGAGCTCACGCTCGGCATCGGCTTCGGCGGGCCGATGAAACATGCCGTCGCCGGGCTGCTGCACCTGGGGCTTCATCCGCGCGCGGAGCGCTTCGCTGCTGCGCCGACAGCGACGGCATTGCAGCCGCTGTCGCTGTGCCCCGACGACCTGGGCGTCGCGGCGCCACGCGACTTCGCGTGGAACCGGCTGCTCTCCTTCGACGCCTGCGTGCAATGCGGCAAGTGTGAAGCCGCCTGCCCCGCACTCGCAGCCGGCCAGCCCCTGAACCCGAAGCAGCTGATCCAGAACCTGGTGGCCGGCATGGAGAGCGGCGCAGAGGAGTCGATCGTCGCGCACGGCATCGGCGCCGACACGCTGTGGTCGTGCACCACCTGCCGCGCCTGTGTGCAGGAGTGCCCGATGCTGATCGAACACGTCGATGCGGTGGTCGGCATGCGCCGCCACCTGGCGCTCGTCGACGGCAGGGTGCCGAACAAGGGCGCCGAAGTCCTGCAGCAACTGCGCGAAACCGACACCCAGGGCGGCCATCCGCTGGCGGCACGCCACCACTGGGCGGTCGATCTCGACGTGCCGGTGCTCGTCGCGGGCGAGCGCAGCGAATGGCTGCTGCTGGTGGGCGAAGGCGGCTTCGACATGCGTTACCAGCGCACGCTGCGCGCGCTGGTGAAGACGCTGAAGAAGGCGGGCCTGCAGTTCGCATTGCTCGGCGCGGCAGAAACGGATTGCGGCGATGTGGCGCGCCGGCTCGGCGACGAGGCGACATTCCAGCGTCTGGCTCGCCAGTTGATCGACACGCTGGCCGCGCGCGACGTCCGCCGCATCGTGACCCCCGACCCGCACCTGTTCCATTGCCTGAAAAACGAATACCCGGCACTCGGGGCGCATCTCGAGGTCTGGCATCACACGCAGTTGTTGGCCGATCTGCTGGCGCGGGGCACGCTGCAGCCGATCAAGCAGGCGACAGCTCAGGTGATGACGTACCACGATCCGTGTTATCTCGGTCGCTACGGGCGCGAGGTGAATGCGCCGCGTGCGGTGTTGAAGGGCATCGGCATCACGCTGGTCGAGATGGAGCGGCATGCTGAGCGTGGTCGTTGTTGCGGCGGCGGCGGCGGCGCGCCCTACACCGATGTTCCGGGCAAGACACGCATTCCGGACATCCGCATCGCGGATGCGCGTCAGGTGGGCGCGGGTGCGGTGGCGGTGGCGTGCCCGCAGTGCACTGCGATGCTCGAAGGGGTGGTGGGATCGCGGCCGGAGGTGTTCGACGTGGCGGAGTTGGTGGCCAACGCGGTGGGGGCGACATGAACCTCGCCGAACCCCTGATCCGCCGCATCGATCCGCGCCGTCCGGCCGTGTCGGCGCCGCAAGGACTGCGTCGCATCGTGCTCGGCAGTGAGCAGGGTGAGCGCAGCGTCGCCATCACGCTGGCGCACGACAGCGTCAAGCCACTGCGCAGCGCCGGCCCCTTCCGCTCCTGCACGCTCGTCGCCGCGCATGCCGATCGCGGTGCGCTGGACAGCCATGTGCACGAAGTCATTGCCGCAGCCGCACTGCTCGCCGGACCCGACTGCGAAGTGATCGTCGCGGTGCTCGGCGCCTGCCACCCCGACGCGGCCTCGTTGGGTGGGGACCGCATGCTCGTCAGCGTGCACCACGACGACACCCGCTGGCAGCCGCAGGCAGCCGTGCTGTGGCTCGACGAGCTCGCCCGCCGCCTGCAGCCATCAAACATCCTGCTCGCCGATCGCGACGCCGACGGCGAGCTCGGCCGGCGCTACGCCGCGGCGGCCGGTGCCAGCCTCGCCTGCCACGTGATCGAGCTGACCCGCGACACGCTGCGCGTGCGTGCCGACGCGACACACGACGCGCTGCGCCCGCATGCCGCCGTGATGCTGCTCGCACGGGGTGTCGCCGACACGCGCCTGCCCTTCGTCGGCCTCGGTCAGCGCGAGGCCGCGCCCGAGCTTCCACCGCTGCCGCTCAGCGGTGTGCAAGACCTGGGCATCGAGCCCGGCCGCGCCGACGACATCGCCCTCGAAGAAGCCGACCTCATCCTCGCCGCCGGCCAGGGTGTCACCGACCTGCCGCTCTTCCTCGCCCTCGCCAACGAGCTCGGCGCAGCCGTCGGCGCCTCGCGCGTGGCGGTCGACAGCGGTGCCTTCAAACGCCAGCAGCAGATCGGCGCGACCGGCAAGACGGTGAGCGCCTCGGGTTATCTGGCGATCGGCATCTCGGGCGCCGTGCAGCACCTGCAAGGCATCAAGGACTGCCGGCACGTGATCGCCGTCAACCTCGACCCCGCGGCACCGATGGTGCGGCGCGCCGACCTGAGCGCGGTCGAAGACAGCGGCGCGCTGATGCGATCGCTTCTCGCGCTGGTGCAGCGCCACAAGGCGCGCGCGACACGATGAACAACACCATCACGGTTCTGGTCGGCTGGCACGCCCATCGAGTGAGCGGCCGGCCGGTGCGCAATGGGGGCGACGCCATTGCATTGGGCCTGGCCCTGCGCGTCGCCGCATCACGCGACGTGCGGGTGCTCTGCGGCGGTGACATGCCCGACGCCGTGGCGCGCGACTACCTCGCGCAGGGCGCGCCCTGCATCGAGATCCTGCAAGCGCAGTCGCACCAGGCCGACTTGGTCGCGCTGCTCGCCCCGGCGCTGCGCGCGAGCACGCTGGTGCTGACCGGAACGCGCGCCGAAGGCGGCCTGCGCTCCGGCGCCTTGCCCTACGCGATCGCAGAGAAACTGCAGCGCCCGCTGATCCCCGATGTGGTGGCACTGCACGAAGAAGCCGGCACATGGCTCGCCACGCAGGCCCTGCCCAAGGGCGCACGGCGCCGCTTGCGTGTAGCCACGCCGGCTGTCTTCGCCGTCCATCCCGCGGCGCCGGTGACCTTGCGCCACTCGTACCGCGACCAGCAGGCGGGCCGCGTGCTGCGCCACACGGTCCGCAGGCCCGAGTCCGAACCCTCACCGTGGCAATACGTGGCGGCGTCCGGACATCTGCAACGCCTGCAAGCGCTGCAGGCACAAAGCGGCCACAGCCGCATGCGCGACGCGATCGCCACCGAGCAGCGCAGCGCCGCCGGCACGCTGCTGCGCGACGGCAGCGCCGAGGCCAAGGCACGCGCCGTTTTCGACTATCTGCAAACGCATTCGCTGCTGAGTTTCTGAGATGCCCACCACCCCACCGTCACTGCAAGCGCTGCTCGCGCGCCGCCGCCCGGGCCACAGCCTGGAGGCGCCGTTCTACCTGAGCGACGCGGTGTTCGCCGCCGACCTGGAGCATGTGTTCGGCAGGCACTGGCTCTTCGTCGCCGTCGAGCCGCAACTGGCCGAGCCGGGCGACTACGTGAGCGTCGACATCGGCCGCAACTCGGTGCTGCTGGTGCGCGACGACGACCGGCAGGTGCGTGCCTTCCACAACGTCTGCCGGCACCGCGGCACGCGTCTGTGCGCGGCGCAGCACGGCGCCGTCGGCAACATCGTCTGCCCCTACCACCAGTGGACTTACGACCTCGCCGGCACGCTGATCCACGCCGACCACATGCCGGCCGATTTCGACCGCAGCCGGCATGGCTTGAAGCCGGTGCATGTGCGCACGCTCGCCGGCCTGATCTTCATCTGCCTGGCCGACGACGCGCCCGACGACATCGATGCGATGCTGCGCGAGACGGCGCCCTACCTCGCGCCGCACCGTCTGGCCGACTGCAAGGTCGCGGCGCAGGTCGACATCATCGAAAAGGGCAACTGGAAGCTGACGCTGGAGAACAACCGTGAGTGTTATCACTGCGTGGCCAACCATCCGGAGCTCACCGTCTCGCTCTACGAATACGGCTTCGGTTACCGCCCGAGCCCGCAGAACGCCGAGGGCATCCAGCGCTTCAAGGACACGCTGGCGGCAAGCCATGCGCGCTGGGAAGCCATGGGCCTGCCGTCGCGCGAGATCGATACGCTCGACCAGCGCGTGACGGGTTTTCGCACCCAGCGCCTGCCGCTGGACCGCGCCGGCGAATCGCAGACGCTGAACGCGCAGGTGGCGTGCAAGAAGCTGCTCGGCGGTTTCACCGCCGCGGCACTCGGCGGCCTGTCGTTCTGGACCCAGCCGAACTCGTGGCACCACTTCATGAGCGACCACGTGGTGAGCTTTGCGGTGCTGCCGATCAGCGCCGATCGCACCCTCGTTCGCACGACCTGGTGTGTGCACAAGGACGCGGTCGAAGGGGTGGACTACGACGTGAAGAACCTGACCGCGGTGTGGAACGCCACCAACGACCAGGACCGCCGACTCGTCGAAGAGTCGCAGATCGGCGTCGCGAATGCGGCCTACGAGCCCGGGCCCTATTCGCCCTACACCGAAGAGCTGGTCGAGAAGTTCTGCAACTGGTACGTGCAGCGCATGCGCGCGCTGGCGCTTTGATGCCATGAACGCGCGCATTCCCGACTTCGCCTGCGCCGCCGCGCCGACCTGGCAGGCCGACGACGACGGTGGGCTCGTGTGTGCGCAGGTGCGCGACGAAACCCACGACGTGAAGACCTTCGTGCTGCAGGCGCCGTCGGCACGCAGCTTCCGCTATCTGCCGGGCCAGTTCATCACGCTCGAGCTCGACATCGATGGCGAGCGGGTGAATCGCTGCTACACCTTGTCGTCCACACCGACGCGGCCGGACCGCGTGAGCATCACCGTCAAGCGTGTGCCCGGTGGGCGGGTGTCGAATTGGCTGCACGAACACCTGCGTGTCGGCAGCCGCTTGAACGTGATGGGGCCGGCCGGCCAGTTCAGCTGCTTCGCGCAGCCGGCCGAGCGTTACCTGTTCCTGTCCGGCGGCAGCGGCATCACGCCGTTGATGTCGATGAGCCGCGCGCTGCACGATCTGGCGAGCGACGCCGACATCGTGTTCGTGCACTGCGCGCGCACGCCCGCCGATGTGCTGTTCGCCGACGAGCTGGCGCTGCTTGCGAAGAACCTGCCGCACTTTCGCCTGGCGCTGGTGTGCGAGCAGCGTGGCGCGCAATCGGCGTATGCAGGCTATCTGGGACGGATCAGCCAAGCGCTGCTCGACAACATCGCGCCCGACTTGTTGGCGCGCGACATCTACACCTGCGGCCCGGCGCCCTTCATGGCCGCCGTGCGCGCAATGCTGGGCGCCGCGGGTTACGACATGCGGCGCTATCGCGAGGAGAGCTTTTCGTTCGAAACACTGTCGAGCGCGGAGACGCCGGCATCGACCACCGACTTCGTCATCAAGCTCGCCCGCATCGGGCAGGAATTCCGTTGCGGCGCTGACGAGCGCCTGCTCGGCGCCGCGCAGCGTGCCGGCCTGCGCCTGCCGTTTTCATGCAGCAGCGGCGTCTGCGGCACCTGCAAGACCCACAAGCTGTCGGGCGAGGTGGTGATGGCCCACAGCGGCGGCATCCGCCAGCGCGAGATCGACCAGGGTTTCATCCTGCCCTGCTGCAGCCGCCCGCTGTCCGACGTGGTGCTGGACCGTTAGAAATGTGCGCCCCCACGTCGCTACGCTCCTGCCCCCCGAGGGGGCGCTCAGCCTCCTTGAGGCGGCTCGGCGGAGGCTGAGATGACGTTGCCTCGAATCAGAGAACCGACCCACATCGGCTTCGTGCTGCTGCGCGACCACTCGATGATCGCCTTCGCCAATGCGATCGACTGTTTCCGCATGGCCAACTACATCAGCCGGCGTGCGCTCTACCGGTGGAGCGTGATCACCGCCGACGACGCGCCATCGATGGCGAGCAACGGCCTGGTGATGGCGCCGACGCTGCCGCGCGACGCCGTCGAGCGCTGCGACATCGTTTTCGTCTGCGGCGGCACCAGCGTGCGTGGCGCCACCGACGACAACGTGCGCCGCCTGCTGCGCCAGTGCGCGGCGCGCCGCACGCCGCTCGGTGCGCTGTGCACCGGCTCGTTCGCGCTGGCCAGCGCCGGCGCGCTCGACGGCTACCGCTGTGCGATCCATTGGGAAAACCTGGCGGCGATCCGCGAGGAGTTCCCGAAGGTCGCGTTCGCGCAGGAAGTGTTCATCATCGACCGCGACCGCTACACCTGCTCGGGCGGCACCGCACCGCTCGACCTGATGCTGCACCTGATACGCGCCGAGCACGGCGCCGCGCTGGCGCGCGACATTTCCGAGCAGTTCATCGTCGAGCGCCAGCGTGCGGCGGGCGACCGCCAGCGCATGCCGATGCCCGAACGGGTGGGGCCGGGCTACCAGCACCTGCGCGAAACGGTGGAGATCATGGCGGCCAACATCGAGGAGCCGCTGCCGCTGCAGGAGATCGCCGACGCGATCCACATCTCGCTGCGCCAGCTCGAGCGGCTGTTCCATAGCTACCTGAGCGCCAAGCCGGCGCACTACTACATGAACCTGCGGCTGCGCCGCGCACGCGAGCTGCTGATGCTGAGCAGCGTGCCGATCATGCAGATCACGATCGCCTGCGGCTTTCAGTCGTCGTCGCATTTCAGCAAGGCTTACCGCGCGATGTTCGGCTACCCGCCGAGTGCGGAGCGGCGGCGCACGGCTGCGATAGCGTGATTGGGTAGGTGGTCCAGCGCGGTCAGCCGGCTTCGGCAGGTGCTCGAAGAAGGGCCGAAAGGCGAGGTGATCTGAGCCTGGTTCCAAGCCTCAGCGGCGGACCGTTCGTATCGGCGTCCGGACCACGCAGGTGGTGCATGCGAGCGGCCTCGCGCTGCTCAAGTGAAATCCTTCAGCAAGGCGCGCAGACGCCGGCGCCCCTCGGCGTTGGTGCGTCGATACGCCGCCAGCGCGAGTGCCATCGTGTGCTGCTCCGCCTGCGTCAGCCCATGGGGCTCGCGCTCTTCATCCATCCAGCCGACCGGCTTGCCCAGCCGCACCTCGAACTGGCGAGCGAGCTTGTCGCTCATGGGGCGCGAGCCGGACTTGGTCATCGACCACAGTGCCGGGCTGATCTCCAACACCTCGGCGAACGCCTGCTCGAGCCCCTTCGGGGCATGGCCAGATGCCAGGCGCTCCTCTGCGAAGGCCTGGAACGCCGCGTGGGCGTTGTTGCGGCGGATGTGGTGGGGGTCGGTCACGGGAGCAGCGCGCGGTTTCGGAAGCGGAGATGGGATTTTCGCATCAACGTGAAGATTCTTCACAGAAAGGGGTTGACGACCTCGTGAAGAGTCTTCACACTTCAGCCATCGATTCCCGACGTCAGGTCAAAGACTTGTCCGACGGAACCAGGACCTAACAACCGACTGCCACCGAGCCACCAGGATCCATCGAGGACACGCCGTGAACGCCAGCCGATTTGCAACGACCAGCATTCGACCCGCATCGGGTTGCGGTGCGGCCGTGCACGCCGGTTCGCAGTGGTTCTCGAAGGCCATGGTCAATGCCAAGGCATTGGATCGGTGCACGAACCCGCATCCGTGCGTCGTCGCCGCCAGGCTTGAACTGGCCGCGTATGAGGACCAGATGCAACCGGGCGAGGGAAGCGCGTAGACGCACACCCCTCCCAGCTCGCAAGAGCAGGCTCGAAAGAGGCCCGGATTCCGAAAGGATCCGGGCCTTTGTCATTCCTGGCGCTACCCATGTGCCATCAACCCAACCGCGACCCGCCGGGCAGGCAGGTGTCGCAGCGGACCGAGGCTGCTTGGTCCGCGACACCCGCCGCGTTGGCTGCTGGTGGCTCTTTAACAAGTTGCAGCGAGGCGCCGCCGGTACTGGCCGGCAGGTCGTTCTCGCAACATGCGGATGTAGCTCAGTTGGCAGAGCGCGACCTCGCCAGGGTCGAGGCCACGAGTTCGAGACTCGTCGTCCGCTCCATGTCGGGTGTGTCCGTGCACAAGCGCCGGTTCGCCTGCGTGCATGTGCGTGGCCACGCTGCGGGACACGTGCAGCGATGCGCCTGGTGCACTGGGCGCCGCGCGTGTGGGCACAGCCGACATGGATCCCACTCTTGCCCTCGTAGCTCAGCCGGCAGCAGCAGCCGCCAACGCATGTCCCGTTCGTCTAGTGGTCAAGGACACCGGGCTTTCAACTCGGAGATCACGGGTTCGACTCCCGTACGGGATGCCAGACAGGAGCCCTCGGCGCACGCGCGCCTCGAGGGCGGAAATCGGCCGCAACGATTGGGCGGCGCCGGAACCCGTCACCGGACACTTCACAGGGGGTGTAGCTCAGATGGAAGAGCGCCTGCTTTGCAAGCAGAGGGTCGTCGGTTCGAAGCCGACCATCTCCACCAGGTCGCCGGGCGTTTGGCAGAGAGGTCGATTGCGGCTGCCTGTGGTTCGAATCCATCAACGCCCACCACTCATCAATACCCGCCCCGACCGGGCACCGGGTCTCCATGCTCCGTTAACTCAGTGGCCAGAGTGCCGGCCTGTCTAGCCGGAAGCCGCGGGTTCGACTCCCGCACGGGGCGCCAGGTCATTGCACGGGATGCATACCGGGTTCTGCCGTCGGTCAGCATCCGTCCATCATCACATGCCTCGTTAGCTCAGCAGGACCAGAGCGCCGGTCTACGAAACCGGAGGTCGCACGTTCGAATCGTGCACGAGGCTCCAGACCGAATACGCTGCAGCCGTGTTCGACAAGCGCATCAAGAACGCCGTAGTCCCCGCCCCATGCGGGCAAGCGGGTGCGTTTGTCGAACCTTGGTTCCGGGCCGCCTGAGGTCCGACAAGATGAGACGTGGCGACACGTCGAAAGCGAGGATTCAAAGTCAAACGCAAAGACGTTCCCGACACTGCACGAAAGCGGCGTAAGCCTCGGCGGTCGAAAGACCGAACCGAGGTCACCCGAGGCCCGAAAGGCTGGAGGTGATCGATCGAAGTCCGCACGCAGGGGCAGCGTGACGAGTGACCAGCCACACTCCAACAAAGGCCGCCGTGCCAGCACACCACGGAGCGTCGCAAGACGTTCATGGTGGACGAGTCGGAAACAGACGCCGCAAGCGTCCGGATAACCCGACACAGGTGCTGGGGTCACCGGTGTAGTCTCAGCCGGTACAGCAAGTGATCGCGAGGTCGCCTGTCGTGAAGCTCGACACCGAGCTTCACGACAGCCGATCATGGGTTTCAAATGACGCGGGTGATGAAGCAGTGAACTCGCATCCAGCCGAGCCATGACCGGGCTTTCGCGTCCGCCGTTCGCTCAGCGTGTCCAACAGGGGGTGTAGCTCAACAGGCAGAGCGCCGGTCTCCAAAACCGAAGGTACGCGGTTCGAGTCCGTGCACCCCCGCCACCATTTCCTCGCTCGACGTAGCCAAGTGGTCGAAGGCGGCAGTCTG
>NZ_JABRWJ010000021.1 GCF_013266755.1 Pseudaquabacterium terrae | reverse complement strand
CGAAGTCAAGCCAATTTAGTGACTACAAAATCGAGAAAACAAAAGCGCCTCAAGGGCGCCAATGTTCAGCAATCACGCGGACTTGCGCCCGCATGATGACTACGTGGATGGGAGGAACTTCGGTTTAGAGGTCAAGGCGGCGGGCCAATCATCCGTCGCCGTTTCGCCGCAAGGTGCTGGCCAGCCACTCGCCGATGACCGGTGTCGCTCAGCCCTGCACCCACCCCCACCTCCACCCCACCAGCACCACCAGCGCGCTGACCATCTGCGCCATGCCCGCCAGCGCGCGCTGCTCGTGCACCGCCGCCAGCACCTCGCGCAGCAGCACCAGCTCGTCGTTCGGTGCGGGTAGTCGTCGCCCTCGCCGACCACGATGCGCCGCGGTCCGCGAGCCGTCGGCTGCGGCACCACCAGTTCGCCGCGCAGCGCTTCCAACATGAAGCGCCAGGCGTCCGCCGGCGCACTGCGAAGGCTTGCTGACGGTCGGCCGCGCCACGTCACCCCTACAGGCGATCACGAGGGACTCGGGGACCGACACGATCCACAGCGCGACCGTTGAGGCTCCCGAGGCGGAATCGCCGCCGCGCCTTCAATCGGTTGCGACCCGGCGCGCCGGCATTGCCAGCCTGATCGCGCGGTCGACGGCCTCGCACACGGCATGCGCCTGGGCCAGCGTGCCGCCGGCGGCGTAGAAGCTGATCCGGGCCATCCTGAGCAGCACATCTCGGGCGGCGGCTCTCTCGTCGCGCCGCTGCTTGTCGTCCTTGGCCATGGGGCCCTCCCGCTGTGTTCGTTGGTGGGCCGGCACGATCGCGCCAGGTCTGCAACCCCGTGCGGCCAGCGCGCCGATTGCTCGGCTGCCACTGCGGCGGCCCGGGATGCAATGTGCCGCCGGCGGGCGGCCAGCGCTTCGCCCCGATGGGGGTATCACCCGAAAGGGGGAGCCGTTCAGCGGTAGCACCGCCCGCGGCCGGGGTCTCGGCTCCACTGATGCTGCTGCCCATCGCGCCAGCCGGGCAGCGGACCTTCTTGCGGTCGCGTCACCTCGCCTCCGGCAGCGGTCTGCTCCGGCCCCCACGCGCCCATGTAGGCGCTGGTGCTGGCCTGACCGTAGCCGCGGATGGTCTCGGGCGCGCCCACGGGTTGGGCGTTCGGGTCGATGCCGCGCGCAGCCTCGGCGCTGAGCCGGCGCTTCGTGACGTACTGCTTCCCGGTCGTCGAGCTGGTCAGGCGCCACCGGTAGATCCGGAGCATGCCGTCTTCGTCGCGCTGGGCGTGCGTGGCTTGCACCAAAAGCTGCGGAGCGCGCGGCGTGGCCTCGACGTAGTGCCGCGGCACCGGCCGCGCCTGGTGCTGCACCACCTGTCCATCGCCGCGGATGCCGAGCGGCGGGGCTGCGCAGTGCATACAGTACGCCGACCCACGGTCGGGGTGCAGGAACTCGCTGCGGCAGCGGTAGCAGGTGAGGATGAAGGCGAGGTCCACGGGCTCACCGTAGCAGGGGGGTAGCTCACCGGCCGAGGCGGCGAGCCGGCTTCCTGGGCGCCGCGGCCAACTCGCGCAGAACTGCATCCCGCGCCGGGCTCTTCATGCGCGCGCCGCTGGCTGGCGACGGCTGACGGCGGCCGCGGGCTGGCTTGGTGGGCTTGCTGGCCATGCTGGGTGCTCGGCAGGCACCGTGCCCGATCACTTCGGCGGCGGCCCAATGCGCTCGTGCGCCGCGCGGGCGGCGGCCACTGGGTCCTCCGCGGACGAGTAGGCCTGGCGGCCAGCGTCTGCACATAGCGCGAGGCGAAGCCATTCCTCGGGCGCAGGTGCGGCCGCAGGAGCTGCAGCTCGGTGATGAAGGCGTAAACCCACGTAGCAATGTCCATCGAGGCAGGATACGCCGGAGGCAGCCCCGGTAGCGTCGACCGGCATGTGCTCGCACGGCTTAGGCTGGTTCGTCCTTCTTCTTTAGATCCCTGGCCAGCTTCACCGCCCCATCCAAGATCCTGGTTCCGCTACCCGTGAGGACGGCGGCGAAGAAGTCCAAGACGGAGCCGATCAACTCTAGCTTCGACTTGATACTGGCAACGCGCTTGATGACCCTGTCCGCCTCGACAACGGCCGCAGTGATGCGTTCGGCGCTGATCTTCGCCTCGTCGATCGCGAGCTTGATGCTGGCAATGTTGAGGTCCCCAGCTGCCAACGAGACCGCAATCTGGGTGTCGAGGATCTCGTTTCGTGTTGCGTCGTCAGCCTCGGTGAGAAGGGGCGTCAGGCCATCGGCCAACTCGGTGAGCCACTTCCTCACCCACGCCAGGTCTTCGCGGGTGGTCACGTCGCTAGCCTCGGCTGGCATGAGGAGATCGTCTGCCATCTCGCCTCCCGCTTGTCCGTCAGAAAGCGGCCTGGACCGCTTGCTGGGTCTCGCCCGGCTCGGCCGGGCATGCAAAGCTTCTCGCCCGTCTTCCTCGGGCGAGACGTTAGGCACCGCCACAGACCCGGTGCCACCGCCAGTGTTGGCAGCAACATCAGTTGCAGATGAATCGCCCTGGCCTTCCTCATCGCGCCCATGCGGTTCCAGGAGAGCTCGAAACCTCGCCTTGCCATCGAGCGCTGTCTGCAGCAACACCTCCCGAAGCGCCGAACCCCGGCGTCCGGTCACCTGCGCGTAAATGGCGGCCAAGCCAACCACAATCGCACAGGCCTGCGAGGTGCCGTTTTGCGTCTGGTAGCGTGCTGGCCATCGGCCAGCCTTCGGCAAACCCGGCTGCGCTGCCAAGATGCCGGCGCCGGGCGCCCAGAGCTCCGGATCTTGCCCGACGGAGCCCTCCGCGCGGCTGCTGAACAGAGCCGGTGAGCCTTCTGCATCGAGCGCGCCCACGCCGAGCACTCCTGCCATTGATGCCGGGAACGATAGCCGGCTCCCGGCGCCATAATTGCCAGCAGCCGCGATCACGACGATTCCGGCTTTAAGCAAATCCTTCAGCATCATCTCAATGACCAAGAACTGCTGATCCCACCCGAAAGGCAGGCAAACGATATGCGCGCGCTCTGTCTCTGGCATCGCGAGAAGCATCTCGAGCGCCTGAATGATCGTTGGCCCAGCCTTCAAAGCACCGCGCAGCGCCAGGGACTGCAGGCTTGCGCCAGGCGCTACACCGGCAAAGCGGCCAACGATCAGGCTCGCCACCCCGGTGCCGTGACCGTCCGGATCGGTCGTCGCACCTGTGATCGGCACATGCTGCAACTCCGGATGGGTTGCATCGACGCCGGTCGACAGCAGCGCGACGCGAATGCCTCGGCCGTCGGCACCCGGGACCCGCCCGGCACCAAGCCAGTCGCGCAACACCTCGCCCGTGTCCGGCATCAAGGGCGAACGTGCTCGGTCCACGAGGGGAACATCCGCGTTCGGCCCTCCGAGCAGTTCGCGTCGCACCTCGTCCAGGACCTTGTTTCGCTTCGCGCGAACCTCCAATTGCGCGAGCAGCCCGTCAATGCCTCCCTTCAGCGCAAGGCCCAGCAGCACGCGGTCTGCCAGGACTCGCGTCACCCCTTCGCGCCCACCAGCACCAGCACCATGGAAAAGGAGATGCCTGCTCGCGTACTGCGCGCGCGCTTCGTCATCAGGGCCGGCCATGAGGTCATTGAGCAGTGAAGCATGCGACAGCACGGTCTCATCGGGATACCAGGTCCCGAGCGCCTTGCCGATCGAAGGAGCCAGCGTGCCGCCCGCGGCACCAGGCTCAACGACCCGCCAGCCAAGCTGCATCGCCAGCTCTGCACCCGATTCGTCGGCACCGAAATAGCCGCCCTGTCGCACCCCCATGCGAATCAGCATCATCCGTAAGCTGTCGGGAAGCTTCGACAGCATGCGCTGGGTGATCACGGCCCAGTTGCGCTCCGGCTGCGCGCCGCTCGTGCGCGGCCACTGCGTCGTCCCAAGTCGGGTACCGACACTGAACACACCGATGAGCGATGGAACGCCGCGGTGGACGCGCTGCTGGCCGATGCGCAATTGGACGGACGAGATGTTCTGCCGGCCAAGGTACGCGTTGACCTCCTCGGTGCTCAGGAGATCGATGTGAACCTCGCCTTCGCGATACCAGCGCAACTCGACACTGGCGTCGCCACCTCGTGCCTTGCCGCCCAGGCGGACCGCGAGTCGTGCTCCCGCCGGATCACCGCTGCTGCGAGCGGGCGGCTCCGTGCCGAACCAGATGCCCCCGGGATAGCGCTCGCGCACTGACCGCTCCCGCAGGAGCTCCGCGAGCATAGTCCGCGCTCCGGCACCGGGCCGCGCCGTCAGCGCGAGCGTGGCACCTTCGCGCAGCGCAAGCAGCATCGAACGCAGCGAAGCCTCCAGCGTGGGTCGGCCCACGAGTTCGCGCAACTGCAGTGGGAAGCCGTGAAGGGCGCCCAGCGCCGCGCTACCGGGCCTGGGGCCCGGCCCCGTTGGCTGGTCACCTGTCAGCGTGGCGCCTGTCGGCCCGCCAGCGCCGCGCAACGCACGCAACCGGCGCGAGACCTCGACGAACGAGCGCGCCGAGGCCGGCAGTCGCTCATCCCCGGACGGGTCGAGCAACAGCGCGGCGAAGCTCTCGATCCGGGTCTTCGTGACCTGCTCGACGAAGCGTCGAATCTGTTCGCGCGAAGCGGCCATCGTGCGCTCGGCGATGGCGCGTTCTTCGCGCGATAGCGATCCATGCAGCCAGTCCCGCACACCGGGCTCGAACTCAAAGACCAATGGATCCGTCGGCTGAGCGTCCGGCGCAGGTGGCGTGCGTCGCAACAGTCCGGACAGCAGGACCTCGGCCAGCGGCGCAGCCGACGGTGGACCTGGCAGGGACGCCAGCAGCAGCCGCATCACCGGCAGCGTGATCCAGGCCCCCGCGAGCAGGCGCAACAGCGCGAACGCCTGGGGTGAGGCAATCGCCCGGAACTGCAGCACGCGCTTGCGCAGCGCTGCCTCGGCTTCGACCGGATCGGACGGAGACGGCGGCGGGGGTGGCGGAGGCGGTGTCTGCGTGGCGGCCGAGGCAGCCAGTGGGGCGCTCCCCGGAGAAGGCTCTGGTGAAAATGGACGCCCAATCGCAGCCGCCGCGTGCTCCAGCAGCCGCGGCGCCATCACCCAGCGTGCCCAGCGGGCAAGCGAGTTCGCTTCGAGCTCGAGCACCGGAACGGCGCTGAGCCCGGCGCGGTTGCGCCACAGGCCGCTCCAGGGGTCCAACCGCTGCAGCAGCCGATTAGGCCCTCCACGCTCGCGATTGCGGACGCGCTCGTCGGCCGCACCCAGCGCCGTGAATCCCCATGCTGGCGCAGGCAGGACCTGGACGAGGCCCAGCACCGCCTGGCGCCCCAGTTCGTGCATGAACTCGCGAAGCGGCAACCTGCCCCAGTGGCCCGACACACCATGGGTGACGACAAGAACGATCTGCGGCCGCTGTACCTGCACCATCGCGCGCCGCCCCGCCGGCTGCCCTGATGGCGTGCGAACCGCGACCTTGTCGCCCTGCACCGACCAACGCCACAGCCGCACACGCCCAAACGCGCCATGGCGCGCCATGAGGTCACGCAGGGCATGCAGCGTGTCCTCGAACGGAAGCATCCCGGGGTCCTGCTCGGCGAGCAGCGCGACATCGAACCAGCGCTCGCGCATCGGTCGCAGCACCGGCACCAGCGCCTGCGCGCGCGTCCCGGGCCGAGCAGCAGCGAGCAGATCCGCGCTGGCGCGAGCACTCGCCAGAGCGGTCGCTTCGGTATCGAGCACAAGGCGTTGCGACGAAGGTCGCCGTCGCAGCAGGGGCCGCAATGCGCGCTCGATGGCGGATCGTCCGGGCAGCGCGTCAGCCGCAGGGACGAGAAGCCGGCGGGCCGCGAGGCCGGGCCCGCCATCGACGGCGGGTTGCTGGACGAAGAGATCGACCGTGCTTGGCGGGACCGGAGCTTCCACCGCAGCCATGGCGGCGCCCTTCCGCGAGACCGCGCCGGATACCGCTTGCGAGTTGCGTCGACGTGAAGCAGCCGTCTCCTTCTTCGATCCCGTTGATCCCGCAACGATCGGCCCAGTCGCCTGAACCTCGGTGTCAGGCAGCACGCGCGCCAGCCAGAGCGCGTCGGCCCGAGTCAGCGGGTCGGAGGCGGAGGCATCGACGTCGAGAAGTCGGAGTGCTTCGTGCACGCGTTGCCGCCAGCGCGCGATCTCCTGCTCGGCGGCGGTCGACGGCCTGGGCGCAGGCGGCGGCGTGGGCGGAGAAGGCGGAGGCGGCGTCGGCATCGCGATGCTTGTCGGTGGATATGGATGGAGCCCCTCGGCAGGCGGCTCAGCCGGTCAGGCTCTTGAACAGCACCGCGAGCATGTCGTCCCGCTCGTCCTTCGTCAGGCTTTCCCGCAGCGGCGCCAGGTACTGCGCATTGAGAAGCTGGTCAGTCGCCAGGCCACCCTGTTCGCGCCCGCTCTTGAAGGTCTCGATCAGCTCGCCGAGCTTGGGATCCTTGGCAAGCTTGGGCAAGTGGGCGCGGACGATGTCGAAGAGCTCGTTGTCGGGGTCCGGCATGCGGCACTGGACGCAACGGCGAAGGAATGCGGCAGGGAAGTCGCGTTCGCCGTTGCTGGTCATCACGATGAACGGGTACTCGGTGAAGGAGACTTCGCCCTCGGCCACCCTCACCTGCCCGACCGCGCTGCGCACCGTCACGTCCTGGAATCGATCGGCAACACGTTGCAACTCGGCGATCGGGAACGAGCCGGTATCGAGCACCGACAGCAAGTCATTGGGCAGGTCGACGTCGCTCTTGTCGATTTCATCGATGAGCAGGGCGCGCGGGGCATCGGCAGCAGCAAGCGCACTGCCGAGCGGCCCCAGCGTAATGAACTGGCCGAGCTCCGTGCCCTCGTCGACCACAGGCTCGCCTCGCTTCGTTCCCGCGACGTTGCGCGCCTGGATCTGCTGCAGCCGCGCGAGGGCGTCGTAGCGATACAGCGCGTCGGACAATGTCGAGCGCGAATTGATCGCCCACACCAGCACCTCGCCCAGGCCGAGGCGTTGCGCCACCGAATACACGAGCGAGCTCTTGCCGGTCCCGGGCTCTCCGGTCACGAGCAGCGGCCGTCGCAAGTGCAGCGCGACGTTGACAGCGTTGACGATCTCGGGTGCTGCCTGGAAGGTCTTGGCGATGACCGCGCGACCTGCCGCGCCCGGCTGACGCCAGGGCGGCGGCGGTGGCAGCTTCACCTTGGCCTTGCTCGGTTTGACGGCGGGGTCGTAGATCTTCCAGGGGTGCTTGTCCATAGGTTTTCTCGGTGTTCGCGCCAGCCGGCGCGCCTCAATTCATCGACTTGTAGCCGGTGCCCTCCAGCGGGTTGCTTCCGGGATCATCAAGCAGCAGCACGAGGGGTGGCAGCAGCCTGTCCCCCTTGAGCGCCAGACACAGCGCCTCCGGCAACTCGTCAAGGCGTTGCCGGGCGAGCCAGTCACGCAGCGCTGCCCGGAAGGGCTCGCCCTCACCCGGCGCGGTGCTGGGCCACAGCATGTACGGATGGCCCTCGAGGAGCGCCTGAACGAAGCGCCCGCGATTGGCCGGCACCTGGGGTGGATAGGCGAGCGCCAGCACATGGGCGGGCGGCGCTGCCACAGTCAGCGGGGCATCGTCGTCGAAGCGGCATTCGAGCGTCCCGCCGCTGCGCGCGCGATCGAGCACCTCTCTCGACTTGACGCGCCAGTACCCTGCCTGCAGTTCCTCGGCCTGCCGTTCATGCAGCCGCTCGCTCCAGCGCCAGTACATCGGATAGCGCTTGTCGAGCGCCACCCAGACCTTCGGCGTCCCGCCCAGTTGATAGCCGCGCCAATCGAAGCGGCCCCACAGCAACGGTCTCGGCGCCAACAGCTCGACCCGCAGTAATCGAACTTGCCCCTTCTGCACACTCTCGATGAGTCTCGCAAGCGACTGGCCGAGCCGTCCGGGAGCGGGCATGTAGGTGCCGGGCTCAAGCACCCCGTTGCTTTGCACCCACCAGCGCTCGATGGAGGGTTCCCTGGTCGACTCGCCGCCACGCAGCATCACGATCAGTACCGGCGGTCGCGGTGGCAGCGCGGCCTGCGGCCCAATCGCTGCCAGGCGCGGCCCCAACGCAGCATCGGCGCGCAAGGCACCTTCCAGTGCGTCCGCGCCCGTCCCACCCCCCAGGCGACGGGCCTCCTTGAGGGCCAGCACCATCAACGTGAGCAGGGCGCGCTCGGCGCGCGGCATGCCATCAGCGCCAGGACCGTACATGCCCTCAACGACCCACAGCAGCAACTCGGCCAGATCGGTGAACCTTGGCGTCGCACCGCTGGCTCGCTCGGCCGCAAGCACCTGCGCAATCCCGGCCCAGTGCGTCAGCCCGAGCCCGAGCCGGTACAGCGGTGCGACCCAGGGCATGACGCGGCTGACATCGTTCCATGACTCCTGGAAGAGATCGGCGTGGTCAGGGGCACGAGCGCGCCAGTCATCGACGAGCGTCGGAAGGGTGCCGTTGAGGATCGCGGTCGCGAGCTTTGTCGAGGTCAGGCCGATCGGCCGAAAGTCGTGCCAGAGGCGCTCGAAGAAGGCTCCCGGCAACCCGGTGCGACGAAGGCAGCGCCGCAGATCCGCCACCGAAAGCGCATCGACGGCGGCACCTGACCAACTCTCACCGGATCCTTGCGTCCAGTGCCATGCAACTGGCCGCGAGTCCAGCGCTTTCATGAGGGGCATGAGCCTGGCATGCAACTCGTCGCGGCTCGGCCCACGCGCCGGGTCCCAGGCCAGCGGCATCATCGCCTCGAGCGCTACTGAGGTGAGTGTCGGCAGTTCGTCGCTCATCGACGCCTGCGCGGCCACGCTGGCAGCGAAGTAGTAGAACTGGTCGCAGGTGGCGTCGCCAGTCCCTGCAAGCGTCTCGGTCTGCGGTGCCTGGGCAACGACGTCGGCGCAGGCGTCGATGAATCCGATCTGCAGCGTCGGTGCCTGGCCGCTGCGCAGCCGCTTCAGCAGTGAGTCGAGATCCCAGGTCCGCGGGCCTTCGTAGCCGCGCGACCCAGCGTGAAGCAGGTAACGTTCGCGACCGTGAATGACACCATGGCCGCGCCACACGATCAGCAAGGTGTCAGGTGCAGCCGCCTCGATGCAGTCGACGGCGTCGTCCAGTGCACTCGCGTCGGCCAGGTGCGCACTGGCGGCATTGAGCACGCGCCCGCGAAGCTTCTCCAGGCGCTCGCGCTCCGCGCTGCCCTCATCGAGTGCCAGGTTGAGTACCAGCTGCGTCCCGGGCCGCTCCGCCACGAGCCACTCCACCCAATCCAGGGCGCGCCTCGAAATGGGCGCCTCGAAGTCGAGCGGGTTCGGGATCCTCCTGCCCTCTCTGTCGAGGCGTGAGTAGTGACGCTCGACAGCGACGATCCAGGCCAGGACGCCGGGCACGCTCAGCCCCCGGAACGGGAACGGCGCACCGGACCCGGCCCGTATCCACATTCATACCCATGCACCGAGGTGATCGGTGCAAAGGGCAGCGGTCCGCACGCGCGCAAGCGTGCCGCTACGCCACAGTCACCGTGAGCACTGAATCCCATCACGGTTGTTCAGACCTGCTTCAGGAAATCGGCCAACGCCGGCCAGAACTGGTGGCGGTTGCGGAAGTACGCGCTGTGAGACTCCGGGAACGGCTCACCGTTGTCGACGACGAGGTCCTCGACCGCTCCCCTGAAGATCCCGCCGGCCGGGTAGCCCAGCAGGTCGCTCGGATCGTAGACATTGAGCCACCGCTGCGGAAAGTACCCTGGCATGGGCGTGCCAAGCGGCAGCGAGGCCAGCGCGTCGATTTCGTAGAAGTACGCGGACTGCGAACCGACCGTCACGAGAGCGTCCACCGGACGGGCATCCATCGCGAGCCAGTCGACGGCAGCGATCCCGCCCAGGCTGTGCGCCAGCACCACACGCGCCCCGGTCTCCTTCACCCGATGACCGATGAGCCCCCGCACCGACTCGCCCCGCGCCTGGTAGCGCAGGATGTCGCCGACGGCCGGGCTCGTGACATCAGTGATCTGGCCGCGATGCTCCCGCCCATATGCGGTGAGGCGCCCCAAGAGCCAGTCGACGACACCCGGTGCCGGCGGTCCTCCGAGAGGCGACTGCAGCAGCGCGGCGAGCTTGTCGCGCACGGTCACGCCGATCGCTGGCAGGCCTTGCTCCCGCAGCGCCACCTGCAGCGCAACCACCAGGGCTCGCGCCACCAGCGGACTTGCCGCCGGCGGCGTCAATGTCAGTCCCTGAATCACCAGTTGCCAGGCCGCGTCGCCGAGGATCTCGTCAACCAGCACCTGCCACTGGCCAGGCGGCACCACGTCCGCGAGCAGCGCCAGCACATCGGGATGGTCGCGCAGCGCTGGCAGGCGATCCCAGACCTTCAGACCGGGCTTGGGGCCTATGAAGTTCGGCGCGGGCGCCAGCCTCAACTCGATCAGCGGGTCGTCCGCGAGGAGGATCCAGCGCGCCCTTTCCTGCGCGGCGAGTCGCGCCGACGGGTCGCCGCTTGCCGCATAACCGTGGACCGACGCGCCCCGACGGTTGGGCGCGGCACCGAAGGCATCTCCCCAGTTGCAGGCCTCGATCTTCCAGCCGGGCAGGAACTCCGCTGCCTGTTTGCGCAACAGGTCAAGCGTTGCCGCAAGCGCCGTTCCCCGAACGCCGGTGCCGTGGACAAACAACAGGGTTGAAGCCATCGTGATCCCCAGCCGGCATGGAGGCCGGCGGCGACGGATGCTTCCGTGCGAAATCAGAAATGTCAACCCTTGGAAGTGTGAGGCGTGTCTGCGGAGGCACCCGGATTTCGCCTCGCGCGCCTTCGTCTGCCGCGTCGGATAGATGTCAGGCTTGGGCTACTTGTTCGCGATGAGCCAGCGCCGCACCGTGTTGCCACTCACGCCGAGCACCAACTGGAGCTGATCCCGCCAGATGATGGGATCTCGCGCTACGACCTGCAGCGCTGACTCGGGCGTGTCCATGATGTTCCCCTTCCTCGGGACGGGCGAGTGTCGGGCGGGAGTTTGAACCGCCCCGGATTTTGAGGAGGCTCCTTCGCTAGAGAATGGAGCCAACATGAGGAAGTCCCCGAAGTTTTCCCCCGAGGTGATCGAGCGCGCGGTGCGCATGGTCTTCGACGCCAAGGACCAGTACCCGTCGCAGTGGGCGGCGATCGAGTCGATCGCCGGCAAGATCGGCTGCACGGCCGAGACGCTGCGCAAATGGGTCCGGCAAGGCGAGCGTGACAGCGGTGTACGGCCCGGCGCGACGACGGCCGAGCAGCAGCGCATCAGGGATCTGGAGCGCGAGGTCCGCGAGCTGCGCAAGACCAACGAGATCCTGAAGCTGGCCAGCGCGTATTTCGCCCAGGCGGAGCTCGACCGCCAGTTCAAGAAGTGAACGCCTTCATCGACGAGCACCGCGCTCGTTGCGGGGTTGAGCCGATCTGCCGCGCGCTGCAGGTCGCCCCGTCGGCGTATCGGCGTCATGCGGCGCGCCAACGCGATCCCGCGCTGCTGCCCGAGCGAGCCCAGCGCGATGCTCAACTGCTTCCCCAGGTGCAGCGGGTGTACGACCAAAACCTGCAGGTCTACGGCGCCGACAAGGTCTGGCGCCAGCTGCGGCGCGACGGCATGGCCGTGGCGCGCTGCACCGTCGAACGGCTGATGCGGCTGCGCGGGCTGCGTGGTGCGCGCCGAGGCAAGGCGGTGCGCACCACCGTGCCGGATGCCAAGGCGGCGTGTCCGCTGGATCGGGTGAACCGGCAGTTCAAGGCGGATCGCCCCAACCAGCTGTGGGTGGCGGACTTCACCTATGTCTCGACCTGGCAGGGCTTCGTCTACGTCGCCTTCGTCATCGATGTCTTCGCGCGATACATCGTGGGCTGGCGGGTCAGCAGTTCGATGCAAACCGACTTCGTGCTCGATGCCCTGGAGCAAGCCTTGTACGCGCGTCGGCACGAGCGTGAAGGCGCCCTGGTGCACCACAGCGACCGCGGCTCGCAATACGTGTCTATTCGCTATAGTGAGCGGCTGTCGGAGGCCGGCATCGAGCCCTCCGTTGGCAGCACTGGCGACAGCTACGACAACGCGCTGGCCGAGACCATCAACGGGCTGTACAAGGCCGAGATCATCCATCGGCGCGGGCCCTGGAAGACGCGCGAGGCGGTCGAACTGGCCACGCTGGAGTGGGTCTCGTGGTTCAACCACCATCGCCTGCTCGAGCCCATCGGCTACATCCCGCCGGCCGAGGCCGAGGCGAACTACTGGCGGCAACAAGGCCAGGCCCGGGCGACGAACCCGCCACGCCAGATGGCCACATCGCGGGAGGGTTGAACCATGAGTACATGGCCCAACCGGGGGGGCCTCCGGCGGCCCCTGCGGGGGGCTGATAGAAGGAGAATCCCCCAACAGCCAAACAGCCATCTTGACGGTCAGGCCAACACGGTTTGACTCAAGCCAACAGGCCTCCTCGAAAGCCGGTGTGGTTCAGTTCTTCGGGCCAGCCGGCTCCTTGTGGCCGGTTCGCCAACTCGCCTTGGGGTTGCCACCCACCGTTTGGCAAGGGTTGGCGGGCCATGACCACATCGCGTGAGTCTTTCCATGGCAAGTATCCCCCCGGCGGTTCGCATACCCCACAACGTGAGCGTTAAATGTCTGTTGGCGGAGCCAGCCTCCGTCATAGCTCGCGCCGTTGCTCGCTGCGCGCGTTGCCCTGCCGGTTGTCCGCCGGCTTGTCCCTCACATGACTGAACTCCGGGACCAAGGCGGCGGCTCTGGACGCCGCGCGGTCTTCAGCGAGTTCGGAACCTATGCTCACCATCGCCGACGTCAATGGACTGGCGTCGATGCTGAACACCGGAGTCAATGCGGACCCACGGAGCGACTTTCTATCGAGTGCGCCTAGCCTCAAGCCACTCACTTGAGGATCCAAGCCGGATCCCCACGCGAGCGCACCAGTGAGAATCCCTCAAAGGTGGAGACGAGCCTTGTCGGGGACCAGCTAAAAGCCCTGGGCCTCAGCCTGCGGTAGCAACTGCGCTTCGGTGCCGACTTGGCTCATGACGCGCCCATCGTAGGTTAGGAAGATGCCATCTCGATAGCCGATGCAGAAGTTGTTCGCGTAGCACCGATAGATGGTTCCGTCGCCAAGCGCCTGATTCGTGGTCCCACCCACCAGCAGGTCAGGGTACTGGTGTTCGGCCCAGTCAAAGACGCGATCAAAGACCGTCCCTCGGTTTGACGCGTGGATTGCGACCGCCCACTGGTTCGTCGTGGGGCTGTACGTGACAGGAGCCCTGCCTGATCTGTATAGCCAGGGCTCCACCGCGTCCAGGGCCCATAGGCCGCGACGCGCTTGCCTCGCGGCCTGCTCTAGGGACGGGAGAAAGCTGTTCGCCTCCAGGTACTTGGTATATGCCCAAGCGCACCCCTCGGCGATCATCCGCTCGGCCACGTTGTTGCCATAGGCCGTCACGCTCGCAACCGTGCGGCCGTACTTGTCGCGCCCATCGCGACAGATCGAGATCGGCCCAATCGCCACCAAGCGCGCCAGACATGCCGCTGCTTCAGGTCCGAAAGTCTGGCTGCGTTCTGGGGCATCGACCTGATTGAGCCGGACGCTCTCGATCTGACCACCTCCTGATCGGACGCGAAGCGTGTCCCCGTCGACCACCGAGACCACGCTCACTGTCGAGCACGCAGACGAAGGGGCAGGTGGCTTCACAGCCACTTCAGGGGGGCCTGCTGGAGGTGGCGGGGGAGCAGGCGGCGGGGGCGGAGCTGGTGGCGCAGCGACTGTGACCGAGACCGCTGACGATCTTGTCGTCGCGCCCGCGTTGTCCGTGGCCACAGCGGTCAGACTGTGCGTTCCGGCGGCCGGATTGCGCCACACGAACGAGAACGGGGATGTGGTGTCGTCTCCGAGCATCGTGGTGCCGCGGTAGAACGTGATCCGCGTGACGTATCCGTCCGGGTCTGAGGCACTCACCGCAACCGAAATCTCACCAGAGGAAGGGAAGTGCGATCCCGTCACCGGGCTCGTGAGTTGCACGCTCGGCGGCTTGTTTGGAGCCGGAGCCGGAGCCGGCGGGGGCGGAGGCGGGGGTGGCGGTGGCGGTGGCGGGGTGTGGCAGTGGAACTGGCCCGTCGACCTGTTGGTGTGGCACCCGTTCTTGTCAGTGCCGCCCGAGTGCGCGGCGGCCAGGGGCGTCACGGCAACGAGTGACCACAGAATCGTTAGCCGCTTGTCCATTGCCCGCCCCTTCATGTGTTACGACAGGATACACGCTGGAGCTACCGCGGCGCCCGGCCAGAACGTTGCAGCAGGCTGCGCAGCTGGTTGGCCAACTGCACCCGAGTGGCCGCGAGGTCGACACCCGGGACCGCTCAGCAAGATGCCCACTTGAAGCGCATACCGGCGCGCATCTGCAGACTGCTCGGAGCCGAGCTTACAGACCAGGCGGCGGCAGCGCGCCAACGAACGGCTCCCGGGCCACCGGCGGCGGCGACGGCTCGAAGATCCGCTCGCCCTGGGCGAACGTCAGCTTCCGCGTCTTGAGGTTGACGCTGACGATGCCACCGCCATGCTTTCTCAGCTCGCGGAACACAGCGAACCCATCCAGGATTGCCAACTCCCACTGCCACAATGGACAACGTTCGACCTCGTAGCCACTGACCATGTTGTGCACCTCCTTGAGGAGGTCGTAGTTCAGGCGGCCCGGCTTTTTGTCCGCGAAGAAGCTACGCGCTCGCGCATGGTTGAAGATCAGCGTCGAGATGGCCTCCTCGATGATGCCGGCGCGAGCGCCATCTTCGTTCTGATCCGTCTTCGGGTTGCTCTTGCGCTTGACCTTGAAGAGGGAGCGCATCACCGGCGACCATCCCAAGTGCGTCATGTACGCCAGATGGAATACGTCGTGGAAACGGTACCCGTCAGGATCGGCGCGATTGTCGGTGAGCCGATCGCCGATATTGATTCCACGCAGACGCTGGATGGCGTAGGGGTCCCCACCGTTGCTTGGAACCACCTCGGTGTAGTGCATGTCGAACTCGCGTGGGAATTGCTCGATCTCCATGCCCCCTTCATCGAACAGTGGCAGGTGCATTGCGCCCTCTTCGGGCCAGCGCGACTGGATCTTCCTTATGTTCGAGTCCGCGATGTCCTTCAGTTGCTGCCCAAAATGAGCAGCCACCATCGCCAGATCGGCTAGCAGTCTCCCAAGCAAGCGTTGCGGCGCCTCGGAGAGCAAGTCCGTCTCGCTCGACGCGGAACTGAGCAGTTGACCCGCGTGCGCCGCAAGCTGCCGCATGCAAGTCAGCTTGTTCGGCTCCGTGAGCTTGACCTTCGAGAGCTGTAGCAGCGCGTCGAATTCTTCGAACGCGACTTCCTCCGGCACCTCGCGTTGGATGCTCAGGTCTCGCTGAAGCTCGTGCATCGCCGCAATGCCAGCCTCCTGCAGGCTTGTGCCGTACTGATGGGCGACGTTGGCCAAATACCAAAGCGCATCGCCGATTTCCTCGGTGATCGCGTTGTGCTCAGCTGGCTCGAGATCGCGATGCTCCTTCTTCACCAGCGAGAGCAAGCCGCCGATTTCGCCGAACAGCCCGAATCGCAGCTGGTCTCGAGCGTGTTCGCCATCCAGCTGGTTCGTCTTGAGCGCCTTTACCGCATAGGACACAAGCGGCGTGTGCGGCCTGTCATTGACCTGAGTGGCTTGCGCCATGAGCTCCTCCCTGTTCAAAGTGGCGTGCGCTGCCCGTTGCGTGATGTCTCCGTCTACCGGGCTGCAGAGCCCATTCTGAATGGAATGGGCCGGGAATGCGAGCGGCAATCGCGGCGCCGATGCTGCTAGTTCGCCATGCGATCGAGCGCGTCGAAAACGGCGCGAAGGGCTGGTGCGGTTGAGGGCTTTCGACGTATCAGCTGCTCCAGTTTGGCGTGGAGCGCTTGCGGGCTGGCGTCGTCAGTACAGTCGGGGTCGACATGCACTTCTTTGCAAATCGCTTGCACATATGTGTTCACTGTGGCGAACTGGCCGCGCTCGATTTTCGACACCCGTGTATGGTCACCTCCACAGGCTGCAGCCACCTGAGTAAGAGTCATGCCCAGACCGAGCCGCGCGCCCCTCAGTCTGGAGCCAAGCTCTTGTGCGAATTCAGGCTTGATCTTCCTTGCCATTTTGCACATTATGTGCTATTTTGAGTCAGGAGGCACAATGGCTGTGTACGTGGACAACGAACGAATCAGGTGGCGCGGCAAGCTGTGGTGCCACGTGGTGGCAGACTCGCTCGAGGAGTTGCACGCCTTCGCTGCGCGCATCGGGCTTCGCCGCAGCTGGTTCCAGGATCGCGCCTCGTACCCGCACTACGACGTCACGACCGATATGCGCGAGCGCGCCTTGGTCGCCGGCGCCGTCGCATCGCGGAAGACCCAGATGCTGATCGCGGCGCGCAAGCTCAAAGCCGAGATGGCAGGCGACGCTTCCCAGCCCCACGTACCCGACGTTGCTCCCCAGCTCTCGAGCCAGACCCTCTCGCTCTTCTAAAACTGCAAGCTCGACACGCATGACGCCCGCATCCTTCGCCCAGGCCATGGCGACGATTCGCCTGCCCAACGTCTTCAATCCTTACGCCGATCAGTGCGACGTTCACGATCGCGCCAACGCGCCGGCCCTGCGCCGCCGCGCGCTGCGCACGTACCTTGAGGCCATCATGGCTCTCGGGTCGGAGACGATCTGGATGGGGCGCGACCTCGGTTACCGTGGTGGCCGGCGTACGGGCCTGGCGCTCACCGACGAGGCGCATCTACCGCTCTTCTCGCGCTTCTACCCAGGCACAGACGTGACGAAGACGACTCGCGGCGAGGTCGTGGCTGAACGGACGGCCGCAGAGATTTGGGGCGCACTGTCACAGTTGGACATTCCTCCGCTGCTTTGGAATGTCTTCCCGTTTCATCCGCACGAGCCGGACCAGCCGTTTACGAATCGCAAGTTCACCAGCAAGGAGCGGTGCACGGTCGATGAGCTCAACAGCGAGCTTGTGCAGATGCTGCACATCGACCGAATCATTGCGATCGGCCAGGACGCAGCTGGCTACGCCACGCAGTTCGGTGCGCGCGTCGAGTGCGTGCGCCACCCCAGCTACGGCGGTACCACCGAGTTCCGCGCGGGAGTCTGCCGTCTCTACAACCTGACGAAGATCACACCGCGCTTGGCGTCGCAGCCGCTGTTGTTCTAGGCTCGAGCTCGCTCAAGAGCGCTCTTCCGGCGGGTGCGCCGCCCCAATTCTCAAAGTCGAGGTTCGCGTCCGTCGAGATGCAGGTCAGGCGGCCGGCTTCGATACCGGCCTGCTCCGCGACGAAGGTCAGCAGATGCGTGAGGCCGATCAGGTTGCCGAGCGCGCGTTGCGCGTAGTAGTGCGAGCGATAGATCGCCGTCAGATCGACTGACTTCGCATCAGTGAGCTTGAAGGTCAGGTGGCTCAAACAAGGCATGTTGGAGACCTTGCCCCCATCGAGCGCCGAATCGAAGGTCGGTAGCTCGCATGCCGCGAGCAACGGCTCGCCGTCGAGATCCTCAGCCACATGCACGCCCATCTCGTAGACGGACTCGTACGCGTTTCCGTCACCTTGGGCTGAGGCCCGCCGAAGCTTGAAGATGACCTGCTCAAGTGGGTTGAATGTGATGCCTGGCTTGCGGCCGCGCCGCTCCATCATGCGCATCGCATACGTGCCCCACGTTCCCTTCTTCTTCGCGCGCTCCATGATTTTCAGATAGCGCTCGGCGAGACCATCGGCTCCATGCTTGCGATACAGCCCCTGCGGAAAGAGGGTGCCCGCCACCGTCAAGACGCTCAGGTCGCAGTTCTGACGGAGTGCCCCATCCACGGAAGCAATCGCACGCCTGTCTTCGTCGGTGAGCAAGCGCGGATGTTCGATCTCGAGAACGAGGTTGCGTGCGCGCCGGCCGTTCTCCAGCAGGTACCTGGCCGCAGCAAGCCACGTCGGCACGATGCGGTCTTCAGCGAACACTTTCCCCATCTCTACCTCCCGAATGCCTGCAGAGTGTGCAGGTCGATGTATTCGATAGGCAACCAAGCGTGGCCTTGGTCGCCCCACTTCGCTCCCCAACTGTTTCGCACACGCACGTACTGGGCACCGCCGGCAGTCTCGCCAAGCCCTACCGCCACTACAGCGTGCGCTCGACCAGGAAGGATCATTGGCGTGAACGCAACGATGCCGTTGACGGGCGCCATCAAGGTAGCCGTGCTCTCGATGATCAAGCCAACCACGTGTCCGGCCTGAAGCTCGGCAGCCACCACGTCCGACGTCCGCTTGATCTCGCGCACACCGCTGCTGTACATCTTCGCGCCCGCAGGTTGGGCTGGCACAGCCACCGTTGCGTTGCTCGCCGCCTGATAGGGGAAGTCTGCCTCGAGTGGTTGACCCGGCTTGCCAGCGACCGTCAGTGTTGGCGACAAGTAGAGCGCGCCACCAGCCGCCCATCCGGGAGTGATTGCGCCAGCGTGCTGATAAAGGAATTCAGCGCTAAGTTCGTCGGGCGCCGGCGCTAGCCGACGGTTCACATCGGACACCGCGAATGCCAAGCAGGTCAGTCGCTGCCCCTGGTGCCGTGCAGCACCCAAGGTGACGGAGAGGTCGATGACGGAGGAGATCATTACGGCTGAATCTCCCGGAGGCGGGTGCTGTCGCTCAGACCTTCTTCAACCGTTTCGAACTGCATCTTCAGCGCGAGCTCCGTTGCCGCTTCGTCGTTGGCGACCCACGGGCGCGTCTCGCGGAGGTGAAACTCAGAGACACTTCCACCCTGCTGCTCAACCGCGGGACCAGCCAAGAAGTAGCTGTCTTCGCCGCCGCCGCCCACCAACGGCGGGCCCTCGCGCTTTTGCTCGCGCGCGTCCACAAGAATAGGGCTGAGCGTGAATCCTTCTCCAGCCAGTTCGTCCGCAGACCAGAGGTAGCCCGCTGTCGCGTGGCTCGGCAAGTTCAACAGGAAGCGATCGGTACTACGCGGCTCGATGATCCAGTCCTTGTCGCGCGAGTCCAGCACCCAGACGTCGGCGTTCTTCCCGAGAGCGACGCCTGGCGGCAACATATCGTTCTTGAGCGCCTTAGGCTTGGCCACGCAGAGCGTGCTGGCCTGCGCAGGCGTGACCAGCTTGAGCCGGGCGAGCGCCCAGGCCATCGCCGTAAAGCTGATGCCGAGCCGGAGCGAAAGTTGATAGACGACTGCAGGCTGAAGCAGATTCGTCTTTCCCCAACCCTTGGCTTTGACGGTGCGCACCACCAGCCACATCGGCGCCATCAGCTGATAGGCGAACTGATTCGCCTCCTGCTCCGTAACGGAGTCCATGTCGCCGTAGTCGATGTGCTCGTCGTGGGTGGACACGTGGCCAAGGAAATAGTGGCCAAGCTCGTGCGCACACGTCATGTGCATCATCCCGATAGGACGATCTGAATTCACGATGATGCCGGCGCGCCCTTCACGCAGGAATGCTCCGAGCAATTTGTCGAACTGCTCCGTCAGCATGACTGGAACATCTTGTTCCTGAGCCAGAAGCATCGGATCAATCCGCGAGAAGCCGCTCTGGATGCGAGCGGCCGTCCCCGCGTCGCTGAGCACTTGCGTAGCCTTCTTCGAGGCGTCCAACAGCCGCTGCCTGAGGTTCGCCATCACCTGCCCTTTCTCGTGTTCGGCCTGCCGGAGTTGCGCAGGTAGTTGGCGAACTTCGTGACCTCTTCGAGATCGCGCCCGCTCAGGCCGCGAAGGGCGCGGGCAGCGAACGCGACCTTCTCATTAGCTTTGAATTCCTCTTCGCCGGTGAGAAGGTAGTTGACGCTGCGACCGTAGAGGCGCGCCAGCTTGTCCAGTTCGAGCGAGTCGACCTTGCGGCTGCCTGACTCCATGTTGGTAACCGACGGCCGCGAGAGTCCTAGCGCAGTAGCGACCTCGTCTTGTGAAAAGTTCAGGTACTCGCGCGCTTCGCGCAACCGTTTCCCCATCTCCGCACGCCGCGCATCGGTGTCGTCGGCGTTCATTTCCGGTGCTCCGCGACGTAGTCCAGGACGCTTTGAGTTAGCTCGTTGACGAACTGGTCCTTGCTCTCGTAGCCACCGCGCCGGATCACCTCGCCGGTGGGCAGTTCCATGTCGACGATGTCCTCAACTTCTTCCAGTGCATCCGAGGCGGTGAACGAGTCCATCGCTGCAACCAGGTCGTCAACGGTGTCACCGCCTTCGGCGCACAGCGTCTGCCCAGCCCAGAATGCCTCGAGCGCTGCAATGATCTGTTCGCGTTTTTCTTCCATCATCAGGGCCTCTATGGTTCGATGCTCGAACAGCGATGGTACGAATATCGTACCAACGATACTGTATGTCAATACAGTATTTTCTATCTCGACCACCCACCTCCCTGGTTGAAGCGAAGTCCAGCTCGGCCGCCCGATGGCTTTCGCCCCGGAAGTTGGCCTGCTGTAAAGCTAAAACGGAACAGAAGATCGAAACCCGACAATCGATCGCCGACCGATGTCAAAAATCTGACGTTCTCACACCGAGAACGCGCTGAGCGGCCACGCGCGCATTTCACGTCTGCCGTCAGCGCCGGCCCGCGGTGGCACAGTGCTTCAGCGCCTCGAGCTGCCGCTGCATGCGCGATCTCCAGCGGCATGCCCGTGGCGATGGCATGGCTCGCGTGGGTGTGCCGCAGCCAGGGGGTGCTGGCCTTCGCGAACCGCTCCGCACCTTGCACATCGTCGGACCGCCGCAGCTTCCTCGCGCAGCGCTCGAAGAACCGCTTCAGGTGCGCGTACAGCGCCTCGGCGCCGATCCCTTCCCGCGGGTCCCGCGGGTCCGCCGGCCGCGCCTGCCGCACCGCGACGCTCAAGCCGACGGCGCGCTCGGCCACCTGCCCACCAGCCTAACCCACCAGGTCCTCGTGCCTGCCCAGCAGGTACGCTCCCCGGTTGCCCACGTCGTCCGGCTCCGGATGCAGCCCGCGGGCCGCCAGGTACGCTTTCAGCCGCTCGACCACCGGGTCCGGCACCGGCACCGGCACCGGCACCTCCCGCAGCTTCTGGCCCTTTCCCAGCACGTGCAACACCCACCCCTGGACCGGCTCACCCTCGGCCACCGGAAACCTCACGTACCGCAGGTCATCGACCCTGGCCGCCACCGCCTCCTCGCGCCGCAGCCCGGTCGCGTACAGCAGCTCCAGCGTGAACTGCAGCCGCAGCGCCAGCAGCGCTTGCGGCCCCAGCGCCCCGCCCTCCCCCGCGAGCTGTGACGCGTCATCCAGCGCGTCAGCCGCATCCTCGGCCGCCAGCTCTTCCGCAAACTGCCACTGCGCCTGCGTGAGGCTGCGCCCGACGTCGATGCTGGGCCCGGCCACGCGCGGCGGCGTCACCGCCCGCCACGGGTTGCCCATCAAGTAGTTCTGCTCGACCAGGAAGGCGTACAAGTTGGCCAGGATCGACACCGCCTGGCGCTGCGCCGAGGGTTTCAGGGGCCCCTCGAACGGCCGCTGAGTCGACAGCCTATGGTGCCATTGCTCGCATGCTCGTAGAGGGTGCCGGCGCCCGAAGCGGGGCAATTCAGTCGCTCGATATGGCACTGACGGCGCGCGCCATGCTCCACGCGGCGGAGCCGGCTGGGCAAAAGCAGTAGAGATCCATTGGGCGTGGCCGCTGACAACGGGGGGACGATGCTGAATTGGACCCGCTTTTGAGTGCGCATGCGACTGCCTCTAGATAGCGCCATAGCGCCTGCTCCAGGCCCACTCACTTCTTCGGTGGAGCCCTTACCGGCGCTGGCTTCTTCATGAAGCTGACCGGGTCGTACGCCGTAAGCGTGGCCTCAGTTGGCCTCAGTACCCTGTTGAGTTGAGCGCCGCGATTGAGCACGATGGCGTCCACCATGTCGAGGTGGACCCATGCAACCATGCCCGTGGCGATGGCGTGGCTCGCGTGCGACGCCGAACTGACCGATAGGGGACCCGCTACGACATCAGACCGCTGGAGAACTCCCAGGCTGCGATGGCCCTTGGTTCGTCAATTGGTACACCATGTCCCCGACAAACCGCCTGAACGATTCGTTCTCGACGAACTGCTTGTAGACCTGCGTGTCGTCCTTCAACAGGATCTGCATCACCTTGCCCAGCGCCTGGTCGTGGGCCATGCGCGCGGTGTGGGGCGTGTTGTCCCTGGCGTTCTGGAAGGCCTTGTCGGCAGCCACCTTCGGCGCGATGTCGTCCCTGATGCGCTTGGCCACGCGGTCAGTGTCGGCGAACAGCGTGCCGAAGTTGTCGTTGAAGGTCTTGAGGATGTTGCTCAACCGGTCCAACTCAGGCTCGGGCTTCCGCCCGCCGCCTTCAGTGGGCACCGGCGCGATCTCGGCATCAGCATCGGCCAAAGCGATCTTCATCTGTGCCTTCTTTTCGACACGGTAGCTGTCCATGTCGATGGCTTCGAGGATGCCCTTGGCCAAGTCTTCTTCCTTCGGCGCCGGCAGCTTGGAAACCAACAAGTTCAGCAGGATCGACAGCTTCTCCCATTCGACGTTGGTACCGGGCATCACCGAGGCCAGGAAGTCGTAGGTCCGGCAGAACACCTTGGCCTTGCCCTTGAAATCCACTTGCTGGTCTTCATCGAGTGCGCCCTTGTACGCCGCCACACACGAGTCCAGGATTGGGTCAAGCTGGTCGCGCTCGGCGCCGGCCAGGAAAAGGGCAGCGAACTCTTGCACTTGGTCGGGCGAGTACACCTGCGCACCGTCCAGCGCAGCCTTCAAGTCGTGCAGCTTGTTCGGGTCGGTTTCCTCAGCCAGCAGCGTGGCGCGGTAGTAGTCCTGAAAGGCGAGCGTAATGGTCTCGCTGTTGTTCTGGAAGTCCAGCACGAAGCAGTCATGCTTCTGCGGATGCGCCCGATTCAAGCGCGACAGCGTCTGGACGGCCTTCACGCCGGACAGCGCCTTGTCCACGTACATCGTGTGCAACAGCGGCTCGTCATAGCCGGTCTGGAACTTGTCAGCGCAGATCAAGAAGCGGTAAGGATCGTCCTGAATCTTGTCGGCGATGTCTTTGCTTGGGAAGCCATTGAGCGACGCCTCGCTGACCTTGACGCCGTCGTACTCGTGCTCGCCCGAGAACGCAACGGTGGCCCGGTACGGGCTCTTGCGCTCCACCAGGTAGGCCTTCATCGCGTGGAAGTACTGGATGGCGCGCTCGATGCCGCTGGTCACGACCATCGCCCTCGCCTGCCCACCAATCTTGCCGGCCGCCAGCACCTGCTCGTGGAAGTGGTCCACCATGATCTCGGACTTCAGGCGGATCGCGTGGTCGTGGCTTTCCACGTACCGGCGCAGCTTTTTCTTCGCCTTCTTGGTGTCGAACTCCGGGTCGTCCTCGATCTTCTTGATCAGCTTGTAGTAGCTGTCGACCGGCACGTAGTGTTCCAGCACGTCCAGGATGAAGCGCTCCTGCACCGCCTGCTTCATGCTGTAGTTGTGGAAGGGTCGATGCTTGACCTTGCCTTCGGCGTCGGCCGGCAGCGGCTCGCCGAACATCTCCAGCGTCTTGTTTTTCGGCGTGGCGGTGAAGGCGAAGTAGCTGGCGTTCATCAACATCTTGCGCGCGGCCATGCGCACTTCCAGCGCTGCATTCACCACGTCTTCAGCGTCGCATTCCTCGTCGTCGCCGGCGGCTTCGGTGTCAACGCCCTCCCCCAGCGCCTTGCCCATCGCCGCCGACGTCTTTCCGCCCTGCCCTGAATGCGCCTCGTCGATGACGATGGCGAAGTGCTTGTCGCCGACGGCGCTGATCTCGTCCAGCACCCACGGAAACTTCTGCACCGTGGTGACGATGATCTTCTTTCCCTGCTCGATGAAGCGCCGCAAGTCGCCGGAGCGTTCGGCGTGGCCCACTGTCGCGCCCACCTGCATGAACTGCTTGATCGTCTTCTGGATCTGGTCGTCCAGGATGCGCCGGTCCGTGATGACGATGACCGAGTCGAAGACCTCTTCACCACCGGTCTTCACGCCGATGAGTTGGTGAGCCAGCCAGGCGATGGAGTTCGACTTGCCGCTGCCGGCCGAGTGCTGGATCAAGTAGCGCCGGCCCACGCCGTGCACGCGCACATCGGCCAGCGCCTGCCGCACCACGCCGAGCTGGTGGTAGCGTGGGAAGACCTGGGTGCGCTTCTTCTTCCCGGTCTTGGGGTGCTTGACCTCGACAATCTGGGCGTAGTTCTCCAGGATGTCGGTTAGGCCGGCCGGCGTGAGCATCTCCCTCCAGAGGTAGTCGGTCTTCAGGCCGTTCGGGTTGGGCGGGTTGCCGGCGCCGTCTTCATGGCCCTTGTTGAAGGGCAAGAACCACGAGGCCTTGCCTTTCAGCTCGGTGCACATGCGCACCTCGGCATCGTCCACAGCAAAGTGCACGACGCAGCGGCCGAACTCGAACAGCCGCTCGCGGGGGTTGCGGTCGCGCCGGTACTGCTCCACCGCGTCTTCAACGGTCTGCTTGGTGAGGCTGTTCTTCAGCTCGAATGTGGCGATGGGCAGGCCGTTGATGAACAAGCCCAAGTCCAGGGCCCGGCGTGTCTCGTCCATGCTGTAGGCCAGCTGGCGCGTGATGGAGAAGCGGTTTTGCGCATGCAGCGCGGCCGCCTTGGCATTGCCTTCGGACGGCGTGCCGTAGAACAGATCGAAGTGGCCGGCCGGGTGGTGATCGATGCCTTTGCGCAGCACATCGATGGCACCGCGCTTGCCCAGTTCGGCCGACAGCCGGGTCAGGAACTTCAGGCGGTTGATGTCCTTGGCGTCGTTGGCATCGGCCATGCCCAGCTTCTTGAAGGCCTCTGGCTGCGTGGCGCGCAGAAAGGCGAAGAGCTGGGCCACGTCCAGCGCGTGGGCACGGTCGAAATCCTTGGGGCTGCCGGCGAAGTAGCCGGTGCCGCCGGAGGGTGCGGGCGGCTCGGCCACGGTGTTGGCCGCCGAGTTGGCCAAGACAGCAAGACCATCGGCGCCAGTCATGTGCCGGACGATCAGCGATTCGAGTCCCTTCTCGCTGATGTCAGTGTTCATGCTTCAGTGGCCTCTTCGTCGATGAGTTCGGAGTCGTCAGCTTCGTCAGTAGGCTCGGCCTCGATGCCAGCTGTTACGGCCTCGGGCAGAGTCGCTGCGGCTTCGCGCACGTCAAGCTTGCCGGTCACCACGTCGGCGACGATGCGGGTACGGTATTCACGCAACAACTCGACTTCGCGTGCGAGTCGTGCGAGCGCATCATTGAGCGGCTGACAGCGCAACTCCGCAGCGGCCGTTATCGCCATTTGTTCTTCGCCCGGTGGCACCGCAATCGATATTGCTAGTAGCCGATCCTGCGTGAGTTTTGGCTGCGCTGCTCCGGTGATCCAAGGGCAGAAGTTCAAAGTCTCAAGCAAATGCGCCAAGTAGCGAATGCTGCCGCGTCGCGGCTTGAGGATGTGAGCATGATTGTTGACCCAAAATTTTCCGCTGGCGATGATCGCCAGCGGTAGATTGCGAAGCACCAGATTGGCGCCATCTTCTGCGATCAGTAGTAGTTCATCGTCGAACAAAAAATCGTCAACTTTGTCGATTGCTCCGGACGCGCCATAGTAGTCATAGGTTCGCGACCTCATCCGCCCTCGCTCTACTGAATTGAGTGGCGCGCGCATTGTGTTGAGGCAGCGGAACTCACTCTTGACCCTTGAGACTTCCCAGTGCTTCGGAATGTCTCCGAGCCAAGGTATGCCCGTTGACTTGAGTTCAACATTTTCATCGAGGCCCAGCGTGACGGCCTGCTTGATGATCCCCTTCTTCTGCTCGGTCAGCAGCGCGATCACTTTGCGCTTTGCCCGGATCGCCCGCTCCAGCCGGCCGCTCGCCCAATCCAGAAATCGCACGATGGCCACCTGCTCTCCCGGCGGCGGGCAAGGCGATTGCATCTGCTTGAACTGGTCCCAGTAGAGGCGGTTTCGGTCCTTTACGATGCCGCGCGACGCGGCGTCGATTTCTGCCATGTAATCGCCGGTGCGAAACAGCGCTGCGAAGTACTGCGGCTCGACACCCGCGTACGGCCGCGCCACCACATACGCCGGGCTAACCAAGCCATCGACCGGGCATACACCCAGGGCGCCCTGCCACATGCGCATCGTGTTGTAGACCAAGTCGCCTTTCGCCGCACGCTTGTACTTTGCGAGGTCCGCCATGACCTGCTTGCGCTTGGCGCTGCCGAACGCGCGCACTTGCACGCCCGTCTTCAGTGACACCTCCAGGATCGGCAGTTGAGCAAAACCCGTCTGGCTGCGTTGGCCAAACAGGCTGCCATTGCGAACCGTGCGCCAATGGGCCGGCACTTGCCCAAGCCACGGCGAACACGAGTCACTGTACTCGGCATAGGGCTTGAGCCCGGCGATCACGCTTGTCCTCCGTCTTCCTCGCTATCCCAGCGTTCGCGATAGGCCTTGACGTAGTCGGCCGTCGCTGTCGGATCGATGTCCCAGTAGTGGCGGCACAAGCGCCTGTACATCTCCAGCACCGGCTCGTGACCACAAAAGTCGAGCAGGCCATCAAGCGTGTGCTCGATCTGCTGCACGTCACGGCTGCCGGCGCGCACAAGCGCATCCACCACCGGCTGGTATTGCTCTGCGGCCTGTAGCTGCAGCCGCTGCAGTTGCCCGACCAGGGCATCCAGCCCGCCGGCGATTGCGTCGCCATCGCTCATGATTGGTCCTCGTCGGTGAACAGTCGGCGGGCCGCGCTTTCGCGCGCATGCTCGATGGCGTGGTGCAGGCGCTCGCGCAACAGCGGCAGCGGCGGCAGGTCGGTGAGGTATTCGCTGACGCGGATCGACTTGGCGTCGAGCTGCAGCAACTCCACCTGCTCGGCGTCGGCCGATGCGCACAAGATCAGGCCAATGGGTGCCGCTTCGCCTGGCGCGCGTTCATGCTTGTCCAGCCAGCGCAGGTAGAACTCCATCTGGCCGACGTGCGCGGGCTGGAACGACTCCAGTTTCAGCTCGACGGCGACCAAGCAGCGCAGGTGGCGGTGGAAAAACAGCAGGTCGAGGTGGAAGTCGTCCTTGCCGACGCTCATGCGCTTTTGGCGTGCCACGAAGGTGAAGCCGGCGCCCAGCTCAAGAAGCACGCCTTCGAGTTCTCGCAGGATGGCGCTTTCCAGGTCGCGCTCGCTGTAGGCGCCCTTCAGGCCCAGCAGGTCGAGCAGGTAGGGGTCACGGAACACCAGGTCAGGGCTCATCTGCCCATCGCGCAGCCTGGCGATCTCGGTGGCCACCGTGGCCGGCGGCTTCTTCGACAGTGCCGTGCGCTCGAACAGCAGGCCGCTGATCTTCTGGCGCAGGGTGCGCACGTTCCAGCGCTCGATGCGGCACATCTCTGCATAGAAGTCGCGTGCCAGCGGGTCCTTGATCGGCAGCAGCGCATGAAAGTGCGACCAGCTCAATTGTTGTGACAGCGTCACGACAATCGCTTCGTCGGGGAACGCCTGGGCGAACTGCACCATGCGGGCCAGTTCGGCGTAGCTGAAACCGCGGCCGTACTCCGCCGCCAAATCTCGTGACACCGTCACGAGAATCTGCTTGCCGTATTCAGCGCGCGCGCCTTGCAGGTTCTCGCTCAAGAGCCGCCGCCCCAGGTGCCAGCACAGCAGGGTCTGGGTGGCGAAGGCTGCGGTCGCGATGCGCTGCCGTGCGGACCCAATGAGGGCGCGCAAGTCGGCGAGCAAGGCCGATTCATCGATGGCGGTAAGGTCTGTTGCCAGCACGGGCGCCGCTGCCGCCGTCGACGTACGTTGGCGCCTCTTGTGCGCCACGGCCCCGCCTGGCTTGCTGATGGCGAGCTTGTCCCTCTTCACGGAGTCGGATCCGTCATCAGGAGCCCGTCCAGCAGTCCCTCGGCTTCCTTCTCGACAGCCAAGATGTCGGCGCTGATCTGCGCCAACGTGCGCAGTGGCTGCGGCTTGTAGAAGTGGCGGGTGAAGCTGACCTCGTAGCCGATCTTGGTGGCGTCGTTGTTGACCCAAGCATCGCGTGTGTAGGGCAACACCTCGCGCCGGACGAAGGCTTCGATGCCGCCGTCTTCCATCAGCGGCACCTGTTCGGTGTCGCGCAGGTCGCTGTCGGGCTCGTACTCGACCACGCAGGCCTTGCCGGCGACCACGGCGTCATACAGGCCGAGCATAGGGTCGGCCGCCGTCTTGCCTGGCTTGTGCACCTTGGCGATCACGGGCGGCGCCGTCTCGACGCGCCAGCTCACGGCCTTCAGGATGAGTTTCAGCTCAGCGGCCGGCAGTTTGGTGCCGCCCTTCTTAAGCGCGCCGTCGACAAGATCGCGAAAGACGTTGTGGTCCTCGAACAGCGTGTCGCCCAGCGATGCGCGCAGCGCGGAGGCCACGTCGACAAGGCGGCCGTCGCGCTCCCAGGTCTTGGCGTCGAGTAGCTTCTTGCGCTTCTTCTCGGGCAGGCCCTTCTTCTTGGTGTCGGCATCCTCTTCGTCGTCGCCGCCTTCGTCGTCGCTGCCCCAGTCGGCCAGGCGCTTGTCGAGCGCGTCCGCTACTGCGTCGAAATCGTTGAAGAGCGCGTCGCCGAACTCCTCGAAAAGCGCGGCCCGAAGGTCTTCATCGCCCGAGGCAAAGCGCAGTGTCTCGATGGCCTTCAATGACAGTTGGCTGTGCAGCCGAAGCGGGCGCTCGACCGTGACCTTCCAGTATCCGAAGGCTGCGTTGGGGAAGATCTTCGACTCGGGCGTTTCCTTGAAATTGAGGAAGGTGCGGCAGATGCGCTCGATGTCGTCCGGGCCCAGCTCGCAGTTTTTCTTGCCCAGGTTCTTGCGCAGCGGCTTGAACCACTGGCTAGCGTCGATCAGCTGAACCTGCCCTTTGCGGTGCGCCGGCTTGCGGTTGCTCAGCACCCAAACGTAGGTGGCGATGCCGGTGTTGTAGAAGAGGTTGAGCGGCAGCGCGACAAGGGCCTCGACCCAGTCGTTCTCGATCAGCCAGCGGCGGATGTTGCTCTCGCCCTGGCCGGCGTCGCCAGTGAACAACGACGACCCGTTGTGCACCTCGGCGATGCGGCTGCCCAGGGCCGAGCTGTGGTTCATCTTCGACGCCATGTTGACGAGGAAGAGCATCTGGCCATCGCTGGAGCGGGTGACGAGCGACAGCTCCTCACCTTCGTGCATGACCTTGAAGCGGGGGTCGCGCATGCCGTCCTTGCCGCCCATCGCCTCCAGGTCTTTCTTCCAACTCTTGCCGTAGGGCGGGTTGGCGACCATGAAGTCGAATTCCTGGCCTGGGAACGCGTCGTGCGCTAGCGTGGACCACTCGGCGCCGCCGACGATGTGGTCGGCGTTCTCGCCTTCCCCTTTGATCAGCATGTCGGCCTTACAGATCGCGTAGGTCTCGGGGTTGATCTCCTGACCGTAGAGGCCGCACTTGATGTCCAGGCCGCGCTTGTTGCCGATGGCTATGAGGGTTTCCTCGGCCACGGTGAGCATGCCGCCGGTGCCGCAGGCATCGTCGTACAACAGGTAGGTGCCGGACTTGAGCTTCTCTTCGACCGGCAGGAACACCAGATTCGCCATCAGCCGCACGGCGTCACGTGGTGTCCAGTGTTCGCCGGCCTCTTCGTTGTTGTCCTCGTTGAACTTGCGCACCAGCTCTTCGAACACCGTGCCCATCGCGTGGTTGTCGATGCCGGCCGGCGAGAGATCAATGTCGGGATCGAGGAACTTGTTGATCAGCGTGGCCAGCGCGTCGGCCTTTGACAACGTGGGCAGCTGGTTGCGGAACTTGAAGTTCTCGAGAATGTCCTGGACGTTGGGTGAAAAGCCGTCGAGGTAGTCCTCAAAGTCGGCGAGCAACTGCTGGTGGTTGCCACGCGACTTCAGGTCTCGCAGCGTAAAGCGCGAGGTGTTGTAGAAGGCCTGTCCAGCTGCGCCAGCCAGCGCGGCGCGCTGCTCGGTGATGCGCGCATCGTCCAGCATCTGCTTGGTGTCGAGTACGGCCTGCTTGGTCGGCTCCAGCACGGCATCCATGCGCCGCAGCACACACATCGGCAGGATGACGTCGGGGTACTTGCCGCGACGAAACAGGTCACGCAGGACATCGTCGGCGATCCCCCAGATGAAGGAAACGATCTTGTTGTGCGTTGCTTGGTCCACGGCCCAGGTTCTCTCGTGTGGGGTCTGAAGTCTGCTGCATTCGGACGGTCGCCCAAGCTCCCAGCCGCCGTGCTGCGTCAGTGACAGTCAGGCTCAAGCTGGCGCCGCACAGCCAGCACCAGCACGCTGGTAGGCCCGCCGATCTCGAACACTGCGAAGTATCCCGTAGCGCTCGCCAGCGCGATCAACGCCCGCCGGGTGGAGCCACTGCCATCTCCTGTCTTTCCAAGGCTCCACGGCGTCACCGCCAGCTGCCCGTAGATGGCCTTGCGCAGCGCCTTGATCACGTCCTAGGCCAGATCCAGGTCCTCGGGGGTCTGGGCGCGCTCGAGAGGGAAGTCAAGAAGACCGAGTAGGTGCTCTTGGGCGGCTGGAGCGGCCGAACGCTGTAGCTCACCGGGTAGTGAGCCTGGCGCGTTGCGCATCGAGCCGCGCCGCCGGCACGATGGACGTCGACGTGGCGCTCGTGCTCCGGTATGTCGGGCGGTCGAGCCGGAGTCAGGTACCTCGGGACGAGCCCGCCGATCAGCCGCAGGTGAGGCTTCAGCGTGCCGAGGCCGCGCAGCAAGGTCACGAGCGCGCGCTCGCAGGCCAGCGTGGTTGCCGGCGAGTAGCCTTCAGCAGTCGAGGGTTTGTCGCTCATGGCTCAAATGTGCAGCACGGTTTCGCGCAGGTGCTGGCCGAGTTCCTTGTTGCGGCCACGACCATCCTGCAAGTCGAGGTAGAGGACGAAGGGGTTGGCGATCCAGCCGACGTGGAGCTGCGGCGACGGACTGCGCCCACGCGCCATCAAGGCCGCCCCGCCGCGCTCGGAGATCGCGAGGTTGGGCCCTTGGTCGACCGGCTCGAGCTCGAGGGCAGTCTCGACCAGATCCAGTGTCTTGGGGGGCACGATGATGTCCACGACATTCACGGCCGTCAGGTGGGGCGCGACAAGGTTCGCCGCGGCGGGTCCGGTGAACGCCCAGGGCAGGCGCTCCGTCCGGTCGGCCAGGCCCAGCACCTCGAGGTTGTCCGCCGCCCATTGCATGAGCTTCGACACCGGGTTTGAGAACTTGTAGTAGCGACGCTGGGGCACCCGCCCCTTGGCGATGCGCTCGCGCCACGCCTCGGACCAGGCATCCAGCAGGGCTCCTGGGCGGGCGAGTCGCCGCTGCATGAGCTTGCCGGTGCCCTTGCTCTCGATCCAGTCCTGGCGTTCCAACTCGTCTAGGGTTGTGGAGACGGTGAAGGTGGAGGTGCTGCTGGTGGCGGCAAGCTCCTGCCCGGTCGTCCAGGCCTGGTCGGACAGCAGCAGCGCGAGGACGACTTGCTCGCGCGCGCCGAGGAAGGGGTCCACTGGTCGACCGCGCTTGGCAGGCTTCTGTGCAGGCCGGTCGACATGGACGACCAGGTCGCCGCGCTGCAGATGCAAGCTGCCGCTGCTCGAGTCGAAGTAGCCGAAGCCCCGCTCGCGCAGGAGGGCTCGCGAGGGCTCCGTCATGTATCGCGCCGCGACGAGGGGGATGGGCTCGACGGGGCCTTCTGGCAGCGCGGGCAGCAGGTTCGCCAGGTGGTCGGCTGCCGCGCTGACATCGCGGGGGTAGCCCTCGCCGATCGCTTCGACCGCGAGGCACCAGCCGCCTTCCAAGTCGAGCAGGGCATCGACGCGCCGGTCCGTGGTCGCCGCCGGCACCTCGAAGCTCGAGCGGACGACACGCAGGCGCGGACTCCACTTGGCCAGCGCAGCCGCGAGCTGATCGACGACGATCTCGTTCATAAATAGCTTGATTAGCTGTGCGGCAAATTCTAACGCTTTACGATATAAATGCCTTGATTAGCTGATCAGCTAAGGCAAGGTCACCCGGGCCTAGCCCAACGCTTTGCTCGCCTGAGCCGCCTGGGCCTCCCCCCGCGCTCCCCCTGCGGCAAGACGAAGGCCCCGCACGCCCGGCTCGGTCGGCTGGCGATGTCATCGCCTCTCATGGGAGGGGCGCAACTACGAGGGCTGCGGTACGGGCTCTGTCTCCAGGTCCATTGAAGCCCAGTTGGGTCCGAAGGTCTGTTCGGCATAGAAGCGCATCAACATGGCCGTCACGAGCGGCGATTGCCACTGACCGGCCTGCAGCCGTCGCATGATGTTGAGCGTCGCCCAGCCGCTGCCGGAGGCATGCTCGGCCAAGCGCCTGACCCAGACCCCCTGCTCTGCCGGATCCAATGCTTCGAATATCCGACGTGCCGCGATCAGGTTCTTGGCCTGGCGATCGTCCGCCTCGCTCGTCAGGCGCCCTGCCCGATTGCCCGCCTGGGGCACTGGCTCCGAGCCGGCATCCACTAGCGACTTCAGGGTCTGCCCGACCGACAGCGGAGTTGCAGGCGGAGCGGCCGACGAACCACCCTGCCCTGGCACCTTCGCGCCCTCTCGATCGCGATCAGCGAGCACCGCCTTGAGGTAGGCACCGGGATTCGCGATGGGCTTGTTCGGATTGGCCTGAACAAACCGCTCCATGGCGGCAAGCGCCAAAGTGAGCGCCGACTCTCCGTATTTCTCGGTGAAGGTTTCCACATCGGCCTCGCGTACACCGAGCCTCGCTGCGTGCAGCAGGTTCGTGACGTCGGGGGGCTGCGGCTTGTGGGGCATGGCACTGGCGGCCTTCTTTCTGACGCCGAACTGCACATCGGCGATCGCCCTGCCCTGTTTGTATTCGAGCAGCTCAACCTCGATGTCGCTGACCTCGTTGATCTCCTTGATCGCCGGGTTAACAAACTCGTTCTTGAACTTGCGCCACTCGCGCTGCTTGTTGCCCTCGGATCCCTTGAGCACCTGAACCCACCAGTCGCATGGGTGCTTCGACGTGACGCCCCCGGGGTTGTCGCGATAACGGGCGCAAATTTCGTAGAGGGCGACCGACGTGTAGGTGCTGAGCCGGGCAATCATCTCGAGCTCCAGCTTCGCCCAACGGTTCGGGCCCAGCATCTGTTCCTTGATCGTCGGTGGGTAGAACCAGGTCACCCAGTTCTCCCCTGCCCGCTTGTACAGGCGCACCTCCGAGAGCATGTGGAACGATCGGATCTCGTCGGTCGGACCGTCCAGCTTCGGGGACGAGCCGCCCGACGTGGCAGGTTCTTCGAGGGGCAGCAGGAATTGCTCCCCTTCCGAGAGCGGTCGCCACTCGATCTTTGTCGACATCATCTGATCGATGTACCGCTTGGCATCGGTCGAAATGTTGTTCCCCGACCCGAAGCCTCGAAGGATCGCGTTCAGGGGAGCGCTGAAGCCGGCGTCGCCGGTGTCGCCCTCACGCTGCGCAATGTGCAGCATGACGTTGTAGGCCTTGCGTGCGGTGACCGTAAGGCTTCGGTTGAGAGGAACGATCGCCAGCGCAACCACCGGCTTGTTCAGGATGGCCGGCGGCGCTGCGTCGAGCTTCTTCCGTGACGAGGTCCTCTCCATCCAAAAAGTATATGTCCAAGGGACCCTGGACGGTACGGGAGCCGCACTTAGTGTTCATCCCGACTCGCCGTGGCGCTTGTCCATGGATTTCCGGACAGTCAGGACACGCGCAGGGCCGGCCTTCCCGGACAGATCATGGCCCCGGCGCCGCTCGGCGTGGTAGTTCGGACGCCGGAAATCCCGGACAACTGCGCTGGCGGGCTCGCGATCGGAGAGAGCGCAGGCTCGAAGCTCCCCACAAGCCGGCATTCCCGGACGCGACGGACCAAAGCAGGACAGAGAGCTTGGTCTTCCCGGACGGGCATCACGACAAACCCGGACGGGTGCGCGGCCTTAGCCGGACACTTGTTGACCTAAGCCGTTGATTTATATGATTTTTCTCGGCGTCAAAGTCTTGAAACCGCTGAAACTGTTGGAAGACTCGACACCCAGAGGTCGATCGAAGAGCCAAACCGTCCGGAATTCCATCGCAAGTGCTTTGCGAGGACGCGAGTCTCGTTTGGTTCTGCGTAACCTGCGTCTATCGCTAGAATCCGGCGCATTCGGTGAATGCTGCGTAATGGAGGACGGCTTGGATACTCTGGTCAACGCGTCGCGTCCGATCACGCTGGATGCCCTGGTGGATCAGGCAGACCGCGTTAAGGCGATTGTGGAGCAGGTTCGCGGGCAGATGCTGGCACCGAACGCGCGCAAGAAGGCTCCGATGTTCAGCTCGGCCCAGCTGATGGCCCTGACCGGTCTCGACAAAGCCCAGGTCGACTATCGCCTTCGAAAGGGTGAACTGCCCTCGGGGCGCCTGAACAAGACCGGATACCGCAGGGAGTTCACGTTGGCTGAGGTCCGGACCTGGGTCAAGGACGTGCGGGCGGCGGAATTGCGCCCGGAAGGGGCCGAGGCCATCACCATCACGGTGGGCAACTTCAAGGGTGGGGTCACCAAGACGACGACAGCCCTGACGCTGGCCCAAGGGCTGAGTCTGCGAGGACACAAGGTGCTCGTGATCGATTGCGATCCGCAGGGCAGCCTCACGACCTTGTTCGGCTTGTTGCCGGACTCCGAAGTGTCGATGGACGAGACCGTGCTGCCGCTGTTTTCGGGCGAGCAGACCGAGATTGCGTATGCGATCCGTCCGACCTATTGGGATGGCATCGACCTGGTGGCCGCCGCCTCCTTCCTGTTCTCGGCTGAGTTCATTCTTCCGGCCAAGCAAAGCAAGGACTCGAACTTTGAGTTCTGGAACGTCTTGAACTTCGGCATCGACAGGGCGAGGCTCGAGTACGACGTCATCGTGATCGACACCCCCCCTGCCCTGTCGTACACGACGATCAACGCGCTGATGGCGTCCGACGGCATCATCATGCCGCTGCCTCCGAGCGCGCTCGACTTCGCCTCGAGCGCACAGTTCTGGGACCTGTTCTCGGATCTGACGAACCAGTTGATTCGCAACCGGGGTGGGAAGAAAGAGTTCGCCTTCATCGACATCCTGCTGGCGAAGGTCGAAGCCTCGGACATCTCGAGCAGCTTTGTGCGCGAGTGGATTGCAGCGGCATACACCGACAAGGTGTTGCCGGTAGAGATCCCGAAGACGGCGGCGGCGAGCACCGCCAGCGCTGAGTTCGGCACGGTCTATGACTCAGCGCCTGAGAACGCCAGCACGCGGACGTTCAAGCGGGCCTTCGAGGCTTATGACCGGTTCGTCGAACTGATCGAGTCACAGGTCCGTACGTTCTGGCGGCGCCAGGTTGGAGGCTGAAGACATGGTCAACGAGACGCGGAAAAAGGGATCTGGCATCGCTTTCGTGCTTCCGCCCTCCCGGCAAGAGGCACCCTCCCCTGACGTTGAGGTCGCCGCACCGGCGGAGGTTGTCGAGCGGCCGCGCGGGCGGACCGGAGTTGGCCTGCTCACGGCAAGCGTTTTCGAATCGGCGCGCCTTGAGCAACGCATCGAAGAGCTGACTTCGACGGTCGAAAAACTCACCGGCGAGCGCGGCGCGCAGGCGTTGGATCCACGGTCGATCGCTCTGAGTCGTTGGGCCAACAGGCATGAGGACTCGTTCCAGGGCGAAGTGTTCGAGCTGTTCAAGCGCGAGATCCAAGACGCAGGCGGAAACGTTCAGCCGATCAAGGTGCGGCCGCTTGCGAACAACGCCGGCGAGAGCCCGCGGTACGAGGTCGTGTTTGGCCATCGACGGCACCGTGCATGCCTTGAGCTGGGCCTGCCGGTGCTCGCCGTGGTTCAGGAGCTCGACGACCCGGCCCTCTTCGTGCAGATGGATCGCGAGAACCGCGGTCGAGAAAACCTCTCTGCCTGGGAACAAGGTCGCATGTACCTGCGCGCCATGGAGGAAGGGCTCTTCTCCTCCAACACGAAGCTCGCCGCGGCGATCGGTCGGGATGTGAGCGATGTAGGCAAGGCTTTGCGCGCCGCGAAGCTGCCGCAGGAGGTGATCTCAGCGTTTCCTTCGCCAACGAGCATTCAGTTCCGATGGATCGCCGACCTGGAACGGGCGTTGGCGTTGCATGAAGGCAAAGTCATGGCCGCGGCCCGTGAGCTTGGGCGTCTGCCGGAGCGGCCGGCGGCGAGCGAGGTCTTTGACGCGCTCACGGCGTGCTTGCGCAACAAGGGGGTGGGACCGTCCCACCCCCCCGTGAAGGTCGACCTTGGCAAGGCGGGTACGGCCCAAATTCGAAGCGATGCGAAAGGGCGCACCATCCTCGAACTGCCGCCCGGCGCCCTGCCCGCAAGTCGGTGGAAGGATCTGGACGTCGCGATACGGAAGCTCCTGGCCTAAACCTTTGGGGTGGGACGGTCCCACCCCCTCGTTGGCTGGTGCATCAGGCCGGGCAGTCCCGCTACGGCCGCGCACTCACGGCGCGTCTCCACATACGTCGATTCGAGCGTTACTGCGAAAGCGTCTCGGACTGGGCTACCCGCCGTTCGGAATCCAGAGTGCGTGCAGAAGCAAGGGGTGGGACGGTCCCACCCCCTGCCCGGCAGCTCGGATTCGGGCACGACGCCACGCGGCGACGCGACGAGGATGGCCACCTGGGTCTCCGCAAGCGAGCACTTTTGCACCCAACGCAGACGCCGCTGATCGCAGGTCTCGTTCGACTCCGGCAACGAGCCGAACCGTCCCGGCCACGGACCCTTTCAGCGCGCTGTCGGCCGACGTAGGCGGGCTGAAGGCGGCAGCCGGTTGGCAGCGCCAGCTGGCCGGAATCGACGACGGCCATTCGCTCCGCTCAGCGGGCAAAGGCCCACGGCCTGGGTAGGGGTAGGACGGTCCCACCCCCAACAATTCGTTCGGCGCCATAGCTCGATCCATGCCGGCCGGCCGATGAAGGATCCGGATGCCGCGACGCGAATGTTCGGGCTTGAGCTGAGGGGCGGACCGTCCCACCCCGCGCTGCACCGAACCGCTTGCGGGGACCGTCATATCAATCGAGGGGTGGGACGGTCCCACCCTCACGCCGAAGCCCGTGGGTCGCCCGCCCTGTGGTGTAGGACCGTCCCACCCTCCGTGGCAAGTGCGAGACGGGCTGCGACGACACGAAGACGCCCAGGGTGGGACCGTCCCACCCCATGCTCTCCAAACAGCCGACCGCCGTCGTACGTCGTTCGCGGGTGCCGCAACGTGGTCGCGCGCCGGAACTGCCGCTCAACCGTGCGTCGCCGTCGCCCCCTGCGCAAGTTGTCCATGGCCTCCGCGCGGAGGGGGTGGGACGGTCCCACCCCCTTAGGCGGACTCGGCGCTTTCGGTTGGTGCCAGCGGGATCGGCGACATGCGTGGAGGCTCGATCGCTGCGCGCTGGGCACGGTAGTAGGTCGCGGTCGATCGCGGATCCGCGTGGCCCAGGTTGTGCTGAAGGACCCCTACAGGCACCTGGCGCTCGGCTGAGCGCGTTGCGTAGGTGTGGCGTAGCCAGCGTGCCGAGGCGCGCGCCGCCCGGGAACGTTCGGCGCTCGTCAGCGAACTCGCGTCCAGGGCATTGCGCACGAACGTAGCGAAGCACTCATACAGCGCTGGGTAGCTCAGCGGCTCGTCCCGACCATCCAGGCGTCCCAGGAGGGGTGTGGCGGGCGCGGCCGTATCCCAGGGCAGGCCTCGCGATTCAAAGTACACACGCGTTGCGTCGACCGCATGCGCCGGAACGGGCACAACGCGGTGTCGTCCGCCCTTGCCCACGACGTGCAACTCATACCCGGAGGGGATGGACCGCAAGTCGCTGCGCAGGGCGCGCAGGAGCTCCGAAGCCCGGAGGCCGGTTGCATGCACGAACGCGCAAATCCAACGCAGCCGTGCGCCGGCCGCCGATGGGGGCAGGGTGTGCAAGTGCTGCTCAAGCGCCTGCCAGGCCGCTTCGGTGAAAGCGCGCGGTGCAGGTTCGGCTGCCGGTGCCGCGCCGAGTGCTCTGCGATCGACCTGTCCCCAAGGATTGACGACGAGGTATCTGGCGCCCACGAGCCAGTCGCAGAGGGCGCTCAGCACGCTCACCGCCTGCGACCGGCTCGCTGCACTGAGCTGGCCTTTGAAAGGAGCCCAGCCCGGCGACATCCGGGGCACCTTGAGGCGGCTGATCCACTGCGCGGGCACGTCCGCCAGGAAGTCGATGTAGGCCTGGCAGTCCTGGAGGGTGGCGTCCGAGAGCGCCTTGCGCCGCAGCAGTACGCACCACAGCAGGAAGCGCTCGGCCTCGCGCTCGTAGTGCAGCGCCGTGTGAGGTGACGCTGCCCGGGCCACGACCCAGGCTCGAATCGCCGAGAGATCGTCGTCTGCCTGTAGCTCGCAGGCGGCGCTGCGATGCCGGTTCTGGCCGAACTGTCCGGAAAGTCCGGCCCCCGGCAGCAGGGCCGCTTTAGCCTGTTCGAGGGGCCAGGCGGGAAGGTCGAACGCGGGCGCGACGGGTGTCGGCAGCAGGCGTCCCAGGAGCGACTTCAGCCGCTCCGCCTTGGTCGGCCCGATGGCGCTGATTCCGATCCACCACCGCCCGCCGCGCTGGATTCGGGCCTCGAGGTCGCCCAAGGTCGTTTCCCCGGACGCGCGCAGCGCGGCGACTTGGCGCGGCGCAAGCCAGGCTTCGATCGGGTCAGACCGCGATGCGGGAGCTGCGACCGAGCGCTCGAGCTCGCGCAGCAGCTGAAGGCGTTGCAAGCGCAGCCGGGCGTTGCGTTCGCGCTGGCGATGCACCCGCTGTGCTGTGATCCGCTCGGCAAGGGCTGCCACCGGGGCTGGTGCATCGGACCCGAAGGCCTCGGTGTACATGGCCTGCAGCTCTGCCTGGCTCCAACCCTCCAGTCCTTGAGACTCCGCCCAGGTGTCGATGTCGGGCTGCGAGCGGGGGGAGGGCAGGGCGGTTGAAGCGGCCTGGGGCCGCTCTCCTGCCTGGGGAAGGTCCAGACCGATCAGGCGCCAGCGCGAGTCACCTTGACGCCGCGCCAGCGCCCGCGCCTGCTCGACGATGAGCCGATGAAGGCGAGGTGCCTGGGCGCCGTGCTCGACATGCAGGTAGTGGCGCGCGGCGGCGATGAGCGCAACACCCTCGGCCACGGCGCGTAGGTATGCGAAGTGATGGGCACCCAATCGAGCGGTGACAGGTGCTCCCGTCGGCAGCGCCGATGTGAGTTGCATGCTCTGCTTCGGCGGAGGTGCGGGCGGGGAGGGCACTGGTTCTTGGGTACGGTGAAAGGTCGCGCGCGCTGAGGTCGGACCGAAAAATCCTTCCGATTCAAGGACTTAGGAGAGGTATCTCCAGAAATCCCCATCATGACGTCAAGAATCGGCCCAGAGATTAATCCGGAATGTGGCCGCCGGCAACTGGAGATAGCCGACGGTGGCCCGAGTGGGGTCGCTTGGGGGTGGACATGAATCCCGGCAGTTAGACCGTCCAACACAGACGCTGCGCCGGGTCTGATGGAGGCTGACGCCCAAAGCGATCGCCGGGTCCGGATGTGATGACTTTTGGGTCCTTCGCCGGTGCGCAGCCAGAGGCGCGTGAGGATTTTCGGGATCTCTAGTGGTCCCAGCGCAGCTGCCGAACCGTTCCAACACCCGAACGTCCGCAGGTTCCGCCCCTGGCCTTCGCACCAACCTATCTGGACTCACGAAGGCCACCCGTGGCGGGATGGCCGCCACAGCTTCGCGGCAAACCGCGACGCCCTGGTTGGAGTTACACCGCTTCGCGGGACGTCAACTCCCACCCCTCTTGGAGTCCGTGGAGTCCATCCCGGAAACTCTCCACCTCGACGCAGACGAGTCAACGCTAGCGTTCAACAACCTGTGTTGCTGACCACAGGCACCGGTCAACCCCGGGGTCGACCGGGCGTTCGGAGCCGGACAGAGCATGACCTTGATCGCGCCCGCGAAAATGGTCCCCGGAGTGAAATGCGATGACCAAGACCGCGCCGATCTTCATCAGCGGCGGCAGCCAGGCCGTCCGGCTGCCCCCGGACTGCCGCTTCGAGGGCGATCGCGTCTTCGTGCGGCGCGATCCGCACACCGGCGACGTGATCCTCTCCAGTCGTCCGCCTTCAGCTTGGAGCGACTTCATGAAGCTGCGCGCGGAGTTGGGCCCCCTTACCGAGGCAGACGGCTTCCTGTCTGAGCGGCCCCTGAACGCGGCCGGCAGCTCGCGCGACCCGTTTGCAGGCTCCGACGCATGAGCCTGCTCACGCTCGACACGTTGCAGAGGTGTGAGTGACTGAACAGGACCGAGCAGCGCTGCAGCGGCTTGCGCAGTGGACCAGGCGCTTGGCAGCGGAGGTGTCCGACCCCGAAGAGCGACTCGATCTGCTCGAGTTCGCGGCGATCGCCGAACAGGACTTGACCCCAGAGGTTGAGATCGCAGAGGCGGCACTGGCGCGTATGCGCCGCGGCGGGGAAGGGTAGGGCGCGTTGGGGACGTTTCGCGGGAGCGAAGATCAGGAAGCGCCGGGCGGCACGGTGCTTGCCGCCTTCCCGGCGAAGTAGCCATCTCCGGGAGGCCCCTCGATGCATCACGTTCTCGGAGCGCGTTACGCCGCAAGGTCGTGCTGCTGGCGCGGTCCTCGAAAGAGATGCGGCTGGCTGACATCAGGTCAAGCCCGGTGATGTACGTGCACCCCCAACAGCCAACGAAGAGTGCATGGCGCTGATCAGTGCAAACCGGCTGCGCCACTTGCCGGTGATGGACGGCGGCCAGCTGAGCGGCTTGGTCTCCATCGGCGACCTGGTCAAAGCCACCATCTCCGAACAGCAGTTCATCATCGACCAACTCAAACGCCACATCTCCGGCCAACGCGACTGACGCGCTGCAAGCCGCGGGCTGGTCGAACGCAAGGGCATCCGCCGTCATGCACGACATCGACAAGATCGAAACGGTGATGCGCTATCACGAGCGGACCAAGCATCATTTCAACCGCTATGCGCCGGGGCCTGGCGCGCTCGATTGGGCGAACCAGCCGGATCCGTTCCGCCGCTACGAAGGCGCGCCGCTGGTCCACCTGCCGCTGCTGGCTGCCGACGAGGAGCCGCTGTCGCCGCGCTACGACGACCTCTACTGTCCCGGTTCGGTGGTGAGTGCGACGCTGACGCTCAACGCGCTGTCGCGCCTGCTGCAGTACGCGCTGGCAATTTCCGCCTGGAAGCAGGCTGGCGCCACGCGCTGGGCGCTGCGCTGCAACCCGTCGAGCGGCAACCTGCACCCGACCGAGGGCTACCTGTTGATCGGCGCGCTGCCCGGGCTGGCAGACGCTCCCGGCCTGTACCACTACGCGCCACGCGAGCACGCGTTCGAACGGCGCGCCGACTGCGGCGCAGCGCTGTTCACGGCGTTGATGCGCGAATTCCCGGCGCAGGCCTTCCTGGTCGGGCTGTCTTCGGTCCACTGGCGCGAGGCATGGAAGTACGGCGAGCGCGCGTTCCGCTATTGCCAGCATGACGTGGGACACGCGATCGGTGCACTGCGCATCGCCGCCGCGACCCTGGGCTGGCGCGCTGCCCTGCTGCAAAAGCTGGCCGACGAAACGATCGAAGACTTGCTCGGGTTGAACCGGGCCGAGGACTTTGCGGGTGCAGAACGCGAGCACCCGGCGGCCGTGCTGGTGGTCTGGCCGGCCGGGCTCGCCGGGGGCAGGCCCGCCGGCGAGCAACGGGTGGTGCCCCGGCAGCTCGATCCGGAGCTGGTACGCCAGCTGACCCGGGCGGGTTGGCAGGGTGCCGCCAACCGGCTCAGCCGCGACGCGCCGGTGCACTGGGAGGCCATCGACCAAGTCGCCGCGGCAACGCGCAAACTGGCCGGCGCGGAACAAGGTTTCGATGCGCTCGATACGCCGGCGGGCGAGAGCCCCGGCCGCGCCGGCGCCGGCGGCCCTGCGGCCGGCCAGATCATCCTGCAGCGGCGCAGCCTGCTGGCGTGCGACGGCCGCACGCCGATCGCGGCCGAACGCTTCTACCGCATGCTTTCGCGGCTGATGCCACGCTGCGACCTGCCGCCCTGCCGGCGTCCGATGCCCTGGGACACGCTGCCCTGGGATGCGGCCGTTCACCTCGCCCTGTTCGTTCACCGGGTCGAGGGCATCGTGCCCGGGCTGTACCTGCTGGTGCGTGACCCGGCCAAGGTGGAGCGGCTGAAACGCGCGATGCACGCCCGGTTCGAGGGGTCGACGCCGCCGGGCTGTCCAGCTGACTTGACGCTGTGCCTGCTCGAAGCCGGCAACGCGCAGCGCCTCGCGACACAGCTGAGTTGCCACCAGGACATCGCCGGCGACGGCGCCTTCTCGCTCGGGATGATTGCCGAGTACCGGGATGCGCTTTTCACGCACGGCGCCTGGTTCTATCGGCGGCTGTTCTGGGAATCCGGGCTGATCGGGCAGGTCTTGTACCTCGAAGCCGAAGCGGCGGGCCTGCGGGCCACAGGCATCGGCTGCTTCTTCGACGAGCCGGTACACCGGGTGTTCGGGCTCGAGGACCTGGCGTTCCAGTCGCTCTATCACTTCACAGTCGGCGGGCCGGTCGACGACCCGAGGCTGATCGTGGGGTAGGTCAAGGTCAGGCCAGAGCCTTCAACAACGCCTCGATGTCGGCGATCTGGCTGACGACAATTACCTTGGCCGGCGCATCGACTCATCAGTTCCGCTACCGGAGCTGACCCGTTGCCTCACGTAACTTGCTACCCGCCGCATGGGCCGGCGGGAGCAAGCGGAACGTGACGAGGCGAATGAGCATGGCAACACGCAAGGAGTTGGTCGGGGCGTTACGAGTTCGGCACCGAGCCGCAGCGCGCGCAGACAAGGTCAAGATCCTCGACGAGTTCGTGGCTGCGGGGGGATGAGGGACGGCTTTCGCGTCCGCGAAAATGCGGCTTGGCGTGAAACGTGGCCAGCAATGGCCCCAGCGGGACTTCCTCGTCGCGCATCGTCAGCTGACTTCCGATGGGCCTTTTGCAGAGGTGTGAGTGACCGAACAAGACCGAGCTGCGCTGCAGCGGCTTGCGCTATGGACCAGGCGTTTGGCAGCGGAGGTGTCCGGCCCCGAGGAGCGACTCGACCTGCTCGAGTTCGCGGCGATCGCCGAGCAGGGCTTGACCCCAGAGGTTGAGATCGCGGAGGCGGTACTGGCGCGTATGCGCCGCGGCGGGGAAGGGTAGGGCGCGTTGGGGACGTTTCGCGGGCGCGAAGATCAGGAAGCGCCGGGCGGCACGGTGCTTGCCGCCTTCCTGGCGAAGTAGCCATCTCTGGAGGTCCCTCGATGCCACACGTCACGAAGGTTCAGAGCCGAGGGCGGGTCACCATCCCGGCCGGCGTCCGCCAGGCGCTGCAGCTCGAGTCGGGCGACGACGTGGTGTTCATCGAGACCGCACCGGGTCGCTTCGAAATCAAGGCCGAGGTTCGCAACGCGGCGTTGCTGAGGCGGCAGCGATCAAGCCGGCTCGAAGTGCCTGTTCCCGCCAGCACGACACAGATGAAGCTTCCCATCTGAGACGTCGTATCTACAACGGTGAGGCCTTCCCCGAAGATGCGTTCAAGCTGAGCGCCGTCGAGGTCGCCGACGTGCTCGCGTGCGGCGCTGAACGAAAGGCGACCTTTAAGTTCGTGCCAAGCGGCGAGAAGCGCATCCAGATCTCAGTCGTAGCGTGTGGGCCGCGACGCGACCCGTCGCAGCCTGAGCAGCCCAACCGACATGTGAATCACAGCCTCGACTGACGGGCTGGTCCACTCCGTGGCAGGGAAAAGGGGGGAGCTCTTGTCTGCCGCAGTGCTGCATGATCCCGTTCAATGATTTCGCGCTGGCCCGCAGGTCGGTTTTCGCTGGCGGCTGGACGAGCGACGGCATCGGCACCGTTGCCGATGAAGGTGGAGGATTCCTGCATGCGACGTTGCGCAATCTTGCTTCTGGCGAGCCTGTGCCTGCAATCTTGCGGCATGTCAGGGACTTCGGCAGTCGACGGTTCCGCCTTACGCGGGGCGACAACCTCGGCCACGGACCTGTGCCGCCTGCCCGCGGGAGAAGCCGCTGCCTTCCCGGCAAGCAGTCTGTGCGGGTCCCGACCCGCGGCACTGTCTGCCACACCACTTCGGATGGTTGCGCTGCGAAGCGCGCCGCTGGAGGGTCCCGCCTTGCTCAACTGGGCAGAGCAGACCTATCCGCAGTACTTCTCGGGGCCGTTCGCGGATGGCGTGTACGACATCTACACGTACCGCTACTACCCGGCGATGGGCAACTACATCGGCATTGCCGGCGCCAAGGTGTACGTATTGGGGCCAGTGTCGGGCGGCCAGATCCTGTATGTCGGAACACTCGGAGAATTCCGCTGCCGCATCGCCCCTGGCGACTGCCCTGTGGCGACGCGCGAGGAGAACGACGACTTTTCTTCTCCCACGATCGACACCTGCCGCTGGTTCGACTGGAGCGCGTCCGGCGGGGGCACGTCGCAAGGCAACGGGATGCGCATGCAGACCAGCGCAGCGGGAACGTTCTCGTCGGCCAGGGTGGTTTCGCAGTACATGACCAAGGGTGACGTGCAGGCGGAAATTACCGTCAACGCCGCCACAGGCTTCGACACGGCGATTGCCCACACGGCGCAGTTGTACGCATCGTTCGGCCTGATGGCGGACGACAACAACCGCTATTTCATCGCCTTGGCCAAGGCAGCCGACAAATCCGTCATCCGGGTATTGGCCGTCAGCAGCGGCGTGAACGGCGCGCCGGTGTTCCAGAGTTTCCCGGACATCGTCGTGACCGCCACGTCAATCAAGCTGCGCGTTGTTCAATCGGGCGCAACTGCCACGCTCTCGTACAACATCGATGGCAACTGGAGAACTGCCGCCACGCTGGCAGCCCTCAGCGGAGGCGCCTATGTGGAACTGACGACGACGACGGTCGGCGTGGCCCGGCAGGTCACCGCCACTTTCTCCGACTTCAAGATCACGGACGGCACCACCAGTTGGCACAGATACGTCCGGGGTCGGCAACAGCGGCGCGCCGACTTCATCGCGGGTGGCACCGGCGGCGACTCGATGAACTACCGCATCTGGGGCAATAGCTGGGGCAACGTCAACCCGTTGCAGGCAATGAAGGCCAGCGGCATGAGCTGGTACGGCACCGACGTCACGTTCAACAGCGCGCCCGAGCTGGCAGCGTTGCCGCCTTCGCAATGGGGCACGATTCCCTTCCAGAACAAGTTCTGGCGCGCCAAGGAGATCGTGGCTCAGGATCTCAAGAACGCCGCGGCGGCAGGCCTGCGCCTGTACCTTCAGCTGTACTTGACGGAAGGGCCGGCCCACTTCGGTACGCAAAGTGCACCGGCTGCCTGGCAGGGCCTGTCGGTGGCCGATACCGCCAGTCGCTTGAGGACCGAGACCCATGCGCTGGTGTCGAGCTACAAGGCGCAGGGCATCAACGTCGAGGTTTATGCCGTCGGCAACGAGATCGATCTGGGCATCCTCGGTTTCAGGCCAGGCGAACGCATCGCGCTGCCGCCAGCCGGTCTCTCGACGCTGGACGTCAACTACCTCAGGGCCTCGGTCTGGCCGACCGAAGCGATCCTGCTGAAAGCGGGCATCGAGGGAATCAAGGCGGCTGATCCGAATGCAAAGATCGTGCTGCACATCGCAGGGTTGAGCCTGCCAGTGCCCTCCGACATCTTCATCAAGGCGTTCTTCAAGTTCATGGTGGACCAGGGTGTCCCGTTCGACTACGCGGCACTTTCGCATCCGTACTTGACTTACCCCGGGCGTGTGGACGAGTACAGCACCGACTGCTGGATGCAGCGAATCCAGGAGACCTCGGACTACATCGCCACGCTGGGCAAGCGAACCATGATCAGTGAGGGCAACTATCCGCGCGCGAGCGGCGCCTATGCTGCCCTGCCCATGCCTGAGTTCCCGTTCACCGACAGCGGCCAGGCCGGTTGGGTGCGCGAGCATTTGCGCCATGCCAACAACAATCCCAACATGATCGGTTTCCTGTATTGGTACCCCGACTACTTCATAGGCATGAGCCCGAATGACCCGGGAACGCTGCTCATTCCGCAGCAAACCGGCCTGTTCTATCCCGACCTCACCGCTACACCGGCAATGATGGAGTTCGGGATCGGGCCGCTCGTTGGACAGTGAGAACGGACGCGCTGGCTAAGCGCGCCCGGTCCTTCAGCGTTGGGTCCGCTTGCACTGACGTCCTAGGGTTGAGCGATTTTCGCGCCCGCGAAAACCGGCTGTGTTGCGCCTGGCGGCGTCGAGCCTCCTCGCCTAGCGGGGTCTCGACCCGGCTCGCTGAAGCTCACGCGGGCTGTCGGCGCCTTCGCTGCAGTTCTCGGCTAACGCCCTCGTACTCGAGCTGTCGGTCCGTGGGGACCTTCCCCTCTAAAGCCGGTATTCCCACCTTCGGGTGCCTCCGCTCGGTGGTGCAGACGGCCATCATCGTCCCTTGCCCGGGCGTCCGGCGGACGGCCGGGTGCGCCGGTAGGGGCCGGCGCGGTAGCGCTTCGATCAGCCTGCGCTGATCGAACCCCGCAGCCCGGCGCGGGACATGGCCGGCTTGCGGTCGTCGGTCGCTGACGGCTGAAGGCGTGGGCCCGGTGGCCTGGGCTTGGTCGTGTCCGCGGGCGCGAAAACAGTCTCCCACCTTTGGGTGGTCCCACTTGCGGGTGACCTGGTCAGCGCAGCTGCGCTGCGGTGGGCGCAGGCCTGGCCTGCGCGGTGGCGGGGCTGGTGTTGGGAAACACCTGGTCGGCTGCGTTCGTTGTGCGCTTCGCTGTGAGTGGGTTGGTCGCTGCTCGTTCGGGCCGCCTCTGCTTCGACGCATAGCGCAGGGCTGGCCGGTGCCAAGGGGCAAGGGCTTGCAGCCCGCGCTCCGCGCCCGGTCCCTCGCTGCGCTCGGGCATGCGGCCTGTGGGCGCGCCCCTTGTCTCCCTCCATCCCAGCGCTGGCCATGCGTCGAGGCGGCTCCGACGAGCAGGTTCTTCGACCAACACACCCACAGCGAAAGGGACAGCACAGCTATGAACGCATCGACACCCAACACCAGCCCCGCCACCAATGCCACATCGGACGTTCCCTCCGAACCTCCCGAGGCTCACCAACAAGCAGGGGCGGGCGCAGCCCAAACCGACCACCAGGACGACGAAGCCGAGCGCACCTATCGCGGGATGTCAGCGACCTACCCCCGAACGACACCCGAACTCCCCCACTGATCGACACGTAAATTCCCCCACCCTGGCCACCGTGCCGTGATGGTGCAGGCCCCCGGCGCTCGCCGGCGGCCTCCATGCAGGTAGGACGTTAC
>NZ_JABRWJ010000020.1 GCF_013266755.1 Pseudaquabacterium terrae | reverse complement strand
GCTCGAATGGCCGCGAAACAGGCCAGTTGAGGTCGCTCCGGCGGCACCGACGGGCTGTATGACCTTGCCAACCGGCGTAGCGATGGTGGAACGCGCTTTCATCGGCGGTAATTCAACGGCCTGCTAGGCTGCGGGATCATGCGGAATCCTTTCGGCGATAGGTCGCGTATGTGGGGGCTCCACCTATAGTTGACCTCCCATACATCAAGGGCCCAGCCCTCATCAAATGCAGCAGATCACCTGCGACGCCTGTGGCCAGCCGACCCAAGCCTATGACGTCGTCAACTACGGCTCCATCGAGACCGGGTACAGGAAACTCTGTGGCGGGTGCTTCAACGCCGATGTGGCCGAGCGAGCCGGGCTCGACGACTTCAAGCACGTCCGCTTCGAGCCGATCGAGATGAGCGACGCAAGTGGGCGTGCTCACGAGTTCCACTTTCGCGCCCGCTTGTTCGGTTCCGGCGTCGCCTTGGATGCCTTCGAGCTCCGCGACGGTCACCCGGCCGGGTACCAATTCCAAGGCATCGGCGAGCCCGAAGGGGACCTGCTCGTGCTGCTCGGGAGATTGATCGAGAAGATGCGGCGGTCGCTCGCCGTCCAGCACCTGGAGGACAGCGACCTGGGCCTGCAGGTGAGCGATCGCCAAGTCGTGCGCGGAAAGATCGAGTGCGACCTGGACGATGAAGACCGCATGCCGCTGGTCGTCATCGATGGCCGAGAGGTTTCCTGGGCCGAGCTTGGCCGCATGGTCATGACCTTCGAGGGCTCGCAGTTCAAGCTGGAATTCCGCGACATGAGTGACGAACTATGAGGGCGCTCGTTGCTGGTCGCTCCTGCCCCCGAGACTCCATCCCGCAGTCCGCCCGGGCGAGACGCGCCCGGCGAGCGCAGCAGGGCTCGCCGCTTGCCTCAGCGCGATGACTGCCGTTTTCGAGCCTGAGCGGGACGAAGTCGTCCTGGTGCTGGCCGCCGCGCTCAGCGACAGCGTGCTGCGCCGGGTCAGCAACTCCACCGTCTTCGTCCGCGGCGAGACCTGCGCCGCTTCCGGTGCGGTCGAAGTGGCGTCGGAAGAACTGGGCACCACGCCGACGATTCGAGCCATCGTCGTCGGCTCCGAGCCGTACCGCACAGAGGTGTGGATCCACGAAGGCGTGCCTGGTGGCGATTGCACCTGCGCTCATGCACAGGATGGCTCGTTCTGCAAACACCAGGTGGCCCTCGCGCTGGTCTGGCGAGAGCGGCTGATCGGCGCGGTCTCGAGCATCGACGAGGAGGGCGGCCAGAAGGGCCACGCCGGCGTCAGGCATGCCCAGACCGAGCTCGAACGGCGCGAGACGTTGAAGGACTTCCTGCATGGCCGCAGCGCCGCAGTGCTCGCTGATCGGCTGCTCGATCTGGCCGACCGCGATGACGCCATCAGCCGAGAGCTCCACCAGTGGCGCAAGCTGACCGAAGAGCCCCACGACATTGCCGACCTCAAGGCGCTGGTCACGGACATCATGTCTTCCGGGACGGACTACATCACGTGGAGGGAAGGGTACGGCTATACACGCCGCGCTGAAGCCGTCCTGCCCCTGCTGGCGCAGACCCGGGAGCGCGATCCGACCATGGCGTTCGTGATCAGCCTGCACGCGATGCGCCGCGGCTGGGCAGTGCTGATGCAGGCGGACGACTCCGACGGCGACATCGGCGGCTTGATCAAGGCGATCGGCGCCGAATGGGTGACAGCGCTCGAGCAAGCCGGACCGCAGCCCGCGGCGTTCGGCGACACGTACCTGCAGTTGGTGCTGGAGGACCCCTTCGGCTGCTTCGACAGTGCCCGCGCTGAGGCCGCCATGGGCGCCGCGGCGCTCGGACGGTACCGCAGTGCAATCGCCGCAAGATGGCGGGCAGCGAAGGACGCGGTGCTGGCGGCCAGGGCCGAGCACGCGGCTCAGGTTGCGAAGGCCGAGGCCAGCAGGAAGCGGGCGCCGCACTTGTCGCGCGACACCGAGCGCGACGTTCGCCTGTGGACGCTAGAGAGGCTCCACCTGCAGCAGTTGGAGGCGGCGGGCGACATAGACGGCGCGCTCGCGGTGATGCGCGAGGACATGTCCGAGCAGGGCAGCTACCACCAGGGCACCGCGTTCCTGGAGAAGCACGGTCGCTTGAGCGAGGCGTTCGCGAATGCGCAGCAGGGGTACGAGGCCTTCCCCGGCGACGCGGGCCTGCAGGAAGACCTGCTGCGCTGCTATGACCGCGACGGCCAGGTGCACGAGGCCTTCGTGCTGCGTCGAAAGCGCTTCGACGACGCGCCGAGCGTCGATCGGTACAACGCCGTCGTGAAAGCCGGAGCCGCTGACGGCCAAGATGCAGACGCGCTGCGCGCGGAGCTGCAGGCCGTGCTCGTGAAGCGCGAAGACCAGGCCCTCGTTCAGAACGGGACACGACCAACGCACTGGCGTCCCGGGGCGCCGCGGCGGGCCAACGCGACGTGTCGCTGCGGGCGGAGGTGCTCTTGAGCGAGGGGCGTCGACAGGAGGCGCTGGCCTTGGTGCAGCCGCCGGCGTACTGCGCCGAGGGCGTCATGGCCCGCATGGCGCGCGTGTTGGGGCCGGAGCACAACGAGCAGCGCGTCGAGCTGCTGAAGCGGGTCTTCGTCAGCGCGATGGCCGACTCCAAGAGCCCGTACCGCTCCGAGCTGAAGATGGTCGAGGAGATCGCCGGTCTGATGCCGCCGGTGGGCAGGGCCATGTGGCTCGAGCACCTGCGGACCGAGTACAGGATCAAGAGGAACTTCGTGAAGGGACTGCCTGCGCGTTGACCCCTGCCGGCGAAGTAGCGACCATGATGAGCGGCGACCTCCGTCGTTCCGGAGGTCATCAGCAGGCACGTTCCATGGACGGCCCGTCATCGAGGAGGATGATTGACGATGGGAAGAGCGAAGGACAGCAGTCTCAAGGACGAGCTCGTGGAGGTCCGCAGCAGCAGTGTTCACGGCAAGGGCGTGTTCGCGAAGCTTGCGATCCGATCCGGTGCCGTTCTCGGCGCCTATACCGGTCGCAGGTACACGTTAGATGAGGTCACGAAGGTCTCGTGGAACAACTCGCTGACCTACCTGTTCGAGCTGTCCGATGGCACCTTCATCGACGGCCAGGCGGGAGGCAACCCCACTCGGCACTTGAACCATGCATGCGAACCGAACTGCGAGGCCTATGAGGCCCGGGCTGCAGATGGCGGACTCACGGTCAAGTTCCGAACGACCCGGTCGATCCGCGCCGGCGAGGAGCTCTTCCTGGACTATTGCCTGAGCATCGACGAGCAGGATGACTCGCAGGACTATCCGTGCCACTGCGGAGGGCGCAGTTGCCGCGGGACCATGGTGGGGCAGGCCGAGTGAGCGCTCGCGAAGTCATCAGCCGGCCTCTCGCCAGAAGCCGCGCGACTGTGCGACGACGCGTACCGTCATCGATCCTTTCACGAGCAGGAACGCGTGCGTAATTCCAAGAGAGGCGCCACGCGGCCCGAGGGGAGCGTGCGTGGCGCCAAAGTCCGGCCGGGAGGGAGGGAGGAAAGAGGTTGGCCGGAAGTGCGAGTCTACGGCCGAAGAGTTCAGGACGCGTCATCCACAAGTTAGGGGATGACCGCCCTCCCACTCCGACCCGCTTACCGATCATGGCTCATCTCGGCACGGAGGTCTGAAAGCTCTCTTGCGAGGATGGATGCAGACGGCGGCACGCGCGCGAGGCCAGCCGCACCGAAGCGCCGCGCCTGTTCCTCATGGCCCAGCTGCCACGCGATGCGCGCGTGCGTGAGCAGGTGCGCCGGATGCAAGCTGCTCGCGTCGACGGCGTTGAGCAGGCGCTCGAATGCCGCGGGATAGGAGCCGTGTCGTTCGAAGAAGGGCCGTGCCTGGCGTTCCCATTGCTCGATCATCCGGCCGACAGTTGCTTCGGCCTCCGTGTCCGTCGTCCCATAGGCCCAGCCGCTGGACAGCCCCTCTGGATTTGGTTCTATCCGCGCCCGGAAGGCGCATTGGGCCTCGGTGATCCGTTGGGCCCGCGGTCGGCAGAAACGCCAGGTGCGCTCCCAGGTTCAGGTAGCAGCAGGCGCCACCCGCGCTGCTCTGGACGTTGAAGACGTGAACTACCACGCCATCGACGCGGCGTAGCGTCGGACTGCTGCCGCGGAACGCCTCGGCGCGCAGGATCGGCAGGAGGCGCTTGCTGAGCAGTGCGAAGAAGGCCGTACGGTTCATGGGCGCTGATTCTGTGCCTTCTCATGTTGGGATGAATCCGACCGTCCACGGGTAGCCGGCCCATGTCGCTGCTCATCGAGCAGTGACCTCGTTCCGTGTGCCACCGCACCTTTGGGTGACACCCTTCGGGGTGATGGTCCGGACAGGCCGATCGGGGCACATTGGCTGCTCGGAGGCCAGGGCAGTGGCAGTCGTTGGCGCGTCGCCGGCGAGCCGGATGCTGCTGGGGTGAGGGGGAGGGGCCTCGGCGCGATCGTCTCGGCCTCCACCCAACGCAATGCGTCGATCGGCGGAGCGCGACCGCGCGACGCCCAACCCTTGGTTCCTGCGTTCGTGGGGTATCAGGCAGTCGAGCGCATGCACCTGCGAAGCCAGTCGATATAGTGCGGCGCTTCGAGCGCAAAGCAGGGAGGAAGACGATGCGCCGCTTCGAATTGGTGGAAGGCTCGTCGAGCAAGTTCTGGGAGATCGAGCTCGATGGCGTGGACGTGACGGTGCGTTTCGGGCGCATCGGCACGCAGGGCCAGACGAAGACCAAGTCCTTCGGCTCCGATGCGGCTGCCCGCACGGAGCACGACAAGCTCGTCAAGGAGAAGACCGGCAAGGGCTACGCGGAGGTGGTGCCCGCGCCAGGCGCGAAGCTCGCAGCCGTGAGCGCGCCGGCGGAGGACGCCGACGCGAGCACGCCGGTTTCGGCCTCGGTGGCGCGGCCGTCCCCGGCTCGCACGCCGCCTGCCGCCGCTGCCGGGCCGGCCGCGGTTCCCGCCTCCCCAGCCACTGCAAAGCCGGCATCTGCCGCCATCGAGTTGCCGACCGGCGGCTTCCAGTGGACAAGCGAGCTGCGCGCCGAGTTGCCGGTGGTCCGTGGCATCCGGCTGCCCATGATGTCCAGCGACGGCCGCCCGTCGATCGATCAGCAGCTCGTCGTGCAGCAGGACGGCCACGGCTTCAGGACGCAGCAGTTTGCCGAGCTCACCAAACTCGCCGGCCGCACCTGGCAGCGCTGGAGCCCGTCGGACTGGGTCGAGCGGCAGCATCGCACGGAGCTCGCCACGACCGACGCCGAAGCATGGCTCGAACTCTGCGTGCAGGCCCTGGCAGCCCAGGCCGAGCCGTCTGCCGCCATGGGTGCGCAGTACCACACCCACTACTACGCCCAGCACTGGCCGCTCGCCTGGGTTACCGCCGCAGGGCTGGCGCTGCACGGCTTGCCGTTCATGGTGGAGCGGGCGCTCGACCTGTGCCGCGTCACGCACGACCATCAGATCTTCGGCGTCGCCATCACCTCGATGCTCGCACCGCTGCGCGATGCCATCGCCGGTGCCGACGATGCGACGCACGAGGCCGTCATTGCGCTGCTCGACGAACAAGCCGGCGCCACACCACCAGAGCGCCTCGTGCGCGCGTACCTCGCCCCGCACCGCGCCGACTGGGCGGTCGCCGCCGGTGCCGATCGCCACGATGCGCGGAACCTGCTGCTGACCTGCGTGCAGCCGGTCGACGTGGCGCTGGACGCGCTGAAGGGCGTCTACCCGTACATGTCGTACGTCAAGCCGGCGCTGCTGCTGCAGGTGCACCTGCACGGCGATGCGGCGTTCCCGGTCCTTGCGCACATGATCCGTAGTGCGCAAGACCGCGACAGCGCGGAGCAGTTCGTTGCGCTTGCGTTGCGGCTGCAGGTGCCGGCGCTGATCGACCTGCTGGCCGAGCTGATCGAGCGCAAGGAAGTGCGCGCCGCGCTCGACCGGCTGTCCGAGCGCTACCCAGCCGCCGTGCTGAAGACGGTGATCGAGCGCGCGTTCGCCACGCGCTCGCGCCTCGCCGAAGGCTGGGCGGTGCGGCTCGCGCTGCGCGAGCCCGCGGCGTGCGCCGCCGCGCTGCTGGCCCTGCCCGATGGCGATCGCGAGCGCTTCGAGGCGCTGCTGGGCGCGCTGCAAACGGCCGAGGCGCCGCCCGACAGCCTGCCGCAGCTGCTGCGCGAGCCGCCGTGGCTGCGCAAGGCTCGCGCGACCGAACTGCCGACGCTGGCGCCGACGCTGCGGCCCTCGGCAGAGCGGCTGGTGTGGACCGATGCAGAGTGCACCGGCCACGCGGGGTACACGCTGCCACCCTGGCGCGCCCATCAGGTCCGGTCGGCAGGCCTCACGACCGAGGACTACGTGCTCAAGGGGCTGCTCATCGGCGAAGCCGCGCGATCACGCGTGCTGGCCGGCGAGGCGCTGCGCGATGGCGACGTCGTCGTGGCGCAGCGGTACTCGTCCTACAGCTGCTCGCCCGAGCTGCTGCTGATGCTGCCGGCTCCCGTGGGCTTGGCGATCTGGAACAGCTATCCGGCCGCGCAATGGAACACCTGGGGCGAGGTCGAGGCCCAGGTGCGCGCCATCGTCGCCACCTTCCGTGAAGCGGCACTGCCCGGCCTCGCCAATTTCGCGCAGGCGCACCCTGAACACGGGCTGCGCATCGCGCTCGCGGCCGACAGCACGCGCTTCGTGCCCGGCGTGCTGCATGCGCTGCGCAACCTGAAGAAGGCCAAGCCGCTGGCGATCGACTGGCTGCGCGCGCATCCACGCACCGCGTTGGCGTCCGCGCTCCCGCTGGCTTTCGGCAGCGATCGCACGCAGCGCGACAACGCGCAGGCCGGCGTGCGCTGGCTTGCTGCCAACGGCTTCGAGGCCGAGGCGCGCGCCGCCGCCGCGGAGCATGGCGAGCCGATGCAGCAAGCGCTGCAGGCCCTGCTCGACGCCGATCCACTGCTGGTGCTTCCGTCGCGTTTGCCGAAGCTGCCGAACTTCTTTGTCGCCGCATCGTTTCGCCGTCCGTTGTTGCGCGAGGGCGGCGCCGCACTCGGCACGACGGCGATCGAGCACATCGGCACGATGCTCGCGATCAGCAAGCTCGAGGCGCCCTACGCCGGGCTTGAGATCGTGCGCGCGGCCTGCACGCCGGCGTCGCTGGCCGAATTCGCGTGGGACGTGTTCGAGGCGTGGCAGAGCGCAGGCGCGCCGAGCAAGGACGCCTGGGCGTTCCACGCGCTCGGCCTGCTCGGCGACGACGAGACCGCACGCCGTCTGGCGCCGCGCATCCGCGACTGGCCCGGTGAGTCGCAACACCAGCGTGCGGTGACCGGGCTCGATCTGCTGGCGACGATCGGCAGCGACGTCGCGCTGATGCATTTGAACGGCATTGCCGGCAAGGTCAAGTTCAAGGCACTGCAGGAGCGCGCCAAGGAAAAGATCGCCGCGGTGGCCGAGGCCCGCGGCTTCACCGCCGCCGAGCTGGCTGACCGCCTGGTACCCGACCTCGGCCTCGACGACGACGGCACGCTGCGGCTGGACTTCGGCCCGCGCGCGTTCACCGTCGCCTTCGACGAGGCCCTCAAGCCCTTCGTGCGTGACGCCCAGGGCGTGCGGCTGAAGGACCTGCCCAAGCCGCTGAAGTCCGACGACACCGCGCTGGCCGAGGCTGCCACCGAACGCTTCAAGCAGATCAAGAAGGACGCCAAGGCCGTCGCCAGCCTGCAGGTGGTGCGGCTGGAGATGGCGATGGTCGAGCGCCGCCGCTGGCCGGCGGCGGACTTCCGGCTCTTCTTCCTCGAGCATCCGCTGATGCGGCACCTGGCCGCGCGCCTGGTCTGGGGCGTTTACGACGCCGACAATACGCTGGACACCGCCTTCCGCGTCGCCGAGGATTTCACGCTCGCCGATGCCGACGACACGGCATATGCGCTGCCCGACGACGCCCGCGTCGGCATCGCGCACGTGCTGGAGATGCCGGCGCCGCTGCAGGCCGCCTTCGGCCAGGTCTTCGCCGACTACGAGATCCTGCAGCCCTTCCGCCAGCTCGGCCGCGAGACCTACCAGCTCAGCAACGAGGAGCGCCTGGCCCATCACATCACGCGTTATGCGGGCAAGGTGGTATCGACCGGCAGCGTGATGGGCCTCGTCAACCGCGGCTGGGAGCGCGGCCAGGCGCAGGACGCCGGCTGGGTCGGCTGGTTCAGCAAGCCGGTCGGCGACGGGCTGGAGGTGCAGCTCGAGCTCGACCCCGGTACGGTCGTCGGCGACCCGACCCACGAGCCGAAGCAGCGCATCCCGAACCTGACGCTTCGCCAGGCCGGTACCTGGGATGCGAGCGGGCTGGTGCGTTTCGAGCGGCTCGATCCGATCCTCGCGAGCGAGCTGCTGCGCGACGCCGACCTGCTGGCACCGCTGAAGGATTGACATGACGTCAGGACTCGACGCCGCCGTCGCTCCATTCGACGAGCCGCACGGCGGCTTCCAGTGGACCGAGGAGCTGCGCGCGACGCTGCCGGTCGTGCGCGGCATCCGCGTCATGCCGTTGCCGGATGCCGAAGCCATGGTCGACGCGCCGATCGGTCTGCCGGCCGACTTCGGCCCCTATCGCCTCGAGATCGAGCTGCTCAACGCGCAGACCGGTGGCACGTGGGCGTACTGGGGGCCGGTGCGCGGCGACGAGCTGATCCGGCGTGACCACCTCGCACGGGCCGATCGCCCGTTCTGGACCGACCTGTGCGTGCAGCTTGCGGTCGCGCGCATCGATGGGCCGAACCGCAACAACCGCTACTTCTACCGCTACGGCTTGCAGTGGGCGACCGAGGTCGGCATCCACCTGCACGGGCTGCCTTTCATGGCCGAGCTGGTGCTCGAGCTCGCGCGGCGCTGGCGCGGCAGCACGCCGTACCGCAGCGTCGTCGAGTCGATGCTGCCGCCGCTGCGAGCCGCGGTCGCCGCGGCCGGGGACGGTGCGCATGCCGAACTGCTGGCGGCGCTCGAACGCCTCGGCGAAACCACGCCACTCGACCGGCTGTTGCGCGCCCATTTATGCCCGCATCGCGAAGACTGGGCCCTCGCCAGCCTGGCCGACGGCGATGACCCGCATGGGCTGCTGGCGCACTGCGTTCTGCCACCCGCCGCTGCGCGCGAGTACCTGAACGGCAGGCCCGCGCTCTTCAGCGACGTCGAGCAGACGATGCTGCTGCAGATCCACCTGCACGGCGAGCAGGCGTTCCCGCTGCTGGCGGACCTGCTGGGCCACGCGCACGACTACCGGCAGAACCGTGAAAGCCAGGCCGCTTTCGTCGCGCGCATGCAGGTGCCGCAACTGCCCGCGCTGCTGGCCGCGTTGATGGCGCGCAAGGAAGTCCGCGCCGAGCTGGACCGGCTAGCCGAGCGCTACCCGGCGGCAGCGCTCAAGGCGGTGATCGAGCATGCGCAGGCCACCGAGTCCCGTGAGGCCGAGGGTTGGGCGGTGCGGCTCGCGCTGCGGCAGCCGGATGCGTTGGCCCAGGCGTTGCCGGCGCTGTCCGGTGCATCGCGCGAACGCTTCGAGCTGCTGCTCGCGACCTTCAAGGTCAGCGAAGCCGCTCCCGAGAAGCTGCCCGCAGTCTTGCGCGAGCCGCCGTGGCTGCGCAAGGCGCGCACGAAGCCGCTGCCAACGCTGGAGATCGCGCCGCCGGCGCATCCGGATCGGCTGACATGGGGCGAGGCCGAGCGCCTGCGCCACACGAGCTTCGTGCCGTCGAGCCGGCGCCCGAACTACGCGGCCAAGCTGAGCGACCTGGACTATGCGCTGATCGAGCTTCGCATCAAGGAAGCCGCACGCCAGCGCGTGCTCGCGGGCGAGCCGCTGCAAGCCGCCGATGCGCTCGACGACCCGCTCTACAGCTACGGCGTGTCGCTGGAGGTCGTGCTGCTGCTGCCCGATGCGGCGAGCCTCGCGGTGTGGAACAGCTATCCGGCCAGCCGATGGTCCGTCTGGCGCGACACCTCGACGGTCGTCCACGCCATCCTTGCGAAGTTCGGCGACGTCGCCTTGCCCGGTCTCGCGAATTTCGCTGCGGCCCATCCCGAAGCGGGTCTCCGCATCGCGTCGATCGCCGACAGCACGCGCATCGCGCCGATCGCGCTGCATGCGCTGCGCCACCTGAAGAAGGCCAGGCCGCTGGCCATCGACTGGCTGCGCGCCCACGCCCCGACCGCGTTGGCCGCCGCGCTGCCGCAGGCCTTCGGCAACGGCAAGGCCGCCCGCGAGGACGCGCAGCACGGGCTGCGCTGGTTCGTTGCGAGCGGCTTAGAGGCCGAGGCGCGGGCCGTCGCCGCGACGTACGGAGACGCGATGGCGCAGGCGCTGCAAGCCCTGCTCGATGCCGACCCGCTGCTGGTACTGCCGGCGCGCTTGCCGAAGCTGCCGGCCTTCTTCGTCGCGCCGGCGCTGCACCGGCACGCTGTCGGACGCTCATGATGCACGCTATGAGCCGCCGGCGGACGCGCGACTCGGCATTGCACACCCCCTCCTGCTGCCGGTCGAGCTGCGCGAGGCGTTCGGCCGGCAATTCGGCGACTACGAAATCCTCCAGCCCTTCGAGCAACTGGCGCGCGAGACCTTCACGCTCAGGCCCGATGAGGCCGCGGGTGCGCGCATCCAGCGTGTCGAGGGTCGCGAGATCGCCACGGGCGCGGCCATCGGGCTGATCGATCGCGGCTGGCTGCGAGGGTCGGCCGACGATGGGGGCGTGATTTCGACGCTCGTACTGCCCGTCGATCCCACCGGCCTGCGGGCCGTCTTGCATCTCCATCCCGGCATGCCGGTCATGCAGCTGTCGGCCACGCCGCGTCAAACCCTCGGCGAGGTCACGCTCCAGGACAGCGAATCCCGCGATGTAGGCTTCGGCCGCATCGATCCCGTCATGTGCAGCGAGCTGCTGCGCGACCTCTGCCGCCTCGCCCCCTTCGAGCCATGAACCGACCTGCCCTTGCGCAACGCCCGCCCGCCGAAGTGCTGTACGCCGACGAACTCTCGCAACTCGCGAACGTCGACAAAGGCCCCGTGCCGCCCGGCTGGCGGCTGTCGATGAAGGCGGTGCTGACATTCATCGCCGGCGGCGATGGCATCCGCCGCAAGTTCGTCTGCGCCCCCAGCTTGCTCGAGCGCGCGATGGTCACGCTGGCATCGAACCGCGCGCTGCTGCTGGTTGGGGAGCCGGGCACCGCCAAGAGCCTGCTGTCGGAGCTGCTCGCCGCGGCGATTTGCGGGAGCAGCACCTTGACGATCCAGGGCAGCGCCGCCACGACCGAGGACCAGATCAAGTACGGCTGGAACTACGCGCTGCTGCTGAACGAGGGCCCGAGCCCGCGTGCGCTGGTGGCCTCGCCGCTGCTGCGCGCGATGCGCGAGGGCCGGCTGGTGCGCTTCGAGGAGATCACGCGTTGCCCGCCCGAGGTGCAGGACGGGCTGCTGTCGATCCTGTCCGAGCGACTGCTGATGGTGCCCGAGCTCGCCGACGACAACGTGATCTTCGCCGCGCCCGGCTTCAACCTGATTGCCACCGCCAATACGCGCGACCGCGGCGTGAACGAGATGTCGGCGGCGCTGAAGCGGCGCTTCGCGTTCGAGACCGTGTTCCCGATCGCCGACTACGACGAGGAGCTCGCGCTGGTGCAGACCGAGGTGGCGCGGCTGCTGGCGCAGGACCGCGTGCCGGTGCAGCCCTCGCCCGAGGTGCTGGAGGTGCTGGTCACCGCCTTCCGCGAGCTGCGCACCGGCCTCGATCGCGACGGCCAGGCCGGCGAGCGGTTGTCGACCGCCGTCAGCACCGCCGAAGCGGTCAGCGTCGCGCACGCGGTGGCGCTGCGCGGCTACTACCTGCGCGGCGATGCCGGCCAGCCGGGCGACATCGTCGAGGCGCTGGCCGGCGCCGCCGCCAAGGACAACGCCGAGGATCTGAAGAAGATCCGCCGCTACATCGAGCAGCGTGCCGGCCGCCGCAAGGGCGAACACTGGCGCGCCTTCCACGCGGCGCGCCACCTGCTGCCCGAATGACCCGACCGAGCGGGCCTGAGTCGGCATAGTGTCCGAAGTACGCGTCATCGGCGTGCGCCACCACAGCCCGGCCTGCGCGCGGCTGGTCGAGCGCACGATCGCCACGCTGCGGCCGCAGGCGGTGCTGATCGAGGGGCCGAGCGACTTCAACCCACGCCTGGCCGAGCTGCTGCTCGATCATGAGCTGCCGCTGGCGCTGTACAGCTACGCCAACGAGGACGGCGCGCCGGCGCGCTGCTGGTTCCCGCTGCTCGACCACTCGCCCGAATGGGTCGCGCTGCGCAGCGGCCACGCCGCCGGCGCGCTGCTGCGCTTCATCGACCTGCCGCACTGGCGCTACCGCACGCTGTCCGACGACGAGCGCCGGCGCGAAGGCGCGCGGCCGGGGCGCTCGCGCTACGCCGAGGTCAGCGCCGCGCTGTGCCGGCGCTTCGCCTGCGACAGCGACGAGGCGCTGTGGGACCACCTTTTCGAGGCGGTCGACACCGCCGGCGCCACGGGTGACGAGGAGCTCGCGCGCCGGCTCGAGCTGTACTTCGCCGAGCTGCGCGGCGACGACCCGGGCACCGCGCAGGACCAGGCGCGCGAGGCGCAGATGGCGCAGTGGATCGCCTGGGCCGCGGCGCAGCATGCACGCGTGCTGGTGGTCTGCGGCGGCTGGCACAAGCCGGCGCTGGAGCGCGCCTGGCCGCTGCTGCCGCCCGGCGACGAGCCGCTCGCGCCGCAGCCTGCCGACGAGCGTGCCGCCGGCTGCTACCTGGTGCCCTTCGAGTACCGGCAGGTCGACGCGCTCGGCGGATATGCCGCCGGCATGGCCTCGCCGATGTACTACCAGTGGCTGTGGCAGCACGGCGCGGCGGCCGCGGCACGGCGGGCGGTCGCTGTGCTGGTGCGGCGGTTGCGCGTGCGCCAGGTTGCGCTGTCGACCGCCGACTTCGTCGCCTTCGAGCAGGCCGCGGCCGCGCTGGCGCGCCTGCGTGGGCATGCGGCGCCGCTGCGCATCGACCTGCTCGATGCCCTGCAGTCCACGCTGCTGAAAGAGGCGCTCGAGCTGCCGCCGCCGTGGAGCGCGCCGCGGCTGTTGACGGCCCAGCACCATCCGGTGCTGCGCGAGGCGCTGCTGGCGCTGACGGGCGAAGGCAGCGGCCGCCTGCACGGCGACACGCCGCTGCCGCAGCTGCTGCACGACGTCGCCGCGCGCTGCGCGGCTTGCGGCATCGCGCCGTCGCGCACTGCGCAGACCCTGGTGCTCGACCGGCGCCGCGCCGAGGACACGCCGCGCGCGCGCCTGCTGTGGCAGCTGCACGTGCTGGGCGTGGGCGGCGCGCGGCTCGTCGAGACCAAGGCGCCGCGGGCGGCGCGCGGTCTGGCGCCGGCGCTGCGTTTCGAGGAGCACTGGCGCCTGCAGCAGGACGAGCGCTGGTTCCCGGACCTGATCGAGGCCGCGGTGCATGGCGCGACGCTCGAGGCCGCGGCGCGGCAAAGCCTGCTGCGCAAGCTCGACGATGCCGGCGACGATCCGGCGGTGTTGACGCAAGGCCTGCTGCAGGCCGTTCGTGCCGGCCTGTCCGATCTGGGCGAGGAGGCCGCCGCGCGGCTCGCCGGCGGCCTCGCGCACTGCCACGAGCACGGCGCGCTCGCCGCCGCGGCGCAAACGCTGGCGCAGCTGTGCCAGGCCGGCTTCTGGGGCGACGATCCGCGTGGCCTGCTCGAGGCCACGCTGGTGCGCATCGCCGAGCGCCTGCTGTGGTTGCTGGAGGGTCGCGCCGGCCCCGGGAGCCCGCAGCAGATGCAAGCCGACGTGCAGGCGGTGGCGGTGTTCGACCGCCTGCTGCCGCTGGCGCTCACCGGCCTCGATGAAGACTTCGTGCTCGGCACGCTGACGCGGCTGGCGCGCAGCGCCGCCCTGCCACCCGCGCTGCGGGGCGCGGCGCTGGGTGTCGCTTACGGGCATGAGGGCTTGGCCGGCGCCGATCCGGACGCAGCGCGCGACGAGGTGCTGGCCGTCACGCGGGCGATGCCGCCACGCGACGCGCTGGGCGACTTCCTGTTCGGCCTGTTCTCGTGCGCCCGCGCGCTGGCCACCGAGTCCGACGGCGTCGTGCGCGCGGTGCACGCCGCGCTGGCGGGCATGGGCGACGAGGACTTCCTGGTCGCGCTGCCGCAGCTGCGAGCCGCGTTCGGCTGGTTCCCGCCGCGTGAGCGCGGGCTGCTCGCCGCGCTGGTGGCGCGGCTGCTCGGCCTCGACCGCACCCACGAGCGCCGGCTGCTCGCGCTGCAGGGCGGTGTCGATGCGCTGCTCGACGCGCGCCGCGTCGAGGCGCAGGCGCTCGCCTGGGCGCGCGAGATCGGGCTCGATGCCGGCTCCGGTGCCGAACCGGGGGCTGTCGAATGAAGCCACTGCCGACGCTGGACGATGCCGAGCGCTGGCGCCTGCTGCTCGGTGAAGCTGGCGCGGCGAGCCTGGGCCCCGGCGGCGCCGGCGCGCCGATGGACCGCGCGCTGGCCTGGCTCTACGGCCGCGACGACCCGCAGCCCGGCGACGGGCCCGAGGCGCGCGACACGCTCGACCGCCACGGCGGCAGCGAGGCCTCGCAGCTCAGCGTGCCCGAATGGATCAACCAGATCCACGAGCTGTTCCCGAAGGAAACCATCGAACGCCTGGAGCGCGATGCGATCGAGCGCTACGGCATCGACGAGGTGGTGACGAACCTCGAAGTCCTCGAGCGCGCCACACCGAACCCCGCGCTGCTGCAGGCCGTGCTGCGCACCAAGCACCTGATGAATCCGCAGGTGCTGGCGATGGCGCGCCAGCTGGTGGCCAAGGTCGTGCGCGAGCTGATCGAGAAGCTCGCCAAAGAGGTGCGGCGCGCCTTCAACGGCCGGCGCCAGCCGCAGCGCTTGTCGCTCACCGGCGCCGCGGCGCAGTTCGCCGCGCGCGAGACCTTGCGCCGCAACCTGCGCCACTACGACGTGCAGCGCGGCCGGCTGGTGATCGAGCGGCCGCTGTTCCACGTCAACACGCAGCGCGTGCTCGAGCCCTGGCAGGTGCTGCTGCTCGTCGACCAGAGCGGCAGCATGCTCGGCTCGGTGATCCACGCCGCGGTGACCGCCGCCTGCCTGTGGGGGCTGCCCGGCATCAAGACCCATCTGATCGCCTTCGACACCGAGGTGGTCGACCTGACGGACAACGTCACAGATCCGGTCGAGGTGCTGATGGGCGTGCAGCTCGGCGGTGGAACCTTCATCGGCAAGGCCGTCGGCTACGCCGCCGAGCGCATCGAGGTGCCGAGGCGCGCGATCATGGTGGTTATCAGCGACTTCTTCGAGGGCATGGCCGAGCACGTGCTCGTCGACCACGTGCGTGCGCTGGTGGGGCAGGGTACGCAGGTGCTGGGCCTGGCCGCACTGGACGAACGCGCCGACCCCATCTACGACCGCGCGCTGGCCGCGCGGCTGGTCGAGGCAGGCGCGCACGTGGGCGCGATGACGCCCGGGCAGCTCGCCGCGTGGCTGGCGGAGAAGCTGAAGTGAGCGTGCGCGCCGACCTGCTACACCTGTCGCCCGAAGCGCTGGCGCAGGCGACGAACGCCGGGATCGTCAAGCGCGCGCTGCGCGAGCTGGCCGCCGGCTACCGGCCGCGCCTGGCGCTCGACGCCACGGGCATGCTCGACGCCGCGTTCGAAGACAACGTGCAGTGCCGATGGCCAAGTGGCATGCCGATCCAGCAGGCGAGCTGCAGTTGCGGAGCAGCCGGCGTGTGCCGGCACCGCGTGATCGTGGCGCTCGCGTATCGCGAGCAGGCGCTGCCGGCGCCCGCTGACGAGCCAGGCGGCGGCGCGGCGACGCCGGCCGCCGCCGAACCGCCGCCACCCGAGCGGGCCGACGACGACGCGCTCGCCCGCACCATCCCGGCCAGCCTGCTCGACCTGGCAGGGCGCTTGGCCGACTCGGGCCTGAGCGTCGAGCTGCGCCGGCGCGCGAGCGGCGAGCCCTGCGACACCGCGCGCCTACCCAGCGCCACCGTGCGCTATTGGGCTGGCGCGGCGATCGAGGCCGCCCGCTGCGATTGCCTGCGTGCGGCGGCCTGCGAGCACGTCGCGCTCGGCGTCTGGGCCTTCCGCCGCGCCGCGGCCGATGCGCCGTCGGCGCCGATCGCCACGGTCCGGCTAGGCGGCGCCGGCACGCGTCACCACATCGATCGCGCGCCCTTCGACGCCCTCATCACCGCGCTGCTGCGCCATGGCGTCGCGCGCGGTGCTGTGGTACTGGCGCAGCCTTTGTCGAGCGCGCGCGCCGCCACGGGCGACGCCGCGTGGCTCGGCCTGTTGCTGGCGGACCTGGAGGCCTGGTGCGAGGCCTATTCGCAGCGCAGCGCGCTGTACGACGCGGCGCAGGGCGTGGACCTGCTGGCCGAGCTCGCGCTGCGGCTGGCGGCCGGCGCACAGCCGGGCCGCGGCGAGAGCGTGCTGGGTCTCGGCGTCGCCGGCGACACCGCGCTCGACCGCCTGCGCCTGATGTGCCTGGGCGCGCGCACGGTGCGCGACGGCGAACGTCGCCGCACGACGCTGGTGATGGCCGATGTCGACACCGGTACCCGCTTGGTGCTGCCGCACGACTGGCGCGTCCCTGCCGGCGCCCAGGCCGACGAAGCGGCGCTGCGCGCTGCCGAGCGCCTGGCGCCCGGCGTGCGGCTGGAGGCGCTGGCGCGGGGCCAGCTTCTGGCACAGCAGGCCGCTCGCCGCGCCGACGGCAGCGTGCGGCTGGCGCGCGCGCGCAGCGCCCAGAACAGCGTGCTGCCCCAGTCGGGCGACTGGGCCCAGCTCTTGGCGCCGGTGCGCTTCGAAAGCGTCGCGGCGCTCGCAGCCGAGCAGCGCGCGCATCCCAATGCCGCGCTGCTGCCGAGGCACGCGGCGCGGCGATTCGTCGTCTTCAGCGGCGCGGTGGTCGAGGAACTGGGCTACGACGCACAGGAGCAGAGCGTGCTCGCACTGCTGCGCGATGGCGCCGGCGAGCCCTTGCTGCTGGAGCGCACGCACGAGCGCCATGTGCCGCACGCGTTGGGCGCGGTGGCCGCGGCCCTGAGCGGGCGTGCTGGCCGGCTGCGCCATGTCGCCGGCTTGCTCGACTGGGATCATGGCCGCCCACGCATCGAGCCGTGGGCGATCGGCTGCGATGCCGTGGTCGTGCCGGACTTTGCCGGCGCCGCCAGCGGCGCGCTGGCCGCGCTGCCGCTGACGGCGCTGCCGCCGGAGCCTGCCGACCCCTGTGCACAGCGGCTCGCGCAACTGCGGCGGCACTTGGGTGCGCTGGTGCACCACGGCCTCAGCGGCCTGCCGCGCTCATGGCCGGCGGACAACGCGCGCATCGCGCGCGAGCTCACGGCGGCCGGGCTGCGCGAGCTGGGCGGGCGGGTGCAAGCGCTGGGGGAAGGTTTGTCCGGTGCGGCTGGAGATGCCGATGCGCCAGCCGCGGCGCATGCGCTTGCGGCGCTGGTGGCGCTGCGTCAGTTGCACGAAGACGCTGCAACGCTTGCCGGGGTGTCGGATGCTGCGTGATCAGTGCCCGCTTGCGATGGCTCGACAGTCTCCCCAAGGCACTCCCCAAGGTTGATGAAACCAAAAGCAGCGCTCTAGCCCGAGAATGGAGCGTGAGCGCGCCACCACCGCGTGCCTCAGGGAGACGATCGATGCCGGACCTCTCACGCCGCCTCGAGGCGAGGGCGCAGACGCAACGTGCCCGTTCAGTCCGATGCGCCTCGCCAGTCTCTTGCTCGCCTCGGCTGGCCTATCGTGGGGACAGGCCACCTGCCAGTTGCCGCAGACGATCAAGGAGCCGGCGGTACGGCAGCCGGACTGGCGCAATCCCGACGTCTCGACGGACTACCTGGCGCTGGTGCTGTCGTGGTCGCCGGAGCACTGCGCGCAGCAGACGAGTTCCGCCCAGCGGGCCAAGCACGCTTACCAGTGCCAGCTGAACAACTTCGAGTTTGTCGTCCATGGCCTCTGGCCGCAGAGCCAGCAGGCCCACTCGGCCCAGGATCATCCGCGGCACTGCAAGACCTCCGGACCGCTGCCGGTAGACCTCTTGAAGCGGCACTTGTGCTCTGTGCCGGGCACCGACCTCATGCAGAACGAGTGGCAGGCGCACGGCACGTGCGCGTGGGACGACGCGCCAGCCTACTTCAACACCATCGAGTCGCTCCTGGGGCAGATCAAGCGGCCGGCTTTTGCGGCTATGGCCGCTGGCGGTGCCGCCGCTGGAACGGCGTCGGTCACCAGCGGCAAGATCAAACAAGCCTTCGTCGATCAGAACCCTGGCAAGCTAGCTCGAAACAATGTGCGGGTCAGCGTCGCTTCGGGCAACCGGCTCAAGGAGATCTGGATTTGCCTCAGCTCCGGCGGCAACCCGCAGCCAATTGCCTGTCCCGCTGGTGGAACCCCGGACGGGCAACAGGTCAAGGTCAGGGCCCCGCGGCAGACCACGCCCCCGCCACCTCCGCCGGACATCGACGAGCCGCCGGACGCAGTTGACGTCGCGTGTCCGACGCGCCAAGGCAAGTTTGGCGGCTACAAGTCGGCCGCGAAGCAGGCACTGTGGTCCCTGTATCCGAACGGTGGCGAAGAGATCTACTGCCAGGCGCCGTTCGCCCCAGGTGCCGATCGCAAGACCGCCGGCGGCCTGGCGTTGAACATCGAGCATGTGCTGCCGAAGAGCAAGATCAACGTGGCTGCCGGCCAGGGCGACCTGCACAACCTGTGGCCTTCGATCCTGAAGGTCAACGAGGCACGCTCCAACTTCGCGCTCACGGACAACATTCCTGGCGAGCAGTGGACTTTCTCGAACTCCAACCGAGCTGAGCTCGCGGCGTGCGACTTCGAGGTCGAGTCCATCCAGCGGCCGGGCGGCGGCAAGGTCACGGTCGTGGAACCCGCCGAGCATGCGCGAGGCCGGCTGGCGAGATCGGTGATGCACATGGCGCTCGCCTACGGCGTGCGGCTGTCGGAGCCGGAGTGGGCGATGTACGTTGCCTGGCACGAGCAAACCGAGCCGGCTGCCGACGAGGTCCGGCGCAATGACCGGATCCAGCTGCTCCAGGGCACGAGAAACCCGTTCGTCGACTTCCCGGCGCACGGCCGGATGCTGGTGCAGAACTGCAGGCCTTGACGATGGGACAAACTGCCCGCGCACTTCACGCCGTAGCCTGGGTGACGTGGGCATCCCTTGTCCCCTTCGCGGCGCATGCACAACCGCCAGCGGTCGAGCGCTACACCGGCATGGCCGAGGCATCAGCTGCTGCGATGCTCGATGCACAACACTTCGTCGTCGCGGACGACGAGTGCAATGTCCTGCGGGTCTATCGAGCAGGCCAAGCGGCACCGGTCGGGCAGCCGGTCGACTTGCGCCAGTTCCTCGGCGCCGGAGCGAAGGCTTCGGACATCGAGGGCGCCGCTCGCGTGGGCGACGTCGTCTACTGGATCTCCTCTCACAGCCTGACCGGCAACAAGGGCAAGTTCCTCGAAGGCAGACACAGGATTTTCGCCACGAAGATCGAACCTGGCGCCGGCGCGGCGCCGACGGTTCGCCCAACCGGCGAACCCTTCAAGCGCCTGCTGCAGGAGTTGATAGCTGCGCCGGCGCTTCAAGGCCTGAAACTCGGCAAGGCGGCCAAGAAGAAGCCCGAGCAAGAGGATGGGCTCAACATCGAGGGCTTGGCAGCAACCCCTGAGGGCGGCCTCTTGATCGGATTCAGGAACCCGCTGAGCCAGGGCAAGGCGATCCTCGTTCCGCTTGCGAACCCTGCGGACGTCATCAAGGGCGCCAAGCCCGCGTTCGCCGATCCCGTCCTACTGGACCTGGGCGGCCGTGGCGTTCGCAGCATCGAGCGGGCCGCAGACCAGTATTTGATCGTTGCCGGGCCCGTGGCGGATGCCGGGGGTTTTGCGCTCTATCAATGGTCGGGCAAGCCGCTGGAGGCGCCGCGGCTACGAGCAGAGCTCGCCCCAGGATTCCATGCCGAAGCCGCGTTCAACTTCGACGGTCAGCAGCTGATGCTGCTGAGTGACGACGGAGCGAACAGCGCGGAGGTGGAATGCGGCGCTGCACCGAAGACCGGGCAGCGTTTCAGGGCGATGCGGATAAAGCTGAACTGAAGTCCCGAGATCAGCCAAGCTCGATCTCGAGGGCATCGAGCACCGGGTCGATCGGATTGGCGTAGGCGAACGAGCTGCCACGGGTTCGCCGGTGACACATTGGTTTGAGTCACGCCGCAATGACGGACTCCTCTCATTGGCGGTAGTAGTTAGCCTCGGCTTCGGCTGGCGCGATGTGGCCGATGGGCTCAAGCAGGCGGTGATGAGGTGATGATTGAACCAGTGCACCCATTGCAGCGGGGCCAGTTCGACCGCTTCGCGGGTTTCAAGTGCGCACTTCCTCATCCCCCGACGTTTGTGGATGCCGAAAGTGTGCGGCTGTCCCACGATGGGCGTCCGACCTGCGCCTGGGTCACGAAGGCCGACTGACGGCCACGCGAATTTGGGACCAGGCGGCCCCACGATGCGCCGGAAGGGTTGAAGTGCATACCGAAGCACGGATCCCGCGCCAGGCACTTCTGAAGGTCCGGGTGGCTGTGCGTTGGCGTAGGTCCACGATCAAATGCTGCGGCCTTCCAAGGGCCGACGGGTTGCATTGACCGACGCATATCACCGCTGTGTCGCGGGATTTGGAAGGTCAAGGTTGCTGCGCTGAGACAATTTCCTCGAAGCGCGACCAATGAATGATTCGTCATCGTCGACAGTAGCAGCCACTCGTCTTGTTCAGATTTCAAGAACCACTTCCTTGTAGAGTTCCCCTTCGCCAAGGTCGTGGGTGTTGTGAAGCTCTGAGTGTTCTGTTAGGTCATTGACCAAGGTCGTTCGCGGCACTTCCGTCTTTCGTGCTTCATCGCCGTGCTTCCCCGGCATGGTTGATAGGACAGTCTTCAATCGGTTCGGAGTCGCGGTTGTGCCCTTCTTCGCGAACGCACCCCACAGACTCTTGGGGGTCGCGTTCAGACTGCCGTGGTGCCCAACCTTCAACACATCGACCTCCGTCAACTGCTTCACAATCTTCGGGAAGCTCAACGCGTATCTCCAGTTCTCGATTTGTGCATCGCCCGGGAAAAGCAACTTCTTCTTTCCCACCTCGAACAACAGGATCAGGCTCGTGTTGTTCATTGCCTTGTCGAGCGAGGTCACGATCTGCAGCAACTGGCTGCCGCGCACATCCCTCACCCGCTTCGCGACCCAGCGCGTGCTCATGGGCAAACGCGTGCCGCGTATGCTTCGAGCAGCGGGAAACGGTTCGTCGGTGTCCTGCGAGGTCGCCACCTCGGTGGCCATCCGCATGCGTTGGAAGTGCCAGTACTCGTCCGGATCGCGGGAGCGCATCTTCTTGATCGAATCCGTCTGCTCGACGGTCGGCGGCCCAAGGACGTGCGTCTTGATCCCGGGCAGTACCTTGGACAGCGGGTCCGAAGCACCGTGGAACGTGTAGACATTCGGACCCATCGCGGCCAAGTTCTTCACCGCCGAGAGGTTCGATATGTTGTCTTCACCGAGAAAACCCAGGCGTGCTGCCAGCGCGGGGGCAAGCCCATGTCCCTTTGCCGACACAAGCGCCAGCGCCGATCCGGCCACGGCGTTCATGCTCCGCAGCGCTAACGCGGCGGATCGAGCCTTTGCGCTGTGAGCGACATTGGGAGCCACCGCATCCTCGGCCAGGTCCAACTGCTCCGTCCACGGTTGAACGACGACCGAAGGGGTCAAGCTAGCAATGATGTTGCCACTGGCCGTTCCCGTCTTGTTCGTCGCGAAGCCGCTGATGTGGTCGGCATGGCGGTGCGTAGCGATCACCGCGTCTAGCTTGCCCTCGCACTTGTCGGCGATGTCGTTGGCAATCTTGAGCATCCAGTCGGCCGCGGCGGTCCCCTTGCGCATGCCCATGGATCCGAAGTCAATCAGGATGTGACGGCTTGGGCCCACTGCGTAGCGGAAGCGGACCAAGAAGCAGTCGCCGAAACCGACCTGGTACGCGAAGATGTGAACCGCGACGGGCGTCTTCGTTGTCATGCGTTCACCTCCGGCTTGCTCGCGCTGTCCTGGTTCCTGGCCGCTGAAGCTCGAAGCCGATGGACTTCGGCGAAGGGGTTGACATCCGGCTCCTGTGCGCCAATGAGGCCCTGCTCCAGCAGGTACTGAATGCGCTTCTCCTGCCATGCTCCGTCGCTTAGGGGGCGCTGGATGTGGTACTTGATCCGCCCGTACGGGTCAAACACGAGCGTGCCGCCGCCATAGACGGTCAGGCGCGTCGTCGTCTCGATGCCGGCGGGCCGCTTGATTCCACAAACGGCCGTGATCTCCGCGCCGAAGATGTTGGCCTTCATCGTGTACTCGCAGACGGTCTCCTTCAAGAGGAACCCGTCCGGGCCGAACCGGACGCTCGGCCGAACCGAGATGACCTGTGTGTAGGCTTGGTCATCGACGTTGAGCAGCGCTCGGTTCTCCCACAGGAAGCGGAACACCTCCTCGCAGTCGCGGAGCATCGAGTCGAAGTTGGTCTTGTGATACTGCGTCTGGTCGTGCGCGGTGAAGGGTTTCCAACAACCATCGGACTCCGTGCGGGCCGATGGAGGATCGATCCCGTAGGAGGCAAACGTCTTCTGGATGGTTTCGCGATAGCCGTATCGGGAGTCGTCCGGGGCGACCTCCGAGTCGACGGTGAGCAACGCAGCCAGGTAGTCTCCGAACTCGAGGTCTAGCGGCGGGCAGTAGTCCAGCGCCCGGATCGCCATGGTCAGCAGTTGATCGGCTACCTTCGCCCCTTCGGCAATCACCGCATCGAGGTTGTACATGCCGGGACCGAATGTCCCGAGTTCCTTGATGCGGCGCAACCACAGCTCCAGCATGCTGCGCAGCATGGCCGCGGCGAAAACCTCGCCCCGGGAGTGAGGTTCGTTGTACGCCTCGGTCTGCAGCAACCTGCGGCTGGGCTTGATTTTCAGGGACTGCCTCAGCGCGTTTGCCCGCAACCCGTCCAGTTGCTGGCCGAACTGCTTGCCGAGGCTGAACAGGATCCCGTCGGCCAAGGCTTGGGCGCTTAGGCGGTTGCCGTCGATCAGGCGGATACCGTCGGTCGTCCGGACCGGCAGGCTGTCGGTGCCGGTCAGGGCGAGCGCAATGATCTCTTTCAGCGAAAAGACCGAGAGCAGCGCGACCACGTCCGCGAAGCCCTCATGGAAGCCGGCCTGGTCAGGGCCGGACTCGTTCATGAAGCCGGCTCGCAATCCGTCGAGGATCGCGTGCGTGGCCTCGTGTACGACGATGTCATGGGAGAGGCACGTGAACACCCGTTCGCCATCGACGCCGGTGAAGTATCCGAACACCAGTGCACGGTCCTCTCGCGAGTAGAAAGCGTTCGCATCGACAAATGCATGAGGAACGACGTGCAGCTGGTGCCCGTCGAACCCCCAGCCGATGCGGCGACCCAAGGCGTGCTCGAACCGCCCAAGCGTTCGCATCACGATCGCGTACGTGTTCTGACTGTGAAATTTCGGGTCGGCGAGCACGTCGTTCTCGAATCTGCGTCGAGCCCGCACGCCGCCGGTATTTGGGACAGCGTACGGATCGACGATCCGGCCGTCCGCATCCGTCGCGTAGTTGTGTGCCTCGTACAGGCGGTTAGTTGACGCGTTGAAATCGACGACCTTCAGGCGGTACCCCGTCGGACCGATGGACAGCGTCTCCAGCGGCACGGCGACCCGGGCAAAGACCAGTTCCCCGCCTGGGCCCCGGACCACCGGGTCCTGAGCGAGTATCGTGAACATCTGCGTGTTTCCCTTAGCGGCCATCTTCCAAGCTCCCCCTACGGCACGGTTAGTACGAACGGCTTCGACGATTGCCCTCGAGGCCCGCTATGCGTGACGACGATGCTGAGCTGGGCGCCCTTCTGCTCGGGCGCGGGCCGGTCGATCGTCATCGTGGTCGCATCGCGCTGACTCACAGTAGCTGCCTGACCATTGACCTTGACGAGGTCCGTGGCCGTGAATCCTTCCCCCTCGACCTTGATCAGAACCGGTGGCCCGCCTTCGTAGACCGCCTTGCGGATCGAAGGGGCCTTCGGCTGATCGCCGGCGCCCCGGACGGTCTCCGTCTTGAACAAGACCTGGAATACCTCTTTCAGCTTCTCGATGGCAGGGTCACTGAACAGTCCGACGAGGAACGTCGCACCCATCATGGCCACGACGTTCACTGGCAGGTTTGCGGCAATGCCACCGAACAGGCCGCCCTGGATCAACCAGAAGAAGCCTGACGCGAGGATTGCCCCGCGAAGCGGCTGTGCGAGGTACCACAGGGTCCACGTGGCGCTGAACGTGCCGAGGCCGGTAAACGCCACCAACGAGCCCAGGGCATGCAACGACGCACCGAGACACCCGCACAGGAACACGAGCACCGAAAGCAGCTCGGCATCTCTCGGCACGCGCGCCGTCTCGGCCGTGTTGCGCTTGTCATCAGACGACGCATCGCTCCCCTTGGCTCCCTCGACGGGCGCACTGTGCGAAGCTGCGCCACTCGCGGGGTCGGCGGCCTTCCTTGCGGCAGCCTTCCCGGACGAGTTTTCGCCTTCTGGTTCTCCCGTCGCCCGAGTCGCGCCGATGCCATCGAAGACCCCGGCAGCACGCAGGCCATCGCCTCGCAACAAGTTTGCGACGTTGCCCAGCGACCAGAGGCAGACGACCACGAGCAGGAAAAACAGCAACCCTGGTAATCCGCGCGGCGACACTCCATTCATGCCCGCCCTCCCCGGCGTTCATTCACCATTTCATGCGATCAGCTCCGGCGCGTACTTCGCGAGTCTCGACGTCACGAGCGCGCCGCCGTGACGCGTGAGCACGTCCATCTCCTGACCTCGCAGCGCCTTCAGGTTCGTGCCGATCGACGAGGCGAACACGGCGTCTCCCGGCCGCTCCTCGCCGATCTCGCTGTCGATCGAGAACCACAGGGGCTTCGGTCCCTTGCCAGCAAGGTGGCGGTGCTGGACGCGGTCGAACTCGAGACCGCGGATCTGCTCCATCATGATGTCCAGCGCGGCGACCAGGACGACAGAGCCCTTGCCCGTCGGCTCGGACTGATTGGCGAACGGCTTTCCGCCGTCGCTGATGATGAGGTAGTCCAGCGGGTTGCGATCGGTGCGCAACGCCGGGTTCACGCCCATGTTGTCGTAGATGCCGCCGTCGGTCAGCGTCACGTAGTCGATGGGCGCGGCGTGGGGGTAGAGTTCAGGGCCAAGCTTGAGCGGGGCAAACACGGGCGGGAAGGCCGAAGATGCGGCAACGGCCCGACTGATCGCGATGCCGTCAGCGGCACAGACTCCCATCTCATGGTCACCCATCTCTGTCGGCTTGCTTCCGCCGGCGACGAAGAAGAACATGTTGCCCGTCGCCAGGTTCGTGGCGTTCAGGTAGATACGCGGCCCTGCGCTGAGCGCCGCAAGCGCCTGACCGCCGAACAAGTCGCGATCGTAGGAGTGCGCGAGCTTGTCGAGCCGGGACTCGAAAGGATCGAGGATGCCTCCGATAGCCGAGGCAACTGCGATGGACGTCGTGCGAAGGTAGGTATCCAACTGCTGAAGCGCCTGGCCATCGCTCCAGTGCAGCGCTAGCGTTGCCCCGGCGATGCTGCCGCCGCTCACGCATGACAGCAGGTCGATCTTGTCCAGGAGCCTGAGCCTGTGCAAAGCCTGCATCACGCCTAGATGGAACGCGGCCGCCCGAAAGCCTCCGCCCGACAGCGCCAGACCGATTCGGTGCGAGCTCCCACTCACTTCGACTGCCATGGCTGCTCCCTCGATCGTTGGTCGATCCTCAGCAAGGCGGCTCACCACATCTTGCGGGCCCCCGAGCCAGTGCCCGCCGCGCCTTGCTCCGTGAGCGACGCAGCCTAACGAGTAAGGCATGCAGAGTCAATGCGGTACCACTAGTGCCTTTGGCTTGGGTTCGGCGCAGGTGTTGATCATGCGGTCTCCGTCGTTCATCTTCACTCGGTGAACCCGACGCGTTGCTTGCTTCAATCGACACAGCCATTCCGTCGCGAACGTCGACATGGCGGGGGTAGGGCAGGGGTAGGGCGCACGGGGGGCATGACGGTACAGCCGCTGAACAGGCCAACGACTGCCGGTGCTACCGCGACATGAAGACGACTGGGTGCCTGGATCGGCCAAGTGTGCATGTGACACATAAATCCGCCGTGCACGGGGAGCAACCGCCACAGTGCCCAGGGGAATTCTCCAGGGCGACGAGGCCCGGTGCAGCGCGGCCGGACCGGCGTCCAGGCGTCTCCACAAAACTGATGATTGCGGCTGCAGAGGAATGGCGACCGCCGGGCACTTCGACCGGCGAAGTTGCTAATCCGTTGATCCCATGCAATAGTGCATGCTTCAACTCGCGTCGGTCCGGTCCTAGACTTCAATTCGACATGGATTGGCGACAAGGCGGAGCGGGAAGTTTCGAGGAGCGCGGCGTGAATAGTGAGCCGATTGCGATCCGACGCGTGAGCGTCGAATTCCTACGCCCGGGTCCCTCGCACAATCAATTGCTCTCGCCATACACGCAATACCTCGCGGTGTGTAATGACGCCGGTGCGGCCGTCGTCACGGTGCCGTACGAGCAGCGCGTGTTCGAACGGCGCTTGAAGGAACTGCGGTACGAAACGGGTGACGAGCGGGATCGGCTCGACATGCTCCACGAGATCGGCCGCGACATGGGCAGGATCCTCGAGTCGGTGCCCGGATTCACCGGGGCCGTGTCCGCGGAGCCAGGGCGTACGAACACCCTCGTGCACCTGCGCCTCACCTTGTCGGCCGCGGAGCTTGCCCTGCTGCCGTTCGAGCTCGCAGAAGTGCCGGTCGGTTCCACGGCGTCCGCGGTGTCGGTCCAGACGCGTCCGCCGGTCGCGGTCACCCGCCACATTCGCACGGTACCCTCCGACGGTTTCGCGTGGCCCGAGCGTCCGCGCATTCTGTTCGTGGCTTCCGACCGGGACGACGTGCCTTTCGAAGCGCATCGCGCCGCACTCGTCACAGCTATCACGCCATTTCTCTACCCTCCGAAGTCCGACCGCGGTAGGACAGCGCGCACCGATGGCGGCGAGCAATTCGGCGATCACCTCACGATTCTGGTCGGCCCGACCGTTGCACAGGTGCGGCACGAGTGCGAAGCCCAGCGTTTCACCCACATTCACGTGCTGACCCATGGCGATGTGGATGACTTCTCGAGCGAATCATACGGCGTCGTTCTGCGGGGCGAGGACGGTTCGCCGGAGGTCGTCCCTGGTGGACGCTTCGTCAGTGCCATCACCCCGCTGGGACGTCTTCCGACCGTCGTGACGATAGCAAGTTGCGACAGCGGCAATGTCGGGTCGGTAGTGGCGCCGGGCGCGAGCTTCGCCCATGCCCTCCATCAGGCCGGCATTCCGCTGGTCATCGGATCCCAATTTCCGCTCAGCAAGCCGGGCTCGGTGCCGCTCACGGCACGACTCTATGAAGGACTTCTGTGGGGCGAGCATCCGCTGCATGTACTGCAGCAGGCGCGCGGCGAACTCCATGCCCGCTTCGGTACGCAGTGGCACGACTGGGCCAGTATCGTCGTGTACGAATCCCTGCCGCCGAACCTCGACCTTCAGATCGAGGCCCTGCGCTATTCGCAGGCCAGGCTGGCAATGAACGCGGCGCTCGAGGGGATCGATCTGGCCGCTGCCTCAGGAGCACACGCATCGAACGGACTGGTCGAGCCGCTCAAGGCGGTGTCGATCGCCATCGAGCGGCTGCCGGGCAACGGACAATTCGCGGTCGAGTGCTTGGGTCTGCGCGCGAGCAGCCGAAAGCGCATGGCGCAGGCTGCGTTCGCGATCGCGAGCCAACGCGGGTCCGCGGCCGGTGTTCCCTTCGAGCGCGAGCATGTGCTCCTCGATCAGGCGCGCACCTACTACGCGCAGGCCGTGCGCGGCTTGCTCGTCAACGACGTGCAGGCGGTACAGCGCAAGGCGACCTTGCACTGGGTGCTGGTTCAGTTGGTCTCGCTTGCCGAGGTGCTCGGACGTGAGCTTCGTCCCGGCGAGTGGGAGGCGGCTTGGCTAGCGGCTGAGCACTACCTAGACCATCGCGATCCAGAGGAACGCGCATGGGCGCATGCCAGCTTGGCCGAATTGCGGCTCATTCGCCTTGCCGACCCGGGCCTGACGGAAGAGCAGTTGGGCAAGTTCGCCGATGAAGCGCTCGCGCACGCCAAGGAACTCGACTCCGCCTACCCGCGCATCGACGCCTTTCCGGTGAAATCGACCCGGCGGCAGTTTGAGCGTTATGCGTCCTGGTGGGGCACGGCGGCCTTTCGCGAGGCCATGCCGCCGGGCGCTCAAGACAGGCGCGACACGTGGAGTCGTCGCAACGGGCTGGTCGAGACGGCGCAGCGGCTCATCGACATCCTGGCCCGTCACGGCCCTCGGGAGGTAGGCGGCGGTACGCCGCCCCCGCCCCCGCCCCCGGCACCCCCGCCTGCGGGGCCGGCTCCGCCGTCGACATATGGCGGGGGACCGGTAGCGGGCGCCACCGGCGGTGCCGCGTCGGCGTCGGCGTCAACAAGCGGGACGAAGCCCAGGCTTTTCGCCACGCTCGGCGAGCGGCGCGACGGGCCGGCGTTCCATATTGAAGCCCTGCCCGCCGGCCACGGCGATTGCATCTGGATCGAGTATGGCGATCGCCCGCCGTGGCATCGGGTCCTGATCGACTGCGGAACGCAAGGGTCCTCGAAGTCCCTCCTGACGCGAATTGACGCGCTACCGCCGCATGAGCGGGTGCTCGACTTGTTCGTGCTCTCGCACATCGATGCTGATCACATCGGCGGGGCCGTGCCGATGCTGAGGGCCGTCAGGCGTGGCCTGCGCCTGGGGGACCTGTGGTTCAACGGCTGGCGCCACGTGGCGGGGCAACTCGGCGCCCGCCAGGCGGAGATGTTCACCACCGCGATCATGGACCTCGAGTTGCCGTGGAACCGCTGGCACGACGGCGCCGCCATCGTGACCGGCGACGACACGTTGCTCGATCACATCTTGCCGGGGGGTATGAAGCTGACCGTCCTGTCGCCCACGCGTGCAAGCCTCGCCAAGCTCGGCCCAGTGTGGAAACGCGAGCTCAAGCGCCAGGGGTTGGAGCCGGGCGGGCGCGTTGACTACAGCCGCCTACTGAAGGCAACGGGCAGCACGATTGCCGATGCGGCCACGCTGCAGGACGTCGACAAGTTGGCCGACGTCAAGTTCACCGGTGATGCCGGCGCTCCGAACGGCAGCAGCATCGCGCTGCTGGCGGAGTTCGGCGGCAAGAGCGTGCTGCTCGCGGCCGACGCCCACGCGCCGGTCCTAGTTTCCTCAATTCAGACGCTGCTGGACCAACGCGGTGTGTCGCGCCTGAAACTCGACCTATTCAAGGTTTCTCACCACGGCAGCCAGAACAACGTGAGCCGCGAGTTGATGGAATTGCTCGACTGCTCGCGCTACCTGATCTCCACGAATGGAGACCACTTCTGTCATCCCGACCGGCAGGCGATCGCGCGGCTCCTAAAGTACGGTGGCGATCGGAAGGAACTATATTTCAACTACAACAACCGGCTGACCGAGGTGTGGGGCAGCGCAGCGCTGACGGCGGTCCGCGAGCGGTACGACTGTGTCACTCACTATCCCGAGACGGACCAGCCTGGCATCGGCGTCCCACTGCTCTAATGTGACCGGAGATCGATCTCTGGTGCGGCTGTTGACACCGCGCCGCTCAGCACGCATCGTTGTGATCCCAGCCGCGCGTCGGCAACACTGATGATCGCGGGCCCGCCAGTACGAGCGATCGGTCAAACGGATCGAATCCAAGAATCCACATCGAACATTAGTTTCCATCAATGGGGCCGCAGCGCCGATTCGTCGCTTCTCGCGCGGGCATTGACGTCTCGCTGCACTAATGCGGTCAAAGAAATCAATCTATCAATCGGGGACAGACAAACTATGCCCATCTGCTTGGCAAGTTCGACAATGCATGCAACACCGCATGACGTCCCGGGCAAAGAGTTGCGTAGGCGATGAATGCGTCTGACAGGCAAGGTACCACCTGAGCGAAACACCAACCGATGCCCGATGGAAGTAAGCCGCGCTTCGATGACTCCACGAACCGCCTCAAGCGTGGCACAAGCACGCTGGCGTTCCCCCTTGATATGGCTTGCGAGGGCGATCACATTGCCAGCAAAGTTGCTGTTCGGCTTCGATGCTTTTGTGTCGTACGCGCGCGAAGACGGATCCGCATATGCAGAAACGCTTAGTAACTCACTAGGAGCGGTCGCTTCGGTCCGGATTGATATGCAGGAGACGCGACCGAACGCAACCCTCCCATTGTCGTTGCGGTTCGCAATCGCGTTTAGCAAGGTGCTGGTCATCATCGTCACACCGAAGGCCGCATCCTCTCGGCACGTGGCAGAGGAAGTCATCGTCTTTGAAAGGTGGAGTCGAGGCCCCATCCTTCCAATCGAACTTGGTCAACCAGTCGAAGGCTCCGCTTGGTGGCCCCATATCGCTGGTGTGGCGCGCACGAAAGAGATTGATAGCTCGGAGCGCAAAGACCTTGAACCTTCGGCGGGCATCGTCGCGCGGATCCGCAATAGCATTGGCTTCTGGAATCTGAGCCGCCGACAGCGCTTCGCCTCTTCGTGCTTCGCGCTGGTTCTTCTAGTCCTGGGACTTCTTGTCTACCGTGCCAACGCTCAACGACGCGAGAGCATTGAAGCCGCGAGCACCGCAGCCGGGGCTGCGTCTGCTGCGCGGGCTGAGGCGCTCTTGCAGCAGGAGGCCGCCAGTTCCGCGGCGCGGGAAGCCAAAGAGCAAAGCGAAAGGGCAGAACGCAGTCGGCAGGTGGCGGCAAGATTGACGATTGAGTCGTATCGGGCGAAGGCTGCAACGGCGAGGGCAGTCAAGGACCTCAGCGATGCGGAACAGCTACGTGACTCTGCAATCGTGCAGCACTTGGCGGCGGAGTCCTCAAGTAGGAAAGCCATGCCGGCACTTTCGGCGCTCTTGGCAATCGAGTCGCTTAAACGCGCGGCGACCCTGCGAAGCCGTTTGCCTTCGCTTCCGGCGGACATGCGCGGCAGCGCGTTTGCGACACTCCAAGAAGTTGCTCCACTGCTCAGACAGCGGCTTGGTCACTTTGACTTCCACAATGCGGGCGTGCTGGGAGTTTCCTTCCACGGGAATGAGCCGATCGGTGCAACCGTAGCGGCTGGTCTGTCTATCGTAAACCTCAGAAGCAGACAACTGATGGCGGAGCCAATGCCCGGTCGTGTCAGCGACTCCGTAGCCTTCGCGCCTCAGGGCCTGGTTGCAGTAGCACGCAATGAAGTTTGGATTTCCAGGATTGGTGATCACTCGCAGCCGACGTCCCTCGGGCCGGCCGCTGGCTACGTTGACTATCTGGAATTTAGCCAGGACGGAACGCATTTGCTGGTGTCATCGATTGTGCCGGAAGGCTTTTCTCATCGCACCGAATTGAATGTTTGGAAACTTCTCGATTCCTCTCAGAGGCATGAGAAGCTGCCTGTGCGGCCTGCCACCGAGCGGATCCGCGCCGCGGCCATTAATCGGGACGGATCGGCAGTGATAATCGCGACCGATCGCGAGGTGCGCATTGTTGACACCAGAACAAGGCAGGTGACACAAACAATCGCTGTTTCATCGGTTCCCGTTCGAGTGGCGTTTTCCCCAGATGGGAGGCGTGTTGGCATTGCAGGCGAGGACCAAATTGTTCGAATTAGGTCTGTCTCGGGAGCTACTGATGCGGAGCGTGTCAGTGAGGTCACCTTCAGAAGTCTGGCACGCGTGCGCTCGCTAAAGTTCAGTCCGGATAACCGGCTCGTGTTCATTGGCAGCGAAGAGCCCGGGGCGGAAACCGGCATTGCGCAGGTTTGGGAGGTTCGCAGCGGCACGGAGACAGCACGGCTTGCAGTCGACGGCCCCGTCATCGACGGCGTGTTCAACGAGGCTGGTAGCCAGCTCCTAGTAGGCAACCGCCGCGGATCCGCGGACCTCTGGTCGCTTCAGGTGCCATATGTCAGAGCGGGTCTGTCAGGGACCCTCGAAGGACTCGCGTTCAGCGCGGATGGAAAACGGGTGGCGGCCAGCACTTCCCGAGAGGTCCAAGCCTGGAGCACTGTCGACGCGACTAGACTCGAATCGGCGAGCTTCTCTGGTCGGATCTCCGCGGTGGGATTCAATGTGCGCGGTAAGCTTCTGGCCGAAAGCGAAGGCGCGATCTACGAAGTAGAGGGGGGCAGCTCTCGCAAGATCGCGGATCTCGATCCTGATTGCCGTGTCTCCCAGGCAACAAGATTCGACGCAGCAGGTCGATTCATTGCTTGCGGATACCAGAACCCAATTGTCTACGACATTGACAAGGCCGAAATTCGGTTACGGACGGCAGCTATCGGTCACCTAACAGGTGTTGCGTTTGATAGGAACGGGGACAACGTCCTGATCGCCGGGACAAGCGCTACAGAAGTATGGAGTTTGCGGACCAATAGACTCCTCGCTTCGCTCCCTGGTGCAAACTTCGTGGCATTGTCGCCGGACGGCGGCACGGCTAGCCTCGGAAGAGGTAGTGGCGTTGCCGAACTGTGGTCTGTGAAGGACGCCCTACAAGTTGCAACTTTGGATCACATACTTCCGGTCTTGACGATGGCGTTCTCCAACGACGGGGCGCAACTAATTGCCGGCTCTATGGACTCCAACATTCGGATCTGGGATTTGAAGTCAAGAAAGGAGCTGCAGATCTTTCGCTATTTGGGGCGAGGTCAATTGAAGCTGGTGCTGAGCCCTGATGGGCGACTGCTAGGAATCGGAAACGGCCCAGAGCTTCAGGTGGCTCCTTGGAATGTCACCGAACTTATTCGAGCCGCCTGCGGACAGCTTCAGGGACAGGACGCGCTTAGTCCGCTTCAGAGAGCACTTCACAAAGGAGCATCGCCGACTCCCGCGAGCAGCGTTTGCTCAAGTTAGCCGATGAACCAGGGCGGACTCGCGGAAGATCTTCTCGGGCGGCTTGGCCGGGCTGCGCACCAGCCGGGTCAAGCGCCAGGTGATCGAGTGGTTCACTCGCCAGATGCGCGAGAAGCAGGGCCTGGACGTGCTGCTGCGGCCCTTGCGCCTGCGCGTGCCGCGCCCGGGCTCGGATGCCAGCGCCAACCTGGTCCGCGAGTCACTGACGCGCGAACTGGCCCTCGTGCTGGGGCAACGCGAGAAGCTCGTCGAGAAGCCGCCGGAACTGTACGGGGCGCGCGATGTTGAGCGGGCGAAGCTGAATCGCCGCATCGACGACATCCGCCGCGAACTGCAGGTCGTGGCCGCCGAGCACGAGACCCTGCTCGGCACCTCGTCGGCCATCGTCATCGAGTAGGCACAGGACACCGGACTGCTGCTGGAAGGCACTGACTCGACGCCGGCGCTGCCGCCCGCTGCGGGCACGTAGCGGGGTACTCACGGTCTCAGACAACCTTGCGGTCGTTCAGGCGTGCACCGGATCCGTTCACCACCGGCAGCTCTGGATTCAGCTGAAATCGCCGGTGGCCAAGACGGCGGAAGGAGGGCCGATGGCCGCCGACCGTGACAGAAATCGTGCGTGCCAGATCGAACGACTGCTGCCCATGGACTCGACGGGTCACTGCCGACCCAAAGCAGACATCCAACTGCAGGCGAAGCGGGTGTTAGCAACGACAGACACGGAAGCCGATGTGGCGGTCGGAGAAGTTCGGGCCGCGGCCGTCGCGGGTAGCTCCTCGTAGGTTCCAAAGGCCATTCCCCCACGAGCCGCCGCGGATTACGCGGGAAGTGTCTCCATTCGTGTGATCGCGGGAAGGCTTCGTCGGCTCGTCGAGACACCATTCCCAGACATTGCCCGAGAGGTCGTGCAAGCCTTCGGCGCTAGTGTGAGGGTAAATGCCAACCGCCGTCGTTCGTCCCACTTGCGGGTAATGGCCGCTGTTTGCCCATCGGGAATCGAAGCCATTGCCCCAGGGGTACTTGCGTCCGTCGTCGCCCGCCGCAGCGCGCTCCCATTGCCGCTCTGTTGGCAAACTCACGACGCAACCAAGAGCGTGACTCAACCAGTTGCAGAACGCCATCGCTTCGAACCAACTCACCGTCTCGCGCGGCGCATTCGAGTCACTCCAGGCGGAGGCCTGCGGGCGCGTCTTGCTCATGGCAAGCGCATGCCACCATCGAGCGTCCGTGTAGCCACCAGCGTCGACGAAGGCCTTGAACTGACCGTTCGTCACCGGATACCGGGCGATCTCATACGGGAGTAGCGCACGGTGCTTCTTACCCTGATACACGAAGGACCCGTCAGAAATTTGTACCCACGCGATGTCCGGTACCCCGTCAGATCGAAGACCCACACCAGGACGACGGTCGAGCCCAAATGCAGCCAGGGTGCGCCCAATCACAGCACGGCTTACAGGGTCGGGTTCGAGCGTCTCCTCGACAAGCCGTGCTGACAACCGACTTGATATGGACTCGGCGAGCCCTTCGGAGAATGCCGGTGCGCCGACCCGTTTCCACGCCTGGAATGCCACCTCAGGCTGGGCATCGGCGAGCCAGCTCAACAAGGTGAATAGCGTGACGGTGTCGCCGACACAGGACTCAGCGGCGATCTCGGCCACCACCTCCCAGCCCGTGCGACGTTGCCACGTCGTGCCAGCCCAAAAGTCGGTCGCCGGTCGATCGCCAGTTTCGCAAGCCCGCCGTAGCGCACGGGCGGCGAGCGCCTCCTGCAGCAACTGGTGGGTAAACCGCAATTCGTCACCGCTACGCTGAAGTACGCTGGCGTCAATGCTGAAGGCCAGCATCGCAGACGTCATAGAAGCTGGCCAACGGCCGCGGGGCAGCGAGGTTCCGGCACCTTCGTCACGATCGTCGACCGGCCGAGCCCGCTGCAGCGCTTCCGCCAACTCAACGAGCGCCGCCTGCCAACTGGCCTCGCTAGGCACGCTGGCACCGTCGTGACGTGCTTCGCGAGCATTCATTTCACGAAGGTGCAACACCTTGAGGAATCCGTCAAATAGCTCTGCCCTGTTGCGCGCAGGACCCGGTAGCAGCGCGATCACGGTCAGAAGGTACGGATTTGAGGCCAGCCGTAGTAGGCTGCGTTTGCGCATTCCATTCCAAGTCTCGTCCAGCACCATCGACATCTTGAATTTGAACTGCCAAGCATCCTCACTCTCTGCCCAACCTTCGCTCCAAAATTGGTCCCAGCTGGCGCCCGCGTTTCGCCACTTCAGCCATACGTTGCGAACTTCTTCGCCGCCTGCCAACGCCCAGAAGCGACGCTCGGCTTCCCTTTCACCTTCGTCGTCGCCCCGGTCCAGCCTGTAGACTCGTCGAAGGAAGCGAAGTACCTGCGCCGGCCTTAGTGGCTGCAGCGTGACACGGTCGAAGGGTAGGTTGAACTCCTCCCGAAAGTCACGCTCGCGGCAACTTACCAGCACGGCCGCAAAACGATCGTCCTCGGCCATAAGGCGTAACTCGGCGGCCTTGTCGTGGCGTTGGCCAGGCGGAATCTCGTTGAGGCCGTCAAGCATCAGGACGACGCGGTGCTCGGCGAGGAGAGTCTCGAAGTCAGGGCCTAGGGCATCACCTAGCTGCCGCTCGATTAGGGCTCCCAACGGTTCGGCGGCTCGTGTCCAAAGGCCCAACTGCACCAGTACGGGAAGTGGTGCCGCCCCATCGTCAATTGCGAGGCGTGCGTGGTCGACTGCAATGCGCTGAAGTGAGAACGACTTACCGGCGCCAGGTTCACCGAGCACCACCAGACGACGGATCGGCCGAGTCGATAGCGCGCGGTATGCGTCGAGTACGTCAGCATGCCTCACCGGCGCGTCATCGACTTGCGGTACGTCGCGATACCCAAAGGCTTCGAGTACCGATGTGACGTCGATCCTCAGGCCCGTGCGCAGCCCTTTGTGCGACCGTTCGAGCGTGGGCCCCCGGCGCACTTCACCCGCCACCGGTTCGTATCGCTCCTCATGCGCAGATAAATCCCCACTTACGAATGCGTTGAGGTACGCGAGTTCACGTTTGCGCCGCGCAGGATCGGGAGGGGATTGCGTCGGCTCGACAGACGTTGGCCGAAGCTTGAACGCCAGTAGCGCATGGACCACTGACTGCCAGTCGACAGGCTCGCGCAATTCGATCGGCTGGCGTTCAATCGCGTAAAGCGGCATTTCCACGTCTGCAACCCGACAGGCCAGCAACGGGAGTCCGAGTTGGTCTGCGCGCAGCATTTCTCGCTCTTGCCACCGGCAGCCTCCACTCTCCTGGCCGATCACGCAGACAACGACGTGAGCACGCCGCAGCCCGTCTTCGATACTAGCCAGCCAGTTCGACGCTCCGGGCTGGATGCTGTATTCGTCGTGCCAAACGATGGCACCTCGCGCGCGCAATTCCGCGTGCAGCTTGTCGGCCCAGGTGTGCGCGGCTCCACCGCGCGGGTAGCTGACGAAGATACGCAAGCTCGCGAGTGCCGCTGGCTGGACTTCTTTGATCAAGCTTCGGTCCTCTTCGTGCGACGATTCCAGTGTCGCAGAATTACGATTCTCGCAGAACTCAGGAATGCGCGAGGTGGCGGCGCAGAGCGTCAACAGGCGCTCCCCAGGGCCCGTCGAGTGACGGCGAAGAGGCAGACACCCGACCGTCTCCTTCTGGCCGCCCAGCGCCGCTCGCGGCGGCGGGTACCGGCGTCCGCAACTTGGGTGACGGGTTTCAGTCGAGGTAGCGCCACCGGCTGTTGTGCGACCGTCCCGGTCGCCCTGCAGGAAGCAGACGTTCAAAGGTGCCTCCGAGTCGGCGCAAAGGCGCAAAGCGAACACTCGACGCTGAACCTGGGAGCCTGATTGTGATCACCAGCATTTCACGCCAGCGGAGGCTCCCGGAGATACCCGAGCTCGTTCACTTCGCAACGCTTCCGGCTCAAGCTTACCGGCCACCGGCGACGGACCGTCTGGGATGACGGCAAAGTTCTCGATGCCAAGGTAAGGCGCCCTGGGCGCCGCGATCACGCATTGCGCATGTCGCGGGGGGAGCAGCCAAATCGTGCGCGAAAGGCTCTACTGAAATGCGCCGCGTCACTGAAGCCCCAGGCGAAGGCGATCTCGCTCACGGTGCGCGCGGCGCGCGCCGGATCGCACAGGTCGCGACGGGCGGCGTCTAGGCGCTGGGACCAGATCCAATCGCTGAGCGAGCAGGGCTCGCCGGCCCAGGCTCTGTGCAGCGTGCTTGGCGAGAGCCGCAGGGCTTGCGCGATCTGCGTCACGCCGAGATCGGGGTCGGCCAGGCGCGATCGCACCAGCGCCTTGATCTGCTCGCGGTGATAGGCCGTCAACTGCGATACCGGCACCTGAGTGGCCGCGGGCAAGGTGGCGAGGCCGGCGATGAGGATCTGCGACACGCTGTCGGCCACTGCAGCGGCGGACTGCGGCGCCAGCGAGCCGATGTCGGCGGCGAGGGTGCGGATCATCTGGATCATCAGGTGGCCGGCGCCGCGATCGCCGCTCACCGTCGTGGCCGTCAGCCGCTGCGTGTCACGCAGGGCTGTGCGCAGCGTCGGGCCGGGAAGCTTGAGCACGAACTGCTGGAAGTCGCTGTCGAAGGTGAGCTGATAAGGCCGCGTGCTGTCGTACAGCGCGAAGTCTCCGGGGCCGAGCACCGCGTCGCGCCCGTCTTGCGAAACGACGCCGCGGCCCTGGGTCTGGATGCTGACCAGAAAGTGGTCTTCGCTGGCGCGCGCGATCAGCGCCGGCGTTCGGCGCACGAACTGCGCGGTGGCGGTGACGCGCGACAGCTGCAGCGTGGCCAGTTCGTCGGAAACGATCTCACCGTCGATGACATCGCCGCCCGCGGGCGCGTCGCACTCCAGCTGCACATAGGTGTGGCAGACCATGTCGGTCCAGAAGGCCAGCCGGCGCGGTGCAGCGACGTCGTGGGTGCTGAGGGTGCTGGACATGCGCCACAGCATAGGCCGGCGCGCCGGGCGGCGCAACGGCGCTGCGCCTTGCAGTCAAGCACTGCGCCACGCTCAGGCAAGCCCCTGCGGCGGCACCTGCCTACGATCTGCACCACCTATCCGCCGGAGGCCACCATGCCAGCCAACCACCCCAAATTCCGCGCAGCCGCGATCCAGGCCGCCCCCGTATTCCTCGACCTCGACGCCTCGATAGACAAGGCGATCGGCCTGATCGCCGAGGCGGCCGCCAACGGCGCCAAGCTGATCGCATTCCCCGAAACCTGGCTGCCCGGCTATCCGTGGTTCATCTGGCTCGACTCTCCGGCCTGGGGCATGCAATTCATCCAGCGCTACCACGACCACTCGCTGGTCTACGGCACACCCGAAGCAGAGCGCATCGCGCATGCGGCCAAGGAGCACGCCATCGTGGTCGTCATGGGCTTGAGCGAGAAACAGGGCGGCAGTCTCTACATGGGGCAGTGGATCATCGATGCGGAGGGCCGGACGGTGGCGCAGCGCCGCAAGCTCAAGCCCACGCACGTGGAGCGCACCGTGTTTGGCGAAGGCGACGGCAGCGACCTGAGCGTGTACCCCACTGCGCTCGGCCGCATCGGCGCGCTGTGCTGCTGGGAGCACCTGCAACCGCTGTCGAAGTACGCGATGTATGCACAGAACGAACAGGTTCACATCGCCGCGTGGCCGAGTTTTTCGTTGTACCGCGGCGGCGCTTACGCGCTCGGGCCCGAAGTGAACAACGCCGCCAGCCGCGTCTACGCGGTCGAGGGCCAGTGCTTCGTGCTCGCGCCCTGCGCCACCGTCTCGCAGGAGATGGTGCAGCTGCTCTGCGGGGACGATCCGACGAAGCAGCAGCTGCTGTTGCCGGGCGGTGGCTTCACCGCCATCTACGCGCCCGATGGACAGTTGATGCACGAGCCGCTTGCCGAGGATGCGGAGGGCATCGTCTATGCCGATCTCGATCTCGGCATGATCTCGCTGGCCAAGGCGGCGGCCGACCCGGCCGGCCACTACGCGCGGCCGGACGTGACGCGCCTGTTGCTCGACAAGACGCCGGGCGACCGCATGGTGGTGCGCACCAGCGCGACCGGTGAACTGGGCCGAGGCGCAGACGACGAGATGGCGCCTGTGCCGCAACGCGATGACCTGGCCGAGGCGCCGCCCACGCTGCGCCGCGCCGCCTGACACACCGCGGAGGACACCATCATGGAATCGGCCATTCCCGCCCACCTGCAGTGCCCGCGCACGCGCCACCGCCGTGTTCCCGACGACTATGTGCCGCCTTATCCGTCCTTCGTCGCGCGTCACGCGCCGGGCGTGGTGCGCGTCGTGATGGCGTATTTCGGCGTGCAGCACCTCGGCCAAGCGGCGGCGGCCGATGCGGCGCTGAAGGACCTTGCCGCTTCGTTCGCGTGCGATGGCTGCCCGGCCCACTGGGATCGATCGAGCTACACCGACGAAGCCGGCTACACGAACGTGATCTGCGCGGCGTACTGGGACGATCCCGGGCGCTTCGACGCATGGTTTGCGGTGCATGGAGCGAAGTGGACGAGCGAGCCGCGCGCCGGCGTGGGCACGTTCATCGAAGGCGTGCGCCCCGACGTGCGGCGCTACGAGACGCTGTTCTCCGCGCCCGATCGCCGCGAGGGCATCGCGACGCTCGCTGCGGGCATGAGCGACATGGTCACCGAGCATGCCTACTGGGGCGGTGCGCGCGACCGCATCCCGGCCTCGCAGATCGACGCGATGGAGTCAACGGGCGCGCCTCGCCTGGTGCGCGATGGTGGGCGGGTGATGGTGGTGCCGCACGACAACCTGTGCCTGATCCGCTCCGGCCAGGACTGGGGCGACACGCAAGCCGAAGAGCGAGCCATGTATCAACGCGACGTGGAGCCGGTATTGCGCGCAGGCATGGCCTTCCTGCGAGACGAGGGCCTCGCGATCGGCTGCTTTGCCAATCGCTACCTGAGCGTGGAAACAGCCGACGGCCGCAGCACCGAAAAGAGCTTCGGCATGAGCTGGTGGAAGAGCCTGGCCGCGCTTGAACGCTGGGCCGAATCACACCCCACGCACGTGGCTATCTTCGGTGCCGCGATGAAGTACCTGTCGACCCTGGGCCCGGCGGCCAAGCTGAAGCTCTACCACGAGGTGACGGTGGCTCGTGCGGACGAGCAATTTTTCGAGTACCTCAACTGCCACGACCGCAGTGGCATGTTGAGGGCGGCGTAACAGACCTCAGACGAATGCTGCCGTTCGGGTGCACCCGCTTCTGGCCTGGGACGTTCGCGACCGACTGGTTGTGGCCCTGACCGTCGGCGACGACCGTCAACTCGCCGGCATCCCCAAGTTTGATGACGGCCTTTCAGCGCGGCCTTGATCCAACAGCCGACCGGGCCCGATCCGAAGCGGCCCTACGTTCGCGCACGCCTAGACCGTCGGAACCGTCCCCCCGTCAATCAAGTGTTCCGAGCCTGAAATGGAGCCTGCCCGGGGTGACACCAGGAAGGTGATCAGGTCGGCAACTTCCTGCGGCTTGGCTGGCCGGCCCAGCGGAATACCGCCAAGCGATTGCATGATGATCTGCCTGCCACCCTCATAGTCCGTACCGGCCTGGCTTGCCAGTCGCTGGGCCAGCGCGACGGACGCGTCGGTCTCGACCCACCCTGGCGAGACGCGCAGCACGCGCACGCCCTTCGGTGTCACCTCCTTGGACAATGCCTTGCTGTAAGTGGACAATGCAGCCTTGGCGGACGCATAGGCAGTCGTCGATTCCGGCAGTGGCAGCAGTCGCTGGATCGAGCTGACGTGGACGATCACACCCGAGCCTTGTGCCAGCATCGCGGGCAGCAGTGCACGGTCGAGCCGTACCGCCGGCATCAGGTTCTGGTTCAGCTCCTTAAGCCACTGGGCATCGTCCAGGGCCGCAAAGCCACCGCCGGGCGCGCTCGAACCACCCAGTACATTGACCAGAATGTCGATGCCTCCCCAACGCTTCAGCACTGAACCCGTTACTTCAGCCGCTCCTTCGGCCGTCAAGAGATCCGCTGCGACATACACCACGCCTTCGATCGGATTCTTCGGCTCGGAGCGCGCAGTCGTGATCACCTCGACGCCTGCATCGCTCAGGCCTTGAACCACCGCCGCGCCGACTCCTTTGGTGCCGCCTGTGACCAACGCCCGCAGGCCTTTCAGTTGAAGATCGAAGCTCATACCGCGATCTCCAGTGACGCGATCAGGCCGCGCTCGAGTCGAAATCGGTAATGAAGATCGACGGGGCTGCCGGGGAAGTTGCCGCTGACCCGGCCGCGGACGACCTGGAAGCCTTCCTCTTTCACCAATGCAAACGGTTCAGTCGTGTAGCTGTATCGGGCTGATGCCGCCGCCATCCACGCCTTGATGGCTTCGAGGCCGGCGTAGGTGTGGCCTTCGTCTTTCACCACGGCTTGTGGAGTGAAGCATCGGGCCAGAGCTTCGGGATTCTGTTGGTCGGCCGCAAAGTAAGCGGCAATCGGCTCGGGAAGGATCAAGGTGCGCATGGGGACTCCTTGTTGATGATGTCGACAGAATGCGCGCGAGCGAGAGTTTAGGGAATCACCTAGAATCTTTATGAGCTATGTAGATAAAGATACAGAATGCGCGGATCCGAATTTGCCGAGCTGAAGGCCTTTGCCGCAGTGGTGGAGCGGGCAAGCTTTGCGCGCGCAGCGGATCATTTGGGGCTTTCGCCCTCAGCGCTGAGTCAGACCATTCGGCAGCTCGAAGAACGGCTTGGGACGCGGCTGTTGAACCGCACCACGCGCAGCGTTGCCCCAACCGTCACCGGGGAGCAGTTGTACGGACGGATAGCGCCGCTGATCCGAGAAATGGCCGAGGCGGTGACCGAGGCCACCGCCTCGGCCGGAAAGACGAGCGGCACGTTGCGCATCAACACCTTGGGGATGGCCGCCCGGCAGATCATCGCCCCCCGGCTACGTCGGTTCCATGACGCGCACCCCGAAGTGACGCTGGACATCGTGGTCGACGACGGATTGAGCGATATCGTCACGGGTCGCTTCGATGCCGGCATCCGCGTGGGCGCGCGGCTGGAGAAGGACATGATCGCCGTGCGACTGACGCCTGACGTGAAGATGATGGCGGTGGCGTCGCCGGACTATCTGGAGCGTCGCGGCACACCGCGCTCGCCCGCCGACCTGCACGGCCACGACTGCATCAACTGGCGACTCGAGTTCGATGGCCGGGCTTACCGCTGGGCGTTTTCGAAGAAGGGCAAGCGGCTCGAGGTAGCGGTGGAAGGACCGCTGGTCACCAATCATTCGGGCACCGGCGTCGCCGCAGCCCTGCAAGGGCTCGGCATCGCTTATGCCTTCGACCTCGAGTGCTTCGATGAGCATCTCGCACGGGGAAGGCTGGTGCAAGTGCTCGCTGACTGGTCGATCTCACGTCCGGGGCTGTTCCTTTATCACCCCAGCAGACGCCACGTGCCAGCCGCTCTGCGGGCGTTCATCGACTGCCTATTGGACAAGGATTGGTCCGGCGCTAAGGGCAGGCCGGATGCTTCTGGTTGATCTGACTGCTTCTGGCCGAGTCCGTGAAATCGCCCGTCGGTTTCCTCCCTAGAGGCTTATGCAACACCTGCCCGCAGGCACCGCGTCTGTGCCATCACCAGCGCAACGGCAGGTGGCGCACACCCTTAACTGGAGCGGCCGGTGAGCGCTGGCAGGCCGCTCTGCAGCGGTTCGGCCGGTTGGCCATCCCGTGACTGGAGCCAGACGCCGGGCCGCTACGTGCGGCACCGCAGATCTGCCGGCAGCACACACAAGGGTGCCAAAGTGCTCACTGCGCGCGCTCGCCCAATCTGGCGACGAACGCTTCGAGACCGCCCGATCTGAAGAAGTCGATGGCGCATGCGAGAGCCGGGTCTGGTGCACTGGCATCCGAGCACTGCGCGGGATCGACGCGCGCGCGTGCCTTGCGCGTCGCCACAGCGTCCGCTGGCCGCGCCGTGTCATCGGAACTGCCGCGCAGTTTGTCCGCGACCAGTTCGATGTCGGGTGCGACGCCAATGCGTTGCACCGTCTGCCCAGAGGGGCCGTAGTAGTTGGCAGTCGTGAGCTTGATCGCACCACCGTCCTGCCCGAGCGGCAGTGTGGTCTGGACGCTGCCCTTGCCGAAGCTGCGCTGCCCCATCACCGTCGCGCGGCCATGGTGCTGCAGCGCGTCCGCCACGAGCTCGGACGCCGATGCCGAGCGTCTATCGATCAGCACGACCATCGGCAAGCCTGGCAGCAGTTCCGCCGGGTCGGCCTGCCACGAACGCGACCGCGTCGACTCCTGGCGGCGCAGCGACACGATTTCACCGCCATTCATGAAGGTGTCGGCGACCTTGACGGCCTCGATCAGAAGTCCGCCCGGGTTGCTGCGCAGGTCGAGCACCACGGCTTTCGGCCGTGCCACGGCGGCCGCCTGCGTGATGGCCTGCTCGAGTGCCGCCGCGACCGACGGACCGAACCCCGCCAATCGCAGCACCAGCACGTCGCCCTCCATGCTGGTGCGCAGGAGTTGACGGCGAATCGTGTCGCGCTTGAGCGCGACGGTGATCTCCGGATCGTGAGCGCTGCGCTGGACCGTGATCGACACCGGCGTTCCGGGTCGGCCACGCATGCGGGCGATGGCGTCGCTCAGCGGCATGCCCGACAGCGGCTCGGAGTCGACGCGCACGATCAGGTCGCCGGGTGCCAGCATGTTCGCGCGTGCGGCCGGGCTGTCGGGTATCAGCGACACGATGCGCACGGCACCGCCGCTGGACTCGACCTGCAGCCCCAGCCCGCCGAATCCCGCCGGCGTTTCGTGGCGCTCGTTGCCGTAGGTCCGGGCGTCGATGTAGCGGAAGTGCGGATCGATCGAGCGCAGCGAGGCCGCCGCTGCGTTGACGGCCGTCCGGAATACCTTCTCAGGGTCGCCGACGAACGGAGCAAGGGGTTCAAGCGCGCGAGTCGCGTCGCGCGCCAGGGCATCAAGTTCGACCGTCGCGGAGCTGCTGCGCTTGAGCCGCTGCAGCAGGATCGCGAGCAGTTCGCGATAGCGCACCGCATCATCGCCGGGCGTGACCGCTCGCGAGTAGGCGTCTTGCAGCGCCTCAAGCGCGGACGGCTCGGTTGATGCGGGCGTTGTGCCCCACGACGGGCCGCCAGCCAGGATGGAACAGGTCAAGGCCCACCGGGCGAATATCGTCCTGCCATTCATCATCGAACTCCGCTCCTGGTTCGCGCAGCGGGATGTCCCTGCCCCCGCTGCGCTTGGAGCAAGAGCGTGCAGGAAAGTTGCCGACCCTGCGATGCGTGCTTATCCTCGCGCCGCTCGGTGATCGCCAGTGAATTGGACCTGGAAGGGCTTGCCGGCCTTGGCAGGGCCGGGGACGCGCAGGACGATGGGCTCCATGGCGACGGTCAGTCGCTGTCCGGCAAGGGCAATGCCCTGGGCCATGCGGAAGAGGACGTCGAATTCGCCGGATTGGGCGGGTGCGCGCAGATTGGCTGCAGTGGTGCCGGTTGCGATCGCATGCGAAAGAAGGGAGGCGGCTCGCGAACTCCCTTGCGGGTCAACCAGAACGATGCGATCGCCCGCGCCCGCAGGGCCGCTCCACCTGACCTGGAACGCGCGGTTGCCTTCCAGGTCAGGTGGAGCCAGCGCGCATCCGACTGCGGGGCGCATGATGGAGGCGCCCGATCAGCCGTTGTCGCCGCCGCCGCGGCACTCACGGGGCTGCGCGGCGTTGATGGCCCCAACGGGAGCCGGCACCCACTGGCCGCTCTGGAACATCTGGACCTGCCGCGCGCCCGCGACCGAGACGGCGGTGTGTCCGCTGGCGGATGGCCGGTCCAGGAAGACCATCATGCAGCTGTCGGCACCCGCTTTCAGGCGCCCTTCCAGCCAATCGCGCGTGCCGAGGCCGGCATCCATCACGCGCATCCTCGTGCCTTCAGGAACCGGCGGAGTGGCCCAGCTGAGCGGGGCAGCCAGCAGCGCGGCCAGCAGGACGGAAATCAACTTGCAGGAGAGCACATTCATCCCTTCTTTGCGAACGATTGGAACGGTCAAGCCCAGGCGCGTGCATCGGCAGAGACAAACAATCCCAGCTCTCGTCACTTGCGCTGTGGCCGCACTTGTCGCGTGGCGGCCAAGGGCGATCCTGCCAGGAGGGCTGGAGCGCGAACGAGGAAACACAGCGCCCGGGAAGACGATCATTTGAAAAGGTGCAGGGCCGCGACCAGGCTGTATCGGCGGTGATGGTCCAGTGAGTCAGGGGCGACGTGGCACGCAGGCATTTTGGCCACGACTAGCAACTGGCGCCATGGGTGAAGGCCGGGGCAGCGGCCTCGAGTGCGGGGGGACTGCTGGATGGGTGACGATCGCAGGCGGCGACTCATGGGCGGTCGCGGGCAGTTGATCAACTTTGACGATGCAACGATCGTCAGTTGTACAGCGAGAGCTGACGCGCTGCTCTGTTCTCGTGTGCGCTCCAGTGGCTTTACGCCCTGTGCGCCTGGTCACATCCGATTTAACAGAACCGCCGCAGTCCGGACGTGCGGCAAATCGTGAAGGAATGCCGCTCCGCGCGTTCCGTGGACATGCCGACGCGTGTGCCGCGGCCGGACATGACTTGAGCCACTCCCGCGCCCTCGGCAGCACGGCGCATTGTTGCGCCTGTGGGCATCGGGCGGCCAAGCCGGTGGTTCATCGGACGCTGCCACGAACTGCTTGGCAGAGTCACGTTTGAGGCGCTTGCAACCGGCCAGATGCCCCGCCGGACGAACGTCGCAAAAGCACCTTCGGAGTTGCACGATGATCACACGCCGCCAATCCCTGTTGCTGCTGCCGGCTGCCGCTCTGGCGCCGCAATGCTTTGCTTTCGATCTGGGCAAGGCGTTGGGCGCCGCCCAGGGCCTCGTCAGCGCCAACAGCATCACCGACGACGAGATGCGTGCACAGTCGCGCCGCATGGTCGAGCAAATGGACGCGCGCGCGCCGATCGCGCCCGCGAACGACCCGTATGCCCGCCGCCTCGCCGCACTGACCCGACAGTGCCGCGATGACCAGGGCCTGGACCTCAACTACAAGGTCTACCTGACCAAGGACGTCAACGCCTTCGCCACCGCCGACGGCTCGATCCGCTTCTACAGCGGCCTGATGGACATGATGACCGACGACGAGGTCCGGTACGTCATCGGCCACGAGATCGGCCATGTGCAGGCCGGTCACTCGCGCAAGCGCATGCAGCTCGCGCTGAGTTCGGGCGCCCTGCAGCAAGCCGCTGCGGCTGCCGGCGGCAAGGCGGGAGCACTGGCCCAGTCGGAGCTCGGTGAGCTCTTCGTGAAGGTAGTTCGCGCACAGCATTCGCAAGGCAACGAGAATGAAGCGGACGACTACGCGATGCAGTTCCTCTCGCGCCGCCAGTACGACCGCCGCGCGGCCGTTACGGCCCTCGAAAAGTTGGGCAAGCTGTCCGGCGGCGGCTCGAACTGGCTGTCCACCCACCCAGCGCCGCGCGATCGCGCGCAGCGCATGCGCAATCAACTGGGCTGAGCCGCACCGGGAACAACGGACCGACGGTGGCGCCGGGGGGTACTCGCGCTGCTGGCGCTGCACGACGCGTACGCAGTGGCATGCACCTCAACGCTTCATCCCTGCAACTCATGTTCAAGGCCTTTCCGGAGATCGGCATGACGTTCACTCGGATCGTGACCACGGCAGTGTTCGCGGCTGGCCTGATGCTCGCCGCCGGTGCTGTGCAAGCTCAGCGCAAGGTCTTCGTCAACGGCCAACTCATGAACCCGCAGCAGATGCTCGTCCTGGACCGGATGCAGTGCACCTTCATCCCTAGCGGCAGCTACTGGCTCGACGCAGCAACCGGTGCCTGGGGCTACGCGGGCAATCCGAGACGGCAGGGGTTTGTCGGCGACCTGTGCCGCACTGGCGGGCAGAGCCATCGGAGTCTGAGCGAGCGCGGATTGCTCTACACACCTGGCGATCTGACCTTTCGGTGAGGAGATCGCTCCAGGGGCCCAGCCAGCCACCGCGAACACCCTGACGTCCGGCTCACCCGCGCGACCGTGAACCGAGCGATCTCTTCGGACGCGGGGCACGAGGGGCAGTGGCTCGGTCGGCCGCTCGGCCGCTTCGCAGCGTTGTCGGTCACTCGGGCGCGAAGGCCGAACTCACGCTATCTGGAATCAAGCAGTCGCCGAGCTCGGCGACCGCGAACGGGACGAAGGTCAGCGGTAGGCGGTACAGCGATCGTAGACCTGACGAATGACCCGCAGCACCGTTCCGCTGACTGGTCTTCTCCGACCTGAATTCGCGCTGCCGACCCACACCCGCCCGTCGAGCTTCTCCAACCTGCCCGACGGCCAGACCCCCGGCCTTTCGCGTTTCGCACCCAGGAAGCAGCCGCTCGCGGCCTCCGGGAGCGGCCCCAGTTCCTGACAGTGGACTCGACGCGTCGAGCGACAGCAAGATGACCACAGCCGCATGTCATGGACGTTTCGGCTGAATGCAGCTGGTCGGCGTTGATCGCCGACCGTGCGCTCCTACGCAAGCCGACTCTCGCGACACCACTTGGCGGCTGCCAGGTTCACTTCAGAAGCCAGGCGTCGACGCTTTGGATCAGGCGAAGGCCCGTTCATCCAGCTGCGAAATCCAACTTCTCATCCTGCAATTGCCGAGCTTGGCAATCACGCCGCAGCGCCTCCGTCAACGTCGAGCGAAATGCCCGTGATGAAGGCGGCGTCGGGGCCTGCGAGGAAGGCCACCGCCGCCGCGATCTCTTCGGGCCTGCCATAGCGATTGAGGGGGATGGCGGCCTTCTGCGTGGCCGCGAAGTCGCCCTCCTGCGGGTTCATCTCCGTATCGATCGAGCCTGGCTGCACGGTGTTGACAGTGATGCCGCGCGGGGCGAGGTCGCGCGCCCAGCCGCGCGTGTAGGCGGACACCGCTGCCTTCGTTGCCGAGTAGTCGGCCACACCTGGCCAGGGCGAGCGATCGGCGGCGCCGGAGCCGATCGAGATGATGCGGCCGTGGTCGCTGATGAGCGGCACCGCCGCGCGCACGGAAGCGGCCACGCCGCCGACGTTGATGGCGAACTGGCGCTCCAGCGCGGCCACGTCGATGTCGGGCGCACCGACTTGGCCGACCACGAACACGCCGGCGTTGTTGACGAGGATGTCGAGCTTACCGAAGTGGCGAGCGGCGTTGTTCACCAGCGCCTCGGCCTGTGTCGGCTCGGCTTGGTCCGCCTGAAAAGCTGCGGCGCGCACGCCCAGACCTTTCAGTTCCTCGACCAGCGCCTCGGCGCTGGCGGCCGAGGCCGAATAGCTGATGGCGACGTCGGCGCCGTCTTGCGCCAGGCGGCGCGCGATGGCAGCGCCGATGCCGCGTGAGCCGCCAGTGACGAGGGCGACCTTGTCGGCAAGGGGCTTGGACATGCTGTTCTCCCAGAAGTTGAGTTACGCGGCGAGCGCTTCAGCGGCATGGACGTTGGTGACGACGTCGATGTTGCCGTGAACGGCCTTCGAGTAAGGGCACATCGCATGAGCTGCATGCGCGATGGCTTGTGCCATGTCGGGTGCGACGCCGGGCATGTGCACATCGATCCGGGCTTGAATGAAGTACGCGCCCCCGGTCTGGCCGAGGTCGACTTCGATGTCGACCGACATGTCGGAGGGCAGGGCCACCTTCTTCGCCTTGGCCGCGTAGCCAAGTGCGCCGGTGTAGCAGGCGGACCAAGCTCCGGCAAACAACTGCTCAGCGGTCGGATGCAACTGGATCGCCTCGAGCACGATCTCGTTCTCGGCCTTGCCCGGAATCGACATCCTGATGTCGACGCGCTCTACGCCGCGCGGTGCGCCTTCACGGTGGCTGGCCGTCGTGTGGGTCTTGCCTGTCATCAGCACGGTTTGGATCTTGGTCGTGGTCATGTCGATTCCTTTCGGTGGGGTGCGTCGCCAAGTTTGGCGACGGAACGAAGTGTGGGATCGCAGCCTGCGCCAACCAAGACGGTGAGCGGGACAACTTTGTTTCCGCTTCGCTAATAATCCGGCGATGGACCAGATCACAGCCATGCGCGTGTTCGCCCGAGTCGTCGAAGCTGGCACCTTCACCCGAGCGGCCGACCTGCTGCAGATGCCTAAGCCGAGCGTGACGAAGATGGTCCAGCAACTGGAAGGCCACTTGCGTGTGAAGCTGCTGCAGCGCACGACGCGGCGTGTGACGGTGACGCCCGAAGGGGCGGCCTACTACGAGCGCATCTCTCGGGTTCTGACCGAGATTGACGACATAGAAGCCGATGTCACGAATGCACAGACCAGGGGCCGTCTGCGTGTGGACGTCGGTTCGTCATTGGCCAACCGAATCCTGATTCCCAGACTTCCGGAATTCCTGGCGCGCTACCCGCACATCCTGCTGGAGCTCGGCGTTGGCGACCGGCCGGTCCACCTGATTGGCGAGGGAGTGGATTGCGTACTGCGCGGGGGGGAGCTGAGCGACCCGTCGCTGGTGGCGCGCCGCGTCGCACAGATGCGCTACATGACCTGCGCGACGCCCGATTACCTGAAGCGCCACGGTGTGCCCGCGACGCCGGCCGATCTCTTCGACGGGCACCGGGTAGTGAGCTATTTCTCGTCGCGCACGGGTCGCGACATTCCGCCGTTCTACGAGCGCGACGGCGAGCGCATCGAGATCAACGGGCACGCAGTCATCGCGGTCAACGAAAGCACGGCCCACCTGACGGCGCTGTTGACCGGGCTCGGCGTGGCACAGACCTTTGCCTTCATGGCGCAGCCACACGTCGAGAGCGGCGCGCTGGTCGAGATACTGGCCGGCTGGGAACCTCCGCCGATGCCCGTGTCAGTTGCGTATCCGTCGAGTCGGCACGTGAGTGCCAAGCTGCGAGCCTTTGTCGACTGGACGGTGGAAGTGTTCGCGCCGTACGGGCCTGCCGGTCGACGGTGAGAGGACACAAACCCCACCACGGTGAACTGCATGCTTCAGCCGAAGGATCTGTGGATGAACAGGTCGACCACTGCGGCGCCGAACTTGCGACGAAGCTTGTCCAGGTAGGCTTGGTCGACCGTGTTGACGTAGTTCAGGAGGCCCGATAGCCCAATGACATCGTTTATTGTTTCAACCTGCGAAGGCCGCCATCGGGCATCTGACCGCAGGATTCCCATAGAGCCGAACCTCGTCGATCCGGACAGGCCATTCGAGCTGGGGAACCCATTCGGCCTGAGGAAAGCAGTTCTTCCGGTCTTTCGACGAGACCCCCAGGGACGAATATTTGGGCGAGGCACGGCGTTTCACGGCCTTGCTCCTTCATCAAGATTGAGGACGGGTTTACCCCGATCCGATGAGCCGGCCGACGGCTTGGCATCGGTTGCAGTGGCTGTTCATTCGCAGCCTCTTTGGCTGTGATTGAATTGCGCGAACGCGTCCAGACCGCGTCCGGCACCGTGAGCCAGCTTGGGCAACTCAGCACGAGCAAGCGGAACGTCGCCGCTTGTCTATGGGAGATGTGCAGATGATCACGCGCGGCTCGCAATGGCATCGTTGGGACCCGCACATCCACGGGCCGGGCACCCTGCTGAACGACCAGTTCGGCGGTGGCGATCCGTGGGAGGCGTACTTGAAGGCCGTCGAAGGCTGCGCGCCGCGCATCGAAGCGCTCGGGGTCACCGACTACTACACAACGAACACGTATGAAGCGGTTCGACTCCGCAGAGAGCAGGGACGACTCTCGGACGTCAAGTTGCTCTTCCCGAACATTGAGCTTCGCTTGGACGTTGCGGCCAAGACAGGGTTCGTCAATCTCCACCTCCTAGTGAGTCCGGACGATCCTGATCACGTGAACGAGATCAAGCGCTTCCTGTCGCGTCTGCACTTCGGCGCGCACAGCGACCGATACGACTGCACCGAGGCCGATCTGATCCGGCTGGGCAAGGCGGCGGATGCATCGATCAAGGACGACAGGAAGGCGCTGGCGCACGGTGCCACACAGTTCAGGGTCAGCTTCGACGGGCTCCGCAGCGCATTCAAAGAGAGCGCTTGGGCGAGAGACAACATCCTCATCGCCGTCGCAGGCGCGAAGGGCGACGGCACCTCGGGACTGCAGCAGGCTGCGGACAAGACGATCCGTCAGGAGATCGAGAAGTTCTCGCACATCATCTTCGCCGGCAGTCCGTCGCAGCGTGAGTTCTGGCTTGGCCTGAAGGATGTCACCGCCGACCAACTGCAGGACAGGTATGGCGGCTGCAAACCCTGCCTCAACGGCTGCGATGCGCATGATCTCGCGAGCATCGGCCGCCCAGCCGAGGACCGCTACACCTGGGTCAAGGGTGCGCTGACTTTCGATGCGCTGCGCCAGGCTTGCATCGATCCGCACGGCCGCGCCTGGGTTGGCAGCGAACCGCCCAAGGGCGCGATGCCTTCGCAGGCCGTCTCGCAGGTCCGCATCATCGACGCATCGTGGATCACGACCAGCGACATTCCGCTCAACGCCGGACTCGTCGCGATCATCGGTGCGCGCGGGTCTGGCAAGACCGCGCTCGCGGACATGGTTGCTGCGGGGTGCAACGCGATCTCCTCGAGCGCGTGGAACGCGGACGAGAACATCAGCCCTTCGTTCCTGGTCAGGGCGCGTCCGCTGGTCGGCAATGCGCGCGTGGCTTTGTCGTGGGGCGGCGGCGATACGTCGGTCTCTCGACTCGACGGCAGGGATGCCGACGATCTTGCCTATCCTCGCGCGCGATATCTGTCACAGCAGTTCGTCGAGGAACTGTGTTCTTCGAAGGGAGCCTCGGAGGGACTCGTGCGCGAGATCGAGCGGGTCGTCTTCGAGGCGCACACGCAGGATGGCCAGGAGGGCGCCTACAGCTTCGAAGAGCTTCGCGAGCAGCGCACACTGCGCTATCAGCAGGCGCGCCGGCTGGAAGGGGAGTCGATCGTGGCGATTTCGGATCGCATCGCCACGGAACTGGAGAACGAAGCGCTCGTCGAGACACTGACCACGCAGGTGGCCGCAAAGGACAAGTTGATAAAGGGCTACATCGCAGACCAGTCCAAACTCGCGATCAAGAAGGGCACCGAAGCACAAGTCCAGCGTCACACGGCACTGGCGGAAACGGCTTCATCTTTGACGGCCAAGGTCAACGCCTTCGGCGCGCAGCGCAGGACCTTTGTCGCGATGCAGGACGAGGTGAAAAACACGCGCAATGCCAAATCGCCCGAGATGCTGCGCGACGTTATGTCCCGGCACCATGGCAGCGGTCTGGATGCCAAGCAGTGGGACGACTTTCTGTTGGTCTACAAGGGCAACGTCGACTCGGCCTTGACCGGTTACATCGCTTGGGCGGACAAAGAGATCGCGAAGATCAACGGCACCGTGCCGGCGCCTGGGGATCCCAAGGTCCCGCTGATTCCGTTGGATGCGGACCTGAAGCAGTCGACGATCGCCTTGCTGCGTGCCGAAATGACGAGGTTGGAGCTGTCAATCAGCGCGGACAAGGCAGTGCAGAACCAGTATGCGGCGCTGTCCAAGAAGATCTCGACCGAGAAGGCGGCGTTGCAGACACTTAAGACCCGGCTGGAGAACGCGAAGGGCGCGTTCGAACGTCGCAAGGTTTTACAGCGTGAGCGCGACGAAGCTTATGGTCGTCTGTTCGCAGCGGTGATCAAAGAACAGGAGGCGTTGATCGAGTTGTATGCGCCGCTGATGCGGCGGCTGGACGCGATGAGTGGCACGTTGAAACGGCTGAGCGTTAAGGTCAGACGTGTCGCCGACATTGCCGGCTGGGCCACCGAAGGGGAAGAAGAGTTGATCGATCGCCGCAAGGCCGGCTCGTTCTACGGGATCGGTGCTCTACAAAAGGTCGTCCGCGCGGAACTTCAGCCGGCATGGGAGACTGGCTCGGCACAAGACATCGAAGGGGCCATGTCCGCCTTCGTAGCCGCGCACTACAAAGAACTGCTCGCTCATGCTCCGTACGCACCGACCGAGCAGGAGGCGTTCCGGCACTGGCTGAAGCGGTTCGCGCAGTGGCTGTTCAGCACCGACCACATTGCGGTCCAGTACGAGATCGTCTACGACGGAGTCGACATCCGCAAACTCTCGCCGGGTACGAGAGGCATCGTCCTACTGCTGCTCTACCTCGCGCTCGACGACGCCGACGACCGTCCGCTGATCATTGACCAGCCCGAAGAGAACCTCGATCCGAAATCGGTGTTCGACGAACTGGTCAACTTGTTCGTAGTGGCGAAGGCCAAGCGACAGGTAATCATGGTTACGCACAACGCGAACCTGGTCATCAACACCGACGCCGATCAAATCATCGTGGCGAACACCAGCCCTGCAGCGGACGGCGGCTTGCCGACCTTCAGCTACATCGCCGGCGGGTTGGAAGATGCCGGGATCCGCAAGGTCGTGTGCGACATCCTCGAAGGGGGTGAGAAGGCGTTTACCGAACGGGCGCGGCGCCTGCGGGTGAAACTGCTCCGCTAACAGGCCGTTGAATTACCGCCGATGAAAGCGCGTTCCACCATCGCTACGCCGGTTGGCAAGGTCATACAGCCCGTCGGTGCCGCCGGAGCGACCTCAACTGGCCTGTTTCGCGGCCATTCGAGC
>NZ_JABRWJ010000002.1 GCF_013266755.1 Pseudaquabacterium terrae | reverse complement strand
CCAGCACTGGCAGATGCTCGCCAAGGGCGCGATGCTCGACGACCTGCAGAGCCTGCAGCGCGGCATCACCGGCGCGGTGCTGGCCGCCGGCAGCAGCGATGCCGAGCCGGCCGCGCTGGTCGCTGCCTGGGTCACCGACAACGCGCGCGCGCTGGAACGTGCTTCGCAACTGATGGCCGAGCTGCGCGCGGTGACAGTGCCGGACGCGGCGATGCTGTCGGTGGCGCTGCGGGAGTTGCGGGCGCTGGGCTGATCAGCCCGGCGGGCCGGCGGCGCAGCGCGCGAGCGCTGCGTCGAGCCCGTCGACCCCGTCGAGGCTCAGCCCGAAGCGCTTCTGGAGCGCCTCGCGCAGCTCGGCGGCCGTGCCCAGTTCCTGCGAGTCGACGCGCCCGTCGAGGCCGTAGAACGTCAGCGTGCGGTCGCGCAGCGCGAGCCGCCCGTCGGGGAGCGCGCGCGCGGCGATCAGCTGCGTGCGAAAGATCGACGCCGGGTGATGGCAGACGTACCAGCAGGCCATCTCGTAGTCGACCGCCAGCTGCGGCTGCAGGTCGAAGCGGTACAGCTCGCGCCATTCGCCGCCGATCTCGACCTGCGTCGTGTACAGCCCGTCGGTGTACTGCACGCGCGCCGGACCGTGCGGCGTCGATTGCGGCGAGCGGCGGTCGAGCCGCAGCGGGGCGGTCAGCGTGTGGCCGCCGAAGCCGACATCGGCAAGGTAGCGCGTGACGCCGATGGTCACCAGCAGCACGCGGTGCGTGCGTGGCCGGGTGGCGTTCTCGGGCAGGTTCCAGCCGACGCGCGCCGCGAGGTCGAGCACCGTGAAGCCGAGCGCGCGCAGCGCGGTGGCGAACAGCAGGTTCTGCTCGAAGCAGAAGCCGCCGCGGCCCTCGTGCACCAGCTTGCGCTCGACGCTGGCGGCATCCAGCGACAGCGGCCGGCCGAGCCAGGGATCGAGGTCTTCGAAAGCAATCGCCTGCGCATGCGCACGCTGCAGCGCAGCCAGCACCGGCAAGGTGTTCGTGCGCTCGCCGCTGTAGCCGATGCGGTGCAGGTAGTGGTCAAGGGAGAAGTCGGACATTGGCCGCATCATCGCATCGCGCCCGCGCCTGACCCCCTGCGGTCGAGGGATGGCGCCGCCCCGATCCGGGCGGTAGCCCAGCGGATCAGATCATCGCCAGCGGCCGCTTGCGCTTGGGCGGCGGGAAGTGCCGGTCGAGCGCTGCGAGCACGTCGGCGGGCAGCTCGACGGCGGCAGCGGCCAGGTTGTCGCGCAGATGCGGGCGCTGCGCCGTCTTTGGAATCGCGACCACGCCCGGTTGCGCCAGCACCCAGGCCAGCGCCAGCTGCGCGGCACTCAGGCCCAGCGGCTGCGCCAGCGCGCCGAGCATGTCGGCCGCCGCCAGCGCGCCCTGGTCGATCGGGCTGTAGGCCATCAGCGGCAGGCCGCGCGCACGCTGCCAGGGCAGCAGCGCCGCCTCGGGGCCGCGTTCGCCGAGCGAGTAGTAGACCTGGTTCGCGGCGCAGGGCGCGCCGGACGGATCGGTCGCTTTGGCCAGCTCCTCGAGGTCGTCGACGTCGAGGTTGCTGACGCCCCAGTGCGCGATGTGACCCGCGGCCACCAGGTCCTGCAGCGCCGCGGCCGTCTCGGCCAGCGGATGTTCGCCGCGCCAGTGCAGCAGGTACAGGTCGATGCGCTCGAGCTGCAGGCGCTTCAGGCTGCGCTCGCAGGCCGCCGGCACGCCGCGCCGGCTGGCGTTGTGCGGATAGACCTTGCTGACGATGAAGAGCTCGTCGCGCCGCACCTCGCCCGCCCGCAGCGCATCGGCGATGGCCTGACCGAGCAGCGTCTCGGCGCCGCCCTCGCCGTACATCTCGGCCGTGTCGAAGAGCCGGTACCCCAGCGCCAGCGCATCGCGCAGCGCGGTGAGCTCGGCGCTGCGCCGGCCGGCTTGTTCGCCGTAGCGCCAGGTGCCGAGGCCGAAGGCCGGCATCGTCGCGCCGCCGGGCAAGGCCAGTGTCTTCATCGTCGATCTCCCGTGGGTCAAGGCCGCCACGCGGCGCCGGCCTGGTTTCGGCGCAGTTCGTCGAACACGGTGTCGGCGCGGCCGAGCAGGCCGGTCGCCGGCTCGGCCGGCAAGCCGCGCACCCAGCCGGTCAATACGCCCGGCGCCGGATGGGCCAGCGGACCGGCGATGAGCGGCTCGGCGAAGGCCTCGCGCAGACGTTCGCACCAGGCCGCCGCGGCGGCCGCCTGCGGCGGCACGATGACGAAGCGCGCGCCCGCCAGGCGGCCGAGCAGCACCGCGTCCGGCAGCAGCGTGCGCAGCCGGCAGCCGGCGGCGGCGAGCATCGGCTCGTCGGCCATGGCCACGCTGTCGGGGCCGTTGCCCGGCGCGCCGGGCCACACCAGCTCCAGCAGCACCAGCGCGGGCGGTGATTCACCGCGCAGCAGCTCGGCCAGCACCTCTTCGCTGGCGCGTGCCAGCAGCAGGCCGGTCAGCGGATCCTCGCGCACGCTGCGTTCGCGCAGCGCGGCCTGGGTCGCCAGGCGGCGCGCTTCGAGATCCTGCTCCAGCACCTGCACGCGATCGGCCTGCCATTCGCGCCGCAGCCGCTCGGCCTCGTCGCGCAAGGCCGGCTCGGTCACCTTCGCCAGCAACAGGCGCCAGTGCGCATCGCCGAGCTGGATCTGCCACTCGCGTTCCAGCGCGGCGAACGCCTCGTGGTGCTTCAGCGCGGCCTCGTGGCGGCCGAGGGCCTTGTTCGAGGCGTACAGCGCGTGCTCGATCTGGCGCAGCAGCCCCGGATTGCCGAGGCGGCGCGCGGCCGGCTGCAGCCGTTCCAGCCGCTGCACCGCCAGCGCATGCCGGCCACGATGGCGCAGCACGCAGGCGATGTCGAAGTCTTCGCGCAGCTCGAGGCCGCGGTAGCCATGCGTCTGCGCCAGCACCTGGTACTGCGCCACCAGCGCGGCACCCTGGTCGAGGGTGGCGCGCCCGGCCATCGATTCGCACAGCCCGCCCAGCGCGTACGCCTCGCGGTGGGTATTGCCGGACGCCCGGGCGCGCTGCAAGGCCTGCTCGGCATGCGCCTGGCCCTCGGCCAGTGCCGCGGCGGTGCCGGTCGCATCGGCGGCGCGTGCGCAGCGCTCGGCCACCGCCATGTCGCTGCTGGCCAGGTTGGACAGCGCGGCGAAGATCTCCTCGTCGCCGCCGATGCGCCCAGCCACCGCCAGCGCCTGCTGCGAGTGCCGCCGGGCCAGCGCCGGGTTCCCCAGCACCTCGTAGGCCACGCCTGCGCGCGTCAGCGAGAAGCACTCGGCGCTGGCATCGCCGCACTGGCGCGCCAGGGCCAGCGCCTGCAGCGCATAACCCAGCATCTCCCGCGCCAGGCCGAAGCGCATGCAGGCCAGGCTCAGCACGTTCAGCGCATGCGCGACGCCCGAGGGCTGCTGCAGCGCGCGGTATGCGGCGATCGCCTGGCTGGCCGCCTGCGCGGCATCCGCGGCGTCGCCCAGCCGCATGTGATGCAGCGCGATCAGCTGCTGCGCGAGTGCCCGGCCGGCCGGATCGGCGGGCACGTCAGCCTGCAGCCCGTGCAGCGCCTGCTGCGCGAGCGCCAGGCCGCCGCGGTGGTCGCCGAGCAGCGCCGCGGCGTGCGACCGCGCGAGCAGCGCCTGCGCTTCGGATTGCATGACGGTCAGTTTGGCACGTGAATGCGTTCGACCGACGCGCGCGGTGCGGCAGGTATCTGACGGACTCGAGCCGCCCGTGCGTCAGCCCCGCGCCAGCCGCACCAGGTCGATCGCGCGCGCGCTGCGGGTCTTCGACAGCAGGTAGCGCACCTGCGTGCGCACCGTCGTCACCTGCAAGCCACCCTCGGCGGCGATCTGTTCGACCGAGCGGCCCTCGCACAAGGCGGCCAGCACGCGGGTCTCCGCCGGCGTCAGCCCGCAGCGCGCACGCAGCGCGTCGATGCGCGTGGCGACGATGCGCGCGCTGTCGTCGACGCGCAATGTCAGCATCAGCTCGGCCCGCGGCCACTGGGCGTGCAGCGCGGCTTGTGCCGACATCGCCGAGAGGTGCACGGCCGCGGTGCGCAGCACGCCGGCATCGACGAACGAGACACCGAAGGCCTGCGCCGCGCCGCTGCGCGCAGCATCGACGGCGGCACCGAAGCGCGAGCCCGCGCAGCTCCCGAGACCGGTGATGCGACCGCTGGCGGTCGCGACGAGGCCACTGGCGAGCACGTCGAGCGATGACGGGTTGTGGTACTCGATGCCGGCGTCGCCGCGCAGCAGCAGCAGCGGATGCGGCAGCGCATCGAGCGCCGCCGCTGCGCCGGCGGCCGCCCGGCGCAGCCCTTCGACCTGACGGTAGTTGCGCAGCGCGACGCGCAGCATCGGCTGCAGCGCCACCAGCGCATCGCGCTCCTGCGACCGGAATTCGCCCTGCCCTTCGGCGCGGAACAGCGCGAGGATGGTGCGCGGCGCCGCACGCGCGTCGGCGCCATCGTCGACCAGCACCGACAGCGCGTCCTTCAGCCCGTGGTGGCGGCCGAAGTCGGCATAGAACGCCGAGCGCTGGACCGTTCGCGCCGGCACGATCTCGCGCCCGATGAAGCAGCGCCCGGCCTGCGAGCTGCGGTGGCCGTGCGGGCTGTTCGCCCACGGGTCATGCTGGTACCAGCTCTCGACGTAGTCGCGCCGCGCCTGCGGCGACGAGCCGATGTCGAACCAGACGTGCTCGGTGTTGCCCGGGCTGCGCAGAAAGACCGAGCCGGCGCCGAACACCTGGCGCAGGTCATGCAGTGCCTGCGGCAATCGGCTGGGGGCGGTGGCCGCTTCGCAGGCGGCCAGCGAGATGCGTCGCAGCGCGGCGTCGTCGATCATCGGTTCCTCCGCCGCGCGGCGCGTCGTTGCGCGGTGCGTCCCATCGGTCCTGATGGGCGCCGATGGTAGCCGGACCGACGGGAGCCGGGACCTTCAGCCCGTACGGCGCCGAGCGGTCGCACCGGCCAGCGCGACCAGCGCGAGCGCGCTCAACGCCAGCGTGCCGGGCAGCGGAACCGCTGCGGGCTCGACCAGGAAGGTCAAGGTGTAGTGGTTGACCCAGCTCGTGGCGCCATGCTCGCCCGGCAGGGCCATGTTGAAGCCGAGCATGCTGAAGCCCAGCGTGATGTTGCCCTGGTAGCCGTCGTCGCCCGAGATGGGCCTGAAGCCACCGTCGTCGAACAGGCTGGCAACGCCCGCATAGGCCGCGCCACCGGCGGTGTCCTCGACGACCTGGGTGCTGTCGCCGCGGCTGTAGGCCTGCCGGATCGTGCTCTTCGCATTGCCGCGGGTAGACGTCACGTCGTAGGCGAACTCGATGCCGACCAGCGTCGAGCCGGCAGCGACGCGAAACTGGACGTGGTCGAAGTCCATCGGGCCGCCGACACCGGGCGCCCAGAAGGCGGCGGTCGAACCGCGCACCTGGCTCTGCCCGTTCGCCAGCACGAACGGCGTTGTGCTCGTGATGTCGCCTTGCGTCGACTCGTCGTGCAGCGTGACCACCGCGGCCTGCGCCGTTCCACCCACCATCGCCGCGATGACCGCCGCCCATGCCGCGCGCTTCAACATCTTCTTGTCCTCCGGCACGACCGTCGCGCCCGGGGGCAGTGTCGGCAACGCGATTCCGCCCTTCGTCATTCATCTGAATGACGGCCCCCCACTTGCGGGGGGATGCAGGCAGCCCATGCCCAACGCCGGCATTCGGGGACTTTGGCACGCCAATTCCTTCGACCGGCTGCCACGCGAACGGCTATCTTGCAGAGCATCGGCCCCACCCGGCCAAGGAGCGACCACGATGCTGCGGTTCTTCGTCGCCCTGATGCTCGCTGCCGCCTGCACCCTCCCGCGTGCCGGCGAGCAGGCCGAGCGCGCGGTCGCCGCAGTGAAGGAGCTGATCGCCCGCGGCGAGCTGCGCGCGGACAGCGTGCTGCGGCTGCGCGCCAAGCAGGGCAACATGGTCTCCTTCCTCGGGCGCGACTTCGAGCTGCAGCGCGAGTGGGAGCGCCGCACCGGCATCGTCATCGATGCCAGCGTGATGCCGCAGCTCGACTCGCTGGAGTTCATCCGCTCGGCGACCGACATCGACCTGACGATCGCGCGCAACCACGAGTACGCCGACCTCACCGAAGCGAAGCTGATCGAGGACCTGACGCCGCTGCTGCGCCGCTTCGGCTTCACGCTGGCGGAGGATGCCGATTCGGGCTACCTGCTGCCGCGGCTGCAGGCCTACGTCGGCGACAAGGTGATGGCGATTCCCGCTGACTTCGACGCCGCGCTGCTGTTTCTGCGCCAGGACCTGATGGACGACGCGGCGAACCGCGCGCGCTTCAAGGAGCGCCACGGCCGCGAGCTGGCGGCGCCGCGTACCTGGGCCGAGTACCTGCAGCTGCTGGAATTCTTCCATCGGCCCAAGGACGGCTTCTACGCCTCGGCCGAACCGCGCGAGAAGCTCACCGGCTGGATGTACTGGCTGCCGCGCTACCTGTCGGCCGCGGCGCCTTACCAGCCACTGTTCGACGAGCAGATGCGCCCGCTGGTCCACGGCGCGGCCGGCATCGCGGCGACCGAGCACTACGCCGCCACCGTCGCCTTCTCGCCGCCGCAGGTGCTGGAGGACGGCAAGGACTACAGCTACACGCTGCCCTTCTTCATCCGCGGCAACGCCTTCGCGACGGTGCTGACCTCGGCGACGGCGAAGATCTCGAACCGCGACGAATCGGCGGTGCGCGGCAAGTTCATCGCCGTGCCGATGCCCGGCCAGCGCGTCGGCGACCGGCTGGTGCGGCGCACGCAGATCATCTATGGCAACAACCTGGTCGTGCCGGCACGCGCGCCGAACCGGCTGCTCGGCTTCCTGTTCGCGATGTGGCTGACCGACCCCGACAACGCGACGCGCTCGGTCACCGCCAACGGCATCGCCGACCCCTATCGCCGCAACCACCTGCGCGACGAGCGCGTGCGCGCGCTGTACACGCCGCAGGCGTTGCAGCTGCTGCAGGAAGAGTTGGCCATCGTCGCGCCCTCGGGCACCGGGCTGCCGGGCGACGCACAGTACCTGGCGGCGCTGAACGAGCACCTGTGGCTCGCCGCGCGCGGCCAGCTGAGCGCCAAGGAGGCGATGGCGCGCACCGCGGCGGCGTGGGAGGTGATCACCGACAAGCTCGGCCGTGCGAAGCAGATCGCGCACTGGCAGGCCTTCCGCAAGCTCTACCCGACCGCCACCGAGGCGGCGCCGCGCTGAGCAGCCGATCGGCGGACTTGCGATGCGCCGCCTGACCCTGCGCCGCAAGCTGCTGATCAGCTTCGCCGGCATCGGCCTGCTGGTGATCGCGTTGTGGGGCGTCGGCCACCAGGTGATCCGCGAGGCCGCGTCGCGGCTCGAGTCGACCCTCACCGCGCAGGTGCGGCCGCTGGCGCGCCTGAATCGCCTGCAGTCGCAGATCAGCCGCATCCGCGTGCTGGAGGTCGAGCTGCCGCGGCTGACCGACCTGTTCGCGGTGTCCGACCATGTCGAGCTCCTATCAGCCGAAAGCAGCGGCTTCGAACGCGAGCTGGCGAGCTTCCTCGACGAGCTGAAACCCCAGGACCCGACCGCCGCGGCGAGCCTGAACGAACACTGGCGCCGCTACCGCGCCGACCTGAACAACGCGACGCGGCAGGCGCGCGTGATGGCGCTGGACGAAGTGCAGCGCATCGCCACCTTCGAATCGGCCCCGCGCTTCAAGTCGATCTCGCACCAGCTGAAGGCCCTGGCCGAGCGCACCGAAGTGCGCGCGGCCGATGCCTTCGACCAGGCGCTCGCGCAGCAGGCGCGCCAGCGCAGCTGGTTCATGTGGACCGCGGCGATCGGCCTGGCGGCGCTGGCGCTGTGGATCGGCCTGCTGGCACGCTCGGTCTCCGGGCGGCTGTCGCACCTGCGCGACGCGGCGACGCAGCTGGCCGAGCGTGGCGAAGGCGCCGTCGGCCAGCCGATCGCGATCGCCGGCGACGATGAGCTGGCCGAGCTCGGCGCCGCCTTCGACACCATGCGCCGCAAGGTCGCCGCGCGCGAGGCTGCGCTGCGCGCCGCGCACGACGAGCTCGAGTCGCGCGTGGCCGAGCGCACACAGGAGCTGGCGGACACCAACCAGCAGCTGCAACGCGAGGTCGACGAGCGCCGCCGCGCCGAGGGCCGGCTGCATTACCAGGCCCAGTACGACGGGCTGACCGACCTGCCCAACCGCATGCTGGCGATGGACCGGCTGTCGCAGGCGATGCTCGCCTGCCAGCGCAGCGGCGAGCACGTCGTGCTGGTGTTCCTCGACCTCGACGACTTCAAGAAGGTCAACGACACGCTCGGCCATGCGGTCGGCGATGCGCTGCTGGTGCAGGCCGCGCAGCGCCTGCGCCATGCGGTGCGCGCGCAGGACACCGTCGCGCGCCACGGCGGCGACGAGTTCCTGGTGATCCTCGGCGGGCTGAAGTCGCCGGAGGATGCCGAGGCCATCGCGGAGAAGATCCTGCAGGCCTTCGCGCCGTCGTTCCACTTGGGCGAAAGCGAGCTCGTCGTCACCCCCAGCCTCGGCCTCGCGGTCTATCCCGAGGACGGCCACGACCCGAGCCTGCTGCTGCGCAACGCCGACCTCGCGATGTACGACGCCAAGGAGGCCGGCCGCAACACCTGGCGCTTCTTCAACCAGCTGGTGCACGACCGCTCGGTGCGCCTGCTGGCGATCGAGCACCGGCTGCGCGGCGCGCTGCAGCGCGACGAGCTCGTGCTGCTGTACCAGCCCTTCGTCGAGACGAGCAGCCACCGCGTCGTCGGCGCCGAGGCCCTGCTGCGCTGGAACAGTCCCGATGACGGGCTGGTCGGGCCCGATGCCTTCATCTCGGTGGCCGAGCACACCGGCCTGATCGTCGAGATCGGCGACTGGGTCATGCGCCGCGCGTGCGCGCAGCTCGCCGCCTGGCGCAACGCCGGCGCGCCGGACTTCCGCATGGCCGTCAACGTCTCGCCGCGCCAGTTCCGCGGCGACAAGCTGCTGGCGCAGGTGCGCGAGTGCCTGGCCAGCCACGCGCTGCCGGCCGGCGCGCTGCAGATCGAGGTCACCGAGGGCCTGTTGATCCGCAACCAGCCCGAGGTGCGCGAAACGCTGCTGGCGCTGGGTGAGCTCGGCGTGCGGCTGGCGATGGACGACTTCGGCACCGGCTACTCGTCGCTGTCGTACCTGAAGCGCTTTCCGTTCGACACGCTGAAGATCGACCGCGAATTCGTGCGCGACTTAGGGCAAGACCCCGACGACCGCGCGCTCGTCACCGCGACCATCCGCATGGGCAAGGGACTCGGGCTGTCGGTGGTCGCCGAGGGCGTCGAGACGGCGCAGCAGCTGCAATTCCTCGCCGAGCAGGAATGCGACCTGGTGCAGGGCTTCCTCTTCGGCGAGCCGGTGCATCCGGCGGAGTTCGAAGAGCGGTGGCTGAACCGTGCGGTCGGCGACACTCCGACGCATGCAGCATGAGCTTCCCAGCACCCTGAAGGTCGCCACGATCTGGATCCTCGTCGCGCTGGCCCTCTTCTTCGGCATCCAGGCCTGGCAGCACCAGGCGCGGCAGACGCGCTTCGTCGCCGGTGACGGCGTGATCGAGATCCGGCGCGCCGAGGACGGGCACTACCACTGGCCGGGCGAGATCAACGGCCGCCGCGTCACCTTCCTGATAGACACCGGCGCCACCGGCACCGCGATCTCGACCGCACTGGCGGCCGAGCTGGGGCTGAAGTCGGAAGGCGAAGCGACGTCGATGACCGCCAACGGCCCGGCGCGCGGGCAATTGATGCGCGCCGATGTCGCACTCGAAGGCGGCGTGCGCGCGGAGCGGCTGCGCATCACCGCGTTGCCGGGATTGGGACCGCAGCCGCTGCTGGGGATGAACGTGCTGGGCAAGCTGCGCTGGCAGCAGCGAGAGGGGGTGTTGAGGATCGAGATGGGGGAACGATAGAACCCCGCGGGGTTTCGCCAGGGAGTGGGTGTGATGCAAGATCGCCCGATGCCGCACCTGCTCGATGCTTCAACGCCGGCGACGCTGCCGGCCTCCACGCAACGCCGCCTGATCGGTGCGAAGCAGCTGTCGCCGGTCGAACTGCTCGATGACTGCATCGCCCGCATCACCACCTTCGAGCCGGCGGTCAACGCGCTCTGCGCCACCGACTTCGACCGCGCCCGTGCCGCAGCCCGCGCCGCCGAGGCCGCCGTGATGCGCGGCGAGCCGCTCGGTGCGCTGCACGGCCTGCCGGTCGGCATCAAGGACTTGGAAGACACCGCCGGCCTGCGCACGACCTACGGCAACATCGCCTTCCGCAACCACGTGCCCACCGCCGACTGCCTGCTGGTGCAGCGCCTCAAAGCCGCCGGCGCGATCGTGCTCGCGAAGACCAATACGCCGGACTCCGGCGCCGGCGCGAACACGCGCAATGCGGTCTGGGGCGCGACCGGCAATCCGTTCGACCCGACGCTGAATGCCGGCGGCTCGTCGGGCGGCTCGGCGGCCGCGCTGGCGCTCGATTACCTGCCGCTGGCGACCGGCTCGGACCTCGGCGGCTCGCTGCGCACGCCCGCAGCGCTGTGCGGCATCGTCGGCTTCCGGCCCTCGCTCGGCGTGGTGCCCAGCGAGCGCCGTGCGCTCGGCTTCGGCACGCTGTGGGCGACCGGCCCGATGGCGCGCTCGGTCGGCGACCTCGAGCTGATGCTGCGGGCGATCAGCGGTTTCGATGCGCGCGACCCGTGGTCGGGCGCGCGTTTCGAGCCGCTGCCGCTGCCCGACCTGTCGCGTCTGTCGATCGGCTTCAGCGAAGACTTCGGCGCCTGCGCGGTCGACGACGACATCCGCCGCGTCTTCCGCCACCGCCTGGCGGCGATCGCGCCGCGGGTCGGGCGGCTCGAAGCGGTGGATTTTCCGTATGGCGATGCCGACCGCGCCTTCGACGTACTGCGCGCCGAAGGCTTTCTCGCCGATCAGCTGCCGGCCTGGCGCGAGCGGCCCGAGAGCCTATCGCCCAATGTACGCGCCAACCTGGAGCTCGCCGCCGGCTTCACGCTCGCCGACCGCGCCGCCGCCGGCGCCGAGCAGGCGCGGCTGCAGCGTGCGCTGGCCGCGCTGCTCGAACGCCACGACCTGATCGTCGCGCCGGTGACGCCGCTGTCGCCGTTTCCGTGGACGCAGTGGTTCGCCGACACCGTGCAGGGCCGGCCGCAGCGCAACTACTACCACTGGCTGGCGCTGACCTACGTGATCACGCTGACCAGCCATCCGGCGCTGGCGCTGCCTTGCGGGCGCGATGAACGCGGCCTGCCGTTCGGCCTGCAGCTGATCGGCCGCCTGCATGGCGATGCGCCGCTGCTGGCCGCGGCGCGGGCTTTCGAAGCCGCGTTCGCCGCCGATCCGGTGCTGGCCCGGCCGCGGCCGGATCTCGCTGCGCTGCGCACGCCGCGGCCCGAGCTCAAATCCATCGTCACCGACCCACCGACATGAACGACACCCCCGCCGAACCGTTCGACTGCGCGATCGTCGGCGCCGGCATCGCCGGTGCATCGCTGGCGTATCAGCTCGCGCCGCATGCGCGCGTGCTGCTGCTCGAACGCGAATCGCAGCCCGGTTACCACACCACCGGCCGCAGCGCGGCGATGTTCATGGAGAGTTACGGCCCGCCGCAGGCGCGGGCGCTGACGCGCGCGAGCCGCGGTTTCTACACCGCGCCGCCGGCCGGGTTCACCGAGCTGCCGTTGCTGCAGCCGCGCGGCGCGCTGTACATCGGCTGGTCCGGCGACGAGGCCCGTCTCGACGAGGTGGAAGCCGAACTGCGCGCGACCGGCAGCGTGATCCAGCGCATCGACGCCGCTGCGGCAAGAGCGCTGTGCCCGGTGCTGCGCCCGCTGGGCCTGCTCGGCGGCCTGTGGGAAGCCGATGCGATGGACATCGACGTGCATGCGCTGCACCACGGCTTCCTGCGCGGCGCGCGGCACCCGCTGAGCGGCCCAGGCGCGACGCTGCGCTGCGGCGCCGGGCTGGCGCGCGCCGAAAGCAACGCGGCCGGCTGGACGCTCACCTTGGACGATGGCAGCCAGGTCACGACGCACACGCTGGTCAACGCCGCCGGCGCCTGGGCCGACGCCGTCGCGACGATCGCCGGTGCACGACCGCGCGGCCTGCAGCCGAACCGTCGCAGCGCCTTCAGCTTCGCCGCGCCGGCCGACATCGACGTGCGGCACTGGCCGGCGGTCGACCGCGTCGACGACAGCTGGTACTTCAAGCCCGACGCCGGCCGCCTGCTCGGCAGCCCGGCCAACGTCGACCCGGTGCCGCCGCACGACGTGCAGCCCGAGGAGCTCGACATCGCGCTCGGCATTCACCGCATCCAGCAGTGCACGACGCTCGAGATCCGCCGCCCGCAACGCACCTGGGCCGGCCTGCGCACCTTCGCGCCCGACGGTGAGCTGGTGATCGGCTGGGACGGCGCGGTGAACGGCTTCTTCTGGCTCTGCGGCCAGGGCGGCTACGGCATCCAGACCGCCTGGGCCGCCGGTGCGCTGGCAGCCGCGCTGTGGCGCGGCGTGGCGCTGCCGCCCGAGCTGCAGGCGGCCGGCGTCGAGCCGGCGCGGCTGGCGCCGACCCGCTTCGGCCCGAGCGCCTGACCGCCATCGCCCCGCGCCGATCCGGGGCTTGACATGGCACCCAGGTGCCGGGTTTATCCTGCCCGCTCCTCTGGTTTGTTGCCCTGCCGTCGATGCCCCTCGCCGACTCCGCCTCCGTGGCGCTGACCACCGCGCGCCTGTGCGCCGCCGCCGACGTCACGCGCGGCATGCTGCGCCTGTATGAATCCGAAGGCCTGCTGCCGCCGCCGCGGCGCGGCGACAACGGCTACCGCCACTATCCCGAAGAGTCGGTCGCCCGGCTGCAGGCGATCCGGCTTCTGAAGGAGCTCGGCTTCACGCTGCGCGAGGTCGCGCTGGTGCTCGCGGCGCACGACGGCGGGCCGCTCGATGCCGAGGCACTGCAGGCGATGGCCCGCGCGCAGCTGTCGCAGATCGATGCCCGCTTGGCGCGGCTCGGATTGCTGCGCGGCTACCTGGCCGACGCCGCCGCCGGCCGGCTCGAGCGCATCACCGATCCCGAGTGCCGCTTCCTGATCGACTTTCTCGCCGCCGGCGCGCCGACTGCGCGCGGCGCCCGCCTTCAACCGGAGACCACCGCATGAAGCGCCGCTATTTCGTGCTCGGCACCCTCGGTGCCGCAGGCGCCTTGATGCTGGGCTGGTCGCTGTTGCCGGTGCGCCAGCGGCTGACACCCTCGGCGCCGCTGCCGACGCAGCCCGGCCAGGCCGCGCTGAACGGCTGGGTCAAGGTCGGCGCGGACGACCGCGTGACGGTGCTGCTCGCCAAGAGCGAGATGGGCCAGGGCATCCACACCGCGTTGGCGATGCTGCTGGCCGAGGAGCTCGATGCCGACTGGTCGACGATCACGACCGAGATGGCGCCGATCGACAGCATCTACAACAACCTGGCCACGGTCGTCGATTCGCTGCCCTTCCATCCGGACGACAAGGGCAGCGTCAAGCGCATCGCCGGCTGGATGACCGCGAAGTCGATGCGCGAGATCGGCATCATGGCCACCGGCGGCTCGTCGAGCATCAAGGACCTGTGGGGCCCGATGCGCGAGGCCGGCGCGTCGGCGCGCGCGATGCTCGTCGGTGCCGCCGCGCAAGCCTGGGGCGTGCCGGCCGCCGAGATCGAGGTGCGTTCGGGCGTGCTGCGGCATGCAGCCAGCGGCAAGCAGTCGCGCTTCGGCGCCTTCGCCGAGGCCGCCGCGCGCCAGCCGCTGCCGTCGGCGCCGGTGCTGAAGGACCCGGCACGCTTCACGCTGATCGGCCAGCCGCAGCGCCGGCTCGAAAGCGCGTCGAAGGGCGACGGCAGCGCACGCTTCGCGATCGACCAGCTGCCGCCCGGGCTGCTGTACGCCAGCGTGCGGCTGTGCCCGACGCTCGGCGGCCGCGCCAGCGGCTTCGACGACAAGGCCGCGCGTGCGCTGCCCGGCTTCAAGCAGGCGCTGATGGTGCCGGCGCTGCGCGGCGGCACCGCCGGCGTCGCGGTGATCGCCGACACGCCGTGGCATGCGATGCAGGCCGTCAAGGCGCTCGACGTGCAATGGGACCCCGGCCCGGCCGCGGGCCTGTCGACGCCCACGCTGATGCAGCAGCTGGCCGCGGCGCTGGACCGCGACAATCACTTCACGTACCACGACAGTGGTGATACCGCCGCCGCACTGCAGGCCGCCGCGAAAACGATCGACGCCGAGTACCGCGCGCCGCCGCTCGCGCACTCGACGCTGGAGCCGCAGAACTGCACCGTCCTGCTGCGCAACGACGGCAGCGCGACGGTCTGGGCGCCGACGCAGGTGCCCGATTTCGCGATCGCCGCGGCGGCCGAGGCGATGGCGATTCCGAAGGAACGCATCCGGCTCGAGATCCCGCTGCTCGGCGGCGGCTTCGGCCGCCGGCTGGAGGTCGACTTCATCGCCCAGGCGGCGGCCATCGCGCGCGCGCTGCCGGACAAGCCGGTGCAGACCTTCTGGTCGCGCGAGGAAGACATGACGCACGACTTCTACCGCCCGCCCGCGGTCGCGCGCTACCGCGCCGGCTTCGATGCCCAGGGCAAGCCGGTCGCCTTCAGCGCCGTGTCGGCCGCGCCGTCGATCGTGCACCAGGTGGTCAAGCGCCAGTTCGGCCTGCCCGGCGCCGGCCCCGACAAGACCACCGCCGAAGGCGCCTTCGACCAGCCCTACGAATGGCCGAACGCGCGCATCGGCCATGCGATCGTCGACGTGCCGCTGCCGGTCGGCTTCTGGCGCTCGGTCGGCCATTCGCACAACGCGTTCTTCAAGGAAGGCTTCGTCGACGAGATGGCCGTGGCCGCCGGCCAGGACCCGCTGGCCTTCCGCGTCTCTCTGCTGCAGAACCATCCGCGCCATCTGCAGGTGCTGCAACGCGCCGCGTCGCTCGCCGGCTGGGGCGCGCCGCTGGCCGACACCGCCGACGGCGCCAAGCAGGCGCGCGGCATCGCGCTGCACGAATCCTTCGGCTCGGTGGTCGCGCAGGTCGCCGAGGTGTCGCTGGCAGCGGACAAGCGCATCCGCGTGCACCGCGTGGTCGCGGTGATCGACTGCGGCTTTCCGGTCAACCCGAACGGCGTCCGCCAGCAGATGGAAAGCGCGATCGTCTTCGGCCTGTCGGCAGCGCTGTACGGCGAGATCACGCTCGATAAGGGCCAGGTGCAGCAGCACAACTTCCACGAGCAGCCGATGCTGCGCTACGACGAATGCCCGGCGATCGAGACCGAGATCGTCGCCAGCACGGCGGCGCCCGAAGGCGTTGGCGAACCCGGCACGCCGCCGATCGCGCCGGCCGTCGCCAATGCGCTCTTCGCGCTCACCGGTCAGCGGCTGCGCACGCTGCCGCTGAAGCTGACCTGATCCCCTAACACCTATTCGACATGACCACCCTTTCGATCAACGGCAAGCCGGTCACCGTCAAGGCCGAGCCCGACACGCCGCTGCTGTGGGTGCTGCGCGGCGAGGTGCAGCTGACCGGCACCAAGTTCGGCTGCGGCATGGCGCTGTGCGGCGCCTGCACCGTGCACCTCGACGGCGCACCGATCCGCAGCTGCGTGACGCCGGTCGCGGCCTGCGCCGGCAAGGCGGTGACCACGATCGAGGGCGTGCAAGGGCCCGAGATCCAGGCGCTGCGCAAGGCCTGGAATGAGCTCGATGTCGTGCAATGCGGCTACTGCCAGAGCGGCCAGCTGATGAGCGCCTGCGCACTGCTGAAAACGACGCCGAAACCCGACGACGCACAGATCGCGCAGGCGATGAGCGGCAACCTGTGCCGCTGCGGCACCTATCCCAGGATCAGAGCGGCCATCAGGCAGGCGGCGGGCTGACCGGTTCGGCCTGCGGCTGCATGTCGTGATCGCGCAGCATCACCGGGTGGCGCGAGCCCCCCGCCACGCGGCGCCTGACCGCGGCTTCGATCTCGGCGGCATGGGCGGCGTAGGTCACCATCGGATCGTCGTCGTGGCGGGTCGGCTGGTAGCGGTAGTGCAGCGTCTGCGTGCCGATGCTGGCACCGATCAGCTGGCCGTCGATCTCGACCCAGAAACGCACCGTGCCGGACGGCTGGTCGAAGAAGGGTTCCTGGGACATGGGGGAGCTCGAGTCGTTCTGATGGAGGCTCGATGGTGGCCCGAGCGCCGGATCGTGTCTGTGCGCTTGCGCACCGACAACCCGGCCGCACAGGCCGATAAAGCAGTTCCATCCCCTCCTGCGCTCAGTCCTCGAGATGCATGCCCTCGAACCCATCCAACCCGCGCAGATCGTCGTTCACGCTGGCGATGGCCCACCCTATCCACGCCACGAGGGCGATCCCGCCCAGTGCGGCGAGACCGGTCATCAGCATCGAGCTCGTGTTCATCGTTCAGGCCCTCGGCTCGCCGTCACGGTTGACGGTCACCGTCTGTCCGGGCGGCGCGGTCATCTGCACGCGGTGCTCCTGGCCCCGGAAGTGGTAGGTCACGTCCCAATGGTCCGGCCGCTGGCGCGCCGCCGTCTCGCTGCAGCGCTGGAAGTCGCGGAACGAGCCGGGCCGGCCGTTGTCGTCGCGGCCGGTGCGGGCGCCGATGGCGCCGCCGGCGACCGCGCCGCCGACCGTGGCGATCTGCTTGCCGCTACCGCCGCCGACCTGGTGACCGAGGATGCCGCCGAGGACCGCGCCGACGACCGCACCCGGCACATTGCTGCGGCCGTGGTCGGGGACCTGCTCACGGTCGGCCCAGCAGCGGGTCTCCGGCGGGCCCATCACGGCGCGCACCGAGGTCACGTCGGCCTGGTACAGCCGTTCGCCGCCGCGCCGGCGGTAGTCGCGATCGATGAGCGGCGAGGGCGCGTAGCGCTCGTCGTCGACGCGGGCCTGCCTGCCGACGGCGCGCACCGAGGACACGCGGTCGTCCAGGCCCATCGCGGCCAACGACGGGTAGTTGCCCCGGCGCAGCACCACGCAGCGGCCGCCGAAGTCGGCGTCGGCACAGACCTCCCAGCGGTTGCTGGTGACCACCGCGGAGGACGCGCGGTCATTGAAGCGGCGCTGGAAGTTGCGCACCTGCTCCTGCGTCGTGAACGAGCGGCCTTCGTAGCCCTCGTTCTCGTAGAAAGTGACCTGGGCCGTGGCGTGCGCGGTGGCCGTGAGGGCGACCAGCGCCAGTGCGATTGTGCGGATCTTCATGAGTTTCTCCGGTGGGCTGTGAAATGCACCGAAGCCGATCGGCAACCGCGGTGTTCGTGGGACTGGCCGAGTGTGCGAAGCATCGTCGGGCGCGGCCATCGGACGTCCACGCGAGCCACGGTAGTCGTTGTCCTAGGGTCGTCATGGCCACGAACCTGCTGAGCGTGCTCGAGCGCCGCCCGTTCACCGCGCCGCTGGTCGTCGTGACGACGGTGCTGCTGCTGTTCCTGCTCGCCAGCGAGGGTTCGTACAGCGTGGCGGCGCTGAGCGCGGCGAGCCTGATCGCGCTGGTGCTCTTCCTGCGGCAGACTGCTGCGCTCGCGCGGCAGCAGCGCGAGGCGCAGCAGCTGGTGCAGTCGGCGAACGACCGGCTGCAGTTCGATGTGACGCAGCGCACCGCGCAGCTGACCGACCTGACCCAGCATTTGCAGACCGCACGCGAGGACGAGCGCAACCGCCTGGCGCGCGAGCTGCACGACGAGCTCGGCTCGCTGCTCACCTCGGCCCGGCTGGATGCGGCGCGCATCAAGTCGCGGCTGGCCGGCAGCGCGCCCGACGCACAGGAGCGGCTCGCCCACCTGGTCGAGACGCTCAACAGCATCGGCGCGATGAAGGCCCGCATCATCGAGAACCTGCGGCCTTCGGCGCTGACGCTGCTGGGCCTGGCGACGGCGCTGCAGATCCTGTGCCGCGAGTTCACCGAGGTCTCGGACATCGAAGTCCACTGCGCGATCGAGCCGATCCGGCTGCGGCCGAATGCCGAGCTGGTGGTCTACCGGCTGGTGCAGGAGGCCGTCAACAACATCACCAAGTACGCGCAGGCACGCAACGTCTGGATCAAGCTGGCGCTGAACCAGGATGAAGTGCAGGCCTCCGTGCGCGACGACGGCATCGGCTTCGACCCGCACACCGCCACCCGGGCCGCGTACGGCCTGGTCGGCATGCGCTTCCGCGTCGAGGCCGAGGGCGGCACGCTGGCGATCGAGTCGTCGCCGGGGCAAGGCGCACTGATTCTGATGAGCCTGCCGGTCTCCACGCTGGCAGCGGCCGCGGCCGTCGATCCGCTGTAGCGCTTGTCCCACAGGCGGTCGTCGGCTTGTCTGATGGACCACCAATGGGCAACAACCCAGAGTGCTCCACCACTTCAGCGGAACGGGCCTTCGCCCGTCAAGCCGGCCGCGGTGCCACACCGAGAGGGAGCAGCCATGCGCCGCACCGCCCCAACCCGCCGGAGCCTGCCCGACATCGCCCTGAGCGCCGCGTTCGGCGCCGCCACCGGCGCCCTGCTGCTGTTGTCGGCCTGCGCCAGCACGCCGCCGCCGAATGAACAACTGGCCGTCGGCCAGGCCGCTGTGGAACACGCCAACTCCACCGCCGCCGCCGACTCGCCCATGCTGCTGGCCGCTGCGCGCAACAAGATCGCACGCGCCGACGCTGCCCGCACGGCCGGCGACCACGTGCTCGCGCGCGAGCTGGCCGAGCAGGCCGAGGCCGACGCCACGCTCGCCGATGCCCAGGCACGGGCCCTGCGTTCGCAGCGCGCGCTGGCCGAAGTGCGCGAAGGGCTGCGCCAGCTGCGCGAAGAAGCGGGCCGCAAGTGAACACCATCGACCGCGGCCGCGTGGCCGCCTCCCGAATTCCGGAGAACCGAAGCATGAAGCACACCCTCACCACCGGCGCGCTGCTGGGCAGCCTGCTGCTCGCCGCCTGCGCCACCACGCCCATGCCGCCGCCGGCACTCGTCGAAGCGCGCTCCGCGCTGCGCCAGGCCGAAGCCGATCCCGCGGTCGCGGCGCTCGCCCCGCTGGAGCTGAAGAAAGCCGTCGATGCGCTGCAACGCGCGAACACGCTGTTCGCCGAGGACCGCTCGTCGCCGGCCGCCATTGACAGTGCCGCGTACATTGCAGGTCAGCAGGCCCGCACCGCGATGGCTGCCGCCCAGGCCAAGGGCAACGAAGCCGCGATCGCCGGCGCACAGGTCGAGCGTGAACGCATTCGCGCCGACCTGCGCACCGCCGAGGCGCAACGCGCCCGCGCCCAGACCGGCGTCGCGCTGGCCCAGGCCGGCATGGCGCGTGAACAGGCCGCCGTCTCCGCGCAGCGTGCCGACAGCGCCGACCAGCGCAGCGCGCTGGCCCAGGCCCAGGCCACCGAGGCGCAACAGCAGACCGCCCAACTGCAGCAGCGCCTGAGCGCATTGCAGGCCACGCCAACCGAACGCGGGCTGCTGGTGACGCTGGGTGACGTGTTGTTCGAAACCAACCAGGCCGCGATCAAGCCGGCCGCCCAGGGCTCGCTGCGCAAGCTGGCCGAGTTCCTGCAGGTGTATCCGGGCCGCGTGATCCTGATCGAGGGCCACACCGACAACGTCGGCACCGCCGCGACCAACGAAGTGCTGTCGCGCCGCCGCGCCGATGCGGTCAACGCGATGCTCGCCGGCATGGGCGTGTCCGGGCAGCGCGTGACGACGGTCGGCTACGGCGAGGACTATCCCGTCGCCGACAACATCACCGACACCAACCGGGCGCTGAACCGCCGCGTCGAGATCTACATCGCCGAGAACGACCAACCGATCCGTACGCGTCGCTAAAGCACAGGAAGCCGCCGAGGCAGGGCCTCGGCGGCTTGTCGGTTTGCCGGCCGGATCAGCCGGCCGGATCAGCGGGCCCGATCAGGCCGCGCGCGGTTCGCCCAGGCGGTTGACGGTCACCGTCGCCCCCGGCGGCGTGGTCGTCTGCATCGTGTGCTCCTGGCCGCGGAAGCGGTAGGTCACGTCGTAGTGGCTCGGCCGCGCGCCGGCCGGCACCTCGGAGCAGCGCTGCACGTCACGGTAGCCCACCCGTTCGTCCCGGCTGTTGATGCGCGAGCCGGCCGCCGCGCCGGCCACCGCACCGACGCCGGTGGCGATGTCCCGACCACTGCCGCCGCCGACCTGGTGGCCGAGGATGCCGCCGAGAACGGCACCGGCGATGGCACCCGGCACGTTGCTGCGGCCGTGGTCTTCGACGACCTGCTGGCGCTCGACCCAGCAGCGCCGTTCCGGCGGCCCCATCACCGCGCGCACGGCGGTGACCTCGGCCTCGAACAGGCGTTCGTTGTGGCGCCGGCGGAAGTCGCCGGAGATCAGCGGGCTCGGCGCATAGCGGCTGTCATCGACACGGACGTTCTGGCGCAATGCCCGCACCGACGAGATCTGGTTGTCGATGCCCATCGCCGCCAGCGACGGGTAGCTGCCGCGTCGCAGCACGACGCAGCGGCCGCGGAACTCGGGTTCTTCGCAGACCTCCCAGCGGTTGCTGGTGACCACCGCCGACGACGCCCGGTCGTCGAACCGGCGCTCGAGGTGCGGCACGTACTGCTGCGTGGTGAACGCGGGACCTTCGAAGTTCTCGCGCGCATAGAAGGTGACCTGGGCGGCGGCTTGCGCACCCCAGGTGATGGCGATCAGCGCCAGCGCGGTTGTGCGGACATGCATGATGGTTCTCCAACGACAGATGCAGGGCAGTATGCGAACTGCCGCTGGCCGGCGCGCATCGGACGCCTGCGCATGCGCGCGTAGGTTTCGTCCTAGAGTCGTGCAGGTGAATGGAGAACCCGCCCGTGACCGCATCCCCCCCTCCCCAGGCCACCAAGGCCGCGCTGGTCATCGGCGCCGGCGACGCCACCGGCGGCGCGATCGCGCGCCGCTTTGCCCGCGAGGGCTACATCGCCTGCGTCGTGCGCCGCACGGCCGACAAGCTGCAGCCGCTGGTCGAGCGCATCCGCGCCGATGGCGGCCAGGCGCACGGGTTCGCCTCCGACGCGCGCAAGGAGGAGCAGGTGGCCGCGCTGTTCGCGCAGATCGAGGCCGAGGTCGCGCCGATCGAGGTGGTGGTCTTCAACATCGGCGCCAACGTGCGCTTCGGCATCACCGAGACCACCGAGCGCGTCTACCGCAAGGTCTGGGAGATGGCCGCGCTGGCCGGCTTCCTGGCCGGGCGCGAAGCGGCGCGCGTGATGCGCCCGCGCGGCCGCGGCACCATCCTCTTCACCGGCGCGACCGCCAGCCTGCGCGGCTCGTCGGGCTTCTGCGCCTTCGCCGGCGCCAAGCATGCGCTGCGCGCGCTGGCGCAGAGCATGGCGCGGGAGCTCGGACCCGAGGGCCTGCACGTCGCGCACATCGTCATCGACGGCGCGATCGACACGCAGTTCATCGCCGAGAATTTCCCCGGCCGATATGCGCTGAAGGAACGCGAGGGCATCCTCGACCCGGAAGCGATCGCCGAGAACTACTGGCAGCTGCACTGCCAGCCCCGCAGCGCCTGGACACACGAGCTGGACCTGCGCCCCTGGATCGAAACCTGGTGAGGACCGAGACACATGAGCAAGACCGCGGAGTTCTTCTTCGACTTCGGCAGCCCGACGACCTACCTGGCCGCGACGCAGCTGCCGCGCATCGCCGCCGAGACCGGCGCCGAATTGCGCTGGCGGCCGATGCTGCTGGGCGGCGTGTTCAAGGCCACCGGCAACCAGAGCCCGGTGCTGATCGCCGCGAAGGGGCGCTGGATGATGGGCGACATCGTGCAGTGGGCGGCTCACTGGCGCGTGCCCTTCGCGGCCAACCCGTACTTCCCCATCAACACGCTGACGCTGATGCGCGGCGCCGTGGCCTTGCAGCGGTTCTCGGCCGCTGATTTCGACCGTTATGCCTACGCCGTCTTCGAGGCGATGTGGGTCGGCCAGCGCAACCTGGGCGACGCGGCGGAGCTGGAGCGGCTGCTGGCCGCTGTCGGCATCGACCCCGCGGCGTTCGCCGGCTGGGTCGCCGACCCCGCGGTCAAGGCCGCGCTGATCGCCAATACCGAGGAAGCGGTCGAGCGCGGCGCGTTCGGCGCGCCGAGCATCTTCGTCGGCGACCGGCTGTTCTTCGGCCAGGACCGGCTGGATTTCGTGCGGCAGGCGCTGTTGCGGGGATGACGGCGGAGAGGTCCGGAATCAGCGCGGTGGCCTTGCACCCACACACTCGCCAAGCGCCTTCGCGAAAGCACCAAAATCGTCGGATCCTCGAAACCCACTCCTTGCCACATTGAAGCGGCCAAGCGTGGAGACGACAACGAAGAGCTTATCGGGGCCGATGACCTCGACGCCTGTCTTCTGGATCGCCGCGTACGGAACCTCGACCCACTCTCCTCGCAATGAAGCCCGTGGCAGGGTGATGCTGGTCGGACCCAGCACAAGCGAAAGGGGCGCACGGCGACTCTGCAGTACCGTCCAGATCACCACGGGCAACACCGGCGCGGTGATCACGGCAAGACACCAATAGATCGTTGTCGCCTGACTCGCCGTGGCGGTGATGAAGCCGGCAATGCGAAGACCTCGGGTGTTCGTCCATGCGGTGTAGGCGCAAGCCGCCGGCATTGCCACCGCCACGATCAACATCGGCAGGACGCGCTTTACTGTCTTGTACGGAAACTCGAGCTGGCCTTGCATTGGCGAAGTCTAGTCCCGTGCCCGGGGGTATCCGAGAGCGATGCCGCGTTGCAGTCGCCGATCACCCTTCCGACAGCGTCACCGACCGCCCAGCCACGCCGGCTGCCGCAGCGCGTCGGCGAGGCAACGGCCGACCAGCCGCCGCGCGATCTTCAGGCTGCGCAGCGCACCGTCGAGCGACGCGAGCAGCTCGCCGGCGCCTGCGTCGTCAGTCAGGTGCACCGGCTGGATCAACGTCCGGTCGAGGCCGCTGGCGCGCACCGCGGCTTCCTGACGTTCGGTGTCAGCGATCTGGGGAGACCGACGGCGCGCCGCCGTGGCACTTGCGACCGATGGTCTGCGCGGCCGTGCGCTTCGAGCATCCGGCCGCACGCCACCTCGTCTCGCTGCTGCCGCCGCAGATCGTCATCGATGCCGCCGACGTGCCCGATGCCGACTGGCTGCACGGCACGCTGCGGCTGATGGCCGCTGAAGCGCGCCAGCCGCGCCCCGGCGGCGAGACGGTGATCACGCGGCTCGCCGACATCCTGGTGATCCAGGCCATCCGCGGCTGGATCGCACAGGCCCCGCAGGCGCAGACCGGGTGGCTCGGCGCGCTGCAGGACCGCCAGATCGGCCGCGCGATCACGCTGATCCAGCGCGAGCCCGCGCGCGACTGGACGCTCGAATCGCTGGCGGCGGCGGTAGCGATGTCACGCTCGGCCTTCGCGGCGCGCTTCACCGAACGCGTCGGCATGCCGGCGATGCAGTACCTCACGCAATGGCGCATGCAGCTCGCGCAGAGCTGGCTGCAGGCCCCCGGCGCGCTGCTGGCCGATGTCGCCGAGCGCGCCGGCTATCGCTCCGAAGCCGCCTTCAGCCGCGCGTTCAAGCGCCATGCCGGCATCGCGCCCGGCGCGGCGCGCGGCGCTCAAGCGCGCGCCGCCGGCGCCGAAATCCGTTGACCACCTCCACCGGAATCGCCCGATGTCGCGTTCACGCCTGCTCCTGATCTCTGCCTGCCTGGCCGCCTGCTCGTGGACCGCGCGGGCCCAGGCGCCTGCTGAAGTGGAGTTCTGGCGCTCGGCCGAGCGGCTCGGCAGCGCCGAGGCCTATGCCGCTTACCTGACGGCGTATCCGAGCGGCCACTACGCAGCGCTGGCGCGGCTGGCGCTCGGCCGGCTCGCCCCCGCCGCGCCGGCTGCCGCCGCCCCGGCGCCTGCCGCGCCGGTCCATGCCGCGCCGGTCCATGCGGCGCCGGCGGCCGTCGCCGCTACCGTCCCGCCGGCCGCACCGCGCAGCCTGCGGCACTTCGCGCAGGCCGGCGAGAGCGGCGCGATCAGCCACCAGCTCGGCGACCGCTTCACCGGCCCCGGCGTGCTGACGGTCGGCTGGGCTGGCTCGAAGAAACAGATCGTGCTGCCCGCGGGTGAATGGATCGCGCTGGCGGCCGTCGACCACCGCAGCACCGGCGGCGTCGAGCTCACGACGCTGATGTTCGGCAAGTTCGCCGGCAGCGAGCTGCGCTCGGTGCTGACCGCCACCGCGAACCGCCGCGCCACCGCGAACACCCGCTGGACCGACATCGAGACCTGCGCCGCGCAGAACGACCCGGCGCAGCTGCTGCATGCGGCGACGCCCGGCAACGCGATGCGCAGCGAATGCGTGACGCTGCGGGCCGTGGGCGGCTTCGTGCTCAGCGGCGGCGTCGCCGGCGACCAGGCCGGTGCCACCGTCAACAGCCTCGGCGGCAGCGTGCCGACCGGGCCGGCACTGTCGGCCACGCTCTTCTTCGCCGAGCGCCGCCACGGCTACCTGCGCGTGCAGCGCACTGACTGGCTGCGCCCGATGCTGGGCCGCGACGCCGGCAGCGCGGCCGACTGGCGGCCGGCCGCGCTCGCCGCCGCCCCGGTCCGCAGTGAACACACCAAGGCGGTGAGCGCCTGGGTGCAGCAGTACCGCGCTGCCGCCGGCGCCGGCTTCAGCCGCGACGTCGGCGGCGAAGACCTGCAGCCCGGTGCCGGCCGGGCGCCCGGCGGCCCGCTCGGCGCGCTGGGCGAGAGCGAGCCCGCGCCGCGCGCGATGCCGTAACCCGGGCGACCGAGGTCTGCTTCGTCGACGGGGCGACCGTCGCGGTCGCGCCTGCGCGATGAGCTGGCATCATCGGCCCCAGACGCTGACCTGGGGAGGAGCGGCGATGGGACAACAGCACTTCGTGCGCCGAACGGCGCGGGCGATCTTCGTTGCACTGGCCGGCGCGCTGCTCGGCGGCTGCGGCGGCGGCGGCGAAATCGACCGCTCGACACAACAAGACAACCGGCAGCAAGTGGCCCAAGTGCCGCCCCAGGTGCCGGCGCCGCGCAAGCCGGACGTCGAAACCCTGCTCGACTGGGCCGAGCAGGCCTATCCCCACCTGTTCCCTCGCCACGAGACGACACGCTCGTCGCCGCCCTATCTCTATCGCCACTATCCCGACACCGGGAACTACGTCGGCGTCGCCGGCGAGACCGTCGCGGTGCTGGGGCCGGTGTCGAACGGCGTCGTGCTGGACGTCGGCACGCTGTTCGACTTCCGTTGCCAGGTCTACCCGACCGATTGCGCGCCGCCGGTCATCGCGACACACCCGCGCGACACGACGACCGTGACCGGCACGGGCGCACGCTTCGGCATCGAACTGATCGCCGGCAGCGTGGCCGCGTACCAGTGGCAACGCAGCACCGATGGCGGCGCGAGCTTCGCCGACATCACCGGCGCCGTCGGGGCCGCCTACGTGGCCCCTTCCCTGGACCTCTCGTCCAGCGGACATCAGTTTCGCGTGCGCGTGATCAACAGCGCTGGCGAAACCGTCAGCCAGGCGGCCCGCCTGACGGTCAATCCGCCGGCACCGACCTTGGCGGTGCCGCCGCTCGCCGGATCGGCCACCGTGGGCAGCGGCTTCGTGTTCAGCGTGCAGGCCGCGGGCACGCCGCCGTTCAGCTACCAGTGGTACCGCGCCGGCGCGCCGATCGCCGGCGCCACGGCCAACACGCTGGCCATCCCCGCCGCCGGCTACGGCGACGACGGCGTCGCGTACGGGGTGCGGGTGGCCAACGGCGGCGGCGCCGTCACCAGTGCGCCGGCCGTGCTGACGGTGGTCTCCGCGCAGGCGCCGGTGCCGGTGAGCGCCTGCCGCGAGATCACGACTGCCGGCAGCTACGTGCTGACCAAGGACCTCGACGCGACCGATGGCGCCTGCGTGTCGATCCACGATGTCGACGGCGTGCAGCTCGACTGTGCCGGCCACGCATTGCGCGGCAACCGGGTCAACCTCAGCACCGCGTTGCGCATCAGCCGCGTGCGCAACTTCTCGGTCAAGAACTGCGCGCTGACGATCCAGTGGATCGACATCGAAGACGCATCCCGGGGCAGCCTGACAGGCCTGCAGGTGTCCCCGCTGGATGCGAAATTTGCGTCCGTGATCAATGCGGTCGGGACATCGGCGCTGGTCTTCGCCAACAACATGATCTCGAGCGGCACCTACCAGCAGCGCTACGGCACCGGCAACGCCGTGTATGCCAACCGCATCACCGCGCCGGCGGGCACGGGGAGCAGCATCGTCCCCGGGAACATCGTCAGCACCTGGGGCAGGAACAACCACTTCTCTGCCAACGTGCTCGAAGGCAGCTGGAATCGCGTGCCGGGGCCGTGGAACGGCGCCGACGACGGCTTCGTACTGCAGGACGAAACCGGCGCCGTGATCGAGCACAACACGATGAGCGGCTTCTTCGATTGCGGCATCGAGTGGGTCGGCAAGCTGGCCGGCGCCACCATCCGGCACAACCGCATCGTCGACACCGGCATCTGCGGCATCGGCGGCTGGTACTGGTCCAGCGTGGTCGACTCGACCATCGCGGACAACACCGTGCAGCGGTCGCCGTCCTTGTTCCTGATCTACCGCAGCTACGGCCTGCGAGCCGCGGGCAGCGACGACAAGGACCTGCTGCCGGCGGACACCGCGGTGGAGTTTCGCGACAACGTGTTCGAAGGCAATCGCTTCATCGAGCCGCTGGTCACCGCGGGCTTCAGCGCCTACATGCCGCTGTTCAACCGCCTCGGCTATGGCGGTGGCATCTCGTCACTGCCCGGCGAGCGCGCAGCGCAGCCGGCAGACTTCATCATCACCCGCAACCTGTTCCGCAACAACGACTTCGGGCAGACGCTGTTCGCGCCGGACTTCGGCCCGAACCCGGTGCCCGGCGTCGTGATCGACGGCGGCGGCAACCGCTGCAAGACGCTGCTGACGACGGACTATCCGCTGAAGTGCGATTGATGCAGCGCGCCGCGCGGCTTCAGCCCTTCGCCCCGCAGGCGCGCGGATTCATCTTCGTGCTCGCGCCCGCCGACTCGAGAAAACCCACCAGCCCGGCGCTGCGGATCGCGTAGTGCGTCTTCGTCGAGTTCTGCTGGTCGACGTTGATGAAGGTGTTGACCGCGACGACGCGGCCGCAGCCATCGACCAGCGGGCCGCCCGAGTTGCCCTGCGAGATCGCCGCGGTGTGGATCACCAGCGGCAGGCCATTGGCGCCGGCCTGCAGCGACTGCACGGCCCCCTGCGTCAGGTTCAGGTCGGGCGCGGCCGACAGGTCGCCGCTCATCAGGCGGCGGAAGTTGGCGTCGTTGCGCAGCACCACGCCCGGGTAGCCGGCGGCGACGACGGTGGCCAGCTTGCTGACCTCGCTGGCCAGCTCGAGCGTGCCGGAGGCGGTGCCGTCGTGCAGCTTCAGCAGCGCGAAGTCGGGCGCGCCGATGGTCGAGCTGGAGGTGGCCGTCACCACGCTGGCGCGGCGCAGGGTGCCGAGCGCGCGGCTGGTCACGAAGAGGCGCTTGCCGGCCACATGTTCGACGACGTGGCGGTTCGTCACCAGCAGGTTCGGCGTGATGAAGAAGCCGGTGCCGCTGCCCAGGTCGTTCTGCCCGGCGACGATGACGATCGCGGTGGCCATCTCCAGGCGCTGGGCGAGCGCCGCCGCGCTGAGCACCGCGGCCTCGCCGCCGGCCGGCGCGGGGCCGGGATCGGGCGTCGAGGCGGCAGCGATCGCCGGCTCGCTGGCCGCACCGACCGCGCTGGAGGCGGCGCCACCGGCGGGCAGCAACTGCAGCTTCTGGCCGGGCGGGCAGTCGCGCGGCTCCTTCGACGGCACGTTGGCCAGCTGGGCCATCAGCTGCTCTTGCTGCTTGCGCAACTCCAGCAGGCGCTGGGCCGACGTGGCAGACGGATCGACGCGGTTGAACAACCACCAGCCGAAGACCAATGCCAGCAGCAGCAGCACCAGCAGCGCGCCGATGAGGTTGTTGCGCACAGAGCGATTCATGGGAGAGCGGCCCAGCCCCTGTTGAACGAACCGAGTCTACTCACCGGAAGCGCTTGCTTCATGCCATCCGCACAGTAAAGTGCCACGCCACAGGCCCCACCCATGAACTCCAACACAACGGGCGCGCAACTGGCACACGACAGGGTGGATCGCTTCCGCCCGTTCGGCGCCTTCGGCAAGCCGGCCTGGCAGAGCCACGTGCAGCTGCGCGCGATGCTGCGCGGCAAGCTCGGGCTGGAGGCCGCCAACTACTTCGCACGGCCGACCTTCGACCCCGACGCCGGTGAGCTGCGCTGGCATGCCGAGGTGCCGGGCACGGCGCGCGCCTGGGCGCGCATGGACGAGGCCGAGCGCGCCGAGCGAGAGCCGGCTCTGCAGCGCCTGCGCGAGAGCCTGCTGGGCTACGCGCAGGAGCTGCGCCGCCAGGCCGGCAACGCTGCGCCGGCGGGTGCCGCGCAGCCGGGTGGCGCAGCGGCCTTCGCCAGCCTGCTCGAGCAGGCGATGAAGGTGCCCGACGGCGACTTCCTGCATTTCGTCGGCGACCAGCCGGTGATCGCCTTCTGGGGCTTCGAGAACCACGACGGCAGCAGCGTCGATCCAGCAGCCTCACTGCCGCTGGCGGCCGCGGTGGCCGCGCCCGCGGTGGCAGAACCGCCGCCGCCGGCGATTGCACCGGTGCCGGTCGAGCCGGTGGCCGTGGTGCCGGCGAAGAAGCGCGCCTGGTGGTGGTGGCTGCTGTGGCTGCTGCTCGCGCTGTTGCTGCTGCTGGCGCTGCTGTATTTCTGGCGCGGCTGCGCGCCGCTGCCGATCGAGGCGCCGGTCGTGCCGCCGCTCGGCCCCTCGGCCTCCGAGCCCGCGGCCGGCGGGTCGGCGCCACTGAACCCGGATGGCACGCCGGTGGCCCCCGTGACGCCGGGCGTGGGCCCGGGCGGCGCGGTGGGACCTGGCGGCCCGATCGGCCCGGGTGGCACCGAAGGCCCCGGCGGCACTGTCGGCCCGGGCGGCACCGAAGCCGGCCCGCTGCCCAGCCTGCCCGGCGCCTCGGCGCCCGGTGACGGCCTGGGCCTGCCCCAGCTGCCTCCCAGCGGCGGCCTGCCCGAAGCGCCGAAGGAAGACCCGCTGAAGCCCGGCAACCCCTTGGATCCCGCGAAGCCCGACCGCGGCACGACCGATCCGCCCGCGCTGCCCAACACCCCCTTCGACCCGAAGTCGATGAAGCTGCCGGACCTGCCGAAGGACCCGAAGACGCGCCAAGCGCCGCCGAAGATGGACTTCCTCGAAGGCGACTGGAAGTCCCCGGACCCGCTGCTGGACAAGCGCAGCAAGCAGCCGGTCGACCTGTCGTTCCACTTCGATAAGGACGGCCAGGGCGAGATCACGCTGCGCCGCTCCGATGGCAGCGTCTGCAAGGGCCCGGTGCGCGGGCGCATGCAAGGCGGCAAGCTCGGCATCGAAGGCCAGCAGACGGTCCCCTGCCCCGGTGGTGAGTCGTACCCCGCCCCGAAGATCGAATGCCAGAAGGAGCGCAACGGCCAGACGCAGTGTTACGGCGTCAATCCGGACGGCAGCCGCTACTACATGGACATCCAGAAGAAGTAGACGACGTGGCCGAGCTGCTCCGAGAGGATCTGGAACGCTACCGGCCACTCGGGGCCTTCGGCGCGCCAGCGTATCGCTCGCACGTGCAGCTGCAGGCGATGCTGCTGGCGCAACGCCAGCCGCTGCTGGCCGCGTACTTCGCACGGCCGGCGATCGATCCGCAGCTGCGGGAGCTGCGCTACAGCACTGACCTGCCCGGTGCGGTGCGCCGGCGCGGCGATCTGTCGCCGGACGAAGCCGCCGCAGCGCAGGCGCAAGTGCAGGCGGTGCACGATGCGCTGAACGATCTGACGAGTCGCTTCCGCCGCGAGGGCGGCGACCGCCACAGCAGTGCCGCGTCCTTCGCCAGCCTGCTCGACCAGGCGCGGCGCGTGCCTGCCGATGGCGATTTCCTGTACTTCGTCGGCGAGCAGCCGGTGATCGCCTGCTGGGGCTTCGAGGATCCGCAGACGGGCAGCGTCGACCCGAGCGCGCCCGAGGCGTGGAGCGCGACGCCGGCCGCGCCACCCGTCGCGCCACCAGTCGCGCCATCTACAGCGCCGCTCGCCGAGGCGCCCGTCGCCGCCCCGCTCGCCCCACCCGAGCCACCGCTCGCCGAACCACCCATCACCCCCGCACCGGTCACGAAGAAACGCGCCTGGCTGCCCTGGCTGCTCGCCTTGCTGCTGCTGCTCTTGCTGCTCGCGCTGCTGGCGCTGAAGTTCTGCACCCCGGTCGACGACCCCGCCGCGCCGAAGACCGAAACCCTGGACCCCGGCGCCCAGCTGCAGATCCCGCCGGGCGCGCTGGAGCGCGGCGACCTCTCGTTCCTCGAGGGCCTGTGGCAGATGGGCGAGCGCCGGCTGACGATCTACCGCGGCCGCGCCGACAACATCATCGGCACCTACCGCATGGTCCTGCAGTTCAAGCGCGACGGCACCGGCCAGGTGAACGGCGTCGAGCGCACCTATGGCCAACAGCCGGCACCCGACTGCCGCGGCCCGCTGAAGGCCCGCATCGAAGGCCGCAAGCTGGTCTTCGACCGCGCCCCGTGCAAGGACGTGAGCGGCGGCGGCCGCGACATCGGCGGCAGCCGCCACGAATGCGAGACCGAGCCCAGCGGCAGAACCATCTGCTACGCCGTCAACAGCGACGGCCACAAGTGGGAAGCCCCGCTGCGCCGCCTGCGATGATCGGGTCCACCCGCCTTGCCCTGAAGCCTAAGACCGGACCAACATAGCGCCATGGCCCTCAACGAGCTGCTTCACAAACTGCCCGATGTCGTGCCGCTGATCCCCGGCAGCGGGGTGCAGTTCCTGGACTTCGGCTTCTCGATCGACAAGCACGGCGGCATGCCCACCGAATGGGGCTTCCACGACCCGCACACCACGCTGAACAACGACCGCTCGCCGCGCCTGGCGCGCCGTGGCGACGAAGAGGTGCCGCGCGACGTCGTCGAGTCGTACTCGGTGGACATCAAGGCGCTGGAGCAGATGTTCGACCGCACGTGGATGCCGCTGCCGCTGCTGCGCCGCGAGGCCCACGGCTTCTACCGCGGCCCGACCAACTGGGTGCGCGGCTACCTGGCCAAGCTGGACACGCCCGACGACGACGGCCACCACTACCGCCTGGTGCTGGCCGCCGACACCACGCTGCTGGAGTTCGTCGAGAACGAGGCCTACCTGGCACCCTGCCCCGGCGATGCCCGCACCGGCCAGGAGTTCGCGCTGCCGGGCCCGAAGGACAACATCGACTGGTTCTACGCCGAAGACTGGCTGAAGGACTGGTGCCTCGAAACCTTCAAGGACATGCTGGCGCGCGAAGAGCGCAAGCGCCGCCGCTTCTCGCTGCGCGCGTTGAGCAACGACGAGATCCACGAGCAGATGCAGGGCAGCAACGAGCACATCGCCCGTTATCGCGCCTATGTCGACCTGCTGTACGCGCTGGACATCCTGCCCGCCTTCCAGCTGGTCGACCGCATCACCGAACCGCGCACGCCGCCGATCGATGTCGACCTGGTGCTGGACCTCGGCAATTCGCGCAGCTGCGGGCTGTTGATCGAATCCGACCCCGAGCAACTGGGCGTCGACATCACCAAATCGGTGAAGCTGCAATTGCGCGATCTGAGCCGCGCCGAGCAGGTGTATGCCGAGCCCTTCCCGAGCCGCTTCGAATTCGCCCGCGCGCAATTCGGGCGCGACCATTTGTCGGTGCGCAGCGGGCGCTCGGAAGCCTTCGGCTGGCCGACCGTCGTGCGCGTCGGCCTCGAAGCGCAGCGCCTGGCCGCGCAGCGCAGCGGCACCGAAGGCTCGTCCGGCCTGTCGAGCCCGAAGCGCTACCTGTGGGATGAAGATGCGCGCCGCGATTCGTGGCGCTTCAACACCGCTGCCAACGGCAATGGCGGGCAAAGCGACCTGGCGCACGGCGTGATGTTCACGACGCTGGTCAATGACTTGGGCGAGCCGCTGCACCGCATCAGCGATGTCGCGCTGGCCACCGACCCCGACCGCGGCTTCCCTGCCATCCGCGCGCTGTATTCGCGCCGCAACCTCACCGCCTTCGCATTGGCCGAGATCTTCGTGCAGGCGATCGCGATGATGAATTCACCGATGCACCGCCTGCGCCGCCCGACCAATGCGCACCTGCCGCGCCGCCTGCGCCGCGTGATCATGACGATGCCCACCGCGATGCCGCTGGCCGAGCGCGCGATCCTGAAAGAGCAGGCGCAGGCCGCCTGCGACATGGCGTATCTCTCGCTCGGCCTCGCCGAAGTGCACTACGACGACGACGGCAGCAAGCGCCTGAAATACACGCTGGAGGGCCGCACCCGCGCCGACAACGATGCCGCCGGCCCGGAAGTGAAGCTGCAGTGGGACGAAGCCACCGCGACACAGGCCGTCTACCTCTACACGCAGGTCGCGCGCAACTATTCCGGCGACGCCAAGGCCTTCTTCGACGACCTGCGTCACCCGCTGAACCGCAACGGCCCGACCGGCGCGAACACGCTGCGCCTGGCGACGATCGACATCGGCGGCGGGACCACGGATCTCGTCGTCACCTCGATCGCGGTCGACGGCAGCGGCGCCAACGTCACGCTGACGCCGTTCCAGGAATTCCGCGAAGGCTTCAACCTCGCGGGTGACGAAGCGCTGCTGCGCGTGGTGCGCGAGCACGTGATCCGCCCGATCCGCGACAAGCTGGTCGAATGCGGCTTCGGCGAACGCGCCGATTTCGTGCTGAACCGATTGCTCGGCGGCGACCACAGCGAGATGAAGGCGGTGGACTACGTGCGCCGCCAGCAGTTCGCGACGCAGATCGCCGCGCCGATCGCGCTCGGCCTGCTGGAGGACTACGAAAGCTTCAACGTGCTCGACCCCGGCGCGGCGACGACGCGGCCCTTCGCCGACTTCTTCAATGCGGACAACCAGCCGTCGGAGGAACTACTGCAGCACTTCAATGCCGAGGTCAGCAAGCTCGGCCGGCGCGAATTCAAGCTGCAGGACATGGAATTCACCGTCTCGCCAGCGGATGTCGACCGCACCGTGCGCAGCGTCTTCATGGACATGCTGCAGGCGCTGGGCGAGATCGTGCAGCGCTACCGCTGCGACGTGCTGATCCTGAGCGGCCGCACCTCGCGCCTGCCCGCTGTGCAGGCGATCCTCGAAGAAAGCGCGGCATTGCCGACGCACCGCATCCTGCCGCTTCACCAGTTCCGCGTCGGCCCGTGGTACCCGTTCCACGACCACCGCTACACCGTGGGCGACCCGAAGACCACGGCGGCCGTCGGCGCGATGATCTGCCTGCTCGGCAATGGACAATTGCAGAACTTCAATTTCCGGTCCGACCAATTGCGGCCGCGATCGACAGCGCGCTATTTCGGCAAGCTGGATCAGAACGACCGCTTGCGCCAGGCCGACGAGTTCTACAACAACCTCGACCTCGACCGCGCCGATTACGACGTTCCCGAAACGCCCTTCGAATTCCGCGGCCCGATGCCGCTGGGATTCCGTCAATTGCCGGTTGACCGCTGGCCGGCGACGCGGCTGTACAGCATCGACTACAGCTCGCCCGAGTTCGCGAGCCGGCTGAATCCGCGCACGCCGCTCTCAGTCACGCTGAAACGCCAGCGCGCGAAGAGCAAGGAAGACAAGGAAACCGGCGAGCGCTACGACGAGAACCCGACACTGGCGATCCACGCCATCGTCGACCCCGAAGGCAAGACTGTGCCGAACATCGGGCTGCATTTGCGGCTGCAGACGCTGAACAACGCCCAGGGCTATTGGCTCGACACGGGCATCCTGCTGGGGAACTGACCGATGTCCATCGATCCCATCCAGCAGACCCTCGCCGACGGCGCCCGCGCCTTGGCCAGTGCCAGCTCGCAGGCCCGCGGCTGGGTGGCGCGCGTGTCGCAAAGCGCCACCCGCGTCGCCAACGAAGGCCATTCACTGATCGAAGCGACGCGGCGCGCCGAGAACCTCTCGCGCAAGCTCGCCGCGTCGTCCGGCCGCCGCAATTCGGCAGGCGTGTTCGGCCCCAGCCAGGCCGGCAAGTCCTACCTCGTCTCGGTATTGGGCCGCAGCAAGGATGCGCCGCTGCTGGCCGACTTTGCCGGCGACACCAAGAACTTCATCACCGAGATCAACCCCGAGGGCGGCAAGGAAGCCACCGGCCTCGTCACCCGCTTCACGATCGTGCGCGGCTCGCGCGACAAGAGCCACCCGGTCGAATTGCGGCTGCTGAGCGAAACGGACCTGGTCAAGATCCTCGGGAATGGTTTCCTGTCCGATTTCGACGAGCACAACCGCAAGCTCGGGCTGCCGGGCGAAGAAGAAGTGCGCGCCGTCATCGCGCGGCTGGAGCCGCTGGCCAAGAGCAGCGCACAGCACCTCGACGAGATCGTGATGTTCGATGTCGGCGAGTATTTCAAGGGCACCTTCTCGTCGTCGATCGGCCCGTTGACGCGCGGCGGTTTCTGGGATGCGCTGACGCGCTTCGGCCACAAGCTGCCGACGGCGCAGCGCATCGAGCTGTACAGCCTGCTGTGGGGCCAGAACGCCGACTTCACAGCCATCTACACGCTGCTGCACAAGACGCTCGAAGCGCTGGGCCACGCTGCCACCGCCCGCGCGGCATTGAACTGCCTGCTGCCGCGCACCACCAGCATCATCGACGTCGACATCCTCAAGCACCGCCTCGGCACCCTCGACGACCAGAAGGACCTGGTCAGCGTGGTGCCCGAGCTGAGCGAAGGCGGCGGCGACGGCCCGCCCGTGCCGGTGGCCCGCGCCACGCTGACCGGCCTGGTCGCAGAAATCAAGGTGGTGATGGCCGACAAGCCGTGGCAGTTCTTCGAGCACACCGACCTGCTGGACTTCCCGGGCGCACGTTCACGCGAGAAGAACATCGATCTGCCCGCCGACCCGCAGGAGCGCGCCTTCAGCGTGCGCAACATCCTTCTGCGCGGCAAGATCGCCTACCTGTTCCAGCGCTACACCGAAGAGCGTGAGCTCACCTGCATGCTGCTGTGCATGCCGCCCTCGAACCAGGACGTCAAGGACCTGACCGCGCTGGTCGGCAAGTGGGTGGCGCAGACGCACGGTGATAACGCCCAATCACGTGCGCAACTGCCGAACGCGCTGTTCTTCGTGCTGACCAAGTTCGACGGCGAGCTCGTCGACAAGCCCGGCGACACGCCCGAAAGCTGGGCCAGCCGCATCGACACCCGGCTCGAAGCCTCGATGTACCAGCTGTACAAGCAGGAAGACTGGCTGCAGAACTGGAACGGCCAGGCCTTCAACAACACCTACTTCCTGCGCAACCCCGGCTTCCGCCCGGCCGGCGTGTTCCAGTACGAAGGCGACGGCGACGCGCGGCAGGAACTCGGCATCGCCACCGAAGCCGCCCCGCGCATCAACGCCAGCCGCCAGGGCCTGCTCGATTCCGAGCGCTGCAGGAAGCACTTCGTCAACCCGGCGCTGGCCTGGGATTCGGCGATGGCCTTCAACGACGGCGGCGTGCGCTACCTGGTGGAGAACCTGGAGCGGGTGCTGAGCCCGAAGCTGAAGACGCGGCAGCTCGCCGGCAGGCTGGTGGATCAGGCGCAGGCGCTGGATGCGCGGTTGCGTGTGTTCTATGCGGCTGGGGATGATGCGTCGCGCAAGGAGAAGGAAGCGGCGTTGATGGATTTGCGGCGCCGGCTGTATCGGGCTTGCAATGAGCGGGAGTTCAGGAACTTTGCGCTGCTGTTGGCAAGGCTGCAGCTGGCGGAGCCGGATGTGCGGGCGGCGTTTCTCAACGTGGCTTCGCTGCGGCTGGACACGGCGCCGGCGGCGGCGCCCGTCGCCGCATCACCGGCGGCGGAGGACGATCCGTGGGCCGATGATCCCTGGGCGGTGGATGCCGAGGCGACGATCAACAAGAAGGCGCCTGCCAAGACTCAACCGATCCGGCGGCAGCGTGACCGGGCCGATCACTTTGCGGGGCAGGTGATCAATCTGTGGGCTGACCGCGTGCGCGGCTTGGCAGCGGATGCCAAAGCGCTGACGGCATTGGGCCTCGACTCCGCCATCGTCGGCGCATTGACCGACGAACTGGTGATCGGCGCTCACCGCCAGCAACTGGCCGACCGCATCGCCGAGCGCATCCGCAGGCAACTGGCTGCAGCGAACGTGCGCTGGGACGAAGTGGCCGACCGCGCCGCCGCGATCGCCGCGACGATGGTCAACGACCACGTGACGTACCTCGGTTATGGCGACTTGCCCGAAGCCGACCGGCCGGGCACGCCGGAGGCGCCGAAGACGCGGGCGCGCGGGGTGTTTGCATTGCCCCTACCGCCGGCGCGGGGTAGCCTGCCGGCCCTGCCGGAGCAACGCGGCCACCCGGAGCGCGAGTTCTTCGTTGACTGGGGCGTGGCGCTTCTTCAGCTCGGCCGCGACAACCTCAATTTCGCCGGTGGGCGCGAGATCGACGAAGAGGACAACCGGGCGTTGGGGCAGATTCTGGAGACGATGGGGGTGGCGTTGAGGGTAGGAACCTGAGGACGCGAGGTTGCATTATCAGATCTCGATTGGTATCACCGCCCGCACTGAAGACCCCCAGTCGTGACGACTGAGATCGACCCACTGCGGCCGGCGAGGTTCACGAGTTCGCCACCCGGAAGCGGTCGGTTGCGCTCCTACCGGAGGTGTTGGCTGCGAGCGCCAGCGCCTAGATCCGGCGCGGGTGCATCAGGACTGAATCAGGTCATTCGGTCCGGTGTACTCGAACGAGATCTGGTCTGCCCCACCGTTTGACGTTGCCACTGTGAGGCCGACGGCCTTCTGACTGAAGGGATAACGAACTCTCCCCAACTCTCGGTAGTCGCTGCTGTAGATCACGCCGACCTTCGGTCCGGAGCCGGCAATGCGCAGGGGCATCCCGGGCGGCATCGGTACGCCACCCTTCCATTGAACCGGTCCGGTGTACTCCGTCGTCGTCCACGGTTGTACGTTGCCTGCTCCATGAGGCGCAGTGAACTCCCTCCAAAGTTCGTGCGAGTTTTCTGTCGGCCATGTGGGAATGACGCTCCAAGCCAGTACGGTATCTGAGGCAAGCCAAGCACGCAGGCCCTTGGCGTCGTCGAAATCTGCGCCTGTCGAGAGCACCGCGCTGATGGCGCCGAGCCTCGACGCGAAGCCGGCCTTGATCAACACCGCAGCCGGGATGGACAACGTTCCCGTCTCGACTGCAGCAACAGCGCTGCCGCTCCCCAGATTCGGCAGAAGGTCGATGTCTAGGTCGAATGGATCCCCAACGGGAGCGTGAGCCTGCGCACGAACCCTCACGGCTTCCATCGCCCACGGCAAGTTGTAGACGAACGCATGCTCGATGAGGGATATCGCATCGTCTGCGTCGTCGTCCCCCAACTCGTGAACTGGAGCTCCTCTCAGCCACTGGTCCAGAAACTTTCGCCAATCTGGCGGCAACGACTTCGGCGTGAACGGGGAGATTTCGAAGGCAATCTCGGCGAAAGCGACGATCGCCTTGACAGCTTCATCGACTTCACCGCCGTCTACAGCCGTATCCGCCCTGAGCAACAAGAACTCAAGCTCATCGGCCTTCTCATCCAGCATTCTGCCCGTCTCAAGCCCGACGCCGGCGAGGAAATAGCCGCGCCGTTGCACCGCTGTGGAACCGGTCCAGATCAGCTTCGCTCTGGCCTTCAAGCCAGAAAGCAGCGCCCTTTGAACACCTTCACTCCGCCGCGCGAGCCGGCGCGTGAGCAGCGATGACGTCAGCACCTCATCAATCTTTGACTCGAGCTCTTCATCAGCAACCTGCGCGTCCCCAAGCAAGCTGAAGATGGCTGTGTCCAGGCTGGTTAGATGTCGCGGCCAGTCTTCAACCGCGGCCTCTGCCAACCTTTTTCGCTCCCCAGGCACCGCCGCAAAGCTCCAAGCGCCCTGACCTGCCACATACGCCAGCAAGGCATCGACGTCCCTCGTCCCGATCTTCCTGGCCATGCGATCCAGTAGCCAGTAAAGCAATCGGAAGATGCCGCTCTCCATCTCACGTTGTTTGTCGCCGCGGATCAGACCCTTCCAGGCATCTCGCCGCTTCTCGTGCTCGTCGAACATCGGGTAGAGCACCAACCCTTCGATGTCGACATACGCGCGGCCAGCCCGACCGACGACATTTCGGAACTCGGACTCATCGATCGCCTCACCATGCCTGGAATGCCCGTGAAGGATGAGGCTGGTTGCCGCCAAGTTCAGCCCCTGGGCGAGGGTCGGTGACGACACCGTGAGTTTCAAAATGCCGTCCCTAAGCAAGTGCTCCACTTCCTTGCGGAACTGGGTGGGTAACTCGCCATGGTGGACCGCCACGCCCATGCGGAGGCATTTCAAGATATCGTGATCCGGGCCGAACCACTCAGCACCGACGGCCAATGCGGACGCGATAGCGTCGACCGGAGGCGTCATGATCGGCGGGAGCAAGCCCCCTTGGCTTAGCTTGATGATGCGTTTGGCGAACGGCATGACCGACACTCGAATCGGACAGAACACCAGCACCGACTGACCATCTTCAATCAGACGCCACGCCGTGAAGATGCACAGGTCGGTCTGCGATCCGGGGACGATCGCCGCGTTTGCACGATTGGACGTCCTCTTCCCGACGACAAACTTGGGAATGAACGGATGCTCGTCCCCCACCACCACGTTCAGCTGCGCGACCTTGGTCTCTGGGTTCCAGTCAACCTCACCGAATCGAAGCCGGGTCGGGCGCCAACCGTTCTTGATGAGTCCGTCGGGCCGGTCGGCGGTGAGCCAAGCGGTGAAGTCAGCGAGTTGGTCACCATCAGGCAGGATGGCGGAAAGGCAGACGATGCGCCGGGAAGCTGCGTCAGGCCTCCGAAGCAGCCGCTGGACTTGTGCTTCGTAGCGCACCTCCCGCTCGCCGAGCCCTATCATGTGGCCTTCGTCGAGGACCACCAACCCCACGTCGTCCAAGAGCGTCGGGTCGCTCCGAAGGGCGAAATCGAGCTTCTCGGGCGTCGACACCACGATGTCGCGTGACTTGAGGGTGTCGACATCGCTACTGCTGGCCCCGATGCTGCCATAAAGGCTTGAGACGCTTTTGCCGAGCGCGCTAAACGTGCGGCGCAGCGAGACCTCTGTTTGCGCAGACAGCGCACGCAAGGGCGTTACGAAAACGACTCGCGTGCCTAGCGCCAGGCACGCGAGGATGCACAGCTCTGCGATGCGCGTCTTTCCCGCGCTTGTGGGCAGTGACAGCACAAGATTGGCGTCGTACTCCAGCACACGCTTCGCTGCTTCAATCTGAGACGGCCAGAGCTCAATCTCCGACCGACCGCGGCACAACAGCGAGGTGATGAACAGTTTGCGCAACGATTCCCAATCGCCGATTGCTGCACCATCGGGGCCGGACATGGGCAGGATCGCGTGAAAGCTGCTGGACCACAGGCTGTCGACGATGTACAGCGCCAAGCGATGCACCCACCACTGGCCGACGAAGTTCATGTCCCCCGCCACGGACAGGCCCTGCCTGAGACGCGCCTGTGCTTCGCCGATGAGATGCTGTTCGCCCCGCTCCAGAGCGAGCAGCGTCTGAGACATCGCCGACATGAAGTTGCCCTCTAAGCCAAGCAACAGGGCCTCAGCCACACCTTCGCCGTCTTCCAGGGCCGCCCCCTGACCGCCTACTTCGAAAAGGGGATCCAGCGCAGCCATCAGGTTGTCGTCGGAACCGGCGCCCGACTCGAACCAGCTAGCAACCGCACGGTTCACCCCAGCAAGGTCCCTCAGCACCAGTTGTGCGAGGCATCGCTCAACAACAGACAGGTTGGCCTGCTCGAAGTCAGCCCTCAGGAGTGAGTACGCGCGCGCCGAGAACCGCCCTAAGTGGTACGCGCTTGCTGCGACTAGACGGTGAAAATCTCGCGTCTCGTCCAGTTGCCCTCGCGCGACGACGGCCTCGATGGACTCCGCCGCAACCTCGAAGGCTTGTCGCGCAGTCTCGAAGTCGCCGCCCAAATCCAGATACCGCAGACCATGGAGCAGCAGCGAGTAGCCGAACGAGAGTAGGTCCTCCGAAAGGAGCGGACTGAAATTCGGCGCATCTATAGGCAGTTCGCCCGCGCGCCAAATCATGCCGCGCGCTTGTCCCCTCGCGAGCAACTGTTGACGGTAACCCGCCTCAACCGCTTCACGGATGTTGGAGCGCAGTTCCTCGGATGTGGATGCCATCAGGCCCCCACGGCCGCGAAGACGGCTTTGATGAACTTCTGATGTTCAGCGACCCGCAGTCCGACATAGTGCTGGGCCGCGCCCCCCGGGTAGCCGCTCAAGTTGGATTGCAACAGCGTGGTCGTGTCGTTGCCCGTGAAGGCGAAAAGCATGTGCGTGACATCGCCGGGCTTCAGTGACTTCTTCAACTGAGCGTCGTCGATTGCGTCCCGCAAGGGCTTGTCAGCAGGATTCGTCAGCCGATCAGCAACGAATCCCATTGAATGGGGCGACGGCAGCTCGCCATAGCCGGACAGCGCCTCTCGAGCCTTAGCGACGGTGGAAGCAGGCATGGTTGCATTGCTCTTGGACTCCGCCTTGAGCACAGTGAGCTTGCCGGTCACGGGGTTCAAGTTAAAGCCCAACATGTCGTCGCCTCGCATCGACATGTTTCGGTGGTCCTTGAATTGAAGACGTTTGATGCCCAGCGTGAACGGCGTCTTTTCACCGATGAAAGTGGTGCACAACACCTCGCCGAGATCGCCAGACTTGAGCTGCGCGCTTTCCGGCAGCCTGTTCTGAATCAACTCAGCAACTTCGTGCCGCTGCAGGCGAGCGAACATCTCCGCCAGCCGGCTCGGCGGCAAGAAGTGTTCGGGCACCACATCTGCCACGATGGCAACCGACGCATCAAACTTCGATGCATCTGCGTGCAGCATCGTGTGGCTATGGGGCGCACTGCACCCAACGACGACCTCCGTGCACCATTCGGCGAAGCGCGTCATGCGATAGAGCTTTCAAATATGGGATACCCTCGCACCCGCGCTGCTAGCAATCCCGATCTCAGCGCGGATGGCCTATGACGGCTGGGCTCATGCCGCCGCGCACGGGGTGCTTAGGGAAATAATGTAACTTGTCAGATGTCCGGGTCTCCGGTTTCAGCTTCGCAGTTTGGATGCAATCCCTATCAACATGTAGGCAGCTCGAAAGCCGCCCGTTGCGAACATCAGCTCCTGGCCGCCTGCGGTCGTTGGCAGGCAACTTGGCAGCATCAATCGTAGGCAAAGGCAGGTACCTTCCATCTAACAACCTGCCGTGGCTGCGAACGCCTCGAAGGTGCCGACCTCGGTTAGCTGCCCGCCCGTGATGGAACCAAGCAACCAAACCCGCTGGTTGTCGCTAGACACGCCGACATAGTTTGCGCTTCCAGGATAGTACCGGTAGTAGTACGGCGCATAGTAGTCCAGCCCATTTCCGATATGACTATTTGGAAACAGCGTCGGATATGTGCGCTCTGCCCAGTCGAAGAGGCAGCCAGCTTTTGCCAAGGCCCCTCCATACCATCGTTGGAAGACTCCCTCCGCTGGCTTAAACCAGATTGAGTTTGTCGTCCCGGCCTGGTCCTTGAAGACGGTCAAAAAGTGGCTTGCCGGAAACATGCCGGCAAACCACGGCTGGTTGGAGAAGACCCGGAAGATCGCCTCGAATGCGCTTGCCTGCTCGCCTTCGTCGATGTTGCCAGACCGGTACAGCAATGGATTCATTGCGGATCGGTCAACGCTCGCGTAGTCAATCTCGCCGAAGTAGATCGGCTTGCCAAAGCGCTGCACCAGCGGCCGGAGGAATTGGTCGGCGATCGCGCGCGCATTCTCGGTCATCTCGGCGACGCTGCTGTCCGATCGGCTGGCGATGGGCGGATACCAGTCGATGCCGATGTAGTCGACCGCAGAAAGGAAATCACCCACCGATGCAGCCTGCCAATTGCGAACGAGGTCCATTGTGGTGTAGTCCTCATCGCGACCATGGTACAGAACTCCGCCGCAGTCATACGAGATCGCTCCTGAATAGACGCTGCGCACGGCAGCGATCAGTGCGCGCCAGTTCTCGGTGCGACCGACGGACGAGTTGAGTTCAAGGCCGACAGAGAGCATTTCTGCGCCGCTACGCTGCGCGAGTCGGGCGTAGTGGGTGATGAAACCAGTGTAGCTATTGAACCATTGGTTCCAGTCCGTCGGGGCAATGTCGCCGCGCCACGCTGCCATGTTCGGCTCGACACTCGGCCGCAGATAGACCTTGATGCCGTTGGTGCGGAACTTGGCAATCACCTGCTCGAGCCGCTGGTCAGAGACAGTGGGTAGTAGCGAACCGCTGGCGGCAGGATGGATCCTCTCGCGATCGTAGATCGGCTCCACGACGATCGACGTCAGCGAAGGCATGAACCATGCAACACCAATTTCATACCAGTTGACGCCATTCCGCTTCATTCTCTCAATTGCCTCTTTGAGGTCCTCGTCGCGTGGCGTCGTCTCAGTCAAGTCCCAGCTTGGCACGCCGGAGCTGGCTCCCTTGAAGGTCCAACCAACGACCTGGGCAGGCACCGGCACAGAAAACGTGATCAAAAGGACAAACATCACGCGCGCAACGACATTGCTCAGAACGTTCACGCTGGCCCCTTGAACAGTGCTGCGACCTGGCGATTCTAGGTAGCGATGAGCTGCCGTGTCCTGGTCGGCAGAGCGTGACGTTGCTCCGAACGCTCGCGAGCAGCGGCATGTCTCGTGTACGCATGAAGTCGATGTGTTCGCGCTTCAAGGGCCGTGACGTGTGCGTCGTCGAAGTCGAGGTTGAGCAAGAGCGCCTTCAACATGCCGGCGCCCGAACAACGGGGGGCGATTTCAATCTGGCCCGTTCCGGTTGCTCGAAAGGTCATGGCATCCATCCTGCAGTGTGGCCACTTCTATCGCAGCGCTCCGCAGGCGACATCATGCGTCGAGGGGACGCGAACGCGGCCCACAATCCCGCATGCCCCCCGCCGACCTCCACCTGCGCCAAGTCCTCGCCGCCATGGCCGGCCCCGCGGCGCAACCCCGCGAGGACCAGACCGCAGCGGTCGCAGCGCTCGTCGACCAGCACGCCCGCGTCCTCGTCGTCTAAGCCACCGGCTGGGGGAAGTCCGCCGTCTATTGGGCCGCCACTTCGGCCCTGCGCGCCGCCGGCAAAGGCCCCACCCTGATCGTCTCCCCGCTGCTGGCGCTGATGCGTGACCAGGTCAGCGCCGCCTGGCGAAGACGCTGGTGGGCATCGGCGCCGACACGCCGGTGCTCGCCACGCCCGCGACGGCCAACAGCCGCGTGACCCTGGACATCGCCCGCCAGCTCGGCCCGCAGACCTTGACCTTCCGCGGTTCGCTCGCGCGTTCGTCGTTGCGATTGGCCGTGATCCCCGGACTCAGTGCATTGGAGCGTTATGCCTGGGTCGGCGATGCGCTGGCTGAGTTTGCGGGCTCCGGCATCGTCTATGCCCTCACGGTGGCCGAGACCGAGCGGCTGGCGGGCTTCCTGCGGCTTCGAGGTGGCGGCTTACCACGGCGGCCTGGAGACGGGCGTGCGGCAGGGCAAAAGTCCTCGCCCCAGACCTGCTGCAGTCACTCGCTGGGCATCACCATGTCCGGGGCCGCAGATCAGCGCCGCGAAGGAGCCGTCGAGCGTCTCGCACGCACCTTTTCCTGCATCGCGGTACGCACGATCTCGTACAGGTCGCGCTGCCCGCCTTGCAGGTCGACCGTGCGCACGATCAGCGACTTCGGCGGCAGCTGCTTGGCCATCTCGTCCTTGCGATGCGCCCGGCACCACCGGCCGTGGCCGCGGTGTTCTGGTCAGGGCGTGAACTATGTCGTCAAAGTGCGCTCCTTGGCCGGTGGACGCGGAACAGTGCCTTGCCCGCCGGGTCTGCCGGGCGCAACCTCCTTCAACTTCTTCAGCCGGATCCCGATGTTCAAGCGTCTTGTCCTGTCCGCGGCCTTCGTCTGTTGTTCCACCTGGGCCGCTGCCGTGCCGTCCCTGGAGTCGCCGCGCGCTTTGGTGCTGGATGCCTCGACCGGCGAGGTGCTGCTGGCCAAGGGCGAGCACGACGTGGCCTCCATCGCATCGCTGACCAAGCTGATGACCGCGATGGTGGTGCTGGACGCCGGGCTGAACCCCTACGAGGTGCTGGACATCGAGCCGGCCGACCAGGACGCCATCAAGGGCACGAAGTCGGGCGTGCCGGTCGGGGCGCGCTTCACACGCCGGACGCTGCTGCGCCTGGCACTGCTGGCCTCGGACAACCGCGCCGCCGCCGCGCTGGCGCGCACCTACCCCGGCGGCATGCCGGCCTTCGTGCGGGCAGTGGCTGCCAAGGCCCAGGCACTGGGTCTGCAGGAAACCTCGATGCGCGAGCCCACCGGCCTGTCGCCCAAGAACCAGTCCAGCGCCGCGGACGTGGCGCGCATGCTCGCTGCCGCGGCGCACTACCCGGAGATCACCGACATCACCAGCCAGCGCATGGCGCAGTTCGACGTCAACGGCGTCAGCACGCAGTTCCACAACACCAACCGCATGGTGGGCAGTCCGGGCTGGAAGATCCTGCTGTCCAAGACCGGCTACACGCGCGAAGCCGGGCTGTGCCTGTCGATGCTGCTCGAGGAGGCCGGCCGCAAGGTGCTGGTGGTGGTGATGGGGGCGGGCGACCGGGCCGACCGGGCGTCGGACGTGATCGCCATCAAGCGCTGGCTGTCGGGGCGGGAACTGCTGGGCCCGCGCGCGGCGTCGAAGCTGGCCCTTGGCGCGACCGCGCCGGCCCGTCAGTAAGTTCGCCCCTGGGGCCCTCGGCCCCTCTTCCCGCCAGGGCCTGAGCGCTGCGGTTCGCCCGTGCATGTCGAGGTGCAGTGACTTCATCGCCGTCTGCATCTACGATGGCCCGCATGCGCTGGCCACCGAAGCTCTGGCTCGTCGCGTTCGCGGTGGCCCTGCCCTTGTCGGCGCCGTTCGCCGCGGCCCCGGCCGCGGCCGTGAAGCAGACGGTTTGCACCGTCACCGTCAATTCCGCCGACGAGAAGGAAGCCTTTCGGCGCTACCTGCCGGCAGCGAAATACCAGTTCGTCGAACTCGTCGAGCGCGACCGGCCCGATTGGCTGGCCTCGGCTTGCCGCGCCGCCATCGCCTGCGACGTGCTGATCATCTCCGGCCACTACGACGGCAGCAACGAGTTCTTTTCGGACCGCCTGGAGACGCGCGAATTTCTGCCGGTCGACGAACTGGAGCGCGTCTCCTGCAGCGATTCCTGCCCGGGGCTCTTCGCCCGGCTGAAGGAGGTGCATCTGTTCGGCTGCAACACGCTGAACACCGAGGCGCAGAGCAGCGCATCGGCAGAGATCGTTCGCAGCCTGGTGCGCGAAGGCCACTCGCTGAAGGAGGCCGAGCGCCACTTGCGCTGGTTGAACGCCGGGCACGGCGAGAGCAGCCGTGACCGCATGCGCCAGGTCTTCAAGGACGTGCCGGTGATCTACGGCTTCTCGTCGGTGGCACCCTTGGGCCCGATCGCCGCCTCCACGCTGAGCGGCTACTTCCGGACCAGCGGCGCGAGCGAGATCGGACAGGGCCGCCCGAGCGGCCGCCTGCTCGGGCACTTCGCGCCGTACGCGATGACCGTGACCCAGGGCATGACCGACAAGGATCCGCACGCCGCCACGCGACGCGACGTCTGCCAGTTCGCCGACGACCGCCTGTCGGACGCCAAGAAGCTCGGCTTCGTTCGCCAGCTGCTGCAGCGGCAGATGGCCGAAGCCAGGATGCATCTCGACCGCATCCAGCGCTATGCGAAGGCGCTCGACAACCCGGCGCGGCGGACGCCGGAGGTGGCCCAGGCGCTGGCGGACATCGCCGGCGACGCCGCCCTGCGCGCGCGCTTTCTCGACTTCGCGCGCGACGCCGACCAGCCGGCGGTGCGGGCGCGCATGCTCAAGGTCGCACGCGACTTCGGATGGCTGTCGGCCGAGCAGCGCTGGGGTGAACTCGCGCTGATGCTGGTCGATCTGCAGGCCCGCAGCGCGGTCGGCGTGACGGAGGTCGATCTGGCCTGCACCTTGAACCAGGAGCACGAGCTCGACGGCACGTTCCAACCGAGCGCGACGCCGGGGGGGCCGGCCGACGACGTGCCGCACGCCGCCGTTCGCGCCTGCCTGGGCAGTGCCGAGGGCCGTGCACGCACGCTGGAGGGACTGGTCAGCCCGAACGAGGCGGAGGTCCAGATCGCGCGGGCCTATCTGCGGCACCGGCCCATCACCGACGCCACCGAGTTGCGCCGGGTCGCCGCCGGCATCGCCCGCATGCGTGCCTCCGATGCACAGGTGCGCGCGCTGGAGGCCCTGGGCCGGCACTACGTGTCCGATCGCGACATTCTGGACCTGCTGATACGCCTGTACTCGCAGACGTCGTCATGGACCGTGCAGGCCGCCATCGCGGGCATCCTGATACGCGCCGACGCGCGCTCGATCGCCAGCCCGCAACTCGTGCGCACCTTGATCACGGACCGCCGGCCGTCCCCCGCCGGCGACAACATGATCGACGCGCTGGTGCGCAGGCTGCGATCGCCCTGAGGGTATGCCCCCACCTCGCCGGCGCCGCTTGTGAAACACTGCCCGGATGCCGCGTCGAGCTGCCCTGACCCGATCGCTCTTCGCCGCGTCAGCCGCGCTGCTGGCCTGCCTGGCCGCGACAGGGTCGTTCGGCGCCAGCGCCGCGCCGAAGACGGTGTGCACCGTCACCATCAACTCCTCCGACGAGAAAGACGCGTTCCAGCGCCATCTGCCGCGCGGCGACTACCGCTTCGTCGAACTGGTGCAGCGCGGGCAGCCGGACTGGCTGGCCTCGGCCTGCCGGAGCGGCGTGAGCTGCGACGCGCTGATCATCTCCGGCCATTTCGACGACGGCACCGAGTTCTACACCGACCGCTTCGACGACCGCGAATTCCTGACGGTGCACGAGATGCAGCGCGCTTCTTGCAGCGCGTCGTGCAACGGGCTGTTCTCGCAGCTCAAGGCGGTGTATCTGTTCGGCTGCAACACCCTGAAGTCGGCGCCGCGGCATGTTGCCTCGGCCGAGGTCGCGCGCAGCCTCGTGCATTCGGGCCATTCGCAGGCCGACGCCGACCGCCTCTCCGAGCTGTTGAGCGAGCGCTACGGCCAGAGCAATCGCGACCGGCTGCGCCACGTCTTCAAGGACGTGCCGGTGCTCTACGGTTTTTCGTCGAAGGCACCGCTCGGGCGCAGCGCCGGGCCGCTGCTCGAACGCTATTTCCAATCGGCGCCCGCGGGCGAAATCACCAGCGGCCGCGCCAGCCCGGCGCTGCTGAACCTGTTCGGGCCGAGTTCGATGATCGCCGTCGCCGGACTGACCGATGCCGATCCGCACGCGAGCTTCCGCCGCGACATGTGCGGCTTCGCGGACGAGCGGCACTCGGATGCGCAGAAGCTTGCCTTCATGCACGAGGTGCTGCAGCGCGACGTGACCGAAGTGCGCATGTTCCTCGATCATCTCGAGCGTTACGCCGCCTCGGTCGGCCCGGCACAGCGGCTGGTGCCCGAGGTGGCAGCAGCGCTGGCGGCGATCGAAGGCGACCGCCGTACGCGCGAGCGCTACCTTGCGTTTGCGCGCGACGCCGACGAAGCGGCGGTGCAGACCCGCATGATGGCGCTGGCGCGCAGCCTCGGGTGGCTGTCGCCGGCGCAGGAGCAGGCGGAGTTCCTGCGCATGATCGCCGACCGCATGGCCCGTGGCGGCCTGGGCAGGAACGAGGTCGATCTCGTCTGCGCGACCCAGCGCGAGCGCGAACCGGCCCTTGCGCGGCAGGTGCTGGCCACCGGTACGGTGCGACCCGGCAATGTGATGCATGCGGCGGTGCTGGCGTGCCTGGGAAGCGTGGAAGCGCACGAACGCACCGTTCGTGCACTGACGAGTTCGCAGGACGAGGAGGTCGCGGTCGCGCAGACCTACTTGCGTCACCGAGCGCTGGCCGACGTGAGTGAACTGCGTGCTGTCGCGTCGGGCATCGGGCGCATGACCGCCGCCAGCGCCCAGGTGCGCGCGCTCGAGACGCTGGCACGGCAGCGCCTGGCCGATGCGCAAAGCCTGCAGGAGATCGCCCGCCTGTTCCCGCTGGCCCGCTCGCTCGAAGTGCAGCGCGCCATCGCCGGCATCCTGATCCGCGCCGACTACAAGCTGCTGGCGCCGGCCGACCTGGCCCGCTCGCTGCGCCAGCACCGGCTGAAGTCACCCGACGGCAACGATGTGATCGATGTGCTGATTCGCCTGCTTCAGTCGAGCTAGCCGGAAGGCTCGAGGGCCAAGGGCACAGCGGCAGGCGTGCCCACTGGGGCCTCGTCAGCGCTCGATTGGGCCGCCGGCACCGGGGAGAAGGCGGCCCACAATCCCCGCATGACCCGTGCCGACCTCCACCTGCGCCAGGTCCTCGCCGCGATGGCCGGCCCCGCGGCGCGACCGCGCGAAGACCAGACCGCCGCAGTCGCCGCGCTGGTCGACCAGCGCGCCCGCGTCCTCGTCGTGCAAGCCACCGGCTGGGGCAAGTCCGCCGTCTACTGGGCCGCCACTTCGGCGTTGCGCGCCGCCGGCAAAGGCCCCACGCTGATCGTCTCGCCGCTGCTGGCGCTGATGCGTGACCAGGTCAGCGCCGCCGCTCAGGCCGGCCTGCGCGCGGCCACCGTCAACTCCACCAACCTCGACGATTGGGACGCGGTCTTCGACGATATCGCCAGCGACCGCCTGGACGTGCTGCTGGTCTCGCCCGAGCGGCTGGGCAACGCGGGTTTCGCGCGGCGCCTGCCCGGCCTGATCGCCGCGACCGGGCTGGTGGTGATCGACGAGGCCCACTGCATCTCCGACTGGGGCTTCGACTTCCGCCCCGACTACCAGCGCCTGGCGAAGACGCTGGTGGGCATCGGCGCCGACACGCCGGTGCTCGCCACGACCGCGACGGCCAACAGCCGCGTGACGCTGGACATCGCCCGCCAGCTCGGCCCGCAGACCTTGACCTTCCGCGGTTCGCTCGCGCGTTCGTCGTTGCGATTGGCCGTGGTGCCCGGGCTCGGTGCGTTGGAACGTTATGCCTGGGTCGCCGATGCGCTGGATCAGTTTGCGGGCTCCGGCATCGTCTATGCCCTCACGGTGGCCGAGACCGAGCGGCTGGCCGGCTTCCTAAGCGCCTGCGGCTTCGAGGTCGCGGCCTACCACGGGGGACTGGACACTGCCGTGCGTCAGGGCATCGAGGATGCGTTGCGCCGCAACGCGCTGAAGGCCGTGGTGGCGACCTCGGCGCTGGGCATGGGCTACGACAAGCCCGATCTCGCGTTCTGCATTCACGTCGGCTCGCCCGCCTCGCCGGTGGCCTACTACCAGCAGGTGGGCCGTGCGGGCCGGGCGCTGGACGACGCGGTGGCCGTGCTGCTGCCCGCCGAGACGGACGAGCAGATCTGGGCTTATTTCGCGACGGCGGGTGTGCCGGACGAACAGCGCGTGGGCAAGATCATCGGCGCGCTCGAGCAGCGGCCGCAGACCCTGGTGGAGCTGGAGAACGCCACCACGATCCGGCGCGGGCGGCTCGAGGGCCTGCTGAAGATCCTGGCCGTGGACGAGGTGGTGCAGCGCGACGGTTCGGCCTGGGCACTCACCGGCCGGCCGTGGACGTATGACGCGCAGCGTTGGCAGGCGCTGGCGCAGGTGCGCGAGCGCGAGGCCGGCCTGATGCGTTCGTTCGCCGGCGGCGCGGGCTGCCTGATGCGCTTCCTGCAGGAAGCGCTGGACGATCCCGACCCCAGCAACTGCGGGCGCTGCAGCGTGTGCACGGGCCGGCTGCCCGGTCCGGGGGCACGGCCCAGCGCCGAGCGCATCGAGGCGGCGCGCGTGTTCGCACGCGGCCAGGACGTGGTCATCGAGCCGCGCAAGCTGTGGCCGTCCGGCGTGGGTCGCAAGGGCCGCATCGCCGGCTGCAATGAGGGCCGCGCGCTGGCCTTTGCCGACGATCCCGGCTGGGCCGAGGTGCTGCTGCCGCTATTCACCAAAGCCGATGGGCCCGCGCCGCCGCAGGTGCTGGAGGGGGTGGTCGAGGTGCTCGGCCGATGGCGGCGCAGCTGGGGTCCGCGGCCGGTGGCCGTGGTGCCGATGCCCTCGGCGCTGCACCCGCAGTTGATCCGCTCGGTGGCCTTGCACGTGGCATCGGTGGGCAAGCTGCCGCTGGTCGATCCGCTGCGCCTGGTGGGCCCCACGCCGGGTGTCGACGCCGCGTCCGGCGCGAAGGTGGCGGCGCTGCTCGAGGCCCTCACGCTGCGGCCCGAGGTGGAGGTACCGGCCGGGCCGCTGCTGCTGATCGACGCCCGCTACCGCAGCGGCTGGTCCGCGACCGTGGCGGCCGCATTGCTGCGCGAGGCCGGTGCCACCGCGGTGCTGCCGCTGGTCTTGCACCAGCTGCCGTGACTGTGCGGGGCCTTCGAGCCTCCGACGTCGGAGCGTAGACTCGGCTCGCTGCTTGGCGAGGGAGGTGCAGCGCCGGCGGACTCTGCAGCGGTGCCGGCTGGCTGATCGAATGACGCGGTTTGGGGAAAGGGACCCACCGATGAAGAAGCCGTTCCTGTTGCTCCTGCTCATCGCCGCGATTGCATTTCTGCTGCCGCGAGACGCCTGGCCGCAGAAGGCCGAGGCGATGCACCGGATCGGGATCCTCGTCCCGGGCAAGCCGCCCGCGCCGGACGCGCCGAAGCCTCCTCCGAGCGAGTTGGTCCGCGTGTTCCAGGAGACCTTGGCCAAGCAGGGCTACGTGGAGGGAAAGAATCTCACGATCGAGCTTCGCATTGGCGAGTACGAGCGTCTGCCCGCACTGGCCAGAGAGCTCGAACGGCTGAAGGTCGAGGTGATCTGGGTCATTGGCACCCGGGCCGTCCGCATCGTGCAAGAGGTCGTGAAGCGCACGCCGCTCGTCATGTATTCCTGCGACCCGTTCGAGCATGTAGCGAAGCTGTCGCGCCCAGGAAGCAACGTCACCGGGACGACTTGCATGACGACGGAGCTCAGCCCGAAGCGGCTCGAGCTCCTGAAGGAACTGCTTCCCGAGGCAAGGCGGGTGGTGTTCTTCGGCGATCCCGAGGATGCGCCGCTGGGCTGGCGTCTGACGCGGGAGGCCGCGCCGAAGCTCGGCATTGCGATTCAGATGGTTCCGTACAAGGACCGCGACAGCATTCCGGCGGCCCTCGAGAAGATTGCGAAGATCAAGCCGGACGCCGTATTCGTCTACCCGGACGTGATCCTGGGCGCCCAGGCGCGCAAGCTCGCCCAGTTCTGGCTCGAGCATTCGCTGCCGTCCATGAATGCCTTTCCGTTCTTCGCCGACACCGGTGGCTTGATGGCGTACGGCGCCATCAACGCCGAAGTCGGCGCAATGATGGGCGGGCAGGTGGCGAAGATCCTCGATGGTGCGCGGCCGGGCGATGTTCCGGTTCAGCGGGCCACGCAGTTTCACCTGGTGATCAACCTGCAGACCGCGAAGGCGCTCGGGGTCAAGGTGCCGCAGTCGCTGCGCATCCGCGCCGACCGCGTGATCGAGTGACCGCTTCAGGCGAAACCATGAACAGACTGACGACCGCCCTGTTGAGGCTGTCGTACTGATGCGGTACGTGCCACGATGGCCTTTCTCTTGTGGTAGCCGCGCCATCACTAGCGCCGCCCTGCTTGAGCCGCGAGCCAGTCCTCGAAGTGGATCGCGCCGATGCGCGGGTTGGCCCCGGGCGTGAGCGTGCGATCGGAGAGCAGGCCGCCGAAGTAGCGCGCGTGCACGTCCGGCACGACCTTGCGCGTATCCTTCGTTCCGCGCACGAAGCGCCTGACCAGTTCGTCCAGTGGCATGGCCTCGGGACCGGCGACCTCGACCGTGCCGTTGACCGGCGGTGCGACCGCGACATCGGCCAGCGCCAGTGCCACGTCCTGCGCCGCGATCGGCTGGATCAGCGCCGGCGACAGGCGGATCTCGTCGCCGATGGTGGCCGACTGGGCAATGCCGCCGACAAACTCGAAGAACTGCGTGGCACGCAGGATGGTGTGGGGACGGCCGGACGCCTTGATGAGGTCTTCCTGCGCGACCTTCGCCCGGAAGTAGCCCGTGTCGGGAAGCCGTTCGCTGCCGACGATCGACAGGGCCACATGGTGGCGCACGCCGGCGGCAGCTTCCGCGGCCAACAGGTTGCGACCCGAGGTCTCGAAGAACTGGAGCACGGCCTGGTCTTCCCACACCGGCGCGTTGGCCACGTCGACGACGACATCGGCGCCGTCGACCGCCTGGGCCAGGCCCTCGCGGGTGATGGTGTCGACGCCGGTGCTGGGAGCGGCTGCGAGCACCTCATGGCCGCGCTCGCGCAGAATCCCGGCGAGCTTCTTTCCGATCAGGCCGGTGCCTCCGATGATGACGATCTTCATGGCTTTCTCTCCGTTCGTTCCGACCGCAACCGTTGCTGTCGGAGTGCGTGAAGATTGCCTGAGCGCCCCGGACAAGTCCTTGCCGGCACCTTGGTTCGGTCTTCAGAATGGCTTGGTTTTTCGTCCAGGCGCGCCGTGGCCATCGGCTTAGGGGAAAGCTGAAGTGCGGTTCCTGTTCGGTGACTACGTGCTCGACCCGGAACGGCGGGAGCTTTCGCATCGCGCGCAAGTCGTGCCAGTCGGGCCGCAGGTCTTCGATCTGCTGCTGCACCTCGTGAGGAACCGCGACCGCGTGGTCAGCAAGGACGACCTGCTGCAAGCGGTCTGGAACGGCCGCATCGTCTCGGAATCGACGATCACCAGCCACATCAACGGGGTTCGCAAGGCCGTCGGCGATACCGGCGAGGAGCAGCACCTGATCCGCACGGTCGCCCGCAAGGGCTTCCGCTTCGTCGGCGAGGTCCAGGTCGGCGAGCTCGGGGAAGCGCGACTGCGCGGCGCTTCAGGCGTGCGCGAACGCAGCGCCGGTGAGTCGAGGGAAGCGCCGTCCGCGCTCGTTCTTCCGGACAAGCCCTCCATTGCCGTCCTGCCCTTCCACAACCTGAGCGGCGATCCGGAGCAGGAGTACTTCGCCGACGGCGTGGTGGAGGACATCATCGCGGCCTTGTCGCGCATGCGCTGGCTGTTCGTCATCGCGCGCAATTCGAGCTTCACCTACAAGGGCCGGGCAGTGGACGTGAAGGACGTCGGCCGCGAGCTCGGCGTGCGCTACGTGCTGGAAGGCAGCGTGCGCAAGACCGGCAGCAAGGTGCGCCTCACCGGGCAGCTCATCGACGCCACGACCGGGACGCATGTCTGGGCCGAGCGCTTCGAAGGCACCCTGGACGACATCTTCGAGCTGCAGGACCAGATGGCGGAAAGCGTCGTCGGCGCGGTCGCGCCGCAGCTCGAACGGGCCGAGATCGAGCGCGCCAAGCGCAAGCCGACGGACAGCCTGGACGCCTACGACTATTACCTGCGCGGCATCGCGAAGCTGCACAGCGGCACTCACGAATCCATCGACGCGGCGCTGCCCTTGTTCAGCAAGGCCATCGAGCTCGATCCGGAATTTGCATCGGCCTATGGCATGGCCGCCTGGTGCCATTTCTGGCGCAAGGTGAATGGCTGGACGACCGATCGGCACTGGGAGACTGCGGAGGGCACCCGCCTGGCAAGGCTGGCGGTGGAGATCGGCCGGGACGACGCCGTGGCACTCACGCGAGGAGGCCATGCCCTCGCGCATCTCGCCGGCGACCTCGATGGCGGCATCGCGCTGCTGGACAGAGCCGTGCTGCTCAATCCGAACCTCGCCCCCGCATGGTTCCTGGGTGGGTTCCTGCGCGCGCTCCACGGTGAAGCAGACGCCGCGATCGAGCATCTGGCGCATGCCATTCGCCTGAGTCCGCTGGATCCGGAACTGTTCAGGATGCAGGCCGGAATGGGGTTGGCCCATTTCTTCGCGGGTCGCTTCGACGCCGCTTCGGCTTGGGCCGAAAAGGCCGTCGGCAATCTGCCCAGCTTCCTGGCTGCGGTCAGCGTGGTGGCCGCGAGTCATGCGCTCGCCGGACGAATGGACAAGGCGAAGCAGGCGATGCAGCGCGTGCGCACGCTCGATCCGTCGCTTCGGATCTCCAATCTTGCGGAGTGGCTTCCGATCCATCGCCCGGAAGACCTGGCACAGCTCGCGAATGGACTGCGGCTGGCCGGGCTGCCCGAGTGACCTTCACCGCTATCTGGCGCTGAAACGGGCGGGCCTGCTTTAGAAGCGCCGCCCGCCCAGGTTCACTTCACCAGCGTGAACAACGCCGCGTGGGCGATGTTGCCGCCGCCGGCGCTGACTTCCAGATACGCCTGCTGGCCACCGGCCGAGGCCCCCTTGCTGGAGCTCATCGTCACCGTCACGTTCGCCTTCGCGCCGGCAGCCAGCGTCAGCGACGCCGGGTTGACGCCGTAGACCACGCCGCTCGCGGGCTGGCCGCTGACGCCGAGCGAATAGGTCTGCGCCGCCCCGCTCAGGTTGGTCAGCGTGACGCTCATCTGGCGCGTCTGCCCGCTTCCCGATGGCACCGCGCCGAAGCTCAGGCTCACCGGGTCGAGCGCCACCTTGGCGTTCACGGCGGCGAGCAGGTTCTCGCGCCCGGCGCCGTTGATGTTGACGTTGTCCTGCAGCGCGCCATTCGAGAAGCTGCGCAGCACGCCGCGCTCGGCGGTGTTGACGATGGCCGAGCGCACGTCGGCGGCCGACCAGCCGGGGCGCTGCTGGCGCACCACCGCGGCCGAGCCCGCCAGGTGCGGCGTCGCCATCGAGGTGCCATTGAAGAACGCAAAACACGGCGGAGCGGCGCAGAACGTGTGCGGGATCGAGCTCAGCACGTTGGCGCCGGGTGCCACCACGTCGGGCTTGACGCGGAAGTCGACGTCGGTCGGCCCCTGGCTGCTGAACCCGGCCATGATGTCGGCGTTGACCGTCTGGAAATACTGCAGCGCCGCACCGATGGTGGCGGGCGAGCCGTCGAGCGTCTTCAGCGCCTGGCCGGCCGCCTGCGACACCATGTAGGCGGGAATGGTCGGCTGGCTCGGCAGGCCGTCGGTGCCCATGGCGCTCGGGTCGCCGAAGCCGTTGTTGGCGACCAGCGTCGCCACTGCGCCGGCGGCCTCGGCGTTGCGGATCTTGACCGAGAAGAAGCAGGTCCCGCGCGACACCAGCGCGATCCGCCCGAGCAGCGAGTTCGCCGGCAGCGCGGCGCACGCATCGCCGAGCCCGCCGATCGGACCGGCGACGACGCCGAGCGCTGCGGTCAGGTCGGCGCTGACGACGGCGAAGTCGCCCGACGCCGCGCCGTAGGTGTTGCCGCCGGCGGTGACCGGTGTGCCGATGAAGTGCGGCACCGTGCTGGCCCCGGCCGTCAGCGCGCGCGCCGCCGAGCCGGGAGACGACACCGTGAACAGCCCCGGCCCTTCGTTGCCCGCCGCCACCGCGACCACCATGTTGGCCTGGTCGAGGTTGTCGACCGCGATCGTCAGCAGGTCCTGCGCGCCGTGCGCGCCGCCGCCCAGGCTCATGTTGGCGACGTCGAAGCCGTCGGCGTAGGCCGCTTCGAGCGCATTCATGATGTCCTCGGAGCGTGCGTTGCCGACGTCGCCGGGAAACACGTTGTAGTTGCCGAGCAGCGCACGCGGCGCGACGCCGGACATGTCGTAGGTGACCACCCCGTTCACCGGCGCGGGCGTGCCGAAGTTGCAGGCCACCGTGCCGGCGACGTGGGTGCCATGGCTGTCGATCGCCTCGGCGCTGAAGTGTTGCTGCGGCACCTTGTTGTTGAAGACCTTGGCGGCGATGACCTTGTTGTTGGTGAAGTTGCGGTTGCCGAGCTGCGTCTGCGCCGGATAACCCGCGTCGCTGAAACACGGGTGCGTGGTGTCGATGCCGCTGTCGACGATGGCGACCTTGACACCCGCACCGGCGCCGGCCGGGCCGCCGGCCTGTGCCCAAGCCTCGGGCGCATCGATCAGCGCCAGGTCGGGGTCGGTGACCTTCGGGTAGTACAGGCCCTGGTATTGCGCATGTTTGACCATCGGCGTCGCCGACACCTGGGCCAGCGATGCGCCATTGAGCTGCACCGCGACCGCGTTCAGGGCGATGTCGAACTCGCCGGTCACCTTGGCACCGGGTACGTTCGCGCGCAGCCAGGCCTTGTAGTCATTGCGCAGCGCCGACAGCTGGGCCCGGTAGGACCGGGTCGTGTTGCTGCTGAAATCGACCTTCTTGCCCTTGGCCGGCCTGGTCTTGACATAGGTCGCGAGCGGGTCGCCGTTGAGCTGGACCAGCGCCGTGCTGGTGTCCTGGCGCGGCCGGGTGGACACGTTGGCATCGCTGTTCTGGCCGGGCGCGGCCAGTGCCGGCGTGGCCGGTAGCGACAAGGTGCCGGCAACGGCGAGCGCCAATGCGAGCGGGGTCAGGCGACGAGCGACAGGGGTGGGGGTCATGGTGGCGATCCTTCGAGATGGCGTGCCGCCACCTTCGTGAGGCGGGGCACGACGGGACAGGGACGAGGGGAGACTATTCGCCACCCCGACCCTGTCGAGTCGGAGATACCCGGACCTGCCCGTGGATGCGGGCCCCCGCTCATCCGCCCCCCGGAGGATTGCGCCCCTCCCCCCACAGCCCCATCATGTCCCCCTGCGGTCCCAGGGACGGGGCTTTATGAAACGCAACGCCGCAGCTATCGAACCCGACACCGGCTTCACGCTGGACGAGTCGCTCCTGCAGCACCGCAAAGCCGCCAACGCGCGCCGCCTCTACACCCGCCAGATCCCCGCCCTGCGCGCCATCGGCTTCGTCATCCTGTGCATCATGGCCGTGCTGCAGGACTGGCGCAGCGGCGCGCCGTTTCCCCAGCCGCCGCTGTTGGCCCTCGTCGCGGTGAACCTGTCGTACGCCGCCGGCGCCGGGCTCGTGCTGCGCTTCGGCTACGGCCGCAGCGGCCGCGTCGACCTGAGCCTGCTGCTGTTCCACCTGGACATCCTGGTCTGGATGGGCAGCCTGCACCACCTGGAGAGCGGCAACCTGTTCTTCGCCTACTTCCTGCTGATCCGCGTCGTCGACCAGGTCGGCAACGGCTTCCGGCGCGCGCTGTACTTCGGGCATGTGATCACCGCGGCCTACCTGGGCTACTCGGTCTGGATCAGCCTGCACGATCCGGCACGCGCGTTCTGGCCCGATCGCTTGGGCATCGCCGTCACGCTGTACCTGCTGGGCCTGTACCTGTCGCTGGCCGGCCTGGTGACCGAGCGGCTGCGCCAGCGTACGCAGCAGGCGATCCACGCCGCGCGCTCGCTGGTCGTCAGCCTCGAGCAGAAGGCGCAGGCGCTGGAGCAGCAGGCGGTGGAGCTGCGGCAGGCGCGCCTGAATGCCGAGCAGGCGAACCTCGCAAAGTCGCAGTTCCTGGCGGTCACCAGCCACGAGATCCGCACGCCGATGAACGGCATCCTCGGCGCGGCCGAGCTGCTCATCGCCTCGCCGCTCACGCCCACGCAGCAGCGCTACGTGCGCACGGCGCACCGCTCAGCCACGGCGCTGCTGGCGCTGATCGACGACGTGCTCGACCTGTCGCGCATCGAAGCCGGCAATCTCACGCTCAACCTCGCCGGCGTCGACCTGCGCGCCCTCGCCGCCGAGGCGGTGGAGCTGGTGCAGATCACCGCGCGCGACAAGCCGATCGTGTTGTCCGGCACGGTGTCGCGCTCGCTGCCGGCGCGGGTGCTGGCCGATCCGGTGCGCCTGCGCCAGCTGCTGGTGAACCTGCTGCACAACGCCGTCAAGTTCACCGAGCGCGGCTCGGTGATCCTGGAGGTCCGGGTGCTCGAGCCCGCGCCGCTGCGCGTGCGCCTGTCGGTGCACGACACCGGCATCGGCATCGCGCCGGAGCAGGTGGAGTCGATCTTCGGCGCCTTCACCCAGGGCGACAGCTCGAGCACCCGGCGCCACAGCGGCAGCGGCCTGGGGCTGGCCATCGTCAAGGAACTGGCCGAATTGATGGGCGGCCAGGTGCGCGTGGAGAGCCGCGTCGGTTCAGGCTCGCACTTCTGGGTCGACCTGCCGCTGGCGGAGGCACCGGCCGAAACGCCGCTGCCGGCCGCGCACGATGCCGCCGACGACGGCCACGCCGAGCTGTCCGTCTCGGTGCTGCTGGCCGAGGACGACCTGACGAACCAGATGCTGGTCGAGCAGATGCTGCGGCAGCTCGGCTGCGAGGTCGACGTGGTGGCCGATGGCGACGCCGCCCACACGGCCGCCGCGCTGGGCCACTACGACATCGTGTTCATGGACTGCCACATGCCGGTGATGGACGGCTACGAAGCCGCGCGCCGCATCCGCCACGCCGAGCGGCCGAACGGCGCGCATCTGCCCATCGTCGCGCTCACGGCGGATTCGCTGGCGACCGACCGCGACCGCTGCATCGAAGCGGGCATGGACGGCTTCCTGACCAAGCCGGTCAGCAGCGCGCAGCTCTCGGCCGCGATCGAGCGCTGGACCGGGCAGCGGACGAATCCGGCCACGCAGTGGTGATTCGTGGTCCGCCGGCGTCAGTGCCCGTGCCCGTGTCCGCTGCCCGAGCGGATCTGCCCGCGAATCTCCCCACCTGGCGACGTGGCGGTGTGCACGTTGACGTACGCGACGCCCGCGCGGAACGCGGCCACCAACTCGGCCAGCTCGCCGGCGCCCAGCTGCTGTGCGCCGCCCGGCCCGACGATGCTGGCCGCGTTGATGATGCCGCCGGACGAGAACGCCGGGCTGCTGCACACCGGCGTGAAGCCCGCCACCGCGGCGGGCGCGGGGTTGGCGGCCGACTGGCACAGCCAGACCATGATGCCGCCGTTGACACCGCGCTGCCCGAGGTGGATGTGCGCCTGCAGCACTGTCGCCTGCATGTCGGCGTAGCTGAACTCGTACTCGATCTCGTTCGTCTGGCTGTTGATCTTCGCCTTGAATTCGCCGCTGCCCTTGGTCGAGACAACCGGCACTTCCTGGAAGCCGCTCAATTGGGCGCCGACCGTGCGGTTGTCGTTCCCGCCCTTGTCGGCCAGGGCCGACCCGCCGGACAGGACAGCCAGGGCCGCCAATGAACACGCCAGGACAGGATTTCGAAGCTCGAAGGTCATGGAGGTCTCCCGCGTGATGACCACGCACGTGCGTTGTTCGGGCACCGGACCGACACGCCGCCGATCCTGGGCGCCTGACGGTGTACGGGCGCCGGGCGGCCGCCATTCCACGGCATCGTGCGCTGAAGGTCCATCGATCCGGCCTTCAGTCCGGCGGCCGTCGAAGGCGCCGTCGCGCAAACAGCAACAGCACCGCTGCGAGCGAGACCAGATAGAACACCGGCCATCGAGATTCGACGATGAGTTCCCGCAGCGACGGAGGATCGATAGCGCAAGCGGTTGCGCCCTCCACCTCTGCCAAGCGAATCCGTTGACCGGAGACGACCGACGGCCCCACTGCGTCGGCCAAGTGAGCCAGGCATGCGCGAACGCCGGCTTGGAACCGCCAGTACCGCGCCTCGTCCGCCCCCGCGAGCCGATTCAGCAGCCTCTGTGCGACGAGTGCCGCGGAGGCGTACTGAGCGCGGGCCAATGATGACTGGCGATCGGCCCGCGATCGGTCGAAGGCCGCCAGGATCGATGCGGTTCGACGCTCGACCTCGAGGTTGGCCAGGTAGGCATCGCGATGGAAGCTGGGCGCGGCCTGATCGCTGATTGTCAACTCCGGATGATCGAGGAGATAACCTCGGGTCAGCCGATCCACTTCGCGGCTGGCGTCGATCTGCGCCGCGCGCAGCTCCGACAGATACGCAAGCCGCGATGGCGCGGGGTAGGACGCTTCAGCCGCGGCAGCCAGCACGGCAGGCAGGACAAGCACGACCGCCGTCCAAGCGGCGACAAGGCTCGCGGCCACGGCCTCCGTGCGCCGGTACCACGCAACGGCAAGGGCGATAAGGCCCAACCAGACACCGGCGTAAAGACCGGTGGCCGCCAGCCAGAGGAGATAGAAGATCCAGGATTCGACCGGTGCCGCCGAGGCCGCGTACGCTGCGCTCGCCAGCATCAAGGGCAGCACGATCCAGGTGTTTCGAAGGATCAGCCGCCACCCCGCCAGGCTTTCCAACCGGGCGCCTTGTGCCAGCAGCAGGCGCAAGGTGCCGCGGGCGCGCTCGCGCCCGAGCGTGTCCGAAGACACTGCAATCATCAGCAACGGCAGCAGCACGATGGTGACGAAGTTCAGGTCGAAGCGACCCAGCGCCAGGAGCGTCGGGTTCTGAAACTGGTAGGCCGGGAACACCGTGGCGGACGTGTTCCAGGGCGATAGCGTGGCCTGCGAGGGCAGCAGCTCGCGCAGGCCGAGGGCGAAAGCGGGCAGCGGCCCCGGCGCCAGCGCCACGGGCACGCTCAAGTTCATCGGCTGCGCTTCGTGGGGCGACTTGGCGATGCCCGTGGCTTCGATGCGCACCAGTGCGCCCCTCCACGCTTCGAATGCCCCCTGTACAGCGCGGGCATGCGCTTGCCGGGCGCGCTCGTCCAGCGCGTGCTGGCTCTCGCCGGCCACGAGCGCGCACACGCTGAGGGCGAGCATCAGCACGAACGCGAGGCCGCCAGCCGGGGTGGCGAAGAAGATCCGGCATTCAAGGCGCAGCGTCGCGAGGATCATTCGGCGATGCTCCGCAAGTGGGCTCGGGCGACGGCGAACCAGGCGAATGCCAACGCCGCGATCAACTGCACCAGCAGCGTGAGCGCCGTCTCGGCGTACGGTGCCTGGGCCAAGGTGAACGGAACCGGCGTGTGCTGAAAATCAGCCACGGCACGCCACAAGCGTTCGTCCGCGGTGTAGCCGGTGCCATCGTGGCCGGCGTGGGCCTGGATGTCGGCGTTGAGCTGCTTCATGATGCGCCGCCGCTGCAGCTCGGCGTCGCGCACGAAGGCGGTGTGATGAAGACGGTCGCTTGCCGCGAGGCCCGACGACAGCACGCCCAGCGCCAGGCCGGGCGATGCCCATGCCACTCGCGCGAGCACCGACTCCTGCGCGGCGTGGCGCGCACTCATGGACGCGTAGAACGCGTCGAACCTCGGCTGCGCCCGTTCTTCGCTGAGCTGCAGCTGCAGCCCCAGGTAATTGAAGGGCAGGTCCTGAGCCCGCTCCACGCCGTGGCGAACCAGCACCTGCGCGAGTTGCCTGGACTGAAACGCGCGGTCCGACCACAGGCTGTCCGCCGATGCGGCCAGGGCAGTCCTGAACGTCTGCGCGTCGGGCTCGGGATGGCGCTCGAGCGCCAGGTCCGTACCCAGGCGCGGCACGACGATCGCCGTGGCGAGCCAGAGCACCATCAAGGCGAGCAGTGCGGTGCGACGCTGCCTGCACAGCGCAGAGACGCCCAGCGACACCAGCGCGAAGATCAACAGGCCGCCTCCGTAGGCCAGCAAGAGCCCGGCTGACCGCAGAGCCAGGTCCGGCAGCGCGGGCGTGTGCGCGCAGGAGGCCGCGACGACCAGGGCGGCCGCCACCGCAGGCAGCAGCACGACGGCCAGGGCGGCCACCGCGGCGCCAAGTTTGCCGGCGACCACCGCGGCAGTCCCCGCGCCCGCGGCGGCGAGGTGCCGGAAGGTGCCGTCTTCGCGCTCGCCGGCAATCGCCGGATGGAGTGCGATGAGGAGCAGGAGCGGGGCGACGACCTGAAGAAGCCAGGCTGGCGTCAAGGCGGCCAGGCGCAGATCCGCAGCCTGGTCCTCGGCGCGGCGATAGACGGGAGGGCTTTGCTGATGCGCCTCCATCCACACGGCCAGGCCCGCGTGATCGACCACGCCGGGATCGAAAGCGGCCAGCGGCGACATGGACTTGAAGGCATAACGCGAGAAATGCGCGGCAGCGTGCGGATTGCGCACGCCCTGTGCATCCCACAGCACTCGATCGGCCGCCTGGGCCGAGTGCCGTTCGAACTCGAAGCGCTCCACCCGCTGGACCGCGAGCAGCGCCGCCGCCGGTACCGCCACGAGCAACGTCAACGCAAGCCAGCCGGCGGTTCGATGGCGCCACAGCAGGCGCAGCTCCTTGATCAGCAGCGCCCGGATCATGTCGCGCCCTCCCGCGGCATCTTCATGTGATCGAGGTAGATGCGCTCCAGCTCACGTGCATCGACGGTGGCGGCGCTCACCTGCTCCACCAGCCGGCCCTGTTTCATGATGCCTATGCGCGTGCCGACTTCCTTGGCGCGGAACAGATCGTGCGTGGCCATCAGGACGGCGCGCCCGTCCTGCCCGAGTGCCGCGAGCAGGCCACAGAAGGCATTGGCAGCCATCGGATCCAGGCCGGAGAGCGGCTCGTCGAGCAGCAGGCAGCGGGCGTCCTTGGCCAGTGCGATGGCGATGCCCACTTTCTGGCGCATGCCCTTGGAGTACGTGCCCGCCGCTTGGCCCGCGCTGGCCGCATCGAGGCCCACGCGCTCCAGCAGCTGCACGAGTTCGACCACCCGTCGGCGCCCGCCGGCCATGCGGTCGAAGAACGCCAGGTTCTCCAGGCCGCTGAGGGAGGGGTACAGCGCCACCTGCTCCGGGATGTAGGCCAGCGCCCGGCGCGCCGAGCGGGTGGCCTTGGCGACATCGATTCCATCCACCAACGCCGTTCCGCCCGTGGGCGTGAGGAAGCCGAGAAACAGATTGAGGGTGGTGGTCTTGCCAGCGCCGTTCGCGCCCAGCAGGCAGACGATCTCTCCCGCACCGACCTGGAGATCCAGGGGGTGCAGGGCGGTGACTTGTCCAAACGACTTGGTCAAGCCCTGGGCATCCAGCAAGGCATGCATCGAAGTCCTCCGTGTGAACGGAAGGCTAGGCGGCGCGTGCTGCGGAATCTGTGCCGGCCGCGGGCCCGATGGTCGCAACCTGTGCCCCGCGCGGGGGCTCGCGACAAACTGCGACAAAGTCCCGCCCGCCTTGCGCCGGCGCCGATGGCGGCGCCCCGCTACGATGCGGCGGCATGACGGAGACGCGGCCCCACGTCCTTATCGTCGACGACGATCCGGACATCCGCCGGCCATTGGCGCGCTTTCTCGAGCAGCACGGGTTCCGCACGGCGCTGGCTGCCAACGGCAGGGAGCTCGACGCTGCGCTCGGTGCCTCGCATCCCGACCTGATCGTGCTCGACGTGATGATGCCGGGAGAGGATGGCCTGAGCATCTGCCGCCGACTGCGTGATCGCGGCGGCCCGCCCGTCTTGCTCCTCACCGCGCGGAGCGACGAGATCGACCGCATCCTGGGGCTGGAACTGGGCGCGGACGACTATCTGCCGAAGCCATTCAACCCGCGGGAGCTGGTGGCGCGCGTCAAGGCCATCCTGCGTCGAGCCGAGGCCCTGCCACGCCGGCGGCGCCAGGAGGCCGGCGTGGTGCGGTTCGATCGCTGGCAATTCGATCTCGCGCAGCCGGAGCTGCATGGCGAGGACGGCGAGACAGTGGCGCTTTCGAGCGGAGAGCACGCGTTGCTGGTGGCCTTCGTGGTGCGTGCCGGGCTGACGCTGACGCGGGACCAACTGCTGGATCTGACCCGCGGGCGGGAGGCACAGTTGTTCGATCGAAGCATCGACAACCAGGTCAGCCGGCTGCGCCGGAAGATCGAGCCCGACGCGCAGCGGCCGCGGCTCATTCTTACCAGGTGGGGCAGCGGCTATGTGTTCGCGGCCGAGCTGACGTGGCTCGCGTGATCCGGATCTGGCCCCGCGGGCTCGCTGCCCAGATGACCGCCGTCGTCGTCGCGTCATTCGTGGTGCTGTTGGCGATCCTGACCGCGCTGGAGATGGCCGATCAGGACGATCTGGTCTCCTGGGCCGGCCACGCGTCGACGGTGCATCGGCTGTGGCAGGCACGCCAGGCGCTGGAACACTTGCCACCCGAGCGCCGCGAAGCGTTCCTGGCAGCCACTTCGTTCTGCCATGAGGGCTATACGGTCACCAGCGAGCCCGCGGCAACCCAGGGCACGGAACGCGAAGCGGTTCAGGTTCGGACCGAGCTGGCCGCCAGGCTGCGGCTGCCGGAAGGTGGCGTGCAGGTCGATCGGGTCATGCTGCAACGCGAGGACTTCGCGTATGCCCGCTGCAGACCGGACGAGATGCGTTTTCCTCTCTCGGGCCTGGTGATCTCAATCCGTCTGGCGTCCGGCGGCTGGCTCAACGCCGAGATTCATCCGCACGAGTGGCATCTGCATTCCGAGCTGGTGGCCTGGCTGATGCGGTCCGGGGCGGCATTTCTCGTCGTGGGGCTGGCCGCAGTGTGGTTCGCGCACCGCCTGGGACGGCCCTTGGCGCGGTTGACGGAAGCAGCGCAGCAATTCGACGCCGGCCGCGTGGTTCGAACCGTGCCGCGCTCCGGGCCGGAGGACTTGCGGCGTGCGATCGACGCCTTCAACGCCATGCAGCAGCGCATTGCCGACGATATGACGCGCCGCACGCAGACGCTCGCGGCCATTGGCCACGACCTGCGCTCGCCATTGACGGCGCTGCGCATCCAGGCCGAGTTGGTCGAGGACCCGGTTCTGCGCGCGGAACTGATCAGGAGCATCGACAAGATGACGCGGATGGCGGCATCGGCCCTGGCCTACCTCCAGGGCGAATCGCGCGAGGAACCTCGGCGCCGCGTTGATCTGGCCGCCCTCGCGCGCAGCGAGTGCGCGGACCACGTCGCCATGGGGCAGGTGGCAAGCTACGACGGCCCCGCATCCCTGCCCTGGCCGGTGCGACCCGACGCACTCGCGCGTGCGCTGCGCAACCTCATCGACAACGCGAACAAGTACGCGAGCGGTGCCTGCGTGACGCTGGCGATCGAGGGTGGCGACGCGCTGCTCCGGGTCAGCGACACCGGGCCGGGCGTGCCGGGCGAGGATCTGCCGCGCGTCGTGGAGCCTTTCGCGCGGCTGTCGGCGGCGCGGGAGGCGGCGCACGGCGGGTTCGGCCTCGGGCTGGCCATCGTGAGGGCCGTGGCCGAGGGACACGGGGGGCACTTGGAACTCGCGAACCGGTCGCCGAGCGGGCTGCTGGTGACCATGCGCCTGCCACTTCGGTGAAGGCCACGGCATGGGCGCCCGTGGCTGTCGCCGCGGGTTGATCGGCGCCCAACCTTCGCGAAGCGCACGCCCGATCAGTGCACTCCAACGGTCGATTCAACGCTTGGTCCATCGCGCGGACGACCTGGCGCAGCTGGCGAACGGACTGCGGCTGGCCGGCTTTGCCCGAGTGATCGCTGCGTCACGATCTGTCCGCAAGCACCCGCGGGCGGATGTTCTGGTTGTGGTGGAAGACGTTGTCGGGGTCGTACCTCGTCTTCACGTCCACCAGCCGCTCATAGACGGCGTCGCCGTACGCCTCGCGCACGCGGCCGGGGTCTTCGTCGCCGCCGAGGAAGTTGACGTAGACGCCTTCGCGGTAGCGGCCGAGCGCGGCGAAGAACCTCCGCGCCCAGGCGGTGTCGCGGTCGCCGAAGTCCTCGCCGGGCCGCCACACGGCATCGAGCGTGATCGCGTGCGACGCCTGCCGGTTGCCGAACGCCGTCGCGCCCTCGGCCACCCGGCTCACCGCCCCCTTCAGATGGAACATCGCCGCGTACGAGCGTGGCGACGAACCGGAGAACGCGTGCTCGACGAGCGTGTCGACGAGGTCGTCGCGCAGCGCCGGCAGGTGGGTGGACTTCCAGTAGTAGTTCCAGCCGTGGACGACGGTCGAGTCGAGTGCGCTCTGGAATCCGGCGTACGGCGCGGGACCGACCAGGTCGAGCAGCGGCGTGCGGCATGCGCGCAGCGGGCCGAGCAGCTGCTCGCCGCGCTCGATCGGCCCGCTGTAGCAGAGGCCGACCATCAGCACCGGGCGCCAGTGCAGATGCTCGGGAATGGCCGCCAGCGGCGGCGCGGTGCCGAAGCGCACGACCGTGCCGAGCTCGTCGGGCGCGTCGCGCACGAAGTCGCGGTAGAAGCGAAGGACCTCCGCGGCGTCGCTCGCGTCCCAGAGGAGGGGCCCGGCCAGGACGGTGGGCCCGACGCGGTGGAGGCGGAACTCGAACGCGCTGACCACGCCGAAGTTGCCGCCGCCGCCCTGCAGGGCCCAGAACAGGTCGGGGTGCTCGTCCGCGGACGCGCGCAGCCGCTCGCCGTCGGCGGTCACGACATCCGCGGCGAGCAGGTTGTCGACCGTCAGGCCGTGCTTGCGCATCAGCCAGCCGACGCCGCCGCCGAGGGTGAGCCCGGCGACGCCGGTGTGGCTGACGATGCCGCCGGTCGTGGCCAGGCCGTGCGCCTGTGTCTCGCGATCGACGTCGCCCCACAGCGCACCGCCCTGCACCCAGGCGCTGCGCTGGGCGGGATCGACGCGCACGGCCCGCATCGCCGACAGGTCGATGACGATGCCGTCGTCGCAGACGGCGGTGCCCGCGACGTTGTGGCCGCCGCCCCGTACGGCAATCTCCAGATCGTGGTCGCGGGCGAAACGCACGGCGGCGGCCACGTCGGCGGCCGCTATGCAGCGCGCGATCAGGCGCGGGCGCCGATCGATGGCCGCGTTCCACACGGCACGGGCGATGTCGTAGTCGGCGTGATCGGGCCCGATCAGCGGTCCTCGGAACCCGTCGATCTGCACGGCGGTCGAGGCGCTGCTGCTGCGGCAGGCTTCCGCGGTCGTCGGTGTGGTCATCGGGTACTCCTTTCTCGAATGGCCACATCGGAACACCGGGGACCCCGGCCGTGAAGTCAAGAATCTGGACTTCACAACGCGAGGTGGCGTGGCAATACTGGCTGCGTGAGGACGTACGGCCAATACTGCCCCATCGCTCGCGGCTCGGAGATCTTCGCCGAGCGATGGACACCGCTGATCGTGCGCAACCTGTACCTCGGCTGCGCAAGCTTCAGCGAGATCCTGGAGGGCACGCCCGGACTCTCCGCCACCCTGCTGTCACAGCGGCTCAAGCAGCTCGAGCTCACCGGCATCGTCGAGTCGGCCCGCAAGGCCGAGGGGCGCGGGCACCACTACACGCTCACGTCCTCGGGGCACGAACTGTTCGCGGTCTGCCAGTCGCTGGGCGAGTGGGGTGCGCGCTGGCTCGAGATCGCGCCCGAGCACCTCGACCCCTTCGTGGCCCTGTGGTCGATGTGCAGGGCGCTGCGCCGAGACCGGCTCCCGGATCGACGCGTCGTCATCCGCTTCGACTTCACCGGCCGCGTGCGCCCTGAACGCTATTGGCTGCTCATCGAGCTCGGCGACACCGAGATCTGCAAGACCTACCTCGGCCTCGACGAGGACCTCTACATCACGGCGGACGCCGAGGCCTTCGTCAAATGGCACGCCGGCCAGCTCACCTGGGCCCAGGCCACGGGCGAGCACCGCATCCGGCTCCACGGCCCCTCGTCGCTCGTGAGAGCCTTCCCGACCTGGAACGCCCGCAGCATGTTCGCCCACATCCGGCCGGTCTCCCGCGCCCCGGCGAGCGCTGCAGAGTGACCGCCTCCTGCGCGTACTCGGCGGGCGTGCCGCGAGTCAACGCATCAGCTCGTCGGCGCGCAGCAGAACGCTTTGCGGGATGGTGAGCCCGAGCGCCTTTGCGGTCTTCAGGTTGATGATGAGCTCGTAGCGCGAGGGCTGCTCGATGGGCATCTCGGCGGGCTTGGCGCCGCGCAGGATGCGGTCGGCGTAGACCGCGGCCAGCTGCCAGACGTCATCGTCGTTGACCGAGTACGAGAACAGGCTGCCGGCCGTCGTGTAGAGGCGCCCACCCGTGTTGGCCAGCGGCAGGCGACGCTCGATCGCCGCATCGGCGATGCGCCGGGCGTTCGGCGCAAACATCGGATCAGGCAGGCACAACAGCGCGTCAGCGCGCGCCGCAGCGATCGCGGGCGCGATCTCGTCCACACTGCGGATCTCGAGCAGGTGGCTGTCCAGGCCTCGTGCACGCGCAGCATCCGAAAACGATTTGGCGAAGAACTGGTTCGCCGGGTTGGCCGCATTGCCCAGCAGGTCGATGCGCCGCGCCTGCGGCACCACTTCATGCAGCAGGCTCAAGGCCTTGGGGATGATCTCCTGCCCGAGCAGCGAGACGCCGGTGATGTTGCCGCCGGGGCGTGCGAGGCTTTGGACCAGGCCGCTGCCCACCGGGTCGCCGCCGCCGGCCATCACGATCGGAATTGTCGACGTCGCATCGCGCAAGGCGCGCGTAGGGGTCGTGCCCGCGGTGACCATCAGATCGGGGCGCAGCGCGACCAGCTCGGCAGCCAATGCCGGCAGCGGCTCGGATCGGCCGCCGGCGTAGCGCATGTCGACGACGAGGTTCGTTCCTTCGATCCACCCGCGTTCATGCAGGCGGTCGAGGAACTTGACATGCACCGGCCATCGGCCGCTTGGCGGAGCCGTGGACCCCACGAGCCAGCCGATGCGGGCGCTTCGTGCCTGGGCCCACGCCACGCGGCCGACAAGGGCGCTCGAAAGTACCGAGCCGATGCACAGGCGCATCAGCGCAGCACCGTGCCAGGCCACGATTCGGCGTCGCGCGATCACTGGTCACCTCGCTGAGTGAGCGGCATCGTCAACGCTTCGGCATCCTCTTTCGACCGCCGACCATCGCGCTCACCGATGTGAGCATACGCGCAGCCAGCCCCGTTGCGCGTGGGCGCGCCGGCTCCGCGAGGCCTTCGACCCTCGGTCGCTGGTGCTGCCGCTCGCAACCATCGAAGCTGCCCTGAAGGCAGCTGGGCGCACACGGCGGTGAACAAGCCCGCTCAGCGCTGCAGCACGTTCTGCCCCGGCGCGTCCTCGATCACCTTGTAGCCCTTGGTCGCCGCGCCCATCGCCGGCGGCTTGCCCTTGGCGCTGGAATGCTGCGCCAGCCAGCCCTGCCACGCCGGCCACCACGAGCCCGCGTGGAGCGGCGCTTCCTCTTCCCATTCCTGCGGCGCCAGGTGCGGGTCGGCCAGCCGGCGCGTCTTGATGCGGTAGTGCCGCTTCGGGTGCACCGGGCCGCTGACGATGCCGGCGTTGTGCCCGCCGGCGGTGAGCAGGAAGGTGAAGTCGTCCGAGCGCACCAGGTTGTCGAGCTTGTAGACCGACTTCCAGGGCGCGACGTGGTCGGCCTCGGTGCCGACGAGGAACATCGGCACCGTGATGTCCGACAGCCGCGCGATGCGCCCGCCGACGGCGAAGCGGTTGGTCGCCAGCTCGTTGTCCATGTACAGGCGGTACAGGTACTCGCTGTGCATGCGCCACGGCATGCGCGTGCCGTCGGCATTCCAGGCCATCAGGTCGATCATCGGGGTGCGCTGGCCCTTCAGGTAGTTGTCGACGATCGGCTGCCACAGCAGATCGTGCGCGCGCAGCAGCGTGAACGCGCCGCCCATCTGGCGGCTCTCGAGCACGCCCTTCTTGTGCATCGTGGCCTCCAGCATCGCCAGCTGGCTGGGGTTGATGAAGGAGGCCAGCTCGCCGGGTTCGCTGAAGTCGGTCTGCGCGGCGAACATCGTCACCGAGCCGATGCGCGGGTCGCGCTCGCGCCCGAGTGCCGCCGCCCCGATGGCCAGCAGCGTGCCGCCGATGCAGTAGCCCACGGCGTGCACCGGGCGCTTCGGCGCGATGGCGGCCACCGCGTCCAGCGCCGCGAACAGGCCCTGGCGCAGGTAGTCCTCCATGCCGAGCGCGCGGTCGCTCTCGTCGGGGTTCTTCCACGACATCATGAACACCGTGTGGCCCTGGTCGACCAGGTACTTCACCAGCGAGTTGCGCGGGCTCAGGTCGAGGATGTAGTACTTCATGATCCACGCCGGCACGATGAGGATCGGCTCGGCATGGGTTTCCTTGGTGGCGGGGGCGTACTGGATCAGCTCGATCAGCTCGTTGCGGAACACCACCTTGCCCGGGGTCACGGCAACGGATTTGCCGGGCACGAAAGCCTCGGTGCCGGCGGGCTTCATGCCCTGGAGCGTGCGGTCGATGTCCTCGGCCAGGTGCTCCCACCCGCGCATCAAGTTCTGCCCCTGCTCCGACTGCGTCTGCGCCAGCAGCTCGGGGTTGGTGGCCAGGGCGTTGGAGGGCGACGCGGCGTCGGCCAGCAGCCGCGCCGCGAAGCCGAGCAGCTGCGCGTGGTAGTCGGTGACGCCGCCGAATTGATCGGTGGCGTCCTTCATCAGCGCGACGTTGTTCTGGTAGGCGCGGGCGTAAACGTTGAAGGGGAACTGCCACCAGGGCTGGGCTTCGAAGCGGCGGTCGGGTTCGCCGTCCAGCCCCGCGGTGGGCGCCAGCGGCTGGCCGGCCCACGCTTGCAGCGCGAAGGCCCAGGTGTCGCGCGTGCGCTGCAGCGCATGCACCTGCAGCTCGCGCTGCTTGTCCGGCGAAAGCGCCAGGTGCATCGCCCAGTCGGCCCACGCGCTGGTGAATGCCGAGGGCGCCAGCCCGGCAGTCATCTGCGCGGCCTGGGCGCGCAACTCGCGGTCGAAGTCCTGTGTCTCGCTGACGGTCTGGTTCGCGTTCGTGTTCATCGCTTGCCGCCCGCCCTTCCCGTTACTGGCGGCGGGTGTCTCCGGTGGGGTTCTAACGTTTTTAGTGAGCGTCAGGCGGGCGCGTGCCAGCCCGCGTCGACCCACAGCTCGCCGCTGACGGCCGCATTGCCCAGCATGAAGCAGATCGCGTCGGCGATTTCCTCCGGCTGGATCAGGCGGCCCAGCTGCGTGAACGGCAGGATGTTCTTGTCCAGGTACTCCTTGCCCATCGCGCGCACCATCGGCGTGTCGGTGAAGCCGGGGTGAATGACGCTGCAGCGCACGCCGTGGAAGATGGCCTCCTTCATGATCGTGGCTGCCGCGCCCTCCAGGCCGGCCTTGGTGCTGGCATAGGAGATCTGGCCGCGATTGCCCTGCGACGAGATCGAGCCGATGAAGACCACCGAGCCCTGGATGTGCTCCTCGGGCGTCCAGCGCTTCAACGCGCGCGCGGCGCGGTCTTCGGCGATGCGGGCGATCATCTCCAGCGCCCAGTACACCGGCGCGATGAGGTTGACGTCGACCACCAGCTTGAACTGCTCGAGCGGATAGATGCGCGCCTTGCCGGTGTGCTTGTCGATGCGCACCGCCAGCTCGTCGCGCGTGATGCCGGCGGCCGGCACGCACAGCGACACGCGGCCGTAGGTGCCGCTGAGGGTGTCGAACACCGAGGCGCGGAAGGCCTCGTCGGTGGTGTCGCCCTGGAACGGCACGGCGAAGACCCGGCCGGCGTCGGCGTTGAGCTTCTCGGCCACGTCCACGACGGCCTCGCTGGCGTCGACGAGGGCGACGGCGGTGACGTTGCGCCGCGCCATGGCGGCGGCGACAGCGCGGCCGATGCCGCTGGCGCCCCCGGTGATGACGGCGACCTGGTTGGCGATGTCCATGCGATCCCTCGGCTTGATGTTGCGGCGCAACATCATAGGCCGCGACGCCGCCGCCGGTCACTGCGGGCGGACCCGGGCATTGATCGATCACAAGATCGATACTTCCGCCTCGCGCATCACGCCGCCAGGAGCTTCCCCCATGGCTTTCCACCTCTATCGCCTCAACGAGCTCTACTCCAACCCCTCCGGCACCATCCAGTTCATCGAGCTGTCCATCGGCGGCATCAACGGCGAATCGTTCTGGCAGGGCGTCACGCTCAGCACTTCGAGCGGCGGCACCACGCGCAACTTCACCTTCCCCAGTCACCTGCCAAGCTCCAGCACCGCCAACACGACGGTGCTGATCGCGACGTCGGGCTTCGCCGAGCTGGGCATCGTCACGCCGGACTTCATCGTCCCGAACGGCTTTCTCTTCACCAGCGGCGGCACACTGAATTTCGGCGGCGCCGACCAGATCACCTACCCCGCCTTGCCGACAGACGGCGTGCACGCCGTGAACCGCGTCGGCGTATCCGTGGTCGCCACGCCGCGGAACTTCGCCGGCGCCACCGGCACGCTGCCCCCGCCCGGCACGCCGACGTTTCTGGGCGGGGACGGCAATGACACGATGACCGGCTCCACCGGCGACGAACTGATCGACGGCCAGGCCGGCAACGACACGATCCGGGGCGGTGGCGGCAACGACACGCTCAAGGGCGGCAGCGGCGACGACGCTGTCTACAGCGGCGTCGGCAACGATGCGATCGACGGCGGCGACGGCTACGACTACCTCTATTTCACCGATGCCACGGCCGGCGTGTCGATCAACATGGCCATCGGCAGCGCCGCCGGTGGTGCCGGCTCGGACACGATCACCGGCATCGAGCTGGTGTTCGGTTCGCCGTTCGCCGACACCTTCGTCGGCAATGACGCGGGCATTGGTTTTCTCGGCGGCGAGGGCAATGACACCATCACCGGCGGCAGCGCGCGCGACCATCTGGAAGGCAATGGCGGCGACGACGTGATCGATGGCCTCGGTGGCGTGGATGTCGTCGCCTACTACAGCGCCGCCTTCGCGGTGAATGTCGACCTGACGGCCCAGCGCGCCACCGGCGGCCTGGGCACCGACACGCTGCGCAATGTCGAGGACGCGGTCGGCAGCGTCTTCGGCGACACGCTGAAGGGCAGCAGCGGCAACAACCTGCTCGAAGGCAGCGATGGCAACGACAGCCTCGTCAGCACCGCGGGCAACGACACGCTGGACGGCGGTCTCGGCATCGACACGGCCGTGTATGCGCAGGCGCGCAGCGCCTACACGCTGCAGCGCTCGGGCGGCCTCTTTTCGATCGAGAAGCCAAGCGCGGCGGGCTCCGATGCCCTGCCCAACACCGAGCGCCTGCAGTTCAGCGACACGCGGCTGGCGCTCGATCTGCAAGGCCACGCCGGCCAGACCGCCAAGCTGCTGGGGGCGGTGTTCGGCGCCGCGTCGGTGGCCAACAAGGAGTACGCCGGCATCGGCCTGTCGCTGCTGGACGGCGGCATGAGTTATGTCGATCTCGCTGCGCTCGCCGTGGCCGCGGCCGGCAAATCCAGTCCAGCCGACATCGTCTCGCTGCTGTGGACCAACCTGTTCGGCGCGCCGCCGACGTCGGCCGATGCGGCGCCCTACGTCGCGCTGCTCGCCGGCGGCAGCATGTCGGTGGGCGCACTGACGGTGCTGGCCGCCGATACCAGCTTCAACACCGCCAACATCAACCTGGTCGGCTTGGCGCAGACGGGGCTCGAGTACACCGCCTGAGTCCGCCCTGCACGCATGAAGGCCCGCGACCCAAAGGCCGCGAGCCTGTGCACTCGATCAGAGCAGCGTTTACTTCCCGTCGCGGTCCGAATCCCCCGGCGTCGCGCGCTCGATGGTGTCGCTCACGCGCTGCCATGCATCGCGCGTGGCGTGCTTGGCGTGCGCCCATTCGAGATTCGAGCTGCCGCGCACGTTGTTCCAATCGCGGCCCAGGTCGGCATCGAGGTCGTCGAAGTCGCGACCCGGATAACGCCCATAGGCATCGACACCGTAGCGATAGGCCGGGCCGTACTCATCGAACGTCGAGCCCGAGGTCACGTACGGCCGGCTCGAATAGTTTTCGCGCCAGTACTCTTCTTCGGCCGTGGGGTTCAGCGCCTTGCCGGCGCCCAGGCCCATCAGGCCACCGGCGATCGCGCCGGCCGCCGCGCCGACCGCGGCGCCGACCGGGCCGGTCATGCCGCCGATGGCCGCTCCGGCGGCCGCAGCGCCCATCACACCGCCGGCAACACCGCCGGCAACGGCACCGACGCCGGTCGCCACCGGGTGGTCCGTGACGTCACCGGTCGCATCGGTAGCATTCGCGCGGTCCAGATCTCGTGACTTGTTCATGTGGATCTCCTAAGGAAAAGTGCCGGCCGCGACATGCGGCTCGACGGTTCAGGAAGTCGAGAAGCAGTGTTCTCAGCGGGGCCCTACCTGGTGTTGGTCGCTCCCATCTTTCCTTGCAGCACCGCGACCAGGTGCCGCTTGGCTTCGGCCAGATGCGCCTTGTCGGCGTCGTGCACTTTCCGCAGGAAGGCGGCGCACTCGGCCGAGTCCGCCTTCTCGGCGTCCTTGATGTATTGGTCGTAGGCCATCAAGGCCTGGGCCTTGTTCTGGATCAGCGTGATCCAGTCGTATTCCAGGTCGCTCAGCGGATGGGGGTCCGAGGACTTTTCTTTCATCGCATGCCCTTTCACGTTAGGGAAGGCGACTCAGCGTCGCGCCTTCCGATAACGAGTCAGGGCAAGCGTCGCGCCTGCCCGGCTGGGCTTGCCGCCTCAACCGTCCGTCGACAGGGCCTCGGTGCGGTGGTACGGCACCACCAGTTGCCCGTCGCTGCCTGGCACCGCCTCGATCGTGATCCGCGGCGCCGACGAAATCACTGCGCCGAAGATGGTTGCGAACGCCACGTCGGCGGCATCACGACCGGTGCCCAGCCGCACGAAGCCCATCGGAATCGCGGTGCCCGACGGATCGAACAGGTACCAGCGCCCGCCGAGATAGGCCTCGACATAGGCATGAAAGTCCGTCGGCCCGAGCGCCGGATCGGCGCCGTAGTCGATGCCGGTCGTGAAGCGAGCGGGAATGTTGATCGCGCGGCACAGCGCGATCATCAAGTGCGCGAAATCGCGGCAGACGCCGACGGTGGCCAGCAGCGTGTCGATCGCCGAGGTGTTGGCGTTCGAGGTGTTCGAGGTGAAGGTGGTGCGCTGCAGCACCCAGTCGCGAATCGCCTGCACGCGGCTGTAGCCCTGCCACTGCTGGCCGAATTCGCGCATCGCGAACTTGTGCAGCCGGTCGGATTCGCAATAGCGGCTCGGGTAGACATAGCGCATCACGTCGGCGGGCATCTGCGCCACCGGCACCTCGCCGATGCGCTGCGGCTGCTCGACGTGGTGCTGCAGCTCCACCGTGGCGGCGTACACCAGCCGCATCGGGCCGGGCATGCCCTGCAGGCGCAGGTAGCGGTTGCGCGTCGCGGCGTCGGTTTCCACGCGCCACTGCACGTTTTGATTGAGCGTCAGGCTTTCGTCGACCACGCGCTGGCGCTCGGTGTGCGCGGCATGGATGTTGAAGACGAAGTCGCAGCCGGGCTGCGAAATCTCGTAGTCGAGCTCGAGTGAGAGCCGCAGCCGGACCATGGTGTTGCGCTCCCTGGCCCCTGCGGGCGATGTTTCGATCAATTCATTCCGGCGCGAATCTGATTGCAGATGTTCGTGCCGGTCACCGTCAGGCGCAGCGAGCCGCCATGCCATTCCAGCCAGTCGAGCGCCACGTAGTCCTCGATGAATCCGGCGTCGATCGTGTCGGCGCGCCGGCGCCGCAGCGATTCCACCGTCGACAGGAGCTCCAGGCGCAGCCGTTGCCGCCGGGTGAGCGGCGTGGGGTGCGCCGCCGCTCCCGGCGTGACCGATGGGCTCGGTTTTTGAGGGTTCATCGACAGCTCCGGTTGTGCCCCACCTTAACACCCCGGGGTCCGCCGGCCGGTACGGCAACGCACAGACAGCGGTCCGCGCGGGCGCGGACGATTCGCGCCTCCCGTTAAGATCGCCCGCCATGGCCCCGCCCGGCCGCACGCCATGACGACAGAACTCAAACAGCTGGGACCCGAAGAACACCCCTCCGGCACGGCGGCGCTGCGCATCACCGGCCCGACGGCGCAGCGCTTCGATGCGCCGGAATTGATCGAGATCGCGATCATCGACGCCGGGCAGACCGAGCGTCACCTCGATCCACGCAACCCGGACGATCCGTGGACCACCGCGATGTTCTGGTTCTTTCCGCTCGAGCCGCAGCGGCGCGAGGGCGGGCTGTGGCTGGAGCTCGACCACGGCGTGACGCACCACCTGGGCGCCAACAAGCCCTATCGGCTGCGGCTGCGCTCGCTCGATGGCGTGGAGGCCGACGAGGTCTTCGTGATGAAGGCCAACCTGCGGCGGCCTTCGCAGAAGCCGCGCGGCTGGGTGATGCCGCCCGATCCGCGCGGGCCGCTGAAGGCGCCGCCGCCGTCGCATGCCGACATTCCGCTGTCGCCGGTGCCCGCGCCCGTGCCGGCCCTGGTGCCCGAACCGGCCCCGCCACCGCCCGAGCCGCTGCCCTTCTCGAACGAGGTCGAGCCCGAACCGCTGTGGGACCCGGCACCGGAACCCCTGCCACCGCCGCCGGCCGAAGCGCTGCCGCCCGAACCCGAGCCGCAGCCGGAGCCCTATGTCGAGCCAGCGCCGGTGGTCCCCGCACGCCGGCGGCCGACCAAGCTGCAGATCGCGCTGATCTACCTGGTGCTGTTCCTGATCGGTGCCGGCGGCGCGTGGCTGCTGCTGCCGAAGCCGCCGGTCGAGCCGGTGTGGACGATGGACTCGTGCCGCACGACGCTGCGCGCGAATCCCGATCCGGCGAAGACGCTGGCCGATGCCGGCAAGCTGGCGCAATCGGGCCAGCTGCTCGATTGCCAGTTCCTGCTCTTCAAGTACGCGGCCGAGAAGGGCCAGGCCGGCGCGGCGCGCATGCTGGGCACTTTCTACGACCCCGACACCTGGGCCAAGGACAAGAGCCCGCTGCCGGCGCCGAACCCGACCGAAGCCGCGCGTTGGCACAAGCAGGCGGCCGAAGCCGGCGATGCCGAGTCGATGTACCGCTACGGCATGCTGTTGAAGCTCGGCCGCACCGAGGAGGCCGACGGGCCCGAGAAAGCGCAGATGTGGCTGAAGAAAGCCGCTGATGCGGGGCACGCGCAGGCCAAGGCTGCGCTGGCCAACTGAAGCGGGCGTTGGCTGCGCTGGCCGATTGAGTCGGGCGTTGGCGGCTCCGGCCCCTTGAACGAGTTGACTTAGGCCACGGTCGCAGCGATCCGCCAGGCGCGACACTCGACCTCCGATGCGACGCCGCCCCCTCCTCCCCCTGCTCGCCCTCGCCACCACCGCGCCGTGGTGGTCAGCCCCTGCCCGCGCGCAGGCGCGCAAGCCGCTGCTGATCGACGGCAAGAAGACGCTGTACCAGAAGGTGTTGACGCGCCCCGGCGCGTCGATCGCGGCGCAGGCCGGTGCGGCCGGCGCCAAGGCGCTGGCGCCTTTCACGCTGTTCCATGTCTACGAGCGCGGCAGCGCCGGCGGCAAGCCGTGGCTCTTGGTCGGCGCCGGCAGCGACGGCAAGACCGACGGCTGGCTCGCCGAGACCGACAGCGTGCCGTGGCGCCACATGATCACGCTGGCCTTCGCGTCGCCGACCTCGCGCGAGCGGGTGCTGTTCTTCCGCGACCGCGAATCGCTGGTCGGCCATGTCAACGCGGCCGACCCGGCCGGCGAGACCAGCAAGCTGCTGAAGGAGATCAGCACCAAGGGCACGCTCGGTGCGGCCAGCCCGGTGATCGCCGCCGAGCCCGACAAGGTGGTCGACATCTCGAAGAGCTTCTACCTGCTGCCGGTGCTGGAAGCGCAGAGCACGCGGCTGAAGTCGGGCCACAACACGCGGCTGGTCAAGGTGGCCTCGATCACGCGCGATGCGCCGCCGCCGGCCAATGCACCGGCCCCGCCACCGGCCTCCGCCGCTGCAGGCAACGAAGGCATCGCCAACTTCAACAGCGGCGTCGTGTTCGTGATCGATGCCAGCTCGTCGATGCAGCCCTACATCGACCGCACGCGCGCGGCGATGGAAGAGGTGCTGCGCCAGGCCGAGGGTGCCAAGCTCGGCACGCGCATCCGCTTCGGCGTGGTCGCGTTCCAGGACGATCCGGCCAAGACCAAAGGCGTCGACTACCTGTTCAAGGTGTTCGCCGATCCGAACCAGGTGTCGACGCGCGAGCAGTTCATCGCTGCGCTGCAGCAGGTCAAGGCCACGCCGAGCTCGACGCGCGCCTATGCCGAGGACGCGTATGCCGCGCTCGATGCCGCGATGTCGAAGATCGCCTGGCAGCGCTTCGGCGGCCGCTACGTCGTCTTCATCACCGATGCCAGCGCGCGCGAAGGCAATTCGCCGCTGGCCAGCAGCAAGCTGAACACGGCGCAGATGCGCGCGCGGGCGCAGGCGCAGGGCGTTGCGCTGTACGTGATGCACCTGAAGACCAGCGAGGGCAAGAACGACCATGCGATCGCCGAGGCGCAGTACAAGCGGCTGAGCGACTGGCCGGGGCGCGGGCCGCTGTATTTCCCGGTCGAGGCGGGGGACCCGGCGCGCTTCGAGGCCGACGTGAAGCGCATGGCCAATGCGCTGGTCGAGCAGGTCAAGACGCCGCAGAAGGCGCTGCAGGCCGCGGCGCCGGCGCCGGGTCCCGCCCCCGCTGCTGCACCGGCCCCGGGGGATCCGCTGCAGGCCAGCATCGATGCGGTCGGCCGCGCGATGGTGCTGGCCTACCTGGGCCGCGAGCAGGGCATCAAGGCGCCGCCGATGTACGAGGCCTGGGCCTGTGACCGGGACGTGCGCAACCGCGAGATTGCGGCCTTCGGCGTGCGCGTGCTGGTGACCAAGAACCAGCTCTCCGACCTGCAGGCGCTGGTGCGCCGCCTGGCCGATGCCTACGACAAGACGCAGCTCGACCCGACCAGCGTCTTCGAGCAGCTGCGCAGCGCCGCGGTGGCGCTGGGGCGCGATGCCTCGCAGCTCGCGCAGGGCAAGGCGCGCAACCTCGAGCAGGCCGGGCTGATGAGCGAGTTCCTCGACGGCCTGCCCTACCAGAGCCCGGTGATGAGCATGCCGCTGTCCGACTGGGCCGGCATGAGCACCGGGCAGCGCCAGGCGGTGATCGACAACCTGCGCGGGCTGGCGGTGCTGTACCAGCGCTACCACGACGACGTCGACCGCTGGGTGGCGCTGAACCCCGGCGCGGCCGATGGCGACAAGGTGTTCCCGGTGCCGATCGACTCGCTGCCGTAGGGCGGCTCGCGATGCCGGTATTGCGCGTCGAAGGCCTGCTGTACCGCCGCGCAGGCGATGCGGGCGGGTTTGCGCTGGCCGTCGACACGCTGCAGCTCGATCGAAGCGAAGTGCTGGCGATCACCGGGCCGTCGGGCTGCGGCAAGAGCACGCTGCTGGATGTGCTGGCCTTGCTGCGGCCGCCGTCGGTGGCGCGGCACTTCGAGTTGATGGGCGAGGACGTGCTGGCGCTGTGGCGCGAGCGGGATGTCGACCGCTGCACGGCCTTGCGCGCCCAGCACGTCGGCGTCGTGCTGCAGACCGGCGGGCTGCTGCCCAGCCTGCCGCTGCTCGAGAACGTGCGGCTGGGGCAGGACCTGCTCGGCTGGCGCGACGATGAACTGATCGACCGGCTGCTGCAGCGGCTGGAGCTGCAGGGGCTGGAGCGGCGCCTGCCGGCGCAGCTGTCGATCGGGCAGCGCCAGCGGGTGGCCATCGCGCGGGCCCTGGCGCACAAGCCGGCGCTGGTGCTGGCCGACGAGCCGACCGCGTCGCTCGGCGCCGACCATGCCGGGCCGGCGCTCGATCTGCTGCTGGCGCTGGCGCGCGAGGACGGCGCGGCAGTCGTCATCGTCACCCACGATGTCGCGCTGCTGGCCAGCCGTCGGGTGCCGATGCGGCGGCTCGCGGCCGGGGCGCAGGGCGTGATGGTGTTGGAGCCGGCATGAGCGAAGCCGCGGTTGCCCTGCCCGCGCTGCGTTTCGCGCCCCTGCTGCGCCTGGCATGGCGCGAGCTGTGGCACGAGCGCGGGCTCGCCCTGTGCGCTGCCTGCGTGCTCGCCGCGACGCTGGCGCCGCTGTGGACGCTGTGGGGCCTGGAGCGCGGCGTCATCGGCGCCTTGATCGCCCGCCAGGACGGCGACCCGCTGATGCGCCTGATCGAACCCGAGAGCACCGGCCAGGCGCGTTTCGACGATGCCTGGTTCACCCGCGTGCGGGCCTGGCCCGAGGTCGCCTTCGTGATGCCCTCGGTGCGCTCGGCCGCCGCGCTGGTCGAGCTGATCAACGACGGCGCACCGGCGCCGATCACGCCCGAGCTGCGCGCCACCGCGGCGGGTGATCCGCTGCTCGCCGGCCTGCCCGCGCCGAGCGGCCGATCGCTGGTGCTGAGCGCCGAAGCCGCGCGCAAGCTGGCGGCCGCGCCCGGCCGCACGCTGACGATCCCGATGGAGCGCCAGCGTGACGGGCAGAAGGAGACCGCTGCGCTCGAGGTCACGCTCGCCGCGGTGCTGCCGCTGGCGGCCTCCGACGGCATCGCCGCACTGGCGCCGCCGCCGCTGCTGGAAGCGATCGAGGCCTGGCGCGACGGTTACCTCGTGCCCGCGCTCGGGCCCACCGGCAACGGCGCGCCGCCGCAACGCACGGCGCATGCGCGCTTCCGGCTCTACGCGACGTCGATCCGCGAGGTCGCGGCGATCTCGGCGCGCCTGGAAAATGAAGGCGTGTCGACGCGCACCCGCGCCCGCGAGATCGAAGCCACGCTCGGCCTGCAGCGCAACCTGCGCGGCGTGCTGTCGCTGATCGGCAGCGCGGCGCTGGCTGGCGCGGCGATTGCGCTGGTCGCCCTGCAGGTGGCCACGCTCAAGCGCAAGCGGCGCGACCATGCGCTGCTCAAGCTCACCGGCCATGGCCGCGGCTGGTTGATCGCGCTGCCGGGGCTGCAGGCCGTCGTCGTCGCGCTGGTCGGCGCGATCCTTGCGCTGGTGTTGTACGGCGCCGCGGCGTTGGCCGTGAACCGGTATTTCGCGACCCAGCTGGCAACCGGCGAGAGCGCGGTGCGTTTGAATGCAGTGGACATGCTCGCCGGCGCGGCGGCTGCGATCATCGTGTCGCTGCTGCCGGCGCTGTGGGGCGGCTGGCGGGCATCGACAGTGGAGGCGGCGGATGAGCTTCGGGAACAGTAGGTCGTGGGTGGGGTCGTGGGCGCAGGCGGCCGTGATGCTGGCCGGCGGGCTCAGCAGCGCGTGGGCGCAGGCGCCGTGGCCGGCAACGCAGTTCAACCCCGTGGCGGCCGCCGACGACGTCGTGCTGCCGATGCCCTGCGGCGGCTCGATGGCCTTTCGCCGCGTCAACGTGCCGAGCGCCGATCCGCTCGACGATCGCCGCGTGCAGCTGGGCAACGCCGAGGCGCGCTTCGGCTATGCCGAGGCCACGCGCACCGATTACGTCGCCGGCGGCTTCGCCGATCCGAAGGCCAAGAACCAGCGCTACTACCTGATCGGCAAATACGAGGTGACGCAGGCCCAGTACGACGCGCTGTCGGGCACCTGCAAGGCGCCGACCGAGGACCACCGGCTGCCGAAGACCTCGCTGACCTGGACCGAGGCGGTCTTCTTCAGCGGCCGTTACGCCGACTGGCTGGCGAAGAACGCGGCCGCGAAGATGCCCAGTGACGAAGGCACGCCCGGCTTCGTGCGGCTGCCGACCGAAGGAGAGTGGGAGTTCGCTGCGCGCGGCGGCATCGCGGTGCAGGAAACGGTGTTCGAGCAGACCGCGTTTCCGATGGCCGAAGGCATGCAGCGCTACGTCTGGTACGCCGGCACCGAGTCGTCGAACAACGAGCTCAACGTGATCGGGCTGCTCAAGCCCAATCCGCTCGGGCTGCACGACATGCTGGGCAACGCCGGCGAATTCGTGCTCGATCCGTTCCGCCTCAACAAGCATTCGCGGCTGCACGGCCAGGCCGGCGGCTACACCGTCAAGGGCGGCGACTACCGCACGCCGGCCGCGGACATCCGCGCCGCGGCGCGCATCGAATCGCCGCCGGTCGACAAGAACGGCGAGCGGCGCGAGAAGACCACCGGCTTTCGGCTGGTGGTCGTGCCGGCTTCGTTGCCGACGCCGGCGCGGCTGAACGCGGTGCGCACGCTGTGGGGCAACCTGGCGCAGTCACCGCCCGGCGGCGGCACGGGCGCGGCGGCGCAGGCGCTGGCCGATCCGGTCAAGGAAGTCGAGGCACTCGCCAAGGCCGTCAACGATCCGGCGCTGAAGTCGCGCATCGAAGGCGTCGGCGGCGTCATCAAGGCCAACATCCAGGCCCGCAACGAGCAGCGCGACCGCTCGGCCAAGAGCGAGGTGCGCGTCGGTGCCTACCTCGCGCGCAAGGTCATCGAGGACCGCGGCAAGATCAAGAGTCTGGAGAGCACGATCGCCGGGCCGATGCCCGAAGACATGAAGGCACCCTTCCGCAGCAACCTCGCGGCCAGCAAGGATGCGCTGGATGCGAACCTGAACTACCTGATTGACACCCTCAAACAGGTCGGCTTAGATTTCCCGACGGCCAGCATCAGCGCGCAGGGGGAGATCCTGAAGCGCGAGTTCGAGGCACGCAAAGTGCCCGGCTATGGACCTCTCGTGGACCTGGTGGTGCGCTACAGCCTCGGCGTGCGCACCGGCAAGCCGATCGACAAGACGGCGCTCGCAAACGATCTGGGCAAACTATGAACACGACGAACGGCCGCCCGGAGGCGGGTGCTCCCCCGCGGGGGGACGGCGCGCAGCGCCAAGGGGGTCCCATGACCAATCAATGGCCGCAACGCGCGTCCTGCATCGCGCTGGCGGTGGTGATGGCGTTGGGTGGCGCGGGCTGCAAGACCAGCCCGCGGCAGGCGGAGCAGACCGGCGGGCCACCGCTGACCGCCAACGAGCAGCGCATGCGCGAAGACGAGGAGCGCGCGCGCAAGTCGGTCATCGAGGCGGTGATCGTCAGCGCGGCGCTCGGCGCCGCGGCCTGCGGCCTGATCGCCAAGGCCACCGGCGGCTCCCGCACCAACGTGCGCAACAGCGCAATCGCCTGTGCCGCCGGCGCCGGCGCGCTGGTGGGGGCCGATGCCTACCGTGAAGAGAAGCTGCGCAAGCACAACCGCAACGAGATCGCGGCGATCCAGTCCACCGCCGACGACGTGAAGGCCGACAACCGCGACATGCAGGCCTACCTCGATTCGTCGGGCCGGGTGCTGGCCGACGGGCAGCAACGGCTGGCGTCGATGAAGGCCGACCTGGCCGCCAAGCGCATCACCGTGGCCGATGCCGACGCGGCGCGCCGGCGCGAGGAGAACAACATCGCGTCGATGAACGAGACGCTGAAGCAGGCCAAGACCACGCGCGACGACTACAAGCAGGCCGCCGCCAAGTTCCAGGGCACCGGCCCGGCGCGAAAGAACCTCGACGACGAGATCGCCGCGATGGACCGCCAGGTGGCGCAGCTCGAACGCAACATCCGCGAATACAACCGGGCGCTGGCCGTCTCGCGCGCATGAACGCCCACCTCTTCCGCCCGATGCCGCTGCTGCTGGCCTTGGTGGCCGGCTGCACCTACATGGAAACCAAGCGCGACAACGCCCCCGGCGGCCGCATGGACCAGGAGAAGGCCGCCGCGCGCCAGGATCTGGAAAGCGCTCAGGCCAGGAACACCGAGCTGAGCAGCGCCTCGCAGAAGCGCCGCGCCGATATCGCCGCGATGAACGACCGCATCGCGCGTGTCGAGGCCGACCTGAAGCGCCAGGACCAGTCGCTGACCGAGGCCTTGAAGGCAAAGCGCATCAGCCAGGAGCGCTACAACCAGCTCAAGCGGCAGCTCGACGGCATCCGCAGCGAGACGCAGGAGATCGACCTGCAGAACAAGGGCTCGGCAGTGGCCGCGCCCGATGCCAAGGCCGACGCCGCGAAACAGGCGCGCATGGCCGAGCTGGAGAAGCGCAAGCGGGATCTCGAAGCCGCGTTGGCGCAGATGAGCGGGAAGTGATGGCCGATAAAACGAGCGGCCAGCCGACTTGCCGTGGTCTCCGAGCTTGGCACCCGACGCTACTCGCGTACCAGGTTTTCTACAGGAGCCGGCCACCCCACTCGAGAAGGACTGAACCATTGCAACCTTGGATCTCCGAAATTGATCATTTTGGGATCCGATATCGCGGTCGGGGCGAGTAACAGTTCGGGGTCATAGCCGATGCCTTTCGGCTTCTTCGTAACGAACGACAGGTAGTGCGGGGGCAACCAAACAATCTTCTCATCGCCACACGCAATGTAGACGTTGTTGGCATCGGAGCCCGAGCCATGCCACCCAAATCCACGGCTCGGCACTTGCGAGACCCTTCCGCTCAATGCCGTGACATTGCTACGCTTGAAGTCGGCACTCCCATCCGCTTGATGATAGATGACGTACCCCTGCGAAACGGACTCCAACCCATTCGTGAACGCAGACGGACTCCTCTGATCTCCGCCGCGACACCAATCAGTGAATCGGACTGCGCAGCTGGAAGTGCCCTTCTTGACGTAGATGAAGCTTCCGAAGGGGCTGGCGATGGACCCTCCAGTAGACAGTCCGATCAGATTCGCGACCGGGACGTCTTCATTCGGACGCAGGCAATTGCCACCTTCGGGGAGGCTTGCGCAGGCGCCGCCCAATGCGAGGAGCGAAACCAAGGCGATCGATTCATGGCAGTTCACTCCGACTCCTCTCTGGTTGCGCGCCCCGGGGCAGAACGCAGGCCTCTACCGCTGCTTTGGGCAGCCCTTGGCGTCGCCGCAGCTCCCATTTTCGGAATCACTTGATCTCGACGCGCAGCAGGCTCGCCTTCAGCTCGACGATGTTGCGCCGCGCCTCGCCCAGCACCGAGCGCGTGCGCGGCGACGCCTGCCAGTGCATGCGGTCGAGCACGGTGCGGTTCAGCACGTGCCCGGGCTCGGTCATCGGCGGGTCGGTCAGGTAGTTGTCGAGCAGGTGCGAATTCATCGCCGGGCCGTACAGCGCACCGTTCGAGCCCGGGCAGTTGCACTCCGGCGGCGGGCCGAGCGAGACCACATCGGCCAGCATGAAGATCGGGTTGTCGACCGGCCAGCCCCACAGCGTCTCGGCATTCGCCGGCAGCGGCACCTTCTGCCCCGGCAGCGCGATCTTGCCGAGCGCGACGATCGCGTCGTCCTCGCGCGTGAGGTATCGGAAGCGCTTGACCTTCCACGCCGGGTCGTCGATCGCGTCGTAGCTGGTCGGTGACGCGAAGGCGTGGATGGCAATGCGCTCGTTGAACAGCGCGCGGCTGTGTCTCATCAGGTACCAGCCGGTGGCCTCGGCGAAGAAGTTGCCCTGCGAGTGCCCGATGATGATGAAGTGGTGCTTGCGCTTCGGTTTCGCAGTGCTCTGCTTCTCGCGGTTCAGCGTGTCGTAGATGGTCTTCACCACCCGCTGCACCTCGTCGAGCTTGGCGGTCCATTCGATGTTGCCGCCAGGCTTGAAGCGGCCGTCGACCGGCACGCCGTGGGCCTGCATCACACATTCGAAGATGTCGCCGGCGGCCATGCCGAAGAAGCCGCTGGCGCGTTTCGAGTCGACGAAGTCCGCCAGCTTCTGGCCGACGCCGCTGCAGAAGAAGCTGCGCATCTCCTCCATGCCGGGGCCGTGCGCCTTCGGCCCGCTGCAGAAGGACTTGACCATGTCGACCGCGCGCACATCGGTGCCCGAGTAGTTGTGGCCGATGTCGACCAGCTGGTCGAGCTCGTCGGCCACGCGCACCGGCTGCCGGTAGGCGTTGCCGTCCTGCGGCGTCTTCGGGTGGCCCGAGCGCTTGCCCGGGTGCAGGTCGAGCAGGTTGTTGCCGATCATGTGGTAGTCCCACAGGTAGGTGCCGCGCCCGCTCGAGGCGCTGTGGCCCATCGGCGTGTTGATGCCGTTGAAGTAGATGTAGTTGAAGACCGCGACGGTGTCGGCGGCGGTGCCATGGTCGCGGCACGGGCGGTTGCGGCCGGTGCCGGCGCGGCGCGGGCCGCAGTGGCACTTGCCGTCGTGCTCGATCTGGCAGTGCACCGATCGGGCGTTCGGGTCGCCGCGGTCTGTCGGTGGCGAGGTGGGCGGTGAGCCAGTGCTGTTGAAGACATCACCGCCGCGGCCCTTCTGCCCGCCGGGATGGTTCGTCGGCGGCTCGCCGGGCTGCTGCGTCTGCGTGCGCGTCGGGCACGAGTAACGGGCGCCGGGTGGCACGTTGGGCGGGCGCGGGCAGTTCGGGTCGCCGGGCGCGGCTTCGGCCAGCGGCAGCAGCATCAGCGCTGCCAGCAGCCAGGCCAGCCGTGCGAGCTTCATGGCTTGCGGCAGTTCTCCGGCCCCATCGCTTCCTGTGCCGCGCGGCTGGTCATCGCCGCCACCTCGTCGGCATTGCGCGCGGTGAAGACCTTGCCGCCGGTGGCCTGCGCGACGCAGTTGCCGGCGCCGGTGCCGGTGATGTCGACGACGTTGACCTTGACGCGCGGCTTGCTCGCCCGCAGCTGCGCGGCGACGGCGCAGGGGTCGTTGCCGCAGCTCTCGGTGCCGTCGGAGACGACGACGATCAGCGCCTCGCGCTTGCTGCCGTCGACCATCTGCGCCGCCTTGGCAATGCCGTCGGCGAGCGGCGTGCCCTTGCGCGGCTCGATGCCCTGGATGCGCGACAGCAATTCACCGCGCCGCGGCGGCGGAAAGAAGCCCTGCGGCCGCGCGGCCGGGCATTCGTCGACCATCACCAGGCCGATGCTCATGTCGGACGGTACGCGCTGCACCAGTGCATGCGTCGCGCGGCGCGCCACCGTCATGCGCGTCGGCTCGCGCATCAGGTGGTCGGCGCTCGACTGGCCGGGCGGCATCTTCATGCCGAACTGCCGGAACAGCCCCTCGACCGCGGCGGCCCCTTCGTTGCGCTTGATGTCCTCTTCGCTGACGTTGAGCGAATAGCGCATCGAGCCCGAGGCATCGAAGACGATCACCAACTCCGGCGCCAGCTCCGCCGGGCGCTGGCCCGGGCACAGGTTCTTCGCTTCGCGGATCGCCTTCTCGCGGCAGGCCGGCGATTGCAGCGTGCGCTGGATCTCCTGCTTCATCGCGCCGGCCTCGCCGCCCGAGCCCTGCAGCAGCGGCTCCTTCTTCAGCATCTCGGTCAGGCGCTCGCAGTTCTGGCCGGCATCGGCGACGCGGCGCTTCAGGTTGTCGAGCGGGCTCGGCGGCGTCGGCGCCGAGGGCGGTGGCTCGGGCGGAGGCGTCGGTGTCGCATCGGACACCGACGCGGCCGGCTGCGGCGGCGGGGGGTCTTCACGCACGCAGGCGTAGCGCGGGTCGCGCCGGGCCATGCGGCCAACCTCTTCCTCGAGCGCGCGGTTGCGCGCCTCGGTGCGCGCGATCTCGTCGTCGAGCGAGGGGCTGCCTGCCGCGTCGCAGCGTTTCAGGCCGAACAGCAAGGCCGCGGCGAGCAGCAGGCCGAGCAGGCCCCACATCAGCCAGACCAGCCAGGCGCGGCGATCGGGCGCGGCGGCCGCGGCAGCAGCGACCGGGGCCGCCGCCACGACGGGCGGTGCGGCGGCAAGATTCGGTTCTGCTGCTGCGGCGGCAGCGGAGACCGGCGCGGCCGCGGGCACCACCGGCGGCACGACCGGCGCCACCACCGTGCCCGGCGCCGCATGCCCCCACATCGTGAGCACCGGCTTGCCGCCGACGCCATACAGCCACGGCAGCAGCGTTTCGGCGCCGCTGCCGGGCGTCTTCACCGCCTGCTCGAGCAGCTCGGCGCTGGCAGCCGATGCGCCGCCTTCGGTGCGCAGCTTGCGCGCGAGGCCGAGGATGTCCTCGATCAGCCGCTCGGCGCGCTGCAGCAGGCGATCACGTTCGGCGGCGGGCAGCTCGGCGGCCGGCGTCACCGTGCCGACCAGGCCGGTGACCCAGCTGATCGAGCCGTCGCGCGCGACCCGCGGCGCGGCCAGGAACTCTGCGTGGTTGAAGCCGAGCTGGCTGCGCAGCGTGCCGGCAATCGCCTCGTGGGCGGCGCTCAGCGGGCGCCCTTGCGACTGCAGCGCGGCGCCGGCCTCCGGGTTGGTCTTCAGCAGAACTTGCGGCACGCGTGCGTCCCCCGCTTCGCGGCCACTATAAGGCCGCGGGCGCGGAGGGATCGATGGCGCGCGCGGCTACATCGGCGCCGGCGTGATCATCGCGATCGGCGCGCCCAGCGGATCGATCAGCGCGGCGATGCGGCCGACGTCCGGAATGTCGTGCGGCGGGATCAGCACCTTCTGCGCGCCCAGGCCCTGCGCCTTCGCAAGGGTCGCGTCGCAATCGGCGACGCGCACGTAGGGCAGCCACATCGGCGGCGTGCCGGCGGGCATCTTCGCGAGGCCCGCGCGGGCCGTGCCGTCCACGCTCTTCAGGATGTAGTAGGTGCCGTCCGGGCCCATCTCCATCGCGTCGTGCGTGTAGCCGAAGCAGGTTTCGTAGAACGACAAGGCCTTCTGGTCGTCGGGCGTCCAGAGCTCGTTCCATACGAAGTTGCCGGCGGGCGTTTCCTTGTGGTCGGGCATGTCGCCGCCGTTGCTGCGCCACAGGCAGAACGCCGCGCCGGTCGGGTCGGTCAGGCCGGCACCGCGGCCGACCGGCGGAAAGTCGGTCGGCGGCTGCAGCGCTTTCGCGCCGGCGGCGGTGGCCGCCTTGAAGCGCGCATCGACATCCTCGACCGACAGGTAGCTGATCCAGTGGTTCGGTACGCCGGCATCGGCCTCGCGCAGGCCGCCGATGCCGCCGTTGCCGTTCATCAGCATCTGGTAGCTGCGGCCCTCCATCGGCATGGCCTCGGTGTGCCAGCCGAACAGCGGCTCGTAGAAGGCGCGCGCTTTCGCAAGATCGTTCGACACGTGCTCGAACCAGACGAACTTGCCGGGCAGATAAGGCGTGGTATCCATCGTGCAGCCTTTCGGTCGGGGAGGTCGGATGCGGCAATCAACGCGCCTGCGGATCGGTGGCAATGAAGCTCGGCCGCTGGCGCATCACGGCTTGCGCGCGGCGGATGTTGGGCATGTCGCCGAGCAGCTGCTTGCCTTCCGGGAACCGCTCGACATAGGCGAGGATCGGCGCGACGAACAGGTCGGCGAAGGACACACTCTGCCCGGCGAGCGTGTCGCTGCGCTCGTAGGCGCGCTCCAGCGCGGCGAGCTGCGCCGGCATCTCGGCGACCGCGCGCTCGATCACCGCCCGGTCGCCCTCGCCCTTCGGGAAGATGTACGGCAGCACGTAGCGCCTGACCATCGTGTCGTAGAGGTAGCAGTTGACCGCGCTGACCCATTGTTCGCAGGCCACGCGGTCGCTGATGCGGCCGGGGGTCAGCGTGAGGCTGTCGCCGAAGGACTCGTCGGCGAACTGCAGGATCGCGCGCGTTTCCCACATCGCCGTCGGGCCGTCGAGCAGCACCGGGATGCGCGCGAACGGGTGCACCGCCACCACTTCCGGCGCATTCGGCGCCAGCGGCTTCAGCGTGATTGCGACGCCCTTCTCGGCGAAAGCCATCCGTGCGGTGCGCACGTAGCTGCTGCGCGGATCGCCCAGCAGCGTCAGCGTGCCGGCGGTGCCCTCGGGGTCGAGCAGGTCGTTGAGCTTGTTGAGGCAGCCGGTCCAGCCGTGGGTGTGCGAATCGCGCAGCGCGGCGGTCGGGAAGCCGCTGTGGCGCATGGTCAGTGCGGTGCCGCCGTCGCGGGCGATCAGCTCGACCTCGATCAGCGTCTGCAGCCCCTCGGGCATGGGGCCGCCGCCTGCCCAGGTCCAGGTGTAGCTCAGGCGTTCCGGGCGCTTGAGCTCGACGTAGTGGCCGTTGACCTCGAAGCGCGTACCGTCGCGGGCACGCATCTGCAGCCGGTAGGCGCCGCCGACGTGGGCCTCGGCGCTGGCCTCGACCACCATGCCGCGCGGGCAGTTCCAGGCCGCCATCAGCGAGGGCGTGACGAAGGCGTCGTACACCTTCTCGCGCGGCGCGCGGATGAAGCGGGTCAGCGTCAGCTCGAAGGTTTCGTTCGGTGCGTTCATCGCGGTTTCCTCGTCTTGGTGGTGGTCGTGCGCGGCGTGCACGGATTGCGGCGCCCCGCCTGGGCAGGCGGCGGCGAGGCGTTGGGGCGCGCGCCGGGTTCTTCCAGCAGCTCGGCCAGCCGGTCGAGGCTTTGTTCCCAGTAAGCGCGGTACTGCGACAGCCAGTCGTGCGCGGCGCGCAGCGCGCCGGGGCGCAGCCGGCAGATGCGCCAGCGCGCATCGATCTCGCGCTCGATCAGCCCGGCGTCCTCGAGGACGCGTAAATGGCGTGATATCGCCGGCGCCGAGATCGGGAACGGCTGCGCCAGGTCGCCGACGTGGGTCTCGCCCAGCGCCAGCCGCGCGAGGATCGCGCGCCGCGTCGGGTCGGCGAGTGCGGCGAAGGTGGTGTCGAGGTCGGTGGCCGCTGGCATGCCTTCATTTAACAACTTAGTTAAACGAAGGTCAAGCGCTGTGTGCGGGGATGGCCGAAAGCGCTGGCTAGTGCCGCCCGCCCGGCGCGCGCGGCTGCTCCGGCTCGTCGCGCGCCGCCGGGTGGCTGCGCGTGACCATCAGCCCGCCGGTCAGGTACAGCGCGTTGAGCAGCCGGCTGGCGCGCTCCAGGCTCATGCCGGGCCAGCTGGCGATGTCGCGCAGCGACGCGGCGTCCTGGCGCAGCCGCTGCATCGCCGAGGCCAGCGCGCCGCCGGTCGACGGGCGTTCGCCGACCCCGCCGCTGGTCAGCCGATAGGCGGCGCGCCCGCCGATCTCGCCGAGCAAGGTCCGGCGCGGCCCCTGCAGCGCCAGCGTCCACAGCAGCGGGCGCAGCGGACGGTAGTTCTCGACCGCTGCGACGCGCTCGAACATCCAGTGTCCCGGCGGCCGCACGCCGGGGCGCTCGGCGACGATCAGCTTCAGGTGCGCCAGCTCGCCGGCATCGCCGAGCGTCGTCGCCTCGTGCGGCGAGTGGTAGAGCCACTGCTGCGGGAACAGCGTCACCGGCCAGACGAAGGGCGCGTGCGCCAGGTACAGCAGCGCCGGCTCGCGGTGGCGCAGGCAGGCAGCGACGACCTCGAGCACGTCGTCGTTGGCCGGGTCGCGCTGCAGCTGGTCGAGATCGGCCAGCAGGGTCGTCGGCAGCAGCGTCGGCGAGCCGTCCGGCTCGCTGGCGCGCAGGCGATCGAACGCGCTGATCCGCCACAGGGTCGAGTGCTCGAAGTCGCGCATCGGGGGATGCTGAGCGCTCCGCGCGCGGCAATGTTTGCGCAACGTAAGGCGGCGCGACCGATCAGGCGGAGGCGGACACACGCCGCAGTGCCTGGTTGCATTTGTCACTGCTAGGGGGAACGGCTTGCGGCCGCGCGCCGCTGGCCTAAGCTCTTTTCCATCAATCACCAAGGAGCCTCTCATGTCCCTGCGCATCAACGACATCGCCCCCGACTTCTCCGCGCAGACCACCCAGGGTCCGATCAGCTTCCACCAGTGGATCGGCGACAGCTGGGCGATCCTGTTCTCGCACCCGAAGGACTTCACGCCGGTGTGCACCACCGAACTGGGCTACATGGCGCGCATCGAGCCCGAGTTCACCCGGCGCAACACCAAGCTGATCGGGCTGAGCGTCGACCCGGTCGACGACCACCAGCGCTGGGCGCAGGACATCGAGGAGACTCAAGGGCACCTGCCGAAGTACCCGATGATCGGCGACCCGACCCTCGAAGTGGCCAAGCTCTACAACATGCTGCCGGCCGACGAGCCCGGCAGCTCGCAGGGCCGCACCGCCGCCAACAACGCCACCGTGCGCTCGGTGTTCGTGATCGGGCCCGACAAGCGTATCAAGCTGATGCTGACCTACCCGATGACGACCGGCCGCAATTTCGACGAGATCCTGCGCGTCGTCGACTCGATGCAGCTGACCGCCGCGCACAAGGTGGCGACGCCGGTGAACTGGAAGCCGGGCGAGGACGTGATCATCGCCGGCTCGGTCTCCGACGAGGACGCGAAGAAGCTGTTCCCGGGCGGCTGGAAGGCGCCGAAGCCCTACCTGCGCATCGTCAAGGACCCGAAGCGCTGAGCCGGGCTCAACGGCGCGTCGAGAGCCAGATCCCCGGCAGGATCAGCAGCGCACCGAGCCCGTGGAAGGGCTCGATGCGCTCATCGAGCACGCTCCAGCCGATCAGCGCGCTGTACAGGGGCCCCAGGTACAGCACGACGCCGACGCGCGCCGCACCGAGCACGCGCTGCATGTGGGCATAGGCGCCGTAGGCCGCCGCACCGGGCAGCAGCGCGGCCGCCAGCACCAGGCCGGCGGCCTGCCATGAGGGCCGCGTCGGCAGCCAGGCCAGCGCTTCCCAGAGCGTGAACGGCAGCAGCACGACGAGGCCGCCGGCGGCGATCAGCGCCAGCCGCGCGGTGGCGCCGAAGGCCGATGGCCAGGCACGCAGCAGCAGCGAATAGGCGGCCCAGCAGACCACGGCGATCGCCACCCATGCATCGCCCGGATTGATCTGCAGCCGCGCCAGCGCCGCCCAGTCGCCACGGCAGAGGATGTGCAGCACGCCGCCCAGCGACAGCGCGACGCCGAGCGCCTGCAAAGGCCCAAGCCGTTCGCGCAGCCACAGCGCCGAAGCCAGCGCGATCAGCACCGGCGCCGCGGAATACAGCAGGCCGATATTGATCGCCGAGGTGCTGCGCCCGCCGATGTAGACGAAGGCGCCGCAGACCCACATGCCCAGCGCTCCGAGCACGATGAAGCGGCCGGCCTCGGCGCGGATCAGCTGCCGTTTGTCGCGCAACTCGCGCCAGCTGAGCGCGGCCAGCAGCAGCGCGGCAATGCTCCAGCGGCCGAAGGCCAGGGCATGCGGCGCGATGACGCCGGGCGCCCAGCGCGCAACCAGGTAGTTGACGCTCCACAGCGCCGGCGTGATGAAGACCAGCGCGTAGGCCAGCTGCAGCTCGGCCGGCCGCAGGGCGGCGGGGGAAGGACTCATGGCCGCATTGTCTGCGGCGGTGGGGCAGGCTTTCAGCCGGCGCGCTTGCGCTGATGCAGTTGGCGCACGGCCGCATCACGGCGCTGCTGCGCCGGTGTCAGCCCCGGCTGCAGGCGCAGCGCCGCGTCGTAGCTGGCGAGCGCCGGCGCCCAGTCGCCGCGCGCTTCGAACGCGACGCCGCGGTTGAAGTGCAGCACCGCGTTGTCCGGCTGCAGCTGCAGTGCGGCATCGAAATCGGCGATCGCGCGGGTGAACTCGGCCTGGCGGGTGAAGGCGATGCCGCGGTTGCCGTGCGCGGTGGCATCCTGCGGGTTGAGGCGGATCGCGGCGTCGAGGTCGGCGACGGCGCGCGCGAAGTCGCGCTTGTGCAGCCAGGCGCTGCCGCGGTTGCGCAGCGCATCGCCGTCGTGCGGGTCGAGCTTCAGCGCAGTGTCGAGGCTCTCGATCGCGGCGTCGAAGGCCCGGGCCTGCAGCTGCAGCACGCCCAGCTGGCCCCACGCGGCGGCATGTGCGGGCGCGCGCTGCAGCGCGGCTTCGAGCGCCTCGATCGCCGCGGCGCGCTGGCCGAGCTCGTAGCGGGCGAGGCTCAGCTGGTACCAGGCCTCGGCGTCGGACGCATCGAGCGCCAGCGCGCGCTCGAAGTCGGCGGCGGCCGACGCGTGCTCGCCCTGGCGCGCGAAGAGGCGCGCGCGGGCGAGCCAGGCCGCGCTGTCCTGCGGCGCGCGCTGCAGCAGCGCCGTGTAGCTGGCCAGCGCACGCTCGGGCCGGTCGAGCTCGGTCCACAGGCGGGCCTGGTGGCCGAGGGCGGCGAGCTCGGCGTCACGCGGGTTGTCGGCGGCGGCGTCGTACGGCAGCGCGGCCATGATGGCGGCGAAGACGAGGGCTCGCAACAGCAGGCGGTGGTACGGCGTCATGGGCCGCGATGTTCCCTCGGCGCGAGCGCGTCTCCAGGCACGACCCCCTGCCTGGGTGGGCCCGCGATCACGGGGTTGTGAGCTTCTCAGACGCGGATGTAGATGCGGCGCCGGTCGAGCCACCAGGCCAGCGCCCAGTAGGCCGCGACGTTCGCCAGCGCGAACAGCAGCGAGCCGAAGCGCGGGTCGGGCGCGATCGGCTCGAAGAGCTCGCGCGCCGCCCAGCCCATCGGCGTCAGCCAGCGCGGCTGCTCGGTGCTGCCGGCGTTCCAGCGCAGCAAGCCGTCGACCCTGGGGATCAGCCCGCTCATCACGTAGACGAAGAGCGCGTTCTTGCCGTAGACCTCGCAGAACGACACCCACGCACCCGCGCGCCGGTGCAGGTCGAGCCGCTGCACCAGCAGCGCCAGCAGCGCGACCGCGAGCCCGGTCGTCAGCAGCACGTAGGAGCTGGTCCAGATCTTCTTGTTGAACGGCATCACCAGCTGCCACAGGTAGGCCAGCACCAGCAGCCCGGCGGCGAGCGTGAAGAGCCGCGCGACGCCGGCCGCGGACGGTGCTTCGCCCTTCAGCCGCTCGCCGATCCAGTAGCCGAGCAGTACCTGCGCAATTGCCGGCACGGTGCTGACCAGCCCCTCGGGGTCGAAGGGCACACCTTCGCCGCGGTACAGGTGCGACTCACCGAGCAGCGCACGATCGACCGCGGTGCCGAACCAGCCGTGCAGGCTGTACGGATCGCCCGGAGCGCCGAAGGCGACGCACAGCGCCCAGTAGCCGAGCAGCAGCGCCGCGGCGGCCGGGATCACTGCCCGCCGGCCGCCGCAGCGCACGATCAGCGCCGCTGCGCACCAGGCCAGCGCAATGCGCTGCAGCACGCCCATCACGCGCAGCGTTTCCCAGTCGCGCCAGCCGAGCGTCCCGTCCGGCTGCCAACGCGCGAAAGGCGCGGCATTGAGCAACAAGCCGAGCGCGAAGATCAGCAGCGTGCGGCGCAGCACCTTGGCCCAGAAGACCGCCGGCGGTGCCGCCAGCAGCCCCGGCATCGTGAACGCCAGCGCATTGCCGACCGCGAACAGGAAGAACGGAAACACCAGGTCGGTCGGCGTGCAGCCGTGCCACGGGGCGTGAGCGAGCGGCGGGTACAGCGCGCTCCAGCTGCCGGGGTTGTTGACGCCGATCATCAGCGCGACCGTCGCGCCGCGCAGCACGTCGAGCGCGCGCGAACGTCCGCCGCTCGGCGCAGCGCCGGGTGCCGCCGTCATGCCGCCGGCGCGCACAGCCCGCTGGCGACGAAATGCGGATTGCGCAGGTCCGGCTTGCCGTAGCGCAGCGGCTCGCCCTGCAGGTCGACGATGGTCCCGCCGGCGGCCGCCAGCACCGCATGCCCGGCGGCGATGTCCCACTCCATCGTCGGACCCAGCCGCGGGTAGAGATCGGCCTGGCCGGCGGCCAGCAGGCACAGCTTCAGCGACGAGCCGGCGAAGCGCGTGTCGGCGACCGGCTTGCCGGCGAGAAAGGCTTCGAGCGCCGCGGCGTCGCCATGCGAGCGGCTGGAGACGACGGTCAGCCCGGTCTCGGGCGCCGCGCGGCAGCCGATCGGCTGGCGCATGCCGCCGGCCTCCTCGACCCAGGCGCCGACGCCGCGCGCGCCGCCGTACAAGCGCCCCTGGGCCGGTGCACCGACGACGCCGAGCACCGGCTCGCCCTGCTCGATCAATGCGACGTTGACGGTGAACTCGCCATTGCGGCTGATGAATTCCTTGGTGCCGTCGAGCGGGTCGACGAGCCAGAAACGCTCGCCGATCTGTGGCGCGACGCCCGCGGCGACGGCCTCTTCGCCGATCACCGGGATCTCCGGCGTCAAGGCGCGCAGCGCCTCGGTGATCAGCTGCTCGGCGCGCTCGTCGGCTTCAGTCACCGGCGACTTGTCGTCCTTGCCGCGCACCACGAACTCGCTGCCGTAGACCACCATCACGATGCTCTCGGCCTGGCGCACGATGATCGCGACGGCGTCGAGCAGCGCCGACAGCGGCATCGGGATCGGACTCATCGGCTTCGCTCCTGCAGCGCACGGGATCATTGGGCGGCGCGGATTGTGCGCCAGAATCGGCGCGCCCCCTCCGTGACGAACGCCATGACTGAATCGCAGCGCCTCACGCACTTGCAGCGGCTCGAGGCCGAGAGCATCCACATCCTGCGTGAGGTCGTCGCCGAGTGCGAGAAGCCGGTGATGCTTTACTCGATCGGCAAGGACTCGGCGACGATGCTGCACCTGGCGAAGAAGGCGTTCTTCCCGGCGCCGCCGCCCTTCCCGCTGCTGCATGTCGACACGACCTGGAAGTTCCGCGACATGTACGCGCTGCGCGACCGCATGGCGACCGAAGCCGGCATGGAGCTGCTGGTCTGGCGCAACCCCGAGGCGCAGCGCTTGAGCATCAACCCCTTCGAGCACGGCTCGCAGATCCACACCGACCTGTGGAAGACGCAGGGGCTGAAGCAGGCGCTGGATCACTACGGCTTTGACGCGGCCTTCGGCGGCGCGCGGCGGGACGAGGAGAAGTCGCGCGCGAAGGAACGCATCTTCTCGTTCCGCTCGGCACAGCACCGCTGGGACCCGAAGCACCAGCGCCCCGAGCTCTGGCATCTGTACAACGCGCGCAAGCGCCCCGGCGAATCGTTCCGCGTCTTTCCGCTGTCGAACTGGACCGAGCTCGACATCTGGCAGTACATCTACCTGCAGGACATCCCGATCGTGCCGCTGTACTTCGCCGCCGAGCGGCCGGTGGTCGAGCGTGACGGCATGCTGATCATGGTCGACGACGAGCGGCTGCCGCTGAAGGCGGGAGAAACGCCGATGATGAAGAAGGTACGTTTCCGCACGCTGGGTTGTTATCCGCTGACCGGCGCGATCGAGTCCGAAGCCGACACGCTGCCGGCGATCATCCAGGAGATGCTGCTGACGCGCACCAGCGAACGCCAGGGCCGGCTGATCGACCACGACACCTCGGCGTCGATGGAGAAGAAGAAGCAGGAAGGCTACTTCTGATGGCCCACACCTCCGACCTGATCGCCACCGACATCGAGCGTTACCTGAAGCAGCACGAGCACAAGAGCCTGCTGCGCTTCATCACCTGCGGCTCGGTCGACGACGGCAAGAGCACGCTGATCGGGCGGCTGCTGTACGACTCGAAGATGCTGTTCGAGGACCAGCTGGCCGCGGTCGAGGCCGATTCGAAGAAGTGGGGCACGCAGGGCGGCGAGATCGACTTCGCGCTGCTGGTCGACGGCCTGGCCGCCGAGCGCGAACAGGGCATCACGATCGACGTGGCCTACCGCTTCTTCTCGACCGAGCGGCGCAAGTTCATCGTCGCCGACACGCCGGGCCACGAGCAGTACACGCGCAACATGGTCACCGGCGCGTCGACCGCCGATGTCGCGGTGATCCTGGTCGATGCGCGCAAGGGCGTGCTGACGCAGACGCGCCGCCACAGCTTCCTGGTCTCGCTGATCGGCATCCGCAAGGTGCTGCTGGCGATCAACAAGATGGACCTGGTTGGGTATGCCGAGAGCACGTTCCGCCGCATCGAAGAGGACTACCGCGGCTTCGCGGGTCAGATCGGGCTGGCCGACATCGTCGCGATGCCGCTGTCGGCGCTGGCCGGCGACAACATGCTCAGCGCCAGCACGCACATGCCGTGGTACCACGGGCCGACCTTGATGGGCTACCTCGAGACGGTCGAGCAGGACGAGACGCGGCAGCGCGCCGCCGCCTTCCGCCTGCCGGTGCAATGGGTCAACCGGCCGAACCTCGACTTTCGGGGCTTCGCCGGCACGATTGCCGGCGGCGCGGTGCAGCCCGGTGACCGCATCCGCGCGCTGCCCTCGGGCCGGGAGAGCACGGTGACGCGCATCGTCAGCGCCGATGGTGATCTGCAGCAGGCGGTCGCCGGCCAGTCGGTGACGCTCACTTTGGCCGACGAGATCGACATCTCGCGCGGCGACCTGATCGCCGCCGCGTCGGCGCCGGCGGAAGTGGCCGACCAGTTCGAGGCGACGCTGGTCTGGATGGCCGACGAGCCGATGCTGCCGGGCCGGCCGTACCTGCTGAAGATCGGCCCGCGCACCGTCAACGCGACGATCACCGAGCCGAAGTACAAGCTCAACGTCAATACGCTGGAGCACCTGGCGGCGAAGAAGCTGGATTTGAACGAGATCGGCGTCTGCAATGTCTCGCTCGACCGGCCGGTGGCCTTCGATCCGTACAACGTCAACCGCGAGACCGGCGGCTTCATCCTGATCGACCGCATCCACAACCACACGGTGGGTGCCGGCATGCTGCACTTCGCGCTGCGCCGCGCGCACAACATCCAGGTACAGCATGTCGACGTCGACAAGACCGCGCGCTCGGCGCACAAGCATCAGAAGCCGGCGGTGCTGTGGCTGACCGGCCTGTCCGGCGCCGGCAAGTCGACGATCGCCAACCTGGTGGAGAAGCGGCTGCATGCGATGGGCAAGCACACCTACCTGCTCGACGGCGACAACGTGCGCCACGGCCTGTCACGCGACTTGGGCTTCACCGAGGCCGATCGCGTCGAGAACGTGCGCCGCATCGCCGAGGTCGCCAAGCTGATGGTCGACGCGGGCCTGATCGTCATCACCGCGTTCATCTCGCCGTTCCGCGCCGAGCGCCGCATGGCGCGCGGCCTGGTCGAGCCCGGCGAGTTCGTCGAGATCCACATCGACACGCCGCTCGAAGTGGCCGAGGCGCGCGACGTCAAGGGCCTGTACCGCAAGGCGCGCCGCGGCGAGCTGGCCAACTTCACCGGCATCGACTCGCCGTACGAGGCGCCGGAGCATCCCGAGCTGCGGCTGCAGACCGTGGGGGCGACACCGGAGCAGTGTGCCGACCGGGTGATCGAGCGGATGCGTGAGCTGGGGCTGCTGGACTCGCATTGAAGCCACTGCTGCGTGCTACCGCACCCATGACCGACCGCCCCGCCTCGCTGACGCCGCCGCCTGCCGGCTATGCCGACTGGCTGGCCGAGCTGAAGGCCCGCATCCACAGCGCGCAGCAGCGGGCGGTGTTGGCGGTCAATCGCGAGTTGGTGCTGCTGTACTGGCAGATCGGCCGCGACATTCTCGAGCGGCAAGACCGCGAGGGCTGGGGCGCGAAAGTCATCGACCGGCTGGCGCACGATCTGCGCACGGCCTTTCCGAACATGAAGGGCTTCTCGCCGCGCAACCTGAAGTACATGCGCGCGTTCGCCCAGGCATGGCCGAACGCCGAGTTCGTGCAAGCGGTGCTTGCACAATTGCCCTGGTATCACCAGCTCGCCCTGCTCGACAAGCTGGCCGACCCCGAGCAACGGCGCTGGTACGCCGCCCAGGCCATCGCACACAACTGGTCGCGCAACGTGCTGGTGATGCAGATCGAGACCCAGGCGCACGCCCGTGCGGGGCAGGCCATCACCAATTTCGATGCGCGCCTGCCCGCGCCGCTGTCCGACCTGGCGCGCGAGTCGCTGAAGGACCCCTACCGCTTCGACTTCCTGGGCCTGACCGACGCCGCCCAGGAGCGCGAGGTGGAACAGGCGCTGGTCCGGCACGTGACCCGCTTTCTGCTGGAGCTCGGCGCGGGCTTCGCCTTCGTTGGCCGCCAGGTGCTGCTGGACGTGGGCGGCGACGAGTTCTTCATCGACCTGCTCTTCTATCACCTCAAGCTGCGCTGCTACGTGGTCATCGAGCTGAAGGCCGGCAAGTTCAAGCCCGAGCACCTGGGGCAGCTCGGCTTCTACTCACCGCCGTGGACCGGCAGGTCAAGAACGAGCACGACCACCCCACCATCGGCCTGCTGCTGAGCGGGAGCTGGGTGCGCTGGCCGACGATGCGCCCGGGGCAGACAACTGATGGAACGCAAGCCGGGGTCGTCAGGCCGCTTGGTGTCGCGGCTGCGTGTGCAGCCGGAAATGCCGCTGCAGCCGCAGCCTGCGCTGCACGCCGGGCGGATCGCCGAGCAGTGGCAGTTGCAGCACCGGTTGCTCGAGCAGCTCGACCGTCCAGGCGGTGTCGCCGATGAAGCGGAAGACCACCCGATTCGGCTCGTCCAGGCGCAGCAGCGAGAACGATCCGGTCGAGAACATCGTGCCGATGCTGGCGCTGTCGAGCGGCGAGAGACGATCGTCGAACAGGTGGATGGTCAGGAAGTCCTCATAGGGAATTCCGTCGGTCATGAACAGCAGCGTGCGGTCGTTCCACAGGATCGCCGCCTCGAGCACCGCGCCGAACACCTGGCATCCGGTGGGCGCGCCTGCGCGCAACAGCTCGCACTTCGGTTCGTCATCCGGTCCTGCGGATGCGAGCGGCCGGACTGCCAGCTCGCTGCCGAGCAGTTGTCTCATGATTTTCTTGCACGCAAAAGGTGCGGCAGTATCGGCATGAGCGGCGGGGTTCACTACCCCTAGTCTGATGGGATTCAGTCGGCGCCGGGCCGCTCCCTCAGCTGGCCGACACGCGATCGAACAAGGTGTCGAGCTGCGAGATCCAGGCTTGCTTGCGCTCGGCCGGCACGAAGCTCGCCTCGAAGCTGTTGCGCAGCACCTGGTAGGCCTGGCGCGCACCGAGCTGCGGCAGCGCCTCGAAGGTCTGCACGAGATTGTCGTTCAGGTAACCGCCGAAGTACGCGGGGTCGTCGCTGTTGAGCATCGCGCACAGCCCGGCGTCGAGCAGCTTCGGCAGATTGTGGTGCGACAGGTCCGGGAACACGCAGAGCTTGATGTTCGACAGCGGGCACACCGTCAGCGGAATGCGCTCGCGCGCCAGGCGTGCGACCAGCGCCGGGTCTTCGAGGCTGCGCACGCCGTGGTCGATGCGCTCGACCTTCAACACGTCGAGCGCGCTGCGCACGTAGTCCGGCGGCCCTTCCTCGCCGGCGTGGGCGACAAGGTGCAGACCGAGCTCTGCGCACTTCGCGAACACGCGCTCGAACTTCTCCGGCGGGTGGCCCTGCTCGCTGCTGTCGAGGCCGACGCCGATGAAAAGCTCGCGGTACGGCAGCGCGGCTTCGAGCGTCGCGAACGCCTCTTCCTCGCTCAGGTGGCGCAGGAAGCACAGGATCAGGTCGGCGCTGATGCGCAGCTCCGACTGCGCGCGCTGGCAGGCGCGGTGCAGCCCGCGGATCACGATGCCGGTGTCGACACCGCGCGCGGTGTGCGTCTGCGGGTCGAAGAAGAGCTCGGCGCGCACGATGTTGTCGGCGGCCGCGCGCTCGAAGTAGGCCCAGGCCATGTCGAAGAAGTCTTCCTCCTTCAACAGCACGCTGGCGCCGGCGTAATAGATGTCGAGAAAGCTCTGCAGGTCGGTGAAGGCGTAGGCGGCGCGCAGCGCCTCGACGTTCGGGTAGGCCAGCGCGACGCCGTTGCGCTGCGCCAGCTTGAAGATCAGCTCGGGCTCGAGCGAGCCTTCGATGTGGATGTGCAGCTCGGCTTTCGGGGCCTTGCGCAGCAGGTCCGGAAGCTTGGAGCGGGGGATGTTGTCGAACTGGATCATGATCGGCTCGTGTCGGTGCGCGGACGTTGCAGCATACCGGGTGCCTGCGACGGGCGCGGCGCTTCAGCGGCAGCCGGCCCGCGCCGACCAGGGGGCGGCCGGGCCCAGGTCGCTCAGCGCGCCGCGGCCATCGAGAAGGTAGAGATGGTTGTCCGCCGACGAGACGCCGACGTAAGTGTTCGTGCCGGCGTAGTGGCGGTAGTAGTACGGCGCCGAGACCAGCGACGCCGGCCGGCGCGGCGACAGCAGCGCCGCGTAGGTGTCTTCGCCCCAGCTGAAAAGGCAATCCGATTCGGCATTCGACAGCACGTTCGATGTCGTGGCCAGGATCGCTGCATAACTGGCCAGCGCCGTTTCGACGTTGGCACTGTTCAGCATGAAGCCGCCGTGGTCTCCGTTCGGATCGTCGATGAACAGCACCACCGAGGCGCCGTGCTTGACGACCCAATCACGCGCCGCGGTCATCGCCGGGCAGCCGCTGAGCATCGGATCGGGATCCTTCTGGCCGCAATACATCGCCCAGCGGATACCGCTGAACGGCAACGGGCCGAACGCGCCGGACTCGATCTGCTGGTTGGGCGGGTAGTTGGCCGCCGCGCCGCCGGCATTGGACAGCACCAGGCCGAAGAATCGCCGGCCGGTGGCGGCATGGTCGAGCGCCGCCATCGCATAGCTGTTGGCTGATCCGCGCGAGAAGCCATTGAAGAACACGCTGCCCGGCTTGACGCCCTTGTCGCTCAGTGCCGCGGCGATCAGCGGGTACATGTGCTCCGGGCGGTAGTAGTCGTCGGTGGCCTCGCCGGCGCCGAACCACCATTGCAGCGACAGGATCGCGTAGCCGTATTTCTCGGCGTAGGCGTGCCACAGGTAGATGCCGTCGTGCGCCCAGCCGTCGTGGCCGCTCAGCGGCACGATCACGCCGGCCGGAACCTTGCCGGTGGCCGGCTGCCACCACATCGTGAAGGCCTTGTTGTCGCTGGTGGCGCGGATCTCGGTGTTCCTGGCGACGACGAACGCGTAGCGCACCGGGTCGGCCGCCTGGGCCTGCGCGAGCAGGCTGGCGGAATCGGCCTGCGCCGCCAGCGATGTGCCCAGCGCCGCGAGAAAGGCGACGAGGCCGCACCCGGCGCGAAGCACCCCGGTGCAGCCTCGATCGCTGCGCATGGCCGGCTTACTTGTCGCCCGGGACTTTCCCTTCGACGCCCTTGACGTAGAACTTGATGCCTCCGAGGAACTCATCGTCGGCGACCTTGTCCTTCTCGATCACCACCTTGCCGGTGTTGTCGGTGATCGGTCCCTTCCAGATCGAGAAGCTGCCGTCCTTCAGGCCGGACTTGACCGTTTCGAGCTTGGCCTTGGCCTCGGCCGGCACGTCCTCGGCGACCGAGACCATGTCGATCGCGCCTTCCTTGACGCCCCACCAGGCCTTGCCGGTGGCCCACTTGCCTTCCAGCGCATCCCGCGTGGCCTTGATGTAGTACGGCGCCCAGTTGATGATCGCCGAGCCGAGGTGCGCCTTCGGGCCGTAGGCGGTCATGTCGGAATCCCAGCCGAAGGCGCGCTTGCCCTTCTCCTCGGCGGTCTTCAGCACCGCGGCCGAATCGGTGTTCTGCATCAGCACGTCGGCGCCGCCGTTGATCAGCGCGGTGGCGGCCTCGGTTTCCTTCGGCGGGTTGAACCACTCGTTGACCCACACCACCTTGGTCTTGATCTTCGGGTTGACGCTCTGCGCGCCGAGCGTGAACGAGTTGATGTTGCGGATCACCTCGGGGATCGGGATCGAGCCGACGACGCCCAGCGTGTTGGTCTTCGTCATGCTGCCGGCGATGACGCCGGCCATGTACGCGCCTTCGTAGGTGCGCGAGTCGTAGGTGCGCAGGTTGTCGGCCGTCTTGTAGCCGGTGGCGTGCTCGAACTTGACGTCCTTGGCATCGGGCGCCACCTTCAGCATCGGCTCCATGTAGCCGAAGGTGGTGCCGAAGATCAGCTTGTTGCCCTGGCCGACCATGTCGCGGAAGACGCGCTCGGCATCCGCCGCCTCCGGCACCTTCTCGACGAAGCTGGTGACCACCTTGTCGCCGAACTCCTTCTCGACCGCCTTGCGCCCGTTGTCGTGCGCGAAGGTCCAGCCGCCGTCGCCGACGGGGCCGACGTAGGCGAAGGCGATCTTCAGCGGTGCGGGCTTGGCCGGGGCCGCTGCCGCCGGCGCGCTGGCTGCCGGGGCCGGCGGTTCTTCCTTCTTGCCGCAACCCACCAGGGCCGCGGTGGCTGCGAGCGTGGACCAGCCAGCAAATTTCAGGAGCGTGCGCTTCGAGGTCGGCGTCATGATTTCTCCAGTTGGGGATGAGGGCGAACGGGGATTATGGACACGCGTCATGGTGCGCAAGTCATGGCGCAAAGGGCTTGCCGAGCGAAGCCGGCATGTTGATGCGGATCCACGTCGGATTGCGCGAGATCAGCACCAGCACGACCACCGTCGCCAGGTAGGGCAGCATCGACAGCCACTGGCTCGGGATCTGCACCCCCTCGCCCTGCAGGTGGAACTGCAGCATCGTGACGCCGCCGAAGAGGTAGGCGCCCAGCAGGATGCGCGCCGGCCGCCAGGTGGCGAAGGTGGTCAGCGCCAGCGCGATCCAGCCCTTGCCGGCAATCATCCCCTCGACCCACAGCGGCGTGTAGACCACCGACACGTAGGCACCGGCCAGGCCGCACAGCGCGCCGCCGACCACCACCGCCAGCAGCCGGATGCGCCGCACCGGATAACCCAGCGCGTGAGCGGAGTCGGGTGATTCGCCCACCGCCCGCAGCACCAGCCCGGCGCGCGAGCGGTACAGGAACCAGGCCAGCGCGACGGTCATGATCACCGCGATGTAGACCATCGGGTGGTGCTTGAACAGCGCCGGTCCGACGAACGGGATATCGGCCAGCCCCGGGATCTCGAACTTGAAGCGTGGCCCCAGCTTCTCCTGCGTGAAGCGGATGCCCGCGAAGGCCGAGAAGCCGATGCCGAACAGGCTCAGCGCCAGGCCGCTGGCGTACTGGTTGGTGTTGAGCCAGATCACCAGCAGGCCGAAGACCAGCGCCATCAGCGCGCCGGCGCCCATGCCGGCGGCGAAGGCCATCAGGTCGCTGCCGGTCGTCACGGCGGTCGCGAAACCGGCAATCGCCGCGACCAGCATCATCCCTTCGGCGCCGAGGTTCAGCACGCCGGCGCGTTCGTTGATCAGGAGACCGAGGCCGGCTATCGCCAGCACGGTGCCGGCCGACAAGGTCGCGGCGACAAGAAGTGCAAGAGATTCCATCGTTCAGGCCCTCGCCGGTTGCGGCGCGCGGCGAATGCCCTGCCAGCGCACGCGGTAGTGGATCAAGGTGTCGGCGGCCAGCAGCGCGAACAGCAGCAGGCCCTGGAACACGCCGGTGATCGACTTCGGCAGCCCGAGGCGCGATTGCGCCAGCTCGCCGCCGATGTAGAACATGCTCATCAGCACCGCGGCGAACAGCACGCCCACCGGATGCAGCCGGCCGACGAAGGCGACGATGATCGCCGCGAAGCCATAGCCCACGGGGACATACGGCGTCAGCTGGCCGAGCGGCCCGGCCGCTTCGAGCCCGCCCGCCAGGCCCGCGAGTCCACCGGACAGCAGAAGCGCAAGCCACAGCGTGCGCCGCGACGAGAACCCGGCATAACGTGCCGCCGCCGGCGCCAGCCCGCCGACCTGCAGCTGGAAGCCCGCATAGGTGCGGAACAGCAAGAGCCAGGTCAACGCCACCGCGCCCAGCGCCACCAGCACGCCGATGTTGGCGCGAAAGCCGTCGACGATGCGCGGGATCTTGGTCACCGCCGCGAAGGTGATCGTCTGCGGGAAGTTGTAGCCCTTCGGATCCTTCCACGGCCCGTAGACCAGGTACGACAGCAGCAGCTCCGCGACATACACCAGCATCAGGCTGACGAGGATCTCGTTGGCGTTGAAGCGGTCGCGCAGCAGCGCGACGATGCCGGCCCACACCATGCCGCCGACCACGCCGGCGGCGAGCACGACGAAGACGATCAACCGCGAGGTGTCCGGCCCTGCCTGCATCGCGACACCGCTGGCGAAGATCGCGCCGAGCACGAACTGCCCTTCGGCACCGATGTTCCAGACGTTCGAGCGATAGCAGATCGACAGGCCCAGCGCGATCAGCGCCAGCGGCGTCGCCTTGATCGCGATCTCGCTCAGCGCGTAGGCATTCTTCACCGGCTCGATGAAGAACATCTGCAGGCCGCGCAGCGGATCCTTGCCGAGGGCAGTGAAGAGGATCACGCCGATCACGATGGTCACCGCCAGCGCGATCAAGGGCGAGGCGACCGACATCGCCGCAGAAGGCTGCGGGCGGGCTTCGAGCTTAAGCATGGCGGGCACTCCTCACCGGCGCGGGAAACGGGTGGACCACGGCGCTGCTGGCACCGTCGGCATCGGTCGGCGGTGGGGGCTCGTCCCACAGCCCCGACATCCACTGTCCGATCATCTCGACCGTCGCCTCGGCGACCGGGATGCTCGGCGAAACCTTGCCTTGCGCGATCACCAGCAGCCGGTCGCTGATCTCGAACAGCTCGTCGAGCTCCTCGCTGACGATCAGCAGCGCGCAGCCTTCGTCGCGCAGCCGCAGCAATTCGCCGCGGATGAAGGCCGCGGCGCCGACGTCGACACCCCAGGTCGGCTGCGAGACGATCAAGAGCTTCGGCTTCGCATCGATCTCGCGGCCGACGATGAACTTCTGCAGGTTGCCGCCCGAGAGGCTCTTCGCCGCCGCGCCCGCGCCGCCGGCCTTGACGTTGAAGCGGCGGATCAGGTCCTCGGCCATGGCCTTGACCGCGCCGGTGCGCAACCAGCCGCCGGTGCCGATCGCCTCGGTGCGCGTCAGCAGCGTGTTCTCGGCCAGCGACATCGTCGGCACCGCACCGCGGCCCAGGCGCTCCTCGGGCACGAAGTTCAGGCCCAGACGGCGGCGCTTGCGCGGCGACGCGCTCGCGATGTCGGTGCCGAACAAGGTGATCGTGCCCGGCGTCGCCCGCGTGTCCTCGCCCGACAGTGCGGCCATCAGCTCCTGCTGGCCGTTGCCCGAGACGCCCGCGATGCCGACGATCTCGCCGGCGCGCACCTGGAAGCCGATGCCGTCGAGCGTGCGGCCGAAAGGCCCGCCCTTGGCCAGCGACAGGTTCTTCACCTCGAGCGCGATGCCGCCCGGATTGGCCGGCCGGTGCGCGAGCTCGGGCGGCTCGGCGCCGATCATCAGCCGCGACAGGCTGGCATTGGTCTGCTGGGTCGGATCGACCTCGCCAGTGACCTTGCCGCCCCGCATCACCGTGCAGTGGTGGCAGAGCTCGCGGATCTCGTCGAGCTTGTGGCTGATGTAGAGGATCGAGCAGCCCTCCTTCGCCAACTGGCGCAGCGTGACGAACAGCGTCTGCACCGCCTGCGGCGTCAGCACCGAAGTCGGCTCGTCGAGGATCAGCAGCTGCGGGTTCGTCAGCAGCGCCCGCACGATCTCGACGCGCTGGCGTTCGCCGACCGACAGCGTGTGCACCGGGCGCAGCGGGTCGACCTCGATGCCGTAGTCCTTCGAGACGCCGCGGATGCGCTCGGTCACCTGCGGCAGCGGCAGCGACTTGTCGAGGCCGAGCCAGATGTTCTCGGCCGCACTCAAGGTATCGAAGAGCGAGAAGTGCTGGAACACCATCGCGATGCCCAGCTGCCGCGCCTGTTGCGGGTTGGCAATGCGCACCGGCTGGCCGTTCCAGCGCACCTCTCCGGCATCGGGCTGCACCGCGCCGTAGATGATCTTCATCAGCGTCGACTTGCCGGCGCCGTTCTCGCCGAGCACGGCGTGAATCTGGCCGGGGGCGACGCGCAAGCACACGTCGTCGTTCGCCCGCACCGCGGGGTACTGCTTCGTGATGCCCGCGAGTTCGAGTCGCAGCATGGGTTGTCTCCTGGCAATGATCTTCCGAGGTCTTGCGCCCCGCGATCCAGGTCAGATACGTTGGTAGCGGCGCAGGCCGCCGACCCAGCTCTCGACCAGATTGCGTTCGTCGCCCAGCGTGATCCAGGCGAAGACCTTCTCATGCAACTCCCGCGCCACGCTGTGCCGGCGTTCGGCGACCGAGCCGACGGCCCAGTCCCAGACGCAGAAATCGGCCGCGCAGCCGGGTTCGAGGAATCCGATTTCGTGCGGCAGCCGCAAGGCCACGGCCGCCGCACGGGTCGCCGCATGCAGCAGCGCCCAGGCCGAGAGCTTGGTGCCGGCCAGCGCCTGCACCTTGTAGCCGTCGGCCATCGTCCGGTGCATCGACAGCGAGGTACCGCCGCCGACGTCGCTGCCCAGGCTGACGTTGAAGCCCGCCTCCCGCGCCTCGCGCCAGCCGAACAGGCCGCTGCCGAGGAACAGGTTCGACGAGGGGCAGTGCGCGATCTGCGCGCCGCTGTCGTGCAGCAGCGCGCGATCGAGGTCGTCCAGCCAGATGCCGTGTGCCAGCACCGACCGTTCGGTCAACAAGCCGTGGCTTGCATAGACATCCAGGTAGCTGCGCGAGCTCGGGAACAACTCGGCGATCCAGCGCACCTCGGCCGGGTTCTCGGCGACGTGCGTCTGCATGTAGACGCCCGGGTGTTCCGCGAGCAAGCGGCCGGCCATCGCCAGCTGCGCGTCGCTGCTGGTGGCGGCGAAACGCGGCGTCAGCGCGTACGCGATGCGGCCGCGGCCGTGCCAATCCTTGATCAGCGCGCGGCACTCCATCTCGGAACCGTCGACGTCGTCGCGCAGGTTGTCCGGCGCATGGCGGTCCATCAGCACCTTGCCGGCGATGATGCGCATGCCGCGCTGCGTCGAGGCGTCGAAGAGCGCCTCGGTGGCGCTGCGGTGCACGGTCGGGAAGACCACCGCGGAGGTGGTGCCGTGCGACAGCAGCGCATCGAGGAAGAGCTTCGCGCCGGCGGCGGCGTACTCGGGTTCCGCATGGCGCGCTTCGGCCGGGAAGGTGTAGGTCTCGAGCCAGTCGAGCAGCTGCGCGCCCCACGATGCGATCACGTCGATCTGCGGGCAGTGCACATGGGTGTCGATGAAGCCCGGCAGCAGCAGCTGGCCGCGGCGATCGAGCTTCAGGAAATCGTCGCCCGGTTCGTGCGGCTGCACCGCGGCGATGCGGCCGCGCTCGTCGGTCAGCAGCCAGTGGTCGGGGCGGAAACGCACCGCCGGACTGTTCAGGTCGGCGAGGCCGGGATCGGCAGTGAAATCGAGCAGGTCCGCGCGAACCGCCGTCTTGACAGATGTCATGTCAGCCCCTCGTCCGATGAGTACATCGGCCGATCCCCCGAGGGGATGCGGGCCGGCTTGGGAGCGGCCCGGCGCTCGGCCCGCCGTCATGCGCGGCCCCCTTCGGACAAACCACGCGCGACGTCGCGCACCTGCTCGCGCAGCCAGCGGATGGCCGCCGACGCGTGCGTCAGGTCGTGCCACAGCTGGTAGTAGGTCAGCGGCGGGAAGTCGACCGGGCAGCGCACGATGCGCACCGGCAGGATGCCGACATAGCGGGCGCAGAACTGGCGGCCGGTGGTCAGCACGAGGTGGGTGCGCGCGACCATCGCCGGCGCGAGGCCGAAGTGCGGCGTGCGCACGGCAATGTTCCGTTCGAGGCCCGCGGCCTGCAGATGCTCCTCGACGACACCGCGGCCGCCGGCATGCAGCGGCGTCGGCGCAATGTGCTCGCTTGCCAGATAGCGCTCGAGCGTCCAGCTGCGCGGGCTGCGCACGGCAGGATGATCCTGCGCGACAAGGCAGACGATCTCGTCGCTGATCAGCCGGCCCAGATGCAGTTCCGCCGGCGGCTGCAGCCAGTTGCCGATCACGACGTCGACCTCACCGCGCGCCAGATGGCCGCGGTAGTCGAAGTCGCGCGTCAGTGGCAGCAGGTCGAGATGCACGTTCGGCGCCTGCGTCTTCACACGCGACACCAGCTCGGGCAGGAACAGCGGATCGAGGTAGTCGCTGGCGGCGATGCGGAAGGTCTGCTCGGCATGCTCGGGCGCGAAGCCCTGCGCCGGCGAGTGGCCGCCGAACAGCGCCTGCGCGCCCTGCAGGATCTGCGCAGCGGCCGGCAGCAGCGACAGCGCGACGGTGGTGGGCGCCATGCCGGTGCCGCTGCGCACCAGCAACGGGTCACCGGTCAACGCCCGCAAGCGCTTCAATTGGGCCGACACGGCCGGTTGGCTGGTCGCGAGCCGCAAGGCGGCACGCGATACGCTGCGTTCGGTGATCACGGTGTGAAAGACCCTGACGAGAGACAACTCGATCTTGTCGAACGCAGCGCCGCGTGCCATACGAGCATTTCAATAGGAGTTATAAGCGCGATCGTATACACAGCCGGCGATCAGAAGCTAAGTTACGGGTATGTCCCAAGCACACACCAGCGCTCCCAGCGCCTCCGGCGGCGGACCGGCCGCGACACCGGACACGGTGCGCCCGGTGCGCTTCTTCCACCGCGGCGAGATCGTCTCGCTGGACGACGTGTCCCCCACCCGCACCGTGCTGAACTGGCTGCGCGAAGACGCGCACTGCACCGGCACCAAGGAGGGTTGCAACGAGGGCGATTGCGGTGCCTGCACCGTGATGGTCGGCGAGCTGCACGGCGAGCACATCGCGTGGCAGACGGTCAACGCCTGCATCCAGTTCGTGCCGGTGCTCGACGGCAAGGCACTGATGACGGTTGAGGACCTGGCAAAGACCGATCCGCAGCAGCCCGCCGCGGCCGCGGTGCTGCATCCGGTGCAGCAGGCGATGGTCGATTGCCACGGCTCGCAGTGCGGTTTCTGCACCCCCGGCTTCGTGATGTCGATGACCGCCTGCTACGAGCGCCACCAGGCGCTCGGCACGCAGCCGACGCGCCAGGAACTGGCGGACGAGCTGTCCGGCAACCTGTGCCGCTGCACGGGCTACCGGCCGATCCTCGACGCCGGGCAGCGCATGTTCGAGCTGCCTGTGCAGCGCATCGACGAAGCACCGATCGCGGCCGCGCTGCGTTCGCTGCGCAACGAGCCGCCGCTGCGGCGCCCGGACTTCCGCGCGCCGCGCACGCTGGCCGATTTCGCTGCGCTGCGCGCCGCGAAGCCCGAGGCGCGCCTGCTCGCCGGCTGCACCGACATCGGCCTGTGGGTCAACAAGCAGTTCCGCGACCTGGGCGAGATCCTGTACATCGGCGAGGTGGCCGAGTTGAAGGCCATTGGCGAAGTCGACGGCATGCTGGAGATCGGCGCCGGCGCATCGCTCGAAGACGCCTGGTCCGCACTGAGTCGCCATTGGCCTGCCGTGCGCGAAATGCACCTGCGCTTCGCCTCGCCGCCGATCCGCCATGCCGGCACGATGGGCGGCAACATCGCCAACGGCTCGCCGATCGGCGACTCGGCGCCGGTGCTGATCGCACTCGGTGCTTCGATCGTGCTGCGACATGGCGAGGCAGTGCGCGAGATGCCGCTCGAGGACTTCTACGTCGACTACATGAAGAACCGGCTCGAGCCCGGTGAATTCGTGCAGGCGCTGCGCGTGCCGCTGCCGCGCGCAAGTCAGGTGTTGCGCGCTTACAAGCTCAGCAAGCGCTACGACAGCGACATCTCGGGGCTGGCCTGCGGACTGTGGCTGCAGCTCGACGGTGAGATCGTGCGCGACGCGCGCTTCGCCTTCGGCGGCATGGCAGCGATCGTCAAACGTGCAAAGGGCGCGGAGGCGGCTTTGCGTGGTCACGCATGGAACGAGGCGACGCTGCAGGCCGCGATGGCCGCGTTGGACAGCGACTACACGCCGCTCTCCGACCTGCGCGCCAGCGACAACTATCGGCGCCGCGCCGCGCGCAACCTGCTGCAGCGGCTGTTCCTCGAAACGCGCCCGGCGTCGCCTTTGTCGACAAAGCAGATCTCGGTGTGGAGCGACATCGTATGAACGCACCCCAGGACACCCTCCCCGTCGTCGGCACCGCCCGGCCGCACGAATCCGCGCATCTGCATGTCGCCGGCGCCGCACCGTATGTCGACGACATCGCCGAGGTCCAGGGCACGCTGCATGCCGCGCTCGGCCTGTCGCCGGTGGCGCACGGCAGGCTGCTCGGCATCGACCTCGACACACTGCGCGCGCAGCCAGGCGTGGTGGCGGTGTTCAGCGCCGCCGACATCCCCGGCGCCAACGAATGCGGCCCGATCGTGCACGACGATCCGATCCTCGCCGACGGCGTGTTGCACTACCTCGGGCAGCCGGTGTTCGCGGTGATCGCCACCGACCGGCTCGCCGCGCGCCGCGCCGCCGCCCTGGCCAAGCAGGTGATCCGACACGAGGCGCTGCCGCCGGTGCTGACGGCGCTGGACGGGCATGCGAAGCAGCAGTACGTCGTGCCGCCGATGCACCTCAAGCGCGGCGATGCGAGCGCCGCGCTCGCTGCGTCCGAGCAACGCGTGAGCGGCAGCTTCTCGCTCGGCGGCCAGGAGCAGTTCTACCTCGAAGGCCAGATCTCGTACGCGATCCCGCAGGAAGACGGCGGCCTGCTGGTGCACTGCTCGACGCAGCATCCGACGGAGATGCAGCACACGGTGGCGCATGCGCTGAAGCTCGGCGCGCACCGCGTGCAGGTCGTCTGCCGGCGCATGGGTGGCGGCTTCGGCGGCAAGGAAAGCCAGAGCGCCCTCTTCGCCTGCGTCGCGGCGCTCGCCGCGGCGAAGCTCAAGCGCCCGGTCAAGTTGCGGCCCGACCGCGATGACGACATGCTCATCACCGGCCGTCGCCACGGTTTTGAGTTCCAGTGGGAGGTCGGCCACGATGCCGAGGGCCGCATCACCGGCGTCGAGATCGACCTGGTCGCCAATGCCGGCTTCTCGGCCGACCTGTCGCCGCCGGTGATGACGCGGGCGCTCTGCCACTTCGACAACGCCTACTGGCTGCCGGCGGTCGCCGCGCACGGCTATTGCGCGCGCACCAATACGCAGAGCAACACGGCATTCCGCGGCTTCGGCGGCCCGCAGGGCGCGCTGGCGATCGAGATGATCCTCGACGACGTGGCGCGCGGCCTCGGCAAGGACCCGCTCGACGTGCGCCGCGCGAACTTCTACGGCACCAGCGAGTGCAACGTCACGCCGTATGGCCAGGTGGTGCGCGACAACATCATCGAGCCGCTGGTCGCACGGCTCGAAGAGAGCTGCGACTACCGCGCACGGCGCACGCAAATCGCGGCCTTCAATGCCACCAGCCCAGTGCTCAAGCGCGGCCTCGCGCTGACGCCGGTGAAGTTCGGCATCTCGTTCAACGTCGCGCACTTCAACCAGGCCGGCGCGCTGGTGCACGTCTACACCGACGGCACGATCCTCGCGAACCACGGCGGCACCGAGATGGGCCAGGGCCTGAACACCAAGGTCGCGATGGTCGTCGCGCACGAGCTCGGCGTGCGGCTCGATCGCGTGCGCGTCACGGCCACCGATACGCACAAGGTGGCCAACACGTCGGCGACTGCCGCGTCGACCGGCTCGGACCTGAACGGCAAGGCGGCGCAGGACGCGGCGAAGCAGATCAAGCACCGCCTGGCCGGCTTCGCCGCCGGCAAGCATGGCGGCGCGGTCGAGGACGTGCGCTTCGGCAACGACCGCGTGCTGGTCAACGGCCTCAGCGTGCCCTTCGACGAGCTGGTGCAGCAGGCCTATTTCGCCCGCGTGCAGCTGTGGAGCGACGGTTTCTACGCGACGCCCGGCCTGCACTGGGACCGCGAGAAGCTGCAGGGCAACCCGTTCTTCTACTTCGCATACGGAGCGGCCTGCTCCGAGGTGGTGATCGACACGCTGAGCGGCGAATGGAAGCTCACGCGCGCCGACGTGCTGCACGACGTCGGCCAATCATTGAACCCGGCGATCGACATCGGCCAGGTCGAGGGCGCGTTCATCCAGGGCATGGGCTGGCTGACGACGGAAGAGCTGTGGTGGCATCCGCAGAGCGGCAAGCTGATGACGCATGCGCCGTCGACCTACAAGATCCCGACCGCCAACGACTGTCCGGCGGATTTTCGGGTCGCGCTGTACGACACGCAGAACCCGGCGGACACGATCCATCGCAGCAAGGCCGTCGGCGAACCGCCGCTGCTGCTGCCGTTCTCGGTGTTCCTCGCGATCCGCGATGCGGTGTCGGCGGTCGGTGATCACAAGGTGAACCCTCCGCTGCGCGCGCCCTCGACGCCCGAGGCGATCCTCGACGCGGTCGATGCGGTGCGCGCCGCGACCGCTGAAGCCTGAAGCCATCGCGATGAGCGCCCCCGACTCGCTGCAGCACATCGCCCGCCGCTGGCTGGTCGAGCGCCGGCCGGCGATGGAAGTGCAGGTGCTGGATTCCCGCGGCTCGGTGCCGCGCGAAGCCGGCACGCGCATGCTGGTCGCGGCCGACCAGGTCGCCGGCACGATCGGCGGCGGCCACCTCGAGCTGCAGGCCATTGCCGACGCCCGTGCGCAGCTGGTTGCCGGCAACCCGGCACCGCACGACCGCAAAATCGCGCTCGGCCCCACGCTCGGCCAATGCTGCGGCGGCGCGCTGACCTTGCGCACGCAAGGGCTGACCAGCGAATCCCTCGCCGCCTGGCCGGCCGAGACACCGCGCTTCACGCTGCAGCTCTACGGCGCCGGCCATGTCGGCCGCGCGATGATCAAGCTGCTCGAAGGCCTGAACTGCAAGGTGCAGTGGATCGACGAGCGCGAGAGCGAATTCCCGCCCGAGCCGAGCGCGGCGCACATCGAGCGCATGTGCGTCGAGCCGGTCGAGGCCGAAGTCGCCGCCGCGCCGCCGGGCTGCTTCTACCTCGTGCTCACGCACAGCCACGAGCTCGATCTGCGCATCACCGAGGCGATCCTGAAGCGCGCCGACTTCGGCTACCTGGGCCTGATCGGCTCCCAGACCAAACGCGCGCGCTTCCTGCACCGCTTCGAGGAACGCGGCATAGGCCATGAAGTGCTCGGCCGCCTGACCTGCCCGATCGGCGTGCCCGGCATCGAAGGCAAGGAGCCCGAGATCATCGCGATCGCGGTGCTGGCGCAGCTGCTGCAGGCGAGCGCCTAGGCCGACCTCAGGCCGCCACCAGGCGATGCAGCGCGCCGATCGCCGCGCCGCCGTAGCTCACCGCGCCCACCGGAACGCTCTCCGGCACCGCTTGCTGCACGCGCGCGGTGTCGGCCGCGCCGAAGGCGCCGCACAGCTCGATCAGCTGCACGCCGGCCTCGACCATCTCGCGCGCGACGGCCGGCGCTTCGGCAGGCTGGCTCACGCCGACCGCCAGCATCGTGAACTGCTCGGACTGCATCGTGCTGCGGTGCGTGGCGGGGTTGAAGCCGTTGCCGGCGACGATGAAGCCGAAGGATTGCAAAGCCATGGGTGAATCTCCGAAAGGGTTGGGAACGAACGCTGCGTAGCGTGCCGGCCGGGGCACATGGCGTCCAATACCGTTCGGGTCTGGCCTGATGCCGTGGAGAACCGATGCTCGAGCTTCGACAACTGCGCTACTTCGTCGCCGTCGCCCAGGCCGAGCATGTCGGCCGCGCGGCCGAACGCCTGGCGATCTCGCAGCCGCCGCTGAGCCGGCAGATCCAGGACCTGGAGCAGCGACTCGGGCTGGCGCTGTTCACGCGGGCGCAGCGGCGGCTGAAGCTGACGCCGGCCGGGCGCGACTTCCTCGCGCAGGCGCAGGCGCTGCTGGCGCATGCCGCGCAGGTCGAGCAGGACGCGCTGCGCGCCGCGCAGGGCACCGAAGGCCGCTTGACGCTGGGTACCGTCGAAGGCGCGCTGCATGCGGGACTGGTGCAGGCCGACATGCTGCGCTTCGGCAGCGAGGCACCGAAGGTGGTGATCGACCTGCGCGGCCTGCGCTCGGCTGGCATCTTCGACGGGCTGCGGCGCGGCGAGCTCGATGCCGGCTACGCGTATTCGGCCCCGGCCGACGACGATCCGCTGCTCGCTTCGGCGCTGCGCTTCAGCGAGCCGCTGGTGCTGGCGCTGCCGGCATCGCACCCGCTGGCCGGCCGGCGCCGCGCCGCGCTTCGCCCCGCGCAGCTCGACGGCCAGGTCTTCATCACGATGCCCGCGGCGACGCATGCCGCGGCGCGCAGCGAGTGGCTCGCCGGCTGCCAGGCCGGCGGCTTCACGCCCGACGTGCGCTACGAAGCGGCCGAGCCGGCCGCCGTGCTGAGCCTGGTCGGCGCCGGGCTCGGCCTGGCGATCGTGCAACACAGCAGCGAGCGCATCGCGCCGCCCGGCGTCGTGTTTCGCGCGCTGCCGTGGCTGCCGATGGCCTTGCGGATCTTCCTGGTGTGGCGGCGCGAGGCGGCCAGTGCCGCGGGACGGTTGTTCGTGGAGCTGGCGGGCGCCGGCACGTCGGCCAGCGCGAGGCCTTAACCGTCGCTCAGCTCGAACCGCACGTCATTGACCTGCCGAGGGACGAGCACCCCATCGGCGAGGTTCAAGAAGAACATGTCGCCACCAATGCACGACGAGGGGGTGCTCTGGCCAAACGTGATCACGCGGTATCGAAGGGTGATGGTTTCGTTGTCGCTGCGCGAGTCGGTGATGGCGAGGCTGCGGCACCGGGGCTTCGGCCCCGCGAAGACCCCGGCGACGGCGTAGCGCGTGAAGTCGACGTCCGGCGCCGGCCGGCGGCTGTGGCTGTCATGGTGCGGGTGTTCCGCCCAGAAGCGTTGCCACTCGGCCTGCGTGCGAAACACGTACTGACCCGCGGCGACACTGCCGAGCCCTTCGAGGCTGACGTGCACGAGCTCCGTCGTGGCCGCTTCCGGGTCGCCTCCGCCACAGGCCGCCAGCAGGGACAGACCGAGCCCGGCGAAGAGCAGTCTGCGCGATACGGTTCCGATCACCGGGATTCCTTCGATGTCGTCGACTCTACTTCCTCGACAGGGCCAGGGGCTCCGGCGCTCAGAACACGTCCAGCGTCGGGCAGGCGTCGTCGCCGCTCAGGCAGGCGGCGAGGAACAGCGCGACACCGAGGTCGCCGGTCCACAGCGAGTACCAGCCGTGGCCGCTCTTCTCGCGCTGCTGCTCGACCTGCCCGATCGCATGCATCGCAAAGGCGCGTGCGCGATCGAGCCAGCGCTCTTCGCCGCTGCGCCGGGCCAGCTTCAGCAGCGCCCAGCCGTTGCCGGCGCTGCCGTGGCAGAGGCCCGCGCCCTTGGCCAGCGGGCCGGCATGCCAGATCAGTTCGCCGGCGGCGAGCAACAGCGCGTCCCACGCGGGCGTGCGCGGCGCGCCGGCCAGGCGGCAGATCACGCCCGGCGCGCCGTGGCAGTCCTGCACCAGCGGCAGGGCCTTCGCGGCCAGTGCCGGGTCGGCAAAGCCATGCCAGTTGATGCGGCCGGCCTCGTCGCGCAGGGCAGTGGCCTCGAGCGTCGCAAGGCCGCGTTCGAGGAACCGCGCGACGAGCGCCGGATCGAGCAGTGCGGCACCCCGCAGCGCCGGGTACAGGTTGCCAACGAAGCCATGGGCGGCGCCGAGAAAGCAGCGCTGCTTGCCGTACAGGTCCTGCCGCCACAGCCACACGCCGCCGGCCGATTCGTCGAACTGCATCTGCTGCCACAGATGCTCGAGGCCGCGCTGCAGCAGCATGCGCCAACGCGCCTCGCCCGTGCGCTCGGCCATGTGCAGCGCGGCGATCAAGGTGCCCGGCGAGCCCCACAAGGGCTCGCGCGCCGGATGCCCGAAGTTGCCCTCGACCACCGCGTACAACGCATCGGCCAGCGCCGCGCTCGGCGCCAGGCGGTGCTGCAGCAGCATCAGCCCGGCATCGCCCATGAAGTACGACGCGGTGCCGTAGCCCCAGCCGGTGGTCAGCGCTCGGTTGCGCTCGGGCAGCGCCTGCGCCTCGTCGAGCAGCGCCGGCGGTGGCGTTTCGATCACGCCGCTGCGCGCCAGATGCTGCAGCGCCCAGATCACGCCGCCTGAGCCCATGTACAGCATGTCGAAACGCTGCCCGGGCGCTTCGGGATCGTCGCGTGCATGGGCCGGCCAGCCGCGGCCGGGCTCGAAGGCGGCGATGGCCTCGGCAGCGATGCGCTGAAGCGCGCTGCGCGCGAGCGCAGCATCCCAGCGCGGGCCGGCCAGCGCCTCGTGGCGTGCGGGGTCGAACAGGCTCGTCATCGCGCGGCTTTCGGGTAGCGGCCGGGCACTATGCCATGCGCGTTCCTGCTGTCACGGCCGGTACACCGCGCACCGGGCCCGGGTGGCATCATCGACGACCCGCTTTGGATCGCCGCATGCCCGAGCTCCACCCGCCGTTCGCCCCGTCGTTCCCGATCCGCAGCCTCGACGACGTGCGCCGGCTCGAGCAACGCCCGCTGGCCGAGGCGCTGCCGGTGCGCAGTACCTACGAGATCCTGCGCAATTCGGCGCAGGCCTTCGGCGCGAAGACCGCACTGAGCTTCCTGCCCGACGCCGCGCCCGGCACCGCGCCGCTGCGCTGGTCCTATGCCGAGTTGCTGGCCGGCGTGCACCAGACCGCGAACCTGCTGCACCGGCTCGGCGTGACGCCGCGCGATGCGGTCGCGGTGCTGCTGCCCGGCTGCCTGGACTACCACCTGGCGCTGTGGGGCGGCGAGGCGGCGGCGATCGTGCAGCCGCTGAACCCGCTGCTCAGCGACGAGAAGCTCATCTCGCTGATGAAGGCGGCGCGCGCGACCGTGCTGTTCGCCTGGGGCGGCGACGACGATGCGGGTTACTGGTCCAAGGCCTTGCGGTTGCGCGCGCAGCTGCCGGCGCTGCGCACGATCCTGCGCGTGGCGCCGCTCGGCGAGACCGCCACGCCCGCCGCGCTGCCCGACGGCGTGCTGGACTTCGCCGCGGCGCGCGCTGCCGAGCCCGACGATCGCCTCGTCAGCGGGCGCCAGATCGCGGCCGAGGACATTGCAGCTTACTTCCACACCGGCGGCACCACCGGCGCGCCCAAGCTGGCGCGCCACAGCCATGGCGCGCAAGTCTTCACCGCCTGGGCCTGCGTGCAGCTGCAGGGCGCACGCGCCGACGACGTGACGATCAATGGCTACCCGCTGTTCCATGTCGCCGGCGTGCTGCCGGGCACGCTGGCGGCGCTGTCCTGCGGCATGGAAACGGTGATCCCGACGCCGGCGCTGTTCCGCAACCGCGCGGTGATCGAGCACTACTGGCGCCTCGTCGAGCAGCACCGCGCGACCGTGCTGTCCGCCGTGCCGACGGTGCTCGCGGCGCTGGCCAACGTGCCGGTCGGCGCGGCCGACATCTCGTCGCTGCGCTTCTGCCGCACCGGCGCCGCGCCGCTGTCGCCCGAGCTGTCGGCGCGCTTCGAACGGATCAGCGGCCTGCATCCGCACGAGAGCCTGGGCATGACCGAGATGGCCGGCATCTCCACGATCACGCCGCCGGGCGTCACGGCGCCGGCGGGCTGCGTGGGCTTTCGCATGCCGTATTCGCAGCTGCGCATCGTCGCGCTCGATGCGCAAGGGGGCGCCAGCGACACCGAGCTGCCCCCCGGCGAAACCGGCATGGTGCTGTTCAAGTCGCCGAACCTGTTCTCCGGTTTCGTCGATCCCGCCGACAACGCCAAGGCCTTCACCGCCGACGGCTGGCTCGCCACCGGCGACTTGGGCTGGATCGACGGCGAGGGCAGGCTCAACCTGACCGGCCGCTCGAAGGACCTGATCATCCGCAGCGGCCACAACATCGACCCGAAGGTGATCGAGGACGCACTGGGCGCGCATCCGGCGATCCAGCTCTGCGCCGCGGTCGGCGCGCCGGATGCGTATGCCGGCGAGCTGCCGGTGGTATTCGCAACACTCGCGCCCGGCGCCGCGCCCGTCAGCGAAGCCGAGCTGCTGGCCTTCACCGCCGAGCGTGTCGACGAGGCGCCGGCAAAGCCGAAGCGCGTGATCATCATCGAGCGCATGCCGCAGACCAACGTCGGCAAGATCTACAAGCCCGAGCTGCGCGCGATGGCGGCAGCGGCGGTGGCGCGCGACATCGCCGAGGCGCTGTGCCGCGAGCACGGCGCCGACCCGGCCGGCATGCAGATCGCCAACGAAGGCGACCAGCGCATCGCCGTGACGCTGCCCGCCGGCGCCGCCGCGGCGTTCGAACAAGCCCTGCGGCGGGCGCTGGAACGCCTGCCCTTCCCGAGCCGGATCAGCCGGCCGCAATGAACCTTCCGGAGACAGCATGACGAAGAGAACCTCGCTCGAACGGCGCCTGTGCGTGCTGGCACTCGCCGCCGCGGCCACCGCCGGCCTGGCCACGCCGGCCGCTCATGCACAGGGTTATCCCAGCAAGCCGGTGAAGATCATCGTGCCCTTCGCACCCGGTGGCGCAACGGACATCCTGGCCCGCCTGCTGGCCGAGAAGATGGCGCCGAAGATGGGGCAGCCGGTGCTGGTCGAGAACAAGCCTGGTGCCGCCGGCATCGTCGGCACGGATCTCGTCGCCAAGTCGCCGCCGGACGGCCACACCATCGTGCTGGGCCTGTCGAACTCGCTGCTGACGAACCAGTTCCTGTACGAGAAGCTGCCGTACAACGTCGAGCGCGACCTGACGCTGGTGTCGCAGATCGCCGTCGCGCCGCTGCTGCTGATCGCGCACCCGAGCATCCCGGCGAACAACGCCGGCGAGCTGATGCAGTACATCGGCAAGAACAAGGGCAAGCTGTCCTACGGCTCCTACGGCATCGGCGCCTATCCGCACCTGGCCGGCGCGCACATGAGCGACGTGGCCAACGGCGACATGTCGCACGTGCCGTACAAGGGCGAGGCACCGATGGTGCAGGACCTGATCGGCGGCCAGATCCACATCGCCTACGCCAGCGCGCTGCAGGCCAAGCCGCACATCGAGGCCGGCAAGCTGAAGGTGCTGGGCGTCACCGGCGAGAACCGCATCGCGACGCTGCCCAACGTGCCGACGATGGCCGAGCAGGGCCTGAAGGACGAGGCCTACCGGCTGACCGGCTGGCTCGCCATCGCCGCGCCCGCGAACACGCCGAAACCGGTGCTGCAGCGCCTGGCCGACGAGCTGCGCGCCGCCTGCGAGCAGCCCGACGTCAAGGCCCGCATCGTCGCGATGGGCTTCGACGTGCGCGCCAACACGCCGGAGCAGTTTGCGGCGGTCTACAAGCGCGAGCTGCCGGTGTGGCAGCGCATGGTCAAGCAGTCGGGGGCGAAGCTGGAGTAGGTCTTTCAGCCGAACCTCATCGAACACGCCACGTCGTTCGACTCGATCTCGATCACCTCGAACCCGAGTGCACGGTACACGCTGATCGCGGCAGCGTTGTCGCGCCGCACGCGCAGCCACACCGATCCATCGGCGGAGTGGCGCTGCGCCTCGGCGAACAGCAATGCGCACAGGCGCCTGCCGATGCCTTGTCCGCGCCGCGCGGGGTCGACCAGAACGCGCACCAGGTTCACACGCCCTGCCGGGTTGATCCACACCTGGCCGAAGCCGACCACGCTGCCGGCCTCGTCGGCCAGCGCGTGGCTGTAGTGCTGCGGCAGGCGCAGCAGCTGGACGAACTCCGCCTCGTCCAGCGGCACGTCCTTGCTGCGGCCAGGCCATCCTTCGGCGATTGCCCAGCGGGCAACCACGGAACATTCAGCGGCTTCGAGCGGACGCAGCAGCGCCCCGATCGGCGGTCCACCCGTCACTTCGTCATTGCCCGCACGATCGCCGTCGCGGTGGCCGACGCCACCAGCTCGCCGTTCTGGAACAGCTCGCCGGCGAGGAAGCAGACGTCGCGGCCGCGCTTGATCACGCGTCCTTTGCCCGTCAGCACGCCGACCACCGCCGCGCGGTGGAACGAGACATTGAGGTTCAGCGTCGGCGCGAATTCGCCCTGCTTCAAGGTCGCGGCCAGCGCCGGGCCCATCGTGTCGTCGAGCATGGCGGCGAGGAAGCCGCCCTGGATGTTGCCGGCCGGGTTGGTGAACTCGGGCTTGCCGTCGAACTGCAGCTCGGCCAGGCCGGCCTCGCCGTCGACATGCAGGAACACCGCGCCGAGCGTCTGCGCCGCGCGCGGCGGCGGCAGCTCGCCGGCCATGATGCGCCAGAAGAAGGATTGTTTGTCCATCGGGCGAGCATAAGCGCCGGTGGTGCCGCGGCCACCGGCGCGCCGGGCTCGGTTCAGTGCGTCTTGGCGTACTCGATGCCGGCCTTGACCCGCGCAATCGCCTCGTCGACGGCCTTGATGGCCTTGACGCGGTGTCCGCCCTTGTCCGCGGTGGCCTTCTCCAGGCTCGCCCGCGCCTGTTCCAGGCTCACCAGCGCGGCTTCCATGTTGGGTTGGGCGGCGAACGTGGCCGACGAGCCCGTGAGGGCGATGGCTGCCAGCAATGCGATGACTTGCTTCATGAGCGCTCCTTGGCTGGGGACTGACTGACCTTGGGGTGGCCGGGGGGGATCCTCGGCGAGGTGGAAACCTCGGCGCGCAGCGTACACCGGCGCATCACCGCTGCGGCGATGCACTTGTTGGATGCTCCGACGGGAATTTGCCGCTCGGCCGGGAATGGCCGAGATGCGATGGGCTCATCGCGCGAGCGCCTCGCACGCCGCGCGCCGCATCGGGAAGTCGATGCCACGCAAGACGCCTTGCCGCAGCCCCTCGATGCGCGCGGCCAACCGGCCGTCGGGCAGCAGCCGATAGATCACGCGCTGCGGAAAGTCGTGCGCCGAGTTCTCGAAGACCACCTCGTGCGTCGACTGGCTCTTCAGCGTGAAGGTCGTTTCGCGCTGGCCGGATGGCGTCGCGACATAGACCAGCTGGCCATCGGCACCGCTCTTGATCTGCACGAACTCGTACTCGACCGTGCGGCCGCGCTGGATGGTCCGGCCGATGCCGAACATCGTGCCGCCGGCGGGTGCCATCCACTGCTCACCCGAGCCCGGCTCGCCCCCCTCGGCGCTCCAGCAGCCGGCGAGCCAGGCCAGCTGCTCGATGCCTTGTGCGCGAGCCGGTACAGCAAGTCCTGCAACCAGCGTGAAGGCCAGCGCAATGCCGAGGCGCAGGCCGTTCATCGCAGCGAGGCGGTTCACCCTAGCTGCCGACGTACGGCCCCTTGACCTCGCCCCAGCCCCACTTCGGCATCGGCGCATCCGGATCGGCACCGGCGCCGGGCTGCGAATTGATCACCGCCAGCCGCGAGCCCCATTCGAGGTAGCCGACCAGCGCGGAGCGGAACTCCGGGTCGTCCGGCATCTTCAGCTCATCGGCGGTGTCGAGCAGCAGTGCGACCCATTGGCGGCGCTGCTCCTGCTTCAGGTGGCGGTTCAGGTGCTGGCGGATCATGTGCGGATGGCCGCCGTGCTGCTCGGAGTACGTGGTCGGTCCGCCGAGCACTTCGCCGAGGAAGGCGGCGACATGCGCCGGGTGCTCGCCGCCCATGTGGGCGAAGACCGGCGCGAGCACCTCGTCGTCCTTGACGCGTTCATAGAAGCGCGTGGTCAGGCGAGTCAGCGCTTCGATGCCGCCGAGCCATTCGTAGAGAGTGGGGATGGTCGTCTCGGGCATGGGCTCCTCGATCGGTGAAGCGAACTGGTCCGCACTCTAGCGCGGCCGGGACACGATCGGATCGAGGCAACCCCGCCGAGCAAGCGCCGATGCGCTCGCCCGGCTCGACGACCTGCCGCTGGTCAGCGCCGCCCGCGCGTACCGGCACGCACCGCAGCGATGCCGCCCAGCGCCAACAGCACGAGCAGCATGGTCGAAGGCTCGGGCAGCACGGCGATCGATGCGCCGCTGACGAACATCATCGCCGGGTGGTAGGTGCGCTCGGACAGGCCGTCCGAGAACGAGTCGAGCGAGATCGTGAACTCGAAGCCGCTGAACGAAATGACGCCGTGCGGCGGGTTGTCGAGAATGTCGTTGGCGTAGAAGACCGACAGCAGCCCGAAACCGGTCGTCGTGGTGGTGTTCGGCGCCGGATCGTGCGCAGGCCCCTGCAGGCCGAAGAAGCTCATCGCATTGCCGTTGGTCACGGCATGGTCCGCACCATCGGTGGCGTTGAGGATCACGCCCAGGGCCACCAGATCCACGACCTGCAGCGCCTGGCCCGGCAGGAAGTCGAAGCGGATCTTCAGGATGTCGCCCGGCGCGAGCGTGAAGGGCGAATGGTCATCGGAAATGCCGGTGTGCATCACGATGTCGCGCGCGTCGATCACCTCATGGACGGTGACGACGGCGGCCGACGCGGCCGGCTGGAACTGGAAAAGCAAAAGCGCGGCCACGGCCGCGAAGAATCGACGAATCATGAAAACTCCTCCCTTGTGCCGGCGCGTGATTGCGCCGGTCCCGGGCGCTGTGCGCGCGCCCGGGGGCGAGTATAGGAAGGTGCGCCCGCGGGCGCACCCCCTTACTCGACGGAGACAGGTTGGGCGTCCTGCCCCGGTGCCACCGGCCGCTCGAAGCGCTGCAGGACCCACCGCTTCGCATCGTCGACATAACTGAACACCACCGGCACGTAGAACAGCGACAGCACCGTCGAGGTGATCAGCCCGCCGATCACCGCGATCGCCATCGGTGCGCGGAAGTCGGCGTCGGCGCCGATCTTCAGCGCGATCGGCAGCATGCCGGCGCCCATCGCCACCGTCGTCATCAGGATCGGCTGCGCGCGCTTGCTGCAGGCATCGAGCATCGCCTCGCGCCGCGACGCGCCGTTCTTCAGCGCGACCAGCGCGTACTCCACCAGCAGGATCGAGTTCTTCGTCACGATGCCCATCAGCATCAGGATGCCGATCGTCGCCGGCAGGCTCATCGCCTCGCCCGCCAGCAGCAGCAGGCCGAGCGCCCCGCCGATCGACAGCGGCAGCGCCGCCATGATCGTCACCGGCTGCGCGAAGTCGTGGAACAGCAGCACCAGCACGCAGTAGACGAGCAGCACGCCGGCGATCATCGCGATGCCGAAGTCCTCGAACAGCTGCGTCATGCGCTCGCTGTCGCCGTATTCGACCTGGCGCACGTCCGACGGCAGCTGGCGCACCGACGGCAGCTTGGCAATCGCCTCGTTGACCTCACCGAGCGGCGCACCGCCGACATCGGCGCGGATGCTGACGCTGCGCTGGCGGTCGAAGCGCGTGATCTGCGCCGAGCCCGAGGCCATCTCCAGCGTCGCGACGGTGTCGAGCGTGACGCTCTTGCCATCTGCAGTCGGCACGCGCAGCAGCCGCAGCGTATCGAGGTCGTCGCGCGCCGGCAGCGCCAGCTGCGCGCGGATCGGCAGGCTGCGCTCGTCGAGGTGGAACTTCGGCAGTTGCGTCGCGCTGTCGCCGATGGTCGCCACGCGCACCGTCGTCGCGAGGTCGCTGACCGTGACGCCCAGGTCCGCCGCGCGCGCCAGGTCCGGCCGCACGACCAGCTCCGGCCGCTTCAGCGACGAAGCCGCCGCCGGGTTGCCGACACCGGGCACGCCGCGCATCTCGCGCTCGACGTTTTCCGCCGCCTGCTCCAGCGAACGCGGGTTGTCGCCGACCAGGATCACCTCCAGCGTCTCGCCGGCCTCGCCGCCGCCGAAGCGGAAACGCAGGCCCGGGATCGAACGCAGCTCGCGCTCGACCTGCTTCTCGAATTCACGCTGCGTGACGTCGCGTTTCGACGGCGGCACCAGCGACACCGTCATCGTGCCGGCGCGCGATTCGGCATTGCCGGCGGTGCCCATGCCATCGAGCGCGGCGCCGGTGCCCACCGTCGCCAGCACCGCCTTCACTTCCGGATGGCGCGCCAACAGCTGCCGCGCTGCTTCGGCGGCGGCCGCGGTGTCGGCCAGGCGCGTGCCGGGCGGCAGCTCGAAGTTGATCGTCGACACCGAACGATCGCTGTTCGGAATGAAGCCGCTCGGCAGCAGCGGCGCCAGCGCCATCGAACCGGCGAACAGGCCCACGCCCGACAACATCGCCAGCTTGCGGTGCTTCAGGCCCCAGCGCACGAGCGCGAGGTAGCGCCGCATCACCGGGCCGTCCTCGGTCTGCGTCGTGCCGTGCGGCTTGAGCCAGTAGGCGCCCATCACCGGCGTCAGCAGCCGCGCGACCAGCAGCGAGAAGACAACCGCCACCGCCACCGAGATGCCGAACTGGCGGAAGAACTGCCCGGGCACGCCGGACATGAAGCTCACGGGCACGAACACCGCGACGATCGCCAGCGTCGTCGCCACCACCGCCAGCCCGATCTCGTCGGCCGCGTCGATCGCTGCCTGGTACGCGCTCTTGCCCATGCGCATGTGGCGCACGATGTTCTCGACCTCGACGATCGCATCGTCGACCAGGATGCCGACCACGAGCGACAGCCCGAGCAGCGTGATCAGGTTCAGCGAGAAGCCGAGCCAGGACATCACGATGAAGGTCGGGATCACCGACAGCGGCATCGCGATGGCCGAGATCAAGGTCGCGCGCCAGTCGCGCAGGAACCAGAAGACGACGACCACGGCCAGCAGCGCGCCGAGGATCAGCGCCTCGATCGAGGCGTAGTAACTCTCCTTCGTGAACTCGACCGTCGAATTGAACAGCGTCACGTCGACGTTGGCATGCGCCTGGTCGATCTGCTGCACCGCCTTCTCGACTGCGCGCGCGACGTCGACCGACGACGAGCCGATGCCGCGGATGACCTGGAAGGCGACCACGCGCTGGCCATCGACGAAGGCGTCCTGCGTCGCTTCGGCGGCGTCGTCGATCACCGTGCCGAGGTCGCCCAGGCGCAGCGTGCGGCCGTCGCGCAGGCCGATCTGCAGCGCGCGCAGCGCCTCGATCGACTGCGCGCCGCCGAGCGTGCGGATGCTCTGCTCGTGGCCGCCGACGGTGGCCTTGCCGCCCGGCAGGTTGATGTTGGTCGCGCGCAGTTGCTTGCTGACCTCGGCGGCGGTGATGCCGTGGGCGTTCAGCCGCTGCGGATCGAGCACGATGCGCACTTCGCGGTCGATGCCGCCGACGCGCTTGACCTGGCCGACGCCGGGCACCGTCAGCAGCCGCTTCGCGACCTCGTTGTCGACGAACCACGACAGCTGGTCGGGTGCCATCTTCAGCTGCCCGGCCGCGCCTTTCACGACATAGGTCATCATCGGACCGCCGGAGGTCGTCATGCGCGTGATCACCGGCTCGTTGACGCTGCCAGGCAGGTCGCCGCGGATGCGCGTCACCGCATCGCGCACGTCGCTGACGGCACGGTCGACGTCCTTGCCGAAGTGGAACTCGACCGAGGTCGCCGACGAGCCGTCGCTGACGGTCGAGCGGATGTGCGCCACATCGCCGACCGTGGCCACCGCGTTCTCGACGATGCGCGCGACCTGCGTCTCCAGCTCGGCCGGCGCGGCGCCCGGATCGTTCACCGTGACGGTGACGACCGGGATGTCGATGTCCGGGTACTGGTTGATGCCGAGCTTGTGAAAGCCGAGCAGCCCAGCCAGCGTCAGCAGGATGAAAAGGATGATCGACGGGATCGGCTGGCGAATCGACTTCGCCGAGATGTTCTGCATCATGTCCTGGGTCCTCCGGGCACTCCGGTCACTTGCGCGCTGGCCTGTGGAGCGGGCGCGACCTGCACGCGCTCGCCGTCCTTGACGAAGCCGGCGCCGGTGCCGACGACGCGGCTCGATTCGGTCAGGCCGGCGGTCACCTCGATCAGCCCGCGCTGGCGCAGGCCGGTCTCGATGCGCTTCAGCCGCGCGATGCTGTCGCTGCCGAGCTCGAAGACGTGCGGTTGGCCGTCGCGCATCAGCAGCACGCTGTCGGGCAGCGTCAGCACGCGGGCTTCGCCGACCAGAATCTCGCCGCGCGCGTGACTGCCGGCCTTCAGGCCGGCGGCTGCGGGCAGCGCCACGTGCACCAGCCCGTTGCGCGATCCGGCATCGAGCGTCGGCGCCACCAGGCGCACGGCCGCTGACAGCGTGCGCCCATCGTCGAGCAGCAGCTGCACCGCCACGCCCGGGCGCACCTGCGCCAGCGCGTGGCTGGGCAGCTCGGCCAGCCAGTCGAGCTGCTGGTCGCGGATCAGCCGGAACAGCTCGATGCCCGGCTGCAGCACCGCGCCGACGGTGGCTGCGCGCTTGGCGATCACGCCGTCGGCCGGTGCGAGTACGCGGGTCTGTGCGAGCTTCACGTCGAGCTCGCGGCGCTGCGCCTGCGTCAGCTCCAGCTTCGCGGCGGCGGCCTGCATCGCCGTGCGGCGCGTCTGCACCGCTTCGACGCTGTAGAGGCCCGACTCCTCGACGCGCTCGGCGCGCTCGAGATTGGCCTCGGCCTGGCGCAGCTCGACCTCGGCGGCCTTGATCTGCGCCGCCGATTGCGCGAGCTGCGCGAGCAGTTGCGCATCGTCGGCGCGGGCCAGCAGGTCGCCCTTCTTCACCACGCTGCCGACCTCCACTCGCACCTCGAGCAGGCGCACGCCGGAGGCATCCGAGCCGACGATCAATTCGTCGCGCGCGGCCACGCTGCCGGTGGCGGCAAGGCCGCGCGCGATGGTCTGGCGCTGCGGCGTCAGCACCTGCACCGTCAGGCTCGCTGGCAACGCGGCCGCGTGGGATGCGGCGACCTGCTTGCGCGATTGAACGTCATCGGTCTCGCCGCTGTGCGCGCTGACCAGCCAGCCGGCCGCGCCAGCGCCCATCAGCAGCACCGCGGCGGTGCCGATCACGTGGCGGCGCGGCACGGCGGCCAGCGGCCCGGGCAGCAGTGAGTCGGGGTTCTTGAAAGGCCATCTCATGAAGGTTCTCCGGAAGTGTTCTTGGCCAGCGTGGCCGGGCTCCAGCCGCCGCCGACCGCCTTGAAGGCGGCGACCTGGCCCTGCAGCCGGTCGCGCAGCGCGTCGACCTCGGCCAGCTGCGCCTGGTAGTGGTTGCGCTCGGCGTCCAGCAGGTCCAGCGTGCCGAGCGCGCCGTTGCGCACGCCCAGCTGGGCCAGGCCGCGCGCGCGGCCGAGCGCAGCCACGCGTTGCTGCTCGGCGCGCTGCGCCTCCTCGCTGAATTCGAGCTCGGCGTAGGCGTCGCGCAGGTCGATCAGCGCCGCGGTCACTGTCTTTCGATAACTCGCCAACAGCTCGTCCGCTCGGGCATCGGCGCCGCGCACGCGGGCCTGCGCCTGGCCGCCATCGAACAGCACCTGCGAGGCGCTGAGCGCGAGCGACCAGAAGAAGCCGGGCCCTTCGAACAGGCGGCTCAGGCTGCGCGCGTCGCTGCCGACGTTGCCGGCGAGCACGATCGAAGGCAGCGTCGCGGCCCGCGCGGCGCTGACGTTGGCGCGCGCCGCGGCGAGCTCGGCCTCGGCCTGGCGGATGTCGGGGCGGCGCGCGAGCAGTTCGGCGGCGTTGCCCTGCGGCAGGCGGGCCGTGAATGGCTGGCTGACGTCGAGCGGCGCGGCCGGCATCGTCAGCGTCGCGATCTGATGCACCGGGCGGCCGGCCAGCAAGGCGATGCCTGACTCCAATGCGCTGCGCTGCCGCTTCATCCCTGCCAGCGAGCTCTCGCTGCCGGCCAGCTCCGCCTCGGCGCGGCGCAGCTCGAATTCGCTGGCTGCGCCGATCGCGCGCTCCTGGTGGCGCAGGCGCAGCGTGCCGCGGCGCGATTCGCGCAGCGCGTCGCTGATCTGCATCTGGCGATCGAGCGCGCGCAGCGCGAACCAGGCGTCGGCCAGTTGCGCGGCGAGGCTGGCCTGCAGCGCGGCCTGCGCCCACGCTTGCGCCAGCAGGCTCTGGCGCGCCGATTCGCTGCCCGACGCCAGCCTGCTCCACAGGTCCAGCTCATAACGACCAGCGAGCGCGGCCGTGTGCTGCGTGCCGGTGGCATCGAAGCCGGCCTGCCGCGCACGGGTGTGGCCGGCCTGCAGCTCGAGCGCCGGGCCCTGCGCACCGCGCCGCTCGTCGAGCTGTGCGCGCGCTGAGCGCACCCGCGCCGCGGCGGCGGCGAGGTCGTGGCTGTCGCGCAGCGCGTCGTCGACCAGGCGGGTCAGCGCCGGGTCGTCGAACAGCACCCACCAGCGCTCGATGCTCAAGTCCCTCTGGAATTGCAGGCTCGTGGCGGCGCCCGGCTGCGGCAGCGTGACGGAGCCGAACGACAAGGCTTCGTTCGCCGGTGCCGGCGGCGTTGCGCAGCCGGCGAAGAGCAGGCTCGCCACGACGGCCAGCGGCAGCGCCGCGGCGCGCAGGGTCGGCTCATGCATGCCGGCTCCCCCGGACGATGCGCTTGCGCGTCAGCGGGCGCTGCTGGCGCGCCTCCGCCTCGACGGAGCTGATCTCGCTGGCATCGATGCCGATGTCGGCGAGCGTGCGGGCATCGAGGCCGCGCAGATCGTCGAACGACGGCGGTCGGCGCAGGGCATCGGCGAGCTGGCCGACCCAGCGCTCGAACCAGCGGGTCGTCGTCAGGCGGCTCGGGGCCAGGGTGTGCGTGGCAGACATGAACTCGTCTCCTGTTGCGGGCGGTGCGGGGCTGCACCAGGATTCGTATTTCGCCCGGGCGGCGTTGCGCTGCGGTTGCGAATGGCGGCGCCGCGATTACGGATGAAATGGCGCCGCAGGGCGGGCGCGTGATCTATATTGGCGGCGCGGACGGCAAGCTGTACGCGCTGCAGTGAGCGACCGCGAAACCCCTTTCCTCACTCCCACCGCTGATGCCCGAGACCATTCAATCGCGCCTGCTCGCCCTCGGCCTCACGCTGCCGGCCGTGACCACGCCACGCGGCAGCTTCAAGCCCTTCACGATCGCCGGCAACCTGCTGACCCTGTCGGGCAAGGGCGCCCCGCTGCGCGAGGGCGGCGGCCCGGTGCCGAAGGTCGGTGCCGAGGTGTCGGTCGACGCAGCCAAGGCGCATGCGCGCGAGATCGGCCTGTACCTGCTGGCAGTGACCCAGCTGGCGCTCGGCGATCTCGAACGCATCAAGCAGGTGGTCAAGGTCTTCGGCATGGTCAACGCGACGCCCGACTTCACCGGCCACACCGAGGTGATCAACGGCTGCTCGGACCTGCTGATCGAGGTGCTCGGCACGCGCGGCGAACACGCACGATCGGCGATCGGCGTCGGCTCGCTGCCGCGCGGCTTCGCGGTCGAGATCGAGGCGGTCGTGGAGTTCGCTTGAAAGCACCGCTCGTGGCAGGGGACGAGCTCGAACACGTGGAGCAGGACCGCTTGAAGGTCTTCGCTGTGGCCGGCTTCCTGGCCTTCGTGCCGCTGCTCTTCTGGCGCCATGCGCTGATGCCGGCGCTGCTCGGCGCGATCGTCGTCGCGTTGCTGGTCAGCGGCGCCTGGGTGGCCTACGGCATGACGCGTGAGCACCGCTGGGCGCTGCTCGAAGGCGAGGCGCGCCTGGCCGGCCATCGTCCGGGCAAGCGGCGCGTGTGGCTCGGCAATCTGCTGCCCGGCGTGGCCGCGGCCGTGGCGCTCATCGGCTGGTGGATGGGTGCATGACGCGCGCCGTCGGCGCCTGACCCGCCGCCAGCGCACGGATCGCCGCGGCCACCAGCGCCGGCTCGGTGAATTGCGGAAAGTGCCCGCTGCGTGCAGCGATCAGCTGGCGGCCGCACGGGGACAACCGGGCCAGTTCCTGCTGGTGCTGCGCGCGGCCGGCGAGCTGCGCAGCCGGCGTCAGCCAGCGCAGTGCCGGCCGCGCGCCGGTGATCACGCGCAGCGGCAGCGGTGGGAACGGCGGCAGGGCCTGCAGCGCGGCCGCGCTGATGGCAGCCTGCTGCGTCTCGCCGAGCGGATCGGGCGGCGACCAGCGGTCGATCAGCCGACGCAAGCCGCGCTGCAGCGCGCTCTCGCCCGACTGCATCAGCGCGATGTCCTGCGGCGCGGTGGCGTCGAGCAGCACGACCGCGCCGACCTCCTGCGGATGCGCGCGCGCGAACCATTGCGCATGCAGCCCGCCGAGCGAATGCGCGACCAGCAGGTACGGCGGCGCGAGGCGCAATGCGGCCAGCAGCCGGCGCAGCGTGCGCACGACCTCGGCGCTCGTCTGCGGCGCCTGCGGCGGCGCGCTGCGGCCGATGCCCGGGCGGTTGTACGCGAACAGCGTGCCCAATCCGTCGAGCAGGGGCAGCAGGCGGAACCAGGCATCGACCGGCCCGCCGGCGCCATTGATCAGCACGATCACCGGGGCGCCGCTGCCCAGGCGCAGCACGTCGTGGCGCCGGTCGTCGAGCAGCACCGGGTGCACGGGGGGAGTGAGCGTTGGCATGTCCCGCAGTTTCGCGGCCCGAACCTTCGGCTTGGCCAAAGCGGCGCGACCGCGCCGGGGGTCAGGCGGTAGGCTGGGGGGCCAGCACCGGCGGCCCGAAAACAAAGGACGCCGACTGGATCAGCCCGTGCTCGACGACGTAGATGCACACCAGCTCGACATGGCCGGGCCCTTCGGGGAAGGTCCGCGTGACCTCTTCATGATCGATGACCACCTTGCCCATCACCGAGCGCGTGATCAGTCGCGCATGCAGGTTCGGCTCGGCAAAGCGCGGCGCGGTGCGCGCGCGGATCTGTGCGTGGCCGTCGGTCAGCAACTTGCCCGGGTGTTCGTACTGCTTCGCGTCCTCGGCATAGGTGGCGAGCCAGGCCTCGAGGTCCTTGGCGTTGTAGGCGTCGAGCTGGCGCTGGACGATCACTTCAGGGGCTATGGACATTGAGGCGACGGAAGGCGTGATCGTGAAGGACATGATGCGCGGTGGTATTCGGTGACAGGCCAGAGCGACCAGACGAGCAGCAGGATAGCGCCTGCCATGCCGTAGCCCGTCAACGCGGGGACCGCGTCGGCGATGCCCGGCGCGATCGTGCCGAACATCGACGCGAACATCGCGACGAAGGCACAGACGAGCAGGCGCAAGGCCACATGCGCAATCGCACTCGCCCCGGAGCGCTGCTGCGGATTGATCGATCGTGAGGGCCCGGGCCGCGCGAGCGCCGCGAACAGCGACCACGCGCCCCCCGCGAGCAGCGCGCTGGCCGCGAGCAGCGCACCCTGGGCCGCCTCAGCGTCGAGTGCGGTCGCGCCGAGCGGCCCGCTGAGCAAAACACTGGCGATCGCGATCAGGATCAGGCCATGCAGCCGGGAGCGATGCCAGGCCATCATCAACAGCACGGCAGCAGTCAATGGAAGAAGCGCAGTGGGTGTGCCCATGCCAGCCTCGCGTGCGGACCTGCAACAGCGGCAGCATAGCGCTACGCGCCCTGCGCCACGACCCTCTCCCGGCCGATCCGCGCCGCCAGCACGGCGGCAACGATAACCACAACGGTGCCCAGCGCCGCGGTGAGTTGCAGCGCATCGCCGAAGGCCGCGCGCGCCGCCGCCTGCAGCGCGGCGCCGGCCGGCCCCGCCGCCGCGTCGGCCGCGGCCAGCGCACCGCCCAGCGTCGCCGCGGCCGCGCGTTCGGCGTCCGCCGGCAAGCCGGCCGGCATCGCCGCCGCCAGCCGCCCGCGGTACAGCGCCATGCCGACGCTGCCGAACACCGCGATGCCGAGCGCACCGCTGAATTCCGCGCTGGTCTCCGACAGCGCCGAGGCCGCGCCGGCGCGCTGCGGCGGCGCGGCGGTGATGATCAGCTCGTTGCCGATCGTGAACACCGGCGCCATGCCGAGGCTCATCACGACCATGCTGGCGATCATCAGCGGCAGCGCGAAGCGGCCGTCGGCGGGCACCAGCAGCAGCATGCCGATCGCGCCGGCGACCAGGCCCCAGACCAGGATCGCCAGCGGCGGCACGCGCTGCGCGAGCTTGGGCGCCAGCAGCGAGCCGGCGACGAAGCCGATGCCCCAGGGCAGCGTGACCAGCCCCGCCTCGAGCGGCGTCAGCCCGAGCACCCCCTGCAAATACTGCGTGATGAAGATGTACACGCCCATCATGGCGAGGCACGACAGCGCGTAGGCGGCGATCGCTGCGCCGAAGGTCGGCGTGCGAAAGAGCGCCAGGTCGAGCAGCGGATAAGCGAGCCTGCGCTGCCGCCGCACAAAGGTGATGGCCAGCGCGATGCCGAGCGCCGCGATCCCCAGCGGGACCAGCGATGGCCCGTGCTCGGCCGTCTGCTTCAGCCCGTAGATCGTCGCCAGCACGGCGCCGAGCGACAGCACGACGCTCGCCGCATCGATGCGGCCGGCCTGGCGGTCGCGGTACTCGGGCAGCAGCGCCGGGCCCAGCAGCAGCAGCAGGCCCATCACCGGCACCGCCAGCCAGAACACGGCGCTCCAGTGGAAGAACTGCAGCAGCACGCCGCCGACCAGCGGGCCGATCGCGCCGCCGACCGAATAACTCGCGATCCACACGCCGATCGCGAAGCGGCGCTGCTGCTCGTCGTGGAACATGTTGCGGATCAGGGACATCGTCGAGGGCGCCACCGTGGCACCGGCGATGCCGAGCACGGCGCGCCAGAAGATCAGCATCTCGGCGCTCCGCGCGAACGCGGCCGCCGCCGACGCGAGGCCGAAGGCCGCGGCGCCGATCAGCATCAGCTTGCGCCGGCCGAGGCGGTCGCCGAGCGTGCCCATCGTGATCAGGAAGCCGGCGACGAGGAAGCCGTAGATGTCGACGATCCACAGCAGCTGCGCGCTCGACGGCTTGAGCTCCGCGCTCAGCGCCGGCAGCGCCAGGTTCAGCACCGTCAGGTCCATCGCGTAGACCAGGCAGGGCAGCGCGATCACGGCCAGGCCGATCCATTCGCGCCGGGTCGCCCGCGGGCCGGGAGGGGGATGCGTCATGTTGCGCTCTCGTGCTGAAGTGGGATCTGCCTGCACGACGAAGGACGCGGCTGCAAATCGACAGCCATGCTAGCCGTCGCGGGAAACCCCCGTACCCCAGGGCCACGGCACACTCCGTTGCATGAGCGCATCCGCCGAGCTGCACGCCACGATCGATGCGATCTACCGCAGCGAGTCGCGCCGCATCTTCGCGACGCTGGTGCGGCTGCTCGGCGACTTCGACCGCGCCGAAGAGGCGCTGCACGAGGCCTTTCGTGCCGCGCTCGAACACTGGCCGCGCGACGGCCTGCCGGACAACCCGCGCGCCTGGCTGGTCTCGGCCGGCCGCTACAAGGCCATCGATGCGCTGCGCCGCGGCGCGCGTTTCGAGCCGCTCGCCGACGATGCGGACGCGGTCGACCCGGCCAGCCTGGGCGATGCACCCAACGAGCGCGAGCCGATCGAGGACGACCGGCTGCGGCTGATCTTCACCTGCTGCCACCCGGCGCTGGCGCCGGACGCGCAAGTGGCCCTGACGCTGCGCGAGGTCTGCGGGCTGACGACCGAGGCGATCGCCCATGCCTTCCTGACCGGCGCACCGACGCTGGCGCAGCGCATCGTGCGCGCGAAGACCAAGATCCGCGAGGCCCGCATCCCGTACCAGGTGCCGGCCGACGGCGAGTGGCCGGCGCGGCTGGAGCCGGTGCTGCGCGTGGTCTACCTCGTGTTCAACGAAGGTTATTCACCGGCCGCCGGGCCGGCGCTGACGCGCCACGACCTGTCGGCCGAGGCGATCCGGCTCGGCCGGCTGCTGCTCGAGCTGCTGCCGCCGGAGGCCGCCGGCGCCGAGCTCCCCGCGCTGCTGGCGTTGATGCTGCTGCACGAATCACGCCGCGCCGCGCGCAGCACGGCCGACGGCGAGCTGGTGCTGCTGGACGACCAGGACCGCGGCCGCTGGGACCGTGCACTGATCGCCGAAGGCCGCGGCCTGGTGCAGCGCGCGCTGCGCGCCGGCCGCGCCGGGCCGTACACGCTGCAGGCGGCGATCGCCGCACTGCACGCCGCGGCAGCGACGCCGGCGGCGACCGACTGGCCGCAGATCGTCGCCCTGTACGAGCTGCTGCTGCAGCAGGAGCCCTCGCCGGTGGTCGCGTTGAACCATGCGGCGGCGCTGGCGATGCGCGACGGGCCGGCCGCCGGGCTGGCGCTGATCGACGCGCTGCTGGCGCGCGGCGAGCTGGCGCAATACCACCTGGCGCAGGCGTCGCGCGCCGAGCTGTGCCGCCGGCTCGGCCGCTTCGCCGAGGCGCGCCGTGCCTACGAAGCCGCGCTGGCGCTGGCGCAGCAGGAGCCCGAGCGGCGTTTCCTGCAGCGCCGGCTGGCCGCGTTGCCGCCGGCCTGAAGGCGGCTCGAAAAAAAGACGGCGCGCGATGTCGAATCACGCACCCGCCGTTCGTCTAGCGACGCGAGCCACCTGTCGGCCGCATACCCTTCACGAGGACAGCACCATGCAGAAGATCGCCCCGTTCCTGTGGTTCGACACGCAAGCCGAAGAAGCCGTCGAGCTCTACACCCGTCTGTTCAATAACGCCAGGACTGGCAAGGTCGCGCGTTATGGCGAAGCCGGCCCCGGCCCGAAAGGCAGCGTGATGACCGCCAGCTTCGAGCTCGAGGGCCAGGAGTTCATCGCGCTGAACGGTGGGCCGATGTTCAAGTTCTCGCCGGCGATCTCCTTCGTCGTGCGCTGCGAGACGCAGGCCGAGATCGATCACCTGTGGGTGGGCCTCTCCGAAGGCGGCAGCACGCAGCAGTGCGGCTGGTTGACCGACCGGTTCGGCGTCTCCTGGCAGGTCGTGCCGTCGGTGCTGGAGAAGTTGTTGACCGACCCCGATCCGCAGCGCGCACAGCGCGTGATGCAGGCGATGCTCGGCATGGTCAAGTTCGACATCGCCGGCCTGCACGCCGCCTACGAGAAATCCTGAGATCCAAGGAGCCCCGATGCGCTACCTGTGTTTCGTCTACTGCGAAAACGGCCGGCTCGAGACGCAGTCGCCCGCCGAGCTCGAAGCCTGCATGGGCGAGCAGGTCGACTACTTCGCGCAGCTGCAACGCCAGGGCCACGGCATCGCCGCGCATGCACTGCAGCCACCGGAAACGGCGACCTGCGTGCGCATGCGCGGCGGCCGCGTGTCGATCACCGACGGTCCGTTCGCCGAGACCAGCGAGCTCTTCGGCGGCTTCTTCCTGATCGAGGCGAAGGACCTGAACGAAGCGATCCGCATCGCACAGCAGATGCCTGCCGCGCGAACCGATTGCATCGAAGTGCGGCCCTTGCGCTGAGGACCGCACCGGGCGGGTTTACTTGCCGTCGCGGTCGGAGTCGCCCGGCGTCGCGCGTTCGATCGTGTCGCTGACACGCTGCCATGCGTCGCGCGTGGCGTCCTTTGCGCGTTCCCAGGTCAGGTTCGACTCGCCGCGCACGCTGTCCCAATCGGATGCCAGGCGCGGCTCGATGTCTTCATAACGCTCGCCCGGGAAGCGGCTGTACGCATCGACGCCGTAGTTGTAGGCCGGCGAGTAGTCGTCGAACGGCGCGCCGTAGTCGACGTAGGGGCGCTTCGAATAGTTTTCGCGCCAATAGGTCTCTTCGGCCGTCGGGTCGATCTGCTCGGCAATGGCCTTGCCGGCGAGGCCGCCGACGATCGCGCCGGCCGCCGCGCCGATGGCCGTGCCGACCGGGCCGGCCGCAGTGCCGACCGCCGCGCCGGTGGCGACGCCACCCAGAATGGCGCCGACGCCGGTGCCCACCGGGTGCGAACCGGGTGCGCCGGTCAGCGGATCGAGATTGGCGTCGGTGGTGCTGGGAATGTCTCTGGTCCGAGTCATCGTGAACTCCTTCAAGGTAGTGGCCTGAAGCGTAGGCAAGCGGCGTGCGCGCGACCATTCCGGTGCAGCCCGTCGCCACTGGCGACAAGGCGCCGCGGATTTGTCGGAAGCGGCCTACAACGCCCGTCGCGGACTTCCGCATCCGATCCGCCGCGGCGCGCGTAAGGCCTGCTGTCGAGGTTTTCGACACACCTTCCAAGACCCCCGCAGGAGAGATTCATGAGCCAGCTGATTGCGCCGCCGCGGCGCCTGTTCCTTTCGCGTTCCAGCCAGATCACCCTGTCGGCCGCCGCCGTCGGGCTGCTCGCCGGCTCGGGCGCCGCCCATGCGCAGTCGTCGACTTCGATGGCCGCCGACGTCGGCATCCTGAACGTCGCGCTCGGCCTCGAGCACGAGGCGATCAACGCCTACCAGCTCGGCGCGATGAGCGGCCTGCTGCAGAAGGCGGTGCTCGACGTCGCGGTCGCCTTCCAGTCGCACCACAAGGCGCACCGCGACGCGCTGATCGCGACGATCCAGAAGATGGGCGGCATGCCGGTGGCCGAGAAGAAGATGGACGACTACGCCAAGGCGCTCAACGCCGGCGCGCTGAAGAACCAGGCCGACGTGCTGATGCTGGCCACCCGGCTCGAGCTCGGCGCGACCAACGCCTACCTCGGCGTGATTCCGGCCTTCCGCGACAACAAGCTCGGCCAGGTCGCAGCGCGGCTCGCCGCCGACGAGACGATGCACTACACGGCGCTGATGGGTGCGCTGGGACAGTCGCTGCCCAACGGCGCGCTGAGCTTCGGAGCCTAGCGTGCCAAAAGCGCGTCCCATGGCAGCGCTGCTGGCCGGCCTGCTGGCCGCGGCAGCGCTGCCGGCGGTGGCCGGGCCGGATGCGGTGCGCGGCGCGAAGCTCTACGAAGCGCGCTGCGGCGGCTGCCATGCGGTCGAGACCGACCGCATCGGCCCGCGCCACGCCGGCCTGGTCGGGCGCCGCGCCGGCGGCGTCATGGACTTCGACTACTCGCCGGCGCTGAAGACCAGCGCCCTGCGCTGGAATGCGCAGACGCTGGAGCGCTGGCTCGCCGATCCCGAGAGCCTGATCCCCGGCCAGCGCATGGGCTACCGGCTCGGCGATGCGGCCGAGCGCGCCGACGTGATCGCCTACCTGGCGACCTTGTCGGCGTCGCGCTGACGGGTCAGGCGGCGGCCCGCGGCGCGGTCGACCGCGCGGCCCTGCCACTGCGCAAGCCGGCCGTTGACCAGCACCGCGTGAATGCCCTCGGGCGCCTGCGCGGGGGCTTCGTAGCTCGCCGCATCGCGCACGCGCGCGGCATCGAAGAGCACCAGGTCCGCGGCCTGCCCGACCGCCACCCGCCCGCGGTCGGCGAGGCCGAAGCGCCGCGCCGGCAGCCCGGTCATCTTGTGCACGGCGCTCTCCAGCGGCAGCAGGCCGCGCTCGCGGCTGTAGTGGCCGAGCACGCGCGGAAAACTGCCCCACAGCCGCGGATGCGGATGGCGATCGTGCGGCAGCCCGTCGGAGCCGATCATCGCCAGCGGATGCACGAGCACACGCTCGACGTCGCTTTCCGCCAGCGCGAAATACACCGCGCCGCCGGGCATCAGGCGCTGCGCCGCCTCGGACTGGGGAACACCCCAGTCGGCAGCGATCGCCGCCAGGCGCCGGCCGCCCTGCTCCGGATGCGGCACCGACGTGGTGATCAGCACGTCGTCCGAATCGGCGATGCGGTCCAGGCGCAGCATCGTCGACGAGGCCGCATACGGATAACAGTCGATGCACACGGACTGCAGGCCGGCGGCGGTTTCGATCGCCTGCAGCGTCTGCCGCGTGCGGCCATGGTTGCGGCGGCCCATCACCTTGTGGTGCGACAGCACCAGCGTCGCGCCGTTCGACGCGCCGACCTCCAGCGCCTCGGCAATGGCCGCGTCGATGTGGTCGGCCTCGTCGCGCAGGTGCATCGCCAGCACCGCGCCGGGCCGGCCCTGCAGCGCGGCGCTGACGCCGATCAGCTCGGCCGTCGTCGCGGCGCGCGCCGGCGGGTAGTACACACCGGTCGACAGCCCGAATCCGCCGGCATCGAGCGCGGCGCTCACCTCGTCGCGCATCGCGTCCACCTGCGCGGCGTCGGCCGGCCGCTGCAGGTCGGCCAGGTGCTTCAGGCGCAGGTTGCTGTGGCCGATCAGCGGCACGACGTTCAGCGCCAGCGGCGTCGCGTCGAGCCGCGCCAGGTAGTCGCGGAAGTCGGCCAGCCGCGGTGCGCCCTCGGCGTCCAGCAGGTCCAGTGGCGCCGGCGGATGCTCGACCAGCAAGGGCGCCAAGCTGATGCCGCAGTTGCCGGTGACCACCGTGCAGACGCCCTGCGCCAGCTTCGGATGCGGCTCGGTGGCCTGCAGCACCAGCAGGTCGTCGTGCGAATGCGTGTCGATGAAGCCGGGGCACAGGATCAGGCCCGATCCGTCGAGCACCTGCGGCGTGCTTGCGCTGCCGGGCGGAACGATCGCGTCGATCAGCCCGCCGCGCACAACGACGTCGGCCTCGAAACGCGGCGCGCCGCTGCCATCGATGACTTCGGCGCCGCGGATCACGAAGGCCTGCGTGGTGTCGATGATGTCGGTATCGGGTTTCATTCGATCTTCGCTCCCGAACGCTTGATGACCTCGGCCCAGCGCGGCGTCTCGAGCTTGGCCATCGTCATGATCAGGCTCGGCGGCGAGGCCAGGGTCTCGACCGCCAGCTTCGCATACTTGTCGCGCACGGCCGGCAGCGCGACCAGCCGGTTGACCTCGCGGTTCAGCAGCGCGACGATCTCGACACTCAAGCCCGGCGGGCCGACCAGCCCGCCCCAGGCGGTCGTCTCGTAGCCCTTGACGCCGGCCTCCTGGATCGTCGGCAGCTCCGGATACAGCGCGCTGCGCCGCGGCCCGCTGACGCCCAGCGCGCGCACGCGGCCGGCCTGGATGTGCGGGCCCGCCGACGCGAGGTTGTCGAACATCAGGTCGATCTGCCCGCCGATCAGGTCCTGGATCGCGGCCGGGCTGCCGCGGTAGGGCACGTGCACGATGAAGCTCCCGGTCAGCGCCTTGAACAGCTCGCCGCCCAGGTGGCCGGTGGTGCCGTTGCCGGCCGAGCCCATCATCAGCTTGCCGGGCCGCGCACGCGCATGCTCGATCAGCTCGCGCACGCTCTTCACCGGCAGCCCGTTGCGCACCACCAGCGCGTTGTGCACGGTGCCGGTCAGCGCGATGCCGGTCAGCGTCTCGGGGTCGTAGGGCAGCTTCGTGAACAGCGAGCGGTTGATCGCCAGCGTGCCGACGTTGCCGTAGCCGATCGTGTAGCCGTCGGGCGCGGCGCGCACCAGCTCGCTCATGCCGATCGCGCCGCCGGCGCCGGGCTTGTTGTCGACGACGAAGGCCTGGCCGAGCGTGCGGCCGAGCTCCTCGGCCAGGATGCGGCAGATCATGTCCGGCGAGCCGCCGGCGGCCGACGGCACGATGAGCCGCACCGGCTTGTCGGGGTAGCCGGCGGCGCGCGCCGGCAGCGCGTGTGCGGTGGCTGCCGCGGCGAGCACTTGCAGGCAGCGGCGCCGGCCGGGCGCCCCGAATCCATCGACATCACTCATGACAACACTCCTCGTACGCTGCTTCGTCGAGCGCCAATGTATCGGTGAGGCACCGCGTCGACCATCGAATCCTTCTGCAGCAGGCATTAGACTTTCTCATCCATGAGCACCCTGCCCTCGCTGCGGGCGCTGCGTTGCTTCGATGCCAGCGCGCGCCATTCGAGCTTCACCCGTGCCGCCGTTGAAGTGCACCTGACGCAAGGGGCCGTGAGCCACCAGATCCTCGGCCTCGAGGCCCAGCTCGGCGTGCCGCTGTTCCTGCGCCGCAAGGCCGGGCTGCAGCTCACCGCCGCCGGCCGCGGCTACTGGGCGGCGATCTCGCCGGCGCTGCGCCAGATCGAGCGCGCGACGCAGGACCTGGCGATGCACCGCGGCGACGGCGGCAGCCTGAACCTGTCGGTGGCGTCGAGCTTCGGCGCCTACTGGCTGATTCCGCGCCTGGCCGGCTTCATTGCCGCGCATCCGGAGATCACGCTGAACCTGGCGACACATGTCGGCCCGGTCGATCTGGCGGGCTCGCCGCACGATGCGGCGATCGAGTTCTGCGACGGCCCGGCGCCGGGGCTGCATGCAACGCGCGTGCTGCCGCTTGTGGTGCGGCCCTATGCGGCGCCGCACCGTGTGCAGAGCGGCGACCTCAAGCGCTGGCTGCGCACGCTGCCGCTGATCCGCGTCGCCAGCGTGCCGCTCGGGTGGGCGGCGTGGTTGCGCGTGGTCGGGCTGGAGGACGCGGTGCCGGTGGATCACCTGGGCGCCGGCCCGCAGTACGACCTGCTGTCGATGGCGCTGAACGGCGCGATCGCCGGCCTGGGCATCGCGCTGCTGCCCGACTACGCGGCCAGCAGCGCGCACACGGCTGGCCAGCTGGTACAACTGTCGCCGCTGGGCGTGACGGCCGACAAGGGCTACTACCTGCGCTACCCGGCCTGGAAGGCCGACCTGGTGCCGATCCGCCGCTTCGAGCAGTGGCTCACCTCGCTCGGCGACCCCGCCTGAACCGGAGAACCGACGCCATGCAACTTGAAGGCTCCTGCCATTGCGGCCGCGTGCAATTCAGCGTCTGGGCGCACAGCCCCGTGCCTTTCATGCGCTGCTACTGCTCGATCTGCCGCAAGACCGCCGGCAGCGGCGGATTCGCGATCAACCTCGGCGCCGATGCCTCGACGCTGAAGGTGGTGAAGGGCAAGCGCGAGCTGCGCATCTACCAGGCGCGCCTGCCCGACGACAGTGCCCCCGGGGGCGAGCGCGAGAGCAGCGCGCAGCGGCACTTCTGCGGCCGCTGCGGCAGCCCGCTGTGGCTGTACGACCCGCGCTGGCCCGAGCTCGTGCATCCGCACGCCGGCGCGATCGACACGCCGCTGCCGGTGCCGCCGGCGCACGTGCACCTGATGCTCGGCTCGAAGGCCAACTGGGTCGAGGCGGAGGGCCGCACGGGTGACGAGCGCTTCAACGCCTACCCGTCGATGTCGCTGGCCGAGTGGCACGAGCAGCATGGCCTGGCGTCGCCGCGCAAGGACGCGCAGTCCTAGCGCCATAAGGACGTGGCCATGTGCCGTCGCACAGGCGACAGGCACGGCGCCGCCGCCGGCCTAGAGTGCACGCAGCATCACTTCGAAAGCCCGCCATGAGCACGTCGCCACGCGCCACGCTCGAACAACTGCGCGCTGTCAACCAGACGGCGGCCTTCAACCGCTGGTGCGGCATCGAGGTGACCGCGGCCGAGCCCGGTCGCGCCGAGATCAGCATGCCGTTCAAGCGCGACACCGGGCAGTACGCCGGCTTCCTGCACGCCGGCCTGGTCGGCGCCCTGATCGACACCGCCTGCGGTTATGCCGCGGCCACGGTCGCCGGCCGCGTGCTGGCGTCGCACTACTCGGTCAACTGCCTGCGCCCCGCCGTCGGCGAGCGTTTCAGCGCCCGCGCCCGCGTGATCAAGGCCGGCCGCTCGCAGGTGTTCACCGCCTGCGAGTTGTTCGCGCATGACGCCGAAGGTGAGCGGCTGGTGGCCACCGGCGAGACGATCCTGTCGGTGGTCGGCGACGAGGCGTCGGCCTAGCGGCCGGCGCCGGGCCGCCCCAAGGCGGCCGCGCAACCCGCTTGGCGGGTGGCCACGCGTACCCGCGGGGCCGGGTGCTCCATCTAGGCCCGGCGCCGCCGCAGCGCGCCGATGCCGGCCAGCCCCAGCGCCACCAGCGCCAGGCTCGCCGGCTCGGGCACGACGGCGACGAGCGTATTGACCCCCGGCGCGAAGTCGGCGTTGCGCGGCAGGCCGGTGATCGTCGCGTCGATCGACCACAGCGCCCATTCGTAGTCCTCGAAGACCGCGCCGTTCGACGGCAGCAGGCTGGCCAGCACCGTCGCGAAGATTTCATTGCCGACGATGTTCACGCTGATCGGATTGGCGCCGACGCTGCCGGTGCCGTTCGAGCGCAGCACCGCGGTCGCGTTGAAGGCGATGCCGGGCGCGCCGATGGCGCCGAAGGGCGAGTTCGCCGCGCCGCCGCGGTCGAAGCCGAAGACATAGGCGGCACCGGGCGCACCGGCGATCGCGCCGCTGGTGACGGCATGCAGGTTGAAGCGCTGGTGCACGACGTCGAAGCTGACGTCGGACGACAGCACGTCGAGCGCCGCCTGCTGCGTGCCGGTGAAGCTGGCGAGGAAGTCGCCGGCGGCGTCGGCGACGGGTGCCGCCTGTGCGCCAAGCGTGAGAGAGCCGAAGGCCGCAGCTGCGGCGACGTGGCGGAGATTCATGGTGGCAAGCCTTTCCGGGTGCGAGCCGCCAGGAGCAGCGGCGGGGTACCTACGGGAAGGCCTGTGCAGCGGACGCAGCGGCGCTGCGCCACCCCCTCATTCGGGGTGGGTCGTGAGCCTCAGCCGGCCACCACGCGCAGCGCCGGCACGGCCGACGCCGGCAGCCGCCGGTCCTCGACCAGCGCCCGCGTGCAGTCGGCGATGGCCAGCGGCTTTGCGAAGTAGTCGCTGGCCGACTGGCACGCCCGGCACAGGCCGCGCAGCGGCCGCTGGAGTTGGCCGGGCCAGGGGCAGTCCCGGGGGCAGAATCGCCGCCACGATGAAGCCCCCTTCCCTTTCACCCTGGTGGCGCCGCGGCCTGGTGATGCTGGTCCTGCTCGGCGCCCTCATCGCCGCGGTGTCATGGTTCAGCCGCAGCAAGCCGGTTGCCGTGGTGGTGGCCGAGGTCACGCTGGGCAAGGTCGAATCGACCGTCGCCAATACGCGCGCCGGCAGCATCGAGGCCTGCCAGCGCACCAAGCTGTCGACCACCAGCGGCGGCCGCATCGAGCTGCTGGCGGTCAAGGAGGGCGACCGCGTCAAGAAGGGCCAGCTGCTGATGAAGCTGTGGAACGACGACCAGCAGGCGCAGCAGGCGCTGGCGCAGGCGCAGCTCGAGACCACGCGCAAGCGGGTGGCCGAAGCCTGCACGATGGCCGACGCGGCCGCGCGCGAGGCGCAGCGCCAGACCGCGCTGCGCGAACAGGGCTTCGTCTCGACCGCGCGTGAAGACGGCGCGCGCAGCGAGGCCGACGCGCGCCGTGGCAGCTGCGCCACCGCGCAGGCCGACGTGCGCCAGGCGCAGGCGCGGGTCGAGGTCACGCGCGTCGAGCAAAGCCGCACGCTGCTGCTGGCGCCCTTCGCCGGCACCGTGGCCAAGATCGTCGGCGAGGTCGGCGAATACTCCACGCCCTCGCCGCCGGGGGTGCCGACGCCACCGGCGATCGACCTCATCGACGACACCTGCCTGTACGTCAAGGCGCCGCTGGACGAGGTGGATGCGCCGCGCATCAAGCCCGGCCAGGTGGTGCGCATCTCGATCGACGCGCTGCCGCGGCAGACCTTCCCCGGCCACGTGAAGCGGATCGCGCCCTTTGTCTCGGCGGTCGAGAAGCAGGCGCGCACGGTCGACATCGACGTCAGCTTCGACCAGCGCGATGCGATCGGCCCGCTGCTGGTGGGCTACAGCGCCGATGTCGAGGTGGTGCTCGATGTGCGCGACAAGGTGCTGCGGGTGCCGACGGCGGCGCTCGGCGAAGGCAACCGCGCGCTGGTGGTCGAGGGCGACCAGCTGGTCGAGCGCAGGCTGAAGACGGGCCTGGCGAACTGGGAGCAGGCCGAGGTGCTGGAAGGCCTGACCGCCGGCGAGCGGGTCGTGACCTCGCTCGAACGCGAAGGCGTCAAGCCCGGCGCGCGCGTGACCGTCGAGGCCGCGCCGGCCAAGGCGCGCTGAGATGTCAGCCCCCACGCTCGCGTTGCTCGCTGCCCCCCGAGGGGGCGTTCAGTCGGCTTGGGAACGGCCCAGCGCCGACTGATCCGGACCACGATGGCCCAGGTCGAGCTCGAAGGCATCGCGCGGGTCTTCCACCTCGGCGGCAGCCCGGTGCATGCACTGCGCGCGCTCGACTTGCGCATCGACGCCGGCGAATACGTCGCGGTGATGGGGCCCTCGGGCTCAGGCAAGTCGACGCTGCTGAATGTGGTCGGCCTGCTCGACCGGCCCGACGCCGGCCGCTACCGGCTCGAAGACCGCGACGTGACGACGCTGACACCCGAAGAGCAGGCCCACGTGCGCAGCCGCCGCATCGGCTTCGTCTTCCAGAGCTTCCACCTGGTGCCGCGGCTGAGCGCCGCCGAGAACATCGCGCTGCCGATGGTGCTGGCCGGCATCACGCCGCGCGAGCGCAACGCCCGCGTGGCGCAGGCGCTGCAGGACTACGGCCTGGACGACCGCGCCGCGCACAAGCCCAACGAACTGTCGGGCGGCCAGCGCCAGCGCGTGGCGATCGCCCGCGCGACCATCATGCAGCCGGCGCTGATCCTCGCCGACGAGCCGACCGGCAACCTCGACCGCGCCACCGGCGACGAGGTCATGCGCCTGCTCGAAGCGCTCAATGCGCGCGGCGTGACCCTGATCGTCGTGACCCACGACGCGCAGATGGGCGCACGCGCCCGGCGCCGGGTGGCGATGGAAGACGGCGCGATCAAGCACGACAGCGCGGCCACCGCTGCGATGTCATGAGAGCCCGCGACATCCTCGCCTTCGCCCGCGACGCCGCCGGCGGCAGCCCGTTGCGCACCGCGCTGATGATGGTGGCGATGGCGATCGGCGTTGCCGCGGTGGTGGTGCTCACCGCGCTCGGCGACGGCGCCCGGCGCTACGTGGTCGACCAGTTCTCTTCCATCGGCAGCAACCTGGTGATCGTGCTGCCCGGCCGCTCGCAGACCGGGGGCTTGAGCCCGGCCAGCGCGATCACCACCACCACGCGCGATTTGACGGTCGCCGACGCCCGCGCGTTGCAGCGCGCCACCGCCGTGCGCAGGCTGGCGCCGATCATCGTCGGATTGTCCGATGCCAGCACCGGCGGGCGGCTGCGTGAGACCACTGTTGTCGGCACGACCAGCGAGTTCGTCGCGGTGCGCCGCCTGCCGCTGGCGCAGGGCCGCTTCCTGCCCGACGACGAATGGAGCCGCAGCTCTTCAGTGATCGTGCTCGGCTCGGAACTGAAGCGCGAACTGTTCGGCGCCCAACCCGCACTCGGCCAGTGGATGCGCCTGGGCGAGCGCCGGCTGCGGGTGATCGGCGTGCTGGCCCCGGCAGGCCAGGGGCTGAACATGAACACCGACCAGCTGGCGATCGTGCCGGTGGTGCTGGCGCAGGCGATGTTCAACTCGAACACCTTGTTCCGCATCCTGGTCGAGGCGAGGAGCCGCGAGGCCATCCCCGCCGCCAAGGCGCAGGTGATTCAGATCCTCAAGCAGCGCCACGACGGCGAGGCCGACGTCACCGTGATCACGCAGGATGCCGTGCTCGCCACTTTCGACCGCGTGCTCACTGCCCTGACCGCCGGTGTCGCCGGCATCGCCGCGATCAGCCTGGCGGTGGCCGGCATCCTGGTGATGAACGTGATGCTGGTCTCGGTGACGCAGCGCAGCGCCGAGGTCGGCCTGCTGAAGGCGCTGGGCGCCAGCGCGCGCACCATCCGCGCGGCTTTTCTCACCGAAGCGGCGTTGCTGTCGCTGGCCGGCGCGGTGCTCGGCTACGGCGTCGGCCACTTCGGCGCCTTCGTGATCCGCCAGCTCTACCCGGTCTTCCCGGCCTGGCCGCCGACCTGGGCGGTGCTGGCGGCGCTGGCCACCGCGCTGGTCACCGGCATCCTGTTCGGCGTGCTGCCGGCGCAGCGCGCCGCGGCGCTCGACCCGGTGGCCGCGCTCGGACGGCGTTAGCAAGACCAAGCACATGCGGCTGCAGGATGCGATCGGCATGTCGTGGCGCGCACTCACCGCGCACCGGCTGCGCAGTTTTCTCACGCTGCTGGGCATCGCGGTGGGCATCGCGGCGGTGATCCTGCTCACCTCCATCGGCGAGGGGCTGCACCGCTTCGTGCTGGCCGAGTTCACGCAGTTCGGCACCAACGTCATCGGCATCACGCCGGGCAAGACAATGACCGGCGGGGCCAACCCGGGTTTTCCGTCTTCGGTGCGGCCGCTGACGCTGGCCGACGCGTTGGCCTTGCGCCGCGTGCCGCAGGTGTTGCAGGTGACGCCGGGGGTGACCGGCAACGCCGAGGTCGAAGGCAACGGCCGGCTGCGCCGCGTGATGGTCTACGGCACCACGCCGACGCTGATCGACGCCTTCAAGCTGCGCATCAGGAGCGGCCAGTTCCTGCCGCTCGACGACCCCGACAGCGCGCGCAACTTCGTCGTGCTCGGCGCCAAGCTGCAGCGCGAGCTGTTCGGCGTGGCCAGCCCGCTCGGCGCGCGGCTGCGGGTGGGCAGCATGCAGTTCCGCGTCATCGGCGTGCTCGAAGCACGCGGCCAGTTCCTCGGCATCGACCTCGACGACATGGCCTACATCCCGGCCGCGCGGGCGCTCGAACTGTTCAACCGCGACGGGCTGATGGAGATCAACCTCAGCTACGCCGAGGGCGCCAATGCGAACCAGGTGGCCGACGCTGCCAAGGCCGTGCTCGCCGCGCGCCATGGCCGCGAGGACTTCACGCTGGTGACGCAGGCCGACATGCTGCGCACGCTGTCGAACATCCTCGACGTGCTGACGATGGCGGTGGCCGCGCTCGGCAGCATCTCGCTGCTGGTCGGCGGCGTCGGCATCGTGACCATCATGACCATCGCGGTGGCCGAGCGCACGGCCGAGATCGGCTTGCTGGTGGCGCTGGGCGCCCGCCGCGCCACCGTGCTGCGCTTGTTTCTCGGCGAGGCGGTGGTGTTGTCGGCGGCCGGCGGGCTGCTCGGGCTGGTCATCGGCATCACGCTGGCGCAGGCGCTGCGCCTGGTGGTGCCGGCACTGCCGGTGCAGACGCCGCCGATGTTCATCGTGCTGGCCGAAGGCGTGGCGCTGGTGATCGGGCTGGCGGCGGGCGTGCTGCCGGCACGGCGGGCGGCGCGGCTGGATCCGGTGGAGGCGTTGCGGGCGGAATAGGGGCGGCCGGCGCGCAGCGACTGAGGAGCGCAGCACCCTGCGTCGCGCCGCGGCGCCCCCGCCGTCAACTCGATCTGCATCGAGTGACAGGGTGACCCAGCCAGCCGCGCCACCGCAGATCCCGAAGCCGCCGTTCCTACGGTAGCCGTACCGTACCCGCCGCCGGCTCGTACCGTAGGAGGCCGTCTGCCGCGTCGACGGGCGGCCACGCAGACTGGCTCCGTACCCAAGGAGCCCACCATGCACCTGGACGCCATCCTCCCTCGCTTCCGGTTCGTCGCCCCGACGGCGGATCGCCGCGCGACGCCGGCCGCGCCCCTGCGCCACACGATGCGGCGCGGCGCGATCGTGACCCTGTCGAACCGGCGGCAGCGGCTGCAGGTCGTGCGCGGCTGGTTGTGGATCACCCGCGACGGCCAGCCGATCGACATCGTGCTCGGCGCCGGCGACGTTTTCGACCAGGAGCCCGGCCCCCGGGTGCTGATGCAGGCGCACGAGGAGGCGGAGGTCCTGATTGCCGCCGCGCTGCCGCACGCCCACAATGGCTGAGTCGTCGGCTGCTTGAGGCCCCGCCGTGGAACCACGACAGGACCTTCGCTTCTGCCAGACTCCGGACCGCGTGACCCTGGCCTGCGCCATCACGGGCAGCGGCCCCCGGCTTGTGCGGGCGGGCACCTGGGTCAGCCACGTGGAGTGCGAGGCGCGCGAGCCCGACACCTGGTCGACGATCGAGGCGCTGAGTCACCACCACACCTTGCTGCGCTACGACCCGCGCGGCTGCGGCCTGTCGACGCGCGACGTGCCGCCGTTCGGCTTCGAGACGCTCGTCGCCGATCTGGAAACGGTGATGGACGCGATGGCCCCGGAACCCGCGGCCCTGCTCGGGATCTCCTGCGGCGCGCCGCTGGCCATCGCCTACGCCGCACGGCACCCGGAGCGCGTCTCGTCGCTGGTCCTCGTCAACGGCTACGCCCGGGCCTACTTCAGCGCCCCGACCACGCCACCGCACCTGCTCGAGGAGGCCAAGCTGATGCTGGCCACCATCCGCCAGGGCTGGGCGCAGGAGAAGTCGCCGTTCCGGCAGATCTTCCTCGCGCAACTGATGGGCTCGGATGCGGCCGACCCCGTCGCGCGGCACCTCATCAGCGAACGCATGAGGCTGTCGATGACGCCGGATGTCGCCGAGCGCCACATGCGCATCAACTACGCCATCGACGTGAAGGCGGAATGTGCCCTGGTGCAGTGCCCGACGCTGGTGTTCCATGCCCGCGACGACCAGATGGTGACGGCCGACCAGAGCCGAAAGCTCGTCGCCTGGATCCCGGGCGCCCGCTTCGTCGCGCTCGACAGCGACAGCCATGTCCTACCGACCCGCCGCGAGGCCGGCCGTGTGTTCGTCGCCGAGACCCTGGCGTTCCTCGGTGGCGCTCGCCCGGACAAGCCTCGCCTGAGCCGCCGCCAGAAGCAGATCCTTGGCCTGGTGGCCCAGGGCATGACGGACAAGCAGGTGGCTCGCGAACTCGGCCTCAGTCCGCGCACGGTGGAGATGCATGTCGCCTTGGCGCTGCGCGCCCTGGGCTGCGCCAACCGCGCCGAGGCCGTGCTGCGGGCTGACCGCGAAGGCCTGCTGGACGACGTCGTGTAGCGCCGGGATCATCCGACATCGGCAGCGCGATCGTCGACGGCACCAGCAACACCATCGTGCTCGGCGAAACTTCGCGCTTCGATGTGTGCTTCCGCGGCGTGCGCGTCGGCGTCAACGACGGCACCAGCAACACGATCCTGTTCGGCGCGGTGACGCAAGACCCGTTGTGTTTCGAGGACGCACGGGTCACTTCGGCCACCGCCGCGTCGGCGGCCTCAGGGCCGGATCACGCTCAGGCCTTGATCTTCAGCCAACGGCCGCGTGCAGCGCCGGCTGCGACCGCGGCAGCCGCCGATCCTCGACCAGCGCGCGCGTGCAGTCGGCGATGGCCAGCGGCTTTGCGAAGTAGTAGCCCTGCATCTCGTCGCAGCCCTGCGCGCGCAGGAACTGCAGCTGGTCCTCGCTCTCGACGCCTTCGGCGATGACCTTGAGCTTCAGGCTGTGCGCGAGGTTGATGATCGCCAGCGCGATCGTCGCGTCGTCGGCATCGGTGCAGACGTCGCGGATGAAGGCACGGTCGATCTTCAGCGCGTCGAGCGGAAAGCGCTTCAGGTACGCGAGGCTCGAGTAACCGGTGCCGAAGTCGTCGACCGACAGCCGCACGCCGTGCGCGCGCATCGTGTTCAACATGCGCGCGGCGTCGTCCGGGTTGCTCATCAGCATCGATTCGGTCAGCTCCAGCTCGAGCAGCCCGGGGTCGATGCCCGTCTCGTCGAGGATCGCGGCGATCGTCGTGTCGAGGTTGCATTGCTGAAACTGGCGTGCCGACAGGTTGATCGCCACCGGCCGCGGCGTGATGCCGACCGCCTGCCAGTGCGCGAGCTGTTCGCACACCGTGCGCACGACCCATTCGCCGACCGGGATGATCAGCCCGGTGTCCTCGAGGATCGAGATGAACTGCAGCGGCGGCACCAGCCCGCGCACCGGGTGCTGCCAGCGCAGCAGCGCCTCGAAGCCGCTGATGCGGCCGCTGGCCAGGTCGACCTTCGGCTGGTAGTGCAGCAAGAACTCGCGCCGCTCCAGCGCCCCGCGCAGCTCCATCTGCAGCTGCAGCCGCTGCAGCGCCAGCGCATTCATCTCCGGCAGGTAGAACTGGTAGGTGTTGCGGCCGCCCTCCTTGGCCCGGTACATCGCCGTGTCGGCGTTGCGCAGCAAGGTGTCGGCATCGTCGCCGTCGGCCGGGTAGACGGCGATGCCCAGGCTGGCGGTGACGTAGAGCTCCTGGCCCTCGAGCCGGAACGGCCGGGCCAGCGCGGCGACGACCTTCTGCGCCACCAGCGCCGCATCGTCGGGCCGCGCCAGGTGCGGCAGCACGAAGGCGAATTCGTCGCCGCCCAAGCGGCCGGCGGCATCCTCGGCGCGCAGGCAGTCCTGCAGCCGCCCGGCGACCTGGATCAGCAGCGCATCGCCGCTGGAATGGCCGAGCGTGTCGTTGACGAGCTTGAAGCGGTCGAGGTCGATGAACAGCACGCCGACGCTGGAGCCGGTGCGCTGCGCCTGCTTCAGCGTCTGCGCGAAGCGGTCGAGGAACAGGCTGCGGTTGGCCAGGCCGGTCAGCGTGTCGAACTGCGCCAGATAACTCAGGCGTTGCTCGGCCCCCTTGCGGTCCATCGCCGTCGCCAGCGTATTGGCCAGGCTGTTCAGGAAGTGCAGGCTCTCCTGTGCGAAGCGGCCCGGCGCCGGCGAACAGGCACCGAGCACGCCGTAGGGCCCGCCGATGCCGTGGATCGGCACGCACACGCTGCTGCGGATGCCCTTGGCCGCCAGCAGCGGCGGCGCGATCGCCGCGCCGGCGGCGGCGTAGTCGTCGACCAGCCGCGGCGCGGCCAGTGCCATCACGCCGCTGTCTTCATGGGCGCCGTCGAGCCCGGCGATGCGGCGCCCCTCGGCGCCGTCGAGCCAGCCGCTGCCGGCGCGCAGCAGCAGCGAGCGGCCGTCGCTCGACAGCTGCAGCACGAGGCTGAAGTCTTCCGCCAGCCCCTGCGCGGCCACCTCGGCCGCATGCACCAGCAGCTCGTCGAGCTCGACGTTGGCGAGCGCCTTCTGGCCGAACGCGGCGATCAGGCTCTGCTGCTTCGCGTGGCGGTTGATCGTCGCCTCGGCCGCCAGGCGCGCGCGAATGTCGCGCACGATGCCGACGATGATCCAGCCGTCGCCCGACGGAATCGCACGCCGCGACGCTTCCACCGGCAGCAGGCTGCCGTCGCGGCAGCGCAGCGTGATCCGCATCTGGCCGAACGGGTTGGTGCCGGTGATCAGCGCGTGATAGCCGGCCGCCAGCTCCTCGCGCGTCAGCGTGCAGACCTCGTGCGGGCCCAGCGTCAGCAGCTCGGCGCGCGTGTAGCCCAACAACGCGCAGGCGGTGCTGTTGACGTCGACGATGCGCATCGCGTCCGGATCGACGAGCAGGATCACGTCGGCGGTCGTGTCCAGCGCCGCGCGGAAGCGCCGCAGCTCCTCGTCGCGCTGCTTGCGCTTGCTGATGTCGTTGGCGACACCGCGGTAGCCGGTGAAGACGCCCTGGGCATCGAACAGCGGCTCGCCGCGCGCGCTGTAGTGACGCACCGAGCCATCGTCGGTGCGCACGCGGTATTCGAAGTCGGTGAACGGCAGCCGCGCCTCGAGCGTTGCGCGGTGCGCCGTCCAGTCGGCGTCGTCGGGCACGATCGGCAGCTCCCAGCGGCGCTTGCCGAGCGCGTTGTCGATGCGGAAGTTGCCCTTGTTCAGGAAGCCGCCGGACATCAGCGTGAAGCGCAGCTCGGCGTCCTGCTCCCAGTACCAGTCGGACGACAGCTCGCACAGGCCGCGAAAGCGCGCCTCGCTGTCGCGCAGCGCCGCTTCGCGGTGCTTGCGATGCAGGAACTGGCCGACCTGGCTGCCGATGACGCGCGCCGCGGCCAGCAGGCGCTGGTCGGGCTCGCGCACCTCGCGGCTGAAGAAGGCGAAGGCGCCGAGCGTGCGGCCGTCGGACTTGACCGGAAACACGAACATGCCGCGCAGGGTGATGTCGCGCGCCAGGCTCTTCTGGTAGACCCGTTCGTCGCGGCCGAAGTCCTCGACCCACAGCGGATCGCCGGATTGCCAGACGATGCCGACCAGCCCGACGCCGGGCGCGCAGACCACGTGGCTGGAGCTCTCGGTGTAGCGCGCGAGCTGCTCGTTCGGCTGGTGCCAGGCGCCGGCCATGCGCATCAGGCCGGCCGCTTCGTCGACGCGCCAGTAGGCGCCGTGTTCCCAGTTCTCGGCCTCGCAGACCGCCTGCATCACGGCGCGCAGCGCCGCCGCGGCGTCGTCGGCATCGGCCAGGCAGCGCGCCACCGCATGTTCCAGCGCCAGCAGCAGCCCGCCGCGCTTCGATTCGGTGACATCCTTGCCGACGCCGCGGTAGCCGCGGAAGGCGCCGTGCTCGTCGAACACCGGGTGGCCGCTGACGCTGACCCAGCGCAGCCGGCCGGTCTCGTCACGGCGCTGGTAGACGAAGTCGCGGAACGGCCGGTACGCCTGCAGCATCGCACGGTGCTCGGCCCATTGCGCCTCGCTGACGCCGACGGTCGGCAGCTCCCAACGCGTCTTGCCGAGATCACTTTGCGGGTGCAGCGCGGCATGCGGCGACGGGCCGGTGGCGCGCACCGAGAAGCGGAAATCGGGGCCCTGCTCCCAGTACCAGTCGGAGGACAGCTCGGTCAGGCTGCGAAAGCGCGCCTCGCTCTCGCGCAGCGCGGCCAGCGGGTCGAATTCATCGCTGTGCTCGACGGCGCGCTCGCTGCTCATGGGTACATCTGCGCGGGTCGGGGGGTGGAAGCCGAAGGCCGGGGGTGTCCCCGGCATATCGGCGCCCCCACGCGGCCGCTTGAGCCGGCGCGCGCCGAAAACGAGACAAATTCAGGGCTTGGCGGTGCCGCGTGACGCGTCCCGTTCCTTCGCGTACTTGTCGGCGTCGGGGCGCGTCGCCTCCTTGCAGCGGCGCCGGTCTTCCGTGTTGGCCAGCGATTCGCACTTGTCGTACTGCGCGCCCTGGACCTGGTTGTACCAATGGGAGGTCGAACATCCGGCGCCCAGCAGACCGAGGGCGGCGAGGGAGAGGAGCAGTCGCGTCTTCATGCGTCGAGTATGCCGGCGCAGTACGGGCCGGCCATCGGTGCGGCTAGCATCCGCCCATGAAGACCATCGGCCTGATCGGCGGCATGAGCTGGGAATCGACCGTGCCGTATTACCGCCAGATCAACGAGACGATCAAGCAGCGACTGGGCGGGCTGCATTCGGCGCGGATCGTGCTGTACAGCGTCGACTTCCACGAGGTCGAACAACTGCAGCGTGACGGCGACTGGCCCGCGGCCGGCCGGGTGATGGCCGACGCCGCCCGCGCGCTGCAGGCCGCGGGCGCCGATTTCCTGGTGCTGTGCACGAACACGATGCACAAGGTCGCGCCGGCGATCGAAGCCGCCGTCGGCATCCCGCTGTTCCACATCGCCGACACGACGGCCGCCGAGATCCGCCAGGCCGGCCACACGGTGGTGGGCCTGCTCGGCACGCGCTTCACGATGGAACAGGACTTCTACCGCGAGCGGCTGAGTGAACGCCACGGCCTGCGGATCATCGTGCCGGAGCCGGACGACCGCGCGATCGTGCACCGCATCATCTACGAGGAGCTGTGCCTGGGCGTGATCACCGAAGCATCGCGCAGCGCCTACCGGCGGATCATGGCGGACCTCGCCGGCCAGGGCGCGCAGGCGATCATCCTCGGCTGCACCGAGATCTCGCTGCTGGTCACGCCCGGGGACTCGCCGGTGCCGCTGTTCGACACCACGGCGATCCATGCGCGGGCGGCGGCCGAGGAGGCGTTGGCGCCATGACGCAGCGCCCGATTCCCTAACGCACGATCTCCACGTCCGCACTGAACACATACCCCGCGCCGCGCTGCGTGACGATGTAGAGCGGATTCGCCGGGTCGGCCTCGATCTTGCGGCGCAGGCGCAGGATCTGCACGTCGATCGAGCGGTCGTAGACCTCGGCGTTGTGCAGGCGCGAGAGGTCGAGCAGCTGGTCGCGCGTCAGGGTGCGCTGCGGCGACGACAGGAAGGCGCTGAGCAGGCTGAATTCACCGTTGGTCAGCTCGACCGGCCGGCCCTGCGGGTCCTTCAGCTTGCGCAGGCCCATGTTCAGCTCCCAGCCGGCGAAGCGGTAGGCGCGCAGTTTCGGCTTGGCGCCGCCCCCTTGAGCCTGCGCGCGCCGCAGCAGCGCGCGGATGCGCGCCAGCAGCTCGCGCGGGCTGAAGGGCTTGGTCAGGTAGTCGTCGGCGCCGAGCTCCAGGCCCATCACGCGGTCGGCCTCCTCGGCACGGCCGGTCAGCATCAGGATCGGGATCGCCGAGTCCTCGCGCAGCCGGCGCGCAATTTGCAGGCCGTCTTCGCCCGGCAGCCGGACGTCGAGCACCAGCAGGTCGATCGTCTCGCGGGACAGCACGTCGGCCAGCTCGCGGCCGCTGGCCACCGTGGTGACGCGCAGCTCGTTCTGGCCGAGGTAGTCGCTCAGCAGCTCGCGGATCGACGGGTCGTCGTCGAGCGCGAGCACATGGGGCAGCGAAGACATGGCGCCAAGCATCGGCGCAAGCGGTCGGGCATGCAAGTCGGCCAGCATCGGGATCATCCTTGAGAGACGTCGACGGCGCCGAGCGCCTGGGCCAGCGCACGCGCGATGTCGCGTGCCACGAGCGGCTTGGCCAGCACCTCCGCGACGCCGGCCGCGCGCGCCCGCGCCGCCAGCGCGGCGCTGACGTAGCCGCTCATCAGCACGATCGGGATCTCGGGCCGCAGGCGGCGGATCTCGGCCGCCAGCTCGGAGCCGGTCAGCCCGGGCATCGCCTCGTCGCTGAGCACCGCGTGGAAGCGCTGCGGATCGGCGCGAAAGGCCTGCAGCGCCGCGCTGCTCGATGCAAAGCCGACCGGCTCGTAACCCAGGCCGGCCAGCAGCTCTTCGCCCAGACGCACCAGCGGCTCCTCGTCGTCGACCAGCAGGATCGTCTCGCCGGCGCCGCTGCCGATCGGCTCGTCGGCGACGGCCGGCGCGATCGCGGTGTCACCGCGCCACGGCAGGTAGACGCTGAAGGTGGCGCCGTGCCCCTCGACGCTGTCGACCGCGATGCCGCCGCCCAGGTCGGTGACGATGCCGTGCACCAGCGACAGCCCGAGCCCGGTGCCGACACCGACCTCCTTGGTCGTGAAGAACGGATCGAAGATGCGTTCGAGCAGCCCGGGCGGGATGCCCGAGCCGCTGTCGCGCACCGTCAGCAGCAGGTAGCCCCCGGGCTGCAGCACGCTGGTGGCCACCGGCCGCGCGCCCTCGAGCTGCACCCGCTCGACGGCCACGGCCAGCACGCCCTCGCCGCGCATCGCCTGCACCGCGTTGGCGCACAGGTTCAGCACGACCTGGTGGATTTGCGTCGGGTCGCCCAGCACCGCGGCGTCGCCGGCATCGAGCCGGCGCGCCAGCGCGATGCCGGCCGGCAGCGTCGCCGCCACGCCGTCGAGCGCCTCGGCGACCACCGCCTGCACCGGCACCGGCACGCGTTCGCCCATGCCGCTGCGGCTGAAGGCGAGGATGCGCTCGACCAGCGATTTCGCGCGCAGCCCGGCGGCGACGATGGCGTCGACATGGCGGCGCAGCGCGCTGCGCTCGGGCGCGTCCTTCTGCGCCATCTCGCCGTAACCGAGGATCGCCGACAGGATGTTGTTGAAGTCGTGCGCGATGCCGCCGGCCAGCGTGCCGATGGCTTCGAGCTTCTGCGCCTGGCGCAGCTGCAGCTCGAGCCGGTCGCGCTCGGCCTCGGCGTTCTTGCGCGCACTGATTTCCACCGAGGCACCGGCCAGGCGCTGCGCGCGGCCGTCGGGGCCGCGGAAGCAGGTGGCGCGCGTGTGCACCCAGCGCGGCGCGGCCTGGCCCTGCGCATCGCGCATCACGATGCGGTATTCGATGTCCAGCTGCGGCGTGCGCCCGGCCAGGTGGTCGGCCACCGCCTGCCCGACGCGCGCATGGTCGGCCTCGTGCACCGGCACCTGGTCGAGCAGCGCGCGCATCGATGGGCTGACCATCTCCGGCGGCAGGTCGAACAGCTGGCGCATGTAGTCGGAGACGAAGACCTGGTCGGCCGCGATGTCCCAGACCCAGTGCGCCTCGCTCGAGCCGCTCATCGCGATCGCGTAGCGCTCTTCGGAGAGCTTGAGCCCCTGTTCGGCGCGCTTCTCGGCATCGATGTCGCTGACCGAGCCGGCCATGCGGTAGGGCTTGCCGGCGGTGTCGCGGATGCACACGCCGTGCACGCGGATCCAGCGGTAGCTGCCGTCGCCCTGGCGCACGCGCCATTCGCCGGCGTAAGCCGGCGTGCGGCCGGCCAGGTGGTCGGCGATCGCCGCGTCGCGCTGCGGCAGGTCGTCGGGATGCAGCGCCTCGCGCATCAGCGCGAACCATTCGTCGATGGACTGCGTCTCGGGCCCGTCGGGCAGGCCGAGGATCTGGCGCCCGCGTGCCGACGCGAAAGCATGGCCGGCCGCGTAGTTCCAGTCCCAGATGCCGTCGTCGGAGCCGGTGACGGCGAGCGCGAAGCGCTCCTGGCTCTCGCGCAGCGCCATCTCGGCGCGCTGGCGCGCATCGATGTCGCTGACCGAGCCGGCGATGCGCAGCGGCCTGCCCTGCGGATCGCGGATGCACAGCGCACGCACGCGGATCCAGCGGTAGCCACCGTCCGGATGGCGCACGCGGTAGTCGACCTCGTAGGCCGGCGTCTTGCCGTCGAGGTGCAGCTGCATCGTCGTGCGGCGGCGCTCGGCGTCGTCGGGATGCACTTGCAGCGAATCCTGCAGCGCGGTGAGCGGCTGTGTCTCGGGCCCCGGCGGCAGCCCCTGCAGCTCGCGCGCACGCGCCGACTCGTAGGCGGTGCCGGCGGCCAGGTCCCAATCCCAGATGCCGTCGTCGGCACCGGCGGCGGCCAGCGCGTAGCGTTCCTGCGAGACCTCCAGCGACGCGCGCGCCGTGTCCAGCCGCTTCAGCTGCCGCGTGACGAAGGCCAGCAGCACGGCGGCCAGCCCGGCCAGCGCCAGCGTGCGCGCCGCCGAGCCCAGCGCCTGCGCGCGCCACGGCGCCAGCGCCGCATCGGCATCGCGCGAGACGACGATCACCAGCGGGTAGTCCGGCACCGGGCGCATCGCGCCGAAGCGGTCGCGGCCGTCGACCGGGCTCTTCATGCGCGCCGGCGCCTTGCCGCCGGCCTGGATCGCGGCCAGGTAGCCGAGCGCCTGCGGGAACTGCTTGCCCAGCGATTCCGGCAGCGGCGGGTAGCGCGCCAGCAGCGTGCCGTCGTGATGCAGCAGCGCGATGCGCACGGTCGGGCCGATCTGCACGTCGCGGTAGAAGTCCTCGAAGTAGGCGACGCGGCTGCGCGCAGTGATCGTGCCGGCGAAGCGGCCGTCGGGCGTCGTCAGCCGGCGCGCCATCGGGAAGAAGGCCAGGCCGTCGAGCCGGCCGGTGGTCGTCGCGCCGAGCACCAGCTCGGTCGTCGGATCGTCGCGGATGCGCTGGAAGCCGGGACGGACGGCCGCGCTGGCAATGGCCGGCGGCACCGGATGCAGCCACGACAGCGCGCGCGTGGCGCCCTGCGCATCGTGCAGCGCCAGGCCCTCGGCCTGGCCGAGGCCCACTGCCTGCTCGCGCAGCAGCGCATGCAGCTGCGCGGCGTCCAGCGCATCGAAGCCGCCGGCGCGGTGCACGCGCGCCAGGTGGCGCAGCACCACGTCGATGGCCTGCACGCTGCGCGCGGTCTGCTCGCCGATCACCAGCGCCTGGGCCTCCAGCTCACGCGTGGTCGTGTCGATCGTCGCGTGGTAGGCGCGCCAGATGTCGTAGCCGGCCAGCGCGACGATCACGGCGATGAACAGCCCGCCCAGCCACGGCAGGTGGCGCCAGCGGACCCCTTCGGTGGTCACGATGGGTCTCCGACCGCAACCGCCGGCAGCTTCAGCAGCCGCCGCACCGCCGCCTGCAGTGCCTCGCGCCCGACCGGCTGCGGCAGCACGCCGGCAACGCCCAGCGCCTCGGCCACCGGGCCGTGGCATTCGATCGCGGCGAAGAAGGTCGGCGACAGCACCAGCACCGGCGCGACGTGCGCGGCGGCGAGCTGCCGCAGCGCGAGCGCATCGGTCTGGCGCGGGTAGTGCACGGCGGTGATCACGAGGTGGCAGCGGCCGTCGGGGACGCTGCTGCAGGATCGTAGCGGCTCGGTCCCCAGCTCGGCGAGCCATTCGTCGAGCAGTTCGGCGAGCGCCGGCTCGACGTCGTGCAGCAGCACGCGCAATCGGTTCACACTGCCTCGTCGAACTTGCCCATGGTCCACATGACGTTCATGTGGCCCATGTGGTCGCAGTGCCAGGGATAGACCGCGCCGCGGTAGCTGAGGGTCGATTCCATCGTCGTGATTCCGGTCGGTGGTGGCTGGGGATGGCCCCCACTGTCGGCGGCGATGGTTGCCGCGCCGTATCCGATCCCGGCGCGGCGATTTCAAATGAAACACAAGGGGCGCTCGTCGCGCGCGCCTCGGTGCATGCGCGTGAGAACACGGATGGGCGATGCCGCGCGCCGCACGTCGCGACGGTTAGCATCGCTCGATGCCTGCCGCCAAGGACCCTGCCCGCTGCGTGCTGCTGCTGCGCGCGATCAACGTCGGCAAGCGCCAGCTGCCGATGGCCGCGTTGCGCGAGATCGCCGAGGCGCTGGGCTTCGGCGCGCCGAAGACGCACCTGGCCAGCGGCAACCTGATCGCCAGCGTCAGCGGCGCGCCGGCCGCGGCCGCGAAGCGCCTGGAGCAATCGATCACCGAGCACTTCGGCTTCCACAGCGACGTGATCGTGCGCGATGCCGCGCGCTGGCAGCAGTACCTGCGCGACAACCCCTTCGCCGAGGCATCGGCGAGCGAGCCGAACCGCGTCATGCTGCTGCTGGCCAACCAGGCGCCCGTCGCCACCGCCGAGGCGCTGCTGCGCGAACGTGCGGCGCCGGGCGAGACCGTCCGCACCGTGCGCGACGGCCTGTGGATCCACTTCGCGCACGGCATCCCCGCCTCGAAGCTGACGCCCAATTTCATCGACAAGTGCGTCGGCCTGCCGGCGACCGGGCGCAACTGGCGCACGGTGCAGGCGCTGGCCGGACTGCTCGGAACCCCGGAGTGATGACGCTCATGAACGACGACGCCCGCACCCTCGCCACCACCCGAGCGCTCGACGCGCCGCGCGAGCGCGTGTTCGCCGCCTTCATCGACCCGGCGCGGCTGGCGCGCTGGTGGGGGCCGGCGGGCTTTCGCAATACCTTCGAGGTCTTCGAGCCGCGCCCCGGCGGGCGCTGGCTGTTCACGATGCACGGGCCGGACGGCACCGACTACCCCAACGAGTGCGTCTTCACCGAGCTCGCCGGGCCAGCGCGTTTCGTCGTGCGGCATGTCGCGCCGGTGCACGCCTTCACGCTGACCATCACGCTCACCGACGACGGCGGCCGCACGCGCATCGATTGGCAGCAGGTGTTCGACGATGCCGCCGAATGCGCGCGCGTCGCGCCCTTCGCCGGCCCGGCCAACGAGCAGAACCTCGATCGCCTGGCCGCGGTGCTGGCGGCGCAGCGCGCGCCGGGTGGAGCGCGGCTGGTCGAGGTGCGTTCGTACCAGCTGAAGCCGGGCACGCAGGCGGCGTTCCACGCCCAGGTGCTGCAGCAGGCGGTGCCGCTGCTGCGCGACTGGGCGACCGACGTGGTGGCCTTCGGTCCGTCGGCGCACGCGGCCGACAGCTATCACCTCGTCCGCGCCTACGACGACCTGGCCGACCTGCAGGCGCGCCAGGATGCGTTCTACGGCTCGCGGGCCTGGCTGCAGGGTCCGCGTGAAGCCATCCTCGCGCACATCGAGTCCTATCTCAGCTCGGTGCTGTGGCTGTCGCCGGAGTCGGTCGAGGATCTGCGGGGTTCGAACGGGAGTGACGCATGAACGATGTCGGGAGCGATGTGTTCGAAGCCGCGCGCCGGCATTTCATCGACGGCGTGCGGGCCTTCGAGGCCGAGCACTACGAAGCGGCGCAGCAGCAGTTCGCTGCGTCGCTGGCGCTGGTGCCGGGCCGCACGTCGACGCTGTTGAACCTGGCCCAGACGCGGCTGAAGCTGGGCTTGCCGCAGCAGGCACTCGAGGGTCTGTCGACCGTGCTCGCCGCCGAACCCACGCTCGGTGAAGCCTGGTTCCACCGCGGCCATGCGCTGGCCGACCTGGGCCGCGACGACGAAGCCCTGGCCGCCTACGCCAAGGTGCAGCCGGACGATCCGAGCCACGTCGCTGCAAGCTATCACCAGGGGCTGACGCTGAACCGGCTGCGGCGCCCGGCCGAGGCGCTGGCCTGCTTCGATCGCCTGCTGCAGATCGACCCGCAGCGCGCCGAGGCGTGGTGGCGGCGTGGCCAGACGCTGCAGGAGCTCGATCGCCATGACGAGGCCTTGACGAGTTATCGGCAGGCGCTGGTCCACGACCCTCAGCTCGCCGATGCGTGGAGCGGCTGCGGCGCGATCCTGAAGGACCGGCAGCAGCTCGACGAGGCCGGGCACTGCTTCCGCCAGGCACTTGCCTTCGGCGGCGATGCCGCGCTGAACGCCTACCTGCTGGCGTCGGTGACCGGCGGCGCCGCGCCGGTGCAGGCGCCGCCGCTCTACGTGCGCGGGCTGTTCGACGGTTATGCCGGCAGCTTCGACGCGCACCTGGTCCAGGCGCTGCACTACCGCGCACCGCAGCTGATCGCGCAGCAGGTCGGCGCGCAAGTCGCCGCGCAGGTGGCCGCGCAGGGGGCCGGCAGGCGCCTCGGCGCGGCGCTCGACCTCGGCTGCGGCACGGGCCTGTGCGGGCCGCTGCTCGCGCCGCTGGTCGAGCAGCTCGATGGCGTCGACCTGTCGCCGCCGATGCTGGCGAAGGCGGGCGAGCGCGGCGTCTACCGCAGCCTGGTGCAGGCCGACATCGCGCGGCACCTGCAGCAGACCGCCGAACGCTACGCGCTGCTGGTCGCCGCCGACGTGTTCATCTACATTGGCGCGCTCGATGCGGTGTTCGAAGGCGCGCGGCGCGTGCTGCAGCCGGGGGGCCTGTTCTGCTTCTCGGTCGAGCGCGCCGACGATGCGCAGGACTTCGTGCTGCGGCCGAGCGCGCGTTACGCGCAGTCGCGCCGCTACCTCGAAGCGTTGGCCGAGCGGCACGGCTTCGACGTGCTGCTGATCGAAGAGCAACCGATCCGCGAGGACCAGCGCCAGCCGGTCGCCGGGTTGATCGTCACACTCCAGGAGCGCGCATGAAATCCATCTCGATGTTGATGCTGCTGGCGGCGCTGGCCGCCTGCTCGACCCCCGATGCCACTCGCCGCAACGGCGGCGGCGACACCCCGAGCACGACGAGCACGCCGCTCGGCCAGGCCGCGACCACGCCGCTGTCGGACCTGAACCTGGTGCGCGCGGACATCCCGGCGGTGCTCGCCACGGCGCAGCGGGCGCCCTACGCACTGCCGGCGGAGCGTGATTGCACGGCGCTGGCGGCGCAGGTGCGCACGCTCGACGCCGCGCTCGGCGCCGACCTCGACACGCCGGCCACCGAGAGCAATCCGAGCCTGGTCGAGCGCGGCAGCGGCGCGGTCGGCGACGCCGCCGTCGGCGCGGTGCGCAGCGCCGCCGAGGGCATCGTGCCATTCCGCGGCTGGGTGCGCAAATTGAGCGGTGCCGAGCGCTACTCGAAGGAAGTCAGCTCGGCGATCGCCGCCGGCACGATCCGGCGTGCGTATCTGAAGGGCCTGGGTGCTGCGGCGGGCTGCGTGGCGCCGGCGGCGCCGCGTACTTGAGGAACCCGGTTCTTTCGCATGCACGAGCGCACACCGCAGATCCGCGAAGCCGCGTTCCCGGCCGACAGCCTTGGCCTGCGCTCCATCATCCAGGACTACGTCGACTGGCTCGACATGGAACTGTCGGAACGCTTCATCGCCGAGACCGCTGCGCTCGAGCAGCTGTTCAGCGCGCCGTCAGGGCTGTTCCTCGTCGCCGAGGCCGAGCGCGAGATCGCCGGCTGCGTTGGCCTGCTGCGGCATTCGGATGCGGTGGCCGAGGTGAAGCGGCTGTTCGTGCGGCCAGCCTACCGCGGCGCGGCGCTCGGCGAGCGGCTGGTCGCATCGCTGATGGACCGCGCCCGCTCGCTCGGCTACGCCCGGCTGGTGCTGAACACCGTGCCCCGGACCCGCGCCGCTCAGGTCCTGTACCAGCGCTTCGGCTTCACCGAGACGGCGCCGTACTACGAGGCACCGGTCGAAGGCATGCAATTCTTCGAAATGGCGCTGAAAAGGGGCTGAAATCCACGGATCGGTCCGCCGCAAAGGGTCAATTCGTGCATCGCGGCCATGACACGGGGTCCGGCGTGTACCATGCGCCCCGTAGGCACGCTCAAGACCGTCGTTTCGCAGGTCACTCCTCTGTACACCCGCCGCGCTCGCCGCGGGTCGTTCCGGTCGAATCTCCCCCGTCATTGATTGCTTGGTGTTTTCAGCACAGCGCGAGCATGTGCGGAGCGCGGCGTCGCCTGCTCGCAGCGCTGTTCCAGCGCAATTCAACGAAAGCAAGATATCAACAACTCGAACACGACCATCGACATCGGCAAGTACCGCGTTTCCACCTTGACGCGTCGTTTGCCCGATAGCCGCTATGCGGCATCGGTCTCCATCCGCAGCGGCCAGGGCAGCGCCACGCACGACCGCGTGCTGCGCTTCACGCCGCTGTTCGACGACCACCGCGCCGCGATCCGCTACGCCCTGGACCAGGGCCGCGCGTGGATCGACGAGCGCCACACCAGCCAGGCGCTGGCCGTGACGCGCTCCGCGTGGCTTCAGCCCTCCGCCACGGCGTGATGGGCCGGTAGCTGGGTTACACCAGCTCGCGCAGCAGGCGCACGGCAGGTGCAACGCGCACGCCTTCGACGCTGAGATAGTCGCGCACGCCATGCGCAGAAACCTGCCATGCGATGACGTCCGGAAAGCGCGCCTTGAGATAGCGCAAACCTGGCGACACCACGTCGTCGCCCAACTTGCACTCGACCATCGCGATCGGCTGCCGTCGCTCGGTGATCAAAAAGTCCACTTCGCGGCCGTCGATGTCACGGAAGTAGCGTAGTTCCAGGTCGCGGCCTTCGGTGTCGATCTGGAACTCGACCCACTTCAACAGGTGGCTGGCCACCATGTTCTCGAAGCGGGCGCCGGCATCGGGGACCACCGACCAGTCGTAGTGGTAGTGCTTGCGCTCTTTCTTGACGGCGCGCAGTCTGGGCGCGCCGAACGGGGCCAGGCGGAAGATACCGTACACGCGCTCCAGCATGTCCGCCCAGCGTGAGACGGTCTGGTGAGACACCTGCAGATCCTCGCGCAGGGAGTTGAGCGACAGAGGGCTGCCCACGCGTTCGGGCAGAGTTGCCGCCAGCAGTTCGAGCCGGCCGAGGTCGGACACCTGCTCGAGGCCGGAGATTTCTTCTCGGACCAGCCGCTCTCGGTACGCGAGTGCCCAGCGTCGCGCGAAGCGTTCGCTCGCAGAGAGAAATGGCTCGGGGAACCCGCCGAGGGCCAGCAGGGCCGGAACAACATCGGCTTGGCCACCCAGTTCCGCGACACTGAACGGATGCAGCCGCAAGTAGAAGTAGCGGCCCTGCAGCGAGTCACCGCCGAAACGGTAGAGGTCGAGGCGGGCCGAACCGGTAACCAGAATGCGGCGCCGGCCCCCGTGCTGATCGAACAGTCCCTTCAGGTAGTTGCGCCAACCACGGTACTTGTGGATTTCGTCGAAGAACCAGAAGTCGGTGGCCGGCAATTCGTGGCGGAGCAGCGCCAACCGGTGCGCAGCGACGTCATAGTTGAGCTCGCAGGCCGGGTCCGGCAGTAGCGAGCGGGCCAGCGACGTCTTGCCGACCTGGCGTGGGCCGCCGATGAACACCATCTTCAATGCCAAGTCCTCCTCCACCTGCGCCCGCAGATAGCGGTGCGCTGGAGCGGCAATGGCAAACGGGTCGTCCGCGGAAGGCATCCGGGCGATCTTACGTCCATCGGAAAAAACTCGCGAGTTTTTTCCGATGGTCCTGAAATTACTCGCTATGTCTGCGGCGTCACCTCGTGCGCCGCCAGCAACTCCAGCGCCCTGACCAGCGCCGAGTGATCGAGCTGGCCCCAGCCCTGCGCGGCACACGCCTGCATCAACTGCGCGGCGTTGGCCGTACCCGGCAGCGCGACCCCCAGCGCCCTCGCGCCCTGCAGCGCGAGGTTCAGGTCCTTCTGGTGCAGCCCGATGCGAAAGCCCGGGTTGAACGTGCGCTTGATCATGCGTTCGCCATGCACCTCGAGGATGCGGCTGGCGGCGAAGCCGCCCATCAAAGCCTGGCGCACCTTGGCCGGGTCGGCGCCGGCCTTGCTGCGCGGCAGGACGCCGAGCCATTGCTCGACCGACTCGACGGCTCTCGATCGGGGTCAGGCGTCACTCGCAGGCCGGGTCATCGTGTTGCGGTAGACCGAGCGGAGCGAGCCTGTCCAGGAGTGCGAGCCAATCGCGCGCGAACTGCTCGGCACTGGTGATGGAGAGCATGTCTTGCGCTCCTGGGGGTTGGTGGGTGGCGTCGGGAGACCGCTACTCGATAATGCGATCCGCGCGTAACCGCAACGCTTGTGGCACGCTGATACCAAGCGCACGAGCGGTGCGTAGATTGAGGGCGAACTCGAACTTCGTCGGCTGTTCCACCGGCAGGTCTGCCGGCGATGCGCCCTTGAGGATGCGGTCGATGAAGTACGCGGTGCGATTGTAAAACTCAACGGGATCCGGGCCGTAGCCAATCAGCAGGCCGGCATCGGCGTACTCTGGCGCAAAGCTGGCTCCCGCCAAGCGGTTTGCGAGGCACAACTCGGCCAGTTGCCGCTTGAGGCCGAGGAATATCGAGGCGTGCGCGACGACGACCGCCTGCGCGCCCTGATGCGTCATCGTCCGAAAGCCTTGTTCAAGCTCGCGCGCCGATGGGATTTCCACCGGAATCACCCGGATACCGATCCCGGGGGCGAGTGTGTGCATGGTCCGCACAACCTGCTGATGTGACGCTTGACCGGGAAGGACCAGGACCGCGATGCGCGACAGGTCACGCACTGTGTCGCGCAACAGTTGCAGCGTCTTGGGTGTCAGGTCGGTAAACGAATTCGAGGTTCCGGTGACATTGCCACCAGGCCGCGCCAGGCTCTTGACGAGACCCGATCCGACCGGGTCACCAGCGCCGATCACCACGATCGGTATCGTGCCCGTCTGGTTCATCACGGCCTTCGTCGGCGCTGCGCCAATAGTCGCGATGAGGTCCGGTTTCAGCCGCACCAGCTCGGCGGCGAGACTGTCGAGTTGGTCGATGTTGTTGTTTGCAAAGCGTGGCACGAGGACATAGTCCTGGCCTTCGACGTAGCCGCGGGAGGCGAGCGCCTGCTTGAACCACACGAGGCGCGGCTCCCACGCCTCCGGAGTCGGAGTTGCCAGAATGCCGATGCGGATCACCCGGGTCCGCTGCGCCCGGGAGGTGCCGTATACCGGAGCAAGCAGAACGATCGCCACGGAAGCATGACGCCTGCGCATGAATCCCTCGTCACCAGAATGGGACGAGCATGCGCCGACGGTTCGAGGTGAGGCGCGTTCTGCAGCGTGGGCTTGGGGCCTGCCGACAGGGCCAGGGTTCGGTCGGGTGCGCATGCGCCTAACGCGCTTTCAGCGCGGCCTCGTACAGCCCGATCACCTTCGGCACCGCCTCGTCGAGCGCGCGGAACAGCAGCGAGCCGACGCCGGCGAGCGCGCCGTAGGCGCCGGCATTGCGCGCGTCCGAGACCGCGATGCTGGTGACGACGGCCTGCGACAACCCCTGCTGCGGCACCTTCTCGCGCGAGTGCTCGCGCAGCGCATGCGCGATCTCGTGGCCGGTGACCGCGGAGATCTCGGCGGCGCTCATGTCCAGGCCGCCGACAAGCGCGGTGAGCAGCGATGCGAGCGGGGCGAGGCGCGCCATGGCAACGCCGACTCTACTCCGCCAGGCCGGCGACATCGTCCGGATCTCGGTGAGCTGGAACTGCCCGGACCAGTCGCGCAGTGTCGGGCCGTAGGGGTAGCGGTGAACACGCGCCGGCTGAAGCGGCGACGACGCCGAAGTCCTGCAGGCCGACGCCGACGCTGACCGGCTCGACAAAGGACTCAGCCCGCAGGCGCCACTTCGTGCCTGGCCATCAGCTCCAGCGCCCGCACCAGCGCCGAGTGGTCGAGCTGGTCCCAGCCCTGCGCGGCACACGCCTGCATCAACTGCGCGGCGTTCGCCGTGCCCGGCAGCGCAACCCCCAGCGCCTTCGCGCCCTGCAGCGCGAGATTCAGATCCTTCTGGTGCAGCCCGATGCGAAAGCCCGGGTTGAAGGTCCGCTTGATCATGCGTTCGCCATGCACCTCGAGGATGCGGCTGGCGGCGAAGCCGCCCATCAGCGCCTGGCGCACCTTGGCCGGATCGGCGCCGGCCTTGCTGGCGAAGACCAGCGCCTCGGCCACCGCGGCGATGTTCAGCGCGACGATGATCTGGTTCGCGACCTTCGTGACCTGGCCCGCGCCGGCGTCGCCGACATGCGTGATGTTCTTGCCCATCAGTGAGAAGAACGGCTGCATGCGCGCGAACGCGGCCTCGCTGCCCCCGACCATGATCGTCAGGCTCGCGGCCTTGGCGCCGACCTCGCCGCCGGAGACCGGCGCGTCGAGGTAGTCGGCACCGAGCGCGGCGATGCGCTCGGCGAAGGTCTTGGTCTCGATCGGCGAGATCGAGCTCATGTCGACCACCGTCTTGCCTGACGAGCCGGCCAAGCCTTCGGCGATGCCGCCGGCACCGAACAGCACCTTCTCGACGTCCGGCGTGTCCGGCAGCATCAGGAACACCGTGTCGGCACGGCGCATCACCTCGGCCGCGCTCGGGCAGACGATCGCGCCGGCATCGGTCAAGGCCGCCGGCACCTGGCTGCGCGTGTGCACGTAGAGCTCATGCCCACCGGCGCGCAAATGGCCGGCCATCGGCGCGCCCATGATGCCGAGGCCGACGAATCCGAGCTTGCTCATTCAATCACTCCTTGTACTTGTCCCTGAGCGCCTGCGTCGCGCCACGGAAGACGCCGAGGTCGCTGCCGACGGCGACGAAGGTCGCTCCCATGGCGAGGTAGCGCCGCGCATCGGCTTCGACCGGCGCGAGGATGCCGCTCGGTTTGCCCGCGGCTTTCGCGGCCGCGAAGATGCGCTCGATCGCCGCCTGCACTTCCGGATGGGCCGCATTGCCGAGGTGGCCGAAGTTGGCCGCCAGGTCGGACGGTCCGACGAAGACGCAGTCGACGCCGTCGACCGCCGCGATGTCGGCCACCGCCTGCACGCCGGCATGGTTCTCGATCTGCACGATCACGCACATGTGGTCGTTGGCGATGCGGAAGTAGTCCGGCACGCTGCCGTAGCGGTTGCTGCGCTGGCTGACCGAGACGCCGCGGTTGCCGGCGGGCGGATAACGCGTCGCCGCCACGGCCGCGCGCGCCGCGTCGGCACTCTCGACCATCGGGATCACGAAGTTGTAGAAGCCGGCGTCGAGCAGGCGCTTGATCTCGACCGTGTCGTTCCATGTCGGGCGCACGACCGGGGCGCTGACGCTGTCTTTGAGCGCCATCAGCTGCGGAATGAAGGTGCCGACGTCGTTCGGCGCGTGCTCGCCGTCGAGCAGGATCCAGTCGAAGCCGGCGACGCCGGCCACCTCGGTGGTGATCGGGCTGGCCAGCGAGGCCCACAGCCCGATCAGGCGCTTGCCCTCGCGCAGGTCGGCGCGCAGGCGGTTCGGAATGCCGGTGTACGGGCTCATCGTCGGGTCCTCTGCATCACTCGATCTTCACGCCGCCCTGGGCGACGACGTCGGCCCAGTGCTTGCGCTCGCGGGCGAAGAAGCTCGCGAACTCCGGCGGCGTCATCGTCACGACGTCGGCGCCCTGCGCGGCGAGGCGGCTGCGGATCTCGGGCGTGTTGATGATGCGCGTCAGTTCGGCCGACAGTCGTTGCACGACCGCCGACGGCGTGCCGGCCGGCACCAGCACGCCTTGCCAGGTGCCGGACTGGAAACCGCTGACGCCCTGCTCGGCGATCGTCGGCACCTCGGGCAGCAGCGCAACGCGCTTCTCGGCCGAGACGCCCAGCACCTTCAGCTGACCCGACTTGACGAAGGGCAGCGTCGCCAGCATGCCGTTCATCAGCACATGCGTCTGGCCGGCCACCGTGTCGTTGATGGCCTGCGAGCCGCCCTTGTACGGGATGTAGGCCCACTGCGCGGCGGTGGCCTTCTCGACCGCGACACCGGCCAGGTGCGGCGCGCTGCCGATCGCGGTGACCGCGAAATCGATCTTCGATTTCTTCGACAGCGCGACCAGGTCCTTCAGATTGCCGGCCTGCACCGACGGGTGCACGACCAGCAGGTGCGGCGAGTAGGCCAGCATCGTCACGCCGGCCAGGTCCTTCGACGGATCGAAGGGCAGCTTCGGGTACACCGAGGGCGTGATCGACAACGCGCCGACATCGCACAGCAGCAGCGTGTAGCCATCGGCCGGTGACTTGGCGACCAGATCGGTGCCGGTGTTGCCATTGGCGCCGGCCCGGTTCTCGACGATCACCGTCTGCTTCAGCGCCTCCTGCAAGGGCGTGGCGATGGCGCGGGCGATGATGTCCGACGAGCCGCCCGGCGTGTAGGGCACGACGATCTTGATCGGCTTCGCAGGCCAGTCCTGCGCCAACGCGGCCAGCGGGGACAGCAGCAGCGCGCCGGCGGCCAGGCCGAGCGCACGAAGGGTGTTTCTACGCAGCATTCAGGAGTCTCCTCAACGGTCGAGGCAGGGTCGCTTCGGGTCGAAGCGCCAGCCGGGAATCAAGTACTGCATGGCGGTCGCGTCGTCGCGCGCACCAAGGCCATGCTGGCGGTACAGCGCATGCGCCTTGTCGACCTCGGCCATGTCGAGCTCGACGCCGAGGCCAGGACGTTGCGGCAAGGCGATGCGGCCGCCGCGGATCGGCAGCGGCTCCTTCGTCAGCCGCTGGCCGTCCTGCCAGATCCAGTGCGTGTCGATCGCCGTCACGCGGCCGGGCACCGCGGCGGCGACCTGCGTGAACATCGCCAGCGACACGTCGAAGTGATTGTTCGAATGCGATCCCCACGTCAGGCCCCAGTCGCGGCAGGTCTGGCCGACGCGCACCGAGCCGGCCAGGGTCCAGAAATGCGGATCGGCGAGCGGAATGTCGACCGACTGCAGCGACAGCGCATGCACCAGCTGGCGCCAGTCGGTCGCCACCATGTTGGTCGCCGTCGGCAGGCCGGTGGCGCGGCGGAACTCGGCCATCACCTCGCGGCCGGAGAAGCCGTCCTCGGCGCCGCAGGGATCTTCGGCATAGGCCAGCACGCCGTGCAGGTCGCGCGTCAGGCGGATCGCGTCTTTCAGCAGCCAGCCGCCGTTCGGGTCCAGCGTCACGCGGGCCTGCGGAAAACGCTCGTGCAAAGCGCGGATGGCCTCGACTTCCTGCTCGCCGCGCAGCACACCGCCCTTCAACTTGAAGTCCTCGAAGCCGTAGCGGGCGTGCGCGGCTTCGGCGAGGCGGACGATGCTTTCAGGCGTCAGCGCTGCTTCGTGGCGTTGGCGGAACCAGGCGTCGCGGGCATCGGGTTCGCTGGCCGGATCGACATACGGCAGGTCGGTCTTCCTGCGGTCGCCGACGAAGAACAGGTAGCCGAGCACCGGCACCTCGTCGCGCTGGCGGCCCTCTCCGAGCAGGTCGGCGACCGGCACGCCCAGGTGCTGGCCGAGCAGGTCGAGCAGGGCCGACTCGATGGCCGTGACCGCGTGGATGGCGGTGCGCAGGTCGAAGGTCTGCAGCCCGCGGCCACCGGCGTCGCGGTCGGCGAAGGCCTTCTCGAGCGACTGCAGCAGGTTGCGGTAAGCGCCGACCGGCTGGCCGATCAGCAGCGGCGCGGCGTCTTCGAGCGTCTGGCGGATCTTTTCGCCGCCGGGCACCTCGCCGACGCCGGCGCGGCCGGCGCTGTCGGTCAGGATCACCAGGTTGCGGGTGAAGAACGGGGCATGCGCGCCACTGAGGTTCAGCAGCATGCCGTCGCGGCCGGCGACGGGAATCGCGCGCAGCGACGCGATGCGGGGGGTGTCGGAGGATGCCATCTCAATCGGCCGTTATCTTGCCGGTCTCGATCACCGTCTTCCAGCGCGCATGCTCCTGCTGCTGGAAGGCGACGGCCTGGGCCGGCGTGTTGGCGACGACCTCGATGCCGATGTCGGTGAACTTGGACTTGACGGCGGGGTCGTTCAGCGCCGCGACGATCGCCGCGTGCAGCTTGGCCTTGGTGTCCGCCGGCAGCCCGCGCGGCACCGCAATGCCTTGCCACGAATAGACGTTGACGTTGCGGATGCCGGCTTCGGCCAGCGTCGGCACGTTCGGCAGCACGGCCGAGCGCTTGTCGCCGGTGACGGCCAGCGCGCGCAGCTTGCCGCTCGCGATGTGCTGCAGCACCGCGTTGACGTTCTGGAACGAGGCGTCGACCTGGCCGCCGAGCAGGTCGCTGATCGCCGGCGCGCCGCCCTTGTACGGCACGTGCGTGCCGCTGGTGCCGGTCTGCTGCCAGAACACTTCCACCGTCAGGTGGTCCGACGAGCCGTTGCCCGAGGAGGCGAAGGTGTGCTTGTTCGGCGCGGCTTTCATCGCCGCGACCGCATCCCCCGCGCTCTTCCACGGCGACGCGGCCGGCACGACGAGCACGTTCGGCGCCTGCACCGCGACGCTCAGCAGGTCCAGGTCCTTCAGCGCGTCGTAGGGCACGCTCTTGAGCAGGTGCGGCACGATCACGAAGGGCCCCAGCGACGCGACCAGCACCGTGTGCCCGTCGGCCGGCGCACGCGCCACCTGCGCCGCGCCGATCGTGCCGGTGGCGCCGGGCTTGTTGTCGACGACCACCGACTGGCCCAGGCGCTCCTGCAGCTTCGGCGCGATCGCTCGCGCCAGGCTGTCGGTCGAGCCGCCGGGCGGGAACGGAACGATCAGGGTGATCGTCTTGTCGGGATAAGCCTGTGCCGTGCCCAGCAGGGAAGACGCCGCCAGCAACATCGGCGCGAGCCACTTCGAAATCCGCATCACGTGAACAACTCCAGCAGTTGTCAGTCATCGTACAACATAAGACGAAGTTGGTGCCAATGGCCGATCCGCTGGCCGGGGCTTGTCGCCCCGTTGTCCCGCGTCAGGGGGCCGCGCCCGCCTGCTGCGCCGCGCGGCGGCGCCGTTCGCGACTGTTGGTCAGGTGCGTGCGCATCGCGGCGCGTGCAGCATCGGGGTCCTGCGCGGCAATCGCATCGAGGATGCTTTCGTGCTCGGCGTTGACGCGGCGCAGATAGGTCTGGCGCTCGGGGTCCTGCGCCAGGGCATCGGCCGGCGGCGTGAGCCGCGCGCGCGGGATGATGGACGCGCCCAGCGTCGACATCAGCTGCACGAAGTGCAGGTTCTGCGTCGCGCGGGCGATCTCCTGGTGGAACTGCAGGTCGGCGGCGATCGCATCGCGCCCCTCGCCGACCGCCTGCGTGAAGGTGTCCAGCGCCTCGCGCATCACCGCCAGGTTGGCCTCGCTGCGCCGCAACGCGGCCAGGCCTGCGGCCTCGGTCTCGACGCCGATGCGCAGCTCGAGCACCGCGATCACGTCGCGCAAGGTCGCCAGCTGGTCGGCGCCGATGCGAAAAGCCGCTTCGCCCATGCCGCTGACGAAGGTGCCGATGCCGTGGCGCGTCTCGACCAGGCCCGAGGCCTGCAGCTTCGAGATCGCCTCGCGCACCACCGTGCGGCTGACGCCGAACTCGCCCATGATCGCCGCCTCCGTCGGCAGCTTGTCGCCGGTGGCCAGGCGGCCGTCGCGGATGCGCTCGCCGAGCGAATCGACCAGCTCCAGTGCCAAGGTGCGCGGGCGGCGGCGCAGCGGCCGATCGCTGCCGGCTTGTGCCGCATCTGCCCTGTCGCCTCGCCGGGCGAGCACCGAATCACTCATGGTTGTATGACAACGTAACTCTTAGCTGCCCGCAACCATGGAAATCCCGCGTAAGGCGGGCTCATCGCCGCCCTGCCGCCGCCGGTGGGTCGAGCGGGAAGTGCATGCAGCCCAGCTCGCCGGAAATCTGCCGGCTGGCCTGCTGCAGTGCCTTGACCACCGCGGGCGCATTGGCCTCGTCGAAGCGAAAGGTCGGGAAGCTGACGCTCAGGCCCGCGACGGGCTGGTTCAGCCGGTCGAAGATCGGCACGCCGAGGCAGCGGATGTGGTCGTCGAACTCCTCGCGGTCCTCGCCGAAGCCCTGCGCGCGCACCCGGTCCAGCTCGGCCGCGAACGCGCCGCGGTCGGTGATCGTCTTGTCGCGGTAGCGCTGGAAGTCGCAGCCGGCGAGGATGCGCTCGCGGCGCTCCGGATGCTCCCAGGCCAGCAGCACTTTGCCGATGGCCGTGCAGTGCAGCGGCGCGCGGCGGCCGACGCGCGAGTACATGCCCAGCATGTGGCGCGAGTCGACCTTGTGCACGTAGATGATCTCGCTGTCGATCAGCATGCCCAGGTGCACCGTCTCGCCGGTCTCGTCGGCCAGCAGCTGCATGCGTGTCTTCGCCAGCTCGACCAGGTCGTGGTACTGCAGCGCCTTGGTGCCGAGCTCGAACATCCGCATCGTCAGGCCGTAGCGCTCGCTGTCGGCCTCCTGGCGCACATAACCCAGGCTCTTCATCGTCTGCAGGAAGCGGTAGATCGTCGCCTTGGGCATCGCCAGGCGCACCGAGAGCTCGGACACGCCGGTCTCGTCACGCTCGGACAGCGCCTGCAGGATCGCGAACACCTTCAGCACCGCGGCAACGGACTCCGGCTGCTTCGGGTCGTAGCTATCGTCGTCCATCGTTTCGACTGTTCTGGTATGGCGTTTCAGGATTGGGATTCTCGCTCCGATCGGAGCGCGTCAGAGGTCGGCGAGGAAGAGCCCCGGCTCGCCGGCCTTGTCGCAGCTGAACAGCACCTGCCGCTCGTCCGGCGTGAACGACGGATGCGGATGCGTGACCTGGCGGTCGCCCTTGTAGACGCTCCATGAGCTGTCGTGGCGGGCGATGCGCCGCGTCGTCGCCCGGCCGGCACCGGCGCTGAGATCGAACAGGTGCAGGTAGGGATCGACGCCGATCGCGTAGCCGGCCTGGTCGTCGACGTCGGCCGGGCTGGCGCAGCCGTCGCCGACGATCAGCGTGCCGTCGTGGTTGCTCATCAGGTGCGAGCACGGCGGCATCTGCGCCAGCGCCCGGTCGTGCAAGGTCAGCGGGTCGAGCGCGCGGATCCAGCGCTCGGGCCGGCCCTTGAAGTACGAGACGTAGACCATCGCCGACCCGTCGGGCACCCAGAACTCGTGCGTGCAGCTTTCGCCCTCGGCGTGTCGCTTGCCGCAGCGCAGGTTGGTGCCGTCCTCGTCGATGAACCACATGCGCGCATCGACCAGGTCGTGGTTGCCCTCGTGGCAGAAGGCGACCGTGCGGTCGTCGTGCGGCCGGTACTGCGGGTGGCCGAGCCAGCAATCCACTTCGTGGATGGTCTCGCGCGCGCCGGTCGCGAGATCGATGCGAATGAGCCGGCAGCGCGGCTTCGCGAAGAACATCTCGCGGAACTTCTGCCAGTCGGTTAGCGGGAACCAGTCGCTGGCGCGGATCTCGATGCCGACCATCTTCGTGCAGGCACTGTTCGCGACCCAGGTGCCGTAGCCGACCCAGCCGTCGGGCACGACATAGGCCACCTCCTCGCGCAGCGAGTCGAGCTCGAGGCGGATCAGCTGCCGCTTCGCGCGCACGAAGTACAGGTGCCGGTCATCGGGACTCAGGAAGCCGCCGAAGGTGTTCTCCTCGGCCTGGTCGGTGAGCTGCAGCGCGGCGCCGGTCTGCAGGTCGAGCAGGTGGTAGTGCCAGTCGGTGTCGGGCCCGAACTCGCCGCCGAAGAGCAGCTTGCGGCCGTCGTTCGTGAAGCACTTCTGGTAGAAGTAATTGCGGTGGCAGGTGACGTCGATCGGCGTCAGCCGCGTCATCCGGGCACCGGTGTCGGGATCCTCGCTGACGTCGAATGTGAGCGTGCGGACGGTGTGTTTGCCGGTCGGTGGGGTCATTGCGGTGTTCTTCACTTGATGCGCGCCAGCAGCGCGTTGCCGTCGTCCATCAGCCGGCGCGCGGCGTCGGATTCGCTGATGCGGTCGTAGCCCAGCAGCTCGAAGATCTCGCGCAGGAAGCGGCGGAAGCGCGCGTCCTCGAAACGCATCGACGGCAGGTCGATGCGCCCGGCCTCGCGCTGCGCAGCGATCTGGCGGTAGGCCTTCAGCTCCAGCGCCGGCAGCAGCCGCGCCTCGTCGAGCACACGGTAGGCGCTGGCCGCCGAGGGCACGCCGCGCGTCAGGCCGAGCAGGCGCGCGGCCCCCGGATCGGCGAGCAGGAAGTTCAGGAAACGCGCGGCCAGCGCCGGATGCCGCGTGCGCTTGCTGATCGCGAACAGCGCCGTCGGTCGGCCGAACATGCCGCTGTTCTTCGCGCCGGGCAGCGTCAGGAATGGTCCGACGTCGAGCTTCTGCTGCGCATCGAGCGTCGACAGCCGCGAGCGCAGCACGGTGTCCCAGGTGTAGGTGCCGCCCCAGCGGCCGACCACCCAGTCGGGCTGCTGCTCCAGCGGCTTCTCGGCACCGCCCAGGCTCGCGCGGTACGGCACCGGCGTCGCCGCGCGGCTGGTGAAGAGCCGCTTGTAGGTCTTGACCCAGTCGAGCAGCGCGGCCGCGCTCATCGCGACACGCGGCTCGCTCGGGTGCACGTAAGGGCTGCCGTGCTGCTGGAAGACATAGGCCTGGGCCAGCAGCAGCATGTCGTAGATCTCGCCGTCGATCGGATACGCGCGTTCGCCGAGCGCGCGGCCGAACGGCTCGCCGGCGGCGAACAGCTCGTCCCAGGTCGTCGGCACCGGCAGGCCGGCGCGCCCGAAGCTCGCGCTGTTCCACAGGAAGATGCGCGCGGTGTACGACACCGGCAATCCGTTGAGCTTGCCGCCGACGGTGCAGATGCGAAGGTCCTCGTCGCTGAACTCGTCCAGCGCCAGCGCCTCGCGCTGCGTGCCGAGATCGAGGAAGCCGTTGCCGTGGCGGCTGAACATGTTCAGCCAGGCCCAGTTGATCTGCATCAGGTCGGGCTCGGTGCCGCCGACCATCTGCATCGTCAGCTTCTCCAGGTAGCCGACCGAGCCCATGTATTCGGCCCGGATGCGCACGCCGGGGTTGCGCGCCTCGAACGCGGCGATCGCCGCCAGCGTGCGCTTGTGGCGATCGCCGCCGCCCCACCACAGGAAACGCAGCGTCACCGGCTCGGCCGCGCCGACCAGCGCCGGCGCGGCGAGGCCGGCGGCCGACAGCAGGACGCGGCGGCGATTCAGTGCAGCGTGCACAGGTTGACCCCGCTGTCGGCATCGAACAGGTGCAGCGCCGCAGCTTGCAGGTGAAAGACGTGGCCATCGCCGCGGTTCTTGCCCGCCAGATCGCCCAGCACATCGGGCGCGATGCGCGCGGTGAACGGCAGGCCGCCGATGTCGGCGTGCACGAAGACCTCGCTGCCCATGTTCTCGACGAAGCGCAGCGTGCCGGGCAGCGGCACGGCGCCGGCGTGCGTCGGCAAGGCGCCCAGGTGCTCCGGCCGCAGCCCGAGGATCACCTGGCGCCCGGCGCGCGAGTGCAGCAGCGCCTGCCGCGAAACCGGCAGCGGCAGCGTGAGGCCGCCCCAGGACAGCGCCCCCCCATCGGTCGTCACCTGCACTGCGTGCAGGTTCATCTCCGGCGAGCCGATGAAGCCGGCGACGAAGGCATTCGCCGGCCGCTCGTACAGCACCGCCGGCGTGTCGACCTGCTGGATGGTGCCGTCCTTCAGCACGCAGATGCGCTCGCCCATCGTCATCGCCTCGACCTGGTCGTGCGTGACGTACACCACCGTCGACGGCCGACCCGATTCACGCAGCGTGCGGTGCAGGTCGGTCAGCCGTGCGCGCATCGAGGCGCGCAACTTGGCATCGAGGTTCGACAGCGGCTCATCGAACAGGAACACGCCGGGCCGCTTGACGATCGCGCGGCCGACGGCAACGCGCTGCGCCTGGCCCCCGGAGAGCTGCTTCGGGTAGCGCTCGAGCAGGTGCTCCATTTCCAGCAGCTTCGCGGCCTCGCCGACGCGGGCCTGGATCTCGGCGCGCGGCGTGCCGGCGAGCTTCAGGCCGAACGCCAGGTTGTCGAACACGGTCATGTGCGGATAGAGCGCGTAGTTCTGGAACACCATCGCGATGCCGCGCTGCTTGGCCGGCAGCTGGTTCACCACCCGGCCGCCGATCGCCAGTTCGCCGCCGGAGATACTTTCCAGCCCGGCGACCATGCGCAGCAGCGTGCTCTTCGCGCAGCCCGAGGGGCCGACGAAGACCATGAACTCGCCGTCACGCACCTCCAGGTCGACGCCGTGCACGGCCTTGAAGCCGTTCGGGTAGGTCTTCTCGATCTTCTTCAGGCTCAGCTGTGCCACGTTTGTTCAGCCCTTGATGCCACTGGACGTGGCCCCTTCGATGAAATGCTTCTGCGCCGCAAAGAACACCGCGACCGACGGAATCAGCGCGACGACCGAGATGGCGATCGCGCTGGCCCATTCGACCTCCTCGGTCGCGCCCATGGTCATCTTCAGCGCCAGCGACACCGGGTACTTCTCCACCGACGACAGGTAGATCAGCGGCCCCATGAAGTCGTTCATCGTCCAGATGAACTGGAAGACGATCACCGAGACGATCGCCGGCTTCAGCAGCGGCACGATGACGTACAGCAGCAGCTGCAGCGGGTTGCAGCCGTCGATGATCGCGGCCTCTTCCATGTCGCGCGGGATGGCGCGCAGGAACTGCACCAGCATGAAGACGAAGAAGGTGTCGGTGGCGAAGGCCGAGGGCACGATCAGCGGCAGGTAGCCATCGAGCCAGCCGAACTCCTTGAACATCAGGTACTGCGGGATGCGCAGGATGATGTGCGGCAGCATGATCGTGGTGACCATCACCGAGAACAGGAACTTGCGGCCCGGGAACTCCCAGCGCGCAAAGGCATACGCGACCAGCACGCACGAGATCACCGTGACGACGATGCGCGGCACGACGATCAGGAACGAGTTCAGGAAGTAGGTCGCGAAGGTGTACTCGCTGCTCGTCTTCCAGCCCTTCACGTAGGCGGCGATATCGAACCGCGATGGCCAGAAGCCGATCTCGCTGAAGATCTCGGCGTTCGACTTGAACGACGCGCCGACGAGCCACAGGATCGGGTACAGCATCATCAGCCCGACCAGGCCGAGCGCGGCGTAGCGCAACACGACGGTCGCGCGCTCGCTGGCGGCCGCGGTCACTGGCGCGCCTCCTTCTCGCCGGCGTAGAAGACCCAGTACTTCGAGCTCCAGAAGCTGAAGGCGCTGAGCGCTCCGATCAGCGCGAACATCACCCACGACAGCGCGGCGCCGTAGCCGAGGTTGAAGTACTTGAAGCACTCCTCGTAGATGTACAGGCTCAGCACGTAGGTGGCATGCAGCGGCCCGCCCTCGGTGACCATGTACGGCCCGTTGAACTCCTGGAAGCCGTGCACCATCTGCATGATCAGGTTGAAGAAAATAACCGGCGTGATCAGCGGCACGGTGATGCGGGTGAACTGCTGCCACTTCGACGCGCCGTCGATCTCCGCCGCTTCATACAGGCTCTGCGGCACGTTCTGCAGCGCGGCCAGGAAGATCACCATGGACGAGCCGAACTGCCAGGTGAACAGCGTGACGATGGTCCAGATCGCATAGTGCTCGTCGGCCAGCCACAGGATCGGCTCGAAGCCGGCGCGAACCAGCAGGCTGTTGACCAGCCCGTGCTGCGAGAAGATGAAGCGCCACAGCACCGCCACCGCGATCGAGCCGCCGAGGATCGACGGCAGGTAGAAGGCCGAGCGGAAGAAGTTGATGCCGCGCAGCTTGAAGTTCAGCACGTGCGCGATGAACAGCGCGAAGCCCACGCGCAACGGCACCGCGAGCACGACGAACAGCAGCGTCACGCCGAGCGACTTGCGGAACATGCGGTCCTGCGTCGCCAGCTCGACGTAGTTCTGCAGCCCGATGAATTCGGGCGGCGAGAACACGTCGTACTGCGTGAAGCTGAGCGCGAAGCTCATCACGAACGGGAACAGCTTGAAGCCGAGCACGCCCAGCACGAAGGGCAGCACGAAGAGGAAGCCGATGCGTCGGTTCTCGTACATCAGTACCGCCCGGCCGTTCCGAAGGTACTGAGCGCCCCCTCGGGGGGCAGTGAGCGAAGCGAACGTGGGGGTTTCATTTCAGCGCGCCAGCCAGCCGCCGTCGACAGCCACGGTGTAGCCGTTGACGTAGTCGGACGCCGCTGACGCCAAGAACACCACCGGTCCCGCCAGGTCGGCCGGCACGCCCCAGCGGCCGGCGGGGATGCGCTCGAGGATCGCGGCGCTGCGGTCGGCGTCGGCGCGCAGCGGGGCGGTGTTGTTGGTCGCCATGTAGCCGGGCGCGATCGCATTGACATTGATGCGGTGCGCAGCCCACTCGTTGGCCATCAGCCGCGTGATGCCGACGACGCCGCTCTTGCTGGCGGTGTACGAAGGCACGCGCACGCCGCCCTGGAACGACAGCATCGATGCCACGTTGACGATCTTGCCTCCGGACTGCTGCGCCAGGTACTGGCGCGCCACCGCCTGCGAGAAGAAGAAGACCGTCTTCAGGTTGACGTTGATGACGTCGTCCCAGTCCTTCTCCGAGAAGCGGATCGCATCGTCGCGGCGGATGATGCCGGCGTTGTTGACGAGGATGTCGACATGCCCGCCCCAGGCCACCGCCTCGCGCAGCACACCGTCGATGCAGCCGGTGTCGCCCAGGTCGGCACGCAGGTCGAGGAAGTAGCGGCCGGTGGCGTGCACGCGCGCGATCGTCTCGCTCGGCTCGCTCTGGTTGACGCCGATCACGTCGGCGCCGGCCTCGGCCAGCGCCAGCGCCATGCCCTGCCCGAGCCCGGTATTGCAGCCGGTGACGATGGCGACCTTGCCGCCGAGGCTGAATTGCTGCAGGACCATGCTGCTCAACGCAAGGTGGACATCGGCACGTGGTCCATGTCCTTGAAGACCTGGTTCTCGCCGACCATGCCCCAGATGAAGGTGTAGGCCTGCGTGCCGACGCCGGAATGGATCGACCAGCTCGGCGCGATCACCGCCTGCTCGTTGCGCACGACGAGGTGGCGCGTCTCGCTCGGCTCGCCGAGCATGTGGAAGACGACGCCGTCGGCCGGCATGTCGAAGTAGAAATAGACCTCCATGCGCCGGTCGTGCGTGTGGCAGGGCATCGTGTTCCACAGGCTGCCGGGCTCGAGCTGCGTCATGCCCATCAGCAGCTGGCAGGTCGGCAGCACGTCGGGCACGATGAACTTGTGGATCGTGCGGCGGTTGCTGGTCTTCGCATCGCCCAGCGTCTCCGGCGAGGCCTCGGCGAGCGTGATCTTGCGGTTCGGGTAGTGGCAGTGCGCCGGTGCCGAGTTGAAGTACAGCTTGGCCGGCGCATCGGGGTTGACGCTGCGGAAGCTGAGCTCCTTCGCGCCCTGGCCGATGTAGAGCGCCTCGCGCGGGCCGATCTCGTAGCGTTTGCCGTCGGCTTCGATCAGCGCATCGCCGCCGATGTTGATCAGCCCGAGCTCGCGCCGCTGCAGGAAGAAGTCGGTGCCGGTCTGCTTGCCCAGCTCGGGCGCGAAGCGCACCGTCTCGCGCACCGGGTGGATGCCGCCGACGATGATGCGATCGATCTGGCTGTAGGTCAGCGTCGCCTGCTCCGGCTGGAACAGGCTCTCGACGAGGAAGTGGCGGCGCAGGCCGGCGGTGTCGAGCGTGCGGGCGTGATCGCTGTGGATCGGTTGGCGGATTTCCATCAGGGGCTCCTGGGTCCTTGGGGTCGTCTCGGGACTTTCCCGGAATCGCTATTCTTTTTGATTGAACCGATGTTTCAAAAAGAATTCGTGCGGCTATAGTACCTGCAAATCAACGTTTCGCAAGCTTTGCCGAACCCGGGATTGCCCGCAGGCGGAGAGTGAAGAGGAGACCGGATGAGCAGCTACTTCACGAACGACGACACGCGGTGGACCGAGCTCGGCGACGGCATCCGCCGCAAGATCGTCGGCCACACGCCGCAGCTGATGTCGGTGCTGGTGCAGTTCGATCGCGGTGCCGTCGGCACGCCGCATGCGCACGAGGTGCATGACCAGATCGCCTTCGTCGTCAGCGGTTCGTTCGAGGCCACCGTCGGTGGCGTCAAGCGCGTGTTGAAGGTCGGTGACGCGTTCATCGCGCCGCACGACGTCGAGCACGGCGTGGTCGCGCTCGAAGCCGGCAGCACGCTGCTCGACCAGTTCTCCCCGCGGCGCGAGGACTACCTCTAGCGCCCATCCGGCGCGTGCGGCACTGCAGCCGCCCGCGCCTCGGTTCGGAAGGCGCCCTGCGCGCGCCCCTTGTGCTTGAACTTCCGGCATTCGACGCCGGCGGCCCGGTGCTGCCTGCGCGTGGCCGCGCCTTTTGAACGACATCAGGAGACAAGACCATGAGCATGCGCACGCCGCGCTTCCCGCAAGCCCTGCCCACCGCCGTCACGTTGGCGGTCCTTGCCGCGCTGAATGCCCCCGCACACGCGCAGACCGCGCCGGCAGCCAAGCCCGCGCAGTCCGGCGGCGAGACGGTCGTCGTCACCGGCATGCGCGCCGCGCTCGAAAGCGCGCTGAACGCCAAGCGCGAGGACCGCGGCATCGTCGACGTCATCAAGGCCGAGGACATCACCAAGTTCCCGGACACCAACCTCGCCGAATCGCTGCAGCGCATCCCCGGCGTGGTGATCGACCGCGATGCCGGCGAAGGCCGCAACATCACCGTGCGCGGCCTGGGCCTCGACTTCACGCGCGTGCGCATCAACGGCATCGAAGCGCTGGCCACCACCGGCGGCACCGATTCGTCGGGCGGCGCGAACCGCTCGCGCGGCTTCGACTTCAACGTCTTCGCCGCCGAGCTGTTCAACTCGATCACCGTGCGCAAGAGCTCGTCCGCCGATGTCGACGAAGGCTCGCTCGGCGCGACCGTCGACCTGCAGACCTCGCGGCCGCTGGACTTCCCGCGCGGCTTCAAGGCCACCGCGTCGCTGAAGGGCCGCTACAACGACCTGTCGGGCAAGACCGATCCGCGCGTCGCGTTCCTGGTCTCGAACACCAACCAGGACAAGAGCTTCGGCGTGCTGCTGTCGGGCGCCTACTCGAAGCGCCAGCTGCTCGAGGAAGGCTTCTCCACCGTGCGCTGGGACAACGGTCCGTCGTCCGGCGGCTGGTGCGCGCCGCAGGGCGTGACGCCGGCGAACCCGAGCAATTCCACCGCCACCACCTGCGGCCCGGCCGCGCAGGGCGTGGCACGCATACCCGGCACGCCGGAGGCCATCGCCGCCTACAACGCATCGAGCAACGCGGCGAACTTCCACCCGCGCCTGCCGCGCTACGGCCGGCTGACGCATGACCAGGACCGCCTGGGCCTGACCGGCTCGGTGCAATGGAAGCCGAGCGAGAACACGCTGCTGACCTTCGACGTGCTGTACGCCAAGCTCGAGGCGACGCGGCAGGAAGACTTCCTGGAGGCGATCTCGTTCAGCCGCACCGCGGGCCAGGGCGGCAAGCCGCAAACCAGCGTGCTGCAGGCCGACTACGCCGCCAACGGTGCGCTGCAGTTCGGCCGCTACAACGGCGTCGACATCCGCGCCGAGTCGCGCTTCGACGAGCTGAGCACCGAGTTCACGCAGCCCAGCCTGACGCTGCAGCAGCGCTTCGGCGATTTCGTCACCGTCAATGCCAAGCTCGGCCGCGCCGATTCGAAGTTCCGCAATCCGGTGCAGACGACGACGACGCTGGACGCGCTGAACGTCAACGGCTACACGCTGGACTTCCGCAACAACAGCCGCCTGCCGGTGATCGGCTATCCGTTCGATCCCACGCAGGCCGGCACGGGCAGTCTCGCCCTGGTCGGCGTGCCGCAGGTGACCAGCGGCACGCAGCCGACCACCATCGCCAACACCACCAGCAGCGAGATCCGCATCCGCCCGCAGGGCTCGAACAACCGCAACGACATCCTGCATGCCGACGTGGCGTGGGAGATCGTGCCCGACAAGCTGACGCTGCAGGCCGGCGCCGACTACAAGAAGTACGACTTCGACACCTACGAATTCCGCCGCATCAACCAGAACGACACCATCTTCGCGCCGGCCGCCGGGGTGCCGATCGCCAATCTGGTGACGATGATCAGCGGCTTCGGCAAGGGCCTGGACCTGCCGGCAGGTACACCCACCGCGTGGGCGATCCCGAACCTCAACGCGATCGCTCAGACCTACGACATCTACTGCAACTGCCTCAAGAGCGGCCCGGTCGGCGGCCCCGGCGACTTCACGCTGTCGTCGATCACGAACGGCAACGCGCGAGGCAACAACCGCTCGGTGAGCGAGAAGGACACCGGCGGCTTCCTGATGGCCGACTTCACGACCGCGCTGGGCAGCATTCCGCTGCGCGGCAACTTCGGCGTGCGCTACGTCAAGACCGAGCAGGTGGCCACCGGCTACCAGGCCACCGCGGGCGGCACCGAGGTGCAGGTGGCGCAGAGCTACGACGACGTGCTGCCGGCGCTGAACCTGTCGGCCAACCTGACGAAGGACTTCGTCGTGCGTTTCGCCGCGGCCAAGGTCATGGCGCGTCCGCAGCTGGGTTTCCTGAACCCGGGCGGCACCATCAGCACCACCGGCACGCTGTCGATCACCAGCGGCAACCCGCTGCTGAAGCCCTTCCGCGCCAAGACCTTCGACACCAGCTTCGAGTGGTACCACTCGCGCAACGCCTTCGTCGGCCTGGGTCTGTTCCACAAGGACATCAACACCTACATCCAGAGCCTGCGCACCAACGTGCCGTACAAGGACACGGGGCTGCCGCTGTCGCTGCTGCCGTCGAACTTCACCGGCGACGAGGTGTTCCAGGTCACCACGCCGGTCAACACCCAGGGCGGCAAGTTGAACGGCTTCGAGATCAACATCCAGCAGCCCTTCACCTTCCTGCCGGGCATCGGCCGCAACTTCGGCACGCTGCTGAACTACACGCACGTCAAGTCGAAGATCGAGTACCTGGTGTCGCCGAACGGCGGGGCGACGATCACCGACGATCTGCTGAACCTGTCGCCCAAGTCGTGGAACGCGACGCTGTACTACGACGACGGCAAGTTCAGCGCCCGCGTCTCCGGCGCCTACCGCATGGGCTTCCTGCAGCGCGTGCCCGGGCAGAACAACAACGACGTCGAAGGCAAGAACTCCAGCGTCAACATCGACGCATCGCTATCGTACAAATGGAGCGACCAGGTCGAGTTCACGCTCGAGGGCGTCAACCTGACCGACCGCCCGAACGACCAGTTCATCAGCCGCGCACGCAACAGCTCGGTGGTCTACCACGTCACGGGCCGCGAGTACCTGCTCGGCCTGCGCTACAAGTTCTGAAGCCGGAGGCTGCCGATGAATCGCATCGCTTCCTTCGCGGCCGCCGCACTCGCCGCGGCGGCCTTGCTCGGCGCGAGCTTGCCGCTGGCCGCTGCGCCAGTGCCCTTGGGCACGCTGGTCACTGCGCGGCAGGACGGCCAGGCCAGCCTGCTGGGCCTGGACACGGGCTTCCAGCCGGGCGCCGGCTCGAACGTCGTCACGCTCACCGACTCCGACCTGGAGCTGCTGAGCGCGGACTTCACGCTCGCGATCGACCTGTTCAGCAGCGGCCTCGTGCAGCTGTATGACAACGGCGGCACGGGTTGGAGCGGCAGCACCGAGCTGACGCTGTCGTTCGCCGGGCTGCTCGCGCCGCTGGGCAGCGTCAGCGTCGATCACTCGATGCTCGCCGCCGGCAGCATCGATGCCACGCTGATCGACGGCGGCCACGCGCTGAAGCTGAAGTTGACCGACGTGCAGCTGCGCGACGGCTTCGGTCCGCTGAACCTGCAGCTGAACAGCGTGCCCGAGCCGGCAACCATCGCGCTGATCGCCGCGGCGCTCGGCGCGGCGGCCGGCAGCGGCCTGCGGCGCCGTTCGCTCGGCGTGCTGGCCGCGGCCGCGCTGGCGCTGCCGGTGGCCGCGCAGACCGATCCGGCACGCGAGTCCGCGCCGGCCGACGGCTGGGCGGCGATGGCCGGCGGCACCAGCGGCGGCGCGGCCGCCAGCGCCGAGCAGATCTACGCGGTGTCGAACCGCGCGCAGCTGCTGGCCGCGATCAACAACGGCGGCGTCAAGCCGAAGATCATCAAGGTGGTCGGCAGCATCGACATGAGCGAGGGCCTGCCCTACGCGAGCCGCGCCGACCAGGACCAGCGCGCGATGGTGCGGCTGCCCTCGAACACCACGCTGATCGGCAGCGGCCCGGGCGCCGGCCTCGCCAACGGCCGCATCGAGATCATCGGCGTGTCCAACGTCATCGTGCGCAACCTGCACCTCGCCGCGCCCTGCGACATCGCGCCGGTGTGGGACCCGAACGACGGCGCCACCGGCAACTGGAACGCCGCCTACGACGCCATCACCATCCTCGGCGCCGACCACGTCTGGATCGACCGCAACACGATCACCGACGCGCCGGTCACCGACGACCAGTTGCCCATCGAGAACGGCAAGACGCGGCAGTGCCACGACGGCGCGATCGACATCACGCGCGGCGCGAACCACGTGACGGTCTCGTACAACCTGATCGACCGCCACGACAAGACGATGCTGATCGGCCACTCCGACAGCTTCACCGCCGACATCGGCCGGCTCAAGGTGACGATTGCCAACAACGTGTTCAATGCCGTCGGCCAGCGCGCGCCGCGCGTGCGCTTCGGCCAGGTGCACGTGTTCAACAACTACCACGCCGGCGCGAAGGGGGCGCCGGTGTACGGGCATTCGTACAGCGTGGGCATCGGCACCGGCGCGCAGGTGATCTCGCATGCGAACGTCTACGCGATCAGCGGTGCGGCGCCGGGTTGTGCGAGCGTGCTGCAGACCTTGAATGCCAACGCGGCGAGCGCCTTTGCCGACGCCGGTTCGCTCTTGAACGGCGCGGCGCTCGGCGCTTGTCCGGTGTCGTCGGCGGTGGCCTGGAGCGTGCCCTACCCGTTCACGCCGCGGCCGACGTCGCTGGTCAAGGCCAATGCGCTCGCCAAGGCCGGCGCCGGCAAGCTGAAAACCACCATCACCGGCAGCGGCAACGTCGGCGCGACGCCAGGCACGCTGCTGCCCGCGGCCGGCGCGGGCGGCGTGCATGTCGACACGGCGCTGTTGCTCGCGTTCGACGGCGCACCGAAGCTCGGCACCAGCGGCTTCGTCACCGTGCGCCGCGCGAGCGACGGTGCCATCGTCGACCGCATCGACCTGTCGAGCACGCCGTCGACGGGCGACACGCAGACCATCCTGCCACGCAGCAACCTCGAGATCGACGCGCTGGCCGCCGGCGCAATGCTGGACGGCCGCGCGCGCTTCGTCTGGGTCCGGCCGGTGACGACCAGCGGCAACACCGCGACCATCAAGCTGCACAACAACCGCCTCGCCTTCGACACCACCTACACCGTGACCATCGATGCCGCAGCCTTCGGCGGCACGGTGCACAACGCACCCTTCGCCGGCGCGCAGTGGAGCTTCACGACGCGCAGCGCCCCGGCCAGCCGGTCCAGCGTGACGGTGGACGACGACGGCAGCACCGCCGACTTCCGCACGCTGCAGGGCGCGCTGAACTGGGTGATGGCCTCGTGTTCCACCGGCAGCGCGCCGGCGTGGGGCTGCCATACCGTCGCAACGCCGAAGACCATCACGCTGAAGAACGGCGTCTACCCGGAACTCGCGACGCTGCGCAACGTGCACAACCTGAGCATCGTCGGCGAAAGCCGCGACGGTGTGCGCGTCGGTGCGGTGAACTTCGAGTCGCTGAACTCCGGTAGCGGCGCGACGGCCACCAGCGCCGGCACCACGCTCACCACGTCCGGCCGCGTGCCCGGCCACCGCGTGCTGGGCGGCGGGCGCGCGGTGCTGCTGGTCGAGAACGCCGACCTGCTGACGCTGCAGAACTTCACGCTCGAGAATCCGCACACGCGCAGCGGCCTCTACGACAACCAGGCCGAAGCGATCTACTTCAACACCAGCCAGACGCCGGCCGCGGCGCGTTTGCTTGCGAAGGAGATGAACTTCCTGTCCGAACAGGACACGCTGCAGCTGAAGGGCTACGTGTGGGTGTGGCGCTCGCTGGTCGCCGGCAACGTCGACTTCATCTGGGGCGGCCCGATGGCGGCCTTGTTCGAGCAGAGCGAGATCCGTTCGGTCTTCGATCCCTCGAGCAGCTCGCCGGGCTTCATCCTGCAGGCCCGCGCGACACCGGGCGATGCGGGCTTCGTCTTCCTCGACTCGACGCTCAGCGCCGGTGCCGGCGTCACGCAGGCCTACCTGGCACGCAGCGGCAGCACGACGAGCAGCACCTATGTCGACAACATCGCGTTCATCAATACGCGCATCGGGCCGCACATCCTGCCCGTGGGCTGGTGTGTCGGAACCGGCACCAGCCGCACCGGCACGGCGCAGGGCGCCTGCGGCAGCAACCCGCCGCCGTGGGCCGGCACCGCGAACGGCGGCGCGACCGACGCGGCCGGCTGGCGCGAGTGGGGCAGCATGGACCTCGGCGGCCTGCCGCTCGATGTGAGCGGCCGCCTGGGTGCGGCGACCGTCAGCGTCAACGGCCAGCCGGCCACCGTGCAGCTCGCCAAGCCGCTCGACAGCACCAGCGGCCTGGCGACACGCGCCGAGGTGTTCTTCAAGAGCACGATCGCCACCGGCGCGCCGGGCGGCTGGGTGCCGGCGCCGTGATGGCGCTGCGGCGGCTCGCGGCCGCGGCCGCGGCGTCGGCGCTCGCCGCCTGCACGCTGCCGCCGCCGACGACCCCGGCCGCGCCACAGCCGCTCGCCTTCCCAGGCGCCGAGGGCGCCGGACGCTTCGCACTCGGTGGCCGCGGCGGTGCGGTCTTCCACGTCACGCACCTCGGCGATGGCGGCCCCGGCTCGCTGCGCGCCGCGGTCGAGGCGAGCGGCCCACGCACGGTGGTCTTCGAAGTCTCCGGCACGATCGCGCTGAAGACGCCGCTGCGCATCACCCACGGCCGCATCACGATTGCCGGCCAGACGGCGCCCGGCGACGGCATCACGCTGCGCGACCAGCCGTTCGAGATCGCGGCCGACGACGTGGTCGTGCGCTTCATCCGCTCGCGGCTCGGCGATGAATCCGGCGTCGACGGCGATGCGATCGGCGTCGTCGCCGGCCGCCGCATCATGCTCGACCACGTCTCGGCGAGTTGGTCGACCGACGAGGCGCTGTCGCTGTCGGCGCGCTTCGACACGCCGGAGCGCAGCTTCGGTGACGTGACGGTGCAGTGGAGCTTCATCACCGAATCGCTGAACCTCAACCGACCAAAGCGCGGCGAGGCGCATGGCTTCGGCACGCTGCTGCGCGCCAGCCGCGGTGCGCGCATCAGCATGCACCACAACCTGTGGGCGCTGCACCTCGACCGCATGCCGCGCCCGGGCAACTGGCACCAGCCCGACATCGACCCGCAGGGGGCGGTGTTCGACTTCCGCGCCAATGTCTTCTACGGCTGGGGCCGCGACCGCGCCGGCTACAACCTCGACTCGACGAACACGCGCTCGACCTACCGCTTCACCGACAACGCCTACATCGCCGGCCCGATGTCGACCGGGGCATTGGCGTTCGAGGAAAGCAGCACCGCTGCGCACGCGTACTTTGCGCGCAATGCGATGAACGGCGTAATCCCGGCCGACCCGTACAGTCTCGTGCGTGCGCATCCGAAGCATCTGCCGAACGGACTGCCGTCCGGCTACGGGCTGGCCGAGCCACCGGACAACGGGGCGGTGACGCCCGACGCGGCGGACACGGCCCAGGATCGCGTGCTCGCGCATGCCGGCGCATCGCTCGTGCGCGACCTGGTCGACCTGCGGATCGTGCGCCACGTGCGCCAGCGCTCGGGCCGCCTGATCGACAGCCAGCGCGAGGTTGGCGGCTGGCCGGCGCTGCAATCACTGCCCGCACCGGCGGACGGCGACCGCGACGGTTTGCCCGACGCCTGGGAAACGGCGCACGGCCTCGATCGCGCCGATCCGCGCGACGGCGCACGCATCGACCCGCGCAGCGGCACCACGCCGCTGGAGGCCTACCTCGCGAGCCTCGTCGCACATGTGCACCGGCCGGGACCGCTGGCCAGCGTGCACCCGGCGCTGCACCTGGTCGGCGACTCGACGCTGGCCGACAAGCCGGCATCACCGCCGAACCTCGAGCACGGCTGGGGAACGCTGTTCCGCACGCTGGTCGCCGAGCCGGAGCGCATCGTGAACCACGCGATGAACGGCCGCAGCACGAAGAACTTCCGCGATGAAGGCCGCTGGGCCCATCTGCTGAGCCAGCTGCGCGCCGGCGACATGGTGCTGATCCAGTTCGGCCACAACGATGCGAAAGCCGACGATCCGAAGCGCTTCGCCGATGCGCGCGGCGCCTACCGCGACAACCTGCGCCGCTTCGCGCAGGAAGTGCGCGAACGCGGCGCGACGCCGCTGCTGGCGACGCCGCTCGCCCGCCGCGAGTTCGACGCGACCGGCCGCCTGCGCGACACGCACGGCGACTACCCGGCGATGGCCCGCGCGGTCGCCGCCGAGCTGAAGCTGCCGCTGCTCGATTTGCAGCGCGCCAGCGCCGCGCTGCTGGAGCGCCTGGGTCCGGACGAGTCGAAGCGACTCTTCGTGCACGCGGAGCCCGGCGACCTCGATCGCCATCCCGAAGGCATCCGCGACAACACGCACTTCAGCGCGCAAGGCGCGTTCGCGATGGCCCAACTCGCCGCGCAGGCGCTGCGCGCGCTCGGGGTGGCGCCGCCGGGCGGCTGGTCGGCGGCCGAGCCCGGCTTCGATGCCCGCGGGATCGGCCCGACCGGCTGGACCCGCACCCGCGGCGGCGAAGGCGGCCGCGTGATCCGCGTGACGACGCTCGCCGCCGACGGTCCCGGCTCGCTGCGCGCAGCCATCGATGCGGACGGCCCGCGCACTGTCGTCTTCGACGTCGCCGGCCGCATCGACCTGGCGGGCGGCAAGCTGGTGCTGCGCAGGCCGCACCTGAGCATCGCGGGCGACAGCGCGCCTGCGCCGGGCATCACGCTGATCCGCGGCGAGACGCAGGTCGCGACACACGACGTGATCGTGCAGCACCTCTCGTTCCGCCCCGGAGCCTATGGCCGCCGAAAGAAGTCGGGCAACGACCACGACGGCATCTCCACCGTCGACGGCGCGCACGACGTGATCGTCGACCACTGCAGCTTCACCTGGGCCACCGACGAGAACCTCTCGGCCTCCGGCCCACGCTTCGACGGCGGGCCGCCGCCGGAAGCCTGGCGGCGCGCGACCTCGCACCGCATCACCTACAGCCACAACCTGATCGCCGAAGGCCTGAGTCACTCGGTGCACGAGAAGGGCGAGCATTCGAAAGGCACGCTGATCCACGACAACGCCAGCGGCATCCTGCTGTATGGCAACGTCTACGTCTCGAACCGCGAGCGCAATGCGCTGTTCAAGGGCGGCGCGCGTGGCGCGATGGTCAACAACCTGATCGTCAATCCCGGCACGCGCGCAGTGCACTACAACCTGCTGGCGGATGAATGGAGCGGCCAGGCACCGGTCAACGGCCGGCTGGCGCTGCAGGGCAATGTGCTGCGCGCGGGGCCCGACACGCTGGCCGGCACGCCGTTCCTCGCGCTCGAAGGCGTCGGCGACCTCGAGCTCTTCATGGCGGACAACCTGGCCTTCGACGCGGCCGGCGCGCCGGCACCCGTGCGCATTGCCGTGCCGGGTGACGGCCAGCCGCTGGCGCCGGGCGTCGACGAGCCCGCGCTGCGCCGCGGCGAGGGCATGGCGCGCACGGCCCGGCTCGTCACCGGTGCCGCGCCCTACCTGCCGCCGGGCCTGCTGCCGCTGCGGGCCGAGCGCGTGCTGCGCGAACTGCCGGCGGCCGTTGGGGCCCGGCCGTGGGACCGCGATCCGATCGATGCACGCATCCTGCGTGACGCGCAGCAAGGACGCGGCCGGATCATCGATGCGGAGCCGGCCGGTGCGTTGATGCCCGCCCGGTGAGAGGCGCTCCGACGGTGCTACCCGCCTGGAACCAGGTCCCGCATCGCCTCGCGATCGATCAAGGCGCCCGGATGCTGGATCACGCGTGCAGCGATCCGATTGCCGAAGCGCGCAGCGTCGACCGCTGACGCTCCGAGCAGCCGCCGGCTCAGGTAACCGGCCGCGAACGAATCGCCGGCTGCTGTCGTGTCGACGACGCGCGCCACCGGCTCGGTGGCCGCCTCGGCCCACCGGCCGTCGCTGCGCACCAGCGTCGCTGCGGCGCCGCGCTTGATCACCAGCTCCGGCGTCGGCAGCGCGCGGGCTGCGGCGATGCCGTCGTCCAGCGTCGTGAGGCCGAGCAGTGCCTGGTGGTCGTCGGCCGTCACGAAGGTGATGCTCGCCAGGCCGAAGGCGCGCGCGAAGCAGTCGCGCGCTTCGGCCGCATCCGGCCACAGCCGCGGCCGGTAGTTGTTGTCGAAGGCCACCGCCGCGCCGCGCGCACGCAGCGCGGCCATCAGCACGAACAAGCGCTCGCGCCCGGCCGGCGGCAGGATCGCCAGGCTGATGCCGCTCAGGTACAGCAGGTCGATCGCGCCGGCCGCGGCTTCCAGCGGCGCCGGATCGTCGCCGTCGAAGTAGGCCTTCGCGGCGCTGGTGTCGCGCCAGTAGCTGAAGTGGCGCTCGCCGCGGGCATCGACATCGATCATGTACATGCCCGGCAGGCGGCCTTCGATTCGGCGCACGAGGCCCGTGCCCACGTTTTCCTCGCGCCAGCGCGTGAGCAAGCCCTCACTGAGCGTATCGACGCCGACGCCGGTGGCATACGCCACTTCGACCCCACCTCCCCCCACCAGCCGCGCCAGATACACAGCAGTATTCAGCGTGTCCCCGCCAAACGTCTGGCGCAGCGTGCCGTAGGCCTCGCCCTGCAGCTCGAGCATGCATTCCCCGAACAGCACCACCCGTCGCACCGGATTCATGGAATCCCCTAGAAGATTTGGAACATCGTTTCGATAATATTCGAAAACCGTTGCGCCAGATCCCGTTCCCAGGGAAAACGCTGGTTGAACGCCCCGCCGGGCACCCTCAAGATTCCAGTTGTACGACAACTGACAACTATGGCCTCCGCCTCCTCATCCACCCCGCCGTTCCATCGGCTGCTGCTCACCGGCGCTGCCGGCGGGCTGGGCCGGGTGCTGCGGCCGCGGCTGCGGCGCCACTGCCAGCGGCTGCGGCTGTCGGACCGCGCCGACCTCGGCAGCGCGGCCGACGGCGAGGAACTGCAGCCCGCCGCGCTGGAGGACCGCGCCGCGATGCGCGAGTTGCTGCGCGAGGTCGACGCGGTGGTGCACCTCGGCGGCATCGCGGTCGAGGCGGCGTGGGAGCCGATCCAGGCCGCCAACATCACCGGCGTCTATCACCTGTATGAAGCGGCACGCCTGAACGGTGTGCGCCGCATCGTCTTCGCGAGCTCCAACCACGTGGTCGGCTTCTACCGCCAGCACGAGGTGATCGATGCGCTGGCGCCGCCGCGGCCGGACACGCTGTACGGCGTCAGCAAGGCCTTCGGCGAGAACCTGTCGCGCATGTACTTCGAGCGTTATGGCATCGAGACCGTCTGCCTGCGCATCGGCAGTTCGACGCCGGCGCCGGAGAACCGCCGCATGCTCGCCACCTGGTTGAGCCACGACGACCTGGAGCGCCTGGTGCTCGCCGCGCTGACCGCGCCGAACGCCGGCCACAGCATCGTCTACGGCTTGAGCGACAACCGCACGCGCTGGTGGGACAACCGCCTCGCCGCGCACATCGGCTACCGCCCGCAGGACAGCTCGGAGCCCTGGCGCGCCGAGATCGAAGCGACGCAGCCGGTGCCCGATCCCGACGACCCGACGCGGCTGTACCACGGCGGCGTGTTCGTCGAGCTCGGCCCCTACGACTGACCCCCTTTCCTTTCCCCCCCACCTCCTTTCGGAAACACCGATGCAGCCCTCGCTGAAGACCACCCTTTCCCTGGCCGCCACGCTCGCGATCGGCACTGCCGCACACGCCGTCGAGTTCCGCTCGTCCGACGTGCACAACAGCGACGACTACCCCACCGTCGCCGCAGTGCGCCACATGAGCGAGCTGCTCGCCAAGGCCAGCAGCGGCAAGCACAAGATCAAGGTCTTCAACAAGGGCGCGCTCGGCTCGGAGAAGGAGACGATCGACCAGGTGAAGATCGGCGCGCTGGACTTGACGCGCGTCAACATCAGCCCGATGAATTCGATCTGCGCCAAGACGCAGGTGCCGACGATGCCGTTCCTGTTCCGCTCGGTCGAGCACATGCGCAAGGCGCTCGACGGCCCCGCCGGCGAGGAGATCCTCAAGAGCTGCGAGGACCAGGGCTTCATCGGCCTGGCGTTCTACGACTCCGGCGCGCGCTCGATCTACGGCAACAAGCCGGTGAAGACGGTGGCCGATGCCAAGGGCATGAAGATCCGGGTGCAGCAGTCGGACCTGTGGGTGGCGCTGGTCAGTGCGATGGGCGCGAATGCCACGCCGATGCCGATCGGCGAGGTCTACACCGGGCTGAAGACCAAGCTGATCGACGCCGCCGAGAACAACATCCCGAGCTACGACGGCTTCAAGCACTTCGAGGCGGTCAAGTACTACTCGCGCACCGAGCACTCGATGGCGCCCGAGATGCTGCTGATGAGCAAGACCGTCTGGGACAAGCTGCCCAAGGCCGAGCAGGACATGATCCGCGCCGCGGCGAAGGAATCGGTCGCCTTCCAGCGCCGCAAGTGGGACGAGCAGGAAGCGAAGTCGCTGGCCATCGTCAAGGCCGGCGGCGCCGAGATCGTCGAGGTCGACAAGGCCTCGTTCCAGGGCGTGATGAGTCCGGTCTACAGCAAGTTCATGACCACCGACGACCTGAAGCGCCTGGTCAAGACCATCCAGGACACCAAGTGAGCCCCGCCCGGCCGCCCGAAGGGGCTCAGCCCCCGCTTGGCGGGGAGGCGCGAAGCGCCAGGGCTGCTCTAAGCCTTTGCGCCACGCTCTCCAAGGGCGCGCTGATGCTGGCGATCGCCGGGCTGCTGGCGCTGATCCTGTGCGTGCAGTACCAGGTGATCGGCCGCTACCTCTTCAACGACACGCCGACCTGGGCCGAGGCGCTGGCGCTGCTGCTGGTGTCCTACGTCACCGCGCTCGGCGTGGCGGTCGGCGTGCGTGATGCCGGCCACATCGGGCTCGAATCGGTCATCGGGCTGCTGCCCGAGGCCTGGCGGCTGAAGCTCGAGCTGCTGATCCATGCGCTGGTCGCGCTGTTCGGCGCGCTGATGCTGCACAGCGGCTGGATGTGGACGACGCTGAAGTGGAGCGAGCGCAAGCCGATGCTGCCCGTGCCCGCGGGGCTGGACTACCTGCCGCTGGTGATCGCCGGCGCCTTGATCGTGCTGTTCTCGATCGAGCACATCGTCGCGCTGCTGCGCGGCACGATCGTGGAGCCGGCATGGAACTGACCGTGCTCGGCGCCAGCTTCACGCTGCTGCTGCTGCTGGGCGTGCCGGTGGCCTTCTCGATCGGGCTGGCGTCGGTGGCCACCATCGTCGCCGCCGGGCTGCCGGTGGCCATCGTCTTCCAGAAGATGGTCGGCGGCATGCAGGTCTTCAGCTTCCTGGCGATCCCGTTCTTCGTCTTCGCCGGCGAGCTGATGCTCTACGGCGGCATCGCCGAGCGCATCGTGCGCTTCGCCAACAGCCTGGTCGGCCACGTGCGCGGCGGGCTGGGCATGAGCAACGTCGTCGGCTGCACGCTGTTCGGCGGCGTGGCCGGTTCGCCGCTGGCCGATGTGTCGGCGATGGGCTCGGTGATGATCCCGCTGATGAAGAAGGAGGGCTATCACGCGGATTACGCGGTCAACGTGACGACGCATGCCGCGCTGGTCGGCGCGCTGATGCCGACCTCGCACAACCTGATCATCTTCGCGCTCGCCACCACCGGCATCGCCTCGGTCAGCGTGTTCAACCTGATCCTCGCTGGTGTCATCCCGGCCATGCTGCTGACGGTGGCGAACCTGGTCGCCGCGTACTGGGTCGCCGTCAAACGCGGTTATCCGACGCATGGCGCGTTCCCCGGCTGGGGCGCGGTGCTCCTCGCCTTCATCGCCGCATTGCCAGGGCTGATGGTCGTCGTGATCATCCTCGCCGGCATCCTGTCGGGCGTCTTCACCGCCACCGAGTCGGCGGCGACCGCGGTGTTCTGGGCGCTATTGATCACCGTCTTCGTCTACCGCACGCTGTCGTGGCAGAACTTCCTCAAGGCCTGCGCCAAGGCCTGCAAGACCACCGGCGTCGTGCTGCTGCTGATCGGCATCTCCGCCGCCTTCGGCTACTTCATGGCGCTGTACGAAGTGCCGCAGCAGACGGGCGAGCTGATGAAGCAGGTGACCGAGCAGCCGTGGCTGATCTTCCTGATGGTCAACGTGCTGCTGTTCGTGCTCGGCACCTTCCTCGACATGGCGGCGACGATCCTGATCTGCACGCCGATCTTCCTGCCGATCTGCCAGCAGTACGGCATGGATCCGACGCAGTTCGGCATCATGCTGCTGATCAACTGCGCGCTCGGCCTGAACACGCCGCCGGTGGGCACCACGCAGTTCGTCGGCTGCGCGATCGGCGGCATCTCGGTCGGCGAGGTGATGCGCTCGATCGCTCCGTTCTACGGCGCACTGATCGCGACGATGATGCTGGTCACCTACGTGCCGGCCTTCTCGCTGTGGCTGCCGGGGCTGATGAAGTAGCGCATGAAGGACGCGGCCATGCGCACCACGGTGCCGTTCACCCCCAGCGCCCGCTATCCCGATGCGGCGGTGGAGGTGCTCGACGAGCGCTTCCGCGCGCTGCGGCTCTTCAGCGCCAGCATCGAGCAGCTCTACAGCGGCTGCCGCTGGGCCGAGGGGCCGCAGTGGTTCGGCGACCTGCGCTGCCTGCTGTGGAGCGACATACCGAACGACCGCATCCTGCGATGGGACGAATGCTCACGGAGAACGAGCGTGTTCCGCCAGCCCGCGCGCCATGCGAACGGGCTGGCGAGAGACCGCCAGGGTCGACTGCTGACCTGCGAGCACGGCGGCCGCCGCATCACGCGCACCGAGTACGACGGCAGCATCACCGAACTGGCCGCTCACTTCGAGGGCCAGCGCCTCAATTCGCCGAACGACATCGTCTGCGCGCGCGACGGCAGCATCTGGTTCACCGACCCGACCTTCGGCATCGCCGGCTGGTGGGAGGGCGACCCGGCGGAGGCCGAGCGCCCGCACGCCGTCTACCGCATCGATGGCGAGAGCGGCCGCCTCGACTGCGTGCTCGACGACCTGGCCGGCCCGAACGGCCTGGCCTTCTCGCCCGATGAATCGGTGCTCTACGTCGTCGAGAGCCGCGCGAAGCCGCATCGCAAGGTCTGGGCCTACGACGTCGACGGCCAGCGCCTGATCAACAAGCGCCTGCAGATCGACGCCGACGGCCCCGGTGCGCTCGACGGCATCGCGGTCGACATCGACGGCCGCCTGTGGTGCGGCTGGGGCAGCGACGGCTCGGCCGGCGCGGATGCCGCCGCGCTCGACGGCGTGCGCGTGTTCGATCGTGATGGCACGCCGATCGGCCACATCCACCTGCCTGAGCGCTGCGCCAATGTCTGCTTCGGCGGCGCGAAGCGCAACCGGCTCTTCATGGCGGCCAGCCACTCGCTGTACGCCCTCTACGTCAATACCCAGGGCGCCGCCTGAAGGCGCCGGTCAAAGGAGACTTTCCATGCAACGCCGCCGCCTGCTGCAATCCTCGCTCGGCCTGCTCGCCGCCGCGCCGTTCGCAGGCGCTCGCGCGCAGTCACCGTGGCCCAACAAGCCGATCCGCTACGTCGTGCCGTTCGCGGCCGGCGGCACCACCGACATCCTGGCGCGCCTGCTGAGCCCGAAGATCGGCAATGTGCTCGGCCAGACCTTCGTGATCGACAACAAGGCCGGCGCCGGCGGCGTGCTCGGCGCCGACATGGTCGCCAAGGCGCCGCCCGACGGCTACACGATCCTCGGCAGCACGATCTCGACGCAGGCGATCAACCCGGTCCTGAACCCGAAGATCCCGTACAACGCGGCCAAGGACTTCGCGCCGGTGACCATGATCGGCACCACCAGCAACGCGGTGGTCGTGCCGGCCTCGAGCCCGTTCAAGACGATCCAGGACCTGATCAGCTACGCGCGCGCCAATCCCGGCCGCTTAAGCTTCTCGTCGGCCGGCACCGGCTCGTCGCAGCACATGGGCGGCGAGCTGCTCAAGCAGATGGCCGGCATGTTCATCGTGCACATCCCGTACCGCGGCAGCGGCCCGGCGGTGCAGGACGTGATCGCCGGCCAGGTGAACTTCGGCATCGACACGCTGGTCGCCACCGCGGCACACATCAAGGCCGGCACCCTGCGCGTGCTGGCGGTCACCGCGGGCAAGCGCGTCAAGGGCTTCGAGAGCGTGCCGACGATCGCCGAATCGGGCGTCAAGGGTTACGACGTCGTCAGCTGGCAGACGGTGCATGCGCCGGCCGGCACGCCCAAGGAGATCGTCGCCCGGCTGCACGCCGAGATCGCCTCGGCGCTGGCGCAGCCGGACATCCGCCAGCGGCTCGATGCGCTGGGGCTCGAGCCCTCGGGCATGAAGCCGGAAGAGCTGGCGGCGTTCGAAATCAAGGAACGCGAGAAGTGGGCCAAGGTCGTCAAGGAAGGCGGCATCAAGGTCGAATGAACATTCACGGAGTCAACGCATGGTCACACGCTCACTTTCGGTGCTGGGCGCCGCGATCGGAATCCTGCTGATGCAAGCCTGCAGCACCCCGCCGCGCAGCGTCGCCTACGTCGCCAATGCCGACAGCCGCGAGATCAGCGTGCTGGCGCTCGATGGCGCGGGGGCAGTAAAACCGCTGCAGACGGTGCCCGTCAGCGGCACGGTGATGCCGCTGGCGCTGAGCCCGGACCAGCGCTTCCTGTACGCCGCGCTGCGCTCCGAGCCCTACACGGTGGCCAGCTTCGCGATCGACCGCAGCGCGGGCGACAGCGCCGGCCAGCTGAAGGCCATCGGCCAGGCGCCTCTGCCCGACAGCATGGCCTACATCGCCACCGACAAGACCGGCCGCTGGCTCTTCGCCGCCTCGTACGGCGGCCACAAGCTCAGCGTCAGCCCGATCGGCGCCGACGGCGTGGCCGGCGCCGCGCAGCAGATCCTGGCCACCGGCAAGAACGCGCACGCGGCGGTGCCCGACGCCGCGGGCCGGCACCTGTACGTCACCAACCTGGGCAGCGATCAGGTGATGCAGTGGCGCTTCGATGCCGCGAGCGGCGCGCTGACGCCGACCGAGCCGCCCGCGCTGGCGCTGCGCCCAGGCAGCGGTGCGCGCCACCTGGTGCTGCACCCGAACGGCCGCCACGCCTACCTGCTGAACGAGCTGGACGCCAGCGTCGAGTTGCTGGACATCGATGCGCAGCGCGGCACGCTGACGGCACGCAAGCACTGGTCGAGCCTGCCGCCGGGCTTCGGCGGCAAGCCGTGGGCCGCCGACCTGCACCTGACGCCCGACGGCCGCCACCTCTACACCAGCGAGCGCACGACGAGCACGCTGGCGATGTGGAAGGTCAACGCCACGACCGGCGAGCTGACGCTGATCGGCCACCAGCCGACCGAGAAGCAGCCGCGCGGCTTCCGCATCGACCCCTCCGGCCGCTGGCTGCTGGCGGTCGGTCAGCTATCGCACCAGATGAGCGTCTACCGCATCGATGCCGACAGCGGCCGGCTGGCGCCGCAGACCACGCTGATCCTCGGCAAGAACCCGAACTGGGTCGAGATCGTCCAGCTGCCCTGAGCTGTGAACCGATGAGCAACACGAGCCCCTTGATCATCCGCATGCACGACGCCGACAACGTGGCGATCGTGGCGAACGAAGGCGGGCTGCCGTCGGGCACCGCGTTGCCCGGCGGGCCGACGCTGCGCGAGAAGGTGCCGCAGGCCCACAAGGTGGCGCTGGTCGACATCGCCGCCGGCGCGCCGGTGATGCGCTACGGCACGACCATCGGCACTGCCAAAGCCGACATCCCGGCCGGCAGCTGGGTGCACGAACGGCTGCTCGAGATGCCCGCCGCGCGTGCGCTCGACGGTCTGCCGATCGCCACCGTCAAGCCACCGCCGCAGCCGCCGCTCGAAGGCTTCACGTTCATGGGCTACCGCAACGCCGACGGCTCGGTGGGCACGCGCAACATCCTGGCCATCACGACCACCGTGCAGTGCGTCGCCGGCGTCGTCGAGCACGCGGTCAAGCGCATCCGGGACGAGCTGTTGCCGCGTTATCCGAACGTCGACGACGTGGTCGGCCTGGAGCACGGCTACGGCTGCGGCGTGGCGATCGATGCGCCCGATGCCGCGATCCCGATCCGCACGCTGCGCCACATCAGCCTGAACCCGAACTTCGGCGGCGAGGTGATGGTCGTCAGCCTGGGCTGCGAGAAGCTGCAGCCCGAACGGCTGTTGCCGCCGGGCACGATCCCGCTGAACGACGAGCGCGGCGAGGCGCTGGACACGGTGTGCCTGCAGGATGCGGCGCACATCGGCTTCCAGTCGATGATTCATTCGATCCTCGAGAGCGCCGAGCGCCACCTCGCGCTGCTGGACCAGCGCCGCCGCGAGCCCTGCCCGGCCAGCGCGCTGGTCGTCGGCGTGCAGTGCGGCGGCAGCGACGCGTTCTCCGGCGTCACCGCGAACCCGGCGGTCGGCATCGCCGCCGACCTGCTGGTGCGCGCCGGCGCGACGGTGATGTTCTCGGAAGTCACCGAAGTGCGCGACGCGATCGACCAGCTCACCGCCCGCGCCGCGACACCGGAAGTGGCCGAGGCGATGGTGCGCGAGATGGACTGGTACGACCGCTACCTCGCGCGCGGCCGCGCCGACCGCAGCGCGAACACCACGCCGGGCAACAAGGCAGGCGGGCTGTCCAACATCGTCGAGAAGGCGATGGGCTCGATCGTCAAGAGCGGCTCCAGCGCCATCAGCGGCGTGCTGCCGCCGGGCGAGAAGCTGCGGCCCGACCAGAAGGGCCTGATCTACGCCGCGACGCCGGCCAGCGATTTCATCTGCGGCACGCTGCAACTGGCGGCCGGCATGAACCTGCACGTCTTCACCACCGGCCGCGGCACGCCCTACGGCCTGGCGGCCTGCCCGGTGATCAAGGTCGCGACGCGCAGCGAATTGGCGCGCCGCTGGCACGACCTGATGGACCTGAACGCCGGGCGCATCGCCGACGGCGAGGTGTCGATCGAGGAGATGGGCTGGGAGCTGTTCCGGTTGCTGCTGGAGACGGCGAGCGGCCGGAAGACCTGGGCCGAGAAGTGGGGCGTGGCGAATTCGCTGGTGCTTTTCGCACCGGGGCCGGTGACCTGAAGCTAAGTGAATGTTTAGTTTTTTAGAATGCGTCTCGCCTCACCTGATTTACTAATCATTTGTTGAGTTTCATAATCCGGGTGGCTACCATCGTCGTGCTTCCTACACGATGGTTTAGTCATGCAGGTCCACACCCTGGCCGAACTCGGCACGGCGGTTCGCTCGGCGCGCAAGGCGCTCGGTCTGACGCAGGACGTCGCGGCTGCCACCTGTGGCGTCAGCGTGCCCTTCCTGAATCAGCTCGAAGGCGGCAAGCGCGCCGGCCTGTCGACCACCAAGGTCCTCGAGGTCTGCGCGGCGCTGGGGCTGCAGATCCACGTGCACGGCCCGGGCCAGACGGCGGAGGACCGGCATGGCCGATGAGCTGTTCCTCTTCAACGACGGCAAGCGTGTCGGCACGCTCGAGGACGGGCCGCGCGGCTGGCGGCTGAGTTACGCAGCCGATTGGCTGAACGATCCTGAAGCCTTTCCGCTGTCGCCCCACCTGGCGCTGCGTGCGTCACCCTACGACGACGCCGCCGAGGACGGTCTGGTCGAGAAGTACTTCGACAACCTGCTGCCGGAAGGCGACGCGCGCCGGCGGCTGGAACACCGCCTCGATGCGAGCGCCGGCGACACTTTCGACCTGCTGCGCCGCTTCGGTCGCGAGACCGCGGGCGCGATCACCGTGTCCGCCGATCCGCACGCGCTGCCGCAGGACGAGCGCTACCGGCCCTTGCCGGCCGCCGAGCTGCTGACGCGGATTCGACGCATGCGCGTCGAGGGCGGCTCGCTGCTCGAAGCCTCGCGCATGTCGCTGGCCGGCGCACAGGACAAGCTGGCTGTGCGGACCACGCCGGCGGCGGACATCACCCCGATCGCCGAGCTGCTCGAACCCGTCGACCAGGCGCCGACCACCCACATCCTCAAGCCCGAGCCCCCGCGCGAGCGCCGGCTGAAGCACGTGGCGGTCAACGAGTTCTTCTGCATGTCGCTCGCGCACGCGCTCGTCGGTGCGCCCAAACCCTTCCTGCTCCACAGCGCCGACGGTCACGAGCCCGGTGGTGAACGCGAGTGGGCCTATGCGGTCACCCGGTTCGATCGGCGCGAGGCCGCGGGCCACGTGCGCCGGCTGCACCAGATCGACTTCCTGCAGCTGCGCAACGAATGGGCGACCACGGCAGCCAAGTACGAGAAATCCGGCGGCGCGAAGATGGCGCTGATGTTCAGCCTGGCCGCCCGCTATGCCACTGCGCCCGCCGCCGCGCTGTCGGCGCTGTTGAACCTGCGGGTGATGAACTTCCTGATGTGCAACGCCGACGCGCACTGGAAGAACCATTCACTGCTGTGGAACCGCGGTCGCTGGGATGTCTCGCCCCCGTACGACATGATGTGCACCACCGCCTACGGCTGGCTCGACGCCGCACCGGCGCTGATGATCGGCGGCTGCGAGGACGAGACGCGCATCACGCCGGAACATTTCACCGCCTTCCACGAGACCTGCCTGGCGCCGCACCGCGTGCGCATCCAGGCGCTGCGGCTTGCCCTGCGCAATCTCGGCAAGGCCATTGCGCGCGATGCGCCGGCCCAATTCGAGCGCCTCGCGCCGCGCGTCGGCGACGCGAACGCGGCCTTCCTGCGTGACGAGGTCCTGCCGCGCGTGCTCGCGCGCGCGGCGCAGGCGGCGGAGATGGCGGGGCGGATCTGACGGCGCCTGTCGCGACGACGCGGCACGTTCACCGCTCGTCCGCCCCCGCGATCGCCGCGATGCTCGACTGCGCGTCGGGCGTGCGCTCGCCGCGCAGGATCTCGCGCCCGGTCAACCAGGTGCCGTAGACGCCGCACGCGACGATCAGGCCGATGCCGGTGAGCGACCAGGCGTCCGGCACGTGCGAGAACACCAGCCAGCCGGCGAGCGTGCCGAAGCCGACCTGCAGGTACAGGTAGGGCGTGAGGACGGCCACCGGCGCGCGGGCGTAGGCCATGATCAGCAGGAAGTGGCCGAGCGCGCCGAACAGGCCCATCAGCACCATCGCGACCCAGATCGGGCCGGGCATCGGCTGCCACACGAAGGGCAGCGAAGCGCTGGTCACCCCCAAGCCGCCGAGGCCTGAATAGAGGTGAATGGTGCCGGGCTGGTCGATCTTCGCCAGCGCGCTGGTCAGCACCTGGAAGCCGGCGTTCGCCACCACCAGCACCAGCGGCAGCAGCAACACCGGCGTGAACATTTCGCGGCCCGGGCGCAGCATCACCAGCGTGCCGGCGAAACCACCGGCCAGGCAGGCCCAGCGCAGCCACGACACGCGCTCGTTCATGCCGAAGGCGGCAATCACCGTCAGCAGCAGCGGCGTCAACATCACGATCGCGGTGAACTCGCCGACGTGCATGCGGCCCAGGCTGACGAAGCCGATGCCGTTGCAGGTGATCAGCAGCAGCGCGCGCAGCAGCTGCAACCCCGGCCGCTCGCTGCGCAACAGCGACCGGCCCTGCTTCGGCAGCAGCATCGCGCCCGTGACCACCGTCTGCACGACGTAGCGCACCCACAGCGCCATCAGCACCGGCGCGGCCGCGGCGGCGACCTTCGACGTGGTGTCGAGCGCGCCGAAGCAGACCAGCGCGAGGACGATGCAGGCGACGCCGCCGAGGCGCGGCGTGGCGGGGCGGGACGGCGAGGGGGTGGTCACGTGACGGGCAGGACGGGGAGCAACGCGCTGGAGTGTCGCTGCTGGGAACCGGCGCAAACGGCGCGAGCGACTCACACAACCGCCGCTGCGGCACACTCCCCCGTTGCCCACCGGGAGCCGCGCCCCCATGAACACCCTCTATGACGACCTGCGCGCCAGCCACGTGACGCAGCGGCGCCTGTGCACCAGCCTGGTCCGCACGGGGGCGAAAAACCCGGCCAAGCGCCAACAGGTGTTCCGCGAGCTGCGCATCGAGCTCGCCGCGCACGCGGCGGCCGAGGAGCGCTACCTGTACGTGCCGATCCTGATGTACGACATGGGCCTGAACACCGCGCGCCACGCGCTGGCGGAACACCACGACATGGACGAGCTGGTGGAAGACCTGCAGGCGCTGGACCCGGCCGGCGAGGCCTGGGGCGCCAAGGCCATCGAGCTGGCGCACAAGGTGCGCCACCACCTGCAGGAGGAGGAAACCAAGTTCTTCCAGCTCTCCGGCAAGCTGCTGAGCGAGACCCGCAAGCTGCGGCTGGCACGCCAGTACCGCAGCGACTACGAGCGCATGCTCAAGGCGGCCGCGAAGCGATATTGAGTCGATCGGCCACCCGCCACTTACAAATCCTCGGACCGGCCCCATATCCGTCGGTGCCCCGGCGAATGCCCGCCTGAGCGACATTAGAGGGTTCCGCCCGCCCACGTTTCGCCCAGTTTCGCCCCGCTTGACCCCCCAGGACCCTGCATGACCCGCCAAAAGACCGCCCTCCCCGCCAGCGACGTGAAGCGCAAGCCGCTGCGCGTGAAGGTGCCCAAATCGAAGGCCCGCGCGCTGATGCGCGAATTCGGCCTGGACGCCGCCGCCCCGGGCGTGGAAGAAGCGGAAAGGCACCGCACCGAGCTGCGCGCGCTGGTCAAGCTGGGCAAGACCCGCGGCTACGTCACGCAGCAGGAAATCCACGACCACGTGCCGCAGAAGCTGCTGGATGCCGAAGGCATCGAGGCCAGCGTGAAGCTGCTGGAGGACATGGGCGTCGCCGTCTATGAGAAGGCACCCGACACCGCCACGCTGCTGGTCACCGGCGGCGGCGCCGGCACCGCGGCGAGCGAGGAAGACGCCGAAGAGGCCGCCGAAGCCGCCGTGTCCTCGGTGGATTCCGAGTTCGGCCGCACCACCGACCCGGTGCGCCTGTACATGCGCGAGATGGGGTCCTTCGACCTGCTGACGCGCGAAGGCGAGATCGAAATCTGCAAGCGCATCGAAGGCGGCCTGCAGACGATGATGCAGGCCATCTCGGCCTCCCCCGCCATCGTCGGCGAGATCCTGGCCGCGGCCGATCGGCTGGCGGCCGGCGAGATCGGCATCGCCGAGCTGGTGGAAGGCTTCAGCGCCGCCGGCGAGGCCGACGACTACGTGGCCGAAGAAGACGTCGATTCGTTCGAGGACGACGACGAAGACGACCAAAGCGGTGGCAGCCGGGCGATGACGCGCCGGCTGGCCGAGATGCGCAGCGCCGCGCTCGAGCGCTTCGAGGCCACCCGGGCCGCCGTCGAGCCGGTGCGCAAGGCGCTCAAGCGCGGCGGCCATGGCTCACGCGCCCACGCCAGCGCCCAGCACGCGCTGACCGAGCAGCTCACGGGCTTTCGCTTCACGGTGAAGACCATCGACCGCCTGTGCGGCCAGCTGCGCGCGCAGGTGGACGAGCTGCGCCGGCTGGAGCGCGAGATCCGCCGCATCGCGGTCGACCGCTGCGGCATGCCGCAGGCCCGCTTCGTCGAGCAGTTCAAGGCGCGAGCGCTCGACCTGGGCTGGGTGGACGACGAGGCCGCCGCGCGCAAGCCCCACAGCGCAGCGCTGGGCCGCCAGCTGCACGCCATCCAGGCGCTGCAGCGCCAGCTCACCGAGCTGCAGGAACGCGCCGGCGTGCCGCTGGACGAGCTGAAGGCCATTCACCGCCGCATGAACGACGGCGAGCGCACCTCGCTGGATGCGAAGAAGGAACTGATCGAGGCCAACCTGCGCCTGGTGATCGCCATTGCCAAGAAGTACACCAACCGCGGCGGCATGCAGTTTCTCGACCTGATCCAGGAAGGCAATTGCGGGCTGATGAAGGCGGTGGAGAAGTTCGAATACCGCCGGGGCTTCAAGTTCTCGACCTACGCCACCTGGTGGATCCGCCAGGCCGTGACGCGCGCCATCGCCGACCAGGCACGCACGATCCGCGTGCCGGTGCACATGCTCGAATCGATCAACAAGATCAACCGGCTGAGCCGCGCGCACCTGCAGCAGTTCGGCGTCGAGGCCGATGCCGCGACGCTGGCGCAGCAGCTCGAGATGCCCGAGATCAAGGTGCGCCAGATCATGAAGATCGCCAAGGAGCCGATCTCGCTCGAATCGCCGGTCGGCGACGAAGGCGACGCGACGCTGGCCGACTTCATCGAGGACACCGGCAACGTGGCGCCGATGGAAGCGGCGATGCAGGCCAACCTGCGCAGCGTCGTCGGCGAGATGCTCGACGGGCTGACCGCGCGCGAAGCCCAGGTGCTGCGGCTGCGCTTCGGCATCGACATGAGCGGCGACCACACGCTGGAAGAGACCGGGCGGCAGATGGACCTGACGCGCGAGCGCATCCGGCAGATCGAGGCGAAAGCGCTGAAGAAGCTGAAGGCGCCCGGGGTGGTGGAGCGGTTGAGGAGTTGTGCGGACGCGTGACGGGTACGGACGTCGAAAAGCATGGCGGACTCATTGCACGACCTTGCGCAGGAACTCAGCCAGTTCGCCAGCGACCGCGATTGGGCACAGTTTCACTCACCGAAGAATCTGGCCTCGGCACTCGTCGTCGAAGCCGCGGAGCTGCTGGAGCACTTCCAGTGGCTCACCGAGGCACAGAGCCGCGAACTCTCGCCGGAGAAGCGCGACGCCGTGAGCCAAGAGCTTGCCGACGTGCTGCTGTACCTGATCCAGCTCTCCAGCGCCCTCGACATCGATCCCATTGCAGCGGCACAGGCAAAGCTGAAGGTCAACGAGCTGAAGTACCCCGTGGACCGGGCGCGCGGCAGCAGCAAGAAGTACGACGAGCTCTGATCGCGGCGTGAGGGCGGCCCATCGCCCTTACTGCGCCTGCGCCGACCCGGCGAGATAACTTCCGGGCCGCTGCCGCCGAATCAGCAGGTTCCTGACCTCCCACTGCAGCGCCGCGCTCATCTCGCGCAGATAGCGCACATCCCCGCCGGCTTGAACCGCCACCGGCACGCCGTTCTCGAACAGCAGCCGGTTGCCGGGCAGGCGCGCGACCTTCTCTCCCGGCGTCAGGATGCCGGCCAGGTTCAGCGGATCGGCGCCCGAGATCGACACCCGCTCGCACTGCGTTGACTCGGCACCCTCCCGCGCCACCCGCCGCAGCGCCGCGGCCGCTTCAGGCAACGCGAACTGCTCGCCCGCGAAGCCGCTGACAAATCGCCCGCCGCGGATTTCTCCGCGCGCTTCGAGCCTGCGCAACACGTAGTGCAGATCCCGCCACGGCGGCAGCCCCTCCTCGCGGTCGAGCAGCTTGCGAAACACGACCCCATAGCGCCGCAGCAGCACCCGTGCGATGTGCTCCACATGCGGATCCGCCAGCGCACCCGGCACGTCGACCGGCGGCCGCGCGCGGCGGGTCAGCGACCAGCGCCCGGCATCCTCCATCGCCGGATCGCGTCCGGGGTGGCGCCGCAGCAGCTTGTTGCGCTTGTCCGCCGGCATCACCAGCGCGCGCAGGCCGGCGTAGCTGTCGCAGCTCACCAGGCCTTGCGCCACCAGCTCACCCAGCGCGTTCTCCAGCTCGGTGCCGAGCAGCCGCGTGTCCTGCCGCAGATCGGCGAAGAAGCTCGCGCCATGCGTTCGCAGCGCTTCGAGCACACGCTCGGCCTTGGCCGACCGGGGCGCCTCGTCGGCCGACGTCGCGCCGCTGGCCTGCTGCCAATGCGCCAGCCCCTCGCGCTCGCACAGCAGCACCGGCGTACCGCGGATCGGGCCGGTCTTCGGTTTCGCTTCGGGCCCCGGCGATTCGCCGCCACGCGCCGGCCGCCACCATGCCGCGCGGCCGGTGGCGCACAGCTTGTCCAGCATCGCCGGCGCGTAGTCGCGCACGCGGGCGGCGAGCAGGTCGTCTTCCCAGGCCGCCACCGGCGCCGCAAAACCCTCCAGTTGCCGCAAGGCCGCGGCGAGGCCGGCTTCACCTTCGTGGCGCTCGTCGACGTCGCTCACCCCGCCCGTGGCCGCTCCAATCCGGTGCCAGCGGAACAGAAAGCGCATGAACTGCGCGGCCGGCACCGGCTGGATCTCGGCGCGGCGCTTGTCGCGGGTATGGCGGTGGATGCGCGCGAGCAGGCGGCGGTCGCACCACTCGTCGGCCTCGGGCGCGGTGAAGCTGCCGCGCATCACGGCGCCCTCGGCTTCCAGCCGCAGCAGGCCGCCGAGCACGGTGTCGGCGCTCAGGCCCAGCGGTGCGGCGAGCATCACGGCACTCGACGGTCCCAGCATCTCGAGCCGACCGCGCAGGATCTCGCGCAGCGCGTCACCCGCGTCGGGGCGCGCCGCGCTGACGGGCTCGATGGCCGGCGTGAAGCGCGCGTTCGGCAGCACCGCACGCATCTCGTGCAGCCGCTCGGCAGCGATCAGCAGCGTGAAGCCGCCTGGCGTCTGCAGGCTCGTCAGGCGGCGTTGCGCCTGCAGTGCGGCCGCATGCCCCGCACCGTCGTCGCCGGCAATCTCCACCACCTCGGCGCTCGTCAGGAAGCCGTGCACCACCAGCGCATCGTGCAGCTCGTCCGGGCTGCCGATCTCCGGCCGCGCCTCGTCGCGCACTTGCGCAATGGCTTGGCGATCGAGCCGGCCCACGTCGGCCGCGCTGCGCAAGTCCATCAGCCCCTGCGTGCGCACGGCCTTGGTCCGGCGCTCCTCGGCCGCCCCGTCGTCGAGGAAGGCGAACGGCCGCGCGTTCAGGATCGCCAGCGACAGCGGCGACGGTGCGGCCAGGTCGCGCGTGGTGATGTCGATCTCGCCGCTCTCGATGCGCGTTAGCAGCCGCACGAAACCGTCGACGTCCATCGTCTCGTGCAGGCAGTCGTGCAGGGTCTGCTGCACCAATGGGTGATCGGGGATCTCCCGCTCGCCGACCAGGTTCTCGGCGCAGGCCAACTGGTCGGGGAAGACGACGGTCAGCAGGTCCTGCGCATCGGTGCGCTGGAACTGCGGCGGCACCTTGCGCGCGCCGCTCATGCGCCGCACCGCCAGCGCGGCGGTGGCGTTCCAGCGCCAGCGGGTGCCGAACATCGGCGCCTCCAGCAGCGCCTGCACCAGCAGATCGCGCGCGCTGGCGGCCTTGAGATACCGCTTGACCTCGTCGAGCGCGAAGCTGTGCGTCGGCCCGAGCGAGAGCACGATGCTGTCTTCCAGCGCGCTGGCCTGCAGCTCGAAGTTGAACTGGCGGCAGAAGCGCTTGCGCAGCGTCAGGCCCCAGGCCTTGTTGATGCGCGAGCCGTGCGGCGAGTGGATGACCAGGTGGGTGTCGCCCACTTCGTCGAAGAAGCGCTCGAAGACGATGCGGCGCTCACCGGGCAGCACGCCCAGGGCCGCTTTCGCGGTGCCCAGGTACTGCGCCAACTGCTGCGCGGCTGGGGCGGGCAGGTGGAGTTGCTCGCGCAGCTGGCGCTCGCAGGCCAGCACGCCGGCGGCCAGCGCGTCGGCATCGGGTTCATCGCCCGCGCCGCGGCCCGCCGGCTCGCCCAGCCACGCGGCTGCGGCCTCGTGCAGCCGCGCCACCGCATGGCTCAGCTCGTCGCTGCGCGACAGCGCATCGCCGAGCCAGAACGGCATCGACGGCGCCTGGCCCTTCGCGTCTTCGACCATCACCTTGCCGGTCTCGACCTTGATGATGCGGTACGAGGTGTTGCCGAGCTGGAAGACATCGCCGGGCAGGCTCTCGAACGCGAAGTCCTCGTTCAGCGTGCCGACGCGGTGCTCCTCGGGCAGCAGCACGACGTCGTAGTCGAACTGGTCGGGGATCACGCCGGCGTTGGTCACCGCCGTGAGCTTGGCGCCGCGGCGTGCGCGCAGCAGGCCGTTGACGGCGTCCAGGTGCAGGTAAGCGCCGCTGCGGCCGCGCCGCGTGGCGTAGCCCTCGGCCAGCATCTGCACCACGGCGTCGAAGGTCTCGCGCGTCAGCGTGCGGTAGGGCTGCGCGCGGCGGAAGGTGTCAAACAGCGCCTGCACGTTCCACTCGCGGCAGGCCACTTCGGCGACGATCTGCTGCGCCAGTGCATCGAGCGGCTCTTCGGGCACGCGGATGCGATCGAGCTCGCCGCGCTGCACGGCGTCGAGCAGTGCGCTGCATTCGAGCAGGTCGTCGAGCGACAGCGGGAACAGCCGGCCCTTCGGGATCGCGCCTATCGCGTGACCGGCGCGGCCAACGCGTTGCAGGAAGGCGTTGACCGCGCGCGGCGAGCCGAGCTGGCACACGAGATCGACGTCGCCGATGTCGATGCCGAGCTCGAGCGAGCTGGTGGCCACCAGCGCCTTCAGCGTGCCGGCCTTCAACCGCTGTTCGGCCTGCAGCCGGTGCTCGCGCGCCAGGCTGCCGTGGTGGGCGGTGACGTGTTCTTCACCCAGGCGCTCGGCCAGGTGGCGCGCGGCGCGCTCGGCGACGCGGCGCTGGTTCACGAAGATCAGCGTCGTGCGGTGCTGCGCGATCAGCTCGGCGAGTCGGTCGTAGACCTCGCCCCAGACCTCGTTGGCCATCACCGCCGTCAGCGGCGAGCGTGGCATCTCCAGCGCCAGGTCACGTTCGCGGATGTGGCCGGCGTCGATGATCTCGACCGGTTTGCCCTCATGCGCCTCGCGCGCGCCGATCAGGAAGCGCGCCATCTCGTCGAGCGGCTTGACCGTCGCCGACAGCCCGATGCGCACCGGCGGCTGGGCGACCAGCGCTTCCAGCCGCTCCAGCGTCAGCATCAGGTGCGCGCCGCGCTTGCTGCCGGCCACCGCATGCAGCTCGTCGACGATGACGCTCTTCACCGACGACAGCATCGCGCGGCCGGCGTTGGAGGTCAGCAGGATGTACAGCGATTCCGGCGTCGTCACGAGGATGTGCGGCGGCTGCCGGCGCATGCGTTCACGCTCGGCCTGCGGCGTGTCGCCCGTGCGCACGGCATCGCGGATGGGCACGTCGGGAAGACCCATCGCGACCAAGCCGGCGCGGATGCCGGCCAGCGGTTCCTGCAGGTTCTTGCGGATGTCGTTCGACAGCGCCTTCAGCGGCGAGACGTACAGCACCTGCACTGCGTCGGGCAGGCCCGTGCCGTGGCCGTCGGACAGGCCTTGCAGCACGAGCTCGTTGATCGCCGACAGAAAGGCCGCCAGCGTCTTGCCGGAGCCGGTGGGCGCGGCGATCAGCGCGTCGCGGCGCTGGGTGGTGACTTGCCAGGCCCGCTGCTGCACCTCGGTGGCCTGGCCGAAGCGCGCGCGCAGCCAGCCGGAGACGGCGGGGTGGAAGCGCTCGGTGCCGGTGTCGGGGGCCATGCGGTCATTGTGGCGAATTCGGGGCGCCGGGCCGGCTCATGTCCATGGCGCCTGGTTGCCACGAAAGGCCTTGCCCGGGCCGCGCTTCGCCCCAATACTTCCCTGCATTGGCAAGCCCCAGGGAGGTATCGCCGATGACCGGGACAGTCGCGGGAAGCGACTCGGCCTTGTTCGCCAGCGAGCAGCACTATCGCCTGCTGTTCGAGGCCAATCCGCTGCCGATGTGGGTGTACGACCTGCTGACGCTGCGTTTCCTGGATGTCAACGACGTCGCCTGCCGCAAGTACGGCTACACGCGCGAGGAGTTTCTCGCGCTGACGATTCGCGACATCCGCCCGGCGGAAGACGTGCATGCCGTCGAGGAGTCGGTGCGCACGATGCCGCCGCTGGCGCTCAATGCCGGCGTCTGGCGCCACCGGCTGAAGGACGGCACGCTGATCGACGTGGAGATCACCTCGCACGAGCTGCTCCACCACGGCCGGCCGGCGCGCTTCGTCTGCCCGCTCGACGTGACGCAGCGGCTGCGCGCCGAACGAGCGCTCATCGAGCGCGAAGCCGCGCTGCACCGGGCGCAGTTGCTGGCGCGGCTGGGGCACGTCATCACGCGGCCGGACGGCTCGTTCGAGAGCTGGTCGGAGTCCTTGCCGGAGTTGATCGGGATCCAGCCGCACGAGGTGCCGGCCAGCGCGCGCGAATGGCTGGTGCAGCTGGTGCATGCGGACGATCGGGCCGCCTTTCGGGCCAAGAGCATCGAGGCGGCGGTCACCGGCTCACGCGTCGACATCGAATACCGCCTGAGCCACGGCGACGGCACGACGCGCCACATGCGCCAGGTGATCGAGCCGCTGCCCGGCAGCGGCGGGCGCTGGTTCAGCACCCTGCAGGACGTGACGGAACACCGGCGCGTGGAGGACAAGGTGCGGCGGCTGATCCGCGTGCATGCGGTACTGAGCGGCATCAATACGCTCATCGTGCGCGTCAGGGACCGCGACGAGCTGTTCCACGAGGCCTGCCGCATCGCAGTGGAGGAAGGCGCCTTCAAGCTGGCGTGGATCGCGGTGCTCGATGCGGCCACGCAGCAGGGCCAGGTGGTGGCCCGGTGCGGCGGCGTTGAAGGGCCCGCCACGCTGAACGGCTTCAGCACGCGCGAGGGCACGCCGCAGAGCGAGCAGCCGGCCAGCCGCGCCGTGCGTTCGAAGGCGCCGGTGATCGTGAACGATCTCCACACCGAGCCGATGCTGGCGCCGCTGCGCGACGACGTCGCCGCGGCGAACTACCGCGCACTGGCGTGTTTTCCGCTGCTGGTGGCCGAGCGTGCCGTCGGCGTGCTGACGCTGCTGGCCGACGAGCCCGACGTGTTCGACGCCGACGAGGTCAAGCTGCTCGAGGAACTGGCCGGCGACATCTCGTTCGCGCTGGACCACCTGGCCAAGGCCGAGAAGATCGACTACCTGGCCTACTACGACGCGCTGACCGGGCTGGCCAACAATACGCTGCTGCGTGAACGACTCGGGCAGACCCTCGCCGCCGCGCATGCGGAGCAGCAGCGGCTGGCGCTGACGCTGATCGACATCGAACGCTTCAAGCGCATCAACGACACGCTGGGCTGGCACGCCGGCGACGCGCTGCTGCGCCAGATCGGCGCCCGGCTGGTCGAGGTGGCGGGCGACGAGAAGCAGCTGGCGCGCGTCGGCCCCGACCAGTTCGCGATCGTCATCCCGGGCGTGCGTGCCGAGACCGACCTGGTGCGGCATTTCGCCAATGATTACCAGCGCTGCTTCGGGCGCCCCTTCGAGGTCGAGGGCCGGGAGTTGCGCGTGGCGGTCAAGGCCGGCATTGCGCTGTATCCCACCGATGGCAGCGATGTGGAAACGCTGTACCGCAACGCCGAGGCGGCGGTGAAGAAAGCCAAGGCGGGCAACGAGCGACTCGTTTTCTACGACCAGCACATGACCGAGTCGGTGGCCGAAGCGCTGGCGCTGGAGAACAAGCTGCGGCGTGCGCTGGAGCGCGACGAGTTCGTGCTGCACTACCAGCCGAAGGTGAACATCGCCACGCGGCGCATCGTCGCGCTGGAGGCGCTGATCCGCTGGAACAGCCCCGGCGAGGGGCTGGTGCCGCCGATGAAGTTCATTCCGCTGATGGAGGAGACCGGGCTGATCCTGGAGGTCGGCGCGTGGGCGCTGCGCCAGGCAGCGCTGGATCACCAGCGCTGGGTGCAGCGCGGCGGCACGGCGCCGCGCCTCGCCGTGAACGTGTCGGCGGTGCAGTTGCGCAAGCCCGACTTCGTCGCCACGGTGCAGGCCGCGCTGGCCTGCGGCGCCGAGCCGCACGGCATCGACATCGAGATCACCGAGAGCCTGATCATGGAGGACATCGAGGCGACGATCGGCAAGCTGCACGCGCTGCGCGCGCGGGGCGTCGAGCTGGCGATCGACGACTTCGGCACCGGCTACTCGTCGCTGGCCTACCTGGCGCGGCTGCCGGCGCAGATCCTGAAGATCGACCGCGCGTTCGTGAAGACGATGCTCGACGAGCCGAACAGCCTGCTGCTGGTCTCGACGATGGTCTCGCTCGCGCATTCGCTGCGCATGACCGTGGTGGCCGAAGGTGTCGAGACCGAGGCGCAGGCGAGCCAGCTGCTGCAGCTGGGCTGCGACCAGATGCAGGGTTATCTCGTCAGCCGGCCGCTGCCGTTCGACGAGGTGACCGCGCTATTCGGCCGCTGAGCGCCGGCGCAGCGTCGGCAGGCCGACACCGGCGGCATCGAAGCCACCATCCACCGCCAGCACCTGGCCGTTGATGAAGCTGGCGTCGTCGCTGCACAGGAAACCGACGGTGCTGGCCATCTCCTCGGTGGTGCCGTAGCGGCCGAGCGGGATCGTGTCGACATAGTCCGAGCGGATCGCGACGCTGTGCACGAGCTTGGCCATCTCGGTCTCGACCGGGCCGGGCGCGATCACGTTGCAGCGCACGCCGGCGTTGCCCAATTCGACCGCGTACTGCTTCGTCAGGTGGATCAGTGCGGCCTTGCTGGTGCCGTAGGCGACACGCAGCGTGCTCGCGCGCAGGCCCGAGATCGACGCGATGTTGACGACCGCGCCGCGGCCCGCCTGCGCCATCACCGCGCCGAAGGCCTGCGTGCAGAGAAAGGCGCCGTCGAGGTTGGTCGCCAGCACCGTGCGCCAGTCCTCGAACGAGGTCTCCAGCACCGGCTTGAACACCGCGACGCCGGCGTTGTTGACCAGCGCATCGACGCGGCCGAAGCGCGCGATGACCTCGGCCGCCGCGCGCGCCACCTGCGCCGGATCGGACACGTCGCAATGGATGCCGAGCACGTGCGCCGGCCGTGCAAGCTCGATGACCGTGCGGTCGAGCGTGGTGTGGTCGATGTCGAGCAGCGCGACCTGGTGGTCGTGGCGCAGGAACCATTCGGCGATCGCGCGGCCGATGCCGCGGGCGCCGCCGGTGATCACTGCAACGCGGGTGGGAATCGAAAGGGTGGTCATGTGGGTGTTCAGCCGGGGACGGCCGGTGCTTCGGTGGGGTTGACTTCCTTGCGCCAGTGGGCGCCTGCGCTGACCTGGCGGAAGCCGGCCAGCTCATAGAGCCGCAACGCCGCTGCGCGATCCTCGCGCACGGTGAGCGAGGCCTGACGCCGCCCGCGGGTGCGGCCCCAGGCCAGCGCCGCAGTCAGCAACGCGTGCCCGAGCCCCTGGCCGCGTGCGCGCTCGGCGACACCGACGTAATCGATGTAGACCTCGTCCTGCTCGGGATCGTCCTTCGCGTGAAGATAGCCGGCGAGGTCATTGGTGACCAGCACGCAGCGGTCCTCGGCCGACAGCGCGCGCTCGAAGTCGCTGTCCTTCAGGTAGCTCGACGGGAACAGGGCCTGGTGCACGGCGAGCAGCGGCGCGAGGTCGGCCGGGGTGGCGCGGCGCACGCTGCCATGGCTGGCCGGCAACGGGGTATCGGCCAGCGGGGCCAGCGCGGCCTGCAGCACGCGATGCACGCCCATCGGGCGATAGCCGGCGTCGCGATAGAAGGCGTTCAGCGGCTCGTCGTCCTGCGCCGGGAAGGCATCGAAGGTGGTGAGCGTGTCCAGCTCGGTCTCGAGCCGCTCGAGCAATGGCCGCGTCAAATGAGCGTCATCGTCGCCGGCCGTCAAGGGCCCCCGCAGCCAGGCCCGGCGCAGCGCCGGATCGAGCTCGCAGCCGATCAGCGCGGCGATGCCGTCCGTTCCGTACACGCACCAGAAGGCTGCCTCGTCCGGCTGCAGCGCGGCCAGCTCCTGCGCATGCAGCGCCAGGGTTTCCCCCTGGTCGAAGTGCAGGCAGCGGATCCGCCCGCCGACCCGGTTGTGGCGGTGGATGAAGGCCGCCAGTGCGGGCCATTCGGACGGCTCGAGCCGGGTGATCGGGACGGCATGGGTCACGAGGGATCCTTCGGTGTTCCAGCCGATTTGTAACCGACGCGGAGGCTGCACCGTCCGTCGCCGCGAAGCGCGCCTGGACCCCGCCGAACTGCACCTTGTCAGACTTCGTTGGCCGGCGCACGCTGGCGCGGCCACAGTCGGCGCGAGCGGCCCCGCTTCGGAAGGCTCGCCCGGAGGAAAACACCATGCGCAGGTCATTGATTGCCTGGATGCTCGCCGCTTTCACCAGCTGGTTGCTGCTGCCGCAGGCCGCGCTGGCCAGCGAGCGCGCCAGAAGCCCGCTCGTCACCGTGCAGTGGCTCGAACAGGCGCTCGCCGCCGGCGACGTGCTGCTGCTCGACGCCTCGCCGCCGCCGATGCATGCGGCCCGGCACATCGCCGGCGCGGTCAATGTCGACGTCTTCTCGTTCGGCGGGCGCGAGCTGTCGCCCGCGGAGAACGAGGCGCACTTCCAGTCCTGGGGCGTCAGCCCGGACAAGAAGATCGTCATCTACGACCAGGGCGGCGCGTACTTCGCGACGCGCATCTTCTTCGACCTCTACTACCAGGGCTTTCCGGCGGACCGCATCTTCGTGCTCGACGGCGGTCTGGCCAAGTGGGCCGAGGCCGGCCGCCCGGTGACGAAGGAGCCCACGCCGACGCCGGCGAAGGGCACGTTCCGCGTCGGCGCGAAGCCGAAGGACGAGCTGCGCGTGCGCCTGCCCGAATTCCTGGCCGCGTCGGGCGACCGCGCGAACCACGCGCTGGTCGAGGCGCTCGAGCCGAGCCACCACTTCGGCGAGATGAAGTTCTTCGACCGCGCCGGCCACGTGCCGAACGCGATCATGATGCCGACCGGCGACTTCTTCAATGCCGACAAGACCTTCAAGTCCGCCGAGGAGATCGCGCGCATGGCCCGCTACTTCGGCATCCAGCCCGAGCAGCAGGTGCACGCGCACTGCGGCGGCGGCATCGCCGCGACGGTGCCGTTCTTCGCGCTGAAGTTCGTGGCCGGATACCCCAACGTCAAGCTCTACAAGGAATCGCAGCTCGAATGGCTGCAGGACGAACGATCGCTGCCGTTCTGGACCTACGACGCGCCGGCCCTGAAGCGCGACATGGGCTGGCTCAATGGCTGGAGCAACAAGATGATGCGCATGTACGGCGTGACGAAGCTGACCGTCGTCGACGTGCGCCCGGCGGAGAAATTCCAACAGGGCCACGTGCCCTTCGCACTGAACATTCCGGCCGCTGACTTCAAGCGCTATCTCGCCGAGCCGCAGAAGCTGGCGCAGCTGCTCGGACCGGCCGGCGTCGATGCGGCGCATGAGGCGGTGATCGTCTCCGACGGCGGCCTGAACGAGCACTCGGCGTTGGCCTTCCTGGCGCTCGAGCGCATGGGGCAGAAGCACGTATCGATCCTGATGGATTCGGTCGACGAGTGGGGACTGAAGGGCCTGCCGTTGACCAAGGACCCGACCGCAGTCGGGCCGAAGAAGAACCCGTTGGACGTGTCGATCGTGCCGACGACGTATCCGGCGCGCGCGCGTTCCGGCGTCGTGGTCCAGGGCGCCGAGAGCAGCGCGAAGGGCGCGTACCCGCGCGTCTTCATCGCCTCGGGCAAGAACGCGCCGAGCAAGGCGCCGGACGGCAAGCTGATCCACCTGCCGCACACCGAGCTGCTGAATGCCGACGGCACGCCGAAGGCCGCGAAGGACCTGTGGACCCTCCTGAGCAAGGCCGGCGTGCCGCGCTACGCCGAGATCGTCTGCATCGCGGACAACCCGGGCGAGGCGGCGGTCACCTACTACGTGCTGCGCTTGATGGGGTATCCGGATGTGAAGGTGATGGTGGGCTGACTACCGCTTCGCCAGCACCACGTGCATCGCGCCTTCGCCGCCGACGTGCTCGGTGCACTGGTAGCCCAAGGCCGGCAGGTCGAGCCCGGCGAGCAGCGCTTCGCCGCGGCCCAGCAGCGCCGGCGAGATCGCCAGGTGCAGCTCGTCGATCAGCCGCGCGCTCAGGTATTGCCGGATCGTCGCCACACCGCCGCCGAGGCGCACGTCCTTGCCCTGCGCGGCGGCCATTGCGCGCTGCAGGGCGGCCTCGATGCCGTCGGTGACGAAGTGGAAGACCGTGCCGCCGTCCATCTCGATCGAAGCGCGCGGGTGGTGCGTCAGCACGAACACTGGCACGTGGTACGGCGGGTTGTCGCCCCACCAGCCCTTCCATTGGTCGTCGGGCCAGGCGCCGCGCGATGGGGCGAACATGTTGCGGCCGAGGATCCAGGCGCCGATGTTGTCGAATCCGCGCGCGGCGAACTGGTCGTCGATGCCGGTAGAGCCGCCTTCGCTGCCGAACAACCGACGGAAGGTAAGCGTGGACAAGACCCATTCATGCAGCCGCTCGCCGCCGACGCCGAGCGGGTCCTGTAGGCTCTGGTCGGGGCCGGCACCGTAGCCGTCGATCGAGATGGCGAAGCTGTTGACGCGTAATTTGGGCATTGGAAGTCTCCTCGTGCAATCAAGCGATCGTCAGCACGACGTTGCCGATCGCGCGGCCGGATTCGACCAGCTCGTGCGCCGCGGCGATCTGCGCCAGCGGCAGGCGCTCGGCGATCTGGTGCGTCAGGCGCTGTTCGGTCAACAGCCGGGTCAAGGTCTGCTCGGCCGCGGCGCGGTCAGGCTCGCCGAGGTTGTAGACGATGAAGAAGTGCAGATTCAGGTTGCGCGCGATCAGCGGGAAGAACGGCAGGCTGAATTCGCGCGCGCCGCTGCCGTAGACGACCAGTTCGCCGCCCGGCCGCAGCAGCTCGGCGTCCAGGGCGCCATTGGCGGCGATGTCGACCTCGATGATGCGGTGAATGCCGGCGCCGCCGGCCAGGTCACGCACGCGCGTGGCCACGTCTTCCGCGCGATAGTCGATCGCGGCATCGGCGCCGGCTGAACGCGCGAGAGCGGCCTTCTGCGCGCTGCTGACGGTGGCGAACACCTGGCGCGCACCGAGCAACCGCGCGAACTGCACGGCGTAGTGGCCCACCGCGCCGGCACCGCCGGCCACCAGCACGGTCTTGCCCTGCACGCCGCCGTGGCTCTGCACCGCGTGCAGCCCGGTCAGCGCCGGAATGCCGAAGCAGGCGCCGGCCTCCAGCGGCGTGTCCTCCGGCAGTGCCACGGCCTGGCGCGCCGGCAGCGTGATCCACTCGGCCGCCGTGCCGTTCGCCCGGCCCCAGGCGCCGTTCCAGATCCACACGCGCTCGCCAATGCGCGCGGGCGACACGCCCCCGCCCACCGCGTCGATCACGCCGGCGCCATCGCTGTGCGGCACGATACGCTCGAACGGCAGCACGCTGCTGCGCAGGCCGGCGCGCGACTTGACGTCGGACGGGTTGACGCCGGAGCAGTGCAGGCGCACGCGCACTTCACCCGGGCCGGGCGCCGGCTCCGGCAGCTCGCCGACCTGCAGTACCGCGCGCGCGGCGCCGGTTCGTTCGTAGTAGGCGGCTTGCATGGTCGACGTCCTTGTGGGGAAGCAGCGCCGATTCTGGATCAGCGCTCGACCCACACCCGATCGCCGACGTGCAGCTCGCCCCCGGCCAGCACCCGGGCGGTCACCCCGCCGTGACCGCGCATCGCGTTGTAGCCGCCGGGACCGAGCGCTTCCTCCATGCGCGAGCACGGATCGCAGGGGCCGCTGAGCTCCAGCACGACGGCCTCGCCGATGTGCAGCCGCAGTGCCTGCGACGGCCCGAACGGCGAGCGGGCCGCCAGCAGGTTCAGGCCCGAGATCACCAGGTTGCGGCGCAGCAGCAGCGGGTCGACGGTTGCACGGCCGGTCCACGCGGCGATCAATGGCAGGTGCTCGGCCTGGATCAGCGTGACCTGGCGTTTGCCGCCATCGGGCGTGGTCGGCAGGCGCTGCGCGCTGCGGTCGCCTTCGAGGCCGCGGCCCCCGATCGCGCACGCTTCCGCCACGCTGATCGGCGGCACGTGGCGCGCCGGGCGCAGGATGATGGCGTTCAGAAGGCCGTCGCGCGGGAATTGGCGCGTCAGTGCGTGCAGGTCGGGCATGGGCGGATGGTGGCTCGCGTTTGGCGCTGCAGCGTACGATCATCCGACGAACGAAGGGCCCGCCCGTGAACCGCGCGACCGACACCACCCCGCACGGCGTGCTGCACATTCGACCGCTGTCGGACCGCACCGGCGCCGAAGTGCTCGATCTCGACCTCGGACCGCCGCTGCCGGATCACGTGTTCGCCGAGCTGCGCGCGGCCTTCCATCACCATCAGCTGCTGCGCTTTCCAGACCAGCACATCGACGAAACACAGCAGATCGCCTTCAGCCGCCGCTTCGGCGAATTGCAGGTGCACGTGCTCGATCAGTACCGGCATCCGCAGCATCCCGAGATCTACGTGCTGTCGAACGTCGACGCCGCGAGCGGCCGCACCATCGGCCGCCATCCGGACAAGGGCACGCTGACCTGGCATTCGGACCTGTCGTTCCAGCGCCGGCCGGCGCTGGCGACGATCCTCTACGGCATCGAGACGCCGGCCGTCGGCGGAGAGACGCAGTTCGCCGACATGGCCGCGGCCTACGAAGCACTCGACGACGCGATGAAGCGTCGCATCGCCGGCCTGCGCACGGTGCACGACCTCGACCGCTCACGCCGGCGCATGGGCGAGCCGCCGATGACCGCGGCGCAGCGGCTGCAGACGCCGCCGATCGAGCATCCGCTGGTGCGCACGCATCCGGACACCGGCCGCAAGGTCCTGTACCTGAGCCGGCACGTGTCGCACATCGCCGGGCTGCCGGCCGACCAGAGCGAGACGCTGATCGAGCAGCTGATGGCGCACGCCACGCAGCCGCGCTTCGTCTTCAGCTACCGTTGGCGCCCGCGCGACGTGCTGATGTGGGACAACCGCAGCACGATCCACCGCGCAACGAGCTATGACACGAGCGCCGAGCGGCGCGTGATTCACCGCACCGTGGTGATCGGCGAGGTGCCGATTTGACGGGTCGGCCGAGGCGGCTCAGCCGCCGAAGTCCAGCACCTGCCGCGTCGCCGCCGATTGGAGCAGCGCATCGATCAGGCGCTGCACCGGCAGCACGCTGGCGCCGCTGATCGCCGGCTCGCGCGCTTGAGCGATGGCATCGAGAAAATCCTCGATCACCGCTTGGTGCGCCTCGTGCGTGAAGGCCATCGGGTCGGCGCCGCCGCCCAGCATCTGCGCCTGGCCGATGGTCTCGTGGCGGCCGTCGTGCCAATGCACCTCGAGCTGGCCGCCGGCGAGCGTCGCGGTGGCGAGCGTGCCGCAAACCTCGATGCGCTCCGAGAAGCCGGGGAATGCGGTGACGGTGGCATTCAGCGTCGCGGTCGCGCCATTGGCATAACGCAGCGCCGCAGCGACCACGTCCTCGCACTCCATCCGATGCACCGGGCTGGTGTGGGCGAAGGCGACCAGCTCCGACGGCAGCCCGGCGATCTGCAGGAAGTTGTCGATCGTGTGGATGCCCTGCGTCAGCAGCACGCCGCCGCCATCGCGCGCGCGGCTGCCGCGGCCGGGCTGGTCGTAGTAGCTCTGCGGCCGCCACCAGCGCATGTCGACCGACGCGCAGGTCATCTCGCCGAGCGCGCCGCCCTGCACCAGCCGCTTCATCGCCAGCGAGGCCGGGCGCAGGCGGTGCTGCAGCATCACGCCGAGCTGCACGCCGGCTTCGGCACACACCGCCACCAGCTGGCCAGCGCGGCGGCTGTCGAGCTCGAGCGGCTTTTCCAGCAGCACGTGCTTGCGGGCACCGGCGAGCCGCGTGACGATCTCCAGGTGCGTGTTCGGCGGTGTCAGCACCAGCGCCGCGGTGATGCGGTCGTCGCTGAGCACGTCGTCGAGCGAAGTGCTGCAGCGGGCTCCGCGCAGGCGTTCGGCGATTGCCGCAGCACGCGTGCCGCTCTGCGTGACGATCCAGCCGACGTCGACCCGTTCGGCCAGCGCTCCCAGGCTCGCCACATGCGGCGCTACCGCCATGCCGGCACCGATCAGCGCAACCTGCTGCCGCGTCATTTGAGAAGTAGGCCCGGCAGCCACAGCGAGATCGCCGGCACGTAGGTCACCAGCAGCAGCGCGAGACACATCGCGCCGTAGAACGGCCACAGCTCCTTGCTGACCTGCTCCATCGTCACCTTGCCGATGGCGCAGCCGACGAACAGCGTCGGCCCCACCGGCGGCGTGATCAGGCCGATGCCGAGGTTCAGGATCATGACCATGCCGAAGTGCACCGGGTCGATGCCCAGCGTCTTGATCACCGGCAGGAAGATCGGTGTGCAGATCAGCAGCATCGGCGCCAGGTCCATGAAGGTGCCCAGCAGCAGCAGCAGGATGTTGACCATCAGCAGGAAGACGTACTTGTCCTGCGAGATGCCGAGGAAGAACTGCGTCGCCTTCGCCGGGATCTGCATGATCGTCATCATGTAGCCGAAGGCGACCGAGAAGCCGATCAGCATCATCACCATCGCCACCGTCTTGACGACGCGGTGCACCAGGTGCGGCAGGTCGCGCCAGCGGTAGTCGCGGTAGATGAAGAGCGTGACCAGGAAGGCGTAGACGCAGGCCACCGCGGCCGACTCGGTGGCCGTGAACACGCCCGACAGGATGCCGCCCATGATGATGAAGATCGTCACCAGGCCCCACAGCGCATCGGCGACGATCCGGCCGACCTGGCTGAACGGCACGGCTTCAGCCTTCGGGAAACCGCGCCGGTTCGACATCCACAGCACCAGCCCGATCACGCACAGCCCGAACAGGAGGCCGGGGAACACGCCGGCGAGGAACAGGTGCGCGATCGACACCGTGCCGCCGGCGGCGAGCGAGTAGATCACCGCGTTGTGCGAGGGCGGGATCATCAATGCCTGCACCGAGCCGCAGATCGTCACGTTGGTCGCGAAGACGCGTGGATAACCCGCCTTGACCATCTGCGGAATCATCACCGAGCCGATCGACGCGGTGTCGGCGACCGACGAGCCCGAGATGCAGCCGAACAGCGTGCTCGCCAGCACGTTGACCAGCGCCAGCCCGCCGCGGATGAAGCCGACGAAGACCTTGGCCAGGTTGATCAGCCGCAGCGCCATGCCGCCCTCGGCCATGATCGCGCCGGCGAGCACGAAGAACGGGATCGCCAGCAGCGAGAAGTCGTCGGTGCCGTCGGAGATCTTCAGCATCACCGCTTCGAGCGGGATGTCGACATAGAGCGCGCCGATGATCGCGGCCAGCCCGAGCGCGTAGGCCACCGGCACGCCGATGGCGCAGAGCACGGCGAACGAGCCGAGCAGGATCAGTGCGTCCATATCATCTCGTTCACTCCACTTCGGCGGCCTGGTCGCTGTACATCACCGAGCTCGGCGGCGGCTCGCCGACCCAGATGCGCTCGATCAGGAACAGCAGCGTCAGCAGCCCGGCGATCGGGATCGGCAGGTACACGTAGGCCACCGACAGCCACGGGAACTCGGCGATGGTCTGGAAGCGCGTGGTCATGCACAACTGCACGCCGTAACCGAGCATGAAGAGGGCCGTGGCCGCCATGCAGCCATCGGCCAGCCAGCCCATCGCGCGGCGCTTGCCCTCGCTCACCGCATTGACGAAGGCCTGCACGGCGATGTGCACCTTCGCGCGGTACACCGCGGCGCCGCCGATGAACGAGAACATCACCATCATGATCACCGAGGCCGGCTCGGGCCACGACAGCGGGCTGTGCATCGCGTAGCGCATGAAGACGCCGACGGGGATGATCAGCGTGATCACCACCAGCGCGACGCCGGAGATCACGACGCAGGCCAGGTACAGGCGTTCCATCGCCTGCTGGTAGGCGTTTTTCATCGACGGCCGGCGCGTCAGAAGAACACTACTTCGTCTCTTCGATGCGCTTGATCAGCGCCGCGTACTTTGCGCCATATTTGTCGCGGATCGGCTGCGTCGCGGCGTAGAAGGCCGGCTTGTCGGTGGGGATGAACTTGATGCCGGCGGCCTTGAGTTTCGTCTCGGCCTCGCCGACGTAGGCGTCCCACAGCGCGCGCTGCTCGATCTGCGCCTCGCGCGAGACCTTGCGCAGCAGATCCTGGTCGGCCTTCGACAGGTTGTCCCAGGTGCGCTTGGAGAAGACGAAGATCTCCGGAATGATCAGGTGGCCGGTCAGGCTGTACACCTTGCTGACGGTGTAGTGGTTCTGCGCCAGCAAGGTCGGCGGGTTGTTCTCGGCACCGTCGACAACGCCGGTCTGCAGCGCGCTGAACAGCTCGTTGAAGCCCATCGCCACGCCGTTGCCGCCCATCGCGTTCATCGTCTCGACGAACAGCGGGTTGCCCATCATGCGGATCTTCATGCCCTTCAGGTCCGCGGGCTTGGTGACCGGCTTGTTCGAATAGACGTTGCGCGTGCCGGCATCCATCCAGCCCAGCACGATCAGCTTCGACTGCGGCGAGTTCGACACGCGGTCGAGCAGCTCCTGCCCGATCGGCCCGTCGATCACCTTGCGCATGTGCGCCTCGTCGCGGAAGACGAAGGGCATGTTGAAGACGTTCAGGTCGTCGACCACCGGCCCCATCGCGCCGACCGAGATGCGCGCGATCTGCAGCGCGCCGACTTGCGCCTGCTCGATCATCTCCTTCTCGCCGCCGAGCTGCATCGACGGGAACATCTGGATCGAGATGCGGCCGTTGGTCGCCGCCTCGAGCTTCTTGCCCATGCGCTGGATCGCCTCGACCGTGGGGTAGCCGAGCGGATGCACGTCCGAGGCTTTCCAGACCACCTTGTCCTGGGCCTGCACCAGCGCGGGCGCCGCAACGGCGCCGGCGGCGAGCGCCGATCCGCACAGCCTGATCAGTTCGCGACGCTTCATGGCATGTCTCCAAGTCGTGCGCTCTGCCGGGCACGTGCGCCGGGCCGAGTCATCGGTTGTCGTACAACCGACGTATCGTCGACAGTGCGGATTCGGGTGTCAATAGCGTTTCCACAGGGGAATACCCGAGCGGCGATCGCTCGAGCTTGTACGATGACTGATGAACGTTGTCGGTGAAACACTTGCGACAATGCGTCGCGCGCGGCTGAAGCGGCGCTGATACCGGCCGCCGCAACCATTCGCGGCTTCGAAGGGCGCCCGGCACGTGAGCACTCTCCCGCATCCGGCCCGGGCCTGGATTTCCAGGCGCTGGTGCCTGCAGACGCTGCTCGCCGCGGCCCTCGTCGGCTGCCTGGCGCTGGCCGCGGCATCGGCGCGGGCGGGCACCGCCGACGAGATCGAACGCGCCGCCGCCCACGATCCCCGCGCCACCGCCGCCGAAGCGCAGGCCGCGCTGGCCGCCGCCCGCACGCGCCAGGATGCCGCCGCCATGCTGCTGGCGCTGCGCCGCATGATCAAGGTGCGCGCCGACATCGACGAGACCGCCGGCACGCGCGCGCTGATCGGCGAGGCGCTGGCGCTGGCCGAACAGCGGCAGGACAACGATGCGCAGGCCGAGCTGCTGCTGGGCGACGCGATGATCTCGCACGTGCTCGGCGAGGGCGCCAGCACCGATGCCCGCTTCGCCCACGCCGTCGCCTTTGCCGAGCGCACGCAGCAGCCCTTCCACCTGGCCCGCGCGCTGGTCCAGCATGCACGCTGGCACGACCGCCAGGGGCGCAGCGCCGAAGCGATGGCCCACCTGAACCGCGCCTACACCATCGCCCAGCGCGAGGGCGACCGCTACGCGATGTCGCGGGTGATGAACGGCGTGGCCGGCGCGCTCGGCCACCTCGACCGCATGACGCAATCGAACGCCGGCGAGGCGATCGGCCGCTACCGGGCGGCGCTGGAGCTGGTGGACACCGGCGTCTACCGCACGTACGCGGTGCGGCTGTGGCACAACCTCGCCGGCGTGCTGGCGTCGCAGGGCGACGTGGCCGAGGCGCGCGGCATCGTCGAGCGCGCGCTGGTGATGGCCGACCAGCTGGCCTACACCGAGATGCAGAGCTTCCTGCTCGCGCTGCTGGTCGACCTGGAGCTGAAGCAGGATCGGCCGGCGCAGGCGCTCGAGGCGCTGGGCCGCACCGCCGTGCAGCGCGGCACCGCGCTGCCCGCGACGCTGCGCTTCCGGCTCACGATGGCGCGCGCGGACGCGCTGTCGCGCCTGGGCGAACGCGCCGGCAGCCTGGAGGCGCTGGACGCCGGCCACAAGATCCTGGCCGCGCTGGCGACGGCGCGCTGGGCCGTTCGCTATCACGAGAATGCAGCGGCCATCCACGCCCGGCTGGGCGACTACGAGGAGGCCTGGCGCGCCACCGGGCGGCTGCGCGAAGCCGAGAAGGCGGTGCTCACCGCCAACAGCACTGCGGCGGTGGCCGAACTGCGCACGCGCTTCGACCTCGAGCGCAAGGAATATGAGAACTCGCTGCTGCGTGCGCGCGAGCGCGAGTCCGAGGCGCGCCGCGTGATGCTGATCGTCGCGCTGGTCGCCAGCATCACGCTCTTCGGCGGGCTCGCGCTGATGTGGCGGCTGCGGCTGCAGCGGCGGCTGCGCGCGGCCAATGCGCTGAAGGCCGCGGTGATCGACCATGCGATGGAGGCGATCGTCACCGCCGACGCGGCCGGCACGATCGTCGACTTCAACCCGGCGGCCGAGTTGATGTTCGGCTTGCCGCGCGCGCAGGCCATCGGCCGCTCCAGCGCGCTGCTGCTGCCCGAAGCCGATGGCGAGCGGCAACGGGCGCTGCTGGCCCGGCTGCAGCGCGGCGACGCTGCCCCGCTGCTCGGCCGGCGCTGGACGCTCAACGCGCGCCGCGCCGACGGCCGCGAGTTCCCGATCGAGGCGGTGCTGTGGCGAAGCGAGGTCGACGGCGCGGTGCACTACACCGCCAGCGCGCGCGACGTCACCGAGCAGCACCGCAGCGCCGAGCTCATCGAGCGCCAGCGCAACGAGCTGCGCCAGAGCGAGAAGTTGACGACGATGGGCAGCCTGCTCGCCGGCGTCGCGCACGAGCTGAACAACCCGCTGGCGGTGGTGATGGGCCGCGCCTCGCTGCTCGAGGAGATGTGCGCCCAGATGCCGACGGGTGGGCCGCTGCAGGCCGAGGCGCAGCGGGTGCGCGAGGCGGCGCTGCGCTGCAGCCGCATCGTGCGCACCTTCCTGAACATGGCGCGGCAGCGCAGCGCGGCGCGCGGCGAGGTGCAGCTCAACGATGTGGTGCAGGGCGCGGCCGAGATGCTCGGCTACGTGCTGCGCACGCATGCGATCCGCGTCGAGCTGAAGCTGGCGCCCGGGCTGCCCAGCGTCTGGGGCGACGGCGACCAGCTCGGCCAGGTGGTGCTGAACCTCTTCGTCAATGCGCAGCAGGCGATGTCCGGCAGCGACGGGCCGCGGGAGCTGACGATCGAGACCGGCCACTCGGCCGGCCCCCATCGATCCGGCCGGCACCTGTGGCTGCGCGTGGCCGACACCGGCCCGGGCGTGCCGGCCGACGTGGCCGAGCGCATCTTCATGCCCTTCTTCACGACCAAGAGCGAAGGCGTCGGCACCGGCATGGGCCTGGCCGTGTCGCAGGCCATCGCGCGCGAGCACGGCGGTGAGCTCGAGCTCGAGGCGAGCGCCCGCGGCGCGTCGTTCCTGTTCTGGCTGCCGCTGGAGGCGACCACTCCGCCGCGGCCGCCGGTACCCGCGCAACCGGTGGCCGCCGAGGTACCCGAGGGTGCACGCGTGCTGGTCGTCGACGACGAACCGGAGCTCGCCGACGTGATGCGCTCGATGCTCGAATCAGCCGGCTACGAGGTCACGACGGCCGAGTCCGGCGAAGTGGCGATCGAGATGCTCCAGCTCGCCAGCTTCGACGCCGTGGTCTCGGACCTGCGCATGCCCGACACCGACGGCGCCGCGCTGTGGCGCGCGGTGAAGGCGCATGCGCCGCAGCTCGCCGAGCGCATGCTGTTCGTCACCGGCGACACGCTGAGCCTGGATGCGACCCGGCTGCTCGCCGAGACCGGCTGCCAGGCGCTGGAGAAGCCGTTCTCGGCGGCGGATCTGGTGGGCAAGCTGCGCGGGTTGCGCGTGACGGCGCAGCGGCGTGACGAGCGCGAGGGTGTCGGCAGCGCGACGCCCTCCTGATAGCATTCGGTGACAGCATTTCACATGCACAGGTGATGGCATGGCCAATCTCAGCATTCGCGGCCTGGACGATCGATCGCTCGCCGAACTCAAGAAACGCGCAGTCAAAGAGGACGCAAGCGTCAATGCCTTGGTGCTGCGTCTCATCGAACAAGGGCTCGGACGCCGCCCATCGAAGCCGGCACTGCGTCGGCATGCCGATCTGGATGAGCTGTCCGGAAGCTGGGGCAAGAGCGATGCTGCCGCATTCGAGCGCGCTACGGCAGCGTTCAGCGAGGTCGACGCGAAGCTCTGGAAGTAGCGGATGCGGCCGATCCTGATCGACACCAACGCCTACACGGCGTTCATGCTCGGAGTGCCAGAGGTTGTCGAAGTCCTCGCACACGCCGAGCGCCTGTTCGTGAATAGCGTCGTGCTGGGCGAATTGCTTGGAGGCTTTGCAGCCGGAACGCGCGAAGCGAAGAACCGAGCCGAACTTGCTCGCTTCCTCGATTCGCCGCGCGTCGAGTCGATACCCATCACAGCGCAGACCGCGGACAGCTACGCGCTGATCTACGCAGGACTGCGTCGCAAGGGGCAACCGATTCCGACCAATGACCTGTGGATTGCCGCGAGCGCGCTCGAGCTCGGCGCAGCATTGCTGACCCGCGACGCGCACTTCTCACACATCGACGGCCTGCGCTGCGGGCAACGTCTGGAAGATTTCCTTCCATAGCGTCCGGCCCGCCTCAGCCGAAGCGCACGCCGATCCCGGCCAGCGCCACGCCGCGCAGCGCCGTCGTCCACACCTGCCCCGGCGCCACCGGCAACGCTCGCGTCAAGGTGCCGGTGGTGACCACCTCGCCCGCGGCCAGCGCCGGCTGCGACGGATCGGCCGCCAGCAGCTCGACCAGGTGGCGCAAGGCGAAGAGCGGCCCGTCGAGCACATTCGCGGCCTGCCCGTGGTCGACCACCACGCCGTCGCAGGCCAGGTCGATCGCGAAGCTCGACAAGCTGGCCAGCCAGCCCGCGCGATGGGCGCTGACCGACTGCCTCGGCCCGACCAGCAGCGCGCCGTGCAACCCGAAGGCCGCGACGCAATCGGCGGCCGCGAACTTCCAGCCCGGGAAGATCGACTGCACGATCTCGAAGCCGTGCGCGACCCATTCGATGCAGCCGAGCAGTGCCGCCGCGTCCATGCCGGGCTCGGGCGCGCGCGCCAGGCCGAAGACGATCTCCGGCTCGATGCGCGGCTCGGCCAGGCCGTCGAGCGAAAAACGCCCGGCGAGCGCGGCGAGGTCGTGCACCGTCGTCTGGTACATCGAACCCCAGATCGGTGCCCAGACGTCGTACTCGGCCCAGATCGTGCGGTTCGTGAAGCCGATCTTGCGGCCGACAGGCGTCTCGCCGCGCGCGATGCGCTGCGCCCGCACGTCGGCAGCGATGCGATAGGCGGTGTCGAGGTCGAGGCCGTCGTAGCGCGACGAGAAAGGCGCAATCTGGCGCCGCTCGTCGCGCGCGGCGAGGGCTTCAGTGGCGATCGCGGCGAGGTCGGCGATCGGGAGGCTTCGGCTCGTCATCAGGGGCTCAGCACCACCTTGCGCCCGTTCAGCGGCTGCACCGGCCGTGCGTTCATCGCATAACGCTTCTTGAACGCGGCCAGCTGCGCGGCGGAGGCTTCCACCGGCGTCTTCAGCACCTGCCAGCGCACTTCCTCGCTGCACGGCGGCGTGGTCAGCGAGCCCATGAAGGCGTAGTAGCCGCGCTCGGCCGGCAGCAGGTCGGCAGGATTGAAAGCAGCGTCGAGCTTGCGCGTCTCGCCCGCCTTGGCCGGCAGGCTGTCGAACACCGGCTTCAGCGCGGCGTTCTCCTTGCCGGCCTTGAACAGCACCGCGACGACGCCGAGCTGGCCTTGCGCATTCTTGTGCACCAGGTGCGCCACCAGCGGATAACGCTTGCCGTCGATCATCTCCTCGCTGGGCGCGTGGAAGTGGAACTGCAGCAGCTTGTACTCGCTGCCCTCCAGCGTCGCGGCACCCGCGGCCGGCAGGTTCACCTGGATCGTGTGGCCGTTGTCGACCACCTCGGCGGCCCCGCCGGTGTAGCCGAAGACGATGGGCTTGGCGTCGGCCGACTTCTCGATCTTCTTCGTCTCGATGTTGATCGGCGACTGCAGCTTGCCGAGCTTGCAGGTCTTGAACCCGGCATCCAGCTCGGCCCAGTGCGCCGGGCTGCCATGGCCCTGATAGCTCCAGTGAGGCTTGTCAGCGGCCTGGGCGGCGGAAGCCGCGGCGACACACGCGGCAGCGAACAGCAAGGGTGACTTCATCATGTGTCCTGTTTGAAGGTGAGAGGGGCCGGAATCGCCGGCCCCGGCCAAAGCACACGATCCTGCCGGATCTCGTCGATCAACCAGTCGTGGAAACCGCGTACCAGCATCCACTCGATGCGGTCGCCGCGCCAGAAGATCTTGCGCCGCTCGAGCTGCTGGCCATCGATCGACACCAAGAAGGACCGCGCACGCTGCAGGTCGGCGGCGCAGATCGGCAGCGCGCGCAGGCGCTTGAACCAGCGTGTCAGGTTCGGATGCTGCTGCGCACCCCACTCCACCGCCATCGCCCGCGCGCTCGCGAGGTGCGGGAACAGCGCGATGTCGGCGATCGACAGCGCCGGCCCGCTGACGAAATCGCGCTCCGCCAGCTCGCGTTCCAGCGCGTCGTAGACCGGCTTCAGGTCGGCACAGGCGGCGTCGAGCAGCCCCGCCGGCATCTGATCGTCGCGTTCGGCCCACGACCAGTACGACAGGTTGATCAGGATCGGATCGATGAAGCTGTCGGCCGTGCGCTCCCAGGCGCGGGCCTGCACGCGCGCGGCGGGTGAAGCCGGGAGCACCGGTCGATCGGGGTAGCGGTGCTCGAGGTAAGCGACGATGTCGGACGAGTTGACCACCACGATGCCGTCGTCGACCAACGTCGGCACTTCGATGCGGCCATTGACAGCCTTCAGCGTGTCATGGTTCGACCTCAGCAGCCCGTCGAGCGCCTCGAATTCGAGGCCCTTGTGCTCGAGCACCATGCGCACCTTGCGGGCGAAGGGGCTGAAGGCGCTGTCGTAGAGCTTGATCATCGGTGGCCTCGCGGCGGGAGTGCGGGGCGACGATCTTGGCGTGGGGCGCGGCACGACGCAAGGCGGGGCATGCGTGGCACGGGATTGAACGCCGGCGATTCTGCCTTCAGGCGCGCGCCAACTCCTCCGCCAACCGAAACCCCGCCACGTACACCCGCGTCGTCCGGTGAATCCCGTGCCGCCGCTTGCAGCGCGCGAGATCGCGAAAGCGGGCGAAGCTGCCGCCGCGCGCGACGCGGTAGCGGCCGTTCAATTGCACCAGGTGATCGTCGATCCACTGCCCGCCGGGATAAGGCGCATAGTCGGTGGCCACCAGTTCCTCGACGTTGCCGGCCATGTCCTGCGCGCCGCAGCGGGCGGCGCCGCGCGGAAACATGCCGACCGGCGAGGTGATCAGCAGCCCGCATTCGACGGTGTTGCAGCGGTCGGGCTCGAAGGTCTCGCCCCACGGATATTCACGCTGCGCCGGGCCACCGGCGGCGAGCTCCCATTCGGCTTCGGTCGGCAGCCGGAAGCGGCGGCCGGTGCTGGCGGACAGCCATGCGGTGTAGGCCTCGGCGCTGGCGACGTCGACCGAATGCACTGGGTGGTTCGCGCGCTCCAGCGGATAGCGGCCAAGCTCCCAGCTCGTCGGCAGCACTGGGTGGCCGGTGGCGAGCAGGAAGACGCGGTATTCATGGTTGGTGACCGGATAGCGCCCGATGCGGAAGCTCGGAATGCGAACGCGGTAGGCCGGGCACTCCTTTGCGATCCACGCGCGGTCGAGGCCGAGTCCGGCGAGCCGGTCCATCACCGCATCGAGCCGTTGCGGCTCCAGGCCGAGCGTGAATTCGCCGCCGGCCACATCGACCATCGGCGGCGCCAGTGGCTTCAGCCGCGGGTCGCCGGCGAGCGCCAGCAATTGCCCGGCGAGCCAGCGTTCGGCCAGCGGGGCGTCGGTGTCGGCCAGGCGCTCGAGCCAGTCGACCTCGTCCCCGCGCATCAGCCGCCGCATCAGCGCGGGCTGCGGCGTCGACAGGCGCGAGGGCACGTGCTGCGCCGGCAGGCCGAGCAGCTCACTTTCACTCAAGGTGAGCGGCAGCGCCTGCGGCAGCGTCGGCCAGAAGAAGTGGCCATGGCCGGCCGGCTTGACAAGGGCGGAGGGGGCGATGGTCACTTTTCACTCCTGGGCAAAACGCAACAGCGATTCGATGAAGAACGCGGCCTCGAAGAGCCGCTCGTCGTGGCCGCCGGGTGCGGCGAGCATGGCGCCGACCGGCGCATTGCCGGCGGCGTGACAAGGCAGTGAGATCGCGCAGCCGCCGACCAGCGTGATGGCCACCGTGTTGCGCAGCAGCTGCTGGTTGATCTGCTGCGCAGCGGGTCCGGCGCCATCGGCTTCGGCGATCGTCGGCGCGGTGATCGGCACCGTCGGTGCGAGCAGCGCGTCGAAGCCGCGCAGCTCGCGGCCGAAGCGCCGCATCAGCGCTGCGCGCTCGCGCTTGAGCTGCGCCAAGCGCCAGTCGTCGGTGCGCGCGCCCATCAGGATGCGGGCGCGCACCAGCGGGTCGCGGCAGGCCAGCAGTGCGCCGCCGTCGCCATGCGCGCGCCACGCCTCGGCGGCGGTGATGCCGCCATCGGCCTGCAGCGGGGCCAACGTGTCGAAGACCGGCATCGGCAGGCGGCGCACCGAGGCGCCGGAGCGGCCGATCACCGCCAGCAGGCGCTCGAAGGCCGCGGCCACCGGCGGTGCCAGCTGCGCGGTGAACAGGCCGTCGGGCACCGCGAAATGGAAGCTGCGCGGCGCGCGATCGCGCCGCGGCGCCAGCGGCCGTTCGGCGACCACGCTGTCGACGCGCCAGCAGTCGTCGACGGCGCGGGCCATCGCGCCGATGGTGTCGCTGGCCGGCGACAGCGGAAACAGGCCTTCACTGGGCACGCGGCCGAGCGAGGGCCGGAAGCCGACCAGCCCGCACAGCGCCGCGGGCACGCGCAGCGAGCCGCCGGTGTCGGTACCGAGCGCGATGTGCGCCATGCGGTCGCTGACCGACACCGCGCCGCCGGAGGTCGAGCCGCCCGGGATGCGGCCGATCGCGCGCTGCCACGGGTTGCGCGGCGGCGGATAGTCCGGATGCGTTCCGGTCACCGAATAGGCGAATTCCGACATGCGCGTGCGGCCGACGAGGATCGCGCCGGCGCTGCGCAGCCGCGCCACCGCGGCGGCGTCGCGCGCCGCCGGCGTGCCGCCCTCGCGCGTCGGCGAGCCGGCGCTGGTCACCTGGCCCGCGATGTCGAAGTTGTCCTTGATGCTGACGATCACGCGGTCGAGCGGCCCGCGCAGCTGGCGGCCGCCGCTGCGCTGCAGTTGCACGGCGCTGGCGCGCGCGATGTCGGCGTCGTGGCGTGCGAAGACCCGCGCACCCTCGCCGTCCGGCGCCTGCGCGTTGGCGCACGCCAGCTCCAGCGCCTCGCCGGCACGCAGCCAGCCGGCGCCCAGCGCCGCGTGGTAGTCGACGATCGTGCCGAGCGGATCGAGGCGCTCGGGCATCAGTGCCTGCCCGGCCGCCCGAAAGGCACTGAGCGCCCCTCGGGGGCCGCGAACGAAGTGAGCTGGGGGCTGATCATCACGCGACGCTCTCCGCCGGGCGCGGCATCACCGGTGTGCGTGGCGCCGGGATACGGTGCGTCGTGCCGTCGTACGAGCTGGCGATGAAGCCCTCCCCGGCCGGGTCGGCGACGATGCACGAGATGCCGAAGGTCGATGGCCGCAGCGTCGGCAGCCAGCTGTCGTCGACGCGGTCGTAGATCGCGACCATGCCGCGGTAGCCGGCGGTCGCCAGATAGCGGCCGGAGGCCGATGCCGCGATGCAGCGGATCGAATGCCGGTGCGGCGTGTTCAGGCAGCGCTGCTGCAGGTCGCGCCGCCACAGCCGCAGCTTGAAGTCGCGGCCGACGCTGGCGTAGCCGTCGGCCGTCGCGACGCAGCCGTTGGCGATCGCCGTGTGGCCGCCGGGCACGCGTTGCAGCAGCTGGAAGTCCGCGGCATCGTTCAGCGCCACCGCGCCGTCGGCGCAGCACGAGAACACGCGGCCATGCGCGACCGCGAGACCCTTGATCGCGTTCTCGTGCGTGCGGATGCCGGCCAGCAAAGTGAGCGTCCCATCGCCCAGGACGAAGAACAGCAGCTCGCCGGTGTAGGTGCCGACCACCAGCCGGCGTTCGCCCTGGTGCAGGTAGCTTGCCGCACAGTTCAGCGGCGACGCATGGCGGTGCAGCGGTTTGCCGGCCGCGGCATCGAACAGCACGCCGGACTGGCCGCCCGCGTACAGCGTCGGGCCGCCGGCGACGAGGAAGTTGCACAGCGTGCCGAGGTCGGCCACCGCGACGCCGTCGCGGCGCAGGATGCCGGCGTCGCCGATGTCCCAAGTGCTGTCCATCGCCGCGCAAACGGCGTTCAGGCTGCGGTCGCGGCGGATGCGCGAAAGCTCCCAGCGGCCGTCGCGCAGGTCGACGCTGGCGTAGGTGGAGCCGAAACTGCCGAAGACGGCCGAGTGCTCGTCGGCCAGCGCGCAGCTGCGTGGCCAGACGATGGCCGGGATCGGAATGCGCGCGACTTCATCGAGCCGCGTGCCGCCGCCGTCGAGCTGCCAGACCGAGAAGCTGCCGTCGTAGCTCAGGCACAGCACGCGCTGCCGCGCCGCGTCGGCTTTCAGGTGCTTGATGCCGGCCATGTGCGCCGCCTGGCGCTGCAGCACGCCGCGCGGGCCGACCAGGTACAAGGTGCCGGTGTCGTCGCCGCAGACCATGTGGCCGTCGGCCAGCACGGCCAGCGCATCACTCTGCGCGCCACCGAGCTGCACGCGTTCGATCTCGACCGCGCTGTCGGGGCACCAGCGCCGCACGGTGCCGTCGTCGCTGCTGGAGACGAGGGACTTGCCGTTGTCGTCCCACGCCAGCGCGAGCACGTCGCCCTGGTGGCCGAGCATCAGGGCCAGCGGCTGGCCGGTGATCGCGTCCCAGGTGCGCACGGTGTGGTCGTGCGACGAGGTGGCGATGCGTTTGCCGTCCGGCGAGAAGACGGCAGTGTCAACATCGTCGGCATGGCCGCTCAGGACGGTCATCAGCTGCATTGAGGGGACGGCCCAGATGCGCGCGGTGTGGTCGCTGCTGGCACTGACCAGGCGCTTGCCATCCGGCGAGAACGCCACGCTGTTCACCAGGTGATCGTGCAGCCCCATCGCCAGCGCCCGCTGCGTCGCGCGCTCCCACAGGATCACGCGGTTGTCGTAACCGGCGGTGGCGATGTGCTCGGCGCTGCAGGCGATGCCGGCAATGGGACCGAAATGCGCCAAGCTGCCTGCGGCAGTGGATTGAATCGAATTCATGGACGCTCCTTACAGGCGATGGCCCTGCTCGCGCTTGGCGTGCAGGTAGCGGTGGTTGTGCGGGTTCTCGTGTCGGCGCGTCGGCAGCACGGCGTCGACCTCGATGCCGTGTTCCTCGAGGCCGGCGGCCTTGTCGGGGTTGTTGGTCAGCAGGCGCACGCGCTCGACCTGCAGCGCCTGCAACATGCGCGCGGCGATGCCGTAGTCGCGGTGGTCGTCGCGAAAGCCCAGCGCGCGGTTGGCCTCGAAGGTGTCCAGCCCCTGCTCGATCTGCAGCTGGTAGGCCTTCAGCTTGGCGACCAGGCCGATGCCGCGCCCTTCCTGGCGCAAATACAGCAAGTAGCCACCCTGCGCGCCGAACAGCGCCAGGCTTTCCTGCAATTGCGGGCCGCAATCGCAGCGCAGCGACGCGAACACGTCGCCGGTCAGGCATTCGGAATGGATGCGCACCAGCGGCACGCCGCCGGGCTCGACCGACGGGCCGGGGAAACGCACGGCGACATGGTCCGGCGCCTTGCCGTCGCGGCCGGCGCCGCCGATGTCGAAGCTGTAGAAGCGGCCGCTCGCGCCACCGGCGAGCGGGATCTCGGCGCTGGCCTTGATGGCCGGCGACACGCTGACGGGGGGCAGATCAATGACCATAGGGATAGGCCTTCAGTGCACGCGCGAGCGTCGGCCGAACCGGGGCCAGCGCACGTGCGTAGGTGATCAATTGGCTGAGCGAGCTCTTCACGCGCAGCTCGAGCCGCTGGTGGTCGGCGGTCTTGTCGCCGGGATGCGCCGGGAACTGCTGCTCGACATGGCGCACGATCAGGTGATCGGGGATGAACACCAGGTGTGCGTTCTTCGTGCACGAGGCACGCAGCTCGGCGATCGGGTACGAACCGCCAATGCCGGCCGAGACGGCAATCAACAGCACCGGCTTGTGCGCCACTTCGCCGTTGGTCAGCGCGAGCAGCGCGGCTTTCAGCGCCGGCGGCGCCATGCCGCCCCATTCCGGCACCACGATCACCAGCGCATCGGCTGAGTCGGCGGCCTCGCGCAGCGTGTTCAGCGCCAGCGTTTCGTGATCGGCGGCCTCGTCCTCCCACTTCGGCAGGTCGAGCTGCGCCAGGTCGAGCAATTGCGGCGCGATGCCGCCCTGGTCGTCGAGGAATCGCTGCATCACCTGCGCGACGCGCAGGGACTCCGACCCGGGCCGCGGGCTGCCGGCGAGGATCATGATGCGGGTATCGGAAGTCTCCACGGAGGGGCTCCTTCGGGGTCAAACGGACGGGCGGGGGCCGGCGCCGCGAAAGGCGGCCGGGAACAGGCTCAGGTAGGCCGCGCGCTGGCCGGATTCGCCGGCATTGAGCAGGGCACGCAGATGCGGCGCGGCGGGAATGGCGAGCAGCGGCACCAGCGTGCAGGCCGCGAAGCCGGCCAGCAGCAGCGCGGGCTCGCTGCGCTCGGCCAGCCAGCCGGCGCCCAAGTTGCCCAGCGGCACCAGCAGCGACGAGACGAAGGTGGCATTGGCGACGATGCGGGTGCGCCAGGCCTCGGGCGTGGCGCCCAGGCGCAGCGCCGACAGGTTGGTGCCGACCAGCACGAGTGCGAAGCCGATCGCCGCGGCCGCCGGCACCATCAGCCAGACGGCCAGCGGCGCGATCGCCATCAGCGCGAAGGCCAGCGGCACGGCGGCCAGGCCGCCGAGCACCGTGCGCCAGGCGCCGAAGCGTGCATTCAACGGCTTGACCGCGAACAGCGCGGCCACCGCGACACCGGCGCCGAGCGCCGCATCGACGACGCCGGCGACCCAGGCGCCCTGCGTCTGCAGCGCGAGCTGCGGCACGGCGATGGCGACGAAGCAGGCCACCGCGGCGGTCAGGAAGGCCGAGCCGATCGCAATCGCCAGCTCGGTGCGAATGGCCAGCAGGCTGCGCAGGCCCTCGAGCGTGTCGCGCCACCAGGTGCCGAGCGTGGCCGTGCCGGCGCTCATCGCCGCCGCCGCACCGGGCAGCCGCGTCGTCGCGCACAACAGCGCGCCGGCGACCAGCGCCACGACCGCCAGCACGAACGTGGCGCTGGCACCGAGCAGCGCCGTGACCGCGCCGCCGACCGCCGGTCCGAGGATGCGCGAGGCGGTGCCCAGCGCGCGCCGGATGCGCACGCCGTCGGTCAGGCTGGCGTTGCCGACCAATTGCGGCAGCGCGGCATCGGCGACCGGATCACGCGCCGCATCGAGGAACTGCGCCGGGATCAGCAGCGCAGCGAGCACGATGGCGTCGAAGGATCCGCGTGCTGCAAGCGCCAGCAGCGCGAAGCAGACGATCTGCGCGACGAAGGTGACCTGCACCAGCCGGCCGCCGAAGCGATCGCCGAGCGGCGCCGCAAGCGGCCCGACGACCAGATCGAAACCGGTCGCCAGCGCCAGGATCGCCGCCAGCTGCAGCGGATCGCGCGTGCTCTCCAGGCACCACCAGGCCGCAGCGAACGAGCCCAGGCGCAGCGCGAAGTAGCCGAGCACGATGCCCGACTGGAACGCGTAGAACTGCGCCGGCAGGCGGGCGGATGGTGCTTCGGAGCTCACAGCATGCCCTGCGCATCGCGCGCGAGATAGACCGTCTTCAGCAACGCCGGATCGATCTGGTCACCGATGCGGTAGACCGACAGGAACTCGCGGCCACCCATCAGCAGATAACCCTCATCGGGCGCGCCCCCCGGCATCACCGCCAGGCCCTTCGGGAACGAATCCGGGCTGAACTGCACGCTCTTGAGCTCGGCGCTGCCGGCATCGAAGGACAGCAGCTGCTGGCCGTAGGTGACGATGTAGACGCGGCTGCCGAAGGTGATGCCGTTCTCGACGGTGTTCATCACCCATTCGCGGTACTCGGTGCCCCATTGCACCGCGCGCGTATCGAGCATGCGGGCGCGGAACGCGCCGTTGCCGACGACCAGCACGCGCCCCGGCCCGAGCGGCCGCAGCCGCTTCGGATTTCCTTCGAGCTCGAGCCGGCCGAGCTCGGACCAGTCGCCCGCGTCGAGCACGCGCACCGCGCCCAGGCCGCCGAGGGAGCGTTCGCCGACCACCAGGCGGCCGCTGCTGTCGAGCGCCAGGCACCAGGCCGGTCGTGCGCAGGCCAGGCGGCGCAGCAGGCGACCGCGCTGCAGCTCGAGCTCACTGATGTGGCCGTCCTCGCTGGCGACGATCACGCTCGAGCCGTCGGGCCCGATGACGATGTCGCGCAGGATGCCGCCGACCGCTTGCGTCCATTCGACGCGGCCATCGCGGTCGGTCTTGAACACCGCGCCCGAGGTGCTGATGCCGACCAGCGCGCCGCCGGCGACGCCTCCCTCGACGGACAACACGCGGCGCACGCGGCCCAATCCCAGGTCCGGGCTCTTGTGCAGCGCCAGCGCCACATCGCCATGCCGCCCCGGCTGCACGCCGATCGACAGCAGCGAGCCCGACTCGAGGCCGGCACAGAAGCCTTCCGCCGAGGCCGGGTCGATGCCCCAGACCGCATCGGTGCCGAAGGCCTGCGCCATGATCGCGCCGCTGTCGGCATCGATCGCGTAGAGCTCGCCGGATTCCAGCGTCGCATACAGCGTGCGTTCCGGGCCGACCCGCACGTGGTTGACCTGGAACTTGAACGGGCCGAAGCGCGCGACGATGCGCGGCGTCGCCTCGCGGTTGTCGACGCGGTAGATGTAGTGGTCGAAGCAGGCGACGAAGGCCTCGGCGCCGCTGCCGGTGAAGGCGATCTGCTCGACGTCGTCGCGCGTGAACTCGAAGCGCTCGCTCACCGCCCCGTCGAGGCCGACGATCAGGATGCCGCCGTGGTTGTCGGTGCTGCACCACAGGCGATCCCAGCGCGCGTCGTGCACCAGCGAATGGCTGGTGCCCAGCGGCGTCTCGGCGGCATGCAGCACCTTCAGGCGCTCGTCGCCAGGGCCGGCCTGCCAGATGCCGCCGATGACGTCGGACGCATAGACCTTGCCGGCACGGTCGAAGCAGACCGAGTCGAGCAGCACGTCGCCGTCGGGGCTCAGCGAGCGTTCGAAGGCCAGGCTGCCGATGCGCCAGGCCTGCAGTTCGCCGAAGGGGTTGCAGCACCAGATGCGCTCGCCGTCGAAGGCCATCGCCTGCGACGGATTCGGCGCCGCGGTTTCGCCGGCGAATTCCAGCGTGTATTGGCCGGTGGCGACCATGCCGCGCGGCTGCAGCGTTGCGGCATCCCATTGCATCAGGTTGCCGAGGATGTCGCGGGTGAAGACGTAATCGCCGCCGGCGCCGATGGCGCTGATGCAGCTGCCGTGCTTGAGCGCCGGCGAGGTCTCGAGCAATTCGAGATTCAGCTTGAGTTTTCGGACCAGTCCGCGATCGTCCGCGGCATAGACGAATGAGGAATATTCGTCGACGTAGAGATTGGTGATGCGAACGTCCATGGAATGGCTCGAATTCAATTCAATGAATGGAAAGGGAAAAAGGCGCCGGCCGCACCGCAAGAAACGCGGCCGGCGCCTTCACGATCAGATCTGCTTCGGCGGACGGATCGTGGGAGCCTTGGTGTTGGCCAGGTTCTTCAGGGTGTCGAACTTCATGGTGTGCTTTCGCTTTGGTTGACGCGACGATGTTTGCCGCACCGCATTTGTAGGTGCCGGCCGCGAAAAGGCCGGTCCGAATTCTTCAAATCGTGCGATTGAAGCTGCGGTGAAACAATGCAAACCGCCGCGGGTGATGCAGATCACAGATCCGCGCGCAGCAGCGCCGACAAGGGCGCCAATGCCGGCAGACCACGGTCGAATCCACGCCGCAAGGTGGCCGGGGCATGGCCCGCGGTGTCGCGCAATTCGCGCGACAGATGCGCATGGTCGGCAAAACCCAGCGCTTGCGCCAATGCCGGCAGCGAGGCCGCCGCATCGGCATGCAGGCCGCGCAATGCGGCCTGGCCGCGCGCCAGGCGCTGGTAGGTCTTCGGCGGCACGCCGAAGAGCTCGCCGAAGCAGCGCTGCAGCTGGCGCGGGCTCCAGCCCAGGCGCTCGGCGAGCGCCGGCAGCGGCAACAGCGCGAGCTCGGGCCCGAGTGCGAGCAGCGCTTCGGCCCACGCTGGCCGTGGCGGGCGCCGCTCCAGGCGATCGAGCAGATAGGCCTCGAGCGCGGTGATGCGCGCGGCAGCGGTGGTCGCCTCGCGCGAGCGGTGCATCAACACCTGCAGTGCCAGCGACGGCACCACGACGCGCGCATCGAGCAGCTGCGCCGCGATGTCGGCGGCAGCCACGCCAAGCAGTTCGCCGGCGCGCCCGGCGCGAAACAGCACGGCCGTCGTCTGCGGTCCATCCACGTACATCAGGCGATAGGGCTTGGGCTGCAGGCCGAGCAGCGTGCACTCGGCGAAATCGCGGCCATGCTGCGGCGCGTGAATGCGTCCGCCATGCAGCAGCACCAGGCCGCTGATCGTGTGCGCCGGGAACTGCGCCTCGGCCGGCACCGCGCGCGCCGCCGCGGCATCCCGCGCGACGTAGCACAGCACATGATCGCGCAGCGCCGGACAGGGAGCGACAAGCTGGAGCGCGGACATCGAAAGGCGTGCGGCGGTGAACGGAGCCGCACGCAGTCTGCGGCGGGCGCGTATCAGCGCGGCTTCGGCTGCCGACGCCCGCGTTTCAAATGTGTCCGCGCGACGCGGCTACAGGGTCGGCCAGCGCTCGAAGTGATCGAAGCGCGGAAACGGCGGCTCGATGGTCTTCACGTCCATGTCGTCGACCAGCGCGGCGGGCATGTCCTCGCGCATCCAGTCGCACATCGCCTGCAGTTGTGCGCGCGGGCCCTGCAGCGTCGCCTCGACCGAATCGTCCATCCGGTTGCGCACCCAGCCGGTGATGCCCGACGTTCGCGCATGGCGCACGCAGGCCTCGCGGTAGCCCACACCCTGCACGCGGCCGCGCACGCGCACCAGCCAGCATTGCAGGTCGTCGTCGTCGCGGGTTGCCATGGCTCGTCCTTCGGGATGTCAGCTGACCCAGCCGCCGCAGACCGGAAACACCTGGCCGACGAAACACGCGGCCGCGTCACTCGCGAGGTAGGCGGCGAACAGCGCGTCCTCGTCGCCGCTGACCAGCCGGCCCAGCGGCACCTCGCGCTTCAGACGCTCCTGGAACGCCGGGTTGGCCTGCACCTCGGGCGGAAAGTAGGTCGGGTTGTCGACGAAGTTCTGCGCGATCGCATTCAGCGTGATGCCCTCGCGCGCCAGCTCGGTGCCGGCCGCGCGCACCCATGCCAGCTGCGCACCGCGCGCGGCGCTGTAGGTCGAGGTGCGCTTCATGCCGCGCAGCGCGGCGGCGCTGCCGATCACCACGATGCGGCCGGCACGGCGCGCGCGCATGCCCGGCAGCACCGCGCGTGCCAGACGCGGCAGCGGGTCGACCAGGTGCGCGAAGGCGCGCCGCCATTCGTCGTCGTCGACATCGGCGAGCGACGTCGTCGGCGCCGGCAGCGCGAGGTGGGCGATCAGCACATCGACGTCGCCGGCCTCGCTCACCACCTGCCGCGCCAGCGCCGGGTGATCGCCCAGCGGGCGCGGATCGGCGACCACCGTCGCGCCGAGTGCGCCGAACACGCGTTGCAGCGCCGGGCCCATGAAGTCGCTGCTCTGCGTGATCAGCACGCGGCGGCCCTGCAGGTCGATCAGTTTCATCGCAGGCGATCCTTGTTCGTTCACTCGGCGACCACGAAGCGCAGCAGCGCGAAGCTCAACGCAAAGACGTAGCCGCAGGCAAAGCGGTCGATGCCGTAGCGTGGCACACCGCGCTGGCTGCGCCAATGGCCGATCGCCGCCACCGCCGCACCGGCGGCGACCGGGCCGAGCAGCAGGTAGCCGATCTGCTGCCATTGCCCGCGGATCAGGTAGTCCGGGACCAGCCACAGGCTGATGCCGCCGGCGATCAGGCCGAACAGGATGTAGCCCGGGATGATCACCCACAGGCTGTGCTCCTTCGGCTGCTTGTCCGGGTTGCGCACGACGTGCACCCCGGCCTGCGCCAGCGCTTCGAAGATGAACTGCAGCAGCAGCTCGCCGACCACTTCGAACAGGAACTCCAACATGGGGGGCCTTTGTACCTCGTCGCGCGACAGGGCTAGGATCGCCCGATTCCCCCCGGGAGACCACCATGAGCCACAGCTTCAACTTCGGCCGCTTCTCGGCCGGCCGGCCGGCACCGCGCCGCAGCGGCGGGCGTTTTCGCATCGCGCTGCTCGGCGATTTTTCCGGCCGCGCCCACCGCGGCGAGCTGCGCCGCGGCGACGCACTGGCCGCAACGAAGCCGCTGAAGCTCGACGTCGACACGCTCGACCGCCTGCTGGCCGGCTTCGGCAGCGTGCTGCGGCTGCCGATCGACGGCGCCGGCGACACGGTCGAGCTCAAGCCCCGTTCGCTCGACGACCTGCATCCCGATGCGCTCTACGACAGCCTGCCGCTGTTCAACGGCCTGGTGAGCCTGCGCCAGCGGCTCGCGCAGCCGTCGACCTTCGCCGCCGCGGCGGCCGAGGTGCGGCAGTGGGGCGACGTCTCCGCCGCCGAGACGAGCAGCGGCGTCGATGCCAACGTGCCCGCCCGCGGCGACACGCTGCCGATCGACGCCCGCATGAACGACTTCGCGCGGCTGCTCGGCCGCGAGGCGCCACCGCCGGCGCCGCCCGGCCCGCTCGATGCAATGCTCAGGCGCATCGTCGCGCCGCACCTGGTCGAGGCCGCCGCGCCCGATGCACCGGCACTGACCGCCGCGGTCGACCGCGCGCTGACGCAGGCGATGCGCCGCGTGCTGCACCACCCCGATTTCCAATGCCTCGAAGCGGCCTGGCGCACGCTGGACTTCGCGGTGCGCCGCATCGAGACCGACAACGCGGTGCAGCTGGTGGCCTACGACATCAGCGCCGAGGAATTCGCCGCCGACCTGAGCGCGACCGACCGCCTCGAAGACACCGCGCTGTACAAGCTGCTGGTCGAGCAGCCGCCGCTCGATGCGCACCAGGGTGCACTCTCCGCGCTGATCGGCTGTTATGGCTTCGAGATGACGCCGCCGCAGGCCGAGCTGCTGGGGCGCGCCGCACAGATCGCCGCTGCGGCGCATGCGCCCTTCATCGCCGGGCTCGGCCGCGATTGCATCGACGCGGCCGCAGGTGATCTGCATCCGCGCATCGCCGAGGCCTGGGCCGCGCTGCGCGCGCTGCCGGCGGCGCGTTTCGTCTCGCTGGTCACGCCGCGCGTGCTGCTGCGCGCGCCCTACGGCAAGCGCTCCGATCCGATCACGCGCTTTGCCTTCGAGGAGTTCGACCCCCGCGCCGGGCTGCAGACGCTGCTGTGGGGCAACCCGGCGCTGGTGGCCGCGGTGCTGCTGGCGCAGCAGGTCAACGAGCATGGCGCGCATCACCCGCCGCTGGCGCAGTACGGCCTCGACGAGCTGCCCTACTTCTTCCACTACGACGAGGACGGCCAGGCGGTCGCCCTGCCCTGCACCGAACGCCTGCTGACGGAACGCCACGTCGCCGCGCTGCAAGGCATCGGCGTCGTGCCGCTGCTGGCGCACAAGGGCCAGCCGGAGGTGCGCTTGGGCGGCTTCGTCTCGCTGGCCGGCGGCGCGCTGGCAGGTCCCTGGGGCGGCGATGCGCCGCTGGTCGAGGCGCCGGTCGCGGCGAGCGCGCCGGAGTCCAGCGCCGCCGACGACGCCGAGCTCGACGCGCTGCTCGACGAGCTGGGCGAACGCCGGCGCGCCGGCGGCCGCGCCCAGCTCGACTTCAGCGTGCTGCTGAAAGACCTGCGCAAGCCCTGAGGACGACGCTCGAGCCGCATGACCGAAGCCATCGTCGGCATCTTCGCCACCGTCTACCTCGGCATGATCCTCGGCGGGCTGCCGTTCCTGCAACTCGACCGCACCGGCATCGCGCTGCTGGGCGCGATCGCGCTGATCGGCATCGATGCACTGAGCCTCGAGGAAGCCGCGCGCGCGATCCACCTGCCGACGCTGATCCTGCTGTTCGCGTTCATGGTGGTGTCGGCGCAGATGCGGCTCGGCGGCTTCTACGACCGCGTGACGCGCCGGCTCGGCGAGCTGCCGCTGAGCGCCCCGCTGCTGCTGGGCGCGCTGATCGTCACGGTCGCGGCGCTGTCGGCGGTGTTCAGCAACGACATCGTCTGCCTGGCCGTCGCGCCGGTGCTGATCGATGCCTGCCGCCGGCGCCGGCTCGACCCGCTGCCCTATTTGCTGGCGCTGGCCTGCGCGTCGAACATCGGCTCGGCGGCGACCTTGATCGGCAACCCGCAGAACATGCTGATCGGCGAGACGCTGAAGCTGCCCTTCGCCGGCTACCTGCGCGACGCGGCAGTGCCGGTGCTGCTGGGACTCGGCTGCACCTGGGCCTTGATCGCCTGGCGCTGCAGCGAGCGGCTGGCGCGCAGGGTCGACGCAGCGCCCGCGGAGGTCGTGCAACCCACCAGCGATGCGCTCGATCCGTGGCAGACCGCAAAGGGCCTGGCCGTCGCCGCGGTCATCGTCGCCTGCTTCCTGTTCACGTCGTGGCCGCGCGAGGTGATCGCACTGACCGGTGCCGGCGTGCTGCTGATGAGCCGCAAGCTGCACTCGCGCCACATGCTCGGGCTGGTCGACTGGGAGCTGCTGGTGCTGTTCATGGGGCTCTTCGTCGTCAACCACGCGCTGCAGAAGACGGGGCTGCCGGCGCAGCTGATGGCGCACCTGGCCGGCGCCGGCGTGCCGCTGGATCAGCCGGGGCCGCTGTTCGCCGCGACCTTCGTGCTGTCGAACCTGGTGTCCAACGTGCCGGCGGTGATGCTGCTGCTGCCGAGCGCCGACCATCCACTGGCCGGCGCGACGCTGGCGCTGGTCAGCACGCTGGCCGGCAACCTGTTCATCGTCGGCAGCATCGCCAACATCATCGTCGTCGACGCAGCGGCGCAGCGCGGCGTGACCATCGATTGGCGCGCCCATGCGCGCATCGGCGTGCCGGTGACCTTGGTGACGCTGGCGATCACGTGGGTTTATCTGGCGCTGCGCAGCGCTTCGGGCTGAGTCAGCGCCGGTGATCCCAGGCGTCGATCCACAGGGTCGCGCAGCGGTAGCCGTAGTCGAAGGCCTCGGTCGCGCTGCTGAAATGGTGCCGCGGCACGTCGACCTTCACCTCGCCTTCGCTCTCCGAGCCGCGAATGTGCACGCTGACCGGCCAGGTCTCGAGCGTGTCGGCGGCGAGCGTCGACATGCGGATGCGGTAGCCGCTGTGCGCGCCGATCGCTTCCAGGCGGTGACCGACGCGGTGGACCTCGTATTTCATGAAACGGGAGTGTGCTCCCGCTGATCAGCGTTGCGGCGGATCGGGCACGAAGCCCTGGTTGGACGGGAACGGCCGCGGCCGGGTATGTGCCATCGGCCCCGGGATGATGCCGGCGGCGACCAGGCGCTCGTGGCTGTCGTACTCGAGCTGGCTCAGCTGCTCCGGCGACGAACTCGCGCGCTCGAAGCGCGTGCGCTGCGAGACCGACCATTCGCGCTGGCCGTGGCCGGTGCCCAGCCGCGAGCCGGCGACGGCGGACTCCTCGGCGCTCTTCTCGCGCGGCGCCTGCGCGCTCGGTGCGGCGGGCGCGGCGGCATCGGCGGCGCGGCTCTCGGCGCGGCCCAGGGACTCGGAGCGCGCGATCGGCGGCGCAACCGGGGGCGGCGGCGGCGCGTACACGCGCTCGCGGAACACCGCCATGCCGATCACGCCGACATTGCCGGGCCGCCCGGTCAGCGCCGCGTACGAATGCTCGATCGGCGCGAACTCGAAGGCCGCGATCTGCGTGCCGCTCTTGCGCCAGCCGTTGATGTCGTAGCTGCGGCCGGGGTCGAGCACGTAGCCGGTCTGGCTCCAGTCGGCTGTCTCGCCGGAGATCACGTTGACGCCGTCCACCGACAGCACGACCAGCACGCGGGCGCCGGTCAGGTTGCGCAGGCGCAGCGCGTAGCGCGCGCCGGGCCGGCCCGGCACGAAACGGCGGCCGTCGTGGTGGTAGGTAGGCAGCACCTGGCCCGAGTCGCGGTCGTAGACCTCGAGCGCGGCGAGGCCGCCGTAGGGCCGGGCCTCGGCGGTGGCGCAGCCGGTGGCGAGCAGGCCGCCGGCGCCGGCGGCCAGGGCAGACATGACAGCCAGCAGGCTGCGGCGGGTGGTGGTGGGAGCGGTGGTGGGCATTCGCGAACCTCGTCGTGGGGTGGCTTGTCCACCCTTTCACGCCCGGGATCCGCGAACGGGGTTAAACATCTCGCACGGTCATCGCGCGGCCAGCAGCCCACGCACGAAGCTGCGCGTGTGCAGGCCGAACTGCCGCAGCAGCGGCAGCAGCGCCTGCTCCATCGGCGCGACGGCGGCCGGCGAGGCCTTCGCCAGCTCGGCGCGCAAGTCGAGCCCGGTCTCGGTGACGCCGAAGGTGTAGTCCGGATCGCTGGTGTACTTGGGCGGCAGCGCGGCGACCACCGCGGCGTCGGTGGCGTCGGAGGCCTCGTGCGAGGCCTTGGCGATGGCCTGGCGCGGCGAGTCGTCGCGATACGGCGCGCCGGCATCCAGGGCCGTGTCGCGCAGCGCGCGGAACGCGAGGTCGTCGTCGCGGCCGGACAGGTGCGCGGCGCGCAGCCAGCGCAGCTGGTAGTTCTCCAGCGCGAAGTGCCGGTTGCTGACGAAGGTGATCGCGCGCTCCTTCGGCCCCTTGACGCCGACGATGTCCAGCGTATTGATGCCCAGCATGCGCGCGGTGCTGATTCCCGGCAGCACGCGCGCGTGGTACGGCTGCGTCAGGTCCTGCAGGTAGTGCAGCGCCCAGCCGGCAAAGCGCCAGCCCCAGTACGGATGACCGGTCTTCAGCGCGTAGGCGGCCAGCGAGCGCCACAGGTGCACGCGGTACTCGGGGAAGGTGCGGCCGAGGAAGGGCGCGGCCTTGTAGACGATGGCCGACTCGTGGAAGAAGCCGATGTGCATCGGTGCCTGGCTCGAGAACTCGACCTTCGGATTGCCGAAGGGCTGCTTGCCGAAGCCGTAGGCCGCACCGTGCGGGGTGCCGTTGTCGGACCAGATGCCGATGTCGAGGCCGTAGTCGGGCTCGTCGGTCGCGCTGGCGACGATGTCGATCACCGGCACCGGCTCACCTTCGCGCAGCGCGACGAAGGCGTCGAACTTGCTCGACTCCTTGGTCTTCAGCGGCGTCACGTCGGCCTCAGTCAACGCGGCGCGGCCGGCACCACCCTGGCCCGGACGCAGCTGCAGGAACAGCGGCAGCTTCGACGCCGGGTTGATGCGCAGTGCGGCGATGAAACGGCGCTGCAGCTCGTCGGCGCTCAACGATGGATCGGCGCGAAACGCCAGCGCCGCCGGCCGCGCCGGGTAGTTCGGCACGTGGCGCTGCGCCCAGGCTTCCTCGTCGTCGAGCAGCTTCTGCAGGCCGCTCGCTTCGGCCTTTAGGAAACTGGCCAGCGATTCGGCCGGCGCCGGCGGCAGCGCGGTGAACTCAGGCAGCGCGGCGAGCGCGGGCCAGGTGCACAGCGCGTGGTTGCTCCAGGCGTGGGCGGGTGCGGCGACGAGGCTCAGCGCGGCCAAGGCGAGCGCGGCCACAGACCGGCGCACAGCGACGCACACCACGGATGAAGGCTTCGCCATCGTGCCCTGCATCATTCGCTATACCGGCTGCGCAGTGAGCCGAACGCCAAGCGCGCGCGCCACCTTGAGAATCGTGTCGAAACGAGGCTTCGAGCCGGGTGTCAACGCCTTGTAGAGGCTTTCTCGACCGAGGCCGGCATCTTTGGCCACCTGGGCCATGCCTCGTGCACGGGCGATGTCCGCAAGCGCCAGCAACAGCAGGTCAGGATCTTCCGTCTCCAACACTGCGGTCATGTACTCGGCCACAGCAACGTCATCGGTGAGGTATCGAGCGGCGTCAAACGGCACCAGCTTGCCGGGGTTCTTGGCAGTGCTCATGGCCCTAACTCCAGTAGGTTGAGAATGCGACGGGCTCGCTTGATGTCGCTCGACTGTGAGGACTTGTCTCCCCCGGCGAGCATGATCACCAGCACATTGCCTCGACGGGTGAAGTACAGACGGTAGCCTGGTCCGAAGTTCACCCTCATCTCGGACAAGTCGCCACCAACCGTCTTCCAATCTCCCAGGTTACCTGCTTCGGCCTGCCGCAACCGTGCGGCAATTCGGACCTGCGCACGGGCATCCGGTAGCGCATCGAGCCAGTCCTGGAACTCCTGCGTCAGCTGAACGGACAACATGCGTGCTTGTATCCACATGGATACCGGTTGTCAAGCGCGAGCGCGCACTGGTCAATCCAGCGCCAGCACACGATCACCTTCGGCCGGCCGGCAGCCGTCGGCGATCGGTTGCCAGCCGCGGCGCACCACCACCTGCGCGCCGGCGTGGCAGAACTCGATGCGCTGCGCGCCGGGCACCGTCGCCTGCACGAAGGCTTCGACCGAGGCCGGCAGGCTGGTGCGGATGGTGCGGCGCTCCAGGTCCTCGGGAGGATGATCATCGCGGTGCAGCCACGGGATCCACGGCGCCAGCACCATCCATGCGCCGACCTCCAGCGGCTGCGGCGCGTAGCCCTGGCGCTGCAGCCAAAGTTGCGCCTGCGCGCGCAGCGCTGCGGTCTCTTCGGCGGGACCGAGCTCGCCGAAGGCCAGCGCCCACAGTTCGGCGAGCCACTGGTTGCAGTTCTGGTACTGCACGCTGAACGGATAGGCGTTGGCGCTGTAGCGCGGGGCCAGCAGCTGCAGCGCGCGCCGGTCGTCCAGCGCCGTGCGTTCGAGCGCAGCGGCTTCGCGCTCAGGCAGCAGCAGCAGCGAGACATAACCCAGGCGCGGATCGTCGGTGCCGAGCAGGAAGCCGGCGAGGCCTTCGTCGAACAGCTTCGGCTGCTGCTCGTCGCACGCGTAGTACAGCTGGCGCACCGACCACGGCGTGTTGCGGCTGGCCTTCAGGCTGACGCCGGCATGCGAGTAGCGCACGCCGAAGCGGCCCAGGTCCAGCCCCGAGCGGGCGACCAGCGCGAGCCGCGCGCCGGAGGCTTCGAGCTCGGTCTTGATCAGCGCGGCCAGGCGCAGCAGGCGGTCCTGCTCGGTGGCGCTCAAGCTCGGCGGCGCCGAACACGGCTGCGGCCAGGCGGCATGCGCGACCGAGGCCGCCGTCAGTAGCAGCGGCAGCAGCGTCGCCGCAACCCGCCGCAGCCCGCGAATGAACATGGCTACAGCGCGACGGCGTTGGAGCGCAGCTCGCGGAACCAGTCGTCGGCCAGCACGAGGAAGAACGCGCGGCCGTCGTCGCGGCGCGCGAACTCGATGCCGTAGGGCCGTGTGCGGGCGTCGATCACGTCGCCGGTGCCGATGCGGGCGGCGTCGGCGGTGGCTTGCGGCAGCAGCAGCGAGAAACCTTCGTCGTCGGCCGGACCGGCGACCGGTTTCAGTGCAATGCGCACGGTGCCCGGCTGCTCGGGCAGCGCGGCGACCTCGATCACGCGGTACGGGCCGGCGGCGACGCCGGTGCCCTTCGACGAGCTCTGGCTCGACTGGCGGATCGAGCCGGAGAGGCTGCCGACCAGATTCGACGCGGCGGAGCTGGTCGACGACGCGGTGGAACTGGCCGCCCACGCAGGCACGACGGAAACGAACGACAGGCCCATCAGGGCAAGGCAGAGGCGGCGGGACATGAAAGGACTCCAGGCTTGGAGGACGAGGATACCCGCTCGCACCACGCCGACGACGCTTGGCGACGGCGCGCGGCACTTCGTCGAAAGCCGGGGGCCGGATGCGCCGCCGCGGGCCACAGTGCATCGCAGCGCATCGTCCCGCGATGGCCCGCACCACAGGCCGCGATTGGCTCTTGCGGGCGATGTGCGCCGGCGCCGGCACCGGGAGACTGCCGACATCCCCTCCTCTGCACGACCGCATCACCGCCCGCACCGACATGGACGCCCCGACCACCCCCCACGCCTCCCACCCGCCGCGCCGCGCATCGCTGCTGCGGTTCGCCGGCCTGGTGCTGATCGTGCTGCTGGCCGGCTGCGGCAGCCTGCCGGCCAAGGTCGCGCGCGCGCCCTCGACGGCCTTCGTCGAAGGCTCCGGCCCGTCGCCGCTGCAGCAGGTCGCCGCGGCCAGCTTGGCCGCAGACGCGCCGGCGCTGTCGGGTTTCCAGCTGCTGCCGAACGGCCCGCATGCGCTCGACGCGCGGCTCGCGCTGGCCAAGCGCGCCGAGCGCACGCTGGACCTGCAGGCCTACCTGATCGCCGACGACCACTCAGGCCGCCAGGTGCTGCGCGCGCTCGGCGATGCGGCGCGCCGCGGCGTGCGCGTGCGGCTGCTGGTCGACGATCTGCATGCGGCGCCGGTGCTGCCGCTGCTCACCGGTCTGGCCGCGCAGGCCAACGTCGAAGTGCGGATGTTCAATCCGCTGCCGGTGCGCTCGGGCAGCGTCGCGCAGCGCGTGCTCGGCTCGCTGCACGAGCTCGGACGCATCAACCAGCGCATGCACAACAAGCTCTTCATCGCCGACAACGCGCTGGCCATCGCCGGCGGCCGCAACCTGGGCGACGAGTACTTCATGCGCAGCGCGCAGGCCAACTTCATCGACATGGACGTGCTGGCCGCCGGCCCGGTGGTGAACGAGCTGTCGGCGCTGTTCGACAGCTTCTGGAACAGCGAGCGCGCGTGGCCGGTGGCCGCGCTCGAGGACAGCACCGACGGCAGCGCGCTGCGCCTGCGCTTCGACGCCGCCGTGGCCGTCAGCGACGAGGCGCTGCCGCCGCAGCTCGATGCACTGGGCCGCCCGTCGCTCGAGGTGCAGCTGAGCGCCGGCCCCCGCATCCAGCTGCATGCCGCGCCCGCGCAGCTGCTGGCCGACGCGCCGGACAAGGGCGATTGCGTCGACGACTCGGCCTGCCCGGCGAGCGCGGTCGACCGCACGCTGGCGCTGGTGCGCTCGGCCGAGGCGTCGGTGGCGATCGTCTCGCCGTACTTCGTGCCCGGCGCGGACGGCGTGGCAACGCTGCGCGACGCGGCCCGGCGCGGGGTGCGGCTGCAGCTGCTGACCAACTCGATCGGCGCCACCGACGAGCCGCTGGTGCACCACGGCTACGCCCGCTACCGCCCGGCGCTGCTCGAGGCCGGCGTCGAGATCCGCGAGCTGAGCCCGACACTGACCGCGCGCACCACGGCGCTCGGCGCCTTCGGCCGCTCGACCGCGCGGCTGCATGCGAAGGTCGCGGTGATCGATCGCCGCCAGGTGGTCATCGGCTCGCTGAACATGGATCCGCGCTCGCGCCGGCTGAACACCGAGATCGGCGTGGCGATTCACAGCCCGGCGCTGGCCGCCGAGCTGGCGCGGCTGTCGCGCCCCGAGGTGCTGACCGGCAGCTACCGGCTGCGCCGCGCCGCCGACGGCGCCATCGAGTGGCTGATGCACGAGGATGGCCGCGAACACGCGCTTGCCGACGAGCCCGACAGCTCGTGGACGCTGCGGCTGAAGCTCGCGCTGATGTCGCTGCTGATCGGCGAGGACTGGCTGTAGCGCGCGTCGATGCCTCGTTAGGATCAGCGTCCCGCCACGAGCGTTGAAACCCCGATGCACACGATGCCGATCCGTTCCCTTGCGCCGCTGATCGCCGCCGCCGCGCTGCTGCTGCTGCCGCCGGCCCAGGCGCAGCCCGCCGCGTTCAGTGCCGCCGACCTGGCGACGAGCCGCGCGCTCGCCGCCCGCGCCGCGCAGAGCCCGCTCGCTTACGAGCTCGTCGATTCGCTGGTCACCGAGGTCGGCCCGCGCCCGGCCGGCTCGGCCGGCGATGCGCGCGCGGTGGCGTGGGCGCTGGCGAAGCTGAAGGCGCTGGGCTTTGCCAACGTGCGCGCCGAGCCGGTGCCGCTGCGCGTGTGGAAGCGCGGCGAGGTGCAGGCCAGCCTGACCGCACCCTATCTGCAAACGCTGGTCGTCGCCGCGCTCGGCAACAGCGTGGCCACACCGAAGCCCGGCTTGCAGGCCGAGATCGCCTACTACGCCGACTTCGACGCGCTGAAGGCCGACACCAGCGAGCGCGCACGCGGCCGCATCGTCTTCATCGACCAGAAGACCGACCGCACGGCCGACGCGCGCGGCTACGGCCGCGCCGTCGCCACCCGCATCAACGGCACCAGCGAAGCCGCGCGGCGCGGCGCGCTGGCGGTGGCGATCCGCTCGATCGGCACCGACCGCGACCGTTTCGCGCACACCGGCTCGACGCGTTATGCCGACGGCGTCGCGCCGATCCCGGCGCTGGCCGTCTCGGTGCCCGATGCCGACCTGATCGCGCGGCTGCAGCGCTACGGCCAGCCGCTGACGATGCAGCTGTCGCTGCAGGCCGAGACCGACGTGCCGGCGCTGACGCACAACGTCATCGCCGAGATCCCGGGCAGCGACAGGGCGGCCGAGGTGGTGCTGATCGGCGCGCACCTCGACAGCTGGGACCTCGGCCCGGGCGCACTCGACGATGGCGCCGGCGTCGGCATCGTCACCGCCGCCGCCAAGCTGATCCTCGACAGCGGCGCGAAGCCGCGGCGCACGGTGCGCGTGGTGCTGTTCGGCAACGAGGAGAACGGCTTCGACGGCGCGGTGGCCTACGCCGACAAATACCGCGACCAGGTGCACCAGTTCGTCGCCGAGAGCGACCTCGGCGCCGGCCTGGTCTACCGTTTCCAGAGCCGCGTGCGGCCGGAGGCGCTGCCGGCGGTGCGCGCAATCGCCGAGCAGCTGGCGCCGCTGAACATCGTGCTCGGCAGCAACGAGGGCACGCCCGGGCCCGACGCCGGCGTGCTGATGCGTCGCCGTTCCTGGCCGGCGCTCGAGCTGAGCCAGGACGGCAGCGAGTACTTCGACGTGCACCACACCGCCAACGACACGCTGGACAAGGTCGATCCGGCCAAGCTGCGGCAAAACGTCGCCGCCTGGGCGGTGATGACCTGGCTGGCGGCGCAGAGCGAGCTCAGCTTCGGGCCGATGCCGCTGCCGCGGTCGGCGGCGCCGTGAACGCTGAGGCGGCTGTGTCCGCCGGGATCACTCAGGCGGCTCCGTCCGCCGCGGCCGCCGCGCGCGTCAGCCCCGCTGCGTCGACCACTTCGATGCGGCCGTAGCGCAGCCGCAGCGCGCCGATGCGCTGCCACTGCTGCAGTTGCCGGTTCACCGTCTGGCGCGAGACGCCGAGCATCGCCGCCAGCTGCTCCTGCGACACCGGCAGCGCCGCATCGCCGGCGGCGGCGGCCTCCTGCGCCAGCCGCACCAGCCGCTGCGCCAGGCGCACCGGCAGCGGCTGCAGCAGCGCATCGTCGATCCACGCCAGCGCCGCGCGCAGGCGGCGGCAGACCAGCTGCGTGAAGGCCATCAGCAGCCCCGGCTCGGTGGCGATCAGCCGGTGGAACTCGGCCGCACCGAGCACCGCCACCTCGCTCGGCTGCGTCGCGCAGGTGTCGTAGACCCGCTCGCGGCCGATCAAGAGCGACACCTCGCCGAACCAGTGGCCCGGCTCGAGCAGCGCGATCACCGCCTCGCGGCCGTCGGCGCCGCTCTGGCTGACGCACAGGCACCCGCTGACCACGCCGAACAGCGCATCGGGCATCGAGCCGGCGAGGAACAACGATTCACCGGCCGCCAGCTTGCGCCGGTGCGCCTGCGCGAGCAGCAGCGCCTGCACCGGCTCGGGCAGGCGCATCGGATCGGCGTCGGGTTCATGCATCGGGTTGATTGCTCAAGCGCGACAGTCTTCGTCACGTTGGCCCGGGATAGTACGGCGCGTCATCACCCAGGGGGCTCCTCCGATGCCGATCGGCTACCAGGTCCAACCGAGCGGCTGGCTCGACCGCGGCTACCGCGCCGCGTCGCGCTGGCTGTCGCGGCTGCCCAGCCGCGCCGATGCGCTGGCGCCGCCCGAGGCACTGGCCGGCTTCCGGCGGGCGCAGCGCATCGCCTATCACTGCGTCACCACGGTCGCCGCGCAGCTGCACGAGGGCATGCGCGAGGTCGAGGCCGCCGAGCTGCTGGCGCAGCACCTGGAAGACCAGGGCGTCACGCGTTACCTGCACCGGCCGTTCGCGTGGTTCGGCGAGCACGCGCGCTTCGACGGTTATCAGCGCTACGCCGACTACCACCCCAGCGAGCGGCGCCTGGCCGCGGGCGACTGCGCGATCCTCGACGTCTCGCCGATGGTCGACGGCTACATCGGCGACGTCGGCTACGCCTGCGCGCTCGGGCCGCATGACGAGCTCGCCCGGGCGATGGACTTCCTGCGCGGGCTGCGCGCGCGCATTCCGGCGCTCTTCATGAGCGGGCTGAAGTCGGATGCGATCTGGGCCGAGGTCGACCGCCAGATCAGCGCCGCCGGTTTCGACAACGTGCATGCCAAGTACCCGTTCTGCGTGCTCGGCCACCGCGTCTACCGCGTCAAGCCGCGCCAGGGCACGCCGCTGCGCATCGGCCGCGGCAGTTACCTCGGCTGGTTCAGCCTGCAGGCGAACTGGGCCTTCCTGCGCCATGGCGGCGCGAGCCAGGTGTTGTCGCCGGAGCACCAGGGCAGGCAGCTCGGGCTGTGGGCGATCGAGCCGCACATCGGTTTTGCCGGCGGCGGCGCGAAGTTCGAGGAGATCCTGGTCGTCGAGCCGAACCGCGCCTACTGGCTCGACGACAGCGTGCCGCATGTGGCCGCGCCAACCTGGTGATAGCGATGATCCGACTGCGCTCCCTTCCGCTGGCCCTGCTGATCGCCGCCGCCGTCGCGGCCACCGCCTGGTGGCACGCCGCCGCCCCCGCCGATGCGGTGATCGCCGACCAATACCCGCTCGCCGACCCGGCGCCCGAGTTGCGCGCGGTGACTGCCGCCGGCGACGAGCTGCGCCAGCACGCCTCCATCATCGCGCCGCACCTGCCGGGCCAGGACGAGGTCGTGCTGCAGGAAGACCGGGGCCGCGCCTTCGTCACCGCGCTCGACGGCCAGATCTGGCGCCTGGACCTGGCCAGCGGCGCCGCGCGGCCTTGGGTGCGCGCGCCGCTGATCCCGGCGGGCGCGCGTTTCGATCCGCGCAACCCGGACCTGCTGTACTTCTGCGCATCGCGCCTGCACGGCCGCGCGTCGGCGCCGGATGAGCGCCCCGGGCTGTACCGGCTGCACATCGAGTCGCGGCGCATCGAGCCGGTGCTGCTCGACGTGCCGGCAGGCGCGCTCGGCCACGAAGCGGTGCCCGCGGCCAGTGCCGCACTGGCGCTCGACGCGATGACGCCCGCCAACAGCCGCCCGGTGCAGTTCTGCAACGACCTCGACATCAGCGCCGACGGCCAGCGCATCGTCTTCAGCGAACCCTTCGCGGCGGCGGATGCGTCGATGGGCGGCGGCGCCTTCAACGAGGCGATCACCCGCGCGCGCAACGGCCGGCTCTGGCTGGTCGACCTGCAGCGCCGCAGCGTGCGGCTGGCGGCAAGCGGCTTCGCCTTCATCGATGGCGTGTTGTGGGATGCCCCTTCGGCCGGCGGCGGCGAAGAGACCTCGCTGCTGATCACCGAGACCACCAACTTCAGGCTGCTGCGGCTGCACCTGGGTGATGCCGGGCCGGGTCGCTTCGAGGTGCTGCATGCGAACCTGCCCGGCCTGCCCGATGGCCTCGACCGCGATCCGCAGGGCCGCATCTGGATCGGCCTGATCAAGCTGCGCACGCCGCTGGCAACGACGCTGCACAACCACGCGTGGCTGAAGTCGCTGCTGCTGCGCCTGCCGCGCAGTTGGCTGCCGGTCGGCCGTTCGAGTGGTGTGATGGCTCTGTCGCCCGACGGCCGCACGCCGCTGTACGCCAGCCTGCACGACGGCAGCGTCGTGCCCGACATCTCGGTCGTCGTGCCGGGCCGTGACCGGCTCTACCTGCCGCGCTTCCGGCCCGATGTCGGCGGGCTGGCGGTGCTGCCGTACCCCGCCGCGCTCGATGCGAAGCGCTCGGCGATGACTGCCGTGCCGGCTCCGTAGCGCCCGCCCGGGCCAGGGCGGAATTCAATGTCGTGCAGCGCCATCGGCCGGCCGCAGACCGAGCAGTGCGGCACCGCGGCGGTCACTGCGCCGCAGGCGGAGTGCACCACCTGCAGCGGCTGGCCGGCATCCCCCGCCAGCCACTTGTCGCCCCAGGCCATCAACGCCAGCAGCACCGGGTACAGGTCGCGCCCGCGCTCGGTCAGCACGTAGCGCACGGCGCGGCCGTCCTCCGGCAGCGGCTGCTTGTGAACGATGCCGGCGTCGACCAGCTTCTTCAGCCGCGCCGAGAGCACGTTGCTCGCCAGGCCGAGGTCGCGCTGCAGCTCGTCGAAGCGGTCAATGCCGAGGAACAGGTCGCGCAGGATCAGCGGCGTCCACCACTCGCCGACCAGGTCGAGCGTGCGGGCGATCGAGCAGGCGAAGTCGGCGACCGAGGTGCGTTCCATGGCAGATGGCTTGCTTGAAGAAAGCTTTGTGGCTACATTGCTTGCATCAAGCAAGCCAACTGAGATGATGTACGCCTTGATCGTCGAACGCAAGCTGCGGCGGATCTTCGCGGCGCTCAACGGCGGCGATTTCGCGCCGATGCTCTCCCGCCTCGCGCCGCGTTTCGAATACCGCTTCGAGGGCGACTCGGCCATCGGCGGCCTGCGCTGCAGCGCCGGCGCGATGGCCGCCTGGTGGCAGCGGCTGTACCGCCTGTTCCCCGGGCTGCAGTTCGAAGTGCAAGCGGTCGACGTGGTCGGCCCGCCGTGGAACACGCGCATTTACGTGCGGCTGGAGTTTCGCGTTCCCCATGCTCCCGATGGGCCGTACCGCAACGTCGTGATGCAGCAGATGCGCATGCGCTGGGGCCGCATCGAGCACATCCACACGCTCGAAGACACGCAGCGCTGCGCCCGCTTCCTGGCCTGGCGCGCGGCGCAGGGGCTCGACGAAGCGCTGGCCGCGCCGATCACCGACCGGCCGTGGCCGGAGGTGGGACCCTTCATGACCGCGTCACCCGGTTGAGGCGATGATGCGGGCGATGAGCGCCGCCCCCGTCGACCCCGAAGCCGTGCTGAGCACGCCGCGCCTGCGCATGGAGCCGCTGCGCGGCGCGCATGCCGCCGAGCTGTTCCCGCTGCTGGCCGATCCGCGCCTGTACCACTTCATCCCGCAAGACCCGCCGGCCACCGTGGCCGCGCTCGAACAGCGTTATGCCCGGCTCGAGCGCCGCAGCTCCGACGACGGCACGCAGGTCTGGTTGAACTGGGCGCTGCGGGCCATTCAACTGCCCGGTGAGCCGCTGGTCGGCACGGTGCAGGCCACGGTGCTCGCCGACCGGCGCGCCTTCATCGCCTACGAGATCGGCGTGCCGTTCCAGCAGCGGGGTTTCGCGGCCGAGGCCTGCGCCCGCCTGCTCGCGCTGCTGTTCGACGACTACCGCGTGCAGCGCGTGCAGGCCGAGATCGACAGCCTGAACCTGTCGTCGATCCGCCTGATGCAGCGCCTGGGTTTCATCGAGGCCGGCCTGCAGCGCGAGGCCGACCACTTCAAGGGCCGCTCCAGCGACGAAGTGCGTTACGTGCTGGACGCGCCAACCCGTGCGCCGCCGCACGCCAGCCGCCCGGCCAGGTAGGTCCAGACGAAGCTGGCCGCGGCATACGCGGTCAGCTCGGCATGGTCGTAGGCCGGCGCGACCTCGACGCAATCCATGCCGACGAAGGGCAGGTCGGCCAGCTCTTCGAGGAAGGTCAACACCTGCGCGCTGCTCAGGCCGCCCGGCTCGGGCGTGCCGGTGCCGGGTGCGAAGGCCGGGTCCAGGCAGTCGATGTCGAGGCTCAGGTAGACGGGCGGCGCGCCGTGCGCGGCCAGCCGCTCGCGGATCTGCGCGATCACCGGGGCCAGCTGCGCCGGGCTGTCGCGGCCGCGCAGGTCGCGCGCCGTGAAGATCAGGCCGCCGCGCTCGCGCACGTGATCGCGCGCCGCGCGCTCGCCGGCCGAGCGGATGCCGATCTGCGTGAAGCAGGCGTCGAGCACCAGCCCTTCCTGCATCGCTTCGGACACCCAGGTGCCGTGGCCGCTCGGCTCGCCGAAGTGGTCGCGCCAGGTGTCGCAATGGGCGTCGAAGTGGATCACCGCGAGCGGCCGGCCGAGGCGCTGGCGCTGCGCGCGCAGGATCGGCAAGGTCACCGAGTGGTCGCCGCCCAGCCACACCATGTGCTGGCGCGCGAGCAGCGCCGGCAGCTGCGCGGCGAAGGCGGCGCGCATCGCTTCGAGCCCGGTGTTCGGCAGCGGCAGGTCGCCCAGATCGTCGAGCATGCCGGCCGGGCTGACGTCGAACAGCGGGTGGATGCCGTCGCACAGCATCTGGCTGGCCTGCCGGATCGCCTGCGGGCCGAAACGTGCGCCGGGGCGGTTGGTGGTTGCGCCGTCCCACGCCAGGCCAGCGAGACCGAAGGGGCGCGGTGGCGCCTGCGGATTCACCGGCGGTGCGCGCAGGAAGCTCGAGGACGACAAGAATGCAAACATCGCGGCAGCGTAGGCCGCTTGACGACCTCGAAGAATGACCAGCCGAGCAAGTTCACTTGACGCCCAGGTCCTGTTTGCCGGCGACGCGGCGCGCGCCTTCGCGCCCGTCGGCGATGCCGAGCTGCGCCAGCTGCGGCTGTTCTGCGTCGTCGTCGCGGCGGGCGGCCTGTCGGCGGCAACGGCCGAGCTGCAGGCGGATCTGTCGACCGTCAGCCGCCAGTTCAAGGAGCTCGAGACCCGGGTCGGCACGCGGCTGGCCGAACGCGGGCGCGGCGGCTTCGTGCTGACGCCCGCCGGCGAGCAGCTGCACCGCAGCGCGCTGCGGCTGCTGGCCTCGCTGCAGGCGTTTCGCGACGACGTGGCGCAGCTCGGCCAGGCGCCCGGCGCACGGCTGCGGCTGGGCATCGTCGATGCGCTGCTGACGGCGCCGGGCGCCCCGCTCACGTCCGCGCTGGCGCATTGCGCCGATGCGCTGCCGGGGCTGGTGCTGGAGCTGCTGACCTTGCGGCCGATCGAGATCGAGCGCCGCATCCTCGCGGGCGAGCTCGACGCCGGCATCGTCGCCGCGCATCCGCCGGCCGCCGGGCTGCAGCAGCAGCGCCTGTACACGGAGCCGAACAGCCTCTACGTCGCGCCCGGCCACCCGTGGTTCGAGCGCGACGATGCGACGCTGGTCGCGGCCGACCTGGCGGCGATCGCCTGCGTCGTCGACCCCTACTCGACCGACCTGCCGCACCGCCCCGCCGGTCCGCTGCACGGCACGATCCGCGCCGACAGCATCGAGGGCGTGGCGCTGCTGGTGGCCAGCGGCCGCTTCGCCGGCTTCCTGCCCGATCACCTGGTCGCGGCGACGGCGCCGCTGGCCACATTGCGCCGGGTCAAGCCGGCCCTCTTCAGCCATGCGCAAGACATCGTGCTGACCTGCCGCCGCGGCAAGGCCGAGCCGGCGCTGCGGCAACTGCTGCGCCACTGCACCGAGGCACGCTGAAGGCCGCGCTGAAAGCCGCGCTGGCAGCGCGGTCTGGCACGACGCGCTGGCTGCGCACCGGCAACCGGCGCACGATGTTCGGCGGCCGCGGGCCCGGTGTCCGCGGCCCGCGCCGATGCGCAGCCGCCACCCACCGTCCCCGCCACCCGCGCCCCCGTGGCACGGCGATCCGGCCTTGCGCTGGAGCGCGCTGGCACTGGCGCTGACGCTGGTGATGCTCGTGCTCGGCTGGTGCTGGCGTGCGATCGGCACGGCCCCGCCATCGACCGAGCGCACGCGCGCCGCAGCAGCGGCCGTGCCCGCGGCGGCAGCCATCGCGAAGCCGCCGCAGACATTGGCCAGAGCAGCGCCCGCCGCGGCGGCGTTGACCGCGGCGCTGCCGCGCGCGCTGCCCGCCGCGGCGACCCTGCCCGCGCCCGGCGTCGAGGTCTGCGGCTGGGGCCCGGTCGAGCTGCCCGACGACGACCCGTTCCCGCTGCAGCGCATTCCCGCTGCGCAGCGCGCCGCCGCGCTCGACCAGGCCGAGCAGCGGCTGCTGGCCGATGCCGATCCGCGCATCAACGCCGCCGGGCTGCTGATCGGCGCGCGCGGCCGCGGCCAGGGCGCGCGGCAGCGCCTGGAGAAGCTGGCCTGGCTGGCCTCCGGCTCGCAGGACCCGGTGATCTACGCCTTCGCGCTGCACGGCTGCCAGGGCCTGGCCGAGCGCGACGGCAGCGCCTGCCGGCTGCTGAGCCGCGCGCAGGCCGCGCGACTGGAGCCGGACAACGCCCAGGCCTGGCTGGAGCTGGCCGCCGAGGCCGCGGCCCAGGGCGAGGCCGATGCCGAGCACGAAGCGATGCGCCACGCCGCGCAGGCCACGCGCAGCCGTGCCCACGCGGCGCAGCTGCCGGCACTGGTCCACCGCGCGCTGGCGCCGCCGTTGCCGGCGCTGCCACGCACGCTGGCATCGAGCGTCGCCCTCAGCGTGCACGACACCTGGCGGCTGTCGCCGGCGGCCACGGGCCAGGCGCGCGAGTACTGCGGCGCCGGCGTCGTGCCCGGCGAGGCCGAGCCGGCGCGCCAGGTCACCTGCCGCGCGCTGGCCGGTGTGCTCGGCGCACACGGTGGCAGCCTGGCCGAGCTCGGCGCCGCGCTGGCCATCGCCCGCGCCTGGCGCGTCGATGGCGCGGCCGCCGCCGCCTGGCAGCAGGAGCACGACGCCTTGATCGAAGCCGGCGCGCCCGGCCCCGGCGACCAGACCGACCTCGCCTGCGGCGCGCTCGCCGCCGCCCAGGCGTGGCTGCAGCGCGTGGCCGATGGCGGCGAACGGCGCGCGCTGCGCGAGCACATGCAGGCGCACGGACGCAGCCTGCAGGAGTGGAGCGAACGCCACCGCCGCACGATCGCGCTGGCCAGTGCCGCGGCCACCGAAGCCGCCGCTGCCGATGGCGCCGGCGATCCGGGGCCGTGAGCTGATCTTTTCGCACACCCGCCCGTTGCCGGCATGCTGCGGCGCCCCCTGGACGGGGGGCTGCAATGCTATCGTTGCCCCCTTCTGTGGGTTTCACGCCAGCGGGCGACTGCGGACACGATGCGAACGTTGCAGTACCCCCCTCTGCCCGGCGCTGCCGCGGCCGGCCTGGTGCTGATGGCTACGGCCCAGGTGCCGGTGGCTACGGCCCAGGTGCCGGTGGCGACGGCCCAGGTGCCGATGGCCGCGGCCCAGGCGCAGCCCGCCGTGCAGGCCCCGATCACGCTGCACTACCAGGAACGGCCGCCGTACTCGTACACCGCTGCCGACGGCCAGCCGCAGGGGCTGCTCGTCGCGCCGGCGGTGCGTGCCTTGCAGCGTGCGCAGCTGCCGTTCCAGTGGGTCAAGACACCGAGCCAGCGCCAGCTGGTGCTGATCCAGGGCAGCGCCCCGACGCTGGACTGCGGCCTCGGCTGGTTCCGCAACCCCGAGCGCGAGCAGCTCGGCCGCTTCAGCCTGCCGCTGTACCAGGACCGGCCCTTCATGGCCCTGGCGCGGCGCGACGGCGGCTGGAGCGGCGCACGCGCGCCGGCCGAGCTGCTGGCCGATGCGGCACTGCCGCTGCTGGTCAAGGAGGGCTATTCCTACGGCCCGCTGCTCGATGGCGCGATCGCCCAGCACCCGGCGAGCGTGCGCCGCACGTCGGCCGAGAGCGCGCAGATGGCACGCATGGTCGAGGCCGGCCGCGCCGCATGGATGATCATCGCCCCCGAGGAGGGCGAGGCGCTGCTGTCCGAGCTCGGCACCGTCGGCGCGCAGCTGCAGCTGCTCACGCTGGCCGGCGTGCCGGATGGACAGCAGCGGCACCTGTACTGCAACCGGGCCGTGCCCGATGCCGTGGTCGAGCGCCTGAACCGCGCGCTGGCCGAGCGCTGACCCCATTTGAAGCGCATGTACTGGCCCCGCCTGTCCATCCGCACCACCGTGTTGCTGGCGATCGCCGCCGCGGTGCTGATTCCGGCGGCGGCGCTGTGGCATGTCGACCAGCGGCTGATCCGCGAGGTGCAGCAGCCGCTGATCCAGCAGCACCGCCAGGCGCTGATGGTGATGGCCTCGAACGTGCTTGTCGAACCGCTGTGGACGATCGACAGCAACCAGGTGCAGGCCGCGCTGAAGCGCACGCTCGACGAGCCTTCGGTGCTCGCCGTGCGGCTGGCCGAGCGGCGCCCGCTGGCACCGCCGATCGTGCTGAAGCGCCCCGGCATCACCGGCGACGCCGGCCAGCCGATGCGCACCGAAATCGTTCGCGAAGGCGAGGTGCTGGCCGACCTGGAGCTGCGCTTCGACGAGCGCGAGATCGAGCGCATCCTCTCGGCGCGCCGCGCGGGAACGCTGCAGCTCGTCGCGCTGCAGGTGCTGCTGGCCACCGCGGTGCTGCTGGGCGTGTTCTACCGCCGGCTGCTGCGCCCGATCCAGCGCCTGAAGCAGCAGGCCAGCGCCATCGCCCACCGCGCCGAGCTGGCGCCGCTGAAGTGGCATGGCGAGGACGAGCTCGGCGAGCTCGGCCAGCACCTGAACGAAGTGCACGGCCAGATCCACGGCCTGTTCTCCGAGCTCGAATCGAAGAAGGCGGCGCTCGAGACGATGGCGCTGCACGACCCGCTGACGGGCCTGGCCAACCGCACGCTGTTCGCCGAGCTGACGCTGGCGGCGGTGGCCGCGGCGCGGCGCGACAACGGCAAGCTGGCGCTGCTGTTCATCGATCTCGATCGCTTCAAGTCGGTCAACGACCAGCTCGGCCATGCCGCCGGCGACGATCTGCTGATCGCGCTGGCCGGCCGGCTGCGCGCGACGGTGCGCGAATCCGACGTCGTCTGCCGCCATTCGGGCGACGAGTTCACGATCCTGCTGCACGACGCGCACACCTGGGACGAGGTGGCCGCCACCGCCGACCGGCTGCTCAAGGCCATCGAGGCGCCGATGACGGTGCGCGAGCAGGAGGCCTCGGTGTCGGCGAGCATCGGCATCGCCCTCTTCCCCGACGATGCGGCCGACTACGAAGAGCTGCTGCGCCACGCCGACACCGCGATGTACGCGGCCAAGCGCCTGGGGCGCGCCCGCCACAGCTTCTTCCGCAGCGAGTTCAACAGCCAGCTGCAGGCCACGCTGCGGCTGGAGAAGGAGCTGCAGTACGCGCTGCTGCACGACGAGTTCGTGCTGCACTACCAGCCACTGGTCGCCGCGGTCGGCGGCACGGTGCTCGGCTGCGAGGCGCTGATCCGCTGGATGCACCCGGTGCGCGGCATGGTGCCGCCGCTGCAGTTCATCCCGGCGGCCGAGCAGAGCGGGCTGATCAGCGAACTCGGCAACTGGACCGTGCGCGCCGCCTGCGCGCAGATCGCGCGCTGGAAGGCGGCCGGGCTGAATTTCGGCACGGTGGCGGTCAACGTCTCGGCACTGGAGTTCCGCCACCACCGGCTGGTCGACACGCTGACGCAGGCGATGGCCGATTTCGGCGTGCAGCCCGACGAGCTGGAGATCGAGCTCACCGAAAGCGTGCTGATGACCGACACCGAGACCACGCAGCGCATCGTCGAGCGGCTGCATGCGCTGGGCCTGCGGCTGGTGGTCGACGACTTCGGCACCGGCTATTCGTCGCTGGCGTACCTCAAGCACCTGCGGCCCTCGAAGATCAAGATCGACCGCAGCTTCGTGCGCGACCTGCCGGCCGACGAGGACGACCGCGTGCTGGTGCGCGCGATCGTGCAGCTGGCGCGCGCGCTCGGCATCGCGGTGGTCGCCGAGGGCGTCGAGACCGAGCCGCAGCGCGAGTTCCTGTGCGGCATCGGCTGCACTGCGCTGCAGGGCTTCCTGCTCGCGCGGCCGCAGCCGGCGGCCGAGTTCGAGCTGATCGTGCGCGGCGGGCTGCTGGTCGACGCAACGCGCAGCTGAGCACGCACGCAACTGAACACGCATCCATAACCACAGACGTCGAGGAGTTCTTCCATGCCCCTGCTGCATCGCCGCACCACGCTGGCTGCCCTGCTGTTGTCGAGCGCGCTCGCGGCCGCCCTGCCCGTGCAGGCCCAGGACACGCCGATCAGGTTCCAGCTCGACTGGCGCTTCGAAGGCCCGGCCGCGTTCTTCCTGTGGCCAGTGGCCAAGGGCTACTTCAAGGACGAGAAGCTCAACGTCACCGTCGATGCCGGCAGCGGCTCGGGCAATGCCGTCAACCGCGTCGCCTCGGGCGCCTACGACATGGGCTTCGCCGACCTCGCGGCGCTGATGGAATTCCATGCCAACAACCCGACCGCGCCGAACAAGCCGGTGGCGGTGATGATGGTCTACAACAACACGCCGGCGGCGGTGTTCTCGCTGAAGAAAAGCAACATCTTGAAGCCGCAGGACCTCACCGGCAAGAAGCTCGGCGCCCCGGTCTTCGACGCCGGCCGGCGCGGCTTTCCGATCTTCCAGAAGGCCAATTCGATCGGCGCGGTGAACTGGATCAGCATGGACCCGCCGCTGCGCGAGACGATGCTCGCCCGCGGTGACGTCGACGCGATCACCGGCTTCTATTTCACGAGCCTGCTGAACCTCGAGGCGCGCGGCGTCAAGGCCGAGGACGTGGCGGTGATGGCCTATCCGCAATTCGGCGTCAAGCTCTACGGCAACGCGATCATCGTGTCGGAAGAATTCCTGAAGAAGCGGCCCGAGGCGGTGAAGGGTTTCCTGCGCGCCTTCAGCAAGGCGGCCAAGGACATCGTCAACAACCCGAAGGCCGGCGTCGCGATCGTCAAGGAGCGCGACGGCATCATCAATGCCGAGCTGGAAGAGCGGCGCCTGCGCCTGGCCATCCAGTCGGCGATCGCCACGCAGGACGCACGCAGCGAAGGCTTCGGCAACATCAGCCCGCCGCGCCTCGCGCTGATGGCCAGCCAGGTCGCCGACGCTTATACGACGAAAGGCCGCATCGACCCCGATGTGATCTGGAACGGCAGCTTCCTGCCGACGCCGCAGGAGCGCGACATCTTCGCCGGCTCCAAGAAGTGAGCTTCGTCGAGTTCGACAAGGTCTGGCTCGCCTACAACGAGGAACTGCTCGACGCCGGCCAGTTCGCGGTCGAGGACATCACGCTGAAAGTCAACGAAGGCGAATTCATTGCCATCGTCGGCCCGTCGGGCTGCGGCAAGTCGACCTTCATGAAGCTGGCCACTGGTTTGAAGCGGCCGAGCAAGGGCACCATCACGATCGCCGGCCACGCGGTGACCGGGCCGCTGAAGATCACCGGCATGGCCTTCCAGGCGCCGAGCCTCTTGCCCTGGCGCACGACGGTGCGCAACGTGATGCTGCCGCTGGAGATCGTCGAGCCGTACCGGTCGAGCTTCAAGCACAAGCGCGCCGAGTACGAGGCCAAGGCGCGCGCGCTGCTGCAGAACGTGGGCTTAGGCGGCTACGAGGACAAGTTTCCGTGGCAGCTCTCCGGCGGCATGCAGCAGCGCGCCAGCATCTGCCGCGCGCTGATCCACGAGCCGAAGATGCTGCTGCTCGACGAGCCCTTCGGCGCGCTCGACGCCTTCACCCGCGAAGAGCTGTGGTGCACGCTGCGCGACCTGCAGGCGGCGCAGCGCTTCAACGTGATCCTCGTGACGCACGACCTGCGCGAGAGCGTGTTCCTCGCCGACACCGTGTACGTGATGAGCAAGAGCCCGGGCCGCTTCGTCGTGCGGCGCGAGATCGAGCTGCCGCGGCCGCGCGACTTGGAAGTTACTTACTCGGCCATGTTCACCGACATCGTGCACGAACTGCGCGGCCACATCGGCGCGGTGCGCAACGTCTTCGCGAAGGCGGCGTCGTGATGAAGCCGCGGCAACTCGAAGCCTGGGCGCCGTGGGCGCTGCTGCTGGCGGTGATCGTGCTGTGGCAGCTGATCTGCACGGCCTTCAACGTCAGCGAGTTCATCTTCCCGAGCCCGGCGCGCATCTGGGCGCAGTTCGTCGAATTCAAGGGCGAGATCGCCAAGCACGCGTGGCGCACCTACTGGGTCACGATGGCCGGCTTCGCGATCGCCATCGTCGTCGGCGTGCTGCTGGGCTTCCTGATCGGCAGCTCGCGGCTGGCCTATGCCGCCATCTATCCGCTGATGACCGGATTCAACGCGCTGCCCAAGGCCGCCTTCGTGCCGATCCTCGTTGTCTGGCTGGGCATCGGCATCGGTCCGGCGATCCTCACCGCGTTCCTGATCTCGTTCTTCCCGATCACCGTCAACATCGCCACCGGCCTGGCGACGCTCGAGCCCGAGCTGGAAGACGTGCTGCGCGTGCTCGGCGCCAGGCGCTGGGACGTGCTGGTCAAGGTCGGCCTGCCGCGCTCGATGCCGTACTTCTTCGGCTCGCTGAAGGTGGCGATCACGCTGGCCTTCGTCGGCACCACCGTCAGCGAGATGACCGCCAGCAACGAAGGCATCGGCTACCTGCTGGTCTCGGCCGGCTCTGCGATGCAGATGGGTTTGGCCTTCGCCGGGCTGGTGGTCGTCGGCGCGATGGCGATGGGGATGTACGAGCTGTTCTCGGTGCTGGAGAAGCGCATCACGGGGTGGGCGCACCGGGGGTCGCAGGGGAACGCGTGAAGCGGCGGTTCCTTCTCGTGCTGCTGGCCGGCGGGTTCGGATCAACGGCCCATGCCGCCGGCGGCCATCACGGGGTGGACGATGCCGCGCTGCTCGAGCCGGGGCAGTGCCAGGTGGAGGTTTGGGGCGATCGGGAAACCGGCGGCATGCGGTCGCTTGCATGTCAACGTCGGGCGCGATTTCCGGCACCACGAGGCTGACAGTGCGCGCGCGGGTGCTGCGCTGGAATGGACGCCAGTGACGGCTTGGTCGTTCGTCGGCGAGGGCTTTCGGGAAGGCCGCACGGACTACTGGCGGGCCGGCGCGCGCTGGGCGCTGACGCCTGCGCTGAACGTCGACTTCAGCCGCGCCCGCGGCATGGACGACGATGCGCCGGCGTGGTGGTCACTCGGCTTGGGCTGGGTGTTCGAGCGCTGAAGCCGGACTCGTCATTCCCGCGATGACGACCGATTCGGCGCGCGCTCCCGTGCCGTGAGTCGGCTGCGGCTCAAAGGGAGGTGGCCTGGATGGCCCTGACCTTGAACGAGACATGCTCGGGGATCGGACCATCGAACCTGCCACCGCACGTCACCAGCACGTTCTCGACATGCTTGGGCACGAGTTGCGTGCGGAACGACTTCGTGCACTCCCCAAGGAATTTCGCTTCCTGATCGAAGAATTCCACCTCGACTTCGAACGTCGCGATCGTCCTGTCGCCCGTGTTCTCGATGGCACCGCGCAGCGTCGTCTCCCCATCGCCGTGTTTCACGCGCTCGAACGGCAACACACGCAGGTCCCCGATGGGATGCAGGTTGCCGCTGGCGTCCCTCACGGCGCGATAGATGCGCTCCTTGAACGAGAGCTCGAACATGGCCATGCTCATGACCTCGTTCAGGAGAGCGGCCATTGCCAACGGCACCACCATTCCGAGGCCGATAAGGAAGCCGCGGCCGATCCAACTGCGAGCAAGCGGGCGTTTCATTGCAGGCCCGCCTCTTCGAGGGCCTGGCCTTGTCGGTGCATGTGCCGCAACCAGTTCTCCAACGCCACGAAGCCCGACATATCGCCCGTGTAGTACGGAACGAAGCACTCGATGCGGTAGGGCGACGTGGACTTGACAGTGCCCAGCGGATCCAGGTCGTCCGCTTCTTCGAATTCCAGGTCGAACGCGCCCAGGATGATCATCTGCAACCACACCGACAGATCGTCCTCCACCCGCTCGTGCACGCCAGGTTCGACCGGGTCGCGGAACAACATCTCCAGGCTGATGTTGCGCGACTTCTCGGCGCCGACGGCTTCCCACTCGAACGGCGGCTCGTCGGCGCGCAGGTCCTGCGGCACGACATTGACCACATCGCCAACCGGCAGCTCGCCGTGCGCGCCCTCGGCGGTGATGCTCGCCGACTGCAGCGGCTCCAGCGCGTCGTGGTTCTTGCGCAGCAGCGCCAGCAGATGGGCCCAGGCGTACAGGGGAAGGTTCTCGACGCGGGCCTGTAGTTCGATCCCGAACGTTCGCGCTTCGATGGACGGTGGATCGGCCCGCCATGCCGACACCACGTCGTCACTGCGATTGAACATCTGCGCGTTGACCGCCGCACCGAAAAGCGCGAGCACGCTGCGAGTGCCGTTGTACTCGAGCGCCAAGTCCACGGAGGGCGGTTCGCCCTCCGGCAGGGGAACCAGCAGCAAGCGCACGTGGCCTGAGAAGGGCTCGCGGGGCAGGTTCAGCTCCGTGCTGAACGGCAAGTCGTTCATGGCCATTCGCTATGCCTGCGGTCTGAAGAAGCGATGCATCCAACGTGTGGCTTCCAGCCGGCCTCCACCGAGCTTTGACTGGACTTCAGTCGTGGACCTGACTGGAGCCAGCAGCCTGCCGACCTCATGGTAGGTATCCAGTCGTTCCTGCTCGTTCACGTCGCCAAGGAGTGGCCTGGGGCCGGCCTGGAGCAAGGCCCCATGCGGCAACCGGTGCATCACGATCGGTGCCTTCACCTGTGCCGCCACGGCGTCCCAGCCGCCCAGGCGGGCGAGATCCGCCGTGCTCACCAGGGTCAGCCAGTTGACCGTCGGTACGCCGTCGAGGTCGCGGTAGCGCCAGGGGTTGATGACGTTCACTCCGGGGAAGCGGCCGACGATGGGGTCGCACAGGTGGATGTTGCTGTTGATATACACGTCCTCGTAATTCATCGAGAACCCCCCGATGCCGGACTTGAACTTGATGCCCGCTACGACCTGTACGCACCGCTGAACGAAGGCTTCGGGGTCGTTCATCACCTCTTCAATGCGCAGACCGAATCGTTGGAAGCAACACTCCCACAGGTAGCCCTGCAAGAACACGTCGGACTCGTCGTCTTCGGTGCCCTGCAACATGGTGATCATGTTGCGTCCGGCGATATTGTTCGGCTCGGTCAAGCGCAAGGTGTGCGGAAATAGGTCGAATGAGTCCTTCTTGAGTTTGCGCCGTTGGCCATCGACTCCGGTGGCATAGAAGGTGATTCGTGGGCGAATGGCGTCGACCATTGCCCAATAGCTCTTCTCCGACTCCGGCAGGCCTCGCCCGTTCTCGACGTTCTCGGCGAGTTCATACCAGAGCATGAACTCGATGCATGCGGTGAAGAGCCGTCGGCCTTCCCATACCTCGTTGAACTGCCGCAGCTTGTCGTATTCGCTGCCCACAAGTGACTCCTGACCTACTTTGACTTGCATTTGCACTCCTTGTTGTTCACCTGGTGGACGTTTTCGTTGCCAACGGCATCGTCGTACAACTCCTTCTGTCCATCCTGCCACTTGTCCTTGTACGAACCGACCTTGTCGCCGTTCCCATCCACCATGCCAGGCCGATCGAACTTGTAGTCGTAGATCTCGGTCGGCTTGCCGGTCACCGGATCGACCTTGGCCAAGTCGGGCTTGATCTCGTAGGTATTGAACTTGCTCGAATCGTAGGCCTGGAGCAGCTTCCCGACCTCCTGCACTGCATCGTACGCGGCCATGCCGATCTCTATCACATCGGCCGCGGTGCTGAGGACGTTCAAGCCTGGGATGAACTTCATGATGAGCCGCCGCCCGGCGCTGCGAGCGAACTTCTCGCCGGTTTTCTTAGCAGCGGTAGCCAGTGCCGTCTTCATCAGCCTGCTCTTGATCGCGTCGAGACCGACGGCGGCCTTGCCGGCTGCCTTGGCCGCGTTGTCCGCAAGGCCTCCGATCTTGGTGGCGTGCAGGAACTTTCCCTCCTTGGCCAGCCCGGAGAGACCGCTGTGCTTCTCGGACAATTCGCGCGCCCGGTTCGAGTAGTCGAAGCGCTTGTCCGGAGGGGTCTTCGACTTGGCGTCCATGCCTTCCTGCCGCACGGTGCAGAAGACTTCGCAGGCCGCCTTCATGGTCAGGTCATTGCCGGTGTATCCAGACAAGTGCGGCTGCAGCAGTCCCGCCAGATTCACCGTATTGCGGTGATTCATGAACATCTTGTCGGTCAGACGGCATGCCGCCTTGCCTTCGAAGAACACGTCGAAGGAGTGGCTGATGAAGTCGGCTTCGGCCAGATGCGTGCCGGACTTGACACCACCCATCGAGCCCGGCTCGTCGCCGATGCTCTTGGCGAAGATGCTGCCGTAGTTGGCGATCATGTTGCCGCCGTCGGCGAACACGGTCGTGGTGCCCTTGGCCAGGTCTTTGGAGTACGCGATGTTCGCGTACGGAATCGGGACGCCCTTGGGTGGCGTCTTGCACACGTCGGGAAGGGTGTTCCGGCTGATGCCCTCGCTGGCGCGGTGACACAGCGTCAGGCCGTTGACATTGATGGTGATCGTCATGGCACGCTGATCGGTGCAGAAGTGAGGGCCAGGGCCGCGCGCAGCGTGTCGTCAGAAGTGCTGAGGATGAGCCGCGTGGCAACAGCGCTGCGCGGATCGCGCTCCCGGTACATCGAGTACGCGGCCAGGGCCGTCTGCAGCACGACGCTGGCCGAGCCGACGTCGCCTGTGACCAGCGTGTGCGCACTGCGCTTCCATCCAGGCGCCAGTCGCGCCGCCAGCTGCAGTGCCGTGAATCCGAACTCGTCGGTGCGGTAGGGTTCGCCGTTGAGGTCGGTGCTGACGTGTTGCACTGCCCCGACGGGCACCCGCGCTGCGTCCAATGCGCCCAGCGCCGCCCTCGTCAGTCCGGCGCCGAGACACGGCGTGGATGCGTCCCAGGTGTGGCCTTCTTCCGCCAGCGCCGATCCGCTCAGCATGGCCCATGGCGGCGCAGCGGGTTTGGAGACCGTGGTGCGACCCCACCGTGCCCGCCGGCCTGCGCCTGGCAAGATCGCGACAGCCGCGGCGGCTTCGCCGGGCACACGTCCGTAGGGGTTCGGCCGAAAGCGCGCCTCATGCAGCGCATGCGCTCCGTGCAGCAGGCCGTGTTCTTCGAGCCATTGCAGCGCGTGAGGGTGGCCCCAACAGTCAACGCCCAGCACCACTCCCAGGGAGCCGTCGGCCTGCGCAGCCTGGCGCAACGCGTGAACACCTGCGGCATGCCCGCCACGCATCGTGTGAACCTTGGTCCAGCCGAAACGCTCGTCCTGCAGCGCCAGGCGCAAGCGGTCGGCGAGGTCGGCCGGCACGCCGGCGCGTTCGCCGGGCGGCAGCACGAGCCAGAGTGCGCAGGATCCCCTGCGTTTCGGAAGCAAGCCCTGCACGGCCAGCGTGTCGGCCAGCTCGCCCAGTGCGGCGCGGGCCAGCGTGCACCAGCGCTTGGCACTGAACTCCGGCTCCAGATCGAACACCGCGTTGACGCGCACACGCATGCCACCCCGATCGACGAAGAACGGATGCCGACTCAGCAGAGCGAGCGGCGCCCGGACCGCCACGTCGGCCAGCGGCAGCGTGGGCGCGGAGGCGAAGTGGCACGACGCGCCGACGATGGCAGCCGGAGCGTTCACGATGCTTCCACCGCGCCGGCCAGGCCGTCGAAGGCGCCTGCCGCGGCGGCCGCGTCGTTTGCCTGCCATGGCCGATCCAACGGCCTGCGCTTCTCCCGCACGATCGTCCGATCCAGCAGGTTCACCTTCGGGTGGCACGGCAGGCTCATGTGATGCACCACGCTCAGTCGCGGCCGGTCATGCGTGTCCAGCACCACGCAATGGATGACCGACCGGCTGCGTTCGATGCTGCCGTCGTAGAAGCGCGTCTCGAACGACAGCGACAGGCGCGGCAGCGTGAAGGCCACGCGCCCGTCCGGCGCGAAGCCCGCAGGCGTCAGGTTCATCAAAGCCACCGGCTCGCCCCCGCGCAGGTGCGGCTTCGCCTGCTGCTCGGGCACGGCGCATTGCCAGTGGCGCGGATCGAGGTCTTCGGGCAGCAGCGGGCTGCGCGTGTGTTGCCAATGTTTGTCGTAGGTGCCGCCATGGCGGTTGCGCGGCTGCCAGTGGCTGGCGATCGGCCCGAACCCGATCGGCCGGGCGCTGCTGCCCGGCAGGACGACCGGCCGCCCCGGTGCCATCACGTTGGGCAGTGCGATCCGGCCGTCGTTGCCCGGGGTGCGGCCGCAGCCGATGGGGTTGGCGTCGGCGTCGACCTGCGCGCGTTCCCAGGTCAGCGGCATGCGCTCGAAGGCTTCGGTGCCTCTGGGCAAGCCGGCGAACCAGCCGCCGAGTGCGCCGCCGAGCAAGCCGTGTCCAACACTGCGGTCACCCACCACGCGGGCGCGGCGCTTGATCGGTCCGACACGCCAGGCGACATCGAGCTCCTGGACCGGTTCGCCCGACGGTGCATGCGCGCAGCCGACCAGCAGCACGTCGGTGGCCGGGCGCGGCGGCCCCAGGTCGGTGTCGCTGAGCAGGCTCTGCAGTCCGGGCTGCGGCAGCGCGGCCCGGTGCACGGGCACCTGCGCATCGGCCAGACGCAGCGTGCCGCCGGGCAGGATGTCGTAGGTGGCCTTGATGGCGACGATCCACACCTCGGCGCCGTCACGGTCGCGGATCCATCCGCCCGCCGCCGCATAGGCGGTCTTGTTGTCGACGCTCCACATCGCTGCTAGGCGGGCCGGCTCAGTTCAGTTCGATCTGCCCGCCGGCGATGCGGTTGATGCCCTCGGCATCGCTCAGGATGTATTCGCCGCGCAGCACGATCTTGCCGTTGGGATGCAGCGTGATGCTGGACTTGCCGCAGCGCAGCGTGAGGCTGTTGCGCGCCTCGACGACCACGTCGGCGTGCACGACGTTCGGCTCCGCGGCGCTGCTGGGCGCGACTTCGCGCAGGGTGGTGACGGGGTCTCGGTCCACGGCAGGTCCTCGGGGCAATCCAGGTCGGGATCAGGTCGACATCAGCGCGGCTTGGGCCCGCGCCGGCAGTCGGGTGGGAAGCAGCGCACCGCCGCCCAGGCGCTGCAGGCGCGCTGCCGCCAGCGGTCGCCAGGCCAGCGGACCGTGGCGCAGCACGTCGTGCAGGTGCCCGGCCGTGGCCGGACGGCCACCGAGCCACGTCGGCGCACCAATGAAGCGAGCACGGGCGTGACGCCACAGCGCGACGAACGCGGGACGCGACGGCCAGGGCAGGCCCGCGTCGGGATCGGGTGGCGGGATCGTCGACGACTGGGCATCGTCGGCCGGCGCAACGCCGGAGACCAGCGCTTCGCCCTGCCAGCCGTCGCGCACCGGGTCCAGGCCGGTGAGCTGCCGAATCGACGCGGCAGCAATCCGGGCGTGCGACGGGTGATCGAGCTGTTCGATGAGGCGCGGCACCGCGCCCATGTCACCCGCCCAGCCCAGCGACTGCAGGTAGAGGCGCGTGGTGGCTTCGCCGCCCGGGCGCTGCCGCAGCGCGGTCAATAGTGGGAACAGAGACGCCGGTGCGTGCAAGGCCAGGCACCGCGCGGCGGCCTCGCGCTGTGGGCCTTCGTCTTCCACCAGCGCCAGCAGCGCGGTGACGGCCGGCGCATGCAGGTCCGGGGGCGCCAGTGCCAGCACCGCTTGCGCTGCGACGCGGCGCAGCCGGTCGCTGTTGCCGGCGTCGAGGTGATGAACGGCTGCCTGTGCCAGCGCCGCATCGCCCTGGTATCGCAGGCAACGCAGCGCCGCCGGCAACGCCTCGGACGCCGGGCCTTCGGCGCGCAGCGCATCGAAGGCCGCGGCCAGCAGTTGCGGCGCGTCGCGATGGCGAGTGGCCAGCAGATCGAAGCGCGCGGCCAGCGGCAGCGACGCGGCCGTCTGCAGCCACAGCGGCGTGGCTTCGCTCCACTCCATTGCGGCGACCAGCGCGCCGTGCAGTCCGGGCAAGCTGCGCGCCACGGCGGACGTGGCCTGCGCCAGGCCGGCCAGTCCCGAGCGCAGCGCATGGCACAGCAAGGCGAACGCTTCGCCCGCATTGATGGGCAGGTTCAGGCAGCGTGTCATGTGCTGTTGCGCGGTAGGCCCCAGCAGCCGCAGGGCCTCCAGCGCGACATCGAGCCGCGCGTCCCAGTCGGCCAGGTCAGCGAAGTCGCTGCAGGGCGAGGCCAGCAGCTTCGCGCGGCGGCGCCAGTTCAGGCCCAGCTTGTCGGTGTAGTGCTCGGCCAGGCGATCGAGGGTGCCGTGGGCCAGGGCGCCGGCGGTGCTAGTTGGCATCGATCTGCGTCGCCTTCAGTGCGATGTTCGCGTCGGCCTTGCCGGTGATGTCACCTGAGGCCTGCAGCACGATGTCCTTGCCGCTGATCGTGATCGTGCCGTCGGCGCGCATCGTGAAGCTCGCGGCGCCGACGACGATCTTGAACTCGCTGCCGGCGGTGATGGTGTAGCTGGTGCCGACCTTGACGTCCTTGGAGATGCCCACCTGCTCGGCCTGGAGCAGCCCGACGGTGGTGTTCATCGCGCCGCCCACCGAGACCTGGTAGGCCGCGCCGATGCTCAGCGCCTTGGCCAGGCCGATGCTCTCGGCCTTGGCCTTGGCCACCGTCTCGGTCTTCATGCCGCCGATGGTCACCGAGCGGTTGTCGCCGATCGTCACGCTCTGGTTCTGGCCGATGTTGATCGATTCGTTCTGCCCCACCGTCTCGCTGCGGTTCTGCCCGATGCTGATCGTCTCGTTCTGCCCCACGTCCTCGGTGCGGTTGGCGCCGATGGAGATGGTCTCGTTCTGCCCGACATCCTCCGTGCGGTTGTCGCCGATGCTGATCTTCTCGTTGTGATCGACCCGCTCCGTCCGGTTGTTATGGACCGTGATCGTCTCGTCGTTGTCGACGGTCTCGGTGCGGTCGTGCTTGACGTGCACGGTCTCGTCGCGGTCGATGGTCTTCGTGCGGTCGCGGCCGACCCAGTGGCTCTCGTCACGCTCGACCTCGATGCGCTGGTCGAGCTCGGCGTGCAGCCACACTTCTTCCTGGCCGCCGGTGTCGTCGAAGCGCAATGCGTTGGCGTTGCCGTAGCCGCCCCCCGGCGTGGAGCGGCTCAGCAGGCCGGTCTGGCGCTGGGCGCCCGGCAGGCCCCAAGGCGGCATGTTGGCCTGGTTGTAGACGCTGCCGGTGATCAGCGGCCGGTCGGGATTGCCATCGAGCCACTGCACCACCACTTCCTGGCCGATGCGCGGGATCGCGATGCCGCCGAAGTTGCTGCCGGCCCAGAGGCTGGCCACGCGCACCCAGGCCGATGAGCGTTCGTCGAACGCGCCGACGCGGTCCCAGTGGAACTGCACCCGCACGCGGCCGTACTCGTCGGTGTGAATCTCCTCGCCCGCCGGGCCGACGACGATGGCGGTCTGCACGCCGAAGATCTTCGGCTCGGTGCTGTTGAAGCCGGGCAGCACGCGCCACGGAATCTTCTTGCGCAGGCACACGAAGTGGTTCTCGTAGTGCGAAGCCGGCCCGCCGGCGCCCAAGCTGGCGTAGTTGTTGCGCGCGTGGTGCTGCACCTGCAGGATCAGGAACTGGGCATCTTCGCCGCCGTGCTCGTAGTGGCCGGTGAGCGTGAAGTGCCGGTGCGGCTGCGCGCAGCGCTCGTTGCTGCGGGCCTCGAAGCGCTTGGCATGGGCCTCGATCGCTTCCATGCGCAGGCGGCTGACGCGGCTGCCGTCGCCTGCGTCCTTGAAGCCGTAGGCGCCGCCCCAGTCGTAGACCTCGAGGGCCGGAACGTCGCCCTGCTGGTTGAGCGTGGGCGTGTCGGTCAGGCGCGGGTGCGGGTTCTTGAAGTCGAAGCTGGCCAGGCTGTAGCGGCTGGCGGCGACCGTGCGCAGCGGATTGAAGCGCAACACGCCGTCGTCCTCGCGGCTGCCGGCCTCCGCCTGCCACTTCATCGTCGGCTCGCCATCGACCGGCGCACTGTGCACGAGGCTGTCGTCGCACAGCACCAGCGTGTGGCCGTCTTCGCGGTGCTCGTACCAGTAGTGCAGGCCCAGCGCCTCCCAGCGCCGGTGCAGGTAGTTGTGGTCGCTCTCCTGGAACTGGCAGGCGTCGGTCATCGCCGGGTCGTCGACGTTGACGCGCCACTCCCAGTCGTGCTGCGGGTAGTCCGCGAATATCTCGGCGGTCTGCTCGCACAGGGTCTTGCCGTGGAAGAGGTAGTTGTCGCGCCGCAGCGCCAGGTAGGCCACCCACGGGCGCAGCAGCATGTCGTAATGGGCCAGGCCGCCATCCACCTCGCGCAGGCTGAAGCCGAAGACGTAGCCGTTGAAATGGCGCCGGCTGCCGTCCTCCCGGTGCAGCGAGACGGTGACCATGCGGCCGAGCAGGCCCTTGAATTCCAGGCTGGCGTCGTCGGAGATGACCTGCACGCTGAACTCGAAGTCGCGGCCGATGCACTCGAAGGCTTGCAGCTCCTGGGGCAGCAGCACTGCGGCGGGACCGTCCCCCTTCGGAAAGCACATCCGCAGGAAGCGGTGGTGCTGGTCGGCGAGCGTGAGGGCTTTGAAGTCGGCGTGGTTCATGTGATGTGGCGTGTGGGCGCTAGCGGTGCCGCTGGAGTTCGGACGCCGGGATCGTCACGGCGCGCGGGGGGATGCCGACGTGCAGGCCCTCGCCATCCCAGCGCAGCCGGCCCCACTGCTGCACCGCCTGTTCGGGGCTGTCGACCGGGCCGAGCACGCGCGTCTCGTGTTCATAGCTGGCCCACAGGCTCGGGCGGTCGATGAAGACGGTGAGCAAGGCCCGCATCTGCGGCGCGTCGCCGTCGACCCAGACATAGGCGCCATACAGCGCGGGCGCGCCCGGGCCGTCACCCCAACTCACGGCGACCAGGCGGGTGTGCTGGCGCGCCTTCGGATAGAGCAGCAGGTTGAAGCCGACCGAAGCGGCCAGCAGCACGACGAGCAAGGCGACAAGCCAGCGCTGCACGACTTGACTCATGGCCGCGCCTGCGTGCCCGACGCCTGCGTGGAGCGGGCGTGCACCCCCTGCGCCGGATGTCCGTGCGCCCAGCGCAGCCGCTGCGTCAGCGTGCCGCGCAGGTCGTATTCGCGCGCGTAGCACTGGCGGTGGAAGTTCTGCATGAAGGCGTCGGTGATGATCACCCCGGCCAGCGTGACCTGCTTGCCGCCGTCCCAGTTGTAGCGGTCGAAGAACTCGAAGCTGAAGTCCATCTCGTAGCGCTTGCCGGCCTGCTCGTCGTCCGCCACGGTGACGCTGGCCTGGCCCCAGTACGAGTAGCCGCCGATGGCGAAGAAGAGGTTGGCGTCCTGGCTCTGGCGGAAGTAGCCCTGGGCCAGCCGCGTCGAGTGGATGTGATGCCGGCCCACCGCCAGCGTCTGCGCGAAGGCCTGGGCGTCGGCCAGCTCGCTGACGTACTGCTTGCTCAGTTGCGCCGACCGGTCCATCAGCGCAGCGACGTCCACCGGCAAGTCCTGGCCGGTGTTGTTCAGGTAGTGCCGCATGTGGCGCACCGCGTCGGGGCCGGGCGACAGCGTCAGGGCGTGGGTGTCCAGCGCCGCTTCGAGCGCGCGCTTGTACAGCAGGAAGCGCGCCGTCTGTTGCTCCGAGCACCAGGGGCCCGAGCCGATGTCCGATTGCGCGCGCGGCGGCGCGTTGCCGAGCGCGTAGTCAGGCATGGCGGCAGCCGCGTGCGCGCTGGCATGAACACGGATCGATCGCCATCGGAATCGGCGCGGGCACGGCTGCGCCCACGCCGGAGCGTGCGCCTCTGCTGAACATGGAACTCCCCCAGGACGGGCCGGTGAATCCGGCTGTTTTCGTCGAACTTACAAATGATGCCCGGGGGTTACCGGCGGGTCTGCAACAAAGTGCTGCCGCTGCTTTGTGGGATTAGGGGTCGTTGATCGGGGCGTCTCGTGGCAGACGACCGCGCCGAGTCACGTCCCGACGAAGACGACCGACGCCGCCCCACCCACGCCCGTGTAGTGCCCCGCAAACCGCGGCGTGCCATCACCACCGATCTGAAACCACGCCAGGTGATCGCTGCGCTCGTTGCAGACGACCAGGCCGCCGCCCGGCACGCGCCGCAGCGTGCGCGGGTAGCTGCCGCGGCACCACTCGGTGCCCTGCAGCTGCGGCGTGCCGTCGGGCGCCAGCGTGAAGTGCGCGATGCTGTCGTGCAGGCGGTTCAGCGCGTAGAGGTGGCGGCCGTCGGCCGAACAACACAGGTCCGACGCATAGGCGGTGCCGGCATAGGCCGCGGGCAGGCAACTGGCCTCGCCCAGCGCTTGCAGCTCGCCGCCGTCGAAACGCAACCAGGCCAGCGTCGACGCTTCTTCGTTCAGCAGGTACAGCCGCGTCGGATCGTGCGGGTGGAAGACGAGGTGGCGTGGCCCGGCGCCGGACGACGTGCGCACGGCGCGCGGCGCCTCGAGCCGGCCGCGCCCGGCGTCGAAGCGCCAGGCGACGAGGACATCGAGCCCGAGGTCGGTGCACAGCAGGAAGCGGCCGCTCGGGTCGGGCACGGCGATGTGCGCGTGCGGCGCGTCGTGGCCGCTGCAGGCGAAGCTGCCGCGCGGCGCGCGAGCGGCCTGCGCAGGACCGGGCCGCGCGTCGTTGCCGCAGGCCTCGGCCAGCGCGCGCCGCTCCAGCAGCGGGCCGATGCAGCCGTCGCCGTCGACGCCCAGCACCGCGACATCGCCGCTGTCGTAGTGCGCGACGAACGCGTGGCGGCCGCCCGGATGCAGGCTCAGGTGCACCGGCCGCACGCCGCCGGAGCTGGTGCAGCCCAGCCGCCGCAGGCGGCCGCCGGCGCCGATCTCGTAGCTACTGATGCGGCCCTCCCCGCTGCCCGGCGCGCGGTGCAGCTCGTGCACCGCGTACAGCCGCGTGCCAGCGGCATTGGCCGTTAGCCAGCTCGGGCTGTCGCCGTCGGCCACCCGGGCCTCGCCTGCCAGCGGCGGCGGCGGCGCGCCGGGTTCGAATCCGAAGGCGTGGATGCCGCCGCCGTTGGGCGCGTAGGTGCCGACGTAGGCGGTCAGCACGCCAGCCGCTCGCCGACGTCGACCTCGAACAGCGCTGCCGCCTCGCGGTAGAAACCGATGCGGCGCGCGAGCTTGCGCTGCACCGCTTCGTCGGCAGGCTTGTCGCATTCCAGCGCGCCGTTGATGCTGCGCGTCGTCTCGCCGAAGCCGAAGCCATCGACGATCGCCGCGTGCGAGGTCATGCGGCCCGGGCCGGGCTGCGTCATCCAGTACCAGAGGGCCGTCTGCCAGGCGATCTTCGGATCGGTGGCCACGAGGTCGGGCTCGCTCCACAGGTCGACGCCGATGGCCTGGCCGGCCGCGCGGTACTGGTAGTTCCACGACAGCTGGATCGGCCCGCGGCCGTAGTACTGGCGGCCCGGCGCGCAGCTGTCGCCGCCGCCGCTGCGGCAGTAGTGGTCCCAGTTCTCGCGCGCGTACTCGCGCAGCGCGCGCAGGCGGTCGGACTCGTGCGCGATCTGCCCCAGGAAGGCCGCCATCTCGCGCCGGCGCAGCGCTTCAGGCCCGGTCGACGCGAAGCCGGGCATCGAACGCACCGCGGCGGCAAAGCCCTCGTAGCCGTAGAACGGCAGTCGCTCGGGGAACAGGCGCTCGAACTGCGCCGGCGTGGGCAGGAACGGCGCGGCATCGGGCGCGGCCGAGCGCGGGGTGCCGCAGCCGGCGAGGCCGGCGGCGGCGGCGAGTGCACAAAGGCAGGCAGGAAACTTCAACGTCGCAGCTCCATCAGGACAGTGGCGGATTCAGCGCGCCAGAAGGCGGCGCGCACCTCGATCGGCCGGCCGTCGACACCATAACGGCACTGGCGCAGCACGAGCAGCGGCGCGCCGCGCCGCAGCCGCAGCAGCGCGGCCTCGTCGGCGTCGGCGGTGGTGGCACTCGCGCGCTGCAGCGAGCGCGCGGCCGGCGGGCCGGCGTGGGTCAGCATCAGCCGCGCGACCGCCGGCGCCAGCACCGGCGCGCCGCCGGGGGGTGGCAAGCTGCGGCGGATCAGCGCCAGCGGCCGCCCGCCGCGCTGCTGCAGCCAGCGGGCGCGCAGCACGCACGCACCGGGGTCGAGCGCGAGCGCGCTGCGTTCCTCGTCGGTCGCCTCGGCCACGCCACCGTCGAGCCAGCGCGCGCTGCCATCGCCGAGCCAGCCGTCGTCCAGCCCCGGCCAGCCGCCGCGCGAGTCGTCGGTGGCGGCTGGCTCGAACCACGCCACGGCGGCGTCCATGGCCTGAGCCTACAGCCGCAGCCGCACGCCGCGCGCAGCAAGCCAACGCGTGGCCAGCAGCACCAGCAGCGCGTAGACGAAGGCGGTGGCGATGCCGGCCGCACCGTGGCGCAGCAGCGCCGGCCGCTGCCAGCCGGCCAGCTGCATCGACGCCTCGACGACGAAGGGGATCAGGTAGGCCAGCAGCGGGTTCGCGGCCACCGGCGCCAGCGCGCCGGCGAGGCGCTCGCCGACCGCCGGCGCCCGGCGCAGGCTCCAGCGCAGCAGCAGCGCGATGACGGTGCAGGCCGCGGCGCTGTACAGCGCCCAGCTCGGCGTGGCGTGGATCTTCGAGACCTTCCAGCCCGGACGCAGCGCGCTGGCCAGCAGCGCCAGCGCGACCGCGAAGCCCAGCGCCGCCGCCACGCGCGGGCGCCGCGCATCGAACAGCAGGCAGGCCGTCACGCAGCCGGCGAGCACGATCGCGGTGTGCGTGGCATGCCCGCCCTGCCCCAGCCGCGGCGCGAGCACGATGTACCAGGCGACGCACAGCGCCAGCGCCAGCAGCAGCGGCACGAGCCGCCCGCGCGCCGCCACGAAGGCCGCGCAGGCCAGCAGGTAGGCCCAGCCGATCAGGCCCAGGATGCCCCACCAGTGCGGCTGCATCGGCGCGCCGTCGGCGCCGCGGTACAGCAGCGCCAGCGCCACCAGCAGCACGGCGCCTGTGCTGCGCCACGGCCACGCCAGCGCCGGCCCGCCGCCCAGCGAGCCCCACAGCAGGAACACGCCGAAGTACGCGGCCAGCGCCCAGGCCGCCACCGGCAGCGGCATCGCCGCCGCACCCTCGGCGTTGACCATGAACAGGCCCAGCACGATGAGCGCCCCGGCCCGCTGCGCCGTGTGGCGCAGCACCGCGGCCGGCGCCTGGCCCGCATCGGCCCGCTGCTGCAGCGCGAACGGGATCGACAGCCCGACGATGAACAGGAAGGCCGGGAACACCGCGTCGACGAAGCTCATCGCGTCGGCGTCGGCCGGCATGTGGGCCGCCCACGCCGGCAGCCCCGGCACGCCGGACCAGTCGTTGACGACCACCATCACCAGCACCGTCAGCGCGCGGAAGAGGTCGACCGCGGCGCTGCGGCCGGCCGCGAGCCGCGGGAGCGCGAGGCGAGACATCAGAAGTACCAGGTCCCTCTGACACCGACCATGCGCGGCTGGCTGTAGCTGTTGAAGGTGTACCCGCCGGCCGCGCCCTGGCCCATCCAGTTCTTGACGATGTTGTTGGTCAGGTTCGTGCCCCAGAACTCGAGGTCCCACTTGCCGTCGGACGGCGCCAGGCGCACCGACGCGTTCCAGTTCGTGTAGGCGTCCTGGTAGTCGCCGATCACCGGGTTGTCGAGGTTGCGCACGGTGAAATACATCTTGCTCTGCCAGCGCGCGCCGATCGTCGGCGACAGCGTCAGCGCGCTGCCGATCGCGAAGTCGTGCGTGTAGTTCAGACCCACCGCGTACTTTGGCGCATAGGGCAGCTGGTGGCCGCGCACGTCGCGGATCGCGCGGCCGCGCTTCGCGGGGTCCTCGCCCAGGTAGACCGGCGCGCAGGGCTCGGCGTTGAACTGCGCGCGGTAGCCGCACATCCAGTTGTCGTCGTAGGTCGGGTACGACTTGACCTTGGTGTCGAGCAGCGCAAGGAAGCCGGACAGCTTGCCCTGGCCCCAAGGCAGCGCCTTGAACTCGAGCTCCAGGCCGCGAATGTCGGCGTCGCCGATGTTCTCGGTCTTCCACGCGGCAACGATGTCGCAGGCCGGGTTCCAGTCGGGGCAGGTCTCGCCGTCGCGCAGCTTGCGCTGGCCGACCGCGTTGGTGCCGGTCACGTGCATGCCCTGGTACTTGGTGAAGAAGGCAACCGCGCTCAGGTCGAGCTTGTTGCCGAGGTGGCGGCCCTTGTAGCCGACCTCCAGGTTCTTGGTCGTCTCGGGGCCGTACTCGAGGAAGCTGTACTTCTGCGTGCTGCCGTCGGTGCAGGTGCCGCCGCCGCAGGTGTCGAACTTGTCGCCGAAGCCGCCCGGCCGGTAGCCGGTGGCCAGCGACACGAACAGCATGCGCGTCTTGTCGATGTCGTACTGCAGCCCGCCGCGCCAGGTGGTCTTGCTCCAGTTCGCGCTGTGGGTGTTCTCGGTCGGCACCGGGTAGACACCCAGGCCGGCGAACGGGCCCATGCCGAACGTGAGGTCCGTGCCGTTGTGCGGCGTGCCCAGGCCGGGCGCCACGGGCGGCTTGTACAGGCCGTTGTAGTACCAGGGCTCGCTGGCGTCCCACAGGCCCGCGCTGATGCCGCCCACGTCACTGCGGCGGTCACGCGTGAAGCGCAGGCCGAGCGTGCCGGTGAGGTCCTTGGCCAGCAGCTTGTCGCCCTGGATGAAGACGGCCTTCGACGCGATGCGCCGGTCCGGCTGCGCGTAGTACTGGCCCTGCGGCATCGCGTAGGGCGCCGCCACCAGGTTGTCCTGCGCGAAGTCGATCGCGTTCTTCTCGTTCAGGCTGAACAGGCCCGCCACGTAGCGCCAGTCGGCACCCTGCTGTTTCAGCTGCAGCTCGTGCACGGTCGAGCGGTAGTTCGACTTCAGCGTGTAGCTGGCCCAGTCGATGGCGTGCTGGCGGCCCCAGTTGCCCCACTCGAACATCGTGCCGACCTCGCTGTCGAGCCAGCGCTGGCCGCCGTCGTCGTCGTGCTGCTGGTAGCGGCGCTGCTTGGCGTAGGCGAACTTGTAGCCGAGCTCGGTGCTGTCGCCGAGCTTCCACGACAGCTGGTTGCGCCAGGTGTCGATCGTCATGTCGATCTTGCCCGGCACGTTGATGATGGCGTGCCACTGGCCCTCGGGGCCGCAGGCCCAGGGCGTGCCGGCGGCCATCTTGCAGTCCTTCAGGCCGATGTCGCCGGCGCCGCGGTTGGCGTAGTGCTCGACACCCGAAGTCCACTCGAGGTTTTTGGTGATCGCCCAGCGGCCCGTCAGGCGCAGGCCCTGCTGGTCGGAGTTGTTGTAGTACTCCGACGGCGAGAGCTTGCGGTTCAGGCGCTGGTCGGTGTCGGGCTTGCCGTCGGGCGTGAAGTGGCCCACGCCGGCCGCATCCGGCAGCTTCGCGCCGCGGTCGCGCAGGTCCTGCTCCTGGCTCAGGTAGCTGTCGCGCTTGTCCACCATCACCGCCGCGCGCAGCGCGAAGTTCTCGCTCACGCCGAGGTTGTAGACCGCGCGCAGCTGCTGGCCCTTGTAGTTGCCCAGCTGCAGCGAGGCCCAGCCGTGGTGGGTCTTGAACTCGGGCTTGGCCGGGATGATGTTGATGACGCCGGCCGTCGAATTGCGGCCGAACAGCGTGCCCTGCGCGCCGCGCAGCACTTCCACCTGATCCAGGTCGAACATCAGCGCCAGCGAGCCCTGCGGGCGCGGCGTGTAGATGCCGTCGATGTGGATGCCGACCGCCGGATCGCCGATCTCGGTGAAGTTGGTCGAGGTCACGCCGCGGATCGCCGCCAGCACGCCCGAATCGCCGTTCGACAGGCCGAGCTGCAGGTTGGGCACCATGCCGCTCAGGTCCATCAGGTCCTTGACGTTGTCGCGCACCAGGTCGTCGGCGCTCAGCGCCGTCACCGCGACCGGCGTCTTCAACAGGTTGGTCGTCGTGCGCGTGGCCGTCACGGTGACGGTGGGCAGCTCACCCGGGGCCGTCTTGTCGGCGGTGGCCGCGGGCTGCACCGGCTTGTCGGCAGGGGCGGCGGTCTGCGCCCGAATGCCGGCCGAGCCTGCGAGCAGGCTGCACACGGCCAGCCGAATGACATGAGGAACCCAGGCCGGCTGTGCCGGGGCGACGGAAACCTTCATCGAATAACCCTCCAGTGGTGCGGCCGGATGATCGTGCGCGCCGCCTCGGGGTTCGTTCAGCGCCGTCTCAAGATTGGCTCAAGGCGCCGCGCCGGCCCGGCGAACCGGTCCGGCAGAATCCGCTCAGGAGGTTTCCCCGATGAAGGTGTGCCTGGTCGAGGACGACCTGACGCTCGGCCGCTCGCTGCAGGCCGTGCTGCAGGACGGCGGCCACGATGCACTGTGGGTGCGCCGCGTCGCCGACGCGCGCTTCTGGTTCGACGAGCAGCGGCCCGACGCGCTGCTGCTCGACCTGGGGCTGCCCGACGGCGACGGCCTGGACCTGCTGCGCCACGTGCGCCAGCACGACCGCCAGATGCCGGTGATCGTGATCACCGCGCGCGACGGCATCGAGGACCGGCTGCAGGGCCTGGACAGCGGCGCCGACGACTACCTGGTGAAACCCTTCGTCGGTGCCGAGCTGCTGGCGCGGCTGCGCGCCGTGGCGCGCCGCGCGGGCCTGGGCGGCGAGGACGATTCCGGGCTGTGGACGGCGCGCGACCTGGTGCTGGACGAGAAGCGCCGCCGCGTGACGCGCGCCGGCGTGCCGGTGGCCTTGTCGAAGACCGAGTTCGAGCTGCTGGCCACGCTGCTGAAGTTCACCGACCGCGTGCTGACGCGGCGCGAGCTGGAAGTGCGCGCCCTGCCGGGCAGCGACGGCCACGCGCTGGACGTGCACATGGCCAACCTGCGCAAGAAGATCGGCGAGGGCTACATCCGCACCGTGCGGGGCGTGGGCTACGCGGTGGAACCGTGAGCCTGCCCGCTCCGACCCGCTCGCTCTTCAAGCGCACGCTCGCCGTCTTCATCGGTGCCGCGCTCGCCGTCTGGTGTGCGCTGATGATCAACGAGGTCTACTACGTCAAGGTCGTGCAGGCCCGCAACGGCCAGGCCTGGAACCGCGTCTGGGCCGAGCACGTGCTGCTGCAGCTGCGCCAGGGGGCGGGCACGACCGGCCTGCCCGCGCTGGAGCGGCTGCGAGCGCAGGAATGGCAGGACATGGGCTACGAGCCGCCGACCATCCTGCTGCAGGTGCTGCGCGACGGCGCGCTGATCCACCAGTACGCATCGCCCGACCTCGGCCGCCGCAAGCCGCCCGATCCGGCGCAGCAGGCGAGCGATCGCGACTGGCTCTACGTCGAGCTCGCGCTGCCCGAGCAGAAGCTGCGCGTGCGTCGCTGGCAGGAAATGCCGGGCGACTGGCACTTCGGCCTGGAAGGGCTCACCTACTACAGCCGGCCCTTCTTCCTGAGCCTGCCGGTGCTGGCGCTCACCGCCTGGCTGGTGCTGCGGCTGGGCTTCCGGCCGCTGCGCCGCGTCGGCCAGCAGATCGCCGGGCGTATGCCGGGCAACCTGACGCCGCTGCCGCCGTCGCCCTATGTCGAGCTGGCGCCGGTGGTCGATGCGGTGAACGCGCTGCTGGCGCGGCTGCGTGAGCACCAGGAGCGCGAGCGCGACTTCCTGCTCAATGCCGCGCACGGGCTGAAGACGCCGCTGGCGGTGATCCAGGCCAATGCCGACACGCTGGCCAGCGACGACGCCGGCCGGCGCGAGGCCGCGCGCCAGCGCCTGGCCGACGGCGTGGGCCAGGCCGGGCACATGGTGCACCAGGTGCTGTCGCTGGCGCGCTCCGAGGCCGACCCGCTGATGCTGGACCGGCGCCCGGTCGATCTGGTCGGCCTGCTGCGCGACCGCATCGTGCTCGCCGCCGACCTGGCGCAGCGCCGCGGCATCGAGATCGAGCTGCTGGCACCGGCCGACTGCCTGCTGCCGCTGCACCGCGAGACGATGGGCTCGCTGATCGACAACCTGCTGGACAACGCGGTCAAGTACTCGCCCTCGGGCAGCCGCGTCGTCGTCGAGCTGCGGGCCGACGACGACGCGGTGCGCATCGCCGTCACCGACCAGGGGCCGGGCATTCCGGCAGCGCTGCGGACCAAGGTGTTCGAGCGCTTCTACCGCCCGCCCGACCAGGACGTGCCCGGCAGCGGACTCGGCTTGACGATCGTGCAACGCGCCGCCGCCCAGCATGCGGCCGAGGTCACGCTGGACGATGGCTTCGACGGGCGCGGGCTGCGGGTCGAGGTGCGGCTGGCGCGGGCGGCGCGCGGCTGAGGCCGGGCATCCTCACGCCTGCACGCGTGCCGCGGCGCCCTACAGCCGCGACAAGCGCCGCGTGTGCTCCACCAGCGCGATCAACCGCTCCGGGTCGCGCGCATGCCGCCGGGCCTGCTCCACCGCCTCCTGCGCCAGCCCGTCGAGCACGCGCTCGGCCTCGTCGAGCTGGTCGGCGTTGGCGCGCGCCAGCAGGTCGAGCTCGGCATCGCTGGGCTGCGGCTTGCAGAAGATCGTGCGCAGCTCGGGGTCGCGGATGGCCAGCGCCGCCGGCAGCGTGAGGATGCCGTCGCGCAGGTCTTCCTTGCCGCCGCCGCCCAGCGCCTGCGCGCCGCGCACGTCGCCGACGTCGTCGCAGCCGTGGTACACCATGCCAAGCAGCCGCCCGTACTGCCGCAGCGCCTGCGATCGCGTGCCCAGGCAGGCGCAGACCTCGAACATCGAGCCGGTGTCCTCGCCGGCGATCTGGCGCCAGTCCTCGACGCCCAGCGGCTGGCGGCGCAGGCGCCACTGCATGCATTCGGCCACGCCCAGCCGCTTGAGCAGCTCCGACAGCAGCTGCACGTTCAGCCGCACCAGCCGCGGGTCGAACTCCTCGGGGTCGTAGCAGGCCGGATCGCAGACCAGCTCGTAGCCGTCGGCCACGATGTAGCCGGACACCATGTAGGCCTGCAGCTCGCCGAAGCGGTGGTGCATCGTCGGCTTGCCGCGCCGCGTCTCCGACTTGTCGACGATGTCGTCGACGATCAGCGAGACGTTGTGGACCATCTCGACCGCCAGCGCGGCATGGATCAGGCCGCGGCCGATCGGCGCGCCGGACATCGCGCGGTGGCAGCTGAACAGCGTCAGCGGCCGGAAGTACTTGGAGCCGCCGCCGAACTGCCACGCCATCGCCTCGTGCATCTCCGGATGCGTCTGCGTGGCCCAGTCAGTGATGGCGCGCTGCAGCTGCGCCATCTCGTCGGTCAGTCCCAAAGCGTCGGTGATGTTGCCTTTGAAATTCGGATGCACGGGGTCGCGGGTTCAGTTGAGCGAGGCCAGCAGCGCCGCGGCCTGTCGCAGGTCGGCCGTGGTGTGGCCCTCGGTGAAGCTGCCCAGCGTGGGCGCGAGCAGTGCGCGCGCTTCCTGCCGGTTGCCGGCGTCGGCCCACAGCCGTGCCAGCGCCATTGCCGCGCGCAGCTCCCACGAGCGGGCGCCCTGCTCGCGCGCCACGTCCAGCGCCAGCCGGTAGGCGGCCTCGGCCAGCGCCTGCTGTTCGCCGCCGGCGGCCTGCAGCACCTCGCCTTCGGCCAGGTAGACGTCGACCTCGACCGAGTGCTCGCCCGAGGACTCCAGCTGCGCCAGCGCCTGCGCGACCTCGAGCTGCGCGGCGCCGGTCTGGCCGCTGCGCAGCAGCAGCCGCGCGTTGCGCGCCAGCAGCTGCGGCAGGTGGTATTTCACGCCCAGTGCCTGGATGCGCTGCATGCCTTCGCTCATCGCCCGCTGCGCGGCCGCCGGTGCCGGGCCCGCGCCCTGCGCCCAGGCGTGCCAGAGCATGCCGAAGGCCTCGAGGAAGGGGTAGCCCAGCTCGCGCGCCAGCGCGATGCCCTCGGCGCTGCGCTCGAGCACCAGCTCACGTTCGCCGCAGCGCTCGGGCACCAGCAGGGCCGCGTAATTCAGCGCATAGGCCAGGCTGTACGGATCGCCGAGCGCGCGTGCATGCGCCAGCACGCCGTCGCTGGCGGCGCGGGCCTGGTCGACATGCCCCAGCGCCCACAGCGACGAGGCGCGATGGCACTCGCTGATGATCTTGGGGTCGGCGGCCGACAGGCGCGGGCCGGCCATCGCGCCGGCGGCATACAGCGCCGCGGTCTCGTCGGCGGCGGGCAGGCTGTCGGCAAAGCGGCCGCAGTTGTGCAGCGACCAGGTCAGCACCGAATGGGCATACAGCCGCAGGCGCGGCTGCGCCGACGCATCGGCTTCGGCGATCAGCCGCTCGAAGGCCTCGTGGCCGGCGCGGATGTCGCCCTTCATGGTCTGGAACGCGCCCACGCCGTAGAGCACCGGCACCTTCAGCGTCACGTCGGGCACGCGCTCGCACAGCACGGCGGCGCGTGAAATCGCGTCATGGGCCTGCGGCGAGGCATAACTGACGGCGGCGAAGTACACCACGCCCAGCGCCGACTGCAGCCGCAGCTCCAGGCTGTCGCGGCTGGCGGCGTCCTCCAGGCGAGCGACGAGCGCGATGCCCGCGCTCAGGTGGGCCATGGCCTCCGGCGCGGCCGAACGCAGCCAGGCCCGCTGCCCGGCCTTCAGCCACAAGGGCACGGCACGGGCGTAGTCCTCGCCGGCGGTGTAGTGCCGCGCCAGCACCTCGGGCTCGGTGTCGGCCAGCTCGGGAAAGTGTTCGCTCAGCACCTCGCCGGCGCGGGCATGCAGCGCACGCCGCTCGGTCTTCAGCAGCGTCTCGTAGGCGGCGTCCTGGATCAGCGCGTGGTGGAAGGTATAGACCACCCCAGGCCCTTCGCCGCTGCGGGTGACGAGGCCGGCACCCAGCAGCTGCGCCATCTGCGCGTTGAAGTCCTGCTCCGCCATGCCCGACAGGGCCAGCACCGCATCGTGGCGGAACTGGCGGCCGAGCACCGCGCCGTACTGCGCGCAGCGCCGGGCGGGCCCGAGCTGGTCCAGCCGCGCGGTCAGCGAGTCCTTCAACGTGGCCGGGATCTCGATCGAGTCGGCCGGGGTCTGCGTCGCCGCCAGCCGCAAGGTATCGCTGTCCAGCAGCGCCCGCGTGACCTCCTCGAGGAACAGCGGCACGCCGTCGGTGCGGTCGACGATGCGGTCGAGCACCGAGCGGGGCAGCCCGTACTTCACCGCGACCGCCACCGCCAGGCGAAGGCTGTGCCCGCGATCGAGGCCGAGCAGGCGCTGGCGCGCGACGTGCGGGTGGCCCTCCCAGCGGTCGGCGATGTCGTTGCGGCTGGTCATCACCAGCAGCACCGGACGCTCGTGGATCGCCGCAACGATGGCGTCGACGACCTCCATCGTCGTCGGGTCGACCCAGTGCAGGTCCTCGAAGACCAGCAGCACCGCGGTCTTGCGCGAGGCCGCGCTGACGATGGCGACCAGGGCCTCGATGATGTCGCGCTTCTGCTTGTGCGGGCTGCCCTGCGAGGCCGTGTAGCGGTCGAGCGGCAGCGACAGCAGCAGCGCCAGCGGCGGCGCCACGCGCTCGCGTGGCGCCCCGAAGCGCTGCAGCAGTGCCTCGAGCTTGTCGAGCTTGGTCGAAGGCGTGTCGCCGCGCTCGAAGCCCGCGGCGCGCTGCAGCGAGGCGATCACCGGGTAGAAGGCCGAATGGCGGTGCAGCGCCGAGCACTGCATGCGGATCAGCACGCTGCCGTCACCGGCCTGCGCGCACAGCTCGGCCGTGATGCGGCTCTTGCCGATGCCCGCGTCGCCGACCAGCAGCACGGCCTGCCCGCGGCCGGCCAGCGCGCTCGACCAGCGATCGAGCAGCAGCGAGATTTCCTGGTCCCGGTTGACCAGCGGCGTCAGCCGCGCGCCGTGCGCCGCGGCGAAGCGGCCGTCGGCCCGGCCTTCGCCGAGCACGCGCCACACCTGCACCGGCTGCGCGATGCCCTTGAGCATCTGCTCGCCGCGGTCCTCGCATTCGAAGGCGTCGGCCACCAGTCGCCGCGTGGTGGCGGCGATCATGATCTGGTCGGGCTCGGCCAGCGCCTGCACGCGGGCCGCAACGTTGGGCGTCTCGCCGATGGCCGTCTTCGGCAGCGACACATCGCCGCCGACGGTTTCGCCCACCACCACGGCGCCGGTGGCGATGCCGATGCGCACGCGCAGCGGCTGCGCGGCGGGAATGGCCTTGACCGTGTCGACGATTTCGAGCGCCGCCTGCAGCGCACGCTGCGCGCCATCTTCATGCGCGCGCGGCCAGCCGAAGTAGACCATCAGGCCATCGCCGAGGTACTGCCCGACGTGCCCGTCGTAACGCTCGACGGCCGCGCCGCAGATCTGCTGGTAGCGCTGCATCAGCAGGCGCAGGTCCTCGGGATCCAGCGTCTGCGACAGCGCGGTCGAGCCGACGAGGTCGCAGAACATGACCGTGAGCTGGCGCCGCTCGGGGCCGCCCGCAGGCGCCGGCGCTGCCGGCGCGAACGCCCGCCCGGGCCGGGGTGGCGCGGCGGCCAGTGCGGCAATGGCGCGCGACAGCTTGATCCGGTGGCCGAGCACCTGCACGCCGAGCCGATCGAGCTCGGCTTCGCCCAGCGCCGGCAGCAGCTCGAAGTCGATCGCGTGGCGTTCGAAGCGCTCGGCGTACTGCTCGAGGCCGAGATCCTCGAGCCAGCGGCGGACGCTGCGCGGCGGTTCGTCGTTCATCGGTTCGGGGCGGGCGGTCTCTGGCGTTCAGGGTTTGGCGCGCGCGTGGCGGCGCGGGGCCGGCCCGGCGGCGGGGTCGTCCATCGACGCACGCAATTCCTCGGCCAGGCCCTGCAGCTGGGCATCGAGCGCGCGTGCCTCGTCGAGCGCCATCTCGCCCAGCCGGCGCAGATGGGCGCGCGCGGCATCGGCCTGGCGCGCCGGCGCATCGGCGCCGCCGGGGTGCGTGGCCGCACCGCATTCATGCTGGTACTGGGCCAGCGACTGCGCGGCGCGGCTGCCCAGCCGCAGCCACACGCCGCTGGCCAGCCAGTGCGCCTGCGCGAGCGCGCCGACAGCCGGATTGCCGGCCGGCGCGGCCGCGCCCGGCGCTCCTGCCATGGCACCCAGCGCGTCGGCCCCGGGCATCGCCGCCGCGGCCATGCCGCTCCAGGCGCGCATCAGCTCGCCGAGCGGATCGTTCGGTGAAGGGTTCGGTGGAAAGCTCATGGGCGGGGAATGTTGCTGCGCGCGCCGGGCGCGCCGGTGGCCCCGGCGCGGCCGCGATCGATCAGGTTGCCCAGGCTGGCCCAGGCGCCGATCCATTGGTTCATCAGGTTGCCGTTCGGCGTGCCGTAGGCGTCGTTGGCCATCGACCACAGCTTGGCGCCGTAGGCATAGGGCGCCCACAGCAGCTTCAGCGCGCCGAATACCGACTCGTGGTGGTAGCCGGCGTGCTTGACGGTGATCGGCGGCATCACGCCGCTGCGCTCGCGCACCGCCTCGGCGGCCATCAGGCCGCTGGTGACGGCGCCCTCGATCGTCGCCACGTCGGCGTAGTTGCGCACATAGGTGCCGGCAAGGAACAGGTTGGGCAGGTTGGTGACGGTGTCCGGGCGGAACTGCTCGCTGCCGGTTTCGTTGGCGAACAGGTCCTCGCCGCGGTTGGTCTGGATGCGCGTGCGCTCGAGGTCGACCTCGTTCACATCGAAGGGCATCGTCTCGTTCAGCTGCTGCAGCAGGAACTCGATCGCCGTGGTGGGGTGCGCGAGGTCGAGCACCACGCGGCCGGGCGAGTGCTCGTCGGCGCCGATGCGCGTCTCCGGCGGCACGCTCATCAGCGCCTCGCAGTCGGAGCAGGTGACGTAGAGGAAGGTCGAGTGCTGGTGCGGCCAGTGCTGCGAATAGTCCAGGAAGGTCATCTGGTACTTCGCGTCCATCAGCACGCAGACGTCCTTGGGCACGTTCTTCAGCCACACGCCCTTCTTGAAGTGCAGCTCCACCGAGGCCATCGGCACCGAGTTCAGATAGTGCATGTCGCCCAGTTTCGGCGCGCGCACGAACACCGGCGTGTCGACCATGCGGGTCATCGCGCCCGGGGTCACCGCGAGGATCAGGTCGCCGTCGACGGGCAGCGGCGGGCGGTTGGGCTCCTTGGGCACGCGCGGCTTGTGCCAGCCGCGCGGGTCGATCGACGGCGAATGGTCCATCTGCGACCAGCGCAGCGCGCTGACGCGGCCGTGCTCATCGAGGTCCATCCCGTGCACGTAGGCCATGGGCATGAAGGTGAAGCGCTCGCCGTAGGAGCGCAGCTTGCGCTCGATCGGGCCGATCAGCGCGTCGTACTTGTTCTTGCGGAAGATCCAGATCTGCGGCGTGGGATGGAAGTTGCCGTACTTGAGAAAATTCTTGTAGCCCTTGGCCGAGGCGTTGTACGACGGGATCGCCCACACCGTCTCCCACACCTTCTGCTGCAGCTGCGCGGCGCGGTCGGTGGAGTACTTGCGCGAGGCCATGAAGCCGTTGACCGATTGCTCGTCGAGCAGGCTGTCCTGGTGCATCGGCGTCGCCAGCAGGTCGATCATCGAATACATGAACAGGAACATGTCGGGCAGCGGTGCGCAGCCGCTGGTGACGTTGCGCAGCAAGTCGGCGGGAGAGCCGACGTTGAGCATCTTGTGGTTCGGCTCGCCCTTGCTCAGGAAGTAGAACGCGAAGCTCGGCGACCAGTTGTCGCGCAGGTCGAGCTCGTCGATGATGTCCCACAGGTTCAGGTACCAGTTCATGAGCATGTGGTAGCTGTGCTCATGACGGTCGCCGTTGCGTTCGTCCGGGAAGGTGCAGGCGCGCAGCATGCCGCCCATGAAGTCGTCCTGCTCGAGCAGCGTGACGTGGAAGCCACGCTCCAGCAGCCGCAGCGCGGCGCTCATGCCGGCGATGCCGGCCCCGACGATGGTCACCTTGCGCATGAACCGTTTCCCTCTGCCGGTGGAGGCTGTTGCTGCCGCGGTGCGGAACAGCGGCGGATTGTAATCAGGCGCATACGCGGCCACGCCTGCGGGCAGCACCGCAGCGGCGGCTCGGGCGGGCCGCTCAGCTTGACGGTTTGCCGGGTTTAGCCGATCACTCGAGCGTGAACCCCAGCTTCACCGTCACTTGCCAGTGCGCGACCTTGCCGTCGACGACATGGCCGCGCGTCTCGGTGACCTGGAACCATTGGATGTTGCGCACGGTCTCGTGGGCCTTGGCGATCGCGTTGCCGACCGCATCCTCGATGCCGGTGGCCGACGAGCCGGTCAGTTCGAGTGACTTGTAGACGTGGTTGCTCATGCTCGGTCTCCTGTCGACGTTGTTGGGGTGCGGACCAGCTTAGGCGCAGGTGCGGTTCGGCGCAACGTGGCCGCCGCGGCGCCGGCGGGGGTAAGCTGCACTCGATGCGCGTCGCCATCCTCGGCAATGCCGGCTCCGGCAAATCGACCCTCGCCCGCTCGATGGCGCGGCCGCACCGCGCACCGGTGCTCGACCTCGACACCATCTTCTGGGCGCCGGGCCAGATCGCGCAGGCGCGTGAGCCGGCACGGGCGCTGCAGGACCTGCGCGCCTTCTGCGAGGCCAGCGAGCACTGGGTCATCGAAGGCTGCTACGCCAGCCTGGTCGAGGCAGCGCTGGCGTGGACACCGCGGCTGATCTGGCTCGATCCCGGCACCGAGGCCTGCCTTGCGCACTGCCGCGCGCGCCCGTGGGAGCCGCACAAGTACGCATCGCGCGCCGAGCAGGACCGGCTGCTCGAGCCGCTGCTGACCTGGGTCGCGGCCTACGACGAGCGCGACGGCGAAATGTCGCGCCGCGGCCACCGGGCGGTGTACGACGCCTACACCGGCCCGAAGCAGCACCTGACGCGCGTGCCGGCGCTCGCCGATGGCGGCTGATCCGCTGGCCAGCGCCGGCTGGCGCGCGGCCTGGCAGGCCTGCGGCGCGGGCTGCGTCGACGACGCGCTGCGGGACGTGCTGTTGGCGTGTTATGAAGAGCCGCCGCGCGCCTACCACACGCCGCAGCACCTGCGTGAGTGCCTCGACCTGCTGCCGCGGCTGGCGCGGCAGGCCGAGCATCCGGCCGAGGTCGCGCTGGCGCTGTGGTTCCACGATGCGATCTACACACCCGAGCGGCACGACAGCGAAGCGCGCTCGGCCGCCTGGGCCCGTTCGGCCGCCTGGGCCGCCGGCGTGCCGGACGAGGTCTCCCAGCGGCTGCACGCGCTGGTGATGGCGACGCGCCACGCCGCCGAGCCGGTCGGCCGCGATGCCTGCGTGCTGGTCGACATCGACCTCGCGATCCTCGGCGCGTCGCGGGCCCGCTTCGACGAGTACGAGCGCCAGGTGCGCATCGAGTACAAGCGGGTCGACGACGAAGCGTTTCGCGCCGGCCGCCTGCGCGTGCTGCAGCAGTTTCTCGCGCGGCCGCGGCTGTACGCCACCGCGCCGGCGCGCGAGTTGTTCGAGGCCCAGGCGCGCGCGAACCTGCGGCGCTCGATCGCCGCGCTCGGAGTTTCAGCCTAGGCGAGCGCCGCGGCGCCCCGCAAGAACTTGCGACCGTGGTCTTGCGTGCCGCGCGAGATGGTTTCCCAGACCTGCGCCGGGAAGTCCCGCGGCAGCCGCGCCGAGACGCGCGCCAGCACCGGCTCGACCTGCTGCACCATCTGCAGCATGGCGGACCACGCCGGTTCGCCGCCCGTCGTGAGCGCAAGGTGCCGCCAGTGGCGGACGTCGATCTCGCCGAACTTGTAGTGCGCGTTCTTCGACCGAATCGCCATCGCCAGGCCGGCTTCCTGGTAGGGGAGCTGGTGGGCACGTTTGCCGATGACGGGCCAGGCCGACAGGACGTCGTAAAGCGGTGTGTGCGTGTAGCTGCCGCCCGCGTTGATGAAGACGGAGAAGTTCTTGGCATGCCCGTCGGGGGCCGCCAGGAGCCAGAAGGCCAGTTGAGCCAACGCAAAGTGCAGGCGCGACTCATGGGGCGACTCGGCGCTGCCGAGAACTTCGAGACACTGCAGCATGCCCGGCCCCTTGTCGTTCTCGTACTTGTGCGCCGGCGGCGTGCCGGTGGCCTGACACATGTCTTCCTGGGGCAGGCGAATCAGGTAAGGATGGCGGCGGCCGCGAGCATCGTCGACCCGCACTCGGTCGAAGCGCTCGACGACGAGTACGGACTGATCGCCGAAGCGAGCCATGGCGGTCTCGGCCACGTCCAACCCGAGCTCGCGAACGATCTGCGCGCACAGCCACTCGTTCTCGACCGACGTGCTGAAGTCCGCGTCGACCTTGGTGACCTTGCCGAGCGGCAACTTGAGGATGTGCGTGGTCGGTGTCGCGTCCAGGGGCTTGCACCACCCGCCGTCGAACCACAGCAGGGCGGTCTTCTCCTGGGCCCCGGCGATGGAAATGCGGAAGTCGGACACGCTGTCGCGGACGCCGAACGCAGGCGTGACAACAATCTCGCGCAGGATGCGCTCGACCTCCGCGTCGCTCAGGCGCTGGTACTCGACCTTGCGGATGTCGTGCGGCGTCTCGTCGACCGGCAGCAGCTGCACGGCGCCGACGCAATCCCGGCCGATGGCCGACAGCAGCTCGAAGGCTTCGGTGGACCGGACACCGAACCGGGCGCGGATGCGTCGGCGAATGGTGTCGTTGTCGGGCAGCAGATTGTCGGTATCGTCGATCGGCAATGTTCTCAAGATATCGCTGTCCAGCGTTATCGCCTGAATATCGCCAATAAGCGATATCCAAGGACTACCCGATCAGCTTCAGCACCCGCGCCGCCGCCGCGGTGCGCGTCTCGACGCCCATCTTCTGCAGGATGTGCTCCATGTGCTTGGTCACCGTGCGCGGGCTCATCGCCAGGATCTCGCCGACATCGCGGTTGGTCTTGCCCTTGGCGACCCAGTACAGCACCTCGGCCTCGCGCACCGTCAGCCGGAAGGCCTGCATCATGGCCTCGAAGACCGCGGCATCGTCGGCCTCGGTGGCAACGATCAGCCATTCGGCCTCGCCGGTCTCATGGGCCGCCGGATCGTCGCCGATCATGCTGTGCAGCTCCAGCGTCAGCCGGCGCCCGCCGCGGGCGCTGACCAGCGGCTGCGGGGCCGCGCCGACGGCAGCCACCGCGGCCACCTGCTGGCGCAGCCAGTCGATCAACGGCACCGGCGCGGCGCTGCCGACGCTGCCGAAGTAGTCGCGCAGCAGCGTGCGCGCGAGCGCGGTCTGCCACACCAGCCGCCCGTCGGCCGGCCGCACCACCAGCGTCGCATGGCCGAAGGCATCGAGCGCATGGCGCGCCTGGCGCTGTGCGCGCGCGGTCTGCGTGTGCGCGGCGATGCGCGCGAGCACCTGGCGCGGCTCCAGCGGTTTCGTCACGTAGTCGACGCCGCCGGCGCCGAAGGCCGCGAGCACGTGCTCGGTCTCGGTCAGCGCGGTCATGAAGATGATCGGGATCGCCGCCGTCTCGGGATCGGCCTTCAGCCGCCGCGCGACCTCGAAGCCATCCATGCCCGGCATCATCGCGTCGAGCAGCACGACATCGGGCTTCGCCTGCTGCGCGCGGGCGATCGCGCTCGGCCCGTCGCGCGCCACCAGCACGGTGTGGCCGGCCTCGTCAAGCGCATCGTGCAGCAGCGACAGGTTGTCGGGCACGTCGTCGACGATCAGCACCAGGTCGCCGGCGCCGCGGTCGAGGGGGGGGATCAGCGGGTCAGGCATCGCTGGCTTCGTTCAATGCGCGTTCGAGATGAGCGGTGATGGCGTCGAGCTCGAACCCGCGCGCGAGGCCGCGCAGGCGATCGAGGTAGGGCCGGCAATCGGGATGCTCGAGCGCCAGCGCATCGAGCCGCTTGACGATGCCACGGACGTAGCCCAGGCGCACCAGTTCGTCGAGCCCGCGCAACGCCGCGGCGGGCGGCGCGCGCTCGGCACCCGCCGGCGGCTCGGGCGCGCTCGGTTCGACCGCGGCCTGCACCCACTGCAGCGACAGGCGCCGCTCCAGCCAGCCCAGCAGCTCGACCATGCGCACCGGCTTGACGAGGAAGTCGGCCGGCGTGATGCCGACGCCGTTCTCCAGCCCCTTGTCGTAGGCGTTGGCCGAGACGATTGCCGCCGGCGCGCTCGACAGGCCCTCATCGCGCAGCCGGCGCAGCGTCGTCCAGCCGTCGATGCCCGGCATCGCCAGGTCGAGGAAGAGCGCGTCGACTTCGGTGCTGCGCAGCGTGGCCAGCGCTTCTTCGCCGGAAGCGGCCTGCAGCAGCTCGAAGCCCAGCGGCGCGAGGCGATCGGCCAGCAGGCGGCGGTCGGCCTCTTCGTTGTCGACGACCAGCAGGCGGCGCCGTGGGCCTTCGTAGCCGAGCACGCGCCGCGGCGCGAGCCGGTGGCGCGGGTCGTGGCCGGCGGCGAGCTCGGGCAGGTAGAGCTTGATCGAGAAGCAGGTGCCGACACCGGGGGTCGAACGCACGCTCATTTCGCCGCCCATCAGGTCGGTCAGCATGCGGGCGATCGTCAGCCCCAGGCCGGTGCCACCGGCCGCGGCGACGCCGGCCGCGGTGCCGCGTTCGAAGGGCTCGAACACACGCTGCAGCTCGGCCTCGCCCATGCCGGGCCCCGTGTCCTCGATCTCGAAGCGGGCCATCTCGCGCGCATACGCGCTGCGCAGGATCACCCGGCCGGCGCGCGTGAACTTCACCGCATTGCCGAGCAGGTTGATCAGGATCTGGCGCAGCCGCTTCTCGTCGGCACGCACCAGCGCCGGCAGTGGGCTCGAGCGCTGGTGCTCGAAGCTCAGGCCCCGTGCCGCGGCCTGCAGCTCGAACATGCGGGCGATCTCGTCAAGCCCCTCGGCCAGGCGCATCGCCGAGGGTTCCAGCGTCAGCCGGCCGCTCTCGATGCGGGCGATGTCCAGCGTGCCCTCGATCAGGCTCAGCAGGTGGTCGCCGCCGCGGCGGATCACCTGCACCGCGCCGCGGCGGTGCTCGGGCACCGCCGGGTCGTCCTCCAGCAGCTGGGCATAACCGAGGATCGAGTTCAGCGGCGTGCGCAGCTCGTGGCTGATCGTCGTGATGTAGCGGCTCTTGGCCTGGTTGGCCGCGTCGGCAGCGGCCTTGGCCTGCTGCAGCTGCGCATCGGTGCGCTGGTGCGACTGGATCTCGCGCTGCAGCGCGTCGGCCTGCTCCTGCATCGCCTGGGTCTGGCGGCGCGTCTCCTGCTGCGCTAGCTGCCGGCTGCGCTGCGCCAGCACCAACCACCAGGCGACCATGCCGGCGACCAGCAACAACACCAGAAAGGCCTGGCCATAACCGGCGCGCAGCAGCGGCGCGATCAGCGCCGCCTCGTGCGGCCCGCCGGCGGCCAGCGTGCGCAGGCCCAGCAGGTACAGGCCACTGAACACCGCGCCGAGCAGCGGCACCACCGCCAGCATCAGCAGCAGGTAGTGCGCGAGCCCGCTCTCCAGGTGCGGCGCCATGCGGCGGGGCAAGAGCCGCTGGCACAGCCGCAGCCATTGCGCCGACAGGCGTGCGTCGGGCTTGCACAGGTCGTCGCAGCGGGCGTCGAGCGTGCAGCACAGCGAGCAGATCGGGCCGCCGTAGGCGGGGCATTGCGCCATGTCCTCGGGCTCGTAGTCGCGCTCGCAGATGCAGCAGCGGGCGAGGCGCGGGCCGCGCAGGGCGGCGGCCAACGGCGGGCCGGCGTCCTCATCGGGTTCCGCACGCCGCGCCAGGTAGTAGCGCCCCCGCGTGGCCCAGGCGATCAGCGGCGATGCCAGCATCGCGGTGACCAGCGCGATCATCGCGGAGAAGGCCTGCGCGGTGGGCCCGAAGGCACCCAGGTGCGCGGCCACCGACAGCAGCGACGCGATGCCCATCGCGCCGACGCCGACCGGATTGATGTCGTACAGATTCGCGCGCCGGAACTCGATGCCCGGCGGTGACAGCCCGAGCGGCTTGTTGATCACCAGGTCGGCGACGACGGCCATCATCCAGGCGATCGCGATGTTGCTGTACAGGCCGAGCACATGGCCGAGCGCCTGGAAGACGTTCATCTCCATCAGCACCAGCGCGATCAGCGTGTTGAAGACGACCCACACCACGCGGCCCGGGTGGCTGTGCGTCAGCCGCGAGAAGAAGTTGCTCCAGGCCAGCGACCCGGCATAGGCGTTGGTGACGTTGATCTTCAGCTGCGAGATGACGACGAAGAGCGCCGTCGCGGCGACCGCCCAGCCGTAGTCGCTGAACACGTATTCCCAGGCCGCCAGGTACATCTGGTTGGGATCGACAGCGCGTTCGGGCGGCACCATGTGCTTGAGCGCCAGGTAGGCGAGCACCACGCCGGCCATCATCTTCAGCACGCCGACGATGACCCAGCCCGGGCCGCCGAGCAGCGTGCCCCACCACCAGCGCGCGGCGCGGCCGGGCTGCTTCTCGGGCATGAAGCGCAGGTAGTCGGCCTGCTCGCCCATCTGCGTGATCAGCGCGATGCCGACCGTCAGCGCGGCGCCGAAGGCATGCAGGTCGAAGCCGGCGAATTGACCGCTCACGCCGCCGAAGCTGGTCAGCCCGGCCAGCTCTTCCGGGCTCTTCCACAGCACGAAGGCGAAGGGCAGCACCAGCAGCAGCAGCCACAGCGGCTGCGTCCACACCTGCAGCCGGCTGATCGCCGTGACGCCGTGCGTGACCAGCGGGATGACGACCAGCGCGCACAGCCCGTAGCCCCAGGCGGGCGGAATGTCGAACGCGAGCTCGAGCGCATAGGCCATCACCGCCGCTTCGAGCGCGAAGAAGATGAAGGTGAAGCTGGCGTAGATCAGCGAGGTGATCGTCGAGCCGAGGTAGCCGAAGCCGGCGCCGCGCGTCAGCAGGTCCATGTCGACGCCGTGGCGCGCCGCGTAGACGCTGATCGGCAGGCCGGCCAGGAAGATGATCAGCCCGGTGACGAGGATCGCCAGCGCGGCGTTGCTGAAGCCGTGCTGCACCAGCAGCGTCGCGCCGACCGCTTCGAGGATCAGGAACGAGGCCGCGCCGAACGCGGTGTTCGCGACCCGCCACTCGCTCCACTTGCGGAAGGTGCGCGGCGTGAAGCGCAGCGCGTAGTCCTCCATCGTCTCGCGCGCGACCCAGCTGTTGTAGTCGCGCCGGAACGTGACGACGCGCTGCGGGGCGGCTTGCGGAAGCGGGGGGGTCGACGACACAGAGCAACGCACTCAAGAAGCGCACCAGCCGGGGGCGGGTCGATTTGCCCGTTCGCGGTGCGCTTGCAAGCCTTGCGCACCAGTGCGGCGCTGCTCAGGCACCGTCTCTGTGCGTAAACAGCACCGCTGCGGGTCTCGCCTGGCGGCACAAGGCTTGCCAGAATCGCGCCCCATGGACCTGACCCCGCGCGAGAAAGACAAGCTGCTGATCTTCACCGCCGCGCTGCTGGCCGAGCGCCGCAAGGCGCGCGGGCTGAAGCTCAACGTGCCCGAGGCGATCGCGCTGATCACCGCAGCGATCATGGAGGGCGCACGCGACGGCAAGTCGGTCGCCGCGCTGATGAGCGAGGGCAAGACGGTGCTGACGCGCGCCGACGTGATGGAGGGCGTCGCCGAGATGATCCCGGAGATCCAGGTCGAGGCGACGTTTCCGGACGGGACCAAGCTCGTGACGGTCCATCAACCCATCGCTTGAGGGAGCGCGCGACGATGATCCCCGGAGAACTGCTGACCGACGACGGCGAGCTGGTCTTGAACCCGAACCGGCGCACGACGACGCTGGTGGTCGAGAACGCCGGCGACCGGCCGATCCAGGTCGGCTCGCACTACCACTTCGCCGAAACCAACGCGGCGCTGCGCTTCGACCGCGCGGCTGCGCACGGCATGCGGCTGAACATCGCCAGCGGCACCGCGGTGCGTTTCGAGCCCGGCCAGCAGCGCACCGTCGAGCTGGTCGACTATGCCGGCGCGCGCGAGGCCTGGGGCTTCCGCGGCCTGATCCAAGGACAACTCTGATGGCCACCCTCGGCAAACGTGCCTACGCCGAAATGTTCGGCCCGACCATCGGCGACCGCCTGCGGCTGGCCGACACGGCCCTCGTGCTCGAGGTCGAAGACGACTTCACGCTGCGCGCCGGCGGATATGGCGAGGAAGTGAAATTCGGCGGCGGCAAGACGATCCGCGACGGCATGGGGCAGAGCCAGCGCATCAACGGCCCCGGCGCGCACGAGGCCTGCGACCTGGTGATCACCAATGCGCTGATCGTCGACCACTGGGGCATCGTCAAGGCCGACATCGGCATCAAGGGCCAGCGCATCGTGGCCATCGGCAAGGCCGGCAACCCCGACGTGCAACCCGGCGTCGACATCGTCATCGGCCCGGGCACCGAGATCCTGTCGGCCGAAGGGCTGATCGTCACCGCCGGCGCGGTCGACACGCACATCCACTTCATCTGCCCCCAGCAGATCGAGGAAGCGCTGATGTCCGGCGTGACGACGATGTTCGGCGGCGGCACCGGACCGGCCACCGGCACGCTCGCCACCACCTGCACGCCGGGCCCCGAGAACATCCGCCGCATGCTGCAGGCAGCGGACGCGTTTCCGATGAACCTCGGCTTCCTCGGCAAGGGCAACGCCAGCCGTCCCGACGCGCTGCGCCCGCAGATCGATGCCGGCGCGATCGGGCTCAAGCTGCACGAGGACTGGGGCACGACACCGGCGGCGATCGACACCTGCCTCGCGGTCGCCGACCTCACCGACACGCAGGTCTCGATCCACAGCGACACGCTCAACGAGAGCGGCTTCGTCGAGGACACCATTGCCGCGACCCGGGGCCGCACGCTGTGCGCCTTCCACACCGAAGGCGCCGGCGGCGGCCATGCGCCGGACATCATGCGCGTGGTCGGCGAGAAGAACTTCCTGCCCTCGTCGACCAATCCGACGATGCCCTACACCATCAACACTGTCGACGAGCACCTCGACATGCTGATGGTCTGCCACCACCTCGACGCCTCGGTCGCCGAGGACCTGGCGTTCGCCGAGAGCCGCATCCGCCGCGAGACCATCGCTGCCGAGGACGTGCTGCACGACCTCGGCGCGATCAGCATGTTCTCGTCCGACAGCCAGGCGATGGGCCGTGTCGGCGAGGTCATCATTCGCTGCTGGCAGACCGCGCACAAGATGAAGACGCAGCGCGGCGCGCTGCCCGGAGACGGGGATCGCAACGACAACGCTCGCATCAAGCGTTATGTCGCCAAGCTCACGATCAACCCGGCGCTGTCGCACGGCATCGCGCACGAGGTCGGCTCGATCGAGGTCGGCAAGTGGGCCGACCTGGTGTTGTGGCGGCCGGCCTTCTTCGGCGTCAAGCCCAGCGTCGTGCTCAAGGGCGGGTTCATCGCGGCGGCGGCGATGGGCGATCCGAACGCCAGCATCCCGACGCCGCAGCCGGTGCACTTCCGGCCGATGTTCGGCGCCTTCGGCGGCGCACTGGCGGCAGGCTCGCTCAGCTTCGTCAGCCAGGCGGCGCTCGATGCCGGCGTGGCGGATCGCTACGGCCTCGCCAAGCGCATCGGCGTGGTGAAGGGCAACCGCCGGATCACCAAGGCCGGCATGGTGCACAACGACTACCTGCCGACGATGGAGATCGACCCGCAGACCTACGAGGTGCGCGCCGACGGGCAGCTGCTGACCTGCGAGCCGGCGTCGTCGCTGCCGATGACGCAGCGCTACTTCCTGTTCTGAGCGGCCGCCGGGGCCCTGCTCAGGCGCTCGCCTCGGCCAGCACCTGCTGCACCAGCGGCACCAGCCGCTCGGTGCTGTATTCCTTCTGCAGCAGGTGGCGCACGCCGGCGTCCTGGGCCGCGGCGCGGATGTCCTCGCTCAGGTAACCCGAGCTGATGATCACCGGCAGCGCCGGGCGGATGAAGCGCAGCGCGCGCACGACGTCGAGCCCCGACAGCTCGGGCATGTTGTAGTCGGTGATCACCAGGTCGAAAGCCTCCGGCTCGGCGCGCAGCACCTCGAGCGCCGCGCGCGCATCGACGAAGCAGCGCACGCGGTAGCCGGCGCGTTCGAGCAGCGATTCGACCAGCATCACCATCACCGCGTCGTCGTCGACGTACAGCAGCCGCTGGCCGCGGCCGCGCGCGGCGCCGGCCAGCGGCACCATCGGCACCGTCGAGTCGCTGGCGGCCTCGGCGAGCGGGAAATACAGGTCGAAGCGCGTGCCTTCGCCCGGCCGGCTGTGCACGCCGATCGCGCCCTGGTGCGCGGCGACGATGCCGTGCACGACCGACAGGCCGAGCCCGGTGCCCTGGCCGACCGGCTTGGTGGTGAAGAACGGCTCGAAGATGCGCGCCAAGGTCGTCGCATCCATGCCGCAGCCGTTGTCGGCGACCCAGACATGCGCGTAGTTGCCGGGCGGCAGACCCGACAGCGCCTGCACCGCTTCGGCGTCGAGCGTCGCGCACGACAAGCCCAGCTCGATGCGTCCGACATCTCCGGCCAGCGCATGCCAGGCGTTGGTGCCGAGGTTCATCAGCACCTGCTGCAACTGGTTCGCATCGACCTGCGCCCACACCGGCTGCTCGGTCAGCGCGGCGCGCAGCTCGACGCCGGCCGGCAGGGTCGCGCGCAACAGGCCGACGGTGGCCTGCACCAGCGGCGCCAGCGGCTGCACCACGCGCGCCAGCGGCTGGCGCCGGCTGAAGGCGACGATCTGCTGCACCAGGCTGCGCGCGTGCGAGCCGGCCTGCAGGATCTGCGTCAGGTGCGAAGCCGCGGGCGCGTCCGCCGGCAGCGCATCGCGCGCCAGCGCCGCATTGCCGAGGATCGCGGCGACGATGTTGTTGAAGTCGTGGGCGATGCCGCCGGCCAGCGTGCCGATGGCCTCCATCTTCTGCGACTCGCGCAGCTGCGCCTCGAGCAGCTGGCGCCGCGTCTCGGCCTGCTTGGCGGCGCTGATGTCGGTGATCATCGCCAGCGTGCCGGCGTAGCGGCCGGCGGCATCGACCACCGGGTTCATCGACAGCGAGGCCCACAGGTCGGCGCCGTCGCCGCGGCGAAAGCGCACCTCGTGGTGCTCGGCCGCCGCCGCGGCACCGCGGGCCAGGAAGCGCTCGACCAGCACGCGGCCCGGTTCGTCGAGGAAGCGGCCGAGCGGCTCGCCGAGCAGCGCCGCAGGCAGGTGGCCCAGCATCGCCAGCACCTTCGGATTGACGAAGGACGTGCGCTGCGCGGCGTCGAGCATCCAGATGCCTTCGTCGGCGGTCTCGACGATGCGGCGGTAGCGCTCCTCGCTCTCGCGCAGCTCGCGCGTCATCGCCTGCGCCACGGCATGCGCATGCTCGCGGCCGCTGACGAGCTGGTAGGTCAGCAGCGCCAGCAGCAGGCTGGCAACGATGCCGGCGCCGAGGATGATGCGCGGCGTCGCCGGGCCATGCAGCGCCTCGAACTCCGGCAAGGTGCTGACCGTCAAGGTCCAGGTGTGGCCGGCGAAGCCGATGTACTCGTGGGCCTCGTGGCGCGGCGGCGTGCCGCCCGCCTGCAGCAACGCCCGCGCCGTCGCCGATTCGTACATCAGCGCCTCGCCGTTCAGCTGCACGCCGTCGTGGATGCGCAGCGCCAGGCCCGGCATGCCCTCGCCGTAGAGGCTGGACATCAGGTCGTTCATGCGGAACGCGGCGGCCACCCAGCCGCCGAGCTGGCGCCGGCGCTGCTCGACGCCGGCCGGCGCCGGCCCGGGTCCGTAGACCGGCAGCACCATCAGGAACGACGACTGCGCGGCGCCTTCGCCGTCGGAGATCAGGCGCAGCTTGCGGCTGATCGCGACGCCGCCCGAATCGCGCGCCTGCAGCAGCGCGGCGCGGCGCAGCGGCTCGCCGAGCATGTCGAAGCCGATCACGCGGGGGGTGCTGCCGAGCGTCGGCGCATTGAACAGCAGCGGCGCGCGGCCATCGGCCGCCGGCGGCGCGACGTAGCCGATGCCCTGCAGGCCGGCGGCATCGGCGCCGGCGAGCTGGGCATCGACATAAGCCTCGAAGTCAGCGGCCGTGACTCGGCCGCCAGTGGCGTGGAACAGCCCCTGCGCGCCGCGCAGCAACAGCTCGTAGCTGGCGATGCGCTGCTCGATGCGGCTCACCGTCTGCCGCAGGCCGAGCTCGAAAGCCGAGCGCAGCGCGCGCTGCTGCGTGGTCTGCTCGTGCGATGCGAGCAGCCCGCTGATCGCCAGCGCGACCAGGCCGACCAGCCAGGGCAGCAGCGACAGGGATCGTTTGGGCAGCACGCGCTCGGGCCTCAGAACTGGGTCATCTCGCGCGCCAGCTCGGGCTTGAAGTACTTCTCGAAGATGCGCTGCATGGTGCCGTCGCGGCGCATCTCCTGGACCAGCGCGCGCCAGGCCGCCTGCTGCGCCGGCGGCAGCGACTTCTTCGACATGATCAGGCCGTGCGGCACCGGTGGATCGTCGAACTCGAGAATCGTCGTTTCCTCGCGCAGCCGGCCGCTGGAGACCACCGGGTAGTCGAAGGGCTCGATGATCATCGCCTGCACGCGGTTGTCGAGCAGGACCTGGAACAGCGGGTCGAGGTGGCTGGCATAGCTGACGCGCTGCTGCGCGTCGAGCCGGTCGACCATCCGGTTGGCGGTCGGGCTGTAGCGGAAGCTGCGGATCACGCCGAGCAGCAGCTTCGGGTTGTCGACCAGGTCGGCATGCGAGCGCACGCCGGCATCCTTGCGCGCCAGCAGGTAGTACCGGTTCGAGAAGTACCAGGCAAAGGCGGCGAACTTGTCGCGTGCCTCGTTGGTGATGCCCGAGAGGCTGAAGTCCAGCGCACCGGACTCGATCAGTTGCCAGATGCGCGCGCGCGGCATCACGGTGACGGCGAAGCGGCAGCCGCTGCGGCGGATCAGCTCGTCGGCGATGTCCTTGTCGATGCCCTCGCCGGTCTGGCCGGAATAGAGCAGCCCGTGCTCGTGCAGCGCCAGGCTCAGCGGCCGCGAGCAGTCGGGCGGATCCGCGCCCCAAGCCGGCCACGCCAGGCAACACACGATGCACAACAGCAGGCGACCCACGACGCGCATGTTGGTGATTTCCTCGATCAACGGTGCGCGGCCTCTGCCGGGCCGCTACCTGGGTGCCTATTCTGATCGGGAGTTCGCTGCGAATTGGCGCGTTACAGTGCGCCATTGCAAAAGTACCGCCCGAGCCGGCGGGGAGAGCCTGCTCGCGGAATGCGCGCCGACCCGCCGAGTTTCGTCGCCGATGTCGCCGCCCAGGTGGTGGCCTGGCACAACCGCCACCCGCTGGCGCGCCGGATCGCACGCCGCGACGTTCAGAGCGTCGGCATCGTCGTGCTGCCGTTCGCCCGCGAGGGCCAGCCGCCGTGGCACGCCGCGGCGCCCAAGCGCGGGCTGCTCGCGCTGATGTTCCCCAAACGGGTCAACCGCCGGCCGTGGGCCGTCTTCAGCGAGGATGCGCTGCCGGAGATCGGGCCGAAGCGGCTGGCCGCGTTTGCGCTGCGTCATGGCTTCGTCGAGCGCCCCGGGCCGGCCGAGCTGCCCGAGCGCGTGCTGCAGTCCGATCGTGATCTGCTCGACGCGCCGCGCGGCGATCTGCCGCCGGAGCGGCTGAACCGCTACCTCGTCACCGCCGCGATCGACCTCGGCCCGTCGCGTCCGCGGCTGGTGCTGGGCCACGGCCGGCGCATGCCGGTGCAGGGGCAGCGGTTGTGGAGCGTGCCGCGACTGGCTGCGCTGGGCGGCGCGACGATGGCGTCGCTGCTGATCGGCGTCGCGGCGCTGTGGCTGGTGGCGACGAAGCGGCCGGCAGAGCCGGTGATCGCGGCGCGGCCGGCGAGTGCACCAAAGGCGGCCAGTGCGGCCAGCGTCGCGAGCGCAGCTGCCGCTTCGGCAGCGCACGTTGGCGCGGCCTCGGCGACCGCTCCGGTGGCGGCCGCGAGTTCGCCGGCAGCGGTTGCAGCGGTCGCACCACCGGCGCCGGTCGCGTCGGTCGCCGTGCCCACGCCGGTCGCGTCGGCGCCCGCTGTTGTCGCCTCGGCGCCGACACCGCGCCCGTCGGCACCCGCGATCGTCGTGCCGCCGCCGGTGCTCGCGTCGGCACCTGCCGCGGCCTCGGCGCCGGCGGTGATCGCGGCGCCGCCGCCGGCCAGCGCCCCGCTGGCCGAAGCCCAACGCGCCTCGGCACCGCTGGTGCCGCGCCTGAAGCCGGACTTGGCCGAAGCCGCGCGCGCCGAGCGGCAACAGCATCCGGGCCTGCCGCAGCCCGCGAGCCGCCCGCCGCCGGCCGCGTCGGCCGGCCCGGCGCGCTTCTACGCGCTGGTGACGCGGCCGATGCGCCAGCGCGCCGATGCCGAGGCGGTGCTGAAACGCCTGCGCGCCGAGACGACCCGCATTGCGCATCCGACGGCCATCGAAACCGACCTGCAGCAGACGCCCGAGGGCTGGCGCGTCACCTGGTGGCCGTTCACCCATGCGCGGCAAGCCGAAAACGCGCGCGCGGCGCTCGCCGCACGCGGCGTGGCGCTGGAGATGGTCGACTTCTGATGACCGGCGCGACAATCGCCCGATGCTGACGATCAACAAGCTGATTCCCCAGGGCCGCGGCCTCGCGAAAGTGCTGCTGCAGCGCGCGCCGAACGTGGCGCTCGATTGGGACGTGCGGCAGAAGAGCCGCTTCGATGCCACCGACTCGACCGGCCGCGCGCTCGGCGTCTTCCTGCCGCGCGGCACGCAGGTGCGCGGCGGCGACGTGCTGGTCGGCGAGGACGGCTCGCTGGTCGTCGTGCAGGCCGCCCCGCAGCCGGTGCTGGTGGTGCGCCACTGCGCCGAGCACGGCACGCCGTTCGACCTGATGCGCGCGGCCTATCACCTGGGCAACCGGCATGTCGCGCTCGAGCTGAAGCCCGATCACCTGAAGCTGGAGCCCGACCACGTGCTGGCCGCGCTGTTGCGGCAGCAGCACCTGATCGTGCACGAGGAACTGGCGGCGTTCGAGCCCGAGGGCGGGGCCTACGGCTCGGGTGGGCATGCCGGGCACGGGCACGATCATGACCATGGCCACGATCACGAACACGGCCACGACCATGGCCACGATCATCACGGCCACGGCCACGGTCACGGCCACGAACACGACCATTGAGCACCGACCGGCGTGCTCTGCTCGGCCTGATGCGGCTGGCGTCGCCGGCGCTGCCGGTGGGCGGCTTCAGCTACTCCGAGGTGCTCGAAGCCGCCATCGACGCCGGCCTGGTCAGCGATGAGGCCAGCGCCGGCCGCTGGCTGATCGACCACCTCGCGCTCGGCCTGCAGCGCGCCGAGCTGCCCCTGCTCGCCGCGGCACTGGCCGCCTGGCAGCAGCACGACCTGGCGCGCATCGAGGCGCTGAACGACTGGGCGCTGCGCACGCGCGAGAGCGCCGAGCTGCGCCTGCAGACCGAGCAGACCGGCCGCTCGCTCGCCGACTGGCTGCGCCAGCGCCAGCCCGCGGACACACGCGTCGAGGCGTTGCGCGCACTGCGCCCGGCGCCGGCCTGGCCGATCGCCTTTGCGCTGGCCGCCGACTGCAGCGGCCTGGGCGCGGCCGATGCGCTGCTGGGTTATGGGTTCGGCTGGGCCGAGAACATGGTGCAGGCGGCGCTGAAGGCCGTGCCGCTGGGCCAGTCCGCCGGCCAGCGCCTGCTCGATGCGCTCGCCGGCGCGCTGCCGGCCGCGATCGACGCCGCGCTGGCCACCGCCGGCGCTGGCGACGCCGCGCGCCAGAGCTTCGCGCCGCGCTGGGCGATCCTGTCGGCGCGCCACGAGGCGCAGTACTCGCGGCTGTTCCGCTCGTGACCGACCCGCTGGCTACACTGGACCGCATGAAACTGCACACGATCCCCGGACGGACCAAGAAACTGCCGCCGCTGCGCGTCGGCGTCGGCGGTCCGGTGGGCTCGGGCAAGACGACGCTGGTCGAGATGCTGTGCAAGACGATGCGCGAGCGCTGGGACCTGGTGGTCATCACCAACGACATCTACACCAAGGAAGACCAGCGGCTGCTGACCGTCGCCGGCGCGCTGGCCCCGGAACGCATCATGGGCGTCGAGACCGGCGGCTGCCCGCACACCGCGATCCGCGAGGACGCATCGATCAATCTCGAGGCGGTCGACCGCATGCTCGAGCGCTTTCCCGAGGCCGACATCGTCTTCATCGAGTCGGGCGGCGACAACCTCGCCGCGACCTTCAGCCCGGAGCTGAGCGACCTGACGCTCTACGTCATCGACGTCGCCGCGGGCGAGAAGATCCCGCGCAAGGGCGGGCCCGGCATCACCAAGAGCGACCTGTTCGTGATCAACAAGACCGACCTGGCGCCCTACGTCGGGGCCGACCTCGCGGTGATGGAAGCCGACACGCGGCGCATGCGGCCGAACCGCCCGCACGTGATGACCAACCTGCGCACGGGCCAAGGCCTGGCCGAGGTGGTCGGGTTCATCGAGACCAAGGGCCTGCTGGTGCAGGCCTGATTCGCCTTCAGGTCGCGAAGGCGGTCGCGATCGAGATGACCTTGGTGCCGGCGTGGCAGGCGCCGGCGCAGCCGCCATGCGCGGCAGCGCGGGCCTCTTCGAAGACCTCGTGCGCGCAATCGTGGCAGGCGCCGCAATGGCTGGCGACGCCGGTCTCGTCCTGCAGCACGTCGAAGCTGGCGATGCCTTCGCGCACGGCGTGCTGGATATCGCGGTCGGAAACGCGGCGGCAAATGCAGACGATCATGGCGGCGAAACGGGCACAGCTGAGTCGGTGCCGCCAGTCTACACGCTAATACGAATAGTTCTCAATCGTCCCCCAACCCGCGGGGGCTTTGGCCGTGCGCTGCGTCACGCCGCGGCCGTCTCGATCAGCTGCCGCCGTGCTCGCCCATCTGCGATTGCAGGTAGTTCTGCTCGCCGACCTGACCGACCAGCCCGAGCTGGGTCTCGAGGTAGTCGATGTGTTCCTCGGTGTCCTCGAGGATGTCCTCGAGCAGCTCGCGGCTGACGTAGTCGCGCACGCTCTCGCAGTGGGCGATCGCATCCTTCAGGTGGGCCTGCGAGGCGACCTCGACTTTCAGGTCGCACTGCAGCACCTCGACGACGCTCTCGCCGATCAGCAGCTTGCCCAGGTCCTGCAGGTTCGGCAGGCCTTCGAGCATCAGCACGCGCTCGATCAACTTGTCGGCGTGCTTCATCTCCTCGATCGATTCTTCGTACTCGTGCTTGGCCATGCGGCCGTAGCCCCAGTTCTTCAGCATCCTGCAGTGCAGGAAGTACTGGTTGATGGCCGTCAGCTCCATCTTCAGCTGGGCATTGAGGTAGTCCAGGACCTTGGCGTCGCCTTTCATGGCTTGTTCTCCGCGCTGATGAATCCGGCCATTCTCGCGCCGGCCGACCACGGGCGCCATGCCAAGATCGGCCGCTCGTTATCTGCGTTCGTGCCCAGGAGTTGCACCCATGCTCGTCAACTGCGTCGCCTACCAGGAAGGGACCAAGCTCGCCGACATTCCCGTCGAGGCGATCAGCGACTACCTGCAGAAGCCGGGCTGCTTCGTCTGGGTGGCGCTGCGCGATGCCGGCGAGGACGAGCTGGCGACGATGCAGGACGAGTTCGGCCTGCACGACCTGGCGATCGAGGACGCCCGCCACGGCCACCAGCGGCCGAAGATCGAGGAGTACGGCTCGACGCTGTTCACCGTGATGCACATGGTCGAGTTCACGCCGACCGACGAGCTGCGCGTCGGCGAGGTGCATGTCTTCGCCGGCAGCAACTTCGTGCTGTCGGTGCGCAACCGCAGCACGCAGGGCTTCCTCGGCGTGCGCGAGCGCTGCGAGCGCGAGCCGCACCTGCTGCGCCAGGGCACCGGCTTCGTGCTGTACGCGCTGATGGACGCTGTCGTCGACCGTTATTTCCCGATCGTCGATGCGCTGGAGACCGAGCTCGAGGCGATCGAGGGCCAGATCTTCGAGCGTGGCCAGGCGCGCGCGAACATCGAGCGGCTGTACGAGCTGAAGCACAAGGTGACGACCTTGCGGCACGCCGTGTCGCCGCTGCTCGATGCGACGACCAAGCTGCACGGCGGCCGCGTGCCATCGGTGTGCGCGCGGTCGGAGGCCTACTTCCGCGACATCTTCGATCACCTGGCGCGCGTGCAGAGCTCGATCGACGCGATGCGCGACACGATCAGCACGGCGATCCAGGTCAACCTGTCGGTGACGACGATCGAGGAGTCGGAGGTCACCAAGCGGCTGGCGGCCTATGCCGGCATCTTTGCCGTGGCGACCTTCTTCGTCGGCATCTGGGGCATGAACTTCGAGCACATGCCGGAGCTGAAGAAGCCGTGGGGCTACCCGGCGGCGCTGGGCGTCATCGGCGTGGTCTGCGCCTTGATGTGGTGGCGCTTCCGGCGCGCCGGCTGGCTGTAGCGGCCCGCCTGGGCGCACCGTCGCGGCTTTGACCGCGCGCAACCAAGGGCAATAAACAGGCCGCGTCTTGCGAATCATTCTTGTTATGATTTTTGCCCCGAAATCCATTCGCACCGAAAAACATGCACCGCCGCCCCGTCCTCGCGCTTCTCCCCGCCCTGCTGGCCGTCGCCGTGGCGCTGCCCGCCCAGGCCCAGGAGAAGGTCCTGAACATCTACTCCGCCCGTCACTACCAGACCGACGAGGCGCTGTACGCCAACTTCACCAAGGCCACCGGCATCAAGATCAATCGCCTCGACGGCCGCGAGGACGAGCTGGTCGAGCGCATCCGCAACGAAGGCACGGCGAGCCCGGCCGACCTGCTGATCACCGTCGACGCGGCGCGGCTCGAAGTGGCCGATTCGCTCGGCCTGTTCCAGCCGGTCAAGTCGAGCGTGCTCGAAACCCGCGTGCCGGCCACGCTGCGCACGCCGACCTGGTTCTCGTTCTCGACCCGCGCGCGCGTCATCGTCTACAACAAGGTCGCGCTCAAGGGCGAGCAGGTGCAGAACTATGCCGACCTCGCCGCGCCGGCGCTGAAGGGCCAGGTTTGCGTGCGCTCCGGCGCGCATCCGTACAACCTGTCGCTCGGCGCCGCGATGATCGCCCACGACGGCGAAGCGAAGACCGAAGCCTGGGCCAAGGGCCTGGTCGCCAACTTCGCGCGGGCGCCCAAGGGCGGCGACACCGACCAGATCAAGGCCGTCGCCGCCGGCGAATGCGGCGTGACGATCTCCAACACCTACTACCTGGTGCGGCTGATGCGCTCGACCAAGGCCGAGGACCAGCAGGTCGTCAATGCGATCGGCATCGTCTGGCCGAACCAGTCGAGCTGGGGCACGCACGTCAACGTCTCCGGCGCCGGCGTGCTCAAGCATGCGCCCCACCGCGATGCCGCCGTCAAGTTCCTCGAATACCTGGCCAGCGACGAAGCACAGGCCTATTTCGCCGACGGCAACAACGAGTGGCCGGTGGTGAAGACCGCGACCATCGCCAACAAGCAGCTCGCCATGCTCGGCAGCTTCAAGGCCGACCAGTTGCCGATCGGCGACTTGGCGAAAACCACGACGCAGGCCCAGAAGGTCTTCGACCGCGCCGGCTGGAAATGAGACCCCCAAGCCGCCTCCGGCGTCGGCCCCCCAAGGGGGCGCGTCCGGCTTGGGACGGCCCGGCGCCGGACAGCCCCTAATGTGCCGAGACCGCCTGCCCCTTCGCGATCTGCCGGCACAGCAGCATCATCGGCAGCAGCCCGACCACGACGATCGCCAGCGCCGCGGTCGAGGCTTCGGCCAGGCGCTCGTCGGAGGCCAGCGTGTAGGCCTGCGTGGCCAGCGTATTGAAGTTGAAGGGGCGCATGACCAGCGTCGCCGGCAGCTCCTTCATCACGTCGATGAACACCAGCAGCGCGGCGGTCAGCACGCTGCCGCGCAGCAGCGGCAGGTGCACGCGGCGCAGCGTCGCGCCCGGGCCGTGGCCGAGGCTGCGAGCCGCATCGTCCATGTGCGGCGTGATCTTCGACAGGCCCGCATCGACCGTCTGCACCGCGGCGGTCAGGTAGCGCACCAGGCAGGCGTAGACCAGCGCGGCGATCGTGCCGGTGAACAGCAGCCCGGCCTCGACGTGCAGCGTCTCGCGCAGCAGCGTGGCGATCAGGTGGTCCAGTCGCGTCACCGGGATCAGCACGCCGACGGCGATCACCGAGCCGGGCAGCGCATAACCGAGCCCGACGACGCGGTGCGCCCAGCGCATCGCCGGGCCGGCGTGGCTGCGCGCGGCGTAGGCAATCAGCAGCGCCAAGCCGACCGCCAGCAGCGCCGTCAGGCCGGACAACAGCACGCTGTTGCCGGCGAGCGCGAAGAAGCGCGGCCCGAACTGCGCATCGCCTTCGCTCCACGCCATCTCGAGCAGCAGCCCGGCCGGCAGCAGGAAGCCGAGCACCAGCGGCAGCACGCAGGCCAGCAGCGCCAGCAGCGCCTGGGCACCATGCAGCGGGCTGCGCGAAACGCCGCTGCGGCGCAGCGTGGTGTCGTGGAAGCGCGAGCGGCCGCGCGACAGCCGCTCCAGCACCAGCACCCCGATCACGAAGGCCAGCAGCGCCAGCGCCAGCTGCGCCGCGGCGACGCGGTCGCCGAGCGAGAACCAGGCGCGGTAGATGCCGGTCGTGAAGGTCTGCACCGCGAAGTACGAGACCGTGCCGTAGTCGGCCAGCGTTTCCATCAGCGCCAGTGCCATGCCGCCGGCGATCGCCGGCCGCGCCAGCGGCAGCGACACGCGCACGAAGCCCTGCCACGGCGTCAGCCCCATCGCCCGCGCCACCTCGACCAGCCCGCCAGCGCGCTCGAGGAAGGCGGTGCGCGCGAGCATGTAGACGTACGGGTACAGCACCAGCGAGAACATCAGCACCGCGCCGCCGGTGGAACGCACGTCGGGGAACCAGTAGTCGGCGCGGCGCCAGCCGAAGGCCTCGCGCAACGCGCCCTGCACCGGCCCGACGTACTGCAGCAGGTCGGTGTAGGTGTAGGCCATCACGTAGGCCGGCATCGCCAGCGGCAGCACCAGCGCCCACTCGAACTGCGCACGCAGCGGAAATTCATGGCGCGTCACCAGCCAGGCCGCGCCGACACCCAGCGCCGCGACACCGAGGGCCACGCCCAGGCACAGCAGCAGCGTCGTCACCACGTAGTCGGGCAACACGGTGGCCGCCAGATGGGCCCAGGTGGCGCCGGTGCCGCCGGCAAAGACGTTCATCCCGACCGACAGCAGCGGCGCGGCGACCAGCGCCGCCGCGGCCAGCGCGCACAGCTTCAACCAGGGCAGTTCGACGACGGGACGCAGGCGCAGCGCGAGGGACGGGGACGGCACCGGCGCAGTGTATCGGCGCGCTGCCGCGCCGCAGGGGCGCCCCTATGATGCGCGCGATGTCCGCCGCGCCTGCCTGGCTCGTCGTCGATCGGGTCAGCGTGGGCTACGGCCGGCGTGCCGTCGTCGAGGAGCTGTCGATCACCCTGCCCGCCGGCACCATCGGCTGCCTGCTGGGTCCTTCGGGCTGCGGCAAGACCACGGTGCTGCGCGCGATCGCCGGCTTCGAGCCGCTGCTGGCCGGGCACATCGAGCTCGGCGGCGAGACGGTTGCCAGCGTGCAATTGCAGCGGCCACCGGAAGAACGGCGCGTCGGCATGGTGTTCCAGGACCACGCGCTGTTTCCGCACCTGACGGTGCTCGACAACGTGCGTTTCGGCCTGCAGCGCCAGCCCGACGCCGCCGGGCGCGCGCTGCGCATGCTCGAGACCGTGGGTCTGGCGCACGCCGCGCGGCGTTATCCGCACGAGCTCTCGGGCGGCCAGCAGCAGCGTGTTGCGCTGGCCCGCGCGCTGGCGCCCGAGCCGCGGCTGCTGCTGCTCGACGAGCCGTTCGCGAACCTCGACATCGAGCTGCGCGAGCGCCTCGGGCTGGAGCTGCGCCACCTGCTGAAGAGCGCCGGCATCACTGCGCTGATGGTCACGCACGACCAGCACGAGGCCTTCGCGATCGCCGACGACATCGGCGTGATGAGCGAGGGTCGCATCCAGCAATGGGACTCGGCCTACAACCTGTACCACCGGCCGGGCAACCGCTTCGTCGCCGACTTCGTCGGCCAGGGCACCTTCGTGACCGGCATCGTCGCCGGCGACCGGCAGCTGCAGCTCGAGCTCGGGCTGGTGCACAGCCCGCAGCCGGTGACCTGCACCGAACACGGCGACCTCTGCCCGCAGGGCTGCGCGGTCGACGTGCTGCTGCGCCCCGACGACGTGATCCACGACGACCTGAGCCCGGTCACCGCCGAGGTGCTGGCCAAGGCCTTCCGCGGCGCCGAGTTCCTGTACACGCTGCGCCTGGCCAGCGGCGCGACGGTGCTGTCACTGGTGCCCTCGCACCACAACCACGCGATCGGCGAGCGCATCGGCATCCGCCTGGAGCTCGACCACGTGGTGGCGTTCCGGCGCGAAGGCGCCGCGCAGTGCGCCTGATCGATCAGCCGCCTTCGATCTTCTTCACGAGTTGCGCCACTTCGGCGTGACCGACGAAATCCTTGCCGAGCTTGACCAGCGGCTCGAGCTCGGTGCGGGCCTGTTTCTTGTCGCCGGCCTCGAGGTAGATCTTGGCCAGGTTCAGGCGGAAGCCCTGCACCTGCGGCGCCTGCGCGACGACCTGCTTCTGCAGCTCGATCGCGCGCGGATGCTGGCGTTCGGCCGACAGCACCATCGCCAGCGTGTCCATCAGCGCCGGCTGGTTCGGCGCGGCGGCAACGGCGCGCTCGGCGAACTCCAGCGCGCCGGGCTTCTTCTGGCGCATCTTCAGCCAGGCGACGTTGTTCAGCGCGATGGCGTTGTCGGGCTGGCGCTGCAGCACGTCCTGGTAGCGCGCCTCGGCCGCCGGCAGGTCGTTCATCGCCAGCGCGGCGTCGCCCAGGTAGAGGCGAAACGCGGCGTCGGTGGGATGGTCCTTGAGCCAGCTGTCGGCGAAACGCTGCGCCTCGGGCGGGCGTTGCGAACCCAGCAGCGCGGCATGCAGCCGCGTCGCCGCGGTGCTGGCGTCAGTCTTGCCGAGCGCATTGCGGAACGCGGCGATCGCCGGGTCCCAGTGCTTCTGCGAGGCTTCGATCTCGCCCTCGGCGAGGAAGCCGACACCATCGTCGGGCCGGCGCTTCTGCAGCTGGCGCGCCGTCTCGATCGCCTTCTGCGGCTGCTTCTGGCGCAACTGGATGGCGATCACCATGCGGTGCCCGGCCACCGAGTCGGGTTCCTTCTCGATCGCCTTGCGCGCCGAACGCTCGGCCGAATCGGCGTCGCCGGACGCCATGTGCGTCGTCGCCAGGCCGAGGTGGCCGACGGCGGCGTCCGGACGCAGCGAGACGATCTTCGCGAAGCTGCTTTTGGCCTGCTCGCGGTCACCGGCGGCCAGCTGCGCGCGGCCCAGGCGATCGAGGATGTCCAGGTTGGTCGGCAGCGCGGCGGCCGCGGCCTGCGCGGCGGAAAGCGCGCCCTTGGCGTCCTGCGCCCGCGTCAGGAAGTCGATCTGCGCCAGGCGCGCCTGCGCATCGTTGGGGTTGACGCGCACCGCGTCGGCGAACAGCTTGCCGACGTCGGCGCTGCCGGCGCCGGCACGCTGCTTCAGCTCGGCCAGCGCGAGCAGCGCCGGCACGTTCTTCGGATCGAGCTTCAGCACCGCCTCGAAGCGCTGCTGCGCCGCCGCCGGCTGCTTGTCCTGCAGGTCCAGCGCGGCCAGGCCGGCCACCGCCGGCAGGTACTTCGCATCCCGCGCGACGGCCGCTTCGAAAGCCTTGCGTGCACCGGCGAAATCCTTCTTCATCGCCAGCACGCGGCCGCGCAGCACCGCCGGGATCGGGCTGTCGGCCTGCTTGCGTTCGAGCGCATCGATGGCCTTCAGCGCGCCGTCGAACTCGCGGCGCTGGATGCGCGCGCTGATCAAGGCCATGTCGACCGAGCGGCCCTCGTCGGCGGCCGCCAGCTTCTGCAGTTCGCCGAACGCCGCGTCCGGATTGCCGCGGCCGAGCTGCGACAACGCAACCGCCGCATTCAGCCGCTTGTCATCGGGCTTGATCTGCGCGGCCTTGACGAACATCTGCTCGGCGGCCTTGGCGTCCCCTTCGAGCAGGTAGGCCTGCGCGGCCAGCGCCAGCACCTCGGCGCTCGGCTTGCGCTCGAGCAGCGGTTTCAGCGTCGCCAGCGCCTTCGCCGGCTGGCGTGAGCGCAGGTAGACCTCGGCCAGCAGCCGGCGCGCATCGACCGAGCCGGGGGCATGCTGCACCGCGCGCGCCAGCAGCGTCTCGGCCTGCGGCAGCGCGCCCTGCTGCAGCTCGACCGCCCCGGCCAGCTGCAGCACGCGCACGCTGTCGGGCGCCATGCGCAGCAGCGCCTGCAGCTGTTCCTGGGCCTTCTTGTAGTCGCGGCTCGCGAACGCGAACTGCGCCTCCATGTAGCGGGTGTGCGGATGGGTCGGCCGGATCTTGCGCAGCTCCTCGAGCTGCTTGCCGGCGCCGGCGTTGTCCTTGTCGGCCAGCAGCACCGAGAAGACCGCGCCGTGCGCCTCGACCAGGTCGCCCCGGATCGCCAGCGCCTTGCGGTACAGCGCCAATGCGCCAGGGCGATCACCCTTGCCGTGCAGCAGCAGGTCGGCCTTGAACTGCAGCGCGTCGGTGTTCTCCGGCGCGCGCTGCAGCAGGCCGTCGATCGCCGCCAGCGCGCCATCGACGTTGCCGGCCACTGCCTTGAGCTTGGCATCCATCACCACCGCCGACGCATGGCCCGCCGACATGCCGAGCGCCTTGTCGACCGCCGCCTGCGCCTCGTCGTTGGTGCCGAGCGTCGCGTAGGCGCGGGCCAGCGCGACCTGCAGCTCGACGTCCGCCTTCGGGTCGTTCAGATCGGTCTGCCCGTAGTCGTCGATCACCTTGCGCGGCTGACCCAGCGCCAGCAGCGCACGGGCGCGCGCCGGGATCACCGCCGCTTCCGGGTGGCGGTACTCGAGCGCGCGCCGCAGCTCGACCTCGGCGCCGACCGGGTCGCCGCCGTCGAGCAGCGCCTGCCCGAGCAGGAAGCGCGCTTCGGCGGATTGCGGGTTCTTCTCGAGCAGGTTCTTCAGCTGGATCGTCGCGGCCTTCGGGTCCCGCTTCTCCAGGTAGGCCTTGGCCGACGTCATCAGCTCGGCTTCGCTCTTGCCGCCGCAGCCGGCGGCCAGCGCGGCTGCCAACGCCAACGCCGCCCAACCGGCGCGCCGCAGTGCCGGCCGCGCGGCTTGTCCTTCTTGTCCCATCTCAGTCCTCCTGGTCCCGCAATGCGGGGTCACACGCCACCGCGAACGTCAGCGCAACCGTCCACCGAACCCCAGCGCACGCACCGCCCCTTCGCCGACCGCCGCGCCAAAACGCTTGGCCAGGCGCTCGGCCACGTTGTCGCGCGGCGTGTAGTCGATCACCTCTTCGGCCTTGATCACATCGCGCGCGACCGAATCGAGGTTGCCGAAGCGATCCGCCAGGCCGAGCTTGACGGCCTCTTCGCCGTTCCAGAACAGGCCGGAGAAAACGTCCGGCCCGTCCTTGAGGCGCTTGCCACGGCCGTCCTTGACGACGGCGATGAACTGGCGGTGGATCTGGTCGATCATCGCCTGCGCATAGGCCTTGTGGCGCTCGTTCTGCGGCGAAAACGGATCGAGCATGCCTTTGTTCTCGCCGGCAGTCAGCAGGCGGCGCTCGACGCCGAGCTTGTCCATCAGCCCGGCGACACCGAAGCCGTCCATCAGCACGCCGATCGAGCCGACCAGGCTCGCCTTGTCGACGAAGATCTCGTCGGCAGCAACGGCGATGTAGTAGGCGCCCGAGGCGCACATCTCCTCGACGACGGCATAGACCTTCTTCTGGTGCTTGGCCTTCAGGCGGCGGATCTCGTCGTTGACGATGCCGGCCTGCACGGGGCTGCCGCCGGGGCTGTTGATGCGCAGCACGATGGCCTGCGCGCCGTTGTCCTCGAAGGCCTGGCGCAGCGCGGCGATCAGCTGCTCGGCGCTGGCCTCGCTGTCCGGCGCGATCTCGCCGCGCACGTCGACCAGCGCGGTGTGCGGCCCGTTCGGCCCAGCGTGATGGGTGCGCTGCGCGAACACCGTCCACAGCACGCCGATCACCAGCACCAGCCAGGCGAGGCGGATGGTGCTGCGCCAGCGGCGTTCGAGGCGGCGCTCCTGGAGCAGCTCGCGCGCCAGCCGCTCCAGCGCCTGCTCGATCCCGGGCGAGGGCACGGCGATCGGGCCGCGGGCCGGTTGGGCTGCGGGCGGCAGCGGGGCCTCGGGGAGCGGATCGTCTGCGGGGGAGCTCATGGTGTGCCGATCAGGCGGGAGAGAAAGGAGCCGCGGGTTCGTCGAAGATCACCGGCCGGACATCGCGGGAAGGATACCAATACACCCGGCCTGCGGCCTCGTGCACGTCGACGGGCATCAGGCGGCCGCGGCCGCAGGGTCCGGCGACGCAGTGGCCACCGAGCGGCTCGTAGCTCGCGCCGTGGATCGAGCAGACGATCCAGCGCTTGTCGATGTCGAGGAACTCGCCCGGCTGCCAGTCCATCTCGACCGGCACGTGCGCGCAGCGGTTGATGTAGGCGACCACGCGGCCCTCGTAGCGCAGCGCGAAGGCGCGCGCCGGCTGGCCCCACAGCAGCACGTCGAAGAGCAGCGCCTGGCCGCGCTCGACCAGCTCGCCGGCGGCACACAGCGGTAGCGCGTCGGGCCGCGGCGTAACCTCAGGCATGCTCGGCCAGCCAGGCATGCAGCGCGTCGGTCGAATGGGCGACGTGCAGCGGCGCGAACTCGGCGAACGCGGCGTGGTCGTGCGCGCCGAAGGCGACGCCGACCGCCGCCGTGCCGGCATTGCGCGCCATCTGCAGATCGTGGGTCGTGTCGCCGATCATCAGCGTGCGCTCGGCATCGACGCCGAACTCGCGCATCAGCTGCTGCAGCATCAGCGGATTCGGCTTGCTGGCGGTCTCGTCGGCGGTGCGGCTGCCGTCGAACACGCCCTCGAGCTGCGCCGTCTGCAGCGCCTCGTCGAGGCCGCGCCGGCTTTTTCCCGTGGCCACCGCCAGCCAGTGGTTGCGCGCCTTCAGCGCCTGCAGCATCGGCAGCGTGCCGGGGAACAGCAACAGCTCATGCTGTCGGGCGACGTAGTGGTGGCGGTAGCGCCGGCCGAGCTCGGGATAGCGCTCCGGCGACAGCCCCGGCACGGCATGCTGCAGCGCGTCCTGCAGGCCCAGGCCGATGACATAGGCGGCGTCCTGGTCGCTCGGCACCGCGGCACCGATGTCGCGGCAGGCGCCCTGGATGCAGCGCACGATCAGCGCGGTGGAATCGAACAGCGTGCCGTCCCAATCGAAGGCGATCAGGTCGAAGCGGCGGGGACGAAGACTCATCGGGGATTCAGTGCGGCTCTCGGGTCGGGCCGGCTTTGCCGGACGACCCGACCCCCTTGGGGGGCGGCGGCCGCGAAGCGGTCGCCTGGGGGCCTTCTGACAGCCGGGTGGTCAGTGTGACGCATTCGGGCGGCAGCTTCGCCTCCAGCACGATCCGCTCGCCGCTGGCCGGATGGTCGAAGGCCAGCTGCTTCGCATGCAGGAACATGCGGCCGAAACGCGCGCCGGCCAGCGCTTCGCCGCGCGCAAACTGCTTGTTCAGCTCGAAGTCGCCGTACTTGTCGTCGCCGACGATCGCATGGCCGGCATGCGCCAGGTGCACGCGGATCTGGTGCGTGCGGCCGGTCTTGATCGTCACGTCGAGCAGCGTGTACTGCTCGAAGCTCTGCGCGATGCGCACCAGCGTGATCGAGCGCCGGCCGTCCTCGTGATCGGCATCCACCGCGCGCACGTGGCGCTCGCCGGCGGCATCGAGCGTCTTGTGCAGCGCGACGTCGATCACCTTCAGCTTCGCCGGCCAGCGGCCGATCACCAGCGCCGCGTAGGTCTTGTCGGTCTCGCGCGTGCGGAACTGCTCTTGCAGCGCGGTCAGTGCGCTGCGCTTCTTGGCCAGCAGCAGGATGCCCGAGGTTTCCTTGTCGAGCCGGTGCACGAGCTCGAGGAACTTGGCCTCGGGCCGCGCCCGACGCAGCTGCTCGATGACGCCGAAGCTGACGCCCGAGCCGCCGTGCACCGCGACGCCGGCGGGCTTGTGAATCGCCAGCAGGTGCTCGTCCTCGAACAGCACCGGGAATTCGCGCGGCGGCGCCGCCTTTGCGCCAGCGGCCGGCGCAGCCACGCGCACCGGCGGCACGCGCACCTCGTCGCCGATCGCCAACCGCGTATCGGCCGCCGCGCGGCCCTTGTTGACGCGCACCTCGCCCGAGCGGATCACGCGGTAGACATGCGTCTTCGGCACGCCCTTCAGGATGCGCAGCAGGAAGTTGTCGAGCCGCTGGCCTTCACCCGCTTCATCGACGATCACGCGGCGCACCGCCACCGCGGCGCCAGCAGTGTGAACCTCGGGTGACAGTTTGCTGCTTATAATGCCCCGGACCACGATTTCGCCGTAAGTGCTTGATTTTTCAGAGTTTACCCGGGCATCCGCGGTGTTCTCGTGGTGGCCGGCCGTACCAGGCCAGCCGACAAGCGTTGATGCAACACCTGTGAACCGAGCGGCAGGCGCCCTCGCCGTAGCGACGGCGCGGCAGCGCGGGCCAGGTGAAAGAGACACGTCGCAACAGCCGTCCCGTCATTGGGAAGAAACCAGCTCATGGGCGGCAGAGCGGGCCGATGATTCATCATCGTCGTCCACTCTGTCGTCCGCGTCGAAGCCCGCGGTTCGCATGCCAGCCCTCCCCCTTGCCCGATCCAGCGCCGACAACGGCGCGGCGCGCTCTCGCGCGTCCGGCAGGCCCGGGCAACGGACACCTGCCGACCGCCGCAACGACGCACGCGGCCCCGCTGCACCTTGATCGTCTGACGATCACACCGCAGTCCAGGGCGATTCCTCACTCGGCTTTGTAGCGTCGCTCGTGCATCGAAAAGGAGTCGCCAGCCCGTTCGCGGGTCGGTGACCGGACCGACGCGCGCCTGCTCGAAGCAGTCGCGTGCGATGAGGAGTGCACATGAAGCGCATGCTGATCAATTCCACGCAGCCGGAAGAACGGCGCCTGGCGATCGTCGACGGGCAGAAGCTGCTCGATTTCGAGACCGAGATCGAGGGCCGCGAACAACGCAAGGGCAACATCTACAAGGCGGTGGTGACCCGCGTCGAGCCCTCGCTCGAAGCCTGTTTCGTCGACTACGGCGAGGATCGCCACGGCTTCCTGCCGTTCAAGGAAATTTCCAAGCAGTTCTTCCGCGACGGCGTCGAGGCGAAGAACGCCACCATCAAGGACGCGATCCGCGAGGGCCAGGAGCTGCTGGTCCAGGTCGAGAAGGAAGAGCGCGGCAACAAGGGCGCGGCGCTGACGACCTTCGTCTCGCTGGCCGGCCGCTACCTCGTGCTGATGCCGAACAACCCGCGCGGCGGCGGCGTCAGCCGGCGCATCGAGGGCGAGGACCGCGAGGAGCTGAAGGAGAACCTCGAGCAGCTCGACTACCCGAAGGGCATGAGCCTGATCGCCCGCACCGCCGGCATCGGCCGTTCCGCCGCCGAGCTGCAGTGGGACCTGAACTACATGCTCAAGCTGTGGACCGCGATCGACAGCGCCAGCAAGGCCGGCCGCGGCGCGTTCCTGATCTACCAGGAGTCGTCGCTGGTGATCCGCGCGATCCGCGACTACTTCACGTCGGACATCGGCGAGATCCTGATCGACACCGACGATATCTTCGACCAGGCGCACCAGTTCATGAACCACGTGATGCCCGAGTCGGCATCGCGCGTGAAGCGCTACCGCGATGACGCGGCGTTGTTCAGCCGCTTCCAGATCGAGCATCAGATCGAGACCGCGTTCTCGCGCACGGTGAACCTGCCCGCGGGCGGCGCGATCGTCATCGACCACACCGAGGCGCTGGTGTCGATCGACGTCAACTCGGCGCGCGCGACGCGCGGCGGCGACATCGAGGAAACCGCCACCCGCACCAACCTCGAAGCCGCCGACGAGATCGCGCGCCAGATGCGGCTGCGCGACCTGGGCGGCCTGATCGTCGTCGACTTCATCGACATGGAGGAGTCGAAGAACCGCCGCGAGGTCGAGCAGCGCCTGCGCGACGCGATGCGCCAGGACCGCGCCCGCGTGCAGTTCTCGTCGATCTCGAAGTTCGGCCTGCTCGAGCTGAGCCGCCAGCGCCTGCGCCCGGCGCTCAGCGAAGGCAACCACATCACCTGCCCGCGCTGCAACGGCACCGGCCACATCCGCGACACCGAGTCCTCCGCGCTGCAGATCCTGCGCATCATTCAGGAGGAGTCGATGAAGGACAACACCGCCGCCGTGCACGTGCAGGTGCCGGTGGAGGTGACCTCGTTCCTGCTCAACGAGAAGCGCACCGAGATCACCAAGATCGAGCTGAAGCAGCGCGTCACCGTGCTGCTGGTGCCGAACAAGCACCTCGAGACGCCGAACTACAAGCTCGAGCGGCTGCGCCACGACGACCCGCGGCTGGAGAACCTGCAGGCCAGCTACACGATGATCGAGGAGCCGGACGACGAGGTGTCGATCTCGCGCCGGCGTGACGCCAACGAACGCGCCAAGCCGAAGCAGGAGCCGGTGATCAAGGGCGTGCTGCCCGACCAGCCGGCCCCGATCGCGGCGCCGAAGGAAGCCAAGCCGGAACCGGTGGCCGCCGCTGCGCCGGTGCCCGCGCCGATCGCCGTGCCGCCGCCGACGCCGAGCTGGGCCAGCACGCCGGTACCGGCCAGCGGTGGGGGCTTCTTCGGCTGGATCAAGAAACTCTTCGGCGCGCCGCCGCCGGTGCCGGCCGCTGAGCCGGTGGTCGAGACGGCCGTGGCAGCGCAAGCCAGCGCCGCCGCGCCGGCTGCGGCCGACAAGCGCGAAGGCCGTGAAGGCCGGCGCGGGGAACGCGGCGAACGCGGTGGCCGCGGAGAGCGCGGCGGCCGCGGCCGTGACGGTGGGCGCCAGGGCGAGGCCCGCGAAGGGCGCGAACCGCGCGAAGGGCGTGCAGGTGAAGGCCGCGGTGAGGGTCGCGGCGAAGGCCGTGGCGAGGGCCGCGGCGGTGAAGCCCGCGGCGAGCGCCGCCCCGAGGGCCGGGGCGAGGCCCGCGGCGAAGGTCGTGGTCAGCGCGACGGTCGCGACAACCGCGAGCCGCGCCGCAGTGAACGCCCGGCCGACGCCGCGGCGCCGGACGCGCCGCGCCGTGGCCCGCGCCCCGAGCGCGACAGCCGCCCGGTCGAGGCCGATGAACAGGCCGCGCTGGCCGCCGATCTGCAACCGACCGACGCGCTGGCGACCAGCGAGCCGACCGACGGCGATCGCGACGAGCAGCGCCGGCGCCGTCGGCGCCGCGGTGGCCGTGGCGGTCGCGACGAGGCGGCGAGCCCTGCCGGTGTCGAAGGCGGCGACGAGATCGTCCGTGACGAGACCGTGCGCGAGGACGCCGAGCGTGCCGACGTGGCGAGCGCCGAACCCGCGGCCGCGGTGACCACCGAAGAGGCCGGCGGCGAGGGTCGCCGCCGCGGCCGCAGCCGCGATCGTTATCGCCGCGAGCGGCGCGAGGACGAGGCCAGCCCCGAGTCGACCGGCGAAGCCGCGGCCGAACAAGCCGCCGAGACGCCGGCCGCCGAGCTGGCGCCCACCGCTGCTGCCGACGTGCTGCCGCTGGTCACCGACGCCGAACCGGCACGCCAGCCGGCAGCGCTCGCGCGCGCCGAGCCGTTCGTGTTGCCGATCGACGATCTGCAGCAGATCGCCGAGACCTCGGGCCTGCAGTGGGTCAACTCCGATCCCGACAAGATCCGCGCGGTGCAGGAAGCGATCGCTGCGACGCCGGCCCCGGTGCACGTGCCGCGCGAGCGCAAGGCCGTTGCGCTGGTCGACGAGGGCCCGCTGGTGCTGGTCGAGACGCGCAAGGACCTGTCGCAGCTGAAGCTGCCGTTCGAGGTCAGCAGCACCAGCACTGTGTGATGCACGCTGCGCGGCGCCGCGGCGGTATCGTCGCGCGCGCCGCGCCGGCGCAGTGCACGCGACTGCGCTGCTGCGCGCTTGAGCGCCCCCTGCGGCGCACCGAAGCTCCCGGCCGCGGCAATCTTGCCGCGCCCCGGGAAACTTCATGGACTCATTCACAGCGCGTCGCGCGCTGGCCCTCACCGGCGCTGCGGCGCTGCTCGGTACGCTCTTGTCGGCGTGTTACGTCGTCCCGATCGATCCGCGCACGGGCCGCCCGCTGCCGCCGCACGATGGGCCGCACGCGCACCCACAGCCACACCCGCACCCACAACCCCAGGTCGTGGTCGTGCCGCCGCCGCAGGTGCTGCCCGCGGCCCCGCCGGTGGCCAGCGTGCTGCAGGCACGGCTGTACCCGCTGAACGAACAAGCCAACACCGGCGGGCTGCTGGTCGCGCAGGTGGTCGACAACCACACCGGCCGCGGCAGCATCTCGCTGGCCTACCGCGGCAGCCTGCTGCAGGGCGAATCGACACGCGTCGACGGCAGCCACGCCGTCTACGGCCGCATCCATCGCGAGGTGCTGGGCGCCTGGTCCGCGCCCGGAACGGGCCGCCGCGGCATCGCCAACGCCTACGGCGCCGGCGGCATCAATGCGCAGTGCGAGTACGTCGTCACCGGCCCGTCGATCGGCACCGGCGCCTGCCTGTTTTCCGACGGCGCGAAGTACCAGATGCACTTCGGGCAATAACGCCCGACCGGAGCGGGCGTGCCGTCAGGGCAGCCGCTCGAGCGCGTGCTGGTAGGCCGGCTGGTGCATCAGCTCGTCCCACGGCAGCGGCGGCGTCAGCGGCAGCAGCTCGAGACGGCGCGCTTCGCTCGTCGCATCGGGCTGCCAGGCGCCGCGCTCGGCCGCGGCCAGCAGGCCGTCGAGCAGCACGTCGACGGGCGCGCCGCCGTCGTGGATCGACTGGTTGCACAGCAGCACCATGTCGCAGCCGGCGTTCAGCGCGGCGATGCCGCCGTCGAGCGCGCTGCCGGCAGCCCGCGCTCCGGCCATGCTCAAGTCGTCGCTGATGATCGCGCCCTGGTAGCCGAGCTGGCCGCGCAGGATGTCGCGCAGCCAGCGCGCGGAGAACCCGGCGGGCCACGAATCGATCTTCGGATAGACGATGTGCGCCGGCATCACGCTGCTCAGGCTGGTCGACAGCCAGTCGTAGGGCCGCACGTCCTCGGCCAGGATCGCCTTCAGCGAGCGCTTGTCGATCGGCAACTCGAAATGGCTGTCGGCGGCCGCGTAGCCATGCGCCGGGAAGTGCTTGCCGCAGTTGGCCATGCCGGCCTGCAAGAGGCCGTGCATCAGGCTCTTGGCGAGCAGCGCCACCACGCGCGGGTCGCGGTGCATCGCGCGGTCGCCGATCACTTCGCTGTTGCCGTGGTCGAGGTCGACCACCGGCGTGTAGCTCAGGTCGACGCCGCAGGAACGCAGCTCGGCGCCGAGCACGTAACCCGCCGCGGTGGCGGCCGCGGTCGCGCGCATCGCATCCTTCATCCACAGCTCGCCGAGCACGCGCATCGGCGGCAGGTGCGTGAAGCCGTCGCGGCGGAAGCGCTGCACGCGCCCGCCCTCGTGGTCGACCGTGATCAGCAGGTCCGCGCGCAGCGCCTTCACCTCGGCGGTGACCGCGGTCAGCTGCGCGCGATCGCGGAAGTTGCGGCTGAAGAAGATCAGGCCGCCGGTCAGCGGGTGCAGCAGGCGCCGGCGGTCGTTGGCATCGAGCTCGTGGCCGGCGATGTCGATCACCACCGGGGAATGGGCAATCGAATGGCCGCTGTCTTTGGAAGTCATGCGTTCGGAGTCGCTTCGATGGTCTCCACCACCACGAAGGAGGCGGCGTACTCGGATTCGTCGGTCACCGTGACATGGCCGCGCAGGCGGCGCTCGGCGAACCATTCGGCCAGCGCGCCGTCGAGGCGCAGCACCGGCTGGCCGCTCGGCAGGTTCAGGATCTCGCAGGCGCGCCAGGTCATCGGCATGCGCAGCCCGAGGCCGATGGCCTTCGAGAACGCCTCCTTGGCCGAGAAGCGCGTGGCCAGGTACGCGACGCCGCGCGCCTCGACGCGCGCGCGCCGGGCATGGAAGACCGCCAGCTCGCGCGGTCCGAGCACCTTCTCGGCGAAGCGGTCGCCGCGGCGCGCCAATGTCGCGCGGATGCGGCGCAGGTCGCAGATGTCGGTGCCGATGCCGTAGATCATCGCGCGGCAGGTGCCACCGGAGCGAAGGCGCGCTGGATGCAGCGCTGGTACTCGCGCACCGTCTCCGCCAGCCCGAGCTCGAGCGCATCGGCGACCAGCGCATGGCCGATCGACACTTCGAGCACACCGGGCACGGCGCGCAGGAAGTCGGCGAGGTTGGCGCGGTTCAGGTCGTGGCCGGCATTGATCTGCAGGCCGGCCGCGAGCGCCGCATCGGCCGCGGCCGCGAAGCGCGCGAGCACAGCCGCCTGCTGCGGCGTGCCGTGCGCGCTGGCATACGACTCGGTGTAGAGCTCGATGCGCTCGGCGCCGGTGGCGCGCGCCGCGGCCATCGCCTCGGGCAGCGGATCCATGAACAGGCTGACGCGCACGCCCAGCGCCTGCGCTTCGGCCACCAGCGGCTGCAGGCGCGCGAGGTCGGCCGGGAAGCTCCAGCCGTGGTCCGACGTGAACTGGCCGGCATCGTCCGGCACGAAGGTCACCTGGTGCGGCTTGAACTCGCGCACGAAGCCCATCAGGTTGTGGAACGGGTTGCCCTCGATGTTGTATTCGACCTCGGGCCACTGCTTCAGCAGTGCGGCGAGCTCGCCCACGTCGTGCGCGCGGATGTGGCGCTCGTCGGGCCGCGGATGCACGGTGATGCCTTGCGCGCCGGCTTCGAGCGCCTGGCGCGACAGCGCGACGACATCCGGGATGCCGAGGTGCCGGGTATTGCGCAGCAGCGCGATCTTGTTGACGTTGACCGACAGCGCGGTGCGGTGCGGCCGGGCACCGGCCTCGGGAGCGACGAGCGGGTTCATCGGGAGGGGTTCAGTCCTTGTCGAGCAGGCGCCGCACGTCGAGCATCGCGGCGCGCGTGCGCAGTTGCGGCGAGCCCAGATGATAGTGAAGCAGCGTGCGCAGCTGCGGCTTCAGCGCGCTCAAGGTGGCGGGATCGGTGGCCCGCAACGCGGCTGGATCGTCGACGTCGAGCGCAACCTGCAGCGCCTGCCAGTCGCGCCCCGACAGCGCGGCATCGGCGGACGCCACCAGGCCGCTCTCGGGGCGCAAGGCATAGCTGCGCCCGGGCTCGAGCGCCTGCTGCGTCACCGTGTCGCGGCCGAGCTCGGGCAGCACGCCGGTCTCGCGCAACAGCAGCAGCTCGAAGGCCCGCAGCGGTGCTTCCTCGTCGCCGCCGGCCAGCGCATGCAAGGTGTCCGCATAGGCATCGAACAGCAGCGCATGCGGATCCTGGCGCGCCAGCAGCTTCATCAGCAGCTCGTTGAGATAGAAGCCGGCGAAGAGCCGCGGCGGCGGCAGCACGGCTCCGCCGGCGGCGTACTCGGCGGCGCGCAGCGTCAGGATGTCGCTCGATTCATCGGCCTTCGGCCGGCCCAGCGTGACGGCGATGCGCTGGAACGGCAGCAGCACCGCGCGCAATTGCGAATACGGCCGCTTGGCACCCTTGGCCACCGCGGCGAGGCGGCCTTGCTCACGGGTGAAGAGATCGAGGATCAGGCTGGTCTCGCTCCAATCCCACTGGTGCAGCACGAAGGCCGGCTGCGCGGCTGACCTCATTCGTAGCCGTAGGAGCGCAGGTGCTCCTCGTCGTCGGCCCAGCCCGAACGCACCTTGACCCACAGCTCGAGGAAGACCTTGGCGTCCATCAGCCGCTCGAGGTCCTGGCGCGCTTCGCTGCCGATGCGCTTCAGGCGCTCGCCACCATCGCCGATGACCATGCCCTTGTGCGCGTCGCGCTCGACGATGATGGTCGCGGCGATGCGGCGCAGGGCGCCCTCTTCCTCGTACTTGTCGATCACCACCGTCGCGCTGTACGGCAGCTCGTCGCCGGTCAGGCGGAAGAGCTTCTCGCGGATCAGCTCGGCGGCGAGGAACCGATCACTGCGGTCGGTCAACGCATCGGCTTCGTAGAGCCAGGGCTGTTCGGGCAGGTAGGGCGCGACGATCTTCAGCAGCCGCTCGATGTCGGCGTTGTGACGCGCCGACAGCGGCACGAATTCGGCAAACGGATGGCGCTCCTGCATGGTCTTGAGCCACGGCAGCAGGTCGGCGCGGCGCTGCACGGCATCGAGCTTGTTGGCGACGAGGATCGCGGGCCGGTCCGGGGGCAGCAACGCCAGCACCTTGGCATCGTCGAGCCCGAAGCGGCCCGCCTCGACGACGAACAGCACGACGTCGACGTCGGCGAGCGCGCCCTGCACCGTGCGGTTCAGGCTGCGGTTCAGCGCGGTGCTGTGGCGGGTCTGGAAGCCGGGCGTGTCGACGAACACGAACTGCGCGTCATCGACAGTGCGCACGCCGGTGATGCGGTGGCGCGTGGTCTGCGCCTTGCGCGAAGTGATGCTGATCTTCTGTCCGACCAGCGCATTGACCAGCGTCGACTTGCCGACGTTGGGCCGTCCGACGACGGCGATCAGGCCGCAGCGCTGCGTGGCTGCTGCGCCGGCGGTGGGTTCGCTCATCGGTGGCTTTCGTGGAGGTACGTCAGGAACGCAGCGGGCCGCCCGGCCGGTCGCTGGCTTTCAACTTGACGAGCAGGCGGCGTGCCGCTTCCTGCTCGGCGGCGCGGCGCGAACGGCCTTCGCCCTGCTCGGCAACGCCCAGCGTCGGCGCCGCGCATTCGACCTCGAAGGTCTGCGCATGGGCCTGGCCGCGCGTTGCGACGATGCGGTAGCTGGGCACCGGAAGCCGGCGTGCCTGCAGCCATTCCTGCAGCTCGGTCTTCGGGTCCTTGCTCCAGCTGTCGGCCTCGCTGCTGGCGATCAGCTCGCCGAACAGCTGCCGCACCAGCTGCAACGCGGGGTCGAAGCCGCCGTCGAGGTAGATCGCACCGACCAGGGCCTCGACCGCGTCAGCCAGGATCGACGGCCGCTGCGCGCCGCCGCCGCGCGCTTCGCCTTCCGACAGGCGCAGCACCTCCGGCAGGCCGAGCGCGAGCGCGGCACGATGCAGGCTGTCCTCGCGCACCAGGTGCGCACGCACGCGCGTCAGGTCGCCTTCGTCGGAGCCGGCGAAGCGCTCGAACAGCAGGCTCGAGACGGCCAGGTTCAGCACGGCATCGCCGAGAAATTCGAGACGCTCGTTGTGGTCGGCACCAAAGCTGCGGTGGGTCAGCGCGCGCTGCAGCAGCTTCGGCTCGTCGAAGCGGTGGCCGAGCCGGGTTTGCAGTGCGTCGTGGCGTGGGTCCATGTCAGTGCCCAAAAAGTCCAGGGGTCACTGCGAACGGCCTTCGTACTTGATCAGCAGGTAGACCGGCTTGATCAGCTCGACCTCCTTCTGGTAGGCGAAGCGGATCACCACCTTGCCTTCCTCCTTCGTGATCTCGAGGTCGCCGCCGCCGATCGACTCGATCGAGTATTCGATCTCCTTCTGCCGCTCGAAGGCGTTGCGAATACCGACGACCGTCGGTGGCGGGCTCGCGGCGATGTTGTTGATCGCCTTCTGGATCGCCTGGTACTCCAGCAGCGTCGGCACCGTTCGCACCAGCACGTAGCCGATGAAGCCGACCACGACGGCCCAGCTCATCAGACCGATCAGCGTGACGCCGCGTTGGGAGCGATGGGCGAAGGGACGGTTCATGGTGTGGCGTTGGAGCCCGAGGCTCACTGGAAGCTGCCGATACGCCCGAGGTTACCGAAATTCATCCACACAAAGAATGCCCGGCCCACGATGTTCTCGTCGGGCACGAAGCCCCAGAAGCGTGAGTCCTGCGAGTTGTCGCGGTTGTCGCCCATCACAAAGTAGTGGCCTGCGGGCACTTTGCAAGTGACGCCCTCGGCGCTGTAGCGGCACTGGTCACGGAAGCGCTGGAAACTCTCCAGCGGCCGGAACAGCGAGGGCAGGTTCGGTTGCACCAGCAGGTCGTGCTCGATCGTGCCGAGCCCCTCTCGAAAGCGCGGCGCGTAGCGCATGCTGTCCTCGTCGTAGAAGTCGCCGAGGGCCTTGAGCTCGACCGGCTTGCCGTTGATCGACAGGCGCTGGTTCAGGTAGGCGACCTCGTCGCCGGGCAGGGCGACCACCCGCTTGATGTAGTCGATGCGGGGGTCGACCGGATAGCGGAAGACGATCACGTCGCCGTGCTTCGGGTCGTTGTTGGCGATCAGCTTGGTGTTGATCACCGGCAGCCGGATGCCGTAGTGAAACTTGTTGACGAGGATCAGGTCGCCGACCAGCAGCGTCGGGATCATCGAGCCGGACGGGATCTTGAACGGCTCGAACAGGAACGAGCGCAGCAGGAAGACGATCAGGATCACCGGGAACAGCCCGGCCGTCCAGTCCAGCCACCAGGGTTGCGTCAGCAGCTGCTGGCGCGCGGCCTCCACGTCGCCGTCGACCTTGTCGATCCCCATGCGCGCGAGGTCGGCACGCCGCTGCGCATCCTGCGACGTCAGCGTCTGCGCCGCCGCGGCCCGCGCCGGCGCGAAGCGAAAGCGTTCGGCGAGCCAGTAAGCGAGCGTGACCACCGTCATCACGAACAACAGCAACGAGAAGTTGCCGATCCAGTAGCCGGCGTACCAGCCGCCGAGGTAAATCGCGAGCGCGCCGAACAGCGCGACGGTGAGTGCACTCATCATCCCGGGGGGACCCTTCTCAGTCTTCGACTTGCAGGATGGCGAGGAAGGCCTCTTGCGGCACCTCGACCGTGCCGATCTGCTTCATGCGCTTCTTGCCGGCCTTCTGCTTTTCCAGCAGCTTCTTCTTGCGCGTGATGTCGCCGCCGTAGCATTTTGCCAGCACGTTCTTGCGCAGCGCCTTGATGTTCTCGCGCGCGATGATGTTGGCGCCGATCGCGGCCTGGATCGCGACGTCGTACATCTGGCGCGGAATCTGTTCGCGCATCTTCGCCGCCACCGCGCGGCCGCGGTACTGGCTCTGCACGCGATGCACGATGATCGACAGCGCGTCGATGCGGTCGCCGTTGATCAGCAGGTCGACCTTCACGACGTCGGCGGCGCGGTACTCCTTGAACTCGTAGTCCATCGACGCGTAGCCGCGCGACACGCTCTTGAGCTTGTCGAAAAAGTCGAGCACGATCTCGGCCAGCGGCAGCTCGTAGGTCAGCATGACCTGGCGGCCGTGGTAGGCCATGTTCATCTGCACGCCGCGCTTCTGGTTGGCCAGCGTCATCACCGAGCCGACGTAGTCCTGCGGCATGTACAGGTGCACCGTGACGATCGGCTCGCGGATCTCGCGGATGCGACCCAGATCCGGCATCTTCGACGGGTTCTCGACCTCGAGCAGCGTGCCGTCGTTGAGCTCGACCTGGTAGACGACCGAGGGTGCGGTGGTGATCAGGTCCTGGTCGAACTCGCGCTCGAGGCGCTCCTGCACGATCTCCATGTGCAGCAGGCCGAGGAAGCCGCAGCGGAAGCCGAAGCCCAGCGCCTGGCTGACCTCGGGCTCGTAGCGCAGCGAGCTGTCGTTGAGCTTGAGCTTCTCCAGCGCATCGCGCAGCGAGTCGTACTCGCTCGCCTCGGTCGGATAGAGGCCGGCGAAGACCTGCGGCTGGATCTCCTTGAAGCCGGGCAGCGGCTCGCTCGCCGGACCGGCGTTGTTCGGCAGCTTCTTCTCGAGCGTGATCGTGTCGCCGACCTTGGCCGCCTGCAGCTCCTTGATGCCGGCGATCAGGAAGCCGACCTCGCCGGCGTTGAGCTCCTCGCGCGGCTCGGACTTCGGCGTGAAGACGCCGAGCTGCTCCAGCGGATAGACGGTGTTGGTCGCCATCATGCGGATGCGGTCGCCCTTGCGCAGGCTGCCGTCGACCACGCGAACCAGCATCACGACGCCGACGTAGTTGTCGAACCAGCTGTCGATGATCATCGCGCGCGGCGGTCCGCCGGGCTGGCCCTTGGGCGACGGCATGCGCGTGATCACCGCCTCGAGGATCTCGTCGATGCCCTCGCCGGTCTTCGCCGAGCACGGGATCGCATGCGTCGCATCGATGCCGATGACGTCTTCGATCTCCGACTTCGCGCGCTCGGGATCGGCCTGCGGCAGATCCATCTTGTTGAGCACCGGCACGACCTCGACATGCAGGTCGAGCGCGGTGTAGCAGTTGGCCACCGTCTGTGCCTCGACACCCTGGCTCGCATCGACCACCAGCAACGCGCCTTCGCAGGCCGACAGCGAGCGGCTGACCTCGTACGAGAAGTCGACGTGGCCGGGCGTGTCGATCAGGTTGAGGTTGTAGATGCGGCCGTCGCGTGCGGTGTATTGCAAGGACGCGGTCTGCGCCTTGATCGTGATGCCGCGCTCGCGTTCGATGTCCATCGAATCGAGCACCTGCGCTTCCATCTCGCGGTCGGAGAGGCCGCCGCAGCGCTGGATCAATCGATCCGCCAACGTCGACTTGCCGTGGTCGATGTGGGCAATGATCGAGAAATTTCTGATGTGGTCCATGCAGTCTGCAGATCGTCGCCTGGCATCGTTTGCCGCGGGCTTCGGGCCGCGGCGCCAGGCTCACACCGCGGGCGCGGTGCGATGGGCCGTGAGGCCCGAGTTCAAGCTAAAAAAAAGGCACGTCCAAATGGAGACGCGCCTTCCAACAAAACGTATGGCAACTGCTTGTTGGGCCTTCATTGTAGCCAAAACCATCCCGCTGGAAGCCGCGCCATTGCTTGTTTTGGGGCCGTTGCGGAGTGCCAACAGACACAATCCATCAACAGCTTATCCACAGGCCTCGGGCGCTTGACTACGCAAGCGGGTGAACCCGGAGTCCAGAAGGTCCACTGAGCTAAAAAGCTGCGAATCGGGGCTGATTCTAACCAAGTCGCAACGGAATCGGAGATCGGTCAAAAGTTTGTCAGTACCCACCAACAATGACTCCGGCAAGAACTGCAAAGCACGCAAGCGGCCGCGACGCGGCGTCTGTGACGGCGGGCCCGTTTGCTACCGCAATGCGGAAAGACCCGCCGCTGCACTCGGATGCCGATGCGTCGTCGACGCCATCAGCGGACCGGCCGGATCACGAGGTAGTTGACCCACTCCCCGCGACGCACCATCACGCTCACCGCACGCGCTTTCTCGGCCTTCACCGCGACGGCCTGGAACTGCTTGACGTCGGTGATCTCTGTGTTGTCCAGAGTCAGCACGACGTCGCCTTCGCGCAGGCCGGCGCGCGCGGCAGCGCCTTCGACCGCATCGACGCGAACCCCGCCGCGGATCTTCAATTCCCGGCGCTGCGCGTCGCTCAGCTCGCTGACGGCCAATCCGAGCGCGGTCTTCGCCGAGCTGCTGCCACCGTTGTCGGACTGCGCGACCCGCGTCGCCGGCTCGACTTCGAACTCGGCGACCGTCACGCTCAGGTCGCGGTAGCCGCCGCGGCGGAAGACCTGCAGCGTGGTCTTGGCGCCGGGCTTGATACCACCGACGATACGCGGCAGGTCGACCGAGCTTTCGATGGTCTTGCCATCGATCTTGGTGATGATGTCGCCGGCCTCGATGCCGGCCTTGTCGGCCGGTCCGCCGGTTTCGGCGCCACGCACCATCGCCCCGACCGGCTTGCCGAGCCCGATCGATTCGGCGACCTCCTTCGTCACCGGCGCGATCGTCACGCCGATGCGGCCGCGGACCACGCGGCCGGTGCTGCGCAACTGGTCGGCGACGCGCATGGCCTCGTCGATCGGGATGGCGAACGCGATCCCCATGTAGCCACCGGAGCGGCTGTAGATCTGCGAGTTGATGCCGACCACTTCGCCGCGAAGATTGATCAGCGGCCCGCCCGAGTTGCCGGGGTTGATCGCCACGTCGGTCTGGATGAACGGCAGGTAGTCGCCGGTCTCGCGCCCCTTGGCGCTGACGATGCCGGCGGTGACGCTGTTCGCCAGGCCGAACGGCGAGCCGATCGCCATCACCCACTCGCCGACCTTCAGCCGGTTGACATCGCCGATCTTGACCGCCGCCAGGCCCGTGGCTTCGATCTTGATCACCGCCACGTCGGTGCGCTTGTCGGGCGTGCCCACGACCTTGGCCTTGAACTCACGCTTGTCCGGCAGCGTCACCAGCACTTCGTCGGCACCATCGACGACATGCGCATTGGTCATCACGTAGCCATCGGCACTGAGGATGAAGCCCGAGCCGACACCGCGCTGCTGCGGCTCGTCGTCAGGACCGGCACGTGGACCCCCGCGGCCGCCGGGCAGCGGAATGCCGAAGCGGCGGAAGAACTCCTCCAGGTTCGGATCGACCCCGCGCTCCTGCCCCGCCGCGCGGCTGCGCTCGAGGGTGCGGATGTTGACGACCGACGGGCCGACGCGCTCGACCAGTTCGGTGAAGTCAGGCAGCTCGACACGTCCCTGCGCAGCGCCGACCTGCGGCACCAGGGGCGCAAGCAACACAAATGCGAGCACGGCCCGCGACATGGCCCGACGGCCCTTCGAAACAAACGACATGGCTTCCTTCTCCTGGTACCGGGCCGACGCCCGAGCGATGCTCAAGGTCGTCGCTGCAGCAAGGCCTCGAACTGCTGGATCGTGGCCATCGGCACGTCGCCGACGATCGTGACCCACCAGTCGCCATGCCGGTTCATCAGCGAATGGGTCGCGCCGAGCATCGTCCGCATCGGCTTGTGGCGCTGCGCATCGAAGCGCTCGATGAACACCGACACATGCGTCAGGCCATCGGAGAACACCGACTGCAACACCTGCAGCTCCGCACCGGCTTCATCCGCGGCATCGAGCGGTCGCTTGACGCAGTTGAGCAGCTGGAAGCCGGGCACGCTGCCCTTGAGGCTCCAGCCTTCGGCGTCGAGCTGGGTTGGCTGGGCCTGGGGACGCACGACGCGGTAGCCGTCGAGCTTCTTCTTCATCGGCTTGAGCACGCTCTCGGGGGCCAGCTTGCCGCCGATGCTCAGGTCAGTGAACGAAGCGGACTCGAGCACGTCGCCGCGCGGGCTCAGCACCTCGGTGCGCAGCAGCAGGCCGGTTTCGCGCTCCGCCCACAGGCGCTGGCCGAAGCGCAGCGCATCGCGCGGCTTCAGCAGCAGCACTTCGGCCTCGTGTCCCGCGACACGGTCGCTGCCGATCGAACGGATCTCGTAACTCTCCAGCGCGCGCTGGCTCGACGCGGGCAGCGCCGGAAAGTCGGCGATCGGCTCGACCTGTTCGACGATCGCGACCCGGGTCTGCGGCCACAGTGTCAGCAGCGCCCCGTTGTGCCGGAACTGCTGTCGCATCTGGCCGTCGAGCGCCTCGATGCGCTCGTAGCGCTCGCGGCCCTCGCTGATGTGGGTGACACGCGAGCTGGACACCTGGCTGCCGGCGGCGAAGGCCATCGTGCCCTGGTAGGTGCGGTTGGTGGCTGCCTGGCGCATGCGCGACAACCACTGCGCAGGATCGGCCGCCGCCTGCGCACCGGCCAGGGTTGCGCACGACAACAACATCACACCGACGCCCAACCGTCCGAAGAGGCGGCGTTCGCTGACCCGCGGCATGCTCACTTGGTCTCGAGCACGACCGTCTCGACGCTGCGAACGACCGAGCCGGGCACCTGCACGGCCGCGCCGTTGCTGACCCGGCGATGGGCCGCCAGGTAACGGTCCAGGCGCGCGTCACGGATCAACTGGCCGTTGGTGACGGCATCCGGCGCGCCGGCCGCGGCCAGTGGCACGCCGGCGCTGTCGTCGGGCGCCATGACGCGCAACACCACCAGCACGCCGGCCACGGCGACGAAACCCGCCGCCACCGCGATCGGCGCCATCAGGCGCTGTCGCCATCCGCCCGGCGCGCGTGACGGCGCGAGCGGCACCGGTTCCTTGGCCAGTTGATCGCGCAGCGCCACCAGGAACGCCTCGTCGCGCGCCGGCGCCGCGGCCAGCTCGTCCGAGCGCAGCACGTCACCGATCAGGTGGTAGGTGTGCCAGCACTCGCGTGCCTGGCTGTGCTTGCGCCAGACCGTGCAGGCATCCTCGACGCCGGGAGACTCGACGCGACCGTCCATCAGCGCGGACAAGGACTGGCGCAGCGCCTCCGAGGAAGAACCCGAGCTGTTCAACATGATCTTCGTACAACTCCGTCGAAGGCGCCGGCCCGTGCACCAGCGTCGTTACCCATCACCATCGTTCGCCCTCGCGTGTATCGAGCAGCGGCCGCAGCCGCAGCGCGATGGCTTCACGCGCCCGGAAGATGCGCGAACGCACCGTGCCGATCGGGCAGTTCATCATCTCGGCAATTTCTTCGTAGCTGAGGCCTTCGATCTCGCGCAGGGTGATCGCCTGCCGCAAGTCCTCTGACAAGGCCGCGATCGCGGCGTTGACGGTTTCGGCGATTTCCTTGCTGGCCAACACCGCCTCGGGCGTTGCGCCGTCGGTTAGTTCGCGCTCGACACGGGAAGTTTCGTCGTCATCGTCCGAGACTGAAGCCAGTGCGGATTCAACCACCAATGGGTCACGCTTCAAGTCGACCAACGCCTTCTTCGCGGTGTTGACGGCGATGCGGTAGAGCCAGGTGTAGAAGGCGCTGTCACCGCGGAACTGCGGCAGGGCCCGGTAGGCGCGGATGAAGGTTTCCTGCGCGATGTCCTGTACCAGGTCGACGTCGCGCACCATGCGCGCGATCAGGCGCTCGATGCGACGCTGGTACTTGACGACCAGCATCTCGAAGGCACGCGTGTCCCCGCTCTTGGCGCGCTGAACCAGCAGCACATCGGCCTGGTCGGCGGTCATCGGGGCGCTCCGGCGCTGGCCGGCAGGTCGGGGTCGTTCATCGGCCCCTGGTACAGGGCAAGGCGCAAGCCATGCCAGGCGGCGCCCGCGTCGCGACACGAGACGCCGCACCACGCCGCAGCTCGGCGCCGCACGAGCCACGGACGCTCGCCGGAGGCCGACAGTGCCGGCGTGACGCGCAACAGCAGCCAGTTGCCGAGGTCGATCTGCAGGCTGACGGCCTGGAGGGAGATTGCATCCCCCTGCTCGCGCAGGTGACTCCAGCCCGCACCATCCCAGCGCAGACGGCCGCGCATCGGTCGCAACAGCCAGGGGCCGGCCACCGCACCGAACAGGCCGCTCATGGATGCCGCGAGACCCGGCGGCCATTCCCGCAGCGCGGCAAACCATGCCGCGGCGGCGGCGGCGGCCAAGCCGTACAACACCGCAATCGCGACACGCTCGCGAAAGCCCGAGCCCAGATCGACATCGACCGCCGGCGGTGCAGCCCGCATGCGTCGCCGTCGACCCTCAGGCCCGACGCAGGACCAGCGTGCCGTTGGTGCCGCCGAAACCGAAGTTGTTCTTCACCGCGATGTCGATGCGCATCTCGCGCGCCGTGTTGGCGCAGTAATCGAGATCGCACTCGGGATCCTGGTTGAAGATGTTGATGGTCGGCGGCGAGACCTGGTGGTGCAAGGCCAGCGTCGTGAACACGGACTCGATGCCGCCGGCGCCACCGAGCAGGTGCCCGGTCATCGACTTCGTCGAATTGACGACCATCTTCTTCGCGTGCTCGCCGAAGGCGAGCTTGATCGCATTGGTCTCGTTCACGTCGCCCAGCGGCGTCGAGGTGCCGTGCGCATTCAGGTATTGCACGTCCTGGGCGTTGACGCGGGCGTTGCGCAGCGCGGCGAGCATCGAGCGCTTGGGCCCGTCGACGTTCGGCGCGGTCATGTGGAACGCATCCGCGCCCATGCCGTAGCCGGCGAGCTCGGCGTAGATCTTGGCGCCACGCGCCTTGGCGTGCTCGTACTCCTCGAGCACCATCACGCCGGCACCCTCGCCGAGCACGAAGCCGTCGCGGTCCTTGTCCCAGGGCCGCGATGCGGTCTTCGGATCATCGTTGCGCGTCGACAGCGCACGCGCCGCGGCAAAGCCGCCGATGCCCAGCGGCGAGACGGTCGACTCGGCGCCGCCGGCGACCATCACGTCGGCATCGCCGTACTCGATCAAGCGCCCGGCATCGCCGATGCAGTGCAGGCCGGTGGTGCAAGCAGTGACGATCGCCAGGTTCGGGCCGGTGAAGCCGTACTTGATCGAAATGTGGCCGGAGATCATGTTGATGATCGACGCCGGCACGAAGAACGGCGAGATCCGGCGCGGGCCCCGCTCGCGGTACTCCTCGTGCGTCTGCTCGATCATCGGCAGTCCGCCGATCCCCGAGCCGATCAGGCAGCCGATGCGTTCGGCCTGCTGCTCGTCGAGCGCATCGCCGGTCGGCAGCCCCGAGTCGGTGACCGCCTGGATCGCCGCGGCCATCCCGAAGTGGATGAACGTATCCATGTGGCGGGCTTCCTTCGCGGGGATGTAATCCTCGATCCGGAATCCCTTGACCTCGCCTGCAAAACGGCAGGCAAACGGCGACGCGTCGAAGCGCGTGATCGTGTCGATGCCCGAACGGCCGGCCACCAGGTTGGCCCATCCTTCGGCCACGCTGTTGCCCACCGGGCTGATCAGCCCGAGACCGGTGATGACGACACGACGACGGCTCATGCGCAATGCCCTCGAATCAGGACTTCTGGTGCTTGACGGCGTAGTCGATCGCCAGCTGCACGGTGGTGATCTTCTCGGCTTCTTCGTCGGGGATCTCGATGCCGAATTCGTCCTCCAGCGCCATCACCAGTTCCACCGTGTCGAGCGAGTCGGCGCCCAGATCGGCCACGAAGGCCTTCTCGTTGGTGACATCCGTCTCAGGCACGCCGAGTTGCTCGGCGATGATCTTCTTGACACGGGATTCGATATCGCTCATGACTCCTCCAGGAGTGAATGCAAAAAACCAGCCCGGGATTCTACTGGCGCTGGGGTGTCCGCTTCAGGACGCCCAAAAGGGGCAGCGCCGCGCCGGCCGGGCGGGACCGGCGTGGGTGAACCAGATCAGTTCATGAACATGCCGCCGTTGACATGCAACTCGGCACCTGTGATGTAGCCGGCCTCGCGGCTGGCGAGGAAGGCCACCGCGTGGGCGATCTCCTCCGGCGCGCCGAGCCGGCCGAGCGGAATCTGCTGCAGCAACGCCGCCTTCTGCGCTTCGGGCAGTCCGTCGGTCATGTCGGTGGCGATGAAGCCGGGCGCGACGCAGTTGACAGTGATGTTGCGGCTGCCGAGCTCGCGCGCCAGCGCGCGTGTCATGCCCGCGACGCCGGCCTTGGCCGCGGCATAGTTGGCCTGGCCCGGGTTGCCCGATGCGCCGACCACCGAGGTGATGCTGACGATGCGGCCGTAGCGCTGCTTCATCATCGTGCGCATCACCGCGCGCGAGAGCCGGAACACCGCCTTCAGGTTGGTGTCGAGCACCGCATCCCAGTCGTCGTCCTTCATGCGCATCGCCAGCGTGTCGCGGGTGATACCGGCGTTGTTGACCAGCACCTGCAGGCCGCCCTCGGCCTTGACGATCGCGTCGATCGCCGCCTCGACCGCCGGAGCATCGTTGACGTTCAGCGACAGCCCGCGGCCGCCGTGCGGCGCCAGCGCCTCATTGATCGCCGCCGCGCCGGCCTCGGTGGTGGCCGTGCCGATCACCGTGTAGCCCTGCGCCGCGAGCGTCGTCGCGATCGCCCGGCCGATGCCGCGCGACGCGCCGGTGACCAACGCGACCTGCTTCGTTTCGCTCATGCCAACAGTTCCTTCGTCGCCTGCAACGAGGCGGGGTCGAACAGCGCAGCCGACACCAGCTCGGCATCGATGCGCTTGACCATGCCGGCCAGCACCTTTCCGGGCCCGCATTCGATGACCTGCGTGATGCCGCGCGCGCGCAGCGCCTGCATCACCTCGACCCAGCGCACCGGGCCGAAGGCCTGGCGGTAGAGGGCATCGCGGATCGCCGCCGCATCGGTCGGCGCCGCAACGTCGATGTTGTTGATCACCGGCAGCGCCGGCGCGGCGAAACTGACCGCCGCCAGCCGCTCGCGCAGGCGCTCGGCGGCCGGCCTCATCAGGCTGCAGTGGAACGGTGCCGACACCGGCAGCAGCAGCGCGCGCTTGGCACCCGCGGCCTTCAGCAGCTCGCAGGCCTTGTCGACGCCGGCCTTGCTGCCGGCAATCACGGTCTGCTTGGGATCGTTGAAATTCGCGGCGGAGACGACCTCGCTCGATTCGGCCGCCGCACGCTGGCAGCCTTCGATGACCGCCGACGCCTCGAGCCCGAGGATCGCGGCCATCGCACCGGCGCCGACCGGCACTGCTTCCTGCATGGCCTGCGCACGGAAGCGCACCAGCGCCAACGCATCGGACAAGCCGAGCGCGCCGGCGGCGACCAGTGCCGCGTATTCGCCGAGCGAGTGCCCGGCCACCGCCGCCGGCTCTGCGCCGCCCTCGGCGCGCCAGGCGCGGTAGCAGGCGATGCCCGCGGTCAGCATCACCGGCTGCGTATTGGTCGTCAGGTCCAGCTGTTCCTTCGGTCCGCCGGCGATCAGCGCGGCGATGTCCTGGCCGAGCGCGGCCGACGCCTCGTCGAGCGTCGCGCGCACGGCCGGATGATGGGCCCAGGCATCGAGCATGCCGACCGCTTGCGAGCCCTGGCCCGGAAAGACAAAAGCAAACGAACTCATCGTTGAAGGGTCCCGATGAACGAAAGGACTCAGAAGTCGAGCAGCACCGCGCCCCAGGTGAAACCGCCGCCGACGCCCTCGAGCATCAGCGTGTCACCGGGCTTGACGCGACCCGCACGCACCGCGACATCGAGCGCCAGCGGGATCGATGCGGCCGAGGTGTTGCCGTGCTCGTCGACGGTGACGACCAGCTTGTCCAGCGGCAGCTTCAGCTTCTTCGCAGTGCCCTGCATGATGCGGATGTTGGCCTGGTGCGGGATCAGCCAGTCGATGTCGCTCTCGCTGCGACCGGCTTTCTCCAGCACGGCGCGAGCCGCCGATTCGAGCACGCCGACGGCCAGCTTGAACACCGCCTGGCCGTCCATCTTCAGCAGCGGATCGCCGAGCACCTGGCCGCCGCTGACGTGGCCCGGCACGCAGAGGATGCCGACATGCCGGCCATCGGCATGCAGGTCGCTCGCCAGGATGCCGGGACGGTCGCTGGCCTCGAGCACCACCGCGCCCGCACCATCGCCGAACAGCACGCAGGTGCCGCGGTCGTTGAAGTCGAGGATGCGCGAGAAGACTTCCGCGCCGATCACCAGCGCCTTGCTCGCGGCGCCGCTCTTGATCATCGAATCGGCGACGGTCAGCGCATAGACGAAGCCCGAGCACACCGCCTGCACGTCGAAGGCCGGGCAGCCATGCACGCCGAGCTTCTGCTGCACGATGCAGGCGGTCGACGGGAACACCATGTCCGGCGTCGACGTGGCAACGATGATCAGGTCGATGTCCGACGCCCGCCGGCCGGCGGCCTCGAGCGCGTGGCGCGCCGCCTGCACCGCCAGGTCACTCGCCGCAACGTCGCTGGCCGCGAAGTGGCGGGCGCGGATGCCGGTGCGGGCGACGATCCATTCGTCGGAGGTTTCGATGCCACGGGCGCCGAGCTCGGCAGCCAGCTCGTCGTTGGTGACGCGGCGCGCCGGCAGCAAGCTGCCGGTGCCGGTGATGCGGGAGTAGCGCGCGAAAGAAGGGGCTGGAATGTCGGTCATGCAGCGTGGGCCGCGGCTGGTTCATCCGGCGCGGTCGGCAGCACTGCCGGCGTGTCGCGGATGCGATCGTGCACGCGGTCGAGCAGGCGATTGCGGGCGGCATCATACGCTCGCTCGAGTGCCCGCTCGAAGGCAAAGGCATCCGACGATCCGTGCGCCTTGAAGACCAGCCCGCGCAAGCCCAGCAACGCGCCGCCGCTGTAGCGGCGATGGTCGACCCGCGCCTTGAAGCGGTTCAGCACCGGCAGCGCCACGAGCGCCGCGAGCTTGGACATCGGCGTGCGCGAGAACTCCTGCTTGATCATCTGCGTCAGCATGCCGGCCAGGCCCTCGGAGGTCTTCAGCGCGACATTGCCGACGAAGCCGTCGCAGACGACCAAGTCGGTGGTGCCCTTGAAGATGTCGTTGCCTTCGACATTGCCGTGGAAATTCAGCTGGCCGGCGGCCGCAGCGGCGCGCAACAGCTCACCGGCGCGCTTGATCGTCTCGCTGCCCTTGATGGCCTCCTCGCCGATGTTCAGCAGGCCGACGCTGGGCTCGTCCTTGCCGTCGAGGGCACTGACCAGCGCGCTGCCCATCACCGCGAACTGCAGCAGGTGCTCGGCGGTGCAATCGACGTTGGCGCCGAGATCGAGCACCTTCGTGAAGCCGCCGCGCGCGTTGGGCAGCAGCGCGGCGATCGCCGGCCGGTCGATGCCGGCAAAGGTCTTCAGCACGTAGCGCGCGACGGCCATCAGCGCCCCGGTATTGCCGGCGGAGACGCTGACGTCGGCCGCCGCGTGACCCTCGTCATCGGCTTTCAGCTGCGCGATCGCCACGCGCATCGACGAATCGCGCTTGCGCCGCAACGCGACCTCGACCGCATCGTCCATCTCGATCACTTCGCTGGCGGGCACCAGCGTGCAGCGCGACCAGCCGGCGGCCGGCCGCAGCGACTCTTCGGTGCCGACCAGCAGCACCTCGGCATTCGGATGGCTGGCGAGGAACGCTCGGCACGCCGGCAGCGTGACCGACGGGCCATGGTCGCCGCCCATGCAGTCGACGGCCACGCGCACGCGCTCCAGCGGTTGAAGGGACGACGTCGGGGACACGGTGCTTATTGTGGGGCGGCGCTTCGAAGGCACGGGCGGCGAGGGCCCGGCACCGGCCGGGTTCGCGCACCGGACAACGACGATGCCCGGCCTCGCATCGCGCGGGGCCGGGCATCGTCGGGATTCGAATCGTGCCGCGGCGTCAGCCGGCCGCGGCGCAGCACGCTCAAGCGTCCTGCTTGCTCTTCAGCACCTTGCGGCCGCGGTAGAAGCCGGTCGGGCTGATGTGGTGGCGCAGATGCACTTCGCCGGTAGTCGGCTCGATCGCCGTACCCGGGGTGACCAGGGCATTGTGCGAGCGGTGCATGCCACGCTTGGACGGCGACTTCTTGTTCTGCTGGACGGCCATGGAAAGACTCCTGATCGAAACCGGGCACGGCCGCCTTCAGCGGCGTGCGGGTTGAAAAGCTGCGGGCGCAATCGAATCGACGCAAGCACCGCTGGGAAAAGCCCGCGACTATACCACGGCACCCAGTCAGCCCGCGGGACCGGACCGGCCCTTCTTCAAGGCCTGCAGCGCAGCGAACGGATGCGGGCGTTCCTCAATTTGCTCCTCTGCGGCGTTCGGGCCCTCGTCGAATGCCAGCGGCGCCGGGCAGTCTGGTTCGTGGCGCGGCACCAGCGGCAGCGCGAGCAGCAACTCGTCCTCGATCAGCTCGCGCAGGTCGAGCCAGCGCGGCAGCGCGAGCACATCGTCCTCCAGCTCGGCATCCAGCGCTTCGGCTTCGGCCTCGCCGCGGACGAAGCGCAGCCGGCGATCGATCGCCAGCGCCTGCTGCATCGGCTGCAGGCAACGCTGGCAGGTCAACCACACCGGCCCTTGCGCAGCGAGGTGCAGCCAGAGCTCGGGCTCGCCGCCGGTGACGGGACGTCGCTCGGCGTCGGCCTGCCATGCGAGATCGGCGAGCGGCGTGTCCTGCGGCGGCGCCTGCGACTCGGCCAGGCGCGACAGCGCGTCGCCCGGCCATTGCCCGGCGAGCCGACCGTCCTCGGCGGCGAAGGACGCCAGGTCCAGGCGCAGCGGGTCGTGCGAACGCTTCATCAGCGCCCGCCCGGCCGCCCGAAGGGCGCTGAGCGCCCCTCGGGGGCCGCGAACGAAGTGAGCTGGGGGCTGATCATCTCGGCCAGTGTACGGGCGTCCGATGGGACAATCGCGGCATGTCCATCCCGCTGATCCTCGCGTCGACGTCACGCTATCGCCGCGAGCTGCTCGAGCGCCTGCGCCTGCCGTTCGAGGCCGTCGCGCCGCAGGTCGACGAAACGCCGCGGACCGGCGAGACGCCGGCCGATCTGGCGCGGCGCCTGGCGCTGGCCAAGGCGGGCGAGGTCGCACGGCGTTATCCCGCGGCGGTGGTCATCGGCTCGGACCAGGTCGCCGAGCTCGATGGTCGGCCGATCGGCAAGCCGGGCACGCACGAGCGCGCGGTCGAACAGCTGCGTTCGATGCGCGGCCGCGCGGTGATCTTCCACACCGCGGTCGCCGTGCTGCGACCGTCGACCGGCTTCGAGCAGCTGTTGCTCGCGCCCGTCACGGTCCACTTTCGCGATCTGTCGGACGCTGACATCGAGTGTTATCTGCGCACCGAGCAGCCGTATGACTGTGCCGGCAGCGCCAAGTGCGAGACGTTGGGCATCGCGCTGCTCAATGCGATTCACTCGGACGACCCGACGGCGCTGGTCGGATTGCCGCTGATCCGCACCTGCGCGATGCTGCGCGCCGCAGGGCTCGATCCGCTGCAGCGATGACGCCCGGCCGCCTGCTGCTGGTGCCGAACACGCTCGACCTCGGCACCGACACCGAAGTCGCGCTGTCCGACGTGCTGCCGCAAGGCATCATCGACCAGGCCGCGGCGCTCGGGCACTGGGTCGCCGAGAACGCGAAGACGACGCGCGCCTTCCTCAAGCGCATCGACCGGCTGGTGCCGCTGGCCAAGCCCATGCAGGCGATCGACATCCAGGAGTTGCCGCGGCCGCGCAAGGGCCAGGCCGACGCCTCGCCGCAGGACCTGTCACCGCTGCTGGCGCCGGCGCTGGCCGGCGCCGACATCGGCCTGCTGTCCGAGGCCGGCCTGCCGGCGATCGCCGATCCGGGCGCGGCACTGGTGGCGGCGGCCCATGTACTGGGTGTCGTGGTGTTGCCGCTGTCGGGTCCGAGCTCGCTGCTGCTGGCCTTGGCCGCGAGCGGCTTGAACGGCCAGAGTTTTGCCTTCGTCGGCTACCTGCCGGTCGACTCGGCGCAACGTACGGCGCGCATCAAAGAGCTCGATGCGCTGTCGCGCCGCCTCGGCCAGACGCAGATCGCGATCGAGACGCCCTACCGCAATGCGGCCTTGTTGAGCGCGCTGGTCCAGCAGCTGCAGCCACAGACCCGGTTGGCGATCGCCTGCGGCGTGACGCTGCCCGGTGGCTGGTGTCGTACGCAGACCGTGCGTGCCTGGCGCGACGCGCTGCCGACGCTGCCGGAACGCGTGCCGGCCGTGTTCAGCTGGCTGGCGTGAACAGCGGCGTCAGGGCTTCTGCCCGCCGCCCAGCAACGCGGCAACCTTGCGCTTGCCGCGGATGTTCGGCGATACGCCGCGCACCGGCGCGGGCGCGCTGGCCGGCTTCGAGTCCCAGGCCGCCTTGACGTCGCCGGCGGCGTGCGGCTCGTAGGGCCGATCGAAGAAGGGATCGCTCGCCGCGGCCCGCGGTTGCGCGTAGCTGAAGCGCGGCGCCTCGCTGCGCTCGCGCGGCCGCTCTTCCTCGTCCTCGCGGGCACGGCGCGGCGGCGGGCGGCGCGGGCGGTCGTCTTCGAGCTCGAAGGCCTCGATCTCGATCTTCTTCTTGATCAGCTTCTCGATGTCGGACACCAGGCGCGCGTCGTCGCGGTCGACCAGCGTGATCGCCAGGCCCGATGCGCCAGCCCGGCCGGTGCGGCCGATGCGGTGCACGTAGTCCTCGGCGTTGAAGGGCACGTCGAAGTTGAAGACGGCCGGCAGGTCGGCGATGTCCAGGCCGCGCGCGGCGACGTCGGTCGCCACCAGCAGGTCGACTTCGTTGCGCTTGAACGCCGCCAGCGACTTCAGCCGCTCGTCCTGCGACTTGTCGCCGTGCAGCGCCGCGGTCTTCAGGCCGTCGCGCTCGAAGGCGCGTGCCAGCCGCGCCGCACCCAGCTTCGAATTGACGAAGACGAGCGCCTGGCCGATCTCGCGCTCGCGCAGCATCTGCCGCACCGCGCGGCGCTTGTCGTCCTCGCCGACGCTGAAGAAGCACTGCTCGATCGCCGAGGCCGTCGCATTCGGCCGCGCCACCTCGACGGTGATCGGGTCCTGCAGGTAGCTCTGCGCCAGGCGCCGGATCTCGGGCGAGAAGGTGGCCGAGAACAGCAGCGTCTGGCGTTGCTTGGGCAGGTACGCCAGGATGCGCTGCAGATCGGGCAGGAAGCCGATGTCGAGCATGCGGTCGGCTTCGTCGAGCACGACGTACTCGACCTGGTTCAGCACGCAGTTCTTGGCTTCGATGTGGTCGAGCAGGCGGCCCGGCGTGGCGATCAGCACCTCGACGCCGCGCTTGAGCTCGGCCGTCTGCGGCTTGATATCGATGCCGCCGAAAACGACGGTCGAGCGCAACTCGGTGTGCTTGGCGTAGGTGCGCACGTTGTTGGCGACCTGGTCGGCCAGCTCGCGCGTCGGCGCCAGCACCAGTGCCCGCACCGGGTGGCGCGCCGGCGACATCGAGGCGGTTTCGTGGCGCAGCATTTTCTGCAGCAGCGGCAGCGTGAATGCGGCGGTCTTGCCGGTGCCCGTCTGCGCCGCGCCCATCACGTCGCGACCGGCCAGCACGATCGGGATCGCCTTGGCCTGGATCGGCGTCATCGCGGTGTAGCCGGACTCGGTGACGGCCCGCAGCAGCTTGGCGTCGAGCGCCAACGTCTCGAATTTCTGCGGAGCGGCAATCGGCTCGGCGGCGATGAGGGGTGTTTCGGTCATGAATCACGGATTATCCCCTAGGGTCCGTGACAGCGGCGGGGAGGCGGCCGAAAGGCCTACATACAATCCCCGCCCGATGAAACTGCTGCTGTTAGGCGCCGATGGACAGGTGGGATGGGAACTGCGGCGCTCGCTCGCGACGCTCGGGCCCCTGACGATCGCCGGCCGCGCCGATGGTGCCGACTTCGCCGACCCCGAGCGGCTTGCCGACACCGTGCGCCGGCTGGCGCCCGAGGTGATCGTCAATGCAGCCGCCTACACCGCGGTCGATCGCGCCGAGAGCGAGCCCGCGCTGGCGCAGACGATCAATGCCGACGCGCCCGGCGCGCTCGCCCGCGTCGCCGCCGCCAGCGGCGCCTGGCTGGTGCACTACAGCAGCGACTACGTGTTCGACGGCAGCGGACAGAACGCCCGCGGCGAGGACGACCCGACCGGACCCTTGAGCGCCTACGGCCGCAGCAAGCTCGCCGGCGAAGCGGCGATCCGCAGCAGCGGCTGCCACCACCTGATCCTGCGCACCAGCTGGGTCTATGCGGCGCGCGGCGGCAACTTCGCCCGCACGATGCTGAAGCTGGCCGGCGAGCGCGACGAGCTGAAGGTGATCGACGACCAGATCGGCGCGCCGACCGGCGCCGAGCTGCTGGCCGACCTGACCGCGCTGATGCTGCGCGACGCGACCCGTCGGCCCGAGCTCGCCGGTACCTACCACGCATGCGCCGCCGGCGAGACGAGCTGGTGCGGCTATGCGCGCCACGTGATCGCCTGGGCGCGGTCTCGCGGCGTCGCGCTGCGGACGGCGCCCGACGCGGTGCAGGCGATCCCGAGCAGCGCCTACCCGCTGCCGGCGCGCCGGCCGCTCAATTCACGCCTGGCCACCACCAAGCTGCGCTCCGCTTTCGGCGTGACCTTGCCGCCCTGGCAGCCCGGCGTCGAGCGCATGCTCGCTGAAGCCCTGAACCTGCCGCTGGCACTGCCATGAAATTCACCGCCACCCCCCTGCCCGGCGTCGTGGTCATCGAACCGCAGGTGTTCGGCGACGACCGCGGCTGGTTCATGGAAAGCTTCAACCAGCGCCGCTTCGAGCAGGGGCTCGCCTCACTCGGGCTGCCGGCGCCGCGGCCATTCGTGCAGGACAACGAGTCGCTCTCGCGCCGCGCCGTGCTGCGCGGCCTGCACTACCAGCTGCCGCCGCATCCGCAAGGCAAGCTGGTGCGCGTCACCGAAGGCGCGGTGTTCGACGTCGCGGTCGACCTGCGCCGCGGCTCCGCCGCCTTCGGACAGTGGTTCGGCGTCGAGCTCAGCGCCGAGAACAAGCGCCAGCTGTGGATCCCCGAGGGCTTCGCGCACGGCTTCGTCGCGCTCGCCGACGGGACGCGATTCCTCTACAAGACCACCGACGTCTACGCCAAGGATTGCGAGCGCGCGATCGCCTGGAACGACCCGGCGCTGGCGATCGGCTGGCCGCCCGGCCTCGCGCCGCTGCTGGCCGCAAAGGACGCCGCCGCGCCGGTCCTGGCCGACGCCGAAGTGTTCGCCTGACACCCCGCCACGAGGTTCCGACTTGAGCTCTTCCAGCCCCTACGACCTTTGCTGCCAGGCCCTGCGCGATGTGCCGCGCACCTGGCTCGTGACCGGTGTCGCCGGCTTCATCGGCAGCCATCTGCTCGAAACCCTGCTCGGCCTGGGCCAACGCGTCGTCGGACTCGACAACTACGCGACCGGCCACCGCCACAACCTCGACGACGTGCAGGCTGCCGTGGGTGCCGAGGCCTGGTCGCGCTTCACGATGATCGAAGGCGACATCCGCCGCTTCGACGACTGCCGCGCCGCCTGCGCCGGCGTCGACCTGGTGCTGCACCAGGCCGCGCTCGGTTCGGTGCCCCGCTCGCTGGCCGACCCGATCACGACCAACGAGGTCAACATCAGCGGTTTCCTGAACCTGCTCGTCGCCGCGCGCGATGCCCAGGTGCAGCGCTTCGTCTACGCGGCAAGCAGCTCGACCTATGGCGACCACCCCGGCCTGCCGAAAGTCGAGCACGCGATCGGCAACCCGCTGTCGCCGTATGCGGTCACCAAGTACGTGAACGAGCTGTATGCGGCGGTGTTCGCCCGCAGCTACGGGTTGCAGTCGATCGGCCTGCGCTACTTCAATGTCTTCGGCCCGCGCCAGGACCCCGAGGGCGCCTACGCGGCGGTGGTGCCGCGCTGGGCGGCAGCGATGCTGCGCGGCGACGCCGTGCAGATCAACGGCGATGGCCAGACCAGCCGCGACTTCTGCTTCGTCGCCAACGCAGTGCAGGCCAACCTGCTGGCCGCGACGACCAGCAATCCGCAGGCACTGGACCAGGTCTACAACGTCGCGGTCGGCGACCAGACCACGTTGAACGAGCTGCACGCCCTGCTCGGTGAACAGCTCGCCGCCGAGCAGCCGGCGCTGCAGATCGCGGCGCCCGAGTACCGCGACTTCCGCGCCGGCGACGTGCGCCACTCCCGCGCCGACATCGGCAAGGCGCGCGAACGCCTGGGCTACGCGCCGACGCACGACATCCGCGCCGGCATGGGCGTCGTCGCGGCCTGGTACAGCGCGCGCCGGCCCCGCTCGGCTTAGGGCGGCGCTGCACTTCCATCAGATGGGGGACCGGCGCGGCCGGCGGCGGTCCCTATACTCGCACGCACCCTCACGCATAAAGGACGGCTGCCGAAGCCGCCCGCGCCGGCCGCGCATGATGAACCCTGGGCCATTGACCCAACTGGGGCGCTACCAGCTGAAGAACGTGCTCGGACGCGGCGCGATGGGCATGGTCTATGAGGCGCTCGACCCGCGGCTCGAACGCCGCGTCGCGATCAAGACGATCCTGAAGAGCCACCTGCTCGACGACGCCGTCGCCGAGGACTACTCGCGCCGCTTCGTGCGCGAGGCGCAGGCCGCAGCACGGCTGAACCATCCGCACATCGTCACCGTGTTCGATTTCGGCGAAGAAGACGAGATCGCCTACATCGTGATGGAGTTCATCGAGGGCGGCGAGCTGACGCAGATGTTCGACGCGCAGCATCCGTTCACGCTGCACGAGGCGGTGCGCATCCTGTGCGAGCTGCTCGACGCGCTGGCCTACGCGCACGAACGCGGCATCGTGCACCGCGACGTCAAGCCGGCCAACGTGATGATCGACCGCGCCGGCCACGTCAAGCTGACCGACTTCGGCGTCGCGCGGCTGGCCGAGACCAACGCCGACCGCACGCTGCCCGGCACGATGGTCGGCACGCCGAGCTACATGTCGCCGGAGCAGATCCAGGGGCAGGCGGTCGGCTCGCGCACCGACCTCTTCGCCGTCGGCGTCATCCTGTACCAGTTCCTGACGCAGCAACGGCCCTTCGCCGGCGGCGGGCAATGGGTGGTGCAGCGCAAGATCCTGCACGAGGACCCTGCGCCGCCGTCGCAGCTCGAACCGTCGGTGCCGAAGCTCTTCGACACGATCGCCTTGCGCGCGCTGGCGAAGGATCCGGATCATCGTTATCAGAACGCGCGCGCCTTTGCCGATGAGCTGCAGCTGGCGCTGTCGACCTTGCCGCCGGTGGTGCGGCCGCGCAACATGCCGGATCCGGACGTGACGGTGTTCGTCAAGAGCGGCACGGCGACCGGCGGCGGACGCAGTACCGCCACCGCGCCGATGTCCCTGACGAAGCCCGCGCCCGCGCCGACGCCGCCGTCGAAGCCGACCGCGACGCCACCATCGTCAATGGCGACCGGCTCGACCGTGCCCGCGGCGGCAACCGCGCCGAGCACGATTCGCCGGCCGCAACCGCAACCACCACCGCCCCCCCTGGCGCCGGGCTCGACGATGCCCGCGAGCGCGGCGGCCGGGCCGCCACCACTCGGCGCGACACCGCTGGATTGGGCGCGGGCGCCCGCTGCCACGTGGCTGCCGCCACGGCCCGCCACCACCGCGCGCACCGCGACCCCGCCGGTCGCAGCGCCCGCCCCGGCGGTGCGCCGCGATCCGGTCGCCGACTCGCCCTATGCGCGGCGCCGCCCGAGCTGGCGCTGGCTCGCTGGCCTGGCAGCCGTGGCCGGCCTGCCGCTGACCCTGCTGCTGTGGCGACCCGCACCAGCGCCAGCACCAGCAGTGGAGCCCCGGGTTATACCGACGAAACCGACGGTCACGCCGCCGAAAGTGGTGATCGAACCGCCGGCCGTCACCCGCCCTGCGCCGGGTCCGGTGAGCGACATGACCAGCGGCGCCCCGCCGCCGGCCAGCACCGTGAATCCGCCCGCGGCGCCGCCGAAGGCGCCGAGCGCCCCGGCACCATCCCCAGCTTCGCGGACGACAGGCCCCGCCAACCCCGACCCCGGGAGTACAGTCAAGCCCGATCGCCGACCGGCGGTCGGCGCACCAGCTGCGCAGCAGCGCCCCCCGAATGCGCGCTGCGCCGAACTGCTGGAGCGGCTGCAACTCGGTGAGGCGCTGTCGCCGGAGCTTCTCGAGATCTTTCAAAAGGAGTGCAAGCGATGACCCGTGCCTGTCGAGCTGCCGCATCCCTCCGCCCCACGCTGGGTGGCCTGCTGGTCCTGCTGATGGCCGCCTGCGCCGCGCCGCCGCCGCCGTCGCCCTCGCCGTCCGAAGCACCGGCCGCGAGCAGGGCGTCGCCGGCCCCAGCGGGCGAAGCGCCGACCCCCGCGCCGGCCCCGACGCCAGCCCCGGCGCCGGCGCCCGCCCCCCCGCCGGCCGCCCCGCCCCCCGTGATGCCGTTCGACGACGCTGTGCTGAGCGCGGCGAACAACCTGCTCGGCAAGGCGCAGCTGCCGCCGGCCGATGCCGGTGGCGCGAAGTTCCGGCTGGTGATCGATCCGCTGATCGACGGCGTGACCGGCCAGCAATCGAAAGCGACGCAGGCGATGGGCGCGCGCATCGTCGCGCTGATCCGCGAACGCTATCCGCAGTACGAGGTGCAGCCCTTCAGCAGCGCCAACGTGCAGAAGTCACCGCTGGTGCTGGTCGGCACCTTCACCGGCGTCAACAAGGACCGCAAGACCGAGGGCCAGCGCGAGGCCTACCGGATCTGCCTCGCGCTGGCCGACCTGAAAACCGGCAAGCTCGTCAGCAAGGGGCTGGCGTTCGCGAAGCCCGACGGCGTCGACCCGACCCCGCTGCCACACTTCCGCGACACGCCGGTGTGGACCGAAGACGGCGCCACGACCGGCTACATCCGCACCTGCCAGGGCACGCGGGCCGGTGATCCGATCCACCCGCTGTACCTCGATCGCATCGTCGCCGCGTCGATCATCAGCGAGGCCATCGACGCCTACGGCGCCGGCAAATACCGCGATGCGCTGAACCTGTACGAAACCGCGCTGCGGGTTCCCGAAGGCCGCCAGGCGCGTGTCTACAGCGGCCTGTACCTGACGAACTGGCGCCTGGGCCGCAAGCAAGAGGCGATCAAGTCCTTCGGCCACCTCGTCGAACAAGGCCTCGACACCAAGCGCCTGGGCGTCAAGTTCGTCTTCCGGCCCGGTGCGGCGATCCTGTCGGCCGAGACCGGCCCGGCGGCGACGCCGTACAAGCTGTGGCTGTTCGAGCTGTCGTCACAGGCGACCAAGCGCCAGAGCTGCATGGAGGTGATCGGCCACTCGAGCCCGACGGGCCCGGAGCCGATCAACGAGCGCCTGTCGCAGCTGCGCGCCGAATACGTGCGCGGGCAGCTCGAGCAGACCTCGCCCGCGCTGCAGAAACGGCTGATCGCCAACGGCGTGGGCTCGCGCGAGACGATGGTGGGCAACGGGCGCGACGACGCCAGCGACGCGCTCGACCGGCGCGTCGAGTTCAAGATCATCGGCTGTTGAACAGAAGCATCGGCCCGCTGCGGACACACCTGCAACTGTCGTGTCCAATCGTCAAATCATCAGCACAATCAACTACTTGCCGACACAGTCCGTGAGCGACCTCACGGACTCGGTTAAACTTGTTTGAATGGCCTGGACACTAGAAAAACGGCGGGGAGCCGCGCGCATTAGCCAAGACGCCGAGCGACGTGCATCCGTCGCAGAACTCCTTTCCCCCTGGGAGGAATTTCGGCGTGTCATTCCGCTGGTGTCGTTGAAGTCCTTGTTGCACCGCCCGCACCCCTCGGTACCGAAGGTCGCGGTGCTGCTGTGCACCATGCAGGCGCAGCACTTCCTCGCCGAGCAGCTCAACTCGATCGCCACCCAGAGCCACCCCGCGTGGGCGATCTGGGCATCGGACGACGGCTCGGACGACTACACCCACGCCATCCTCGAGTACTACCAGTCACACTGGGGCGACGACCGCATCTCGATCCACGCCGGCCCGGCCGAAGGCTCGACGGCCAATTTCCTGTCGCTGACCTGCCGCGCCGACATCGAAGCCGACTACTTCGCCTACGCCGACCAGGACGACATCTGGGAGGCCGACAAGCTCGAACGCGCAGTGGCCTGGCTGGAGACGATTCCTGCCGACGTGCCGGCGCTGTACGGGTCGCGCACGCTGCTGGTCGATGCGCGCAATCAGCACATCGGCTACTCGCCGCTGTTCGAGCGTCCCCCCAGCTTCCGCAACGCGCTGGTGCAAAGCATCGCCGGCGGCAACACGATGGTGTTCAACCGTGCTGCGCGCGAACTGCTGCGTGCTGCCGGGGACACCGTCGAGGCGGTGACGCACGACTGGTGGGCCTACATGCTGGTCAGCAGCTGCGGCGGCAAGGTGCACTACGACGTGTACCCGACGGTGCGCTACCGCCAGCACAGCGCCAACCAGTTCGGCTCCAACATCAATCCGCGGGCCCAGATCAAGCGCGCACGGCTGCTGCTGCAGGGGCGCTTCCGCGGCTGGGTCGACGCCAACCTGTCGGCGCTGGAGCGGGTGCGCCACCTGATGACACCCGAAAGCCAGCGCGTGCTCGACGAATTCATGCGCGCGCGCAAGCGCTGGGTCGGCGCGCGCCTGGTCGGTCTGCGCCGCTCGGGCATCCACCGGCAGACCACGCTCGGCAACCTCGGCATCACGCTGGCCGCGCTGATCAACCGGCTCTAGCCCCCCGACTGTCCAGACGCCCGACATGGCGCTGCCGGCCGCGCAGGACGCGGTTTCCCGCTTGGCGCCGCGCGCCGCAGCCCGTGGTGTTCGACCGATGAATCCGGTGGCCGAAGCAACGGCTGCGATCCTCGTCGTCTATCACGCGGCATCCGACCCCGAGCCGGTGATCGCCCAGCTGGCCGCATCGCTCGGCAGCGTGGTCGTCGTCGACAACACCGCGACCGGTCATCCGCGGCTCGAAGCCGCAACGCTGCCCGCCGGCGTGCGGGTGCTGCACAACGCCAATGCCGGCGCACTGGCCGGCGCCTACAACCGCGCGCTCGAACACCTGCTCGGCCGCCCGCCGGGGCTGCAACAGGTGGTGCTGGTCGACGAGGACTCGGACGCGACGGTGCTGCAGGCGCTGCTCGCCGACGCCAAGGTGCAAGCGCTGCTCGCCGATCCGCACACCGCCGCCGTCGCCCCCGCCTATTGCGACCGCGCCACCGGCTTGCGCGGCAAACACATCCAGCTCGGCCGCTGGCGGCTGCGCTACCTGCCGCGCCGATTCGACGGCCTGCAGCCGGTGGCCTTCGTCATCAACTCGATGTCGGTCTGGCGCCTCGCTGCGCTGCAGGCGATCGGCCCCTTCGACGAAGGCCTGCGCGTCGACCATGTCGACACCGACTACTGCCTGCGCGCGCGCCGCGCCGGCCTGCAGGTCTGGCTGCACGGCAGCCACGAGTTTCGCCACGCGATCGGCGAACGGCGGCGCTACCGGCTGTTCGGCCGCGAGCTGCAGGCCGGCGGCCACGCGCCGCAGCGGCGTTATCTCATCGGCCGCAACACGGCCTGGCTCGGCCGCCGCTACCTGTGGCGCGAACCGGCATTCGCCTTCCTGTGCCTGACCCGTCTGGCGTACGAGGCGGTCGGCATCGTGATGGCGGAGCCGCAGCGCGTGGCCAAGCTGGGCGCGTTGTTGCGCGGCATGCTGGTCGGATTGCTGTCGAGGCGCCTCGGGTGAGCCCCGCCCGGCCGCCTCGGGCCACGAAGGGGCCCCTTCGGGTCCCATGGGCTCGGCTCCCGCTTGGCGGGACGGCGCGCAGCGCCAAGGGTGCACTCATGTACTCGGCGCTGGCCGTGCTGTGCGCCTGGGCCGTCTTCCTGCCGATCGGCGTCAAGTACCTCGCCTTCCTCGGCTGCGGTGCGGCGGCCCTGCGCGTGCTGATCCGCGAACGGCGCCTCGGTGAGCTGCTGCGCGATGCCGGGTTCCGCGCGGCGGCGCTGTTCTGGGGCCTGACCGCCCTGTCGCTGCTGTGGTCCCCCGCCCACTGGCGCGACAGCCTGCCGCAGCTGTGGCTCTACGGCCTGCTGCTGCTGGTACCGCCGATCGCCCTGGCGTGCCCTGCAGCGCTGGCGCGACGCGTGCTCGTCCAGTTCGGCATCGCGGCCGCGCTGCTCGGCGTCGCCGTGGGGTTGGCGCGGGCGGGCGCGCTGCCCGATGGCCTGCTGCACCGGACCATCGTCGAGCCCGAAGGCAACCAGCGCATCATCAATTCGCTGATGCTGGCGCTCGGCGCATCGATCTGCCTGCTGCAGGCGATGACGCCGCAGCGCGCGCATTGGCAGCGCGCCGCGTGGTTCGGCGCTGCCGCGCTGGCGCTGCTCGGCCTGGCGTTGCAGGACCGGCGCACCGGCATGGTCGCGCTGCCGGTGCTGCTGGCGGCGCTCGGACTCGCGCGCCAGCGCGGCTGGTGGCGGCGGCTGGCGGCGGTCGCCGTCGTCGCCGGACTGTCGCTGGCGGCCTGGCAGTTCTCGCCGGCCGTGCGCGGCCGCATCGACGAAGGCTTGAACGAGATGCGGCAGTACCAGTCGAGCGACACCGCGGCGACGAGCTGGGGCATGCGCTTGCGGCTGGCCGAACACTCGCTGGACATGGTGCGCGAGAAGCCGCTGTTCGGCCACGGCGTCGGCAGCTGGCTCGACCAGTGGCGCGCGCGCGTGCAGCCGGGGCTGCTGATCTCGGTGCACCTGACACCGCACAACGAGTACCTGCTGGTTGCATCGCAGCTGGGGCTGGCGGGCATCGCCGCGCTGCTGTGGCTGCTGATCGGCAACGCCGTGCGCGCCTGGCGCGCCGGACCGCACGGCCTGGCTGCGCTGCTCGCGTGGATCGCGATCACCTGGAGCGCACTGTTCAACGTCGTGCTGCGGGACGCGAAGTTCGCGCTGCCGCTGCTGCTGATCGCCGGGATGGCGGGGGCGGTGGCTCGCCCCAACGTTCTCGCCCGGCAGAAGCCCCTGTAGTCACGAACAAGGTCTGGCCCATTCGGCCCGCAGCGCGGGAATACAAGCCCCCGATTCAGCTGCCGCTGAGATATAGCCGCCGCATCTCCTCCTTCGCCTTGGAGAGATTGCAATCGTCAGAAAGACCGTGTTTGACTTTGTGCTGCCTGCCGCGACGCCGCCCAGCGGCCGCTCGAGGATATTCCACTTTGTCGTCGCCGACCCATACTTGCCGGAATCGCCGTTCGGGAAACTGCACAGACCAAACCCGTTGTTGCTTGCCCTCGATACCCACCAAGCGCATACGCGCCATCCGCGGTCGCAAAGATCACCCCGCCCGCCGGAATACCCTGTTCTTCGATGCATCCTCCCGCCGGGACTTGCGATGTACGTTCTACCAGGCTGTCAGTCGCTGCATTGTATGTATAGAACCGATTGAACTCGGAGTTGAGGTACGCCGTCACAATCTCCACATCGCAGCAGGCCAAGCGCGCGGCTCGCGGATTCCGCACGGCGGCCAACTTCATTGCCATCGCGTACCTTCGGTTGAGCAAGCTCACACACCTTCCGAAGTCGCCATTCACTCGAGCTGTGCCGCGTACTTCAGGCGCTTGAACTCGCCGAAGTGCATCCCGGGGCTTCCACACGAAACGACGAAGAGCCGGTACACTCGTATGTGAACCTCTGCCGCAACTGATGCGAGCAATGGTTCTGAGAACCACGGTTTGTTTGTATATTTCTATTTCTATATTCAGGGGAATCTTGTGAAAAAACTGCTTTTGGCTGTCGCCGCTTTGACTCCATTGTTCGCTCACGCTGCCGTGGGGGACCAGGTGATCGCAAACTCATCCAATACTGTCTCTGTCCAGACATGGGCGACGCATGCCGGCGCGGTAGTTGGACTGTTCTTTAAGGATGCTCAGGGCAACGTATTCAACTTCGTCAACAACAGTGACCACGGCAGAGACATCCAAATGGCTGTGACTCTTGATGGTTACTGCGAAGCGCTCAACCCGACGGAAGCTGGAAGAGCCAACGACGGATCCAGTCCGTCCACCACCTCAGCCATCGGGAGCATGAGCCTGCTGGCGCCCAACAAGCTGTACTCATCCGTACACCCAGCTTATTGGCTGAGTCCTGGGCAGGCTGTTGGGACGCAGTCGCCCGGTTGTACGCCCGCGCCCGGCGGAATTGCGGTTAATTCGACCGCCGTTTCGTCGGATGTGATGTACAAGGTAATCACGGTGGGCATCGGTGCAAACGACCTCCAGAAGGTCGTCATGTATCAGTCGTCGCTCACATCGGCAAATGCTAGAACGATGGCCACTTGGCAGGTTCCGGCGCTCTATCTCATTCCTGAGTTCACGCATTTCGAGAAGTACACGGGAACATCGTGGACGGACATGGCTCAGGGGGCGGCGGATCCCACGACCTCGTATGCAACCGAGTTTGTCGCCAACACCATCATGGTTTCGAACGCCGCCGGTACGCGCGCAGTTGGCGTCTGGTCGCCAGGGTCGTCGATGGTGGGGGCGCGTTACCTGTCCGGCATCACTTCAGATCCGACCACTACGATCACTGCCAACAAGTTCCTTGGTCCGTTTGCCGCAGGACAAACGTTGAATGCTGTGTCGTACTTCGTTGTGGGTACGCGCGCTGAAGTACAGAGGATCATGACTCAAAGCGTGATCGGACAACTGTACTAAACAACGCTCGGCTTGCCCCATCTCGCTGCCATGCGCTCGTTTTGAGCGGGCAGTCGGCGGGACACGGCCGGCTGGGCCGCGCAGGTGCCGCGACGCTGGCTCGGTGCCGGCGGGTGATCGAGCCGGCCATTGGTTAGGGATTGAACATCCCAACCCTTTCCGGCGCCGCACTGGTTACCCCCAGCGGCGCGGCGTAACCGGCGCTGGCGGGGAGGTCTTCGATCAGCGGCTTGCGCAGCCGGATCGGCGCGGCGCCGCTGGCCGACCTCGCGCGGTTGTGCTGTATACGCTTGCAGATGAGAGCGCACCCATTTCGAAGCGTTGCACGGACGGCGCAGGCTGCGGCAGCTACCCGACGAGGCAGACACGTCTGGTTGTCGACGATCCGCCGTCCTGAGCACCGACTTACGGTCGCTCGTTCGCAAGCGTCTTGACGGCCCACTCCCTCAAAGCTCCCCGCATCTGGACCGGCATTCCTTCGGGAAACAAGCCGCGGGGGTACGTTGGACCCGTCACGCTCTGAACCTTCTTCGCAACGATGCGCAGCGACTGACCGTTCATGCCCTTGTCGCGCGAATGGGCGTCGAGGAATGCCATGAGTTCCGGCGGTCTTGGTATGGGGACGTAGTCAACCGTGTCGACTGCCTCGACCGAAAAGCCGTGTGCCACCAAAATGTCTCGGCACTCATTTGCAGTCCACAAATGAGGATGACCCGACTCAATAGCAGCATAGAACTGCGATCGAGCGTTGGGATTAACCTGATTGACGAAATTGATCAGGCTGTCATATCCACACGCGTTCGGCGTCGTGAGGAAGAGTGTCCCGCCCATCGCCAGTGCAGCATTGATCTGATAGATTGTCCAGGCTGGATCCCTAAACAGGTGCTCCAATACTTCGGTGAAGATCACGTCCGTAAACGAACCCGCTTCGAACGGAAGTTGCTCGCCCTCTATGTCAACACGCGTAATCGGATACTTCGAGTAGGGGATGTCTATTGACACCGTTTCGACCGCTGCATGGGTGTGGGTCGTGCGAAGATAGTGGCTTATGAATGGCTTATCTGAACCAAGTTCTAGGATTCGCGCACCGTAGGAGCGGTTCAAGAGCTCTAGATATCTGCTCTTGTGGTACAGCGCATCGTTTACAAAGATGTCCCGAACTTCGTCCGGCAGGTACGCGTAGAAAGTCCGCGCCGACTCCTCGTAATTGTCGGAGGTGAGTGACGCGTCAGATGTGCTGCTCGGCGAATTCTTGGCAACTTCTGCCGGCTCGCTGCTCATGAAGTTAAAGATTCGACGAACAAGATCGACCATGACAGCCGCCTCATAGTAGTAGCGGGGGGCATAGGTTACCATGGTAAGCGGCCGCCCGTTGCGCCGCCCGCGCGTTCCATGAATCGACTGACAAGCATCGGCCCTGAATGAGTCGAGCTTGTTCCTATGCGGCGATGTGCGGCCTCCCTTGGTGGAGTCTCGGCTTGCATGCAAGCCTAACCGATCCGAAACCAAGGAAGTTGTTTCGATGCCTCAGATCAGTATGTCGAGGGCACCCACGCGCAGCCGTCGACATTTGTGCGCAGCGCGTAGCCAGGTTGCAACGAGCCAGCGGTGCCGGATCGCACAACATAGTAGTTCGCGGCCGGCCACGGAGGCGGGTTGCCCGGGGCATTTGCATCAGGCCCTTGACAGTGAGGCCGAATGCTTACCCAGTCCGGATTGATCCAGCGTTGCATGACGAGGTTGTTGTCAAGTAACGTTGCCGGCGTCATTCCTGCAACCAGCAACCCGAAACCGTAGTTGCCCGATCCGCTGTTGTTCGTCGCGGACATTCCGGAAACTGTGTCGCAGTCTGGATTATTTTGCGCTGGGTTGCACCAAGCCCGGCTGCCCAATCCTATGGCAACGTTGAGATGTTGGTTCGATGCCGTCTCGATCAAGTTGTAGCGGAACGCCGAGTTGAGGAAAGACACAGCCCTGGTGCGAGCAAGCGCAGCTGCGGCAACGAATCCACTCACGCCGGATCGTCCACTCAGCGCAATCCAATTGCTCTCGATCGTGGTGCTCGTCCCACCGTAGAAGCTGATTGATCCGTCGGTGATGTCGCGGAACTGATTTCCCGCAACATAGGCGTTTCCGCAATAGAGATTCAGACCATCCGACCATTGGCCGATAGACGACCCGTTGAACGAGAGGGTCTGATGGTAACCGGCGGGACCGAAGTAGGAATTTGTGATGCGAAGGCCAGAGCAGTTTGCGTCGGAAGCAGCATCGACCAGCGCGCCGCCGATGCCGTTACGGATCGTCACCCGATCGAGCAGCGAGTTGACACCACCAATCGCCAGCGTTGCACGGTGATGGTCCGGCGTTGCCCCGCTATCTGTCTTGTGACTTGCGATCGTGACCGATGTGCGACCCCCGTCAATAACGATATTCCGAAGCTCTACCCCGCTCATTCCGTACCCGGAGAGGAAGGATTGGCCTACCGGAAATGGAAAGCCAGTCGAAATGGCTTGGGCGGAAGTATAGGCAAGAACAATCTTCGCTTTTTGGTTGTCGTCACTCGGGCGTCCGAGTGTCTCCATTTTGAGATTGTTCTTGAGTAGGATAGAGGCATCTGCCGTGAAGACCGCTCCTTGGCAGAGATATAGCACACCGGTAGCGCCATTGATGGCCGCCTGCAACTGCGCACCGGTTGAACTGGCATTGCCGAAGCAGGTTTGTCCCATCGCTCCTGCCGAGGCAGTCAGCACTGTAGCGGCAAGCAATGTGTGGTGTAACCGCATGTCGTCAGCTGGTTTCCGGCCAACATTGGCCTTTGCGGATCGTATGTCGAAGAGGCATGTGGCCGATCACTTTGGAGGGGAGGAGTGGGCCGCCTTGTGTTGCTGATCGTACTATGGCGTTACAAAACCTAGTGCTAGCCTTCAGGGGCTCAGGTGCGCAACGAAGACTGCGCACTGAAGGCCGCAAACGACATCAATTGGCGACTCCGTGCGACTCGAGCAAACCTTTCGCACCCACAGATTCGTCGCCAAGCACAACACGCAGAGCGGTAGCGGCGAAGACGCCTGGTGCGCAATCGACATCGATCGCTTTCAGCAGATAGTCACGTGCCGCCCGCCATTGCGCCTCATCGTCATGCAGCGCTATGCAGGCGGACGCGAACGGTCCAGGCGCATCGCGTGCCGGCACTTCCCAAGCCTGCCATCCCAGTTGGTCGGCGATCAGCGGAGTAACCACCATCGGCAGACCGCGTGCTGCCGCCTCGTGAGCCTTGTGCGGGATGCCAGCGGCGAAACGTGTCGGCACGACGAAGACGCGCGCTCGTTCAAAGTAGGATGTCAGATCATCCACTCTGCCGTGCACCTCAATGGAGGGCGCAGCCAGCGCACGCACGCTCTCCGAGTCGCAAGGGCCGACGATATCGAGTCGAGCTTCGCCGCCGAGGGACTCGACGATGGTCGGCCAGCATTCGCGCACGAACCACAGCACGCTATCGGTGTTGGGCGAGTCGTCGGGCCCGAGCGCGCCGACGAAGAGGAACCCGCGGCGCGCGCTGAATTCAGCGGCAGTTGGTGCCGATGTGATCGCGTGTCCGAGCACGTCCACCGCGGCGAACCCGGCGTCGCGAAAGTGACGCGCTTCCGCTTCAGATACGGTAACGATGCCGTCAGCGCCGCGCGCCAGCTCCACCTCTGCCTCGACCAATCTGCGTTGCGCACCGGCACTGGGAGCGTTGCCGAAGACTCCCGCCTTCGCGATATCCCGCAACGAGAACAGCGCCTCGGCGTCATAGAGCAAGCGGCAGTTGGCAAACCACGCCGGATTGCGCTCGCGAATCGCCCGGACAACCTCCATGTTGTGCGGCCGGCTGATCACGATCGTGTCGTAGAAGCCGACGCGCTGCTCGAGGAAGGTGGCAATGCCCGCCAGGCCGAGGCCGAGCATCACCTCACAGCGCTCGGGCAGCGCGCGGTAGACGTCGGCCCAGTCCTCGTGCGGAAACTGCAGCGGATAGTGGGTCACGAAACTGCCGCCAGCGGCGACCGCAGCGACCAGGCTCGCCGCGCGCGGATAGCCTTGGCCCAGCCATGGCAGCGGCACGCGGTCGTCGATGAAGAGCACGCGCTGGACGCCTTCGGGCAGGCGCTCGCGCGCCCGCAGCAAGCGCTCGAGCGACGGCGGCTGCTGGTGTGCCAGAAAAGCCGCATGCTTGGCCACGAAGCGTTCGCGGTTGCGGGTCTGCAGGGCCAACGCCCGGCCGCTGCCCACGTCGCTGGCGAACTCGAAATGCTTGACACGCACTCGCGGGTCACAGACGACGCGGTGGCCGGCTTCCCACAGCCGAGCGCAGAGATCACTCTCTTCGTAGTAGGCCGGTGCATAGCGATCGTCGAATCCGCCAAGCGCGTCGAACAGCGCCCGGCGCAGCATCAGGAAGGCGCCGGAGCAGTAGTCGACGTCGCGAAGGTAACGGTACGGCCCTGCGTCCGGCGACTCGCCGCGGCCATAGCCGAGGCAGCTGCCGTCGCGCCAGACGATGCTGCCGGCTTCCTGCAAGCGCCCGTCCCACAGCAGGATCGGGCCGCCGAGCGCGCCTATGTCGGGATGGGCATCGAGTCGCGCGCAAGCGTTGGCCAGCGTGTCGTCGAAAACGACGGCGTCGTTGTTCAACAGCAGCAGGTATTCGCCGCGTGCCTGCGACGCGGCCAGATTGACCGCGCGCAGAAAGCCGAGGTTGTCGGCCTGGCGCAGGATCGTCGCGCCATCGATGCGATCGAGCAGCTGCGGCACGCGATCGCTCGACGCGTTGTCGACGATCAGCAGCTCGAAGTCCGGCGCGCGCAATGCCGCCAGCGCCTGCAGGCACTCGAGGCTCAGGCCAGCCTGGTTGTAGAGCACGACCAGCACCGACACCTTCGGCGAGCACGGTGCGGTCACTCCCCTCATCCCATCGACGCACCCGAAGCTCAGCCGTTCGCCGCGCGCCAGGAACGTGGTCAACCGTTCCTCGGCTTCCGCGCGAACAGCTTCCTTGTCGAATGTTTGCGCGGCGGCAGGCGCGGCCATCGTCGCCGGGGGTGCCGCGAGCCAACGCAGCAGTGGCGCACCGACACGGCTGGCCGCGAGCTGAACCTTGATACGCTGTCGTGTAGACGGCGCCACAGGGATTGCACGCGCAACGCGGCGCAATCCGTGAACGGCCGCTTGCTGCAGGCTGGCCGAAGACAGACCGCCGCGCAGCGTTCGCAGCGGGCCGGTCACGCGCCACGACAGCGAGCCGGTGACCTGGCGATAACCCCGCTCCAGCTCGGCGTAAGCCTTCGCGCTCGCCGCCAGCTGCTCACTCAGCGCCTGCACCTGGCCGCGCAAGCCGGCCTGTGCCGCCTGTTGCTCGGCCATCTCGCGCGCCGCCGCCGCACTGCGTTCGGCAAGCTCATGCGCCAGGGCTGCTTGGCCAGACGCCAGGCCGTCGAGGCGCTGCTGCAGGCCGATCGCATCGGCACGCGACTGGGCCAACGCGGCCTGCGCTTCGGCGAGGGTCGTTTGCGCCGTCGCGGTCGCCAAACGCAGCTGCTGCGCGGCGCTGCGCGCATGCTCCGCATGCGCCGCCAGCCGTTCCAGCGCCGCCGCATCCAGCTGCGGCAGCCACTTGCGATAGAAGGCGAGGCGCCAGGTGCGCGCGAGCTCGACGTCCTGCTCGGCGCTGAGCCCCGAGTCACCGACCAGCCGATAGCTCGCCGACACGCCCGGCACGTGCAGGAAGCGCTCGCTGCAGGCCAGCTGCTGCCAGAAATCCCAGTCTTCGTAGACCTTGAGCTGTTCGTCGAAGCGCCGTGTCGGCGAGACGAGCGCGCGCGCGAACATCACCGCGTGGATCGGCAGGTAGTTGGCGCACCACAGCCGCATCGCATCGAAGGGCTCGTCGAGCACCGCGGTGCACTGGCCGCCGGCATCGACGAGCCGCACGCCGGCATAGGCCACCGTGCATCGCGGTGCAGCGGCGAGCGCTGCGCGCAAACGCGCGATGTGAGCGGCCTCCAGCCGGTCGTCGTCGTCGAGGAACAGCAGCCAGTCGCCGGCCGCATGGTCGAGCGCGACATTCGCCGCCGCGGCCCGATCGAGCGGCTGGCCGGTGCCGACCTGGCGCAGCGGAAAGCGCCCGCAGCGCTCGCCGAGCTTTCGATGGTCCGGGCCACAGGCCTCGACCACCAGCACCTCGATGTTGGGATAGGTCTGCAGCGCGATCGAGTCGAGCGCCTCGGCCAGGCTCGGCCGGTCCATGCTGCGGACCAGCACGCTGACCAGCGGCTGATCGCGCCGGCCGTCGACCGCCTCGCCCTGCACCGCGTGCCGTGCGTGCTCGGTTGCGAACAGCGACCAGTGCTCGTCGGCCAGCGCCGCGGCGTCGAGCAGCTCGAAAGCTTCGGCCGCCTCGGTCACCGGCACGCTCGCGCGGCCGCGGAAGCGGTTCAGCGCCAGCGCGGTCGGGCCGTCGGCGCGGGTCGCCGCCTGCTGCTGCTTCCACGCCAGTTGCGCGGTGATGTCGAGCACGCAGGTCGGCCGCCCCGGCGTGCCGATCTCGTACAGCGCCAGACGCGCGCCGCCGGCGCGCCGCAGCGCCTCGACCGCGGCCATGCCCAGGGCGCGCCGGTCGGGGTCCGATTCCAGCGGTGACGGCGCGAGCACCAGCTGCGCCGCGGCGTCGACCAGCGCTTCTCGCAGCCGCTCGACCAGCGTTTCGCCGTAGGCCAGCGGCGCAACGCCATCGAAGGCCAGCGTGTCCACCGTGGCGCCGGCGTCGGTCAGCCGCTGCAGCAGCGCCCCAGCGCCGAGCACGGCGTCGCCCACGTGCGTGGCCAGCGCCAGCACCCGCCGCGCGTCCAGCGGTGGGGAAGTCAAGGCAGTCATCAGCGCCCGCCCGGCCGCCCGAAGGGCGCTGAGCGCCCCTTGGGGGCTGCGAACGGAGTGAGCTGGGGGGCAGTCATGGCGTCGGATTGTCCACGGCATCGAAGCGGCGACGCAGCTCGCGCTGCATCGCGAGCAGCACGCCCTCGAGGCCGCCGGCGAGGTCCGCTGCATCCACGAAACACAGCGCCTCGGCCTGGCGCACGGCGGCGCCGAGTGTGTAGGCGCGGTAGTGGTTCAGCGCGGCGATCTGCGAGGCGTAGTCCTGTACGGCGAGCTGCGACTCGAAGCAGCGCATCGCGCGCAGCTTCAGCGGCATCACCGGCGTGATGTCGACCAGGGCATTCGGCAGCAGCGGCTGGCCGACCTCGTAGAAGCCGAGCTGCGAGCCTGCCACGCCACGGCAGGCCTCCACCGCCGCGCGGCACACCGCGCGGTGATCGGGATGCACCTCGAACGGCGACGGCGCCAGCACCCACTCGGCGGCCGATTCGGCCTGCGCCTGCCGCAGGCGTTCGACCAATGCCGCATCGGGCCGCACGGCGCGATCGGGCAGCTGCCAGAACTGCAGCGCGGCGTGATGGCCGAGGATGCGGGCGGCGGCGCGGCATTCGTTCTCGCGCACGGCGCGATCACCCCCGGCGGCGCCGTCCGAAATCACCACCACCCGCGCCTGCACGCCTTGTGCAGCGGCGAGCGCCAGCAGGCCGCCGCAGCCGAACACCTCGTCGTCGGGATGCGGCGCGAGCACGAGCAGCGACTGCACCGGCAGCCGGCGCAGCGGCTGGTAGGGCACCAGCGCGGGCTCGGCATGCGGCCGCCAGTCCGGACTCAAGGCGTCGTTCATCGCGCGCGCATCAGGTGAAGTCGGCGTCGCCGGCGAGCAGGAACCAGCGGTTGCGCAGCTCGTCGACCGGCCCGGGCGTGCGCACGTTGGCCGGCACGGTGATGCCCATCGGCTGCTCAGTCTGCGCCGCGGGATCGATGGCCCGCAGCACCGACGCCTGCGACGCCGTGATCCAGCACTCGACGCGCTCGAGCCCCCATTCGGCGGCACGCTGCCGCGCCAGCGCGATCAGCGGCTCGAACGCCTGCGGCGGGCCGATCAGGTCCAGCACGTCGACGTGCCCTTCATGGCGCCGCAGCACGACGATGCCGAGCGGGCGCCGGGTCCAGCGGCTGCGCAGCAGCGAGACGTGGTAGCGCACGCCCGGCCGCTCGAAATAGCGGTGCAGCAGCCAGGAGGCATCGCGCACGCAGAGCACGGCATGCCGCCACGCGGCGGCCATCTGCTGCCACAGCCGCTGTGCCCGCTCGCGATAGCGCCCGCCGGGCTGCAAGTCGGCCGCCGCGAGCTCGATCACCGAACGGCTGGGCTCGCCGCGGCGCGCCGGCCACTGCAGCCGCACGATGCTGTCGACGCCGGCATACAGGCCGCTGCGCTCGGCGACGCGGAAGGCGCGCTCGTTCGGGAATCCGAAGCCCACCCGATGCGGCCGGCCCCAGCCGAGCTGGCTGTCGAGGAAGCTCTCGGCCACCTGCACCATCGGCCCGTGACGCAGCAGCCCTTCGGTGGCCTGCGGGTCGACCATCACGTCGCCGATCTGGCAGGCCAGCGCCGGTTCGCCGAACCAGGCGATGGGCCGACTCATGCCGCCGTAGTGCGCGATCATCGCGCCGTCGCGCATCAGGCCGATGGCGCGGCCGCGGCCGTCGCCGTACTTCCAGTGCCAGTGCTCGGCACTCATGTCGTTGCCGAAGACGCCGCGGAACAGCGCCCTCATCGCACCGCTGTCTTCGCTGCCGACCCACTGCAGCCGGCAGCCTGGCCGGCGTTCGCGTTCGAACTTCAGCAGCGCATAGCCGTAGACGCCGGCGTCGTACAGGCGCCGGTAGCGGCGGTTGGAGGCGTTCAGTGCGTCGAGCTCGGCCGCGCCGAGCGCGAGCTCGCCGCGCAGGCGCGACTCGTTCGTGCACACGCCATCCAGCAGGTAGTCCAGCGTCGGCGCCGCGCGTTGCGACAGGTCCATCCGCTGCACCACTCGCCAGCCCCGGCGAGCAGCGAGCGCGATGAAGGCGTCCAGGTCGTGCAGCCCGGTGTCGTCGGCGCAGCGGCGCCGCAGCGCGAACTCGTCCATCACCAGCAGCGTCGCCGGGCCGTCCACCAGCAGCCGGTCCGCGGCATCGAACAGCGCCACCGGATCGATGTACTGCGCGCTTTCCTGGAACAGCAGCGTTTGCCAGGTGCCCGCAGCGCGGTTGAAGTCCTCCAGGCGCGCCACCTCGGCATCGATGCCACCGTGTCGCGTGCGGGCCGCTGCCACCTGGCTTGCGTCCGGCGTGATGCCGCAGGCCTCGTAGCCCGCGGCCCGCAAGCGGGCGAGCGTCGTGCCGAGGCCGATGCCCACTTCCAGCAGCCGGCACGGCGGCGGCAGCGCCTGCCACAACAGATCGCTGGCGCGTTGCTGGGCGGCGGCGACGGGCTCATCGGGGCGGTCGAAGATGCCGTAGTGCAGGTAGTCCGCCTGTCCCTCGCGCAGCTCGAGCACGCGGGCGTAGACGTTCAGCGGAAAGCTGAAACCGCTGATCTCGCTCATGTGGCGATCCGAAGCGCTCATGGCTGCGCGTGGCACCAGCGGTGCGGCAGGTCCACGATGCCCTGGCGCAGGTCCTGCTGGACCACCTCGAACGACGCGACGTGCTCGGCCGCCGCATACGGGTTGATCGCCCGATCGCACAGGATGAAGACCGAGACGGTGTAGCGCCCCTTGAGCAGCGGCAGCGCGGGAAAGCGCAGCTGGGTGCGTGCGCTGCCGTCGGCATGGCGCTGCAGCGGCTGGCCGTCGAGCCAGTTGCCGGCGCTGGAGACCGCACGGCCGTCGCTGCCGAGCAGCGTGACGCCGAGCGTGGGATTGGGAAGCGTCGGGTCGGTGCGCATCTCGATGTCGATCACCAGGTCGTCGAGCCCGGAGCGCCACGTTTCGCCCACCGGGGGCGGGTGCAGACGCACCGCGCCGATCGAGGCCGCCGCGGACTCGAACCGGTGCGCGACCGGACCGTCCGACGCCATCGACGCACCGTGGCGCGCCTGCCAGGCCTCGTACTCCACCACCGCCTGGCTGGCCAGCCCGTCGAACATCACGCGACCGTCGTGCACCCACAGTGCGCGGCTGCAGAAGGACTCGATCTGGAACATCGAATGCGTGCAGAACAGCACCGTCGCGCCACGCTCCTTCAGCGACATGATGCGCTCGAAGGACTTGCGCGCGAACTCACCGTCGCCGACCGACAGCGCCTCGTCGATGACCAGGATGTCGGGCTCCACCGACGTTGCCATCGCAAACGCCAGGCGCACGAACATGCCGCTCGAATAGCTGCGCACCGGCTGGTCGACGTACTCGCCGATGCCGGCGAACTCGATGATCTCGTCCAGCCGGCGTTCGACCTGCGCCGCGCTCAGGCCCAGCAGCGGGCCGTTGAGGCGCACGTTCTCGCGCCCGGTGAGCTCCGGATTGAAGCCGGCGCCCAGCTCCAGCAGCGCTGCGATGCGGCCGTTGGTCTTGCGCGTGCCCGCGCTCGGCTGCAGCACGCCGCAGATCACCTGCAGCAGCGTCGACTTGCCCGCGCCGTTGCGGCCGATGATGCCCACCGCCTCGCCGCGGCGCACCACCAGGTCGACGTCGTGCAGCGCGTGATGCACCTGTCCGGCCGGCAGGTGGCCGCGCAGCTGTTGCCACAGGCGGTGCAGCGGCCGGTGTTCGAGCGAGTAGCTCTTGCTCACGCGGGCCAGTTCGATCACCGGGTTGTCGTTCATGTCCGTCACACGAGATCGGCAAAGCCCGGCCGCAGCCGCTGGAACAGCGCGTGCGCCAACGGCAGCGCGATCAGCAGGCCGAGCAGTGACAGCAGCATCGGCGACCAGGCGATCGGATCGCCGAACCACGCGGCCCGCGACAGCTCGATCGGCGCCGTCAGCGGATTGAACTGCAGCAGCGACTGCAGCGCCTGCGGCGCCGCCGCGCCGGGATAGAACACGGGCGACAGGAACAGCAGCCCCGACATCACCAGCGGCACGGCCTGCTGCAGGTCGCGCAGGTAGCAGCCGAGTGCCGCCAGGCCGAGGGCCAGCGCCAGTTGCAGCGCCACCGACCAGGCCCAGGCCGCCGGCAGCCACAGCCACGACCACTGCGGGCCGACGCCGATGGCGATCAGCAGCGCGGCCAGCACCAGCATCTGCAGCGCCGTGTGGACCGCCACCTGCATCACCAGCGCGACGCTCAGCAGCTCGAGCGGAAACACCACCCGCTTGACCAGGTTGGCGTTGTCCTGCATCAGCCGCGTCGCGCGGGTGGCCACCTCGGCCACCGCGGAGAAGACGATCAGGCCGGCGAAGAGCCGCGCCGCGAAGTCGACCCCGCCGGCCGCCTCGCTGCTGCCGGCCCAGCGCGCCTTGAAGACCCCCTGGAAGACGAGCGCGTAGACGGCCACCATCGCCAGTGGCGCGAGCAGCGCCCAGCCGACGCCGACCAGGCTGCCGCGATAGCGCGCGGCAATGTCGCGCCGGGCCAGCGGCCAGGCGAGCGGCAGGTGTTCGATGCGCCAGCGCATCGGCTCAGCACCGCTGGCGTGCAGGGGGGATCGGTCGCCGCGGCATCACTTCGTCTGGCCGCAGCCCGTGATGGTGATCTCGGTGACCGGCGCGTTGGGGAACAGGCCCTTGGACGTCGTCGGCGCGTTCGCGATGCGATCGATGTCCTCCAGGCCGCTGACCACCTTGCCGAAGACGGCATAGCCGGGCTTGGCTGCGCTGGCGTAGTCGAGCTCGGGGTTGTCCTTGACGTTGACGTAGAACTCCGAGGTCGCCGAGTTCGGATCATCCGTGCGCGCCATGGCGATGGTGCCGCGCAGGTTCGACAGCCCGCGGTTCGTCTCGAGCGCGACCGGCGGCCCCTTGCCTTCGTTCTTGGTGGTCAGGTTCGCGGTGTACCCGCCCGCTTGCACGACGAAGTTCGGAATAACGCGATGGAAGAGCGTGTTGCGGTAGAAGCAGGTCGACTGGTTGACGTAGCCCAGGAAGTTGTCGACGGTCCCCGGCACCTTCTCCGGATCGAGCTCGACGACGAAGCGGCCGGTCGCTGATCCGCTGGCCACGTTGAAGGCCACTTGCGGCAGGGGAATGTCCAGGCGCAGCGATGCCAGCTCGGCGCCGCCTTCCTTGCGTATGCGAACGCGCAGGTCGCCCAGCCACGAGATCCTGCAGCTGAAGCTCTGGCTGTTCGCGTTGCCGCCGGCAAGACGCGTCATCTGGGTACAGCCGGGCTCGATCGACGCGGTGACGCTGCTGTCGAGGTTGCTGCCTTGCACCGTCACCGTCGTCGTGCGGCCGAACATCGCCGGCGAGGCCTGCAGGGTGGCGACGGCCGGGCCCTCGGAGCTGCCGCCGCCACAGGCGGACAGGCCGACGAGGGCCGCGAGCGCGGCGGGGCGGGCGAAGAGCGAAAGGTTCATGGCAAGCGGACTCAAGGCTGTTTCAACGCGGTGGTCAGGGGCAGCGGCAGCAGCCGGTCGATGTCGTTCGTCACCTCGTCCAGCGGCAGGCCGGCGTGGGCCTTCAGGCGCAGGCGGGCCGACAGGTAGTCGTAGCGCGCCGCGGCCAGGTCACGTCGCGCGGCGAAGAGCCGCACCTGGGCGTCGAGCACGTCGGCCGTGGTGCCGAGGCCGGCTTCCTGCGACCGCACGGCGCCGGTGTACGCCACCTGGCTCGATTCGGCAGCCCGGCGGTAGGCCTGGACGCGAGCGGCCCCATTGGCCACCAGCAGGTAGTTGCGCTGCACCTCGGTCTCGACGTTCTCGCGCTCTTCGCGGATCGCCTCCTCCGCCTTCGCCTGCTCCGCCACCGCCTGCTTGACGCCGGCGCTGACGCCGCCGCCGCTGTAGATCGGCACATTGACCTGCAGGCTGAGTGTCTTCAGCACCGAGGTCTGGCCCAGGTTGGTGAGGGATTCGTTCTCGCTGCGGGCGATGCTGGCCACCAGGTCCACGCGCGGCAGGTGGCCGGCCGACTGGCGCTTGACGTTGAACTGCGCGGCGAGCAAGGCCTGCTGCCGGGCGCGGATGGTCGGACTGTTGCGCACCGCGGTCTCGAGCCATTCGAACAAGCCGCCCTGCGCCGGCTCGTCGGGCACGAATTCGGGGTTCATCTGGTTGAGGTCGGTGGTCGCGCGGCCGGTCAGGCGCTGCAGCGCGCGCCGGGCGTTCTCGAGCTGGTCCTTCGCTTCGAAGACCTTCACCCGGTTGACGTCCAGGTTGGACTGCGCCAGCGCTTCTTCGCTGCGGGTGCCCTCACCGCGCCGGAAGCGCTCGGCAGACCGCTTCAGCTGCCCCTCGGCAGACACCCGCTCCTGCTCCGCGAGGCCCAGCGTCTCGGCGGCCAGCAGCGTTCGCAGGTAGGCCGTGCCGACCCGATCGATCAGGTCCAGGCCGCGCCCGCGGTAGTTCGCTTCGGCCTGGTCGACCTGCACCTCGGCCTGGTCCAGGCGGGCCCTGGCTTCGGCATTGAACAGCGGCAGGCGCATCTGCAGCGAGGCATGCGGGGCGTTGTACGCGACCCCGACCTTCGCTTCCTGGTCCTGCGCGTTGAAGAAGCTGCGCGTGCCGTGCACGTCGGCGTACGACCCCGCCAGGCCAACCTGCGGCAGCAGCGCCGCGCGCGCGATCGGCACGCCCTGGCGCGTGCTCTCGAGCTCGTGCCCGGCGCCGCGGTAGGCGGGATCGTTGCTGCGTGCCGCGGCAACGGCCTCGGCGAAGTTCATCGCCTGCGCGCTGCCGGCGGCGAGCAGGGCCGCGGCGATCGCGGTGAAGCGCAGTCGGCGGATCGCTCGTCGCATCGTGCTCACTCCTCGGTCATCGCCGTGGCGATGCGCTTCATCAGCGGATGCAGCATGTAGGTCAGCAGCGAGCGCTCGCCGGTCTTGATCAGCACTTCGGCCACCATGCCCGGCTGCAGCACGCGGTTGCCGAGCGCCTTCTGGCCTTCCGGCGTGATCGCGACCCGGGCCAGGTAGTAGGTGAGCACGTTGCCACCGACCTGCTCGTTGATGGAGTCGCCGGCCAGCGAGACGATCTTGCCGTGCACCACCAGCTGCGGCGCGTCGGCGAAGGTCGAGAAGCGCACTTCGGCGATCTCGCCGACCTTGACGCGGTCGATCATGTGGGGCGGCACCTTGGCGTCGAGCAGCAGCGACGCGCCCTGGGGCACGATGTCCATCAGGTGCTGGCCGGGCTGCACCACGCCACCCTGGCCGGCGACCTGCAGTCCGATCACCTGGCCGGCCACCGGCGACTTGATCTGCATGCGGCCGAGGTCGGTGCCGATGGCGACCAGCTTCTCCTGGTTCGCCTGGACCTCGCGCCGCACTTCGGCCAGCTGCGTCGACACTTCCTTCAGGTACTCCTGCTCGCGCTGCGCGATCTTCAGCCGCAGTTCCGCGATCGAACTCTGGGCCCGCTGGATGTTGGTCTGCAGGTCGGCCATCGAGGTGCGCAGCTCGGCCTGCGCCTGTTCGAGCTGCAGCGCCTGGTTGCGCGGCGCGAAGCCGTCGTTGGCCAGCGAGCGCACGTTCTTCACCTGCTCGTCCTGGATGCCGGCCTGGGCCTTGCGGCTGTCGAGCATCAGCCGCAGGCCGGAGATCTGGCCCTCGGTGCCGGCGATCGACTGCCGGGCCGCGGCGAGCTCCGCCTGCTGGGCGGCGCGCCTGGAGTTGAACAGCTGCTGCTGCACCAGCATGTGCTGGGCCGCGATGGCATCCTTGCTCGCGCGCAGATCGGGGTGGAAGTTGATCGTGCCGGCGCCCGCGATCTCCGACAGCAGCCGGCTCTCGAGGGCCCGCTGCGACAGGTAGTTCTGGCGAATGGCCTCGTGGTTGGCGCGGACGGTCGCATCGTCGAGCGTGATCAGCACGTCGCCCTCCTTGACCTGCTGGCCTTCCTTGACGGTGACCGTCTGCACGACGCCGCCGATCATGTGCTGGATCGTCTTGCGCCGCGTCTCGATGGACACCGTGGCCGGTGCGGAGACTCCCTCGTCGAGCGGCGCGAACGCCGCCCACAGCAGGAACAGGCCGAAACCGACGATCAGCACCCAGAAGCCGAGGCGGATGACCGGCCGGGTGTCGCTCTTCAACGCCGAATCGTCGACATCGGTGACGTCGGCCGGGGATGCGGGAGGGACCCGCCGCAAAGGAGTGGTGTTGCTCATGGTGTGCTCGGGCCCGCGCGGGCCACGATCTCGTTCTGGCCAGCGGGAGCGGCCGAGGATGCGGAAGGCGACTGGGCGCCGCCGGCGTTGGCGTTGGCCTGGTTCTGCGCGACCAGCGGCACGAAACGGGTGACCTGGCCGTTCTCGAGGAACAGCACGCGGTCGGCCACGGCCAGCAGGTTCTGCTGGTGGACGATCATGAAGACGGTGGTGCCGCGGGTCTTGAGGTCGCGCACGGCGCTCACCAGCGCGGCTTCGCCGGCGTCGTCGAGGCTGGCGTTGGGTTCGTCCAGCACCACCACCGCGGGGTCGCCGAAGATCGCGCGCGCCAGGCCGATGCGCTGCCGCTGGCCGCCCGACAAAGTGTTGCCGGCCTCGCCCATCGGCGTGTCGTAGCCGCGCGGCATGCGCAGCACCATGTCGTGGATGCCGGTGCGTCTGGCGGCCTGGATGACGTCCTCGTCCCGGCCGTCCTCGAAGCGCGCGATGTTCTCCTCGATCGTGCCCTCGAACAGCTCGATGTCCTGCGGCAGGTAGCCCATGCGGGCGCCGATCGCGTCGCGCGGCCAGCGCTGCAGCGGCGTGCCGTCGATGAGAACCTCGCCCTCGGTGTCGGGCCAGATGCCCATCAGGCAGCGCGCCAGCGTGGACTTGCCGGCGCCCGAGGGGCCGACGATGGCCACCACCTCACCGGCGCGGAACTCCAGGTCGATGCCCTTGAGGATCGGCTGCGTGCGGCCGGCGGCCTTCGCCACCAGGCCGCGCAGGCTGACCTGACCCTTCAGGTCGGGCACCTCGTCGGCGCCGTCATTGCGGGGCGGATGCTCTTGCAGCAGCTTGCTGATGCGGCGATAGGCGGCGCGCGCGTCGATGAACTGGCCCCAGCTGCCGGCGGCCAGGCCGATCGGCCGCAGCGCGTTGCCCATCAAGGCATTGCAGGCCAGCATGGCGCCGGCGCTGATCTGGCCGTTGATCGCGAGCACCGCGCCGAGCGCGAGCACGAGCGACTGCTGCGCGTACTGCACGAACTTGGTCACGGTCTGCAGGCGGTGCGTGGCTTCCTGGGCGCGCGACTGCACCTCGGTCTGCCGATCGTGGATCGACAGCCAGCGGCGGCGAAAGTGCTTCAGCATGCCGAAGGCCTCGACCGTCTCGGCATTGCGCAGCTTGCCGGCGAGGTAGGTGTTGCTGTCGACTTGCGCGGCCTGCACCTTCTCCTGCAGCGGCCCCATCACTCGGCTGCCGATCACTGCGACGCCCAGCATCAGCACCACGAAGGCGGCGGCGGCGTAGCCCAGCCACGGGTGGATGAGGTACAGCGCCGCGGTGAAGACCAGCACCCAGGGCGTGTCCACCGCCGCGTAGATGCCGTTGCCGGTGAGGAACTGGCGCAGCTGCGTCAGGTCGTTCAGGGCCTGCGGGTTCGCGCTCGTGGTGCTGCGCAGCTTGGCGTCGAAGCTGGCGCGGAAGATCTGGCGCTGCGCCAGCGTGTCGAAACGCGTGCCGACCCGCACCAGCAGCCGCGAACGCGCCCAGTCGGCGAAACCCATCACCAGGTACAGCACCACCGCCAGCATCGACAGCGCGGCCAGCGTGTACTCGCTGTTGCTGAGCATGACGCGGTCGAAGACCTGCATCATGTACAGCGTCGGCGTCAGCATCATCAGGTTGGAGAAGATGCCGAAGACGGCCACCCACGCCACTTCGCGGCGGAAGCCGAGCAGGATGGCCTTCAGCTCGGGCGCGTTCACGCCATCGGTTTGCTTGGAGTTGCTCATGCCTTCGCTCCCGGCTGCGCCATGGGCATGACGGTCAAGGACGGTCCGGCCGGCGCCGCCACGGGCGCCGCCGGCTTGGCGGCCGCTGCAGCGCGCATCTCGTTCGCCTTGGCCAGCGCTCCGAGCACTTCGTCGCGCGGGCCGAAGGCGAGCACCTTGCCGTCGTGCAGCAGCACGATCTTGTCGACGGCGGGCATCAGGGTATTGCGGTGCGTGATGGCAACGATGGTCATTCCCGCGGTCTTGAGTCGGGTGATCAGTTCGAGCAGGTTCTTGTCGCCCGCGGCATCGAGGCTGGAGTTGGGCTCGTCGAGCACCAGCACCTTGGGGGTTCCGTAGAGCGCGCGCGCCAGGCCCAGCCGCTGGCGCTGGCCGCCCGACAGCACGGCGCCGTCGTCGCCGATGCGGGTCTCGTAGCCGTCCGGCAGCGCTTCGATGGTGGAACGCATGCCGGTGATTTCGATGGCGGCCTTCACGGCGTCCATGTCGACATCACCGAAGCGCGCCACGTTCTCGGCCACGGTGCCGTCGAAGAGCTCGACGTTCTGCGGCAGGTAGCCCATGTGCGGCCCCAGCTGCTGCTTGTCCCAGGCGTACACGTCCGCGCCGTCGAGGCGCACCTTGCCGGCTGCGCAAGGCCACACGCCGACCAGCAGGCGGGCGAGCGTGCTCTTGCCGGACGCCGTCGGGCCGATGATGAGCGTCAGCTCGCCGGGCATCGCCGTGAACTTCACGCCGTGCAGGATGCGCAGCGGGCTGCCCGGCGCGCCGGCCTGCACGTCTTCGACCACCAGCTTGCCCTCGGGTGCGGGCAAGGGCATCGACGGCTCCGGCGGCGCGAAGTTGGCCAGCAGGTTGTTCATGCGCTGCTGGGCATCGCGGGCCTGCACGAAGGTGCGCCATTGAGCCACCAGCTGCGCCAGCGGCTGCAACGCGCGTCCCCCCAGGATCGAGGCGACGATCACCATGCCGCCGCCGCCCCACAGGTTGTTGTGCAGCATCGCCCAGGTGGCGCCGCCCAGCAGCACCGATCCCTGCATCACCTGCAGCATCTTGGCCACGGCGGACGTGATGCCGGCGTAATCGGACGCTTCGGCCTGCCGGGCCAGGAACTTGTTCTGGCGCTTGACCCACTGGGCGTGCACGCGGCCGAGCATGCCCATCGACTCGATGACCTGCGCGTTGCGCAGCGCATTCGAGGCGTAGTTCTGCGCTGCGATCGAGGCCACGCTGGCATTCGTCAGCAACGGCATCGTGCGGCGCTGGGTCAGCCAGATCAGCCACACCTGCACGGCGGCACCGATCAGCGCCAGCACGCCCAGCCAGAAGCCGAGCGCGAACAGCAGCACCAGGCAGATCACGGCAGCGGGGGTGTCCAGGACGGCAGTGACGAACGGGGATGCGATGAAGTCGCGCAACGCCTTCAGGTCATTGAAGGGCTGGGTCGTGCCGCCGGGCTGCTTCTTCAGGTTGGCCTGGAACACGGCGTCGAAGACGGGTTCCTTCAGCACCTTGTTGAAGGCCTCGGCCACCGCGTGCAGCGCCCGCGAGCGCACCAGGTCGAGCACTTCGACGACGACGTACACGCCCATCACCATCACCAGCAGCCACAGCAGCGTGGTCGTGTTGCGGCTGTTCAGCACGCGGCCGTAGACCTCGAACATGTACCAGGACGGCACCAGCAGCAGCAGCGTGCCGATGACCAGGCTGTACCAGATGGCGCGTTGCAGGTGGGCACGCTGCTTCAGGATGACGGTGAGGACGATCCCGGGGGCGGGCTGGCCAGGAGCCGCTTGAGTCATTGGAGAGACTCCTTGTTGGGGGTCAGCGAGAGCGGCGGCATGACGGGTGGTGGCGGGGTGTTGTCGGTGACGAGCACGTATTCGGGCAGGTCGGCATTGCGAAGGTCGAACTCGGCGTCGTCGGCCTGCGGATCGTCGAAGGTGAAAGTGAGCACCAGGCCGGCAGCCTGCGTGCTCATGACGATCTCGCGCAGGCGCGAGCTGCGAAAGCGCGCCTCCTGGGCCTCGGTGAGGTCGAGGTTGAACTTGATGCGCCCGTCGAGCGTGTACATCGATGCACGGCCGTTCTTGAGGCTGAGCGTGTGGCGATCGAAGTACACCGGTGACTGCGGCAGGAACAGCACCTGGGGCAGCGGGCCGTTGCCGAGCTTGTGCAGCGCATACGGGCTGCTGGGGTTCTGATAGAGCGCACGGCAGGTACGCGAGACGGAATAGATTGCATTGCAGGCCATCTGCGAGCCCAGCATCGGGAACTGCTCTCTCAGCCCGCGATAGGCCATGTGATGCAAGGCCACGCGGTTCCAGCAGCGTGTCTGCTGGACGATGGGAGCAAGGTGATTACAGGCTTGGGCGAACATCTGCTGCAAATGGATCAGCCGTTCGGTTTGGCCCGGATGGAGGGCAATGTTCAGTGCGACCTGGGGCTTCACGGGGCGCGAGTGTAGCAGGTCCTTATATGAACATTCTTACTTGACCACGATCGTGGGGCCATTGCGACGTGGTGGCCGCTCACGCCACCAATTAGCCCGCGATAGCGTGGGCGGGAATGGAATGAAAAAAGCCGCGCTGGTTCGCAGCGCGGCTTTGCATTGCAGCGCCGGGTGTTGCCACTCGGCGCACCCCCGCCCTGCGGCGGGGGTTGCTACTTCGATCAGGCGAAGTTGTCGGCGGTCAGCGTGCTCCACAGCGTGTCGGCCAGGTCGATCGTGCCGGCCAGGGTGGCCGTCACGTTGCCCGCGGCGGTACCTGCCGCATCGGACACGGTGTACACCTTGCCGATGTTGGTCAGGATGTCGACAGCGATGTAGACGTGCGTCTGAGCGGTCGCCGAATCGGCAAACAGCGCGGCAATCTCGGCAGCCGTGTCGTTCGCCGTCGTCTCGTTCGCGACGTTGATCGAGTTGTTGACGTTGAACGCCGTGCCCAGGATGCTGCCACCCAGAGCCGCCAGCACCAGCACGTCACCACCCGTGGTCTGCGCACCCGCCTGGAAGTGCACGACCGTGTCGTTGCCGAAGTTGGCACCGAACACGACGCGGTCGTTGCTCGACAGCAGCGCATCCGTACCCACCGTCGTACCCAGCACGGTCACGTCGTTGCCATCTCCCGGGGTGATGGTGTTGTCGCTGGTCGTGACGCTGGCAGCGCCCGTGACCTGGGCGTTGCCGCCGAAGGCACCGGTTTCAGCCAGTTGGTCGACGTAGTCACCCTTCGTGTTGAACGCAGCCAGGGCCGTCGTCATGGCGGCCAGGACAGCTTCAGCGGTCGAGGCGGTGCCGTAGACGGCAGCCGCACCGGCGACGTCAACGATGCCAGCCAGAGCCGGCAGCGTCAGCGCCACACCGAAGTTGGCGTTCGACATCACGCCATCGATCAGCGAGGTGATCACCAGGGTGTTCGCGGGGCCATCCGTGGCGCTGATCAGCTTGTTCAGCACCACGTTGTTGTTGATGGCGTCCTTGATGGCCTGGTTGATCTGCAGATCGCTGGTGCGGAAGCCCGTGTTCGGGATCTCGACGCTCGCGGTGATGTCCTTGAACGTCACCGTCACCCGTGCCGCGAAGAAGTTGTAGGTGTTGTTCGCGTCGGACTTCAGGTCAAAGACATTGCGCTCGTCGTTGACGGCGAGCACGTACGGCGTACCCGGGGCGGTCGAGACCGCCGCCTGGCTGGCCGTGTTCAGCACCCACACTGCCCGGCTGCTGGTCGCGTCGAACGGGCCGGTTCCGGCGCCCGGGCTTGCGTTTGCAGCAGCCAGCGCCTGAGCTGACGCGAATGCGGTGGCGTCGCGGATGGCGGTCAGCGTCGCGGCTTCCTGCTGAGCCTGGGCAACCACGGCGTTGTTCGCAACCTGCAGCGCGGTGATCAGGACGTCGGTGGCGTTCTTCTCGGTCAGGTTCACCGTGTCGGCAGCCGCGGTCGGGGTCGCGCCCGACGCGTTGTCGATGGCGACCTTGTCACCAGCCGTGATCGTGCCTGCGGCCACCGCGGCTGCGGTGAGCAGGGTCACGTTCAGGTCCGAAACGCCCACTGCGATCGCGCTCTTCAGCGCGGCCAGGGCGGCCTGGAGCGCCAGTGCCGGGTTCAGCGTGGCGTTGTTGAACGCCGTCAGAGCCGTTTGCGCGGCCGTGGCAGCCGCAGCAGCCTCGGTCGAACCAACGAAGTCATTGGCGACAGCCGACGCCGCCGCAGTGAACGGGTCTGCACCAACGATACCGGCTGCCGTGCGCACTGCCGTGTTATTGGCAGCGATCGCAGCGGTCAACGCGTCGTTGGCCGCCGTGTTGAGCGCCGTTGCAGTAGCGATCATCGGCTCCAGGATGACCTGGATCGCGAACAGCTCGGCCGCGTCGACCGTGCCAGCGCCACCAGAGATGGAGGCGTTCAGCAGCGCCGTTGCCTCCGCGTCGGTGATGATCTGGTTGTCACGAGCGTTCACCAGCGCCGCGAGCACAGCCGCGTCGGTGGCGCCAAGGACCAGGGCGGTCCGGAGCGCCGTCAGCCCGTTCAGGACCACCGCCGTGCCGTTGCCGTTCAGGTTGATGCCAGCGATGGTCTCGTCGGCTTCCCAGCTGAAGACACCATTGACCGCAAGCTGCGCATTGACCACCGCGAGCTGCGTGGCGTTCAACAGGCCTGCTTCAGTGGCTACCCGAGCGTCGGCGGCATCGGCCGTCGCCGCGGCGGCCCTTGCTGCCACGAGGTACCCATCGAGCACCGCATTGCCGGCCGCGAACTCGGCAGCCGTCAGGTTGCCTGCCACCGCCACTTCGTCGGTGATGTCGGGTCGGGCCACCAGCGTTGCCGGCGTAATGATCGTGCCAGCGCTCGCCACGTTGTAGGCAACATACAGCGCTTGCTGCTGCGCCACGGTCAGCGCGCCGGCCGCGTAGGCGTTGTCGATCTGAGTCTTCAGGTTGGCATGCGACACCACCAGCGGGAGCGTGGCATCCGCCGGGTCGACGAAGGTCACCGGCAGGAACAGGTCCAGCGTATTCAACGCGGCGACCGTGGTGTCCGCCTGGCCCAGCGGATTCGGGTTGCCGGTGTTGGCGGGCTGCGGCGCCACAGCGGCACCATCGTTCGTCGAGTTGGCGAGGTTGGCCAGCGCGAGCGCTGCAGCCAGTTCTGCTGCTTCCGCCGCGGTGTAGACCGCGCCGGCCAGGCTGGCGTTGCCGGCCGCGATGGCCTGCGTGCCGGAGTTGTCGGCGTAGACCGTGTCGAGGCCAGTGCCGCCATTGATGATGAAATCACCCGCACCCGGCTTGCGGATGACGTCGTCACCCGCATCGCCGTTGATCGTGAGGTTCTTGTTCAGCTTCTGGTTGGTGTACCAGGCCTGGTCGCCACCGGGGGTTGGCGTCAGCGCGACGTTGATCCAGTCATTGCCGGTACCGCCGTTGGCCGTGAAGGTGAAGTCCTCGCGACCCACCATGATGGTGTTGCGGCTGGCAGCAAAGCCTGTATCGAGACGCACCCACATCGTGTCGTCGTTCGTGCCACCGTTGTAGGTGAACGCGATGTTGTCGCCGGCCGGGTTGCTCTGGATGTCCTTCAGGTTCAGGTACTTGGCGAGCGAGGACGCGGTCACCTGGGCGGTGAACTCGAACTTGCCGCGCATCGTCGATGCGTCAATCAGGCGAACATCGCTGAAGCCGAACGTCGTGATCGGAGCCAGGACATTCGTCGTGCTTTGAACGCCATTGATGGCGTTATTGCCAGGAGCCGTGGCCGCGTCAGTGATGGTGCTGACGGGGACGCGACCGCTGGAACCGCTGACGTTGGCGCCGTTGGCACCGGCGTTGCCGTTCACCGTAAGGTTGCCGGCGTCCTGGACGGTCGGGACGTAGGCGTGCGAGCTGCTGGTCGTCACGCCGTTGACGATGGTGACTTCACGCAGCGTGTTGTTGGTCGAGTTGATCGACTCCAGCTTGCTGTTGTCGCGCACTTCGATTTCGAAGCGCTGAACGCCCAGCGACGAGGACGTCGTGCCGACCGACAGGCCGCCGATGACGAGCTCACCGCCGGTGGAGCCGCGACCCACGTCGTCGAGGATGACCGTCGACGTGACCAGGCTGGCCGATGCGGTCGTGCCGGTGAAGAAGTTGGTGTAGAAGTTCGACGCCGGGGGAGCCACGCCGTCCGCCAGCCAGCCCGAGCCCGCGGGGGTCGAGAACGTGGCCAGCGTGTTGGTGGTCAGCACGATGTTCTGACCGGTGACCGCGATGCGCGAGGCGGGGTCGACCACGGTGAAGTTGTCACCGACGGTGGCCGTCGCGACGCCGGCGCCGAATTCGGCGTTCAGGGCAGTCTGGAAGGCAGCAGCCAGTTGAGCGTACGTCTGCGCGTCCTGGATCGCCTGCGAGCCCAGCGTGACGGTGCGGGCAACGCCACCGATCGTGACCGTGAAGGTGAACGCACCGTAGTTGCTGTTCAGCAGCGGTGCCAGACCGGCCGCGGCGGCAACCGTGTCCATGATCTGCAGGTTGATCGACGAGGTGTTGCTGACTTGGTTCTTCAGCGAATACTGGTCGAAGTACACCGCGTAGTCGACATGGCCGGGGTCGGTTTCGACCATGGCGATCGTGATGTCCTTGGTGATCTGCGACGGCAGGATCCGGACGTCTTCGAAGATGAGATCAGCGCGGCTGTTGTTCGACTCGAACCGCGTGGCGCCGACGATGCGCTCGGCATCGATCTGAACGCGCGAGAAGTTCGAAACGTTGTTGTCACCGGAATCGGTCTGATGCGATTGAGCGCGGACAGCGATCTGCTCGACGCCGGTGGTTTCCGGCGTGACCGAGAAGACTGCCGACGAGCCCATGTCGGCTTCGATGCGGTCGTTGCCGGCGCCACCGTCGGTCCAGTCACCAGACTGCCAGCTGTTGCTGTTGTTGAAGATACGGGCTTGGATGACATCGTTGCCCGGGGTGCCGCTCAGGAAGTCCTGACCCATGGTCATGCCGAGGCTCGCGCCGGCATTGAACGGACGGTCGATCGTGCCAGCGGTCTGCGCGTAGGCCACCGCCGAGGCGATGCGGCCGTTGAACGCGGAGGCAGCGGCGCCGTAGACGCCATCGCTGGTCAGGCCGGAGAACAGCGCAGCAGCGTCGGCAATCGCCATGCCGCGCTCGGCGGCGGGCGTGGTGTTCAGCAGGTTCTCGAGGTAGGCCACAGCGTCGGTCACGCCGGCGCCGGTGATGCCCAGGTTGGCGGTGACCAGCACGGCCACATCGTGGGCGGACTTCGTGCCGAAGTCGCGGGCGTACACGCCGTTGATCAGCGCGCCGATGCCGCCGCCGCCCAGGTTGGCTTCAGCCAGCACCGACGTCATGGTGGCGTTGCCGAGTTGGATGCCGTAAAGCGCCGCAGCGGCACGTGCGACCACGGTAGATGAGAAGCTGGGGATAGCCATTCAGTACGCTCCTGATGAGTTCAGAGATTGATTTCTTTGCAAAGAAACCGAGGGTGGATGATCAACGACCGGCCCACACTCGAATCAGCGTCGGCGCCATAAGCCGGCGCTGAGTCGAACGAGGGACGACGAGCTTGTTGATCATGGGGCTGCAGTTTGCTGGGAGGTCCGGCTCGGCCATGTGATCGCCATCACATGCCTACCGGGTTCTTTTCGACCGATCGGCGCCACCTCCCATTCCAAGGCGCACGACCGTGTCCGCTCGACGAGCGGCGCGATTATTGCACCGGCCTCCCCGCATTCAAGGTGGCGGAAGCCCCCAGAGGGTCGGTTCTGAGGGGTCCGGAGTTGTGCCGCAGCAACAACCGGCTGGTAACGGATCACCACGGCCAGCGCAAACCCGTGTAGGCGGTGGTGCCTTCATGCCGGAACAGCGCCAGGTTGCTGCTCTGGCGATGGCGGCCGAGCTGCACCACCCACTCGGCACCCGGCAGCCATGACGTGTGCAATGCACGACTGACTTCCATCGAAACGAAGGACTGGGCTTGGTGCCGCACGGCGTTGTTCTCGAGCAACGTGCTGTAGCCCTCGCGATCGTCCAGCCGCAGCGTGCCGATCGACAGGTCGATCGTCGTCAGCGGATCCGGCCGGTGTTCGAGCCGCAGCACGCCGCCCAGGCTGCGCTGTACGCCACCCGGGCGACCGTCGTGATTCGGCCGATCGGTGCCACCGCGCAGCGCCAGCGACCACTGCCAGTCGCGCCGACCGAGCGGCCGGCATTGCAGGCGCCAGGCCAGCAGCACGGTGGTGCTGTCGGCGCTGCGGGTGTCGCGCTGGCGCCGGCCGTCGGTTTCGAATTGGGCGGCATGGCTGCAGCTCTCGCCCAGCTGCTCCAGCACCAGGCGGGCCCGACCGAGGGCATAGGGCTCGGTCAGCGCACCGCCGAACCACGACAGGTCGGTCTGGACCGATGCGGACCAACCGTTCCAGCGCTGGGTAAAGCTGGCCGCCGCCTGGGCCTGGTACCAGTCGGTGCTGGACTCGCTCGGCGCGTTGCGCGCGGCGAAGTTGAGTCCGGTGCGCACCATGCGGTTCGGACTCAGTTCCCACGCCGCCTGCCATGACAGATCGGCACGCACGGCGGCGCCCCGGCGCGGCGTGCTGATCACCGGCAGCACGACGTCACCACCCTCCGGCGGGGTCAGCGTCAGCTCGGTCAGACGCGGCGAGACCGCGAGGTTGGAGTCATGGCCGAAGAGGACCGAGGCCTCTCCCCGTGCGGCAAAGCGCGGCCAGTCCATGTTCTCGCCCAGGCGCGCCCGGGCGAGCCGGAAAGCAGTCCCGGCACCGGCGGCGCTTTCGATGCGTCGCAGCAGGGCGGGTGGAACATCGCTTCGGCTGCGCCAGGACGACGCCAGTTCCTTCAGCGCGGCCGGTTCGCCCAGCGCGGCCAGCGCCAGCGCATGGTCGGCTAGTGCACCGAGGTTGTCGGGCTCGAGCAGCAACGAACGCTCCAGCCACACGCGGGCCGTTTCAGCGTCACCCTCATCGAGCCACAGGGCGCCGAGGACTGCCAGAAACCCGGCATGGCCGATGCATTGGTCCTGGGCGGACTCCAGGCGGCGCAGGTGCAGGCGCCGTTCGACCGTGGTCGCGGGCCACGGCGATGGCGCCAGCAGTGCACAGACGGTCGCCGGCTCGTTCGGCCGCACCACGCTTGGCGGCGCTTCGGCCGCATGTGCCGCGCCCAGCGCAGACAACGCACATCCCACAATCCACCGCCAGCGGGTGGACGAACCCGACGCCCCCGTTGTCACGCGTTGCGCGGGCCGAATCTCGAGCGCGAAGACGACCGACCGGCTGCCACGGCCGACATCAGGCCGGAATGGTTCCACCGGGTCCATGCCCGCGATTCTGACTGGCGCTCGCCCGCGGTCGCCGCGGTGGCCCAGCCCGGATCGACCGGAACCAGTTCGGCCCAGCCGGCAGGGGCATAGATGCGGCAGTGCCGACCCAGGCCTTCGAGCAGATATTCACCCAGTGATTCGGTGCTGTCGGCGCGCAACGCGGCGGCCAACCGCGGCCCGGCCAGGATGGGCACGGACAGGTCGATGGTCATTTCCTGGAGGCGGGAAGCAATGCTGACCGGCTCGCCGAGCGCCGCATGGGCGCGGCGCCGCGCCGGCCCGAAGGAGCCGACGATAGCAGTGCCGCTCTCCAGACCAATCCCCAACGCAAGGGGTTGCACCAATCCGCCATCGGTCTCGAGGCGGTTGCTGGTCAACAAGGTCCGGGTGGCGCTCAGCAGCTCCCGGGCGGCGGCCATCGCCTGTTCGGGGTGGGCTTCGCACTGGGAGAACGCGTTCCAGACCGCCAGGATCGAATCGCCGGCCACGCGCTCGACGACCCCGCCGTGCCGCTCGACGACATCGACGGCGATCGAGCTGAAAGCGTGCAGCAGCGCGACGGTCTCTTCGGCCGGGCGGTGTGCCGCGAAGGCGGAGAAGTTGCGGATGTCGGCCACGAGCACGCTGACGTCGCGCTCTTCAACCTGGATGCGCCCCGTCGGGTCCGAGCTCATCAGGCGCTGGGCCACCGGTCGCGGCAGGTAGGCGCCGAGGTGGGCCGACAGGCGTTCGCGCTGCAGCAGCGTGATGCCATGCTCGACGATGGCCAGCGCGCCCGCGGCGGCCAGGACGAACAGCGCCACCGGCGCCCACGGCAGCCAGAGGTCGGCACCGAGCAGGGACGCCGAGGACGCCAGCCAGACCAGCAGCGCCAGGGCCAGCCCGACGGCCGGCAGGCGTTGCGCATTGCGGCCACCCGGCCGCACGGCGACCAGCAGCAAGATTCCGGCCAGCGCGACCCCGGCCAGCACTTGCAACAGCCGCGCCATGCGCGGCTCGTACGGGATGCGGCGATCGAGCAGGCCGACCAGGGTCTGCACATGGACCTCCAGGCCGGCCGCGACCGCCGCATGCGGCGTCGCGACGACGTCGCCGACGCCGAACGCGGTGGCGCCGACAACCACCACGGCCCCTTTCAGCAGGGCCGTATCGGTGTCGCCGGCAAGCACCTTCGCTGCCGAGATCGACGCAATGGCCTTGCGGTCGACACGGTAGGGCACGCGGAGGTTGCCGCGTTCATCGAGCGGAACCACGAGCCCCGGGAAGCTGGGGCTGCTCAACCAGGCGGCCGGTGCCAGCGGGCTGGTGCCGACACCCTGCTCGGCGGCGACGTGCCATTGCCAGTCCGGCGCGAGCGCAGGATCCGCGGATGCCGCTTCGGTGTCCTGGTCCGGCTGGGCAAGGCGCCACAGCGCTGCCAGGCTCAGCGACGAGTAGGCCGCCCCGCGGTGGCAGATCAGCGCCGGCAACTGGCGCACGACGCCGTCGCCCTCGATGCGCGGCGTCATGTGGCCGACGGCGGGCCGCACGGTCAGCAGCTCGGCGGCCGTTCCGTAGGCACCGTGGCCCTTCGGGGCGAATTCCGGGCAGCCGCTGGCGGCCAGCCGTCCGGCGATGGTTCCCGCTTCCGGCGTGACCGTCGTGTCCAGTGAGAACAGCTGACCCAGCACGACCGGCCGGCGGCTCCAGGCGGCGGCCAGCGCTGCGTCACCTGGGCGGGGGTCCGGGAAGCCGATGTCGTACACCTGCACGGCCGCGCCGGCACGTGCGAGGCGCTCGGCCAGATCGGCCATCGCGGTGCGCGGCCACGGCCACGGGCCGTTCGCACGCAGGCTCGCCTCGTCGATGTCGACGACGACGACCCGGCGCTCGGGCCGTTGGGTGGCGCCGGTGCGCCAGGCGACATCGCCGGCCATGGCCTCGAGCTGGCTCAGTGCAGAGGGCGCCAGCCATTGAACCATTGCCACCGCCGCGGCCGCCAACAGCAACGCCGCGATGCGGAATTGCCAAGGTGACAGCAGGCGGGGGAACATGGGGCCAGGGTGGGTCGGGTTGCCGGGATGGGTGGTGGGCGCAGGCGCTGGCGGGTACTCAGCGCCCGCCGATCACGCCCCAGAGCGTGCGTCCCTTGAACCAGCCGCCGGCAGCGCTGCGCTCGAACAGGTAGCCCGCTTCCTTGCCATCGGTGGAGACGACGCCGGCGACGAGCTGCTCGCTGTCCCGCACCGCGAACGTGCCGTTGCTGCGCACGATGCCGCCGGCGCGCACTTCGGCGCTGCCTCCCGACGCCGACGCCAGCGGCAAGAAAGTGGAGAAACTGCGCCGGGCGAAGTCGATGACCAACGTGCCGTTGTCGACGCTGGCCATCTCGGACTTGCCCCCCCGCTCATAGGTGGCATAGGCGCGCGTCAGCTTGAACTCGGCGGTAGCGTTCAGCGAATCGGACAGGATGTTGCCGGGCTGTGTCTGGTTGGCCCTGAACAGACCGATGTCGCCGTTGCCGATGCCGGTGTAGTGGCGACCGACGGCGGCGGCCCATTCCGGTACCGCGATCTTGTCGTTGGGCGACGCGCCCTCCGTCCAGCGGCCCCAGACCAGCTGCGCGGTCAGGTCGGCGGGCCGGTTGGGGTCGAGGATGCGGCGGTCACTGGCAATCGTCAGCAGGTCGGCACCGGTGCGGTCGTTGACGGAATAGGTCAGCGTTTCACCCTGCGGCCGCTGACCGTTGGCCTCGTCGCGCTTGGCCGAGACGGTGGCCAGCACGGTGCCTGCGGCCGGCACCAGGCGGGTACGGCTCTCGCCGGCGCGGACCTCGGCCATCAGGCCGCCCATGCCGGCGGAGAGCACGCGCGCTGCTTCGCCGGCGCAGGGACCGAGCGTGCCGGTGGTGCAGTCCGCGGACAGCGGACCGATGACGATGGCACCGTCGGCCACCGTTGCGCGCACGCCGCTCAAGTCGCTCTGGACGATGAAGTCGGTGCCGCGCACGCCGATCGCGGCGATCGGCGTGTTCAGGCGGAAACGGGACTTGTCGGCCTCGGTGGCGGCGCCGGAGATCGATCGGCTGGTGCCCTGGTCGAGGCGAAGTTTCACTTCGTTGAGCGCCGGGTTCTGCGTGTCGTACTTGTAGGACTGCACCTCCAGCACGCTCTCGGGCCGCACGCTGACCGCGCCGTTGTCGACGAAGCGGACATGGACGTGGCCGTTGGCGGTGGTCTCGAGCCGGTCGCCGACCATGATCGAGGCGCCTCGGCGCAGGGACTCGCGCGCACCGTCGGCCCGCACCACGTGCGCGGCGCCGATCACCAGGCTGACATGGCCGACGGCCTGCGGCTGGGCGGCCGCGACGGCGCAGACCGTAAAGGCCGACACCAGGCCGGCAACGCTGCGGCCGCTGGCTTTCAGTGCGGTCTTGATCATGTGATTACCTCCAACCCGCGCGGCTGGACAGGCGCCAGCCACGATAACGGACAATGAATCTTCGACGCGATGCGCAGACCGCGATGTGTCCTGCATCACACGCGACGCCGCTTTATCGAAGTACAACCCGCGCTCCGATGCCGATCCTGATTCCGATACTGCAGGGACTGCGCCTGTTCGACCGCTTGCCTGCAGAAAAGGTGGCGGAGCTGTCCGCCGTGATGAGCGAACGCCGGGTCGAACGTCGGCAGGTCGTCATCAAGCGCGGGGAGACGGATGCCGGCCTCGGGTTCCTGATCGAAGGACGGCTGCAAGTCGTCAATTTTACGCTCGACGGTCGCGAGGTCGGCCTCGAATTCATCAGCGACGGTGACTTCTTCGGCGAACTTTCCGTCATCGACGGCCAACCCGCGCCGGAATACATCATCGCGGTGGCCCCGTCGCGCCTGACCTTCCTCGACCGCGAACGCGCGCGCGACCTGATGTTCGCGACCCCGCGCAGCGCGGAGGCCGTGGCCGGCCGGCTGGCCGACCGGATGCGGCGCACGGCCAGCCACCGCGCCGTGCTGGCGCTGCCCAGCTCGTTTCAGCGCGTGTGCGCGCAGCTCACGCTGCTGGCCGAGAAGATCGGCGACGGGCGCCTGGTGATCATCATGCCGCCGACGCACCAGGAGATCGCGATCATGGTGAACACCAGCCGCGAGACGGTGACACGCACGCTGCAGTTCCTGCAGGGGCTGAAGGTGCTGGCCCGCGACGGCAACCAGCTCGTCGTGCACCAGCCGGACACGCTGCAGCAGGCGGCCGACGGCAAGGTGGCGCCGGCCAAGGGCTGAGCGCCACGTGGCTGTGCCGGCTCACGCCGGCCGGTACTCCGGCACCACGGCGCGCAGCAGCGCGCGCACCGCATCGTCGTCGAGCCGCTGGTCGGCCCGGATCGCCTGCACCCATGCCAGGACCGCGCCGGCATCCTCGTCACGCAGTTGCGCCAGCCTCAGTCGCGCCACCGGCGTCGGCAGCGTCGTGTCGGCGTCGGCGAGCAGCTCCTCGTAGAGCTTCTCGCCCGGGCGCAGGCCCGAGTAGACGATGGCGATCTCGTCGACCGCATGGCCCGACAGCCGGATCATGTCGCGCGCCAGGTCGACGATCTTGACCGGCTCGCCCATGTCGAGCACCAGCACCTGGCCGCTCTCACCGATCGCCGCGGCCTGCAGCACCAGGCGCGCGGCCTCGGGGATCGTCATGAAGTAGCGAATGATGTCCGGGTGCGTCACCGTCACCGGCCCGCCCTGCGCGATCTGCTCCTTGAACTTCGGGATCACGCTGCCGCTGGAGCCGAGCACGTTGCCGAAGCGCACCGCGATGAAGCGCGTGCCGGCGTACTGCTTGGCCAGCGCCGACACCACACGCTCGGCCGCGCGCTTGCTCGCGCCCATCACGTTGGTCGGGTTGACCGCCTTGTCGGTCGAGATCAGCACGAAGCGCTCGGCGCCGCATTCGCCGGCCGCTCTGGCGGCGTGATAGGTGCCCAGCGTATTGTTGGCCAGCGCGGCGAAGGCGTTGTGTTCCTCCATCAGCGGCACGTGCTTGTAGGCCGCCGCGTGGAAGATCACCTGCGGCCGCCAGTGCGCGAAGAGGGCGCGCAGCGTCTCGTAATCCTTGACGTCGCCGACCAGCCGCACCAGCGGCAGCTGCGGGAACTGTGCCGACAGCGCCTGCTCGATCGTGTAGAGGTTGAATTCGCTCTGCTCGACGAGCACGAGCCGCGCCGGGCCGTACATCGCCAGCTGCCGGCACAGCTCGCTGCCGATCGAGCCGCCGGCGCCGGTGACCAGCACCGTCTTGCCCGACAGCGCCTCGGCGATGCCGGCTTCGTCCAGCTGCACCGGCTCGCGGCCGAGCAGGTCGTCGGGCTCGATGTCGCGCACGCGCTCGATCGCTGCGCGGCCGGTGTGCAGCTCGGCGGAGGACGGCACCGTCAGCACCGGCAGCCCGGCCGTCGCGGCGAGCTCGAACGCGCGCCGCCGCTGCGCGCCGCGCGCCGCCGGCATCGCGACGACGATGTGCGTCGCGGCGCCGCGCACCGCCTTGTCGCGCACCGCCTCCAGCGGCCCCAGCACCGGCACGCCGGCGATGCGCGCGCCCTGCTTCGTCGGGTCGTCGTCGAGCAGCCCGAGCACCAGCCAGCCCTGGTGCTGGATGCCGGCGATCAGCCGCCGCGCCGCTTCGCCGGCGCCCATCACGATCGCGCGCTTGACCTCGGCGTCGCTGCCGGTGATGCGCGAGCGCGCGTGCTCGTACAACATGCGGTAGGCCAGCCGCGCCAGCGCCAGCCCCATCAGCGTGACGACCGGGTGCAGCGCCAGCACCGCGCGCGGCACCGCCGTCAGCTGCAGCATCAGCACGATCACCGCCGCGCCCAGGCCGGCGATGACGCAGGCCAGCGCCAGGCGCTTGATGTCGCCGAAGCCCGCGAAGCGCCACATGCCCTGCGGCACACGCAGCGCGGCGAACGCGGCGAGGTAGGCGATGACGATGCCGAGCAGCACCCAGCCGTCGTAGCTCGGCCGTGCGCTGAGCCAGCGCTCGAAGCCGAGGCGGAACAGGTACGTCACGTTCCAGGCCAGCACGACGACCCCGCCATCGATCAGCATCGACAGCGGCACGCGCTGCGGCCGCAGCATGGCGAGCGCGCGGTCGAGCCGCAACCAGAACGACAGGTCGCGCTCGGCGTCGCTGGCGGGGTCGCTGGAGGGATCGCTGGGGTCGGCCGGGAGGGTCATCGGGAGATCAGCAGGCGCACGGTGCGCAGCAGCACGCCGAAGTCGGACAAGAGCGTGGCGCGCGCAGCATACGCGGCTTGCGCGGCGAGCTTCTTCGGCAGGATCACCTCGATGTACTCGCGCTCGGGGTCGGCGGCGGCATCGAGCAGCGCGGCCTCGTCCAGGTGCTCCAGCGACGCCGGATCGGTGATGCCGGGGCGCACCGCGAGCACACGCTCGCGCAGCGCCGCCGGATAGTGCGCGACGTAGCGAGGCACCTCGGGGCGCGGGCCGACCAGGCTCATGTCGCCCTTGAGCACGTCGATCAGCTGCGGCAGCTCGTCGAGCCGGGCGTCGCGCAGCCGGTGACCGATGCGCGTGATGCGCGGATCGCGGCCGACCGTCACGGCCGGCCCGCGCTCGGGCGCGTCGGCGACCATCGTGCGGAACTTGTGGATGCGAAACGGCCGGCCGTGGCGGCCGATGCGCTGCTGGCGGAAGAACACCGGGCCCGCGGAGTCGAGGCGGATCGCCAGCGCGATCAGCAGCAGCAGCGGCGACAGCAGGGCCAGCGCCAGCGCAGACACCACGATGTCGAACAGCCGCTTGCCCATGCGTTTGATCAGCCCTGCAACACGGCCTTCACCGACGCGATCACCCGCTCGACGTCGTCGTCGCTCATGCGCGAGTAGATCGGCAGACTCGCCATGCGCTCGTAGGCGCGCTGGCTGTGGGGGAAATCCGCTGCTTTCAGCTGATAGCGATCGCGCCAGTACGGCTGCTGGTGCAGCGGGATGTAGTGCACGCTGCAGCCGATGCCGAGCGCGAACAGCTTCTCGATGAAACGCTCGCGGCTGATGCCGGCGTCGTCCCCGAGCTGCACCGGATACAGATGCCACGCATGCAGCTCGCCCGCCGGCGCCATCGGCGCGCACGTCAACGGCAGCGCCGCGAACGCCGCGGCATACGCGTGCGCGATCTGCGTGCGCCGCTGCTGGAAGCGCCGGGCCTTCTTCAGCTGGTGGATGCCAAGCGCCGCGGCGATGTCGGTCAGGTTGTACTTGAAGCCGGGCGCGATGACCTCGTAGTACCAGCTCGGCACCGTGGCGGTGAAGCGGTCGAAAGCATCCCGGCTCATGCCGTGCAGGCGCATCACCTTGGCGCGCTGCGCCAGCGCGGCGTCGCGCGTCACCAGCATGCCGCCCTCGCCGGTGGTGATCGTCTTGTTGGCATAGAAGCTGAAGACGGTGGCATCGCTCGCCAGCGTGCCGATGAGCTCACCGGCGCAGGTCGTCGGCAGCGCATGCGCGGCGTCCTCGACGAGCTTCAGGCCGTGGCGCCGGGCGATCGCCAGCAGCGCGGGCATGTCGGCGGCGAGGCCCGCATAGTGCACCGGGATGATCGCCTTGGTCGCCGGCGTGATCGCCGCCTCGACCAATGCGGGGTCGATGTTCAGCGTTGCGGGATCGATGTCGACGAGCCTGACGTCGGCACCGAGGTAGCGCACGACCTCGGCGGTGGCGGTGAAGGTGTGCGTCGTCGTGATCACCTCGTCGCCGGGGCCGATGCCTAGCGCTTCGAGCGCCAGGTGCAGGCCGGCGGTGGCGGAGTTCACCGCGATGCAGTGCAGCGTCGTGTCACCGAGGAATTCCGCGAAGTCGGCCTCGAAGCGTTTGGCCTTCGGGCCGGTCGTGATCCAGCCGGTCTTCAGCGTGTCGATCACCTCGGCGATTTCTTCGTCGCCGATCTCGGGCGCCGCGAACGGCAGGAACGGTGCAGCAGCAGTCATGGAGCGGGTTTCTGAAGCCAGGCCAGCACGTGGGTGCGCAGCAGCGGCAAGGTGTTGAAGACGGGATAGAGGGCAGGATGCAGGCGACAGACCGCGCGCGCCAGCGGCGGCGCCAGCGTCACGCGCCAATGCGACATCCGGGCGTCCGGAAACAGCGCCCGGATGCGCGTCAGCGGCACGCCGCGCACATCCGGATTGCGCGGATTGTCGATGGTGAAGTCGTACCACAGCACGCCGCCGCCGGGCGCGACCCAGCGCCACATGCGTTCGGCGAGACGCTGCTGGAAGGTTTCGTCGAGCAACGACGAAAAAACAGTCGACTGCAGCACGAGGTCGCGGCTGGCAGGCTCGATCGGCAGCGCGCTCGCATCGCCCTGCCACAGCGTGACCGTCGCAGGCAGCACGCGGCGCGCGAGCGCGAAACGATCCGGCAGCAGCTCGATGCCGGCCAGGTGCTCGGGCTGCAGGCCCAGCCGCAGCAGCTCCAGCAGGTTGCCCCCGGCGCCGCAGCCGACCTCGAGCGCGCGCAGCCGCGCCAGGTCGTGCCAGCCGAGCCGCGCGAACAGGCGAAGCATGCGGCGCTGCCGCTCCTGCACCGTCTGCCAGACATCGGGCTGCAGCAGGCTGTAGCGATCGGGCGCCGCGCGGCGCGCGTAGCGCTCGACCACCGCGTTCGGCTCATCACTCATCGCCGCACCGCCTGCAGGAAGCGCTCGGCCAGCACCGGATAGGTGTGGTGCGCCATCACGAAGGCGCGGCCACGTTCACCCATGGCGCGGCGCTCGGCCGGCGGCACGGCGGCCAGGCGCTTCAGGCCATCGGCGACTTCTTGCGGAGATTGCGGCGCGACAGTGAAGCCGCAGCCGCTCTCGGCCACCGGGTCGTTGCCGGCGGCCACCGAGTGCAGCACCGGCAGCGAAGCCATCATGTAGTCCATCAGCTTGTTCGGCGCGATGCCGAAGCGGTAGATCGGCACCCGCTGCCAGCCGATGTAGGCGATGTCGATCAGCGCGAGCAGGCTCGGCACCTGCGCCTTTGGAATCGGCGGCAGCCACTGCACATTCGTCAGGCCTTCCTCGGCGATGCGCTGCACCAGGCGCTCGCGCTCCAGCCCGTCGCCGACCAGCATCAGCGCGATCGGCTCGCCGCGCAGCCGCTTTGCGGCATCGAGCAGCACGTCGAGCGCATTCGGCAGCCCCATCGAGCCCGCGTAGCCGACCACCGTGCGGCCGGCGGCGCGCTGCAGCGCAATCGCCGCGGCGACGTCTTCGCGCAGCGGCGCCGGCGTGCCCTGCCACTCGTCGAGCGTGATGCCGTTCGGCACGATCGCCAGGCGCTTCAGGTCGAGCCCGCGCGAGGCCATGTAGTCGTGCACCACCGGCAGCATCGAGACGACGCGGTCGGCATGCCGGTAGGCGCTGGATTCGGCGGCCTGGCACAGCAGCATGAACGGATGCTTCGGCGACATGCCCGACAGCTCGATCGGCGACAGCGGCCACAGGTCGTGCACCTCGAAGACCAGCGTCGCCTGCGCCAGCCGCGCGATGCGGCGCGCGACCCAGATGTCCATCGGGTAGGTGCTCGACGCGATCACCACGTCGGGCCGGAACTCGTCGACCAGCGCGCGTGCATCGCGCCACAGCGGCCACAGGAAGCGGAAGATGTTCCACGCGCGGCCGAACCCGTTGCCCTGGTAGGCCGGCGTCGGCAGCCAGCGGTAGCGGATGCCGTCGAGCAGCTGGTCGCCCGGCGCGGGCTGGTGCGTGCGCACATGGCTGTGCGACGCGGCGACGATCTGCACCCGGTGGCCGAGCCGCACCCATTCGCGCGCCAGGTAGTACGGCCGGTACTCCATGCCGAGCGACGGGTGGCCGGCGTAGTGGTTCAGCAGCAGGATGTTCAAGCCACCGATCCCCGCGGGCGCCGCAGCCCGTGCCCCGCCTGCAGCGCATGCAGCCGCGCGACGAAACGCTCGACCGCCGGCTCGAACATCGCCTGCCGCGCGACCCAGCCGTGGTTGGCCAGCGCGATGCGGTCGGCGCGCACGGCGATGCCGTGCAGCTCGGCGGCATCGGGCAGCCGGCCGTCGGCGAGGATCAGGCCGTTGTCGCCGTCGTTGACCAGCTCGCGGTTGGCCGGCAGGTCCGACAGGATCGGCACGCAGCCGTAGGCCATCGCCTCCAGCACCGAGACCGAGACCGAATCGGAGTGCGGCAGGCTGAAGTACCAGCGTGCGTTCGCGTACCAGCGCGCTTGGGCGTCCGCATCGAGCCGGCCGACGAAGCGCACGCGGCCGGCGATCTCGGAGCCTTGCACCCACTGCTCCAGCGCCGGGCGCAGCGAGCCGTCGTTGGCCAGCACCAGCTCGGCATCGGGCCAGTCGCGCGCGATCGTCGTGAACGCGGCGAGCACGCGATCGGGCGCGTAGATCGGCTCCAGGCCGCGGTTGGCGAAGAACAGGCGCTCGGACTTGTTGCCGGGCGGCGGCGGCAAGGTCTCGAGCCCGAACGGGAAGCTCATCACCTCGCGCGCACCGAGCGCGCGCATGCGCTCGGCCATGTGCAGCGAATCGCTGGTGCACAGCGTGCACGCGCGCAGCACGCGCCGCGTCAGCCAGCGCAGCGCGACGCTGCGATCGGGGGCGACGAGGATGTCCGAGCCCCAGGCCGAGCCGGCGATGCGCGCCTGCAGACCCCAGACCCGTTTCGCCGCCACGGCCAACGTGCCGTGCGAGGTCAGGTAGTGGGCGTGCAGCCAGTCGGGCTGCAGCGTCTTCAGCCAATCGCCCAGCCGCGGCAGGCTGCGCAGCACCGCCGTGTTGCCGCCGGCGAAGTTCGGCCGCGTGTTCAGCGCCAGGCGGCGCTCGGGCGGCAGCAGCTCGGCGAGCGCCGGCGCAAAGCCGCGCGACGAGGCGGCGTACAGCTCCAGCCGCGGCTCGAGCGCGCGCGCCCACTTGACGAGGTGCGGGCTTTCGCCGTCGCCGATCAGCACGAGCTTCATTGGGGCGCCCCCGGCAGCTTCCCGGCCCACGCTTCGTAGTGCGCCAGCAGCTCGGGATGGCGTTCGAGCCAGCGCCGGTCGGCCGCGCGCGCGTCGCCGACCACCTGCGCCGGGTTGCCGGCGAGCACCGCGAAATCCGGGAACTCGCCGCGCACGACGCTGCCGGCGCGCACGACGCTGCCGCGGCCGAGCCGCGTGCCGGCTTCGAGCAGGCTGTGCGGGCCGATGAAGCTGTAGGCGCCGATGACCACCGGCGCCGCGATCCAGCCCGGCCGGTCGCCGTCCCAGTCGACGAAGCGGCGGCCGAGCAGGCGCTGCGCGCGGTGCGAGCTGTGCGTGACGATGCTGGCGTGGTGCGTGATCTGCACGCCCTCGCCGATCTCGACGCCGGCGCTGGCTTCGATGAAGTTGAACGGGCCGATGTAGACGTGGTCGGCGAGCCGCAGGCGTTCTTCGTGCTCGATGCAGGTCGACGGCGCGATGCGGGTGCTCGGCAGCCAGCGGCCCTGCGATGACTCGCCGAACAGGATGCGGTGCCACAGCCAGCGGGCCAGGTGCCGCCGCAGCCGATTGACCCAAGCGCGCATCATGCGGCCTCCTCGCGCACCACCGGCCAGGTGGCGAGCTTGAAGAAGTACCAGCCGAAGTACGCGGCCGTGACGATCGACACGGCCCAGCCGGCCGCGGCCAGGCTGCCGAACTGCAGGCCGAGCGCCAGCGCCAAGAGGAAGGCCGCCTGGCCGACCAGCGCGAGCCGCAGCGCCCAGGCCTGCGCGCCCCAGGCCATCGTGACCACCGCCAGCGGCGACGCGACGAAGTGCACGCCGATGTACAGCGCCAGCGCGCGCGCGAGCTCGCCGGCCTCGCGCCAGCGCTCGCCGAAGGCCCAGGCGAAGAGGTCCGGCCCGAGCACCCACAGCAGCGCCACCAGCGGCGCGGCGATCGCTGCCAGCGCCAGCATTGCCCGGCGCACCGTCGCGCGCGCTTCGACGGTGATGCCGCCGGCGATCCCCGCGGAGGCCAGCCGCGGATACAGCGCCTGCGACAACGCGCCGCCGACCAGCGTCGCCGGCGCTTTCAGGTAGCGCAGTGCCAGGCCCCAGGCGCCGCCGGCGGCCGCGCCGAGCTGCGCGGTGATCAGCGCCATCGTCACGGTGTCCTGCAGTGCACCGAGGAAGGCATGCGGCGTGTTCAGCAGCGGGAACTCGCGGTGGCGGCGCGCGGCGGCCTGCAAGTCGGCGGTCGTGGTCGAAACGCCGCGGCCCAGCGGCAGCCTCAGCAACGCGAACGCCGCCAGCGCCGCGGCAATCGGCGCGGCAATCAGCCCGTGCAGGCCGCCCTGCGCCAGGCCCGCGGCGACCTGCGCGGCGGCGCCGCCGCCGTGCTGCAGCACGCGTGCACCGGCCAGCGCATGGAAGCGCTGCTGGCGCGTCGCCCACAGCGTGGCGAGCGACAGGACGCCGAGCGCGGCCACCGCCAGCGGCAGCCACAGCGGCCACGTCACCGCGCTGCTCCAGGCCCACCAGGCCGCAACGACCGCCGACAGCAGCGTCACCGCGGCCAGCAGCGCCAGGCACAGCAGCCGCAGCGCATCGGCCTCGCGCGCGTCGGCGGCCAGCGGCAGCGCGAATTCGTAGCGCGCACAGCCGATCACCGCGAGGTTCGCGGCGACCGCGGCGAACAGGTGGTAGATGCCGAACTCCTGGGGGCTGTACAGCCGCGCGAGCCAGGGCCCGAGCAGCAGCGGCAAGGCCTGCGCGAGCGCACCGCCGGTCAGGAGCGTCAGCGTCGCTCGCAGCAGGCCGGCCGATGCCATGCTGGGTCAGGCAGGCGACGAGGCGGTGGCCAGCGCCGCGGCCAGCGCGGCGACGACGCGGTCCTGGTCGGCCTCGCTCAGGTCGGCGCTCATCGGCAGGCTCAGCACACGCTGCGCGGCGCGCACGCTGTGCGGGCAGGCGGCGGGGTCCTGCCCCACGGCGTAGGCCGGCTGATGGTGCAACGGCTTCGGGTAGTGCACGGCCGTCGGAATGCCCGCGGCCTGCAAGGCCTGCTGCGCGCGCGCTCGGTCATCGATCAGCACGGTGTACTGCGCCCACACGCAATCGCGGTCCGGCCGCACGGCCAGGCGTTGCAGCGGCAGCCCGCGCGCGTCGATCAGTTGCGCATAACGCGCGCCGAGCGCCAGCCGGCGTTCGATTTCCCAGTCGAAACGTTCGAGCTTGCCGAGCACCACCGCGCACTGCAGCGTGTCCATGCGCCCGCCGACGCCGAGGCGCGTGTGGTGGTAACGCCCGCTCTGCCCGTGCACGCGGATCTCGCGGCAGGCCTGCGCGAGCTGGTCGTCGCTCGTGAACAGCGCGCCGCCATCGCCATAACAGCCCAGCGGCTTGCTCGGGAAGAAGCTGGTCGCACCGAAGGTCGACAGGTTGCAGCTCCGGCCGCCCTGGTACGACGCGCCGAAGCTCTGCGCGGCGTCTTCGATCACCGCCAGCCCGTGGGCGGCGGCAACCGCATTGATCTCGGCCATGTCGGCCACCTGGCCATAGAGGCTGACCGGCATGATGGCCCGCGTGCGCGGCGTGATCGCCGCCTCGATCAGGCGCGCATCGAGGTTGCAGGTGTCGGGCTCGATGTCGACGAAGACCGGCCGGGCGCCGGCCAGCACGATCATCTCGGCGGTGGCCGCGAAGGTGAACGGCGTCGTGATCACCTCGTCGCCGGGCCGGATGTCCAGCGCCATCAGCGCGATCAGCAGCGCCTCGGTACCGCTGGCGACGGCGATGCAATGCTTCGCGCCGGTCAGCCGGGCGAGCGCGGCCTCCATCTCGGCGACCTCCGGGCCCATGATGTACTGGCCGTGGTCGAGCACGCGCTGGATGCGCGCATCGATGCTGGTCTTCAGCGCCGCGTACTGCGACTTCAGGTCGGTGAACTGCATAGGGTCAAGGTGTCGCCTTCGAGGCGGTAGCGTTCGCCGGTGGCGGGGCAGGTCGCCTCGCCGCTGCCTTTGGGAGATAGGTCCAGCCGCTCGCCATGCCGGCTCATCCAGCCGATGCGCCGCGCCGGCACGCCGACCACCAGCGCGAATGCCGGCACGTCGCGGCTGACCACCGCACCAGCGCCGACAAAGGCATATTCGCCGACCGTCGTGCCGCAGACGATGGTGCAGTTGGCGCCGAGCGTGGCACCGCGCCGGACCAGCGTGCGGCGGTACTCGGACTTGCGCGACACCGCCGAGCGCGGGTTGTGCACGTTGGTGAACACCATGCTCGGGCCGCAGAACACGTCGTCTTCCAGCGTCACCGCGTCGTAGACCGAGACGTTGTTCTGCACCTTGACGTTGTCGCCGACCACGACGTCATTGCCGACGTACACCCCCTGCCCGAACGAGCAGCCGCGGCCGATGCGCGCGCCCGCGCTGATGTGCGCGAAATGCCAGACGTGGCAACCGTCGCCGAGCTGGGCGCCGTCGTCGACGATCGCGCTGGGATGGACGCTCACATGGGCCGGCATTGTCAGGTCAGTATTCGAGGGGCAGGTTGATGCGCTTGCCGTCGCGCGCGGAGCGGTACATCGCGATCAGCAGCTCGAGCGACTTCAGCCCTTCGCGGCCGTCGGTCTCGGGCTCGCAGGCACCTTGCAGCGTGCCGATCACGTTGTCGTAGTACAGCGGGTGGCCGAAGCCGTAGACCGAGCTGGTCTGGTAGCTCGCCTCGTCGAGCTGCGCATCCATCGGATGCGCGTCGGCGAACTCCCAGTGCTCGATCTTGTTGACCGCGACGCCGCCGATGCGCACGGTGCCCTTCTCGCCGAGCACGGTGATCGAGCCTTCGAAATTCTTCGGATGCGCGAGCATCGTCACGTTGACCGAGCCCATCGCGCCGTTGCGCCACTTCAGCGCCGCGACGCCGGTGTCCTCGACCTCGATGTTGCGCGCCAGCGTGCCGGTGTAGGCCATCACGCTCTCGACCGGGCCGATCAGCCAGTCGAGCAGGTCGATGTAGTGGCTGGCCTGGTTCATGAACGCGCCGCCGTCGAATTCCCAGGTGCCGCGCCACGCGGCCGAGTCGTAGTAACTCTGCGGCCGCGACCAGAACACGTTGACGGTAACCATGTAGACGCGGCCGAAGCGGCCCAGCTGCAGCGCCTCGCGCAGCAGCTGCAGCGTGCGGTTGCGGCGGTTCTGCTTGACGACGAAGAGGCGCACGCCGGCGTCGTCGCAGGCCTTGACCATCGCCAGCCCGTCGGCCCAGCGCGTGGCCATCGGCTTCTCGGTCATCACGTGGCGGCGCGCGGCGGCCGCGTCGATCGTCTGCTGCGGATGCAGGCCGCTGGGGGTCGTCAGCACGACGCAATCGGCGTCGCTGCCGGCGAGCATCGCGGCGTAGCTGCTGAACGGCTTGGCGCCGCTGCGCTGGGCGGCGGTGGCCAGCGCGGCACCGTCGGTGTCGCAGACGGCGACCAGCTCGGCCCGCTCGGCATGCCGCTCGATCGCCGCGATGTGGTTGGCCGCGATGCGGCCGCAGCCGGCCAGCGCGAAGCGGACTTTGCGGTCGGTGACGGGAAGCGGAGGCGGGTGCATGGGCGGCGCGGCGAGCCGCGGATTATCCGCCAGCGTCCGCCCTCATTCGGCCGGGTCGACGCCGGCGAAGACCTCGGCGAGCGGTACGCTGCAGTCGATGCTCGCCGCGACCATCGCCTCGTCGCCGCTCATGTCAACGAAGAGCCATTGGTTGTCCGCGGTGCGGCGAAAGGCTTCGATGCGGCGCGTTTCCGGATCGACCAGCACGTACTCCTGCAGCGTTGCGATGCGGCGGTAGAGCGCGAACTTCTGGCTGCGGTCGCACGCCTGCGTGCTCGGCGACAGCACTTCGATGACCAGCGTCGGCGCGCGAAAGATCTGGTCGGTGGCGAGGTCGGCCTTGTCGCAGGTGACGAAGATGTCCGGATACAGGATGGCATCGTCCCCGACCTGCACCTTCATCGAGTCCGCGAAGACCTGGCACGGCGATCCGTCCAGGCGATTCATCAGCTGACGGGCAAGGTTCAACATGACTCGGCCGTGACTGCGCCGCCCACCCACCATGGCGAACACCTCGCCGCGGTAGTACTCGTGCTTCTCGACCTGCGCGTTTTCCCACGCCAGGAAGTCGGCCAACGACAGCTTCTGCAGCGCAACGCCCATGGCGAATACCTCCTGAACGGCGATTCTGACCGAACCCGAGCCGCCCGAGTGGCCCTGCCTACAATCCGCGGTTTCCCCAAGACGCCCCCGCTGCGCCATGACCCACGACGCCCTGCCCCCCGACGACGACAACAAGCTGATCGCCGAGCGTCGCGAGAAACTGGCGGCGATCCGCCAGCGTGGCGTCGCCTTCCCGAACGACTTCAAGCCCCGGCACCATGCCGCCGAGCTGCAGCAGAAGTACGGCGAGCTGGAGAACGAAGAGCTCGAGCCGCAGGGCGTGCAGGTCGCAATTGCCGGCCGCATGATGCTCAAGCGCCTGATGGGCAAGGCCAGCTTCGCGACCTTGCAGGACGGCAGCGTCGGCAAGACGCAGGGCCGGATCCAGCTTCGGGTCACCAAGGACGCGCTCGGCGACGAGGCGTACGAGGCCTTCAAGCACTACGACCTGGGCGACATCGTCGGCGCCGAGGGCACGCTGTTCAAGACGCGCACCGGCGAGCTGACGGTGCAGGTCACGACGCTGCGCCTGCTGACGAAGAGCCTGCGGCCCCTGCCGGACAAGTTCCACGGCATGGCCGACCAGGAGATGAAGTACCGCCAGCGTTACGCCGACCTGATCACCGACGAGTCGGCGCGCGCGCGTTTCGTTGCGCGCAGCAAGGCGGTCAGCTCGATCCGCAGCTTCATGGTCGAGCACGGCTTCCTCGAGGTCGAGACGCCGATGCTGCATCCGATCCCCGGCGGCGCGAACGCCAAGCCGTTCAAGACGCACCACAACGCGCTCGACCAGGAGATGTTCCTGCGCATCGCGCCGGAGCTGTACCTGAAGCGGCTGATCGTCGGCGGCTTCGAGCGCGTGTTCGAGATCAACCGCAGCTTCCGCAACGAAGGCATCTCGGTTCGGCACAACCCCGAATTCACGATGATGGAGTTCTACGCGGCGTACTGGAACTACCACGACCTGATGGACTTCACCGAGGCGCTGCTGCGCCACGCCGCCCGGATCGCCACCGGCTCGGCGAGCCTGACCTACGCCGGCAAGCCGGTCGAGCTGGACAAGCCGTTCACGCGGCTGTCGGTGCGCGAATCGCTGGTCGTGCATGCCGGCTTGAGCGACGCCGAGTCGACCGATGTCGAGGTGCTGAGCACGAAGATCCGCGCCGCCGGCGAGGACGTGCCCGCGCACTGGGGCCTGGCCGAGCTGCAGTTCGGCCTGTTCGAGGCGGTGGTCGAGGAGAAGCTCTGGCAGCCGACCTTCATCGTCGACTATCCCGTCGAGGTGTCGCCGCTGGCGCGCGCGTCGGACAGCAACCCGAAGGTCACCGAACGCTTCGAGCTCTTCATCACCGGCCGCGAGTACGCCAACGGCTTCTCCGAGCTCAACGATGCCGAGGACCAGGCGGCGCGCTTCCGCGCCCAGGTGGCGAACAAGGAAGCCGGCGACGAGGAGGCGATGTTCTACGACGCCGACTTCATCCGCGCGCTCGAGTACGGCATGCCGCCGACCGGTGGCTGCGGCGTCGGCCTCGACCGGCTGGTGATGCTGCTGACCGACAGTCCGAGCATTCGGGATGTGATCTTGTTTCCGGCGCTGCGTCGCGAAGCGTGAGCACCAGCCCCCGCACGCTGCAAGAGATCGACGCGGCGTGCTGGGCTGAGCTGGAACGTGCGGCGACCGAGCCCGGCCATGCCTGGCGCCTGATGGCGCTGGCCACCGTCGACGGCGACGCTGCGGACCTGCGCCACGTCGTGCTCCGCGAGTCCCGGCCGGCCGAGCGCTCGCTGATCTTCTACACCGACGCGCGCTCGCCCAAGGTGGCGCAACTCGCGGCGCATCCGCTGGGCACGCTGCTGCTGTGGTCGCGCGCGCTGCGCTGGCAGCTGCGGCTGCGCTGCCGCTTTTACATCGCTGTCGACGGAGCGGAGGTCGCGGCGCGCTGGCAGCAGCTGAAAGCCACACCTGCGGCGCTGGACTACCTGTCGCCGCTGGCGCCGGGCCAGGCGCTGCAAGCGCCGCTGCCGGAGCCCACACACGAGGGCCACTTCGCGCTGGTGACTGCCCGCGTCGAACGGCTGGACTGGCTCGAGCTGCACGATGACGGGCTGCATCGCCGCGCGCTGATCGACGCCGAGGGCGCGCGCTGGGTTGCCCCCTGACCAACCGCCTTCAGCGGTGCTTGAACGCCGGCTTGCGCTTGTTGACGAAGGCGTCCATGCCTTCCTTCTGGTCCTCGGTGGCGAACAGCGCGTGAAAGAGCCGCCGTTCGTAGCTGACGCCATCGCTCAGGCTCGACTCGAAAGCGCGATTGACGCAGTCCTTGGCCATCATCACGCTCGGTCCGCTCAAGGCATTGATCGCCTCGGCGGCGGCCAGCGCCTCGTCGAGCAGCCGATCCGCCGGCACCACTCGGGACACCAGCCCCGCGCGCTCGGCCTCGGCCGCGTCCATCATGCGCGCCGTCAGCACCAGGTCCATCGCCTTGGCTTTGCCGACCGCCCGCGGCAGCCGCTGCGTGCCGCCGGCACCGGGGATCACGCCGAGCTTGATCTCGGGCTGGCCGAACTTCGCGCTGTCGGCGGCGATGAGGATGTCGCACATCATCGCCAGCTCGCAGCCGCCGCCGAGCGCGAAGCCCGCGACCGCGGCGATCACCGGCTTGCGCACGCCGCGGATCTGCTCCCAGTTGCGGGTGATGTAGTCGCCCTTGTACGCGTCCATGTAGTTGAACTGCGCCATCGCGCCGATGTCGGCGCCGGCGGCGAAAGCCTTCTCGCTGCCGGTGATGACGATGCAGCCGATGGCCTCGTCGGCATCGAAGGCCTTCAGCGCCGCGCCGAGCTCGTCCATCAGGCCATCGTTCAGCGCATTGAGCTGCTTGGGCCGGTTCAGCGTGATCAGGCCGGTGCGGCGCGGGCCGTCGCCGCGCGTGTCGATCAGGATGTATTGGGTGTCCATGGCGCAATCTACCGCAAGACCGGGCGCTGAAATCCCGAGCGCTCAGCGCCGCACCGGCTCGCCGCCGGCCTGCAAGGGCGCGCGGTCGAGCGTCATGTCGGCATAGGTCGATTCGTCCTGCCGGATCAGGATGCGCGCCGGCAGGTACTGCAGCGTCGGCGCGATCCACACCTCGGCGACCATCGTGCCCGGGCGCGCGTCGCGGCGCGGCTTGATGTAGTAGGCCGGCACGTCGCCGAAGGGCAGGTGCAGCGTCTGCTGCTCCTTGATGTCGTAGATCCAGCGGTCGAGCCGGCGATTGATCATCAGCGGGATCTCGATCGAGCGGCCAACCTGCAGCAGCTGCGGCTGCGTCGTGAAGAGCCAGGTCAGCTGCACGAACTGGCTGGCCTCGTCCTGCACGCCGGGCAGCGTGTCGATCTCGCTGCCGTCGTGCAGCGCGATGCGCTCGGCGCCGAACTGCTGGCTCCAGCGCCGGCCGCGCCCGAACAGTCCACCCTGCTCGCCTTCGAAGCGCCGCGGCTGCAGGCCGCGCTCGGTCAACTCGCCTTCGCTGGAGGCACGGCGCTTCATCGCCCCGCCACCGACGGAGACCTTCAGGTGCACCTGGTAGCGCGAGCCGGAACGCAGCCATTCGACCTGCGCCTCGCCCGGCAACGGACCGCGGAAGTAGCCGTCGACGGTGTAGCTCAGGCGGGTCGACGGCGGCCAGTCGAACGCCGCGGTATTGGCCGCCGCTGTGCTGGCAGCGCTGGGCGCCGCGGCCACGGCAGCCGCCACTGCCGGCTCCGAGGCCGCCACGGAGGGCGGTGGGTCCGCGCTGGCGACGCTGCGTGGCGGCTCGGTGGGCGGTGGTGCGGCCTCGGGTGCCGGCTCCGAAGCCGCCGCCACCGCGCTTGCGGGCGCCGGTTCGGGCACCGCGCTCGCGGGCAGCGGCTCGGGCACGACCGCGGCCGGCGCGGACGCCGGTGCCTGCGGGCGTTCGGCCACCGGCGGCAGCGCCCGCTCGGCCGGCTTCGCCCGCACCGGCGGCGCGACCTCGGGCGGTGCCGCCTGCGCCAGCTCGCGCACGAAGGCCACCTCGATGCGCGCCATCGCGCGCGACGCATCGCCGTCGCCGAATCGATCGCTGACCAGCTCGTCGGCCGCCAGCAAGTGCAGCAGCGTCACGACCGCCAGCAGCCCCCAGCCCGCGCGGCGGCCGAGCAGCGGATGCCCGGGCGTGCCGACGCGCGGGATGTCAGCCATCGAACCAGCTGCGGCGCCGCGCCAGCACCGCGCGCGACGGCTTGTCGTCGAGCTGCCAGGCGTGGGTGTCGGTCAACGCGGCGGTGGGCGGCGGGGTGATCCGCAGCGTCTGCAACCGCTGGTCGCGCACCAGCAGCAGCTCGAAGGGCCGCGTGCGGTCGATCCAGTTCAGCGCATCGTCGAGACGCCGGATGCGCCAGCCGTCCGCGGCGAGCAGCTCGTCGCCGGCCGACAGGCCCGCCGCGGCCGCTGCGCTGCCGGCCAGCACCGACTTGACGATCACGCCGGTCACCGGCCCTTCGGACAGCCTCAAGCCGAGCGACGGCGCGAAGCCGGCGCGTTCGTTGCGCAGCGTGATGCCCACCGTCGGCAGCAGCTCGGCCAACGGCAGATCCTCGGTGCCGTGCACCCACGCGGCGAGCTCGGGCTCGAAGCTGCGCCCGCTTTCGGCCTGCAGCGCCGCGGCGATGTCGGCCTCGGCGATCGGACCGCCCTCCGAGCCCTTCCACAGCCGGCGCATCACGCCGTCGAGCGAGCCGCCGAGCTCGCGCAATCGCAGGTCGAGCGCCAGGCCGATCAGCGAGCCCTTGACGTAGTAGCTGATCGTCGCGTTCGGCGTGTTCTCGTCGCCGCGGTAGTACTTGACCCAGGCGTCGAAGCTCGCGTCGGCGACGCTCTGCACCTGCCGCCCCGGCGTGCCGGCGACGGCGTTCGCCGCCTTGGCCAGCAGCTTCAGGTAGCGCGCGCCATCGATCAGCCCGGCGCGCAACAGCAGCAGGTCGTCGTAGTACGAGGTGAAGCCTTCGAAGAACCACAGCAGCCGCGTGTAGTTCTCGCGCGTGTAGTCATAACGCTCGAATTCAGCGGGCTTGAGCCGCTTGACGTTCCAGGTGTGGAAGTACTCGTGGCTGATCAGCCCGAGCAAGGTGACGTAGCCGTCGGGCAGGCCTTCCATGCGCTGGCGCGGCAGGTCGCGCCGGTTGCAGATCAGCGCGGTGCTGGCGCGGTGCTCGAGGCCGCCGTAGCCGTCCTCGACGGCATTGAGCATGAAGACGTAGCGATCGAACGGCGGCTTGGGGTTCTTGCCGGGATGCCAGAAGCGGATCTGCTGCTCGCAGATGCGCTGCGTATCGGCCAGCAGCCGCTCGCCGTCGAAGCCCGGCCAGGCGCCGGCGACGACGAATTCATGCGGCACGCCGCAGGCCTCGAAGCGACCGCGCCAGAACGTGCCCAGCTCGACCGGGTGGTCGACCAGCTCGTCGTAGCCGTCGGCCTCGTAGCTGCGCGGGCCGAGCGCACGCAGCGCGGTTGCCACATCCCAGCCCGCCGGCAGCTTGCCGAGCTGCAGCCGGTGCGGCTGCTGCTCGCAGCCTTCGGCGCGCAGGCACACGCTGGTGCCGTTGAAGAAGCCGCGCCGCGCATCGAGGAAGGCGGTGCGCACGGACGTGTCGAACGCGTAGACGCGGTAGCTCACCGTCAGCGCCGCGCGGCCGCTGCAGCGTGCCAGCCAGGTGGTCTTGTCGAGCTGTTCCAGCGCCAGCGCGCGCCGCCCCTGCCGGGCCTCGAGGCGGGACAGATGACGGCCGAATTCACGCACCATGTAGCTGCCCGGGATCCACACCGGCAGCGAAAGCCGCTGCTCGGCCGCCGGCTGCGCGACGGTCAGCGTGACGCGGTAGAGATGCAGGTGCGGATCGTCGACGTCGATGCGGTAGCTGATCATGGTTCAGGCGCCGGCGGCACCGAGGAAACAACTGAGGGCGGCGACCGCCGACAGGCGGAAGCGCAGCGTCAGCCAGCGGCCGAGGCCGTGGCGCGCGTAGACCTTGCGGTCGATCAGGTAGCAGGCCACCAGCAGCACGCCGGCAAGCACGAGACCCGAGCGCGCCGGCATCATCACCGCGACCCAGGCCAGCGGCGCCGGCACGCTGCCCCAGGCGAACAGCGAGGGCGGCGGCGCGGTCTGCGCGAAACCGATGCCCCAGTGCACGCCGCCCAGCAGCGCGAGCACCAGCGCGGCATACGACGACAGCCCCTGCGCGACGTAGGGCAGCGCGGGCGGATGCACCAGCCAGATCAGCGCCGCGCCGAGCACGAAGGGCAGCAGCCCGAAGTGACCGAGCCGCAGCGCGACGGGCGACAAGGCAGGCGGCGAGGCGGCGGTCAAGGCGGCGGACATGGTGCGCGCATTGTGGCCGGCGCCGGCCGCCGTGGGCCGCCCGGACGATCAGCCCTTCTTGGCCGCCGCCTGGATGCGCGATTCGATCTGCGCTGCCGGCACCGCGCCGGGCGCGCGGCTGCCATCCTCGAAAACCACTGCCGGCGTGCCGGTGACGCGGTGCTTCTGGCCCAGCTTCACGTTGCGGTCGAGCGCTGCGACGTCGCAGTCCGCGGCGGCCTTCGGCGGCGCGACGTTGTCCAGCATCCACGCGCGCCAGGCCTTGGCGTTGTCCTTCGCACACCAGATGTCGCGCGACTTGGTGCTCGAATCCGGTCCGAGGATCGGGTACAGGTAGGTGTAGATCGAGACGTCCTTCAAGGTCAGCAGGTCACGCTCGATGCGCTTGCAGTAGCCGCAGTTCGGATCGGCGAAGATCACCAGCTTGCGCGCGCCGCTGCCCTGCTTGACGAGCACCGCATCCTTCAGCGGCAGTGCGCCGAAGTCGAAGGCGGTGAGCTTGTCGATGCGCGCCTGCGTCAGGTCGGTGCGCGTCTTGGTGTCGATCAGCGCACCCTGGATCACGTACTGGCCGTTCTCATCGGCGTAGACGATCTCGGTGCCCATGCGCACTTCGTAGAGCCCGGGGATCGGCGACTTGCTGACCTCGTCGATCTTCGGCATGTTCGGCAGGCGTTCAGCGAGCGCCTTGCGGATCGCGGCCTCGTCGGCCGCCGCGGTGCCGGCGATCAGCGTGGCGGCGGCGAAGGCGGCGGCGCGCCGCATCGTCTGGGGGTTCTTCATCGGGATCCTTCAGGCGTCCAGCGCCCGACTGGTGAGCAGCCGCTTCAGCGGTGCGAAGTGATTGAGCAGAGTCATGCCCCGGTTGCGAAGTTCCCGCACCAGGGGCTGCGGCTGCGCAAACAGGTGCAGCAGGCCGTCGGTCAGCTGCGCCATCGCCCGCGTCGGCAAGGCACGCTCGCGTGCATAGCGCCGCAGCAGCACCTCGTCGCCGAGGCTGCGCCAGGGCTCGCGCTCGGCGAGCACGCGTGCCAGCGCCGCGACGTCACCGAGGCCGAGGTTCAAGCCCTGGCCGGCCAGCGGATGCACCACATGCGCCGCATCGCCGACCAGCACCCAACCGGGACCGCACAGCCGTTCGGCACGGGCGATCGCCAGCGGCCAGCCGGCGCGCGCGCCGGCCAGCTGCAGCGTTCCGGCCGCGCCGCCGCTGGCCTCGGCCAGCGCCTGTTCGAAGGCCGCATCGTCGGCGTCGAGCAGCGCACGCGCCCGCTCGGCGGGCAGCGACCAGACCAGCGCGTAACTCGACTCGCGCTGCGGCCGGTCCAGCGGCAGCAGCGCCAGCACGTCCGGCGATCGAAACCACTGGCGCGCGACGCCGCCATGCGGCCGGTCGGCGCGCAACCGTGCGGCGACGGCGATCTGGCCGTAGGCATGGCGCTCGAAGGCCACGCCGAGCGCCTCGCGCGCTGCCGAATCCTTGCCCTCGGCCAGCACCGTCAGGGTCGCCCGCACCTCGCCGCTGTCCAGCGCCAGGTGCGGTGCGAAGCGGGCCGCGGTGTGCAGCGCGCGTTCCAGCTCGGCGGCGTCGACGATCCAGGCCAGGGCCTCGACGCCTTGCTGCCAGGACGAGAAATCGAGCGCGCCGCCGGCGCCGTCCCCCTCGACGTGCATGTCGTAGACCGGCGTCACCGCGTCCGCCGGCAGCGCGTCCCAGACGCGCAGCGACGACAGCAGCGCGCGCGCCGCGGCGTTGAGTGCGTAGGCGCGCAGGTCGCCGGCCGCGGCCAGCGGCGGCACCTGCGGCAGCGCGACGCGCAGGCCCTGGCGCGCCAGCGCCAGGCCGAGGCTGAAGGCCACCGGGCCGCTGCCGCGGATGCTGACGTCGACGGAATCCATCCGGCGGATTGTAGGAAGCGGCCGCGCAGCGCCCGGCGACGCCTAAAATTGCCCGCTTTTGGCCGCACCCGAGCCAGCCCCGAAAGCCCTCCATGAGCCTGCAATGCGGCATCGTGGGCCTGCCCAACGTCGGCAAGTCCACCCTCTTCAACGCGCTGACCAAGGCCGGCATTGCCGCCGAGAACTACCCGTTCTGCACCATCGAGCCCAACGTCGGCGTGGTCGAGCTGCCCGACCCGCGGCTGACGGCGCTGGCCGAGATCGTCAAGCCCGAGCGCGTCGTGCCGGCGATCGTCGAGTTCGTCGACATCGCCGGCCTGGTTGCCGGCGCGAGCAAGGGCGAGGGCCTGGGCAACCAGTTCCTGTCGCACATCCGCGAGACCGACGCGATCGTCAACGTGGTGCGCTGCTTCGAGGACGAGAACGTGATCCACGTCGCCGGCAAGGTCGACCCGGTCTCCGACATCGAGGTGATCCAGACCGAGCTGTGCCTGGCCGACCTGAGCACCGTCGAGAAGGGCCTGGTGCGCTACACCAAGGTGGCCAAGGCCGGCGGCGACAAGGAAGCGCAGCGCATCGTCGACGTGCTGAAGAAGTGCCAGATCGCGCTCGACCAGGCCCAGCCGGTGCGCAGCATCGCGTTCAGCAAGGAAGAGCAGGTGGTGCTCAAGCCGCTGTGCCTGATCACCGCGAAGCCGGCGATGTTCGTCGGCAACGTCGCCGAGGACGGTTTCGAGAACAACCCCTTCCTCGACCGCCTGCGCGAGTACGCCGAGAAGCAGAACGCACCGGTGGTGGCGATCTGCGCCAAGACCGAGGCCGAGCTGGCCGACATGGCCGACGAGGACAAGACGATGTTCCTGGCCGAGATGGGCCAGGACGAGCCGGGGCTGAACCGGCTGATCCGCGCGGCCTTCAAGCTGCTCGGCCTGCAGACCTACTTCACCGCCGGGGTCAAGGAGGTGCGCGCCTGGACGATCCACGTCGGCGACACCGCACCGCAGGCCGCCGGCGTGATCCACACCGACTTCGAGCGCGGCTTCATCCGCGCGCAGACGATCGCCTACGACGACTTCATCGGCCATGGCGGCGAGCAGGGCGCGAAGGACGCCGGCCGCATGCGCGCCGAGGGCAAGGAATACGTCGTCAAGGACGGCGACGTGATGAACTTCCTCTTCAACGTCTAACCCGGCGCGTCCACGGGTGGTGGTAGTCTCCCTCGCGAGGGGGCGCGTTCCGACGGCGCCCGACAAGCGATGTCGATGACTGCGCTGCTCGGGGTCTTGCTGCCCGCCGTGCTGACGGCGGTCGCCTACGCCGCGGCCGGGCAGCTGGCGCTGCTGCTGGCGATTCCGCCGGGGTATGCGGCCCCGATCTACCCCTCCGCCGGCATCGCGCTGGCCGCGGTGCTGGTCTACGGACGGCGCGCGCTGCCCGGCGTCGTGCTCGGCTCCTTCATCGTCAACGCGCTGCTGGCGGCGCCGCGCAGCCTGCCGACGAGCACCGCGCTCGGCCTGGCGACGGTGATCGCACTCGGCGCGGGCGCGCAGGCGGCGCTCGGCGACTGGCTGGTGCGCAGCCGCGTGCGCTCGCGTGCGCTGGCCGATCCGCGCGACGTGCTGACCTTCTGCCTGTTCGGCGCGCTGGTGGCCTGCCTGGCGAACGCGAGCATCGCCACCCTCGCGCTCAGCCTGGCCGGCGTGGTGCCCTCCGAGGCCCGCGCCTACACCTGGTGGACGTGGTGGGCGGGTGATGCGCTGGGCGTGCTGATCGGCGCGCCGATCGCGCTGACGCTGATCGGCCAGCCGCGCAGCGACTGGGCGCCGCGCCGCGTGGCGCTGGCGCTGCCGCTGCTGGCGGCGACCGGCCTGCTGGCGCTGGCGACGGCGCAGGTCGCCCGCCTCGAAGAGCTGCGCAACCGCACGGCGTTCGAGCGCGCCGCGGCCGCGGCGGCCGAGTCAGCGGTGAACCAGCTGCAGCACGCCCTGTTTGCGCTGGAGGCGATTCACGGGCTGTTCATCGCTTCCGGCGACGTCTCGCGCGACGAGATGCAGCGCGCCGCCGAGCCGTGGTTGAAGCTGCCGGTGCGCCTGCAGGCGATCGGCTTCAGCCAGCATGTCGCGCGCGGCGACTTCGCGCGCTTCGAGCAGCAGGTGGCCGCGCAGGACGGCCGGCCGATCCGCATCTTCGAGCGCCGCGAGCGCGGCGGCGAGCCGATCTCGGCGCAGGATGCACACGCGCTGGTGATCCGTTTCGTCGAGCCGTTCGAGCGCAATGCCGGCGCCTTCGGCGTCAACACGCTGTCGATTCCCGCGGTGCGCGAGGCGGTCAACCGCGCGGTGGTCAACGACGAGCCCGCCGCCTCGGCCGGCTTCCGCTTGACGCAGGAGATCGGCGACCAGACCGGTGTCGTGCTGTACCGCGCGCTCTACCGCGGCGAGCCGGCGCCGAGCGAGCGCAGCGCGGCGCTGCGCGGCGTGGTCTTCGTGACGCTGCGCATGGACCAGTCGATCGCTGCGGCGATGCGCGAGCAGCCAGGCACCCTGCGCTGGTGCCTGATCGACGCCGATCCGGCCGCGCCACGCGTGCGGCTGTCCGGCCCGAGCGGCTGCGAAGCGGCCGCCGCCGCGCCGTTCTCGTCGAGCCGCGACCTGGCGATCGGCGGCCGGCGCTGGCAGCTGCGGCTGTCGGCCGCGGCCGGTGATTTCGCCGAGGCCGGGCCGCTGTCGGCGTGGTTGTTCTCGACCGTCGGCCTGCTGTCGACGGCGATGCTCGCGGCCCTGCTGCTGACCGTCACCGGCCGCACCCGGCGCATCGAGCATGCGGTGACGCAGCGCACCGCCGAGCTGCAGCGCGAGATGGCCGAACGCGCCCGCAGCGACCAGGCGCTGCGCGAAAGCGAGCAGCGCCTGCGCAACATCCTCGACCACGCGCCGATCGGCATCGTCTACGCCGACCTGGCTGGCCGCGTGCGCGAGGCCAATCCGAAGTTCCGCGACATGCTCGGCTACAAGGCCGATGCGCTGACCGGCCGCACGCTGGCCGAGTTCACGCACCCCGAGGACCGCGCCGAGGACGCCGAGCTGCTGGTCAACCTGATCCGCGGCGACGCCCGCAGCGACGCCGGCTCGCCGACCCGCCGCAAGCGCCTGCTGCACCGCGACGGCCTGCTGCTGTGGGTGCAGATGACGCTGAGCGTGCTGCGCGACGGCACCGGCCAGCCGCAGCGCCTGGTGGCGGTGGTCGAGGACATCACCGAACGGCTGCAGTTGCAGGACGCCGAACGCCGGCGCCAGCTTGCCGAATCGGCCAACCAGGCGAAGAGCGAGTTCCTGTCGCGCATGAGCCACGAGCTGCGCACGCCGCTGAACGCGATGCTCGGCTTCGCGCAGCTGCTCGAGCTGGACCGCCAGCCGCCGCTGTCGGCGCACCAGACCGAGTGGACGACGCAGATCCAGCATGCCGGCTGGCACCTGCTGGACATGATCAACGACACGCTGGACCTGTCGCGCATCGAGGCCGGCACGCTGCGGCTGGAGGCGACCGCGGTCGACCTGGCGCCGTTGTTGCGGCTGTGCGTCGCGATGGTCGAACCCTCGGCCGGGCGCCGCGGCATCGTGCTGCGCGAGCATGTCGACCCGGCCGCGCGCACCGTGCAGGCCGACCCGACGCGGCTGAAGCAGGTGCTGACGAACCTGCTGTCGAACGCCATCAAGTACAACGTCGAGCGCGGCCGCGTCGAGATCGACACCGGCCCGGGCGCCGGCGGGCAGACCGAGATCCGCGTCAGCGACACCGGCCAGGGCCTGAGCGAGACCCAGGTGGCCGAGCTGTTCCAGCCCTTCAACCGGCTCGGCCGCGAGCACAGCAACATCGAAGGCACCGGCATCGGCCTGGTCATCAGCCGGCGGCTCGCCGAGCTGATGGGCGGCAGCCTGCAGGCGCACAGCCGGCCCGGGATGGGATCGACCTTCGTGCTGAGCCTGCCGTCGGCGGCGCTGGACGTGCCCGACGACACCGGTGAGGACGAGCTCGACGCGCTGGCCGCGCCCTACCGCCAGCGCCGCGTGCACTACGTCGAGGACAACGAGACCAATGCCGAGGTCATGCGCGGCATCCTGGCGCAGCGCCCGCAGGTGTCGATGCGCGTCTCGATGACCGGACTCGACGGCCTGGCGGCGATCCGCGCCGAGCCGCCCGACCTGATCCTGCTCGACATGCACCTGCCGGACATCGATGGGCTGGAGCTGCTGCGCCACCTGAAGCGCGACCTGCACACCGGCGGCGTCCCGATCGTCGTGGTGTCGGCCGACGCGACGCCGTCGCGGGTCAACGAGGCGATTTCCGCCGGCGCCGTGCACTACCTGACAAAGCCGCTGAACCTGGCCAGCTTCCTGGCGCTGGTCGACGGCCTGCTCGAAGAGGTCGATACCCGATTCGGGTGATGTTAGCGTTTACTACCTAATAAATCGTTTGGTGGCGATGCTTGCGGCGTTTCAAGCCGCGCAAGCTGGGTGTTTAGCACTCCTCTGCGGGGAGTGCTAATATTCCGGGGAACTCAACGAGCTTTCGGCTTGTCCCATATTTCCATGAACCTGTCCGCCAACACCACCTTGTCCGTTCGCGATCCGTGGGCCCTGGTGCCTTCGCTGGGCAACCTGGATGCGTACATCACCGCCGTCAACCGCCTGCCGATGCTGTCGCAGGAGGACGAGAGCCAGTACGCACGCCGCCTGCGCGACGAAGGCGACCTGGAGGCCGCCGGGCGCCTGGTGCTGTCGCACCTGCGGCTGGTCGTGTCGGTGTCGCGCCAGTACCTGGGTTACGGCCTGCCCCAGGGTGACCTGATCCAGGAAGGCAACGTCGGCCTGATGAAGGCCGTCAAGCGCTTCGACCCCGAGCAAGGCGTCCGGCTGGTCAGTTATGCGCTGCACTGGATCAAGGCCGAGATCCACGAATACATCCTGCGCAACTGGCGCATGGTCAAGCTGGCGACGACCAAGGCGCAGCGCAAGCTGTTCTTCAACCTGCGCTCGATGAAGCAGAGCCTGAAGAGCGGCGCCAGCGACGAGCAGTCGCACCGCAACACGCTGTCGGCGTCGGAGATCGAGCGCATCGCGCAGGACCTGAACGTCAAGCCGGCCGAAGTCATCGAGATGGAGACCCGCCTGTCCGGCGGCGACATCGCGCTCGAGCCGCAGACCGACGACAGCGAAGAGAGCTACGCGCCGATCGCCTACCTGGCCGACGACTCCGGCGAGCCGACGCAGGTGCTGGAAGCGCGCCGCCGCGATGCGCTGTCGAGCGATGGCCTGACGCAGGCGCTGGCGGCGCTCGATCCGCGCAGCCGCCGCATCGTCGAGGAGCGCTGGCTGCAGGTCAACGACGACTCGAGCGGCGGCAAGACGCTGCACGAGCTGGCGGCAGAATTCGGCGTCAGCGCCGAGCGCATCCGCCAGATCGAGGTCGCGGCGATGAAGAAGATGCGCAAGGCGATGGAAGCGAACGCCTGACGGTTCACCTTCCCGGCAACAACGCCGACCTGCGGGTCGGCGTTTTGTCTTTCAGGCCTCGGCCAGCAGCAGCTTCAGGTCATCGACCAGCGCCTTGCTGCCGCTGCCGTAGCGGGTGAACAGGCGCACGCGGCCCTGCGTGTCGAACACGTAGGAGCCGGCGGTGTGGTCCATCGTGTAGCTGCCCTCGGTCTTGCCCGGCACCTTGGCGTAGAAGACCTTGAACTCCTTGGCGGTCGCCTTGAGCTGATCGGGCGTGCCGCGCAGGCCGACGAAATCGGGGCCGAAGTTGCCGACGTAGGCCTTCAGCAGCTCGGGCGAGTCGCGCTCGGGGTCGATGGTGACGAAGATGCCCTGCACCTTGGCACCGTCGGCACCCAGCGCGCGCTTGACCTCCGCCAGCTCGGCCATCGTCGTCGGGCAGACGTCGGGGCACTGCGTGTAGCCGAAGAAGACGACGGTGACCTTGCCCTTGAAATCGGCCAGCGTGCGCGGCTGGCCGTTCGGGTCGCTCAAGGCCAGCGTGCGCGCGTAGTCGGCACCGGTGATGTCGATCGCCTTGAAAGGCGGCTTGTTGGCATCGCAGCCGACGGCAGCGACGGTCGCGGCCAGCAGCGCGGCTTGCAGGCAGCGCCGGCGTTTCGGGTTCATGTGAGCCATGGCATCAGGTAGTGGTCGACCAGCAGTGCAGCGAACAGCAGCGCCAGGTGCAGGATCGAGAAGCGAAAGGTGCGGCGCGCCAGTGCATCGCTGTACTGGCGCCAGAGCTGGAATGCATAGGCAATGAACCAGCCGCCGAGCATCACCGCGGCGGCCAGGTACAGCCAGCCGCTCATGCCGATGACGAAGGGCAGCAGCGTCGCGGCGAACAACACCAGCGTGTACAGCAGCACGTTCAGCCGCGTGAATTCGCTGCCATGCGTCACCGGCAGCATCGGCAGCCCGGAGCGGCGGTAGTCCTCGACGCGGTACAGCGCGAGCGCCCAGAAGTGCGGCGGCGTCCACAGGAAAATGATCAGGCACATCACCAGCGCCTCGGGGCCGACCTCGCCGCGCATCGCCGCCCAGCCGAGCACCGGCGGCATCGCGCCGGAGGCCCCGCCGATGACGATGTTCTGCGGCGTCAGCGGCTTCAGGACCACGGTGTAGACGATGGCGTAGCCGACGAAGGTGGCAAAGGTCAGCCACATCGTCAGCGGGTTGACCCAGACGTACAGCAGCGCGCTGCCGGCGCTGCCGAGCAGCATCGAGAACACCAGCGCCTGCGTGCTGCTGAGCTCGCCCTTCGCGGTCGGCCGCCACGCGGTGCGCGCCATCTTCTGATCGATGCGCTGCTCGACCAGGCAGTTGAAGGCCGCGGCGGCGCTGGCCACCAGCCAGATGCCGGCGGTCGCCGCGAGTGCGGTGCGCAGCTCAGGAACCCCGGGCACGGCCAGCAGCATGCCGATCACCGCGCAGAAGACGATGAGCTGCACCACACGGGGCTTCGTGAGCGCCATGTACTGGGACCAGCGCGAGGCGGGCCGGACGGCGGTGGCGAGGGTCTGGGTCATCGCAGGAGGGGCCGATTCTAGGCAGCGCGCCAGCCCGCACTCGGTGCAGTGGCGCCGCGCGGCAGCGGCGACCAGCGTGCCCACAGCGCCCCCAGCGTGCCGACCAGCGCCGCGGCGCCGGCGCTGTGGCCGAGCGCGGCGAGGATCGGCCAGTCGAGCACGACGTTCGACAGCCCCGACGCCAGCTGCAGCGCCAGCAAGCCGCCGAGCACGATCGCGAAGCGCCGCGTGGGGACCCCACCGTCGCGCAGCAATCCGACGATCAGCCCGAGCAGTGCCGCGGTCGCCAGCAGCGCGCCCAGCCGGTGCGCCATGTGGATCGCGACCAGCGCGTCGAAGGGCAGGAAGCCGCCGTGGCCGGCGCGACCGAGCTCGCGCAGCAGCGTGAAACCGTGCGCCAGGTCCATGCGCGGCCACCAGTCGCCGTTGCATTCGGGGAAGCCGCGGCAGGCGAGCACCGCATAGTTGCTGCTGACCCAGCCGCCGAGCGCCGCCTGCAGCAGCACGATGGCCAGCGTCGCGCCGATCGCGCTGCGCGGCAGGCGACCGGCGAGCGGACGGTCGCGGAACGACTCGTGCTGCAGCACCAGCAGCAGCAGCAGCACCAGGCCGCCCATCAGGTGCAAGGTGACGATCGCCGGGTACAGCTTCAAGGTCACCGTGTACTTGCCGAACAGCCCCTGCACGATGACCCAGGCGAGCGTCAGCGTCGGCCACCAGGGCGAGTGCGGCAGCGTCGCCCTCTTCCACCAGCCGCCGACCGCGGCAATGACGATCAGCAGGCCGACCCCCATCGCCAGGTAGCGATGGATCATCTCGATCCAGGCCTTGGTCCAGGTCACCGGGCCGGTGGGCATCGCCGCCTGCGCATCGGCGATCGCCGCGCGCGCACCGAGCGGACTGGCTTGCCCGTAGCAGCCGGGCCAGTCGGGGCAGCCGAGACCGGAGTCGGTCAGGCGCGTGAAGGCACCGAAGACGATCAGGTCGAAGGTCAGGAACAGCGTCAACGCCGTCAAGGCCGCGAGACGCGAAGCGGTGCCCATGAGATTTCAGCGCCCTGCCTGGTCCCAGCTCGCCGACGCGCGCAGCAGCCGGTCGAGGTCGCGCTTGAGCTTCGCCGGCTCGGGCTGCGGCGGCGCGCGCATCATCCATTCGCCCATCGGATCGACGACGTAGAGGTGGTCCTCGAGCGCCTGTCCTGCGGCCGGCTTCAGCCAGGCCGCGACCGTCGCGCGCGGCAGCCGCAGCACCAACGTCGCCGGCGCCGCGGCGAGCGCCGCCTGCAGCGGCGCGGCGATCGGCGCGTCGTCGATCACCAGCCAGAGCTTGTCGATGCGATCACGCTCGCGGCCGGTCATCTCGCGCAACTGGCGCTGCAGGTACAGCCGCTGCTCGCAGGCCGCATCGCAGGCGCCGCTGCCGACCACCACCAGCAGCCACTGGCCCTTCAGGCTGGGCAGCGCCAGCGACCGGCCATCGGGCAGCCGCGCGTCGACCGGCGGCAGCGCGGCGCTGGGCTGGATCAGCGCCGAGTAGTTCGTCGTCACGCCGGTGGCGCCGACGATGTAGACCATGAAGTAGCTGGCCAGCACCGGCAGCGCGCAGACCCCCAGGATCAGCAGCATCTTGAGGCGGCCACGGCGCTGCTGCGCGTCGGCCGGCAGCGCGGGCGTCGGCAGGCCGTGCACGGTCAGGCCGAGCGGCTCAGCGCCGGGCGCGTCGGGGGCGGATGATTTGGAGCCAGACATAAAGACCTGCGATCAGCGCACTGAGCGCGAACCACTGGAAGGCATAACCATGGTGCTTGCCGGTATCGAGCACCGGCTGCGACCAGCGGCGCTGCAGCGGCTCGGGAGGCGCCGACGGTTCATCGAGTTGCTGGACCGACAGCGGCCTGAAGGCCAGCCGGGTCTCGCGGGAAAAATCGTCGAGCACCAGATTCTGCCGGATCGGCCCGCGCTCGCCCTCGCCCAGCGCGAAGAGCGCCGACGGCGGCGCGGCGATGCGCCCGAGGACGCGCACCTCGCCCTCGGGCGTCGGCACGGCGGGCAGGCGCGTGCGCTCCTGGAAGTCGCGCGGCAGCCAGCCGCGCTGCACCAGCACCACGTCGCCGGGTGCGAGCTCGAGCGGCGTCAGCATGAAGAAGCCGGGCCGGCCGTCCATCTGCCGGTTGTCGAGCGCGATGGTGTGCTGCGCCAGCCAGCGGCCGCGCAGCAGCACCGGCCGGTGGTGCTGCGCGGCGGCCGTGGCCGCATCGCGCGCCAGCTCCGCCTGCGGCAGCGGCGGCAGCGCGCCGCGCGTGCGGATCGCCTCGGCGATCGCCTTCTTCTGCGCCGCCCGGTCGAGCTGCCACAGCCCGAGCCGCGCCGTGCCGGCACAGGCGGCGACCGCGGCGACGAAGACGATCGCCTGCTCGCGCCAGGCGGCCGTCATGCGCCGGAGCGCCGCCGATAATCGGCGCCGATGAAGACGGTCATGGTGGTGATGCTGGTGCTGGTGCTGGTCGCGCTGGCCAGTGCCGGCGTGCTGATGCTGCGCAGGAAGCCCGGCGCCGGCGGCCGCGACGCGCGCATGGCGTGGGCGCTGGCATTGCGGGTCGGGCTGTCGATCGCACTGTTCCTGCTCATCCTGCTGTCCTGGCACATGGGCTGGATCCGGCCGTCGGGCGTGCCTATCGGGCGCTGAGGCGGGCGCTGAGGCGGCCGAGGCCGAATGACAAACGCCGCCCGCGGCGGCGTTTGTGTGCGGCGGACCGGCGTGCCAATCAGAGCCAGTAGACCAGGAAGTACAGGCCCAGCCACACCACGTCGACGAAGTGCCAGTACCACGCGGCGCCTTCGAAGCCGAAGTGACGCTCCGGCGTGAAGTGGCCCTTCATCAGCCGCAGCGTGATGAACACCAGCATCAGCATGCCGACGAAGACGTGGAAGCCGTGGAAGCCGGTCAGCAGGAAAAAGGTCGAGCCATAGATGCCCGAGCTCAGCTTCAGGTTCAGGTCGCGGTAGGCGTGGATGTATTCGTAGGCCTGGAAGCCAACGAAGGTGATGCCCAGCGCCACGGTGATCCACATCCAGAGGATGGCCTTCGAGCGCTCGTTGGCGATCACCGCATGGTGGGCGATCGTCAGCGTCGCGCCGGAGGTCAGCAGGATGCAGGTGTTGATCGTCGGGATCGGCCACGGGCCCATGATGCGGAAGGGCTCGACGATGTCCGCCGGCGAGGCGGTGGCGCCCGGCGAAACGCTCGGCCAGACGGCCCTGAAGTCGGGCCACAGCACCTGGTGGTCGAGGTCGCCGAGCATCGGGATCGCGAACACCCGCGCCCAGTAGAGCGCGCCGAAGAAGGCCGCGAAGAACATCACCTCGGAGAAGATGAACCAGCTCATGCTCCAGCGGTACGAGGCATCGACGCGCTCGGAGTACAGCCCGCTCTCGCTCTCGCCGATCGCGTCGCGGAACCAGAAGTACAGCGTCGACAGCCAGACCAGCAGGCCGGCGGCCAGCGACCACTTGCCCCAGTCCGCGCCGTTGATCCACTGGCCGGCGCCGAGGATGACGAGGAACAGGCCGAACGCGGCCATCGCCGGATGCCGCGACGGGCTCGGCACGAAGTAGTAAGGGGTCACGCCCTGCGGCGTTGCTGCGGACATCTTTGTGCTCTCCTCGAAACCAATAACTCTCTTCGCCAGCGGCGGCCTAGCCGGCCACGCCGCTGCCCACGACCCAACGCACCAGCAGCACCAGCGCGCCGATGAAGACCAGCGCGCCGATGATGCCGGCGATGATCACGTGCACCGGATTCAGCTTCTCGACGTCCTGCTCGTAGTCGGCCGAGCGGCGCACGCCGAAGAACGACCAGGCCACCGCGCGGATCGTCTGCAGGAACGAACCCTTGCGGGCGGCGGCGTTCTTCAGGTCCTCGCTCATGGCGGCGCTCACGAATCCTTCCCCGCCGCGACCTTGCCGCTGACCTCGAAGAAGGTGTACGACAGCGTGATCGTCGTGACGTCCTTCGGCAGCTTCGGGTCGACGTAGAAGACCACCGGCCACTGCTTGCGCTCGCCGGCTTGAAGCACGTACTCGTTGAAGCAGAAGCACTCGAGCTTGTTGAAGTGCGACGAGGCCTGCATCGGCGCATAACTCGGGATCGCCTGGGCGGCCATCGTCCGGTTCTGCACGTTCGTGAACTCGTACATCACCGTCGTCAGCTCGCCCGGGTGCACGCTGACCGAGCGCTGCGCCGGCTTGAAATCCCAGGGCCCGCGCGCGTTGGCGTCGAACTCGATCGTGATCTTGCGCGAGTAGTCGACCTGCGTGCTGGCCTTGCGCTCGCGCGCGCCGGTCAGCCCCGACGACGTCAGCCGTTCGCTCACCGACAGCACGTTGATGCCGAGCGCCTCGCAGATCGTGTAGTACAGCGGCACCAGCGCATACGCGAAGCCGAACATCGCCACCGCGACGACGGCGAGCTTGCCCAGCATGCGACGGTTGTCGCGGTGCAGCAGGCCCGGCTTCGGCGACGGCATGGTGACGCGTCCTTTGTGTGTCGGCGGCCGCCGCGTCAGCGGCCGAGCAGCACGATCTTGGCGATGAAGCCGAGACCGAACACCAGCGCAGCCGATGCCAGCGCCCACGCCAGGCGGCGGTTCGCCTTGCGTTGCGCGTCGGTGGGCGTCGTCGCCATGGTCATGTGCCTTTAGCCGATCACCTTGGTCGCCGTCGCGTCGAGCTTGGGCGGCGTCTCGAAGGTGTGGAACGGCGCCGGCGACGGGATCTCCCACTCCAGGCCTTCGGCGGCTTCCCACGGCTTCTGCGGTGCCGGCTCACCCTTGCCGCGCATCATCGGCACGCAGACGAACAGGAAGAAGTAGACCTGCATCAGGCCGAAGCCGAAGGCGCCGATCGTGGCCAGTGCGTTGAAATCGGTGAACTGCAGCGGGTAGTCGGCATAGCGGCGCGGCATGCCGGCCAGACCCAGGAAGTGCATCGGGAAGAAGGTCACGTTGAAGAAGATCAACGAGCCCCAGAAGTGGATCTTGCCGCGCACTTCGCTGTACATCACGCCGGTCCACTTCGGGCCCCAGTAGTAGACGCCGGCAAACAGCGCGTACAGCGAGCCGGCGACCAGCACGTAGTGGAAGTGGGCGACGACGTAGTAGGTGTCCTGCAGCTGGATGTCGATCGGCGCCATCGCCAGGATCAGCCCGGTGAAACCGCCCATCGTGAAGACGAACAGGAAGCCGATCGCGAACAGCATCGGCGTCTCGAAGGTCATCGAGCCGCGCCACATCGTGGCGATCCAGTTGAAGATCTTCACGCCGGTGGGCACCGCGATCAGCATCGTCGCGTACATGAAGAACAGCTGCCCCGTCACCGGCATGCCGGTGACGTACATGTGGTGCGCCCACACGATGAACGACAGGATGGCGATCGAGGCCGTGGCGTAGACCATCGACGTGTAGCCGAACAGGCGCTTGCGGGCGAAGGCCGGGATGATCGCGCTGACGATCCCGAACGCCGGCAGGATCATGATGTAGACCTCGGGGTGGCCGAAGAACCAGAAGATGTGCTGGTACATCACCGGGTCGCCGCCGCCGGCCGGGCTGAAGAAGCTGGTGCCGAAGTGGCGGTCGGTCAGCGTCATCGTGATCGCGCCGGCGAGCACCGGCATCACCGCGATCAGCAGGTAGGCGGTGATCAGCCAGGTCCAGGCGAACAGCGGCATCTTCATCAGCGTCATGCCGGGCGCGCGCATGTTCAGGATCGTGACGATGATGTTGATCGAGCCCATGATCGACGACGCGCCCATGATGTGCATCGCGAAGATGCCGGCGTCCATCGACGGGCCCATCTGCAGCGTCAGCGGCGCATAGAGCGTCCAGCCGGCCGCCGGCGCGCCGCCGGGCATGAAGAACGAGGCCACGAGCATCGTCGCTGCCGGGATCAGCAGCCAGAAGCTCAGGTTGTTCATGCGCGCGAAAGCCATGTCCGACGCGCCGATCTGCAGCGGGATCATCCAGTTCGCGAAGCCGACGAAGGCCGGCATGATCGCGCCGAAGACCATGATCAGCCCGTGCATCGTGGTGAACGAGTTGAACAGCTCCGGGTTGAAGAACTGCAGGCCGGGCTGGAACAGCTCGGCGCGGATGCACAGCGCGAGCACGCCGCCGATCATCAGCATCGCGAACGAGAACAGCAGGTACATCGTGCCGATGTCCTTGTGGTTCGTCGCGAACAGCCAGCGGCGCCAGCCGTGCGGCGCGTGGTGGTCGTGATGGTCGTGCGCGTGGTCGTGGTCGTGCGCGGCGTGAGGCGGGAGGACGGCGCTCATTGGCGGGGCCTTTCAGCGATCTTTTGCTTTGGAATTACTTGCGCGCAGCGACGACGTCGGCCGGCTGAACGATCTGGTTGGTCTTGTTCGACCAGGCGTTCTTCGTGTAGCTGATGACCGCGGCGAGCTCGGTGTCGGACAGCGTCTTCCAGGCCGGCATGCCGCCCTTGCCGTTCAGCACGATGCCGATTTCCTTCAGCTTGTCGGCGTCCTTCACCACGGCCGAACCGTCGAGGGCCTTGATCGGGCCGGCGCCCGAACCATCGGGCTTGTGGCAGACCGCGCAGTTCGCGGCATAGACCTTCTGGCCGCGGGTGATCAGCTCGTCGAGCGTCCAGGTCTTGCTCGGATCGTCGGCCTTGGCGGCGATTTCCTTCTTCTTGCTGTCGACCCAGGCGGTGTACTCGGCCTGCGAGACGACCTTGACGTGGATCGGCATGTAGGCGTGCTCCTTGCCGCACAGCTCGACGCACTGGCCGTAGAAGTCGCCGGTCTTCTCGGCGCGGAACCAGGCATCGCGCACGAAGCCGGGGATCGCGTCCTGCTTGACGGCGAAGGCCGGCACCATCCAGGCGTGGATCACGTCGTTGGCGGTGGTGATGATGCGGATCTTCTTGTTGACCGGCACCACCAGCGGGTTGTCGACCTTCAGCAGGTAGTTGTCGCCGGCCGGCTTGGCCTGGTCGGACAGCAGGCGCTGCGAGACGTCCAGCGTCGACATGAAGCCGATGCCCTCGCCCTCGCCCTTGAGGTAGTCGTAGCCCCACTTCCACTGGTAGCCGGTGGTCTTGATCGTCAGGTCGGCGTTGCTGGTGTCCTTCATCGCGACGACGGTGCGCGTCGCGGCCATGCCCATCACGATGACGATCGCGAACGGCACGATGGTCCAGGCGATCTCGACGATCACGCTTTCATGGAAGTTCGCCGGCTTCGCGCCGCGCGACTTGCGGTGCTTGAAGATCGAATAGAACATCACGCCGAAGACGGCGACGAAGATCACGACGCACACCACCAGCATGAAGTAGTGCAGCACCTGGATGTCCGACGCGATGCGCGTCACCGGATCGTGCAGGTCGAGCTGGTTGTTCTTCGGCCCGCCGGGCAGGTCACCCGCCGCGGCGGCAGCCTGCGCAGCCTGGGCCGCCAGCAGGGTCGCCATGCCGATTCCGGCGCCGGCGATGCGATGGCAAAGCGTCTTTGTCGTGTTCATCGTCATGCTTGAAGTTCCTGATCCCAATCCCGTTCGCCGCCCGCCTGCGACAAGCGCAGCGCACGGCGCAGCTCCTCGGCCAGTTCGTCGCGCAGCTCGGGCCGCACATGGCGACCGATCCGCACGCAACGCCCCTCGCCCGACAACTCCACCAGCGAGCCGGCACCTGCCGCCGGCTCGACGCGCACCCAGTCGGCGCGCAGGCGCGTGCATTCCACCCGCGGCCCGACGTACTGCTCGACCGCCATCTCGCGGCCGGCCAGCGTGATCAATTCGCGATCGCCGGCATGGCGGGCCATCACCAGCATCGCCGCACCGACCGCCAGCAGCTCGATGCCGGCGAACAGCAGCACCGAGGGCACGCCCTGGCTCCAGAAACCGAGCGCGATGGTCAGCGCGATCGCGCACAGCAGGCCATAGGCCGACAGCAGCTGCCGCGGCGAGATCGAACAATTGCGGCGCAGGTCCCACGACCAGCTGTCGGCCGCGCTGCCGCGCCGGCCGAAGCGCCAGCCGCCTTCACCGCCATTGGGGCGGGCTGCAGGCGGCGCAGGCCAGGGGCTGGGAGCGAGGGTGGCGGTCATGGCTGGGAAGAAGGCGCGCAGCGGTGCTGCTTTTGGTCGTGCAGCCGGATCTGCGGATCGATGCCCGAGGGCGGCTGAACCGCGGGATTCTAACCAACGGCTACGACTCGGCCGGCCCCTTGCGGTGTGCGCGCAACGACGCGCGCAGATCGTCGAGCGGAATCGCCACCGGCGCGCCCGGGGCCGGCTTCGGTGCGGCCTTGAAGGCGTGGCCGTAGACGAGCTCGAAGCGCAGCGCGATGCGGCCGTTCGCATCGGCGCGCTCGGCGAGCTTGCGTTTCAGCTGCGCATGCCAGCGCGGTGTGCGCAAGCCGGCCGTGCGCTCGAGGCCGATGTGGCCGCCCAGGCTGCGCAGCTCGGCCAGCAGCACCTCGGGCGAGGACCAGCTCAGCGTCAACGTCTCCTGGTCCATCACCGGATCGGCGAAGCCGCCGTGCACCAGCTGGTCGCCGATGTCGTGCATGTCGGTGAACGGCGGATGCGGCGCCGGCCAGCCGCAGTCGGCGTACAGCGCCCGCAGCTCACTCAAGGTATTGGGCCCGAGCGTCGAGAACATCAGGAAGCCGTCGGGCGCGAGCGCCGCATGCCAGCGCGCCAGCAGCGCCTGCGGCTGCGGCGACCAGTGCAGCACCATGTTGGCCCACAGCATCGGCGCCGATTGCGGCGGTGCCTCGTGCTCCCGCCAGACCGGCGGCAGGGCTCCCGCCGGCAGCCAGCGCCGCCAGCCGCGCACGCGCTGCGCCTGGCGGCTGCGCTCGGCGAGGGCTGCGGTCGGCTCGACGACGCGCCGCTGCGCCGCCGGCAGCACCTGCGCCACGGCCGGCGCGCTGCCGCCAAGAAAGCCCCACCAGTCGAGCCACTGCGCGGGCGGCTGGCGGATCAGCGGCACGCGCTCGGCCATGCGCCGCGCGACTTCCTGGTGCAGCCACGGCGCACCGTCCGCACGCGCCAGGCGATCGAGCACCCGCGCCACGGCGCGGGCGTCGGTACGCGGCGATTCGGGCATAGGGCGGGCAGTATATTGAGCCGATGTCGTCGACTCCGCGGCCGCGCAGCGCGCCGGCCGCCGCGTCCAGCGGCCGGCCGGGCTGGCCGCGTCAATGCCCGCTGTGCCGCGGCTGGACGACGCAGGCGCTGTGCGCCGATTGCCTGCAGCGCTTCAGCGCGCCGGTCCCCCGTTGCGGCAGCTGCGCCCGCCGTCTCGGCCTTGCCGTGGCACGCTGCGCCGATTGCCTGCGCGAGCCGCCACCCTTCGAACGCTGCCTGTGCGCCGGCGACTACGGCTTTCCGTGGGACCGGCTGATCACGGCATTCAAGTTCCACGCCCAGGTCGAGCTGGCGCCGGCCCTCGCGCTGGCGCTGCAGACGGCCGTCGAACGAGCCGATGGACTGCGGGTCGACCTCGTGCTGCCGGTGCCGCTGAGCGCCGCGCGGCTGGCCGAGCGCGGCCACCACCAGGCGTGGGAGATCGCGCGCCGTGTGGCGCGCGGCTGCGGGCTTGCCGCCCGGGCCGATGCGCTGCTGCGGCTGCGCGACACCGCGCACCAGGTCGGCCTGTCGCGCCGCGAACGGGCGGCGAACCTGCGCGATGCGATGTGGATCGAGCCGTCGCGCGTGGCAACGCTGCACGGGCGCCGCATCGCGCTCGTCGACGACGTGTTGACCACCGGCGCCACCGTGGCCGCGGCCGCCGAGGTGCTGCGCCAGGCGGGCGCGGCGAGCGTCGACGTGTGGGTGGTCGCGCGCACGCCCGATCCCCACGACTGACATCGACAATCGCGCTGCCATGTTCCACATCGTCCTTGTGCACCCGGAGATCCCGCCGAACACCGGCAACGTGATCCGCCTGGCCGCCAACACGGGGTGCACGCTGCACCTGGTCGAACCGCTCGGCTTCGCGATGGAAGACAAGCTGCTGCGACGCGCCGGGCTCGACTACCACGAGTACGCCGCGGTGCACCGTCATGCCGACTGGTCCGCGCTGCGCGAGGCGCAGCGCGCCGACGGCGGCCGCCGCTTCGCGTTCAGCACGCGCGGCACCGGACGCTTCGCGACCATGGCCTGGCAACCGGGCGACTGGCTGGTGTTCGGCAGCGAGACCGCCGGCTTGGCCGACGAGGTGCTCGCGGACTTCGCACCCGAGCAGCGCGTGCGCCTGCCGATGCGCGCCGGCCAGCGCAGCCTGAACCTGAGCAACACCGTCGCGGTGGTGGTGTTCGAGGCCTGGCGTCAGCAGGGCTACGCGGGCGGGGACTGATCCTCGGTCTCGGGGCGGGCTTCGCGGCCCATCAGCTGGCGCAGGGCCTGCGCCGGCGCCAGCCGGCCGTCGAGCACGGCAACGACCGCATCGGTGATCGGCATCTCGACGCCGAGCGAGCGCGCCCGCGCCTGCACCGTCGGCGCGGTGGGCACGCCCTCGGCGACGTGGCCGAGCCGCGCGAGGATCTGCGGCAGCGGTTCGCCCGCGGCCAGCAGCAGGCCGACCTTGCGGTTGCGCGACAGGTCGCCGGTGGCAGTCAGCACCAGGTCGCCCAGGCCCGACAAGCCCATGAAGGTCTCGGCCTTGGCGCCCAGCGCCAGCCCGAGGCGCGTCATCTCGGCCAGGCCGCGGGTGACCAGCGCCGCGCGCGCATTGAGCCCGAGCCCGAGGCCATCGGCGATGCCAGTGGCGATCGCCAGCACGTTCTTGACCGCGCCGCCGACCTCGACACCGATCGCATCGGTCGACGTGTAGACGCGCAGGCTCTCGCTGTGAAAGGCCTGCACGGCGAGCGTGGTGAGCGCTTCGTCGGCGCTGGCCGCGACCAGCGCGGTCGGCTGCCCGCGCGCCACCTCGAGCGCGAAGCTCGGACCCGACAGCACGCCGGCGTGCGCCTGCGGCCGCAACTCGCGCGCGATCTCGTGGCCGAGTGCACCTGTCGTGCTCTCGAAGCCCTTGCACAACCACACGACGCTGGCCGCCGCCGGCAGCCGCAACAGCTGCTCGCGCAGGCCGGCCATCGGCGTGGCGATCACCAGCAGGCCGTCGTCGCCGGCGTGCGCCAGGGCCAGCGCATAGTCGTCGACCACCGACAGCGCCGCCGGCAGCAGCACCTCGGGCAGGTAGCGTTGGTTGCAGCCGGTGGCACGCAGCGCGACGGCCTGAGCCGGGTCACGTGCCCACAACATCACCTCATCGTGGCGGGCCGCCGCGGCGACGGCAAGCGCCGTGCCCCAGGCCCCGGCGCCGAGCACGCTGATGCGCATCGGCGTCAGCGCCCGCCGGGCCGCCCCAAGGGCGCTGCGCCCCCACGGGGGGCAGCGAACGCAGTGAGCTTGGGGGCCATCTTCAGTTCGCGCTGCTCAGCACGCCGCTGCCATTGCCGTTCTGCGCCTGCGCCTGCTGGGCCTCGAACATCGCCTGGAAATTGACCTCGGTCAGCATGATCGGCGGGAAGCCGGCACGGGTGCAGACGTCCGACACGATCGCGCGCAGGTAGGGGTAGATCATCTGCGGGCAGACGATGCTGAGGATGCCCTGCAGCTGGTCCTCGGGCACGTTGCGGATCTCGAAGATGCCGGCCTGCTTGGCCTCGATCAGGAACAGCGTGCGGTCGACCAGCTTGGTCGTCACCGTGGCGGTCACGGTGACCTCGTAGACACCCTCGGCGATCCCGCCGGCGGCCATCGCCAGGTTGATGTCGACCTGCGGCTGCTGCTGCTCGAGCAGGATCTGCGGCGAGTTCGGCTGCTCGAGCGACAGATCCTTCAGGTACATGCGCTGGATCTGGAACACCGGGGTTGCGTCTTGGTCGGCCATGATGAGCGTTGCTTGGTCGTGTAGGAAATGGAAAAGCCCGCCACCGTCTCTGTCGGGGCGGGCTGGCTGCGGCGCGGATTATCGCTCTCAGGCCTGCTTCAGCAGCGGCACCAGCCCGCCGTTGCGGTCGAGCTGCATCAGGTCGTCACAGCCGCCCACATGGGTGTCGCCGATGAAGATCTGCGGCACCGTGCGGCGCCCGGTCAGCTCGATCATGCGGTCGCGCTCGGACGGGTTCAGGTCAACCCGCACCTCGTCGATCCGCTCGACGCCGCGCTGCTTGAGCAGCGCCTTGGCGCGGATGCAGTACGGACAGACCTGCGTGGTGTACATGCGGACGGCATTCATCGGGACAACTTGGGCGATCAGTGGCGATGCGCAATTGTCCCGAGGTCCGGATTTCCCTGCAGAAGCTCGGTCATGCCCGACTTCGGGCCAAAAGCTTCAGGCGCCCTTCTGGACCGGCAGGTTGGCTTCGCGCCAGGCATTCAGGCCGCCGGCGACGGCGACGGCCTTCTCGTAGCCGGCCTTGCGCAGCTGCCCGGCGGCGCGGCTGGCGCGCGCGCCGGTGGGGCACATCAGCAGCACCGGCAGCGTCTTGTTCGACGGCAGGTCCTTCGAGCCCTCGAGCGAGGCGAACGGGATGTGGCGCGCACCGGCCGCATGGCCGGCGGCGTACTCGGCCGGCTCGCTGACATCGACCAGCACGCCTTTTTCGCGGTTGATCAGCCGCACCGCTTCGGCGGTGCCGACGGCGCCCATCTGGCTCTTCTGCAGCGTCTGCCACAGCAGCAGGCCACCCGAGGTGGCGGCCAGCAGGATGAGCATCCAGTTATCGATGATGAATTTCACGGGCGTCAGTCGGCAGGCGTCTCGAAAGGGGCTGGATTATAGAATTCGCCCCTTTGCCGTCGCCTTCGAACCGCCCTCATGTACAAGCTCGTGCTGATCCGCCATGGTGAATCGACCTGGAATCTCGAGAACCGCTTCACCGGCTGGACCGACGTCGGGCTGACGCCCACCGGCGTCGCGCAGGCGCAGGAAGGCGGCCGGCTGCTGAAGGCCGCGGGCTTCGAATTCGACGTCTGCTACACCTCGGTGCTCAAGCGTGCGATCTGGACGCTGTGGCACGCGCTCGAGGAGCTCGACCGCACCTGGCTGCCGATCGTCAACGACTGGCGATTGAACGAGCGCCACTACGGCGCGCTGCAGGGGCTGAACAAGGCCGACATGGCGCGCGAGTACGGTGACGAACAGGTGCTGGTCTGGCGCCGCAGCTACGACACGCCGCCGCCGGCACTCGACCCGGGCGACCCGCGCGGCCAGCGCCAGGACCCGCGCTACGCGCAGCTCGCGCCCGAGCAGATCCCGCTGACCGAGTGCCTGAAGGACACCGTCGAACGCGTGCTGCCGTGCTGGAACGAGGTGCTCGCGCCGGCGATCCGCAGCGGCCAGCGGCTGCTGATCTCGGCCCACGGCAACTCGATCCGCGCGCTGGTGAAGTACCTCGACGGCATCAGCGATGCCGACATCGTCGGCCTGAACATTCCGAACGGCGTGCCGCTGGTCTACGAGCTTGATGCCGATCTGAAGCCGATCCGCCGCGAATACCTCGGCGACCCGGAAGCCGTCGCGCGGGCCGCGGCGGCGGTCGCCAACCAGGGCCGCGCTTGATCGGCGTTATTCGGCCAGCCCGTACAAGCGCTCCGGCGGCACCCGCTGCACCAGCGAGGTGTCGGTCACCGCACCCTTGATCGCATAACCCGGCTGGCCGGTGTCGCGGCGCATCGTCGTGACGGTGGGCGTGCCGGACTTGTCGGTGATCGCCGCGGCCAGCGGCGTCAGCGCGGTGCCGCCGCGGCGGATCACCACTGCCTGTTCGCCGGAGACGAGCTGCACCACGTTGCCGGGCGGAAAGATGCCGTACTCCTTGATGATCGCCGAGGCCAGCGGGCTGCCGCCGGCTTCAGCGAACATCTGCCGCGCCGCGTCCTGGATCGACAGCGCTGGGCGATCCGTGCGGGCGCTGATCTTGGCGATGAAAACATCGGCCATGCGCAGAGCGATCGCCGTTTCGGCGATGTTCGTGAGCTGCTGCGGGTAACCGCCGGGACCCTTGCGCTCGTGGTGTTGCTGCACCGCCTCGAGCCAGCGCGGATCGTCGACGCCGGCGGCGCGCAGCTTGTCGGCCGCGGCCTGCGGATGCGCGCGCACCTGCTCGCGCTGCGGATCGGTGATGCGCCCCATCGTCGCGATGCGGCCCTGCAGCTCGCTGATGGTGAGGTTCATCGTCAGCGCCGCCTTGACCAGGCTGCGCACCGCGCCGGGTTCCCAGCCGACGCGCTGGCCCATCAGCTGGCAGACCAGCGCCGTGTTCAGCGCATGCGTCAGGCCGTACAGCGGCAGGCGGCGCGGGTCCTGGCGCACCGACAGGAAGATCGCGATGTCGACGTCGCGCTGCACCAGGTCCATCTGCAGCGTCGCGAACTCGTCGCAGCGAGCCGGGAAATCGGGTTCGTCGATGCTCTTGAGCAAACGGTCAAGATGCCAGGCGGACTGTTCCCACAGATCGAACAGCGTGCGGCGGCGACCACCGGCGTTGTCGGCCTCCTTGCTGCGGCCTTCCTTGTAGGCTTTGACCTCTTCCTGGTCGGCATACAGGCCGCGTGCCATCAGCGCCGCGAGCTGCTGCTCGTTGTCGATGACCTGGCCGCGCGCCAGCAGCAGCTTGCCGTGCTCGTCGCGGACTCCGAATGGCAGCGCTGCGCCCACCTTCAACTGGCTGGACACCAGCCTGAGGAGTTGCGACGCCAATTCCGTGCGCTCCTTCGCCGTCCCAACGGCGCGCCCACTGTAAGGGCGAAGTCAGCGTTCGCCTAGCCGGTGCTACCCGTACCCGCTGCGAGGCCGCGCACCGCGTCGGCCAGCAGCGGCGCGACCGGGATCACCGCGGATTCGTGCGGCACGGCGTCGCTGGCCCAGACATGGCGCACGCCGGAAGCGCGCAGCTGCGCATAGGCATCGCCGACGAACAGCGCATGCGTGACCGCGACGTCGACGCTGGCCGCTCCAGCCGCCAGGCAGGCCAGCGTGGCCTCGATCAGCGTGCGGCCGGTGCTGGCCACGTCGTCCATCAGCACGATGGCGCGGCCGGCGAGCGGCAGCGTGGGCGGGAGCGTGACATGCACGTCGCGATCGCCGCGGCGCTGCTTGTGGCAAGTGGCGTAGTCCAGCCCGAACGCGCGGCCGGCTTCGGCGACCCACTGCAGCGCCTCCTCGTCGGGACCCAACAGCAGCGCCTGCGGCACCTCGCGCTGCACCCAGGCGCCGAGCGCGCGCGCCGCGGTGACCGAGACGGCGCGGCAGCCGGGCATCACGTCGTCGAGCGATTGGATGCGATGCAGGTGCGGGTCGATCGTCACCAGAGCGTCCACTTCGCGCGCCAGCAAGCCGGCAATGTGACGCTGGCTGACCGCTTCGCCGGGCGTGAAGGCGATGTCCTGGCGCATGTAGGCGAGGTACGGGCTGACCAGCAGCACGCTGCGCGCGCCGAGCTCGCGGGCCGCCGGCGCGGCGATCAGGATCTCGACCAGCTTGTGATTCGGCTGGTGCAGGCCGCGCAGCAGCAGCACGCTCTCGGGTAGCGCGGGCGGCAGCGTGAGCTTGAGCTCGCCGTCGGGGAAACGATGGCGCTCGATGCGCTCGAGCGGCAGCGCCAGCGCGGCGGCCAGGGCCTGCGCGAGACGCCACTCATCGTCGAAGGCCAACAGCAGCGCAGGACTCATCGCATCTCCTGCGACGCATTGTGATCGGGGTGCAGCGCCTGGTCGATCAGCGTGCGGACGTGAAGAGCCAGCGCGCGCCGGTCGGCGTGGCGGGTGCCGAGGGGCGGCAGCGCGCGGATGTGCACCTGCAGGCCGTCGGCGCAGGCCACCGACCACAGGCTGTCAATCAGCGTGGTCTCGCCGAGCCAGGCCACCACCGGACTGAAGCGCTCGCCCGGTGCGGCGTAGCGCAGCACCAGCGGCTGCGCCGGCACGCCGGTGGCGATTGCCGCCTGCAGCAGGTTGGCATGGAAGGGCAGCAGCGCCGCGCCGTCGCCGGTCGTGCCTTCGGGAAAGACGGCCACCGCGTCACCGCGCTCCAGCGCAGCCGCCATCTGGTGCACGACGCGCAGCGCATCGCGCTTGCGCTCACGCTCGATGAACAGCGTGCCGACCGCGCCGACCAGCCAGCCCAGCAGCGGCCACTGGCGCACGTCGGCTTTCGAGACGAAGCGCGCACGCGGGCAGGCGGCGTGGATCGCCAGGATGTCGAGCCACGAGACGTGGTTGGCCAGCAGCAGCACCGCGCCGCTGCGCACGCCGCCTTCGACCACCGGCTGCAGGCCGAGCAGGCGCAGCAGCTTGGCGGCCCACCAGCCGATGCGCGCCTGACGGCCGGCGGCATCGAGCGTGCGCCAGCGCAGCGCAACGATGGCCATGCCGTGGCCGACATGCATCGCGACGCGCACGAGGCGCCCTGCGGCGCGCAGCCGCCGTCCCCAGGTCGCCATCGCCGTGCCGGATCAGGCCTCGAAGGCCACGGTGCCGGCGACCAGCGTCGCGCGCACGCGGCCCGGCAAGGCCATGCCGGTGGCCGCGAAGTTGAACGGCGTGTGCCGGCCCTGGCTGCGCAGCGAGGGCGGCACGACGGTCCAGGTCTGGTCCGGATCGAAGATGCAGACGTCGCCGACGCCACCTTCGATCAGCCGGCCGGCGCTCGAGGCCAGCGAGCCCAGCGCGTCACCGAGCACGCGCACCGGCTCGCTGGTCACGCGTGCCAAGGTCGCCGGCAGCGCGAGGCCGGCCTCGTCGCCCCACTTCAGCGCCAGGCTCAGCAGCAGCTCGAGGCCGGTCGCGCCGGGCTCGGCCTCGGCGAACGGCAGATGCTTGGCATCCTCGTCGACCGGCGTGTGGTCGGAGACCAGCGCATCGAGCGTGCCGTCGGCCAGCGCGGCGCGCAGCGCGTCGCGGTCGGCGCCCTGGCGCAGCGGCGGCGTCAGCCGCATCGCCGAATTGAAGTAGCCGATGTCGACATCGGTCAGGTGCAGCGAGTTGATGCTGACGTCGGCGGTGAGCGGCAGCCCCTCCGCCTTCGCGGCCCGCACCAGCGCGACGCCGGCGGCGCTCGACAGCCGGCACAGGTGCACGCGCGCGCCGGTGATGCGCTGCAGCTCGATGATCGTCTGCAGCGCGATCGTCTCGGCGGCCACCGGCACGCCGGCCAGCCCGAGCCGGGTCGCCACCGCGCCGCTGGCCGCGACGCCCTGGCCGAGCCAGGCGTCCTGCGGCCGCAACCAAACGCTGTAGCCGAAGGTCGACGCGTACTGCAGCGCGCGCATCAGCACCAGCGTGTCGCGCACCGGCGTCTCGGCCTGCGAGAAGCCGACGCAGCCGGCCTCGGTCAGCTCGGCCATCTCGGTCAGCACCGCGCCCTCGAGGCCGCGCGTCAGCGCGCCGAGCGGGAACAGCCGGCACAACGACAGCTTGCGGGCGCGGAACTTCAGCATCTCGACCAGGCCCGGCTCGTCGAGCGTCGGGTCGGTGTCGGGCGGGCAGACGAGGCTGGTCACGCCGCCGGCCGCCGCGGCGTTCAGCTCGCTCTCGAGCATGCCCTCGTGCTCGTGGCCCGGCTCGCGCAGCCGCGCGGCCAGGTCGACAAGACCCGGCGCGACGACGCAGCCGCTGGCATCGATCACCCGGCTGGCGTCGAAGTCGGCGCCGATGCGGCCGATCGACACGATGCGGCCGGCGGCGATCGCCAGGTCGGTGGTCTCGTCGCGGCCCGAGGCGGGGTCGATCACCCGGCCGTTCTTGATCAGGATCTTCATGCTTCGTTGCCCGCGATGATCGACATCACCGCCATGCGCACCGCGATGCCGAAGGTGACCTGCGGCAGGATCACGCTGTGCGTGCCGTCGGCGACCGACGAGTCGATCTCGACGCCGCGGTTGATGGGCCCTGGATGCATGACGATCGCATCGGGCTTGGCGAGCGCGAGCTTGTCGTCGGTGAGGCCGTAGTTCTTGAAGAACTCGCCGGCCGAGGGCAGCAGCGCGCCGCTCATGCGTTCGTTCTGCAGCCTGAGCATGATGATCACGTCGGCATCGCGCACGCCTTCGGCCATGTCGTGGCAGACGCGCACGCCCATGCCTTGAAGGTCGCCCGGCACCAGCGTCTTCGGGCCGACCGCGCGGATGTCGGGCACGCCGAGGATCGTCAGCGCATGGATGTCCGAGCGCGCGACGCGCGAGTGCACGATGTCGCCGACGATGGCCACCGACAGCTGCCGGAAGTCGCGTTTGAAGTGGCGGATCGTGTACATGTCGAGCAGCCCTTGGGTCGGGTGCGCATGGCGGCCGTCGCCGGCGTTGACGACGTGCACGTGCGGCGCGCAGTGCTGCGAGATCAGGTAGGGCGCGCCCGATTCGCCGTGGCGCACGACGAACATGTCGGCATGCATCGCCGACAGGTTGGCGATCGTGTCGAGCAGGCTCTCGCCCTTGGCGGTCGACGAGCGTGCGATGTCGAGGTTGATGACGTCGGCCGACAGGCGTTTGGCGGCGATCTCGAAGGTCGTGCGGGTGCGCGTCGAGTTCTCGAAGAACAGGTTGAAGACGCTCTTGCCGCGCAGCAGCGGCACCTTCTTGACCTCGCGCTCGTTGACCGACAGGAAGGTGCCGGCGGTGTCGAGGATGTGCACGAGCACTTCGCGCGGCAGGCCCTCGATCGACAGCAGGTGGATCAGCTCGCCGTGCGGGTTGAGCTGCGGATTGCGTTTGTGCAGCATCAGTCTTGCTTTGCTCGAACGGAGAACGCGAAGCGCCCGTCGTCGGCGCGGGCCAGCGACAGCCGCTGCTCGGCCGGCAGCACGACCTTGGCGGCGGCGAAGGCGGGCTGGATCGGCAGCTCGCGGCTGCCGCGGTCGACCAGCACCGCCAGCGTCACGCTGGCCGGGCGGCCGAAGTCGAACAGCTCGTTGAGCACCGCGCGGATGGTGCGGCCGGTGTAGAGCACGTCGTCGAGCAGCAGGATGTGCGCACCGTCGACGGCGAACGGGATCTTCGTCGGGTCGACACCGGAGGCGAGCCCGCGCTCGCCGAAGTCGTCGCGGTGCAGCGTGCTGGAGATCACGCCGGGTTTGCCCGGCAGCTGCAAGTCGGCCTGCAGGCGCTCGGCGAGCCAGGCGCCGCCGGACCAGATGCCCAGCAGGCTCATCTCCGGCCGCCACAGGCCGCGCACGCCGGCGCGCAGCTCGGCGTACAGCGCCTCGGCATCGAGGGTCAGGGTGCTCATCGCAGGTCTCGAAGGTATTGGTCGAGGATCACGGCCGCAGACGCGGCATCGACATCGGGGCCGCCGTCGCGCGCGGCTTCGGTCGTCGAGTAGCGCTCGTCGACCTCGTGCACCGGCAGGCCGAAGCGGCCGTGCAGTTGGCGGGCGAAGCGCTGCGCGCGGCGCGTATTGTCGTGCGGCGCACCGTCCGGGTGGTAGGGCACGCCGACGACCAGCGCCGCCGGCTGCCACTCGGCGATCAGGGCACCGATGCGGTTGAAGCGCGCAGCACCGGTTTCGGCAATCGTCGTCATGGCGCTGGCCTGGCCGAGCAGCGTGTTGCCGGTGGCGACGCCGACGCGCTGCGTGCCGAAATCGAAAGCCAGGAACGACAGCGGGCGCTCGATTGCAGCGCCACCACTCATGCGTGCCCGGCCTCCTGGCTCAGCATGCGCGGATCGATGCCCAGCAAGGACAGCGCGCGGTCGTAACGCTGCTCGATCGGCGTGTCGAAGATGATCTCGCGCTGCGCGTCGACGGTGATCCAGCCGTTGCGGCCGATCTCGTCCTCGAGCTGGCCGGCGCCCCAGCCGCTGTAGCCCAGCGTCACCAGCAGCTTCTTCGGTCCGGCGCCTTGCGACAGCGCTTCGAGCACGTCCTTGCTGGTCGTCATTTCCAGCCCGCCGGGGATCGACAGCGTCGAGTTGTACGGCCGCTCGGCGTCGCCCAGGCGCTCGTGCAGCACGAAGCCGCGTTCGGTCTGCACCGGGCCACCGAAGAACACCGGCTGCTCGGCGAGCTCGGGGGAATCGAGGCTCAGCTCGATGCGCTCGAACAGGTTCTTCAGCTTGATGTCGATCGGCTTGTTGATCACCAGCCCGAGCGCGCCTTTTTCGGTGTGCTCGCACAGGTAAACAACCGAACCGGCGAAGGTGTCGTCGGCCATGCCGGGCATGGCGATCAGGAACTGGTTGGTCAGGTTGATCCGGTCGGACGACATGCTGCGCATTCTATGACCGGCGCTATCGCGCGGGCGTCCGCCGCGGCAGCCTCAGGGTCCGGGATGCTTGTAGCGCGAGACCAGGCTGCCGAACTGCTGCGGCCATTGCGCCAGCGCGGCGGCGTCACCGTCGAAGACGCTGCGCAGGAAGGCCAGCGACAAGGCCTGCGTCGCCTGCTTCACCTGCGGGTTCAGCACCGTGCCGCCGGTGCCGCCGCGGTCGGTGAAGATGCTGTGCGAGCCGCCTGCGAAGACCGCCAGCGTCTTGCGCGGGCCGCCGGTCGCCTCGTAGACCGCCAGCCGGTCCTCGGCCGGCGAGTAGTAGCCCGGCACGCGGATCACGTCGTCGGTGGCCGTGACGTGCAGGCTCGGCACCTCGATCGCGCCGAGGATGCGCTGCACCGACGATTCGCCGTAGAACGGCGGCGCCGAGATGACGATCGCCGCCTTCAGCCGCGCATCGCGCAGCGCGATCGGCTGGCCGTCGCGCTCGACGCGCGCGCCGACGGCCAGCAGCGTCGTGTTCGCGCCGTACGAATGGCCGGCGGCGACGATGCGCTCGGCGTCGATGTGCGCGGCCAGTTCGCCGCCGAGCAGCTGGTCGAGCGCGAAGCGCAGGTCGTGCACCCGCGCCAGCGCCTCGCCCTCCTGAGCCGCGGCCTGCAGGCGGCCGACGACATTGAAGACATTGCCCTGCCAGACGCCGCGATCGCTGCCGACGTGCTGCAGGTGCAGGCTGGCGTAGCCGCGGCTGGCCCAGAAGCGGCCGAGGTAGCTGTAGCCCTGGCGCGAGCCGCCGATGCCGTGCGAGAAGACGATCAGCGGCACCGCCTTGCCGGCGGCCGCGCTGTCCGGCAGGTACAGCCGCACCGGTACCTTGCGCTGGCGCGGCGCGTCGACCCAGTCGAAGTCGCGGGTCGAGAAGCCGGCCAGCGGCGCTACTTCGATCACCGCCGGCGCGGGCGGGGGCGGCTCTGGCGCGAGCGGCGTCTCGCCGGCGCGCACCGAACAGAAAAACGTGCCGACGAGCGGCACGACGAGAGCGAGCGGGAGGAGGCGGCGCCTGAGCATCGCCGTCAGAGCCGGGCAGCCTCAGAAAAGTTCGACGTCGCCGACCTTCGAGTCGTCGGCGAGCTCGCCGCGGGCGATCAGGTCGGCATGGCTGCAGACCTGATTGCGGCCGTGCGTCTTGGCCCAGTAGACCGCCTTGTCCGCGCGCTCGAAGGCCGAGCTCGGTGTGTCGCCCGGCTTCAGCACGGTGTAGCCGACCGAGACGGTGATGTTGCCGACCTGCGGAAACTGGTAGCTGGCGACGCTGGCGCGCAGCCGTTCGAATGCGCGGCCGGCGTCGGCATCGCTGGCGCAGCGCATCATCACGACGAACTCCTCGCCGCCGAAGCGATAGAGGCGGTCGTGGTAGCGGAAGCACGAGCGCATCAGGCGTGACAGCAGCAGCAGCACTTCATCGCCGATCAGGTGGCCGTAGCGGTCGTTGACCGACTTGAAGTGGTCGATGTCGAGCACGCCGATGAAGTGCGCCTGCGTGCTGGCCCGGACGCGTCGTTCACCCGCCGGGGCCGTGTTGTCCTCGGCCGGCTGGCTCGACAGCTTGTAGAACGCCTCGTCGAAGGTCTTGCGGTTCAGCAGGCCGGTCAGCGTGTCGCGCTCGGAGTAATCGAGCAGGCTCTGGAAATTGCGGTAGATGCGCAGGATGCTGACGACCAGGCGCAGCTGGTCGACATCCAGCGGCGCCACCGATTCGAGCTCGACGACGCCGGCAACGTCACGGTCGGTGAACAGCGGGAAGATCGTGACGTGCGGCGTGCCGGGAACGTTGACCGGCTCGTGGGTATCGATCGCCGCCACGCGCGCGGGAAACTCGGCCAACCGCGGCAGGCTGTCGAACTCGACCCACAGCGGATCGGCGGTCGCCGCCGCCTCGTCCGCGGCCAGCCGGGCCCGCGTCAGCCAGCGCCGGCTCGACTCCTCGCCGACGCAGCGGTGGATCGCGACGCGCTGCGGCTCGAGCAGGTCGCGCAGCGCGCCGGCGAGCGTGGTGTCCAGCACGTCGCGGTCGCGAAAGCCGGTCAGCTCGGCAAGATGGTCGACTACCTTGGACATGGGCCTTGGAAAACCTGGGCGCCGCGTCTGCCGTCGGCTAGACGGGCGCTACCCGGCGCGTGTAGTTTGCCACCAGGCCCAGCAGTTCATCCTCGGCAAACGGTTTGCCGAGGTAATGGTTCACACCGAGCTCGGCCGCATAGTCGCGGTGCTTCTGGGCGATGCGCGAGGTGATCATGATCACCGGCAGCCCGGCCAGCCGCGCGTCGACGCGCATGTTGCGCACCAGGTCGAAGCCGTCCATGCGCGGCATCTCGATGTCAGTCAGGACCACGCTGGGCAGTTCGTCGGCCAGCTTCTCGAGGCCGTCGAGGCCGTCCTTGGCCAGCGTCACGCGATAACCCTCGCGCAGCAGCAGGCGCTGGGTGACGCGGCGCACGGTCAGCGAATCGTCGACCACCAGCACCAGCGGCGCCTGCTCGGCTTCGGCTTCCTGCGTGACCTGCTCGGCACCGCGGCGCGCGGCTTCGAGCGCCGCGAGCGTGGCCGCGCGTGCACTGCCGGCATACAGCGCCGCCAGCGCGACCGGGTTGTAGATCAGCGCCGGCGCGCCGGACGGCAGCAGCGTCATGCCGGTCAGGCCCGGCAGGCGCGACAACTGCGGTCCGAGGTGCTTGACGACCACTTCCTGGTTGCCGATCACTTCGTCGACGTGCAGCGCGATGCGCTGCGCCGCACTGCGGATGACGATGATCGCCACGCTGCGGCCCGTCGCCACGCCCAGCGGCGTGCCCTGCAGCAGTGCGCCGAGCCAGAAGAACGGCAGATCGTGGCCGCTGAACGGGTAGTGGCCGGACTGGTAACACACCGGCAGCTCGGCCGCCGGCAAGCGGCGCACGATCTCGATCAGCGTCGACGGCACGGCAACCGTCAGGTCGGCGCAGCGCAGCATCACCACTTGCGTGACCGCAGTGGTCAGCGGCAGCACCAACCGGAAGCTGGTGCCCTGGCCGGCGGCGGTGGCGGTCTCGATGCGGCCGCCCATCGCGTTGACGTCGGCCCGCACCACGTCCATGCCGACGCCGCGGCCGGCGAGGCCGGTGACCTGCTCGGCGGTCGAGAACCCGGCATGGAAGATCGTCGCGGCGATCTCGCCTTCAGTCGGCTGCGCGTCGGCAGCCAGCAAGCCCATCGCGACGGCCTTCTCATGGATGCGCGGCAGGTTCAGGCCGGCGCCATCGTCGCGGAAGTCGACGCCGACTTCGTTGCCTTCCTGCGTCACCGAGACGGTGATCGTGCCGGCCGGCTCCTTGCCGCGCGCCTGGCGCTCGGCCGGCAGCTCGATGCCGTGCGCGACGCTGTTGCGCAGCAGGTGTTCGAACGCACCGGTCATCCGGTCGAGCACGCCGCGGTCGATTTCGATCGAGCCGCCGACGATGTCCAGCCGCACCTGCTTGCCGGTTTCCTTCGCCGCCTGGCGAACGACGCGGTACAGGCGCTCGGACAGGCCCTCGAACTCGACCATGCGCGTGCGCAGCAGGTCGTCCTGCAGGTCGCGCGTCAGCCGGGCCTGGGTCGCCAGCTCGTCCTCGGCCGACTGCAGCGTGCGCTGCAGGCCGCGCTGCACGGTGGCGACGTCGTTGACCGACTCGGCCATCATGCGGGTGATTTCCTGGAAGCGCGTGAAGCGGTCCATCTCCAGCGGATCGAATTCCAGCGCGGCGGCGCGCGCGGCTTCCATCCGCGTGGCGATCTGCGACTCGGCCTGCAACTCGATGTCGCGCAGCTGGCGGCGCAGGCGTTCGAGGTTGTCGGTCAGGTCGCCGAGCGCGCCCTTGATCTGCCCGACGTCGGATTCGATGCGCGCCCGCGTGATGCTGACCTCGCCGGCGTGGTTGACCAGCCGGTCGAGCAGCGGTGCGCGTACGCGCACGGCTGCGACCTGGGTGGCCGCGCCGGGGCGGGTTTCGGGCTCGGCGGTGGACGACGCACCGCGCTCGAAACGGCTCCAGTCGATGACGCGAGGCGCGGTGGTCGGCGGCTGCGGCGCACGCGGTGGGGGCGCCGGCGCAACCGGCTCCGGCGGCGCTTCGAGCGCTTCGCCGAGCGGCATGTCGAGCGTCGACTCGAGGGTCGATTCGAGCGTCGAGTCGGCGTCGAGCTCGAGCACCGGCTCGAGCCCGGAATCGACCGCATCGACCCGCGACGGCTCATGCACGACGTGCGCCGAAGGCACCACGCCGCCGCCGCGACGCAGCGCATCGAAGTGCGCTTCCATCGCATCGGCCCGCGCCACCAGCGGCTCGATGTCGTCGGCATGAACGTGCTGCGCGGCGAGCAGATGCTCGATCGCGGTTTCGAGGCGGTGGGCCATTTCGCCCAGGCGCATCGCACCGGCCAGGCGCGCCCCGCCCTTGAGGGTGTGCAGCGTGCGCATGCAGGCCGACGCGGCCGACGGCTCGCCGGGACGACGCGCCCAGTCGCGCAGGCGGGCCTGCAACTGCGGGATCAGCTCGAGGCCTTCTTCCTCGAAGATCGGGAACAGCTCAGCGTCGATCGCATCGACCTCGTCGATGTCCTCGTCGGAATCGAGCGCGTCGACGCGCACCGGCGCCGGCCGCGCGGCGGCTTCGGGCAGCGGCGCGAAGGGCATCAGCGCCGGCTGGCCGAGCTCGCCCATCAGCGTCGTCGGCGCGTCGATGTCGATCGCCGGAGCGACCTCGTCGGCCGGCTCGATCTCCAGCGGCGCCTCGGGGACTGCGTGCTCGATCTGGTACAGCCGGTCGGCCAGCTCGGCCTCCGGCGCGCGCAGGAAGCCGGCGGCAAATTGGTGCAGCAGGCGGCGGATCTCCTCCGCCGTCTCGGCGAAGACCTGCGCCTCGGCACCACGGCCCTGGCCACGATCGTTCGAGCGCATCAACGCATGTTCGAGCGAGCGGGCGAGCGCCGACAGCTCGGCATAACCGACCGTCGCCGAGCTGCCGGCCAGCGAATGCGCCAGCGCGACGGCGGTGGAGCCGACCGGGCGCTGCTGCTCGTGCGTCCACTCGGCAAGCTCGGTCGACAGCCGGCGCGACAGCTCGTCGGCTTCGTTCAGGTAGATGTTGAACAGCGGGATGCCGATGCGCAGCTCGCCGATGACCTTGACCTGCTCGGCCTCGTCTTCGAGGGCGCCGGGTTCGGTCGGCGCGGCGGCTTCGGCTTCGGCTTCGGCTTCGGCTTCGGCTTCGGCTTCGGCTTCGGCTTCTGCTTCTGCTTCGGCAGCGGTTTCGGTTTCGGCTTCGGCTTCGGCCTGCACATCGACCACCGGGACATCTTCGAGTGCCTCGGCAGCGTCGACGGTCGCCGGCGGCTCGACCGGCACGCCGAGCGCCTCGATCGCGTCCGGCGCGAGCAGCTCGGAATCGACCTCCGGGGCCGGCTCGACGAGCTCGGGGGCCACGGCCTCGGTCGGCACATCGGTGCCATCGAGCGGCTCGATGGTCTCGGCCAGCGCGGCCGGCACCAGCAACTCGTCGAGTGCATCGGTGGCCTCGTCGACGACGTCGGCGACATCCACCGCAGCCACTGGCGCGTCGACGGCAGCGTCGTCGAGGATCGGCGGCAGCGGCTCGACCTCGTCCGACAGGTCGATCAACAGCGTGTCGGCCGGTTCGACGGCTGCGACGGGATCCAGCTCGATCGACTCCGGCAGCTTGAGCTCGAATTCCGGCTCCAGCGTGTCGCCTGCGGGCAGGGTCTCGGCAGCCGGTGCCGCGGGCTCCAGCGGCGGCAAACCCAGATCGAGGTCCGACGCGGCCGGCAAGTCCGGCACCACGGTGTCGAGCGGCGGCCACGCCGAGGCGCGATCGGCCGTCGTCGGCGCCGGCGGCTCGTCTTCGGCTGCCGCTGGCGACCGCAAGGCGAGCGTCTCTTCGGCGCTCAGCCGCAAGGTTTCTTCGGGTTGCAGCGCGAGGGTCTGCTCGGCGTTCAGCGCGAGCGTCTGCTCCGCACTCAGCGCGAGCGTCTGCTCGGCGCCCAGCGGCAGTGTCTGCTCGGCTGCAGGCAGCGCCAGCGTTTGCTCGGCATCCAGGTCCAGCCTGAGCAGGTCGTCGGATCGCAACGCCAGCGTCGCTTCGGCATCGGCCGTCGGCAGCGGTTCGGCCACGGCCGGGCCGTCGAACGGAGTCTCCAGCTCGGGCAAGCCGAGCTCGATCGTCTCCACGACCTCGATCTGCGGAACGACCTCGGGCGCCGCTTCGGTCAGCGGCAGCGTGAGCGCGACCTCGTCGGCCGGTTCGCTCGCCGGTTCGACGATCTCGATCACTTCGACCACGTCGGCGGCAGGCACCACCTCGTCGGCAGCCGGCGCTGCGGCGGCTGCCAGGCTCGCCGCCAGCGGCAGCCAGCGGCCTTCCAGCCGCAGCGTGTCGGCGCTGTGGCTGACCGGCTGGTGCCGGAAGCCGCCGTCGCGGCGCTGCTCGATCGCGTCGACCCACTGCTCGAAGTGGTCGAGCACCTCGGCGGTGAAGCCGCGCAGGTCGCCATCGGCCGCGGCGCTGTCGGCCAGGCGTGCGTTGTACAGCTGCTCGCAGGCCCAGCCGGCTTCGCCGAATTCGCGCAGACCCACCATGCGCGAGCTGCCCTTGAGCGTATGGAAGGCACGGCGCACCGTCGTCAGCGCGGCAGCGTCGTCGGGCTTGTCGTTGAGCTCGGCCAGCGCGGCCTGGGCGTTGTCGATGACCTCGTGCGCTTCCTCGAGGAAGATCTCGCGCATCTCGGCGTCTTCTTCGAGGCCGGTCTCGCCGGGCGCCGTCGGCGGGCTCGGCGGCGGCACCGGACGCGACGGTTCGACCTCCAGCGGTGCGGCGATCGTCGTCGCGGCGACGAAGTCGTTGATCGAGGCCAGCGCCTGGTGGCGCGCCGCGTCGATCGACGCCGGATCGGCCTCCGCCGCGTGGGCCATCGTCGAATGTGCGCGGCTGGCCACTTCGGCCAGCGCCGGCTGATCGGCGGCACGGGCCTGCTGCGACAGCCGCTCGAGCTCGCGTGTCAGCTGATGCGGGTCGACGTCCGGCAGCGCGCCGACCGACGCCAGCGACTGCGCCTGCTCGACCAGCACCGGGGCGTCGTCGGCCGCGGCGTCGAGGTCGGCGAAACCGCTGCTGCGTTCGGCACGCGAGATCACCGCGCTCAGGTTGCCGGTCGCCGGATCGAAGCGGAACAGCGACTTGGCCAGCTGCGGTTGCACGCTGACCATGTCGATCAGGAAGCTCAGTGCGCCCAGGTTGTCGGCCAGCCGGTCGAAGCTGCCGACCTCGGCCGCGCGGGCCGCATCGACCTCGGTGTTGGCCAGCTCGTCGACATCGTCGCGCATGCGCAGCACGGCCTGCGACGCCTGGTCCATGCCGAGCACCGACAGCACGCCGCGCATTGCCGACAGCTGCGCCGGCACCGGGAACAGCAGCTCGCGCTGCACCGGATTGCGGAAGTACTGGTCGATCTGCTTCTCGATCTCGGACAGCGACGCCCGCAGCTCCTGCACCACGCTGCCCATCGTCTGGCGATCGGAGACGCGGCGGTACAGCTCCTCCATCCAGCGGTCGAGCGCGCCCGGGTCGCGGCCGGCGCGCACGTCTTCCATGCGCTGGGCCAGCCGGCTGACGCGCAGCGCCATGTCGGGATGGTCGAAATCGGCGTCCTCGAGCGAGGCATCGATGTACAGCAGCGCGGTCGCGACTTCCATCGCCAGCTCGGCGGGGGGCTCGGCACCGGATTGCAGCGTCTGGGCGGCTGCGCCCTGCAGCGCCGCGGCGAGCGTCTCGCCGTCGGGATACAGCCGCTGCAGCGAATCGCCGACCAGCGTGAACGGCTCGGTCAGGCCGCTCAGGCGCTGCAGCTCGCCGGCAGCGACCGCCGACCAGCATTCCTTCGCCGCAGCGACGCGTTTGCGCGCCTGCACGATCCACGCCGGATCGAAGCGGCCGAGGCGTGCCGACTGGTAGTCGACCGGCGGCTCGTCGGCGAGACCGAACGCGCTGCGCACCGCCGTCAGGCGCGGGCCGGCGGGCTTGTCGCCGCTGGTCGCGGCCTGCGCGCAGAAGAAGAGCAGGTCCTGCGCCAGCCGGTCGGACGCGTCCGCCTGCGGGCCGGCGCGCAGCTGCGCGAGCAGCCGCGACGCGACGCGCTTGCCGTAGACATCGGCCGGCAGCAGCCCGTCGCCATGGGCTTCGAAGAACGCGGCCGCGAGCTGCCACAACGTCACCGTGCGCGCCTCGCTGGCGCCGGCGGCCATGCCGGCGAACAGCTCGCTCATGCGCGTCGCCGCCGCCGGCGCCGGGCCGCGCATCAGCGGCAGCAGCTCGGCCTCGACGCGCGTCATCAGCTCAAGATCGGCCTGGCGCGGTTCGGCAGCAGTGTCCTTCGCCAGCTGATGCCATTCCCATTCGCGGCCCCAGAGGTCCGCCGGGTGCACGCGGCTGGCGCCGGCCAGCTCCTGCAGGGCGCGGTACTGCGGGAACATCAGCAGCGGCGACACGCCCTTGCCGGCGAGCCGCCGCGCGAGGAAGTCGAGCACCGCGAACGAGCCCTGCTCGATCGTGCGCACGGCGGCGAGCGTGATCAGCTTCGGCCGTGCGGCCAAACGCTGGATCGCGGTCTCGGCCGCCCGCAGCGGCTGGGCCGCGACGCCCAGGCCGACCAGTTCGAGCGCACCGACGCTCTGGTGCACCAGCGTGCGCGCCTGCCGCAGCACCGCCGGGTCGACGCTGTCGACATCGGAGTTGCCGAGCGCCTCGGATTCCTTCAGGTAGCGGTACAACGCCTTGTGGGCGTTGTCGAGCGAGCGGCGCAACTCGTCGTACACCCAGGCCAGGGTGCTCAAGTCGTCGTTCATGCCGGGTTCGTTCGTCGTGGCCATCGTGCGCTGCACCGGGTGGGGATCAGGCGATCTTGAAGCGGGCCACCGACTGTTTCAGCTCTTCGGCCGACCGGGACAGCTCGCGCACCATCTGGGCCGTCGAGCGCGTACCCTCGCCGGTCTGCTCGGTCACCGCGAAGATGTGCTGGATGTTGCTGGCGACGATGTTGGCCGACTCGGCTTCGCTCGACGCCTGCGACGAGATCTGTTCGATCAGCTCGGCGAGCTGCCGCGTCACACGGTCGATATCACCGAGCGCCGAACCGGCCGCATCGGACAGCCGCGCCCCTTCGACCACGCCCTGCGTCGAGCGCGCCATGGCGGCCACCGCATCCTGCGTATCGGTCTGAATGGTCTTCACCAGCGCCGAGATCTGGCGCGTCGCGTCGGCCGAGCGTTCGGCCAGCCGCTGCACTTCTTCGGCCACCACCGAGAAGCCGCGCCCCGCTTCACCGGCGGAGGCCGCCTGGATGGCGGCGTTCAGCGCCAGCACGTTCGTCTGCTCGGTAATGTCGGAAATCAGCTCGGTGATTTCGCCGATCTCCTGCGACGATTCGCCGAGCCGCTTGATGCGCTTCGAGGTTTCCTGGATCTGGTCGCGGATCGAGTTCATGCCGCCGATCGAGTTCTGCACCGCGTTGAGGCCGGTTTCGGCCGCTTCCAGCGAGCGCCGCGCGACCTGTGCCGAATGCTGCGCCTGCGCCGACACGTCGTTGATTCGGGCCGCCATCTGCAGCACCGACTCGCCGGTCTCGCGGATCTCGCGCAGCTGCTCGTCGGAGGCGGCGAGCAGCTCGGTCGACGTGGCTTCGACCTGCTGCGTCGTCTCGGTCACGCGGCCCACCGTGCCTTGCACCTGCGACACCAGCGTGCGCAGCTCTTCCACCGTGTAGTTCACCGAGTCGGCGATCGCGCCGGTGATGTCTTCGGTCACCGTCGCCTGCTGTGTCAAATCGCCCTCGGCAACCGCCTGCAGCTCGTTCATCAACCGAAGAATGGCGGCCTGGTTCGCGTCGTTGACGCGCTTGGCTTCCTGCTCCTGGCGCTCGGCCTCCTGGCGCTGCGCTTCAGCCTGCAGCGTCTGCTGGGCCTTGCCCTGCACGTACAGACGCAGGAAGCCCCAGCCGCCGACCATCAGCAAGGCGACGCCGATCAGCATGCCCAGGAAGTGCAGCGCGGTGAAGCCGCCTTCCTTGGCCAGGCGCTCCTGCACCGCTTCGAGGCCCTTGCGCAGCGGCTCGCTGTCCTGCACCACGGCGACCTGCGCTTCGCGCGCTGTCACCAGGCCCTGCAGGTTGCCGAGGATCGCGCTGGCCTGCGTGCGGGTGTCTTCGTACTGCTTGATCAGCAGCTGCAGGCGTTCCTTGGTCTGCGGGTCCTTGGTGCCGGGCAGCCGCAGCTCGGGATTGCCATTCGACAGCCCCTCGGCGATCTCGCGGAAGGAGTTCAAGTCCTTGCCGAGCAGGAACACCGCCTCGGGACTGACCCCTTCCATCGTCAGGAACTCATTCGCGCTCTTGCCGATGCGCTGCGTCAGCATCACCAGCTGGCCGACCGCCGACAGCTCGGCCGCCGAGGCGTTCTGCTGCAGCTTCAGCGACGACACCGTCTCGGCCGTCTCGAGCAGGTCGGACGACTGGCGGTTGATTGCGCGCAGCGCCTCACCCACCTGCGTCAGCGTCTTCTGCTGGCTCAACACGTGGTTGGCGCTTTTCTCTGCGCGGTCGACCAGCGGCAGCAGCGGGTCGACCGACTCCTGCACGACGCCGGGCACCGGCGGCAGGTCGGCATCGCCGTTCTTCAGCGCCCGCAGGTTCTTGGCCAGCACGGTGGCCGATTCCTTCACTTCCGGGAAGGCCTGCGCACTGCCGATCATCGCCTGCGAGACCGCCTTCGCGAGCCGCTGCGACTGCATCAGCGCCTGGCCGGTGGCACCCACCTGCGCCGCGTTCTGGTTCGCGCTGCGCAGCGCCCAGCCGACCGACAGCGCCAGGATCACGGCGCCGGCGATGATCGAGCCGACCAGGATGCGCTGCTGCTCGGCCGGCGTGCGGTTGCCGATCAGCGGCAGCGCCACCGCGCCGGCCCCGGCCGCCGCGACGCCGGCGGCGTGCAGCCGCGACTCGCCGAATTCGGGCGCCAGCTCGGACGGCGTGGCCTCCGAGATGATCGACGAGTCACCGACCGTCGGCAGCGCGTTCATGTCGAGCGTGACATGGCCTTGCGCGCCGGACATCGTCGAAGGATTGACTTCTTCGCCCTCCGCGTCGGCCTGCAGCTCATCGAAATCACCGGGCGCGTGGTCCGCCTTGCCCCGGCCCATGCCCTTGAGTTTGTCCAGCAAGCCCATGACGCTTCCTCTTCGTTCTTGCCGCGAGGCCGATCGATCCTGAATCGGCTTTCAGCGGCGTGCCGGCTTGGAATCAGCCGGCGATGCCCAGAAACTGCTGTTGCCCCGCCAGCTCGGCGAGACCGATTTCCTGCCACACCTTGCCGCCGGCATCGGCCCAGCGGGCCGATGCAAACGCGGGACGCTCGCTCGCGTCACCGTCCTCGCGGCGCATGTCGGCGGCGTGCCGCAGACCTTCGAGCCGGTCGACCATCAGCGCGCAATTCATGCCCAGCGAGGCATTCAGCGCCACCAGCCGCGTCTGCTCGCGCGCCGGCCCTTCGGGCGGCGCATCGCGCAAGCCCAGGAAGCCGGCCAGGTCGACCACGGCATAGAGCCCGCCGCGCAGGTTCGCGACGCCGACCATCCAGCGCTGCGTGTGCGGCACCGGCAGCACGTGGCTGACGTCGAAGATCTCGCCGGCCTGGCGCAGCGGAAACAACATGCCCTGCCCCGCACAATCGACCGCCAGCCAGGACACGCCGGGCTGCTCGGTGCGCACGGCTTGCATGCGCTCGGCCAGGCGGGCTTGCAGTTCGCGCAGGGCTTCCTTGTTGGCCATGGGCTGAAGGCGGCGGTCAGTCGAACTGCTTGATCTTGGCGATCAGCTCGTCCGCCACCACCGGCTTGACCACATAGTCTTTCGCGCCCTGGCGCATGCCCCAGACCCGATCGGTCTCTTGGTTCTTGCTGGTGCACATGATCACCGGCACGTCCGTGAAACGCGGATCGCGGGTGATCGTGCGGGTCAGCTGGAAGCCGTTCTGCCCCGGCATCACCACGTCCATCAGGATCAGGTCGGGCTTCTCCTCGGCCAGGCGGCGCATCGCTTCTTCACCGCTCTCGGCGGTGCGCACGGTGTAACCGCGCTTGGTCAGCAGCTCCGACAGGAAGTGAAGCTCGGTCTTCGAATCGTCGACCAGCAGGATCTTTTGTACGGGCATGTCAGCACTCCCCCCGCGTCAGCCACGCGGCGCGGGCCCTCATGATTGTGAATGATGCGCAGACGCCGCCGCAGCGCGGCCGAACTGCTGCACCGCGCGCAGCAGCTGCTCCTTCGTGAAGGGCTTGGTCAGGTAGTCTTCGGACCCGACCATGCGCCCGCGCGCCTTGTCGAACAACCCATCCTTGGACGACAGCATGATCACCGGCACGTGCGCGAAACGCGGATTGCGCTTGATGATCGCGCAGGTCTGGTAGCCGTCGAGACGGGGCATCAGGATGTCGCAGAAGATCAGTTGCGGATCGTGGTCATTGACCTTGGCCAGCGCGTCGAAGCCGTCCTCGGCCAGCACGACCTCGTGCCCGCCCTGGCGCAGGAAGATCTCGGCCGAACGGCGGATCGTGTTGCTGTCGTCGATGACCAGCACCCGGGTCCCCATCGGCGCGAGCTCAGGAACTGGAATCTCCACCTCGGTCTCCTCGCTTCCAAACGGAGGTGATGCTCACTGGTTATCGGCAGCGCCGCTCAGATCTGCACCATCTCGAAATCCTCCTTGCGCGCACCGCATTCGGGACAGGTCCAGTTCATCGGGACCGCGTTCCAGGTGGTGCCAGGAGGGATGCCGTGTTCGGGATCGCCGGCTGCTTCGTCGTATATCCAGCCGCAGATGAGGCACATCCAGGTGCGCGATTCGGTCACGGTGAAGGGGTGGGGTCACTACAATGAAGCGGGCATTGTAGCCACGGGGGTTCGCCAAAAGACAAGGGCTCGTAGGCACATGCACCACATTCTTCAATTCATTCTCGAGGTCGGTGTGAAGCCTGCACGCCCGACCCCGGGGAATCACTGACAAGCACTCCATGAACCCAGAAGCGCCCGCCGGCGACTCCCCCACCGAAGCCCCGCAAGACGCGCCGGCACCGGCTTGCGTGATGTGCTTCAACGCCGCCGACGCCTCGGGCGCCGGCGGCCTGGCGTGCGATGTGGCGACGCTGGCGGCGATGGGCGCGCATGCGCTGCCGATCACCACCAGCGTGCTGATGCGCGATTCGGCCGAGATCTTCGACCAGCATGCGCTCGACCCCGACGTGCTCGTCGAGCAGGCCCGCACGGTGCTCGAAGACATCACCGTCTCGGGCTGGAAGGTCGGCTTCCTGGGCAGTGCCGAAGGTGTCAGTGCGGTGGCCGAGATCCTGTCGGACTATCCCGAGATCCCGGCGGTCGCCTACCTGCCGAACCTCGGCTGGCTCGAGGACGATGTGGCGCAACCCTATCTCGAAGCCTTCCGCGAGCTGATCCTGCCGGCCACCGAAGTGCTGGTCGGCAACCACAAGACGCTGACCGACTTCTTGCTGCCCGACTGGGACAACGAGCGCCCGGCCTCCGCGCGCGAGCTGGCGGTGGCCGCCGGCGAACGCGGCACGCGCTACGTGCTGGTGACCGGCATCATGCTCGCCGCCAAGGGCACCGAGCAGTACATCGACAACGTGCTCGCGTCGCCGCAAGGCGCGCTGACCGGCGAGAAGTTCGAGATGTTCGAGACCAGCTTCGTCGGCGCCGGCGACACCTTGTCGGCCGCGCTGGCCGCGCTGCTGGCCGCCGGCAGCGAGCTGCAGGCCGCCGTCGGCGAGGCGCTGGCCTTCATGGACCAGAGCCTCGATGCCGGCTTCCGCCCGGGCATGGGTGGCGTGCTGCCGGATCGGTTCTTCTGGGCGCTGCCGCCGGCCGAGGAAGGTGCCGAAGAAGGCGCCGAGGCCGAAGCGCCGGCCGCCGAAACGCCGGAGCCGAAGGGCAAGGGAGCGCAGCGCCGTGTCCACTGATCGGCTGACCAACGAACAACTGTTCGAACGCGCGCAGCGCGTGATCCCCGGTGGCGTCAACTCCCCGGTGCGCGCCTTTCGCGCCGTCGGCGGCACGCCGCGCTTCATCACGCGCGCCGCAGGCGCGTTCATGTGGGACGCCGAGGACAAGCGCTACATCGACTACATCGGCTCCTGGGGCCCGATGATCCTCGGCCATGGCCACCCGGCCGTGCTCGAAGCGGTGCAGCGCGCGGTGACCGAAGGCCTGAGCTTCGGGGCGCCGACCGAGCGCGAGATTCAGCTCGCCGAGACCATCGTCGACCTCGTGCCGGGCATCGAACAGGTGCGCCTGGTCAGCTCGGGTACCGAAGCGGCGATGAGCGCGATCCGCCTCGCGCGCGGCGCGACCGGGCGCTCCAAGCTGATCAAGTTCGAAGGCTGCTACCACGGCCATGCCGATGCGCTGCTGGTCAAGGCCGGTTCGGGCCTGGCCACCTTCGGCCATCCGACCTCCGCCGGCGTGCCGCCGGAGGTCGTGCAGCACACGCTGGTGCTCGAGTACAACAACATCGAGCAGCTCGAAGCGGCCTTCGCGCAGCACGGCGCGGCGCTGGCCTGCGTGATGATCGAGCCGATCGCCGGCAACATGAACTTCGTGCGCGCCGCGATGCCGTTCATGAAACGCCTGCGCGAGCTGTGCACGCAGCACGGCGCGCTGCTGGTGTTCGACGAGGTGATGACCGGCTTCCGCGTCGCGCTCGGCGGCGCGCAAAGCGTGTACGCCGCGGCGATCCCCGGCTTCGCACCGGACATCAGCGTCTTCGGCAAGGTCATCGGCGGCGGCATGCCGCTGGCCGCCTTCGGCACCAGCAAGGCCATCATGCAGCACCTGGCACCGCTCGGCGCCGTCTACCAGGCCGGCACGCTGTCTGGCAATCCGGTGGCCACCGCCTGCGGCCTGGCGACGCTGACGGAAATCGCCAAGCCCGGCTTCTTCGCCGCGCTCGCCGCGCGCACGCGCAGCCTGGTCGACGGCCTGCAGCAAGCCGCCCGCGCCGCCGACGTGCCGCTGGCCGTCGACAGCGAAGGCGGCATGTTCGGCTTCTTCTTCGCAGCCGAGCTGCCGCAGCACTACAACGCGGTGATGGCCACCGACAAGGCGCGCTTCAACCGCTTCTTCCACGCGATGCTCGACCGCGGTGTCTACCTGGCGCCAGCGCTGTATGAAGCCGGCTTCGTCAGCGCCGCACACACCGCCGACGACATCGCCGCGACGATCGCCGCTGCCCGCGAAGCCTTCGCCGCATGATCGAGCCGGTGCAGGTGTTGGGGCAGCCGGCGATGCGGCTGCGCGGCAGCGATGGTGCGCAAGCCACGGTGCTGCTGCACGGCGGGCAGATCGTGTCGTGGATCCCGGCCGGCGACATCGAGCGGCTGTACCTGTCGCCGCAGGCCGTGGCCGGCCCGGGCCAAGCCGTTCGCGGTGGCATCCCGGTGATCTTTCCGCAGTTCGAGCGGCGCGGCACGCTGCCGCGTCATGGCTTCGCCCGCACGATGGCCTGGCAATGGGTCGAGGGTCATCAGCGCGCCGGCGCGGTGACCGGCGTGCTGCGCCTGACGGACGACGAGACCACCCGCGCGCTCTGGCCCCACCGTTTCGAGGCCGAGCTGAGCCTGAGCCTGTCCGGCCTGCGCCTGGACGTCGAGCTGGCGGTCGACAACACAGGTGACGCGCCGTTCAGCTTCACCGCCGCGCTGCACACCTACCTGCGCTGCGACGATGTGCTGCGCGCGCGGCTGTCGGGTCTCTACGGCACGCGTTACGTCGACAGCCTGACCGGCCAGGAGCAACGCCAGGAGATCGACCCGCAGGGCTTCGTGGGTGAGATCGACCGCATCTACTTCGACGCTCGAGAGCCCCTGTCGCTGTCCACCGCGTTCGGCCGCATGCGCATCGAGCAGGAAGGCTTCGACGACGTCGTGGTCTGGAACCCGGGGCCGCAGAAGGCAGCGGCGCTCGCCGACCTATCCGACGACGGCTGGCTCGAGATGCTGTGCGTCGAAGCGGCCTGCATCGGCCGCCCGGTGAAACTTGCGCCCGGCAGCGAATGGGTCGGCCGCCAGGCCTTCGAAGCCTAGTCAGGCCGGGGAGGACCGCAGGCCGTAGGTCTTGCCGCCGAGCCACAGGTACTCGACGCGCAGGATCGCCTCGCCCTGCTCGTTCGGAAACGTGAAGCCCAGCACCTCGAGCTTGTCGCCGACCTTGATCTCGGGCACGGCCCAGGCCTGCATGCGCGTCAGCGGCGCGAACTCGATTTCCCAGCGCCGGTCCTTGCGCTTGGGCACGCTGGCGGCCCTCAACAGCTGCGGGCCGTCGACGGGCGCCGACTGCGCAGGCACCACGCGCTGGGCCAGATCGGCCGGCAGTTTCAAGTCCGCCGCCAGTTCGAGGTCGATCTCGACGTGCGGATTGCGCCAGGCCACCTTCGCGGCCTGGCCGGCCAGGTAGATCGGCTTCGACTGGTCGAAGCTGCTCCAGCCGTGGTGTGCGAAGGCTCGCGAAGCCGCGAGGGACGCGGCGGTGGCGATCAGCAGTGAACGACGTTGCATGTGAGGTCTCCCGTGCAGTCAGCGATAGGCGATCCAGCGACCGAGCATGATGACCACGATCCAAAGCCCCAGCGACAGTGCAGTCTGCAGCTTGGCGATGCGGTCGAGCCGTTGCAGGCCATGGCGGGCATGGAACACCGCCGCATTCGCACCGCCCAGCATCACGAGGCCCATCTTGATGACGAACACGCGGTTGGCGAGCAGCTCCTGCGGCTGGCCGGCGAACATCGTCAGCCCGCTCGCCGCGACGAGCCCGAAGCCCGCCAGCGCGATCAGCAGCGCCAGCCGCGCCAGCGGCTCGATCGGCAGCGCACCGCCGATGCCCCAGACGCGCACCTCCAGCAGCACCAGGTTGCCCACCAGCAGCGCGATGCCGACGATGTGCAGCACCTCGAGCATCGGATAGACCCACGGGTGCGACACGATCCAAGCCATGCCTCGAATTGTCGCCTCCTAGAATTTGCGCCCTATGCACATCCACATCCTCGGCATCTGCGGCACCTTCATGGGTGGCCTGGCGGCGATCGCACGCGAAGCGGGCCACCGGGTCACCGGCTGCGATGCCAACGTCTACCCGCCGATGAGCGAGCAGCTGCGCGCGCTCGGCATCGACCTGCTCGAGGGCTACACGCCGGACCAGCTGGCGTTGAAGCCCGACCTGTTCGTGATCGGCAACGTCGGCACGCGCGGCAACCCGCTGATCGAAGCCATCCTCGACGCCGGTGCGCGCTACACCAGCGGTCCGCAGTGGCTGGCCGACGAGGTGCTCGCCGGGCGCCATGTGCTGGCGGTCGCCGGCACGCACGGCAAGACCACTACGACGGCGATGCTCGCCTGGATCCTCGAGGCGGCCGGCCTGCAGCCGGGCTTCCTGGTCGGCGGCGTGCCGCAGAACTTCGGCGTCTCGGCGCGGCTGGGTTCCGACGAAGCCCGCGCAGGCACAGGCCGCTACTTCGTCATCGAGGCCGACGAGTACGACACCGCGTTCTTCGACAAGCGCAGCAAGTTCGTGCACTACCGGCCGCGCACCGCGATCCTCAACAACCTCGAGTACGACCACGCCGACATCTTCCCGGACCTGGGCGCGATCGAGACGCAGTTCCATCACCTGGTGCGCACGGTGCCGGCGAGCGGCCGGCTGGTGGTCAACGTGCGCGACGAGGCGCTGGCCCGCGTGCTGGCACGCGGCTGCTGGAGCGAGGTGCAGCGCTTCGGTGCGCGCAAGGAGGAGCCCGGCGCCTTGCGCGCGCGCGGCGAGCCGCATGCCTTCGACGTGCTGCGCGGGAGTCTCAAGATCGGCCGCGTCGAATGGCCGTTGCTCGGCGAGCACAACCAGCTCAACGCGCTGGCGGCGATCGGCGCGGCCGAGCATGCCGGCGTGGCGCCCGACGTTGCCGCCGCGGCCTTGAGCCGCTTCGAGAACGTGCGCCGGCGCATGGAGCTGCGCGGTGAAGCGCGCGGCATCAAGGTCTACGACGACTTCGCCCACCACCCGACGGCGATGCGCACGACGCTCGACGGCCTGCGGCGCAAGGTCGGCGGGGCGCGCATCCTCGTCGCCTTCGAGCCGCGCAGCAACACGATGAAGCTGGGGGCGATGAAGGCGCAGCTGCCGTGGGCGCTGGAAGAAGCCGACCTGAGCTTCTGCCTGCAAGGCGACTACGGCTGGGATGCCGGCGAGGCGCTCGCGCCGCTGGGCCAGCAGGCGCTGGTGGCGGACTCGGTCGACAAGCTCGTCACGGCGATCACCCGCGCCGCGAAGCCCGGCGATCACGTGCTGGTGATGAGCAACGGCGGCTTCGGCGGCATCCACGCGAAGCTGCTGGCGGCGCTGGCACTTTGATGAACCATCTGCTGTACCTGCACGGCTTCCGCTCGTCGCCGTCGTCGTTCAAGGCGCGTCTGCTGCACGCGTGGCTGCAGCGGCATCGGCGGGACGTGCAGTGGCACTGCCCGCAATTGCCGCCCTCGCCGGCGGCGGCCTGGGCACTGATCCGCGAAGCGGTCGCCGGGTGGCCGGTCGAGCACAGCGCGGTGATCGGCAGCTCACTCGGCGGCTTCTACGCCACCGTGCTGGCCGAGGCCGTCGGCTGCCGGGCGCTGCTGCTGAATCCCGCCATCGATCCGGCGCGTGACCTCGCCGCATACATCGGCGAGCAGACGCAATTCCACCAGCCCGAGGAACACTTCCTGTTCCGCGCCGAATACGTCGACGAGCTGCGCGCGCTGACGCCCGCCGCGATCACCCGGCCGGAACGCTACGCGGCGCTGATCGCCAAAGGCGACGAGGTGCTCGACTGGCGCGAGATGTGCGCCCGCTACCCCGGCGCGGCGATCCGCCTGCTCGACGGCAGCGACCACGCGTTGTCGGATTTCGAGCAGCACCTGCCGTGGCTGCTCGAACGACTGGAGCTCTCATGACCGCTCGTGCCTGGGTCGCCGAGGCGCTGCGCCGCATCGAAGCCGATGCCCGCCGCTCGGCCGACACGCACCTGGTGCCGCTCACCCTGCCCGAGGCGCCGGGCGTCGACGTCTACCTGAAGGACGAGTCGACGCACCCGTCGGGCAGCCTGAAGCACCGGCTCGCGCGCTCGCTGTTCCTCTACGGCCTGTGCAACGGCCACATCGGCCCGCAGACGACGATCGTCGAGGCCTCGTCGGGCTCGACGGCGATCAGCGAGGCGTACTTCGCGCGCCTGCTCGGCCTGCCCTTCGTCGCCGTGGTGCCGCAGAACACCGCGCGCCGCAAGCTCGAGGAGATCGCCTTCTTCGGCGGCCAGTGCCTGGAAGTCGAAGCGCCGCAGGTCTACGCCGCGGCCGAGGCGCTGGCACGCGAGAGACGCGGCCATTACATGGACCAGTTCACCAACGCCGAGCGGGCGACCGACTGGCGCGGCAACAACAACATCGCCGAGAGCATCTTCGCGCAGCTGCGCGAGGAGCTGCATCCGCTGCCGCGCTGGATCGTCGTCGGCGCCGGCACCGGCGGCACCTCGGCCACCATCGGCCGCTACATCCGCTACCGCCGCGATGCGCTGGCGACCACCGAGCTGGCAGTCGTCGACCCCGAGCGCTCGGTCTTCTTCGACGCCTTTGCGCAGGGCCGCGACGACTTGGCGCACGGGCAGCGCGGGCGCATCGAAGGCATCGGCCGGCCGCGCGTCGAGCCCTCGTTCCTGCCGTCGGTGATCGACCGCATGCTGCGCGTGCCCGATGCGGCCAGTTTTGCCGCGGCGCTCGACCTGTCGGCGCGGCTCGGCCGCCGCGTCGGGCCCTCGACCGGCACCAACTTCGCCGGCGTGCTGCACCTGGCGCGCGAGATGGCCGCGCGGGGCGAGCGCGGCAGCATCGTCACGCTGATCTGCGATGCCGGCGAGCGGTATGCCGACACCGCCTTCGATGCCGGCTGGCGCGCGGCCAATGGACTCGACGGCCCGGGCGACGCCGGCATCGAATCGGCGCACCACGCCGCGATGGGACAATCCGCCGAGTGAGCTACGCCCTGTTCGATGATGCCGGCAAGTTTCTCGCCGGCCGCGTGATGTCCGATACCGATGCCTCGATGCAGATCGAGCTCGACTCCGGCAAGCGCGTCAAAGTGAAATCCACCAATGTGCTGCTGCGCTTCGACAAGCCGCAGCCGGCGGAGTTGATGAGTCGCGCGCAGGCGCTGGCCGGCGACATCGACCTCGACCTGGCGTGGGAATTCGCGCCCGAGGGCGAGTTCGGCTTCGACGACCTGGCGCGCGACTATTTCGATGCCAAGGCCGGCCCGGAGCAGCAGGCCGCGGCGCTGTTTCGCCTGTTCGAAGCGCCGCATTACTTCCGCCGCGCCGGCAAGGGCCGCTTCAAGAAGGCGCCCGAGGAGATCGTCAAGGCCGCGCTGCTGGCGCTCGAGCGCAAGAAGCAGCTTGCCGCGCAGATCGACGGCTGGGCCGACGAGCTGATCGGCGGCCGCTGCCCGGCGCCGGTGCAGGAGCAGCTCTACCGCATCCTGTTCAAGCCCGACAAGAACGGGCCCGAGTACAAGGCAGTCGTCGAGGCCGCTCGCCGCGCGCAGCGCGCGCCGCTGGAGCTGCTGAAGTCCGCCGGCGCGATCAGCTCGCCCTACCAGTTCCACTGGCGCCGCTTCCTGTTCGAGCAGTTCCCGAAGGGCACCGGCTTCCCGGCACTGGCCGCGCCGGCCATCAAGGACGACCTGCCGCGCGCCGACGTGCAGGCCTTCTCGATCGACGATTCGCAAACCACCGAGATCGACGATGCGCTGTCGGTGCGTGGCCTCGGCTCCGGCACCGTCACCTTCGGCGTGCACATCGCGGCACCGGGCCTGGCGATCACGCCCGACTCGCCGCTCGACAAGCTCGCCCGCGAGCGGCTGTCGACGGTCTACATGCCGGGCTGGAAGCTGACGATGCTGCCCGACGAGGTCGTGCAGGCCTACACGCTGATCGAGGGGCGCGACTGTCCTGCCGTCAGCGTGTATTTCAGCTACGACGAAGCCACGCTCGAACTGCGCGGCAACGAGACGCGCATCGAGCGCGTGCCGATCGCCGCGAACCTGCGCCATGACCAGCTCGATGCGGTGATCACCGAAGCGGCGCTGCAAGGCGAGGCACCGGCCGACTACGCATTTGCGCCGGAGCTCGCCTTCGCCTTCCGCCTCGCCCGCCACCTGAAGGCGCAGCGCGAGGTGGTGCGCGGCAAGCCGGAGAACTTCAACCGCCCGGACTACAACTACCGGCTCAGCGGGTCGCAGGGCGAGCCGAGCGGCGACGAAACGGTGCAGATCACCGAGCGCCGCCGCGGCGCGCCGCTGGACCTGATCGTCTCCGAGGCGATGATCCTCGCCAACAGCCACTGGGGCGGCCTGCTCGCCGATTGCGGCGTGCCCGGCATCTACCGCAGCCAGGCCAGCCTGGCGCCCGGCATCAAGGTGCGCATGGGCATCAAGCCGGCGCCACACGCCGGCATGGGCGTGGCGCAGTACACCTGGGCCACCTCGCCGCTGCGGCGTTACGTCGACCTCGTCAACCAGTGGCAGATCGTCGCCGCCGCGCGCCATGGCCGCACCGCCGCACTGGCCGCGCCGTTCAAGCCCAAGGACGCGACGCTGTTCTCGGTGATCTCGTCCTTCGATGCCGCCTACAGCGCGTACAACGACTTCCAGCACGGCATCGAGCGCTACTGGGCGCTGCGCTGGCTGGAGCAGAACGCGGTGGCTGAGCTCGACGCCGCGGCGCTGAAGGACGGGCTGGTGCGCGCCGACACGCTGCCGCTGGTCTTCAAGGCGCTCGGCTGCGACGCGCTGCCGCGCGGCACGCATGTGCGTGTGCGCATCACCGGCATCGACCTGCTGACGCTCGACGTGCATGCGACGCTGGTGACGCGCCTCGACGCGCCGCTGCCGGTGGCCGGAGAAGCCGAGGAAGACGTCGACGAGGAAGCCGAAGCCGCGGCGCCGCTGGCCCTGGCGATCGATGTCGCCGACGCCGGATCCGTTGGCGAGCCGGTCGCCCCGGCCGCCGACAGCGCTTCCTGACCAGGCCCGGCGGCGATGAAGCTGCGGCTGCTGCACTTGTCGACGCTGCAGGTCGCGCTGCTGTTCTCGGTCGCCGTGCATGCCGGGCTGCTGACGCTGCGTTTCGTCGATCCGGAGCAATTCGAGCGCGTCTTCCGCGACACGCCGCTCGACGTCGTGCTGGTCAACGCGCGCTCGGACGACCTGCCGGCCAAGGCCGCGGCGATCGCGCAGGCGTCGCTCGCCGGCGGCGGCGACGCCGCGCAGGGTCGGGCGACCTCGCCGCTGCCGGCGACCGCGCAGGTCGAGATCGGCGATGCCAGCGAAGACGCGCGCCGCCGCGTCGACACGCTGCAGGAGCAGCAGCAGCAGTTGCTGGCCCAGGTGCGGCGCGAGGTCGCGATGCTGCCACCGCCCGATCCGCAGCGCGAGTCCGGCACGCCGAAGGACCGCGACCAGGACGAGCGCCGGCGCCAGCTGCTGAAGCTGCTGGCCGAGATCGAGAAGCGCATCAACGACGAGAACGCGCGGCCGAAGAAGCGCTACATCAGCCCGGCGACGCGCGAAGAGGTCTACGCGCTGTACTACGACCAGCTGCGCCGCCGCATCGAGGAGCGCGGCACGCGCGACTTCCCCGAGTACCGCGGCAAGAAGCTCTACGGCGAGCTGACGATGAACGTCACCGTCGACGCGCGCGGCCGGGTGATCGAGGCCGAGGTGGTGCTCGGATCGGGCAACCGCGTGCTCGACAAACGCGCCGTCGCGATCGTGCACGGCGCAGCACCGTATGGCCCGTTCAGCAAGCCGATGCGCCAGCAGGCCGACCAGATCGTCGTCACCTCGCGCTTTCGCTTCACCCGTGAAGACGGGCTCGAAACCAGCCTGAGCGCGTCACCCTGAGCACGTCATCCGAGATGCCCACGCCTGTCGATCGTTATGCCGTGCTCGGCCACCCGGTGGCCCACAGCCAATCGCCCTTCATTCACGCCGAGTTCGCGCGCCAGACCGGCCAGCCGATCGCCTACGGGCGCATCGAATGCCCGCCCGGCGAATTCGAGGCCACGGTGCGCGCCTTCATCGCCAGTGCCGACCCGGCCGCCGGCGTCGGCCCGGCGCGCGGCTGCAACATCACCGTGCCCTTCAAGTTCGAGGCGCCGGCACTGGCGCGCCATCTGTCCGCGCGCGCAGCGCTGGCGCAAGCGGCCAACGTTCTGCGCTTCGATGCCGACGGCTGGTTCGCCGACAACAGCGACGGCATCGGCCTGGTGCGCGACATCGAGCACGGCGCAGGTATCGCGCTCGCCGGCCAGCGCGTGCTGCTGGTCGGCGCCGGCGGCGCGGCGGCGGGCGTGCTGGGCCCGTTGATCGAAGCCGGGCCGGCGCTGGTCGTCGTCGCCAACCGCACCGCCGAGCGCGCCGTGGTGCTGGTCGAACGCCACCGCGCGCTCGCCGAGCAGCGCGGCGTCGGGCTCGAAGCGCGCGGCCTGGCCGACTGCGGCGAGCACTACGGCGTGCTGCTCAACAGCAGCGCCAGCAGCCTGGCCGGCGCCGCGGTGCCGGTCACGGCGCAGACGCTGGCCCCGGGCGCGCTGGCGCTGGACATGATGTACGGCCCGGCCGCCGCGCCCTTCCTGGCCTGGGCCACCGCCCATGACGCGCGCGGGCGCGACGGCCTGGGCATGCTGGTCGAGCAGGCGGCCGAGGCCTTCTGGCTGTGGCGTGGCGTGCGGCCGCAGACGGCGCCGGTGCTCGCGGCGCTGGCGGCGCGCCTGGCGGCGACATGCAGCTGAAGTCGCCGGCCCTGCGGGCGCTGCTGCGGCCGCTCGCGCTGCTGCTGCTGTGCGCCGTCGCACTGCAGCTGTACTTCGTGCTGCGCATCGCGTTGATGACGCTGATCGCCCCGCAATCGACGACCTTCCAGCGCAGCGAAGTGTGGCGCCTGCTGGTCGAGAAGCAGCGCATCGAGTGGAGCCAGCAATGGGTCGACGACGAGCGCCTGTCGGCGAACCTGAAGCGCGCGGTGATCGCCAGCGAGGACGCCGGCTTCGCCGAGCACAGCGGCATCGAGTGGGATGCGATCGAGAAGGCCTGGGACAAGAATGTCCGCAACGAAACGCGCGCGCAGCGCATCGCCGCGGCGGCGCCGCAATCGAAGGCCGCGCGGCGGCCGCCGAAGGTGATCGGCGGCTCGACGATCAGCCAGCAGCTGGCGAAGAACCTGTTCCTGTCCGGCGAGCGCACGCTCGCACGCAAGACGCAGGAGCTGGTGCTGACCTTCGCGCTCGAAACGCTGCTGACGAAGCGCCGCATCCTCGAGATCTATCTGAACAGCGTCGAGTGGGGCGAGGGCCTGTTCGGCGCCCACGCCGCGGCGCGCCACTACTTCCGCACCGATCCCAGCCGGCTCGACACCTATGCCGCGGCGCGCCTGGCGGTGATGCTGCCGGCGCCGAAACGCTTCGAGAAGAACCCCGGCTCGGGTTATGTGCAAGGCCGCGCGGCGACCATCGTGGCGCGCATGCCGGCAGTCGAATTGCCGTAGTCTGCCCGTCGGCCAGCCAGCACTTCCTACAATTCAACACATGGCTGCCCCGATGACCGCCGAGATCGCCGCTTCCGCCGCCCGCCTGGTGGTCGAGGAAGGCATGGAGTACGGCGCCGCGAAGCGCAAGGCCGCCCGCGCGCTCGGCCAGAACCGGCCCACGCTCCTGCCGAGCAACGAAGCCGTGGAAGACGAAGTGCGTGCCCACCTGGCGCTGTTCTGCGCCGACACCCAGCCGGCCGAGCTGCGCGCGCTGCGCGAGCTGGCGCTGGGCTGGATGGAGCGCCTGGCCGAATTCCGGCCGCACGTGGCCGGCGCCGTCTGGCGCGGCACCGCGACACGGCTGTCGGCGGTTCAGCTCGAGTTGTACTGCGACGACGCCAAGTCGGCGGAGATCGCGCTGATCAATCGCGGCATCGACTACGACAGCGCAACGCGGCCCGACGGCCATGGCGGCGAAGCGACGGTGTTGATCGTTACCGTGCGCTCGCAAGCGCTGGCCGACCACGTGACGCTGCACCTGACGGTGCTCGATCACGACGCGCTGCGCGGCGCTCTGAAGCCGGATGCGCAGGGCCGCAGCTGGCGCGGCGATACCGAAGCGCTGCGCCGCCGCCTTACCGAGGGCGCGACATGACCCGGCGCCGCCAGATCCTGACCGGCGCCGTCGCCGGGGCCGCCGCGCTCGGCGGCGCGGGCTTCGCGTGGTGGCACCGCCAGGCCGATGCCGGCGATCCGCTGGCGGCGATGTGGCTGATGCGCTTCGAGCGCCCCGAAGGGGGCGAGCTGGCGATGGCCTCGCTGCGCGGCAAGCCGCTGTTGATCAACTTCTGGGCCACATGGTGCGCGCCCTGCCTGCGCGAAATGCCCGAGATCGATCGCTTCTACCGCGACTTCTCGAAGCGGCAAGGCCAGGTCATCGGCGTCGCGATCGACGGTCCGAAACCGGTGCGCGAGTTCCTCGGCCGCGTCAAGATCGGCTTCCCGATCGGCCTCGGCGGCCTCGACGGGACCGACCTGGTGCATCAGCTCGGCAACCTGCAGGGCGCCTTGCCGTTCACCGTGATGATCAGCCCCAAGGGCACCATTGCGCAGCGCAAGATGGGCGAGACCAGCTACGACGAGCTGCAGTCGTGGTCGCGTAAGCTCTGACGCGATTCAGCCTCTTTGTCGGACAACGAGCCGGCAAAATCCGTCAAAAGATTCGAAGTGTGCGGATAAGGCCGTTGCGAAGAATTCATCGCAGGGATTGCCGCGCCGTCGGCACGTTGTGCCACAATCGCGCGCCTTTCGCAGCCGTTGAACGCAGATCCCATTCTGCAGCCGGCAAGAAACCCGAAGAACTGGAGTGCGTCGTATGGACCTGCGCAAGCTGAAGACCTTGATCGACCTGGTCTCCGAGTCGAATATTTCCGAGCTCGAGATCACCGAGGCCGACGGCAAGGTGCGCATCGTCAAGGCCGACGCACGGCCCCAGGTGATGCACTCGGCCGCCCCGATGATGATGCACGCCATGCCGGCGCCGCAGCAGCCGGTCGCCGCCGGCGCCGCCGCTGCACCGGCGGCCCCTGCCGCGCCGGTCGAGACCGGTCACATCGTCAAGTCGCCGATGGTCGGCACCTTCTACCGCGCCTCCAGCCCGGGCGCCAAGCCGTTGGCCGACGTCGGCCAGCAGGTCAAGGAAGGCGAGCCGATCTGCATCATCGAGGCGATGAAGATCATGAACGAGATCGAGACCGACCACGCCGGCACGATCACCAAGGTCCTGGTCGAGAACGGCCAGGCGGTCGAGTTCGGCCAGCCGCTCTTCGTGATCGAGTGACCGGCCGATGTTCAAGAAGATTCTCATTGCCAACCGAGGTGAAATCGCACTTCGGATTCAGCGCGCCTGCCGCGAGATGGGCATCAAGTCGGTCGTCGTCTATTCCGAGGCCGACCGCGAGGCCAAGTACGTCAAGCTCGCCGACGAGGCGGTCTGCATCGGCCCGCCGCCATCGGGCCAGAGCTACCTGAACATGCCGGCGATCATCTCGACCGCCGAGGTCACCGACGCCGAGGCGATCCATCCCGGCTACGGCTTCCTGTCCGAAAACGCCGACTTCGCCGAGCGCGTCGAGAAGAGCGGCTTCACCTTCATCGGCCCGACGCCCGAGTCGATCCGCATCATGGGCGACAAGGTCGCCGCCAAGCAGGCGATGATCAAGTCCGGCGTGCCCTGCGTGCCGGGCTCGGAAGGCGCTCTGCCCGACGATCCGAAGGTGATCGTGCAGACGGCGCGGGCGGTCGGTTATCCGGTGATCATCAAGGCCGCGGGCGGCGGCGGTGGCCGGGGCATGCGCGTCGTGCACACCGAGGCGGCTCTGCTGCACGCGGTGCAGACCACGCGCAGCGAGGCGGGCGCCGCCTTCGGCAACCCGGCCGTGTACATGGAGAAGTTCCTCGAGAACCCGCGCCACATCGAGATCCAGATCCTGGCCGACCAGCACAAGAACGCGGTCTGGCTCGGCGAGCGCGATTGCTCGATGCAGCGCCGCCACCAGAAGATCATCGAGGAAGCGCCGGCGCCGGGCGTGCCGCGCCGCGTCATCGAGAAGATCGGCGAGCGCTGCGCCGCCGCCTGCAAGAAGATCGGCTACCGCGGCGCCGGGACCTTCGAGTTCCTGTTCGAGAACGGCGAGTTCTATTTCATCGAGATGAACACGCGCGTGCAGGTCGAGCACCCGGTGACCGAATGGGTCACCGGCATCGACATCGTGCAGATGCAGATCCGCATCGCCGCCGGCGAGCGGCTGCCGTTCGCCCAGCGCAACATCGAGCTGCGCGGCCACGCGATCGAGTGCCGGGTCAACGCCGAGGACCCCTACAAGTTCACGCCGTCGCCGGGCCGCATCGTGATGTGGCACATGCCGGGCGGCCCGGGCGTGCGCGTCGATTCGCACGCCTACACGAACTACCTCGTGCCGCCGAACTACGACTCGATGATCGGCAAGATCATCGTGCACGGCGACACGCGCGAGCAGGCGCTGGCGCGCATGCGCACCGCCTTGTCGGAGTGCGTCGTCGAGGGCATCCAGACCAACATCCCGCTGCACCGCGAGCTGATGGTCGACGCCAAGTTCATCGAGGGCGGCACCAGCATCCACTACCTCGAAGGCTGGCTCGGCCGCCACAAACGCTGACCGGCACCGGAGCCTGCGATGCACGAGCTGGTCCTGCACGTCCCCGAGGCGCTGGTCGAGACGGTCTCCGAGGCGCTCGCCGACGAGCTCGACGCGTTGTCGGTCTCGGTCGAGGATGCCGATGCCGGCACCGCGGCCGAGCAGGCCTTGTTCGGCGAGCCCGGCCTGCCGGCGCCCCGTCCGGGCTGGGAACATTCGACGCTGACGGCGCTGTTCGAGACCGAAGCCGCCGCCACCGAGGCGGTGACGCTGCTGCTGGCGCAGGACTGGTCGACCGGGCTGAAGGTCGCGGCGCTGCGCGAGGTCGCCGAGCAGGACTGGGTGCGGCTGACGCAATCGCAGTTCGCGCCGGTCGAGATCACGCCGACGTTCTGGATCGTGCCGAGCTGGCATGAAGCGCCGGCGGCCGCAGAACGTGTCATTCGCCTCGACCCGGGACTCGCTTTCGGCACCGGCACGCACCCGACGACGCGCATGTGCCTGCGCTGGATTGCCCGCCACGCCGCGGGCACATCCCCAGGGTGGGCGCGCGTGCTGGACTACGGCTGCGGCTCCGGCATCCTGGCGATCGGCGCCGCGCTGCACGGCGCTCGAGGCGTCGACGCGGTCGACATCGACGACGCGGCGGTCGAGTCGACGCAGGCGAACGCCGCCGCCAACGGCGTCACGTTGAACGCCGGCCGGCCCGAGGCGGCATCCGGCGCGTACCCATTGGTGCTCGCCAACATCCTGGCGACACCGCTGAAGCTGCTCGCGCCGCTGCTGTGCGGGCACGTCGCCGCCGGCGGCGACCTGGTGCTCGCCGGCATCCTGGAACGCCAGGCCGACGAGCTGAAGGCCGCCTACGCCCCGTGGCTAGCGCTCGAAGTGAGCGACAGCGAAGACGGCTGGATCCTGATGACCGCGCGAAAAGACCACGCCAGCGGCGTGGCATGATTCCCGCATGAGCCTGGCGACTCGCTGCACGGAGTGCGGCACGGTGTTCCGTGTCGTCCAGGATCAATTGAAGATCTCCGAAGGCTGGGTGCGCTGCGGCCGCTGCTCGGCGGTGTTCAACGCGCTCGAGAACCTGTGCGAGCTCGACGGCGAACCGGCCGTCGAGCATGCCGCCGCCGAGCAGGCCGATGCCGGCTGGCAGGCGCCGGCCGCATCGCGCGGTCATGCGGAGGACGACTTCTCCAGCACGCTCACCGACAACTCCGCGCCGACCACCAGCTTCCCGGCCACCGGTCCGGTGACCGAGTCGATGCTCGAGGACGACGACCTGCCGGCAGCGATCGTCTCGTTCAGCAGCGAGTCGGCGCCGGACGAGTCGGGGGCGCCACCGCCGCCAGCGGTACCCGCTCCGAGCGTCGAAGCCCCCCGCTTCGTGCGCGCCGCCGACCGCGCGGCGTTGTGGCGCCGCACCCCGGTGCGCGCCGGCCTCGCAACGCTGTCACTGCTGCTGGCGGTCGCATTGCTCGCCCAGTTGGCGCTGGCCGGCCGCGACCTGCTGGCCGCGCACCTGCCGGGCATGCGCCCGCTGCTGGCGGCGGGCTGCGCCGTCACCGGCTGCAGCATCGAGCCGCTGAAGCGCATCGACCGGCTGTCGGTCGACTCCAGCGGCCTGACGCGGCTGGAAAGCGCGGCGCTGTACCGCTTGTCGGTGGTGCTGCACAACCGCGGCGACACCGCGCTGGCGGCACCCGCGGTCGACCTGTCGCTGACCGACGGCAGCGGCAAGCTGGTCGCTCGTAAAGTGCTGCTGGCCGCGGAGCTCGGCCTGCCGCCGGTGATCGATGCCGGCGCCGAGCTGCCGCTGCAGGCCCTGCTGTCGACCGGTGAACGCCGCGTCAGCGGCTACACCGTCGAGCTCTTCTACCCCTGACTTTCGCCAACGAACCTGGCCGTGCCCCGGCCCGCTGCACCATGTCCGTCCTGATCTCCGGCTCGCTGGCCTTCGACACGATCACCAACTTCCCTGGCCGCTTCGCGCAGCAGATCCTGCCCGACCAGGTGCACATCCTGAACGTCTCGTTCCTGGTGCCTACGCTGCGGCGCGAGTTCGGCGGCTGCGCCGGCAACATCGCCTACACGCTGCACAAGCTCGGCGGTGCGCCGCTGGTGATGGCCGCGCTCGGCAACGACGGCGGCGAATACCTCGAGCGCTTCGCCTCGTGGGGCTGCGACACCTCGCTGGTGCTGCGCTCGGCCGACGCCTACACCGCGCAGGCGATCATCATCACCGACCTCGACAACAACCAGATCACCGCCTTCCACCCGGGTGCGATGCAGCAGGCGCATGAAACAGTGGTGCCGCGCGATCGCAGCGACATCCAGCTGGCGATCATCGCGCCGGACGGCCGCGACGCCATGCTCAGCCATGCCGAGCAGCTCGCCACCGCCGGCATCCCGTTCATCTTCGATCCGGGCCAGCAGCTGCCGATGTTCGATGGCGCCGAGCTGCAGCGCTTCGTCACGCTGGCGCGCTGGATCGCCGTCAACGACTACGAGGGCCGCATGCTGTGCGAGCGCATGGGTACCACGCTGGCCGAGCTGTCGCGCCAGCCGCAGATCGCCGGCGTCGTCGTCACGCTCGGCGCCGAGGGCAGCGAGCTGTGGCAGGACGGCGAGCGCCAGCACATTCCCGGTGTGCAAGCCGGCGAGATCGTCGACCCGACCGGCTGCGGCGACGCCTTCCGCGGCGCGTTGCTGTTCGGGCTGGCGAAGGGCTGGACGCTGGAGCGCTGCATTCGCCTCGGCAACCGCGTCGGCGCACTGAAGATCAGCCACCGCGGCGGCCAGAACCACCCGGTGCCGGACGCCACCGACGCTTGAGCGCGGCTTAAGCGCGGTCCTTCTGCCAGACCACGCCGTCCTCGGTCAGCATGGCGTCGAGCGGCACGTCGTGCGGCTCACCCTCGAGCCAGGGGATGAAGCCGTGGGCGTAACCGACGCCGACCGTCACTGGCCGTGGCTGCAGCGCCGCCAGCGTGCGGTCATAGAAGCCGCCGCCGTAACCCAGCCGCACACCCTTCGGCCCGAAACCGACGCAGGGCACCAGCAACAGCGCCGGCTCGAAGGCCTCGGTGTCCTTGGGCTTCGGGATGCCGTAGGCGTCCTCTTCCATCGGGCAGCCCGGGAACCAGACGTGAAAGCGCAGTTGCTTGGTCTCGCGGTTGATCACCGGCAGCCCGATGCGCCGCGCCGGATCGGCCTCGGTCCAGCGAAACAGCGCCGGCAGCGCATCGAACTCACCCTTGATCGGCCAGTAGGCGCCGATGGTCTGCTCGAAGCGCGACACCAGCCAGACCCGCAGCACCTCCTGCAGGTGCACCGCGCGCTGGTGGCGGTCGTGCATCGACTGGCGCTCGGCCTGGAGCTGCTTGCGCAGCTGCGCCTTGTCGCGCGACGGTTCGAGGCTGAAGCCGAGGGGCGTATCCATCCGCCGATTGTGCGGCGTCGGCGCGGCCGGCACACTGATGCGATGACCGCTTCCGACGCTGAATTCGTCACCCATTGCCTCGAACTGCTCGGCGCCGCCGGACCGAGCCGGGCGCGCCGGATGTTCGGCGGCCACGGGCTGTACGTCGACGACCAGTTCGTCGCGCTGCTGATCGCCGACACGTTGTACCTGCGCACCGACGAGCCGACGCGCGAGGTCTTTCGCGCCGCCGGCTGCGTGCCCTTCGACTACGCCACCCGCGACGGGCAGCGCATCGTGATGGCTTACTGGAGCGCGCCGCAGGAAGCCATGGAGTCACCGGCCCTGATGCTGCCCTGGGCACGGCTGGCCATCGCATCGGCGCTGCGGGCGGCGGCCAGCAAACGTTCGGCCGCGCCGCGCAAGGCCCGCGCCACGGCGCCCCAAGCGGCAGCGCTGAAGCCGGCGTCGGCGCGCAAGGCCGGTCGGGCCGCCAAGCGCTGAGCCGGGGCCTGCGCCGGCAGTTGCCAGCCGAGGCAGCTCATCTCGCCACGCCGCCAGGGCTCGATCACCAGGCCGTCGCCGGCGCGCAGCCAGAAGCGCTCGCCCGGCTGCAGCACGTGGTCCAGCCCACCGCCGTCGCGCGTGATCCAGACCCGGCCTTCGTGCACCGCCAGCCAGCCGTCACGCTGAGTCTGCAGCCGCGTCGCGGCATCCAGGCGCAGCCGGCGCGGCGTCCGGTCCAACATCTGCCAGCTCGTCGATTGATGCAGCTTGCTCATTGCGTACTCCTCAGTAGTTACCCGCAATGATCGGCATTCGAACCTCTGTGGTCCAATGCAATCCCTCCACCTCATTGATGCGTTTCAGGCATGAATACTCCGCCGCGGCGCCCGCTCTCGCTGGATGGCCTGCGGGCCTTCGAAGCGGTGGCCCGGCGCCTGTCCTTCAGCGCCGCGGCCGACGAGCTGTACCTGACGCAGTCGGCCGTCAGCCGGCAGATCAAATCGCTCGAGCAAGAGCTCGGTGGGAGCCTGTTCAACCGCGGCACGCGCCGCGTCGAGCTGACGACCGCCGGCATCGCGCTGCAGCAGGCGGTGGTGCCGGCGCTCGAACGCATCGACCGCACGGTGCGCCAGCTGCGCGTGCAGCGCGGCCGCGAGCACGTCAACGTCTCGACCTTCGCCTCCTTTGCCACGCTGTGGCTGATGCCGCGGCTGACCCACTTCCAGCAGCTGCATCCGGACATCGACATCCGGCTGTCGGCTTCCGACAAGCTGGTCGAGCTCGACGATCCTGAAGTCGACCTGGTGCTGCGCTACGACTTCCAGCGCAACGTGCCGCCGCACGCCGAGCTGATGTTCGGCGAAACGCTGTCGCCGATGGCCAGCCCCTGGCTGCTGGAGCAGGGCCGCAGCGGCCGCGCGCCGCCGCTGGCCGCGCCGGCCGACCTGGCCGCCCACGCGCTGCTCGAGGAGGATGATCACCGCCCGAGCGCCGCCTTCCTGAGCTGGCGCCGCTGGCTCAAGCTGCATGGCCAGCCGCAGCTCGAGCCGCGGCGCTGGGTCTATCTGAACTACACCCACCAGCAGGTGCAGGGCGCCGTCGCCGGCCAGGGCGTCGCGCTGGCGCGCCTGCCGCTGGTGCACGACCTGGTCGAGCGCGGCGAGCTGGTCGAGCCCTTCGGCCCGGCCGCGCGCATTCCCGGCGAGACCTGCTACTGGCTGATCCTGCTGCCGCAGGCGCGCATGCGTCCGGCGCTGCGCGCCTTCGCCGACTGGGTACGCGACGAGGCGGCGCGCACGCGGGCGGCGATCGCCGAACAGCCCGGCACGGCCGCCGATGCGCCCGGCGCATCGGATTGATGCGGCACTTGCACACCACATCGCCCGCCGAGCCCCTACGATCGTTGACCCGCCCGAGGAGGGCTTTCGAGGAATCAGGAGAATCCGCGTGATGCAGCTTTACGTCGGCAACAAGAACTACTCGTCCTGGTCGATGCGCCCGTGGGTGCTGATGACCCAATTCGAGCTGCCCTTCGAGGAGGTGATGCTGCGCTTCGACGGCTTCACGCCCGATTCGCGCTTCAAGCAGGCGATCTCCAGGCTGTCGCCGACCGCGCGCGTGCCGCTGCTCGTCGACGACGGCTTCGCGGTCTGGGACACGCTGGCCATCGCCGAATACCTGGCCGACAAGTTTCCCGAGCGCCCGCTCTGGCCGGCCGACCGCCTGCAGCGTGCCCGCGCGCGCAGCCTGTGCGCCGAGATGCACTCGGGCTTCGGCGCGCTGCGCAGCGCCTGCCCGATGAACATCGAAGCCGCGCTGCCGCAGATCGGCGCCAAGGTGCTCGCCGAGCAGCCGGCCGTCGGCACCGACCTGGCCCGCATCGTCGCGATGTGGACCGAGGCGCTCGAGGCCAGCGGCGGCCCCTACCTTTTCGGCGGCTTCAGCATCGCCGATGCCTACTTCGCGCCGATCTGCGCGCGGCTGCGCACTTATGCGCTGCCGGTGCCCGCGGCGATCGAGGCCTACATCGAGCGCCAGTACACGAATCCCGGCATGGCGGCCTGGGTGCGCGACGCGCTCGCCGAAAAGGAATTCCTCGACTTCGAGGAACCGTACCGCAGCAGCCGCGACTAGGCGCGAAAAGCGGCGCCGCGCGCATCGATCCGGTCGGCGCCGCGCGCGGCCCCTGCGTTACAGTGTCTTTGCGAGGCCGCCGCCGCGCGCCTCGCCCCCGTGATGCCCGGCCGCCTTTCACTCTTCTCCTCCCTTCGCACGCTGCTGCTCGCCTGCAGCGTGCTGGCCTGCGGCGGTCCGCATGCCGCCCCCTCCCCCCAACCAGCGAACGCAGCGGCCAACGCCCGCAGCGCGGCCGACGACACGGTCGTCGAAGCCCGCGAAGCATTGCGCAAGCGCGACCGCCAGCGCCTGGCCGCCGCGCGCGCCGCGGTGCAGGCGGCGCAGCACCCGCTCGCCAGCTGGGTCGAATACTGGGAGCTGCTGAACCGCCTGTACGAAGTGCGCGCCGACGAGATCGAGGCCTTCCACGCGCGCTGGCCCGGCAGTTACCTCGAAGACCGGCTGCGCAACGACTGGCTGCTCGAGCTCGGGCGGCGTCGCGACTGGGCGGCCATCGCGCGCGACTACCCGCGCTTCAAGATGAACGACGACCGCGAGGTCACGTGCTGGTGGCTGCTGACCGAGCACCAGGCCGGCCGCGACGTGCGCGACGCCGCACGCGCGGCCTGGTTCGCCCAGCGCGAGCTCGACGACGGCTGCCAGACGCTGGCCGCGACGCTGTTCGAGGCCAAGCGCCTCGGCGCCGACGATGTCTGGCGCAAGGCTCGGCTGGCGGTCGAGGCCAACCGGCCGGCGGCCGCGAAGGTCGCGGTCGGTCTGTTCGACAAGCTCGACGCCAAGGAGCTCGGCGAGGCGCTCGACAACCCGCTGCACTACCTGCGCCGTCCTGCACCGTCGAACCGTCAGCGCCAGGAGCTGCGGCTGCTGGCGCTGATGCGCGTGGCGCAGAACGATGCCGACGTGGCCGCCGGCCTGCTCGAGGATCGCCGCCAGCACGGCTTCACGCCGTCGCAGGCCGCCTGGGGCTGGGCCTTCACCGGCCGGCAAGCGGCGTTCAAGCTCTCGACCGATGCCGTCGCGCACTACCGGCGCGCCTGGTCGCTGCTGCCGGCGGCCGAAGCCGCGCAGCCCGGCTGGAGCGAGGAGACCCTCGTCTGGGGCGCCCGCGCCGCGCTGCGTGCGCCGCAGGCGCGCGACCGCTGGACGCTGGTGCTGAAGCCGATCGCCGCGATGGCGCCCTCGACGCTGACCGACCCCGCCTGGGCCTACTGGAAGGCGCGCGCGCTGGCGGGCACTGCCCGCGAAGGGGGCGACGGCGATCCACAACGCGCCGAGGCGAAGCGCGCGCTCGAAGAGCTGGCCAGCCCGCTGCACTTCTATGGCCAGCTGGCGATGGAAGACCTGGGCCAACCGCTGCAGCTGCCCGCGTCGGCCGCGCCGACGACGCCGGCCGAACGCGAGACCACGCGCGCGACACCCGGCTTCGTGCGTTCGATGCACCTGGCCACGCTCGGGCTGCGCGACGAGGCCCGGCGCGAATGGAACTTCACGCTGCGCGGCCTCGGGGATCGCGAGCTGCTGGCCGCCGCGCGCTGGGCCTGCGAGGTCGCCGACTGGCAGCTGTGCATCAACACCAGCGATCGCACGCGCACCGAGTTCGACCTGGCGTCGCGCTACCCGATGCCGTATTCGAACGAGATCCACCAGGCCGCCACCGCCGCCGGACTCGAGCCGGCCTTCGTCTTCGGCCTGATCCGCCAGGAGACCCGCTTCATGGCGACGCTGCGCTCGCACGCCGGTGCGTCGGGACTGATGCAGCTGATGCCGAACACTGCGCGCTGGGTCGCGAAGAAGATCGGCATCGACTTCAACCCGGCGCGCATCGAGCAGCTGTACGAGCCGGCGCTGAACCTGAAGCTCGGCACGCGCTACCTGAAGATGGTGCTCGACGACCTCTCCGGCTCGATGCCGCTGGCCGCCGCCGCCTACAACGCCGGCCCTGGGCGGCCGCGGCGCTGGCGCGAGGGCCCGTCGCTCGAAGCCGCGGCCTGGGCCGAGAACGTGCCGTTCAACGAGACGCGCGACTACGTCAAGAAGGTGCTCGCCAACAGCGCGTTGTATGCCGCGTTGCTGACCCGACAGCCGGCGGTGCTGAAGGCCCGCCTCGGCCCGCCGATCGGTCCCCGGGACAGCACCACGCCGGTCAACGGCGAGCTGCCCTGATGAGAGATGTCAGCCCCTAGCTCACTACGTTCGCGGCCCCCGAGGGGCGTTCAGCCGCCTTGGGAACGGCCCGGCGCCGGCTGATGGCCCGGCGCATCGTCGTCACCGGAGGCACCGGCTTCGTCGGCCGCGTCGTCTGCGAGCGCCTGTTCGAGCGCGATGCCGGCACCGCCATCGTCGTGCCGACGCGCCAGCTGCCGCGGGGCAACGTGATCCGCATGCTGCCGACGGTCGAGCTGGTGCGCTGCAACGTGCACGAGCCGCAGCAGCTGGCGGCCGTGTTCGATGGCGCCGACACGCTGATCCACCTGGTCGCGATCCTGCACGGCACTGCGCAGGCGTTCGAGCAGGTGCATGTGGCGCTGCCGCGCAAGCTGGCGGCCGCCTGCCGCGCCGCCGGCGTGCAGCGCGTCGTGCATGTCAGCGCGCTCGGCGTCGCGACCGATGCACCGTCGGCCTACCTGCGCAGCAAGGCCGCCGGTGAAGCGGTCTGGCGCGACAGCGGTCTCGACGTGACGATCGTGCGCCCGTCGGTGATCTTCGGCGCCGAGGACCGCTTCACGAACCTGTTCGTGCGCCTGCAGCGGCTGTTTCCGGTGCTGCCGCTGGCCGGCGCCGATGCGCTGTTCCAGCCGGTGTGGGTCAGCGATGTCGCGCGCGCCATCGTCGCCAGCGTCGACCGGCCGGCCCCGGCGGGCGGCATCGTCGAGATCGCCGGACCCGAGGTGCTGAGCCTGAAGCAGATCGTGCAGCACGTCGGGCGCCTGGCCGGCTGCGAACGACCGGTGCTGCCGCTGCCCGAGGCGATCGGCCGCGTGCAGGCGGCGCTGATGGCGTTGTTGCCCGGCACGCCGCTGATGTCGGCCGACAACCTGCTGTCGATGCGCGTGCCGAACGTTGCCAGCGGCGCGCTTCCGGGGCTCGCCGAGCTCGGCCTGCGGCCGGCGACGATCGACATCCTGGGCGCGCACTTTGCGCGTTAGCAGCCGCCGCGCATGAAAGCTTATGTCGTTGGCGGTGCGGTGCGTGACCGCTTGCTCGGCCTGCCGGTCAACGACCACGACTGGGTGGTCGTCGGCAGCACGCCCGAAGCGATGCTGGCCCTCGGCTACATGCCGGTCGGCCGCGACTTCCCGGTCTTCCTGCATCCGCAGACGCACGAGGAGTACGCGCTGGCGCGCACCGAGCGCAAATCCGGCCGCGGCTACCACGGGTTCCAGTTCCAGGCCGCACCCGAGGTCACGCTGGAGCAGGACCTGGCGCGCCGCGACCTGACGATCAACGCGATCGCCGAGGATCCCGACAGCGGCGAGCTGATCGATCCCCACGGGGGCCGGCGTGACATCGAGCAGCGCGTGCTGCGCCATGTCTCCGAGGCCTTCGCCGACGACCCGGTGCGGCTGCTGCGCCTGGCGCGGCTGGCGGCGCGATTCACCGAGTTCAGCGTCGCGCCGGAGACGACCGCCTTGTGCCGCCGCATGGTCGAGGCCGGCGAGGTCGACGCGCTGGTGCCCGAGCGGGTCTGGCAGGAGCTCTCGCGCGGGCTGATGGAAGCGCGCCCCGACCGCATGCTGCTGGTGCTGCGCGAGTGCGGCGCGCTGGCGCGGCTGCTGCCCGAGGTCGACCGGCTGTGGGGCGTGCCGCAGCCCGAGGCCCATCACCCCGAGATCGACACCGGCGCGCACCTGCTGCTGGTGCTGCGCATGTGCGCACGGCTCGATGCCACCCTGCCGGTGCGCTTCGGCTGCCTGTGCCACGACCTCGGCAAGGGCACGACGCCGGCTGAAGCGCTGCCGCGCCACATCGCACACGAGACACGCAGCGTCGAGCTGGCGCAGCAGGTCTGCGAACGCTGGCGCGTGCCGGTCGACTGCCGCGAGCTGGCCGAGCTGGCGGCGCGCGAGCACGGGAACATCCACCGCAGCGACAGCCTGAACGCGACGGCGCTGGTGCGCCTGTTCGACCGCTGCGATGCCTGGCGCCGGCCCGATCGTTTCGCCGGCCTGCTGCTGGCCTGCGAGTGCGATGCGCGCGGCCGGCTCGGTCGCGAGGATGAGGCCTACCCGCCGCGGCCGCGGCTGTGGGCGGCGCTGCAGGCGGCGCGGGCGATCGACACCGCGGCCGTCGCGGCGGCAGCGGCCGAACCGGGTCAGCAGGGCCCGGCCATCGGTGCCGCGATCGCGCAGGCGCGGGCGCAGGCTCTGCGCGACCGCGGCCTCGCGCAATGAGCGTTCAGATCAGCGCGCCGATCAACATCGCCAGCAGGCTCAGCAGCAGGCTCGACGCCAGCGGCACGTAGATCGCACGGCCGCGAATCCGCAGCTCGAAGTCGCCCGGCAGCCGGCCGAGGCCGATCTTCTGCAGCCAACCGCGCAACCCGCTGAAGACCAGCGAGGCGAGCAGGAAGACGATCAGCCAGCGCATGCGCGCAACCCTTCGTTCAGAGGCGGTGGCTGCGGTCGCCGGAGGCGAAGCCCAGCGCATCGAAGCTGCAGCCCTTCGCAAAACCGATGACCTTGAACAGCTCGCCCATCTCGTGCTCGGTGATCAGCTTCTGGGCCATCGCGCGTTCGGCGATCGTCGCACTTTCGAGCAGCGGCAGCAGCCCGCAGTTGAGCAGGAAGCGCGCCTGCGAGGTGTAGCCCAGCACCTCGAGCCCGGCCTCCTGGCCGGCGAGCGCGATGCCGGTGAAGTTGACGTGCGCAGTGATGTCCTTGCTGCCGGGGTCCTGCAGCGGATCGCTGTCGGCGCGGTGGCCGCGGTGGCACATCAGCGTGCCGCCATGGCGCTGCGGGTGGTAGTACTCGGCCTCGGGAAAGCCGTAGTCGATGAAGAAAGCGGCGCCGCGCTGCAGCCGGTCGGCCACGCTGCGCACGAAGGCTTCGGCCTGCGGGTGGATCTCGGTGATGGTGCCCGGCACGAACGGACCGTCGAGCGGCGGATGCAGCGCGCTGGCGCGGTCGGCCCAGGCGAAGGCGCCCTGCTTCATCACCACGCCGCGCTCGAGCCAGGCGTCGCCGTCCCAGTGCAGCAGCTGCACCGGCATCGCGTCGAGCACTTCGTTGCCGATCACGACACCGTGCATCGCGTCGGGCAGGCGGTCGAGCCACTGCACCCGATCGCCGAAACGTTGCAGCCGCGCGGCCTGGCGAGCGCGCAGCGAGCCGGAGAGGTCGACGATCCGATAGCGCTCGACCGCGGCACCGAGGGCCTCGAGCAGTTGCTCGGCGAGCGCGCCCGAGCCGGCACCGAACTCGTAGACCGTCGTCGCCTCGCCGGCCTGCAGCGCCTGCCGCAACTGCACCGCCAGCGCGCGGCCGAAGTGCGGCGAGAGCTCGGGCGCGGTGACGAAGTCGCTGCCCGAGGCCGGCATCGTGCCGAACTTCGGCGAGCCGTGCGCGTAGTAGCCGAGGCCCGGTTCGTAGAGCGCGATGGCCATGTAGCGGTCGAACGGCAGCCAGCCGCCGGCGGCGAGGATGGCTTCGCGCAGCAGCAGGCGAAGTCGGCTGGATACACTGTCGGGTTCGCTCGCCGCGTCCATCCGTGGCATTGTAGGAAGCATGCCGAAGCCCACCGCAACCTCTTCCCGCCCGGTCGTGCTGGTCACCGGCGGCGCGCGCCGCATCGGCCGCGCGATCGTGCTGGCGCTGGCCGAGTCCGGCTGGGACATCGCCCTGCATTGCCGCAGCTCGCGCGCCGATGCCGACGCCACTGCCGCCGAGGCCGAGGCCGCCGGCGCGCGCGCCGAGGTGTTCCAGGCCAACCTCGCCGACTCAGCCGATTGCGAAGCGCTGGTGCCCGCCGTGCTGCTGCGCTGCGGCCGGCTCGACGCGGTGGTGAACAACGCCTCGCTGTTCGAGTACGACGACGTCGCCAGCTTCACCGTCTCGGCGATGGAGCACCACTGGCGCGCCAACACCGCGCCGGCAATCCTGCTGGCGCGCGCGCTGCACGAGCACCTGTGCGAGCGCGGCACCGACAACCGCGGCTGCGTGGTCAACCTGCTCGACCAGAAGCTGGCCAACCCGAACCCGGACTACCTGTCGTACACGCTGTCGAAGGCCGCGCTCGAGGCAGCGACGACGATGCTCGCGCAGGCGCTGGCGCCCGTGCTGCGCGTCTGCGGCGTGTCGCCGGGCGTCACGCTGCTGTCGGGCAGCATGTCGGCCGATGAGTTCGCGCGCTCGCACCGCATGACGCCGCTCGAGCGTTCGTCGACGCCGGAAGACGTGGCGCGCGCGGTGCGCTTCATCCTCGAATCGCCGGCGATCACCGGCACCACGCTGCTGGTCGACGGCGGCCAGCACCTGCTGCCGCAACCCCGCGACGTGATGTTCCTGTCCCAGAAGAACGAAAGCTGACATGCAGTCCCTGCTCACCAACCCCAGCCTGATGGACTGCCGGCGGCTGTTCCTGCGCGACTACGAGGTGTGGATCAACATCGGCGTGCACGACTTCGAGAAGAAGGGCGAGCAGCGCGTGCTGATCAATGTCGACCTCTACGTGCCCTTGGCGGTGTCGACGCCGCGGCACGACCAGCTCGAAGAGGTGCTCGACTACGACTTCATCCGCCGTTCGATCGCGCAGCGTGTGCAGCAAGGCCACGTGCACCTGCAGGAGACGTTGGCCGACGACGTGCTGAAGCTGATGCTCGCCCACCCCAGCGTTCGGGCGGCGCGGGTGTCGACCGAGAAGCCCGACGTCTATCCCGATTGCGAAGCGGTCGGCTGCGAAGTCTTCGGCATGAAGGAGCGCGCATGAGACACCGCCCGGCCGTTCCCGGACCCGAAGGGGCCCTGACGGGCCGTGGGGCTCGCACCGCAGTGCGAAGCACGGAGGTTACCCAATGAACAGCGTCGTCGACACCGGCATCGTGGCCGACGACAAGGCCGCGAAGAAGCAGGCCTTCGAGGCCAACAAGCTCAGCAAGCGGCTGCACCGGCTGGTGGGCCAGGCCATCGGCGACTTCAACATGGTCGAGGACGGCGACAAGGTGATGGTCTGCCTGTCCGGCGGCAAGGACAGCTACGCGCTGCTCGACCTCCTGATGTCGCTGCGCCTGCGAGCGCCGATCCGCTTCGACATCGTCGCGGTCAACCTCGACCAGAAGCAGCCCGGCTTTCCCGAGCACGTGCTGCCCGAGTACCTGGCGCAGCGCGGCGTGCCCTTCCACATCGAGGCGCAGGACACCTACTCGGTCGTCAAGCGGCTGGTGCCCGAGGGCAAGACGATGTGCTCGCTGTGTTCGCGGCTGCGGCGCGGCATCCTGTACCGCGTGGCCTCGGAGCTCGGCGCGACGAAGATCGCGCTCGGCCATCACCGCGACGACATGGTGGTCACGCTGCTGATGAACATGTTCTTCGGCGGCCGCATGAAGGGCATGCCGCCGAAGCTGGTCAGCGACGACGGCCGCCACACGGTGATCCGGCCGCTGGCCTATGTCGCTGAAGACGACCTCGAGCGCTGGGCCGAGCACCGGCAGTTCCCGATCATCCCGTGCACGCTGTGCGGCAGCCAGGACAACCTGCAGCGCGTGCAGGTCAAGAAGATGATCCGCGACTGGGAGCGCCAGTACCCCGGCCGCATCGACAACATGTTCAACGCGATGGGCCACATCACGCTGTCCCACATGATGGATCGGAACCTGTTCCCGTTCGCCACGATCAGACCGACAGGCGTGGCCGACCCCGCGGGCGACAAGGCCTTCGACGAGGACGAGGACTGCGCGACGCCGCAGGGCGCTGCTGCGGTCGTGCGCCTCGCGCTCGATGGCTGAACGGGCCGCATGCGTTTCGAGGAGCATCAGCGATGAAACGACGTTCGATGATCGTCGGTGCCGCGATCGGCGGCCCGGCCCTGTGGCTCGGCGGTTGCGCGGCGATGAACCAGGTCTCGGCGGAGGTATCGACCTTCGGCGAATGGCCGGCGGCGCGGCGCGGCGCGAGCTTCGCCTTCGAGCGGCTGCCATCGCAGCAGCAGAGTCCGGAGGTCCAGCAGCATCTCGAGGGCGCGGCAGGCCTGGCGCTGCAGAAGCACGGTTTCCGCCCGGTCGCGGGCAATGCCGAGCCCGACGTGCTGGTGCAGCTCGGCGCCCGCATCACGCGCACCGACCGCTCGCCCTGGGACGACCCGCTGTGGTGGCACGGGGGCTTCGGCCGCTGGCGGCATGGTCCGTGGCGCGGGCCGTACTGGTCGCTCGGCGCGAGCTGGCGCTACGAATCGCCGCGCTACGACCGCGAGGTTGCGCTCTTGATCCGCGACCGCGTCAGCGGCAAGCCGCTGTACGAAGCGCGGGCCAGCAGCGAAGGCAACTACGGCAGCGTCGAATCGCTGCTGAAGCCGCTGTTCGATGCGGCGCTGTACGACTTCCCGGCCGTCGGCGTGGTCAATCCGCGCCGCGTCACGGTGCCCTTGTCCTGATCGGGCCTGTCGACGCTGCGGGAGGGCAGCGCGCCGGGCTCAGTCGTTCGCCAGCGCGCGGAAGTCTTCTTCCCAGCCCTTGAGCTTGTCGGCGCCGTGCTGGCGCTGCGCCGGCTTCATGCTGTTGTGCAGCTGCGCGGCGAGCGCGCAGTTGGCATCGAGCAAGCGCTGGCGATAGGCGCGGTAGTCGGCACGCGGCGAATTCACCGCGTCGGCGGCGAGGCGGCGCAGCGCCGCCTGGAAGGCGGCCGGCTCGGCGCGCTCGGCCAGCAGTGCGCGCAGGCTGCGCACGATCTCCTGCTGGCGCGCGCGCCGCTCGTCGAGCCAGCGCTGCGCATCGAAAGGTGACGCCGCCAGCCCGGCGGCGAGCAGCCGGCGCTGCGATTCGTCGAGCGCGCCGTAGAGCATCTCGGCGCGCTCGACGGTGCGCTTCAAGTTGGCCTCGGCACGCTCGGCCGGATCGGGCTGCAGGTAGTCGCGCTGGACTTCCTGGTTCTTGCGCGCGTAGCGCTTCGCCAGGTGATCGAGCTGCGCCGGCGTGAAGCTGCGCAGGATCTCGGCCATCGCCGGCACGGCGTGTGCATAGGCCATTTCCATGCGGCGCTGCGCACCCTCGGTGATCTGGCACATCGCCTGCGGCGTCGCCGCCTCGGTCGTCATCGACTGCAGGCTGGCGAGCCAGGTGGCGTATTCCGGCAGTTGCGTCTGGCGGTGCCAGGCGAACCAGTCGGCCAGCGCGGCCTTGGCCAGCGGCGTCTGCTCGCCGCTGAAGTCGACGTAGCCGTCCAGCCACCAGTAGGCCAGCACGGGGCCCTGGGCATAACCCAGCCGCAGCGCGCTGCAGCCGCCGAGCAGCAACAGCAGCGTCGCGATAATCCAGGTCCCGATACGCGACAACACACTCGATCTCATGGCACTCGACATCGTCATCATGGCTGCCGGCAAGGGTACCCGCATGAAGTCGCGGCTGCCCAAAGTGTTGCATCGGCTGGCAGGCCGAACCTTGCTGCAACATGTGCTGGACACTGCGGCCGCCTTGGGCGAAGCCCGCAGTCTGGTGGTCACGGGCCATGGTGCGGCCGACGTCGAGCAGTCGATCGCCGGCAGCGGCGCGATCTGCGTTCGGCAGGAGCCGCAGCTCGGCACCGGCCATGCGATGCAGCTCACCGTGCCGCACCTGGCGGCCGCGCCCGGCGCCGAGGACACCACGCTGATCCTCTACGGCGACGTGCCGCTGATCGAGCCGGCGACCGCGCGCGCGTTGGTCGACGCCTGTGCCGGCAGCTGCCTCGCCGTGCTCACGCTGACACTTGACGACCCCACCGGCTACGGCCGCATCCTGCGCAGTGCCGATGGCGGCGCACGCGTGCTCGGCATCGTCGAGCACAAGGACGCCAGCCCCGAGCAGCGCACGATCAACGAGGTCAACACCGGCCTGATGGCCGCGCCGACGGCGCTGCTGAAGCGCTGGGTCATGGCGCTGACCAACGACAACGCGCAGCGCGAGTACTACCTGACCGACATCGTCGCGCTGGCGGTGGCCGACGGCGTGCCGGTGATCGCGATATCGGCCCACGACGAGACCGAAGTGCTCGGCGTCAACAGCCCGGTGCAGCTCGCGGACCTGGAACGCCGCCTGCAGCGCCGCCAGGCCGAGGCGCTGATGGAAGCCGGCGTGCGCCTGGCCGACCCGGCGCGCTTCGACCTGCGCGGCACGCTCGAGCCGGGCCAGGACGTGGAGATCGACGTCGGCTGCGTCTTCGAAGGCCGCATCGTGATCGGCGACGGTGCCCGCATCGGCGCGCACTGCGTGATCCGCGACGCGACGATCGGCGCCGGGGCGGTGATCCATCCGTTCACCCACATCGAAGGCGCGAGCGTCGGCGACGGTGCGCTGGTCGGCCCGTACGCGCGGCTGCGCCCGGGGGCCGCGCTGGGCGCCGAGGTGCACATCGGCAACTTCGTCGAGGTCAAGAATTCGACGCTGGGCAGGGGTGCGAAGGCCAACCACCTCGCCTACCTCGGCGATGCGACGGTCGGCGAGCGCGTCAACTACGGCGCCGGCAGCATCACCGCGAACTACGACGGCGCCAACAAGCACCGCACGGTGATCGGCAACGACGTGCACATCGGCTCGAACTGCGTGCTGGTCGCGCCGGTGACGATCGGCGACGGCGCCACGGTCGGCGGCGGCAGCACGGTCAGCAAGGACACGCCGCCCGGCCAGTTGACGGTGGCGCGTGCGCGCCAGGTCAGCATTGCGGGCTGGACGCGGCCGGTCAAGGCGAAGAAGTAGCCGGCAGCGCCGCATCGGCGGCGCCCGCGGCGAGCCACTGCATCAGCGCCGCCGGCGCCAGCGCCGGCTCGACCGCATCACCCTGCAGCTGCGTGCAGCCGGCAGCGATCAGCCAGTCGCGCTGCGCGGCGGCGTGCACGCCGGTGGCGGCGACGCAGCGGCCGAGGCCGTGCGCCAGGCCGATCAGCGAACGCACGACGGCAGCGGCGGCCGCGTCGTCGGGCAGCGCATCGATCAGCGTGGGGTCCAGGCTCCAGCCGGCGAGCGGCAGCTCGCGCAGCCGCGTCAGCGCCAGGCCGCCGCGGCCGAGCCCTTCGAGCAGCACCGCGACACCCAGACGCTGCAGGCCGGCCAGCAGCCGCGGCAGCCGCGCACCCTCGTCGGCGCACTGGCGTTCGTCGAGCGCCAGCAGCAGCGCGCCGTGCGCCGGCGCCTGCGCCGCCAGGGCCTCGCCGAGCGCGGCCAGCAGCGCGGGTCCATCGAGCTGCAGGCTGGCCAGCGACAGCAGCACCGGCAGCGCCGGATGACCGGCGTCGCGCCAGCCGCGCTGCACGCGCAGCGCCTCGCGCAGCGCCCACGCCGCCAGTGGCTGCAGCAGTCGCGGCTGCGCGACGCGGCCGGCGAACGCTGCCGGCGCGAGCAGCCCGCGCTGCGGATGGCGCCAGCACAGCAGCGCCTCGATCGCCGCCGGCCGGCCATCGGCGGCGGCCAGGCGCGGCTGCAGGCGCAGCTCGAACTCACCGCGCTCCAGCGCCGCGGCGAGCTCGGCTTCGAGGCGCAATCCCTCGTCGATCGCCACGCCCAGCGCCGGCTCGAACACCGTGACGGCGTCGCGCCCGGCGGCCTTGCCGGCGTAGAGCGCCGCGTCGGCATGGCGCAGCAGCGTGTCGGCGTCGCGACCGTGCTCGGGGAACAGCGCCACGCCGACGGTCGGCGTCACCGCGAGCTGGCGGCCGCCGAAGTGCACCGGCGCCTGCACCGCGGCGCGCAGCCGCTCGGCGGCGAGCGCCGCCTCACGGCGGTCGGCGACGCCGGGCAGCAGCACGACGAATTCATCGCCGCCGAAGCGACCCGCCGCACCCTGCGGCGGCAGCGCATCGGCGATGCGCGCGCCGACCGCGCGCAACAGCGCGTCTCCTGCACCATGGCCCAGCGAATCGTTGATGCGCTTGAAGTGATCGAGATCGATGAACAGCAGCGCGATCGGCCGGCCGTCGGCCGGCGGATGCGCAAGCTCTGCTTCCAGCCGCTCGACGAAGGCGCCGCGGTTCAGCAGGCCGGTCAAGGTGTCGTGGTGCGCCAGCTGGCGGATGCGTTCCTGCGCCGCCTGGCGGTCGCGCAGGTCGCGCACGATGGTCATGCGCAGCTGGTCGTCGCCACGCTGCAGCGTGCGCACGATGAACTCGACCGGGATGGCGCGGCCCTGCAGGTCGACGATCTCGGTCTCGTAGCTCAGCTCGGCACCCTGCGCCATCACCTGCTGCACGCGGGCCAGCTGGCGCGGGGCGATGAAGTCGAGCACATGGCGGCCGAGCAATTGCTCGCGCGTGCCGCCGACCAGCGCGGCCATCGGCGCATTCAGGTCGGTGATCAGGCCGGCGTGGTGGAACACGATGCCCTCGACGCTGGCCTGCATGAACTTGGCCATGCGCTCTTCGCTCTCGCGCACGGCCGCCTCGGCCTCGCGGTGCCGCGTGATGTCGCTGATCAGCACGAAGGCACCGAACGGATGGCCGTCACTGCCCAGGTGCGGCACCAGGCTGACCTCGAGCCAGCGCGGCCGGCCCGCCGGCTGAGGCCCGGGCAGCTGGCGCATGTACGACACCGTGCGCCGAGCCTTCAGCATCAGGTCGACATGCGGCTGGATCTCGCGCGCGGCGTCATCGCCGATGACCTGCGCGAAGGTGCGGCCGGTCACCGCCTCGGGCTTGAGGCCGAAGGTCGCCGCGTACTGCGGGTTGGCGTAGAGGCAGGTGAAGCCGGCGCTTTCGTAGTAGGCGATCAGCACCGGCAGGTTGTTGGCCAGCAGCTCGAAGCGCGAGGCCATTGCCTGCGCGTCCTGCACCGCCAGCTTCAGCGTCGTGCAGTCCTGCAGCAGGCACAGGAAGCTGCCGCTTTGCGGCAGCCAGCGCGCTTCGAGGTCGACCCAGGCCTTGACGCCGTCGTGCCGCAGCAGCCGGATCTCGAGCGTGAAGTCGCGCTGTGCCGCCAGCGCCGCGAAGAGCGCGGCGCGCCGGTCCGGCGACAGCACCGCGAACCAGCCGGTGCCCAGCAGTGCCCCGGCGGGCAGGCCGGCGAGCGCGGCCATCGCGGCATTGGCATGCAGCGCGTGGGCGTCCGAGCTCAGCTCGAGTGCCGGCACGGGCAGCCGGTCCCAGCCTTGCGGGGCGGCGGCCAGGCTGCGGGCGGGACCTTCCGCGGGCTGCACGATCGTCTTCCTGAGGCGGGTGAGGCTGGAAACGGCGAATGATAGTGCCGGGGCCGCGCGCACCTTGTGCGAGATTGCCGAAGCCGGCCCGCGGGGCGTTTCAGCGCTGCGCGGCCTCGGCGGCGCGCGCCGCCAGGCACAGATCGGCCCAGGCGCGCGATTTGTCGGCCGGGCTGCGCAACAGGTAGGCCGGGTGGTAGGTGACGACCAGCGGCCGGCCGCGCCAGGTGTGCACGCGGCCGCGCAGCCGGCCGATCGGCTCGCTGCTGTCGAGCAGCGATTGCACCGCGAAGCGGCCCATCGCCAGGATCACCCGCGGCTGGATCAGCTCGACCTGGCGCTCGAGGAAGGGCTGGCAGCGCAGCAGCTCCTCGGGCTCCGGATTGCGGTTGCGCGGCGGCCGGCACTTCAGCGTGTTGGCGATGTAGACCTGGTGCGCGGCGTCGGCCCCTTCGCCGCCCGCGCGCGTCAGGCCGAGCGCCAGCAACATGCGGTCGAGCAGGCGGCCGGCGGCGCCGACAAAGGGTTCGCCCTTCAGGTCTTCCTGCTCGCCCGGCGCTTCGCCGACGACCATCCAGTGCGCCTGCGGGTGGCCGACGCCGAACACCGTCTGCGTGCGCGTTTCGCACAGCCGGCAGGCGCGGCAGTCGGCGACCGCGGCGCGCAACGCGGACCAGTCGAGGGACGCGACCGCGCCGCGCTCGGGCGACAGCATGACTGGCGCGGCGACCGCTGCCATGGGCGGTGCTGCGATCGGCGGCGCGGCAATGCTAACGTCCGTTGCGAGCGGCAGCGGGGACCGGGACGCAGCCGGATCATCTCCCGCCGGGCCCCACAGCCGCAGGCCCATTGCCTGCAGCATCGCCTGCTGGCGTTCAGTCCAGCGCATCGGCACCTCCGTCGAGCACCAGGCTCATCACCACCGCATCCTCGCGCCGCGCGCCGGCCGCCGGGTAGTACGACCGCCGCACACCCGCATCGGTGAAGCCGAAGCGGCCGTACAGCGCCCGCGCCACCTGGTTGCTCTGCCGCACCTCGAGCCACAGCTGGCGGTCGCCGCGCTGCAGAGCACGCTCGCGCAGGTCGAGCAGCATCGCCCAGGCGTGGCCCTGGCGCTGGTGGTGCGGCGTGACCGTCAGGTTCAGCAGGTGCATCTCGTCGACGCCCGGCATCGCGACGAAGTAGCCCAGGCACTGGCCCGCGGCGTCGAGCCGCAGCTCGGCCCAGTAGCCGGCGGCGAGCGAGTCGACGAAGTTGCCGCGTGTCCACGGGTGGCTGTAGCACTGCGCCTCGATCGCCAGCACGGTGTCCAGGTCCGCCACCCGCATCGGCCGCTGCCACGCGGCGCCCGGTTGCATCAGAGCGTTCAACGCGCAGCCCCTGCAGCGGCCTTCTGCGCCAGGCGCTCGCTGGTCGTCAGCGCCACCTTGTCGCGCAGGTACAGCGGCAGCGCGGCGGCGGCGTCGATCGCTTCGCCGCGTTGCCAGGCTTGGGCGGCGAGGCGCGCCAGCGCCGCCGAACGGGAGCGCAGCTGCGGCACGCGGGTCTCGGCCTGCGCGAGCACGGGCGCGAGCCGGTCGGCGAAAACCGTCAAGGCATTGCCGGCGACCCGCCGCGGCGGCGCCTCGGTCCAGCCGGCGATCAGGGCCGGCAGGGTGTAGAGCGCCGGCGGCCGGACGACGGACCAGCCGGCGTCGGAATGCCGATAGGCGGCGGCGTAGACCTCGTCCATGCGCGCGTCGACCGCCACCCAGTGCAGGCGGGACGGATCGGCAGCGCCGGGTTCCTGGGCCAGCGCGTCGTCGGCGACCAGCATCAGGCTGTCCAGCGGCAGCACCGGCTTGCCGGCGCCGAAGGCCAGCCCCTGCGCGACTGCGCAGGCGGTGCGCAGGCCGGTGAAGGCGCCCGGGCCGGCGCCGAAGGCGATCGCGTCGAGCTGCTGCAGCGTGATCCCGGCGTCGGCCAGCAATTGCAGCGCAGCGGGCACGATGCGCGCCGAGGCGGCCGCACCGCCCGCTTCGTCGAGCAGGCGCACGCCTGCCGGCGTACTCAGCGCCAGCGCCATCGTTTCGGTCGACGTATCGAGGGCGAGCAGGCACGGTTCCATCGAGGCACGACAGTGTAGCCGTGCCATCATCGCGCGATGCCCGCCTCAGGCCCCGCCCGCCGTGCCGTCCTGACGGTCGCGCTGCTGTCGGCCATCGGCGCCGCCGGGGCGGACACGCCGCTGCCGGCCGAGCTGCGCCAGGCGCTGGCGCGCGCGCAGGTGCCACCCGAGGCGATCAGCGTGCTGGTGCAGGAAGCCGGCAGCGCGCAGCCGCGGCTGGCCTGGCAGGCGCAGCAGCCGGTCAACCCGGCGTCGCTGTTCAAGCTGGCGACGACCTTCGCGGCGCTCGAGCTGCTCGGACCGGGCTACACCTGGAACACGCCGGTGTGGCTCAAGGGCCGGCTGCGCGACGGCGTGCTCGAGGGCGACCTGGTGATCAAGGGCAGCGGCGACCCGAAGCTGGTGCCCGAGCGCGTGTGGCTGCTGCTGCGCCGCGTGCAGCAGCAAGGCGTGCGCGAGATTCGCGGCGACATCGTGCTCGACCGCAGCGCCTTCGTCGCGCCGAGCGGCACGCCGGCCGACTTCGACGGCGAGCCGCTGAAGCCCTACAACGTGCAGCCCGACGCGCTGCTGCTGTCGCACAAGAGCGTGCTCTACACCTTCACGCCGGACGTGATGAACGGCGTCGCCCGGGTCGGCGCCGAGCCGCCGCTGCACGGGCTGCAGGTCGACCCGCAGGTACCGCTGCTGACGGGCCCGTGCGACGACTGGCGCGCTGCGCTGAAGGCGACCCCGGCCGATCCGGAGCGCATGCGCTTTGCCGGCGGCTTTCCGCTCGCCTGCGGCGAACGCAACTGGCCGGTGGCGTATGCCGACCCGGCCAGCTACAACGCGCGCCTGCTGCAGGCGCTGTGGCGCGAGCTCGGCGGGCGCCTGACCGGCAGCGTGCGCGACGGCGTGGCACCCAGCGTGTCGCCGAGCTTCGAGGTCAGCTCGCCGGCGCTGGCCGAGCTGGTGCGCGACATCAACAAGTTCAGCAACAACGTGATGGCGCAGCAGGTGTTCCTGACGCTGGGCCTGACGCAGCGCGGCAGCGGCAGCCCCGAAGCGGCCCGCGCGGCGCTGCGCGACTGGCTGCAGCTGCGCCTGGGCGAGCGCATCGACGGGCTGGTGATCGACAACGGCTCCGGCCTGTCGCGTGACGCGCGCATGAGCGCCGAGCAGTTGGCGCTGCTGCTGCAGGCGGCCTGGCGCAGCCCGGTGATGCCGGAGCTGATCGCCTCGCTGCCGCTGGCCGGCGTCGATGGCACCGCGCGCCGCGCACGCAGCGGCAGCGGGCGCGCGCACCTGAAGACCGGCTCGCTGCGCGACAGCGCGGGCATTGCGGGCTTTGCGCTCGGCCACAATGGCCGGCGCTGGATCGTCGTGGCGATCGTGCAGCATGCCAACGCCGGCCAGGCGCGGCCGGCGCTTGATGCGCTGGTGCAATGGGTCATTGAAGCCCCCACGCTCACTTCGTTCGCTGCCCCCAAGGATCCGAAGGATCCCTTGCGGGCTCCCTGGGACGCTCAGTCCCTTCGGAACGGCCGGGCGGTACTGGCCGACACGCCGCGCGACACGCCCTCGCGCAGGAACGCACCACCGACCGAATGACTGCCGCACCGATGAGCTTCGCCTCGACCGAGACCCTGGGCTACCTGGCCGCGATCTTCACCACCACCGCCTTCGTGCCGCAGGTGCTGCACACGCTGCGTACACGCGATGTGAGCGGCATCTCGTTCGGCATGTACAGCATCTTCTGCACCGGCATCGCGCTGTGGCTGGCCTACGGCCTGCTGATCGGCGCGCGGCCGGTGGTCGTCGCCAACATCGTCACGCTGGCGCTGGCCGCGTGGATCCTGGTGCTGAAGGTGGTGCTCGAAAGGCGGCGCCGTCCGTGAGCCGTGCCGGCGCCGCACCCATCAGAAGCGGTACGAGATGCCCGCCGAATAGACGATCGGCCGGAAGTCGATCGTCGTCTTCAGCACCGTGCTGCCCTGCGCCACCAGGTCGCTCTTGACCTTGACCGCCGCGACGCTGGCGAAGGCGCCCCACTCCTTCGAGAAGTAGTAGTCGATGCCGGCCTGCGCGGTCGGGCCGACCGAATCGGACATTTCGACATGCTCGGCCAGCGGCGACTTCACGCCGGTGAAGCGGGTGTAGTTGATGCCGACGCCGGCGTAGGGACGCCAGGCGTCGCCCGGCTGGCCGAAGTGGTAGTTGACGAGCAGCGTCGGCGCGACGTTCTTCGCCTCGAGCACCTCGCCGAGAAAGGCCACCGTGCCGGCAGCGCGCGATTTGATCTTCGGCGGCACGCCGAGCACCAGCTCGACGCCGATGTTCGGGGTCAGCGCGTGCCCGAGAACGAAGATCATCGTCGTCGCGTCACCCACCGTCGCATCCGCGCCGGCGGGCACGCCGATGCCGCTGATGCCCGAGGTCTTGGCATGGGTGTCGTAGCGCGTGACGCCGATCTTGATCGAGGTCTGCGCCTGCACGACCGAAGCGGCCAGCATCAGGCCGCAGGCAACCGCCATCCCGTGGAACTTGTTGTTCATCATTTCTCCTCGTTGGGGCGGGCGATCAGAGCCAGCCGAAGGCCTTGAGCTGGGCGTGGAAGGCCTCGCTCAGCGCGCGGTGCCCGCCGGTGGTCGGGTGCACGCCGTCGGCGAAGGCCCAGCTGTCGACGCTGGCACCGGTGCGCAGGCCGTTGAACGGCACGCCGGCGGTGCCGTTGCAGAACAGCGAGGAACCGTCGGTGACGCGGCCGCCCGTGATCGCCTGGATCTTGGCGCCATCGCAGGCCGGCACGGTGTTGTTGACGAAGCCGTACTTGGCCGGATTGGCGTACGAGTCCTTCAGGATCGGGAAGGTGTCGATGATCTGCACCGGCTGGTTGCTCAAGCCTTCGCGCAGCCACAGGTTGAAGACCCGCGACAGATCGGTCAGCACCGGCTGCACGCTGGGCGGCAGCGACTTGCCGTACGGCGTGTCGACGGTGTCGGACAGCGTCATCACCGCGACGTACTTGCCGCCCTTGGCGAGGATCTGGGTGCGCACATAACCCGCCAACTCGGTGGCCGCCTGCTTCATGCCGTTCTGCGCGGCCGTCTGCGCGGCGAAGAGCTGGCGCTGCGCCTCGTCCTGGGAGATCTGCCCGGTCGCCGCAGCGGTCTGGATCTGCGCGGCCTTGGCGGCGAAGCCGCCGAACTGGATGAAGACGTCGTTGCTGCCGATGTAGACCAGGATCAGGTCGGTGTCCTTGAAGCTGCCGAAGCGCGCCAGGTGGTTCTCGATCTGCTTGCTCACGGGCACCGTCAGCGCGCCCGTGCTCTTGCCAATGCCGTTCGGATCGGTGACGCGCGAGCCGCCCTGGCCGTAGCCGGTGCAGGTGTTGCCGAGGTTCAGCGCCGCGGCCGGGCACTTGACCGACTGGGCGCCGAAGCCGACTTCGCCAGGCGTCACCAGCAGGCCCATCTTCGCGGCCAGGTTCTCGACCCACACCGTGCCGGCGGTGCCGTTGCCGTTGGTGGTGAACTTGCCGCCGAAGTACGGCGCCTGGCCGTCACCGCTCAGCGAGGTCGCCGGCGCGTAGGCACCGATGTCGCTCAGGCTGTCGCCGAACGACACCACGGCGCTGAAATTGCCCTTGGTGGTCGGCGCGCCGGCGGTCGGCGTCGTGCCCGGCTCGTACGGCTCGTCACCGCCGCCGCAGGCCGCGAGCAATGCGGCCGTGATCAGCGACAGCCCCAGAACCCGGATCGTCTTCATGTGTTCCCCTCGAATCGGGTCTCGTGCAACCCGCTGCCGACAAAAGAAACGAACGACCGTTCGTTTTTCAGCCGGGCACTATACGAGGGGGGTTCGGCGGCGCTGCAGCGGGCTTTCCCGCAACCAACCTAGGGGCGGCACCCCAGCCGACAGTCCCGCCCGGCCGTTCCGAAGGGACCGAGCGCCCCCTCGGGGGGCAGCGAACGAAGTGAGCGTGGGGGCTTCATTTCAGAACGGATTGTTGATCGCGCGCGTCAGCGCCTGCGAGCCGATGCGCGAATGCATCGGCGGCGCCAGGCGCCGATCGTCGGCCCACATGTAGGTCCCGGCATTGCCGCCGCTGACCAGGTCGGCCGTGGCGCTGGTGCAGTTCGGCAGCGCCACCGCGCAGACACCGTCGACCACGTTGCTGTAGCCGAAGCTGTCCGGGAAGCGAGACACCGTCGACACCGTGTCGTCGGTCAGCACCAGGCCGTAGTTGCGGCCGTCGAAACGCGTCTGGTCGATGGTCGTGCGCAGCGTCGCATTGAACTCGTAGCTCAGGTTCGACAGCCGCGCGGCCGCGCCGGCCCGGGTCTTGTTCAGGGTGATCGCATAGGGCGTCACGCCCATGTCGGGCACCGTCGAGACGATGGCCCGGGCGCCGGCGCCGAGCAGGCCGTTGATGCGCTCGGCAAGCAGCGCGCCGCGCCGGCGCGCCTCGCCGACCGCATCGCCTTCGCTCAGCGTGCCGGCGATGACGCGCTCGGACAGCTCGATCAGGTCGTTCGAGCCGAGCATCACGGTGACCAGGTCGTTCGTCTTGAAGGCACCTCCGCTCGTCGTCTGTTCGCTGATCTGCTGCGCGATGCCCACGGTCGCGTCGCCGACCTTGGCGCCGGCCTTCGCGCGCATGAAGGCCCGTGGCGTCGCGGCGGCCTTGTTGCACTCGGCGAAGACGAAGCCGTAGTGGTTGCTCAGCGCCTCGACCCACAGCGGGTTCAGCGTGCAATCGCGCAGCGGCAGGGCCTCGCCGGTCATGCCGTTGACGGTGTACTTGCGGCCGTTGCCGGTGCCATCACTGACGATCAGGCTGTTCTCGTCACCGAAGACGATCAGGCGCCCGGGCGCGAACGGCTCGATCTGCGAGGTCCCGCCGCCGCAGGCCGTCAACAGCGCCATTGCCGCGGCGGCCAAGGTCCCGATGCGCCAGCCGGTGCGGCGCGCTTGTTTCGAACACATCATCAGGCTCTCACTCTCAGAAGGCGGTCGGAAGGCGGCAAGCGGTCGGTCTCACGCGGCGGCACGCCGCAAACGATCGCGCACCCCTTCCCATTCGGGCAGGTCGGGCGGTTCTTCGACCCAGATTTCACGGGCGCCAGCACCGTCGAAGGCGCGCAGCACGGCGAACAGGTCCTGCGCGGCACGCGCCGGATCGTCCGGCAAGGCCCGCCAGAGCGCCGCATCGGCGCCGGCCGGGCGGCTGCGGGAATATACCGCCACGCCGGCGCCGAACATGTCGGCCCGGTAAAGCGCGTCCGCGGCGATCAGCCGCACGCGCGCCGCGGGCGCGTAGTGCGAGGCCAGGTCGCCGGACGATCGCGGTGCGTCGGCATCGCGCTCGCGCAGCGGCCGGCCGAGCGCCGCTTCGAGGCGCTCGCGCGTCAGCAAGCCAGGCCGCAGCAGCACCGGCTCGTCGCGCGAGCAGTCGACGATGCTCGATTCGATGCCCACCGCGCAGGGCCCGCCGTCGAGCACCAGCAGCGCGGGCCCGAACTCATCGGCGACGTGGCTGGCGAGCGTCGGGCTGACGCGACCGAATCGGTTCGCGCTCGGCGCCGCGACACCGGCCACGCCGAGCGCCGCCGCCGCATGCAGCAGCGCCTGGGCCACCGGATGCGCCGGGCAGCGCAGGCCGATCGTCGGATGGCCGCCGGCGGCCGCGCTGCCACGGCCGGCCGCACGCGGCACGATCAGCGTCACCGGGCCGGGCCAGAAGGCGGCGGCCAGGCGCTGCGCCGTGTCGTGCCAGTGCGCCGCGAAGCTGCGCGCCGCCGCGACGTCGGTGACGTGCACGATCAGCGGATGGTCGGCCGGCCGGCCCTTGGCGGCGAAGATGCCGGCGGCCGCGCGGTCGTCGTCGGCGCGTGCGGCAAGGCCGTAGACGGTCTCGGTCGGCATGCCGACCAGCCCGCCGTCGGCCAGACAGCGGGCGGCGGCGGCCACTGCGGCCGGATCGTCGCCTCGGAGGATCGGCATCGCGGGCAGTTCAGAAGGCGGCGAGCCCCAGCAGCGCCGCGACGCGCAGCGCGACAGCGCGCGCCTCGGCGGCCGTCGGCGCGGTCACCGTCAGGTGGCCCATCTTGCGGCCGCGCCGCGCATCGGTCTTGCCATACAGGTGCAGGTGCACGCCAGGCAGGGCCAGCACGGCATCCCACGGCGGCGTGCGGGCGCTGTCGGCGGCATCGAACCACAGGTCGCCGAGCAGGTTCAGCATCACCGCCGGCGAGTGCAGCCGCGGCTCGACCAACGGCAGCCCGGCCAGCGTGCGCACCTGCAGCTCGAACTGGCTGACATCGCAGGCATCGATCGAGTAGTGGCCCGAGTTGTGCGGCCGCGGCGCCATCTCGTTGGCCACCAGCCGGCCGTCCTGCAGCACGAAGAACTCGACGCAGAGCACGCCGACATAGTCCATCGCCGCAGCCACCTCGCGCGCTGCGGCCACCGCCTGCTGCTGCAGCGCCGGCGCGATGTCGGGCGCCGGCACCTGCGTCACCGCGAGGATGCCGTCGCGGTGCAGGTTCTGCTGCACCGGCAGGTTGACCAGCTCCCCGCCGGCATTGCGGGCGACGATCACGCTGAGCTCGTGGCGCAGCGGCAGCCGCTGCTCGAGCACGCAGGGCACGTGCCCCAAGTGCGCCCAGGCGGCCTGCAGCGCGGCACGGTCGGCGACGCTGGCCTGGCCCTTGCCGTCGTAGCCCATGCGGGCGGTCTTCAGGATGCCGGGCAGCAGCGCGTCGGGCACCGCGGCGAGCTGCGCGGCATCGGTGATCAGGGCATGCGGCGCACAGGGCACGCCGCAGCGCACGAACTGCGCCTTCTCGTCGGCGCGGTCCTGGCACACGGCGACGGCGGCCGCCCCCGGCGCGACCGGCCGCCGTTCGGCCAACTGGCGCAACGCCTCGGCCGGCACGTTCTCGAACTCGGTGCTGATCGCATCGCAGCGGCGCGCGAGCTCGGCCAGGCCGGCCTCGTCCAGGTAACCCGCGCGCACCTGGTGCTGCGCAACGACGCCGGCCGGCGCGCCGGCATCGGGATCGAGCACCACCGTCTCGTAACCGAGCGACTGCGCCGCATGCACGAACATGCGGCCGAGCTGGCCGCCGCCCATCACGCCGAGCGTCGCGCCGGGCTGCAGCGTTTCATTCATTTGAGCTCCGCGCTCATCGCCCGCGCGGCCTCGGTCTGGCGGGCGCGGAAGGCGTCGAGCTGCGCGCGCAGCGCCGGGTTCTCGTTGGCCAGCATCGCGACGGCAAACAGCGCGGCATTGGCCGCGCCGGCGGCACCGATCGCGAAGGTCGCGACGGGGATGCCCTTGGGCATCTGGACGATCGAGTGCAGCGAGTCGACGCCGCTCAGGTGCCGGCTTGCCACCGGCACGCCGAGCACCGGCACCGTGGTCTTGGCCGCCAGCATGCCCGGCAGGTGCGCCGCGCCGCCGGCGCCGGCGATGATCGCCTTCAATCCGCGCCCGGCCGCGGCTTCGGCGTAGGCGAACATGTCGTCGGGCATGCGGTGTGCCGAGACGACGCGGCATTCATGCGCCACGCCAAACTCGGCGAGAATCGCTGCCGCCTGCTGCAGGGTCTCCCAGTCGCTGGACGAGCCCATCAGCACACCGACGAGCGGCTCGGCGCCTGCATGCTGGCCGGGCGGGAGATCAGGCGACGTGGGGCTGGGCACAGCAGACTCCGACACAGATGGGCAAAGCCTTGGATTGTAGGCGGCGACCCCCACCTGCCCCGGGCCGACCGACACGCAGACCTCTCGACAAGATCACCATGAACGACATCACTTTGCAGAACTTCGAGGCCGACCTGATCCAGGCGTCGATGCAGCAGCCGGTGCTGCTGGACATCTGGGCGCCCTGGTGCGGCCCGTGCCGCACGCTGGGGCCCCTGCTCGAGAAGGTCGAGCAGGCCTACGACGGACGCTTCAAGCTGGTCAAGCTCAACAGCGACGACCAGCCCGAGATCGCCGGCCAGCTGAGCCAGGCCTTCGGCGTGCGCTCGATCCCCTTCTGCGTGCTGTTCGACAAGGGCCAGCCGATCGACGGCTTCGTCGGTGCGCTGCCCGAGGCGCAGATCCGCGAGTTCCTCGATCGTCACGTGCCGAGTGCCGAGGCGCTCGATGCCGAAGCCGAAGCCGAAGCCGAAGCGGCGGAGCAACTGGAGGCCGAAGGCGACAGCGATGCCGCGCTGGACCGGCTGCAGCAGGCGGTGGCGATCGACCCGGCCAACGACGCCGCGCGCTGCGATTACGTCAAGCGCCTGATCGAGTCCGGCCACGTCGCGCAGGCCCGCCAGGCCTGGGCGCCGGTGGCCGGCAAGGCGCTGCTCGACGCGCGCATCGCAGCGCTCGGCCATTGGCTCGACGCCTGCGAGAAAGCGGCGCAAGCCCGCCCGCCGCAGGCCCTGGCCGCAGCCATCGACGCCAACCGGCGCGATTTCGACGCGCGCTTCGAGCTGGCGCAGACGCACTTCGCGGCCAGCCGTTTCACCGACGCGATGGACGCGCTGCTCGAGATCGTGATGCGCGACAAGGCCTGGAACGACGAGCTCGCGCGCAAGACCTATGTCGCGATCCTCGAGCTGATGAGCAAGCCGGCGCCCAAGCCGGCTGCCGAAGCGGCCAAGGGCGCGCTCGAAGTCACCGGCAAGGCTCAGGCCGCGCCGAGCGATCCGCTGATCGACCAGTACCGGCGCAAGCTCAGCATGGCCTTGTTCTGAGTCTTTCGAGGCCCGCCGCCTGAAGCGGCGCCCGTGCGCTCAGCCCCGAGCGGCCCGATGCCGCCACATAGAATCCGCTGTTTGCCCGGCGCCTGACGGGCGCGGCAACTCCGTAAAGAAGGAAGACGATCGTGTTCATTTCCGAAGCCTTTGCCCAGACCGCCCCGGCCGCGGGTGGCGACTCCTCGGGCCTGATGAGCCTGCTGCCGCTGGTGCTGATGTTCGTGGTGCTCTACTTCATCATGATCCGTCCGCAGATGAAGCGGCAAAAGGAGCACAAGTCGATGATCGAGGCGCTCGCCAAGGGCGACGAGGTGGTCACCTCCGGCGGCCTGATCGGGCGCATTTCCAAGATCGGCGACAGCTTCGTGCACGTCGAGGTCGCCAACGGCGTCGAGCTGCAGATGCAGCGCAGCGCCGTGGTCCAGGTGCTGCCGAAGGGCACGTACGGCAAGTAACCGCTGAAGCGCCGGCGCCGCTGCGGCGCGCCGGCGTGGCCGAGGAAGCCTCATGAACCGCTACCCCTGGTGGAAATACCTGATCCTCGGCATCACGCTGGTGATCGGGCTGCTCTACACCCTGCCCAATCTTTTCGGCGAAGCGCCGGCCGTCCAGGTCTCGAGCGCGAAGGCCACGATCAAGGTCGATGCGGCGCTGGTCACTCGCATCCAGGCCGTGCTGGCGGAGGCCGGCATCAAGCCTGATTTCGTGCAGCTCGAAGGCACCTCGATCAAGGCGCGCTTGGCCGATCTCGATGTGCAGCAGAGGGCCAAGGAAGCGCTGTCGAAGGCGCTCAACAGCAACCCCGAAGAGCCGAGCTACACCGTCGCGCTGAACCTGCTGAGCCGTTCGCCGACCTGGCTCGCGAGCGTGCGCGCCCTGCCGATGTACCTGGGCCTGGACCTGCGCGGCGGCGTGCACTTCCTGATGCAGGTCGACATGAAGGGCGCGCTGACCAAGAAGGCCGAATCCTTCGCCGCCGACGCGCGCACGCTGCTGCGCGACAAGAACATCCGCCACGCCGGCATCTCGCGCGAAGGCAACGACGTTGCCGTGCGCTTCCGCGAGCGGCCGCTGCTGGTGCAGGCGCAAGCGGTGCTCGCCGATCAGTTGCCCGACCTGCAGTGGATCGAGGCCGCCGAAGGCAGCGAATTCAAGCTCACCGGCACGCTGAAGCCGGAAGCCGCGCGCAAGGTGCAGGAAGCGGCGCTGAAGCAGAACATCACCACGCTGCACAACCGCGTCAACGAGCTCGGCACCAACGAGCCGGTGATCCAGCAGCAGGGCGCCGACCGTGTGGTCGTGCAGTTGCCCGGCGTGCAGGACACGGCGCGCGCCAAGGCCATCATCGGCCGCACGGCGACGCTCGAAGTGCGCATGGTCAACACCTCGACCGAAGCGCTCGAGGCGCTGCGCGGCGCGGCGCCGGTGCCCTTCGGCAGCGAGCGCTACCTGGAGCGCGACGGCCAGCCGATCATCGTCTTCCGCCAGGTCGTGCTGACCGGCGAGAACCTCACCGATGCGCAGCCCGGCTTCGACGGCCAGAACCAGAGCGAGCCCGCGGTGCACCTGACGCTGGACGCCAAGGGCGCGCGCATCTTCCGCGATGTCACGCGCGAGAACGTCGGCAAGCGCATGGCGATCCTGCTGTTCGAGAAGAACAAGGGCGAGGTCGTCACCGCGCCGGTGATCCGCGGCGAGATCGGCGGCGGCCGGGTCCAGATCTCGGGCCGCATGACCACCACCGAGGCCGCCGACACCGCGCTGCTGCTGCGCGCCGGCTCGCTGGCCGCGCCGATGGAGATCATCGAGGAGCGCACGATCGGCCCGACGCTGGGCGCCGACAACATCGACAAGGGCTTCCGCAGCGTGGCCTACGGCTTCGCGGCGATCGCCCTCTTCATGTGCGGCTACTACCTGCTGTTCGGCATGTTCTCGACGCTGGCACTGGGCTTCAACCTGCTGCTGCTGGTGGCCCTGCTGTCGATGCTGCAGGCGACGCTGACCCTGCCGGGCATCGCGGCCATTGCGCTGACGCTGGGCATGGCAATCGACGCCAACGTGCTGATCAACGAACGCGTGCGCGAGGAGCTGCGCGGCGGCGCCAGTCCGCAGGCGGCAATCTCGACCGGCTACGAGCGCGCCTTCGCGACGATCCTCGATTCGAACATCACGACGCTGATCGCCGGCGTCGCGCTGCTGACCTTCGGCTCGGGCTTCGTGCGCGGCTTCGCGGTCGTGCACTGCCTGGGCATCCTGACCTCGATGTTCTCGGCCGTGATGTTCTCGCGCGGCCTGGTGAACCTCTGGTACGGCCGGCAGAAGAAGCTGAAGGCGGTGTCGATCGGCCAGGTCTGGAAGCCGGCGGTCGAGCCGGCCAGCAGCACGAACGGCGGCGAACCGGTGGCCAAGGCCTGACAAGGACGCTCGATGGAATTCTTCCGCATCCAGCGCGACATCCCGTTCATGCGGCATGCGCTGATCTTCAACATCGTCTCGTTCCTGACCTTCGCAGCGGCGGTGTTCTTCCTCGCGACGCGCGGGCTGCACCTGTCGATCGAGTTCACCGGCGGCACGGTGCTCGAGGTCGCCTACACCCAGTCCGCCAACCTCGAAAAGACGCGGCACGCGATCGAGCAGCTGAACCTCGGCGAGGTGCAGGTGCAGACCTTCGGCACCTCGCGCGACGTGATGGTGCGGCTGCCGGTGCGCGCCGACGTCAAGCAGGCCGATGTCGCGTCGCGCGCTTTCGCCGCGCTGTGCGCCGCCGAGAAGGGCACGGTGTCCGCCAGGAGCTACACGACGCCGCAAGGCGAGCAGGTGACGCGCCCGTCGTGCACCACGGCCGACGGCGGCGAGCCGGTGAAGCTGTCGCGCACCGAGTTCGTCGGCCCGGCGGTCGGCTCCGAACTGGCCGCCGACGGCGCGAAGGCGCTGGCCTTCGTCGTCATCGGCATCATGGTCTACCTGGCGTTCCGCTTCGAATGGAAGTTCTCGGTCGCCGCGATCATCGCCAACCTGCACGACGTGATCATCATCCTCGGCTTCTTCGCCTTCTTCCAATGGGAGTTCTCGCTGGCGGTGCTGGCGGCGGTGCTGGCGGTGCTGGGCTACTCGGTCAACGAATCGGTGGTCATCTTCGACCGGATCCGCGAGGCATTCCGGCGCTGGCGCAAGCTCGACACGCCGCAGGTCATCGATCACGCGATCACCAGCACGATCAGCCGCACCATCATCACGCACGGCTGCACGCAGCTGATGGTGCTGTCGATGCTGTTCTTCGGTGGCCCGACGCTGCACTACTTCGCGGTGGCGCTGACCATCGGCATCCTGTTCGGCATCTATTCCTCGGTCTTCGTCGCCGCCGCCATTGCGATGTGGCTCGGCGTCAAGCGCGAAGACCTCGTCAAAATCACGTCCAAGGACCACGACCCGAACGACCCGAACGCCGGGGCCGTGGTATAGAGTAGCCATTCGTTCACGCGACCGACTGCCGATCTCCCTCACCCATGGCGACCAGCGCCACCGCCAGCCAACTCGCCAGCCAGGCCCGTCGGCTGTACACCGAGGAGCTGGTCAAGGGCATGCCGGGGCTGGTCAAGCACCTGCTCGACAGCTCGCGGCATGCGCTCGACAAGCCCGCCGACTACCAGACCGCCCAGCGCCGGCGTGATCTGATGCAGGGCCTGCAGAAGTCGGCCCGCGCCTGGCTCGGCGGCATGAACGAGGGCCTGCGCCACGTGCTGCAGTACGGTGCCTCGGCCTCGCAGCCGGGCGATCTGCCCCGCCCCGGCAGCGCGGCCAGCGTGAAGGGCATGGCACTGGTCGACGACGACACCATCGAGCGCGAGATCCTGACCTCGCGGCTGGCGCTGGCGATCATGGACAAGGCCTCGTGGGAGTTCACCGATCTGCGTTCGCGCGTTGCGATGCTCGAGCAGCGGCAGGAGCTCGAGACCCACGACATGCTGCGCGCCCACGTGCTGGCGCGCGTCGCGCTCGACGCCTGGCGCGGCGCCGGAATGACGCCCGAGGATTGGCGCGAAGCGCAGCTCTGGCTGCACGAGGAATTCGCGCTGCTGACCGAAGAGGCGTACCACGAGACCAACCGCTGGCTGGTCGAGCACCACGTGCTGCCGGACATCGACCTGCGCCCGTTCATCCGCCGTGCACGCGACATCGGCGTCGGCAGCAGCGCGCTGGCGCTCGGGCCCTCGCGACCGGCGGTGATGCCCTCGACGGGCCGGCCGGCCGGTGTCGCCGCGCGGCTGTCGGATCCGGGCAGCGAGATCGGCAGCGGGCATGGGCGAGGCGCCGCGCAAGCCCCCGATTCGGGTCGCGGGGGGGTCGGCGATGAAACGCGGATGATGACGCGCACCGGGCCGTTGGCCCACGGCAGCGATCATGCCGAAGCGGTGCTCGGTCGCCTGAACCGGCTGGTCGGCCGCCACTTGCCCGGCTTCGCCGACACGACACGCGGCCCGGTCGCCGTGACGCCTCGGCTGTCGCGCGCGATCGAGCTGGCACAGGACAGCCTGAAGCAGCGCCTGATCGCCGGCGCCGACCAGGCTGCCGCACCGGCGATGACCACGCCGATGCTGCTCGACGACCTGCAGCAGCGCAAGCAGCTGCTCAAGCATGCCGCCAGCACGCCGGCCGAGCGCGCGACGATCGAGATCGTCGCGATGATGTTCCAGGCCATCCTGACCGAGGACCGCATCCCGGCGACGGTGCGCGTCTGGTTCGCCCGCCTGCAGATGCCGGTGCTGCGCGTCGCCGTCAGCGAGCCGGATTTCTTCGCGACGATCGACCACCCGGCGCGCCGCCTGATCGACCGCATGGGCTCCTGCGTGATGGGCTTCGACAGCTCGGCGCAGGCCGTCGGCGACACGCTGGAGAAGGAGATCAAGCGCGTCGTGCAGGTCGTCGAGGCCTATCCGGACACCGGCCGGCGCGTCTTCCAGACCGTGCTGGTCGAGTTCGAGAAGTTCCTCGAGCATTACTTCCGCAACGAGAACGAGGCGACGCGCAAGGGTGTCTCGCTGGCGCAGCAGGTCGAGCAGCGCGAGACGCTGGCGATCCAGTACACGATCGAATTGCGCCGCATGCTCAACGAGATCCCGGTGCAGGAAGGCATCCGCCAGTTCCTGTTCCAGGTCTGGGCCGACGTGCTGGCGACCACGGCGGTACGCTATGGCGCGCAGACCGACGAGACCAAGGCGATGAAGCGGGCGGCCGCCGACCTGATCTGGTCGGCCAGCGCCAAGGTCACCCGCGAGGAGCGTGCGGAGGTGATCCGCCGCCTGCCGCTGCTGCTGAAAAAAGTGCGCGACGGCATGGCCGCCGCCAACATGAGCAGCGAGCGCCAGGAAGAGCACATCCAGTCGCTGAACAACTCGCTGGCGGCGGCCTTCACCGCCAAGGCCGCGGTGATCCCGAGCGACCGGCTCGGCGAGCTGATGGAGCGGCTCGAGACCCTCGAAGAGCTGCTGCCCGATGCCGCTGACATGGAGATCGACGAGTCGATGGTGCTCGACCTGTCGGGGCACGAGAGCTCGGAGCTCGAAGTCGTCGCCGAAGGTGGCTCGATGCCGTCACCGGCGATGCTGTCGTGGGCGCGCGAGCTGCTGGTCGGCAGCTGGTACATGCTGGACTACCGCGACCACAACGAGCCGGTCCAGCTGGTGTGGCATGGCCTGCGGCGGCAGCTGTCGCTGTTCGTCGCTGCCAGTGGCCGCTGCGTGCTGTTCCAGCAGCAGCGGCTGGCCGCTTTCCTGCAAGCCGGCCTGCTGCTGCCGGCGCAGGACGAGGCGCTGACCGTCAAGGCCACGCGCAGCGCACTGGCCAAGATCGACGCCGATCCGAGCCGGTTGACGCACTGATGAAACCGCCCCCGGAGGGGGGTTCAGTGAATGAGGCGCTCTTCGGGTGCGACGAACAGTTCGTCGAGGATCAGCGCATCGGGCTCTTCGCCCAGGCTCCAGAAGACCATCAGCACGATGACCTTCAGGTCTTCCAGTGCGAGCGGGCTCTCGCCGACGGCACTGGCGCGATCGATCACCATTTCGCGCATCGGCGGCGGCAGCACGCCGGCGGACTCGAGGAAGCTGATGAAGCCGATCGATTCTTCGCCGAGACGCTCGATCTCGGCCGCGGAATAAACACGCATGCTGGTCGGCTGCTGCTCGGCGGCATGCGCCTGGGCGGTTTCGGCGAGGCCGTCGAGCCAGCTCAACGCCTCCTGGATCTCGTCGGTCTCGAAACCGACGGCCGAGAGTTTGCGAGTCAACTGGTCGTGGTCCGGGCAGGCGTCGGGCCGCCAGTAGTTCTCGTACAGATAGACCAGCACCTCAAACATGAAATCCACTATACCCCACGGCCTCCGTCAGGGGCGTCGAAAGCACACGGTCGGAAACGGGCTGTTTTCGAGCTTGCGGCGCTTTGTCCGGGAGCCCCGCCGTGGACCTCTTCAGGCGGCGCCGCGGCGCTGAAACAGCCCGCCCGGCAGGCGCATCACCCGGCCTTCGAGCTCGAGCTCCATCAGCCGCGCATTGAGCGCCGGCGCCGGCCAGCCGCAGCGGGCGATCAGCGCGTCGAGCGTCGCAGGATCGTGGCCGAGGGCGCCCAGCACCTGGTCGTCGGGCGTGTCGTCGGCCGCCGGCTGCGCTGGCGCCGGATCGTGTGCCGCCGGGCGCGCTTCGTTGCCGAGCTCCTCCAGCACGTCGTCGACCGATTCGACGAGCTTGGCGCCATCGCGCAGCAAGGCATGGCAGCCGCGGGCCTGCGGCGACTGGATCGAGCCGGGAATCGCAAACACCTCGCGCCCGGCTTCGGCCGCCAGCCGGGCGGTGATCAGCGAACCCGACTTCAGCGCCGCTTCGACCACCAGCGTGCCCCGCGTCAGGCCGGCAATGATGCGATTGCGTTGCGGGAAGTTGTCCGGCTGCAGCGGCATGCCGATCGGGAACTCGCTGACCAGCAGGCCGTCTTCCGCGATGCGGGCGGCGAGCGCACGATGGGCCAGCGGGTAGACCTGCTCGAGGCCGGTGCCGACGACGGCCACCGTGCCCGCGCCGGCATCGAGCGCCCCGAGGTGCGCTGCGCCGTCGATGCCCTTGGCCAGGCCGGAGACCACCGTCCAGCCATGCTCGCCGAGCTGCCGCGCCAGCCGGCGCGCGTTGTCCAGGCCCTGCGGCGTCGGCTTGCGGCTGCCGACGATCGCCACGCTCGACGTCGCCAGCAGCGCGTGGCGGCCCTCGAGGTACAGCAGCAACGGCGGGTCGGCGGCCTGCAGCAGCAAGGGCGGGTAGTCCGCATCAGCCAGCGTGAGCACGCGGCGACGATCCGGCGCCGCATCCAGCCAGGCGCGCGTTGCGGCCAGACGTTTGGCGTGATCGTCGGGCGGCTCGTTCAGCGCCTGCGCACGGGCCGGGCCGATCACGTCGGCGAGCGCCGCCGGTGTGGCCGCCGCGACAGCTTGCGGCGAACCCAACGCCGCCAGCAGGCGCCGCATCGCGGTCCGGCCGAGGCCGGTGCGATGCACCAGCCGCAGCCACGCGTCGAGCTCGTCGTCCGACAGCCGCAACAAGCGGATCAGCGGATCAGGGCTGCGTGAAGCGATCGCCGCGGCTGACCGGATCGATCGCCGTCAGGATCAGTGCGTAGGACACGCGGTCGAACACGCGGAACACGAACAGCAGGCCGATGCGCTCGTCCGGCAGTTTGATCGCGACCTTGCGGCCATCGGTCCGATCGGCAGTGAGCGGGCCGTTGCGCCACAGCGCCAGCACGTGCCCGCGCTCCAGGCCGTCGCGCGTGCCGCGGTTCAGCGCGACGATCTGGTTCTGGCCCGCGGTCAGCGCTTCACCGTAGATCGAGACGATCTGGCCGGCCATCGGCGCGGTCGGTGCGTGCGGTGCGTAGGCGCTGTAGTCACGCTGCGGAACCGGTGCCAGGCGGTCGCCGATGCCGGCCTCCTGGCGCACGCCGGTGATGCGGAAGCTCGCCGGCACCTCGACCACCTTGCCGCCTTCAGCGGGACGCAGTTCGCCCGGACGCGTGTACTCCGCGGTGCCGACGAACGCTGCCTCGTAGCCGAGCAGTTCCTCGGTGCCGGGATCCTTCAGCGGCCGGCTCTCGCGGAACAGGCGGAAGTCGCGCGCGCCCTTCAGGTCGCCACGCACATAGGCCGTTTCACCGCGCGACAGCATCACGCGCCCTTCCTGCGCCGCGACGATGCGCGGCGCGTCGGCCAGCTCGTCCGCATCCATCACGATCGCCTCGTTGAGGAACGGCACGATCAGGTGCAGCGGGATCGATGCGATCGCGCCGTTGTCGAGCAGCTCGCTGCGGATGCGCGGCGACAGCTTGACGGTGTTCGTCGGCGGCGTGCCGGCAGGATCAGGCTGCGCCAGACGCAGCGTGGCGCGCCCGTCGACCTTCACCAGCACCAACACCTGCCCCGGGTAGATCAGATGCGGGTTGCGGATCTGCTCCAGGTTCATGCCCCACAGCTCGGGCCAGCGCCAGGGGCTCTTCAGGAACAGCTTCGAGATGTCCCACAGCGTGTCGCCGCGCTGCACGGTGTGCGAGTCGGGCGCATTGGGTGCCAGCTCGGACAGCGGGACGCCGGTCTGCGCGACCTGCTGGGCGGTCGAACGCTGGCCCGGCGTGATCGTCAGATCGACGGCCTGGGCGCTGCCGCAGACGGCCAGCAGCGCAGCGGCCGCGAGCATCGGTGCGCGCGTGCGCGCGGCAGCCAGGCGGAACCACCGTGAACGCATCTGATCAGTCTCCAGCCAGCGTGATGCCACAATCGTGCCCCTCGAGCCGGCGGCGCGGCCGAGCGGCCGGGTCGTCGACATAACGCTCAGCCCAGGCGCCGACCTGACGACAATCAAGTGGGCAATCGGAACGGCTGGCAATGTTCATGCTACGTCACAGATTCTGCCGATAAACCCTTGATGCCGCAACGAATTACGGATTGCATCGTCAATGCCTAACACGCCGGCGAACCTTCATTTGTTGTAATCGATCCACACCTGTTGCCGCGTGTGAACTTTCGCCCTAGCGGCAACCCTGATGCCATGGCCCTGCTACCGATTCTTCGCTTCCCGGATCCACGCCTGCACACCGTCGCCAAGCCGGTTGCCGCCGTCGACGAGCGCATCCGCCGCCTCGCCGACGACATGCTGCAGACGATGTACGACGCCGACGGCGTGGGGCTGGCGGCGACGCAGGTCGACGTGCACGAGCGCCTGATCGTGATGGACACCTCCGAGTCGCGCGAAGAGCCGCGCGTGCTGATCAACCCCGAGATCATCGCCCGCAGCGCCGAGATGCACGTTGCCGAAGAGGGCTGCCTGTCGGTGCCGACGATCTACGACCGCGTCGAACGCCATGCACGCGTGACGGTGCGCGCGCTCGGCCGCGATGGCCAGCCCTACGAGTTCGAAGCCGAAGGCCTGACCGCTGTCTGCGTGCAGCACGAGATGGATCACCTGCTCGGCAAGGTCTTCGTCGAATACCTGAGCCCGCTCAAGCGCGAGCGCATCAAGACCAAGATGCTGAAGAAGACGCGCGAGGAGCAAGGCCGGGTGCGCGCTTGAGCGCGGCACCGATGCGCATCGGCTTTGCCGGCACCCCCGTCTTCGCAGCGGTCGCGCTGCGCGCGTTGATCGCCGCCGGCCATGAGCTTGCGCTGGTGCTGACCCAGCCGGATCGGCCCGCCGGCCGCGGCATGAAGCTGCAGGCTTCGCCGGTCAAGACACTGGCGCTGGAAAACGGCTTGTCGGTGCTGCAGCCGCGCAGCCTGCGCCTGGATGGTAAATACCCGGACGACGCGCACGCCGCGCAGCAGGCGCTGCAGCAGGCCGCGCCGCAACTGCTGGTGGTGGCCGCCTACGGCCTGATCCTTCCGGCCTGGGTGCTCGAGCTGCCGCCGCGCGGCTGCCTGAACATCCACGGCTCCTTGCTGCCACGCTGGCGCGGCGCAGCGCCGATCCAGCGCGCGATCGAAGCCGGTGACGCCCAGACCGGCATCACGATCATGCAGATGGACGCCGGCCTCGACACCGGTGACATGCTGCTCGAAGCAGCGCTGCCGATCGGCGACGAGGCCACCAGCGCGAGTCTGCACGACGAGCTCGCCGCGCTCGGCGCGCGCCTGATCGTGCAGGCACTTGCCGCGCCGGACCTGCCGCGCCGTCCGCAGCCGGCCGAGGGCGTGACCTATGCGCCCAAGATCGAGAAGTCCGAAGCGCCGATCGACTGGACCCGTCCGGCAGCCGAGATCGAGCGCCGCATCCGCGCCTTCGATCCCTTCCCCGGTTGCAGCTTCGAGCTCGATGGCGTGCAGCACAAGGTCTGGCGCGCGCGGGTCGAGCCGCCATCGGGCGGCCAACCGGGCGAGGTGCTGAGCGCACGCGACGGCCGGCTGCTGGTCGCCTGCGGCGATGGCACGCTGGCGCTGGAGCAACTGCAGCAGCCCGGCGGTCGGCGCAGCGATGCGGCGGCCTGGCTGCAGGCCCATCCGGCGCTCGTTGGCCGCCGGCTCGGATCCAGCGCCGCTTGAACTTCCGTCCCGCCGGCCCGATCTACCGGGCCTGTGCGTTGTCGAGAAGGACTTCGATGTTCAACATGTTGAAGACGGCCGTGCTGATGGCCGCCATCACCGCGCTGTTCATGCTGATCGGCCAGTGGATCGGCGGGCGCGCCGGCATGATGCTGGCGCTGGTCGTCGCGCTGGCGATGAACTTCTTCAGCTACTGGTTCAGCGACAAGATCGTGCTGCGCATGTACAACGCACGCGAGGTCGACGACAGCAGCGCGCCGCAATTCGTCGCCATGGTGCGTGAGCTGGCGCAGCGCGCCGGCCTGCCGATGCCGCGCGTCTACATCATCGACGAGCAGGCGCCGAACGCCTTCGCGACCGGGCGCAATCCGTCGCATGCCGCGGTCGCCGCGACCAGCGGCATCATCCGCGCGCTGACGCCGCGCGAGCTGCGTGGCGTGATGGCGCACGAGCTGGCGCACGTCAAGCACCGCGACATCCTGATCTCGACGATCAGCGCGACGATGGCCGGCGCGATCGGCATGCTGGCGAACTTCGCGATGTTCTTCGGCGGCCGCAGTGACGACGGCCGGCCCGCGAACCCGCTGGTCGGCCTGCTGGTCGCGATCCTGGCGCCGATCGCCGCCGCCCTGATCCAGATGGCGATCAGCCGCGCGCGCGAGTTCGAGGCCGACCGTGAGGGCGCCGAGATTGCCGGCGATCCGCAGTCGCTGGCCTCGGCACTGCAGAAGATCCAGCGTTACGCGCAGGGCATCCCGCTGCCGACGGCCGAGCGCCATCCGGAGACGGCGCAGATGATGATCATGAATCCGCTGTCCGCGGGCGGCCTGCGCGGCCTGTTCTCGACCCACCCGTCGACCGAAGAACGTGTAGAACGTCTCCTGCAGATGGCCGTGGCGCGCTGAATCCGGCTCAAGCCGGCGGCCGCGGGCGCCGATAAACCCGCCATGCGCCCCGCACTGTTCACCCCGGTCCTGTTGCTCGCCAGCCTGCTCGCCGCCGGCTGCGACCAGCTCGGCATCGAGTCGGCCAGCGCGATTGCCGCGCGCCGCGAGGCCGACGGCAAGGCGATCGGCGGTGCCTGCCGCCATGCCGGCCGGGCGATCGAAGACTGCTACGTGCTCAACCGCCGCGCCGACCGCGCGGCGATCTACGCCGGCTGGCGCGAGATGAACGAGTACATGGTCGAGAACAAGCTTCAGGCGGTGGTGCCGCAGATCCAGGCCGAGACCCAGGTCGCTGCGACCCGCATCGAGCCCGGCACCGAGGCCGAAGAGAAGCCCGCGGCCAAGCCGGGCGGTGAGAAGGCGGAGGAAAAGCCCGCCGACAAGAGTGCCGCCACCGAGCCGCGCAAGCGCCGCGCGCCGCCCTGATCGGCGTTCGCCGCCGGTCCGTCCCGCGGCCTCGACAGTTCAGCCCCCCTCTGCGACCGCTGGTCGCGCTTTGCTTGCCCGCCCGGAATGGCGCGGCATCATCGCGTCCAGATCACGGCAACGGAGAAACTCATGCAACGGGCTGACCGCATCTTTTCCTGGCTCGACCGCGCGTTCGGCATCGCCTTGGCCGCTGCGCTGGCGGGCGCCGCGCTGTCCGCGATGCCGACCGGCGTGCGCGCCGAGTCGGTCAAGGCCAGCGGGGCCGTCGTCTCCGAGGCCCGCAGCGTCAGCGCCGAGTTCGACGCGATCTCGGTCTCCGGCGGCATCGACCTGCACGTGCGCCAGGGCGCGCAGCAGGCCGTCGAGGCGAAGGCGCATGCGAACCTGCTGCCCTACCTCGAGACCGTCGTCGAAGGCAAGACGCTGATGGTGCGCTGGAAGCGCGGCAGCCAGCTGCGCCTGCACCAGTCGCCGACCGTCGACGTCACCGCGGTCAAGCTGCAATCGATCGCCAGTGCCGGATCGAGCGATGTCTCGATCGGCGCGCTGAAGACGCCGCAGCTGGTGCTCGCGGTGTCGGGCTCGGGTGACGTGAACCTCGAGTCGCTGGCTGCCGAGGAGCTCACGGTCAAGATCGCCGGCTCCGGCAACGTGAAGGCCGGCGGCGGCCAGGTCGGCAAGCTGCAGATCAAGGTCTCGGGCAGCGGCGACGTGCAGACCGAAGGGCTGAAGGCCGACGACGTGTCGATCAGCATCGCCGGCTCGGGCGATGCCAAGGTGCACGCCGACAAGACGCTCGCCGTGTCGATCGCCGGCACGGGCGATGTGGTGTACCGCGGCGAAGCGCAAGTCAAGAGCACCGTCGCCGGCAGCGGCAGCGTGCGCAAGCGCTGACGGCTGAAGTCTGCGGCGCTGCATGCGCAGACATTTGAATGTCTGCGGCGCTGCACGCGCGGACACTGAAGTCTGCGGCGCTGCACGCGCCGCGGGCGTCCCTGCACGCCCGGGGTGCTCCGTGTCCATAGGACAATCCCTGAATGTCCGAAGCATCCCCGCCCTGGCGGCACCCCGAATACCGCCGCGGCGCCAAGGAAATGGTCGGCATCGCGCTGGGCATCGCCGCCTGGGGCCTGGTGACCGGGGTCGCGATGGTCAAGAGCGGCATCGGCGTCTGGATCGCGTTGTTGATGTCGCTGACGGTGTTCGCCGGCACCGCGCAGCTGGCCTCGGTGCCGCTGATCGCCGCCGGCGCGCCGATCTGGGTCGTGTGGGCCACCGCGCTGTGCCTGAACCTGCGCTTCGTGATCTTCAGCGCGCAGTGGCGGCCGTACTTCAAGCACCTGCCGCTCGGCCAGCGCGCCCGACTCGCCTACTTCACCGCGGACCTGAACTACGTGCTGTTCATGCGCCGCTTCCCCGGCGGCAAGCCCGCGCCGGAGCAACTGCCCTACTTCTGGGGCGGCGCGACCGTCAACGCCGGTTCCTGGCACGTGGCGTCGCTCGCCGGCATCCTGCTCGGCAACCACGTGCCGACCGAGTGGGGCCTGGGCTTCGCCGGCACGATGGCGTTGCTCGGCATGACCTACTCGCTGTTGAGCGACCGCGCGACCTGGCTGCCGGCGGTGCTGGCCGGCACGGCGGCGGTCGCTGCCTACGCACTGCCGCTGAAGCTGAACATGCTGGTGGCGATCGCCGCCGCGGTGGCGATGGGCATGGCGATCGACCACAGCAAGCCGCTGCGCAACAGGCTGATGGCATGAGCACCTGGGAAGCGATCCTCACGATCATCGGCCTGGCGGGCATCACGATGCTGACGCGCGGCTTCTTCATCCTGCCGAGCCGTGAGCTGCCGATCCCCGAGTGGCTGCGCGAAGGCCTGCGTTATGCGCCGATCGGCGCACTGGTGGCGGTCGTGACGCCCGAGCTGGTGATGAGCCAGGGCCAGCTGATCAGCACCTGGAACGACCCGCGGCTGTTTGGTGCCGCCGCGGCGACCGCCTGGTTCTGCTGGCGGCGCGACATGCTCGGGACGATCCTCTCCGGCACCGCCGTGATGCTGCTCTTCAAGCTCGGCCTGGGTTGGTGATCTGCGAAACTTCGGCCTCCGCCGACGTCTTGCTTCACGCACCCACCGACCATGAAGATCCTTCGCCTCGACGACCTGATTTCCCGCGGCCAGCTCGCCGGCAAGCGGATCTTCATCCGCGCCGACCTGAACGTGCCGCAGGACGACGACGGCCGCATCACCGAGGACACCCGCATCCGCGCCTCGGTTCCCTGCATCCGCGCGGCGCTCGATGCCGGCGCGGCGGTGATGGTCACCTCGCACCTCGGGCGCCCGACCGAGGGTGAGTTCAAGCCCGCGGATTCGCTGGCGCCGGTCGCGGCGCGGCTGGCCGAGCTGCTCGGCCGCGCGGTGCCGCTGCGCGTGAACTGGGTCGATGGCGTCGACGTGAAGCCGGGCGAGGTCGTGCTGCTCGAGAACTGCCGCCTGAACAAGGGCGAGAAGAAGAACAACGAGGAGCTGGCGAAGAAGATGGCCGCGCTGTGCGACGTCTTCGTGCACGACGCCTTCGGCACCGCGCACCGCGCCGAGGCCAGCACCTACGGCATCGCGCAGTTCGCGCCGATCGCCTGCGCCGGCCCGCTGCTCGCCGCCGAGATCGATGCGATCGGCAAGGCGCTGGCGAATCCGAAGCGGCCACTGGTGGCGATCGTCGCCGGCTCGAAGGTCAGCACCAAGCTGACGATCCTGCAGAGCCTGGCGTCGAAGGTCGACGGGCTGGTGGTCGGTGGCGGCATCGCGAACACCTTCCTGCTCGCCGCCGGACTGCCGATCGGCAAGAGCCTGGCCGAGCCCGATCTGCTGGACCAGGCGAAGGCGGTGATCGAGGCGATGAAGGCACGCGGCGCCGAGGTGCCGATTCCCATCGACGTCGTCACCGCGAAGACCTTCGCCGCCGACGCACCGGCGACCGTCAAGGCCGCGGCAGACGTCGCCGCCGACGACCTGATCCTCGACATCGGTCCGCAGACCGCGGCGCTGCTGGCCGAGAAGCTGAAGGCCGCCGGCACCATCGTCTGGAACGGCCCGGTCGGCGTGTTCGAGTTCGACGCCTTCGCCAAGGGCACCGAAACGCTGGCGCGCGCGATCGCCGACAGCGACGCCTTCAGCATCGCCGGCGGCGGCGACACGCTGGCAGCGATCGCCAAGTACGGCATCGAGGGCGACATCGGCTACATCTCGACCGGCGGCGGCGCGTTCCTCGAGGTGCTCGAGGGCAAGACATTGCCGGCCTTCGAGATCCTGGAAAAGCGCGCCGCGAGCTGATCTGCGGGCGCCCTCACCCGCGCCGATTGCATCGCGCGCGGGTGAAGCTGATTTCGGTTCACCACATGGCCGGCCGCGCGCATCGGGCGTAACCTCGGGTCCTTCGAGAACGCGATGGAGACCGCGCCATGCCAAAGACCCCCCTTTCCGACGCCGAGATGGCGCTGCGCGAAGCAGCGCTCGAATACCACCGGGCGCCGACGCGGGGCAAGATCTCGGTCACGCCGACCAAGCCGCTGTCGAACCAGCGCGACCTGTCGCTGGCCTACTCGCCGGGTGTCGCCTACGCCTGCCTGGCGATCGAGGAAGATCCGTCGCTCGCGGCCGACTTCACCTCGCGCGCCAACCTGGTCGGCGTGATCACCAACGGCACCGCGGTGCTGGGCCTCGGCGACATCGGCCCGCTCGCCGGCAAGCCGGTGATGGAAGGCAAGGGCTGCCTGTTCAAGAAGTTCGCCGGCATCGACGTCTTCGACATCGAGCTTGCCGAGAAGGATCCGGACAAGCTGGTCGAGATCATCGCCGCGCTGGAGCCGACGCTGGGCGGCATCAACCTCGAGGACATCAAAGCGCCCGAGTGTTTCCTGGTCGAGCGCAAGCTGCGCGAGCGGCTGAACATCCCCGTCTTCCACGATGACCAGCACGGCACGGCGATCATCTCCGCCGCTGCGTTGCTCAACGGCCTGGAGCTGGTCGGCAAGACGATCGGCGAGGTCAAGGTGGTGGCTTCCGGCGCCGGCGCCGCGGCGATCGCCTGCCTCGACCTGATGGTCGGCCTGGGCGTGAAGATCGAGAACGTCTTCGCCGTCGATTCGAAGGGCGTGATCCGCGAAGGGCGCGGCGACAAGCTCGACGAGTCGAAGCAGCGCTACTGCCAGAAGACCGAAGCGCGCACGCTGGCCGACGCGGTCAAGGGCGCCGACGTCTTCCTCGGCTGCTCGGCCGCCGGCGTGCTGAGCGCGGAGATGGTCAAGACGATGGGCCCGCAGCCGATCATCCTGGCACTGGCCAATCCCGAGCCGGAGATCCGGCCCGAGCTGGCCAAGCAAGCGCGGCCCGACTGCATCATCGCCACGGGCCGTTCGGACTATCCGAACCAGGTCAACAACGTCCTCTGTTTCCCGTACATCTTCCGCGGCGCGCTCGATTGCGGCGCCACGCGCATCAACGAGGCGATGAAGCTGGCCTGCGTGCGCGAGATCGCCGAGCTGGCCAAGGCCGAGACCAGCGATGAAGTGGCCGCTGCTTATGCGGGTCAGGAACTGAAGTTCGGTCCCGACTACCTGATCCCCAAACCCTTCGATGCGCGACTGATCCTGCGCATCGCGCCGGCGGTGGCGAAGGCGGCGGCCGAGAGCGGCGTGGCGACGCGGCCGATCGCCGACCTCGATGCCTACCGCCAGCAGCTGACCCGCTTCGTCTACCAGACCGGCATGGTGATGCGCCCGGTGTTCGCCGCCGCCCGTGCGGCCACGACCCAGCACGGCGCGCGCGTGGTCTACGCCGAAGGCGAGGACGAGCGCGTGTTGCGTGCGGTGCAAGTGGTGCGCGACGAGGGCCTGGCGCAGCCGATCCTCGTCGGCCGGCCTTCGGTGATCGCGATGCGCATCGAGCGCGCCGGCCTGCGCCTGAAGGCCGGCGTCGATTTCGAGGTCTGCGATCCGGAGGACGATCCGCGCTTTCGCAGCTACTGGGAGCAGTACCACAAGCTGATGGGCCGCGACGGCATCTCGATCGAGGCCTCGAAGTCGACGGTGCGGCGCTCGAACACGCTGATCTCGTCGCTGATGCTGAGCCGCGGCGAAGCCGACGCGATGTTGTGCGGCCTGGTCGGCCGCTACGACGCGCACCTCGAGCACGTGCGTGCGGTGATCGGCGTCAGCCCCGGCCAGCGCACGCTGGCGGCGATGAACGCGCTGCTGCTCGACCAGCACACCCTCTTCATCACCGACACCTTCGTCAACGAGGAGCCGACCGCCGAAGAACTCGCCGAGATCGCGCTGATGGCCGCCGCCGAGGTGCAGCGCTTCGGCATGCCGGCGAAGGTGGCGTTCCTGTCGCACTCGGTGTTCGGCTCGTCCAAGCGCGCGTCGGCGCGGCGCATGCGCGCGGCGCGCGACCTCTTCGTGCAGCAGGCGCCGCACATCGAGTGCGACGGAGAGATGCAAGGGGATGCGGCGCTGTCGGAGGCGATCCGCGGCAAGTTCCTCGCCGACAGCACGCTCAGCGGCGCGGCCAACCTGCTGGTGCTGCCGAACCTGGATGCCGCGAACATCCTCTTCAACGTGCTGAAGGTGACCAGCGGGCATGGCGTGACGATCGGGCCGATCCTGCTCGGTGCCGCGGCGCCGGCGCACATCCTGACGCCGTCGGCGACGATGCGCCGCGTCGTCAACATGACCGCGCTCGCCGTCGCCGATGCCGCCGAACTGCGCACCCGCGCTGAAACCGCGCGGTAACTCGAAGGCCGAACCCGACGCCCATAATCCTCCGCTTCCTCTCTTCACTACAAGCAGCAGCCATGTCACGCGCCACCAAGATCGTTGCGACCCTCGGCCCGGCCTCCAGCGATCCCGAGGTGCTCGAGCGGCTGCTGCGCGCGGGTGTCGACGTCGTGCGGCTGAACTTCAGCCACGGCAAGGCGCAGGACCACATCGACCGCGCGCGCCTGGTGCGCGAGACGGCTGAACGCGTCGGCAAGCCGGTCGCGCTGATGGCCGATCTGCAGGGGCCGAAGATCCGCGTCGGCAAGTTCGAGGAAGGCAAGGTGATGCTGGTGCCGGGGGCGCCCTTCATCCTCGACGCGTCGCGCACCGAGCCGGGCAACGTCGACATCGTCGGCCTCGACTACAAGGAGCTGCCGCGCGACGTGCGCCCCGGCGACCTGCTGCTGCTCAACGACGGCCTGCTGGTGCTGACGGTCGACAGCGTGCGCGGCGACCGCGTGCACACGCTGGTCAAGATCGGCGGCGAGCTGTCCAACAACAAGGGCATCAACAAGCAGGGCGGCGGTTTGACCGCGCCGGCGCTGACCGCCAAGGACATGGACGACATCAAGACCGCGGCGTCGTTCCAGTGCGACTTCCTCGCGGTCAGCTTCCCGAAGAGCGCGACCGACATGGAGATGGCGCGCCAGCTCGCCAACGTCGCCGGCGAGCCCTACCGGCACAAGCCGGCGATGATCGCCAAGATCGAGCGCAGCGAGGCGATTCCCGTGCTCGAGGCGATCCTGAAGGCCAGCGACGGCATCATGGTCGCGCGCGGCGACCTGGCGGTGGAAGTCGGCAATGCCGCGGTCCCGGCGCTGCAGAAGAAGATGATCCGCATGGCGCGCGAGATGGACAAGATCGCCATCACCGCGACGCAGATGATGGAGAGCATGATCGTCAACCCGGTGCCGACGCGTGCCGAGGTCTCGGACGTGGCGAATGCGGTGCTCGACGGCACCGACGCCGTGATGCTGTCGGCCGAGACGGCCGCAGGCAAGTACCCGGTCGAAACGGTCGAGCACATGGCGCTGATCGCGCTGGAAGCCGAACGCGCCGACGAGGTGAAGCTCGATGCCGACTTCATCAACAAGCGCTTCGGCCGCATCGACCAGTCCATCGCGATGGGGGCGCTGTTCACCGCGCACCACCTCGGCTGCAAGGCCATCATTGCGCTGACCGAATCGGGCTCGACCGCGCTGTGGATGAGCCGCCACAACATCCACGTGCCGATCTTCGGCATGACCTCGCAGGCGACATCCGAGCGGCGCATGGCGCTGTACCGCAACGTGCGCCCGATCCTGATGCCCAACCACACCGATCGCGACCAGGCCCTGGCCGACGCGGAACGCGTGCTGGTGCAGCGCGGCGTGTTGAAGCCGGGCGATACCTACGCGATCACCTGCGGCGAGCCCATGGGCTACCCCGGCGGCACGAACATGCTGAAGGTCTGCCGAGTCAACTGACTCGACGGCAGCAGGTTCAAGCCGCGACGGGCAAGGCCTCGCGCACGCTGCCGATCATGGCCGCGACGCGCGGCGCCATGTTCACCGGCACCAGCTGCAGCTCGGGATGTTGTGCGCCGAAAACGCGGAAGAGCTCGTCGGTGAAACCATGGCCGACGTCGGCCAGGCCTTCGAAGTCGAGCTCGACGCGGCGGAACTGCGTCAGCCGCGAGGCGACGCGCCGCGCCTGCGCGCGTGACTCCAGTCCGGCCTGCGTCTGCGTGATCAGCTTCAGCGGCACGACGGTGCGTTCGAAGCCGTAGCCCGCGCCGTCGAGGCTGTAGCGGTGCAGCACGTTGTCCAGCGTGCGCTCGGTGTCGACGCAGATCGCGACGTAGACGGAGGTGCCGACGCGGCAGGCCGGGCGGCTGCGTTGCCACCACTGGTCACGCTGCCACTCGCGCTGCTGGAAGGCCGCGTCGTTGGCATGCAGGTCGAAGATGTCGGCCAGCTTGGCGCTGAAGAAAAGGCCCCGGCCGGTGTGCGCATCGGGCTGGCTGGTCAGCTTGCCCTTGGCGAGCTCGAGCATCGCGACCGTCGGGTCGGTGATGTTGAAGCGCTCGGCGACGGTGTTGAAGACGCCGCGGCCGTCGTCCGAGACCAGCAGCTGCAGCTGCGTCGGCGTCTGCCGCATCGACACCGTGACGCTCGAGCCACCGGAGTGGTCGATGGCGTTGTTCAAGAGCTCCGTGAAGACGTGCTGCGCGATGCGCGCGACGTTGGCCTTGAGCTCGAAGCGGCCGGCGAAGTCCTGCACCCAGGGCAGGTCTTCCTGCAGCCCCTGCAGCGGGTAGCGGCGCACCACCTGGCGCAGCGCGCCGGGCCGATAGTGGGCCTTGCGCGAGACACCGTCGCGCGCCAGCCATTGGGCCTCGACCAGCTTGTTCAGCTGGTTGCGCGCGCTGGTGCGGCTGATCGAAAGCCGCTGGCACAGGTAAGCCGGCAGGTCCTGCGGATGCGCAAGCACGGCTTCGGTGATCCAGGGCGTGAGGTCGCTGAGGGCGATGCGGGCCATGTAGGGGTCCTTCCAGCGGCCATGGCCGCCAAAGTCTGGCCTCCAGTGTCGGCGCCGGGCCGCCCGGCTTCAGTTTGAAAAGCGGGCGTTTGACCGGCCATTTCGACCCCCCGCCGTACAATTCAGCCCCGGTTACACGGCGGTTTCACGACCCGGAATCGCCTGCGCATTCACCCCCTTCGCAGGACTCCCACCATGCCACTCGTCTCGATGCGCCAGCTGCTGGACCACGCCGCCGACAACGGCTACGGCATCCCGGCCTACAACGTCAACAACCTCGAGCAGATCCAGGCCGTGATGGCCGCGGCGTCCGAGGTGGATGCCCCGGTCATCCTGCAGGCCAGCGCCGGCGCCCGCAAGTACGCCGGCGAGAGCTTCATCAAGCACCTGATCCAGGCCGCGCTCGAGGCCTACCCGAAGGTGCCGCTGGTGATGCACCAGGACCACGGCCAGAGCCCCGACGTGTGCAAGGGCGCGATCGACCTCGGCTTCACCTCGGTGATGATGGACGGCTCGCTGGAAGCAGACGGCAAGTCGATCGCCAGCTACGAGTACAACGTCGACGTCACGAAGACCGTCGTCGACATGGCGCACCGGCTCGGCATCACGGTCGAGGGCGAGCTCGGCTGCCTGGGCTCGCTGGAGACGATGCGCGGCGACAAGGAAGACGGCCACGGCACCGAAGCGACGATGACGCGCGACCAGCTGCTGACCGATCCTGAGCAGGCCGCCGACTTCGTCAAGAAGACCCAGCTGGATGCACTGGCGATCGCCATCGGCACGAGCCACGGCGCCTACAAGTTCAGCCGCAAGCCCACGGGCGACATCCTGGCGATCGAGCGCATCAAGGAGATCCACCGCCGCATCCCGAACACCCACCTGGTGATGCACGGCAGCTCCAGCGTGCCGCAGGACCTGCTGGCCGAGATCCGCAAGTACGGCGGCGACATGAAGGAGACCTACGGCGTGCCGGTCGAGGAGATCCAGGAAGCCATCAAGCATGGCGTGCGCAAGATCAACATCGACACCGACATCCGCCTCGCGATGACCGCGGCGATCCGCAAGTTCTTCGCCGAGAACCCGAGCAAGTTCGACCCGCGCGAATACCTGAAGCCGGCGCGCGAAGCGGCCAAGGCGATCTGCAAGCAGCGCTACCTGCAGTTCGGCTGCGAAGGCCAGGGCAGCAAGATCCAGGCGATCCCGCTGACGGCCGTGGCGCAGAACTACGCCAGCGGCAAGCTGGCGCAGGTCGTCAACTGAAGCGCTGATCTTCCGCTGCGACGAGCCCGCCCGCCGGCGGGCTTTTTTGTGCCCGGGCGGCACAATCCGGGCGCGATTTCCTTTCCTTGCGAGCATCCCATGAGTACCGCCGAGACCACCGTTTTCGAGACCCGCCTGCATTCGCTGCCGCTGCTGGCACGCGGCAAGGTGCGCGACAACTTCGCCGTCGGCAACGACCGCATCCTGATGGTCGCGTCGGACCGCATCTCGGCCTTCGATGTCGTGATGGGCCAGCCGATTCCCGGCAAGGGCGCACTGCTGACGCGCATGGCGCTGTTCTGGTTTCACAAGCTCGGCCACGTCGTGCCGAACCACCTGACGGGCGACGCGCCGGAGAGTGTCGTCGCCGCCGACGAAGTCGATCAGGTGCGCGGCCGCTCGATGCTGGTCAAGCGGCTGAAGCCGCTGCCGATCGAGGCCGTGGTGCGCGGCTACCTGGCCGGCTCGGGCTGGAAGGAGTACCAGCAGGACGGGCGCGTCTGCGGCGTCGCCCTGCCGCCGGGCTTGCGCAATGCGAGCCGGCTGCCGGCGCCGATCTTCACGCCGGCCACCAAGGCCGAGGCCGGCGAACACGACGAGAACATCAGCTTCGAGCGCACCGTCGAGCTGATCGGCCAGCCGCTCGCCGAGCAGGTGCGCGACACGGCGATCCGCCTGTACAGCGAGGCCGCGGCCTATGCGCTGTCGCGCGGGATCATCATTGCCGACACCAAGTTCGAGTTCGGCCTCGACGAGCACGGGCAGCTGACGCTGATGGACGAAGTGCTGACGCCGGATTCGTCGCGCTTCTGGCCCCTGGAGTCTTATCAGGAAGGCGTCAATCCCGCGAGCTTCGACAAACAATTCCTGCGCGACTGGCTAGAGTCGGCGACCGTGGACGGGAGGCTGTGGGACAAGCGGGCGCCGGCACCGGAGATGCCCGCGGAGATTGCGCAGACGACCGCCGACCGTTACCGCGCCGCGCTGGAGTTGCTGGCGCCCTAGGCCGACTCTTGGCGGCCTGATCAGGCCAGGGAGGTCGCCGAATGGTCTCGATACTGCTGACTGAGCTCGACAAACGGATTCGAACCAGCCCGGACAGCGTGTCGTGGGCCCGCGATGTCTGCCGCGCGGCATCGCACTTCGCGCGGCAAGGCCAGGTCGACGCGGCGCTGAAATGGATGGACAGCGTCAAGCGCCATTTCGGCAACCGCATCGATCCGGAAGTGGCCTGCTGGCTGATGCTGGCCGAGGGCATGCTGCATTACTTCCAGATGCGCTCGATCGACGCGCACGACCGCTTCCGCGGCGCCTACGGCCTGGCCGCCACCTTCGACACCGTGCGTGCGCGGCCCTGCAGCGCCGCGTGGATGGCGCACATCGAATTCAATGACGGTCGCTACGACTCGATGATCCGGTTCATCGAGGAGGCGCTGACGCGCGCACCAGAGGACGACCATCAGGCGCTGGCACGCGCCTCGCTGGTGCTGGCCGACTCGTACCATTTCGCGGGAACCTTCAAGAAGGCGCGGCCGTGGTACGAGCGAGCGCGTCGGCACGCCACGGCCGAAGGCGACGGCGCGACGATGAGCGCGCTGATGCACAACATGGCCGCATTCCGCACGGCGAACGTGCGGCTGGCCGATGCCTTCGGCAGCGAGATGCCGGCAGAGGCGAAGCAGGCTGCGATGGAGGCGGCGTCGGCGTTCAACTACGACGCGGCCGTTGGGACCGAGTCCTGGCGACTGATGGTGCCGATGCTGCAAGGCCAGTTGCTGGCCGTGCACGGCAAGTTTCACGACGCCCTAATGATGCTGACCTCGATCGACACGAAGTACCTACCGGTTCGCGAGCGTCCACTCGTGGCTGCCGACCGAGCTTGGTGCCTGGTCCAGCTCGAGATATTCGAGCACGTCGATGAGTTTGCGCTCGAAGCGGCGCGTGCCAATGAGATCGACCAGGAAACGGATGACCTCGCGTACGTGTTCGCGAGACTCGCCCGTGTGCAGGAGCAGACCGGCAAGCAGTACGTGAGAGACTGTTCCGAGCGGGCCGCGCGCGCCTTGACTCGGCATCGCGACGCCCAAGCCGCGCTCGAGGCGAAGCTCGATCAGCTGGAGCTGCGCATCAAGGATCAGCTCACTGCGTCGATGGGCGGCTGACGATGGTATCGATCCTGTTGAGCGAGCTGGACAAGCGCATCCGGGCCAGTTCGGACAGCGTCTCCTGGGCACGCGACGTCTGCCGCGCGGCATCGCACTACGCCCGGCAAGGCCAGGTCGACGTGGCGCTGAAATGGATGGACAGCGTCAAGCGCCACTTCGGCAAGCGCATCGATCCGGAAGTCGCGTGCTGGCTGATGCTGGGCGAAGGCATGCTGCACTTTTTCCAGGTGCGCCCGGGCACCGCGCACGACTTGTTCCGTGGTGCCTACGGCCTCGCCGTGGCATTCGATGCGGCCCGCGCTCGGCCGTCTTGTGCCGCGTGGATGGCGCTCAACGAGTTCAACGACAGCCGCTTCGACTCGATGCTGCGCTTCATCGAAGAGGCGCTGACGCTGGCGCCGGAGGACGACCACCAGGCCCGCGCGCGTGCGTCGCTGGTGATGGCCGATGCCTTCCACTTCGCCGGCACGTTCAAGAAGGCGCGGCCTTGGTACGAACGCGCGCGCCGGCACGCCACCGCCGAAGGCGACGGCGCGACGATGAGCGCGCTGATGCACAACATGGCTGCATTCCGAACGGCCAATGTGCGCCTGGCCGATGCCTTCGGCGACCAGATGCCGGCGGAGGCGAAGCAGGCTTCGATGGAAGCGGCGTCAGCATTCAACTACGACGCGGCTGTCGGCACGGCGTCGTGGCTGCGCGAGAGCGCGCCGATGCTCCAGGGACAGCTGTTGGCCGTGCAGGGCAAGTTTCACGATGCGTTGATGATGTTGACCTCGATCGATGCGAAGTGCCTGCCGCAGCGCGTTCGCCCGCTGGTTGCAGTGGACCGCGCATGGTGTCTCGTGCAGCTGGAGATCTTCGAGCACGTCGACGAATTCGCGCTCGAGGCCGCGCGTGTCGATGACACCGAGCTGGAAACCGACGACTTGGCGTACCTGTATGCCCGGCTCGCCAGGACTCAGGAACGCATGGATCGGCAGTATGTGAAGGACTGTTCGGAGCTGGCAACTCGCGCATTGGCGAAGCACCGCCGTGCCCAGGCCGCACTCGAAGGCAAGCTCGATGAGCTCGACGCACGCATGAAGGACTACCTCACACCCGCGGCAGGGAATTGACGATGGGCTCGATCCTGTTGGCGGAACTCGACAAGCGCATTCGAACCAGCACCGACAGCGTGTCCTGGGCGCGCGACGTCTGCCGGGCGGCCTCGCACTTCGCGCGGCAAGGCCAGGTCGACGCGGCAATGAAGTGGATGGACAGCGTCAAGGCTCACTTCGGCAACCGCATCGATCCGGAGGTCGCCTGCTGGTTGATGCTGGCCGAGGGCATGCTGCACTACTTCCAGATGCGCTCGACGGCCGCCTGCGACCGCTTTCGCGGTGCGTACGGATTGGCGGCGACGTTCAAGGTCACGCGCGCATGGCCGTGCAGCGCGGCGTGGATGGCCCTCATCGATTTCAACGACAGCCGCTACGACTCGATGGTGCGCTTCATCGAGGAAGCGTTGACGCAGGCGCCGGAGGACGACCACCAGGCCCGTGCCCGGGCGTCACTGGTGCTCGCCGATGCATTCCACTTCACGGGCAGCTTCAAGAAGGCGCGCCCCTGGTACGAGCGGGCACGCCGGCACGCCACCGCCGAGGGCGACGGCGCAACGATGAGCGCATTGATGCACAACATGGCCGCCTATCGCACGGCCAATGTGCGCCTGGCGGATGCCTTGGGCAATCCGATGTCGGCCGAGGTGAAACAGGCCTCGATGGAGGCGGCCTCGGCATTCAACTACGACGCCGCCATCGGCACCGAGTCACTTCGCCTGATGGTGCCGATGCTGCAGGGCGAGTTGCTGGCGGTCGAAGGCAAGTTCCATGAAGCCTTGATGATGCTCGCCTCGATCGACAAGAAAGAGTTGGCGCCTCGCTTTCGGCCTCTGGTGGCGGTCGATCAGGCGTGGTGCCTGGTGCATCTCGAGCTGTTCGACCACGTCAGCGAATTCGCATTGCAAGCCGCGGCTGCATCCCATGCCGAGCTCGAAGCGGATGACCTCGCCTACCTGCTGGCCCGACTCGCCCAGGTCCAGGAGCGCATGGGCGAGCGGTACCTGAAGGATTGTTCGATGCTCGCGTCGCACGCGCTTGCAAGACACCGTGAGATCCAGCGCATGCTGGAGTTGAACCTCGATCAATTGGAAGATCGAGTGAAGAGCGCCTGAGCCAACAGAGAAGAAAAACCCGGCACGAGGCCGGGTTCTTCAAGGGCTAACGCACGCCGCTTACGGCTTGTTCCCGGTCGGGAACGGCCACGCGGCGGCAGGGCTCAGCGCGGTTTTCGCCGCAGGCGCTGCAGGGGCCGCCGCAGGGGCAGCGGGGGAAGCCGGCGCCTTCTTCGCGGCAGCCTTCTTCGCCGGGGCCTTCTTCGCAGCCGCCTTCTTCGCCGGTGCCGCCTTCTTCGCAGCCGCCTTCTTCGCCGGTGCCGCCTTCTTGGCCGGCGCCTTCTTCGCGGCGGCCTTCTTGGCCGGTGCCGCCTTCTTCGCCGGCGCGGCCTTCTTCGCCGGTGCCTTCTTCGCGGGCGCCTTCTTCGCGGCGGCCTTCTTGGCCGGTGCGGCCTTCTTGGCCGGTGCGGCCTTCTTGGCCGGTGCGGCCTTCTTGGCCGGCGCCTTTTTGGCTGCCGACGGCTTCTTCGCTGCAGCCTTCTTGGCCGGAGCCTTCTTCGCAGTTGCCATGACGATCTCCTTGATCAAGTTGCGAAACACGCCCCAGCCGCTCGAGCGATGGGGCCATTCATCGATTCGGATGCGTGCCGGTTGATGCCGGCTTCTTCATCCGCGCCGATGAACTGGGGAGCAACCGTGTCCGAGACTTCTATCGGCCTCGGTGAAACGGCTGCGGATCTTGATCCCGTGTCGGGACGACCGTCCGGCTTGTGCGCGCCGGATCGATCAGTCCCAACTCAATGCGCCACCGGATTGGTATTCGATGACGCGGGTTTCGAAGAAATTCCTTTCCTTCTTCAGGTCGATCATTTCGCTCATCCACGGGAACGGGTTTTCTTCGTTCGGGAAGAGCGCTTCGAGGCCGATCTGCGTTGCACGCCGGTTGGCGATGTAGCGCAGGTAGCCCTTGAACATCGAAGCGTTGAGGCCGAGCACACCGCGCGGCATCGTGTCCTCGGCATAGCGGTACTCGAGCTCGACGGCCTTCAGGAACAGGGCCTTGATCTCGGCCTTGAACTCGGGCGTCCACAGCTGCGGGTTCTCGAGCTTGATCTGGTTGATCAGGTCGATGCCGAAGTTGCAGTGCATCGACTCGTCGCGCAGGATGTACTGGTACTGCTCCGCTGCGCCGGTCATCTTGTTCTGACGGCCGAGCGCGAGGATCTGCGTGAAGCCGACGTAGAAGAACAGGCCTTCCATCAGGCACGCGAAGACGATGATCGAACGCAGCAGCGTCTGGTCGGTCTCGAGCGTGCCGGTCTTGAAGTTCGGATCCATGATCGCGTCGATGAACGGGATCAGGAACTCGTCCTTCTCGCGGATCGACGAGACCTCGTGGTACGCATTGAAGATCTCGCCTTCATCGAGACCGAGCGACTCGACGATGTACTGGTAGGCGTGCGTGTGGATCGCTTCTTCGAAGGCCTGGCGCAGCAGGAACTGGCGCGCTTCGGGCGCCGTGACGTGACGGTAGGTGCCGAGCACGATGTTGTTCGCCGCGAGCGAATCGGCCGTGACGAAGAAGCCGAGGTTGCGCTTGATGATGCGGCGTTCGTCTTCGGTCAGGCCGTTGGGATCCTTCCAGGTCGCGATGTCGCGCGACATGTTGACCTCTTGCGGCATCCAGTGGTTCGCGCAGGTCGCGAGGTACTTCTCCCACGCCCACTTGTACTTGAACGGCACCAGCTGGTTGACGTCGGTCTGGCCGTTGATGATGCGCTTCTCGGCCGCGGTGACGCGGCGCGTGTTCTTCACTGCGGCCTGCGCTTGCGTCGCGGCTTGCGGTGCGCGCGTCGCTTGTGTCGGTGAGGTCGAAGGCACCGCTGCTTGCAGCGCGGTGATTGGCTGCAACTGCGGCGGCTGCAGCGTCGTCGATTGATGCGCAAGCGCGTCACCGGCCATCGGTGTCGCACTGCCTTTCGATTGAGTCGTCGATGGGAGTCGAACGTCGTCTTCCCAGACCAGCATGTGTGTGCTTCCTATGGTCTCGAATTATCGGAGTGTTGTGTTCAAACACCAAGCACTTCTTGACTTTTGCGCGGCCTCGTTGTTGCCCTCGTGCATCGTTGCGCAGCATCGCAACGCATGCGCGAGGGACCCCGCGCGGCCGCACCACATCGTCGTCATGCGGTGCGGTTCATCGCGCATCACTGACAGGCTTCGATCACTGACAAGCTTCGCAGTCGGGGTTGTCGATCGAGCAGAACTTGATGTCGCTGGCCGGCGTCTCGTCGATCATCGTGGCTGCAGCTGCAGCTGCAGCGATCGGTGCTGCGGCGCTGCTCGACACGGCATTCATCGCGCCCGCGGTGACGGTCGACTTCTCGGCATGCGTCGCGCCCATCGTGCGCAGGTAGTAGGTCGTCTTCAGTCCACGCAGCCACGCGAGCTTGTAGGTCTCGTCGAGCTTCTTGCCCGATGCACCGGCCATGTAGATGTTCAGCGACTGCGCCTGGTCGATCCACTTCTGGCGACGGCCACCGGCCTCGATCAGCCACTGCGGCTCGACCTCGAACGCGGTCGCGTAGAGCTGCTTCAGCTCCTCGGGCACGCGGTCGATGCGGCGCAGCGAACCATCGAAGTGCTTGAGGTCCATCACCATCACGTCGTCCCACAGGCCGAGCTTCTTCAGGTCGCGCACGAGGTACTCGTTGACGATGGTGAACTCGCCCGACAGGTTGCTCTTGACCGACAGGTTGCCGAAGCAGGGCTCGATCGACGCCTCGACGCCGATGATGTTGGAGATCGTCGCGGTCGGCGCGATGCCGATGCTGTTGGAGTTGCGCATGCCGTGCTGCGCGATGCGCTGGCGCAGCGCGTCCCAATCCATCGTCTGCGAACGATCGACCTCGACGTAGCCTGCGCCCTCACCACCGCCGCGCTGCTCGCGCAACAGATCGAGCGTATCCAGCGGCAGGATGCCGCGGTCCCACAACGAGCCCCGGTAGCTGGCGTAGCGGCCGCGTTCTTCGGCCAGCTCGCTGGAGGCCCAGTAGGCGTAGTAGCAGATCGCTTCGGTCGAGCGGTCGGCGAACTCCACCGCGGCATGCGAGCCGTAGGGAATGCGCAGCTGGTACAGCGCGTCCTGGAAGCCCATCAGCCCGAGGCCGACCGGCCGATGGCGCAGGTTTGAATCGCGCGCCTTCTTGACCGCGTAGTAGTTGATGTCGATGACGTTGTCGAGCATGCGCATCGCCGTGCTGACCGTGCGCTTGAGCTTCTCGTGGTCGATCTGGCCGTCGACCACGTGCTGCACCAGGTTCACCGAGCCGAGGTTGCAGACGGCGATCTCGGTGTCGCTGGTGTTCAGCGTGATCTCGGTGCACAGGTTCGACGAGTGCACGACGCCGACGTGCTGCTGCGGCGAGCGCACGTTGCAGGCGTCCTTGAACGTGATCCACGGATGCCCGGTCTCGAACAGCATCGACAGCATCTTGCGCCACAGGTCCTTGGCCGGCATGCGCTTGTAGAGCTTGATCTCGCCGCGGTCGACCTTGGCTTCGTAGGCGGTGTAGGCGCGCTCGAACTCGGTGCCAAATTTGTCGTGCAGGTCCGGGCAGGTCGACGGCGAGAACAGCGTCCAGTCGGCGCCTTCGTGAACGCGGCGCATGAACAGGTCCGGAATCCAGTTCGCGGTGTTCATGTCGTGCGTGCGCCGGCGGTCGTCGCCGGTGTTCTTGCGCAGCTCGAGGAACTCCTCGATGTCGAGGTGCCAGGTCTCGAGGTATGCGCACACCGCGCCCTTGCGCTTGCCGCCCTGGTTGACCGCGACCGCGGTGTCGTTGACGACCTTCAGGAACGGCACGACGCCCTGGCTCTTGCCGTTGGTGCCCTTGATGTACGAGCCGAGCGCGCGCACGCGGGTCCAGTCGTTGCCCAGGCCGCCGGCGTACTTCGACAGCAGCGCGTTCTCCTTCAGCGCCTCGTAGATGCCGTCGAGGTCGTCGGCCACCGTCGTCAGGTAGCAGCTCGACAGCTGCGAGCGCTGCGTGCCGCTGTTGAAGAGGGTCGGCGTCGACGACATGAAGTCGAACGACGACAGCACGTCGTAGAACTCGATCGCCCGCGCCTCGCGGTCGATCTCGTTCAGCGACAGGCCCATCGCGACGCGCATGAAGAAGGCCTGCGGCATCTCGATGCGGGTGTCCTGGATGTGCAGGAAGTAGCGGTCGTACAGCGTCTGCAGGCCGAGGTAGTCGAACTGCAGATCGCGTTCGGCCTTCAGCGCCGCGCCGAGCCGCGCGAGGTCGAACTGCGCCAGCTTGCCGTCGAGCAGCTCGGCGGCGATGCCCTTCTTGATGAACTGCGGGAAGTACTCGGCGTAGCGCTCGGCCATCTGCGCCTGCGAGACCTCCTCGCCGAGGATCTCCTTGCGGATCGTGTGCAGCAGCAGCCGCGCCGTCGCGCGGCTGTAGGACGGCTCCTTCTCGATCAGCGTGCGCGCGGCGAGGATCGCGGCCTTGTGCACTTCGTCGATCGGCACGCCGTCGTAGAGGTTGCGCCGCGTCTCGGCAAGGATCGGCTGCGCGCTGACATCGGCACCCAGGCCGGCGCAGGCCGATTCGATCAGCGCACGCAGCGCGGGCAGGTCGAGCGGCACGCGCCGGCCGCCATCGACGACGTGCAGCTGGGGCTCCTGCGCCTGCGCCGGCTGGCCCTGGCGCGCACGCTCCTGCGAGCGGCGCTCGCGGTACAGCACGTAGGCCCGCGCGACCTCGTGGTGGCCGCCGCGCATCAGGCCGAGCTCGACCTGGTCCTGCACGTCCTCGATGTGGAAGGTGCCACCGCCCGGACGCGAGCGCAGCAGCGCACGCACGACCGCCTCGGTCAGCGCATCGACCGTCTCGCGCACGCTCGCCGAGGCCGCCCCCTGCGTGCCGTGCACCGCGAGAAAGGCCTTCATCAGCGCAACGGCAATCTTGTTCGGCTCGAAGGACACCACGGAGCCGTTGCGGCGAATGATCTGGTAGCCGGCGTAGGCGGACACCGGCGCGCCGGCGATGGCAGCGGCGGTGGGCTGCGCAATGGCGGGCTCTTGCGCCCTGCTGATGGCTGTTTGCATGCGTACTCCTCTTTCTGGCAGCAGTCGACCGATCGGGCCGCGCAGCGGGCGGCCAGACAGGCAATCAATCGGTCGGGTGTGGATAAGGCTGTGGAGATGCCGTGGAGCGCCGGTGGACCGAAGACACTACATCTAGGGCCACGCGGTACTCTAGACACTACCTATAGCGTACACCACCGGACTTTCCCCGACCAGCGCCGCGTTTGTGCTAGCGCTGCAGACGCCGACCCCCGCGCGACGCAGCGCCTCAGGTCGCGGCCGGAAAGCGGCGCGGCGACCAGCGCAGACGGCGCCGCAGTCCGGCCCAATCGAAGCCGGGTCCGGGGTCCTGCTTGCGCTGCGGCGCGACGTGCTCGTGCCCGACCACGGCGCGAATCGGATGACGCCGCCGCAGCGCACGCAGCAGCGGCACGAGGGCGGCGTATTGCGCCGGCTCGAAGCGCTCGCCCTCGAGTCCTTCGAGCTCGATGCCGATCGACCAGGAATTGCAGTCGTCGCGGCCGGCCCACTGCGAGCGGCCGGCGTGCCAGGCCCGGCGCTCGGTCGACACGAACTGCAGCACTTCGCCGTCGCGGCGGATCACGAAGTGCGCCGAGACCTGCACGCCGCGCAGGCGCTCGAAGTACGGATGCTCGGCGATGTCGAGCCGGTTGGTAAAGAAGCGCTCGATCTGGTCGCCGCCGTATTCGCCCGGCGGCAGGCTGATCGAGTGCAGCACCACCAGTTCGATCGCGACCGCGTCGGGCCGCGGGCCGTGGTTCGGTGAATCGATGCGCCGCGCCGCCGTCCACCACCCGTCGTCGGACCAGGTTGGCTCACTCCCCATGGTCCGACAGGTTGATGCCCAGCCGCGCCATGCGGTAGCGCATCTGCCGCAGCGACAGCCCGAGGCTCGCGCCGGCGGCCGTGCGGTTGAAGCGATAGCGTTCGAGCGCACGCTGCAGCACGTCGCGCTCGATCTGATCGAGGTAGGCCACCAGGTCCGGCGGCAGCGGCGCCGGCTCGGCCGCCACCGGCGCTGCGCGCCCCGGCTCCGGCGCTGGCGGCTCGGCGGCGGGCGCCACCGTCGGCACCCACTCGTTGTCGCCCACCGGCTCGCCGTTGTCGTCGAGCCCGAGGTCGCCACGCTCGATCACGTCGTTGCCGGCGAGCGTCACGGCGCGGTGCAGCAGGTTCTCCAGCTCGCGCACGTTGCCCGGAAAGGAATAAGCCCTCAAGTGAGCGAGTGCCTCGGCCGACAGCCGCGGCGCGGGCGCGACACCCGCATCCCGCGCGATGCGCTGCAGCACCGCGCCGCAGATGGCGGTCAGGTCGTCGGTGCGCTCACGCAGCGGCGGCATGCGCAGCTGGATCACGTTGAGCCGGTAATAGAGGTCCTGGCGGAAGCGGCCCTCGTGGACCTCGGTCGACAGGTCCTTGTGCGTCGCGCTGACGATGCGCACGTTGACCGGCATTTCGCTGACCGCGCCGATCGGCCGCACCGAACGCTCCTGGATCGCGCGCAGCAGCTTGCTCTGCATCGACAGCGGCAAGTCGCCGATCTCGTCGAGGAACAAGGTGCCGCCATGCGCGGCCTGGAAGAAGCCTTCGCGGTCCTCGTTCGCGCCGGTGAAGGCACCCTTGCGGTAGCCGAAGAACTCGGCCTCCAGCAGCTGCTCGGGAATCGCGCTGCAATTGACTGCGATGAACGACTGCGCCGAGCGTCCGCTGACGCCATGGATCGCACGCGCGACGAGTTCCTTGCCGGTGCCCGACTCGCCTTGCACCATCACCGGCGCCATGCCACGGGCAACACGCTCGATCATCGAGCGCACCTGCTGCATCGCGGCCGAGCCGCCGATCAGGCGCTGCAATGCCGGGTGCGCGCCGGGCGCCGGCGGCTCCGCGACGGCCACCGGTGCGGCGCGCGCAACAGCCGCCACGGGCGCGGCCGCGGGCGCTGTCGCCGGCGGCAGCGACGAGGGCTTGACGCTCGGCGCCGTCTGGGGCGCGCGGCCGAGCGCCGCAGCCACGACGCCGCGGAACTGGCGCAGGTCGACCGGCTTGGTCAGGTAGTCGAAGGCGCCGGCCTTCAGCGCCTCGACGGCGTTCTCCGCCGAGCCGTAGGCGGTGATGACGATCGTCTTCTCGGATCGATCGGCCGCTTCGAGACGGCGCAGCAGGTCGAGGCCGCTGCCGTCGGGCAGGCGCATGTCGGTGATCACCGCGTTGTAGCCGCGCTCGACCAGGCGCTGCCAGGCTTCCTCGACCGAGCCGGCGGTCTCGACGTCGTAGCCCTCGCGCAGCAGCGTCAGCTCGTACAGCGTGCGCAGGTCGGGCTCGTCGTCGACGACCAGCAGGCTCGGGGCGGCAGGGGCAGGCATGTCGGCAGCTTCTACGGTGCAGCAGGTGCGCCGCGCATCGAGACGCGGAACACGTTGCGATGGCGATCGCCCGGCGGACCGGGACGGTATTCGATGCTGGCGCGGTGACGTTCGCACAGCTCGCGGCAAATGTACAGGCCGAGTCCGGTGCCGCGGCTGCGCGTCGAGAAGAACGGTTCGAACAGATGGTGCTCGACCTCCGGGGCAATCGGCGCGCCGTCGCTGGCCACCGCCAGCAGCGCACCGCCCTCCTTCGGGCGCGGCAGCAGCTCGAGGCGCACCGCACCGGGCGTTTCGCTGCCGTGGCGGCGCGCGTTGTCGAGCAGGTTCACCAGCACGCGGCGCAGATGCTCGGCATCGAACAGCACCGGCAGCCGCTCGCTCGGCAGGCGCACGTCGAGGCGATCGGCGTCGGCCGCGCCGAGCCCGCTGGTGGCCCGCCATTCGGCGACGATGCGCGCGACCTCGGTGCTGGCATCGATGACCCGCTGCTGGGATTCGGCGCCGGGCGCCACCGCCATCACGTCGTCGACGATGCGCTTGAGCCGCTCGACGTTGTCCTCGACGATGCGGGCGAGCCGCTGCTGCGGTGCCGGCAGCGGGTCTTCCAGCATCAGCGCGTTGGCCTGCGCGATCGCCGCCAGCGGGTTGCGGATCTCGTGCGCGATGCCCGCCGAGACCCGGCCCATCGCCGCCAGCTTCTCCTGCCGCATGCGGGCCTGCACGCTGCGCAGGTCTTCGAGAAACAGCACGCAGACATCCTCGGGCGGCGTGGTGTCTTCGTCGATGCCGCCGCGGCGCGTGAAGCGCGCGCGCACCTGCACCGTGCGCGCCGAGCCGCCGGTGCCGGGCAGGCTGATCTCGCGCAACGCCTCGGGCCAGTGACCGAGGCCGTAGGCCAGCTCGACCGCCGACAGCAGCGTCGCCCACGCCGGATCGTCGTGCAACGTGAATGACGACGTGCGCGCGTTCGCGGCGACGCCGAGCATCGCGCGTGCCGCCGGATTGGCCGTGCGCACGCGGCAGCGCCGGTCGACGACCATGACGCCGTCGGCCATCTCTTCGATCACCAGCCGGTTCAGCCGCGCCTGCTGCCGCGCCAGCGCCAGGCTGCCGCGTGCCGCCCGCTCCTCGCGCGCGAGCCGCTGCGCGAGCTCACCCGACAGCAGCGTGATGACGAAGGCACCGACGCCGGCCAGGCCGGCTTGCGTCAACAGCGCGACGGTGAACTGTCCGCCGAGCGCGCTGCGCCAGACGCCCGCCAGCAACACCAGCGTGACGAAAGCCGCCGTCGCCAGCGCGGCCAGGCGCTTGGTCATCGCGCCGGCCATCAGCACCGGCAGCGCCAGCAATGCGGCGAAGTTCAGTTGCGCGCCCGGATCGATCAGGTACAGCGTCGAGAAGGCCAGCAGATCGACACCGATCGTCAGCGCCCATTGGCGGCGCGCCAGCCGCGGCCGCGCGGCCGCCGCCGCCACGTCGCCGCGGCCCGGCAGCAGCCACATCGACAGCGCCTGCGCCGCATAACCCAGGCACACCGCGAGCATCGGCAGCGACAGCCGCGCCCCCATCACGCTCATGATCCACGGCGTCAGCGCCAATGCGGTGCCGAGCACCGCCCGTGCCATCAGGTAGGCGCGGAAGACACGCCGCAGCGCGCTGCCCTCGGTGGAGACGATGCGCCGCGCCTCGCGCGCGAGAAAGCGGCTCTCGGTGGCCGCCTCGCCCTCCTCGTCGGCCCACAGCCCGGCATCGCGCTCGCCGAGGAATGTCGAACGCGCGCCGCCGGCCAGCGCACCGAACCACGAGTCCTCGTCGTCGTCGCGCGGCAGCTGGCGGCGATCACCCTGGCGCCGATCGGCCTGGCGTCGGTCGCTGCGACGGCGGTCGTTGCTGCGGCGGTCGTTGCTGCGCCGCTCGTCGCGCGCGGCGGTCGCCGAGCCGCCCGCCGAGCGCGAACGCGGCGACGCCGCGCCGCGGTCACCGGCCATCGGATGCGCGCGGGCCGAGCAGCCGGTGCGCTTCGCCGCAATAGACGTGGCGGCCCTCGAGCACCGCGTCGGCGGCCGGCAGGTGCAGGCCGCAGTGCGCGCACTCGACCATCGCCGCGGGGGCCGGCACCTTCGGCTCGGCGGGCGCCTGCGGCTTCGGCGGCGCCGGCCGGCGCAGGCGTCGCGTCACCATCCACAGGCCGATGCCGATCACCAGCAGAACGAGCAGGTATTTCATGCCGGATGAGCCTTCAGGCCGCGTTGCGGCCAAGCACGACTTCGAACACGAAGCGCGAACCGGCGTAAGCCAGCAGCAGCAGCACGGTGCCGACGTACAGCCAGCGTGTCGCGCGGCGGCCGCGCCAGCCGCGCAGCAGCCGGCCACCGATCAAGGCCGCGAAGACGCCCCAGCCGAGCAGCGAGAACACCGTCTTGTGATCCCAGCGCCAGCGCGACGCGGTGACGAAGCCGAGCACCAGCGCCAGCGTCAACACGACGAAGCCGGCCTCGACGAAACGAAAGGTCAGCCGCTCGAGCCGAAGCAGCGGCAGGCCGAGCGGTCCGTGCACCGGCGGCGTGTGCCGGCGCAGCTGGCGTTCGGCCCCATCGAGCAGCCACGCATGCAGCACCGCGGCGCCGAAGAGCCCGTACGATGCGACGCCGAGCACCCAATGCAGCGGCGCCCACGGCGAGGGCATCGCGCGCACGTCCCCCGGAAAGGCCCAGGCAAGCACGACGGCCATCGCGCCGCCCGCGGCGAGCGCACGCCGCACCGAGGGCAGCGGCACGAATCGGCTCTCGACGATGTGCACCGCGACGACCAGCCACAGCGTCAGCGACAGCACCGGTCCGAAGCCGAGCCGCGCACCGACCTCGCTGCGACCCCAGCCGCTGATGTCGAGCACCAGCAGCACGGCATGCAGCATCCAGCCGGCAACCAGCGCCGGCGCCTGCACGCGTGAAATGCTCGGCGTGGTCGCCTCGCCGGCGATGGCCGCGGCGCGCTGCGGCCAGGCCGCGATCGCATAGGCCAGCACCGACGCCAACGCCAGGGCCAGCGGTGCCGCGCCGAGCGTGCTGCCGGCGAGGCCCCAGGTCGACCCGGCGCCCGAGGATAGGCCCGATAGAATCATCGAGCCCAGTGTACTTTCGCGGCCTGCGCGGCATCCAGCATCGCAACGCCCCGCACCCCGCCCATGGCCTCCGCCCTTTCCGACCGCCTGTCGCGCCTCGTCAAGACGATGCGTGGGCAGGCCCGCATCACCGAAAGCAACGTGCAGGACATGCTGCGCGAGGTGCGCGTCGCGCTGCTCGAAGCCGACGTCGCGCTGCCCGTGGTGCGCGAGTTCATTGCGCGCGTCAAGGAAAAAGCGCTCGGCCAGGACGTGGTCGGCTCGCTGAACCCGGGCCAGGCGCTCGTCGGCGTGGTGCACAAGGAGCTCGCCCGCACGATGGGCGAAGGCGTCGCCGACCTGAACCTCGTGACGCAGCCGCCGGCGATCATCCTGATGGCTGGTCTGCAGGGCGCGGGCAAGACGACGACGACCGCCAAGCTCGCCAAGCACCTGATCGAGCGCCGCAAGAAGAAAGTGCTGACCGTCTCGGCCGACGTCTACCGGCCGGCGGCGATCGAGCAGTTGAAGACCGTGACGAAGCAGGCCGGCGCCGAATGGTTCCCGTCGACCGGGCAGCAGAAGCCGCGCGACATCGCCCTCGCCGCGCTCGACCATGCGAAGCGCCACTATTTCGACGTGCTGCTCGTCGACACCGCCGGCCGCCTGGCGATCGACGAAGCGCTGATGGCCGAGATCCGCGAGCTGCACGCGCTGCTGAATCCGGTCGAGACGCTGTTCGTCGTCGATGCGATGCAGGGCCAGGACGCGGTCAACACCGCGAAGGCCTTCAAGGACGCCTTGCCGCTGACCGGCATCGTGCTGACCAAGCTCGACGGCGATTCGCGCGGCGGCGCGGCGCTGTCGGTGCGGCAGATCACCGGCGCGCCGATCAAGTTCGCCGGCGTCTCCGAGAAGATCGACGGCCTCGAGGTCTTCGACGCCGAGCGCCATGCCGGCCGCGTGCTCGGCATGGGCGACATCGTCGCGCTGGTCGAGGAGGTGCAGAAGAACGTCGATCTCGGCGCGGCGCAGAAGCTGGCCGACAAGGTCAAGTCCGGCGACGGCTTCGACCTCAACGACTTCCTGATGCAGATCTCGCAGATGAAGAAGATGGGCGGCCTGTCGGGGTTGATGGACAAGCTGCCGAGCGCGATGACCGCCAAGGCCGGCAACGTCGACATGGACCGTGCCGAGAAGGACGTGCGCCGGATGGAGGGCATCATCCATTCGATGACCCCGCTGGAGCGGCGCAAGCCCGAATTGATCAAGGCCAGCCGCAAGCGCCGCATCGCCGCCGGTGCCGGCGTGCAGGTGCAGGAGGTCAACCGCCTGCTGAACCAGTTCGAGCAGATGCAGGGCATGATGAAGAAGATGAAGGGCGGCGGCCTGATGAAGATGATGAAGCGCATGGGCGGCATGAAAGGCCTGATGCGCTGACGCCGACGGGCTGCTTCCGTAGCAGTCCGACACACTTGTCGCAGCGCAATCACGTGTCCCGTGACTTTCGGACCTTCAGTCCGGTGGCACGAAGGCCGAACATTCCGCCATGCTGTCCGTCGATCCCACCGCCGCTCTCGCAGTCGCCGCCATCCTGGTGCTGCTGCTGTCCTACTTTGCCGGCCGGCGCAGGCGGCCCGCCGCGCGGCCCACTGCACGGCGCGAGGCCCAGGATGTCGCCGCCACCTTCACACCGCAGGCCGCCCGCGTGCTGACGGTCGCCGAGCGCCAGGCACACACGCTGTTGCGCGCCGCGATGCCCGGCTACCTGGTGCTGGCGCAGGTGCCGCTGTCGCGCTTTCTCGGTGTGCCGACGCGCCAATCCGAATGGCTGCAGGCGATCGCCGGCTTGAGCGCCGACCTGCTGCTGTGCGACAGCGGCTCACGCGTGCTGGCGGTCATCGACGTGCGGCCGGCGCGCCTGAGCGAGAACAGCAAGCGCCGCCATGAACGCATGACGCTGCTGCTGCGCAAGGCCGGAATCAAGGTGCTGTCGTGGCAGGCCGAGGCGCTGCCCGATGTTGCGCTGGCACGCCATCAGCTGCTGCCGATGCTCGCCGCACCGAGCCCCGCGAGGGAGCAGCAGGCTGCCGGCAGCTCGCGTCCGATGCCGCTGATCCCGGTGGCCGAGATCCTCGCCGAGGGCGACAAGGACCACGACGACGGTTCGATGGAGCCGGTGCCTTCGGCACTGTTCGACGACTTCGAACCCGTGCCCGTGCAGGCACGCTGAGCAGTCAGCTCAGCAATGCCTGCGCGAACTCGCGCGCATCGAACGTTTCCAGATCCTCGAGCTTCTCGCCGACGCCGATGAAGTAGACCGGCACCGGCCGCTCGCGCGCGATGGCCGCCAGCACGCCGCCCTTCGCGGTGCCGTCGAGCTTGGTGACGATCAGGCCGGTCAAGGTCAGCGCATCGTCGAAGGCCTTGACCTGGGTCAGCGCGTTCTGCCCGGTATTGCCGTCAACGACGAGCAGCACCTCGTGCGGCGCGGTCAGATCGGCCTTGGCGATGACGCGGCGGATCTTCTTCAGCTCCTCCATCAGGTGCAGCTGCGTCGGCAGGCGCCCCGCGGTATCGGCAATCACGACATCGCGGCCGCGCGCCTTGGCCGCCGAGACGGCATCGAAGGTGACCGCCGCCGGGTCGGCCCCTTCCTGGCTGACGATCTCGACGCGGTTGCGGTCGGCCCACACCGCCAGCTGCTCGCGTGCCGCCGCGCGGAAGGTGTCCGCGGCCGCGAGCAGCACGCTCTGCTCGGCGTCGGCCAGGTGCCGCGTCAGCTTGCCGATGCTGGTGGTCTTGCCGGCGCCGTTGACGCCGACGACCATCACCACCGTCGGCTGGTACTGGCCGACGACCAGTGCCTTCTCCAGTGGCTTCAGCAAGTCAGTGAGCGCGTCGGCCAGCAGCGTCTTGACCTGCTGCGGGTCCGTCGCCTTGCTGTCCTTGACGCGGCGCTTCAGGTCCTGCAGCAAGTGCTCGGTGGCCTTGACGCCGGTGTCGGCCATCAGCAGCGCGGCTTCGAGCTCTTCATACAGGTGATCGTCGATGCGCGTGCCGACGAAGACCTGCGTGATGCCAGCGCCGGTCTTCTGCAGGCCGCCGCGCAGCCGGTCCATCCAGCGCTCGCGCGCCGCGGCCGATTCGAACATCGCCATGCCGCCGCGCATGTCGACCGGCTCGGCGGCGACCGGCGCCGGGGTTGCGACGGGCGCCGGCTTCGGTGACGAGATTGCCGCCGGTGGCGGCGTGGCGACGGGTGTTGCCTTCGGCGCAGTGACCGGCGCATCCAGCGGCGCCGGCGGCTCCATCGTGAAGATCGGTGCGGGCGGCGGCGCTTTTTTCTTGAAGAAGCTGAACATGAAGATCCGTGGTTGCGGCCGCCTTGCTGCCGCGTCGAAACTCACCGCTATAATCGCGGGCTCTTGGCGCTTTAGCTCAGTCGGTTAGAGCGACGGAATCATAATCCGCAGGTCCGGGGTTCGAATCCCTGAAGCGCCACCAGATCCCGGCCCGAGCAGCATGCTCGGGCCGTTTTTCTTTCCACAGCCCCTGGGTCTACACCATGCTTCGCTGTGTTCTCGGTGCCCTGTTGGGCGCGTCGTTCATTGCGCCGGCGGCCGCTCAACTGCCGCGCCAGTTCCCGGCCACCGCGCTGCGCGGCGTGTTCATGGTCGTGCAACCGCCCGAGGTGCAGCTCAATGGCAAGCCCGCGCGCCTGGCGCCCGGCGCACGCATCCGCGGCGCGCACGGCATGCTGCAGATGTCCGGTTCGCTGATCGGCCACAAGCTGCTGGTGCACTACACCATCGATTCGAGCGGCAACCTGCACGACGTGTGGGTGCTGACACCGGCCGAGGCCGCGCGCAAGCCCTGGCCGACCACCCCCGCCGAAGCGCAGCACTGGTCCTTCGACTGGGGCGCGCAACACTGGACCAAGCAGTAAAGGAGGCGGTCATGACGACGCCCGCGAAGAAGGTCTTCATCCGCAGCTTCGGCTGCCAGATGAACGAATACGACGCCGACAAGATGGCCGACGTGATGCGCGTGGCCGCAGGCTACGAGCCGACCAACGATCCCGAGCAGGCCGACCTGATCCTGTTCAATACCTGCTCGGTGCGCGAGAAGGCACAGGAGAAGGTGTTCTCCGACTTGGGCCGCGTCAAGCACCTGAAGAGCAAGGGCGTGCTGATCGGTGTCGGCGGCTGCGTCGCCAGCCAGGAAGGCGCGGCGATCATCGAGCGCGCGCCGTACGTCGACGTCGTCTTCGGCCCGCAGACGCTGCACCGCCTGCCCCAGCTGATCGCCCAGCGCACCAGCCAAGGCCGGCCGCAGGTCGACATCAGCTTTCCCGAGATCGAGAAGTTCGACCACCTGCCGCCGGCCAAGGTCGACGGCGCGACCGCCTTCGTCTCGATCATGGAAGGCTGCTCGAAGTACTGCTCGTACTGCGTCGTGCCTTACACCCGCGGCGAAGAAGTCAGCCGCCCGTTCGAGGACGTGCTCGCCGAGGTCGCCGGCCTCGCCGCGCAAGGCGTCAAGGAAGTGACGCTGCTCGGCCAGAACGTCAACGCCTACCGCGGCGTGATGGGCCGCGATGGCAATGGCGAGATCGCCGACTTCGCGCTGCTGCTCGACTACATCCACGAGCTGCCGGGCATCGAGCGCATCCGCTACACGACCAGCCATCCGAACGAGTTCACGCCGCGGCTGATCGAGGCCTACGGCCGGCTGCCGAAGCTGGTGAATCACCTGCACCTGCCGGTGCAGCATGGCGCCGACCGCATCCTGATGGCGATGAAGCGCGGCTACACCGCGCTGCAGTACAAGAGCACGATCCGCAAGCTGCGCGCGGTGCGGCCCGACATCAGTCTGTCCAGCGACTTCATCGTCGGCTTTCCCGGCGAAACGGCCGCCGATCACGAGAAATCGCTGCAGCTGATCCGCGACGTCGGCTTCGACGCCTGCTTCAGCTTCGTCTTCAGCCCGCGTCCCGGCACGCCGGCCGCGGCGCTGCACGACGAGACGCCGCAGGCGCTCAAGCTCGAACGTCTGCAGCAGCTGCAGGCGCTGATCGAAGAGAACGTGCAACGCATCAGCGCGAGCCGCGTCGGCACCGTGCAGCGCATCCTGGTCGAAGGCCCAAGCCGCAAGAATGCGCTCGAGCTGATGGGCCGCACCGAGTGCAACCGCATCGTCAATTTCGACGGCGGCCCGCTGTCGGCGCGATTGGTCGGCCAGCTGATCGACGTGCGCATCACGCAGGCGCTGCCGCACTCGCTGCGCGCCGACGTGCTGACGAAGGACGCGGCGCTCGCCGCCTGAGCGTCAGGTGCGGCGGCGAAAGCCGGCCCACCACAGCGACGCGGCGCAGCCGAGCACCATCGCGCCGTAGGTGCCCATGCGCCCGTCGCGGCCGGTGATCACCAGCCCGGCGAGCAGCACGACCGTCGACACCGCGCAGGCCCAGCCAGCCAAGCGCGGCCAGCGCACGCCGGCCAGCTCGCGCCGCCATAGCAGCTTGGCCAGCGCGCTGGCGATCAGACCGAGGCCGAGCCCCGGTGCGATCAGGTTCAACAGGTGCCAGACAGCGTCGAGAAGGTCCATCGCGCCAAGAAGAAATGGCCCGACGCGGCTTGAGCCAGATCAAGCGGCGACAGCCCCGCTACAGCAGTAGCAAATGCATCAAATTCTATAATCTCGGCATGAGCGTGTTCACCCTCGGCCTGAACCACGTGACCGCGCCGGTGGACCTGCGCGGGCGCTTCGCGTTCGCGCCCGAACAGCTCTCGCCCGCGCTGCGCGGATTCCAGGACCGGTTGCGGCGCCTGTTGCCGGAAGCGGCGCTGCTGTCGACCTGCAACCGCACCGAGCTCTACGTCGCCGCGGCGCCGACCGCCGTGCGCGAGCTGGTGACGCCGGCGATCGACTGGCTCGCGTCGCAAGGCGGCGTCAGCGGCGACCAGCTGCGCACGCACACCTATGTGCTCGAGCATCGCGACGCCGCGCGGCATGCGTTCCGTGTCGCCTCGGGCCTCGATTCGATGGTCCTCGGCGAGCCGCAGATCCTCGGCCAGATGAAGCAGGCGGTGCGCGAAGCCGATGCCGCCGGCACGCTCGGCACCACGCTGCACCAGCTGTTCCAGCGCTCGTTCTCGGTCGCCAAGGACGTGCGCTCGTCGACCGAGATCGGCGCGCACTCGATCAGCATGGCGGCGGCCGCGGTGCGGCTCGCGTCGCAGCTGTTCGAGGACCTGGCCGAGATCAACGTGCTGTTCGTCGGCGCCGGCGAGATGATCGAGCTGGTCGCGACGCACTTCTCGGCGCGGGCGCCGAAGGCGATGGCGATCGCCAACCGCACGCTCGAACGTGGCGAGAAGCTCGCCGGCCGCTTCGGCGCGCAGGCCATTCGCCTGGCCGACCTGCCGCAACGCCTGCACGAGTTCGACGCCATCGTCTCGTGCACCGCGAGCACGCTGCCGATCATCGGCCTCGGTGCCGTCAAGAGCGCACTGAAGGCGCGCCGCCGCCGGCCGATGTTCATGGTCGACCTGGCGGTGCCGCGCGACATCGAGCCCGAGGTTGCGACGCTGTCCGACGTCTACCTCTACACCGTCGACGACCTGTCCGGCCTGGTGCAAAGCGCCGGTGAAAAGCGCCAGGCCGCCGTCGCGCAGGCCGAGGCGATCATCGATGCCGGCGTGCAGAGCTTCAGCCACTGGCTCGACCAGCGCGCCAGCGTGCCCCTGATCCAGGCTTTGAACGCGCAGACCGACGAATGGCGCGGCGCCGAGATCAATCGCGCGCGCAAGCTACTGGCCAAGGGTGCGGACATCGACACCGTGCTCGACGCGCTGTCGCGCGGCCTGACGCAGAAACTGCTGCACGGCACCCTGGCCGAGCTGCACGCCAGCGAAGGCACGCAGCGGGCGCAGATGGCCGACACGGTCGCGCGCCTGTTCCTGCGCCAGTCGACGCGCAATCCGTCGGACGACCGCCGTTAGCCTTGCCGCCTGCGCTGCCGCCGAGCCTTGGGCGCTCGACGGCACGCCGGCCACCACGCCATGAAACCCGCCCTGCGCCACCAACTGCAACGCCTCGACATGCGGCTCGCCGAGCTCGACGCGCACCTGGCCGACCCGCAGCTCACCACCGACATCCAGCGTTACGCCCAAGTGGCGCGAGAACAGGCCGAAGCGGCTGCCGTCGTCGAGCGCTTTCGCGCCTACGAGCAGCGCGAAGCCGACCTGGCCGCCGCGCGGGAGCTGCTTGCCGATCCGGAGATGGCCGAGATGGCGCGCGAGGAAATCGCCGCCGCTGACGCCGACATCGAGCGCCTGCACGCCGAGTTGCAGACCGCGCTGCTGCCACGCGATCCGGACGATGTCCGCAACGCCTTCGTCGAGATCCGCGCCGGCACCGGCGGCGAGGAGTCGGCGCTCTTCGCCGCCGACCTGGCGCGCATGTACCTGCGCTTCTGCGAGCGCCGCGGCTGGCGCACCGAGGTGATGAGCGAGAGTGCGTCGGACCTGGGCGGCTACAAGGAACTGGTGCTGCGGGTCGAGGGCGAGCAGGTCTACGGCCAGCTGAAGTTCGAATCCGGCGGCCACCGCGTGCAGCGCGTGCCGGAGACCGAATCGCAGGGCCGCATCCACACCAGTGCCTGCACCGTCGCCGTGATGGCCGAGCCCGACGAGCAGGCCGAGGTGACGATCAACCCGTCCGAGCTGCGCATCGATACCTTCCGCGCCAGCGGCGCCGGCGGCCAGCACGTCAACAAGACCGACTCGGCGATCCGCATCACGCACCTGCCGACCGGCATCGTCGCGGAGTGCCAGGACGATCGCTCGCAGCACCGCAACAAGGCCAAGGCGATGGCGGTGCTGCTGGCGCGGCTGCGCGACAAGGAGCGCGGCGAGCGCGAAGCCAAGGAAGCGGCGACGCGCAAGAGCCTGGTCGGCTCGGGCGACCGCTCCGATCGCATCCGCACCTACAACTTCCCGCAAGGGCGTCTGACCGACCACCGCATCAACCTGACGCTGTACAAGCTCGGCTCGATCATGGACGGCGAGCTCGACGACGTGGTCGACGCGCTGAAGGCCGCGCAGGCACAGGCGCAGCTGGCGGCGCTCGAAGGCGCGGCTTGAGCGCGTACGGGCGCCCGAAGGGCGAATACCGAAGGGCGCACAGCCCGAAGGTACTCCCATGAACGCCGCGCCGGCCACCGTGCGCGACGCGCTGGCGGCCGCGCGTGCGCAGGGCGTCGACCGGCTCGACGCGCAGCTGCTGCTGGCGCTGCACATCGGCCGCCCGCGCGCCTGGCTGATCGCGCACGACGACGAGCGCTTGTCCCCCGAGGTGGCCCAACGGTTCATCGACGACGTGCAACGCCGTGCCGACAGCGTGCCGCTCGCCTACCTGCTCGGCGAGCGCGAGTTCCATGGCCTGATGCTGCGGGTGACGCCGGACGTGCTCGACCCGCGGCCGGACACCGAGACGCTGGTCGACTGGGCGCTCGAGCTGCTGGCGCAGCCGGCGGCGCCGGCAGCGCCCGAGGTCGTCGACCTCGGCACCGGCAGTGGCGCGATTGCATTGGCCATCGCGCATCGACACGCCGCGGCGCAGGTCACCGCCACCGATCTGAGCGACGCCGCGTTGGCGGTGGCCCGCGCCAATGGCGAACGGCTCGGCCTCGCGCTGCAGTGGGCTCGCGGGTCCTGGTGGTCCGCGGTGCCGGGCCGGCACTTCGACCTCGCCGTTTCGAACCCGCCGTACATCGCCGGCAACGACCCCCACCTTGCCGCGCTGCAGCATGAACCGCTGCTCGCGCTGACCCCGGGCGGCGACGGGCTGGATGCGATCCGTGCCATCGTCGCCGGCGCGCCGGCGGCCCTGCGGCCGGGGGCGTGGCTGCTGATCGAGCACGGCTGGGAGCAAGCCGAGGCGGTCTGCACGCTGCTGCGCGACGCCGGCTTCGAGGCCGTGCAAACGCGTGCCGACCTGGCCGGCCGGCCGCGCTGCAGCGGTGGCTGGCGGTCGGCTGTCTGACGGCAACGACGGTCCCCAAAATAACGTGAGATTGACCGCTTGTTGCCGAGCACGAGCGGGCGCTGGCGGCGTAGTATCGAAACACAGCCACCTTCGAGGAGAGGATCATGCGTTCGACCCTTGTCCTGGCTTTATCGCTGTTCGCCGCGCACGCACAGGCTGCCGGCAACGGGCTGACGGCATCCCCCGACGCACTCGGCGCCGGCCGATGGCAGGCCCGCATCGAGGTCGAGACGACGACGCTCTACGGCAACTGGGCCGGCCAGCCGCTCGGCCAGTCCAGCGTCGTGCAGATGACCCGGCTGCTCGGCGACTACCACCTCGACACCTTGAAGTTCGGCCAGACCAGCGGCCTGCGGCTGACCAGCGGCCTGCTGTTGAACCCGCGCTCGAACCTCCTCGGCGGCGAGCCGCGCGGCACCTGGCCGTACTTCGGCATCGGCTACGCCGGCACCGGCATGCGCGGCGACTGGGGCTTCAGTGCCGACGTCGGCTTGGCAGCACAGAACCCGGGCGCCGTCGGCCAGCTCGGCAAGGCCATCAACGGCAATGTCGACTTCGCCGATGCGTGGCGGCAGCTGCGCATCCAGCCGGTGATCCGCTTCGGCGTCAGCTACAGCTTCTAAGGCTCCGTTTTAGCCGGCCTTTGCATGCGGCCTTGCCGCGCAGCGGCGGCCGCGGCACGCGCTTTGCCGTATAAAGCCGGGATTCATCTCAGCCGGACCAGCATTCCGATCATTGCCATGAGCGACGTTCAACAACGCATCGACGACATCGTCAAGGGTTCCCGTGTGGTGCTGTTCATGAAGGGCACCAGCCAGTTCCCGATGTGCGGCTTCTCGGGCCGCGCGATCCAGGTGCTGAAGGCCTGCGGCGTCAACGAGTTGACGACCGTCAACGTGCTCGAGGACGAGGGCATCCGCCAGGGCATCAAGGAATACGCCAACTGGCCGACGATCCCGCAGCTCTACGTCAATGGCGAGTTCGTCGGCGGCTCCGACATCATGATGGAGATGTACCAGTCGGGCGAGCTCCAACAGATGCTGACGACGGCGTGAGCCTCGCCGCTGCGCCGAAGCTGGTCGTCGGCATCACCGGCGCCAGCGGCGCGGTTTATGGCGTGCGGCTGCTGCAGCGCGCACGCACGCTCGGCCTCGAGACGCACCTTGTCGTCACCCCAGCGGGCGTGCTCAATGCCCACCACGAGCTCGGCCTCGACCGCGCCGCGCTCGACGCGCTGGCCGATCGGTCGTATGCACCGTCGGACATCGGCGCCTGCGTCGCGAGCGGCAGCTTCGCGACTGCCGCGATGGCGATCGCGCCCTGCTCGATGAAGACGCTGGCCGCCGTCGCGCATGGCCTGTCGGACAACCTGCTGACGCGTGCCGCCGACGTGACATTGAAAGAGCGCCGGCCCTTGCTGCTGATGGTGCGCGAGACCCCGTTCAACCTGGCGCACCTGCGCAACATGACCGCCGTCACCGAGATGGGCGGCATCGTCTTTCCGCCGCTGCCGGCCTTCTACCATCGGCCCTCGTCGATCGACGAACTGGTCGACGACACGGTGGAGCGCGCGCTCGCGCTGCTTGGCGCGCAGCAGGCGACGCCGAAGGCCTGGGGCGGGCTGCGCTAGGCAGCGACGATCCAGAGCGTGCGCGCGGCGAACACCGCGTTCGGATATTCCGGCCGGCCGCGGCTGCCGTTGTAGCGGCCGAGCGCAAGGAACAGATCGCCGCGCTCGATGTCGAGGTAGTGGCGCAGGATCACGCAGCCGAAGCGCAGGTTGGTCTGCATGTGGAACAGCCGCGCGGCATCGCCGTCGCCGATCAGCCGGGTCCAGAACGGCATCACCTGCATGTAGCCGCGCGCGCCGGCCGAGCTGATTGCGTATTTGCGAAAGCCGCTCTCTACCTGGATCAGCCCGAGCACCAGCGCCGGCTCGAGCCCGGCGCGCTTGCTCTCGTACCACAGCGACTCGAGGAACTCAATGCGCGTGCGCGCCTCGCTCTTGCGGCGCTTCAGCCGCTCGCTCATCGAACCGAGCCAGCGCAGATAGGCCAGCCGGTCCTCGATCTCGATGAAGCTCGGCTTCGGCGGCGCGGCACTGGCGATCGATGCCGACAGCGCCGTGCGCACCGAATCGATCAGCGGCTCTTCGGCTTGCGTGCCGGCATGCGCCGCGGGAGTCGGCCACCACGCGCCGGCAGCCAGCGCTGCCAGCCCCGCGCGGCGGCTAATGCGGATCATGCGCCGAGGCGCTCCTTGACCAGCGCGGCCGCTTCAGCCAGCGCGACGGTGCTCGCCTGCGCTTCGCGCCGGCCCTGCACTTCGACCGTGCCGGCCTTCAGGCCACGGTCGGAGATCACGACGCGCAGCGGCGCGCCGATCAGCTCCCAGTCCGCGAACATCGCACCCGGACGCTCGCCACGGTCATCGAGCATCACGTCGATGCCTGCGGCGCCGAGCGTCTCGTGCAGCTGATCGGCGGCTGCCCGCACTTCGGCACTGCGGTCGTAGCCGATGGGGCAGACGACCACCGCGAACGGTGCGATCGCCGCCGGCCAGACGATGCCGCGCTCGTCATGGTTCTGTTCGATCGCCGCACCGAGGATGCGCGTGACGCCGATGCCGTAGCAGCCCATCTCCATCGGCTGCGGCTTGCCGTTTTCGTCCAAGTAGTTCGCGTTCATCGACTTCGAATACTTCGTGCCGAGGTAGAACACATGGCCGACCTCGATGCCGCGCTGGATCGCGAGCACGCCCTTGCCGTCGGGCGAGGGGTCGCCGGCAACGACGTTGCGGATGTCGGCCACTAGATCGGGTTCGGGCAGGTCGCGGCCCCAGTTGACGCCGGTGATGTGGAAGTCGGCTTGGTTCGCGCCGCAGATGAAATCGCTCATCGCGGCGACGGTGCGATCGGCGATCACTTTCACGGGCTTCTTCGTACTGACCGGGCCGAGGTAGCCCGGCTTGCATCCGAAGTGGTCCTCGATTTCGGACGCGGTCGCGAAGCGCCAGCCCTGCTTGAGGCCCTCGACCTTGCCGGTCTTCACTTCGTTGAGGTCATGGTCGCCGCGCACCAGCAGCAGCCACACCGTCGTCTTGATCACATCACCCGCTTCGTTGAGCTGATCGGTCGCCAGCACCAGCGACTTGACGGTGCGCTGCAGCGGCAGGCCGAGCAGCGCGGCGACATCGGCGCAAGTGCTCTTGCCGGGCGTCGGCGTCTTGACCATCGCTTCGCCGGGCGCGGCGCGCGTGCCGAGCGCGATGCCTTCGGCGAGCTCGACGTTGGCGGCGTAATCGCTGGTCGGACAGTAGACGATCGCGTCCTCGCCGGTGTCGGCGATGACCTGGAATTCATGCGACAGGTCGCCGCCGATCGCGCCCGTATCGGCCGCGACCGCGCGGTACTGCAGGCCGAAGCGATCGAAGATGCGCTTGTAGGCCGCGAACATGATGTCGTAGCTCTTCGCCGCGCCATCCTTGTCGCGATCGAACGAGTACGCATCCTTCATCGTGAACTCGCGCCCGCGCATCACGCCGAAGCGCGGCCGCCGCTCGTCGCGGAACTTGGTCTGGATGTGGAAGAAGTTCTTCGGCAGCTGGCGGTAGCTGCGCAGCTCTTGCCGAGCGATGTCGGTGATGACCTCCTCGGAGGTCGGCTGCACGACGAAGTCGCGATCGTGGCGGTCCTTCAGGCGCAGCAGCTCGGGACCATAGGCCTGGAAGCGACCCGACTCCTGCCACAGCTCGGCCGGCTGCACGAGCGGCATCAGCAGCTCGACCGCACCCGAGCGCACCATCTCTTCACGGATGATCGCCTCGACCTTGCGGATCACGCGCAAGCCCATCGGCATGTAGTTGTAGATGCCGGCAGACAAGCGCTTGATCATGCCCGCGCGCATCATCAGCTGATGGCTGATCACCTCGGCATCGGCGGGCGCTTCCTTCAAGGTGGCGATGAAGAACTGGGAGGCTTTCATGGGGGTGGGTCCGAAGATCGCACACGAGGCCTGAGCGGCCTTGCACCATGCCGGAGAGCCATGCGGGTAAGCGAGGGCCGCGTCCCGCACTGGGCAGGTGCAATAATTATTTCAATTTTCAGTATTGGGGTTGATTATGCTCGACCGTGAAGGCTTCAGGCCCAACGTCGGCATCATCCTGCTCAACTCGCGCAACCAGGTCTTCTGGGGCAAGCGGCTACGCACCCATTCGTGGCAGTTCCCTCAGGGTGGCATCAAGTACGGCGAGTCGCCGGAGCAGGCCATGTTCCGCGAGCTGCATGAAGAAGTCGGCTTACATCCCGAGCATGTGCGCATCCTCGCGCGCACACGCGACTGGTTGCGCTACGAAGTACCCGAGCACTTCATCCGCAAGGATGCACGCGGCCACTACAAGGGGCAGAAGCAGATCTGGTTCCTGCTGCGCCTGGTCGGCCGCGACTCGGACCTCGACCTGCGTGCGACGGATCATCCGGAGTTCGATGCCTGGCGCTGGAACGACTACTGGGTGCCGCTGGACCTGGTGATCGAGTTCAAGCGCGATGTCTACCAGATGGCCTTGAGCGAGCTGGCGCGCTACCTGCCGCGCGTCAACCACCACAACCGTTATCTGCGCACCGGCATGCGGCCGCGCCATCACGATGAAGGCGCGCCGCCGGTGCCGGCGGAAGCGGAAGTGCAAACCCAGACGCAGGCCGAACAGCCGCAGGTCGAGCAGCCGTCGATCGACGGCAACGGCTAGCGGGCGACGATCAGGCCGCGCCGTCCTGCCCGGCCCAGGGCAGCATCATCGTCAGCCAGACGAGCTTGTCGAACTCCGGCTCGAAGCCGTCGATGATGGCCTGCGGCTCGGGGCACAGCGCGTGGTCGGTGATCAGGCCGAACTGCACGCCGCCGCCGTAGCTCAGGATGCTGACGCCGACGCCGATGTTGCCCGACGCCGGCACCCAGAACATCGTCTGCCGCAGCGTCGAGCCGAGGAACTGCAGCGGCTTCGCCGGCCCCGGCACGTTGGTCATCACCGCGGTGGCCTTCTTCGCGAACAGGTTCAGCACCGCGTCCTGCACGGGCTTGACGAAGAGGCCGGTGATCGACAGCACCGCGAATGCCAGCAGCGGTTGATAACTTCCCTTGAGCTCGGCCATGCGTGCGCGCACCGCGAACACCCGCTCGACCGGGTTGTCGATGCCGATCGGCAGCACCAGCGGCGCGAGGCCGAAGCGGTTGCCCAGCTGCCACGCCTTCTCGAGCGGGCGCAGGTTCACCGGCACCATCGCGCGGATCTCCTTGCCCGTGGGATCGTCGCCGCGCTCGCGCAGGTAGTGGGCGACCGCGCCGGCGACGCAGGACAGCAGCACGTCGTTGATCGAGCAGCCGAGCGCCTTGCCGATGGCCTTGACCTGGTCCAGCGGCAGCGGCTCGCCCCACGCGACGACCTTCTTCCCGTCGGGCTGGCCCTTCAGCAAGGTCGGCGAGTCGTCGCTCATCATCGCGATCGATGCCAGGTCGTTGACCACCTGCAGCCCGGACTTCGCCATGTCGAGCGAGCCGAGCAGCGGCTGCTGCGGATTGGCCAGCATGTCGATCGACTTCTGCATGCCGCCCGAGTACATGCCGATCGCCTTGATCGTGATGTCCGACAGCGGCTTCAGCACCGCGTCGGACAGCCAGTCGGACTCGCCGTCGTCGGCCTCGACCTTCTTGCGCCGCTGTGGCGGATCGTTGCCGCCGTCGGTGATCGACAGCATCACCGAGATCAGCGCAATGCCGTCGGCGATGCAGTGGTGGATGCGGGCGATCAGCGCACTGCCGCCCTCGTAGTCCTCGATCAGGTGGATCTGCCACAGCGGCCGCTCCGGATCGAGCGGTGTCATCGCCAACTCGCCGCAGCGCTGCTGCAGCGCCGCGCGCTCGCTCTGGCCCTTGGCACGGTGCAACTGCTCGACGACGACGTGCTGCTCGATATCGAAGTCATCGGCCTCGACCCAGGTCGCACCCATCGCATCGGCGACCGCACGCTGGTGGAAGCGCCCGTACTTCAGCAGCTTGTCGGCCACACGCTCGCGCAGCGCCGCCAGCCCGATCTTGGGCGTCAGCATCCAGACGCCGACGATCATCATCAGGTTGACGTCGTTGTCCATGCGCAGCCACGCGGTATCGACCCGCGACATGCGGCTGGTGGCGACGTCGTTCATCAGGCTCTCCTCGGTGTGTTTCTTGGGCGGGCGACTCTAGGGCCCGGGCCACGATGCTGGGTAACATCGCCGCCGTCAAGATCTGATTTTCACGCAAGGAGCAGCGCGCATGGCCGACCTCAAGTCCCAATTCGAACAAGCCGTCGCCGACAGCAAGAGCCTGCCGGAGAAGCCCGACAACATGACCTTGCTGAAGATCTACGCGCTGTACAAGCAGGCCAGCGGCGGCGACGTCGAAGGCAAGCGCCCCGGCTTCACCGACATGGTCGGCCGCGCGAAGTGGGACGCCTGGAACGAGCTGAAGGGCAAGTCGGCCGACGAGGCGATGCAGGAATACGTCGACCTGGTCGAATCGCTCAAGTAAGCGATCAGGCCTTCGGCTTCTTCTTCGCCGGCGCCTTCTTCGCCGCAGCGGCGCCGGCGCCGAGCAGCGCATCGAGGTTCTTCTCGATCTCGGCCTCGATCGTCTTGGCGAAGGCGCCGAGCAGGAAGCCGAGCTTGGCCTGCAGGTCGAAGTGATCTGCGGCAACGATCAGCGTGCCATTGCAGCCGGAGCGCGTGAACTCGACGGTGTCGCTGTATTCGCCTTCGAGCACGGTGCATTCCATGTCGAACTTCTGTTCGACCTGCTCCGCCCACTGCCAGGCGATCTTGCGCGCCTTCGCCAGCCCGAGCTGGTGATCGCGGTGGATGCGGATGTCCGGCATGTGAATGTCTCCTAACGACTGATTGCCGCGAGTGTGTCGCGCCGCTCGGCCTGCGGCAAGGCGGCCAAACGCCGGGCTTCGGCATGCAGGCGCGCGAAGTCGCGGCCCTCCCGCTCGAAGAGCTTCTCGAACGCCGGCACCAGCTCGTCGTAGGCCGCCTGCACGCCGAGCGTCGCATTGTTCGCGCGCTGGGCCCAGGCATCGTAGCCGGCGTAGCCGCCCCACGACTCGGCCTTCAGCCGCGCCAGCTCGGCGCGCATGGCGGCAAAGATCTCGGCCTTGCGCTCGCGCTTGTGCGCATCGCTGACGTCGCTCTTGTACAGCGCTTCGAGCGCGGCTCGGGTGCGCGCGCTGAGTGCGCGGAAGTCGGCGCGGCGGCGGTCGAAGGCCGCATCGTCGGCATCGCTCAAGCCGCGCTGCCTGCGCCAGCGCTCGCCGCCCAGGCGTTCGACGGCTGTGGCGAAGGATTCGTTGAAGGTCGTGTCGCCGGCGGCGTAGGCCACCTGGTGCGCGAGCTCGTGAAAGACCAGCCGCGCGAGCTGCGCCTCGGGCCAGTCGATGAAGGTGTTCAGCAGCGGATCACCGCCGATCCAGTTGGTCCAGCCGAGCGTCGAATAGGCCGGCACGCCGTAGACGTTGACGTCGAGCCCCTCGTCCTTCAGCGACTTGGCGAGGGCCTCGGCCGCCGCACGGTCGAAGTAGCCGCGGTAGCCGACGCAGCCGAGCACCGGAAAGCACCATCGCTTCAGTTCCAGCGACAGCTCGGGCGTCGCGACGACGTTCCACACCGCCGAGCCGCGGCCGAGGTCGGCGTAGCTGCGATAGCTGCGGTTGTCGGGCAGCTTCAGCTCCTTCACCGCGAAATCGCGGATCTGCTGTGTCAGCAGCAGGCGTTCGCGCAGCTTCGCAGGGGTCGCGCTGTCGCTGAGCCATTCGTCGACCGGCCGCGCGCGGCGCATCAGGTCGAGGTGCCCACCGACCGACTGCGCGTAGTAGCCGAGCGTCGAACAACCGGCCAACCCGGCACCGACCGCCGCGAACAGCAACAGCAGCCAGGCCAGGCGGCGGCCGCGCGCCGCCATCACGCGGCCTCCACCTCCACCAGGCAGTCGTAGAACGTCGGCGCGCGGCCGATGTCCGTCAACCGCTGGCTGGTCAGCTCGTTGACGTTGGTGCCGTCACGGCCGAGCTTGCGCCACCAGACGCCGAGGCCGTTGACGACGCCGGGGCGTGCCCGGTCGTTCAGCGCCGCCTTGCAGCGGTAGCTGCCGCGGTCGTTGAAGACGCGCACCAGCGCACCGTCGGCGATTCCGCGCGACGCGGCGTCGGCGGGATGCATCTCGACCAGCGGCTCGCCCTCGACCGCGCGCAGGCTCTTGACGTTGACGAAGCTCGAATTCAGGAAGTGCCGCGCCGGCGGCGAGATCATCGCCAGCGGATAGCGTTCGGCCAATTCGGGCGACGACAACGCCGCCTCGTAGTTCGGCACGAAGTCCGGTACGCCGTGGCCCGGCGCATTCACGATCACCTTGCCGTTCGGCGTCGGGAAGCCGCCGTCGGCGAACGGCAGCTCCGGCACCGGCAGCTTGAACCAGCCCTGCTCGCGCAGCGCGGCCATGTCGACGCCGATCAGCGCCTGTTCGGCGAGCTGCTCGTCGCTGTCACGCAGGCACGGTTCGGCCAAGCCCATGTGCGCGGCCAACTCGCGGAAGATCTGCGTGTTCGGCTTCGCTTCACCGAGCGGCGCGACCGCCGGCTGGTTCAGCAGCACGTAGGTGTGGCCGTAGGAGCCGTGCACGTCCAGGTGCTCGAGCTGCGTCGTCGCCGGCAGCACGTAGTCGGCATGGTCGGCGGTGTCGGTCAGGAAGTGCTCGAGCACGACGGTGAACAGGTCCTCGCGCTTGAACCCCTCGACCACCTTCGGTGATTGCGGCGCCACCGCGACCGGGTTGCTGTTGTAGACGATCAGCGCCTCGATGCGCGGGCCGAACTCCGGTGACGACTCGCGCTGCAGGTCGTCGCCGATCGTGCTCATGTTGATCGTGCGCGGGCGCCGGTCGCCGAGCAGATCGGGGCGTTCGAGCGCTGCGCTGTTCTTGTGCGCCTTCAGCCAGCCCGAGGCCGACAGCAGCAGCCCGCCGCCGCGCTGTTTCCAGGCGCCGATCAGGCAGGGCAGCATCGCAATCAGGCGCACGGCGTTGCCGCCACCACGCACGCGCTGCATGCCGTAGTTCAGGCGGATCGCCGCCGGCCGCGTCGTCGCGTACTCGCGCGCCAGCGTGCGCACAACCTCCGCCTCGATGCCGCAGACCTGCGCCGTGCGCTCCGGCGGCCAGGCCAGCGCCTTCTCGCGCAAGAGGTCGAAGCCATCGACATGGCGCGCGATGTAGTCCTCGTCGAGCCAGCCGTTGACGATCAACTCGTGCATCAGGCCGAGCGCCAGCGCGCCATCGGTGCCGGGCAGCAAAGCGATGTGCTGGTGGCATTTGTCTGCTGTCTCGGTGCGCCGCGGATCGATGCAGATCAGCTTCGCGCCGTTGCGCTTGGCCTGCTGCGCGAAGGTCCAGAAATGCAGGTTCGAGGTGATCGAGTTGCTGCCCCAGATCAGGATCAACTTGCTGTCGACGAAGTGCTCGAGGTGCATGCCGAGCTTGCCGCCGTAGGTCGCGGCCAGCGCGTCGCCGCCGGCCGAGGCGCAGATCGTGCGGTCGAGCAGCGAGGCGCCCAGCGTGTGGAAGAAGCGCGCGGCGATGCTCTCGCCCTGCAGCATGCCCATCGTGCCGGCATAGCTGTACGGCACGATGGCCTGCGGGTCGCGCGCGGCGATGGCTTGCAGGCGCGCGGCAATGTCGGTGAGCGCCTCGTCCCAGCCGACCGGCGCGAACTGTCCGCTGCCCTTCGGCCCGATGCGCTTCAGCGGGCGCAGCACGCGTTCGTCGTGGTAGGTGCGCTCGGGATAGCGCGAGACCTTGGTGCACAGCGCGCCATGCGTCGGCGGGTGGTCCGGGTCGCCCTGCACCCGCGTCACGCGGCCGTGTTCGACGGTGATCTTCAGCGCGCAGGTGTCGGGGCAGTCGTGCGGACAGGCGCCACGCACGACTTGCGCAGCAGCAGAGGCGATCGGAAGGTTCATGCAGCAACTATTGCACAGCACCCTTGGCCCCCGAAGGTGCATGGGAGCGCGCGTAAACTGGCCCGTTCCTGCCGACACGGCAGACCCCTGCCCCCACGAGGAGCCCCCCGGTCATGCGCCTGATCGAATCCATCCTGGCCGACGCCGCGGCCATCACCACGCTGCGTCGCGACATCCACGCCCACCCGGAGCTGTGTTTCGAGGAGCAGCGCACCTCGGACCTGATCGCCAACGCGCTCGAAAGCTGGGGCATTCCGGTGCACCGCGGCCTCGGCACCACCGGCGTCGTCGGCATCATCCAGAACGGCGATTCGCCGCGCGCGCTCGGCCTGCGCGCCGACATCGACGCGCTGCCGATCACCGAGCGCAATACCTTCCCGCATGCCAGCAAGCACGCCGGCAAGATGCACGCCTGCGGCCACGACGGCCACACCGCGATGCTGCTGGCAGCGGCCAAGCACCTGTCCAGGCACCGCAACTTCGACGGCACCGTGTACCTGATCTTCCAGCCCGCCGAAGAAGGCGGCGGCGGCGCGCGCGAGATGATCAAGGACGGCCTGTTCGAGCGCTTCCCGATGGAAGCCGTGTTCGGCACGCACAACTGGCCGGGCCTGGCCGTCGGCCAGTTCGCGCTGAAGAGCGGGCCGTGCTACGCGTCGAGCAATGAATTCAAGATCACGGTCAAGGGCAAGGGCGCGCACGGTGCGATGCCGCACCTCGGCATCGACCCGGTGCCGGCCGCCTGCCAAATGGTTACTGCCTTCCAGACCATCGTCTCGCGCAACATGCGACCGATCGACACCGGCGTGATCTCGGTGACGATGCTGCACACCGGCGAAGCGACCAACGTGATCCCCGAGAACTGCGTGCTCGAAGGCACGGTGCGCACCTTCACGACCGAGGTGCTCGACCTGATCGAGCGGCGCATGAAGACGGTGGCCGAATCGACGGCCGCAGCCTTCGAGTGCAGCTGCGAGTTCGAGTTCGTGCGCAACTACCCGCCGACGATCAACCACGAGGCCGAGACCGCGTTCGCGCGCCGCGTGCTCGGCGAGGTCGTCGGCGCGGACAACGTCGTCGAGTTCGAGCCGACGATGGGCGCCGAGGACTTCAGCTACTACCTCCAGCACACCCCCGGCTGCTACTTCATGATCGGCAACGGCGACGGCGCGCACCGCCACGGCGGCCACGGCCTCGGCCCCTGCATGCTGCACAACCCGAGCTACGACTTCAACGACGACCTGATCCCGCTCGGCGCGACGGCCTGGGTGCGGATTGCCGAAGCCTGGTTGAAAACGCCGCGATGAGCGCGCCCGTCCACACCTTCTTCGCGCAGAGCTACGCCGAGGCGCGCACGAAGTTCCTCGCGGCGGCCGATGGCGCGGGCCTCGACGTGCACAGCCATCCGCATCCGATGCTCGGGCGCGACGGCGAGGTGCTGGCGATGGATGTGGTGCGCGATGGCCCGGCCGATGCGAGCGCCGTGCTGATCCTGAGCAGCGCCTGCCACGGCGTCGAAGGCTTCTGCGGCTCGGGCGCGCAGATCGCGCTGCTCGGCGATGCCGAACTGCGCCGCGCGGCGCACGCCGGCGGTGTCGCGCTGCTGTATGTGCACGGGCTGAACCCGTACGGTTTCTCGTGGTGGCGCCGCACGACGCACGAGAACGTCGACCTGAACCGCAACTTCCACGACTTCCACGCGCCGTTGCCGCGCAACGAGGCCTACGACGAGATCGCGCACCTGTTGGTGCCCTCGCAATGGCCGCCGACCGAGCAGGTGCAGGCCGAGGTGGCGCGCTACCTTGCCGAGCGCGGCCTGAAGGCCTGGCAGGCGGCGATCTCCGGCGGCCAGTACGACCACCCGGAGGGCCTGTTCTACGGCGGCCGCAACCCAACCTGGAGCCAGCAGACGCTGCGCCATGTGCTGCGCGACCACGCCAAGCGCTGCGCACGGCTCGGCTGGATCGATTTCCACACCGGCCTGGGGCCGAGCGGCCACGGCGAACGCATCTTCGCCTGCCAGGACGATGCAGCGGCGCTGGCCCGTGCGCGCGCGTGGTGGGGTCCGGAAGTGACCTCGATCTACGACGGCTCGTCGGCCTCGGCGGTGCTGCAGGGGCTGATGTGGATGGCCGCCTACGAGGAATGCCCGCAGGCCGAGTACACCGGCATCGCGATGGAGTACGGAACCGTCTCGATCACCGAGGTGCTGGATGCGCTGCGCGCCGACCAGTGGCTCGAGAACCATCCCGAGATCGGCGAGCCGCAGCACGAGGCGATCAAGCGCCGCGTGCGCGATGCCTTCTACACCGACACGCCCGAGTGGAAGCAGCGCATCGTCGAGCAGGCCGACGAGGCGGCGCGGCAGGCAGTGGGCGGTCTCGCCGCCGCCTGACAGCCGGCGGAAGGATGTCCGTTTTTGACCGCGACTTGTCGCGCAGCGGCGCTGCGCGCACGCTGCGGCGGTGTCACGATCAAGGCCTTCCCACCAGGAGCCTCGCATGTCCACCGCCTTGCTGTTCATCGACGTCCAACAATCCTTCCGCACCCGTCCGTTCTGGTCCGATGCCGACGCGCCGGCGTTCCTCGAGCGCTGCAATGCGCTGCTCGCCGGCTGCGCCGAACGCGGCATCCCGGTCGTGCGCATCTTCCACACCGACGGGCCGCGCGAGCCGTCGAATGCCTTCGCGCCGGAAAGCGGCCTGATCCGCCCGATCGACGGCCTGGCGCCGTACGACGCGGCGGTGACGTTCGAGAAGCATCGCCACAGCGCGCTGGTCGGCACCGGCCTGGCGGTCTGGCTGCACCAGCAGGGCATCCGCCGGCTGATGGTCGCCGGCATCCGCACGGAGCAGTGCTGCGAGACGACCACCCGCCACGCCAGCGACGAGGGCTGGCAGGTCGACTACATCACCGAGGCGACGCTGACCTTCGACATGACCACGCCGGCCGGCGAGCGCCTCAGCGCGGCGCAGATCCGCGAGCGCACCGAGACCGTGCTGGCCGGGCGCTTCGCGACGCTGGTGACGGTCGAGCAGGCGCTCGAACGCGCCGCGGCGGGCACATGACACGGCGGGTCGCGATCCTGTTGTTCCCGCAAGTCGAGGTGCTCGACTTCGCCGGACCGTACGAGGTGTTCACGACCGCCAACCGGATGGCTGCGCGCGCGGCGCCCGACGCCGCCCCGCTGTTCGACGTGATCACGGTGGCGCGCAAGGCCGGCCTGTGCCGGGCGCGCGCCGGCTTGCAGGCCGCCGTCGATCATCCGCTCGACGCGGCGCCGGCGCCGGATGTGCTGATCGTGCCGGGCGGCGTCGTCGACGACGAGCGGCGCGAGGCCGCGACACTGCGCTGGCTGGAACGCACGGCCGCGTCAGCCGAGCTGGTCGCCTCGGTCTGCACCGGCGCTTTCCTGCTCGCCGACGCCTGCGTATTGCCAGCCGGCCTGCCGGTGACGACGCATTGGGAGGACGTGGCCGACTTGCGGCGCGACCACCCGCGGCTCGACGTGCGCGAGGGCCTGCGCTGGGTCGATGCTGGCCGATTCGTCACGTCGGCCGGCATCAGCGCCGGCATCGACATGAGCCTGCACCTGGTAGAGCGCCTCGCCGGCCGTGCGCTGGCCGAACGCACGGCGCGGCAGATGGACTTCGCATGGACCGAGAACCGGGACTGAAGAAAGCGACTGCGGCGCTGCCGACCGACGCGCCGCTGATCGACGTGCTGTTCGTCGTGCTGCCGGACAGCTTGCTGCTCGACCTCGCCGGCCCGGCCGAGGCCTTCCGGCTCGCCAACCAGGCGCTGCAGCGGCGACGCCGGCCGGCGGCATTCCGGCTGCGTTACGCCGGGCCCGAAGCGCAGGTGCAGTCCTCCGTCGGCTTGACGCTGGCCGGCATCGAACCGCTGCCCGAGCGCCTGTCCGCGCCGACCTGGGTCGTGCTGCTCGGCCGCCCCGGCGAAGTGGCCCAGGTCGTGCGCCGCCAGCGCCCCTGGCTCGCCGCGCGCGACTGGCTCGGCCGCGTGCTGCCGCAGCACCTGGAAGCGGCCGACACGCCGCACCGGCTGCTGACGGTGTGCGTCGGCGCGCTGCTCGCCGCCGATGCCGGCCTGCTCGGCACGCGGCGTTGCACCACGCACCACGAGCTGCTCGACGACCTCGTCGCGCTGGCGCCGCAGGCGCAGGTGCTGGCGAACCGGCTGTGGGTCGAGGACGGCGCGCTGCTCAGCAGTGCCGGCATCACCGCCGGCATCGACCTGGCGCTGCACTGCATCGCGCAGCACTGCGGCGATGCGCTGGCCGCCCACGTCGCGCAGGTGATGGTTGCGCACGGCCGGCGCGGCACGCAGGACCCGCAGCGCTCGCCGCTGCTGGCCTTCCGCGACCACCTGCACCCGGCGCTGCACCGCGTGCAGGAATCGGTCTGCGAGCGGCCGGGCGAGCCATGGTCGGCCGAGGCGCTGTCGGCGATCGCGCACGTCACGCCGCGGCAGCTGACGCGGCTGTTCCGCCAGCACACCGGGTTGACCCCGCGCGACTACGTCGAGCACGTGCGCGTCGCGCTCGCGCAGCAGGCCCTGCGCAGTGGCGCAAAGACCGGCCAGGCGGCCGACATGGCCGGTTTCCGCTCCGATCGCCAATGGCGGCGCGCCCGCCAGCGCCGCGCTGCCTCGACGTCCTGAGCGCCGCGCCGCCGCGGCGTCCTTTGACGCACCGTTGGCGTACCGGCGACGCACCACGGCGGGGGTTTGTACGGGGTCGTCACGTGGCACGCGCTTTGCGTAATATCGACCGGATTCCTGACCAAACGGTCAGCTTCGCGGTGATCCCGGGCCACCTCCCGCGCCCGGCGCCTCCAGCAGGAGCCGAGCGCGTGTCCTCGACCCTTTCGCCCGCCCCCACCACCGGCCTCGACGGCTCGGCGCCCGACATCCGCGCCGGTCGCCTGAGCGCCGCGCAATACACGCAGCACTTCGGCGACGCTGCGCCGCTTCTCACGCGCACACAGGCGCTGGTCGAAGCCGAGCGCTGCCTGTACTGCCACGATGCGCCCTGCGCCACCGCGTGCCCCACCGGCATCGACGTGCCGAGCTTCATCCGCCGCATCGCCGAGGACAACCTGCGCGGCGCCGCGAAGACGATCCTCGAATCGAACCCGCTCGGCGGCACCTGCGCGCGCGTCTGCCCCACCGAGGTGCTGTGCGAGCAGGTGTGCGTGCGCACGACCCAACAAGGCAAGCCGGTCGAGATCGGCCGGCTGCAGCGCTACGCGGTCGATGCGGTGATGGACAAGCCTGTCGATGCGCTGTTCAAGCGCGCCGCGCCGACCGGACAGCGCATCGGAATCGTCGGCGCCGGCCCCGCCGGCCTGGCCTGCGCCTTCGGCCTCGCGCGGCTCGGCCACGAGGTGGTGCTGCACGACGCGCGGCCGAAAGGCGGCGGCCTCAACGAATACGGCCTCGCGTCGTACAAGACCGCCGGCGGCTTCGCGCAGCGTGAGCTGGAATGGCTGATGAGCCTCGGCGGCATCACGCTGCGCTGCGACTGGCGGCTCGACAGCGCCGCGCAGCTGCAGGCGCTGCGCAGTGAATTCGACGCCGTCTACCTGGCGGTCGGCCTGACCCGCACCGAGCCGCTCGGGCTGCCCGGCGAGGACCTGGCCGGCGTGCGCGATGCGGTCGACTTCATCGCCGAGCTGCTGCAGACGCCGGACAAGGCCGCGCTGCCGATCGGCCGCCGCGTGGTCGTGATCGGCGGCGGCATGACCGCCATCGACGCCGCGGTGCAATCGAAGCTGCTCGGCGCCGAGGAGGTGCACATGGTGTACCGGCGCGGCCCCGAGACGATGGGCGCGTCGGCCGCCGAGCAGGACTGGGCGCAGACCAACGGCGTGACGATCCACCACTGGCTGGCACCGCAGGCGATGATCGGCGACGCGGGCCGGCTGATGGCCGTGCGCTTTGCGCGTCAGCGCCTGCTGGACGGCAAGCTGGTGCCGGACGGCACGCACGAGCTCTTCAGCGCCGACATGCTGCTCCGGGCCGTCGGCCAGAAGCTCGACACGCGCACGCTCGACGGCGCCGGGCTGACGCTGCAAGCCGGCCGCATCGTCGCCGATGCCGACGGCCGAACCGGTGCCGAAGGCCTGTGGGCCGGCGGCGACTGCCGCCTGGGCGGCCGCGACCTGACGGTCGAAGCGGTCGAGGACGGCAAGCGTGCCGCCCGGAGCATTCATGCGAGCCTGTCCCCATCCATGCACATCTGACGTCGAGAGTCCCCCATGGCTGACCTCACCAACCACTTCGCGGGCATCAAGAGCCCCAACCCGTTCTGGCTCGCGTCGGCGCCGCCGACCGACAAGGCCTACAACGTGCACCGCGCCTTCGAGGCCGGCTGGGGCGGCGTGGTCTGGAAGACGCTGGGCGAGGAAGGCCCGCCGATCGTCAACGTCAACGGCCCGCGCTACGGCGCGCTGCTGACGCCGGACCGCCGGATGCTCGGCTTCAACAACATCGAGCTGATCACCGACCGGCCGCTGCAGCTGAACCTGCAGGAGATCCGCGAGGTCAAGCGCGCCTGGCCCGATCGTGCGCTGGTCGTCTCGCTGATGGTGCCCTGCACCGAGCAGGCCTGGAAGGACATCCTGCCGATGGTCGAGGACACCGGCTGCGACGGCGTCGAGCTGAATTTCGGCTGCCCGCACGGCATGAGCGAGCGTGGCATGGGCTCGGCGGTCGGCCAGGTGCCCGAGTACATCGGCATGGTCACCGCCTGGTGCAAGCAGTACAGCAAGCTGCCCGTGATCGTGAAGCTGACGCCGAACATCACCGACATCCGCAAGCCCGCGCTGGCCGCGAAGCAGAACGGCGCCGACGCGGTGAGCCTGATCAACACCATCAACTCGATCATGGGCGTCGACCCGGCGACGCTGGCGATCAGCCCGTCGACCGGCGGCAAGGGCTCGCACGGCGGCTATTGCGGCCCGGCCGTCAAGCCGATCGCGCTGAACATGGTGGCCGAGATCGCCCGCTCGCCCGACACCGCCGGGCTGCCGATCTCCGGCATCGGCGGCATCGGCAGCTGGCGCGATGCGCTCGACTTCATCGCGCTGGGCGCCGGCAACGTGCAGGTCTGCACCGCGGCGATGGTCTACGGCTTCAAGATCGTGCAGGAGATGAGCGACGGCTTGTCGAACTACATGGACGACATGGGGTTCAAAACCACCGAAGACTTCCGCGGCCGCGCGGTGCCCACCGTCACCGACTGGCAATACCTGAACCTGAACGCGATCAGCAAGGCGGTGATCGACCAGGACAAGTGCATTCAATGTGGCCGTTGCCACATCGTCTGCGAGGACACCTCGCACCAGGCGATCACGGCGACGCTCGATGGCCAGCGCCACTTCGAAGTCAAGGAAGACGAATGCGTCGGCTGCAACCTCTGCGTCACCGTCTGTCCGGTGCCCGAATGCATCACGCTGCGCACGTTGGCGCCGGGCGAGGTCGATGCACGCACGGGCGCGGTCGTCAGTGCCACCGCGGCCGACTGGACGACGCATCCGAACAATCCCATGCGCAAGCCGGTGCCGGCTTGACGCGACCGACCGCGCGGCGCAACCTCGCTGCGAACCGCTTTCCAGGAGGCCCCCGATGAAACCCCTGCTGATCCGTGGCGGCACCGTGATCAATGCCGACCGTGAATTCCGCGCCGACGTGCTGTGCGCCGACGGCCGCATCGCGCAAGTCGCACCTTCCATCACCGCACCGGCCGGCGCCGAAGTGCTCGATGCCGGCGGGCGCTACGTGATGCCCGGCGGCATCGACCCGCACACCCACATGCAGCTGCCCTTCATGGGCACCGTGACGCGCGACGACTTCTACAGCGGCACCGCAGCGGGCCTGGCCGGCGGCACGACGATGATCATCGACTTCGTGATCCCCGATCCGAAGGAGCCGCTGATGGCGGCCTTCCGCAAGTGGCGCGGCTGGGCCGAGAAGGCGGCGTCGGACTACAGCTTCCACGTCGCCGTGACCTGGTGGGATCAGAGCGTGCACGCGGACATGGGCCTGCTGGTGCAGGAAGAAGGCGTCAACAGCTTCAAGCACTTCATGGCCTACAAGAACGCCATCATGTGCGACGACGAGACGCTGGTGAACAGCTTCCGCCGCGCGCTCGAGCTGGGCGCGATGCCGACGGTGCATGCCGAGAACGGCGAGCTGGTGTTCCTGCTGCAAGGCGAGACGAAGAACAAGGGCATCACCGGGCCCGAGGGCCACCCGTTGAGCCGGCCGCCGGCCGTGGAGGCCGAGGCCGCGCAGCGCGCGATCGCGATCGCCGACGTGATCAACGTGCCGATCTACATCGTGCACGTGTCGAGTGCCGAGAGCGCCGACGCGATCGCCCGCGCCCGCGCCCGCGGCCAGCGCGTCTACGGCGAGGTGCTCGCCGGCCACCTGGTGCTCGACGACAGCGTCTACCGCGATCCACGCTTCGAGTTCGCCGCCGGCCACGTGATGAGCCCGCCGTTCCGGCCGAAAGGCCATTCGCAGATGTTGTGGCGTGGGCTGCAGGCCGGCTACCTGCACACGACCGCCACCGACCACTGCACCTTCTGCGCCGAGCAAAAGGCTGCGGGTCGCGAGGACTTCACCAAGATCCCGAACGGCTGCGGCGGCGTCGAGGAGCGCATGTCGGTGATCTGGCACGAGGGCGTCAACGGCGGCCGGCTGACGCCGACCGAGTTCGTCGCGCTGACCTCGGCAAATGCCGCGAAGCTCTTCAACATCTACCCGCGCAAGGGCTGCGTCGTCGAAGGCGCCGATGCCGACCTCGTGCTGTGGGACCCGCAGGCAACGAAGACCTTCTCGGCCAAGACGCAGCGCTCGCTCGGTGACTTCAACGTCTTCGAGGGCCGCACGGTGCAGGGCGTGGCGACGCACACCGTCGCCGCCGGCAAGCTGGTCTACGCCGACGGCGACCTGCGCGCCGAGCGCGGCGCCGGCAAGTACGTCAAGCGGCCGGCCTTCGGCGCGCAGTTCGATGCGCTGGCCCGCAAGGCCGCGCTCGAAGCGCCGATTCCCGTCAAGCGCTGAGGAGCCGATCATGGACATGAAGGTCAAGCCCCTTCCCGAACAGCTGCGCGACCTGCGCGTCAACGGCGAGCGCCTGTGGGACTCGCTGATGGAGCTGGCGAAGATCGGCGCAACACCGAAAGGCGGTGTCTGCCGCCTGACGCTGACCGACCTCGACAAGCAGGGCCGCGATCTCGTCAGCCGCTGGGCCACCGAGGCCGGGCTGACGGTGACGATCGACAAGATCGGCAACGGCTTCCTGCGCCGTGCGGGCCGCAACAACAGCCTGCCGCCGATCGTCACCGGCAGCCACATCGACACGCAGCCCACCGGCGGCAAGTTCGACGGCAACTACGGCGTGCTGGCCGGGCTGGAGGTGGTGCGCACGCTGAACGACCACGGCATCCAGACCGAGGCGCCGATCGAGGTGGCGTGGTGGACCAACGAGGAAGGCTCGCGTTTCGTGCCGGTGATGATGGGCTCGGGCGTGTTCGCCAAGGCCTTCACGCTCGAGCATGCCTATGCTGCAAAGGACGTGGAGGGCAAGAGCGTCAAGGACGAGCTCGAGCGCATCGGCTACATCGGGCCGGAAGAGCCGGGCGAGCATCCGATCGGCTGCTACTTCGAGACCCACATCGAGCAGGGCCCGATCCTCGAGGACAACGACAAGACGATCGGCGTCGTCACCGGCGTGCTCGGCATCCGCTGGTACGACTGCGTCGTCACCGGCATGGAAGCGCATGCCGGCCCGACGCCGATGGCGCTGCGCAAGGACGCGCTGCAGGTGGCGACGAAGCTGATGCAGGAGGTCGTCGCCTGCGCGCACCGCCATCCGCCGCATGGCCGCGGCACGGTCGGCATGGTGCAGGTGTTCCCGAACAGCCGCAACGTGATCCCGGGCCGCGTCAAGTTCTCGATCGACCTGCGCAATGCCAGCGATGCGATCTGCGACGCGATGGATGCGGACATCCGCGGCGTCGCGGCGAAGCTGTCGGCCGAGAGCGGGCTGCCGATCGAGATCACGCCGGTCTCGGCGTATCCGGCGCAGCCCTTCCATCCGGACTGCATCAACGCGGTGGCCTCCGCGGCCGAAGCGCTGGGCTACAGCAACATGCGCGCGGTCTCGGGCGCCGGCCACGATGCCGTCTACATGGCGCGGCTGGCGCCGGCCGGCATGATCTTCATTCCGTGCAAGGACGGCATCAGCCACAACGAGATCGAGGACGCCAAGCCCGAGCACATCACCGCCGGCTGCAACGTGCTGCTGCACGCGATGCTGGAGCGGGCCGGCGTCGCCGGCGGCTGAACGGTCAGCGGCGGAACGGCAGCCAGAGCAGCCGCGCCAGCGTCAGCTGGCGTGGCTCGCGCAGCTCGGCCAGGCCGAACTGCATGCCGAGGTGGTCATCCGCGGGATGCGCGCGGTAGCTGCCGAACCAGCGGTCCCAGACCGACAACAGCACGCCGTAGTTCGACATCGATTCGTCGACGCGCGCCGAGTGGTGCACGCGGTGCAGATCCGGCGTGATCAACACGCTGCGCAGCACGCGCTCCAAGCGCGGCGGCAGTTGCACGTTGGCGTGCGTGAAGTAACCGCAGACCAGCGTCAGCAGGTCCGACAGCAGCACCGCCAGCGGCGGCGCGCCCAGCGCAACGATCGCCAGCGACAGCAGCGCCTGCGCCAGCAGCGCTTCGCCGGGATGGAAGCGCAGCTCGATCGTGCAGTCGAAGTCGAGGTCGCTGTGGTGCACGCGATGCAGCCGCCACAGCCCGGGCCAGTGCATCGCGCGATGGGCCGCCCAGCGCACCCCGTCGAGCATGACCACCGCCAGCGGCACCGCCAGCACGGCAGGCACCTCGAGCAGCGGCAGCAGACCCCAGCCGCGCGACGCGGCGAGCAAGGCCACCGACAGCCCGGCCAGCGGCAAGGCCAGGCGCATCACCGCCTGGTTGATGAACAGCAGGCCGAGGTTGTTGATCCAGCGCGGCGCCAGCGGCACGCTGGCCGGCCGCAGGGGCCGCACCGTTTCCCACAGCGCCATCGCGGCGAAGCCGCCGATCAGCGCCGCGAGGTACAGCGGCCCGGCGAGGCCGAGCAGGGCCTCGGCCATCGAGGTGGATTACTTCCGCTTGTTGCGGATCGTGATCACCGCCGCGGCCACCGCGGCGATGGCGAACAGCGCCCAGGTCTCCGGCTCGGGAACCGGGACCGGCGTGCCGGCGGACGCGGCGACGGGCAGCAGAGCGGCGAGCGCGGCCGACAGGCGCAGGAGGGGTGAAGTCAGACGAGTCATGGAGTGCTCCCGGAGCTGTAACGGTTGGTGCGCAAGCCTAGGAAGTCACGGATCAGGGGTCAACCCCCGGTCCACGGGTCGGACGGCTGACCCCCTGGTGGCCGTGCATTATTGACGGGCCAGCGCATTCAACCCGCTTGCACTGCAGCCGCCTTCAGCCGCTTGCGCACCGCCAGCGCCGCGTCACGCAACGCCGCCACGAACGCCTCGCGCAGCGGGCTCGGCGGGCGCAGCTCCGGGCTGACCAGGCCGACATGGAAGGGCACGCGCATCGCCAAGGGCCGGATGTGCAGCGCCGGGCCGGCCAGCTCGAGCGCGGTGAGCGGATTGACGATCGCCAGCCCGAGACCCTGGCGCACCAGCGCGCAGACGGCCACCGCGCTGCCGGCCTCCAGCGCGCCGATGCGCTGCACCCCGTGCTGTTCGAACAAGCTGTCGAGCTGCTGCCGATAGGGGTCGTCGGCGGCCAGATGGATGAAGGGCTGTCCGGCAAAGTCCTGCGGCCGCAAGGTGCGCCGCGCGAGCAGCGGATGACCGGCCGGCAGCACGGCGACCTCGTCGACCTGCAGCAGCGGCAGCAGGCTCGTGCCCGGCGGTGCTTCGCGGCGCTCGGTCAGCCCGAGGTCGTGGCGTTGTTCGGTCAGCCGGGTCTCGAGCAGCGGCGATTCGAGCGGCGTGATGACGACGCTGGCCTGGGGGTGACCGGCGAGGAAGCGGCGTGTCGCCTCGGGCAGCAGCGCATGCGCCAGCGCCGGCAGGCAGGCGATCTCCAGGCGCCCGGCGCTGAACTGCCGCAGCGCAGCTGCTGCCGCCGCGATGCGTTCGAGGCCGACGTACGAACGATCGACCTCGTCGCGCAGCGCCAGCGCGCGCACGGTCGGCCGCAGGCGGCCACGCACGCGGTCGAACAGGTTCATCTGCAGAACCTGCTCGAGCCGCGCCAGCTCGCGACTGACGGTCGGCTGCGAGGTGTGCAGCAGCTCGGCCGCACGGGTCACGCTGCCCGACAGCATCAGCGCGCGAAAGACCTCGACGTGGCGGTGCGTCAGCTTCATTCCTATCCATATCCGATGTGTATCGACGACGAACGATACGCTATTGGATTGAATGGATACATGTGGGTATCGTCCGCAGCGATGAACCCGTTCGATCCCACCTTGCTGCGCCAGCTCGCCGCCACCCATGGCACCCCGCTGTGGGTCTACGACGCCGCGACGATCCGCGCGCGCATCGCCGAGCTGCGCGCCTTCGACACCATCCGCTATGCGCAGAAGGCGAACTCGAACCTGCACCTGCTGCGGCTGATGCGCGAGGCCGGCGTCGTGGTCGACGCGGTCTCGCTGGGCGAGATCGAGCGCGCGCTCGCCGCCGGCTACCGCCCGAGCCGCGAAGGCAGGAGCGAGATCGTCTTCACTGCCGACGTGCTCGACCGCGCTACGCTGGCCAAGGTGGTGGCCGAGGGCATCCCCGTCAACGCCGGCTCGATCGACATGCTGCACCAGCTCGGCACGGCATCACCGGGTCACCGCGTCTGGCTGCGCATCAACCCCGGCTTCGGCCACGGCCACAGCAACAAGACCAACACCGGCGGCGAGCACAGCAAGCACGGCATCTGGCACGCTGACCTGCCCGCGGCGCTCGACGCGCTGCGCAAGCACCGGTTGCAGCTGATCGGCCTGCACATGCACATCGGCTCGGGCGTCGACTACCACCACCTGCAGCAGGTCTGCGATGCGATGGTCGAGATGGTGGCGCGCATCGGCCAGCCGATCGAGGCGATCTCGGCGGGCGGCGGACTGTCGATCCCCTACCGTGCCGGCGAGCCGCGCATCGACACCGCGCACTACCACGCGCTGTGGGATGCCGCGCGCCGACGGATCGCGCAGGCCCAGGGCCGCCCGCTGCAGCTGGAGATCGAGCCGGGCCGCTTCCTGGTGGCCGAGGCCGGCGTGCTGCTCGCCGAGGTGCGCGCCACCAAGTCCATGGGCTCGCGCTTCTTCGCGCTGGTCGATGCCGGCTTCAACGACCTCGCGCGGCCGGCGCTGTACGGCAGCCACCACGGCATCGAGCTGCTCGCCGCCGACGCATCGCCGCGCGCGCCGCGCCCCACCGTCGTCGCCGGCCCGCTGTGCGAGTCGGGCGACGTGTTCACGCAGGGCGAAGGTGGCGTCGTGCTGTCGCGCGAGCTGCCCGAGGCGCGGGTCGGCGACCTGCTGGTGTTCCATGACGCCGGGGCGTACGGCGCGTCGATGTCGAGCAACTACAACTCGCGGCCGCTGACCGCCGAAGTGCTCGTCGACGGTGACGCGGCGCGGCTGATCCGCCGCCGGCAGTCGATCGGCGAGCTGCTGGCGCTGGAAGCGCTGCAACAAACGCAGTCTTAGCGCAGCAGGGTTTGTGTTGCCGGTCACAACCGGCGCCGGCGGGCCTGGGCTACCCTCGCCCGCCTCATGTTCAGCCTGTTCGAACGTTTCGTCGATCCGTACCCGGAGACGACACCGCCCACGCCGCCGAAGGGCTTCTTCCCCTTCCTGTGGGCCTGCACGCACGGCCTGCGGCGCTACATCGGCGCGATGACGCTGTTCACGGCGATCATCGGCGTGTTCGAGGCGCTGCTGTTCAGCATGCTCGGCAACATCGTCGACTGGTTGAGCGTGGTGCCGCCACAGCGACTGTGGCAGGACGAGCGCGGGCGGCTGCTGCTGCTGGCGGCCGTGCTGGCCGGCAGCCTGGGCCTGGTCGCGCTGCAGTCGATGTTCAAGCAGCAGGCGCTGGCCGGCAACTTTCCGATGCGGCTGCGCTGGAACTTCCACCGGCTGATGCTCGGCCAGAGCATGAGCTTCTACCAGGACGAGTTCGCCGGCCGCGTCGCCGCGAAGGTGATGCAGACCGCGCTGGCGGTGCGCGACACCTGGATGACGGTGTGCGACATCCTGGTCTTCATCATCATCTACTTCGTCACGCTGGTGGCGGTGGTCGGCAGCTTCAACGCATGGATGCTGGCGCCGCTGCTCGGCTGGCTGGCGCTGTACCTGGTGACGCTGCGCTGGTTCGTGCCGCGGCTCGCGCGCGTTGCCAAATCCCAAGCCGATGCGCGCTCGCTGATGACCGGCCGCATCACCGATGCCTACACCAACATCGCCACCGTCAAGCTGTTCGCCCACGCGCAGCGCGAGGCCGGCCATGCGCGCGGGGCGATGCAGGAATTCCTCGGCACGGTGCACCAGCAGATGCGCCTGGTCACCGGCTTCGAGATTGTCATCCACGCCCTGAGCATGATGTTGATCGCCGGTACCGCGGGCGCCGCACTGGCACTGTGGATCCAGGGTCAGGTCGGACTCGGCGCCGTGGCCGCGGCGACGGCGATGGCGCTGCGGCTGAACGGCATCTCGCACTGGATCATGTGGGAGATGGCCACGCTGTTCGAGGACATCGGCACGGTGCAGGACGGCATCACGACGCTGTCGCGCCCGCACGCGATCGTCGATGCGCCCGACGCGAAGCCGCTGCAGGTCACGCACGGCGAGCTGCGCTTCGACGACGTCAACTTCTCGTACGGCGGCGACAAGCGCGTGATCGAGCACTTCAGCCTGCGCATCCGGCCGGGTGAGAAGATCGGCCTGGTCGGCCGCTCGGGTGCCGGCAAGAGCACGATCGTCAACCTGCTGCTGCGCTTCTACGACATCGACTCCGGCCGCCTGACGATCGACGGGCAGGACGTCGCGCGCGTCACGCAGGACAGCCTGCGCGCGCAGGTCGGCATGGTGACGCAGGACACCTCGCTGCTGCACCGTTCGGTGCGCGACAACATCCTGTACGGCCGGCCGGCGGCCGGTGATGTGCAGATGATCGCGGCGGCGCGGCGTGCCGAGGCGCATGAGTTCATCGAGGCCCTGACCGATCCGGCCGGGCGGCGCGGCTACGACGCGCATGTGGGCGAGCGTGGGGTCAAGTTGTCCGGCGGGCAGCGCCAGCGCATCGCGATCGCCCGCGTGATGCTGAAGGACGCCCCGATCCTGCTGCTGGACGAAGCCACCAGCGCGCTCGACAGCGAGGTGGAGGCGGCCATCCAGGCCAGCCTCTACCGGCTGATGGAAGGCAAGACGGTGGTGGCGATCGCGCACCGGTTGTCGACGATCGCCGCGATGGACCGGCTGATCGTGATGGACCGCGGCCGCATCGTCGAGGAAGGCGACCACCGCAGCCTGCTGGCCAAGGGCGGGCTGTATGCGCGCCTGTGGTCGCACCAGAGCGGCGGCTTCCTGGCCGACGCACTGGACGAGGACGACGAAGCGCAGGCGGCCTGAGCCTGCCGCAGTGGACTAGCAGCTGCCGATCTTGAACTCGACGCGGCGGTCGAGCGAGTCGCTCGCGTCATCGGTGCCGGTGCCGATCAGGTTCTCGCGGTAGCCGACGCCGCTGGACTTCATCTTGCCGGTCAGCGCCGGCGCCTCGCCCTCGAGCTTGCGCTGGATGAACGCCGCACGCTGCGCAGACAGCCGGTCGTTGAAGGTTTCGGAACCGGTGCGGCTGGTGTGGCCGACGACTTCCATGCAGATGTTCGAGCCCGCGGCCTGGCGCGCGATCTGGCGCAGCCACACGGTGTACGGGCCGCTGATCTTCTGGTCCGACCAGAACTCGGTGCCGCCGGGATTGAACAGGAACTTGACGCCGAGCGTGCGGGTTGCCAGGCCGAGCGCAACGACCTTGCCGAAGGCCTGCTCGGCCTCGACGACGTTGCCCAGCTTCCAGTTCGTCAGGTACACGCCGTTGAGCGAGCGCATCTGCTCGCCGGCGGGCGTTGCCAACGCGCCGCGGTACAGACCCAGCGCCTCCTGGTAGCGCTCGTTGTTGTACAGCGTCGTCGCCTCCTGGATCATGGCCGCGGCGGCCACACGCTCGAGGTACGCCTTGTCGGCCGGCTGGCCCGGCGCGGCCTGCGCAGTGCGCATGTAACCCTCGACGACGTGGTCCTTCAGCATCAGCACCGGCGTGTCGCGGTAGTACGGCGTCGGCGTCGTGTCGAAGCCCTCGTCGCGGGCCCGCGACGACGACTGCGCCGCGATCTGGCCGCTCTTCATGTCGGTCAGCGACAGGTGGATCTGGTACGGCCCCTTGCCGGCATCGATGCGGGTGATCGTGGCCACCACCAGGTACTGCGCGCGCGTCAGGCTCTGTTGCGCGAATGGCAGCACGTCGAGGTGGGCATGCGTGCGCAAGCGGTCGTTGACCTTCTGGTCGAGCTGGCGCGTCAACGCGGTCTGCTGGCCCGAGGCGGCGTCGAGCGACGGGTCCATCAGCACCAGCAACTTGCCGGCCGGCTTGTTGTCCATCTTGGCGAGCACGCCGGCCAGCCCGGTCGCCTGCGCAGGCTTGACCTGCGCGGCGAGCGCATCGGTGGCGACGACGATCGCCTGGTCGAGCGGCAGGTCCTGGACGCTGGCGCGCACGACCGGCGCTGGGGGGGGCGTCTGGCAGCCGGCAATCAGCAGTGCCGCCAGAACGATCGATCCGAACCGGTTCATCTTCCGCACTCCTCTTTGAGAATGCGCCGGTCGGCGGCCGTCAAGGTCTCGCCGATCGACACACGCTGGATGATTTCGGCACAACGGGCATTCGAGGGAATTCTAGGCTCGGCCGGCGCCGCGGAGGGTGCCGCAGCCGGGGGCTTGACGGCTTCGGTTCGACGCACTGGTGGCCGCGGCGCGGGGCTCGGGCGCGAAGCCGGTGTCTCGGCCTTGGGTGCGGGCGTCGGTGCGGGTGCGGGCACGGGCGCTGGTACAGGCACCGGGGCCGGTGGCGCCGGCACTGGGGCAGGTGGCGCCGGCACGGGTGCGGGTGCGGGTGCGGGTGCGGGTGCGGGCGCCGGCACGGGTGCGGGCGCCGGTTCAGGCGCGGGTGCAGGCAGGGGGGCCGGTGGCGGCTCAGGCGCTGGCGCCGGGGTCGGCACCGGCTCGGGCACCACGGCGCTGGCCGGCGGCTCCGGCAGCGGCGCCGAAGCGGCAGGCACAGCTTCGGACGCGGGCGGTTCCGGCAACGGCAGCACCGGCTCCGGCCTGGGTGCATTCAGCCACCACAGCAGCCCCAGCACCCCGGCCAGGCCCGCGCCGGCGCCGATCAGCACCGGCCGGCTCGGCGGCCAGGGCATCCCGGCACGCTGCTGCGCCACCGTGGGCATCGGCACCGCCGGCAGGTTCGGCGGTGGCGCCGGCCGCACCGGCGGCTGGGTCAGCACCGCGCGTGGCACCCGCGGCGGCAGCGACAGCGGCGCCGTCTCCTGCTCGCGGTCGATGTCGATCATCTCGCGCAGCACGGCGATCGACTGCGGCCGTTCGTCGGGGTGCAGCGCCAGTGTGCGGTCGATCGCCCGCAGCAGGCGGTCGCTGTAGCGGCCGCGTGCGCGCAGCACCAGCGGCTCGTAGTCGTCCCGCAGCATGCGCGCGACGGAGGGTCGCGGCACGACGCCGGTGATCGCGGTGTGCAGCACCGCGCCGAGCGCGTAGATGTCGGTCCACGGGCCCTGCGTCGCGCCGGGCATGTCGCCGTACTGCTCGATCGGCGCGTAACCCGGCTTCAGGATCACCGTGACGGCCTTCGTCATGTCGCCGATCACCCGCCGCGCGGCACCGAAGTCGAGCAGCAGCGGCCGGCCGTCGTCGATCAGCAGGATGTTGTCGGGCGCGATGTCGCGGTGGTAGCACGAGGACTCGTGCAGGTACTGCAGCGCGTCGAGCAGCGGCGCCAGCAGATCGCGCAGCCAGGCCTCGTCGGGCGGCTCGCTCATCTCGGCCAGCGCCTGCTTCAGCGTGACGCCCTCGTAGTACGGCATCACCATGTAGGCGGTGCCGTGGGCCTGCCAGAAGCGGTGCACCTTGACCAGCGCCGGATGGTCGAAACGCGCCAGCAGCTTGGCCTCGTTGATGAAGCTGCGCAGCCCGGCCTCGAAGGACTCTTCGTAGCGCTCGGCCTTGACCTCGACCTGCATGCCGTGCGACCGAAAGGCGAGCGATGCCGGCATGTACTCCTTGATCGCCAGCCGGCGCTGCAGCGAATGGTCCCAGGCCAGGTAGACGATGCCGAAGCCGCCCTCGCCGAGCAGCCCGCTGATCTCGTACTCGTCCAGCCGCTGGCCGACCGCCAGCCGGTTGCCGACGGTGAAGGTGCCGGTGCCGATGCCGAGGTCGACGTCAGGCTGCACCGCGCGGGTCGTCGCGGTGCGCGGGGCATCGTCGCTCGGCGGCGCGCCGGCGGTCATTGGTGCCCCCAAGCTCGCTTCGCTCGCTGCCCCCCGGGGGGGCGCGAGCGCCTTCGGAACGGCCGGGCGGCACTCATCGGGACGTGAAAGGAATCACCCCTCAAGTGTCTCAGAGCCCGCAGCCGCGCAGGATCAGGCCGACCACGTGTTCGGCGGCGCGCGCCTGGTCGCGCGGGCCCAGCGTCTCGCGGCCGAGCACGGCGCGCACCTGCACGTCGAAATCGGCGTAGGTCTGCGTCGCCGCCCAGATCGTGAAGAACAGGTGCGTGGTGTCGACCGGCGCCATGCGGCCCGCAGCGATCCACGCATCGAGCACGGCCGCCTTGCGCCGCACCATCGTGCGCAGCTCGCCGCGCATCAGCTCACCCAGCACCGGCGCGCCATGCAGCATCTCGTTGGCGAAGACGCGCGACGCATCCGGGCGCTGCACCGACATCGCCATCTTGGCGCGGATGTAGCTCTCGAGTCCCGAGCGCGGATCGGCGTCCGGCACCAGGCTGTCCATTGGCACCAGCCAGTCGTGCAACGTGCGCGCCAGCACCGCGCGATACAGGTCCTGCTTGCTGCCGAAGTAGTAGTGCAGGTTGGCCTTCGGCAGGCCGGCCTCGTCGGCGATCTCGGCCATCGTCGCGCCGTTGAAGCCGGCGCGGGCGAACACGCGCTCGCCCGCGCCGAGGATCAGCGCCTCGTTGGCCTGGCGGATCTGGCCCTTTCGAAGCTCGCCGCCATCGACGGTCACTTCTGCGCGGCTTCCCAGACCACGTGCGTCATGGCCGCCTTGCCCGGATCCTTCTTGATCACCGGCGAGCTGCCGCCGGTCAGCAGCACCTTGACCGTGCGCTCGTAGGCGGCCGGCTCCAGGTAGCCGATCTTCTTGGTGCCGGCGGTGCTGATCAGCGTGGCGATGTTCTTCATCTGCCGCGTCTGCACCGGCAGCGTCGCGCTGCCCGAGGGGTCGGCGGCGACGACGATCTTGGCCGCTTCCTCGGGGTTCTTCACCGCGTCGTTCCAGCCCTTGAACGAGGCCTTCAGGAACTTCGCCATGCGGGCGACGAAGGCCGGGTCCTTTAGCTTGGGTTCCAGCACGTACAGGCCGTCTTCCAGCGAGGCGACGCCCTCCTTCTCGTAGAAGAAGGTGATCAGGTCGCTTTCCTTGACGCCGGCATCGACCACCTGCCAGTACTCGTTGTAGATCATGGTCGAGATGCACGCGGCCTGGTTCTGCAGCAGCGGGTCGACGTTGAAGCCCTGCTTCAGCACCTTGACGTCGGTGTCGGGCTTGAGCCCCAGCTTGGCCATCCAGTTCAGGAACGGGTACTCGTTGCCGCCGAACCAGACGCCCAGCGTCTTGCCCTTGAAGTCCTTCGGGCTCGTGACACCGCTGGCCTTCTTGCAGGTCAGCATCAGGCCGGACTTGTCGAAGACCTGCGCGATGTTGACCAGCGGCACGCCCGCTTCGCGCGCGGCCAGCGCATCGGGCATCCAGTTGACGACCACGTCGGCCTGGTTGCCGGCGATCACCTGCACGGGCGAGACGTCGGGGCCGCCCGGCTTGATCGTCACGTCCAGCCCCTCGGCCTTGTAATAACCCTTGGCCTGAGCGACGTAGTAGCCGGCGAACTGCGCCTGCGGCACCCACTTCATCTGCACGGTCAGCTTCTCCGCGGCCTGCACGCCCAGGCTGCAGATCGCGGCGCAGGCCAGCAGGCCGAGCTTGATCGAGAGTCGCTTCATCACTTGCTCCTTCAGGAATGGTTGTGGGAGAGCCCAAGCCGGTCTGCCGGCGACGAGGAAAGCCATCATGCCGTGGCGCGCACCGACGGATGCCAGAACGCGATGCGCCGCTCCAGTTGCACCAGCAGCGCGTAGGCGGCCGAGCCGGTCACCGCGGCGACGACGATCGCGCCCCAGACCAGCGCCATGTTCATCTTGGCCGCCTCGGTGCTGATGCGAAAACCGAGGCCGACCGTCGGCGAGCCGAAGAACTCGGCGACGATCGCGCCGATCAGCGCCAGCGTCGCATTGACCTTCATCGCGCCAAAGATGAAGGGCATTGCCGCCGGCAGGCGCAGGTCGAGCAGCGTGCGGCCGTAGCTGGCGGCATAGGTCTGCATCAGCTCGCGTTCGAGCCGGCCGGCGGCCTGCAGGCCGGCGAGCGTCGAGACCAGCATCGGGAAGAAGGTCATCAAGACGACGACGGCCGCTTTCGACGGCCACTCGAAGCCGAACCACATCACCGCGATCGGCGCGACGGCCACCAGCGGCACGGTGCTGGTCAGCGAAGCGAGCGGCAGCAGCCCGCGCTGCAGGAAGGGCGCGCGATCGATCGCCACGCCGACCGCGAAGCCCAGCCCGCAGCCGAGCGCCCAGCCGATCAGCACGGCCTTCAGCACGGTCTGCACGAAGTCGCCGGCCAGGATGTCCCAGCGATCGATCAGCGCCTGCACGATGAAGGACGGTGCCGGCAGCAGCACGCGCGGGACCTGGTACAGCGAGACGCTGACTTCCCAGAAATAGACGACCCACAGGCCGAACAGCGCCGCGGTGGCCGTGCCGTAGGCGCGGTGGCCATCGAGCGCGGCGACACGCCGCACGCTCCAGGCCGCGAGCAGCAGCGTGACGAGCAAGACCGGCGTCAGCAGCGCCGAGCGTTCACCCTCGCCGCCCGCGGCCGGCAGCGCCCACCACAGGCCGATCGCCGCGAGCACGGCGAGGGCCAGCGCCATCAGCACACGCGTCATGCCGGCCTCCGCAGCACCAGCTTCTCGACGCCGGCCACCGCGGCCGTCAGCACCAGGCCCAGCACTGCCGACATCACCAGCGCCGACCAGATCGACACCGTGTTGCCGTAGTACGAGCCGGTCAGCAGCCGCGCGCCGAGCCCCGCCTGCGCGCCGGTCGGCAGCTCGGCGACCATCGCGCCGACCAGCCCCGCCGCGACGCCGATCCGCAGCGACGGAAACAGAAAGGGCAGCGCCGACGGCAGGCGCAGCATCCAGAAGGCCTGGTTGCGCGACGCGGCATAGGTGTGCATCAGCTCGCTCTCGATGCGCTGCGGCGAGCGCAGGCCCTGCACCATCGCGACCGTCACCGGAAAGAAGCACAGGTACATCGCGATCGTCGCCTTCGGGGCGACACCGCTGAAGCCGAGGCTGCCGAGGATCACCAGCACGATCGGCGCGATCGCCAGCACCGGCACCGTCTGCGAGGCGACGATCCACGGCAGCAGCGCGCGATCCAGCGTGCGCGAGTGCACGATCGCCGCCGCCAGCACGATGCCCAGCAGCGTGCCGAGCACGAAGCCGACCAGCGTCGACTCGGCCGTCACCGCGACGTGGTACAGCAGGTTGCGCGGCGAATCGAGCGGCCAGTCGACGATGCTGTGCCACAGGTCGGCGATCACCTGGTGCGGCGACGGCAGCACCGGGCGCTGCATGTTCAGCGTCGCCGCGATCAGCTCGCTCGTGGTGTAGGCGCCCTTGGGCGTCAGCACGCGCTCGATCGCCCCGGCTGCGTTCAGGCCGACGGCGCCGGCGTACCACAGCAGCAGCACCGCGGCGAGCACGGCGGCCACCGGCAGGGCGCGCTCGCGCAGCTCAGGCTTCATCATCGGCGCCGTGGCCGGCGGCGAGGCCTTCGCGCACCTCGTGCGCCAGCGCCATGAACTCCGGCGTGTCGCGCAAGCCCAGCGTGCGCTCGTCGGGCAAGGTCGACCGGATGACCTTCAGGATGCGGCCCGGACGCGGCGACATCACGACGATGCGCGTCGACAGGTAGACGGCCTCGGCAATCGAGTGGGTGACGAAGACCACCGTGCGGCGCTCGCGCTGCCACAGCTGCTGCAATTGCTCGTTGAGCCGGTCGCGCGTGATCTCGTCGAGCGCGCCGAAAGGCTCGTCCATCATCAGCAGCTTGGGCTCGAAGCCGAGCGCGCGCGCGATCGACACGCGCTGCTGCATGCCGCCCGACAGCTGCCACGGGTACTTGCGCTCGAAGCCGGTGAGGCCGACGCGCTCGAGCTGCTCACGCGCGATGGCCTCGCACTGCGCTTTCGTGCGGCCCTGTATCTGCAGCGGCAGCATCACGTTGGCCAGCACGGTGCGCCACGGGAACAGCGCCGGCGACTGGAACACATAACCATAGGCACGCGCCAGGCGCGCCTCGCGTGGGGTCATGCCGTTGACCAGCACCTCGCCGGCGCTGATCGGCTCGAGGTCGGCAATCACGCGCAGCAGCGTCGTCTTGCCGCAGCCCGACGGGCCGATCAGCGAGACGAACTCGCCCTGCCCGATCGCCAGGTCGACCTCGTGCAGCGCGCGCACCGGCGCGTCCGCCGACGGATAGACGACGCTGGCGCGACGCACGTCGACGGCGACGTCCGCGGCGGGCACGGCGATCGTCGGCGCAGCGGCGCTGGAAGGCAGGCCTTGCAGCCGGTCGGGAGCGTTCATCGTCAGGTGGGAGCGTGCGCGGGCACGCGCGGCGGACTTGACCAAATGGTCAGCTTATTGTGGCTGACGAAGCCAGATTTGTGCCACCGCGCAGGCCCCGCGCGACCCCGGATCAACCCCGATGCGGTGCGCTGCCGCACCACCGCTGCGCGCGTCCTATTCGGCGCCGCTCCAGCCGAGCTCACGCAGCTCGCGTTCGGCGCGCTCGGCATCGGTGAAGTGCAGCGCACGCCAGCCTGCGGCGCGCGCTGCGTCGATGTTCGGCGGATGGTCGTCGAGGAAGACCAGCTCCTCGGGCGCCGCACCGAAGCGCTCCGCCGCCAGCGCGAAGATCGCCGGATCGGGCTTGGACTGCTGCACGCGGCCGGAGAAGATGCCCGCCGCGAACCAGCCGACGAAGGGGTGCGTGCGCTCCAGATGATCGGCGTACGGCGCCGGCATGTTCGACAGGTAGTACAGCGGCACGCCGCTCGCCCGCAGGCGTTCGAGCAAAGCCACCGTCGGCTCGATCGGCAGCAGCAAGCCGGGCACCGCATCGACGATCGCCTGCGCTTCGGCCTGGCCCAAGCCGGTGCGCCGCACCAGGCGCTCGACCACCTCGTCGGCGCTCAGCAGTCCCTTGTCGAAATCACCCCAGTCGCCGCCATAACTCTGGAACACCTCGCCGACCCAGTGCGCGGCGCTGTGATCGTCGTGTGCACGTTCGGGCAGCACGCGCTTGAGCAGCTCGGCCGGCTGCCACTGGAACAACACGCCGCCGAAGTCGAAGACGAGCTTCATCGTGTCAGGCGCTGCAGCAGGCCGGCGGTCGAGCTGTCGAGGCCGCTCGCATCGCCCTTGCCGGGCCCATCCACCAGCCGCGGCAGCAGGTTGTTGCACAAAGCCTTGCCGAGCTCGACGCCCCATTGGTCGAAGCTGTTGATACCCCACACCGCACCGCTGGTGAAGACGCGATGCTCGTAGAGCGCGATCAGCGCGCCGAGCGCACGTGGCGTCAGCTGCTCGAGCAGCAAGGTGGTGCTCGGCCGGTTGCCAGGGAAGCTGCGATGCTGCGCCAGCACCGCGCGGTCGAGCGCGGCCGAGGCGGTCGGCGCGCGCTCGCCGAGCGCGGCGTCGCTGGTCTTGCCGAGCATCAGCGCCTGGCCCTGCGCGAGGCAGTTGGCCAGGGCCTTGGCGTGCAGGTCGGCGTGCTCGTGCGTCGGGCGCTTGACGGCGATGAACTCGACCGGCACGACCTCGCTGCCCTGATGCAGCATCTGGAAGTACGCATGCTGGCCGTTGGTGCCCGGCTCGCCCCAGACCACCGGGCTGGTGTCGTAGGGCAACGGCTGGCCGTCGACATCGACGCGCTTGCCGTTGGATTCCATCTCCAGCTGCTGCAGGTAGGCCGGCAGCCGCTTCAAGCCCTGGTGATAGGGCGCCACCGAGCGGCTCGTGAAGCGGTGGAAGTTGCGGTACCAGACGTCGAGCAGTCCGAGCTGCGCCGGCAGGTTGTGCTCCAGCGGCGCTTCGGCGAAGTGGCGGTCCATCGCAAACGCGCCATCGAGCAGCGCGCGGAAGTGGTCGGCGCCGATGGCGATCGCGATCGGCAGTCCGATCGCGCTCCACAGCGAGTAGCGCCCGCCGACCCAGTCCCAGAAGCCGAAGGTGGTGTGGATGCCGAATTCGGCCGCCGCCTGCAGGTTGGTCGTCGCACCGACGAAGTGGCGCGCGATGTCGTGCTCGCTCCCTCCCCGCGCCAGGAACCAGGCCCGCGCCACCGCCGCGTTGGCCATCGTCTCCTGCGTCGTGAAGGTCTTGCTGGCGACGATGAACAGCGTGCGCCGCGCTTCGAGCCGGCGCAGCACCGGCGCGATGTCATGGCCGTCGACATTGCTGACGAAGTGGCAGCGTTGACCCGGCTGGCAATAGGCGTCCAGCGCCGGCACGACCATCTGCGGCCCCAGGTCCGAGCCGCCGATGCCGATGTTGACGATGTCGGTGATGCCGCTGCTCTCGATGTCGCGCATCCGTTCGGCGAAGGCCAGCATGCGCTCGAGCACCTCATGCACCTCGTCGCCGTGCAAGGCCGCGCCGCGCGGTGCGCGCAGCGCCGTGTGCAGCACCGCGCGACCTTCGGTCACATTGATCGGCGCACCGGCGAACATCGCATCGCGGTGCGCCTCGAGGCCGGTTTCGCGCGCCAGCTCGAGCAGCAGCTTGCGTGTCGCCAAGTCCCAGCGGTTCTTCGACAGGTCGGCAAAGACCTCCGGCGCTTGCAACGAGAACGCCGCGAAGCGCTGCGGGTCGCGCACGAAGGCCTCGCGCAGATCGAAGCCGCGGCCGTGGGCCTCGTAGTGCCCTTGCAGCGCGGCCCACGCGACGGTCGCGTCGCAGCGGGTCATCGTTGCGCCTCGATCATCGCGTCGAGCTTGGCGGAATCGGCGGCAAACGCGCGGATGCCCTCGGCGAGCTTCTCGGTGGCCATCGGGTCCTCGTTCAGCGCGTAGCGGAAGCCGGCTTCGTCGTAGCGCGCGGGCTTGAAGTCCGCGGCGCGTGCGGCATCCGGATCGAGCCGGCGCTCGACCGGCGCGACGCTGGCCTGCAGCTGCGCGAGCAGATCGGGGCTGATCGTCAGCAGGTCGCAGCCGGCGAGCGCCAGCACCTGGCCGACGTTGCGAAAGCTCGCGCCCATCACCTGGGTCTCGATGCCGAAGTGCTTGTAGTGGGTGTAGATGCGCTCGACCGATAGCACGCCGGGGTCGTTGGCACCGGCTTGTCGCGCTTCGTCCCACGCGCCACCGGCCTGCTTCTTGTACCAGTCGTAGATGCGCCCGACGAAGGGCGAGATCAACCGCACGCCCGCTTCGCCGCAGGCCACCGCCTGGCAGAACGAGAACAGCAGCGTCAGGTTGCAGCGGATGCCCTGGCGCTCGAGCTCGCGCGCCGCCTGGATGCCTTCCCAGGTCGATGCGATCTTGATCAGCACCCGCTCCGGGCCGATGCCGGCGCGTTCGTACATGCCGATCAGGCGCTGCGCACGCGCCACCGTCGAGGCGCTGTCGAAGGACAGGCGCGCGTCGACTTCGGTCGACACGCGGCCCGGCACCAGCTTCAGGATCTCCAGCCCGAAGCGCACCAGCACCTCGTCGACGATCTCGTCGAGCGCACGGCCGCGGTGGGCCGCCACGGTGTCGGCGAGCAGCGGCGCGTAGTCGGGCTGCTGCACGGCCTTCAGGATCAGCGACGGGTTGGTCGTCGCGTCCTGCGGCGCGAACTGCGCCAGTTGCTTGAAGTTGCCGGTGTCGGCCACCACGGTGGTGAAGGCCTTGAGCTGGTCGAGCTGGTTCATCGCGGTCCGTCTGTCGGTGGACCTGGATTAGACCGCGATGGCGGCGGTCCTGGTTTCCGAATCGGTTACAGCCGCGGTACCTGCCGCCAAGCCCGGCAGGTTGACGTGCGATTGACCGACTGAAGAAACTCATGCATCATGAAAAGTGAAACTGAGTTACATCACCGCATCACCTCATGTCCTTCGATCTGATTTTCTTCGGCGGCACCGGCGACCTGACCTGGCGCAAGCTGATGCCGGCACTGTTCCAGGCCTTTCGCCACGGCAAGCTGCCCCCCGGCGGGCGCATCCTCGCGGTGGCGCGCGACGAACGCAGCGACGACGAATACCGCGCCTTCATCAAGGAGCGCTTCGTCGAGGTCGACAGCGCCAAGCGGCCCAGTGACGAGGAGTTCGCGCGTTTCGCCGCGCTGCTGCACTACCGCCGCATGGACCTGTCGAAGCCCGAGCACTACGCCGGGCTCAAGGCCTGGATCGATGACCGGCGTGCCGACACCGTCGTGCTCTACCTGGCGACCGCGCCCTACCTCTTCCCGGTGATCTGCGAGCAGCTCGGCGCCGCCGGCCTGAATGGCCCGAACGTGCGCGTCGTGCTCGAAAAGCCGCTCGGCCACGACCTCGAAAGCGCGCAGCAGATCAATCGCGTCGTGCGCTCGGTGTTCGCCGAATCGCAGGCGTTCCGCATCGACCACTACCTCGGCAAGCCGTCGGTGCAGAACCTGATGGCGCTGCGCTTCGGCAACGCGCTGTTCGAGCCGCTGTGGCGGCGCGAGAGCATCGCCAACATCCAGATCACGCTGGCCGAGGAGCTCGGCGTCGGCACGCGCGGCGACTTCTACGACCAGACCGGCGCGCTGCGCGACATGGTGCAGAACCATGCGCTGCAGCTGCTGACGATGATCGCGATGGAGCCGCCGTCGACCAGCGATGCCGACGCGATCCGCGACGAGAAGCTGAAGGTGCTGAAGTCGCTGCGGCCGTTCAGCGCCGAAATGGTGGCGCGCGACGTCGTGCGCGGGCAGTACCGCGCCGGCACGATCGGCGGCAAGCCGGTGCCCGGCTACCTCGAGGAGCAGAAGGTGCCCCCCGGCAGCACGACCGAGACCTTCGTCGCGCTGCGCACCGAGGTGCAGAACTGGCGCTGGGCCGGCGTGCCCTTCTACCTGCGCACCGGCAAGCGGCTGGCCGAACGCCGGGCTCAGATCGTCGTCAACTTCCGGCCGGTGCCGCATCCGATCTTCCCGGGCTCGGCGCGCGCCAACAAGCTGGTGATCAACCTGCAGCCCGAGGACGGGCTGGAACTGCACCTGCTAGCGACCAAAGGCAGCGGCCAGGGCGAGATGCTGGCGCCGGTCAAGCTGGACCTCGATTTCGACAAGGCCTTTCCGACGGAGCGAGTCGGCGCCTACGAGCGCCTGTTGCTCGACGCGATCGCCGGGCGGCTGAACCTCTTCGTCCGCAGCGATGAGCAGGAACAGGCCTGGCGCTGGGTCGAACCGATCCTCGATGCCTGGGCCCATGATCCGAACGGTCCGCGCCCCTATGCCGCCGGCACCTGGGGGCCGCCGGCGTCGAGTGCGATGGTCGCGCGCGACGGTTGCACCTGGGACGAGGAAGAGTAGATGTCGATGCTCGAGCGTGTGCGCGCCTCGATTCCGGCCCTGCCGCCGGCGGAGCAGCGCGTGGCCAAGCTGCTGCTGGCCGATCCGCGCAGCTTCGCCAGCCTGCCGGTCGGCGAGCTCGCCGAGCGCTCGCATGTCAGCAAGCCGACGGTGGTGCGCTTCTGCCGCAGCGTCGGCTACGACGGCCTGGCCGACTTCAAGCTCAAGCTCGCCGGCACCGTCAACGAAGGCGTGCCCTTCGTGCACCGCGCGGTCGACGAGGACGACAAGCCGGCCGAGCTGATCATCAAGGTGATCGACAACGCGGTCGCCGCGATGCTGAAGTACCGCAATGCCGCGGCCGGGCATGCGGTCGAGCGCGCGATCGAGGCGCTGACGAATGCCGGTCGCGAGCACAAGCGCATCGAGTTCTATGGCGTCGGCAACTCGGGCATCGTCGCGCAGGATGCGCAGCACAAGTTCTTCCGCCTCGGCGTCAACACGATCGCCTGCAGCGACGGCCATGTGCAGGTGATGAGCGCCACGATGCTGGGCGCCGGCGACTGTGCCGTGGTGATCAGCAATTCCGGCCGCAGCCGCGACCTGCTCGACGCCGCCGACATCGCGCGCCGCAAAGGCGCGACGGTGATCGTGATGACGGCCAGCGGCTCACCGCTGGCGCAGTTCGCGCAGTCGCACGGCCACATCCTGCTGGCCGCCGACCACCCCGAGGACTACGACCGCTACAGCCCGATGGTCTCGCGCCTGCTGCACCTGACGATCATCGACATCCTGACCACCGGCGTCGCGCTGCGCCTGGGCAGCCACCTGCGGCCGATGCTGCAGGAGATCAAGCGCAACCTGCGCGCGAAGCGCTACGCGCAGCCCGAATGATCCTCTAGGCGAGCAGGCCGTCGACGCCGTACAGGCGCGCCAGCTCGCCGAGCTTCGGCGGCGCGCCGACCAGCTGCAGCGTCTTGCCGGCCGCTTGTGCGGCACGGCGGCATTCGAGCAGCACCGCGATGGCAGCGCTGTCGAGCGTCTGCAGCCCCGACGCATCGAGCACCGGCTGGTTTTCGGCCGCCAGCGCGGCCACCAGCCGTTCCACCGTGGCGCGGGCTTCGGCGATCGTCAACACGGCGGGCAGTGCGATGCTCATCGGCCGCAGCGCCTTCAGTTCTTCTGCGGCGCGTTGGTCGCCTTGTTCTTCTCCGCCAGGCGCGTGATCAGCGAGTCCAGGCCGCCGCCGCTCAGGTCCTTCGCGAACTGGCCCTTGTAGGCCTCGACCAGCCAGAAGCCGCCGACGTTGACGTCGTAGATCTTCCAGCCGTCGCCGGCCTTCTCGACGCGGTAGTCGAGCTGGATCGGCTCGCCGCGGCCGCGCACCTCGGTGCGCACGACCTGGTCGCCCTCGCTGGCTGTGCGCAGCGGCTTGACCACCACCACCTGGTCCTTCACCTGCGTCAGCGCGCCGGCGTAGGTGTTGACCATCAGCGTCTTGAATTCCTCGAGCATGCGCTTTTGCTGCTCGGGCGTCGCACTGCGCCATTGCGGGCCGACGGACATGCCGGTCATGCGCTGGAAATTGACGTGCGGCATCACCTTCGAGTCGACCAGTGTGCGAATGCGCGAGACATCGCCGGCCTGGATCGCCTTGTCGGCTTTCACCCCATCGATCACGTCGTTCGACACCTGCTTGACGAAAACGTCGGCGGCCACGGCTTCGGCACGGGCGGCAGGCACGGCCACGGCGGCAGCGGCCAGCGCCAGCGCGGAAATCCAGGTACGTCGCAACATCAGTTCATCCTTTCATGAGACGGGCAAAACCCAAGCTCAACGCAACAGAGCTGCGTTCGGTTCACTTGGCCGGCTTGGGTTCCGCCGGTTTGGGCTCGGCCGGCGGGGGCTCGGCAGCCTTTGTATCTTGCTCTTCGGGCGGATCACCGTCGTAGACCTGGTTGCGACGCCGCGCCAGGTAGGCATCTCGCAACAGGATGTATTTGTCGAGCGCGACGTCGTCTAGCACGCGCGTCGCATTCAGCAACTTGACCCGCGTATTGATGACCTGCAAGACCGTGGCGCCATTCTGGTCGCGCACTTCGTTGAAGGCCAGCGCGCTGGGCGAGGCCTTGAAGTCGACCGGCAGGGCCGCGGTGTCGCGCAGCGTCGACGGGCCCAGCAGCGGCAGCACCAGGTAGGGCCCACTGCCGACACCCCAGACGCCGAGCGTCTGGCCGAAATCTTCCGACTGGCGCGGCAGGCCCATCTCGTCGGCAATGTCCAGAAAGCCGAACAGGCCGAAGAGGGTGTTCGTCACCACCCGCATGCCCACCTCGAGGGCCACCTTGGGCTTGGCCTGCAGCACGAGGTTGACTGCCGACCAGGCATCGCCCAGGTTGCCGAACATGTTGTCGACGCCGGTACGCAGCCACTCCGGCACGACCGCACGGTAGCCCAGGGCCACCGGCTTGATCACCGCGGCATCGACCACTTCGTTGAAGTCGAAGATCCGGCGGTTGAGGCGCTCCCAGGGATCGGACCGTGCGGAAGCCGGCTCGGTGCTCTCCTGTGCGGTGCCCGGTTGCGCCGGCACCGTGCCGCACCCAGCGAGACCGAGCGCGGCGACCGTCAGCGCGGCCACCACCAGGCCATGCATCGAGGTCGCCCAGCGCGACGGCCTCACTTCGGGCTCCCGTTGCTGCCGCCGGCTTCGGCCGCCTTGCTGAACAGGAACTGGCCGATCAGGTTTTCCAGCACGACGGCGGATTGGGTCTGCGGGATCACGTCGCCGCCGGCGAGATTCTTCTCGTCCCCGCCCGGCTCCAGGCCGATGTACTGGTCGCCGAGCAAGCCGGCGGTCAGGATCTTCGCCGAGCTGTCCTTCGGGAACACATAGTGGCTGTCGATCTCCAGGGTGACGACGCCCTGGTAGGTCTTCGAGTCGAGGCTGATCCTCGTCACGCGGCCGACCGGCACGCCGGCGCTGCGCACCGGCGCGCGGACCTTCAAGCCGCCGATGTTGTCGAAGCGGGCCGTCAGCCGGTAGATGTCGCGTTTGCCGAAGTTCGCGAGGTTCGCGGCCTTCAGCGACAGAAACAGCAACGCCACCACACCGAGCAGCACGAACAGCCCGACCAGTGTCTCGATTCCTCGCTTGCCCATGTTTATCGTCCCTTGGGGTTCACGGCGTCGAGAACATCAACGCCGTGAGAATGAAGTCGGTGCCCAGCACCGCGAGCGACGAAAACACCACCGTGCGCGTCGTCGCATAGGCCACGCCTTCGGGTGTCGCCTGGGTCTCGTGGCCCTGGTACAGCGCGACGAAGGTGCAGATCACGCCGAATACCGCGCTCTTGGCGATGCCGTTGCCGATGTCGCGCAAGACGTCGACACGCGACTGCTGGATCGACCAGAAATTGCCGGCGTCGATGCCGATCAGCCCGACCGCGACCACCCAGGCGCCGAGGATGCCGATCGTCGAGAACAGGATCGCGAGGATCGGCATCGCCACGACACCGCCCAGGAAGCGCGGCGCCAGCACGCGCGCGCGCGGATCGATGGCCATCAGCTCCATCGCGGCGAGCTGCTCGCCGGCTTTCATCAACCCGATCTCGGCGGTCAGCGACGTGCCCGCGCGCCCGGCGAACAGCAGCGCGGTGACCACCGGCCCGAGCTCGCGCACCAGCGACAGGTTGATCACCAGGCCGAGCGACTCGGCCGCACCATAGGGCACCAGCGCGTAGTACATCTGCAGCGCCAGCACGAAGCCGACCGCCATGCCCGACGCGAGGATGATCAACAGCGAGCGGTTGCCGATCGCATGGACCTGGGTGATGACCAGCATCGGCCGCCGCAGCGCCGCGGGCAGCGCGCGCACGAGGTCGAGCAGGAACAATGCGCCATGGCCCCAGCCGCGCATGACGCTCAGCGCGCGAGCGCCAATCAGTGCGAGCCAGTTCATGCCGCGCGCTCCAGGCCGAAGTCCTGGGCCAGCTCCGGCGCCGGATAGTGGAACTTGACCGGCCCGTCGGGCTCGCCGCGCACGAACTGCCGCACTTCCGGATCGGTGGAGTCCATCAGCTCCTGCGGCGTGCCCTTCGCGACGATGCGGCCCGGCGCGGCCATCAGCACGACGAAGTCGCTGATCGCCATGCATTCGGGCACGTCGTGCGAGACCACCAGCGAGGTCGCGCCGGTGATGTCGTTGAGGGTGCGGATCAGCGTCGCGGCGACGCCCATCGAGATCAGGTCGAGGCCGGCGAAGGGCTCGTCGTACATGATCAGCTCGGGGTCGAGCGCGATCGCACGCGCCAGCGCCACGCGCCGCGCCATGCCGCCCGACACCTCGGCGATGCGCAGCGGCGCCGCCCCGCGCAGGCCGACGGCGTTGAGCTTCATCAGCACGATGTCGCGGATCAGCGCCTCGGGCAGGTCGGTCTGTTCACGCAGCGGGAAAGCGACGTTCTCGTACACCGTCAGGTCGGTGAACAACGCGCCGAACTGGAACAGCATGCCCATGCGCCGGCGCAAGCGGTAGAGCTGCCGACGATCGCGGGCGTTGATCACCTCGCCGTCGAAGACCACGCGACCGCTGCTCGCCCCATGCACGCCGCCGATCAGGCGCAGCAGCGTCGTCTTGCCGCAGCCCGAGCCACCCAGGATCGCCGTGACCTTGCCGCGCGGAAAGCGCAGGCTCACGTCCTTCAGAATGCTGCGGCTCGGGTCATAGCCGAAGCTGACTCGGTCGATCTCGATCAGGGGGTCGGGGCTCAAGGGTCCGGCGGGCGGGCCTGCCGGCCCTTGTCGTGTGAAAAGATTGTCGCACGCCGCGTTTTCCCGTACGGAGTTGCCCCGATCCGGTGTTGCAAAGAAGTGTCGTCGATGCTATCGCGGCAGCGTCGACGTTCCCATCAGGTACTCGTCCACCGCTTTCGCCGCCTGCCGGCCCTCGCGGATGGCCCACACCACCAGCGACTGGCCGCGCCGCATGTCCCCGGCGGCGAACACCTTGTCGACGCTGGTCTTGTAGCTGGCTGCGCCATCGGTGGTCGCCCGCGCATTGCCGCGGTTGTCCTTGTCGATGCCGAAGGCGTCGAGGATCGTGGCCACCGGGTTCGTGAAGCCCATCGCCAGCAGCACCAGGTCGGCCTTCCATTCCTTCTCGCTGCCGGGCACTTCGACCATCTTGGCGCCCTGCCACTCGACCTGCACGGTCTTCAGCCCGACGACGCGACCCTTGTCCTTGCCGCTGCCGGCGACGAACTCCTTGGTCGCGACCGCGAAAGTGCGTTCGCAGCCTTCCTCGTGGCTGGAGCTGGTGCGCAGCTTGTACGGCCAGTAGGGCCAGGTCAGCGGCCGGTTCTCTTCTTCCGGCGGCTGCGGCATCAGCTCGAACTGCGTGACGCTGGCCGCGCCGTGGCGGTTGCTGGTGCCGACGCAGTCGCTGCCGGTATCGCCGCCGCCGATCACGATGACGTGCTTGCCATCGGCCCGGATCTGGCCCTTGACCTTGTCGCCGGCGACGACCTTGTTCTGCTGCGGCAGGAATTCCATCGCGAAATGCACGCCATCGAGCGTGCGGCCCGGCACCGGCAGGTCGCGGCTGGCTTCAGCGCCGCCGGTCAGCACGATGGCATCGAAGCCCGCCTTCAACTCGTCGGCCGAGACGATCTCCTTCGCATCGTTGGTGATCCTGCTGCCTTCGGGCAGGTGGCCGACCAGCACGCCGGTGCGGAAGACCACGCCCTCGGCCTGCATCTGCTCGATGCGCCGGTCGATGTGCGACTTCTCCATCTTGAAGTCCGGGATGCCGTAGCGCAGCAGGCCACCAATGCGGCTGTTCTTCTCGAACACCGTCACCTCATGGCCGGCCCGTGCGAGCTGCTGCGCCGCGGCCATGCCCGCCGGCCCCGAGCCGACGACGGCCACCTTCTTGCCGGTCTTCACCTTCGCCGGCTGCGGCTGCACCCAGCCCTCGGCCCAGGCGCGGTCGATGATCGCGTGCTCGATCGACTTGATGCCGACCGGATCGTCGTTGACGTTCAGCGTGCAGGCCGCTTCGCACGGTGCCGGGCAGATGCGGCCGGTGAACTCGGGGAAGTTGTTGGTCGAGTGCAGCACGGTGATCGCATTGCGCCAGTCGCCGCGGTACACCAGATCGTTGAAGTCCGGAATGATGTTGTTCACCGGGCAGCCCGAATTGCAGAACGGCGTGCCGCAGTCCATGCAGCGCGCGCCCTGGACCTTGGCCTGCTCGTTGTTCAGCCCGATGACGAATTCCTTGTAGCCCTTGACGCGCTCCGGAACGGGCGCGTAGGCCTCCTCCACGCGCTCGTACTCCATGAAGCCGGTAACCTTGCCCATCGCTGTGATTCCTTGATTCGTATCCGGTGCTGACGCTTACTTGGCGGGAACGTGCCTGGTGCCCGGCGCCTTGGTGCTGTCCGCGCGGGCCTTCGCGATCGTCGCGTCGGACTCGCGGGCGGCGTTGATCTCGCCCAGCGCGCGCTTGTATTCGGACGGGAAGACCTTGACGAAGCGGCCGCGGGCGTTGGCCCAGTCCTCGAGGATCTCGCGCGCGCGCAGCGAGCCGGTCCAGCGGTGGTGGCTCTCGATCAGGTTCTTCAGCAACACCTCGTCGGCCTCGTCCTTGTGCCAGATCGCGCGGTCGACGCTCGCCTGCTGGTCGGCCTTCGGCAGCACCTTGTCCAGCGTGACCATCGAGGTGTTGCAGCGGCGCGCGAACTGGCCGTCCTCGTCGTAGACGTAGGCAATGCCGCCCGACATGCCGGCGGCGAAGTTGCGCCCGGTCTTGCCGAGCACGACCACCGTGCCGCCGGTCATGTATTCGCAGCCGTGGTCGCCGGTGCCTTCGACGACTGCCGTCGCGCCCGACAGCCGCACCGCGAAGCGCTCGCCGGCGACGCCGCGGAAAAAGGCCTCGCCGCTCGTCGCGCCGTACAGCGCGGTGTTGCCGATGATGATGTTCTTCGTCGCGTCGCCGCGGAAGTCGATGCTCGGCCGCACGGTGATGCGCCCACCCGACAGCCCCTTGCCGGTGTAGTCGTTGGCGTCGCCGATCAGGTACAGCGTGATGCCGTTGGCCAGGAAAGCGCCGAAGCTCTGGCCGCCGGTGCCCTCCATCTGGATGAAGATGGTGTGGTCGGCCAGGCCCTCCGGCCGCTGGCGCACCAGCTCGCCCGACAGCATCGCGCCGACCGAGCGGTTGACGTTGCGCGTCTCCTCGATGAAGTGCACCTTCTCGCCGCGCTCGATCGCCGGCCTGCAGCGCTCGATCAGCTTGACGTCGAGCGCCTTCTCGAGGCGGTGGTCCTGCTGCTCGACGTGATAACGCGGAACGTCAGCGGGCACCTGCGGCTGGTGCAGCACGCGGCTGAAGTCCAGGCCCTTGGCCTTCCAGTGCGCGATGCCCTTCTTCATGTCGAGCAGGTCGGCGCGGCCGATCAGCTCGTCGAAGCTGCGGATGCCCAGCTGCGCCATGATCTGGCGCGCTTCCTCGGCGACGAAGAAGAAGTAGTTGACGACGTGCTCGGGCTTGCCGGTGAACTTGGCGCGCAGCACCGGGTCCTGCGTCGCGACGCCGACCGGGCAGGTGTTCAGGTGGCACTTGCGCATCATGATGCAGCCCTCGACGACCAGCGGCGCGGTCGCGAAGCCGAACTCGTCGGCGCCGAGCAGCGCGCCGATCACGACATCGCGGCCGGTCTTCATCTGGCCGTCGGCCTGCACGCGCACGCGGCTGCGCAGGCGGTTCAGCACCAACGTCTGCTGTGTCTCGGCCAGGCCCAGCTCCCACGGCGTGCCGGCATGCTTGATCGACGACCACGGCGAGGCGCCGGTGCCGCCGTCATGGCCGGCGATCACGACATGGTCGGCCTTGCACTTGGTGACGCCGGCGGCGATCGTGCCGACGCCGACCTCGGACACCAGCTTGACGCTGACCGAAGCGCGCGGGTTGGCGTTCTTCAGGTCGTGGATCAGCTGCGCCAGGTCCTCGATCGAATAGATGTCGTGGTGCGGCGGCGGGCTGATCAGGCCGACGCCCGGCACCGAGTAGCGCAGGAAGCCGATGTAGTCGCTGACCTTGCCGCCGGGCAGCTGGCCGCCCTCGCCGGGCTTGGCACCCTGCGCCATCTTGATCTGCAGCTGGTCGGCCGAGACCAGGTATTCGGTCGTCACGCCGAAGCGGCCGGAAGCCACCTGCTTGATCTTCGAGCGCAGGCTGTCGCCGTCCTTCAGCACGTAGTCAGCCGCGATGACCTTCGCGCCGATGACGTCCGACACCTTGGTGCCGTCGGTGATCCTGATGCCCTTCAACTCGTTGCGATAACGCGCAGGATCCTCGCCGCCTTCGCCGGTGTTGCTCTTGCCGCCGATGCGGTTCATCGCGATCGCCAGCGTCGAGTGCGCCTCGGTGCTGATCGAGCCGAGCGACATCGCACCGGTCGCGAAGCGCTTGACGATCTCGGCGGCAGGCTCGACCTGCTCCAGCGGAATCGCCTTGCTCGGGTCGACCTTGAATTCGAACAGGCCGCGCAAGGTCATGTGGCGCTTGCTCTGGTCGTTGATCAGCTGCGCGTATTCCTTGTAGGTCTCGAACTTGCCCGAGCGCGCGCTGTGCTGCAGCTTGGCGATCGCGTCCGGCGTCCACATGTGCTCCTCGCCGCGCGTGCGCCAGGCGTACTCGCCGCCTGCGTCGAGCATCGAGTGCAGCACCGGGTCGTCGCCGAAGGCGGCGATGTGCGTGCGCAGCGCCTCCTCGGCGACCTCGAACACGCCGATGCCGCCGACCTGGGATGCCGTGCCACGGAAATACTTCTGCACGAACTTCGGCTCGAGGCCGATGGCCTCGAACAGCTGCGCGCCGCAATAGGACATGTAGGTCGACACGCCCATCTTGGACATGATCTTCGACAGCCCCTTGCCGATCGCCTTGATGTAGTTGTAGATCGCCTTGTCGGCCGAGAGCTGGCCCGGCAGCGAGGTGTGCAGCTCGACCAGCGTCTCGAGCGCGAGGTACGGGTGCACGGCTTCGGCGCCGTAGCCGGCGAGCACACCGAAGTGATGCACCTCGCGCGCCGAACCGGTCTCGACGATCAGGCCGGCGGTCGTGCGCAGGCCTTCACGCACCAGGTGGTGGTGGATCGCCGACAGCGCCAGCAGCGCGGGGATCGCGACCTGGGTGCGGCTCATGCGGCGGTCGGTGATGATCAGGACGTTGTGGCCGCTCTTGATCGCATCGACCGCTTCTGCGCACAGCGACGCGAGCTTGGCCTCCACACCCTCGCGGCCCCAGGCCAGCGGATAGGTGATGTTGATCTCGTGGCTCTTGAACTTGCCGTGCGTGTGCTGCTCGATCGCCCGCAGCCGCGCCATGTCGTCGAAGTCGAGCACCGGCTGCGTCACTTCGAGACGCATCGGCGGGTTCACCGCGTTGATGTCGAGCAGGTTCGGCTTCGGCCCGATGAAGCTGTTCAGGCTCATCACGATGGCCTCGCGGATCGGGTCGATCGGCGGGTTCGTGACCTGGGCGAAGAGCTGCTTGAAGTAGTTGTACAGCGGCTTGTTCTTGTCGGACAGCACCGCCAGCGGCGAGTCGTTGCCCATCGAGCCGATGCCCTCTTCGCCGGCGGTGGCCATCGGTGCGAGCAGGAACTTCAGGTCCTCCTGCGTGTAGCCGAAGGCCTGCTGGCGATCGAGCAGCGATTCGTCGAATGCCGTCGGGCCGGCGGTGACCTCGATCGTGTCGAGCCGGATGCGCACGTTCTCGATCCACTGCCGGTAGGGCTTGGCGAACGCGAACTGGTTCTTCAGCTCCTCGTCATCGACGATGCGGCCCTGCTCCAGGTCGATCAGGAACATCTTGCCGGGCTGCAGGCGCCACTTCTTGACGATCTTGTTCTCGGGGATCGGCAGCACGCCGGATTCCGAGGCCATCACCACCAGGTCGTCGTCGGTGACGATGTAGCGCGCGGGGCGCAGGCCGTTGCGGTCGAGCGTGGCGCCGATCTGCTTGCCGTCGGTGAAGACCATCGCCGCCGGGCCGTCCCACGGTTCGAGCATCGCCGCGTGGTACTCGTAGAAGGCGCGCCGGCGCAGGTCCATCAGCTCGTGCTGCTCCCAGGCCTCTGGGATCATCATCATCGCCGCGTGAGCGAGCGGGTAGCCCGACATCGTCAGCAGCTCGAGCGCGTTGTCGAAGGTCGCGGTGTCGCTCTGCCCTTCGAAGCTGATCGGGTAGAGCTTCTTCAGGTCGTCACCCAGCACCGGCGACTTCATCACGCCCTCGCGGGCGCGCATCCAGTTGAAGTTGCCCTTGACGGTGTTGATCTCGCCGTTGTGCGCCACCATGCGGTACGGATGCGCGAGCGGCCACTCGGGGAAGGTGTTGGTCGAGAAGCGTTGGTGCACCAGCGCGAGCGCCGACGTGACGCGCTCGTCTTGCAGGTCCAGAAAGTACTTGCCGACCTGGTCGGCGAGCAGCAGGCCTTTGTAGATCACCGTGCGGCAGCTCATGCTGGGCACGTAGTACTCGCGGCTGTGCGTCAGCTTCAGCGCCTGGATCGCCGCCGATGCCGTCTTGCGGATCACGTAGAGCTTGCGCTCGAGCGAGTCGGGCACGATGACATCGGCGCCGCGGCCGATGAAGATCTGGCGGATCACCGGCTCCTTGGCGCGCACCGCCGGGCTCATCGGCATCTCGCGGTCGACCGGCACGTCACGCCAGCCGATCAGCACCTGGCCCTCGGCCTTCACCGCCCGCTCGAGTTCCTGCTCGCAGGCGAGGCGCGAGGCGTGCTCCTTCGGCAGGAAGATCATGCCGACGCCGTACTCGCCGGGCGGCGGCAGCTCGACACCCTGGGCGGCCATCTCGGCGCGGTAGTACTCGTCGGGCAGCTGGATCAGGATGCCGGCGCCGTCACCCATCAGCTTGTCGGCACCGACCGCGCCGCGGTGGTCGAGGTTCTCGAGGATCTTCAGGCCCTGCTCGACGATGCCGTGCGCGCGCTGGCCCTTGATGTGGGCGACGAAGCCGACACCGCAGGCATCGTGCTCGTTGCTGGGGTCGTAGAGGCCGCTCTGCGCGAGCGCTTCGATTTCGGTGCGGGACGCGGGTCCCTGGACGGCATCGCTCACGGCGCGCTCCTTCGGCTGATTCATTGCGGCGGAGGTTACTGCAGCGCAGCAAACGGCTCAAGCAGAATTTAAGGGGTCTGACCCCTTTAAATGCGCATCAGCGACACTCTCATCATAAATGGGGACATACCATTTCAGGAAGACTTACGACAGCGGCTTCGGCGGGCGCCCGCGCGGTCGCGGCTGCACGGGTCGGCCGGTCTGCTCGGCCAGGTGCGCGAGAAACGCGTCATCGCCGACCGCCCACCCCTTGTGGACTGCCGCGGTCAGCTGCTCGACGCGCCGGCTCCCCAAGCCATCCAGCATGCGCTGTCGGTACGCCTCTTCACGCTCGAACGGGGTGTTGCCGAGCCGCCAGTATTCGTCGCAGGTCGCGAGCAACGGGTCGCGCAGCAGGCCGAGGTGGTGCCGCGCGCTCGACCAGACCGCCTCGGCGGGCGCGGTAACCAGCCCGGCGCGCAAGGCCTGCGAGTCGATCAGCACCAGCGCGTCGAGCACGGCGGCGCCGGGTTGCAGGATGGTCGCCCGGTAGCGCCCATCCCACAGGCCGCCGCGCCGGACACGACGGCGGTTGTAGGTCGCCACGTAGCGCCGGCCGAGGCTCTGCACGAGCAGGCTCAGGCCCTCGGCCACGCGCGGCGTTGCGAGCAGGTAGACCTGGTCGTCGAGCAGCGTGTAGCCATGCAGCGCGACGTGGTGTTGCTGGCCCGCCTCACGCAGCACGCGGAGGAAGGCTTCGCGGTCCGCATCGTCGACGAACAGCCGCAGGCCGACCAACGCCTGCAGCGCGATCAGATGAGCATGGCCTGCGAGCGCCAGCCGCGTCAGGCGCGCCATGCCGAGTCCGCTCCTGCCACGCTGCTCACCGGCCGGCGTCGTTCATCCCGCCGGCGAAGGCATCGCGCCCGGTCAGCCGGCGATGCTCGCGGGCGGCAAAGCGGTCGGTCATGCCGGCGATGTAGTCGGCGACCGCACGCAGCGGGTCATCGCGCCGCGCGAAGTCCTCCGGCATCTCGGCCGGTCGGTCGACGTAGGCCGCGAACAGCTCGCGCACGACGCTGCGGGCTGCGTCGGTGGTCGCCATCACCTGCGGGTGGCGGTAGAGCTCGCGCATCAGGAAACGCTTGAGCTCGGTGATCTCGTCGCGCAGCGGCGCACTGAAGCGGATCAACGGGCCCATCGTGCGCGCGGCCCAGGCATCGATCGGCGCATCTCGTTCGAGCCGATCGGCGCTGGTGTCGATCACGTCGTGCACCTGCTCTGAGAGCATGCGGCGGATGATCTCGAACAGCAGCCGCCGCCCACCGAGCATCGGATGGACCTGCACGGCCGCCGCGCGATGGCGCTGCAGCAGGGGCACGGCTTCGAGCTGATCCGCCTGCAGCAGACCCGAGCGCACGCCGTCGTCGACGTCGTGCGCGTTGTAGGCGATCTCGTCGGCGAGATTCGTCAGCTGCGCTTCGAGGCTGGGCTGCGTGCCGTCGACGAAGCGCCGCGCCACGCCGTGGGGCTCGGCAGCCTCCAACCGCTCGGCGTCACGGCGCGAGCAGTGCTTCAGGATGCCTTCGCGGCTTTCGAAGCTCAGGTTCAGGCCATCGAACGCCGGGTAACGCTGTTCGAGCAGATCGACGACGCGCAGGCTCTGCAGGTTGTGCTCGAAGCCGCCGTGCTCGCGCATGCAATCGTGCAAGGCGTCCTGGCCCGCGTGGCCGAACGGCGTGTGCCCGAGGTCATGGGCCAGCGCAATCGCTTCGACGAGGTCCTCGTTCAGCCGCAGGCCGCGCGCGATCGACCGGCCGAGCTGCGCGACCTCGATCGAATGCGTCAAGCGGGTGCGAAAGAGATCACCCTCGTGGTTGACGAAGACCTGCGTCTTGTAGACCAGCCGGCGGAAGGCCGTGCTGTGCACGATGCGGTCGCGGTCGCGCTGGTAGTCGTCGCGCAGGCGCGCCGGCGGCTCCGCATGGCGGCGGCCGCGGGAATCGGCCGGGTGGCTGGCGTGGCGTGCCAGGTCCATCGCGGGCTTCAGCTCGGCGCGGTGTGTGCCTCGATCGCTTCGGCCACCAGCGCATCGGGGGCCGGACGCATCGTGGCGCGCCCGAGACCATCGAGCAATACGAAGCGGATCTCGCCGCCCTCGGCCTTCTTGTCGACCCGCATCAGCTCGAGCCAGCGGTGAATGCCGAGCCGCGGCGCCTGCACCGGCAGGCCGGCACGCGCGATCAACGCACGCAGCCGATCTACCAGCGCGCGATCGATCAGGCCAAGCCGGGCCGACAGCTCCGCCGCCAGCACCATGCCGCAGCCCACCGCCTCGCCGTGCAGCCACGCGCCGTAGCCGAGGCCGGCCTCGATCGCATGGCCGAAGGTGTGACCGAAGTTCAGGATCGCGCGCAGGCCCGCTTCGCGCTCGTCCTGCCCGACGACCCAGGCCTTGATCTCGCATGAACGCCGCACGGCATGGCTCAGCGCGGCGACGTCCAGCGCGAGCAGATCGTCGAGCGACGCTTCCAGCCAATCGAGGAATGCCGGGTCGGCGATCGGACCGTACTTGATGATCTCGGCGAGGCCGGCGGAGAGCTCGCGCCTGGGCAGTGTCGACAGCAGGTCCAGATCGCAGAGCACGCGCGCCGGCTGGTAGAACGCGCCGATCATGTTCTTGCCCAGCGGGTGGTTGATCGCCGTCTTGCCGCCGACCGACGAATCGACCTGCGCCAGCAGCGTCGTCGGCAGCTGCACGAAAGGCACGCCGCGCATGTAGCAGGCGGCCGCAAAACCGGTCATGTCGCCGACGACGCCGCCGCCCAGCGCATAGAGCACCGTCTTGCGGTCGCAACCGGCTTCGAGCAGCGCGTCGAAGATGCGGTTCAGCGTCGTCCAGTCCTTGTGCACCTCGCCGTCGGGCAGCGCGACGGTGAGCACGCGGCGGTGGCGCGCCTGCAGGCGCTCGGCCAATGCGGCGCCGTACAAGGGCGCGACGGTCGTGTTGGTGACGATCAGCGCGTCGGCTGAAGCAGGCAGGCCGGCCCAGGCCCCGTCGAGCGACAGCAGGCCGCTGCCGATCAGGATCTCGTAGCTGCGGTCACCGAGGGCGATCGGCACGCGCTGCGGTGCCAGGCGGTCGGACGTCATGCCCGCTAGTGTAGGGGCGCAGTCCGCCTGCGGTCGCTGGCGTCGCCCCGCGACCGCTCACTTCGGATGCTAGCGCTGCGGCGGCAGGATGCGCCCGACCGTTGCCGGCACCTGCGCCGGATCGATCAGGCCGGCGAGCTCGAGCTGCATCAGGATCATGTTGACGAGCGTCGGCACCGTCGGCCGGCCGGTCTCGATGACGTACTGCGCGGCGGCACGGTAGAGCGGATCACGCTCGCGATACAGCTCGCGCAGCTTGCGCAGCGGGTCCGCCACCTGCAGCAGCGGCCGCTGCGTGTCGTGGCGAAGGCGGCGGAACAGCTCCTCGGGCGTCGAGCGCAGGTAGACGACCGCGCCGGCGGCCGCCAGCGCGCGACGATTGGCTTCACGCAGCACGGCGCCGCCGCCGGTCGCCAGCACCAGCTCGCCGCGACCGCACAGCTCGCCGATGACCGACTGCTCGAGGTCGCGGAACGCGGCTTCGCCGTGGTGCTCGAAGTACGCCCTGACCGGCATGCCGATGCGATGCTCGATCTCGTGGTCGCTGTCGACAAACGGCCGGCTCAGCTGACGCGCCAGCTGCTTGCCGACCGTGGACTTGCCACAGCCGGGCATGCCGACCAGCGAAATGGACACTAGACGATCAGTTCGGGTTCTCGCAAAGCATGGCAGGCGGCGCAGGATTGCCCGGCTCGCGCGACGGCTTCGTGGTGCTGGCCTGGGTGCCGTACGGGCTGGTGACGAACGACGGCGAGGCGTTGATGTCATTCACCTCGTCTGCCGGAACGGGCAGCACAGCGACGAAATTCGCACGACCTTCCGTTCCGGCGACACCCGCGGCGCCGATGACGAGGTTGAACTTGACCCACGAACCGACGTCCTTCGGGTACTCGAGGCGCAAGACCACCGAACCACTGGTGTTGGTTCGATTGCCGCCTTCGAACGACACGGCGACATCGGCCTTGCGGGGTTCCAAGGCCGGCCGGCCGTTGGTGAGGTTGAAGCTGTTGTTGACGTCCTCGACCACGCCATTGCTGAAGACTTCGGCCACGCCGTTGCGATTCAAATCCTCGTTGTCGCACGTCGCCTTGGTCTGCTGTTCCCAGTGGTCTCCCGCAATGATCCAGAAACCCTTGTAGTACTGGAGCAGGTCGACCGTGGCACTGACCTGCACGTCCGCGGCCGCCAGGCCCGACGAATCGACGACCTGGACGACGTAGCGCTTGACGTACTTCAGCTCCGTGGCGTCTTCGAGGATCAGGTTGTTGGTGCCGATCGTCACCGACAAGGCCTGCGAGATCACCGTCAGCGTCGTCTTGGCCTGCCGCGGGCAATCTGCCGCAGCGAAGTCGTTGTAGTCCCAGCACGCCCGGATCGTGACGCCGTCGGTCGGGCTCAGCCGCGACCCCGGCACGTAGGACGTGGTCGCCACGCCATTGGCATCGGAATAGACCGTCGTCGCCCCGGACGTGAACGTGCCGCCGATCGACTGCTTGTCGCCGTCGAGGTCGAAGCGAACGCGGATGTTCTTCACCGGCGCGTTGTTGGCGGCAAGGAAGAGCGCCCGCACCGTCGACTGGTTGTTGGTCGTCGGCGTGTTCACCGGCACCACGCTGGGGCTCGCCGATACCGACGCCGATTGCACCAGTGTCGTGACCCCCGGAATGACGACCGACCCGGACTGGACCTGAACGGTGGAAACGTTCTCGACCCCAGCGGCAGATGCGCGAATCACCAGTTCGCCGGCCACCGCCGGTGCCGTGTAGGTGTACTCGAAGTCGCCATTGGCGTTGGTGGTTCCGGTCGTCTGCACGCCACCCGGTCCGGTCACCGTGACCGGCCGCTGCGTGATCGGATTGCCGCTGACGTCGAGCAGGCGGAACTGCACCTTGCCCGGCTCGCCGACGCTGATGGCGGCCGGCAGCAAGGTGCTCTTGAGCTCGGCACCGGTGACCTGCACCGTCGCGGTACGCGACAGCGTCCCGCTGGTCGCGGTCACGGTCACCGTGCGATTGCCCTTGTCCTCGCCGATGCTGATGTCGCCGGTGATCTTGCCGTCCGCATCGGTCACGGCCGATGCGACCTTGATCGTCGCCCCGTTGTTCACCGCCAGCGTCACCGGGATGCCGGCGATGGTGTTGCGGTTGCCGTCCACCGCCACCACCGTCGCCTTGACGCTCTGCGTGCCGGAATTGTTCAGCAGCGACGACGACAGCGCCAGGGTCAGGTCGGCCGCGCCGCTGGCACTTTCGACGACTTGCAGCGTCGCCGTCTTCGTCAGCGAGCCGCTTTGCGCGGTGATGGTGATCGTGCGCGGCGAACGGTCGGATCCGATGCCGATCTCGGCAACCAGCTTGCCGTCGGCACCGGTCTTCGTGTCGGGGACGGTGACCGTCGCGTTGTTGTTCGCGCTGATCGTCACCGGCACGTTGGCAACGGCATTGTTGTTCGCATCGACCGCCGTCACCGTCGCATTGACCGTGGCCGTTCCGCTGTTGGCGATGGTCGACGACGACAGCACCAGGACCAGATTGGCGACCGTCGGGTTGCCCGGCGTCCCGATGAACGGCGTGCCACCGCTACCGCCACCGCCACACGCGGCGAGCAGCAGCGCCATCATCGCGGCGATCCAGGCTCGCCAAAGCATCAGGCCTTTGCCTGCATGTGCATTCATCATGGATAGAAACCTCTAGCGTGTGCTGGGCCGTTCCGTCACGATTTTGGGCGTGATGAAGATCAGCAGCTCGGTCTTGTCGGAAATGCGGGTGGTGTTGCGGAACAGGTGTCCGAGGATCGGCACATCGCCGAGGAACGGCACCTTGCTGACGTCGGTTCGGTCGTTCTGCGTGAAGATGCCGCCGATCACGACGGTGCCGCCGTTCTCGACCAGCACCTGCGTCTGAGCGTGCTTGGTATTGATCGCCGGACCCGCGGTCGTCAATTCGCCGCGGCTGTCCTTGGCCACGTCGAGGTTCATGATCACGCTGCCTTCGGGCGTTATCTGAGGCGTGACCTCCAGCTTCAGGCTGGCCTTCTTGAACTGGATCGACGTGGCGCCGCTGGAGGTCGCGACCTGGTACGGGATCTCTTCGCCCTGCTCGATCACCGCCTTGGTTTGATCGGACGTGATGACGCGCGGGCTGGAGACGATCTTGCCCTTGCCGTCGGCCTCGAGCGCCGACAGCTCCAGATTCAGCAGCCGGTTCGCCGACGGGCTGAACAGCGACAGCGCAATCGTCGCCGCGGCGGAGGTGCCGAGCGCGCCGGCGTTGGCCGGCAGGTTGACCATCTGCGTCTCGACCACGTCGATCTTCTCTTCCATCAGGCCGAGCTGCTTGCTCGCGCTGACGTAGTTGCCGCCGATCTGCACGTAGTTGCCGCCACCGACCTTGTAGCCGGGAATGCCCCCGGCCAGGCCGCGCAGGTCGACGGCACCGAGCTTGACGCCCAGTGTCCGGCCGAAGGTGTCCTCCGCCTCGACGATGCGGGCCTCGATCAGCACCTGGCGCACGGGGATGTCGATCTTGGCAATCAGCGCCTGGATCTCCTCGAGCTTGGACGGGATGTCGCTGACGAAGAGCTGGTTCGTGCGCGTTTCCCAGATCACGCTGCCGCGCTGCGTCAGGATCCGGCTGGCCGTTGCGCCGCCGCCCGACCCACCACCCTGCGTCTGACCCGTCAGGCCCTTGGCGACTTCCTCGGCCTTCGTGTAGTTGAGCTGGAACGATTGCGTGCGCAGCGGCTCGAGCTCGGCGATCTTCTTCTTCGCCTCGAGGTCGACCTGCTCCTTGGCGGCCAGCTCGTCCTTCGGTGCGATCCACAGCACGTTGCCGCTCTTGCGCACGCCCAGGCCCTTGCTCTGCATGATGATGTCGAGCGCCTGGTCCCACGGCACGTCCTTCAGCCGCAAGGTGACATTGCCGGTCACGGTGTCGCTGGTCACGACGTTGAAGTTCGTGAAGTCCGCGATCACCTGCAGCAGCGCGCGCACTTCGATGTTCTGGAAGTTCAGCGACAGTTTCTCGCCGCTGTAGCCCGGCCCCTGCGTCAGCTTGTTCGGGTCGACCTTCATCGGCCGCACCTCGAGCACGAACTGGTTGTCGCTCTGGTAGGCGCTGTGCTCCCACGAACCGCGCGGCTCGACGACCATGCGCACGCGCTCGCCGCTCTGGAAGGTGGCGATGCTCTGCACCGGCGTGCCGAAGTCGGACACGTCGAGCCGACGCCGCAGGTTCTCCGGCAGGGTCGACCGCAGGAACTCGACCACCAGGCTCTGCCCCTGCTGCTTGATGTCGACCCCGACCTGCGTGTTGGCGAGCGAGACCACGACGCGGCCTGCACCATCGGGGCCGCGCCGGAAGTCGATGTCGCGCAGCGCGAGCTGCTCCCGGTTCTGCGGCGCCGCGAATTGCACGGTCTCGCCCGTGCTGGCCATGGCCGGCGAGGCGGTGGTCTCGAGCACCAGCAGCAGAGCCTTGCCTTGCAGCTCGGCGCGATAGTTCGACGGCGTGCGCAGGTTCAGCACCAGCCGCGTGCGCTCGCCGGCTTGCGCGATGTTCACCGACCGCAGGTTGCCCTGGTTGATCTCGACGCTGCCGCGGCCGATCGCGTTGCCGACGCCCGGCAGGTCGATCGCAATGCGCGGTGGGGTCTGGACCGCGAAGCCGTTCGGTATCGCGGCCAGCGGCGATGCGAGCTCGATGCGGACGACCTCGGCACCCGCTTGTTGAGAGGTGGTGATCGACTGGATCGCGTTCTGCGCCATCGCGGCCAGCGGTGCGGCCAGCATCCACACCACGGCGGCAAGCCTGGCGCGCCACGTGATCAGCATGTTGCGGTTCTCCTGCTTTTCAGAAGCTTTTTTCATCGCGCCTTCTCCTGCAACTGGAGCGTGCTGGTGCGCTCTATCCACTCGCCGGCGGCGTCTTGCACGATCTCGCGCAGGGCCACCTCGGTCTCGGTGATTCGGGTGACCTTGCCGTAGTTCTGGCCCAGGTAGTCGCCGAGCTTGACTTGGTACAAGAGGTTGTCGACTCTCAGCAGCGCGTATTGCTGGCCACTGCGCGTCACGCTGCCGACCATGCTCATGCTGTCGGTCGGGTACGCCTCCAGGGGCTCCTTGCGCCGGTTCATCTCGGACGCGAGCAAGGAATTCGGCTGCCGCGCTTCCTGCTTCAGCGCGACGCTGAGCTTCTGATTGCTGAACGGATCGACCGACTGCGCACCCGCATACGGCGCGGGGTCGAACTTCTTCGGCGGCGTCAACGGCTGCACGTTGGGCTTGACGTCGCGCCGCTGCTGCTCCATCCAGGCGGACAGGTCTTCGTCTTCGCCGGTGCAGGCGGCCAAGGCGATGGACGTCATGCACAGCGCGAGCCAGCGCCCGCGACGTACCGCCGGCCTCACTTCTTGGCTCCCTTGGCCTTCTCGGCCTTGGCCTTGCGAATCTCGGCGATCTCGTTGACGTCGAGGTAGCGGTAGGTGCGTGCGGTCGCTTCCATCGTCAGGCGGCCCGAGGGATCTCGCGGAGGCGTCGCCACGTTCAGGTTGTGCAAGGTCACGATACGCGACAGGTTGGCGACGTCGGCAGCAAACGCACCGATGTCGTGGTAGCGGCCGCTGACGCGCAATGAGATCGGCAGTTCGGCGTAGTAGTCCTTCAGCTCGATCTGTCCGGGCCGGAACAGCTCGAACTCCAGGCCCCGCCCCAGGCCCGCCGTGTTGATGTCCGACAGCAGCGCATCCATCTCGGCCTTGCCGGGCAATTGTTTTTCGAGCTGCGTCACGTACTCCTGCACCTGCTGCTTCTGCTTGCGCAGCTCGGTCAGGTTGACGGCCTGCGCCCACTTGTTGCGATAGTCCTGCTTGAGCTGGGGCTCCTTCGCTTTCTCGGCCTGCAGTTCGTCATCGGCAGCCTGCACGAAAGCGACCCAGCCGAGTGCCAGCACCACCAGACCCGCGGCAATCCATGCGCTGAGCTTGGGAAGAATCGGCCATTGACCCGGCTCACGCAGGTTCAGCCCTTTGAATTGCGAGCCTGCCCTGCTGAAGGTGCTGTTGAGATCGAGGCTGGCGGGTCGAGTGGTGGTGGCCATCGTCGGTCCTCAGCTGGCTTTGCGCGCCGCGGCAGACGCCGGGGCCGATGCAGCCGGAGCCGCTTGCGCGCCCGGCTGAATCAACGAAACGCGGATCGAGAAGTCGTGCAGGCGGCGTTGATCCCGGTTGGCTGCCTGCCCGGCTGGCACATTGACCGCCTTGATCTCGATCAGCTCCGGCTTCTTCAGCCATTGCGACTGGTTCGTCGTATTGCGCAGCAATTCAGAGACACGCTCGTTGGTCTGGGCGACGCCGGTCAGCGTGACCACCTCACCGACCTGCTTGATCGACGTGAAGTAGATGCCCTCGGGCGTGTAGCGGACCAGTTCGTCGAGCAGGTAGACCGGCACGTTGCGATTCGTCTGCAGGTCTTCGACCGCCTTCTGGCGCGCCTTCAGGCCTTCGATCTCCGCGCGCAGTTCGGCGATGTCCTTGATCTGGGCGTCGAGCCGCTTGATCTCGGCGGTCAGGAACTCGTTGCGCGATTGCTGGACGGTGGTGAGGTGTTGCAGCACCAGCATCCAGATGCCGGCGGCGGCGATGCCGGCCACGCCGGCGGTGCCCAGGCCAACAAAGAAGGCGCGCTTGCGTTGCCGGCGCTTCTCCTCGCGATGGGGCAGCAGGTTGATCAGGATCACTGCATGAACCTCCGCATCGCCAGACCGCAGGCGGTCAGGTACGACGGCGCATCGCGCCGCACCTTGGCCTCGCGCACCGCGGAGCCCAGCTTCATGTTGTCGAAGGGATTCACGACCATCGACGCGAAGCCCGTCAGCTCGGTGACGCGCTCCTTCAGGCCGGGCAGCGTGGCCGTGCCGCCCGCCAGCATCACGTAGTGGACCTTGTGGTGCGGCGTGCTGGTGAAGAAGTACTGCAGCGCGCGGCCGATCTCCTGGGACAGGCTGTCGACGAAGGGCGCAAGGATCACCGCCTCGTAGTCTTCGGGCAGATCGCCGGCGAGCTTCTTGGCTTCGGCCTCCTCGAATGAGAAGCCGTATTGGCGCGAGATCAGCTGCGTCAGCTGCGAGCCGCCGAATGCCTGGTCGCGGTCGTACAGCATCTCCTCGTCGCGCAAGACCTTCAGGCTGGTGGTATCGGCGCCGATCTCGAACAACGCCACGAGTGCGTCCTTGCCGGCGTTCGGCAAGGAGCCGATGACCCGCGTCATCGCCAGCCTCGATGCATGCGACTCGATGTCCAGCACCATCGGCTTCAGCCCTGCGGCTTCGGCCAGGCCCTGGCGGTCCTGCACGCGGTCCTTGCGCGACGCGGCGATCAGCACTTCGACATCGCCGCCTGAGGTCGGGCTCGGTCCGATGACGCAGAAATCCAGGCTGACCTCGTCGAGCGAGAACGGGATGTACTGATTGGCTTCCGACTCGACCTGCAGTTCCAGCTCTTCTTCGCGCAGGCCGGACGGCAGCATGATCTTCTTGGTGATGACCGCCGACTGCGGCATCGCCATCGCCACGTGCTTGGTGCGGCTGCCGCTCTTTTGCACCAGCTTGCGCACGGCACCGGCCACTTCGTCGAACTTCTCGATCTGCCCGTCGGTGATCCAGCCTTTCTCGAAAGGCTCGGAGGCAAATCGTTCCAAGACGTATTCGCCATTGGCGGCCTGACCGAGCTCAACGAGCTTGGCGCTTGACGAGCTGATGTCCAGGCCGATCATCGGCGCATGCTTGCGGCCCAGCAGCAGGTCCAGAAAGCTCACGAGCGGTCTCCCAACTTTCGAAATGGGGGCGAAATCGAGCGGATTAGGGACAGCGAATTCTTAAGAAGTTACTTCAATGCTAGCAGTAAAGCCTTTGTGCGCCAAAGGAATTTCCCTCGGCGCCGGCAACAGCTCGTTGCGATTCTCCGACGTTTCGGAGCGCATTTGAAACAAGGCGCTGCGGGTTCGTGCGCCCCGCCGAGACCGCCGCAAACTCCATCGGAGCCGGCTTCTATACACTCGATCGACGTATGAGCGAACCCGATCGAAACGCCGCGGCGTCAACTTCTGCTCGGCCGCGCGCACTGCCAGCCTGGTCCCGGCCCGTGCTGCGGGCGCTGGGCTGGCTGGCCGGAGGTCTCGCCGCCGGCGGTGTCGCGGTGCTGATGTTGCTTGCGGTTGCCTTGTCGGTCGCGTACCCCAACCTGCCGGAGATCAGTGGGCTGACCGACTACCGCCCGAAGCTGCCGCTGCGCGTGATCTCCGCCGACGGTGTGCTGCTCGGCGAATTCGGCGAGGAGCGGCGGCTCTTCACGCCGATCGACCGCATCCCGCCGGTGATGCAGCAGGCGGTGCTGGCGATCGAGGACGCCCGCTTCTACCGCCACGGCGGCGTCGACTACCTGGGCGTGATCCGCGCCGGCCTGGCGCAGTTCAACAAGGCCAAGAGCCAAGGCGCATCGACGATCACGATGCAGGTGGCGCGCAACTTCTACCTGTCGACCGAGAAGACCTTCACCCGCAAGATCTACGAGATCCTGCTGGCATTGAAGATCGAGAGCCAGCTCGCGAAGAAGCAGATCCTCGAGGTCTACATGAACCAGATCTTTCTCGGGCAGCGAGCCTACGGCTTCGCGGCGGCGAGCGAGATCTACTTCGGCAAGCCGCTGCAGGACGTGACGATCGCCGAGGCCGCGATGCTCGCTGGCCTGCCGCAAGCGCCCTCGGCCTACAACCCGATCGCCAATCCGCAGCGCGCGGCGCGGCGGCAGCAGTACATCATCCAGCGCATGGTCGAGAACGGCTTCATCACCGAGGAGCAGGCCGAGTCCGCGCGCAAGCAGGTGCTGCGCTACCGCACGCCGGTCGACAGCGGCGTGCATGCCGAGTACGTCGCCGAGACGGTGCGCCAGCTGGTGCACAGCCAGTACGGCGAAGAGACGACGACACGCGGCCTGAACGTGCACGTCACCGTCGACGCCGCCGACCAGGCCGCCGCCTACCGCGCATTGCGCCGGGGTCTGCTGAACTACGAGAGGCGTCAGGTCTACCGCGGTCCGGAAGACTACGTCGACCTGCCGAAGGACCCGAAGGACCTCGACGCGCGCATTGCCGAAGCGCTTGCCGACCATCCGGACAACGACGAGCTGAAGGCCGCCGTCGTGATGGAGGCCTCGCCGCGCAAGGTGGTGGCGGTGCTGCAGTCCGGCGAGGCGATCACCGTCACCGGCGACGGGTTGAAGCCGGTGACCTCGGGCCTGTCCGACAAGGCCGGACCGAAGACGCAGATCCGGCGCGGCGCGGTGGTGCGGGCGGTCAAGGGCCCCAAGGGCGAGTGGACGCTGACCCAGCAGCCGGAGGTCGAAGGCGCCTTCGTGTCGATGGAGCCTTCCACCGGCGCGATTCGCGCGTTGGTCGGCGGTTTCGACTTCGGCAAGAGCAAGTTCAACCACGTGCTGCAGGCCTGGCGCCAACCCGGCTCGAGCTTCAAGCCCTTCATCTATTCGAGCGCGCTGGAAAAGGGCTTCACGCCGCAGACGGTGGTCAACGACGCGCCGCTCTTTTTCGACGCCGGCTCGACCGGCAGCCAGCCCTGGGAACCCAAGAACTACGACGGCAAGTTCGAGGGCCCGATGGCCTTGCGCCAGGCCCTGGCCAGGTCGAAGAACATGGTCTCGATCCGCGTGCTGCAGTCGGTTGGCGTGCACTACGCGCAGGAGTGGATCACCCGCTTCGGCTTCGAGGCTGACAAGCATCCGCCCTACCTGACCATGGCCCTCGGCGCGGGCTCGGTGACGCCGATGCAGATGGTCGGCGCCTACGCCGTCTTCGCCAACGGCGGCCACCGCGTCAATCCGGCCCTGATCACGCGCATCACCGACAGCAAGGGGCGCCTGCTGCTCGATACGCCGCCGAAGCCGGTCGACGAATCGATGCGCGTGATCGACGAGCGCAATGCCTATGTGATGGCCCAGCTGATGGGCGAGGTCACCCGCGCCGGCACGGCAGCGCAGGTCTACCAGGTCTTCAAGCGCGCCGACCTGTACGGCAAGACCGGCACGACGAACGACTCGATGGACGCGTGGTTCGCCGGTTATCAACCCAACCTGGCGGCCGTGGTCTGGATCGGCTACGACAACCCGCGCAAGCTGGGCGACCGCGAAACCGGCGGCGGCCTGTCGCTGCCGGTGTGGATCGAGTACATGGCGCATGCGCTGAAGCGCCTGCCGGTGCAGGAATCGGCAGTGCCCGAGGGCCTGATCCAGCGCGGCAGCGACTGGGTGTTCGAGGAGTACGGTGCCGGCGCCGGCGTCAGCAGCGTCGGCCTGGACGACAAGACGCCGCACGCGCCGAGCGACGAGGAACGCCGCAGCATCCTCGACCTGTTCCGGCGCTGATCGCGCTGCAGCGCGCGGATCAGCGCGCGGAGAAGTGCAGCGCCTGGCCGGCCTGCTCGCTGGCGAAGGCCGACAAGGACGCGAAGAATTCGCTGTCGTCGCGGGTATCGAGCCAGCGCCCGTCGCTGTAGCGGTAGTGGTGCCCGCCGCTGCGCGCCGCCAGCCACAGCTCGTGCAGCGGTGGCTGCGTATTGATGATGATCTTGCTGCCGTCGGGCAGGCTCAGCTCGAGCAATCCGCCGGTGCGATGGATGTCGATGTCGATGACATCGTCCTGCAGCCAGCCGTCGATCGTCGCCTCGATGCCGGCCAGCACGGCATCGGTGCGTTGGTGGTATTCGCTGTCCGACAGCGGCGTGGCGGTGGAAGTCATGGTCGATATCATGCGGCGATGAAATTGACTTCCAGTGTAGTCACGCGCAGCTTGACCCTCGCCCTCGTGGTGGCGGCGGTCGTCGGCTGCGGCCAGCCGGGGCCGCTGTACCTGCCGGCGCCGGCGGCCTCGGCGCCGGCCAAGGCGGCGTCCGCAACGCCACCGGCCCGCTGAAGGCTCAGCCGGCAGGCGCGCTCAGATCCGGCCTTCGGTCACCGCGTGGCAGGCGACCTGGATGCCCTTGAACGAGGTCAGCTCCGGCCGCTCGGCCGAGCAGCGCGCGTTGGCATGCGGGCAGCGCGGATGGAAGGCGCAGCCGCTCGGCGGGTTCAGCGGATTCGGCACCTCGCCCTGCACCGGCGTGCGCGCCCGGCCGGTCATCGCGATGTCGGGGATCGCGTCGAGCAGCATGCGCGTGTACGGATGGCGCGGGTTCGAGAACAGCGTGGCCTTGTCCGCCAGCTCGACCAGCCGGCCCAGGTACATCACGCCGACGTTGTCGCTGACATGCCGCACCACCGCCAGGTTGTGCGAGATGAACAGGTACGTGAGCCCGCGCTGGCGCTGCAGGTCCTTCATGATGTTCAGCACCTGCGCCTGCACCGAGACGTCGAGCGCCGAGGTCGGCTCGTCGCAGACCAGGAACTCCGGCTGCGTCGCCAGCGCCCGCGCGATCGAGATGCGCTGGCGCTGCCCACCGGAGAACTGGTGCGGAAACTTCTCCATGTCCCCCGGCGCCAGGCCGACCGAGGACAGCAGCTCGCCGACCTGCTTCTTCAGCGCTTCGTCATCGGGCACCAGGCCGTGCTCGCGCAGCGGCTCGCCGACGATGTCGCGCACTTTCCAGCGCGGGTTCAGGCTGGCATACGGATCCTGGAAGATCATCTGCATGCGCCGGTGCAGCGTGCGACCGGCGGGCGTCGACAACATCGTCTGCGTGTCCTGGCCGTCGAAGCGGACCGTGCCGCGGGTCGGACCGTACAGGCCGACCAGCAGCCGCGCCACGGTGCTCTTGCCGCAACCTGATTCGCCGACCAGCGCCAGCGTCTTGCCCTTCTCGATCTTGAAGCTGACACCGTCGACGGCGTGCACGAACTGGCGCGCCTTGCGCTCCAGCACGCGGTTCAACCACGGCGCCGAAACATCGAATACCTTGGCCAGCCCGCTGACCTCCACCAGCGCCGTCATGCACTCGCCCCCGTCGTCACCACTGCTGCGGCCGCGGCCGCAGGTTCCACTGCATTGAGCCAGCACGCCGCGCGCGTCGCGCCGGCGGGCATCAGGTCCGGCCGCTCGCGGCGGCAACGCTCGAACACGCGCGGGCAGCGCGGGTTGAACGCACAGCCGGTCGGAATCGCGTTCAACCGCGGCATCGCGCCGTCGATCTGCATCAGGCGCTCGCGGTCGATGTCCATCGACGGGATCGAGCCCATCAGGCCGACCGTGTACGGATGCTTCGGGCGGTGGATCACGTCGGCCACCGGGCCGATCTCGGCGATGCGGCCGGCGTACATCACCGCGACGCGGTCGCACGACTCGGCGATGACGCCCATGTCGTGCGTCACCAGCATCACCGCCGCGCCATGGTCCTTTGTCAGCCGCTTCAGCAGACTGATGATCTGTGCCTGGATCGACACGTCGAGCGCGGTCGTCGGCTCGTCGGCGACGATCAGCTTCGGCTCGGCGGCGAGCGCGAGGGCGATCACCACGCGCTGGCGCATGCCGCCGGAGAACTGGTGCGGGTACTGGTCGATGCGCTGCTCGGCGGCCGGAATGCCAGTTTCCTGCAGCAGGTGGATCGCACGCCTGCGCGCGTCGTCGTAACTGACGCGCAGGTGCACCTGGATCGTCTCGATCAGCTGGCTGCCGATCGTCACCAGCGGATTCAACGAGGTCAGCGGGTCCTGGAAGATCGCGCCGATCTGGCGGCCACGAATCTCGCGCATCTTCTCGTGCGGCAGGTTGTCGATGCGTTTGCCGGCGAGACGGATCTCGCCGGCACCGATGCGGCCGGGCGGCTCGAGCAGGCCGATGATCGAGGCACCGGTCAGCGACTTGCCGGCACCGGACTCGCCGACGACGCCGAGGATCTCGCCGGGCGCGATGTCGAAGGAGATGTCGTCCAGCGCGCGCAGCGTGCCGCGGCGCGTCGGGAACTCGACGCGCAGGTTCTTGACTTCAAGCAATGGGGCAGTCATGGGACTTCTCTTCAACGCAGGCGCGGGTTCAGCGCGTCGCGCAGCCAGTCGCCCAGCAGGTTGACCGACAGCGCGATCATGATCAGCACCATCCCTGGGAAAATGGTGATCCACCATTCGCCGGAGAACAGGAAGTCCTGCCCGACGCGAATGAGCGTGCCGAGCGACGGCGAGGTCGGGGGCACGCCGACACCGAGGAATGACAGCGTGGCCTCGGTGATGATCGCGGTCGCGATGTGAATCGTCGCCAGCACCAGCACGGGGCCCATCACGTTGGGCAGCACGTGCTTGCGCATGATGCGGGCCGGCGAGACGCCGATGACACGCGCGGCCTGCACGTACTCGCGTTGGCGCTCGACCATCGTCGAGCCGCGCACGGTACGTGCGTACTGCACCCAGCCGGTCAGCGAGATCGCGATGATCAGCACCGTGAAGGCCAGGGTGTCGTGCGCGTTCGGGAACATCGCGCGGCCGACGCCATCGATCAGCAGTGCGATCAGGATCGACGGGAACGACAGCATCACGTCGCACACGCGCATGATGAAGGCATCGACGCGGCCGCCGACGAAGCCCGACAGCAGCCCCAGCCCGACACCGACGACCACCGACACCAGCACCGACGCAAAGCCGACGAACAGCGAAATGCGCGAGCCGTACATCAGCGCCGACAGGATGTCGCGGCCCTGGTCGTCGGTGCCGAGCCAGTACTTCGACTTGCCCTCCGGCTCCCAGGCCGGCGGCAGCCGCGCGTCCATCAATTCGAGGGTCGCGAGGTCGAGCGGGTTGTGCGGCGCGATCCAGTTGGCGAACAGCGCGCAGATGATGCAGAGCATCGCGACGATCGACGCGACGATCGCCACCGGCGAGTTCTTGAAGGAGTGCCAGACGTCGCCGTCGAGGAAGCGCGCCAGGGCGCCTGGCGCAACCGTCGGCGCCAAGGAATTTTCGATAGTCATGATGTCAGTGTCCGGCAGTGCTGCGCTCGATGCGCAGCCGCGGGTCGACCGCGAAGTACAGCAAGTCCACCACCAGGTTGATGGTGACGAAGATCAGGGCGATCAGGCACAGGTAGGCCGCCATCACCGGGATGTCGGCGAACTGCACCGCCTGGATGAACAGCAGCCCCATGCCGGGCCACTGGAAGACCGTCTCGGTGACGATCGCGAACGCGATGATCGCGCCCAGCTGCAGGCCGGCGATCGTGATCACCGGCACCAGCGTGTTCTTCAGCGCATGGCGGAAATAGACGGCACGGTCCGGCAGGCCGCGCGCGCGCGCGAACTTGATGTAGTCGGTGCGCAGCACCTCGAGCATCTCGGCGCGCACCAGGCGCAGCACCAGCGTCATCGGAAACAGCGACAGCGTGAAGGCCGGCAGCACCAGGTGCTTCAGGCCGTCGACGGTCAGCAGGCCGGTGCTCAGGTTGCCCAGCGACACCACGTCGCCGCGGCCGAAGCTCGGCAGCCACTTGAAGGTCACGGCGAAGACCAGGATCAGCAGGATGCCGATCAGGAAGTTCGGCAGCGACACGCCGAGCAGCGAGCCGGTCATCACCACCTGCGACATGAAACTGCCGCGCTTGAGTGCGGCAAAGACGCCCAGGGGGATGCCGAGCAGCAGGCCGAGCACCGCGGCGACGGTGGCCAGTTCGAGCGTCGCCGGGAAGCGTTCGGCGATGAGCACCGAAACCTTGCGGCCCTGGCGCAGGCTCAGGCCGAATTCGCCTTGCACGGCATTGCCGATGAACTTGCCGAACTGAACGAAGAAGGGTTGGTCGAGACCCAGGTCGCGGCGCAGGTCTTCGCGCTGCTGTGGTGTCGCGTCCTGGCCGAGCAAATTGGTCACGGGGTCGCCGACATACTGGAACAGCATGAAGGCAATGAAGGCCACCGTGAGCATCACGATCATGGCCTGGATCAGGCGGCGGAGGATAAATGCAAGCATCGCGGGTAACTGTGGTGGCGCGGGGCGCATTCGCCGGCTTGTGGCCGGCCAAAAGCATTCCCGCACCGCGCTCGTGCGTTGGCGGACAAGGGCGCCATGATCCGCAAAACGCATGCCGGGCGCAAAAGGGGAAACACCGGTTCCCTTGAATCGTCCGGCATGGCGCTGCGGAAGGAATCTGCAAAAAGAAAACCGCCCCGAGGGGCGGTTTGCGGGCGAACGGATGTCCGCCGCGAAACTGATGGACGACCGGCGCTCTAGGCCGGCGCCCGATCAGAAGATGTGGCGAATGCCGGCTTCCAGACCCGTCGCGGTCTTGCCGCCGAGGATCGTCACGCCGGTGAAGCCCAGACCGTTGTCCGTCACGGTCTTGACCTGGCCACCCTTGTTGCTCACGCGGGCGTACGTCGAGTACAGCTGCGTGCGCTTCGACAGGTTGTAGCCGTAGCCGATCGCGAACTTGTTCCAGTCGGCGTCGCGCAGCGCGGTCGTCTTGATGTCGTAACGCGCAAACGAGGTGCGCAGTTCGCCCTGGCCCAGCGGCACGCTGGCACCGATCTGAGCGGCTTCGACGCGGAAGCCGCTGTCGGCCTTCTCGCGAGCGAAGTAGCCCATCAGCTTGACGGCGCCGAGGTCGTACGACGCGCCGATGCTGGCGTACTTGATGTCGTTCGCAGCGACAGCGGCCTGGCTCTCGCCATAGGCACCGTGCACGCTCAGCGGGCCGGCGGCGTAGCCGAGGCGGGTGCCGATGAACTGGTTGGCCTTGCGCGTGCCCGAGGTGTTCTCGGCGAAGCCGAACATGAACTGGCCAGTGAAGCCACCCAGGTTGCCCGGCAGGAAGTATCCGACGGAGTTGTTCTGGCGCGTATTGCCCTGGTTCGCGACGCCGAGGCCGACCAGCATGCTGGTGGCCAGCGAGGTGCCGACGCTGTTGGTGCCGAAGACGTCGTAGGCGCTGACGTTCAAGAAGGTCGGGGTGTAGTCACGGCCGAGGCGGACTTCACCGAAACCGCCCAGCAGGCTGACGGTCGAACGGCGCTGGAAGTCGAACGGCAGGCCGGTGCCACGACCATCGCCGCTGTCGTTGAACAGCTGACCCTCGATGTGGAAGGCAGCGCGCAGGCCACCACCGAGGTCTTCAACACCGCGGAAACCGAGGCGGCTGCTGTTGAGACCGGAATTAACCATGCCCGTGACGGACTTGCTGCCCGTGGTCGTCTTGGCCGTCAGGCGCGCCACACCGGCGTCAACGATACCGAACAGCGTGACCGACGACTGCGCAGACGCAACGCCCGCGAAAGAAGCGAGCATGGCGAGAGCGAGCAGAGACTTTTTCATTGCGACTATCTCCTAGGTTGAACAAGAGGTCCCGATCCCGTAGAGAACCCGCCCACCGGGAACGGCGCGGGCCGGTCAGGCCAACCTCCTCATCGGAAGTTGCGGCTATTCCACCAGACGGCTGCATGGGTTGCAAAGAAATGGGCCGAAAAAGCCGGCTACTTGTTGCCTCCCAACAACGGCTAAATCGGCGCCGTTGAAGGCCCGATCAGAGCCTTTGCGGCCCCTTCGGAGCGGCGTCTCCAGAGGGCTGCGCTATGCTTGCCGCATGTCAGGAATCGATGCGCTGATCAACAGCGCGGACATGGCGCTGCGCACCTTGAGCCGCAGTGCCAGCTCGGCACGACCGATGCCCCAGGCCGCGGCGACGCCGCTGTCCGAGCCGGAGCGCCGCCTCTCGGGCGCGCTGATGCGCGTCAATCATGTCGGCGAGGTCTGCGCGCAGGCGCTCTACGCGGCGCAGGCGTTGACCGCGCGCACGCCCGCCCTGCGTGCGCAGATGCGCGCGGCCGCGCGCGACGAGACCGACCATCTGGCGTGGACCGAGCGCCGGCTCGACGAGCTCGGCGACCGCACCAGCCTGCTGAACCCGCTGTGGTACGCCGGCGCATTCACGATCGGCCTCGTGGCCGGCCGCGCCGGGGATCGCTACAGCCTGGGTTTCGTCGTCGAGACCGAGCGTCAGGTCGAACAGCACCTGGCCAGCCACCTCGAGCGCCTGCCCGCCGCGGACCAGCGCTCACGCGCCGTCGTCAGCGTGATGCAGGCCGACGAAGCGCGCCATGCGGACGAAGCCCACCAGGCCGGTGCCGCGCCGATGCCCGCGCCGGTGCGCTGGTTGATGCGCGCTGCGGCGCGCGTGATGACGCGCACCGCGCACGTGATCTGATCCGCCTGCCTAGACAGGCGCATTCAACTCAGACCGCGACGATCTCGTGGCTGGTGCTGATCTCGGCCGTCTTGCCGAGCATCACGGTCGCCGAACAGTACTTCTCGTGCGACAGCGCGATCGCCCGCGCCACCGCTGCCTCCGGCAGGTTGCGCCCGCTGACGACGAAGTGCATGTGGATGCGCGTGAAGACCTTCGGGTCGCTCGGCGCGCGCTCGGCCTCGAGCTTCAGGCGGCAGTCGGTCACGTCATGGCGGCCGCGCTTCAGAATCAGCACGACGTCGTAGGCGGTGCAGCCGCCGGCACCCGCCAGCAGCGTCTCCATCGGCCGCGGCGCGAGATTGCGGCCGCCGCCATCGGGCGCGCCGTCCATCGTCAGCAGGTGGCCGCTGCCGGTCTCGGCGACCATCGCCATGCCGGCATCGGGCACCCAGCGAATCGTGCACTCCATCGTCATCCACTCCGTCGGTGCGTGCAGCGCACCTTGCGCGGGCGGTGCGCACCAGCGCCTGGAGCGCCCACCCTAGAACTGATCGCGGTCATCATATTGCAGCGCAACATCCTCGACGTTAGACTGGCTTCGCTGCATCGCACCATCTGGTTGATGCGACCGATTGTCTCCTCCACCCCCAATGGTGGATTCGGCCCGGGGCCTCAAGCCCCGGGCCTTTTTCTTTCGGGCGGCGCCTTATCATCCCGCGCCCTTCCCTCGCCCGAAAGTCCTGCCGGCCATGGCGCGCGTCAAGCATCCCGACTACCTGAAGAAGATCCTCACCGCCCGGGTGTATGACGTGGCGATCGAATCGTCGCTCGACGCGGCGCGCAACCTGTCGCGGCGCCTGGGCAACCACGTGCTGCTCAAGCGCGAGGATCAGCAGCCGGTGTTCAGCTTCAAGCTGCGCGGCGCCTACAACAAGATGGCGCACCTGACGAAGGAGCAGCTCGAGCGCGGCGTCATCTGCGCCTCGGCCGGCAACCATGCGCAAGGCGTCGCGCTGAGCGCGCGCCGCTTGAGCTGCCGCGCGGTGATCGTGATGCCAGTGACGACACCGAAGCTGAAGATCGACGCCGTCGCCGCACTCGGCGGCGAGGTGGTGCTGCACGGCGACAGCTATTCCGACGCCTACCAGCAGGCGCTGCTGCTGCAGCAGGCCGAGGACCTGACCTTCGTGCACCCGTTCGACGACCCGGACGTGATCGCCGGACAGGGCACGATCGGCATGGAGATCCTGCGCCAGCACCAGGGCCCGCTCGATGCCGTCTTCGTCGCCATCGGCGGCGGCGGGTTGATCGCCGGCGTGGCCTCGTACATCAAGGCGGTGCGGCCGGACGTGAAGGTGATCGGCGTGCAGACGCGCGACTCCGACGCGATGGTGCGCTCGGTCAAGGCCGGCAAGCGCGTGACGCTGACCGACGTCGGCCTGTTCTCCGACGGCACCGCGGTCAAGCTGGTCGGCGAGGAGACCTTCCGCCTCGCGCGCACGCTGGTCGACGATTTCGTCATCGTCGACACCGACGAAGTCTGTGCCGCGATCAAGGACGTGTTCCAGGACACGCGCAGCATCCTCGAGCCGGCCGGCGCATTAGGCGTCGCGGCGATCAAGCAGTACGTCGCCCAGCACAAGCTGAAGGGCCAGACGCTGGTGGCGATCACCTGCGGCGCGAACATGAATTTCGACCGCCTGCGCTTCGTCGCCGAGCGCGCCGAGGTCGGCGAGCAGCGCGAGGCGCTGTATGCCGTGACGATCCCCGAGGAGCGCGGCTCGTTCCGCCGCTTCTGCGAGCTGATCGGGCCGCGCGCGGTGACCGAATTCAACTACCGCATCTCGGATCCGCAGCAGGCGCATGTCTTCGTCGGCATCGCGATCAGCCGCCGCGACGAAGCCGACAAGATCGCGCGCAGCTTCGAGCGCCACGGCTTCCCGACCGTCAACCTGACCGACGACGAGCTGGCCAAGGAGCATGTGCGCCACATGGTCGGCGGCCGCAGCGAGCTGGCCGAGGACGAGCGGCTGTTCCGCTTCGTCTTTCCCGAGCGGCCTGGCGCGCTGATGCGCTTCCTGTCGTCGATGCATCCCGAATGGAACATCAGCCTGTTCCACTACCGCAACCAGGGCGCGGACTACGGCCGCATCCTCGTCGGTATCCAGGTGCCGCGCAGCGACCAGCGCGCGTTCAAGGACTTCCTCGACGCGCTGGCCTACCCCTACGTCGAACAGACCGACAACCCGGTGTATCGGCTGTTCCTGCGCTGACACCTGCACCGGCTTCCCCGCGGCGGCGTCGCGCTGCTTACACTTCGAGCATGTCGCTGAACCGCTCGCTGATCTCGCCGACCTCCAGTCCGCTGCTCGAGCGCGCGCTGATCGACAAGCTCGAACGCCGCGTCGAGGTCGTCGGCAGCTTGGGCGAGCTCGAACCGGTCGCCGTGCGGCTCGGGCTGATGCAGAACACGCTGAAGCCGCGTTTCCGCGATCCGCAGGTGGTGATCTTCGCGTCGGACCACGGCCTGGCGGTCGACGGCATCCAGACGCCGCACCTGCCGCAGTCGCACGAGCAGGTCGCCCAGCTGCTGAGCGCGCAACTGCCGGTCTCGGTGTTCGCGCGCATCCTCGGCCTGGAGCTGTCGGTGATCGATTGCGGGCTGGCCGCCGAGCTCGCGCCGCACGAGCGGCTGATGCCGCGCAAGATCGCCCACGGCACGCGCAATGCGCGCGTCGGCCCGGCGATGGCGCTCGACCAGGCGCATGCGGCGATCCGCGCCGGCATGGAAATCGGCGACGCGCTGCGCGGCAACCTGGTGGCCTGCGCCGGCATCGGCGTCGGCGCGCACGAGGCGGCGGCGCTGGTGCTGGCGCGGCTGACGCAAAGCCCCGTGCGCGACCTGCTGGTCAGCGGCCCGCAGATGAGCGGCGAGGCGCTGACGCACCTGATGATGATCGCCCAGGGCGCGCAGGGCCGACACCGCGAGGTCACCGATGCGGTCGAGGTGCTGGCGGCCTTCGGCGGCTTCGAGACCGCGGTGATGGTCGGCGTGATGCTGGTCGCGGCCAGCAAGCGCCACCTGATCATGGTCGACGGCATGGCGGCCTGCGCGGCGCTGATGGTCGCCTCGCGCATCGCCTCGTCGGTCACCGACTACTGCGTGTTCTGCCGCAGCCACAGCCACCGCGGGCTGGACCAGGCGCTGAACCTGTTCAACGCCACCGCCTTGCTCGAGCTGGGCCTCGACAGCGTGGATGGCACCGGCGCCTGCCTGTCGTGGCCGCTGGTGCGCAGCGCCGCGGCGCTGCTGACCGAGCTGGCCGACGGCGAGGATCCGGGGCCGTCGCGGCCGTCGACGATGCCCGGCGACAGCGGCTTCGACGACAGCGCGGCCTTGCCCGGCTAGTTGCCGCGCCGCCTTCAGCGAACGGCCGTCACCGGCTCGCTCGGCGCCATCGGCGCGGGCATCGCCGCGCCCGACGGCGTGACACCGAAGGGCGGCGGATTGGGCTGCGGGTTCGCCGACGGATTCGGCGTCACGCCGAATGGGAGCGGTTGTGCGGGGCGCCGCATCATCGGTGCCGGCTGTGGCTGCGGCGGCTGCCTCGGCGCGGCTTGCGGCGGCACCGGGCTCGGCGCGGCACCCGGCGACGGCAACTCGCCGCGCGCGGCCTCCGCCAATGCCGGCAGCTCCAGCGCCACGTTCGGCTGGCCCGCACGGCCCGCGCCGAGCTCGACGCGGCGGTGGCTGATCGCCACCAGCGTCCACTCGCCGTCGACCCGGCCGCCCAGCGCCACGGCCTTCGCCGCGCCGCCGTCGATGGCGATCAGCGCCAGGCCGCTGCGCTGGCCGACCGCCGGCGCGACGACGCCGAGCAGCTTGAAGCGGCTCTCGACCCCTGGCTGCGGCGCCGCCTCGGCCACCGCGTCAGCCGCCGGCGCGCCGAACAGGCGCGTCAGGTCGCCGGCCGCCGGCGTCATCGCGGCCTGCGCCTGCGTCGCCTGCGGCGGCACCGGCACCGGCTTTGCTAACAGCCGAAATCCCCAGAACGCAGCACTCGCGGCGACGACCGCCCAGATGACAAACGCGAACAGGCGCGAACTCATGCGGCGATTATCATTCAGCGCTTTGGCCCGAGCGGCCCCGACACTCAGCGCCCATGCCGACCCTGACCCGAACGATCCCTCGCCGACCGGCCGCGCCGCGCGGCTTCACGCTGATCGAGCTGCTGGTCGTGCTGGTGATCATCGGCGTGCTCGCCGGCCTGATCGTGCCGAACCTGCTCGACCGCACCGACGATGCCCGGGCCACCGCCGCGCGCACCGACGTCAACAACCTGATGCAGGCGCTGAAGCTCTACAAGCTCGACAACCAGCGCTATCCGAGCGCGGAACAAGGCCTGGAGTCCCTGGTGCGCAAGCCGACCAGCGGCACGGCGCCGCCGAACTGGCGGCCGTACCTGGAAAAACTGCCCAAGGACCCCTGGGGCCAGCCCTATCAGTACGTCAACCCCGGCGTGAAGGCGGAAATCGATGTGTTCAGCTTCGGCGCCGACGGCCAAGCCGGCGGTGAGGGCAAGGACGCCGACATCGGTTCCTGGCAGTAGGCGTCGCCGTGGCTTCACGCTCGTGGAGCTGCTGGTCGTGCTGGTGCTGGTGGCCATCGCCGCCGGGTTGACGGCGCTCGCGCTGCGCGACCCGTCGGCCGCGCGCCTGGAACAGGAAGCGGCGCGCTTGTCGGCGCTGCTCGAGGCCGGCCGCGCCGAGGCGCGCGCACTCGGCCTGCCGGTGCGCTTCGAGCTCGGCAGCAACACGCCGGGCGAAGGTTTTCGATTCGTCGGCCTGCCGACGCAGTTGAAGTTGCCGCAGCACTGGCTCAACGAGGACCTGCAAGCCGAGATCGACGGTGCGCGCGCGCTGCGCCTGGGTCCCGAGCCGCTGATCGGTGCGCAGCGCATCACGCTGCGACTGGGCGAGCAGCAGGTGGTCGTCGCGACCGACGGCCTCGCACCGTTCGCGACGCTGACGCCTGAACCGGCCGCGGGCACGCCATGAACATCCGCGAGCGCCGGGGCTTCACGCTCGTCGAGGTGCTGGTCGCGCTGGCCATCGTCGCGATCGCCTTGTCGACCGGCCTGAAGGCCGCCGGCGCGCTGACCAACAATGCCCAGCGCCTGGGCGACGTCACCGCCGCGCAATGGTGCGCCGACAACCAGCTGACGAACCTGCGCCTGGCGCGCCAGTTCCCCGGCACCGGCGACAGCGACTTCGCCTGCCAGCAGCTCGGCCGCGACTACCGCGGCCAGCTGCAGGTGCGGCCGACGCCGAACCCGAACTTCCGCCGCGTCGAAGCGCGCGTGCTCGACGAGCAGGGCCAGCTGCTGGTCTCCTTGTCGACCATCCTGGGACGCATCTAGATGCCCGCCAGCGAACGCGGCTTCACGCTCGTCGAGGTCATGGTCGCGCTGCTGATCATGGCGGTGATCGCGGTGATCGGCTGGCGCGGCGTCGACAGCATGGCGCGCTCGCGCGAGATCGCCCAGGCGGCATCGGAGCAGAGCCTGAAGCTGTCGGCCGTCATCGGTCAGTTCGAACAGGATCTGCTGGCACTGCAGGAGAGCGCCAGCGTGCCGGCGCTGAGCTTCGACGGCGGCGCGCTGCGGCTGACCCGGCGCAGCGACGCCGGACTGCAGGTGGTCGTCTGGGCGCTGCGCGAAGGCCGCTGGCAGCGCTGGGCCGGGCCGGCCACGACACGCGCCGCGGTGCTGCAGGAAGCGTGGATGGCCAGCCAGCAGCTGCAAGGCCAGGAGCCGGGGCAGCTGACGCTGCTCGAGGGGGTCGGCTCGTGGCAGGTGTACTTCTATCGCGGCGGCTGGAGCAATGCGCAGTCGAGCGGCGATGTCGCGACGCCGCCGACCACGCAGCCGTCGCCGCAGCAAGCGTCGCCGCAACAGCAGCCAGCGCAGCAGGCCCCGAAGGTGCTGCTGCCGACCGGCGTGCGCATCGTCATCGAGCTGCCGCAGGGCAAGCTGACGCGCGACATCGCGCTCGGACCGCAGGCCGCATGAGCCGCACATGTCGCCCACGTTCGCGCCAGCGCGGCGCCGCGCTGCTGGTCGCGATGGTGCTGCTGACGCTGGTCGCGACGCTGGCCGCCGGCATGGTCTGGCAGCAGTGGCGCGCGGTGCAGGTCGAGATCGCCGAGCGCGGCCGCGCGCAGCTCGCATGGATCCTCAACGGCGCGATCGACTGGGCGCGGCTGTTCCTGCGCGAGGATGCGCGCGCCGACCTGCAGAACCAGAACAAGGGCGAGGTGCCGACCGACAACCTGAACGAGACCTGGGCCAAGCCGCTGGAGGAAGCCCGGCTGTCGACCTTCCTCGCCGCCGACAAGGACAACAACGCCGACGATGGCGGCCCGGAGGCCTTCCTGTCCGGCTCGATCGTCGACGCGCAGGCCCGCTACAACCTGCGCCAGCTGGTCGATGCCGAGCGCAAGGTGGTGCCGGGCGAGCTCGACGTGCTCAAGCAGCTGTGCGCGCAGGCCGGCGTCGCGGCCGACATCCCCGAGCGGTTGGCCAACGGGCTGGCGGCGGCCACCGCCGGCACGGCGGCCGATGCGCCGCTGCTGCCGGTGCGCCTGGAAGACCTGGCCTGGCTTGGCATTGACGCGGCGAGCATCGAGCGCCTGCGGCCGCTGGTCTGGCTGCAGCCACCGGCCTCGGGCGCGAGCGCGATCGCCCCGGTGAACCTGAACACCGCGCCGCGCGAGGTGCTCGCCGCCGTGTTCGGCGTCGATCCGGGCGCCGCCGAGCGCCTGGTGCAGGCGCGCCAGCAACGACCCCTGTCGGTCGACGATGCGCGCCGCCACCTCAATCTCCCCCTCACCGACGCGCAGTGGCAGCTGCTGGCCGCGCGCGTCGGCGTGACATCGCAGTACTTCGAGCTCCGCGGCCGCATGCGGCTCGACGATCGCGTGCTCGAGGAAACCGCACTGCTCAAGCGCGAGCAGACCAACGTCGTGCTGCTGCAGCGGCAGCGCCAGCACCTGGTGCTGGCGCCCGGGTCTTGAACGCCGGCCGGTTGCCATGGGGCGTTTGCCACAATGCGGCCCCGCCCACGTGCCGGCGCACCGTTCCGGGTGACGAGCGAGTGCCGCAATCAGTCTTTACGTCCTCCCGCTAGCCTATGCCGATGCTCGTCATCCAGTTGCCGCCCCGTGCGCGTTCCGGCAGCGTCCCGCCGGACGCCGCTTCGGTGCCGCTCGCCTACGTGCTCAGCGCCGACGGCCTCGTCGTCACCGCGCAAGGGCGGGCGCCACTGGCCGAGCTGCCACGCGCCGACAGCGTGATCGCGGTCGCCCCGCCGGGCGAGATCGGCTGGCATCGGCTGCCGCTGCCGAAAGCCCCGGCCGGGCGCCTGCGCGCGGCGCTGCTCGGGATGCTGGAAGAGGCCTTGCTCGACGACGACGAGCAGATCCACCTGGCGCTGGCACCGCAGGCGAAGCCGGCGCAGCCGACCTGGGTCGCCGCGCTGCACCGCCCCTGGATCGCCGGCTGGATCGCGGCGATCGAGCAGGCCGGGCTGACGCTGGAACGCGTCGTGCCGGCGCTGTGGCCGCAGGAGCCCGGCCAGGCCCATGTCTACCCGGCCGGCCACGGCGAGGGCGGCGATGCCGCGGCGCCCTGGCTGACGCTGGCCGATGGTGAAGGTGTGCTGACGATCCCGCTGGCCGGCGGCCTGGCACGCTCGCGCCAGGCAGGCTGGCTGGCCCATGAGCTGCGCTGGACCGCCGAGCCCTCGGTGGTCGCCGCGGCGGAGCGCTGGCTCGGCGCGCCGCTGCAGGTGCAGACCGAGGCCGAATCGGCGCTCGCCGCCGCACGTTCGCCATGGAACCTGCGCCAGTTCGAGCTGGCACCGCATCACCGCGGCATGCGCGCGGTGCGCGAGCTGGCCAAGCAGTGGCGCGGACCGGCCTGGCGGCCGGTGCGCTGGGGGCTGGCGGCGCTGGTGCTGCTGCAGATCGTCGGCTTGAACCTGCACGCCTGGCAGCAGCAGCGCAAGCTGCAATCGCGCCAGCAGGAGATGACCGCGTTGCTGCGCAGCAGCCATCCGCAGGTGCGCTCGGTGGTCGACGCGGCGGCGCAGATGCAGCGCGAGACCGAGCTGCTGCGCCAGGCGGCCGGCCAACCCGGCGAGGCTGACTTCGAGCCGCTGCTGGCGCTGGCCGCGCGCGGCTGGCCCGACGGCCAGGCGCCGGTGCAGCAGCTGCAGTACGAGCCCGGCAAGCTGAGCCTGGCGGCGGCCGGCTGGGCGCCGCAGCAGATCGAACAATTCCGCACCCGCGTCGAAGCGGCCGGCGCGCGGGTCACGCACGACGGCGGCCGGCTGGTCGTGCGCACCGCGGCCGCCGCCGGCGCGCCGCAGCAGGGGGTCCGATGAACGTGCGCGCGTGGCGCGATCAGCTGAGCGCCGCCTGGCGCGAGCGCAGCGAGCGTGAGCGCCGCATGGTGCTCGTCGCCGGCCTGGTGCTCGGCGCCTATTTGCTGTGGCTGGCGACGACGCCGGCCTGGCGCACGCTGCGCAGCGCGCCGGCGCGCCAGGAGGCGCTCGATGCGCAATGGCAGGTGATGCAGCGCCTGGCGGCCGAGGCGCAGGCCTTGCGCGCGGTTCCGCCCTTGCCGGCCGACCAGGCGCGCACCGCGCTGCAGGCCAGCGCCGGCCGGCTCGGTGACGCCGCGAAGCTGGTGCTGCAGGGCGACCGTGCGGTGCTGACGGTGTCCGGGCTGCCGGCCGAGCAACTCGCCGGCTGGCTGACCGAGGTGCGCATCAACACCCGCGCACGGGTCATCGAGAGCCAGTTGCAACGCACGCCGCAGGGCACGTATGCCGGCAGCGTCGTGCTGGCGCTGGGGACCCCGCCGTGAAGCCGCTCGCCGGCAGCGCGGCGCTCACCGAGCGCGCCTGGCAGCGCCTGCAGCATGCGGCGCGGCGGGCCGCGCTGTGGGGCGTGGCGTGCGGGCTGCTGCTCGGGCTGCTGCTGTTCGCGCCCGCCGGCTGGCTCGCCACGGCGCTGCACCGCGCCAGCGGCGAGCGGCTGCTGCTGGCCGATGCGCGCGGCAGCATCTGGTCGGGCGACGCCGTGCTGGTGCTCGGCGGTGGCCCCGGCAGCCGCGACGCATCGGCGCTGCCCGGCCGGCTGCACTGGAAACTGCGCCCGCATTGGCGTGGCCTGGTGCTGCGCGCGCGCCAGGGCTGCTGCCTGCAGGACGAGCTGCGCGTCGAGCTGCGGCCGGCGTGGGGCGGCTTCACGCTGGTGCTGCCGCCGCGGCCCGGTGGCATCGGCCGCTGGCCGGCACGCTGGCTCGCCGGACTCGGCACGCCGTGGAACACGCTGCAGCTCGGCGGCACGCTGCAGCTGACGAGCCCCGGCTTCACGCTGCAGATGGTCGAGGGCCGGCCGCGTTTCGACGGCGCGCTGGAGCTGCAGTTGCAAGGTGCGTCGTCGACGCTGGTGCCGGTCGATCCGCTGGGCAGCTACCGGCTGCAGCTGCGCGGCGACGCCGCCGGCGGCAACGCGCCAACGCTGACGCTGCAGACGCTGGACGGCGCGCTGCAGCTCGCCGGCAGCGGCCAATGGACCGGCGCTCGGCTGCGCTTCCGCGGCGACGCGCGCGCCGCGCCGGGCCAGGAAGCGGCGCTGGCCAACCTGCTCAACATCATCGGCAAGCGCCAAGGGGCGCTGTCCGTCATTTCGATTGGATGACCATGCGAGTGCGACCCTTCAACGCCTCAGCCTTGACACTCGCCTGCCTGCTGGCACTGTCGACCTTCAGCGCCGACCCCGTGCAGGCGCAGCAGCCTGCGCGCAGCGCGCAGCCGCGCTTTCGCTCCAACGCGCCGGTGACGCTGAACTTCGTCAATGCCGACATCGAGGCGGTCAGCCGCGCGATGTCGGCGATGATCGACCAGCCGATCCTCGTCGACCCACGCGTCAAGGGCTCGATCACGGTCTACAGCGAGCAGCCGATCCCGGTGCGCGAGGCGTGGCTCAACTACCTCGCCTCGCTGCGCGGGCTGGGCTTCGCGCTGGTCGACAGCAACGGCCTGCTGAAGGTGGTGCCCGAGGCCGAGGCCAAGCTGCAGACCGGCACCGTCGTCGTCGGGCCCACCGAGCAGCGCGGCGACCAGGTGCTGACGCAGGTGTTCCGGCTCAACCACGAGAACCCCAACAACCTGGTCGCGGTGCTGCGGCCGCTGATCAGCCCGAACAACACGATCAACGCCAACCCCGGCACCAGCTCGCTGGTGATCACCGACTACGCCGACAACCTGGCACGGCTGGGCCGCATCATCGCCGCGCTCGACCAGCCGACGGCGACCGAGGTCGACGTGATCCCGCTGCAGCATGCGGTGGCCGCCGATGTCGCGGCGCTGGTGCAGAAGATCGGCGAAGGTGCCGCGACGGCCGCGCCCGGCGTGCCTGGCGCCACCGCGGCGACCAGCATCGTCGCCGACGCGCGCAGCAACTCGCTGATCGTGCGCGCCGCCAACCCGGCGCGGCTGGCGACGATCCGCGGGCTGGTGGCGCGGCTCGATCGGCCGAGCGACGGTCCGGCGGGCAGCATCTACGTCGTGCACCTGAAGAATGCCGATGCGACCAAGCTCGCGTCGGTGCTGCGGGCAGCCTTCGGCGGCGGCAGCGGCAGCGGTGCGAGCAGCGGCCCTTCGGCCACCAGCGCGACGACGTCGCCGATGACGCCGCAGGCGGGCGGCGCGATCGCCGGCAGCCAGTCGGCAGCCGCGGCGACACCGGTGGCGGCCTCGGCGCAACCGTCAACCGGCGGTTTCATCCAGGCCGACCCGGCGACCAATTCGCTGATCATCACCGCCGCCGAGCCGCTCTACCGCCAGATGCGCGTGGTGATCGACCAGCTCGACGGCCGCCGCGCGCAGGTCTTCGTCGAGTCGATGATCGTCGAGATGGACGCGCAGAAGGCCGCCGAGTTCGGCTTCCAGTGGCAGGGGCTGCTCGGCAACAAGGGTGACGGCGCCGGGCTGGCGCTCGGCACCAACTTCGGCAGCGGGGCGAACAACATCATCAACCTGTCGTCGACGACGAGCCTCGCCAACGTCAACGTCGGCGCGAACGTCAATGGCCTGAATCTCGGCTTGCTGACCCGCGTCAACGGCATCTACACGCTCGGCGCGCTGGCGCGCTTCCTCGAGACCGTGTCCGGCACCAACATCCTGTCGACGCCGAACCTGGTCGCGCTGGACAACGAGGAAGCCAAGATCGTCGTCGGCCAGAACGTACCCTTCGTGACCGGCAGCTTCACCAACACCGGCGCCAGTTCCGCCACCGTCAATCCATTCCAGACCGTCGAACGCAAGGACGTCGGCCTGACGCTGCGCGTGAAGCCGCAGATCGGCGAAGGTGGCGTCGTGCGCATGACGGTCTACCAGGAGAACTCGGCAGTCGTCTCCGCGTCAGCCCGCGACACCAACGGACCGACGACGACGAAGAGCTCGATCGAGACCACCGTCGTCGTCGACGACGGCGCGATCATGGTGCTCGGCGGCCAGCTGAAGGACCAGTTCGACGACGGCGAAAGCAAGGTGCCGCTGCTGGGCGACATTCCGCTGGTCGGCGGCTTGTTCCGCAGCGAGAACCGCAAGCGCGCCAAGAGCAACCTGCTGGTGTTCCTGCGCCCGGTCGTGATCCGCGATGCGCAAACAGCGCAGTCGCTTACGGTGGACCGCTACGAATCGATCCGTGCGCTGCAGAAGAACGCGCAGCCGGCATCGGGCATCGTGATGCCCAATACCGAGCCGGTGATGCTGCCGCCGCTGGGGCCAGCGCCCGCCCCGGTGCCGGCACCGATCCCGAAGTAGGCCATGGCCCAACGCCACCACCCGCTGCCCTACGCCTTCGCCAAGGCGCACAACCTGCTGCTCGAAGACGACGGCACGCAGCGCACGCTGTGGGCGGCCGAAACCACGTCGCCGAGCGCGCTGAGCGAGGTCGTGCGGCTGCACGAGATCTCGAGCTTCGAGCACGAGGCGGCCGCGACGCTCGCCGGCCGCATCGCCGCGGCCTATGCCGGCGGCGAATCGAGCGCCGCGGTGGTGGTCGGCGAGGTCGAGAGCGCGGTCGACCTGTCGCGCCTGCTGCAGGACCTGCCGGCGGTCGAGGACCTGCTCGAAGCCGCCGACGACGCGCCGATCATCCGCATGCTCAATGCGCTGCTGACCCAGGCGGCCAAGGACGCGGCCAGCGACATCCACATCGAGCCCTACGAGCGCAGCTCGTCGGTGCGCTTCCGCGTCGACGGCACGCTGCGCGAGGTGGTGCAGCCGAACCGCGCGCTGCACGCGGCGTTGATCTCGCGGCTGAAGATCATGGCCGAGCTCGACATCGCCGAGAAACGCCTGCCGCAGGACGGCCGCATCTCGCTGCGCATCGGCGGCCGCGCGATCGACGTGCGCGTGTCGACGCTGCCGTCGGCGCACGGCGAGCGCGCGGTGCTGCGCCTGCTGGACAAGACCGAATCGAAGTTCACGCTCGAGGCGCTGGGCATGAGCGGCGACGTGCTGTCCGCCTTCGACCGGCTGGTGCACCAGCCGCACGGCATCGTGCTGGTCACCGGCCCGACCGGCTCGGGCAAGACGACCACGCTGTACGCCTCGCTCGGCCGCATCGACACCTCGACCACCAACATCCTGACCGTCGAGGACCCGGTCGAGTACGAGCTGCCGGGCATCGGCCAGACGCAGGTCAACCCGAAGATCGACCTGACGTTCGCGAAGGCGCTGCGCGCGATCCTGCGCCAGGACCCGGACGTCATCATGATCGGCGAGATCCGCGACTTCGAGACCGCGCAGATCGCGATCCAGGCCTCGCTGACCGGCCACCTGGTGCTGGCGACGCTGCACACCAACGATGCGCCGAGCGCGGTGACGCGGCTGATCGACATGGGCGTCGAGCCCTTCCTGCTCAGCTCGTCGCTGCTCGGCGTGCAGGCGCAGCGCCTGGTGCGCAAGCTGTGCCCGGCATGCAAGCGCCAGGACCCGCAGGGCCACTGGCATCCGGTCGGCTGCAGCGCCTGCAGCAACACCGGCTACAAGGGCCGCACCGGCGTCTACGAGCTGATGATCGCCGACGACGCGCTGCGCGAGCTGATCCACAACCGGGCGGCCGAGAGCGCGCTCTTCGACAGCGCGCGCGCCGCCGGCTACCGCACGATGCGCGAGGACGGCGAGCGGCTGGTCGCCGAGGGCATCACCTCGCTCGAAGAGCTGTTGCGCGTGACCCGCGAATAACGAGCGAACAACGCGTCATGCCGGCTTACAAATACGAAGCGCTCGATGCCGCCGGCAAGACGCGGCACGGCCTGGTCGAGGCCGAGAATCCGCGCGCCGCGCGCGGCCAGCTGCGCGTGCAGGGGCTGGTGCCGCTGGCGGTCGATGCGGTGGCCGCGGCGGTGCAGGCCGGCGGCGCCAGCCGCTGGTCGCGGCGCGTCTTCAGCAGCACGATGCTGGCGGTGTGGACACGCCAGCTCGCCGGCCTGGTCGGAGCCGGGCTGCCGCTCGAACGCTCGTTGACCGCGCTGGCCGACGAGGCCGAGACGCCCGCGCAGCGCGAGCTCGTCTCGCATCTGCGCGCGGAGGTCAATGCCGGCGCGCCCTTCGCCCGCGCACTGGCGACGGCGCCGCGCGAGTTCGACGACGTGTACCGCGCGGTGGTCGCCGCCGGCGAGCAGAGCGGCGCGCTCGGCAAGGTGCTCGAGCGCCTGGCCGACGACCTCGAGGAGCGCCAGGCCCTGCGCGCGAAGCTGATCGGCGCGTCGCTGTACCCGGCGATCGTCTCGCTGATCGCGCTGGTGATCGTGATCTTCCTCGTCAGCTACGTCGTGCCGCAGGTCGCCGGCGTGTTCACCACGCGCAAGCAGGCGCTGCCGGTGCTGACGGTCGCGCTGCTGGGCTTAAGCGCCTTCGTGCGGCAATGGGGCTGGCTGGTCGCGCTGGGCGTCGCCGGCGGCATCGTCGCGCTGCTGGTGGCGCTGCGCAGCGAAGCCTTCCGCCTGCGCTTCGACGCCGCGTGGCTGGTGCTGCCCGTGCTCGGCCGGCTGGCGCGCGGCTACAACGCCGCGCGCTTCACCGGCACGTTGGCGATGCTGGCCGCCTCGGGCGTGCCGATCCTGAAGGCGCTGCAGGCCGCGGCCGAGACGCTGCACAACCGCGCACTGCGCGCCGACGCGATGGATGCGCTGGTGCAGGTGCGCGAAGGCGCGCCGCTGGCGGCCGCGCTGGCGGCCAAGAAGCGCTTTCCCGGCCTGCTGCCGATGTTCGCGCGGCTCGGCGAGCAGACCGGCGAGCTGCCGCAGATGCTCGAACGCGCCGCCCGCCAGCTGTCGATCGAAGTGCAGCGCCGCTCGATGGCGCTGGCGACGATCCTCGAGCCGCTGCTGATCGTCGGCATGGGCGGCGTCGTGATGACGATCGTGCTGGCCGTGCTGCAGCCGATCATCCAGCTGAATACCTGGGTGAAATGAAAAACGGCGCGCCGTCAGGGCGCGCCGTTCGTGTCGTCGGCCGCCGGGCGGCGGCCTGTAGTCACATCTTCATCGGTCCGATGTACTGCTGGCCCCAGGCGAGGCCGGTCATGAACATCGTGCGCGGGACGCTGTTCTGCGTCACCCCGCCGTGGTACCAGTTCAGCCACAGTGCGCGCACGCCGAGGTCGCGCACCGGGCCCATCAGGTCGGGTCGCAGCACCGCGGTGTACAGCGGCTTCGACCGGAAGACCAGGCCGGTGCGCTCGAACACCAGCCGGCCATCGATCCAGGCGCGCAGCTCGCCGTCGGGCAGGAAGCCGGGCAAGCTGTCCATCACCGTGTTGAGCTTCAGCTCGGTCTCGACGCAGTACCACTCGTTCGCGTAGAGCATGCCGCCGAGGCCGCCGCGCTTGCCCCAGTAGATCATCGAGTTGGTGTCGCCGACGTAGCTGTAGCCCGGCGGGTTCAGCGGACCGAAGTCGTACAGGTGGAAGCCCGGCCGGATACCCTCTTCGTCCGGACCGCCGACGAAGGCATCGCAGTCCGACCAGGCCAAGCGCATCTGCCAGCCGCGTCCGCCGCCGGACGAGCCGCTGCCGCCGCCGTAGCTGTTCGTGTGGTCCGGCGTCAGGCCGAACTTGCCGGCCCAGTCGGTCCAGTTGGCCGCGACTTGGCCCTCCTTGTGATAGACGTGGTAACGCTTGGCCGGATCGCGCAGGTAGCGCGTGCCTTCGGGCGTGCCGACGCGCAGGTAGTAGCGCACGAAGATGCGCGGCAGCCGGCCGAACAGCGGCTCGGGCATGAAGATCGAGCCGCTCGCGCCGCCGGTGCCGCCATAGCCGACGACATCGCCATCTTGCGTCGCGTCGGCCTTCATGTGCATGCGCAACGCGCCCATCCCCGGCGCCAGCGGCTTGAAGCCTTCGAGCGCGTAGTCGGACTCGATCAGCTCGGGCACACCATCGGCATTCGTGCGGATCAGCTTGCCCAGTCCCTTGTGCGGCAGCTTGGTCTTGTCCGCCGTGCCACCCCACAGCGCCGGATCGAATTCGCGCGACGCCCATTTGTTGATCGCCGCCCCCGGGTGCACGAACTCATCCAGGTGGGTGCCGTCGACGTAGCGCTGCGCGCCGATGATGCCCGGCGCCGATTGGATACCGGCGTCGAGCCGACCGGCCGACGCAGCCACCCCTTGGCGCACCGGATCCGTGTTCAACGGCGGGTCGACCAGGAACACCTCGACGGCGGCGCTGGCATTGCCCGGATGCTCGACCACCGTCAGCGTCAGGCTGGCCGACAGCACCGGCTTGGTCGGCCGCTCGAACTCCATGAAACACGGCGTCGACACGATCGGCGCCACCGAATTCGGAATGCCCGGCTTCATCACGCTGGTGATGATGCAGTTCAGCGACACGCTGCTGCCGTCGGTGTACTGCACCTGCAGCGCCGGCTTGGCATGCGTCTTGTTCCAGGTGCCGGCGATCTTGCGCGGCGCGAGCGTCGTTGCCAGGCGGAAGGCCGCCCAGCGGTCTTCCGCCTCCACCTTCTTCATCAGGTCGGTGACGTCGAGGGTGTAGGCCTTGACCAGCGAGGTCGGCGCCTTCAGCGTGACGATGCTGGCCCAGGGTTTCGGCCCGTGGCGCTCGCCGTCGCGGTCGAGCCAGTCGCCGCCGACCTTGTCCCACGGCCAGCCGCAATGGCGATCGACGAACTCGGAGGTCGGGCCGAAGGCCGCAGTGCGCGCCGCACCGCCGGGAATGCGCGGCTGCTGCACGTCCCACGACGAGCTCTGGAACAGGTACTTGTGGCCGTTGCGGTAGCGCGCGGATGATGCAATCGGCGTGGTCGGCCGTGTCGGCGGCGTGCCGCGCTCCAACGGAGTCACGCTCCCCACGGCAGTCGGTTCGTCCGGCCGCGCGACGATGCGCTGGGCCTGCTGGTCCGGCGCATCGCCCAGGTCTTCGCCGCCACCGCAGCCGCTCACAAAGGGCACGGACGTGATCGCCGCACCGCTTTTCAATACATCCCGTCGAGTCTTGCTCATGTCCTCTTTCCGGCACAGCACCAGGGCGCGGCCAGGCTCGGCCGATGCGATTTTGGTGACTGCCCCTCGATTGCGGCACGACGATGTGCCACCAGGTCTGCGGCTCGGCGCTGGAAGTTCCGAAGCGTCCGAGAAGGATCGTCACCAGGCGGTGCGATGGAACGAGTGTATGAGTGGATTCGGACGTCAGTTGCGCAATAAATCCTGCTTCGTCAGTGAGCAAACGAAACGAGGTTTACCAGGCACCACGCTCCTACAGGCTGGCCATGAAGGCATCACGCTCGCGTGACAGCGCCCGACCCGCGCCACCGCTGGTCGCTCCGGCAGCGCAGTGCTGGGCCCAGCGCATGGCCGCTTCACGCGCCTCGGCGGCCGCATCGGTCTGGCCCTGGGCATCCAGGCGCAGCATGCGCTGGCGGTAGAGCTCCGCGACCTGCAGCGCGGCGCCGGGGTGGTCGATCGCATCGGTGATGCACTGCTCGGCTTCGTGCAGCCGGTTGGCGCGCTCGAGCAGCAGCGCGGCCAGCCACCAGTCGGGGCCGCTGTCGCTGCCGCTGGCCGGCAGCACGAAGCTGCCGAAGACCACGGACTCCAGCATCAGCTCGCCCATGTCGGCCGCCGCGCTGGCGCAAGCCGGCACGGCAGTGACGCGCGCGCGCAGCACCTGCGCGCCGTCCGGGCCCTTCGGGCCGTCCACCAGCAGGTGGACCTGCTCGAGCGGCTGGTCGCCGTCCTGGATGTTGCGCAGCACCAGCGCGTCGATCGCGCCATGCTGGACCCGCAGGCATTCGGGGGCCGGGTAGTCGCGCCGTGCCTGGGCTTCCAGGCGATCGAGCAGGGTGTCCCTGCCGCCGCCGTCGAGCGCCAGCAGGTCGAGGTGCAGTTGCACGGTGCCGTCGGGCTCGAACACCAGCACGCGCCGGCCGTCGTCGATGACGTGCCAGCCGAGCGGCACCGTCAGCTGCGCGGTCAGCGCGCCGCAGCCCAGCGTCACGCACTGGCGCTCGCGATCGAGCTCGAGGATGCGCGGCACCAGGCCGACACCGGCATCACGCAACCGGCGGTTGATCGGGTGCTCGGGCTCGAGCGTCGCCGCGCCGTCGGCGCGCGCGTGGGCGGCCCATCCGGCCGCTGCGCCGCGCGCGGTCGGCAGGCTGATCCCGCTGTCCTCGTCGCCGGGCGGCGTGGCGATGTCGGGGTGGGCGGCGCTCGCCGCGTTGGCGTCTGCCGCCGGCGGCCACAGCGGCACCGTCGTGCCGCCCGGCTCTTCGAGCGCGAAGGTTTCGATGCTGGCGACCCAGGTGCGCGCCACCGCATCGGCCATCAGTGCCGGCGCGGTGAGCGTCAGGTTGATCAGGCGACCGCCATCCTCGGCGAACGCGAAGCGCACGCTGAGCGGGCCGACTTCGCTCGGCTGCACCGCCTCGCCGATCAAGGCCGGCAAGCTGCCGAGCCGGCCTTCGGCGAATTCGCGCGGCGCCAGGCCGTGCTGCGCCAGCAGGTAATGCGCCCAGTCGCTCAGGCTGCCATCGCCGTAGGCCGGGCGCGCGGCGATGGCCCAGACGATCGCTGCATGCGGCGCGGTGACCGCCGCCAGCGGCACCAGCCGGCTTGGATCGGTGAAGTCGGGCTGCTCTTCCGGCAGCGCGTGGGCCGGCCAGTCGTGCGGCAGGCGCACCGCGAAGCCCAGGCTCGCGATGCGTGACGGAAACAGCCGCAGCGGCAGTTCGCCCGGCTGGGTGGTGTCGGCGGACTCGTCCATCGCAGCCCCTTCAGCCGGCGCGAGCGTGGGGCGCCAGGCGCAGGCTGACAAAGAGATCGCGCAGCTCCAGATCGGCCGCGCTGCGCAGGTGCGGGAACAGCTCGGTGAGCGCCAGCTGGGCCTGTGCGTCGCGCGCCAGCTCGGTGGCGGCGGGCGGCGGGACCTCGCGGGCGGCGACGGCGGTCGGCTCGGGCATCGCAAACTCCTGACGTGTGCGGCAAGCCAGCAGTGTCGGCAGCAACCGCATCAACGACGCTTCAATCGGTGACCAGCGGTGTTTCGTTTGTTGCCTCCCGGCGCGGCGGACAACAAACGAAACGATTTCATCGCGCCGCGGACATCGGTGGGAAACCCTTCGCCGCGCACACTGCGCGGCCATCGATGCCCCGCCGGACCCGCGCATGAACCCTGACCAGATCCATCTCGTGCAAGCCAGCTTCGCCCGTTCGAAGGACGGCTGCACCGACCTCGCGGCGCGCTTCTACCGGCGGCTGTTCGAGATCGACCCGGCCCTGCGCGGGCTGTTTCACGGCGACCTGCAGCAGCAGGGCCAACGGCTGCTGCAGATGCTCGGTGCCGCGGTCGGCCTGCTTGCGCGGCCGGAGACGCTGTTCCCGGTGCTGCAGTCGCTCGGCAACCGCCATGCCGGCTACGGCGTGCGGCCGGAGCACTACGACGCGGTTGCCACCGCGCTGATCGACACGCTCGCCGAGGTGCTCGGCTCCGGCTTCACGACCGAGCTGCGCGACGCCTGGTCACGCCTGATCGCGATCGTGCGACAGGAGATGCTGAACGCGCCGGTGCTAGCGTTCGAATGACGCGTCCGCGGCGCATGGCAGCGCCGCAGTGCCTCACACCAGCAGGCCGGCGACCCCGGCGACCAGGTCCGCCTTCGAGAACGGCTTGTCCAGGCGCGGGCAGTCGGCGCTGTCGAGGAAGTCGCGTGCGCCGGCCGACAGCGTGTCGCCGGTGATGAACAGCATGCGGCCGCCGAGCGCCGGATGCTGGCGCACCACCTCGCGCCACAGCGCGGCGCCGTCCATGTCGGGCATGCGCAGGTCGCTGACGATGGCATCGAAGCGCGCGGTGTCCAGCAGCTCCAGCGCCACCGCACCCGATTCGGCCACCGCCACCTCGTGGCCGGCCGATTCGAGCATGTCGCGGATCAGCTCGGCGACCTCGGCCTCGTCGTCGACGACCAGCACGCGCGAGCGGTTCGCGTGCGCGGCATCGTCGAGCGGCGTGGCGGCCGTCTCGGGCCCGGCCTCGCCGGACAGCGGCAGGCTCAGCCGGAAGCAGGCACCGCCGAGCGGCGCGACGGCTTCGAGCATCAGGTTGCCGCCATGGTCCTTGGCCAGCGAGCGCGACACGGCCAGGCCCAGCCCGGTGCCGATGCCGTCGGCCTTGGTCGTGAAGAACGGTTCGAAGATCTGCTCGGCCAGCTCCGCCGCGATGCCCGGGCCGCTGTCGGCGACGCGCAGCCAGACGCGCGGTTCGCGCCCGGTGCGCGGCACTTCGACACCGGTGGTCACCTGCACGCGGCGCGGGCGGTCGGTCACCGTGCTCAGTGCCTGCTGGGCGTTGACCAGCAGGTTCAGCACGATCTGGCCGATCTGGTCGGCATCGGCATTCACCGCCGGCAGGCGTTCGGCGAGGTGCAGATCGAGCTGGATGCCGTGGCTGCGCCAGGTGTAGGCGAGCATTTCGGTGGCGGCCTGCACCAGCTCGTTGAAGGCCACCGACTCGCGCTGCGTCGGCTTGCTGCGCGCCATGTTCAGGAAGGTGCGCACGATGCGCCCGCAGCGCTCGGCGGCTTCGCGGATGCGCTGCGCATCGGCGGCCAGTTCCGGCTGGGCGCTGCACTTCTCCTCGAGCAGCCCGGCGCGGCCGAGCACGATCGCCAGCGGGTTGTTCAGCTCGTGCGCGACACCCGCCAGCAGGCTGCCCATCGCCGACAGCTTCTCGCTCTGGCGCAGCGCGTCGCGCTGGCGCTCGATCTCCAGCGCCTGGCGGCGACGCTCGGACAGGTCGACCAGCGACGCGGTGAAGTAGGCCTGGCCCTCGACATCGGCGCGCCACAGCAGCATCTCGACCGGGAACTCGCTGCCGTCGGCGCGCAGCGCCTGCATCTCGATGCGCTTGCCGAGCAGCTTGGCCGGGCCGCCTTCGGCGATGCGGCGCATCGCCGCTTCATGCGCTGCGCGGAAACGCTGCGGAATGACGACCTGCGCGACCGGGCGGCCGATCGCCGCGGCGCGCGGCAGGCCGAACATCGCCTCGGCGGCCGGGTTGAACTCGACGATGCGGCCGAGCCGGTCGGTGGCCACCAGCGCGGCCAGCGCATGGTCGACGATCGCCGACTTGAAGGCCTCGCTGCGGCGCTCCGCGGCGCGGGCATCGCGCTGCTCGTCGAAGGTGCGCGTGATCACGTGCGCCCAGCTGCGCCAGCGCTGCGGCAGCGCCGGCTCGGGCGCGTTCGGATCGAGCGACTTGGCATGCAGGTAGGCCATCACGCCGAGCGCCGGCTGGATCACGCGGCGACGCAGCAGCACCTGCGCGCGCAGGAACAGGCCGAGCAACGCGAGCCCGATCAGCGTGAACGGCGCCAGCCCGGGCAGCGCCTGCCGCAGCAAGGCGCCATCACCGAGCGCAACCACCAGGGTCCACGGCGCATCGGCCACGTCGAGCGCGACGATGCGGTGGCCGGCCAGCGGCAGCGCGCGCCCGCCGGCGCGTTGCGCCTCGGCCAGCGCCGCGGCATCCAGGCCGGCGGGCAGCGCGCGTGCCTGCGCGCTCGGGCCCTCGTCGGTGGCCATCCGTTCCGCAAGCACCTCGCCGCGTGCATCGAGCACCCACCAGTAGACCTGCTTCAGCGGGCCCACCGGCCGCGCGGCGATCACGCGCGCGATGCTCGCCAGCCGGATCTCGGTGGCGACGACGCCGCTGAAGTCCTCGCCGACGTAGACCGGCGCGGCGTGCAGCAGCCGCGGCCCGCCGTCGCCGCTGCGCTGCACCGGGGCCCAGTACGCGCGCTGCTCGGGATCACGCTCGGGCCGGCCTTCGGCGAAGACCGGCGCGGCGTAGGCCTTGTCGAGCAGTGCGGCGAGCGTCGGCGCGCCGGCGGCGTCGAGCAGGGCCTGGCTCGGCAGCCACGGGTAGGTCACCAGCTGCCGCTCGGGCCAGCCCAGAAACAGCGAAGCCGCCAGGTCGGCATGGCGGCTGTGGGCGATCTCGGTGCTGCGCGACAGCGCCTGCAGCAGCGCCAGCGCCGCATCGGGCGGCGGCGCGCCGGCCTGCGGCCACAGCAGCTGCGCTGTGCCGCCGTGCAGCAGCGGCGGCAGCTCGTCGAGCGCATAACCTTCGATCGCAGCGTCCACGGCGCGGCGCTTCAGCGCATCGCGCAGCGCACGGTCGGGCGCCTGCGGCGGCGTCACCAGCGTGCGTTCGGCGACCAGCCGCAGGTCGGCGACATGGTCGGCCGCGATGCGCGCCAGCGACTGCAGCGCCGCATGCTGCTGCGTCGCCTGGCGCTCGAGCTCGGCGACGACCGCGATGCGTGACTGCCAGGCCTGCCACAGCGCCAGCACCAGCAGCAGGCCGAACAGCGGCAGCGCGCCGAGCCACAGCTGGCGCTGGTAGCGCCGCTCCAGGGCATCGGCCGACACCTCCGGCGACAGCCGGTAGCGCCCGGTGTCGTCGAGCGAGACCGACATCTAGCCGGCCGCCGGCACGAACACGTAGCCGACGTTGCGCACGGTCTTGAGGACTTCCGGCTTGTCGGGATTGCGTTCGATCTTGCGGCGCAGCCGCATCACGCGCAGGTCGATCGAGCGGTCGAAGACGTCCCAGCCGCGGTTGTGCGCCTGTTCCATGATCTGGTCGCGGTTCAGCGGCCGGTTCGGATGGCGGGCGAACAGCGCCAGCAGGTCGAACTCGGCGGCGGTGATCGGGATTTCGGCGCCATCGGCGCCGAACAGGCGCCGTTCGTCGAGGTCCAGCGCGCAGGCACCGAAGGCGATGCGCTGCCCGGGTGCGGCGACCGGGACCACGGCCGCCGCGGGCGGCGCCGCGGCGCTGGCAGCGGCCGCTTCGGCCACGCCGCCGATGCGCCGCAGCAGCGCGCGCACGCGCGCCAGCAGCTCGCGCGTCTCGAACGGCTTGGGCAGATAGTCGTCGGCACCGAGCTCGAGGCCGACGATGCGATCGACCGCCTCGCCGGCCGTGGTCAGCATCACCAGACCGACGCGCGGATGGGTGTCGCGCAGCCAGCGCGCCAGCGACAGGCCGTTCTCGCCCGGCATGTTGACGTCGAGGATTGCCAGGTCGGGCAGGGATTCAGCGAACAGCCGGCGCGCAACGGCCGCATCGGGCGCGGTGCGCACTTCGAAGCCGTGGCGGCCGAAATATTCGGCCAGCAGCGAGCGCAGCTCGCTTTCGTCGTCGACCACCAGCAGGCGCGGTGCGCTGTCGGCTTCGTTCGAGCTCATCGTCCCTCCGAGGGCTGCCGGCCGCGCGGAACTGTAGCCTTCGGCGGTGATAGGCGTGGCGTGCATGTGGCGGCGATGCTGTGTTGGGCGGGTTTCAGCGCGGCTTCGGGAACGCTCAGCCGATGATTCAATTGTTTCAGGCGATCCAGCCGGCGGCCGGCCACAGGGCCAGCAGCGCCACACCGAGGGTCACGGCGTACAGCGCGGCGGATGCCTGGCGGCCGGCACCTGCCGGCGGCGCGGCTCGCTCATCCGCCGGCAACAGGTCCTCGGCGAAGGCTTCGCTGCGGTACAGCCAGCCCGGCAGCGCGAGCTCGTCGCCATCGCCCTGCTGCAGCGCAGCAGCGACAGCCGGTTGCGAAAGGGTGGCGGTGCTGACCATGGGGCTCTCCTCGGGGTGACTGGCAGCCAGTGTCGGCAGCCCCGGTTTCAGCCAGCCTTCGGTGCTCGCCCGGCGCCGTTTCGTTTGTTGCGCTGCAGCGGGCCCGACCCTTGCTACGTCCAAAGTCAACTGCGGCCGGTTCGTGATCCTTTTCAGTTGCTCTAGATGGCCGCAGTCTGCTGCAATGGAAACGCTGACCAGCGGGAGCGCCCCATGCCTGACCTGCCCCCCGAATCGACCTCGACCGAGCTGGTCCCGGTCGCCCGTGCGCCGCACCGCGGCGGCATCCCGATCGCCAGCATGCGGCGCGTGTACCGCTGCGAAGAGGTCGAGCGCCGGCTGACCAAGCTGCCGCCGAAGGAGCACGAGTCGCTGCGCAGCACCTATGAGCGCATGCTCGAAAAGGGGGCGGAGCGCTTCCAGGTGAAGCCTTCCGGCTTGCCGGCGATGGATCACCTGTACGAGGAGCTGCCGAACTTCCACGACGCGCTCGACGACATCCGCCGGCAGCTTGCGCTGTGCCAGGACAGCCGCGACGCCCTGGAAATCACGCCAATGCTGCTGCTCGGCCCGCCCGGCGTCGGCAAGACGCACTTCGCGCGCGAGGTTGCGCAACTGCTCGGCACCGGCATGGGCTTCGTCTCGATGAGCTCGCTGACCGCCGGCTGGGTGCTGTCGGGCGCCTCGTCGCAATGGAAGGGCGCGCGGCCGGGCAAGGTGTTCGAGACGCTGGTCGACGGCCAGTACGCCAACCCGGTGATGGTCATCGACGAAATCGACAAGGCGCGCGGCGAACATGCCTACGACCCGCTCGGCGCGCTGTACAGCCTGCTCGAGCACGACACCGCGCAGTGTTTCGTCGACGAGTTCGCCGAGGTCGCGGTCGATGCGAGCCAGGTGATCTGGGTCGCGACGGCCAACGACGAGCGGGCTATTCCCGAGCCGATCCTCAACCGCGTCAACGTCTACGAAGTGCAGATGCCCGACCGCGACGCCGCGCGGGTCATCGCGCTGCGGCTGTACGCCGGCATCCGCGGCCATCACCACTGGGGCCAGCGCTTCGAGCCCGAGCCGGGCGAGGCGGTGCTCGAGCGGCTGGCCGAGCTGGCGCCGCGCGAGATGCGGCGCGCGTGGATGACGGCCTTCGGCAATGCGCGGCTCGACGGGCGCGACCGCATCGAGCTGAAGGATCTGCCGGAAGCGCATGGCAAGCGCTCGCCGATCGGCTTCATGCAGTAGACACGCACTCCTATCATCGGCGGATGGCCAGTCCTTTCGCCGATCGTCTCGTCATCGCGCTGAGCTCGCGCGCGCTGTTCGACTTCGAGGACGAGAACCGCATCTTCGAGGCGCACGACGACCGCGCCTACATGGAACTGCAGCTTGCGCGGCTGGACACGCCGGCGCGGCCCGGCGTCGCGTTCTCGCTCGTCAACAAGCTGCTGGCCTTCAACGCGCCGGGCGCGCCGCAGGTCGAGGTGGTGATCCTGTCGCGCAACGATCCGGTGTCGGGCATGCGCGTCTTCCGCTCGTGCCGGCACTACGCGCTGGCGATCGAGCGGGGCGTGTTCACGCGCGGCGCGCCGCCGTGGCGGTATCTCAAGCCGCTGGCGGCGCAGCTGTTCCTGTCGACCAACGACGCCGACGTGCGCTCTGCCCTCGATGCCGGCGTGCCCGCGGCGCGCGTGCTGCCGCACAGCGCGCGCGCCAGCGACCACCACCCGCGCGAGGTGCGCATCGCCTTCGACGGCGACGCGGTGCTGTTCTCCGACGAGGCCGAGCGGGTCTACCAGCGCGACGGGCTCGACGCGTTCCAGCTGCACGAACATTCGCAGGCCGCGACGCCGCTCGCCCCCGGCCCGTTCAAGCCGCTGCTGGCGGCGCTGCACAAGCTGCGCGAAGCGGCCGACCCGGCCGGCATGCGCATCCGCACCGCGCTGGTCACCGCGCGCAGCGCGCCGGCGCACGAGCGCGCGATCCGCACGCTGATGGACTGGCACATCGAGGTCGACGAGGCGATGTTCCTCGGCGGCCTGCCGAAGGGCGAATTCCTGCGCGAGTTCGAGCCCGACTTCTTCTTCGACGACCAGACGCGCCATGTCGACGGCGCGGCGCCGCACGTGCCCGCCGGCCACGTCGCGGCCGGCGTCGCCAACCTGCGTTGACCTCAGCCGCGCCGATTCGGCACTAGGGTTTCGGTCCGTCGTCGATCGAATAGGTGCGCAAGCCGCCGAGATCCAGCACCCGCAGGCCGCCGTACTCGATGCGGATCAGCCCGTCGGCCTGCAAGGCGCGCAAGGCCTGGTTGACACGCTGCCGCGACAGCCCGACCAGGTAGGCCAGCTCCTGCTGCGTGATGCGCAGCAGCGTGCCGACGCCGGGATAGAGGATCGGGTGGAACAGCGATGCCAGGCTGTGCGCGACGCGCGCATCGGGATGGTTGAAGCGGTCGATCTCGCGCACCGCGATGAACTGGCCCAGGCGCTCGTTCAGCTGGCTCATCACGAAGCGGTTGAACGGGATGCTGCGGTCGAGCAGCGCGTGGAACTCGTCGATCGGCAGCCCGGCCACGGTGCTGCGGCGCAACGCCTCGATGTCGTAGCGGTAGACCTCGCGCTTGAGCAGCGTGCCTTCGCCGAACCACGCGCCGGGCGGGATGCCGGTGAACGTGATCTGCCCGCCGCGCTTGCTGTCCTTGCTCATCTTCAGCAGGCCTTCGACGACGCCGAACCAGTAGGTGGGCGCGCGGCCTTCGCGGCAGATGCGATCGCCCGGCTCGGCATGCGCGACGACCAGCGTCGCGGCGGTGCGGCGCTGGTCGTCGGCGTCGAGCACCTTCAGCCAGGGAATGGTTTGCAGCTCGGCCTGGGACGGCGAACGGGCGCGTTCGCGCAGCGATGTGGCTACCACGGGAAACTCCGCTCGGGTCGGACCCTAGGATTGTCGTTGGACCGACATCTCGACGTCAAACTTGTCCCTAGCATCTGCGTCCAACGAGGGCTCGGAAATGGCCGGGCAACTCGTGCCGAAGGAGCTGCCGGTGCAAACGACCTTCCCCCGCCTGATGCTGGACCACGCCCGTGAGCGCCCGCAGGCCGCCGCGTTGCGCGAGAAGCTCTACGGCATCTGGCAGACCGTCACGTGGGGACAGCTGGCAACGCTGGTGCGGCAGCTCGCCTGCGGCCTGGCCGAGGCCGGCGTGCGGCGCGGCGATCACGTGGTCGTGATCGGCGACAACCGGCCGCGCCTGTATGCCTCGATGCTCGCGGCGCAATCGATCGGCGCGGTGCCGGTGCCGCTGTACCAGGACGCGGCGACCACCGAATTCGTCTTCCCGGTCAACAACGCCGAGGTGCGCTACGCGATCGTCGAAGACCAGGAGCAGGTCGACAAGCTGCTCGAGATCCGCCCGCAATGTCCGCAGCTCGCGCGCATCTGGTACGACGATCCGCGCGGCCTGCGCAAGTACGGCGAGCCCGGCCTCGAGGCGCTCGATGCGCTGATCGCGAGCGGCACTGCGCGCAGCCAGCGCGAGCCCGGCTTCTACGACGCCCAGGTCGGTGCCGGCCAGCCGCACGACGTCGCGGCGATGTTCTTCACCTCCGGCACCACCGGCCATCCGAAGGGCGTCGTGCACACGCATTTCACGCTGCTCGACCGCGCCAACGCCGGCAAGAGCTTCGACAAGCTGACGGCCGATGAAGAAGTGCTGGCCTACATGCCGCCGGCGTGGGTCGGCCAGAACATCTTCAGCTATGCGCAGTGGCTGGCCTGCGGCTACGTCGTCAACTGCCCCGAGTCGGCGGCCACGGTGACGATCGATCTGAAGGAGGTCGGCCCGACCTACTACTTCGCGCCACCGCGGATCTTCGAGGGCCTGCTGACCAGCGTGATGATCCGCATGGAGGACGCCGGCGCGTTCAAGCGCTGGTTGTTCCATCGCTGCATGGCGGTCGCCAAGCGCGTCGGCCCGGCGCTGATGGACGGCAAGCCGGTCAGCGCAACAGACCGGCTGAAGTGGCAGCTCGGCGACCTGGCCATCTTCGGCCCGCTGCGCAATACGCTGGGCTTCTCGCGCGTGCGGGTCGCGTACACCGCGGGCGAGGCGATCGGGCCCGACCTGTTCACCTTCTACCGCTCGATCGGCATCAACCTGAAGCAGCTCTACGGCTCGACCGAGACCGCGGTCTTCGTCTGCCTGCAACCCGACAACGAAGCCCGGGCCGACACCGTGGGCGTGCCGATCGAGGGCGTGCAGATCAAGTTGGCCGACTCGGGCGAGATCCTCGTCAAGTCGCCGGGGCTGCTGAAGGAGTACTACAAGAACCCGGCCGCTACCGCCGAGGTGCTGACGCCGGACGGCTGGTACCACACCGGCGATGCCGGTTTCATCGATGCCGGCGGGCACCTGAAGATCATCGACCGCGCCAAGGACGTCGGCCGCATCGTCGGCGGCGCCAACGACGGCGCGATGTTCGCGCCCAAGTACGTCGAGAACAAGCTGAAGTTCTTTCCGCAGATCAAGGAGGCGGTGGCCTTCGGCGACCAGCGCGCCTCGGTCTGCGCCTTCATCAACATCGATTTCGACGCGGTGGGCAACTGGGCCGAGAAGAACAACCTGCCGTATGCCGGCTACACCGACCTGGCGCAGAAGCCCGAGGTCTACGCGCTGATCCGCGACTGCGTCGAGAAGGTCAACGCGGACCTGAGCCAGGACGACCGGCTCGCCGGCAGCCAGATCAGCCGCTTCCTGATCCTGCACAAGGAGCTCGATGCCGACGACGGGGAATTGACCCGCACGCGCAAGGTCCGCCGCGGCACGATCGGCGACAAGTACAAGGTGCTGGTCGACGCGCTCTACGGCGGCAGGACCGAGCAGTTCATCGAGACGGCGATGAAGTTCGAGGACGGCCGCACCGGCTCTGTCTCGGCGACGCTGAAGATTGCCGACGTCAAGACTTTCCCTGCCGTTCGGAGGGCTGCATGAGCCCCCGCCCGGCCGTTCCGAAGGGGGCTCGCACCGCAGTGCGAAGCACGGAGGTTTCCCAATGAGTGCCACCACCGCATACGCGACGCTAACGGCTGAAAGCCCCGTCGCCGCCAACGACGACGCGACGCTGCAGCCGGTGCGCGCGCCGGGTGCCGTGATCCTCGACGTGCGCAACATCTCGCTCGCCTTCGGCGGCGTCAAGGCGCTCACCGACATCAGCTTCGACGTGCGCGAGCACGAGGTGCGGGCGATCATCGGCCCGAACGGCGCGGGCAAGAGCTCGATGCTCAACTGCATCAACGGCGTCTACGCGCCGCAGCACGGCTCGATCAGCTTCCGCGGCCGGACCTTCAACCACATGAACTCGCGCCAGGTCGCCGAAATGGGCATCGCGCGCACGTTCCAGAACCTGGCGCTGTTCAAAGGCATGAGCGTGATCGACAACATCATGACCGGCCGCAACCTGAAGATGAAGTCGAACATCTTCCAGCAGGCACTGCGCATCGGCGCCGCCGAGCGCGAGGAGATGCAGCACCGCGAGTTCGTCGAGCACATCATCGATTTCCTCGAGATCCAGGCCTGGCGCAAGACGCCGGTCGGCCGGCTGCCCTACGGGCTGCAGAAGCGCGTCGACCTCGGCCGCGCGCTGGCGATGGAGCCGCAGGTGCTGCTGCTCGACGAGCCGATGGCCGGCATGAACGTCGAGGAGAAGCAGGACATGTGCCGCTTCGTGCTCGACGTCAACGAGGAGTTCGGCACGACGATCGTGCTGATCGAGCACGACATGGGCGTCGTGATGGACATCTCCGACCGCGTCGTCGTGCTCGACTACGGCAAGAAGATCGGCGACGGCACGCCCGAAGAAGTGCGCCGCAACGAGGACGTGATTTCCGCGTACCTCGGCACCTCCCACTGAGCAGGCATCGACCATGGGCTTCTTCCTCGAAACCTTCATCGGCGGCCTGATGAGCGGCATGCTCTACGGCCTGGTCGCGCTCGGCTTCGTGCTGATCTTCAAGGCCAGCGGCGTCTTCAATTTCGCGCAGGGCGCGATGGTGCTGTTCGCGGCGCTGGCGATGGCGCGCTTCTCCGAATGGATCCCGAAGCTGCTCGGCCTCGACAACCGCTTCCTCGCCAACCTGCTGGCCTTCGTCGGCGCGATGCTGGTGATGATCGCGGTGGCCTGGTTCATCGAGCGGCTGGTGCTCGGCAAGCTGGTCAACCAGGAGGGCGTGACGCTGCTGATGGCCACGCTGGGGATCACCTACTTCCTCGACGGCTTCGGCCAGACGATCTTCGGCAGCGACATCTACAAGATCGACGTCGGCCTGCCGAAGGAACCGATGTTCCTGATGGAAAGCCTGTTCCCGGGCGGCGTGCTGATCAACAAGGAAGACCTGTATGCCGCGGTGATCGCCGCCGCGCTGGTGATCGTGCTGTCGCTGTTCTTCCAGTACACCGGCACCGGCCGCGCGCTGCGCGCGGTGGCCGATGACCACCAGGCGGCGCAGTCGATCGGCATCCCGCTCAAGCGCATCTGGGTCATCGTCTGGTCGGTCGCCGGCTTCGTCGCGCTGGTCGCCGGGATCATCTGGGGTTCCAAGCTCGGCGTGCAGTTCTCGCTGTCGGTGCTGGCGTTGAAGGCGCTGCCGGTGGTGATCCTCGGCGGCCTGACGTCGGTGCCCGGCGCGATCATCGGCGGGCTGCTGCTGGGCGTCGGCGAGAAGCTGTCCGAGGTCTTCGTCGGCCCGCTGGTCGGCGGCGGCATCGAGATCTGGTTCGGCTACGTACTGGTGCTGCTGGTGCTGCTGGTGCGGCCGCAAGGCCTCTTCGGCGAGAAGATCATCGATCGGGTCTAACCCACGACATACCCGGAGACCCGACATGCTCTACCGCGAAAACGGCCAGTTCAAGACTTCGTACCGCGCCGACCAGCAGATCTTTCCGATCCTGCAGGACCGCATCGTGATCGCCGGCCTGCTGGTGCTGGCCTTCGTGGCGGTGCCGCTGCTGGCCGACGAGTACCTGTTGCGCGCGATCCTGATCCCGTTCCTGATCCTGGCGCTGGCCGCCCTCGGCCTCAACGTCCTGGTCGGCTACTGCGGGCAGATCTCGCTCGGAACCGGCGCCTTCATGGCCGTGGGTGCCTATGCCGCGTACAACCTGCAGGTCCGCATCGATGGCACGCCGCTGCTGGTGTCGCTGCTGTTCGGCGGCCTGTGCGCCACGGTGGCCGGCATGTTGTTCGGCATTCCTTCGTTGCGCATCAAGGGCCTGTACCTCGCGGTGGCCACGCTGGCCGCGCAGTTCTTCTTCGACTGGGCGTTCCTGCGCATCAAATGGTTCACCAACTACGCCGCGTCGGGCTCGGTGGCCGTCGCCGACCTCAACGTCTTCGGCATTCCTGTCGTCTCGCCGGTGCAGAAGTACCTCTTCTGTCTGGTCGTGGTCGTCGTCTGCGCACTGCTGGTCAAGAACCTGGTGCGCGGTCACATCGGCCGGGAATGGATGGCCATGCGCGACATGGACGTGGCCGCCGCGGTGATCGGGATCCGCCCGATCTACGCCAAGTTGAGCGCGTTCGCGGTGAGCTCCTTCGTCGTCGGCGTGGCCGGCGTGATGTGGGGCTTCGTCTACCTCGGCTCGTGGGAGCCCTCGGCCTTCTCGATCGACCGTTCGTTCCAGCTCTTGTTCATGATCATCATCGGCGGCCTGGGCTCGGTGATGGGCAGCTTCTTCGGCGCCGCGTTCATCGTCGTGCTTCCGATTGCGCTCGACCGCCTGTTGCCGGTGGCCGGCGCCGCGGTCGGGCTGGCGGTCGACACCGCCACGGTCTCGCATGTCGTGCTGATGATCTACGGCTCGCTGATCGTGTTCTTCCTGGTGGTCGAGCCGCATGGCCTGGCCCGTCTTTGGTCGATCGGCAAGGACAAGCTGCGGCTGTGGCCGTTCCCCCACTGAGTTCAACCAAGCACCGTCGCGTGCGCAACCCGGAGACAACAATGACACCGACAACCTTGCTCAAGGCCGCCGCGCTCGCGGCAGTGGCCAGCGGTGCGCTATTGGGCGCTTCCGCCTCCTTCGCGCAGGCCAAGGAGCAGTTCATCCCGATGCTCAGCTACCGCACCGGCCCGTTTGCGCCGAACGGCGTTCCATTCGCCAACGGCTACGCCGACTACCTGAAGCTGGTCAACGTCAAGGGCGGGATGAACGGCGTCAAGATCCTCGTCGAGGAGTGCGACACCTCGTACGCGACCGACAAGGGCGTCGAGTGCTACGAGCGCCTGAAGGGCAAGCACGGCGGCGCATCGCTGGTCGAGCCGCTGTCCACCGGCATCACCTTCGCGCTGACCGAGAAGGCGCCGAACGACAAGATTCCGATCATCACGACCGGCTACGGCCGCGCCGACAGTGCGGACGGCGCGGTGTTCAAGTGGAACTTCCCGCTGCTGGGCACCTACTGGTCGGCCGCCGACATGCTGGTCAACTACGTCGGCAAGAAGGAAGGGGGCGTGGCCAACCTGAAGGGCAAGAAGATCACGCTGGTCTATGCCGACCACCCGTACGGCAAGGAGCCCATTCCTTACCTGCAGGAAGCCAGCAAGATGCACGGCTTCGAGCTGACGCTGCTGCCGGTGGTGCTGCCCGGCATCGAGCAGAAGTCGACCTGGCTGCAGATCCGCCAGAACCGGCCCGACTACCTCTTCCTGTGGGGCTGGGGCGTGATGAACTCAGCCGCGATCAAGGAAGCTGTCGCCACCGGCTACCCGCGCGAGAAGATGTACGGCGTCTGGTGGGCCGGGGCCGAACCCGACGTCAAGGACGTCGGCGCCAGCGCCAAGGGCTACAACGCGTTGACGCTGCAGCATGGCGCCGAGCCGAACGCCAAGGTCATCAAGGACATCCTCGAGGCGGTGCACGGCAAGGGCCAGGGCACCGGCCCGAAGGAGGAGGTCGGCTCGGTGCTGTACACGCGCGGGGTGATCGCGGCAATGCTCGGGACCGAGGGCATCAAGCGCGCGCAGGAGCGCTACGGCAAGGGCAAGGTGATGACCGGCGAGCAGGTGCGCTGGGGTCTCGAGAACCTCGCGCTCGACCAGAAGAAGCTCGACGCGCTGGGCTTCGCCGGCGTGATGCGTCCGGTCTCGACCAGCTGTGTCGATCACCGCGGCGACTCCTGGGCGCGGATCCACACCTGGGACGGCAGCAAGTGGCAATTCACGTCCGACTGGCTGCAGGCCGACGACTCGGTCCTGAAGCCGATGGTCAAGGCTTCGGCGGACAAGTACGCGAGCGAGAAGAAGCTCACGCGCCGCACGCCGCAGGATTGCCAGAGCTGACGTCCTTGACCTGACCGCGAGGGCTCCGACGGTGGAGCCCTCGCTCGAGAAAGAGCCCAAGCATGAGCCCGCACGGCCGCCCGAAGGGCGAATACCGGAGGGCGCAGCCCGAAGGTACCCCAATGAGCACGACGACCCTCCTGAACGTCAACGGCATCGAGGTCATCTACAACCACGTGATCCTGGTGCTCAAGGGCGTCTCGCTGCAGGTGCCCGAAGGCAAGGTCGTCGCGCTGCTGGGCGGCAACGGCGCCGGCAAGACGACGACGCTGCGCGCGGTCAGCAACCTGCTGGCCGGCGAGCGCGGCGCGGTCACCAAGGGCTCGATCGAATTGCGCGGCGAGCGCATCGAGGCGCTGTCCACCTCCGAGATGGTCGACCGCGGCGTGATCCAGGTGATGGAAGGCCGCCACTGCTTCGCGCACCTGACGATCGAGGAGAACCTGCTGACCGGCGCCTACACCCGCAAGGACGGCAAGGCGGCGGTGCAGCAGACGCTCGACAAGGTCTACAACTACTTCCCGCGCCTGAAGACGCGACGCGGCTCGCAGGCCGCCTACACCTCGGGTGGCGAGCAGCAGATGTGCGCGATCGGCCGCGCGCTGATGGCCAACCCGAAGATGGTGCTGCTCGACGAGCCGTCGATGGGCCTGGCGCCGCAGATCGTCGAGGAGGTGTTCGAGATCGTCAAGGACCTGAACACCAAGGAGCGCGTGACCTTCCTGCTCGCCGAGCAGAACACCAACATCGCGCTGCGCTACGCCGACTATGGCTACATCCTCGAGAACGGCCGCATCGTGATGGACGGCGTGGCCAAGGACCTGCGCGAGAACGAGGACGTCAAGGAGTTCTACCTCGGCATGGGCGGCGGCGACCGCAAGAGCTTCAGAGACGCCAAGAGCTACAAGCGCCGCAAGCGCTGGCTGGCCTGAAGGAGCCGCGAACATGAGCGACGACTTCTTCGCACTGCCGCCGTTCAAGCCGGCGGAGGCCCTCGGACTCTTGAAACGCAGCCTGCGCGACCTGCGCACGCTTTCCGAGCGCGGCGACGGCTACGAGTTGAAAGGCTCGCGCGTGATCGAGCTCGAGGCGGACGACAAGACGATCACTGCGCGCCTGGCCAGACGCCCGATGCGCGGCGGGACGCCGGAGTGGGACCGCTTCGTGCTTGGCGCCAGCCCGGACGTGCGCAAGTTCACCGACGAAGTCAAACGCCGGCTCGCGCGCTGGACCGAGGAGGACCGATGAACCCGTTTTTCGACGCGCTGGAGACGCGCGATCCGGCGGCGCGCGAAGCGGCGCTGCTGGCCGCGTTGCCGGGCCAGGTCGCCCAGGCGCAACGTGGGAGCCCGGCGATGGCCGAGCTGCTCGACGGCATCGACGCCGCCACGATCACCAGCCGCGCGGCGCTGGCGCGACTGCCGGTGCTGCGCAAGCACGAGCTGCTCGAGCGCCAGAAGGCACGCCGCGCGGCCGATCCTTTCGGCGGTTATTCGGCGATCGGCTGGCGTGGGGTCGCGTCGGGTCGCGGCGCGCGGCGCGTATACCAGTCGCCCGGCCCGATTTACGAACCCGAGGGCACCGCCGGCGACTACTGGCGCATGGCGCGCGCGATCTACGCCGCCGGCTTTCGCGAAGGCGACCTCGCGCACTGCAGCTTCAGCTACCACCTGACCCCCGCCGGCGCGATGATGGAAGCCGGCGCGCACGCCGTCGGCTGCACCACCTTCGCCGGCGGCATCGGCAACACCGAGCTGCAGCTGCAGGCGGTGGCCGACCTGAAGCCGCACGGCTACATCGGCACGCCGAGCTTCCTGAAGATCCTGGTCGAGAAAGCCGGCGAGCACGGCGTCGGCATCGGTTCGTTGCACAAGGCGATGGTCGGCGGCGAGGCCTTTCCGCCGTCGCTGCGCGACTGGCTGAGCGAGCGCGGCGTCGAGGCCTTCCAGAGCTACGCCACCGCCGATGCCGGCCTGATCGCCTACGAGACGAGCGCGCGCGAAGGGCTGGTGCTCGACGAGTCGGTGATCCTCGAAATCGTGCGCCCCGGCACCGGCGAGCCGGTGAACGACGGCGAGGTCGGCGAGGTCGTCGTCACGGTGCTGAATCCCGACTACCCGCTGGTGCGCTTCGGCACCGGTGACCTGTCGGCGGTGCTCGCGGGCGCGTGCCCGAGCGGCCGCACCAACATCCGCATCAAGGGCTGGCTCGGGCGCGCGGACCAGACGGCCAAAGTACGCGGCATGTTCGTGCACCCGAGCCAGGTCGCCGAGATCGTGCGCCGCCATCCCGAGGTGGTGCGCGCGCGCCTGGTCGTCTCGGGCGAGATGGCCAACGACCGCATGACGCTGCGCGCCGAGGTCGCGAACGCGCCTGACGGTCTCGCCGCGGCGATCGCCACCAGCATCCGCGACATCACCAAGCTGCGCGGCGAGGTGGAGTTCAGTCCCCCCGGCGCGCTGCCCAACGACGGCAAGGTGATCGAGGACGCGCGCAGCTACAACTGAGGCCGGCGCCGGGCTGACATCGGGCAGCGCAACGCAGCGCGAGGCCACCGGTTGACTAGGTAGTTCCCGACAGTCGAAGGCAAGGCGTCACTCGTAGCATCTCCTTCCCCACCGTCCCGCAATACCAGGAGACCGAGATGAAGAAGCTGCTGCTCGCCACCGCACTGTCCACGCTGGCCGGTGCCGCATTCGCCGAATACCCGGAGAAGCCGATCACCATCGTCGTGCCCTTCGCGGCCGGCGGCCCGACCGACAAGGTCGCGCGTGACCTCGGCGAGGCGCTGCGCACGAAGATCAACCAGGTCATCGTGATCGAGAACGTCGGCGGCGCCGGCGGCACGCTCGGCGCATCGAAGGTCTCCAAGGCCGCACCGGACGGCTACACGCTGCTGCTGCACCACATCGGCATGGCGACCTCGCCGGCGCTGTACCGCAACCTGCCCTTCAAGACGCTCGAGGACTTCGAGTACCTCGGCTTGATCAACGAAGTGCCGATGACCGTCGTCGGCCGGCCGACGCTGCCGGCCAACAACTTCGCCGAGCTGATGAAGTGGCTCGAGGCGAACAAGGGCAAGGTCAACCTCGCCAACGCCGGTCTGGGCGCCGCATCGCACCTGTGCGGCCTGCTGTTCCAGCAGAGCGTGAAGATCGACATGACGACCGTGCCGTACAAGGGCACCGCGCCGGCGATGAACGACCTGCTCGGCGGCCAGGTCGACATCATGTGCGACCAGACCACCAATACCAGCGGCCAGATCGAGTCCGGCAAGATCAAGGCCTTCGCGGTGACAACGACCAAGCGCCTCACGACGCCGACGCTGGCCAAGCTGCCGACGCTCGACGAGTCCGGCATGAAGGGCTTCAACGTCTCGATCTGGCACGGCCTGTACGCGCCCAAGGGCACGCCGAAGGCTGCGCTCGACAAGATCAACACCGCGTTGAAGGCCGCGCTGAAGGACCCCGAGTTCATCAAGCGTGAAGAGGCGCTCGGTGCGGTGGTGGTCACCGACAACCGGGTCAACGGCGCCGACCACAAGAAGTTCGTCGAGGCCGAGATCAACAAGTGGGGCCCGGTCATCAAGGCCGCCGGCCAGTACGCCGACTGATCGAGACCCGCCCGACCGGCATGGGAGCCGGTCAGGCGATCCGGATCGGGATCGTCACCGGTCCATCGTTGATCAGGCCGACCTGCATGTCGGCCCCGAATTGCCCCGCCGCCACCTGCGGGTGGCGCACGCGGGCGAGCTCCAGCACCTTGTCGTAGAGCTGCCGGCCGAGCTCCGGCCCGGCGGCACCGGTGAAGCTCGGGCGGTTGCCGCCCGAGACATCGGCGGCCAGCGTGAACTGGCTGACGATCAGCAAGCCGCCGGCCACGTCGGCGACGCTGCGGTTCATCTTGCCGGCCTGGTCGCTGAAGATGCGCAGCTTCAGCAGCTTGTCGACGAGCTTCGCGGCCTGCTGTTCGGTATCGCCGGGTTCGGCGCAGACCAGCACCAGCAGCCCGGCGCCGATCGCGCCGACCACCTCACCGGCAATCTCGACCCGGGCCTCGGCGACCCGCTGCACCAGCGCGAGCACCTGTGAGTCAGCGGGAAGCGGCGGCCTTGTCCAGCCGGGCCAGCTCGATGCGCAGGAAGTCGCCGGCCGGAATCTGGCGGCCGTCCGCCAGGCGCACCCAGTAGAGCTGGCCGGTGGTCGACGAGCGGCTCGCCAGGCGTTCGATGAAGTCCTCGGCGGTCTTGATGTCGTCGCCGTAGTGCTTGAGCTTGCCGCGCAGGAAGCTCACCGCCGTGTCGGTGTCGTGCTCCTGCCCGTTGCGCACCAGGCGCATGTCGCGGCGTGAGCCGATCATCGCCAGCAGCCGCTCGATGCGCGCCATCTCGGCCGCCGACGGACCGGCCTGTGCTGCGCCGGCCAGGCCGGAAATCAGGGCGCCGAGCAGGCAGCAGACGCCGCGGCGGCCGGTGAGTAGGGACATGACAGCAATTTTGCGGGACCGTGACAAGGTCGGATCGCCGCAGAAGCAAGGGGTTTCCCGTGCTTCGGGCGTTCAGGCGCTCAGCGTCACTCGCGCGAACTTGCGCTTGCCGACCTGCACGACGCACGTGCCAGCCTCGACCTTCAACCCGCGATCACTGACCACCGCGCCGTCGATGCGCACGCCGCCCTGGTCGACCAGCCGCAAGGCCTCGCTGGCCGAAGGCGCCAGGCCGGCCAGCTTCAACAGCGTGCCGATGGCCAGCGGCGCACCGCCCAGGCTCACCTCGTCGATCTGGTCGGGAATGCCACCACGCGCGCGCAGCTCGAAGTCGCGCTCGGCGCCGTCGGCCGCCGCCGCGCCGTGGAAGCGCGTGACGATCTCGCGCGCCAGCAGCACCTTGGCATCCTTCGGGTTGCGCCCGTCCGCGACCTCGGCCTTCAGCGCCGCGATGCGTTCGGCCGGCAGGAAGCTCAGCAGCGTGAAGTAGCGCCACATCAGCGTGTCGCTGATCGACAGCAGCTTGGCGAACATCGTGTTCGGCGCTTCGGTGATGCCGATGTAGTTGTTCTTGCTCTTCGACATCTTGTCGACGCCGTCCAGCCCCTCGAGCAGCGGCATCGTCAGGATGCACTGCGGCTCCTGCCCGTGCTCCTGCTGCAGGTGGCGGCCCATCAGCAGGTTGAACTTCTGGTCGGTGCCGCCGAGCTCGAGGTCGGCCTTCAGCGCGACCGAGTCGTAGCCCTGCATCAGCGGGTACAGGAACTCGTGCACGCTGATCGGGGTGTTGGCCTTGAAGCGCTGGTGGAAGTCCTCGCGCTCCATCATCCGCGCCACCGTGTACTTCGCCGCCAGCTGGATCATCCCGCGCGCGCCGAGCGGATCGCTCCACTCGCTGTTGTGGCGCACCTCGGCGCGCTCGATGTCCAGCACCAGCGCGAGCTGATCGAAATAGGTCTTGGCGTTGGCCTCGATCTGCTCACGGGTCAGCGGCGGCCGGGTCGAATTGCGGCCCGACGGGTCGCCGATCATCGACGTGAAGTCGCCGATCAGCGGAATCACCGTGTGCCCCATGTCCTGCAGCTGGCGCATCTTGTGGAACACCACCGTGTGGCCGAGGTGCAGGTCGGGCGCCGTCGGATCGAGGCCGAACTTGATGCGCAGCGGCTGGCCGGTGGCCTCGGATCGCGCCAGCTTGCGCAGCCACTCGTCGGCCGGCAGCAGCTCCTCGCAGCCGCGCAGCGTGATCGCCAGCGCCTCGCGCGCGCGGTCGCTGATCGGAAACTGCTGCGCCGACGCAACACTACTTGAATGGGGGGTTGACATATGCCTCGAGATTGCCGGTATACGGGGTTTTACGCGGTGTAACCCGGCACCCGGTGGTTATACTGCCGCCTCGCCTGCGGGCCTCGGCCTGGTCGGCCAGGCTCTCTCCTTCTGGGGCGAGCGGTCCACGATTCTAGTGGCCCCTCCCCGCAGCCTCCTGTTCATCGCTCGGCCCTCGCGGGCCCGCTTGGGTAGGGATTTGTTGTTGAAATCGATCAAGCATTCATCCCTCGCGCTGCTGCAACGCCTGAACCAATCGGCCCATCGGCATCCGCGCCGGGTTGCTGCTGCGGTGTGCACGGTGCTGGGCTGCTTCGCGGTCACCGCCTTCGGTATCGCGCCGATGGCGCCGGACGCGGCCGACCTGCCGCAGCGCCTGGTGACCGAAGAGCTGCCGCTGAGCGGCCTGGAGCAACAGCTCGAAGCGCTGGCGCAGCATGCCCTGGAGCTCTCGCGCAGCGACCTGACGCGCGCGAGCGACACCGCCGACAGCCTGCTGCGCCGCCTCGGCGTCGCCGATGCCGCGGCCGCCATCTTCATCCGCGGCGACCGTGACGCGCGCCGCCTGCTCGAAGGCCGCGCCGGCAAGATGGTGCAGGTGCGCAGCGACGACACCGGCGCGCTGAAAGAGCTCATCGCCCGCTTTCCGGCACTCGACAGCGCACTGCAGGCCACCCATTTCACCCGCCTGACGATCGTCCGCCTGAACGGCCGCTGGCACAGCCGGATCGAGACGGCGCCGCTGGTCGGCCAGGTGCGGCTGGGCAGCGGCACGATCCGCAGCTCGCTGTTCGCCGCGACCGACGAAGCGAAGCTGCCCGACAGCATCGCCAGCCAGATGGTTGACATCTTCTCGACCGACATCGATTTCCACCGCCAGCTGCGCAAGGGCGACACCTTCAGCGTCGTCTTCGAAGCGCTGACCGCCGACGACCAGCCGATCACGTGGAACGAAGGCACCGGCCGCATCCTGGCGGCCGAGTTCACGAACAACGGCAAGACGGCCCAGGCGGTCTGGTTCAAGGACAGCGCCGGCCGCGGCGCCTACTTCAGCTTCGACGGCCAGAGCAAGCGGCGCGCGTTCCTTGCCAGCCCGATGGAGTTCTCGCGCATCACCTCCGGCTTCGCGATGCGGCTGCACCCGATCATGCAGACCTGGCGCGCCCACAACGGCGTCGACTACGGCGCGCCGGCCGGCACGCCGGTGCGCGCGGTCGGTGACGGCCTGGTCGACTTTGCCGGCTGGCAGAACGGCTACGGCAACGTGGTGCACGTCAAGCACGACGGCAACAAGACCACCGTCTACGCCCACCTGAGCAAGCTCGAGGTGCGCAAGGGCCAGCGCATCGACCAGGGCCAGCGCGTCGGCCTGGTCGGGGCCACCGGCTGGGCCACCGGGCCGCACCTGCACTTCGAATTCCGCGTCGACGGCCACTTCCAGGATCCGCTGAAGATCGCCCGCGCCGCCGACACCGTGGTGGTCGATGCCGCGGCGCGGCCGCGCTTCCAGCAGACGGCCGTCGCCGCGCACGCCCAGCTCGACGCCGCCGAATCGCTGGTCGGCTACCGCGGCGACAGCGAGTGAGCGCACCGGCGCCCGCCATGGGCGCCAGCGAGTGGTACATCGGCCTGATGTCGGGCACCTCGCTCGACGGTGTCGATGCGGTGCTCGCAGCCTTTCCCTCCGGTGCGCCGATGCAGGTGCGCGGCCATGTGCATGGCCCTCTGCCCGAGGCACTGCGCCACGAGCTCCTGGCATTGAACGCCCGCGGCGACGATGAGCTGCACCGCGCGGCGCTGGCGGCCAACGGCATTGCCGAGGTTTATGCGACCGCCGTGCGCACCCTGCTCGTTCAGACCGGCTGCGACGCCGCCGCGGTGCGCGCGATCGGTGCCCACGGCCAGACGGTGCGCCACCGGCCGGGCGAGTTCGACGGCGTCGGCTACACCTGCCAGCTGCTCAACGGCGCGCTGCTCGCCGAGCGCTGCGGCATCGACGTGGTCTGCGATCTGCGCAGCCGCGACGTCGCGGCCGGCGGCCAGGGCGCACCGCTGGTGCCGGCCTTCCACGCCGCGCGTTTTGGTCGGCCGGGCGAAGCGCTGGCGGTGCTGAACATCGGCGGCATCGCCAACCTGAGCCTGCTGCATGCCGACGGTCGTGTCGGCGGCTTCGATTGCGGGCCCGGCAACGCGTTGATGGACTTGTGGTGCCAGCGCCAGCGTGGCCTGGCCTTCGATGACGACGGTCGCTGGTCCGCCACCGGAGCGGTGCACCCGGCCCTGCTGGCCCACTGGCTGGCCGAACCCTACTTCGAGCGCGCACCGCCGAAGAGCACCGGCCGCGACCTGTTCACTGCCGCATGGCTGGATGCCGGCCTGGCCACCTATCCACGTCTCGAGCCAAGCGACGTGCAGGCGACGCTGACCGAGCTGACCGCGCGTTGCGCCGCAAGCGCCCTGCAGCGACATGCCGCTGCCACGACACGGCTGCTGGTCTGCGGCGGTGGCGCCTTGAATGGCCACCTGATGCGACGCCTGGCCGCGCTGCTGCCGGACGTCACGGTGGGATCGACCGCTGACGCCGGCCTGCCGCCCCTGCAGGTCGAGGCGGCCGCGTTCGCGTGGCTGGCGCAGGCCTTCGTCGAACGCCGGCCCGGCAACCGGCCGGAGGTCACCGGCGCGCGCAGCCCCCGCCTGCTGGGCGCGCTGTACCCGGCGGCTTGAGGCCCAGAAAGCACGAAGCCGCCCGCAGGCGGCCTCTGTGCACGGCATCGAAAACCGAATCAGGTCGAAAAGCTCGACCCGCAGCCGCAGGTCGTTTGCGCATTCGGGTTCTTGATCACGAACTGCGCGCCCTGCAGGTCTTCCTTGTAGTCGATCTCGGCGCCGACCAGGTATTGCAGGCTCATCGCGTCGATCAGCAGCGTGACACCGTTCTTCGTCATCTGCGTGTCGTCGTCGTTGACCACCTCGTCGAAGGTGAAGCCGTATTGGAAGCCCGAGCAACCGCCGCCTTGCACGAACACGCGCAGCTTCAGGTCCGGATTGCCCTCCTCGGCGACCAGGTCGGCGACCTTGGAGGCCGCGCTGTCGGTGAAGACCAGCGGCGAGGGCATTGCATTCGATTCAGGGGCCAGGTTTTCAGCGACGGCGTTCATGGCAAGGACTCCAACAGACAGAAATGGGGAACAGAATTCGAGCGTCGAGGATTCAGGCGTCGAGGGACTAGGCGTCATTCGAGGCCGCCAGTTTCAGCGCCGGCCGCTCACCGGCCTTGAGGGGGCGCAACTCACCTTCGATCAACGCGCCGGGATGCATTTCGAGCACTTCGTAGCGCACATCTCCCACGATGCGGGCCTTCGGCTGCAATTCAAGAAGCTCGTTCGACTCGACCGGGCCGGTGACTTCGCCGTTGATGATCACATGGTCGGCTTTCACCTTGCCCAGCACCCGGGCTTTTTCGCTGATCACCAGGATACTCCGCGCCTCGCCGTCGGCGATGACATCTCCGTGCACTTCGCCATCGATGCGCAGGCCATCACGAAAGCGGATCTCGCCGCTGAGGCGCGTGCCTTCGCCGACCAGCGAACGGATCGGCGGCTGCGACTTCTTGCCGGACCACATGGCCTGTCTCCTGTAGAGGGGAATCCGAGCGCCGCAACCCGTCTAGAGCCGAGTGGTCTGCGTCACGCGCACCGCGCCGCTGGCATCGGTCACCTTGACCTGCACGGTTTTTACCACGGCCCCCGGCGGGTGCTCGAGCACGCCTTCGATGCGCGCGTACTGCTTCAGGCGCAGTGCTTGCGGCCCAGGTGCCGGGTTGTGCATCCACGGCCGCCCGTCGAGCGTGCCGGCCAACGTCAATTCGACCCGGCCAGCGAACTCCGCCGCCTGTTTGCCGCTCTGCATCAGCAGCAGCTGGTAGCGCAGACGACCCGGCAGCTGCGGCTCGACCTGCAGGCCGCGCACCAGGACACGCTGGTCGCCGGCGCCGGCCGGCAGCAGCTTCTCGAAGAAGCCGAGATCGGCCTGCAGCGCCATGTTCGCCGCCTCGAGCTGGCGCAGCTGCTGCCCGAGTTTGTCCTGCGCCGCGCGTTCGCTCTTCAGCAAGCTGTCGGCTGCATGCGCCAGCGACTGCGCCTGGTCGCGCTCCATGCGCAGCCGACCCACCTCGTCGCGCAGCAGCGTCAGCTCGGCCTTGGCGTGGCGATCCAGGCCCGCCAGCTCCTTGCCGAGCTCGAAGGCCCACAGCGCAATCGCGCCGGAGAAGCCGAGCACCAGCGCAACGACCGCCCAGCGCAGCGGCCACGGCAGGTGACGCCTGACGATGACCCGTGGCGCACTGATCGACAAACGGCGGCGCAACAACTTCCAGCGCATGCGTTGGCAGGCTCCAGCAATGACAAAGGCCGCACACAGGCGGCCCTTGTCTTGGTCTCGCGAGGCGAGGGTTCCGTTCAGCGCTTGCTGAACTGCTTGCGACGGCGCGCGCCGTGCAGGCCGACCTTCTTGCGCTCGACTTCGCGCGCGTCGCGCGTCACGAAGCCGGCACGGCTCAGGTCGCCCTTGAGCGTCGCGTCGTAGTCGATCAGCGCACGGGTGATGCCGTGGCGCACCGCGCCGGCCTGGCCGGATTCACCGCCGCCGTGCACGTTGACCTTGATGTCGAAGGCGACTTCGTTGTTCGTCAGCAGCAGCGGCTGCTTGACGATCATGATCGAGGTCTGGCGGCCGAAGTACTCCTGCACCGGCTTGCCGTTGACCATGATCTGGCCTTCGCCCCGCTTGATGAACACGCGCGCCACCGAAGACTTGCGGCGGCCGGTGCCATAGTTCCAATTGCCGATCATCACCGCTCCTTAGATTTCCAGCGCCTTGGGCTGCTGGGCGGTGTGCGGGTGCGAACCACCGGCATACACCTTCAGCTTCTTGATCATCGCGTAGCCGAGCGGGCCCTTGGGCAGCATGCCCTTGACGGCCTTCTCCAGCGCACGGCCGGGGTGGCGCGCCTGCATGTCCTTGAACTTCGTGGCGTAGATGCCGCCCGGGAAACCGGAGTGGCGGTAGTACACCTTGTCTTCGGCCTTGTTGCCGGTGACACGGAGCTTTTCGGCGTTGACGACGATGATGAAATCGCCGGTATCGACGTGAGGCGTGTAAATGGCCTTGTGCTTGCCGCGCAGTCGGAGTGCCACTTCGCTGGCGACACGTCCGAGCACCTTGTCGGTGGCATCGAGCACAAACCACTCGTGCTTCACTTCGGCCGGCTTGGCGCTGAAGGTCTTCATGAGGGTCTCTCTGGTAAGGGTCACCCTGCTCGCCCCGCTGATGCGGGTCGGCGCAGAATCACCGGGCGACGGCTGTTCGGAGCCGGGCGACCTTCGGAACTGCTTATCAAGGCAGCCTCTCAGAGCCCACACCGGGTCTTGAAGCCGGGGTTGAATCCGGCCCCACTCCACCCCGCCGTGTTTGGGGCAGCCGAGGATTATAGCCACACGATGGACATTGCCCGGCCGCACGCCAGTCGAATCCAAAGGGGATAGCAAGCCGGCACCGGCGGCGAGCACGCTAGTATCAGGGTAATCACCTACCCGGAGGTCTTCAATGACCGCTTCGATCGACGCCCATGGCCCCTCGGATCCGCGCCTGGAGGACCGCAACGAGGCGCTCGGTTCCGCGCTGCCGCCCGACAAGCCGCCGCCGCGCCTGGCGTGGATCCCGATCCGCTCGCTCGGGCCGGGCCACCGGCCGCGCATCCTCGAGCACCTGCTTGCGCTGTCGGAACACGACCGCTATTTGCGTTTCGGTTTCCCGGCTGCCGATGCGCAGATCGAGCGTTATGTCGAGGGCCTCGACTTCGAGCGCGACGAGGTCTTCGGGGTCTTCAACCGGCGGCTGAAGCTGATCGCGTTGGCGCACCTGGCCCATCCGAGCGATGAACAGGCCGGCGGCGCGGCTGAATTCGGCGGCTCGGTCTCTTCGCACCTGCGCGGGCGCGGCTACGGTGCGCGCCTGTTCGAGCACGCGATGCTGCATGCGCGCAACCGCGGCATCGACACGCTGTTCATCCACGCGCTGAGCGAGAACACCGCGATGCTGCGCATCGCACGCCGCGCCGGCGCGGTGGTGGAACGCGCCGGCAGCGAATCGGACGCCACGCTGAAACTGCCGCCGGAGACGCTGGCTTCGCAGGTGGAGCAATTCGTCGGCGAGAGCGCGGCAGCCCTGGACTACCAGCTGAAGCAGCAGGCGCGCGCGGTCGACGCGTTCATCGATGCGCTGGCCGAAGTGCGCAGCGGCGTCGGCAAGAGCGGTCCGGCCAAGGACTGAACGCCCCCGGGTCGAGCGGCCCCGACTCGCGAAGGCACGCGCCTTGCCCCCGCGACCGGGGGGCGTTTCATCCACTCGAATGCGCATGCGGCAGCGCTGTGCCCCCGAGGCGGAGGGGGAGCGGTGCAGGATACCGACGGTAATATGATCCGAGCGCCAGTTCCTCGTGCTTCTCTCACTGCTGTCGCCGTGTCGCGCGGCTGATCTGGCCGTCGCATCCGTCCGAGGCCCATGCAGCAGACCCTTCCCTGGATCATCGCCCTGGTCGCCGTGGCCGTCCTGGCGCCCGCCGTGGTCTGGTTCTGGTTGCGGCCGCGCCGGCCGGTCAAGCCGAAGCCGCTGCCGCACGAATGGGCATTGACGGCGCGGCCGGTGTTCAGCACCGACGAACGCCGCGTCTACCGCCAGCTGCGCGAAGCACTGCCGCACCACATCGTGTTGTCGAAGCTGCCGCTGGTGCGCTTCTGTCAGCCGAACGATCCGCAGCAGGTGCGCTACTGGTACGACCTGCTCGGCTCGATCCACGTGACCTTCGCGATCTGCAGCGCCAATGGCCGCGTGCTGGCGGCGATCGACCTGGCGAGCGACCGCGCGAACCAGAGCCGCTCGATGCAGATCAAGCAGTCGGTGCTCGGCGCGTGCCGCGTGCGCTACCTGCGCTGCCCGATCGATCACCTGCCGTCGATTCCCGAGCTGCAGCTGCTGGTGCCGCAGAGCGCCGCCGCGTCGCGCGGGCCGCAGCCGGCACCGGCCGTCTACCGTGCGCGCGATTCGCTCGCCACCGCGGTCGCCTCGCGCCGCCGCGAGCGCACGACGCTGTGGCAGGATTCCGGCTTCTTCCACGACTCGTTCTTCTCCCCCGAGGGCCGCAGCGAAGCGCCGAACAGCGAGCAGGGCGCGCTCGGCCCCAGCAGCCGCGCCGGCGACTTGTCGAGCGAGGGCCCGCCGACCGAGCCGCCGCCCGAACCCGGCGACGCGCGCCCGTCGTCGTACCCGCCTTCGCCATTGCGCCATTGACCGCTGATCCCACGGGCTCGACCCACCCCTACGACCACCTGACGCCACAAGCCGTGCTCGACGCGCTGGACGGCGCCGGGCTGCATGGCGACGGCCGCCTGCTGCAGCTCAACAGCTACGAGAACCGCGTGTTCCAGCTGTTCCTCGAAGACGGCAGCGCCGTGGTCGCGAAGTTCTACCGGCCCGGCCGCTGGAGCGATGCGCAGATCCTCGAGGAGCATGCGTTCTCGCTCGAGCTGGTCGCCGCCGAGGTGCCGGTGGTCGCGCCGCTGACGCTCGCCGATGGCACGACGCTGGTGCACACGATGCTCGACGGTCAGCCCTTCCGCTTCGCGGCCTACCCGCGCCGCGCCGGGCGCGCGCCGGAGCTGGAGGACTTCGACACGCTGCGCTGGCTCGGCCGCTTCATCGGCCGGCTGCATGCGGTCGGCGGCGAACGCAGCTTCGCGACGCGGCGACAGCTCGATCCGGCGACCTTCGGTCATGCGGCGCGCGCGCGGCTGCTCGCGCTCGACCTCATCCCGCCGGCGCAGCTCGACGGCTGGCGCCGCGCCTGCGACGGCGCGCTGGCGGCAATCGACGCCGCGTTCGCCGCGGTGCACGCGGACGCGACGCTGCGGCTGCACGGCGATTGCCACCCCGGCAACATCCTGTGGCGCGAAGAAGGCCCGCACGTCGTCGACCTCGACGATGCCTGCAGCGGCCCGGCGATCCAGGATCTGTGGATGCTGCTGTCGGGCAACGCCGAGTCGATGCGCAGCCAGATGGCCGCTGTCCTGGAGGGTTATCGCCAGTTCCGCCGCTTCGATGCGCGCGAGCTCGCGCTGATCGAGCCGCTGCGCACGCTGCGCATGATCCACCACAGCGCGTGGATCGCCGAGCGCTGGACCGATCCGGCATTCCCGGCGGCGTTCCCGTGGTTCGGCGGACCGGGCTACTGGGGCCAGCAGACGACGCAGCTGCACGAGCAGATCGAGGCGATGGCCGAGCCGCCGCTCGAGCTGGGGCCGCCCGCTTTCGACTGAACATGGTGTCGCCCGCCGACACCGATGACCTGGTTCCGCACCTCGGACCATCGGCACGGCGGCGGCTCGTGGCCGCCTTCGCGATCGCCTGGCTGGTGTTCTGGGCGTTGATGGCCTGGGTGAGCGTGCAGGAGCATGTGCGCTCGGGCGGCGGCCAGCCGTGGCGCCGCGTGCTCGATGAGACGACGTCGATGCTCGTCGCCAGCGGCGTCGTCGTGCTGCAGTGGCGCTGGGCGAAGCGGCTGGACCGCTACCTGCATCGCCCGTGGCTGTGGTTCGCCCGCGTGCTCGCCTGGCTGCCGCTGCTTGCACCGTTGTTCGTGCTCACGATCTACGGGCTGCGTGCGCTGGTTCTCGGTGCCGCTGGCGAGCCGATCCGCTTCGACCCGTGGCCGCTGCTGATGCGTCACGAGATCCCGAAGTTCGCGATCTTCTACGTGCTGTTCTGCGGCGTGCATTTCGGCCTGCGCTCGTACCGGGCCTGGCTCGGCGAGCGGCTGCGCGCCGAGCGCCTGCAGGCGCTGACACAGCAGGCGCAGCTCGCCCAGCTGACCCAGCAGCTGCAGCCGCACTTCCTGTTCAATGCGCTGAACACGATCGCGTCGTTGATCCACGACGACCCGCAGCGCGCCGACAACTTGCTGCAGCGGCTGGCCGCGCTGCTGCGCGCCGCGTCCGACGCCGCGCAGCGGCCCGAGCAAGCGCTGGCCGACGAGCTGGCGCTGGTGCGCGGTTATGCCGAGATCATGGAAGAGCGCTTCGGCGAGCGCGTGCGCATCGAGTGGACGGTCGACCCCACGGCGCTCGATTGCCGCGTGCCGACGCTTGCACTGCAGGTGCTGCTGGAGAACGCGTTCAAGCATGCGGTGGAGAAGCGCCGCGCGGCGACCGCCATCCAGGTCGCCGCCGTGCGCCACGAAGGCACGCTGCGGCTGTCGGTCGACGACGACGGCGGCGTGCTGGCCGTGACACCCTCGCCCGGTGTCGGCCTGGCCAACCTGCAGCGGCGACTGACCGTGCTGCACGGCGCGGCGGCCGGCCTGTCGTTGAGCGCCCGGCTGCCGGCCGAAGGCGGCGGCGTTCGCGCCGAGCTGTGGCTGCCATGCGCGTGCTGATCGTCGACGACGAAGCACCGGCACGCCGGCGATTGCGCCAGCTGCTGGCGGCGATCGACGACGTCGAGGTGGTTGGCGAGGCCGCCGACGGCGAAGCGGCGCTCGCACTGGCAGAGCAGCTGAAGCCGGCGCTGCTGCTGCTCGACGTGCAGATGCCCGAGCTCGACGGCCTGGCCGTCGCCGCGTCGCTGCCCGACGACGGCCCGGCGGTGGTCTTCGTCACCGCGCACGACGTCTACGCGCTGCAGGCCTTCGATGCGCAGGCGCTGGACTATCTGCTGAAGCCGGTGGCCTTCGAGCGGCTGCAGCGTGCGCTCGAACGCGTGCGCCGACGGGCCGCGCCGCGCGCCAGCGTGCCCGCCAGGCAACTGCTGGTGCCGACGCGACAGGGTTTGCAGGTGCTGCCGTGCACCGACATCGCCTGGCTCGAAGCCGCCGACAACTACGTGACGCTGCATGCCGGCGCTCGCGAGTACCTGCTGCGCCGCACGCTGGCCGGCCTGCTCGCGGATCTGGGCACCGGCTTCGTGCGCGTGCATCGCAGCGCGGCGGTGGCCCTGGCGCAGGTCGCTTCGGTGCAGCCGAACGACAAGGGTGATGCACTGATCCGGCTGCGCTGCGGCGCCGAGGTGGTCTGCAGCCGGGGCTACCGCGCCGCGCTGATGCGGCGGCTGGCCGACGGCACCTGACGCACTGCGCCCGGCTCGCCCCCGCGCGCCCCCGGCTGGCCCCGCCGTGCTGGCTGGCCGCGGCGCGGCGCCCTAGCCTGTGCGGCATGTCGACCGACCTCCCCCCACCCGCCGCGCCGCGCCTGTATTTCCTCGACTGGCTGCGCGCCGCCGCCTTCGGCCTGTTGATCCTGTACCACGTGGGCATGTACTACGTGAGCTGGGACTGGCACATCAAGAGCCCGCACGCCGGCGACACCATCGAGCCGCTGATGCGACTGAGCTCGCCGTGGCGCCTGGCACTGCTGTTCCTGATCTCGGGTGCCGCGATGTCGATGCTGCTGGCGCGTCGCCCCGCGGGCTTCGTGCGCGAGCGCTCGAAGCGGCTGCTGCTGCCGCTGGCGCTGGGCATGCTGGTGATCGTGCCGCCCCAGGCGTACCTGGAGGTGGTGCACAAGGTGAACTACGGTGGCAGTTATCTCGACTTCATGCGCCTGTACCTGAGCGGCTACGGCGGCTTCTGCCGCAATGTCGATTGCCTGATCCTGCCGACCTGGAACCACCTGTGGTTCGTCGCCTACCTGTGGGTCTACTGCGTCGCGCTGTGGGCGCTGCTGAAGGCCTGGCCGAGCCTGCTGGAGCGGCTCGCCGCACGGATCGACCGGCAGTTGGGTGGCTGGGGGATGCTGCTGTGGCCGGCCGCGCTGCTGGCGCTGTGGCGCGTGCTGCTCGCGCCGCGCTTCCCGACGACGCATGCGCTGGTCGACGACGTCTACAGCCACGCGCTGTACTTCAGCGTCTTCCTCGCCGGCGCGGTGCTGGCGCGCTGGGGCCGCTGGGCCGCCTTCGAACGCTGGCGCTGGATCGCGCTGGCCGTGGCGCTGGCGCTGTGGGGGCTGCTGGCCGCGTACTTCGCACACTATGCAGGCAACCTCGCGCCGCCGGAATGGCTGCGCCCGCTGCAGCGGGTCGGCTACGGCACGCTGCAGTGGCTGGCGCTGGTCGCCGCGATCGGCTTCGCGCACCGCCACTGGAACCACGATCACCGTTGGCGCGCGACAGTCGTCGAGGCGGTGTTCCCGGTCTACCTGCTGCACCAGACGCTGATCATCCTCGCCGCCTGGTGGCTGCGGCCGCTCGGGCTGTCACCGGCGGTCGAGGCGCCGCTGCTGATCGCGGCGACCGCCGCCGGCTGCGTCGGCGGCTACCTGATCGTGCGGCGCATCGGCCCGCTGCGCGTGTGGTTCGGCCTCGGGTGGCCGACCCTTCAGCAGGCCGCTGCCTTTGACGGTCAGGCCGCCAGCAGCCGCGTCACCCGCGCGACGTAACCTGCTGCATCGTCGAGCTGCCCGCCCTCGGCGAGCAGTGCCTGGTCGAACAGGATGTGCGCCAGGTCGTCGAAGCGCGCATCGTCGCCGGCCAGGCGCTTGACCAGCGCATGCTCGGGGTTCACCTCGAGGATCGGCTGGCTCTTCGGCGCACTCTGCCCGGCCTGCTTCAGCATGCGCGCCAGGTGACCGCTCATGTCGCCTTCGTCGACGACGACGCAGGCGGGCGAATCGACCAGGCGTGTCGTCACGCGCACGTCCTTCGCGCGGTCCTTCAGAGCAGCCTTCAGCTTGTCGAGCGTCGGCTTGAAGGCTTCGGCGGCCACTTCGGCCTGCTTCTTCTCTTCCTCGTCCTGCAGCTTGCCGAGATCGACCGCGCCCTTGGCCACGCTCTGCAGCGACTTGCCCTCGAACTCGTACAGGTGGCTCAGCATCCACTCGTCGACGCGATCGATCAGCAGCAGCACTTCGATGCCCTTCTTCTTGAAGATCTCGAGCTGCGGGCTGGCCTTCGCGGCCGCGAGCGAGTCACCGGTGATGACGTAGATCACCTCCTGGCCCTCTTTCATGCGCGAGACGTAGTCGGCGAACGAGACGCCTTCGTCGGCATGCGTGGAGGCGAAGCGGTACAGCTTGGCGAGCCGCTCGCGGTTCTGGAAGTCCTCGCCGATGCCTTCCTTCAGCACCGCGCCGAACTCATTCCAGAACCGCTGGTACTTGGCCTTGTCCTCGGCCGATTCACTGTCGGCCAGCGCCTCCAGCATGCCGAGCACGCGCTTGGTCGAGCCCTCGCGGATCGCCTTGACGTCGCGGCTTTCCTGCAGCAGCTCGCGGCTGACGTTCAGCGGCAGGTCGGCCGAATCGATCACGCCCTTGACGAAGCGCAGGTACACCGGCATCAGCGCCTCGGCGTCGTCCATGATGAAGACGCGCTTGACGTAGAGCTTGACGCCGCCGCGCTTGTCGCGGTTCCACAGGTCGAACGGCGCCTTCGCCGGCACGTACAGCAGCTGGGTGTACTCGCTGCGGCCCTCGACGCGGTTGTGCGTGTAGGCCAGCGGCGGCTCGGTGTCGTAGCTGATCTGCTGGTAGAAGGCCTGGTACTCGGCGTCGGTGATGTCGCTCTTGGCGCGCGCCCACAGCGCGGCGGCCTTGTTGACGGTTTCCCACTCGTCCTTCGTGACCTGCTGCTGCTTGTCGGCGTCCCACTCCTCCTTGTTCATCAGGATCGGCAGCGAGATGTGGTCGGAGTACTTGCTGATGATCGACTTGAGCTTCCAGGTCTTCAGGAACTCCTCGGCCTCCTCGTCGCGCAGGTGCAGGATCACATCGGTGCCGCGGTTGGCGCGCTGAATGTCCTCGATCTCGAATTCGCCGGTGCCTTCGCTGGACCAGCGCACGCCCTTGTCGTGCGGCCAGCCGGCGCGGCGGGTTTCGACGGTGATGCGGTCGGCGACGATGAAGCCCGAGTAGAAGCCGACGCCGAACTGGCCGATCAGGTTGGCGTCCTTCTTCTGCTCGCCCGCCTTCTCGTCATCCTTGAGCTTGGCCATGAACTCGCGCGTGCCGCTCTTGGCGATCGTGCCGAGGTGCGACGCCGCTTCGTCGGCGCTCATGCCGATGCCGTTGTCGCGGATCGTCAGCGTCTTCGCTTCGGCGTCGAAGAAGACGCGCACCTCCAGGTTCGGCTGGTCCTCGTACAGCGCGGCATCGTCGAGCGCCTCGAAGCGCAGCTTGTCGCAGGCATCGGAAGCGTTGGAGATCAGCTCGCGCAGGAAGATCTCCTTGTTCGAGTACAGCGAATGGGTGACGAGGTGCAGGATCTGCTTGACCTCGGCTTGGAAGGCGTGGGTGTGCTTGCTCATGTTCGGAACCGAAAGAGTCGGGATGCGGCGGGCATGTGGGGCTCGCCGAGGGAGTTTCAAGAACGATACGGCGAGGGCTCGATGTCGGCCAGGTTCAATGCGCGCCAGACCCGCTCCGAGGTCACCGGCATCTGCAGGCCCTCGGCGCGGTCGCCCAGACCGGCGTGGTCGAGCGCATCGATCACCGCCAGCACGACCGCCGGCGTCGCGCCGATGGTGCCGAGCTCGCCGACGCCCTTGACGCCGAGCGGGTTCGTCGTGCACGGGATGGATTGATCGAATGCCGTCTTGAAGCCGATGAAGCCGTCGGCATGCGGCAGCGCGTAGTCCATCAGGCTGGCGCTCTTCAGCTGGCCGCTCTCGGCGTCGTAGCTGACCGCCTCGCACAGCGCCTGGCCGATGCCCTGCACCGCGCCGCCCTCGATCTGCCCGCGCACGATGGTCGGGCTGACGATGCGGCCGATGTCGTTGACCGATGCGTAGGCGACGATCTGCACCGCGCCGGTCGCGCGATCGATCTCGACCTCGCAGACATGGCAGCCGTTGGGCCACGTCGGCCCGCCGGCCTTGGCGCTGGTATCGACGCGGATGCTGGCACCGGGCTGGCGCGCGGCGAGCTCGAACAGGCCGATGCCGAGATCGGTGCCGGCGACCTCGAAACGCCCGGCGCGGTATTCGATGTCCGCCGCCGGCGCTTCGAGCGCCTGCGCGGCCAGCGGCTTCGCGTCGTCGATGGTTTTGCGCGCGGCGACGTCGACCGCCGAGCCGCCGGTGAACAACGACCGCGACCCGGCAGAGCCGAAGCCGTTGAGCCGGTCGGTGTCGCCCTGCAGCACGCGGATGCGCTCGACCGGCACGCCGAAGACGTCGACCGCCAGCTGCACGTAGCTCGTGACGATGCCCTGGCCCATCGCCTGCGTCGCCGAGCCGATCTCGATATAGCCGTCGCCGCTGACATTGACGGTGACTCGCTCGTCGAGCACGTTGCCGCCGGTCCATTCGAGGAAGGTGGCGATGCCGCGGCCTCGCAGCTTGCCGCTCGCTTCCGATGCGGCACGGCGGGCGGCGAAGCCCTCCCACTCGGCGAGCTTCAATCCCTGGTCGAGGATCTGCTCGAAGCGCCCACTGTCGTAGGCCTGGCCCATCGCGCTGCGGTAGGGCATCTGCTCGGGGCGGATCATGTTGCGCCGGCGCAGCTCGGCCGGATCGAGCTTGAGCTTGCGCGCGGCCGCATCCATCAGCCGCTCGATCAGGTAGATCGCCTCGGGCCGGCCGGCGCCGCGGTAGGCGCCGGTGGTCGCTGTGTTGGTCATCACCGCGCGGTAGTGCAGGTCGACCGCCGGGATGTCGTAGATGCTGGTCGAGACCCACGGGCCGATCAGCACCTGGATCGCGACGCCGGCACCGGTGGCATAGGCGCCGACGTTGGCGACGCCGCGCACGCGCAGCGCCAGCGCGCGGCCATCGGCCGCCAGCGCCAGTTCGGCGCGGCTGGTGACGTCGCGGCCATGCGCGGCGGACAGGAAGTCCTCGATGCGCTCGGCGCGCCACTTGACCGGTGCTCGAAGCTGCAGCGCGGCCCAGGCGACGACGATGTCCTCGGGATAGGCGCCGGTCTTCATGCCGAAGCCGCCGCCGACATCGCCGACCTGCACCCGCACCTGCTCGACGCTCAGGCCCGGAATCGCATCGACCAGGCCGCCGCGCACGCTGGTCGGCATCTGGCTCGACAGGTGCACGTAGAGCCGGCCGCCATCGTCCGGATTGATGCGCGCGAGCGTGCAGCGCGGCTCGATCGGCGTCGGCGCAAGGCGCTGGTTGTGCACGTCGACCGAGACGATGTGCGCCGCCCCTGCAAACGCCGCCGCGGTCGCCGCGGCATCGCCGTGACGCATCTCGGCCGAGATGTTGTCGGGCGCCGCGTCGCACAGCTGCGGCGCGCCCGGCGCCAGCGCGTCAAAAACGTTGGTCACCGCCGGCAGCTCGTCATAGTCGACCCACACGGCATCGGCCGCGGCGCGCGCCTCGGCCAGCGTGCGCGCGACCACCGCCGCCACCGGCTCGCCGACGTAGCGCACGCGCTCGTGCGCCAGCGCGCGGCGCAGCGGCGAGGCGCCGTCGGAGCCGTCGGCGCGCTTGAATCCGGGGCCGGGCATCGGCTTGATGCCCGCCGCGGCGAGCTCAGCGCCGGTGTAGACCGCGAGCACGCCGGGCATCTCGCGCGCCGCGTCGGCATCGACCGAGCGGATCTGCGCATGCGCGTAGGTCGAGCGCAGGAACGCGAGGTGCAATTGGCCGGGGAACGAGAGGTCGTCGGCGAAGCGGCCGCGGCCGGCGACCAGCGCCGGATCCTCGACGCGGTTGATCGCCCGGCCGCTGCCGAAGCGGGTGGCATCCACCGGCGCGTTCATCGCTGGCCCTCGGCGAGCGTGCGCGCCGCCTGCTGCACGGCGGCGACGATGTTGACGTAGCCGGTGCAGCGGCACAGGTTGCCCTCGAGCGCGTGCTGGACCTCGGCGTCGCTGGGGTGCGGGTTCTCTTTCAGCAGGCAGGCGGCGCTGACCATCATGCCCGGCGTGCAGAAGCCGCATTGCAGCCCGTGGCAGTCGATGAAGGCCTGCTGCACCGGGTGCAGGCGATCGCCGTCGGCCAGGCCCTCGACGGTGGTCACCGACTTGCCGGCGCACTGCACGGCCAGCACGTTGCAGCTCTTGACGGCCTGGCCGTCGAGCTCGACGGTACAGGCGCCGCATTGCGCGGTGTCGCAGCCGGCGTGCGTGCCGGTCAGGCCCAGCGGGCCGCGCAGCAGGTCGATCAGCAGGGTCTGGGGGGCGGCCTCGACGCTCAGGGCGTGGCCGTTGACGTGCAGGCTCAGGGTGGGCATCGCTCTCGCCGGCGGTTGACGTCGGCCAATGGTAGCCGGCTGCCGTCAGCGGCCGGCGGGCTCGGCGTCGTCGGCCACGGCCGCGGCGATGTCCACCGGCTCGCCGGGCGCACCCGGCTGCGCCGCCGGGAAGCGCCGCAACCAGGCCTTGCGCAGCAGGTGCGGCAGCAGCAGCTGCGGCGGCATGCGCAGCCAGTGGCTGCGGATGTACAGCAGCGTCTCGGCGAAGGCGGCAGCGGGCTGCTGCGACGGCGGATGCGCGCGCGACAGCGCGCGCCGGAACAGCGCATGCATCGCGGCACCGCGCCAGCCCGTCACCGCGTCGGCCAGCGCCAGCGACACCGGCTGCGGCGTGCCGAGCAGCTCGGCGCACAGGCGCAGCGCATAACCCAGCGGTCGCGACAGGTTGAGCACGCGCGCGCGCTCGGCCAGGTGCGGCCAGAAGCCGGCATCGGCGGCGCTGCCGCTCTTGAGCAGCGCGTCGAGGTCGACCAGGTCGCGCAGCCCGTGCTGCCATTCACCCTCGTGGAACAGGTGGGTCGCGCTGTGCAGCACCAGGTCAGCCGCATCGAGCATGTGAAAGCGCGGGAAACCCGGCAGCGGCCGCGCCGCGGCGAACAGCGGCTCCGGCGGCGTCTGCAGGCGCGCGGTGCGCGGCAGGATGCTGTGGTGCAGGTCGAGCACCGTGCGCCGGCGCACCTGCGTCATCGGCGGCAGCTCGTGCATCCAGTCGCGGTAATAACGTTGATCGTACGCGTCATGGTGCGACGTGATCCAGCCGTCGAGCATCAGCGCCGCCTCGGCGGCATCGATCTGCGTACGCGGCACCATCAGGTCGATGTCCGAGAACAGCCGGCCCGGCGCAGGCGCCAGGCCGGCGGCCGCGTAGGCCCCCCCCTTGAGCACGACGATCGGGCCGTCGATACCGGCCAAGGTACGCGACAGCAGCGTCAGCTCCCAGCGCACCGCCCGCTGCTGCTGCGCGGCGACCGTCAGGTGCGCCAGCATGCGGCGGCGCGCGATCGGCGGCAGCCCGGGCAGCAGGCCGGCGGCCTGCGCGTCCGCACCGATGCGGCCGAGCAGCCCGGCCGCATCGGCCTGGCGCAGCACGCGATCCCAGTCGGCCTCGCTGAGCGACGCCATCGCCCGCGGCTCGCGCAGCGCCTGCAGCAGCGCGTGAAAAGCCTCGTTCATGCGACCAGCTCCTCGAAGCGGCGCAGCGCCTCGGGCAGCTGCGAATAGCCGAAATCCCAGCAGTCGCAGCGGTCGATCAGCGCCGCGGTCATCTCGAAACCCAGGCGACCGAGCAGGCTGTAGTTGAAGGCATGCGTCGCGACGTGCATGAAGGCGTCGGCCTTCGGGCGGGGCAACAGCCGCGTCGGCGCGCCGGCGCGCCAGCGCGGGAACACGATGTGCGCGGCCTGCCCGCGCTCGCCCGCGCGGGCCACGCTCAGCGGCGTCGGCCGCAGGTGGCAGACCGAGCCCTTGTGGGTGTCCGCGGCCAGCGTGCCGAAGACCGCGCGCTCGTCGAAGGCGCGGATCACGTCGATCGACTGGTTCTTCAGGCTGACCGGGCGCGCCAGCGGCAGCAGCGAGCCATCGTCGCGATCGATCACCGTCAGCTCGTCGGACAGCAGGCGCCAGCCGGACAGCATCAGCGCGGCGGTCAGCGTGCTCTTGCCGGCGCCGGGGTCGCCCGGCAGGATCACGCAGCGGCCGTTGCGCTCGAGCACGGCCGCGTGCAGCAGCAGGTAGTGGTGGGCATGCGCGGCGACACACCAGTTCATGCCCCATTCGAGCATCGCGAAGGCGTGGTCGGCCTGCAGGGGGCGGAACGGCGTCCAGCCGTCGAACCAGAAGTTCACCTGCGCTCGCCAGTAGCGCCGCACGCCGGTCACTGGGTCGACGCGCACGTGGAAGTCGCGCAGGCCGGCGTCGTCACCGATCGGAAAGTCGCCATACAGCGTCGCCAGGTTCTCCGCGACGCTCGGCAGGCCGGTTTGCACGCGATAACGGAACGGGCCAACGTCCAGCGTCAGGCCACGCGCCAGGCGCGCCCGGCATTCGTCGGGGCCGAGCGCTCCGAGCGTCAGCATCGGAGAACCAGGCCGATTTCCGCCAGCCCGTGCAGCGTCGCGTCAATGTCCTCGACGTCGGCGTCGCAGGCATCGGCCAGCGCGCAGCTGGTCCACGGCACGGCCTCGCGATGCAGGCGCTCCAGCAGCTCGCCGGCCAGCTCGGACAAGCGGTGCGTGTCGTTCGACAACGCGTGATGGACGACGCATTCGCCGTCCCAGCGACGCCACGCCGCTTCGGCCGTGGCATCCAGGCACCAGTGCTGCTGCATGTCCGCGAGTGTGCGTGATGCCGATCGGGCGGGTGGAAAACGAAACGGGCGCCTCGTCAGCGCCCGTCGTCGGCAGCGGCCGGCAGGCCGCGTCAAGCGCCGTAGAGGCTCTCGAAGTAGGTCTTCACCTGATCGCGGTTCCAGGCGACGCTCGGATTGACCTGGTACGTGCCGCCCAGGTAGACAGCATTGAACATGTCGATGATCTTGCCCTGCGTCAGCGGGTAGTCGTCGGGGCCGGAGCCACCGAACTCGATCGCATTCAGCAGCGAAGCCACCGTCGCGCGGCCGAGCGCGGCGATCGCCGTGTCGTTCAGGCCACCGCCGGTGTTGATGACCTGCAGCATCGTCGCCTTCAGGCTCAGGCTGCCATAGCCCGTTTCGGTGGCGTCGACGATCTTGCACATGTCGGTCGTCGGCTTCATCTTGAAGGCGCTGGCCAGCGTCTTGCCGTCGGCGGTGTAGCCGTTGAACGCCTGGCCTTGCGTCCCGCTGGTGAAGCTGCACGAATTGCTCGGCAGCGCACCTTTCATGGGCCCGCCGCTCGGCCAGGGCTTGTTCTTCCAGTAACCGGGCGACTTGCCGAGGGTCTTGCAATTCAGCAGGTTGGCGTGGTTCGACACGTTGCCCGACAGCTTGCCGGAGATCGTGCACCAGTAGCGGGTCGTCGTGCCGAGCACCGGCTGGCTGGCCAGCGAACCCAGCACCACCGGCGCGGCCATGCCGGCACGCGCCCAGCGGCGACGCGACGGATTCTGCAGCGGGGGCTGTGCCGGCTGCTGTTGCGCGGACTCGTCGCGCTCACTGTCGCCACGCATGGTGTGACCTTTCATTGCCGATTGTTCTCTCGCAGGATTCTAGGGGTCGCCCCTGGACAAGACATGGCGTCTCGGCCCCCCGATGTGAGGGGCGCTCGGCGCGAAGCGTGCAGGAGTTGGCTTGCCCGCGCGTCAAGGGCTGGAGCCCGGCGCGCCGACGATCGGCCCGATGTAGCGTTTGGCGACGACCACCTGGTCCAGGTACAGCGTCAGGTCCTTCGGCGCCGGCTGCTGGCCGCCGTGGTAGACGTTGAACCAGAGGGTCTCGATCTTCAGCTCAGCGCTCTTGCGGAAGGTGACGTCGGTCTTGCGCACCGCCAGCGCCCCATCGACCCACGCCTCGTAGACGCCGTCGGCCTGGCCCGGCTGGTTCAGCTTCAGGTGCTGCTCGATGCAGTACCAGCGGTTGTTGGCGAGCAGGCTCGACGGCGCGAGGTTCCAGTCCCACCAGTCGCCGCCGGCAATGCCGGACAGGCCGGCGTGGTAGACGTAGCTGGCGAGCGCCGTCAGCCCGGCCACCGCCTGCGCCTCGCGCGGCCGGCGCGCGAATCCGGTGCGCGCCGACCAGCCGTTGTAGCCGTCGGTGGGGCGCATGCCCCAGCCGCCGCGGCCGTAGGTGCCGGCGATGCCGGGCAGCTTGCCGCCCTGCAGCCACGGGTCCCAGTCGTCGGCGAAGCGGATGTAGTAGCGCAGGAACACCTCCTCCGGCTCATCGGCGAGGAAGCGGCTGAAGTAGTAGCGCAGGTCCATGCCGAGGTTCTTGCCCTTGGCGATGCGCACGCGCAGCGCGGGGCCGTGCAGCGGCACGAAGCCGAGCTCGGGATCCTCGTCGATGCGCTGAGCGCTGCCGCGCAGCGGCACGTCGCGCCAGCGCAGGGGCCACAGCAGGCTGTCGAAATCCTCGGCGAACAGCACGTCGGGGTCGCGGGCGATACCGGCGTCGGACTGGAAGCGCGCCGCGAGGCCCTGGCGCGGCCCGCCGTTGGCGACCGCGAACGGCGGCGCGGCGCGATAGACCTGCAAGGTCGTCGGCCCCCCGCCCTGCTGGCGGTCGGAGCTCATGTACAGCGTGGCGCTCTTCAGCGCCTGGGTCGCCTTCGGCAAGTCGAAGCGCAGGATCGCCGAATACTGTGCGCCGACGCGCAGGTCGGGGCGCTGGCCGAGGCTGTAGACGGTCGAGCAATCGAGGTAGGTGTCGGCGCTCGGCGCCAGCCGGTCGGTGCTGCCGTCGGCCCACTTCAGCTTCAGGCTCGGCCGCGCCGCGACGTCGGGCGACTCGCGGCTGTGGAAGATCACCGTGCCGCTGCCGAGCGTTTCGCGCAGGCGCATGAAGACGCCGTTGTTCGCATGGCGGCCATCGAGCCACTCGCGCACCAGCGTCGTGACGTCCCACTCGACGAAGGGCCGGCCCTGGCCCGGGCGCACGAGCTGGCTGGCATAGGGCAACGGGCCGTTCGGCACGCCCTGCGCATCGGCCCAGTCGCCGCCGCGCCGCTGCCACTTCAGCTGGCCCATGGTCGTGAAGAAGACGCAGCTCGGTCCGGCGCCGTCGTCGCTCAGGTGAAAGCTCGTCGGCTGGGCGCGCACCGGCGCCACCGCGGCGAGCGCAGCGCCGATGATCACCAGGCGAAGCAGGCGCCACAGGCGCGGAATCGAAACGGAGGCGGACGCACTCATCAGTGTCCGCCCGGCCGCCCAAACGGAGCTGAGCGCCCAGGGAGCCCGCAAGGGATCCTTCGGATCCCAGGGGCCGTGAACGAAGTGAGCTGGGGGCTGACCATACGCACGATTGTGCGGCCCGCCCGGCCGAGCGCTCGCGGCGCGGACGCCGCGCCTTCAGCGCACGGCCGGCTGAGGCCCGCGGCGTTCCGGCATCGCGCGCCGCGGCTCGGTGTTGCGGCGCTCGGGCGCGCCGCCATCGGCGGGCTTGGCGCGCCGCTCCGGCTTGGCGCGCCGCTCGCCGGAGGTGCGCTTGTGGCGCTCGGCAGGGCTGCCGTGCGACGCACGCCGGCGCGCGATCTCGAAGGTCATCATCAGCACCAGGCCGCCGAGGCAGACACCGAAGATGACCAGCCGGTAGTCGCGCAGGAAATCGATGACCCACGCCGGGATCAGCCGCTCGCGCGCTGGCCGGTCGGCGCGGGCACGTTCCGACGCGCCGGGACCGTCTTCCGGCTCCGCCTGCGCCTCGCCGGCGCCGCGCTCGCCCATCGTCTGGTACCACTCGCGCGCCTCGGAGACGAACGCGAGCTGGCGCTCGGCCACCATCCCGATCAGGCCGCCCTCGAACAAGCCGCCGCCGGCGGGCTCGGTCAACGCTGACCGAGCGACCGATGAAGCGGCCGGTTCGGCCACGCGCAGCAGGCCGTCGAAGGTCACCGGCCGGGTCGGGTCGTGCACCCGCGCGCTGCGCAACAAGTCGAGCACCAGGCCCGCAGCGCCCGGCGTCAACGCGGCGTCGATCAAGCCTTCGGGGGCGAAGGAGGCGTCGAGTCGGCCGCTGGCCTGCAACCACCAGCTCGACAGGCCGCTGGCGGCACTGCTGCCGTCGGCGACGTCGTCACGCGTCACCGGCGTCGCCAGCGCCGCGCAGCACGACAGCGAGGCGAAGGCGAGCAGCGCGGAATGACGGAGGCGCATGGGTGGGTGGAACCGCACGAAGGCCCGCCCGGGGCGCCGAGCGGTAACGCCGTGTATTCTGCCCAGCGCGGGCTTCGGCGTCGCCTGGCGCGGACCGCCGGACACCCACCTGAGGGGGATCAGACCAGCACTTCGACGCAGCCCGGGTGGCCGAGGAAACCCTGAGGGCTCGCACTGGCACCATAGGCGCCGGACTGGAAGATCACGACCAGGTCACCGGGCTCGGCGCAGGGCAGCACCATGCGCTCGGCCAGCAGGTCCATCGGCGTGCACAGCGGGCCGACGACCATCGTCGATTCACTCGCCGCGTCCGGGCGGCGGTTGCCGATCGTCACCGGATAGTTCTTGCGGATCACCTGGCCGAAGTTGCCCGAGGCCGCCAGGTGGTGGTTCAGGCCGCCATCGGTGACCAGGAATACCTGCCCGCGCGAGACCTTGCGGTCGACGACGCGCGTGACGTAGAGGCCGGCCTCACCGACCAGGTAGCGGCCGAGCTCGATCACCAGCGCCGCCTGCGGCAGCTCGCGTTGCGCGCGCTCGGCCAGCGCCGCGAGGTTCTCGGCGATCGGCGCGATGTCCAGCCGCTGCTCGCCGGGGAAATACGGAATGCCGAAGCCGCCGCCGAGGTTCAGGAAACGCACCGGCTGGCGCGAGCCCTGTGCCAGCCGCAGCGCCAGCTCGTAGCTCTTGCGCTGCGCCTCGCAGATCGCCTCGGCGCGCAGGTTCTGCGAGCCGGCGAAGAGGTGGAAACCTTCGAAGCCCAGGCCCAGCGCATCGATGCGCGCCAGCAGCTCGGGCAGCACCTCGGCATCGATGCCGAACTGCTTCGGCCCGCCGCCCATCTTCATGCCCGAACCCTTGAGCTCGAAATCCGGATTGACGCGCAACGCGATGCGCGCCGGCAGCCCGAGCTCCTGCGACAGCCTGGCCAACAGCTCGACCTCGCGCGGCGACTCGACGTTCACCAGCACGCCGGCGGCCAGCGCCTGGCGCAGCTCGATCTCGCGCTTGCCGGGACCGGCGAAGCTGATCTCGGCCGGATCGGCGCCGGCGTCGAGCGCGATCTTCAGCTCGCCGGCGGAGGCGACGTCGATGCCGTCGACCAGCGTGGCCATCAGCGCGACCAGCGCCGGCATCGGATTGGCCTTCATCGCGTAGTGCAGCTCGATCGACTTCGGCAGCGCGGCGCGCAGCTGCGTGACGCGCTGGCGCAGCAGGCCGCGATCGACGGCATAGAACGGCGTCTGGCCGATCCGCTCGGCCAGCTGCGACAGCGGCACGCCGCCGACCATCAGCTGGCCGTCGTCGCGGCGCGAAAACTGGTCCATCGGTGCGTGCACCGGCGGCGTGTTCATCGTGGCTCCCTCGGGGTTCGTGTCAGGCGTTGCGCGCGAGCCAGTCGGTGGCCAGCAGCTTGCGATCGATCTTGCCGTTCGGATTGCGCGGCAGCGGGCCGGCGACGGCCTCGATGCCGGCCGGCACCATGTAGGCCGGCATGCGGGCGCGGCAATCGGCGAGCAGGCCGTCGATGTCGAGCTGCGCGCCGCCGGCCGGCGGCGTGGCGATGACCTGGATCGCCTGGCCGATGACCGGATGGTCGACACCAAAGGCCGCGCACTCGCCGACGCGCTGGCTGGCGTAGAGGATCTCCTCGACCTCGGTCGGGCTGACGCGGTAGCCCGAGGTCTTGATCATCTCGTCGCGGCGGCCGATGAAGTACAGGAAGCCCTCGGCGTCCTGGCGCACCGTGTCGCCCGAGAACACCGCGTACTCGGGCAGCTGCAGGCCCGACAGGCGCCCGGGCGCGCCGTGCGGCAGCAGCTTGTAGCGCTCGGCCGTCTTCTCGGCGTCGTTCCAGTAGCCCTGGCCGACCAGCGCGCCGCGGTGCACCAGCTCGCCCGGCTCGTTCGGCGCGCACGGGCTGCCGTCGTCGCGCAGCACCAGGATCTCGGCATTCGGGATCGCCTTGCCGATCGAATCGGGCCGGCGGTCGACCTCCTCGGGCGGCAGGTAGGTCGAGCGGAAGGCCTCGGTCAGGCCGTACATCAGGAACGGCTTCGCGGACGGCGCGCGCTGGCGCAGCTTGTCCAGCGTCTCGCGCGGCATGCGGCCGCCGGTGTTGGCGAAATAACGCAGGTGCTGGTCGATCGCCGCCGGCCACTCCAGCTGCGTCAGCTGGATGTAAAGCGGCGGCACCGCCGTCAGGCCGGTCACGCGTTCGCGCTCCATCGCCTTCAGCACGTCGCGCGGCATCAGGTAGTTCAGCAGCACGACCCGAGCGCCGGCGTGGAAGCCGGTCGTCAGCTGGCTGAAACCGGCGTCGAAGGACAGCGGCAGCGCGGCCAGCAGCGTATCGCTGGCGCGGTTGTCGAGGTAGGTCGCGACGCTCTTCGCGCCGATCACCATGTTGCGGTGCGACAGCACGACGCCCTTGGGCTTGCCGGTCGAGCCCGAGGTGTAGAGGATCGACGTGATGTCGCTGTCGATGATGCGATGGCCGGGCTGGCGCGGCGCGGCGAGCAGCTCGCTCCACAGCGTCACCGGCCGGGGCGAAGCACCCGCCGGTGCTTCGGTCGCCACCACGTGCTGCAGCGCCGGGCAGTGCGCGAGGTGCTCGTTCAGCAGCATCAGCCGGTCGGGCGAGGTCAGCAGCAGCCGCACGTCGCAGTCGCGCAGGATGAAGGCCACCTGCTCGGGTTTCAGCAGCGGGTTGACCGGCACGAAGACGCAGCCGGCGGCCGGCGCGCCGAAGCTCGCGATCACCGTCTCGAAACGCTTCTCGAGGTAGATCGCGACGCGCTCGCCGCGCTCCAGCCCGAGCTGCAGCAGGCCCGAGGCGAAGGCCTCGATGCGCGTGGCCAGCGTGCCGTAGTCGAGCGTCTCGGCGCCGTAGCTCAGCGCCGGCGCGGCGGCATCGCGGTCGGCGGCGCGCAGCGCCAGTTCGTGCAGCAGCGAAGAATCGGGGTGGGCCATGGACCTCGGGGAGTGCGTCGGGAAGGCGACCGAAAAGTATGTCATAGGGCCCCCGCGCGGCAGGCCGCGGCCGCCTCGCGTGAAACGACAAGGCCGCGCCGGTCGAGAACTTGCGCACGCGATCGGGCCGCCGTCGCGGGACGTTCTGTCAACCTCGCCACCTAGAATCCCGCCCCAATCGGAGTTGCAGGGACCACTTATGGATATCGAGAAGGAACTCGTCGGCGTGCTCGACGAGGTGTTGAGCCTGGACGGCCGCGCCGCCAGCTTCACGGCCGCCACGCCGCTGCTGGGTGCGATTCCGGAGCTCGATTCGATGGCCGTGGTGTCGCTGATCACCGCGCTGGAAGAGCGCTTCGACATGGTCGTCAACGACGACGACATCGACGGCAGCGTGTTCGCGACGCTCGGTTCGCTGACGGACTTCGTGCGCGGCAAGCTCGCGGCCTGAGCGGCGCCGTGGAGGCGCTGTTTCTCGCCGGCGCGTCGATCCAGCCGCTGTTCGCGCTGCATCACCCCCCTGCACCGGACACACCGGACGCACCGGCCGCCCCGCGCGGCGCGGTGCTGTACCTGCATCCGTTCGCCGAAGAGATGAACAAGGTGCGGCGCATGGCTGCGCTGCAGGCGCGCGCGCTCGCCGCAGCGGGCTACGCGGTGCTGCAGCTCGACCTGCGCGGCTGCGGCGACAGCGGGGCTGAGTTCGAGGACGCCAGCTGGGCGGGCTGGCTCGACGACGCGCTGTTCGCTGCCCGTTGGCTGCAGCAGCGCTACCCGGCTGCACCCTTGTGGCTGTGGGGTGCGCGCGCCGGCTGCCTGCTGGCCGCCGAACTCGCCGGCCGCATCGACGGCCCGGCGCCAAACCTCTTGTGCTGGGCGCCGGTGACCAGCGGCCGGCCCCATCTGCAGCAGTTCCTGCGCATCAAGCTCGCCGGCGCGCTGCTCGATGGCGGTGGCGCGGCCGCCGCCGGCGGACTTGCCGACATGAAACGCACGCTCGACGATGGCGGCATGGTCGACGTCGCCGGTTACCGGCTGCCCGCGGCGCTCGCGCGCGGACTCGACAACGCCAAGCTGACGGTGCCGGCGCGGCCGGGCCGCATCGCCTGGCTCGATGTCTCGAGCCGCGCCGAACCCAGCCTGGCGCCGGCCGCTGAGCGCTGGCTGGCCGAGTGCCGCACGGCCGGCCACCAGGTGGCGAGCGAGATCGTCGCCGGTCCGGCGTTCTGGCAGACGCTCGAGATCGAGGAAGCGCCGGCCTTGATCGACGCGACGGTCGCGCTGCTCGAGCGCGCGCCGGTGGAAGCCTGAGATGGCCGACACCGCGCATGTCTTTCACTGTGCCGGCACGCCGCTGGTCGGCGTGCTCAGCCATCCGCCGGCCGCCGCCGAGACCGCGCTGCTGGTGATCGTCGGCGGCCCGCAATACCGCATCGGCAGCCATCGCCAGTTCGTGCAGCTGGCGCGCAGCGTCGCCGCGGCGGGCCACGCGGTGCTGCGCTTCGATGTGCGCGGCATGGGCGACAGCGGCGGCGCGATGCGCCCCTTCGAAGCCCTTGGCGACGACATCGGCGCGGCGATCGATTTCCTCTTCGCGACCCTGCCGGGATTGAAGGGCGTCGTGCTGTGGGGCTTGTGCGATGGCGCGTCCGCGGCGCTGATGTACTGCCACGAGCGGCGCGATGCGCGCGTCGCCGGCCTGTGCCTGCTGAACCCCTGGGTGCGCTCGGCGCAGACGCTGGCGCGCACGCAGGTCAAGCACTATTACCTGCAGCGGCTGACGCAGCCGGGCTTCTGGCGCAAGCTGCTGTCGGGCGGCGTGGCCTGGGGCGCACTGAGCGGGCTCCTCGCCAACCTGCGCGCCGCGCGCGGCGGTGACGGCTCGCGCGCCGGTGGCGGCTCGAACGCCGCCGCGGCGCAGCTGCCGTTCCAGCAACAGATGGCCGCCGCCTGGCGCGACCCCTTGCGGCCGATCCTGCTGCTGCTGAGCGGCGAGGACTACACGGCCAAGGAATTCGTCGAGGCGATCCGCTCCGACCCGGCGTGGTCCGGCGCCTTCGACCGGCCCGGCCTCGAACGCCACACGCTGGCCGGCGCCGACCACACCTTCTCCGACCCCGCCGCCAAGCGCGCGGTCGAACGCCTGACCAGCGACTGGCTGCATGCGCTGGACAACGCCCGCAGCGGCATCGCGCGAGAGGCGACGACGGCATGAAGAAGCTGCTGATGATCGCCTACCACTTCCCGCCGCTGGCCGGATCGAGCGGGATCCAGCGCACGCTGCGCTTCGTGCAGCACCTGCCGCGCCACGGCTGGCAGCCGCTGGTGCTGTCGACGCGGCCAGAGGCCTACGAACGCACCGCCGACGACCTGATGCGCGAGGTGCCCGAAGGCACCGTCGTGCGCCGCGCCTGGGCACTCGACACCGCGCGCCACCTGTCGATCGGCGGCCGCTACCTCGAGGCCATGGCGCGCCCGGACCGCTGGATCAGCTGGCGCTATGCCGCCGTGCGCGCCGGCATGCAACTGATCCGCGAGCACCGGCCCGACGCGATCTGGAGCACCTACCCGATCGCCACCGCGCACGTGATCGGCGCCACATTGCAGCGGCGCAGCGGCCTGCCGTGGATCGCCGACTTCCGCGATCCGATGGCGCAGCCGGGTTACCCGAGCGATCCGAAGACCTGGGCCGCGTTCAAGCGCATCGAGGCGACCGCGCTGCGGCAGGCGCGCCTGTGCCTGTACACGACGCCCAGCGCGGCGCAAAGCCACCGCGCGCTCTACCCGGACGCCGCCGAGCGCATCCGGCTGCTGGAGAACGGCTACGACGAGGAAGCCTTCGCCGCCGCGGCGCGGCAGGTGGCCCCGGCGCCGACCGACGGCGGCCCGCGCGTGCTGCTGCACAGCGGCATCGTCTACCCCGGCGACCGCGATCCGTCGCAGCTGATCGCCGCGCTGCGGCTGCTGCACGACGCCGGCCGCATCCGGCCCGGCTCGCTGACGGTGCGCTTTCGCGCCGCGGTGCACGACGACCTGTTGCGTGAGCTGACGCAGCGCCACGGCGTCGAAGCCTACGTCGAGCTGTGCCCGGCCGTCGGTTATGCCGATGCGCTGGCCGAGATGATGCGTGTCGACGGCTTGCTGGTGCTGCAGGCATCGAGCTGCAACGAGCAGGTGCCCGCCAAGCTCTACGAATACCTGCGCGCCGGCCGCCCGATCCTGTGCCTGAGCGACCCCGCCGGCGACACCGCCGGCGTGATGCGCGACGCCGGCATCGCGCCGATGGCGCGACTGGACTCGGCGCCGGAGATCGCCGCGCTGATCGAACGCTGCCTCGACGGCGGCGGCCCCGCGCTGCTGCCGACGGCTGCGGCAGTCGCTGCCGCGTCGCGTGAAGGTCGCGCGCGGCAGCTGGCTGCGTGGCTGGACGCATTGTGAGCCAGGGGTGGATCACCCGGCTGCGCGAGCTGTGCAGCCGGCTCGGCACCGGCAACGCGTTGCTGTACCTCATCGACCATGCGCTCAACAGCCTCAGTGCCGGCCGCGTGCGTCTGCTGCGCTACCGCATCGTCGCGCAGCCGATCGGCGCGCAGACCTCGGCGCGGCTGCGGCCCGATCCGGCGACCGAGCTCGCGCTGACGCCGTCCGGCAGCCCGCTGCAGCAGCACTTTCCGCGCCCTGAGCACGTGATCAGCCAGCGCTACGCCAGCGGCGGCCAGTGCCTCAGCGCGGTGGTCAAGGGCGAATTCGCCGGCTACATCTGGTGGCAGCACGACCGCTACGAGGAGGACGAGGTGCGCTGCAGCTTCGTGCTCGCGGCACCCGACACCTGCGTCTGGGACTACGACGTCTACGTCGCACCACGCTTTCGGCTCGGCCGCACGATGGCCCGCATGTGGCAGGCGGTCGATGCGCACCTGGCCGCGCAGGGCATCGCCTGGAGCCTCAGCCGCATCTCGACCTTCAACCCGGATTCGCTGGCCGCGCATGCGCGGCTGGGCACCACCACCTGCGCGCACGCCACCTTCGTGGTGATCGGCCGGCTGCAGCTGGCCTTCCTGGGCCAGAGGCCGTTCCTGCACCTGTCGTGGCGCGACGGGCAACGCCCCCAATTGCGCCTCGGACCGCCGTGATCCAATTCCTTGTGACGCTTCGCGGCCCCTCCTATGCTCCGGCCGGGCCAGCGCGCCCGCCCTCGAAGGCGGGCGTGCTGCCCGTCGTCCTCCTCCTGGGAACTTCATGAAAATCAGCATCTTCGGACTCGGCTACGTCGGCGCGGTATCGCTGGCCTGTCTTTCGCGTGACGGCCATCAGGTGGTCGGCGTCGACATCGACCGCAGCAAGCTCGAGCTGATCAGCGCCGGCAAGACGCCGGTCGTCGAAGAGGGCATGGTCGATCTGATGCAGCAGGTGGCGGCCAGCGGCCGCGTCAGCGTGACCACCGATGCCGAGCAGGCGGTGGCCGCGACCGAGATCTCGCTGGTCTGCGTCGGCACGCCGTCGGCGGCCAACGGCAGCCAGGACCAGGGCGCGATCCTGCGCCTGGCCGAAAGCATCGGCCGCGCGATCGGGGCGAAGGCCGAGCCGCACGTCGTCGTCTTCCGCTCGACGCTGGTGCCGGGCACCGTCGAGGACACGCTGCGCCCGATCATCGAAAAGTTCTCCGGCAAGCGCGACGGCGTCGACTTTCACCTCTGCTTCCAGCCCGAATTCCTGCGCGAAGGCTCGTCGATCCGCGACTACGACAAGCCGCCGTTCACCGTCGTCGGCGCGAACCACGCCTACCCGGCCGAGAAGCTGCGCGAGCTGTTCGGCCACCTGCCCTGCAAGTTCCTCGAAACCTCGGTGCGCTCGGCCGAGATGATGAAGTACTGCTGCAACAACTTCCACGCGCTGAAGATCACCTTCGCCAACGAGACCGCGCGGCTGTGCGCAGCGCTCGGCGTCGACCCCTTCGAGGTGATGGACCTGGTGTGCCAGGACACGCAGCTGAACATCTCGAAGGCGTACCTCAAGCCCGGCTTCGCCTTCGGCGGCTCGTGCCTGCCCAAGGACCTGCGCGCCACCGCCTACCTGGCCAAGCAGCGCGACGTCGAGGTGCCGATGCTGAGCTCGATCCTGGCCTCGAACGAGGCCCACCTCGGCCTGGCGTTCGACGCCGTGATGGCCTCGGGCAAGCGCCGCATCGGCTTCGTCGGCCTGTCGTTCAAGACCGGCACCGACGACCTGCGCGAAAGCCCGCTGGTGACGCTGGCCGAGCAGCTGATCGGCAAGGGCATGCAGCTGTCGGTCTACGACCCCGAGGTGCACCTGGCGCAGCTGCTGGGCGCGAACCGGCGCTACGTCGAGACGCACCTGCCGCACATCGGCCAGCTGCTGAAGGCGGATCTCGCCGCGGTGATCGCCGAGTCCGATGTGCTGGTGGTCGGCCTGAACGACGCGCGCGTGTTCGAGGCGCTGGCCGCGCACTGCCGACCCGAGCAGCAGCTGATCGACCTGGTCAAGCTGCCGAACCGCGAAACGATCCGGGCGCAGGTCGCAGGCCTGTGCTGGTGACGTGACCACCGCAGCCCTGCCTCGACTGTGCCTGGTCGGCCCCTTGCCGCCGCCGTCCGGCGGCATGGCCAATCAATGCGAGCAGCTGCTGCGGCTGTGGGAACGTGAGGGCCTGGCCGTCACGCTGGTGCGCAACAACGCGCCTTACCAGCCCGCCTGGGTCGCCCGCGTGCCGGTGCTGCGCGCCGCGTTCCGGCTGCTGCCCTACCTGTGGCGGCTGTGGTCGGCTGCCGGCCGCTGCGACGTGATGCACGTGCTTGCGAATTCCGGCTGGGCCTGGCACCTCTTCGCCTGGCCGGCGGTGGCGATCGGCCGCTTGCGCGGCTGCGCGGTGATCGTCAACTACCGGGGCGGCAATGCCGATCGCTTCTTCAGCAGCGGCCCGCGCCACGTGCTGCGCACGCTGGCGCGCGCGCAGCTGCGCGTGACGCCGTCGGCCTTCCTGTTGCGCGTCTTCCGCGAGCACGGGCTCGATGCCGAGGTGATCCCGAACATCATCGACCTGACGCGTTTCGCGCCGGCGCCGCGGCCCGATTTCGGTGATGCGCCGCACCTGATCGTGACCCGCAACCTGGAACCGATCTACGACATCGGCACCGCGCTGCGGGCGTTCGCGCTGGTGCGCCGGACCTTTCCCGGCGCACGGCTGACCGTCGCCGGCAGCGGCCCCGACCTGCCGGTGCTGCAGGCGCTGGCGGTCTCGCTGGGCATCAGCACCGCGGTGCGTTTCAGCGGCCGCATCGACAACGCGCAGATCGGCGCGCTCTATGCCTCGGCCGATGGCGTGCTGAACCCGAGCACGGTCGACAACATGCCGATCTCGATCCTCGAAGCGTTCGCCAGCGGCGTGCCGACGGTCAGCACCGATGCCGGCGGCATCCCGGACCTGTTGACGCATGGCGTCGACGGGCTGCTCGTGCCGATCGGCGATGCCGATGCGATGGCGCGCGCCGCGCTCAGCGTGCTGCAGGACCCAGCGCTCGCCGAGCGGCTGCGCCGCGCCGGCCTGGCGACCGCGCAGCGCTACGCCTGGCCGCGGGTGCGCGAGCAGTGGCTCGATGCCTATCGGCGCGCGGCCGGCCTGCGGGCGAACGTGGCGACGAGGGTGCCCCAATGAGCGCCGCCCGGCCGTTCCGAAGGCGCTCGCTCCCCCTCGGGGGGATGCCGCGCAGCGGCAAGGGGGTCCAATGAGGCCTTACACCGCCTTCTGCTCAGGCCTGCTGTTCCCGCTGCACGAGCGGCTGAAGGGCCATGCTTCGGTGGCCGTGCGCAAGCGGCTCGAGGACAGCCAGTGGTGGGACGCCGCGCGCATCGAGGCCGACCGCGTCGAACGGCTGCGCGGCTTCCTGGTCGACATCGGTGCGAACGTGCCGTACTTCCGCGACCTGTTCCGCGAGCGCGGCTTCGATCCGCAGGCCGTGCAGTCGATCGACGCGCTGCAGGCGCTGCCGCTGCACGGCAAGGCCGAGATGCGCGCGCAGGCCGATCGGCTGAAGGCCGCCGACCACGGCCCGCTGACGCGCTACAACACCGGCGGCTCGTCGGGCGAGCCGCTGATCTTCTACATGGGCAAGGGGCGCAAGAGCCACGACGTCGGCGCCAAGTGGCGCGCGACGCGCTGGTGGGACGTCGACATCGGCGACCCCGAGCTCGTCGTCTGGGGCTCGCCGATCGAGCTCGGCGCGCAGGACCGCATCAAGCAGATTCGCGACGCGCTGCTGCGCAGCGAGCTGCTGCCGGCCTTCGAGATGTCGGCGGCCAACCTCGACCGCTTCGTCGCCGAAATTCGCCGCGTGCGGCCGGCAATGCTGTTCGGCTACCCGTCGAGCCTGTCGCTGATCGGCGCGCATGCGGCGCAGAAGGGCCTGCGCCTCGATGACCTCGGCGTGCGGGTCGTCTTCGTGACGTCCGAGCGGCTCTATCCCGAGCAGCGCCAGGCGATCACGAAGGCCTTCGGCGCGCCGGTGGCCAACGGCTACGGCGCGCGCGACGCCGGCTTCATCGCCCACGAATGCCCATCGGGCCAGCTGCACATCAGCGCCGAGGACATCGTCGTCGAGACGGTGCGGCCCGACGGCAGCAACTGCACGCCAGGCGAGGCCGGCGAGATCGTGATCACGCACCTGGCGACGCGCGATTTCCCGTTCGTGCGCTACCGCACCGGCGATGTCGGCGTGCTGAAGCCCACGCGCTGCGCCTGCGGCCGCGGGCTGCCGGTGCTGGCCGAGGTGCAGGGCCGCACCACCGACTTCGTCGTCGCGCAGGACGGCACGGTGATGCACGGGCTGGCGCTGATCTACACGCTGCGCGACCTGCCCGGCGTCGAGCGCTTCCGCATCGAGCAGCTGTCGCTCGACGAGACCCTCGTGCAGGTGGTGCCGGGCCCGGCCTTCGACGACGCCGCCGAGACGCGCATCGTGCGCGACTTCCGCGCCCGGCTGGGCGCGGCGGTGCGCGTCAGAATCGAGCGCGTCGCGCAGATCCCGTCCGAAGCCTCGGGCAAGTTCCGCTACGTCGTCAGCCGCGTCGTGCCGGCCGCACGCTGACCGCCCCTCCCGATGAAACGCGCCCTCACCTCCGTTCCGGCCATCGCGGCAACCTTGATCGCGCTGCTCGCGCTGCTGGCCTACGTCGCACAGCACGCCCGGCCGTCGACCGAAGCGGTGCGGCTGCGCAATGCGCTGCTGTGGGACAAGACAGTGCCGATGGCCAGCCTCGACTGGACGCCGGCCGCACCGCCGGCCGACTACCTCGTCGACCCGCCGGTGCGCAACCCGGCCTTCGACCGCGTCGCCGCCGAGCTGCGCCTGGCCGAGCTCGGCAGCGACTGGGAGCGCGCGCTGGTGATCGCCCGGCACCTGCTGGACAACCCGCGCAAGGGCAACGCGGCGCAGGACGACCTGGCCGGCACCTACCGCCAGATCCTGCAGGGCGGCGGCTACTGCGCCGACTACACGACGACCTTCATCGCCATCGCCCGCTCCGCCGGCATGTTCGTGCGCGAATGGGCCTTCTCGTTCGACGGCTACGGCGGCCACGGCCACGCCTTCGTCGAGCTCTACGACGCCCAAGCAAAACGTTGGCGCTTCATCGATGCGTTCAACAACTTCTACGTCATCGACGCGGCGAGCCGCGAGCCGCTGTCGGCCGCCGAGCTGCGCGCGGTGCTGCGCGGCGACGGCCGCCAGATCGCGATCGTCAAGCCGGCGCCCGGGCGCCTGGGCTTCCGCAACGAGCTCGATCTGTACGAGTACTACCGCCAGGGCGCCGACCAGTGGTACCTGTGGTGGGGCAATGCGGTGCTGCGCTACGACGAATCGTTCGCCGTGCAGACGCTGGGCCGGCTGTCGCGAACGCTCGAGCAGCTCGGCGCGATCGCACTCGGCGTGCATCCGCGCATCCACGCCGTCGAGTCCGACACCAACCAGGGTTTGCGCCAGCGCATGGCCTCGCTGAAGGGCAAGCTGCTGCTGGCCTTCGCCGGCGGCGCCGCACTGGCGCTGCTGCTGCTCGGCCAGCTGGTGCTGCGCCGGCGCGGCGCGCGCAAGGGGTGATCCGATGCGCGACATTGCACTGACGCTGTTCTTCTCCGGCCTGCTGATGGCGGCCTTCCGCTACCACTTCATCGCGCCGTTGATGTGGGCCTGGATCGGGCTGATGAGCCCGAACCGGCTGACCTACGGCTTCGCCTACAGCCTGCCGTTCGCGCAGATCACCGCGATCGTGATGTTGATCCTGCTGCTGATTTCGAAGGAGCGGCAGCCATTCCCGAAGTCGTCGACCGCGATGCTGCTGGTGGGCTTCTACGTCTGGGAGTGCATCACCTCGATCGCCTCGTTCAACAGCCCGGACCAGGTCTGGGAGATGTGGATCAAGGTCACCAAGATCCAGCTCGTGCTGTTCGCCTCGCTGATGATGCTGCACGGCAAGAAGCAGGTCGACCTGCTGGTCTGGGTGATCGTGCTGTCGATCGGCTTCTACGGCTTCAAGGGCGGGCTGTTCACGATCTCGCGCGGCGGCACGGCGATGGTGATGGGGCCGCCGGGCAGCTTCATCGAGGTCACCAACCACCTCGCGCTGGCGATGCTGATGATCGTGCCGCTGGGCTACTACCTGGCGACGCAATGCCGGCAGCGCTGGCTGCGCATCGGGCTGTACATCGTGATGGGGCTGACCGCGCTGGCGGTGCTCGGCACGACCTCGCGCGGCGCGCTGCTCGGCAGCCTCGTGATGGCGGTGATGCTGGCGCTGAAGAGCGAGCGACGCTGGACCATGCTGACGATCATCGCCGTGCTGGCGATGGGCATGGCCGCGGTGATGTCGGACCAGTGGGCCGACAAGATGGGCACCATCACGACGCACGAGGACCACTCGGCGCAGAGCCGCCTGTACACCTGGAAGATGATCTGGAACCTGGCGATGCACTACCCGGTCAACGGCGGCGGCTTCAACGTCACCGAGAACCCGGTCACCTGGTATCGCTTCGCGGTCACCGACTGGGCCAAGGCCTATTCGCCGCACAGCATCTACTTCCAGGCGCTGGCCGAGCACGGCTTCGTCGGCCTCGCGCTGTACCTGGCCATCGGCGTCTCGGCCTGGCGGCGCTGCACTTCGCTGATCCGCCGCTGCACCACCGAAGCGACACAGTGGGCCGCTAACCTCGCGCGCATGGTGCAGGTGTCGATCGCCGGCTTCGCGGTCGGCGGCGCCTTCGTCAACCTGGTCAACTACGACCTGCCGTACTACATCGTCTCGCTGGCCATCCTGACCGACGTCGCCGTTGCCAAGCTGCTGCTGGCCGAGCGGAACGCGTCGCTGCTGGTGCAGTCGTCCACGCTGGAGACCCGCCCGGCATCGCGCGCGGAGACCTCATGATCAATGCCGCGATGAACCTGCTGTCGCCGGGCGGCGCGAATGCCCGCTTGTCGATCCTGATCTACCACCGCGTGCTGGCGCAGGCCGACGAGCTGCAGCCCGACCTGCCCGATGCCGCATCCTTCGACCGGCAGATGCGCTGGGTCGCGAGCAGCTTCAACGTGCTGCCGCTGGATGTCGCAGTGCGGCTGCGCGACGAGGGGCGCCTGCCCCACCGCGCTGCCGCGATCACCTTCGACGACGGTTATGCCGACAACCTGACGCAGGCGATGCCGATCCTCCAGCGCCACGGCATCAGCGCCACGTTCTTCATCACCACCGGCTACCTCGACGGCGGCCGGATGTGGAACGACACGATCTCCGAGACCATCCGCCGCTGCCCGCGCGAGCGGCTCGATCTGTCCGACCTCGGCCTCGGCGTGCACGCGCTGGCCACGCTCGACGAGCGGCGCGCGGCGATCCACGCGCTGCAGCGCGGTGCCAAATACCTGCCGCCGCCGCAGCGTCAGCGGGCCGTCGACGCCTTGGCGCAGCACGCCGCCACAGCGTTGCCGAACGACCTGATGATGACATCGGACCAGCTGCGCGCCCTGCGCGACGGCGGCATGCAGATCGGCGGGCACACGGTGACGCACCCGATCCTCGCGCGCATCACGCCCGACGAGGCGCGTGCCGAGATGCACGACGGCAAGACGCGGCTCGAAGCGCTGCTGCAGCAGCCGGTGACCCTCTTCGCCTACCCCAACGGCGTGCCGCAGCGCGACTACCTGCCCGAGCATGTCGAGATGCTGCGAAGCAGCGGCTTTCACGCCGCCGTCACGACCGCGGCGGGCGCGGCGGACCGGCATGCCGATCGGTATCAGCTGCCGCGCTTCACACCCTGGGACAAGACGCGCCAGCGCTTCCGCTTGCGCATGGCGCTGAACCTGCGCAACCCGGGACAAACGGTCGCCGCGGCGGCGCAGCGGGCGGCCTGATCCGTGCCGGCCCTCACCCGCACCGACCCCTGCACGACACACATCACGAACCACAAGCCATGCAGATCCTTCCCTGGCGCGTCAAGAATTTCCTGTCCGAATCGTTCCCGCTGCTGTACCACCTGGCGGTCAACGCCGGCAAGGGCGGCGGCAACAGTGCCGAGCACTGGGACCGGCGCCTCGCCGAGACCTGGGACGGCGGCGTGCGCGAATGGCCGAAGAAGACCGCGCTGATCGCCTCGCTGGTGCCGCCCGACGCCGCACTGATCGACATCGGCTGCGGCAACGGCGGCATCCTGCGCGGCCTGAAGCAGCTGGGCTTCAGTGACCTGCACGGCCTGGAAATCTCCGACTACGCGGTCAATCGCCTGGCCAGCGAAGGCATCCAGATGCACAAGGGCGTGCTGCCGCGCATCGAGCTGCCCGACAACCGCTTCGATGTCCTCGTCGCCTCGCAGGTGCTGGAGCACATCATCCGCCGGCGATTCTTCGTGCGCGAGATGCACCGCATCCTGAAGCCGGGCGGCCAGGCGCTGATCTTCGTGCCCGACCGCTGCCTCGGCCCGATCGACGAGCCCGAGCACGTGGTCATGTTCAACCCGACCTCGCTGCGCAGGGAGCTCGAGGCGAGCTTCGTCGTCGACGAGGTTCGCACGATCAAGGACGACAACCACGTGATGCCGATCCTGTTCGCACGCGTGTCGAAGAAGGCTCATTGAAAGCGCCCCCCAAACCTGCCGCTTTGCGTCAGGCCCCCACGGATCCGAAGGATCCCTTGCGGGATCCCTGGGGTCAAGCAGAGCGGCAGAGCCACATTTGCTTGAGCCAATGACGACGCTGCGATCCAAAGTCCTGTCCGGCCTGTACTGGAGCGGCAGCGCGCGCCTGCTCGGGCAGCTGTTCACCTGGGGCGTCACGCTGGTCGTCATCCGCGTGCTGCGGCCGGAGGACTACGGCCTGCTGGCGATGGCCACCGTCTTCGTCGCCTTCCTGACGCTGATGGCCGACATCGGCCTCGGGCAGGCGCTGGTGCAGGTCGACCGGCTCGACGAGGACCGCGTGCGGCAGGTCTTCGGCGCGATCATCGTCGTCGACTGCCTGCTGTTCCTGCTGCAGTTCGGCGCCGCGCCGCTGATCGCCGACTTCTTCGCCGAGCCGCGGCTGACCACCATCCTGCGCGCGCTGGCGGCGACCTTCCTGCTCGCCATCTTCACCTCGGTGCCGACGGCGCTGATGTCGCGCGAGCTCGACTTCAAGCGCCAATCGCTGATCGAGCTCGGCTGCGCGATCATCGGCTCGGTCACGACGCTGGCGATGGCGCTGCTGGACTACGGCGTCTGGGCGCTGGTCGGCGGCATGCTGGTGTCGCACGCCTGCCGCACGATCGCCTGCAACATCGTCAAGCCCTACCTGCACTGGCCGCGCCTGTCGCTCGAAGGCGTGCGCGGGCTGATCCTGTTCGGCGGGCAGATGACGGTCTCGCGGCTGCTGTGGTTCATCTATTCGCAGGCCGACATGTTCATCGCCGGCAAGCTGCTCGGCAAGGAAGCGCTGGGCATGTATTCGGTCGCGATGCACCTGGCCTCGCTGCCGGTGCAGAAGATCTCGTCGCTCGTCAACCAGGTCGCCTTTCCGGCCTTCGCCCGCTCGCGGCAGGACGGCGCGCAGACCGCGAGCTACCTGCTGAAGGCCGTGCGCATCCTGAGCTTCTTCGCCTTCCCGACGCTGTGGGGCATGTCGGCCACCGCGCCGGAGCTGGTCGGGGTGGTGCTCGGTGCGCAATGGCACGGCGCGGTGCTGCCCCTGCAGGTGCTGGCGCTGGTGATGCCGATCCGGATGATCAGCAACTTCATCCCGGCGGCCACCGACGGCGTCGGCCGCGCGGACGTCGGCATGAAGAACCTGCTGCTGTCCAATGCCGTGATGCTGCCGGCGTTCGCACTCGGCAGCCAATGGGGGCTGCAGGGCCTGTGCGTGGCCTGGCTGGTGGCCTCGCCGGTGGTGTTCCTGCTCAACCTGCGCAGCTCGCTGGCTGCCCTGCAGATGAAGGTAGCCGACGTGCTGAAGGCGATGGCCAAGCCGGCGCTGTGCGCGCTGCTGATGGGCGGGGCGATTCTTCTCGGCCAGTGGCTGCCGGTCGAGGGCATGGCCTGGCGCCTGGGCCTGCTGATCGGCATCGGGACCGTCGCCTACCTCGTCTCGGCGCTGCTGATCAACAAGGCGGTCTTCGCGGAGATCCTCGCCCTCAGGCGCACGTGAGCGGGGCCCGCCGCGGTCGCCGAACGAGGCGGCGCACCGCCCGAATCAAACACAACACGAGTCATTCACCATGACGATTCTTGCAGGCATTGTCAGTCGGTCGCCGTCCGTGACCCTCCCGGAGGAGGTGGTCGCGACGCTGCGCCGGTCGCTGAGCCGCCACCCCGGGGACAGCGTCGTCGAATTGCGCGGCCCGGGCTGGACCCTGTTGAAGGTGGACATCGGTGCCTTCGGCGCGCCGGCCGTGCATGACGACGCCGAAGGTGCGTCGATGCTGGCCGGCGACCCGCTGCTGCTGGACAACGCGGCCGGCGAGCCGCGCGACCGCAGCCAGGACCTGGCGACGCTGCACCGGGCGCTCGCCGCCGGCGACGACGCGGCGCTGGCGCGCACCAGCGGCACCTTCTGCGGCGTTCACGTCGACAAGCGCAGCGGCACGCTGCGCCTCTTCACCGACAAGCTCGGCGTGCGGCCGATCTACTACTGGATCGGCCCGGACTTCGTGGTCTACGCCAGCGCGATGCGCATCATCGAAGCGCTGCCGCTGATTCCGAAGGCCTTCGACATCCGCGGCGTGTCGGACATCGCCTGCTTCGGCTTCCCGCTGGCGCACCGCACGCCCTACCTCGACGTCGCCACGCTGCGCGCCGGCGAAGTCGTGCGGGTGCAGGGTGCGCAGGTGTCGCATCACGAGTACTGGCGCTGGGACGAAGTGCCCGCCCCGGCCGCCAACGGCGCGTCACTCGAACGGCAGGTCGGCGACGCGTTCATGTCGGCCGTGCGGCGCCGGCTCGGCGACGAGGCCGACACGGTCGCCTTTCTCAGCGGCGGGCTCGATTCGCGTTCGATCGTGGCCGCACTGCGGGCGCTGGGCGCCACGGTGCACAGCATCAACTTCTCGCCCGATCGCACGCAGGACGAAGTCTTCGGCCGCGAGGCGGCGCGCGTGCTGCAGACCTCGCACCACCATCTCGCCAAGCGCGCCGCCAGCGTCACCCGCAAGGACCAGGTCTACAACCAGGACGAGGTCAATCGCTGGTTCGACACGCAGAAGGCCGCCGGCACGCTCACCGGGCGGCGGCGCATCGTCTGGTCGGGTGACGGCGGCAGCGTCGGGCTCGGGCACGTCTACCTGACCGAGCGCATCGTCGACCTGGCGCAGCGCGGCCAGACCGAGGCGGCGATCGCCGCCTTCCTCGACCACAACAAGATCCGCGCCGCGCGCAAGCTGTTCCGGTCGACGGTGCGCGACCAGCTGGCCGCCTTCCCGAGCGACGGGCTGCGCGACGAGCTCGCGCTGCTGCCGCGGGCCGAGCCCGGCCGCGCCTTTCACCTGTTCCTGATGCTCAACGACCAGCGCCGCCACCTGGTCCACCTGTACGAGCACATCGACCTCGGGCGGCTGGAGTTCCACCTGCCGTTCTTCGACAGCGAATTCCTGTCGCTGATCATCGGCAGCCCGGTCCGGCCCTTCCTGCTGCACCGCTTCTACCTGAGCTGGTTGCAAGCCGTGCTGCCGCAGGCGGTGACGGTGCCCTGGCAGGCCTACCCGGGGCATGTGCCCTGCCCGCTGCCGGCGCCGCAGGACCTGGGCTATCAGTGGGGCGACTACTACAGCCGCGCCACGCAGGACCACATGAAGCGCCACGCGCTCGAGAAGGCGCACCGCGTGCTCGGCTCGCCGCACTTTCCGCACCAGCTGCTCGATGGCACGCGGCTGCGCATCGCCACCTGGCTGACGCGCTTCGGCGCCGGCGACTACGGCTACGTCATCGATGCCGCCGAGCGCTACACCGAATACTGGGGCCAGTGCCAGCGCGCCGGGGAATCGGCACGATGAGCGCAATGAGCGGGTCCTCGCGATGGCGCATCGCGGCCGCGGTGCTGCCGCTGCTGCTCGTGCTGGCCATCGTCTGGGTGCCGGAGTGGCTGCACTGGTACGTGCCCGCGCCGTCGATCAGCGATGCCGCGCTTCAAACTGCGCGCACCGAGCCCGCCGATGCCGTGCTGGCCGAGATCGCCGCGATGCCGCTGTCGGCGGCGCGAACCGAAGAGGATGAGCAGCGCATCCCGCTGCGCGCGCTGGAAGTGCTGAACGGCCGCATCACGCTGCCCGGTTACCCGTCGACCGAGATCAGCCGGCCGCTGGCGCCGCGCGATCTGTCGGCCGGGCCGCCGACGCTGCAGCTGATGCAGGCCAGCCTGGCAGCGCCCGACATGCTGCTCGACGCCTACCGGCTGTCGCGCGACGAACGCTTCTTCGCCCAGGCCCGCGACGACATCGTCGCCTTCGCCCGCTTCGAGTCGTCGCAGTGGCTGAACACCGGCTTCCTGTGGAACGACCACGCGATCGCCGCGCGCATCCCGGTGCTGGTCAAGTTCTGGCGCATCTACCGCACGCGCACCGACTTCGACCCGGCTGTCGGCCGCCAGGTGCTGGCGCTGGCCGAGCGCAGCGGCCGATTGCTGACGCGCGACAGCCACTACGCCTACCGCACCGGCCACGGCATCCTGTCCGACCTCGGCGCGATGCAGGTGTCGCTGGCCTTTCCGGTGCTCGACCCGCAGGGCGCCATGCGTGGCCACGGCCAGCAGCGTTTCGCGCGCCACCTGGCTTACTACGTCAGCGCGGAAGGCCCGACCCTGCTGCATTCGGCCGGCTACCACAGCAGCGGTCTGGAGTTCTTCGGCATCGCGCTGCGGCTGTACTCGCTGGCCAACACGCCGATCCCCGAGGACTGGTGGCAGCGCTACGACAAGTCGGTCGACCACTACGGCAAGCTGCGCCGCCCCGACGGCACGCTGCCGCTGTACGGCGATACGCGCAGCGTCAGCGAAGGCGCCGGCCCGCCGCTGACCGCCCGCGGCGCGCGCAACGAGGCGCAGCCGCTGCGCCCGCGGCTCGACTGGCCGGCACCGCGCCGCTCGGTCGACCTCTACCCGCTGTCCGGCCACGCGCTGTGGTGGGACGGTGCGGCCGAGGCCGCGACAAGCCAGACGGCGATCACCTGGTCCTACTTCCCCGGTCTCGGCCACAAGCTCGCCGACGACCTGAGCCTCGTCACCTGGTCGAATGGCCGGCCGTGGATCACCAACGTCGGCTACTGGCCCTGGGGCTTCTGGGGCCGCCCGCAGGCCACCTCGTGGCCCGGCTCGAACGCGCCGCACCGGGTCGGCGAACCCGCGGTGTCCAAGCGCGAGTCGAAGCTGGTCGCCGCCGCATCGGCCGCCGGCGTGTCCTTCGTCGACATGCAGCGCGACGGCCCGGACGGCCTGCAGGTGCGGCGCCAGGTGCTGCGCCTGGCCGAGCGCGACCTGTGGCTGGTACTCGACGCGACGCGTGGCGCCACGGGCGCGACGGCAACGCACTGGACCTTCGCGCCGGACCTGTTGGCCGGGCGGCAGGACGAGCGGCGCTTCCGGCTCGTCGCCCGCGGCGGCGAGCGCGCGCTGACGCTGTCGATCGACGGCCCCGACAGCCTGCGCACCGAGGTGCTGCGCGGCAGCCGCGAGCCCTTTGGCGGCTGGGTCGTGGACGACCGCGAACCGGTGGCGGCGCCGACCATCGCGGTGCGCCAGTCGGCCGCGTCGGCCTGGGCGCTGGCCGGCTTCGCGCTGAGCGCGGCCGACGCGCCCACCCCGCCGACCGCACGCATGCTGAAATGGACCGATGCCGAGCACTGGACGATGGCGGTGGACGCCGCGTCGGGCCGCAGCGAGCTCACGCGCGACGGCCTGCGGCTGACACTGGGCAACGGCACGGCGCTCGCGCTGGCGGCCACGCCCTCGCAGGCGCCGGCGCGCCAGGCGGTGCTGTCGGCGCTGGCCGAGGCCGAGCGGGGTTATCCGCGCTTCGCCGAGCGGGTGCATTTCCGTTTCCGCTGGACGCGCTGGATCGTCGCCGCCTGGGTCGTGCAGGAGCTGCTCGCCTTCGCGGTGCGGCGCTGGCGGCCGCGCTGGGTGACGCCGCTGCGCATCTTCAGCATCGCTGCCTGGATCGCCGCCGGCGTCTGGCTCGGTTTCGTGTATTTCGAGGGGATGTGGTGGTGAACACCGCATCGGCATGGTCCATGAATCAGAACGACACCCCCACCCACACCGCGCTGTGCCTCGGCGCGCCGCGCTTTGCCGATGCGGCGCTGCAGACCCTTGCCGCCGGTGGCGACGTGGCGCTCGCCTGGGCGCGCCTGTTCGCCGGCGCGGCGCCGGCCGATGCGCTGGCGCGCGTCTCGGGCGAGTTCGCGGTCGCGCTGCGCGAGCCCTCGGGCCGCACGGTGCTGGCGGTCGACCGCTTTGCCGCTCAGACCCTGTGTTATCGCGTGGTGGACGGCACGCTGCGCTTCGCCGAGCGCGCCGACGCGCTGGCCGACGCCTCGACGCCGGTCGATGCGCAGGCGATCTTCGACTACCTGTACTTCCACGTGATCCCGTCGCCGCGCACGATCTTCAGCGGCGTGCAGCGGCTGCCGGCCGGGCATTGCGCGGTGTTCGAGCACGGCAAGCTGACGGTGATGCCGTACTGGGTGCCTGAGTTCAGCGAGCCGCGCAGCGCCTCGTTCGACGCGCTGCGCGGCGAGTTCCTGCAGCTGCTCGAACAATCGGTCGCGCGCGAGCTCGACGGCAGCAAGCCGGCATGTTTCCTCAGCGGCGGCACCGACAGCTCGACCGTCGCCGGCATGATCGGCAAGGCCACCGGCGCACCGGCCGACTGCTACTCGATCGGCTTCGAGGCCGAGGGCTACGACGAGATGGCCTACGCGCGCATCGCCGCGCAGCACTTCGGCAGCCGCCACCACGAGTACTACGTGACGCCGGCGGACCTGGTCGACAGCATCGCGGCGATCGCCGCGCACCACGACCAGCCCTTCGGCAACTCGTCGGCGCTGCCGGCCTACTACTGCGCCAAGGTGGCCCGGGCCGACGGCGTCACGAAGCTGCTCGCCGGTGACGGCGGCGACGAGCTCTTCGGCGGCAACAGCCGCTATGCGAAGCAGCGCATCTTCGGCTGGTACGACGCGGTGCCGCGCGCGCTGCGGCGCGGGCTGATGGAGCCGCTGCTGGGCACCGAGGTCGCGGGCAAACTGCCGCTGGTGCGCAAGGGCGCGAGCTACGTCGAGCAGGCGCGCGTGCCGATGCCCGACCGGCTGCAGATGTACAACCTGCTGCGCCGGCTCGGCATGGACGAGGTGCTGACGCCGGGCTTCCTCGCCCGCGTCGACACCGAGGGGCCGACCCAACAGCAGCGCGAAGTCTGGGCCCAGGCGCGCACCGGGCGCGAGATCAACCGCATGCTGGCCTTCGACTGGCGTTACACGCTGGCCGAAGGCGACCTGCCGAAGGTGCGCGGCAGCACGCAGCTGGCCGGCATCGGCGTCGGCTACCCGCTGCTCGACCAGGCGCTGCTCGACTTCTCGCTGCGGCTGCCGGCCGAGTACAAGCTCAAGGGGCTGAAGCTGCGCTGGTTCTTCAAGGAGGCGCTGCGCGGCTTCCTGCCCGAGCAGATCATCACCAAGCGCAAGCAGGGCTTCGGGTTGCCGTTCGGCGTCTGGGTCACGCGCCATGCGCCGCTGCAGCGGCTGGCGACCGATGCGCTGAACAGCCTGGCGACGCGTGGCATCGTGCAGCCGGCGTTCATCCGGCGGCTGATCGACGAGCTGCTGCCGGCGCATCCGGGTTACTACGGCGAGATGGTCTGGATCCTGACGATCCTCGAGCACTGGCTGCAGCGCCATGTGCCTGAGCACCGCTTCGACGCCACGGCCTGAAGCTTCGGCGGCCTGTCGGCCGTGTTGACAGTGGGGACGGACAGGCCTCATGGTCGCGCCCTAAGTCGTTGTCCCCACTGCCCCGCCCTTCGATGGCATGGAACGTGCAACGGGTTCGCGTTTCCGTCATTCAGTAGAGGCCTTCGATGTCCCACGCACGCGTCCCAAGCTTCTCTCGACGCTGGCAGGGTCCCAAGGCCTGGTTCGGGCACGCGGTGTGGGCCTCGACGCTGCTGCTGGCGGCTTGCGGCGGCGGCGGGGGATCGGAACCGGCGGGAGAGACGCGCCGCGTGGCCCAGGCGGCCAGCGACACATCACCCGACATCACGCTCGAGGCCGCCAGCGCCACCTTGCATGGCAACGCCGGTGTCGACCGCCGCAGCGGTTACCTGGCCAAAGGCGCCTTCGTGCTGCGCAGCACCGGCGGGGGCAGCGCGCGTTTCGAGCCGAAGCTCGCGCGCGCGGGCCACTACGAGGTCTTCGTCTGGTGGCCGCAGGGCCTCGACGATGCCGGCAAGATCGAGATCGCGGTCAGCTACTCGGGGGGCCGCGGCCTGGTCTCGAAGGACCAGCGCCATGGTGGCGGCCAGTGGCAGTCGATCGGCACCTTCCCGTTCAACGCCGGCACGCCGGCCATCGAGCTGACCAGCCCCGACGGCGGGCCGCTGTACGTCGACGCGGTGCGCCTGGTCTATGCCGGCGCGGCCAGCCCGACGCTCGGCGTCGCCACCGACAAGCTGGCGATCGCGCTGAAGAACGAGCCCTACACCACCGTCGTCGAAGCCAGCGGCGGGCGGGCACCGCTGAGCTACAGCCTGGCCGACGGGCAGCTGCCACCGGGACTGGCGCTCGATCCGAACAGCGGCGTGATCAGCGGCAAGCCGACGCAGGCCGGCGACTACAGCTTCTCGATCCGCGTGCAGGACGCGCGCAACCAGACCGCGAAGCGGCCGTTCACGCTGCTGGTCGATGTCTCGTCGGGCAGCGCGACCCAGGCGCCGGGCATGGAGCCGAGCGCCGCCGGCGACAAGAAGCGCGCGCTCGCAGCGGTGGTATCGAACCCGCTGTCCACCGGCGACCTCTCCGGCGTGCTCGGCGTGATCGCCGCGATGCCCGAAGGCGCGTGGGCGAAGCTGAACCTGAACGACTACTCGTCGGTCTGGACACCGGCCGCGCTGCGGCCGCTGTACGTGCAGAGCAACCCGGACCCGTCGAAGATCATCCTGGCGTGGAGCAGCTTCGGCTGGGACTCGAACCGCGCCGCGCTGATCCTCTACGGCGGCGGCCATGCCAACTACCGCGGCAACGACGTGTACATGTGGCGCGCCAGCACGCGGATGTGGGAACGCGCGTCGCTGCCGAGCGAGATGGTCGAGAACGCGCTCGGCCACCCGAATGCGATCGACGGTGTCGCCAACGCGCCGGCGTCGGCGCACACCTACGACAACACGATCTTCCTGCCGCTGCTCGACCGCCTGCTGGTGCCCGGCGGCGCCGCCGACAAGAACGGCGGCCACTTCCTGACGGTGGGCGCCAACGGCGCCGCGCGCAACACCGGCCCCTACCTGTTCGATCCGTCGCGCGCCCATCCGGACAAGGTCGGCGGCACGACCGGCTCGCACGTGAAGCGGGTCGCCCCGTATCCGCAGATCGTCGGCGGCAACATGTGGTCGAACCGCGAGGCCTGGCTCAACGCCAACGCCAATTCGACGCCGCCGACCGAGGTGCTGTCCAACGGCTGCACCGGCTACGCGGTCGAGAACGGCCGCGACGTCGTCTACCTGCGCTCGGCGAGCAAGCTCTACCGCTACGTCATCAACGACGTGAACAACCCGGCCGCCGATACCTGGACCAAGGTCGGCCTGTATTACTACGGCGGCTCCGGCAGCCAGAGCACCTGCGGCTACGACCCGGTGCGCAGGATCTTCCTGTCGACGCACAGCACGACCAAGCCGCTGATCTTCTGGAACATGGCGACGGCCAGCCCCGCCAACCGCGACACGCTGGTGATCCCGAACGATCCGAGCGGCGAATTCATGACGCTGCTGTCCAGCGGCGCGATCAACTGGATCAAGTGCGCGCTCGAATTCGACCCGGTGCGCAACGACTTCAAGCTGTGGTGCGGCGACGGCCGCGTCTGGACGATCACGCCGCCGCCGACACCGTCGGCCTCCGGCTGGACGATCGTCAAGGCTGCCGCGCCGGTCGGACCGATTCCGACCGACAGCCTGGGCACCGGCATCCTCGGCAAGTGGAAGTACATCCCGAACCTGGATGTCTTCATGGGCCTGTCCGACGCGGTCAAGGGCAACATCTGGATCTACAAGCCCTACGGCTGGGTCAACCCGGGCGGCACGCCGGGCAACACGGCGCCGACCGTCTCGATCACCGCGCCGCAGGCCGGCGCGCAGTTCACGCAGCCGCAGGACATCAACATCACCGCCGATGCCGCCGACAGCGACGGCACGGTCGCGAAGGTCGAATTCTTCGCCGACGGCGTGGAGATCGGCGAACGCACCGAAGCGCCGTGGGCCATCGTCTGGTCCGGTGCCGCCGTGGGCAGCCGCACGCTGACGGCCGTGGCGACCGACAACGCCGGCGCGACGCGAACCTCGGCGCCGGTGACCGTCACCGTCAACGGGCCACCGCAGAACCAGCCGCCGGCGGTCGGCCTGACGCAGCCGGCCAACGGCGCCACGGTCTCCCTCGGCAGCGAGGTCACGGTGCAGGCCAACGCCAGCGACGACGGCTCGGTCGCGCAGGTCGGGTTCTTCGCCAACGGCGCCAGCATCGGCGTGGCGACGAGCACGCCGTACAGCGTCGCCTGGACGCCGGGCGCGCTGGGCCAGGTGACGCTGACGGCCGTGGCCACCGACAACCTGGGCCTGACGACGACCTCGGCCGCGCGCACGGTCACCGTGAACCCGGCCGGCAGCAGCATCACGGTCACGCTGCAACGCGGTGTCGCGCCGAATGCCGGCGTCTGGGACACGTACCTGTCGAGTTATCACAAGACGGTGGCCAAGGGCGCCCAGACGTGGATGCAGGATCAGGGCGCCTACTACCCGATGCTGCTGCGCTTCGCGGTCTTCCAGTCCGAGGGCGGGCCGGTGCCGAACGGCGCGCAGATCAGCTCGGCGGTGGTGTCGCTGCACAAGTATTCGGCCTACGACATGACCTACGAGCTGCGCCGCATGCTGGTCGACTGGACCGAACCGGCGGCAACCTGGAACCAGCGCCTGCCGAGCGTGCCGTGGGCAGTCGCCGGCGCCGGCGGCGTCGGCAGCGACTATGCCGGCACGTCGGATGCGAGCGCGACGATCGGCTGGAGCGCGGGCACGATCACGTTCGACGTCACGACCAGCCTGCAGCAGATGAGCGCTGCGCCGGCGCCGGGCAACTTCGGCTGGCGCATCCTGCCGATCAGCGGCTATACCGGCTCGCTGAAGCAGTTCCACTCGAGCGAGGCGACGACCGCGCCGGAGCTGCGGCCGAAGCTCGTCATCACCTACCAGTGAGCTGCAGACGGCCGGCGCCGATCGCGCGCCGGCCGATTCTTCTGACACCTCAGGTGCCGAGCGGCCGGTAGACCAGGAACTGCGACAGCGAGGGCGTCGCCGAGCGCGGCTTGTAGACGATGCACCGCAGCGCCGGCGAGTACGAAAAGCGCTTGCCGACGATGCTGTCGGGCGCGCTCAGCGCCGGCACCGGATCGAAGGTCCGGCGCTGTGTGGGCCAGGTGCTGGCGGGATCGGATGGCACGTCGATCTCGTAGACGGCGCTGGTGTCAGCGCGCGTGAACAGCACGATCCGGTTCAGCGCCGGCACGAAGTCCCACGGCGTCGCGCTGAGCGCGACCGGGATCGCCAGGCCCAGCGTGACCGGTCGCCAGCCGCTGGCCGGGTCCCCGGCGCGCATGAAATACGCCTCGACCGCGGCGCGGCCCGGCCGCGGGCCGATCCACAGCAGCAGGTCCGGGCCGGGCAGGTAGCGCATGATCGGCATGCTGACGTCGAACATCGCGTCCGTTCCGCCGTAGCGCACGGTGACCTGTTCACGCGTCACGCAGTCGAGGTAGTTGATGCGGCCCGGCCGCGACGACGGCACGCCGCTCCACCAGATGCGCTTGCGCCGCGTGTCGTAGGCGCAGCTGCCGCCGGCGCCGCCGAAGGTCTGGCCCGCATTGACGCTCCAGCGCGACCAGCTGTTGCGGGCGCGGCCGGCGGCCGTCGCGACCTCGCGCTCGTGCATCGCGAGCAGGTGAGCCCAGTTCGTCAGCGCCGACAGCGACGCATGGACCGCCGACGAGAACGGCCGCACCAGGCCGCCGTACGGCGCGCCGGCGACCTCGGGCGGGATCACCTCGAGCGCATCGTAGGTGTGCGCCGAGCCGGGCTTGCGGTCGGCGACGTATTCACCGTGCTCGCGGTCGTAGCCCGGAAAGATCGGCCCATCGGCGGGACGCAGGCCGGTGGCCTCGAGGCTCGGATCGGCGATGCGCTTGAAGCGCAGGTCGTTGAAGTCGAGCAGCGCGACGGAGTTGTCGTTGGTCGCCGAGTGACCGCCACCGTGCAGGATCAGCGCGCCCAGCGGGCCCCAGTGGGGGTTGTAGACCCCGCCCGAGAAGTCGTCGATCACCTTGTTCCACTCCGGGCCGCTGCCGATGCGGTAGCCGCAGGTGTTGCTCGGGCACGGGTCGATGTCGTTCCAGCCGTTGACCGCGTCGATGACCGCCCAGCGGCCGGGCGCCGGCACCCACGGGGGTGGCGGCGGCGGCGGTGGTGGGGGCGGCGGTGCCGGCGGGGGGGGAGGTGGCGGCGGCGCGGGCGGCGGGGGGGCGGGCGGCGGCGGCGGTGTGGGTTGCGGCGGGGGCGGTGTCGGGCCGGGCGCTGGTGCCGCATCCGCGCCACCACCGCCGCCACAGCTCGTCGTCGAGGCCAGCACCATGGCGCAGCCCCAGGCGGTCACCAGCCATCGCCGCCGCTCCATGCCCGAACCGACAGACCGGTTGTCGTTGATCGTGTCGTCGGGCATTCAGGGTGCTGACGCGGGCGACGCGGCCGATGCGGCCGCCGCCGCCGATGCGGCGGGGGCCGGCGCGGTGGCCGCCGCGTCGGGCGGATCCTTCCACTGGCCGGCGCTCTGCAGCTTTTCGCGCAGGTCCAGGCGCGAAAAGCCGAGCGCGTAGGCCTTGTGCGCATGGGCCAGCGCACGCTCGTACTGCTTCATCTCGATGAGGATCAGCCCGGCGTTGTAGTGCGTGAACGCGCTGTCGCCGGCGACCGCGGCCACGCGGTCCATCTGGACCAGCGCATCCTGGGCCCGGCCGCGCTTGTTCAGGTAACCGGCGTAGATCATGCGGGCGACTGCATCGTCGGGCGCGAAGCGTGTCGCGCGCTCCAGCCAGCAGTCGACGGTGAAGGCCGAGCCGCGCGGTTGTTCGCTGCGCGTGCGCTCGCCCAGCCGCACGATCGACATCAGCGCACGGTGGTGGTTCGGGAAGGCCCGCAGCATGAAACTGATGTCGCCGGCGAGGTCCTGGCTGCTGCTGCCCTTGATCAGCATCTCGACGCTGGGCGTGAAGTGGTACTGCTCGACGATGCTCAGGCGCTTGTCGCGCACGGTCCGGTAGTCATGCGGCCCGTTGTCGGCGCGCGGGAAACCGCCGCAGGCCGCCTCCTGGCCCGCTTTCGCGGCCGGTCCGGCGCCGGCGGGTGCGGCCATCGCAGCGGTGCTCGTCAACAGCACGGCGGCCAGCAGCGGCGACAGCAGGGAGGACATCGAGGGCAGCAACGTCAGGGACACGGTGTTCACGGGGCCAGGTTCAAACGCGCCGAAGCGGCCGGCGCGGCCTGCAGGCAGCGCGCAATGATCGCATCGAGCCGCTGCATCGATTGATTCCAATCGTGATGGCTCAACACGCGGGCGCGGCCGGCCGCGGCGAAGCGGGCACGCTCGGCCGCATCACCGACCAGCCGCAGCACCGCGGCGGCGATCTGCTGCGGCGTGTCGGCCACCAGCAGGTGCTCGCCGGGCAGCGCGTCGACGCCACCGGCGGCGATCGTGCTCGTCACCACCGGCACGCCCATCGCCATCGCCTCGAGGATCTTGTTCTGCGTGCCACGGGCAATCGCCAGCGGCGCGACCATCACGGCCGACCTGCGCACGAAGGGCCGCACGTCGGGCACCGAGCCGGTGACGGTGACGCCGGGGCGCTCGCCGAGCTGCCGCATCTCGGGCGACGGATCGGCGCCGACGATCAGCAGCTTCAGCTGCGGGCGCTCGGCCTTCAACAGCGGCCAGACCTCGTCGCAGAAGCGCTGCATGCACTCCTGGTTCGGGTAGTAGTCCATGCGGCCGATGAAGCTGATGGTCTCGGGCTCGTAGGGCTCGTCGGCCGGGCAGAAGAACCCCGCATCGACGCCGTTCGGGAACCAGTCGGTCTTGGCGCCGGTGGCGTAGCCGTCGAGCGTCTCGCGCTCGGCACGCGTCGTCGCAGTGCACAGGTCGAAGCGCCGCGCCAGGCGCTTCTCGGCGCGCAGCATCTTCAGGCCTTCATAGGTGTAGCCCCAGGACAGCGGCCAGGGCTTGTAGTTCGCGTACTCGAGCCACTTCTGCGAATCCATGTCGCCGAAGTCGAGGATCTTCGGGATGTCGGTGACATGCTCGACGTACTGCGCCACCGACGAGCAGTGCACGAAGATCAGGTCCCAGCGCTGCTCGGCGAGCAACTGCTTCACGCGCGCCGCGAGCTTGGTCGAATAGAAGTAGCCCATCGACGACGGCGTCGGCACCGGCAGCCGCACGATCATGCGGGCGAACTGGATCGGCTCGCTGACCGCGCCCTGCTCGAAGGCCTTGCAGTGCGGCGCGATGCCCTTGCCCTCTTCCGCTTCGGCTTCGGAGCGGGTCAGCGAGCACACCGTCACCTGGTGGCCCGAGGCCGTCAGGTGCCGGATCATGTTGAAGGGCCGGATCTTGCCGCCGCGCTTGGGCGGAAACGGGAAGCGGTGGCAGAGGTAAAGAATGTTCATGCGGGAACGGCCGTCGCGCCGTTGGCCAGGTGGTGCAGCTCGTCGGCGACGTCGGCATGGTCGCGGCCGTCGAGGTAGAGCCGGCTCCAGACCTCGAGGTTCAGCAGCGCGATCAAGGCGTCGGTGCCGTCGATGCGATTGGCCTCGTGGTCGGCCACCAGCTGCGTGACGACGTCGGCATCGAACAGGCCACGCCGGTGCAGCACCGCGGGCGACAGCAGCCCGCGCAGCACCGGCGCCAGCTCCTTCTTCAGCCACGCGCCCATCGGCGTGCCGAAGCCGCGCTTCTTGCGGTGCAGGATGTCCTGCGGCAGCAGGTCGCCGAGGGAGGCCTTCATCAGGTGCTTGAGCTGCCCGCCGGCGATCTTCACGTCGGCCGGCATCGCCGCGGCCAGCTCGACCAGCTCGTGGTCGAGCAGCGGCACGCGGCATTCGAGCGACACCGCCATGCTCATCTTGTCGGTCAGCATCAGCAGGTCGTCGGGCAGCTGCGTCTCGGCATCGACCGCGAACATCCGGTTCAGCTCGTCGTCGTGGCCGGCGGCGGCGAAGGCGTGGGCCAGCGCGTCGTCGGCCAGCGCGCTGCGCGGCGCGTGCAGCAGCTGCGCCACCGTGTCGTGCGACAGCACCTGCAGATAACTGCGATAGCGTGCGTCCGGGTCCATTTCGGCGCTGGCGACGAAGCCCTTGGCCAGCCGCAGCGTGTTCAACAGGCCCGAGTGCCGATCGGCCGGCAGCCGCGCCGCGGCCATGCCGGCGAGCTTGCGCAGCGGCGCCGGCAGGCGGCCGAATTTGCGCGCGTAGTGGCCGCCGAGGTAGCGTCGATAACCGCCGAAGAGCTCGTCCCCGCCGACACCCGACAGGATCACCTTGACGTCCTGGCGCGCGAACTCGGACACCAGGTAGGTGGTGATGAAAGCGGTGTCCGACACCGGTTCGTCCATGTGCCAGACCAGCCGCGGCAGCAGGCCGACGACATCGGGCTTGACGACGATCTCGTGGTGCTCGGTGCCGAACAGTTTCGCCACCTGGCGCGCATACGGCAGCTCGTTGTACAGCGCCTCGGCCTCGCCGCCTTCGAAGCCGATCGCGTAGGTGCGGATCGGGTGGTCCGAGTGCTTGGCCATGCAGCCGACGACGGCGCTCGAATCGACGCCGCCGGACAGGAACGCGCCGATCGGCACGTCCGAGACCATCTGCATCTCGACCGAACGCTCGATCTGCGCGCGCGTGCGCTGCAGCCATTCGTCCCTGGACCAGCCGCGCTCGATGCGCGAGGGCAGGCGCCAGTAGCGCCACTCGCGCACCTGGCCGTTCTCGATCGACAGCAGCGTCGCCGGCGGCAGCTTGCGGATGCCTTCGAAGATCGTCTGCGGCGCGGCGACGTAACCCAGGTGCAGGTAACCGGGCACCGCCTCGCGGTTCAGCGCGACCCGCGCGCCCGGCAGCTTCAGCAGCGCCTTGGCTTCGGTGGCGAAGGCCAGCCGCTTGCCGTCCTGCATCACGTACAGCGGCTTGACGCCGAGGCGGTCGCGGCCGATCAGCAGGCGCCGGCGCCGGCCGTCCCACAGCGCGAAGTCGAACATGCCGTTCAGGCGCTTGACGCAATCGTCACCCTCGGCGTCGTACAGGTGCAGCAGCACCTCGCTGTCGGAGCCGGTCTTGAAGCGATAGCCCTTGGCTTGCAGCTCGGCGCGCAGCTCGCGGAAGTTGTAGATCTCGCCGTTGCACACCAGCACCAGCGAGCCGTCGGCATTGCCGATCGGCTGGTGGCCGCCGGCCAGGTCGATGATCGAGAGGCGCCGCATCGCGATGCCGCAGTTGCCGTCGATGTGCTGGCCCTCGTCGTCCGGGCCGCGGTGCGCGGTGACGTCGCCCATCGCCGTCAGGTGGGCGGGTTCGACGCGCTGGCCGTCGAGCTGGTAGATGCCGTGGATGCCGCACATGTCTGGAGTTACTCTTTTCAGGTCAACGCCGGCAGGCTGCGGCCCTTGCGGGACAGCGCGCGGCCGTAGACGTCGCGGTAGCGCGCGACGCTGCTCGCCCAGGTGCGCTCGACCTCGACGAAGCGGCGCGCCTGCGCCCGGATGCGCGGCCAGTCATCGCGGCGCGCGAGCACGGCGGCGATCGAACCGGCCAGCGCGCCGGCGTCGCCGGCCTTGAACAGGAAGCCGGTCTCGCCGTCGCGGATCAGCTCGCGGTGGCCGCCGACGTCGGAGGCGACGAACATGCGCCCCTGCGCCATCGCCTCCAGCGGCTTCAGCGGCGTGACCAGCTCGGTCAGCCGGATCGGCAGCCGCGGATAGGCCAGCACGTCGATCAGCTCGTAGTAGCGCTGCACCTCGGCATGCGGCACGCGACCGGTGAAGATCACCTTGTCGGCGAGCCCCGCGGCCGCGGCCTGGGCCTTCAGCGCCGCATCCTGCGGACCGCCGCCGACCATCAGCACGCGCAGGTTGGGATGCGCCGGCAGCAGGCGCTGCACCGCGTCGATCAGCAGGTGCAGGCCCTCGTAGCCGTAGAACGAGCCGGCGAAGCCGAGCACGAGCGCACCGTCGAGGCCGAGCTTCGCGCGCAGCGACTCGTCGGCCGGGGCGCCGAACTTGAAGGTGCCGACGTCGACCGCGTTCGGGATCACGGTGATCTTGCCGTCGGCAACGCCGCGCGCGCGGATGTCGCCGCGCAGGCCTTCGCAGATCGTCGTCACCTGGTCGGCCCAGTGCAGCGCCAGCGACTCCAGCCCGCGCGAGACGCGGTAGCGCAGGCTGCCTTCGGTCGTCGTGCCGTGGTCGACCGCGGCGTCCTCCCACGAGGCGCGCATCTCGTAGACCACCGGCAGGTGATGGCGGCGCGCGACCCACAGGCTCGGCAGGGCATTGAGCACCGGCGAGTGGGCGTGGATCAGGTCCGGCTTCAGCTCGGTGATCAGTTGGTCGAGCCGGCGCGCAGTGAGCTTCATCTGCCCGACCAGCCCGATGCCGTCGCGGTTCGGCGTGCGGTGGAAGGTCCAGCCGTCGACCTGCTCCTTCAGTGCCTCGCCCGGGCCCTGCTTCGGCGAGGTCAGGTGCTCCGTCTGCCAGCCGAGCTGGCGCTGCTGCTGCAGGATCGATAACGTGCGAAAGGCGTAGCCGCTGTGCAGCGGCGCCGAGTGATCCAGCACATGGAGGATCCGGACACTCATCAGGCAGCGGCCTCCACCAGCGGCTCGACCGGCCGTTCGACGCCGGCATCGACGACGTTGCGCAGGAAGGCCTCGAACATCAGCAGCGTCCACAGCGGCGCGCTGTAGTCGCGCACGCCGCTCTGGTGGTCGTCGACCAGGCGCTTGAGGTAGTCGCGGTTGAACCAGCCGGTCTCGGCCAGCCGCGGCCCCAGCACCGCATCACGCACGCGCTGCTTCAGCGGCCCGCGGAACCAGCGTGCCAGCGGCACCGCGAAGCCCATCTTCGGCCGGTACAGGATGTCGTCCGACAGCTTCGGCTCCATCGCCTTCTTCAGCAGGTACTTGCCTTCCTGGCCGCGGATCTTCAGCGAGGTCGGCAGCGTGGCGAGCCACTCGATCAGCGGGTGGTCCATCAGCGGCTCGCGCACCTCGAGCGAATGCGCCATGCTGGCGCGGTCGACCTTGGTGTTGATGTCGCCGACCAGGTAGGTCTTGTAGTCGAGGTACTGGATCAGCGCCAGCGGATCGTCGGTGTCGGCGCGCGCGGCGTGCGCATTGAAGACTTCGAGCGCGTCGTAGCCGGCGAGATCGGCCTTGAAGCGCGGGCTGAACAGCTCGTCGCGCATCGGCCCGCGCAGGATCGACACGGAATGGAAGTAGGCCTCGACCGAGCTGCGCGCCATGCCCTCGAACGTGGTCTTGGCACGGAACACGCGCGGCGCCCAGTCGGCCTTCGGGTAGACGCGGCCGAGCAGGCCGAACAGCGGCCGCCGCACCCCTTCGGGCAGCGCCCCGCGCATGCGCTCTTCCATCAGGTGCATGCGGTAGCGGCGGTAGCCGCCGAAGGTCTCGTCGCCGCCGTCGCCCGACAGCGCCACCGTCACGCGCTTGCGCGCCAGCTGGCAGACGCGGTAGGTGGGAATCGCCGAGCTGTCGGCATACGGCTCGTCGTACAAGCGCGCCAGCGTGTCGATCAGGTCGAAGTCGTCGCTCTGCACGGTCTCGACGTGGTGCCGCGTCTTGTAGCGGTCGGCGACGATCTGCGCGAAGGCCGATTCGTTGAAGGCCGGGTCGTCGAAGGCGATCGAGCAGGTGTTGACCGGCTCGTCCGAGACGCCGGCCATCGACGCGACGACGGCGCTCGAGTCGACGCCGCCGGAGAGGAAGGCGCCGAGCGGCACCTCGGCGATCATGCGCAGCTTCACCGACTCGTCGAGGCGGTGGCGCAGTTCCTCGCAGGCGTCTTCGGCGCTGATCGTGTTGTTCAGCGTGAAGCGCACGTCCCAGTACGGCTTCGATGCCGGCATCGGCTCGCCGCGGCGCCACAGCAGCATGTGCGCCGGCGGCAGCTTCAGCGCCTGCTTGAAGACGGTGCGCGGCTCGGCAACGTAGCCGAGCGCGAAATACTCCTCGACCGCCAGCGGATCGAGCGTGCGGTCGAGCCCGCCGTGCGCGAGCACCGACTTCAGCTCCGAGCCGAAGGCCATCCAGCCGTCGTCGAGCGCCGCGTAGTACATCGGCTTGACGCCCATGCGGTCACGGGCGAGGAAGAAGCACTGCTGGTTCTTGTCCCACAGGCCGAAGGCGAACATGCCGCGCAGCTTGTCGACGCAGCGCTCGCCCCAGGCTTCCCAGGCGTGCACGATGCACTCGGTGTCGCTCTTGGTGTGGAAGACGTAGCCCAGCGCCTGCAGCTCGGCCATCAGCGACTGGTAGTTGTAGATCTCGCCGTTGAAGACGATGGCGATCGACTTGTCGGCGTTGAACAGCGGCTGCTGGCCGGTGGCGATGTCGATGATCGACAGCCGCCGGTGGCCGAGCCCGAGGCCGGGCTCGATGTGCAGGCTGCCCTCGTCGGGGCCGCGGTGGTGCTGCGAGTCGTTCATTCGCTGCAGCACGGCGCGGTCGGGGGTGCGCTGGGCGCGTGTGTCGAATAGGCCGGTGATTCCGCACATGGCTAGTTCTCGTCGGCTTAGGTGATGCGCCCCGCGTCAGCGCGCGGGGAGCGGATCGTACAGTGTGAGGCCGCGCCGCGCCGCCTCGACCAGTTGCCGAGTCAGCTCGCCCGCGCGGGTCGCGAACAATGGCACATGGTGGAACTGCCATTCGGGCAGCGCCTCGGGCGTCACGATCTTGCGCAGCTTCCAGATGTCGAAGCGGCCGTCGACGCCGCGCGCGCGCAGCTCGAACGGAAATTCGCCGTCGCGGTCGACCAGCGTCATCGGCAGCGGCACGCCGGCGCGCGAGGGCACCGGGAACTCGTCGCCCATCAGCTCCTCGACGTGGTGCGCCTGCGTCAGCACCTGGATCGGCTTGCCGATGCCGATGATGCAGGTGTCGCGCCGGGCCATGGTCTCGAACGGGCTGCCGCGGCCGGCCGGGCTCGATGCGTTCTCGTGGCCGCGCGTCAGCTCCTCGGCCAGCGGCCCGAGCGCACTGATGCGGTAGACCGGATGCCGGCTGTGCCGCACCCCGGGCATCCGCCGGAACAGCTCGGTCGCCAGCCCCATCTGCGAGGGCGTGCGCCGCAGGTCGAAGCGCGGGTTGCGCTGGAAGGTCGCGTAGGCACCGCCGTCTTCGGGCTCGCCGAAGTAGAACGCCGGCATCGCCAGCGTGCGCTCGGGCCCGCAGTAGTCGATCAGCATGCGCACCAGGTCCAGCGGCGTGTCGGTGAACATCGGCTTCATGTGGTTCACCGAGCTGTGAACCATCAGGATCTCGAAGTCGCGGCCGATGCGCTGCTCCAGGTGCTGGCGCAGCGCGGCGCAGTCGAAGGTGCCGTGCACCAGGCGCAGCAGCGGCGCGGCGCGCTGGCGCGTCGCGAGGTAGGCATTGCGCAGGCTGTCGACGCGCTCGTCGGTCAGGTAGCGCTTAGCCAGGCCGGAGGCGAACTCGAGCGGACTCACCGATGAAGGCTCACTGCACGCCGCTGCGCTGCAGGTACGACAGGATCGCCGGCACCGAGCGCAGGCCCTCGAAATCCTCGACCTCGATGTACAGGTCGAAGGTCTGCTCAAGCGCCATCATCAGGTTGACCTGGCCGAGCGAGTCCCATGCGGGCAGGTCCTCGTTGCTGGTGCTCTCGGTGATCTTGGCGGGCGGAACCTTCAGCGTGGTGGCGATGGTGGATTGCAGTCGGCCGAAGAGGCTGCTCATGCGGGAACTCCGGTCAGGCGCGGTTCGATGGAAAGGGAAGTGGCGAAGTTGACTTCGATCGGGAAGGCCGCGGCGTCGCTCGCCGGCTGGGCGTGCAGGTCGCGGCGATAGCGGCCGTCGGCCCCAAGCTCGAAGCCTTGCTCGGGCAGGAAGTGCTTCACCAGGTCATTCTTCGCCGTCGGCAGGTAGTCGGCGACGAGCTGCTGCACGCCGCGCTCGGCCAGCAGCCGCATCTGCGCATGCAGGAAGGCGGCTTCGGCCTGGCGGCCGATGACGCGGCAGGACATCAGGAAGGTGTCGAGTTCGGCCGCGCCCGCTTCGGCCATGCGCCACATCGCCAGGCCGACGATGCCGCTGTCGCCGAAGACATCGGCGAGCGAGAAGTGAAACACCAGCCACTGGTCGGATTCGAGCGCGGCACGCATCTGCTCGTCGTCGTAGCGGCGCGTCGTCAGGTTGAACTGATTGGTCTTGCGCGTCAGCTGCGCCAGCCGCACGAGGTGGCCGCGCTCATCCAAGCCGACCTGCATCTTCATCTGCAGCCGCGCCAGGTAATCACCGCCGCCGCCGGCGCCAAGCTCCTCGGCCAGCTCGCGGCGGCGCTGCTCCTGCGCGTACATCTGCGTCTTGGCCTGGTCCTCTGCCGTCAGCGACAGGACCTCGAGCCGCGCGATGCGGTCGAGGCAGCCGGGCACGTCGACGGCACGCGCGGGCACCTGCACCACCTCGACCTCGGGCAGCCGGTGGCGCACCGCGGCGCATTCGTGGTCACTGTCGTCGACGAAGATGAACGACTCGAGGCCGAGGTTCAGCTCCTTCGCCAGCGACACCAGGTTGTCGGCCTTCGGCTCCCAGTTGACGCGGCGCGCAGCGAAGTGCTCGGCCCGCAGCAGCTGGTGCGGATGGTCGCGCAGCACCTGCTCGACATCGGCCGGGTTGTTCTTGCTGCACATCGCGAGAATGAAGCCGCGCTGCTGGAAATCGAGGATGCGGCGCTGGAACTCGACATAGGCGTTGCCGGGGTAGTCGGGGCCGAGGGCGATGCCGTCGAAGCCGTCCTCGCCGACGATGCCGCCCCACAGCGTGTTGTCGGCATCGAGCACCAGCACCTTGGCCTGGCGTGCCGCCTTGAGCTCGCCGACGGCGATCACGCGCTGCGTGAACTCCATCGCCGCGGCCGCCGTGAACGGGTAGCGCGACGAGTACCAGTAGCGCCGGTCGAAGAAGTTCGCACGGCCGACCTGCAGCATGGTCTCGTCGAGGTCGAGCAGCAGCGAGGCCGGGCATTCGGCGCGCATCCACGCGGCGATCTCGACCTTCAGCGTCGACCACCAGGCGGCTTCGGACGATTCGGCGAGCGTGTCGTAGAGCCCGAGGCTGGGCGGCGCCACCGGCGGCAGCAGCGTCAGCAGCAGCTGGCCCACCGGCTGCGCGCGGAACGCCGACAGCCACTCGCGCACTTGCGCCAGGCAGGCCGCGCGCAATGCATCGCGGCGCTCGGGCGACAGGCCGACGATCGGTCGTGCGAGGTCGGGATGCAGGTCTTCGCGGCGCAGCATCAGCAGCGTCAGGTCGGGCCGGTGTGCGACCAGCGCGGAGCCGGGGCTCGCCTCCTGCAGCGCGAGGCCGTAGGGCGCGTGGTAGGTCTCGGGCGTGAAGCCGGCCATCGCGGCGTTCAGGTCGAGCCAGGGCTGCAGCAGGTCGCTGGTGTAGGTGTGCACGATGGCCAGCCGCAGCTGCTTCGGCGCCGGCTCGAGCGCGACGATGCGCTCGCGCAGGTTTTGCGCCTGCGGCAGCGTCAGCGGCGCGCGCAGCGAGGCCAGCTGGGTGCGCACCGCGGCGCGTGATTCGAGAGTCAGCAGGCGATCGATGTCTGCCATTGCACTGGCCATGGGGGTTCGGCGCTCGAACGTGAGGAAGCCGGCGATTATCCATCTCGACCATGTCAGGATTGCCCCCGCGGCCGGGCGTCCGGCGGGCCGGCGGCCGTCCATTTTTCACGGACGACGCTCTCGCATGGGCGGCCACAATCGGCGCTCCTGTTGCCGGGCGCGCCGCCCCTTCGCCCCATGAACCTGCCTCTTTCCGGATCGCCGTCGCTCGGCAGCCACTGCTTCGGTGCCGACGACCAGCGCCGCTTCGCTGCATTGAGCGGCGACGTCAACCCGATGCACATGGATCCGGTCGCCGCGCGCCGGCTGATCACCGGCCGGCCGGTGGTGCACGGCATCCACACGTTGCTGGCGGCGCTCGAACGGCTGCCGGCCGATGCGGCCGGTTCGGCCGGCGCAGCGCCGCGCATCGACTGCGACTTCCTCAACCCGGTGTGCGTCGACGATGCCGTCGATTTCACCCGGCCCGAGCACGATGGCGAGGGCCTGGCGCTGCGCGCGTCGGTGCACGGGCTGGAGTGCACGCGCATCATCCTCCGCGGCCCGGCGAGCGCCCTGCCCGCGCCGGGCGCTGCGGCGCCGGGCGTGCTCGAGGTGCCGGCGCAGCCGATCGAGCGCGCGCCCGAGTCCTGGGTCGGCCAGGTGCAGCAACTGCCGCTGCCGGCGGCCGATTTCGCCGCCGCGTTCCCGCGCAGCTGCGCGCTCTACGGCGAGCGGCGGATCGCGGCGATCGGGCTGCTGTCGAGTTACGTCGGCATGGTCTGCCCGGGGCTGCACTCGGTGTTCTCGTCGCTGGTGCTCGAGCCGGGTGACGCCGAGGCCACCGCGCTGCGCTTCCAGGTGCTGAAGTACGACCCGCGCTTCCGGCTCTTCGTGGTCGCCTTCGACGGCTGCATCCGCGGCCAGCTGAAGGCCTTCCAGCGGCCGCCGGCGCAGGTGCAGCCGGCGATGGCCGAGCTCGCACCTCGGCTCGCCGCCGATGTCTTCGCCGGCAAACGGGCCTGGGTGCTCGGCGGTTCGCGCGGGCTCGGCGAGCTGGCCGCGAAGCTGGTGGCCACCGGCGGCGGCGAGGTGGTGTTGACGCATGCCGCCGGCGCGGCCGATGCGCAGCGCGTCGCGGGCGAGATCAACGCCTCCGGCCGCGGCGGCGCCAGCACCTGCGCGCTCGATCTGCTGGCCGACGACTGGACCGCGCGGGTGGCCGACCTGCCGCTGCCGGACGTGGTCTTCTATTTCGCGACGCCGCGCATCTACCGCAAGAAGGCGGGCGTCTTCGACGCCGCGCTGTTCGACGAGTTCATGACCTTCTACGCCCGGCGCTTCGAGGCGCTGTGCATGCTGCTGGAGCAGCGCGCCGGCGAGCGCACGGTGCAGGTCTTCGTGCCGTCGACGGTCTTCATCAGCGAGCGCCCGAAAGGCATGACCGAGTACACGATGGCCAAGGCCGCCACCGAGGTGCTGGTGGCCGACCTGGCGAAGGTCCTGCGCCGCGTGCGGCCGGTCTGCGAACGGCTGCCGCGGCTGCCGACCGACCAGACCACCTCGGTGGTGCCGGTGCGCCAGGAGTCGGCGGTCGAGGTGCTGCTGCCGCTGGTGCAGCGCCTGATGAATTAGGCGCCGTCAGGCGCGGCGGCCGGGCGCCGCAGCGCCAGCGACAGCCGCTGGAACAGCCGCTGCAGCGCGCGCCGCAGCGGCAGCCGCTTCTGCTCGGTGAAGTGGCCGATGGCCCACACCGACAGCGCCGTCAGCAGCGTGACGATGACCCAGAAGCCGTGGCCCTTCGGATCGCCGCGCACGACCGCGGTCCAGAACAGCAGCAGCGGCTGGTGCAGCAGGTACAGCGTGAAGGTGTAGCCGGCCAGCACCTTGACCGGCTTCTCCAGCGGCGTGAGCAGCGGCTCGATCGTCGGCGCGACGATGCGCATGCCGGCGAAGTTGCAGAACACCAGCGCGCCGAGCAGGTAGTCGGCCGGGAAGAAGCGCGCGAAGGTCAGGTTCGTGTGCAGCGCCGTGCCGATCAGGTGCTCGAGCTGCTTGGGCCACACGTGGTACAGGTCGAGCCAGTGCATCAGCACGATGCCGGTCGACGACACGACCACCAGCGCCCACGCGAAACCGAGCGAACGCTGCTGCAGCCAGCGCCAGCGGTACAGCACGACGCCGGACCACCACACCGGCAGCAGCAGCAGCAGCTTCGGGCCGATCAGCACAGCGCAGCCGATGACCGCCGGCAGGCGCAGCGGCCGCGGCAGGAACATCGACAGCCCGAACAGCACGTAGTACCAGAACTCGAACGCGATCGACCAGTACGGCACGTTCGAGAAATAGGTGATCGAGATGAACCAGGCCTCGTTGAGCATCAGCGTACAGCCGGCGATGCGCAGCGCGAAGCGGTCCCACGGATAGGCGTACAGCTCGGGGTAGAGCACCCGCCCGGCGGCATCGAGCAGCGGCGTCAGGATGATCGCCGGGATGACCACCGAATACACGCGCGACAGCCGGCTCGCGCTGTAGTCGATCCAGGTCTTTTCCTTGGTATCGGTGGCGTAGGCGATCACCAGCCCGGACAGCACGAAGAACACCGTCACCGCGCTGTGGCCGTAGCCGCTGGCCGGCAGCTTGTCCTCGACCAGCAGCCGCATGTTCGAGTGCCACAGGTAGACCAGGCACGCGGCGACGAAGCGCACCAGGTCCAGGTAGGTCGAGAATGCGCGACCCATCGCGGCTCAGCCCAGGCGGCGCCGCAGTTGCTCGACGTGGCGCACCGCGGTGCTCCAGCCGGAGACGGTGACCCGCTGCTCGATCGGCACCACCGGCCGCACCTGCTGCGGCAGCGGCAGCGGGCCGACTTGGAACAGCTCGCGGTGCTGCTGCAGCCAGGCGCACAGCCGCTCGAAGCGGCGCACGACGATCCAGTCCGGCTCGCTCGACCCCGGCTTGAGCATCTCGAAGTTGTGCGACACGATCACGAAGTGCCGGCAGCCGGCGGCGCGCGCCGCGAGCATCGCCTGGCTCAGCTCGTCGAAGCTGCTGGCGCCGACCTGCGCCGGCCGCGCGCGGCCGAAGCCGTCGCGGAACACGGTGATCGGGTAGACGGTGACGCCGTCGATCGTGCGCTGTTCACCCGGCGCCTGCACCGCATCGATGCTGCCGCCGGTGAAGTCGGCCATCGCGTTCAAGCTGCTGTCGACCACGATGCCCTGGCGCCGCAGCGCGGCATAGGTGTCGCGGTTGGCGGCGAAGCTGCCAGCGCGGAATGCCGTCACCGGCCGGCCGGTCGAGGCCTCGAGCAGCTTGCGGCCGAAGCCGATCAGCGCCGCCTGCTCGTCCTGCGTGTACAGCGTCAGGTGCTGGCGCTTGTGCGCCGCGTCGGCGATCGGCGCCGGATCGAGCTCGTCGGTCCACTCGGCATGCAGGTGCAGCTGGATGTCCTGGCCGGCATCGGCGATCAGCTTGGTCACCGTGTCGAGGTGGCGCGCACCGAAGCGCGCCGAGAACAGCGGCTCGACGAAGAAGACGCCGGTGATGCCGTGCCGGTTCATGATCTCCAGCGTCTTCGGCAGCGCGTAGTGGCCGTGCTTCGAGCTGCCGTAGTAATAACGCTCGAAGCTCGCGGCAAAGCGGCCGTCGAGGTCGTCCCAGCCGTTGCACCAGACCTCGATGTCGAAGGTCAGGTGCACTTGCATCGGCGGCGTGTGGGTGTCGGGCACGGTCATGTCGTGGGGTGCGGGTGCGCATGCGCGGCGCGCAGCTGCTGGTCGTACAGGCCCTGGTAGCGCGCCACCATCGCCTGCAGGCTGAATTGTCCGATGGCGCGCGCCCGGCCGGCGCGCCCCATGTCGGCGGCGCGGTCCGGGTCCCCGGCCAGCGACTCGAGCGCGTCGGCAAGCGCCTTCGCATCGGCGGGCGGCACGATCAACCCGCTCGCGCCGGTGGCCACCAGCTCGGCATTGCCGCCGACAGCGGTGGCGATCACCGGCAGAGCGCTGGCCATCGCCTCGAGGATGGTGTTGGAGATGCCCTCGGCGAGCGAGGGCAGCACGAAGCAGCTCAGGGTTCGCATGATCTCGGCCACGTCGCTGCGCTCGCCGGGCAGCCAGCACAGGTCCTGCACGCCGGCAGCCGTGACGATCGCCTGCACCTCGTCGCGCAGCGGGCCGCCGCCGATCATCACCAGGCGCAGCCGCTCGCGCAACGCGGGCTGGCGCTGCAACACGTCGACGAAGGCGCGCGCCAACGCCGGCTGGGCCTTGACCTGCTGCATGCGGCCGACGGTGCCGACCAGCCAGTGCCGCTGCGGATCGAAAGGGCAGCCGTCGATCGCCGGCCTCGCGCCGTCGGCCGGCCGGAAGCGCTGCGTGTCGACGCCGTTGTAGACCTGGCTCATAGCCCGCGGCCCGACGTGCACCTTCGCCGCCAGGTAACCCGCGAGATCGTTGGACAGCGCGACGTAGTGCGTGACCCACGGCTTGTAGGCGCGCCGCAACCACTGGTACTTGCGGCTCGACCCGTCGAGGTCCTCGACGTCGCGGCCGTGCTCGCCGTGCAGGCGCACCGGCACGCCGGCCAACCAGGCCGGCAGCACGCACTCCAGCGCCGCCAGGTTGCGGGTGTGCACGATCGCCGGCTGCAGCTCGCGGAACAGGCGCGTCAGGCGCGGGTAGAGCTTCAGCGCATGCCCGGGCGGCTTGTTCAGCGCGATGAACTGCACGTCGTCGCGCTTGACGCGCTGGCGGAAGTCGGTGACCTCGGTCAGCGCGATGACGGCATGCCGGTAGGCGTCGGCCGGCATGTGGTTGATCAGGTTGACGAGGCCGTTCTCCAGCCCGCCGGTGTCGAAGCGGTAGACGACGTGCGCCACCAGCGGGCGTTCGTCCACTCGGCTCATCGCAGCGCCCGGGCGCCCGCGCCCATCATCAGCTGCAGGCCGAGCGCGTTCAGGTGGCGGTCGTAGGGCCCGACCTCGATCGACAGCTCCGAGGCTGCCCAGTGGGCGCGGTAGACGTCCTCGGCATCGATCACCTGCGCGCCTTCGGCGCGCGCCAGCTCGAGAAAACGGTCGCGCTCGCGCAGGATGTCGGTGCCGGCCTCGCGCGGCGCGGCCAGTGCGGCGCGGCCGCGGCGGCCGTCGACCATCAGCACCAGCCGGCCGGTGGCGTAGGGGCGCACGCGCTCGAAGAACGCCTTGGTGACGGCGCGCACCATCTCCTCGCGCACGGGCGTCGGCGCGGCGGCCGGCAGCGCCGCGGCGCCGGCCACGCCGGGCTCGGGCACGTCCTCCGGGCTCGGCGGCGCCGCCGATGCGAGCGCCTGGCGCCACAGGCGTCGACCATCGAGCTTGATCTGCGACAGCAGGTACTGCAGCAGCGCGGAGTGCCGCAGCACGCGCTTGAGCGCCGTCGGCGCGGCACGCAGCTGCTGCTGCGGCTGCAGCGTGCGCGCATCCAGGCAGGGCCCGTGCACGTTGCCGGAGCCGCACAGCGCCTGGCCGACATCGCCCGCTTCCATCAACACGACGAAATCGCGCACGCCCAGGCGCTCGCTCGCGAAACGGATGCGCTCGGCGTAATCGAGCAGCGACGATCCGGGTATCGCCAGCGAGTACACCGGCCGACCATCGGCCGCGGCGCGCGCGAACTGCGCCGCCGAGCGGTCGGACTCGTCGAGCATCGAGGCCTCGACGAAGCTGTCGCCGATCAGCGCGACCGCATTGCTGCCCGGTTGGTAGTCGACCGTGCTCGCGAAGCCGAAGTTGTTGGCCTGCAGCCGCTGCGGATTGCGCAGGTCCCAGCCGGTCGCCACCTGCCAGCGGTGCCCCGGCGGGTAGGTCAGGATCAGCGGATCGACGTGGTAGCCGAACTCGGTCGCGGTCGAGACCGGCAGCAGGCGCAGCAGCACCTCGGCGGCACCCAGCAGCAGCAGCGCACCGGCAGCGGCGAGAGCGAGGCGGCGCAGCATCAGAAGTTGAAGTAGATGAAGGCGCTGACGGAGTCGCGCGCGACGTTGACGAGCAGCAGCAGCGTCGTCGCGGCGAGCGCGGCGCCGGCCAGCATCGGGCGCCACGCCGCCGGCTTCTCGAGCTCAGCCAGCAGGCGCTCGCCGATGCGGTTGCTGTTCGGCGCCCACAGCGCGACGGCGCCGAGCGCCAGGCACCACCAGGCGCCGGCCGAGGCATGCAAGCCGGCCTGCCAGAGCTGGACCGGCGTGGCCGATGTCGCGCCGAAACCGGCCATCGCCTGCAGCATGCGCAGCGCGCCGCCGAGCGTCTCGGCACGGAAGAAGACCCAGGCCAGCACGACCACCAGCAGCGTCAGCAGCCAGCTCGCACTGCGGTACAGCCATTGCCGCTCGAGGCTTGCATGCGCCGCGCCGAGCAGCGCGCGGAAGCCGTGGTTCAGCGCCAGGTACAGCCCATGCAGTCCGCCCCAGATCACGAAAGTCCAGCCGGCGCCGTGCCAGAGCCCGCCGAGCAGCATCGTGGTCGCCAGGTTCAGGTAGCGCCGCGCCGGGCCGTGCCGGTTGCCGCCGAGCGGGATGTAGAGGTAGTCGCGCAGGAAGGTCGACAGCGAGATGTGCCAGCGGCGCCAGAAGTCCGAGATGCTGCGCGCCTGGTACGGCGAATCGAAGTTGAACGGCAGCCGGATGTTGAACAGCCACGACAGCCCGATCGCCATGTCGGAGTAGCCCGAGAAATCGAAGTAGATCTGCAGCGTGTACGCCAGCGCGCCGAGCCAGGCCTCGCCCATGCCGGGCAGCGCGCCGCCATCGGCGGGGCGGAACACCGCGTCGGCGTACGGCGCGACGCCGTCGGCCAGCACGACCTTCTTCAGCAGGCCGATCGCGAAGATCGCCAGGCCGCCGATCAGCCGATCGGCGCGCGGCCGGTAGATCGCCGGGTCGGCGAACTGCGGCATCATCTGCGCGTGGTGCAGCACCGGCCCCGCGATCAGGTGCGGGAAGTAGGTGACGAACAGGCCGTAGTGCACCGGGTTCGCCTCGTCGACCTTGCCTTCGTAGGCGTCGACCAGGAACGCGATCTGCGTGAAGCTGTAGAACGAGATGCCGATCGGCAGGATCACCCGGGTCCACGACAGCTGCGCCCCGAACAGCGCGTGCAGGTTGTCGACGAAGAAGTTGGCGTACTTGAAGTAGCCCAGCAAGCCGAGGTTGAAAACCAGGCCCAGCACCAGCCAGCGCTTGGCATCGGCCTGCGCCCCGCCGCGCACGCGCTGCGCGATGTGGCGGCCGGTGACGAAGTTGATGCCGATCGACGCCAGCAGCAGCAGCGTGAACACCGGCATCCAGTAGCCGTAGAAGAACAGCGACGCCAGGAACAGCCAGCCAGCCGCCGCCGCGTGCGAGCGGCGGCCGAGCACGAAGAAGCCCGCCAGCGTGACGGGCAGGAACAGCAGCAGGAAGGCCGCCGTCGTGAAGAGCATGAGCCGGACTGCCGGTTGCGCTATGCCGGCCGCTGGGAGCGGCCGGCGCCGGGTTTACAGGCGCCAGACGCGGTAGCCCGCGCCCTGCAGCATCGGCGCGTCGAACGCCGCCTTGACGTCGATGAACGCGCCGCCCTTGACCAGCTTCTTGCCGAAGTCCTCGGCCGTCAGCGTGGCGAATTCCTGGTGCGCGACCGCGGCGACGATCGCATCGGCCCGCGGCAGGTCGTCCCACGACACCAGCGGCACGCCGTACTCGTGCACCGCCTCTTCGCTGGTCGCCTGCGGGTCGGTGACGAAGACCTCGACGCCGTAGGACTTCAGCTCGTTGATGATGTCGATGACCTTCGAATTGCGCAGGTCGCCGCAGTTTTCCTTGAAGGTCAGGCCGAGCACGTTGACCTTCGCGCCCTTGATGTACGAGCCGGCGGCGATCATGTGCTTGATCGTCTGCTCGGCAATGAACTTGCCCATCGAGTCGTTGATGCGGCGGCCGGCCAGGATCACCTGCGGGTGGTAGCCGAGCATGTCGGCCTTGTGCGTCAGGTAGTACGGGTCGACGCCGATGCAATGGCCGCCGACCAGGCCCGGCTTGAACTTCAGGAAGTTCCACTTCGTGCCGGCGGCGGTCAGCACCTCGGTGGTGTCGATGCCGATCTTGTCGAAGATGATCGCCAGCTCGTTCATCAGCGCGATGTTCAGGTCGCGCTGGGTGTTCTCGATCACCTTCGCGGCCTCGGCGGCCTTGATCGACGACGCGCGGTGCACGCCCGGCTCGATGATCTTCTCGTAGACCTTGGCCACCTTGTCGAGCGTCTCGGGCGTGTCGCCGGAAACGATCTTCAGGATCTTGGTCAGCGTGTGTTCCTTGTCGCCCGGGTTGATGCGCTCGGGCGAGTAGCCGACGAAGAAGTCCTGCTTCCACTTCAGGCCCGACTCACGCTCCAGCACCGGGATGCAGACCTCTTCGGTCGCGCCGGGATAGACGGTGGATTCGTAGACGACGATCGCGCCCTTCTTCATGTGCCGGCCGACGCTGGTCGACGAGCCGATCAGCGGCTTGAAATCGGGGATGTGGGCTTCGTCGACCGGCGTCGGCACGGCGACGATGATCACGTCGGCCTCGCCGAGCATCGCCGGATCGGCGGTGTAGACCGCGTGCGTCGCCGCGGCCAGCTCCTCATCGGGCAGCTCGCGCGAGGGATCGACACCACGCTGGCACGACTCGACCTTGGTTCTAGCGATGTCGAAGCCGATCGTGCGCATCTGCTTGCCGAAGGCCACGACCAGCGGCAGGCCGACATAGCCCAAGCCGATGACTGCCAAAGTGTTCATTTCCGATCCCTCTTGAAATTGGTGACTGCGATGTGCGTGAAATCCGCAATTGTCGGCTGATGCGGGTCAGCGCCGGTCGCGCGCCGCCTGCAGGGCGCGCTCGATCGTGTCCAGGTTGGCGCCGAGAAAGCCGCGCAGCGCCGCCTCGGCCGGCTGGCCCGGCCGGTCGGCCGCGTAGATCACGATGGCCGCCGATTCGTCGCCCTGCCCGCGCAGCCGCTGCCACGCGCTCAGCAGCTTGGCGCGTACGTCGCGGGCCGTCAGCTCGCCATTGATCCAGTACAGCTGCCAGACCAGCATCCGCGCATGCTCGCGCGTGCTCATCGGCGACATCAACGCCGTCTGCCGCACCTCGACCGTGCGCGCGCCAAGCGCCACCGGCTTCAGCTGCGTGTGGACGGCATTCCAGTCCCGATCGCTCGAGGCGACGAGCACATTGCTCGAGCTGACGAGCTTGCGCTGGTCGTCCTGGCCGCGGTAGTAGGCCAGGTACAGGTCGACGGCGACGCCGGCATCGTTGTGCCAGCGCGCGCGCTGCTCGGCCGACGGCGCCCGGAAGGCCGGCCGCCAGCCCTTGTCGTCGGCCACTGCCGCGCTCTGCCACCCTGCCGCGGCCGGCTCGGTCAGCACCAGCTGCACCGGCCCCGACGCGTCGCGCGCCTCGATGCGCTTGATCGCCGCATGCGGCAGCAGCGCCAGCAGCACCGCGGCGGCGACCGCGGCCCAGCTCTGCCAGGCGGCGCCGGCACGCTCCAGCGGGGTGGCCGCCGGCGGCGGCAGGGCTTCGGCCGGGGCTTCGGCCCAGCGCGCGCCGATCACGAACAGGATCGTGATCACGACGCCGAAGAAGACCCAGCCGTAGATCAGGTGGTCGGCGCCGACGGCGATCTGGTTGCCGGACAGGTGGCCGAGCATCACGATCATGTAGGCGCGCAGCCAGTTGGCGACGATCGGCACCAGCAGCGAGACCAGCGCGAAGATCCAGCGCCGCTTCGCCGAGCGGTAGTTCAGGTAGGCGAACAGGCTGCCGACCATGAACGAGGCCATCAGGTAGCGCACGCCGCTGCAGGCTTCCACCACCGACCAGCTGCCCGACGGGATGATGAACTGCAGGCCCTCGCGGTACACCGGCACGCCCGACAGGCGCAGCGCGGCGACGGTGAAATCTGCCGTCCATTGCATCAGCACCGGCAGCAGGAACTCGCCGATCGGCACCGCGAAGAAGAGATAGGCGAGCGGAAAGAGGATCACCGCCGCGACGCGCGTGCCCAGCACCAGCGGCACCACCAGCACGAGCATCGCCGTGGCAGCGAACTGCGTCGCGGCATTGACCGCCACCAGCTCGCCGAGCAACCAGAGCAGCGCCATCGCGGCAAACGGCAGCAGCCACCACAGCGACGGCCGCGGCAGGTGCAGCGCCAGCTCGGCGCGCTTGCGCCACGCCAGCCACAGCGCGATCGGCGGCACGACGAAGGCGTGCGCGAAGGTGTCCGAGCGCGACCAGATGCCGACCATTGCCGTCAGCGCGCCGGCGTAGATGAAGCCGAGCGCGATCCACAGCAGGCCGAGCGCCGGCAGGGCCGTGCGCCACGGGCCGGCGGGAGAGGCGATGGCCAATGCCGTCATCCCAGGCTGCGCACGATGAACGGGCCGAGCCAGTTCGCGAAGCCCAGCGGCAGCCGCCGCCAGGTCTCGATCAGCAGCTTGAACTTGGCGTTGTTCGGATTGTTCTGCGGCACGCTGTCACGCTGGTACAGGCAGTACTCGTAGTGCAGCGGCTGCGGCTCGAAGCCCCAGTTCTTCTTGAACGAGTAGGAGCCGGTGCCCTGTTTGCTGCGGCCGTAGTCGAAAACCTTCAGGCCCTTGCCGCAAGCGCGGCGCATCAGTTCCCAGTACTTGAAGTCGTTGCCGGCCAGGTCGCGCGCGGCGGTGTCGTCGCCGGCGTAGTACGGCAGCACCTCGTCGCGGAAGTAGAAGCTCAGCACGCTGGAGACCGGCTTGCCGTCGGGCGCGCTGACGGTCAGGACCTCGCAGTCGTCCTTGAACTCGTCGCGCAATGCCTGGAAGTAGCGCTTGGGCATCGCCGGCGTACCGTGGCGGTGCACGTTGTCGGCATACAGCGCGAAGAAGCGCTCGACGCCGGGATCGACCGCGCTCGTCAGCCCGTTCTTGATGCCCTTGCGCACCATCGCGCGCTGCTTGCGCGGGATCGCCAGCATGTTGGCTTCCTCGTCGGGCAGCAGCTCCTTGCGGAAGGTGACGTACAGGTCCTGCAGCGGCCAGTCCTGGTGGCGCCGCTGGACGTTGCGCATCTCCAGGTGCGGCACGCGCAGGCGCCGCGCCAGCTCCTGGGCATGGCTTTCGAGCGCCAGCGCAGTGGCTTCGTCGCGCGCAGCGGCGCCGCCGTAGACGGCGAACGGCAGCGAGGTCAATGCGCTGCCGAAGAGCCAGCTCCTGACGTGCGCCAGCGGCAGCACGCCGGTGATCCGGCCGCCGTCTTCGGCGAACAGGAAATGCGTGTCGTGGCGAAAGACGTCGCCGAGCACACGCTGCCAGCCGGCGCGGTGGAAGAAGGTGGCGCCGGGGCAATCGTGGACGAAAGCGTCCCAGCGGGCGGCGGCCGCGCTGTCGCGCACCGCAAGGCGATGGATCGTCGGCATGGCCGGCGCGCCTAGATGATGACCGGCGCCGCGCCCTGCGGCAGCGCCGCCGGGACCGTCGTGCGGCCGAGGAAGATGTCGTCCATCCGGCCCCAGCGGAAGTCGGCCAGCAGCGCCTGCAGCCGACTGTCCATGCGCGGGATGTTGACGTAGTGCCGGAAGCGCGTCTTCAGGTCGATGCCCTCGATGCGTGGTTGACCGGCATCGATCTCCCACGGGTGGAAATAGAAGATCGCCGGCTCCTGGTCGACCGCGTTGACCTGCTGCAGCATCCAGCGCGACAGCGCGTACGGCAGCAGCCGGAAGTAGCCGCCGCCGGAGGACGGGAAGTTGCGCCGCAGCACGCGCAGCGTCGTCACCGGAATCTCGAGCAGGCGCTCGTTGACGCGGTAGGCGAAACGCGGCGAATCGGGCATGCCGTAATGGTCGTGCGCGATCGGGTAGATGCTGGAGCTGTAGCGGTAGCCGGCGCGCGCCAGGCAATCGAAGGCCCACAGGTTGCCGGCGCCGATCGAAAAGCTCGGCGCGCGGTAGCCCTTGACTTCGACGCCACCCAGGTCCTCGAGCAGGGCCTTCGCGCGCTTGACGTCGTCGAGGAAGGCGGCTTCGTCGAGGTCGCTGGCGCGCTCGTGGCCGTAGCCGTGGCTGGCCAGCTCATGGCCGCGCGCAACGATCTCGCGCACCAGCTGCGGGTAGCGCTCGGCAATCCAGCCGAGCGTGAAGAAGGTGGCCTTGGCCTGCTGCGCATCGAGCAGCTCGAGGATGCGCATCACGTTGCGCTCGACGCGGCACTCGCGCGTGTCCCACTCGCCACGGGCGATGTAGGGCGCGAACGCCGAGACCTGGAAGTAGTCCTCGACGTCGATCGTCAGGGCGTTGGTGATGGTGGTCATATCAGGGATAGCTCGGCCGCAGTGTCCGGCCTCGACGCGACGGGCTAGTGACCGCCGGCTTGCAGCCAGGGCCACAGGTCGGCCGCGATGCGCTCGGCCGCATGACCATCCCAGTATTCCGGCACTCGGCCGCGTTTGCCACGGCCTTCGAGAATGTCGGCGACGCCAGCGAGAATTGCTGCACGCTCGCGGCCGACCATCGTGTTGGTGCCTTGCTCGACGGTGATCGGGCGCTCGGTGTTCTCGCGCATCGTGAGGCACGGCACGCCCAGGGCGGTGGTCTCTTCCTGCAGGCCGCCGGAGTCGGTCAGCACCAGCGCCGCGCCGCCCATCAGCCCGACCATCTCGAGGTAGCCCTGCGGCGGCAGCACCGCGACCCGGGCCGGATCGAGCAGGCCGCCGAGGCCGAAGCGCTCGATGTTCGAACGGGTGCGCGGGTGCATCGCGAAGACCAGCGGCAGGTCGCGCGCGACCATCGCCAGCGTCTCGAGCAGGCCGCGCAGCGTGACCGCATCGTCGACGTTCGACGGCCGGTGCATCGTCACGACGCCGTAACCCTTCGGATGCTGCAGCAGCGCGGCATCGAGCCCGTGCTGTCGCAGCGTGTCGGCCGCGCTGCGCGCACGCTCGCGGCTGTCGAGCAGCGAGTCGATCATCACGTTGCCGGCGAAGCAGACGCGCTCAGGCGCGACACCTTCGCGCAGCAGGTTGTCGGCGGCGCTGCGCTCGGTGGTGTAGAGCCGGTCGGCGACCTGGTCGGTCAGCACGCGGTTGATCTCTTCGGGCATCTTGCGGTCGTAGCTGCGCAGGCCGGCTTCGACATGCGCCACCGGCACATTGCGCTTGACGGCCACCAGCGTGCAGGCGAGCGTCGAATTGACATCGCCGACGACCAGCACACAGCTCGGCTTGTGCTCGTCGATCACCGGCTCGAAGCGGCGCATCACCTCGGCGGTCTGCACCGCATGGCTGCCCGAGCCGACCTCCAGGTTGATGTCCGGCTGCGGCAGCCGCAGGTCGATGAACAGCTGGTGGCTCATGCCGTGGTCGTAGTGCTGCCCGGTGTGCACCAGCAGCGCGGGAATTGGCGGCTCGTGCGCGGCCAGCGCGCGCAGGATCGGCGCCATCTTCATGAAGTTGGGGCGCGCGCCGACGACGCAGATCACCGGGCCGATCGAAGCGGGGGCGGGAGAGGCTGGGGAGGTCATGATTTCTTGGGGTCGCTGCCGGGCTTGGCCAGTGCAGCGACCAGTTGCTGCAGCATCGACAGGATCTGCAGGTTCGTGCGTTCGAGGCGCAGCATGCCGCGCTCCAGGCGCTGCAGCTGGTCGCCGCGCTGCTCGGCGGTCAGGCTGGCGAGCTGGCGCGTCATCGCGCTGGCGGCTTCGGGGTCGAGCTTGAGCTGCGACAAGTCGACGTCGAGCTCCATCACTTCGCTGGAGGCGCCGGGCTGGCCGGGAGCGCGCACCGCCGGCACCGCGGGCGCCGCCGGCAGTGCGGACTCCTGCGCGATGTCGCGCATCACCTCGTCGACGTCGGCTTTCGCCAGGTGCGCCTTGCCGGCCAGGAAGCCCAGCAGCAGCAGCCGGTCGCAGACCGAGTTGATGCGGCGCGGGATGCCGTTGCTGGCCAGGTGGATCGCGGTGAAGGCGTCGGGCTCGAAGCTCGGCTGGCCGGTCGAGCCGGCGCACTTGAGCCGGTGCTCGATGTAGTGCTGCGTCTCCTCGGCATCGAGCGGGCCGATGTGGCAGGTGGCCGCCACGCGCTGGCGGAACTGCTCCATCTCGGGCCGCTGCAGGATCTCGCGAAACTCGGGCTGGCCGACCAGGAAGCTCTGCATCAGCGCCTGGTTGCCGAACTGGAAGTTCGACAGCATGCGCAGCTCCTCGACCGCGCGCGGCGTCAGGTTCTGCGCCTCGTCGACGATCAGCAGGCAGCGCTTGCCCTTGCTGGTCTGGCTGATCAGGAAGGCTTCGAGCGTGATCAACAGCTCCGACTTCGGCACGTCCTTGACGCGGAAGCCGAACGCCGCGCCGACCATGCGCAGCGTGTCCTCGGCGCCGAGCTGCGTGGTCACGAGGTGACCGACGATGACGTTGCTGCCGTGCAGGCCGTCGATCAGCGCGCGCAGCAGCGTGGTCTTGCCGGCGCCGATCTCGCCGGTGATGACGATGAAGCCTTCGTTGCGCGAGACGCCGTAGTCGAGGTAAGCCTTGGCGCGCCGATGCTGCTTGCTGCCGAAATAGAAGCTCGGATCCGGGTTGAGCTGGAAGGGCTTGTTGGCGAGCCCGTAGAACGCTTCGTACATGGCGGGGCGTCCTGCGTTAGAACCGAACGCCGAGCGTGGCGAACACGGCATTCTCGTTGTAGGGGTTCAGCGCGGTGTCGAACTCGACATGGCGCGCGCCGAGCGCGAGGTTGCTGTGCGGGCCCAGGCGGGTGGTCCAGTTCAGCGACGCCGAGGACAACTCGTTGTTGCGCGCCTGCGAAGCACCGCGGTTGCGCTGCCAGGTCAGCGTCAGGCTGATGCCGCTGGCCGGCGTCAGCCGGTGGCTGAGCGTCAGCAAGGCGCCGTGCTGGCGCACCGCCGGGTCGGTCGACAGGTCGTCGATCGCGCTGGACCTGCCGTCGACACGGCGGGTGTCGCTGCGGTACATCGTCAACAGCGCGCTGCTGCGGATGCCCTGGTAGCCGAAGGCAAGCTCCTGCCGGCTGACCAGGGTGACCGCCGAGTTCAGGAACGCCGAGGTGACCACCGCGGAAGCGGGAATGCCCTCTTGCTCCATCACTCGCAACACCGCATCCCGGCGCGCCACCGGATCGGGCACCCTGCTGGCAAGCATGTCGAACAGCAGCTGGTACACGTCGTGCAGCAGCGTGCTGACCTGGTTCGGCTGCGCGCTCTGAAGATCGCGCGAGCTGGTGAATCGCCACGTCGTGCGCGGCTCGCGATGCGTGAAGCTGATGCTGTGCGCTTCGCCGAAGAAGCGATGATCGCGCGTCGCCGCCAGCTGCGTGCGCGGACTCGGCACCCACTGCAGGCCCACGCCCCAGGTGGTGTTGTTCCTCGTGCCGAGCGTCGTGATGTCGTTCTCTTCGCGCCCGGCGTTGGCCGAGAAGCGCCAGCTCGGATCGGGCTGGTAGGTCAGGCCGACGAGTGCGCGGCTGTCATGGGTGTTCGACCCGTCCTTGTACTTGTAGCTGCCGCGGGTGACGCTGGCGTTCCAGCCCAGGCGCACGCCCGGGCGCGCGCCGACCGACAGCGTATCGGTCCGCGTCGTCAGGTCGCCGCGGTTGCTGCCTTCGCTGGATTGCTTGGTGAAATTGACGCGCGCGTCGAAGACCGCGTTGTCGCCGATGCGGCCGCGCAGCGACGGCGTCAACGACAGGCTGCGCACCTCGGTGCTGTTCTCGTTGTCCAGCGGCCGGCCGACATCCTGGGTGCCGAAAGCGGAGATCGCCTGGCGCCCGATGGACGCGCTGCCGTCGAGATAGAACAGCTCATCGATCAGCACGGCGCTCAGCGTGCTTCGCAGCGACTGTCCGACCTTGTCGGCCTTGGTCTCGCGCGCGTGCACGGTGCCGGTCAGCTGGTAGTCGAGTACGCCGCTGACACGGTCGGCGCGCAGCGTCGCGGCGACGCCGGCGGTCAGCTGCGTGATCGCCTCGGTGCGCTTGTCGCTGTCGCGCAGCAGCGCGTTGTCGGTCAGCGTCTCGGTGATCGATGCGCTGGGCTGGACCGTCAGCGGGCGTCCGCGCTGCGACTGCTGCAGTTGCGCCGCTTCCTGTGCCTGGCCGCCTGCGGCGGCCAGCAGCAAGGCCAGCGGCCACAGGGGCCGACTCGGCAGGCAGGCACGATCGCGTTCTCCAGACCCTGGACGCATCATTGTGGTTGAAGGCGCCGGCTCAACCCGGCATCTGTTCTTGTTCGCCGTAACCGTAGCCATACGAGTAGCCGTAGGCTCCGTGGGCGTTGCTTTGCGCCTTGTTGAGCAGCATCAGACGCACCGGGCACGACTCGATCGTCGACAGCGCATGCTGAACGTCCGCCTGCAGCGTCCGGCCGGCGTGCACGACGACGACGATCTGGCCCATGTGCGAGGCCAGCACGCGCGACTCGGTGGTCAGCAGCAGCGGCGGCGAATCGAAGATCACGATGCGGTCGTGGTAGCGCGTCGCGATGTCGTCGAGCAGCTGGCGCATCGAATCGCTGGCCAGCAGCTCGGTCGCCCGCGGGTGCGGCGAGCCGCTGGGCAACAGCGTCAGCTTGTCGATGTTGGTGCGCAGCAGCACGTTCGACATGTCGGCGTGGCCCTCGAGCAGGTCGAGCAGGCCGGGGCCCGGCGGCAAGCCGAGCATGCGCAGCACCGAGGGCCGCGCGACGTCGGCGTCGACGAGCATCACCGTGTGGTCGAGCTCGGCGGCAATGCTCATCGCCAGGTTGATCGACGTGAAGCTCTTGCCCTCGCCGGACAAGGCGCTGGTCACCATGATCAGGTTGCCGTGGTTCAGCGGCACCGCGCCCTTGCCGATCGCATTGAGGATCAGCGGACGCTTGATGACCCGGTACTGGTCGGCGACGTTCGAGCGCGGCGCGTTCGGCGTCACGATGCCGCTCGCGGCGAGCAGATCGAGATCGAGCTCGACGCGACGCGAGGTGACCGTGGGTTCGTCGGCCAGCCGCGGCACCATCGCCGGCGGCACGGGGACCAGCGGCGCGGCCAGCGGCGGCGCCGCCGGCGTCGCGGCATAACGCGGCGGCGCGATGTCGCCGGGCGTGGTGGTCGGCACCGTCGTGTCGGCGGGCGCGGTCTCGCCGGGAATCTCGATCCCCGATTCGCGAATCTGCGCCAGTCGGCGCGCGGCCTGTTCGATCAAGCTGCTCATCGTTCAACCCACCTGCCTGCTGACGATGACCGTCAGCGCGATCAGCCCGATCACGTACACACCGACCAAGCTGCCCGATCCGGCCAGGAAGCGCAGCAAGTCGACCCGTGCCCTGCGGGTGTCCCCATCGCTGAGCACCAGCGAGACGACACCGAGCACCGGCAACCCGGTTTTCGCGCGCAGCTCGTAGGCCGCGTCGTAGACCGGGCGCAATTGGCTCGCCGCGAAGGCGACGAACAGTCCGACGCCGAGCGCCGCGGCCAGCGCCAGCGGATAGAGCAGGAAGCGGTTCGGCGACACCGGGCGCGACGAGACGCGCGGCGGATCGATCAGCCGGAAGTCGGCGACGCCGGACGCGACATCGAGGTCGCCGGACATCACCGCCGCCTGCCGGCGCGCGACCAGGTCTTCGTAGTTCTTCTTGATGATCGCGTAGTCGCGGTTCAGCTGGGCCGCCTCGGCCTCGATCTGCGGCGAGGTCTTCAGCGCCGCCCGAGCCTGCGCATAACGCGACGAATACTCGGCCACGCGTGCGCGCAGCGACGCGACCTGCACTTCGGAGGTCGCCAGCAACCGGTTCAGCTCCTGGAACGCAAGGCCGGACTGCGGCGCGGCCGCCGCGGGCTGGCTCAGCGCCAGCTTGCGCTGCTCGGCGATTTCCTTTTTCTTCTGCTCTTCCAGGTCCTTCAGCAGGCGGCGCGTGCTGATGATGTCGGGATGCTGCTCGGTGTAGCGCTGCAGCAGCGCGTCGAGGTTGCGCTTGTGTTCGGCGATGCGGCCATCGAGCTCGGGCGTCGACACGCTGACCGACGACTCCTGCAACAGGCTCTGCGTGACGCTGGTGTTCGACTGCTTTTCGGCGGCCAGCTGCTGCTTCGCCGCTTCGCGGGCATTCTCGGCCTCGCGCAACTCGAGCCGCGCTTGTTCGAGCTGCTTGCTGATCTCGCCCAGGCGCGACGCCGAGTCGCGGCCGTCGGCGGTCTGCAGGTCGAGATTGCGCAGCCGGAACTCCTTCAACCGCGTCTCGGCCTCCTCGAGCTTGGCCTCATAGGTCTTGATCTGCTCGTTGAGGAAGACCTTGGCCGAGTCGGTGTCCTTGCGGCTGGCACCGAGGCTCGACTCGACGAAGATCGACACCAGCGACTGGATCACCCGCTTGGCCTTTTCCTTGTCGGCATCGCGGTAGCTGAGCGAATAGAGGTTGTCGCGGTTCGTGCCGCGGATCTCGAGCGACTTCGTCAGGCTCTCGATCAGCGCCTCCTGCTGCGCCTTCGACTCGTTCTTCAGGTCGAGGTCCGCCATGCGGATCAGCTTCTCGACGTTCGGCCGGCTGATCAGCGTGCGGCTGAGCATGCCGACCTGCTGCTCGACGTTGGGCTGCACCGTCAGGCCCGACATCAGCGGCTTCAGGATCGATTGCGTGTCGACGAAGATGCGCGCCGTGGCCTCGTACTTGTCGGGCACGTAGAAGACGACGACGGCGCCGGCGATGGCGACGAACCACGCCGCAAGCAGTGCCGGCCAGCGGAATTTCCACATCCGGCGGACGATGGTCGTGAGCTGGTTGATCAGGTCTTCCATGGCACTTCTGTCGGGGTTACAGCCAAGCTCTTGCGCGGATCCGGCTCTGCCGGTCCGCTGCAAGGGACCCCTTGGGGGGCAGCGACCGGAGGGAGCGTGGGGGCATCAGAAAAGGCCCTGCGGGATGATGAGGATGTCGCCCGGCTTCATCTCGACGTTCGCCGACACGTCGCCGCGCTTGATCAGGTCCTTCAGGCGCACCGAATACTGCTTGTTGCCTTCGGAGCCGCGCAGGATCGTCGCGCCGTTGCCATCGGCGAAATCGGTCAGGCCGCCGACGGCGATCATCACGTCGAGCAGCGTCATCTTCTGCTTGTAGGGCAGGAACTGCGGCTTGGCCGCTTCGCCGACAACGCGGATCTGCTCGCTGTAGGGGCCGACGAAGGCGGTGACGATCACCGTGACGACCGGATCACGCACGTACTTCGACAGCTGCTTCTCGATGTCGCGCGCCATCTCGGTCGAGGTCTTGCCCTGCGCGACGAGTTCGTCGATCAGCGGCGTCGCGATCTTGCCGTCGGGACGCACCGGCACCGTCATCGACAGGTCGGGATTGCGCCAGACGGTGATCTGCAGCGAGTCACCGGGGCCGATGATGTAGTTGTAGTTCTGCGTATCGGCCTGCGCCGGCGCCGGCGGATGCTGGCGTGACGCGCAGGCGCCGAGCAGCACGACCAGCAATGCTGCGCCGAGCCGCCAGGCCATGCTGGACTCGATCAATTTGGAAATGGCGTTCAACTTGCTTCCTCTCATGCAGCGAACTTTGTGCGCGACAGCCGGCGGCAATGGCGCTGGCGCGCACGCGCCATGCACACCGGATGCACGCCAAATGCACGGTTGCGCATCATGACACAGGCAGTTTTACGGAATCGCGGCTGGCGCCGACGGCGCCGCGTGCTGCGATGCAAAACTTCACGCAGCCCGCGGCCGCGCGAGCATCACAGGGTCTTGAGCAACTCTTTCGCTTCGGTCTTGACCTGCGGAATCGCGCTTCTGGCCTCGAGCTGCTGCAGCTGTTCCTTGGCCAGGGCCTTCCGATCGGCCTGGAGATACAACTTGGCCAGCCGCAGCCGCATGAGGTCCTGATCGGATGTCAGGTCGATGGCCTTCTTCTGGGTCTCGATCGCGCGCTCCAGCTGCTTGTTGCTCGCCTGCGCCAGCGAGAGCGTGTCGTACAGCGTGGCCTCGTTGGGCTTGAGCTTGATCGCCCGCTCGGCCAGCGCGATCGACTCCGGCTCACCGCGCATCGCCAGCACGAAGGCCAGGTTGTTCAGCGCCATCGGGCTGTCCGGCAAGCGCTGCAGCGCCTCGCGGAAGTACTTTTCGGCTTCCGGCAGCTTGCGGCCCGCGAGGGCCTGCTCGCCGAGCCCGAGCACGAACAGCGCATCCTTCGGATGCTCCGCGCGCCACGCACTGGCAAACGACTGGGCCTCGTCGGGCTTGCCGTTCCGGATCAGCATGCCGTGCAGGCGCACCGCCAGCTCGGTCGACGGCGCATTCTTCAGACCGGCCCGGTAGGCAACGATGGCCGCCGACCAGGCGCGGCGGTCGGCTTCGATGTCCCCTTCGAGCACGTAACCGGCCGGCTCCTTCGGCCGCTGCTGCCGGACCAGCCGCGCGACGGCCAGCGCATCGGCATGCTTGTTCTCGCCGAGGTGCTGCGACACCAGCGCGCGCTGCGCCAGCAGCAGCTCGGGCGCGATGGCCAGGGCCTTGTTCAGACTCTGCAGCGCCCCCGCCTGGTTCTTGTTGCGCGCATGGATGGCCGCCAGACGCAGGTGCGGGAAGGCCGATTTCGGCTGCAGCGCAGCGAGCTTGTTGTAGGTCACGATCGCCTGCTGGGTATCGCCCATGCGGCTTTGCGCCTGCGCGAGCGCATCGAGCAACTCCGGCGATCCGGGCTTGGCCGCGATGCCGTCCTGCGCCGCCGCCATTGCCAGCGCGACCTTGTTCGTGCGCAGGTAGTGGTGCACCAGCAGCAGGCGCGGCCGGCTCAACATTGGATTGGCGGCCAGCGCCTCGTTGATCAGCTTCAGCATCGCCTCGGTGTCGCTGTCGCTGCGTGCGTAGAGATCGATCAGTGCAAGCCGCGCCGCCTCGTTGCGCGGATTGGCGGTCAATATCGCCTCCAGCCGCGCCCGCGCCTTCTGCGGCTGCTGCTCTGCGACGTCGAGCTCGGCCAGGTCGGCCGCGGCGATGACGTACTGGGAGTCGATCTGCAGCGCACGTTCGAAGCTGCGGCGTGCGCCGGCGCGGTCGCCCGTCATCCGCAGCATGCGCCCCTGCAGGTGCGCGCTCAGAGCCTTGCCCGGTTGCTTTTTCTCGATCCGGTCGACCGCCTTCAGGGCGGCATCGAATTCCTTGCGGCGGGCATGGGCGGCGACCGCCGCCAGATCGGCGTCGATGCCGCCGGTGTCTGCTTCCGACAAACGATCCAGCTCGGCAAAACCGGAGGTCTGGCCACGGCCGATCTGGCTCAGTGCCAGTGCGATCCGGCTGCGCACGTCATCCGGATCGGCCTTGGACGCGCGCACGTAGAACGCCTCGGCCGCGGCGTTGTCGCCCAGCTGCAGGTGGGCCGTCGCGGCCGCGACGAGCGTTTGCGCGGGCACCGCCGGTTGCTCCAGCAACGGCCGCAGCGTCTCGAGGGCCAGCGGCGCCTGCCCCAGCCGCAGCTGCACCTGCGCGAACAACTGGCGCGCCCCCGCGTTGTCCGGGGCCTTGCCGAGCAGCTTGCCGAGGTGCGTCTCGGCCTGTCGCAACGAGCCTGCGCGAAACTCGACCTCGGATGCAAAAAGCAGCACCGCGGGGTCTTCGCGCAGGTTCTTCATCAGGCGCTGCGCGAGATCCTTGGCCTTCGGATAGTCTTTCTTCGCCAGCGCGACCTGACCGGCCAGCAGATAGGTCAGCGGGTGCGTGGGCAGCACCTTGCGCATTTCCGCCACCTGCGCCTCGGCCGCATCGAGCTGCTTGTCGCGCATCAGCAGCGCGACGACCCCTTCATGCACACCTGGCTGCCGCGGATGGAACGACAACGACTTGCGATAGGCCGCCAGCGCGCCGGCGCTGTCCTTCTTCGACGCCAGCAACAGCATGCCGCGCAGCTGCCAAGCCTCCGGATCCTGCGGAAGGGCCTTCAGCACCTCGTCATTCAGCGCGATCGCGGCCGGAATCTGGCCGCCTATCGCCATCACGCGGGTGCGCAGATTGCGCGCCGGCGCGGATTGCGGCGAGGCTGCCAAGGCGGCGTCGAGCTCGCGGTCACCGGCCGCGCGGGCGCCCAGGGAGTAGTGCGCCGCTGCGATGGTGGTGCGCAACTCGGCGTTCGCCTCGGTATCGGGCAGCGTGGTCGCACCATGCTGTTCGATCAGCTTGCGCGCCAGCCCCTGCTGCAGCATCGCGCGCGCCAGCGTCGGCAGCACCTCGGATGGCGGGTGCTTCAGATCCAGGGCCTTCTGCAACTCGGCGGCGGCCGATGCCGGATCGCCCTGCTCGAACAACGCACGGCCCAGCAGCAGCCGCGCCGGACCCGATTCGGGCTGGTCTTGCAGCACGGTCTTCAAGCGCACGATGGCCGCTTGTGGATCGCGGCGCTGCAGATCCGCGCGCGCCGAGGCGATCTGCGCCTCCGGCCCGGGCTTGCCGCAAGCGGCCACCAGCGCCACGGCGATCAACAGGGCGGCCGTGCGGGCTCGTGGGGCGTGTTTCAAGGCTTGTCCTTCATTCATGTTGCGGTCGCAGCCCGCGATGGCGGCGTTGCATCTTGTCACCACCGGCATTCTGTCCAGCCTTTCAATATCCCCCGAACCGGGACGCCATTCCGCGCCCCCCGTGCCCGATCGGGAGGTGCGGCGTGAACAATTGCCCGCCTCACGTCGATGCGCGGCCCGGTGGGTCGCCGGTGGCGGGCCTCGCGGCGGTCGACTCCTCGCCGATGGCGGCTGGGTGGGCGCGTTGCAAAAGCCGCTGCTCGACCAGCTGGCTCACCGCGTGCGGCGTGAGCTTGCCGTGGTACGTGCCGGCCGGGTAGAGCTGCACCACCGGCGCTAGCCGGCACAGCCCGAGGCAGCTGGTGCGCGTCAGACGCCAGTCTTCTTCCGGTGCCTCCGCCGCTCTGGCGGCCTGCAATCGCGTGAAGCGTTCCCACAGCAGCTCCCCGTCGGCGATCGTGCAGATGTCGCCGGTGCACACCAGCACGCGCTCGGGCGCCGGCGGGGCGGTGGCCGGCGGTGCCGGTGCCGCGACCAGCGCGGGCAGCGCGGGCGGCATCAGCGTGTCGCCGCCGAGCGGCATCGGCGCATCGCCGTCGACCGGCATCAGCGTATCGCCGCCGACCGGCATCTGCGTCGAGCGCGGCGCGAGCAGCGTATCGCCGGCATCCAGCACCTCGGAGGGCGCGTGCGGCGCCGCCGGGGCGGCGCGCCGGCGCGCATCGGTCAGCAGCAGCAGCGGCGGCAACAGCAGCAGCTCGAAGCACTGTCCGGAGAACAGGCCGAGCGCCGTCATGATCCCGAAGTCCGAGGTCGGGATGAAGTCCGAGCCGAACAGCAGCGTGAACTGCGTGATCAGCAGCACCGAGATCGCCAGCACCGCGCGGCCCGAGGACTCGAAGCTGCGCGCGATCGCCAGCACCGGCGAGATGCCTTGCTGCAGCCGCTCCTTGTAGCCGTGGTACAGGTGGATCGTGTCGTCGACCGTGATGCCGAGCACGATGCTGGCGATCATCACGGTGGCCATGTTCAGGTAGATGCCGATCGCGCCCATCAGCACGAAGACGAAATACAGCGGTGCGATGTTCGGCACCATGCACACCGCGGCGGCCTTGAACGAGCGCCACAGCAGCGCCATGAACAGGAAGATCTGCACGAAGGCGCCGATGAAGCTGCCGGTCTGGCCGCTGACGAGCAGGTTGATCTGGTCGGCGAACAGGCGTCCCTGGCCGCCGATGTCGACCGCGAGCCCTTCGATCGGCTGCTGCTCCAGGCGCTTGCGGATGCGCGCGAGCACCTCGCCGATCTCGTGTGCGCCGTGGATGTGCAGGTTGGCGAGGATGCGCGCATGCTGGAAATCGCGATTCACCAGCTCGTACAGGTCGGTGCCGTCGTAGACCAGCAGGTACTGGCGCAGCAGGCGGTCGGTCGGCGGCAGCGTGCGGAACGCGGCCTGCTCGGCGTTCATCGCCCAGTGCATCTCCTCGATCAGGTCGACCATCGAGATGGTGCGATCGACCTCCGGCTGCTCTTCGAGCCAGCGCTGGAACGCGCGGATGCCGCGCAGGCGCTCGACGTTCTGCAGGCTGTCGCGCTCCTGGCCGCGCAGCGAGAACTCCAGCGAGGTCACGCCCATCAGCTTGCTCTCCGCCAGCTGCGTGTGGCGCACCGCCGGATGGCTGGGCGGGAAGAAGGTCAGCAGGTCGGACTCGACCTTCACCGCCCGGACGGCCGGGATGCCGGCGACCAGCACGACCAGCGCCGCGATGATGATCGTCTTCGCGTTGCGCATGCTGAAGATCGTGATGCGCGTGGCGAAGCGGCCGAGCAGTCCCATGCCCGACGTGCGGCGCGTCGGCCAGCGGTGCTTGTCCCAGCGCAGCAGCAGCGGCGGCATCAGCCCATAGACGACGATGAAGACGAGCGCCGTGCCAGCGGCGCCGGCGACGCCGAAGACCTGCACCGGCGGCACCGGCACCAGCACCAGGCTCAACAGGCCGGATCCGGTCGTCAGCACATTGAAGATGCCGGGTTTCAGCGTCTCCTGCATCGCGCGGTCGAGCCGCTCGGCGCGGCGCAGCCCGGCCTCCTGCGCGCGCTGGATGCCGGCGTACAGATGCATCAGCGTCGCCAGCGTGTACGCCGACAGCAGCGTCGGGATGATCGCGGTGGCCATCGTGTACGGCTGGTTGAACGCCGCGATCGCACCGACCACCGGCAGAACCACGGTCGACATCGCCACCGCGCCGATCACGACCGGCCGGATGCGCCCGACCACCCACCACAGCAGCGCCAGGCCGATGCCCACGGTCAGCGGCACGAAGGTCGCCGTGTCCCGCAGGATCGACTCGAGCTGCGCGACATCCATCGTCACCGGACCGGCGTCGCCGGCGTAGTGCCCACGCAGGCCGGCGCGGTTGATCGCCAGCACGGTGGCGATCTTCACCTGCAGCCGCTGCCCGCTGTCGGCCAGCGGCTTCGGCCGCACGCCGATCGCGAGGTAGCGGCCGTCCCGCGAGGCCAGCGTGCCAGGCACGAAACGATCGGCCAGCACGCGGCGCTTGGCATCCTCCGGCCCGGCCTTCTTCTGCGCCTTCGGCTCGATCAGCGGCCCGACGCTGAAACCGTCGCGCGAACCGGCGATCTTCTCGACCGTCAGGATGCTGGTCACGCGATCGACGAGCGGGTGATCGCGCAGCTCGTTCGACAGTGCCTGCAGCCGCCTGAGGAAATCCTCGGTGTACAGGTCGTCGCCGTGGAACAGCACGGTGAGCACTTCGTCGCTCGGGAAGTCCTTGCGCAAGGCATCGCGCAGCACGATCGCCGGCGCGTCGGCCGGGTAATAGACCTGCGGCGAATTGTTGAAGGTCAGCCGCAGCGCCAGGAAGCCGCCGACCGCATGCAGCAGGATCACGATCACCAGCGCGAGCGGCCACGCGACCATCGCCGTCGTCATGCCGTAGCGGCGCCCGTACAACGGGGCCCAGGCGCTCAACCACATGGCGGCCGGCGCTCCGTCTAAAAACGCGTCTTCAGGCCGATCGCGAGCATGCCGCGCTCGCGATAGAAGCCGCCCAGCGTGCGCGACTCGCCGCGGAAGTGATGGGCCTGCACGTACAGCTCGTGCGGCTCCCAGCCGACGAAGGACAGCCGCGGCGCCAGGTACAGGTCGTGCACGTTGAGGCCGCTGAAGAACTTCATGCCGAGCTTCCAGCGCCCCTGCCCGAGCGTTGTCTGCACCTCGCCGTTGATGCCGACATAACGCGTTATCTCGAGCACCGGCGCGTCGGCGCGCAGCTTGCGCACCAGCAGCTGCACGTTGACGCGCGTGTCCTTGCCGCCCGGGAAGAATTCCACCGCGCCGATCCAGTCGAACGCACGCGCATCCACCATCACGCCATCGGGCCGGGTCAGCGGCACGTCGGTGGTCATGCCGAGCTCGGAGCGATAGGTCACGCCACCGGCGACGACTTCGAGATCTGCGCCCAGGAACCGGTTGTGCGGATGCACGATGTCGAGCGCCGGGCCGGCCGGATTGAGCCGGTAGTACGGCAGGGGCTGCCGCGTGCGCGCCAGCGTCAGGCCGAAGTCCAGCGGCTCGCCGGTGCGCGTGATGCGCACGGCGGCGCCGCCGCTGCCGTCGACGCGTTCGCGCACCGGCGCATGGCGGGCGAAGGCGGCGATGGCAGGCGTTTCGGGCAGCCCCAACACGCGGCCGGAGCGGCGATCGATCGGACTCCAGACGCTGCGCTCGTCGGGCAGCACCGCGGCGCGAAAGTACGGCAGCAGCACGCCATCGAGCTTCCAGTCGTCGATCGTCTGCTCCCAGCGCACGACCGGCTGGGGCAAGCGGCGCTCGGCGAGGTCATCCAGCACGATGCGGCTCAGGTCGACGCGGCTCACGCGGTCGATCAGCGGCACCGCATCGACCCGCCCCCACAGCACGGTTTGTGCGCCCACCGTCAGGCGGGTGTCGCCGCGGCTGTAACGCACATAGGTGTCGGCCAGCTCGGCCTGCGTGTCGTCGTAGGCCGACGGGCCGCCCCGCTGCGCGACTGCGCCGAGGCGAACGCCCGCGCGCAGCTCCCAGCCGCGCGCCGGCTGCCATTGCGCATACGGCGTCGCGCGCAAGGTCAGCAGGCTGCTGGCATCGGGCGCATCCGGCAGCGCAGCCGCCTCGGCCAGCACGCCATCGACGCCGAAGCGGAAGGTCGGCCGCGCCGGGCGCGTCGGCCGGCGCGGCGGGGCCGTCGCATCGGCCTCCTCGTCGGCCGCCTGGGCCGCGGGGGCGGGCGCCTGGGCGGCCGCGATGTGCAGCGGACCGAGGTACAGCGCCGTCAGCAACCAGGGCAGCGCCAGCGTGCGCCGGTGGGTGGGCTTCAATCGAATCTCGGCAGCGCCGCTCATGGCCGGAAGTCCGCCTCGACGTTTTCGTCCGCCAGCGCCTGCTGCGTGAAGAGCCTGGCCGGCAACTTGCGATCGTAGAGCGCCCGCTCGACGCTCAGTCGCGTCTCGTGGCCGCTGCCGAGATCGGTCAGCCGGCTCTCCATCACCGTCCAGTAGCCCTGGATCTGCTTGCGCGACGCCAGCACCCAGCGCTTGCTGGGTGCGCGGTCGTCCTTCTCGAAATAGTCGACGCGGTGCACCATCGCCAGCGACGCTTCGACCCAGGTCATGCGCTTGCGGTAGACCGTTTCGGCGGCATCGACCGGCACGCTTTCGACAATCTCGCACTGCACACCGTTGACGTTGTCCTGACCGACCAGGCGATGCCGATCAGCCGCCGGCTTGCGCGTGCGCAAGTCCTCGTAGTAGAGATCAGATCCCACGAAGCGCCCTCCCTTGCGATCACTGGCAATGCGGCGAACCCGGTCGAGCTCCGGCAGGTACAGCCACTGCTCGTTGCTGCCGTCGGCCTTGTCGATGCTCAACAGCCCGGTACCGGCGATGTCCTTCGGCTCGAGAAAGCGCACGAGGTTGTGGGCCTCGCCGCGCCCGCGTTCGACGCGATAGCTGACCAGCGCGCGCACGCGCGCGGGCCGGCCCCGCTCGATCAGTTCCATCCGGCTCGTCACCGTCGCGTCGCGACCGCTCGGCCGGTCGTGCACACGTTGCATGAGCGTCAGCGCATCGTCGGCATGCACGGGCAGCGACAGCGGCGTCAGCAGGCTCGCGGCCAGCAGAGTCCGCCGAGTCATGCGCGGACCCATCGAGGGCTCGACCTGGGCCGGCGCAGCCCACACGGGATCGATCAAGGACATGCAGTGCGGTTGAATTGAAGACCGCCTACTGTGGCGGCGGCCGAGTTTCGCCGCAAAGCATACCTTCGCGCCATGGGAGTTTGACGACCCCTGCATCGCGCAACGCCGCGACGGCTGTCGATCAGGCGCGCAACAACCGGTCCGCAAAAGAGAAGTGGGCCACCCGGAAATCCGGGTGGCCCACCAGGGACCTACTGCGACGTGCGACTGCTCAGGTTGGCAGCCGCACCGCTGGGTCGAGCGTCAGCTCAGGCCTTCTTGGCGCGACGGCCGAGGGCACCGAGACCAGCCAGCGCCAGGCCGACCAGGGCCAGCGAACCCGGCTCGGGGATCGGCGCGACGTTGAAGTCGAAGTCCGAGCGGCCGAAAGCGCCGTTCCCCAGACCCGCGCCGCCCTTGATCGAGCCACCGCCGGCGATGTCCGCCAGGCCGTCACCGGTGCCACCGTTGAACGGGTTGCAGTCACCGGCCACCGGGACCAGGCTGTTCGGCGAGCACGCGACCTGACCGAAGTCCATGCCGGTGTTGTTGACGATCATGCTGAAGGCGAAGGTCGCCGCCGTCATGTCGATGCCGGCACCAGCGGCTGCCACGACAGCCGGATCGTCCGTGCCGACAAACGCGAAGATTTCGTCGTTGTCGCCGGTGAAGCCGCCGGACATGTACACCGAGCCGTCCGAACCCTTGGCAACGCAGTCAGCCAGGCTGACGCAGTTCTGGCCCGGGATGTCCAGGTCAGGCGTCGCGTCGAGCCACGTGCGTGCGATTTCGCCCGAGGCGCCATCGACGTAGGGGCTGGTCGCGTTCGGGGCGAACAGGAACAGGAAGGTGCCCGGCACGAAGCCCGGGATCTTCGCGACGACGACGGCGTCGATGATGCCGGTCAGTTCTTCCGGGGCGATGTTGGCCGAGCCGGCGCCGAACGGATTGGCCGTCTTCGTCAGTTCGAACACCGAGACCAGGCGCTCGCCGATGTCGATCTTGCCGTTGCCGTTGGTGTCGAAGTGCCAGTCGTTGTTGTCGTCCTCGAAGGTGGTCTCCGGGAAGAAGAAGGTCACGCCGGCGCTGGCCGGCATGCTCGCACCGAGGAGGACAGTTGCTGCCAACCCGACGCCTGCTGCAAATTTCTTGAGCTTCATAAATGTTCCTTTGCCAACTTGCGGTACACAAGGCAGAAGGGATCCCCCTGCTTGGAGAGCATGTAGCAGGACCCATGCCAAGTTCGAGCGACCCATCCAAGTGGCTGTCTTCACTCGGTTTTTCGGCGATCGGTGGTGCCGGCGCGCGGTAGCCGGTGAGTGACTGTAAATTCCCTCGACAGGCCCGCCGGCGCCTCGTCGGCACCGCGGGCCGCGAAGCTCCGCCGGCGCGCGGTCGAGCCGCTACAGTTCACGTCGGCTCGACGAACGAGGTTGCCCCATGAGGTCCTGCAAGAACTGTCTGCTGCCGGAGGCCGTGCCGGGCGCCGACCTGGATGCCCGCGGAATCTGCAAGCCGTGCCGGGAGTACCGGCCGGCCGACGCCAGCGCTTCGGAGGCCTTGCGCAAGGCGCGCGAGGCGGACCTCGAGCAGGCGCTGCGCGACTGCCGGGGACAGGGCGAATTCGACTGCCTGGTGCCGCTGTCCGGCGGCAAGGACAGCGTCTGGCTGATCCACAAGCTGAAGACCGAATACGGGCTGCGCGTGCTCGCGCACACCACCGACATCGATATCGGCGAGGTGGCCTGGGCCAACATCCGGCGCGCGATCGACAAGCTCGATGTCGAGCACGTCACCTATCGGCCGCCGCTGGAGTTCTACCGCCGCCTCTTCCGCTGGTTGATGATGAACCAGGAAGCGCGCGGCGCGGTGCACACGATCTCATACGTCTACGCGCCGCTGTTCGAGGGCAATGCCTTGCAGGTCGCGCTCGAGAAGCGCATTCCGCTGGTGCTGGCCGGGTATTCCCCGGGTCAGCCGGTCGCCGAGCGCATGGAGTACGAGTTCCCGCGGCTGGCGATCTCGGAGGTCGACTGGACGCCACCGGAGCTGGTCGCGTCGGGCGAATTCGACGCGCACGACCTGGCGCGGTTCTGGAACCCGCGGCGCCATGCACCGGGCACGCGCTTCCCGCGCTACCTGGCCCCGTACCATGCCTGGCCCTACGACCAGGACGAGATCATGAAGAAGGTGGTCGAGCTCGGGCTGATCGAGTCGTCGAAGAACGCCAGCCCGGTGTTCTCGAACTACCCGATCAACTGGTTGCTGATGTATTCGGACCTGCGCACCTTCGGCTACAACCCCTACGCACCGGAGTTCTCGACCCTGATCCGCGAAGGCAAGGCCAACCGGCACTACTGGAAGCTGATGGGCAAGGTGGTCGACTTCATCACGCTGAACAAGGTCTACCTCGGGCGCCACGTCGCGCGGCACATGGAATGGCTCGGGTTGCGCGACGAGGACCTGCGCATCACGCGACCGAGCCGGCGCGACTGGCCGGACCACGTCTATGCCGACTGGGCCACGGCCGCGCCGGGCGCCGCCGTGGCGGCGAGCGCGTCGAACCGCCAGCCGGTCGCGGCATGACCCGCACCCGCGTTTGCCGCGCGCCGCGCAGCACGGAGTCGAAGCGATGAGCGCCGCCCGGCCGTTCCGAAGGCGCTCGCGCCCCCTCGGGGGGCAGCGAGCGAAGCGAGCATGGGGGCACCAATGAGCGCGCTGCCGCAGCCGGTCGAGGCTCCGCTGCTGGCGCAACTGCGCGACATCGTCGGCGCCGACGGCTTGCTCAGCGAGCCGGCACAGGTCGAGGCGGTGACGCGCACCTGCATCCCGTTCCGCGCCCTGCCTTCGGTCGTCGTCTACCCGACGACGGCGGCGCAGGTGCAGTCGATCGTGCGGGTCGCGGCCGCGGCCGGCGTGCCGGTCTGGCCGCTGAGCACCGGCAAGAACTGGGGCTACGGCGAGCGCAGCGCGTGTTACGAGGCCGGCATCACGATGCTGCTGGAGCGCATGAACCGCATCTGCCACGTCGACGAGACGCTGGGCTACGCGGTGATCGAGCCTGGCGTCACCTACAAGCAGCTCGACGACCACCTGAAGACGAGCGGCTCGCGCCTGTGGGCCGACTGCGCCGGCACGACGAAATACGCCAGCGTGCTCGGCAACGCGCTCGACAAGGGTCGCGGCCTGACGCCGATGGCCGACCACTTCAACAGTTTGTGCGGCATGGACGTCGTGCTGCCGGACGGCAGCCTCGTCGAGACCGGCGGCGGCCCAGCCGGCAACAACACAGTGCGCCATACCTACAAGGGCGCGGTCGGACCGGCGCTCGACGGCCTGTTCGGCCAGTCGAACCTGGGCATCGTCGTCAAGGCCGGCATCTGGCTGATGCCGGCGCCCGAGGTGTTCGACTTCGCGGCCTTCGAGTACAAGGCCGACCCCGATCGGCTGGGACCCTTCATCGACGACCTGCGCGAGCTGGTGATGGCGCGCGCGATCCGCTCGCATCCGCACCTGGCGAACGACTTCGCGATGATGTGCATCCTGTCGCAGTATCCGCACGACCTGCTGGCCGGCCGGCGCCACCTGAGCGAGGCGGCCGCAGCGCAATGGCGCGCGCAGCACGGCGTCGCGCGCTGGACCTTCGGCTGCGGGCTCTATGGCAGCCGCGAGGAGGTGCGCTACCAGAAGCGCATGATTCGCAAGGTGCTCGGCCGCTACGGCATGGTGCAGTTCATCGGCGCGGCGATCCGCGACGACTGGTACGGGCGCCTGGTGCGCACCGTCGCGCCGCTGGCCAACCGGCTGCTGGGCAAGTCGCCGGAGTTCACCGAGGTGATGGTCCCGGCGATCAATCTGTTCCGCGGCATCCCGACCGACGATTTCGTGCGCCAGGCGTACTTCAAGTCGCATGCGAACAAGCCGAGCCAGGACATCGACCCCGCGCGCGACGGCTGCGGCTTCGTCTGGATCGGCCCGGTGGTGCCGTTCACGTCCGAGCACGTGATGAAGGCGCTGGCGCTGACGCGGCCGGTGTTCGAGAAATACGAGTTCGACTTCTTCGTCGAGGTCATCATCGAGAGCCCGCGTTCGGTGATCGTGCTGGTCGGCGTGTTCTACGACCGGCACGACGCGGCCGACGCCGAGCGCGCGCGCAGCTGGTACCAGCAGGCGCGCGAGACCTACATCGAGCACGGCTACCCGCCCTACCGGGCGACCTCGATGAGCATGCCGCACGCGATGGATGCGAATCCGGCGGCGCGCGAGCTGCTGGCGACGATCAAGCGCGCGCTCGATCCGGGCAACGTGATCGCGCCGGGCCGCTACGGCACGCCGATGCGCTGACGCGGCCGGGCATGGCGAAATCGGTCTTCCTCACCGGAGCCACCGGCACCATCGGCAGCGCGCTGGTGCCCGAGCTGCTGCGGCAGCCGCAGACGCGGATCACGCTGCTGGTGCGGGCCCGCGACGATGCCGACCTCGCCGCACGGATGGCCGAGATGGGGCGCTACTGGGGCGCCACGCCGGATGGGACCGACACCGGCCGCGTGCAGGCGCTGCGCGGCGATATCGCCCAGCCGCGCTTCGGTCTGGACGATGTGCAGTACGAGCGCCTGGTGCAGGACACCACGCACATCGTGCACTGCGCCGCCAGCGTCAAGCTGAACATGTCGCTCGAGGAGGCGCGCGCGACCGCCGTCACGCCGACGCGCAGCATGCTCGAGCTGGCGCGCCGCGCCCGCGACGCCGGCCCGTTGCGCAAGGTCGACCTGGTCAGCACGGTCGGCGTCTGGGGCCGCACGCCGGGCGTGATGCCCGAGCGCCGGCTGCCCGAGGTCGACAGTTTCCACAACACCTACGAAGCCGCGAAGTCCGAAGCCGAGAAGGTCGTCTGGGACGAGGGCGACGGCCTGCCGATCACCGTGCACCGGCCGAGCATGGTCGTCGGCGAGACCGGCAGCGGCCGCGTCATCCACTTCCAGGTCTTCTACCACCTGTGCGAGTTCCTCTCCGGCGTGCGCACCTTCGGCGTGATGCCCACGCTGGGCACGGTGCGGCTCGACACGATTCCGGTCGACTGGGTCGCGCAGGCGATCGCCTGGTCGAGCGATCGGCCCGAGATGGCCGGCCGCATCCTGCACCTGTGCTCGGGGGCCGAACGGTCGATCCCGTTGACGCGCTTGCAGCAGGTGGTGCGGCAGACCTGGCGCGCGGCCGGCCGGCCGGTGCCGCGGCTTTGGGGTGTCAGCCGCCGCCTGCTCGAAAGCGCCGTGCCGGTGATCGGTCTGCTCGCCGGCGAGAGCACGCGGCGTGCGCTGCGCGGTCTGCCGCCCGTGCTGGCCTACCTGGCGGAGGACCAGGGCTTCGGTAACGCCGAAACGGCGCGGCTGCTGGCCGATGCCGGCCTGCCGGTGCCGAAGGTCGAGGACTACCTGCCGCAGGTGCTCGACCACTACCTGCAAAGGCGGCGCACGCCGGCCGCCCGATGAACGGCGCGGCGCCGGCGACGTCACCGCAGACAACAGCGACGACGATTCCCGCGCTGCTCGCGCAGCGGATCGCCACCACGCCGCAGGCCGAGGCGTTTCGGATCGAGACGGCGCCGCAGACTTGGGCGGCGATCAGCTGGGCCGAGTTCGGCGCCCGTTGCGCGCGACTCGCCGCGGCACTCGCCGCCGCCGGGCTGCGGCGCGGCGATCGGCTGGCGCTGATCGCGCCCAACTCGCTCGAGTGGGAGCTGCTGCAGCACGCGACGCTGCGGCTCGGCGCGATCATCGTGGGCCTGGATGCGCACGATGTGCCCGAGCGCATCGCCGCGCTGTGCGAGCAGGCCGACATCGTCGCGTTCGCGACGACGCAGCCGCGGCTGCTGTCGCAGGTCGATCCGCGACGCTTGCAGGCGGCACGGCTGCTGCTGGTGTTCGGCGAGCCGTCGCGCGGCGCGGCGAATGCGCGCCAGATCAGCTGGACGCAGCTGATGGCGCTCGCCGGAGAAGACTCCGTGCTGCCGGCGCCGCCGGCATCGGACGAGCTCGCCACGGTGATCTTCACGTCCGGCACGACCGGCGCTGCGAAGGGCATCGCCTACACCCACCGGCAGCTGTGCCTGGCGGTCGACGCGATCTGCGACGTCTTCGATTTCGTCGGGCCGCAAAGCCGGCTGCTGTGCTGGCTGCCGCTGTCCAACCTGTTCCAGCGCATGGTGGACCTGTCGGCGGTGCGCCAGGGTGCGACGACCTGGATCCTCGACGACCCGCGCCGGGTGATGGAGGTGGTCGCGCAGGTCTCGCCCGACATCTTCGTCGGCGTGCCGCGTTTCTACGAGAAGCTGCACGAAGGCCTGCGCGAGGGCATCGCTTCGCGGCCCGCGCTGCAGCGCAGGATCGCCGAGACCGCATTGGCGATCGGCCGCCGCGCCGCCGCACTGCGCCGCGAAGGCCGACCGCTGCCGGCCGGGCTGAAAGTCGCGCACTTCATCGCCGACCGGATCGTGCTGTCGCGCCTGCGCCGGCTGATGGGCCAGCGGCTGCGCTGCATGGTCACCGGCTCGGCGCCGCTCGCGCGCGCATTGCTCGAGGAATTCGACGCCATCGGCTGGGAGGTGCTCGAAGCCTACGGCCTGAGCGAGAACGTCGTGCCGATGGCGATCAGCCGGCCCGGCGATGCGCGCGCCGGCAGCGTCGGCAAGCCGCTGCCGGGCAATCACATCGTCGTCGGCGACGGCGGCGCGATCAAGGTGCGCGGGCCCGGCGTCTTCAAGGGTTATCTCGGCGAACCGCCGGCACCGGTCGATGCCGACGGCTACTACACGACCGGCGACCTCGGCAGCCTCGACGCCGAGGGCTACCTGCGCCTGACCGGCCGTTCGAGCGAGCTGATCAAGACCTCGACCGGCCGCCGCATCGCGCCGCTGGCCATCGAGGCGCAGCTGCGCACGCCCGGCGTCGACCACGTGCTGGTGCTCGGCTCGGGCCGCAAGTGCCTGGTCGCGCTGTGCACGATCGCGCCGGGCAAGCCCTTCGGCGCCGAAGAACGCGCGCGGCTCACGGCGGCCTTGCGCGAAAAGGCCGCGGCGATCGGTACGCATGAGCGGCCCGGCGGCATCGCGCTGCTCGAGCAGGCGTTCACGATCGAGGCCGGCGAGCTGACGACGAACCTGAAACTGCGGCGTGCCGCGATCGAGACGCGCCATGCGGCGCTGATCGAGCGTCTCTACGAAACGATCGACCGCCAGGCGGCCACCGGCGCGCGCGAGCTGGTGGTGCTCTGACGCGCGGGCATCCGCCGCCAGTTCGCCATCACTTGGCGATCACTTGATCGCCAGCCGCTTCAACAGGTCGTACAGCGTCGGCCGGCTCACGCCGAGCAGCTCGGCGGCCTTGACGATGTTGTCGTTGGTGCGCGCCAGCGCCGCCAGCACCGCCTGCCGCTCGGCGGCTGCGCGCACGTGGTTCAGCGACAGCTCGCCGGCGCCATCCGCACCGGTGTCGTCGGCCGCGGGTTTCGGCAGCCCGATGTCCTCGCAGGTCACGCGGCCGCTGTCGGCCATGATGACCGCGCGCTTGATCGCGTTCTGCAGCTGGCGCACGTTGCCGGACCACGGATGGCGCTCGATCGCGCGCAGCGCCTCGTCGGTGAACGCGAGGTTGCCGCGGCGCTGCTCCTGCGAGAAGCGCTGCAGGAACGCATGCGCCAGCAGCACCGCGTCGCCCTGGCGAGCGCGCAGCGGCGGAATGTCGACGGTGATCTCGGCAAGCCGGTAGTAGAGGTCCTCGCGGAACCGGTTTTCCGCGATCAGCGCCTTCAGGTCCTGGTGCGTCGCGCAGACCACGCGCACGTCGACCGCGATCTCCTGCCGGCCGCCCAGGCGCTCGATCTTGCGCTCCTGCAGGAAGCGCAGCAGCTTGGCCTGCAAGGGCTGCGGCAGGTCGCCGATTTCGTCGAGCATCAGCGTGCCGCCGTTGGCGGTCTCGATCTTGCCCTGCGTCGTCTTGTTCGCGCCGGTGAACGCACCGCGCTCGTAGCCGAAGAGTTCGCTCTCCAGCAGCGTCTCCGGAATCGCCGCGCAGTTGATCGCGACGAAGCGGCCCTGGCGCTTCGACGACTGGTGCAGCCCCTGCGCCAGCACCTCCTTGCCGGTGCCGCTCTCGCCGAGCAGCAGGATCGTCGCGTCGCTCGACGCGACACGCTCGATCAGGCGGCACACGCGCAACATCTCCGGATCGCGGGTGACCAGCCCCGACAGCGCATCGGGCTGGTGCAGTGCCTGCAGGCGGCGGTTCTCGCTCTGCAGCTCGAAGAGCCGGAACGCGCGGTCGATCGTCAGCCCGAGCAGCTCGGGCTCGAAGGGCTTGGCGAAGAAGTCGTAGGCGCCGAGCGCGATCGCACGCAGCGCATTGGCCTGGTCGTTCTGGCCGGTCAATACGATGACCTTGACGTTCGGATCGATCTCCAGCAGCTGCTGCAGCAGCGCGAAGCCTTCCGAGACCGAATCCGGGTCGGGCGGCAGCCCGAGGTCCATCGTGACGACTGCCGGCTGGTGCCGGCGGAACTGCACCAGCGCGCTTTCGCGGTCGGCGGCGGTGACCGAGTCGAAGCGGTCGAGCGACCACTTGATCTGCTTCTGCAGTGCCAGATCGTCCTCGACGATCAGCAGCGGTGCGGGGCTGGACGCGCTCATCGGTCGTCGCTCGCCATCTGCAGGTCGGCAGCCTTGTGCGCATCGAACAGCGGCAGCAGGATCGTCACGACCGAGCCGCGGCCGACTTCGCTTTGCACGTCGATGCTGCCTCCCAGTTCCTTGATGTACTGAAAACTCTCGTAGGCGCCGATGCCCATGCCGCTGTCCTTGGTCGTGTTGAACGGGCGGAACAGGCGCGTCTGCACGAATTCCTGCGTCATGCCCTTGCCGGTGTCGCCGACGACGACCATCACGCGGCCCGACGCCTGCTGCAGCCGGACCCAGACCTTACCGGACGGCGGCGTCGCATCAAGGGCATTCTGCACGAGGTGCCCGATCACCCGTTCGAGCCGCTCCTCGTGTCCGCGCGTGGCGATCGGATCGACGATCTCGAGCTCGACGCGGCGGCCGCGGCCGCGCACCATCGCCTCGAGGCGCTGCAGCATCGGCGCCAGCTCGACCCCGGCGGCGCCGCCGACCGGCTTGGCGCCTTCGCGCAGCTGCAGCATCATCTGGCGCATCTTCTCGAGCGAGCTTTCGACCGTCAGCAGCATGTCCTGCTGGAATTCCGGGTTGTCGCGCAGGCGCTCGGCGTTCTTCAGCATCAGCGACAGCTGCGTGATGATGTTCTTCAGGTCGTGCACGACGAAGGCCGACATGCGGTTGAAGGCGTCGAACTTGCGCACTTCGAGCAAGGCCTCGGTGGCCTGCATCTGCGCGATGAAACCCGCCGCCTGGCGCGCCGCGGTCTTCAGCAGATCGCGCACCTCCCAGTTCGGCTCGACCGCGGTGCGCGGGCGCGACAGCACGACGAAGCCGATCAGCTGCTCGCCGACCAGCAGCGGCACGACCAGCCAGGCGCTGGGGCTCGTCGCCAGCCACAGCGGCACGGCCAGGTCGCCGTAGCGGCGCGGCTGGGCGCGGAACTCGTCGATGTCGACGATCCACTCCTTCTCGCGCATGAAGCCGCAGAACGGCGAATCGACCGGTTCGCTGTCGCCGGCGGCAGGCATGTTCCAGCGCGCGGTCTGCACGAACCGGTCGCCGCCGAGACCGCGTGACCAGAGGCTGCCGGCCGGGCACTCGACCATGTCGGCCAGGCCGTGCACCACGAGCACGCCGACCTCCTGCGGCGAGGTCTTCGTCGACAGCATCGCGGTGAAGCGCAGCCACTCCTGGCGATAGTCGTAGCGGTAGCTGAAGAAGTTCTTGCTGAGGAAGACCCGCAACCGCGCGCGCAGCGACCCCGACAGCAGCAGCACCGCGAGCATCAGCAGCGCCGCGAACAGCAACGCCAGCTGCAGCGCGCGGCCCCACTCGCCGCCGAAGTAACGCACGTAGTACCCGACCGCGGCGATCAGCAGCAGGTAGGCGCCGATCAGCAGCAGCGTGGCCGAATAGAACGCTGCGCTGCGCGAGACCTTGAGCCGGCTGATCCACGAAGCCTGGCGCCGCGAAGCGACGAACAGCAGCGGCGTCGTCAGCGCATAGACCGCGCCGCGCACGCTCAAGGCATCCGCGTCGAAACGGCCGAACATCAGCGCTTCGGAGTGGATGTAGACGTCGTAGGCGAAACTGAAACCGAGGCCCAGGCACACCGGCTTGGCGTTCCAGCGCGATTCTTCGGCCTGGTTGCGGAACAGCTGCTCCAGCAACACCAGTCCCAGCACGCCGAGCGCCAACGCGGTTCCCAGCGCGGCCTTGTAGAGATCCGGATAGCCGAGGGCCACGCCTGCGCGGAAGACAACCGCCAGTGCGACCAGTCCGGCGGCGACCGGCAGCAAGGCACCGCTGGAGCGCGGATCGCCCGACCCGGTGGCCACTGCGGTGGCGGGGCGCAACAACGCCAGCAGGAAGGTCAGCCACGCGGCGGAACGCAGCAGGTCGAGGCCGGCGGCCACGTCCGCGGTGACACGCCAATCGGAGAAGTGATCGGTCGCCGCGGCCACACCCCAGACCGAGGTGAGCGTGACGGCGGCGAGAAAGGCCGCCGCCGGCCGGTCGCGCAGGCTGCCCAGGTGGCCCGAACGCAGCAGGTAGATGGCGAAGGCCGCATTCAAGACGGCGGCCAGGCCGAAGCCGAACGGCGCGAAGTCCATCGCCGGATCAGTGCCCCGGGCGCCGCGGCCGGCTCAACCCGCAGGGGCCACGGTACCGCGGCGTGCGCCGCAGACCTGCGCTCAGCGCGCGCCCTTGCCCGTCAGCACCACGCCGACGGTCTCGAACAGGATCACGAAGTCGAGGAACAGCGAGTGGTTCTTGACGTAGTACAGGTCGTACTGCAGCTTCTCGGCCGAATCCTCGACCGTCGAGCCGTACTGATACTTGACCTGTGCCCAACCGGTGACGCCTGGCTTGATGCTGTGCCGCACAGCATAGTACGGAATCTCCTGCGTCAGCTGCTCGACGAAATAGGGCCGCTCCGGACGCGGACCGACCAGGCTCATCTCGCCCTTGAGCACGTTGAACAGCTGCGGCAGCTCATCGATGCGCGTCTTGCGGATGATGTTGCCGACCCGCGTGACCCGGCTGTCCTGCGCCGTCGCCCAGACCGGCTTGCCGTCCTTCTCGGCGTCGGTGCGCATGCTGCGGAACTTGGTGACCTTGAAGACGCGGCTGTTGGCGCCGACGCGCTCCTGCCGATAGAACACCGGCCCCCTGCTCTCGCAGCTTGATGACGATCGCCGTCAGCAGCATCGCCGGCGCGGAGACCAGGATCAGCACCAGCGAGCAGACGATGTCGAAGACGCGCTTGATGGCCGTGCGGTAGAAGCCCTGGTTGAAGCCGTCGCCGAAGATCAGCCAGCCGGCATTGACATAGTCGATGCGGATCTGGCCGAGCATGCGCTCGAAGTAGGTGGTGATGTCGAACACGCGCACGCCGGCGAGCTTGCAATCCAGCAGCTCGCGCATCGGCATGCTGCCGGAGCGGCGCTCGGTCAAGGCGACGACGATCTCGTCGACGCCGAGCGCGCGCGCGGTCTCGGTCAGCGAGCGATGGCCGGACAGGCGCTCGACGTCGGGCACCGTGGACTGCTTTTCGTTCGGGCCGGGAAAGTAGCCGACGATCTTGGCCAGCGGATCGGCATGCTTGAGCGTCACCCCGACCATCTGCGCTGCCGGGCCGGCACCGAAGATCAGCACGCGGCTGCCGGTGCGCGCCTGGCCGGTCCAGTGGCCGACGAAGACGCGGCGCACGATGACCATCGAGATCACCAGCATCGCCGAGACCCGCACCGCGGCGGTGTTGACCAGGTCGGTCGGCAGCAGCACGAAGACCTGGTAGGTCAGCGCCAGCGCGAGCACCAGCGCCAGCCCGGCGCGCAGGCAGGACTCGCCGATGGAACGCTTCGCCGAGCGCTGGTACAGGCCCGATGCGGTGTTGATGATGAACATGCCGGCGGCCAGCGACAGCACCTGCGTGCCCGCCAGCGTCGTCCCGCTGCCGAGCTGCCCGCCCTGGACGATCATCACGGCCGCCAGCGCGAACAGTGCGAGGCCGACATCGAACAGGATGCGCCGCAGCGTCCAGACATGAAAGTAGTGATTGAAGACCCGAATCATTTTTTCTCCCGCCAGTTCGCCATACCCTGACCTCTGGTCTGGCGGCAAGCACTTCGATCGGTGCGCCGCTTGCGGCGCACATGCCCGCCGCTGGCTCGCTTGTTTGGTGTTGTGCCCTGGTCCGATGCCAACAGAATGACAACCGCCCGAGTTCGCACACGAGTCCGGGGACTGTAAGCAGCGCAAATCGGCCCTCGCAACCCCGGTCTTGAGGGGTGCACGCGACCGAAATCACGGAGTTCGGCGTTGTTTTGGCTGATTTGCAGCCAAAAGCCGCGCTGCGTCACTACCGCCTTCACTTCGCAGGGTGTCAACCGGGGTATCCCCGAGGCGGGCGCGATGGTACCTGAAGCGGCGTCAGCGCTTGGACAGCAGCGCCGCCGCATGGCGCGCCGGGATCGCATAACTGATGCCGGTGGGATGGCTCAGCGCTGATTCGCGCGTCGCCTTGACATGCACGCTGTTGACGACGCCGAGCACCAGGCCGCTGTCGGCGTCGAGCAGCGGACTGCCGCTGTTGCCGGGATAGGCGGTGGCATCGAGCTGGTAGATGTCGAAGCTGCCCTGGCGCATGCGAAAGACCGTGCGCTGGTCGAGCAGCCGCGCGTTCGGCAGCGGCTGGGCCACCGGCACGGTCGCGGCGATGATGCCGCGATGGCTGACCGGCACGAAGCCGAAGACGACCCCGATCGGATAGCCGACCAGCGCGACCGCGCGGCCGTCGGCGACGGCGCCCTCGGGCGCAAATTTCAGCGCCGGCAGCGCTGCGCCGTCGAACTTCAGCAGCGCCAGGTCGTAGACCGGATCGGTCGCCACCACGGTGGCGCCGCGGCCCTGGCGGCCATCGCTGCCCGACAGCACGACGATCAGGCGGTCGCCCGCATCGGCATCGCCGCTCATCGGCAGCACGTGCGCATTGGTGATCGCATGCCGGCCATCGTCGACGACGAACCCGGTGCCGCGGAAGCGGAAGCCGGGGTTGTTCAGCGCATTGAAGGTGCCGACGGCGAGGATCGACGGTTTCGCGCCAGCGATCACCGCGACCAGCTCGGCCGCCGCCGGTGCCGCGGCCAGCACGGCGAGGATCGTGGCCAGCAGCCAGGCGCCGCAGCGCGACAGGAATCTCACCCGGGCGATTCTGCCCGTCTTCAGATCAGGCAGGCGGCCGCCGGTTGCACCAGCGGCAGTGCCGGCGCTTGCGGCAGCTCCAGGTCCAGCGGCTCGGCCTGCAATTCGGCATGCGTGCGTCCGCTTTGCAGCGCGCTCACGCAGGCGGCCCAGGCGGCATCCGGGGTGTCGATGCGAAAGCCCAGGTAGGTGGCCTGCGCACCGGCGATGCGCCGCACCGCGGTGGCCCGCACGACCGAGCGCAGCTCGGCACCCAGCTCGACCGTCAGCAGCCCGCTGACGCCGGGCGCCAGCGGCGCCGCGCATTCGGCCTGGAAACCCGACAGCGACAGTTCGACGACCTTGATCCGGAAGCTGCCGCCGCCGTCGGCGGCCAGCCGCTCGAGCCTGCCCGGACAGTTGATGGAATGCCGCGGATGGCGCCGCAGCGCGAGCGTCGCGCCGGGCGCCGCCACGGTCCCGGACTGCCCGCCGGCGCGCGCGTCGAGCTCGTACAGGCTGCGCAGCAGCAGCTGCCGGCGCGCGCCCAGCGTGGCGAAGACGTTCGTGCGGCGCATGAAGAAGTGCTCGATCAGCTCCTCGGTCATCACCGGGTCGTTGGTCGTGTTGTAGCGCCGCGCCGGCAGCCGGATGTTGGCGAGCCGGTTCTCGACGAAGTAGCGGAAGAGGTTCTTGCGCTCCGGACGCTGGCCGTACACCGCGCGGAAGCGCTCACGCGCGACGGCCAGGTCCAGCGTGGCGCCGATCGCCGGCGCACCGTTGGCGAAGCCGTACTGCGCGACGGGCTGGCCCGGCAGGCGCTCGAAGAACAGCAGCGACTCGTAGAGCTCGATCTTGTTCGGATTGACCGCGATCACCAGGTGGCGGGTATCGAAGTACGAGGTGCAGTACTCGTACATGAACTTCATCAGCGGGAACAGGATCTGCCCGCCGGTGGCTCGGTAGTCCGGATGGATCGCCAGCGCCGAGACCTCGGCGATGCGGCCCTGCTTGGCCCGCACCGCGCTCAGGTCGAAGGCCGACTGCATCGGGAAACCGAAGACCCCTTCGCGCACCAGCGACAGCGTGCCCACGACCTTGCCGTGGATCTTGGCGCACAGCGTGGTCGTCGTCGGCAGCGCGTGGTAGGCGGTGACGCGCAAGCCCGACGGATCGGGCTGCATGAAGCCGGAGGACACGTAGGCGTCGTGCAGCAGCGCGAAACAGGCTTCGAGCTCCTCCTGCGTGTCGGCGATCTTCAGGTCCAGCGCCGGGCCGGGCGCGGGGTCGCAGTCGATCATTGCGCGGACCAGCGCGTGACGCAGGTCACGCGGCACCAGACCGAACGCCGCGCGCGCCGACTGGTGAAACAAGCGCCTGAGAGCCGTGCGCAGCGAACGCTTCATGTCCAACCTTGGTAACCGATGCATGGAGGTCGGCGCAAAAGGTCCCCAGCTTGAGCGCGCCGGCCCGTTCCCTATCACATGGATACAAATTCGGCTGCCGAAGCGATCAGCTCGGCCGCTGCACCAGCCGCACCCGGCGCTGCCGACCCTCGGGCCGGCCGATGTGATCGAGCGGCAGCTCGGTGCTGGCCTTGATGCGGTTCAGCACGATGCTCGAACGGACATTGACGACGCCGGGCAGCCGCGTCAGCCGGCGCAGCACCGAATCGGACAGCTCGTTCAGCGACGCGGCGACGATCTGCAGCAGGTAGTCGGCCTCGCCGGCGATCGAGTAGCAATCGAGCACCTCGGGGAACTCGGCGATCGCCCGCTCGAACGCCGTGCCTTCCTCGCCGCCGTGGCGCGCCAGCGCAACGTGGGTGAACGAACGCACCGCCAACGACAGCATGGCGGGGTCGAGCAACGCGACATAGGCGCGGATCACGCCCAGCGCCTCCAGCCGCTGGATGCGCCGGCTGATCTGCGAGGCCGACAGGCCGAGCCGCTCGCCGATCACCTGGTTGGTCGCGTGGCTGTCGCGCTGCAGCTGCACCAGCAGTTCGATGTCCAGCGGGTCGAGCAGCAGATCGTCCATCGCTCAGGATTCTATGCACGTTCCGTGCGCGGAATCGCTCAACCAGCACATCCAATGCGAACACATTGCGGCACAAGCGCTCAAGAATGACGTCCTCGGCGCCTGCAAGCGCACCAAACCTGAGGACCGCATGAACCTGCCTTCAAAGATCGAACCGCACAACCCGATGGGCACCGACGGCTTCGAGTTCATCGAGTACGCGGCGCCGGACCCGGCGGCGATGGGCGCGCTGTTCGAGCGCATGGGCTTCCAGGCGATCGCCCGCCATCGCCACAAGGACGTCACGCTGTACCGCCAGGGCGAGATCAACTTCATCGTCAACGCCGAACCCGACTCGTTCGCGCAGCGCTTCGCGCGCCTGCACGGCCCGAGCATCTGCGCGATCGCCTTCCGCGTGCAGGACGCGAAGTACGCCTACGAGCGCGCGATCTCGCTCGGCGCCTGGGGTTATGCCGGCACCGCCGGTCCCGGCGAGCTGAACGTGCCGGCGATCAAGGGCATCGGCGACTCGATCATCTACTTCGTCGACCGCTGGCGCGGCAAGAACGGCGCGTTGCCGGGCGACATCGGCAACATCGGCTTCTTCGATGTCGACTTCGAGCCGCTGCCGGGCGCCCGACTCGACCCGCCGGGCCACGGCCTGCAGCTGATCGACCACCTGACCCACAACGTGCACAAGGGCCGCATGAACGAGTGGGCGGAGTTCTACGAGCGCCTGTTCAACTTCCGCGAGATCCGCTACTTCGACATCGAGGGCCAGGTCACCGGGGTCAAGAGCAAGGCGATGACCAGCCCCTGCGGCAAGATCCGCATCCCGATCAACGAGGAAGGCAACGAGACCAAGGGCCAGATCCAGGAGTACCTGGACCTGTACCGGGGCGAGGGCATCCAGCACATCGCGCTGCACTCGGGCGACCTGCCCGCCACCGTCGACGGCATGCGCGAGCGCGGCGTCAAGCTGCTGGCGACGCCGGACACCTACTACGAGCTGGTCGACAAGCGCATTCCCGGCCACGGCGAGAACCTCGACGCGCTGCAACGGCGCCAGATCCTGGTCGACGGCAAGCGCGGCGACCTGCTGCTGCAGATCTTCACCGAGAACCAGCTCGGGCCGATCTTCTTCGAGTTCATCCAGCGCAAGGGCAACGAAGGTTTCGGCGAGGGCAACTTCAAGGCGTTGTTCGAAAGCATCGAGCTCGACCAGATGCGCCGCGGCGTGCTGCCCGCGCAGGCCTGACGCTGCCGCTGGACGCTCGCTTCGATCGCTAGGCAAGCCGCCGCCGTGCCGCCCGGGCGCTGCAGCGCCGTTGCAACGCAAGAAGAAACATTCCTCGGCGCGGCCCAATTGCTTAGACTAGCCGCTCCGGCCTGGTCGCCCGCGCGATTTGCGGCAGTACGTGCGGGACGGACGCGGCCTCTAGGGGAGCGCATGAGTCACCCGCGTCTGCAGCCCGTGCCGCGGTGCTGCCGGTATCCGTTGGTCTCGCTGCTGGCCGCCACGGCAGCGCTGTCGGTACGGGCCCAGGACAGTCCGCTGGGCCTGGCGGCGATGAGCCTGGAGGAGCTGGGCAACATCGAGATCACGTCGGTGTCCAAGCGGGCCGAGCGGCTGGCCGACGCACCGACTGCGGTGCATGTCGTCACCGCGTCGCAGATCCGCCGCTCGGGTGCCGCGAACCTGCCCGAGGCACTGCGGCTGGCGCCGAACCTGTTCGTCGGCCGCGTCAGCGCCAGCGGCTGGGTGGTCAGCGCGCGCGGCTTCAACAGCCAGTCGGCCAACAAGCTGCTGGTGCTGATCGACGGCCGCTCGGTTTACACGCCATTCTTTGCCGGCGTCTTCTGGGACGTGCAGGACCTGATGCTCGAGGACATCGAGCGCATCGAGGTGATCAGCGGGCCGGGCGGCACGCTGTGGGGCGTCAACGCGGTCAACGGCATCATCAACGTGATCACCCGTTCGGCCGCGGGCACCGACGGCAGCCTGCTGGCGGCCAGTGCCGGCAACCAGGAAGGCGGGCTCGCGCTGCGCCATGGCGGCAAGCTCGGTGAGGACGCGCATTTCAGGGTCTATGCCAAGGCCTACCGGCGCCGGCATACCGAAACCGAACGCGGCACCCGCATCAACGACGAGCAGAACGCCGCGCAAGTCGGCGCGAGGCTCGACTGGCAGCACGGCAGCGACCGGCTGATGCTGTCGACCGCCGTCTACGACGGCGACCGCCAGCAGGCGGCGCCGGGCAACATCTCGACCGGCGTGCCGATCCCGCTCGGCGACGTGCCGACGGCCGGCGGCCACCTGCTGGTGCGCTGGGATCGATCGCTCGACGACGACGGCGCGATGCTCGGGGTGCAGGCCTACGTCGACAGCGCACGCCGCATCGTCACGCCGACCTTCTCTCAGTCGATCGACATCGCCGACCTGCAGCTGCAGCACTCGTTTGCGCCCAGCCGCACGCATGCGCTCGTCTGGGGTGCGCAGTTGCGCCACGCGCGCGACCGCATCACCAACAGCCAGTACATCTCCTTCCTGCCGGGACACCTGAACCAGGATTGGACGAGTCTTTTCGCGCAGGACGAGATCACGCTGACGCCGCGGTTGAAGCTGACGCTCGGCGCGCGGCACGAACGCAACGACTACACCGGCGGCCATTGGCTGCCGAGCGCGCGGCTGGGCTGGAAGCCGGCCCCCGACCACCTGGTGTGGGCCGCGCTGTCGCGCGCGGTGCGTGCACCGTCGCGCCTCGACCGTGACATCTTCATCCCGAGCGTCGTTCCGGGCGGCCCGGACCGGCTGCGCGGGGGAGCTCTCGTCCGGGAAGAAATCGCCAAGGTGTTCGAAGTCGGCTACCGCGGCCGGCCCAGCGCGAGCACCTCGCTGTCGGCGAGCGCCTTCCATGCCGACTACGACCACCTGCGCACGCAGCAGACCTTCCGCGAAGGATCGACCGCCTTTGCGATCTTTGCCAGCGGCATGCGCGGCACGGTGCAGGGGCTCGAGGTATCCGGAGCCTGGCAGGTGATGCCGAGCTGGCGCCTGCAGGCGGGCGGTACCCGGCTGTGGCAGGACTTCGAACTGAAGCCCGGCAGCAACGACCCCGTCGCGGTGCGCAATGTCGAAGGCGCGACGGCGCAGCGCCAGTGGCAGCTGCGCTCGGCCTGGGACCTCGGCCCGCGCAGCGAGCTCGACGTCGCCGTGCGCCATGTCTCGCGCCTCGCGGTCCCCGTGGTGCCGGCCTACACCGCGCTCGACCTGCGCTGGGCCTGGCGGCCGGCACCGCAGCTGGAACTGTCGATCACCGGCCAGAATCTGACCGGCGGCGGCCACGGCGAGTTCGCGGGAGTCGCGACACGCACCGAAATTGGCCGCTCGTGGCTGCTCAAGCTGCTGTGGGGCTTCTGACCGATGAACGACCTGCATGGCGTTTCCCGCCTGCGCAGCCCGGTGCTGCGTCGCCGCCTGCTCGCGCTCGCCGCCGTCGGATGGCTGGCCACCGCTGCGGGACCGACCTCCGCGCAGGCAGAGGCCGGTCTGCAGGCCTCGGAATACCAGGTCAAGGCGGCCTTCATCTGCAAGTTCGCGAGTTACGTCGAGTGGCCGCCGGGCGATCGCGCCGACCAGCCTTTCGTGATCGGCGTGCTCGGCAGCGACGAGGTCGCCCAGGAGCTGACGCGCGCCGCGGCCGGCATGTCGGTGCAGGGCCGGTCGATGGTGGTACGCAAATTGCCCCGCCCCGAAGCGTTGGCCGGCGTCCACATCCTGTTCATTGCCCGCTCGCATGGCGGCCGGCTCGCCGAGTTGCTGGCCAGCGCCCGCGGGCAGCCGCTGCTGACCGTCACCGAGACCGAGCCCGCCTCGACCGCCGGCAGCATCATCAATTTCGTGCTGGTCGACGACAAGGTGCGCTTCGACATCGCCCTGCCGCTGGCCGAACAAGGTAACCTGAAGATCAGCGCGCGGCTGCTCGGCGTCGCGCGTAAGGTCTGGACCAAGACATCATGACCGCCCCCCGCAGCTCCCTGCGGCGCCGCCTGCTCGGCGCCATGCTGCTGACGACGCTGGCAGCGCTGCTTTTCGCGCTCGGCGCGATGACCACCTATGAGCTGCGCGTGTACCACGACCGCTGGGCCGCCGACCTCGACACGCAGGCCGGGCTGCTGGCGCGCACCGCCGCGCCGGCGCTGACTTTCGACGACGCGCGCACCGCGACCGAGAACCTCGAGCTGCTGCGCCTGCAGCCGAAGGTGCGCGTCGCCGCGGTGTACGGCGCGCGCGGCCAGGTGTTCGCCAGCTACCGCGCAAAGGACGCGGCCGAGGTGGCGCTGCCGGCGCTGCCCGGCGCCGACGGCATCAGCCGCGCCGACGGCGACATGGTGGTCTTCAAGCGCATCATCGAGAACAACCAGATCCTCGGCACGGTCTACCTGCGGGCGCAGTACGCGCTGGTCGAGCGCCTGGCCGACTACGCCGGCATCGCGCTGGTCGTCGTCGCCGGCGCGATGCTGGTGGCGCTGGGGGTGTCGTCGCGGCTCGAGAAGGTGGTCACGCGGCCGCTGCTGGCGATCGCCGACGTGGCCCGCAACGTGGTGCAGCGGCGCGACTATTCGCGCCGCGTCGAGCGGGTCAGCGACGACGAGGTCGGCGCGCTCGCCGAGGCCTTCAACGACATGCTGCACGAGATCGAGCAGCGCACGCAGGCGCTCGAGGCCTCGAACCGCGAGAAGGCCGCCGAGGTCGAGGAGCGCCGCATCGCGCAGCACGAGGTCGAGCGGCTGAACGAGCAGCTCGAGCGGCGCGTCAGCGAGCGCACGCTGCAGCTCGAGACCTCGAACCAGGAGCTCGCGCTGGCCACCGAGGCCGCCGAGCGCGCGAACCGCGCCAAGTCCGAGTTCCTCTCCAGCATGAGCCACGAGCTGCGTACGCCGCTGTCGGCGATCATCGGCTTCGGCCAGCTGCTGCAGGGCGACTCGTCGCGGCTGACGGCGGAGCGCCGCACCGAGTTCGTCGGCCACATGGTGCGCGCCGGCAAGCACCTGCTGAGCCTGATCAACGACATCCTGAACCTGGCGCAGATCGAGGCCGGCAAGCTGCAGCTGACGCTGGAGAACGTGCCGCTGGTGGCGCTGCTCGGCGAGTGCCGCACGATGACCGAGCCGATGGGCACGCGGCGCGGCATTCGCATGCTGTTCCCCGAACAGTGTCCGTTGACGGTGGTCGCCGACCCGACACGGCTCAAGCAGGTGCTGCTGAACCTGCTGTCGAATGCCATCAAGTACAACCGCGACCAGGGTGCGGTGGTCGTCGACTGCACGATGGTCGGCGAACGGCGCGTGCGCATCTCGGTGCAGGACACCGGCCACGGCCTGCGCCCGGACCAGCTCGAGGCGCTGTTCCAGCCGTTCAACCGGCTGGGCCAGGAAGGCGGCACGCAGGAAGGCACCGGCATCGGCCTGGTCGTCACCAAGCGGCTGGTCGAGCAGATGGGCGGCGCGATCGGCGTCAGCTCGACCGTCGGCACCGGCAGCATGTTCTGGGTCGACCTCGATGGCAGCGCCCCGGCCGTCGACGTCGCAGCGGCGCCGGCGCTGCCGCCGCGGCCTCAGCCGGCCACCGGCGAGGGCGCGCGCGCGACCGTGCTGTGCGTCGAGGACAACCCGACCAACCTGCGACTGGTCGAGGAGATCTTCGCCGGCCGCGACGACCTGCAGCTGATCACTGCGCAGGACGGGCTGCTCGGCGTCGAGATGGCGCGGGTGTACCAGCCCGATGTCATCGTGATGGACAACAACATGCCGCGCATGACCGGCCGCGAAGCGCAGGCCATCCTGCACCAGGACCCGATGACCGCGCACATCCCGATCATTGCGCTGACGGCCAATGCGATGCCCCAGGCGGTGGCCGACGGGCTGGCGGCCGGATTCTTCCGCTACCTGACCAAACCGGTCGCGCAGGAGGACCTGCTCGACGCAATCGACAGCGCACTGGCGAGCCTCAAGCCGCACCCGAACGCCTGAGCATGGCGGCGCTTGCCGCCGCGTCATGCATCTGCCTACACTGGCCGGCATCGGGGAGTCCACGCAGGCGGCTCGAAGCGGCCGCCGCTCGTTCAGGGACCTTCGGCCGTGAACGCCAGCGCATCGTCCGGTCCGGCGACCGATCGCCGCGCCGTGGGGCGTGGCGGCAGCGCGTCGCCGAAGTCGATCCGTTTCTGGCTCGTGCTGCTGGTGCTGGCCAGCGTGATCCCGCCCTCGCTGATCGCGGCCTTCCTGATCCACCTCGACTATCGCCACGGCCAGGCGCGCCTCGAACGCGACGCGATGGCGACGACGCATGCGCTGGTGGCAGTGGTCGATCGTGAGCTCGCCGGCTCGCGCGCCGCGCTGATCGCCCTGGCGTCGTCGCCGCACCTGGACGCCCACGACCTGGCTGCGTTCCAGAGCCAGGCCAGCGGGGTGCTGAAGGATGTCAACGTCAACAACTTCGTGCTGATCGATGCCGAGCGGCGGCAGCGCGTCAATACGCTGCGGCCCTTCGGCAGCGCCCTGCCGATCGAGCGCAACGCGGCGCTGCTGGCGATCTTCGACACCGGCAGGCCGGCGGTGACCGACCTCTTCGTCGGGCCGGTCGCGCACCGCCCGCTGATGGCGATCGGCGTGCCGGTGCAGCGCGCCGGCAGCGTCGCCTACGTGCTGGCCGCCGGGCTGTGGACCGACCGGCTGTCGCGCGCGCTGCTGACGCAGCCGCTGCCCGAACACTGGATTGCCGGTGTCTATGACAGCGCCGGCGTGGTGGTGGCGCGCAGCCCGCTGGTCGAGCACTTCCTCGGCCAGCCCGGGCCGCCGTCGCTGGTGCGGCGCATGGCCGGCGCGCCCGACGGCTGGATCGACGACACGTCGGCGCTCGACGGCACCGAGATGCGCTCTTACTTCGCGCGCTCGAGCGTCTCGAACTGGGCGGTCGCGCTCGGCGTGCCGCGCGCCGGCATGAGTGCCGAGCTGCAGCGCAGCCTGCTGCGGCTCGCGCTCGGTGCCGGGCTGATGCTGGTGGCATCGATCGCCGGCGCGTGGATCATCGGCGGGCGCATCGCGCGCTCGACGCGGGCGCTGTGCCTGCCGGCGCTGGCGCTCGGCCGCGGCGAGGCGGTGACGGTGGGCGCGCTGCCGCTGAAGGAGCTCGACGAGGTCGGCAGCGCGTTGACGACGACCTCGACGCTGCTGCAGCAGGCGCTGCACGACGCGCACCACGATTCGCTGACCGGGCTGGCGAACCGCACGATGTTCGAGCAGTTCCTGCGCCAGCGCATCGTCGACTCGAAACGCGCCGGCGGCGACATCGCACTGCTGTACATCGACCTCGACGGCTTCAAGGCGGTCAACGACCGGCATGGCCACCACGTCGGCGACGATCTGCTGCGCGAAGCGGCGCGTCGGCTGCGCGCGAACGTGCGGCTGTCGGACATCGCCGCGCGCCTGGGCGGCGACGAGTTCGCGGTGATGCTGCACGGCACCGGTGCCGAGGGCGCCGTCACCGTCGCGCAGAACCTGGTCGGCCAGCTGTCGCAGCCGTACGGGCTGGGCAGCGGCGTGCAGTCGATCTCGGCGAGCGTCGGCATCGCCGTCTATCCGCAAGACGCCAGCAGCGCCGAGCAGCTGCTGCACCGCGCCGACGAGGCGATGTACCGCGCGAAGGCGCAGGGGCGGCGGCGCTATGCGGCCAGCAACGCGTCGTAGCGTGCGCGGTCGGCGTCGGAGAAGCAGCAGAACAGCACCTCGCGCAGCGCGCCGGGTGTCACCGCCAGCGTCTCGCGCACGGTGCGCACGGCCAGCTCGGCGGCCAGGTCCGGCGGATAACCGTAGATGCCGGTGCTGATCGCCGGAAAGGCGATCGACGCCAGGCCGCGCTCGATGGCCAGGCCCAAGCTCGTGCGGTAACACGCGGCCAGCAGCTCGACTTCGCCGTGGGCGCCCCCGCGCCAGACCGGACCGACGGTGTGGATCACCCAGGCCGCGGGCAACCGGTGGCCGCGCGTGATCTTCGCTTCGCCGGTGCGGCAGCCGCCGAGCAGCCGGCATTCGTGCAACAGCTCCGGGCCGGCCGCGCGGTGGATCGCGCCATCGACGCCGCCGCCGCCGAGCAACGACGAGTTCGCGGCGTTGACGATCGCGTCCACCGCCAGGGTCGTGATGTCGGCGCGAACGGCGCGCAGCGTGGGCATGACGAGCTCCCAAAGCAAAACGCCGACCTCGAAGGAGGTCGGCGTCGGCTTGAATCTGGTTGCGGGGGCAAGATTTGAACTTGCGACCTTTGGGTTATGAGCCCAACGAGCTACCAGGCTGCTCCACCCCGCGACTGGAGGACGGACTATAGCACGGCCGCGACGGCTCAAAAATCCAGCTCGACGAGCGGGGCCATCGTGGCCGCCGGCGCGTAGCATGCGCGTTGTTCCTCCGACAGCTTAGGGGCTCAGCGAAGCGATGAGCGACAAGAAAACCGTTCTGCTGGTCGATGACCACGAGCTTGTGCGTTTCGGCGTCAAGACGATGTACGCCGAGCTGCTCGGCGTGCCCGTCGAATGGCTCGAGGCCGGCACGCTGCAGGAGGCCATCGATGCCTACGCGGCGCACGGCGCCGTCGACGCGGTGCTGCTGGACCTCAACCTCGCCGACTGCAAGGGTCTGCAGGGGCTGCGCCAGTTCCTGCAGGCGCATCCGAAGGCGCGCGTCGCGGTCTTCAGCGGCACGCAGGACGAGTTCGTGATCCGCCAGGCGCGTGCGCTCGGTGCCGCGGCCTATGTCGGCAAGGGCACGATGATGACCCAGATGCGCGACACGCTGACCGCGCTGCTGTTCCCCAACGGCGTGCCCGAAGCGCGCGGGCCGGCGCCCTCCAGCGCGCTGTTCCCGCGCTTCCCGTCGTCGGCGATGTACGACCGGGTCGCCGAGCTGGGTCCGCGCCACCTCGAGATCCTCGAGCTGGTGCTGTCGGGTTGCACGAACCAGGAGATCAGCAACTCGACCAACCTGTCGCTCGGCACGGTGAAGAACTACGTTTCGTCGCTGCTGCTGGCGCTGGACGTGCGGTCGCGGTCGCACCTGATCAGCCTGTTCCGCTGAAGGCGCGGCCGCGGTGACGCTGCCCACGCCGCAACCCTCGACGGCGGATGCCGCCGCGGCGACGACGAGCGAACCGTCCCCCGGACCCCCGCCGCCCTTCGTCGCCGTCGATTGCGCGGCGGAGGTCTCCGATGCCTTCGCGGCGACCGAGCGCCACATCGCCGAACGGCGCCAGGTCGACGAACGCCTGCGCGATGCCGCGCTGCGCGCCGCGCTTGCCGCGCTGCCGACCTGGGGCCTGTGTCTGGCGATCCTGACGCTGCCGGCGGTGCTCGCGCTGTGGCTGCGCCATCCGATCGCCGCGCTGGTCACCGGCGCGCTGATGCTGGCGATCGCGGCGCTGCTGTGGTGGTTGCCGCAGCACACCCGCCACCGCTTTTCCAAGCCCGGCGAGCCGAGCCCGACGCGGCAGCGCATCCTCGCGCTGGTGTCCTGCGCCGGCCTGGCCACGGCCGCGCTGCCGTGGCTGGGCGCCACGCTCGGCGGCGCCGGCGAGACCAGCCTCGCGCTGCTGGCGCTGGCCTGCACGGTGTTCGCCTTCGCCGGCGCGGCCAGCCTGTCGCCGCTGCCGCGTCTCGCGCAGGCGATCGCGCTGCTGCCGCTGTCGCCGGCGCTGGCCGCCGCCTCGCAGCTCACCGGGCCGGCGCGCTGGGCGCCGCTGGTCGGCGGCATCGCTGCCAGCGCCGTCGCCACCGCGGTGTTCCGGCTGCGCCACCGCGGCTGGCGCCAGAACACGCGCGCGCTGATCGAGCAGGGCGCGCGGCTGCGTGCGCTCGAAGGCGAGCGCGACGCCGCGTGGGCCGCCGACCAGGAAAAGAGCCGCTTCCTGGCGATCGCCAGCCACGACCTGCGCCAGCCGGTGCATGCGCTCGGCCTGTTCGCCGCGACGCTGCACAAGCGCCTGCAGCACAGCGCCGACGAGCCGCTGGCGCGCAACCTGATGCGCTCGATCGACGGCCTCGAGCGCTCGTTCAACGCGATGCTCGACATCTCGCGGCTCGACGCCGGCGTGATGAGCCCGCGGCTGCAGACCTTCCCGCTGCGCGACATGTTCCGGCGGCTGCACATGCACTACGCCGGCCAGGCCGAGCTCGCCGGGCTGGGGCTGCGCTTCTCGCCCGGCGGCAAGTCGGTGACCAGCGATCCGCAACTGCTCGAACGCATCGTCGGCAACCTGATCCAGAACGCGATCAAGTACACCGAGCACGGCGGCATCGTCGTCGTCGCGCGCTCGACCAGCCGCTTCATCAACCTCGAGATCTGGGACACCGGCGTCGGCATCGCGCCGGCGCTGCTGCCGCGCGTGTTCGAGGAGTTCTACCAGGTCGGCCGCGGCGAGCGCGACCGCACGCACGGCCTCGGCATGGGGCTGGCGATCGTCAAGCGGCTGGCGTCGCTGCTGAACCACCGGCTGGTCGTCGCCTCGCGGCCGGGGCGCGGCACGATGTTCCGCATCGGCATCCCGATCGGCCAGCTGCCCGGCATCCAGGAGGACATGGCGCCGGCGGACACGCTGCCGATGGTCGCGACGACGCCGCAGATGGTGCTGGTGATCGACGACGAGGAGCCGATCCGCGAAGGCCTGCGCCTGCTGCTCGAGGAGTGGGGCTATCAGGCAATGACCGCGGCCGACGCGCAGCAGGCCGAGCATGCGACGCAGGCGCTCGAGGGCCATGTCGACCTGGTGCTGTCGGACCTGCACCTGGGCGACGGCCCCGACGGGCTGGAGGCCATCGCCGCGGTGCGGCGGCTGTGCGGTCAGGAGGTGCCGGCGATCCTCGTCACCGGCGACACCGCGCACGACGAGATCCAGCGCATCACGGCCAGCGGGCACCCCGTGCTGTTCAAGCCGGTGCAGCCGCGCCGGCTGTTCGAGGCGCTGCGCAGCAGCCTGAACTGAGCAAACGTTCTCGGTTCGTGGGAGGCGCCCTCTGGCGCCCCCGGGCCAGATGACTTTCGACCACTGTGCGCAGGGGCCCGGCCTCCTAGAGTCGCTCCCAATGCAAACGGGACCGGCACCTCAGCTGGTCGAACCCAGATCACCATGCTCGACATCGAGTCGCTTGCCGCCCCTCTCGCCGAAGACGCTCCCAGCGGGTCCGACCTGGAGTACGACCCGGTCTTCCTGGCCCTGGAGCAGGTCGGCGCCGGCAAGCCCGAGCAGCAGTACGGCGACCACATCGTCGCGGCCGAGGGCCCCGACTGGCGCGCCGTGCAGGAGCACGCGCGAAACCTGGCCGGCCGCACCCGCGATCTGCGCGTTGCGGTCTGGCTGACGCGCTGCGAAGCACGCCTGAGCGGGCTGCACGGCGCGCTGCAGGGCCTGCAGCTGGTGCAGCGCCTGCTCGCCGCCCAGTGGGACACGGTGCATCCGCAGCTCGACGCCACCGACCACGACGATCCGACGATGCGCATGAACGCGCTCGCCCCGCTGGTCGCCGTCGATGCCGCGCTGGACGACCTGCGGGCCGCGGCGCTGGCCGGCGACCGCGGCGGCCTGACCTTGCGCGACCTCGAGCTCGGCCTCGGCAAGGACGAGCCGCGCAGCGGCGAATCGGCACCCAGCGAAACCGGCGTGCGCCAGGCGCTCGCCGCGGCGCTGCAGCAGCAGCCCGCGCTCGGCGACGCGATCGCCGCCGGCACGCAGGCGATGCGCGACGCCGCCAAGCTGCTCGACGACAAGGTCGGCACCGCGGCACCGGAGTTCCGCCCGCTGCACAAGCTGCTGCAGGCGCTCGACGACGCGGCGCGCGCCGCGCTCGGCACCGGCAGCAGCATGGCCGACGGCGATGCCGCGCCCGCGGCCGACAGCGGCGCCGGCGGCGGCGGCGGCCGCGCGGCGATCTCGGCGCCCGGCACGATCGCCAACCGCGAGGATGCGGCGCGCATGCTCGAACGCGTGTGCGACTGGTTCGACCGCCACGAACCCAGCCATCCGGCGCCGCTGCTGATTCGACGCGCGCAGCGCTTGATGAGCAAGAGTTTCATCGAGATCATCCGTGATCTCGCGCCCGACGGCCTGAGCCAGATCGAACGGCTCGCCGGTTCCGAGAACGAGAACTGAACCGCTTCATCCACCGCACAGCAGACCACAGGAGCACGCCATGGCCACCAGCAGCCAGAAGTTCATCGCCCGCAATCGCGCACCGCGGGTCCAGATCGAATACGACGTCGAGCTCTACGGCGCCGAGAAAAAGGTCCAGTTGCCCTTTGTGATGGGCGTGATGTCGGACCTGGCGGGCAAGCCGACGGATCCGCTGCCGCCGGTGGCCGACCGCAAGTTCCTCGAGATCGACGTCGACAACTTCGACTCGCGCATGAAGTCGATGAAGCCGCGGGTCGCCTTCCAGGTGCCCAACACGCTGACCGGCGAAGGCAACATCGCCGTCGACATCACCTTCGACAGCATGGACGACTTCTCGCCCGCCGCCGTGGCCGCGAAGGTCGACGGCCTGAAGCAGATGCTCGAGGCGCGCCAGCAGCTGGCGAACCTGATCACCTACATGGACGGCAAGACCGGCGCCGAGGAACTGATTGCCAAGGTGATCAAGGACGAAGCCCTGTTGAAGTCGCTGGCGGCCGCGAAGGCCGCCGCTCCGGAAGCCGACAAGCCGACCGAATAGGTCCGCCCCCCGTCGACTTCAAGCCCATAACGCACCCCGGAGCATCCCACCATGGCCGATCCAACCACCAACCCCGCAGCCTCCACCGCCCTGCAGGGCCTGACCTTCGAAGGCGGCGAATTCGCGTCGCTGCTGAACAAGGAATTCAAGCCCAAGAGCGACGAAGCCAAGTCCGCCGTCGAATCCGCCGTGCTGACGCTGGCGCAGCAGGCGCTGTCGCAGACCAAGCTGATCGGCTCCGACGTGCTGGTGTCGATCGAGGCGATGATCGCCGAGATCGACAAGAAGCTGTCGGAGCAGGTCAACGCGATCCTGCACCACGAAGACTTCCAGAAGCTCGAGAGCGCCTGGCGCGGCCTGCATTACCTCGTCAACAACACCGAAACCGACGAGATGCTGAAGATCCGCGTGATGAACATCTCGAAGAACGAGGTGGGCAAGACGCTCAAGCGCTACAAGGGCACGGCCTGGGACCAGAGCCCGATGTTCAAGAAGGTCTACGAAGAGGAATACGGCCAGTTCGGCGGCGAACCCTTCGGCTGCCTGGTTGGCGACTACTACTTCGACCAGAGCCCGCCCGACGTCGAGTTGCTGACCGAGATGACCAAGGTCTGCGCTGCCGCGCACGCCCCGTTCATCGCCGCGGCCAACCCGTCGCTGATGCAGATGGGCTCGTGGCAGGAGCTGGCCAATCCGCGCGACCTGACCAAGATCTTCTCGACGCCCGAGTACGCCGGCTGGCGCTCGCTGCGCGAATCGGATGACGCGCGCTACCTCGGCCTGGCGATGCCGCGTTTCCTGTCGCGGCTGCCGTACGGCGCCAAGACCAACCCGGTCGAAGCCTTCAACTTCGAGGAAGAGACCGGCGGCGGCGACCACAGCCGCTACACCTGGACCAACGCGGCCTACGCGATGGCGGTGAACATCAACCGCTCGTACAAGCTGTACGGCTGGGGCACCTGCATCCGCGGCATCGAGTCCGGCGGCGCGGTCGAAGGCCTGCCGACGCACACCTTCCCGACCGACGACGGCGGCGTCGACATGAAGTGCCCGACCGAGATCGCCATCAGCGACCGCCGCGAGGCCGAGCTGGCGAAGAACGGCTTCATGCCGCTGGTGCACCGCAAGAACAGCGACTTCGCGGCCTTCATCGGCGCGCAATCGCTGCAGAAGCCCTTCGAGTACGACGACCCCGATGCCACCGCCAATGCCAACCTGGCCGCGCGGCTGCCCTACCTGTTTGCCTGCTGCCGCTTCGCGCACTACCTGAAGTGCATCGTGCGCGACAAGATCGGTTCGTTCAAGGAACGCGCCGACATGGAGAAGTGGCTCAACCAATGGATCATGAATTACGTCGACGGCGACCCGGCGAATTCATCCCAGACCACCAAGGCCCAAAAGCCGCTGGCCGCCGCCGAGGTCACCGTCGAGGAGATTCCCGGCAATCCCGGCTACTACAGCTCGAAGTTCTTCCTGCGTCCCCACTATCAGCTCGAAGGGCTGACGGTGTCACTGCGCCTCGTATCCAAGCTGCCGTCCCAGAAGCAGCAATAACCACTGTTCGTTAACGCGTCCGCTTCCAGCATCCCACCCCACCACCTCTCTTTCAGAAATTCAGGAGCTACATCATGTCTATTGACTGCCATATCAAGTTCGACGGTGTCGAAGGCGAAGCCACCCACAAGGACCACAAGGGCGAGATCGAAGTCCTCTCGTGGAGCTGGGGCGTGTCGAACGCCAGCGGCTACGCCGGCGGCGGCTCGGCCCAGGGCAAGGGCACGGCCAGCGACTTCAACTTCATGCACAAGTACGACAAGGCCTCGCCGGTGCTGGCAAAGATGTGCGCATCGGGCAAGCACTTCAAGGAAGTCGTGATGACCGCGCGCAAGGCGGGCGAAGGCCAGAAGGACTTCTTCAAGGTGACGATGAAGGAAGTCTTCGTCACCAGCGTGCAGCCGGCCGGCTCCAGCGGCGGCGAGATCGTCGAATCGTGCTCGATGACCGCCAAGGACATCGAGTACTCGTACAAGCCGCAAGACGACAAGGGCGGCCTGGGCGGCGAAGTCAAGTTCGGCTGGAACATCGCCACCACCGAGACCCGCTGACGGCCCGCGTGGCCCCGCGCCACGGGGTCGCTGCCATGTCGAGCAACGCAAAGCGCCCCGGGCCTGTCCGGCCGGGGTGCCGCGCGAAGCCATCTCTCCAGATTCACCCGATCCTTTTTCACCGTCCGACGCCCGTCACCGCAGGAGTGCCTTCATGGCCGTGATGCTCAATGAACTGACTGCCTCGGTGCGCTCGCAGACCGGCAGCGACGTGTTCCTGCGCGTGCAGACCAAACGCGCCGGCAAGATCAAGGGCGAGGTCACCTCGCCCGGCCACGAGGAAGACATCGCGATCCTGCGCTGGCAATGGGGCCTGACCGCCAGCTCGGCGATCGGCAGCACCCAGGCCACCGGACGGCGCTCGTACACGGCGCTGACGGTGCACAAGCGCATCGACTCGTCGACCACCGCGCTGATGTCGGCGCTGGCGACCAACGACGAGGTCAAGGAAGCCAAGCTGATCATGCGCAAGGCCGGCGGCGAGCAGATCGACTATTTCCTGATCACGCTGAAAGCCGCGCGCATCACCGGCGTCACCCACAGCACCGACGCCGAGGGCGAGACGGCCGAGGTCGTGTCGATCGTCTTCACCAAGGTCGAGGTCGAGTACAAGCCGCAGAAGACCACCGGCATCAAGGGCGGCAGCATGACCTTCACCGACGAGCTGGTGGAGTCCGCATGAGCGCCGCGCGGCCGTTCCGGAGGCGCTCGCTCCCCCCTGGGGGGACGGCCCGAAGGGCCAAGGGGGCGGCATGATCTTTGGCAGGAGGACCCAATGACGATGACCGCGGCCACTGACCTTCTCGCGGCGGGCGACCCGAAGGGCGCCCTGGCGGCGCTGCAGGCGCAGGTGCGCGGCAAGGCGGCCGATCCGAAGCTGCGCATCTTCCTGTTCCAGCTGCTCAGCGTGCTCGGCCAGTGGCAGCGCGCGCTCGACCAGCTGCGCGTCTGCGGCGAGCTCGATGCGAGCGCGCTGGCGATGGTCAACACCTATCGCACCGGCCTGCAATGCGAGGCGGTGCGCGATGCCGTGATGAGCGGCCACACGCTGCCGCACGTCTTCGGCCCGCCGGCGGCCTGGGTCGCGCTGCTGGCGCAGGCGCTGCAGGCCGACGCGTCGGGCGAGACGGCGCAAGCCGCAAAGCTGCGCGAATCCGCCTTCGAGCAGGCCGAGCCGACCGTCGGCACGATCAACGGCGAGGCCTTCGAGTGGATCGCAGATGCCGATTCGCGGCTCGGTCCGGTGCTGGAGATCGTCATCAACGGCCGCTACGGCTGGGTGCCGTTCTCGCACCTGCAGAAGATCGTCATCGAGGCGCCGTCCGACCTGCGCGACCTGGTGTGGACGCCGGCGCAGATCACCTTCGCCAATGGCGGTGAGTCGGTGGCGCTGATTCCGACGCGCTACGCCGGGACCGCGACGCCCGATGCCGACGGCGCGCTGCTGATGTCGCGCAAGACCGAGTGGACCGAGCTCGCCGAAGGCCAGTACCGCGGCCTCGGCCAGCGCGTGATCGCCACCAGCGGCGCCGAGCTCGGGCTGCTGGAGGTACGCGAGATCACGCTGGAGACGGACATGCCGGTGCCGGAAGAAGAAGACGCCGCTGCTGCCGACGACGACGCGCCCGCCGCGCCGCAGGCCTGAGGCCGACCGGAAATCACCATGGCCACCGGCGAAGTGCGCGATCGCCTGCAGCCCGCGCTGCTCGACCGCTTGACCGACGAATCACCGCACGACCGCCACGAGCCGTCCGAGCGGCGCGTGATGTCGAAGACGCAGATGCGCCAGGCGGTGCTGCGCGACCTGAGCTGGCTGTTCAACGCCACGCAACCGCTGCCGCAGGCACAGCAGGAGCAGCATCCGCAGATCGCCGAGAGCGTGCTGAACTACGGGCTGCCGGCGCTGTCGGGGCAGCTCGTCAGCCGGGTCGACGTCGGCCAGCTCGAGCGTTCGATCCGCCAGGCGATCCTGCGCTTCGAGCCGCGCCTGTTGCCCGAATCGCTGAAGGTCATCGCGCTCGAAGCCACGCACGTGCTGGACACGCACAACACGATCGAGTTCGAGATCCGCGGCCACCTGTGGGCCCAGCCGGTGCCGCTGGAAGTGCTGCTGCGCACCAAGCTCGACCTCGAAGCCGGCCAGGTCGAGGTGCGCGATGCGAGCAGCAGCGCGCCCTCGCGGGCGCGCTGAGAGCCTCAAGGACCAGCCATGGATCCGCGACTGGTCCGCCTCTACCAGGATGAGCTGACGCACTTGCGCGAGGTCGGCGGCGAGTTCGCCGCCGAGTTCCCGAAGATCGCGTCGCGGCTCGGCATGGAAGGCATGGAGGTCTCCGACCCCTACGTCGAGCGGCTGCTCGAAGGGTTCGCGTTTCTCGCCGCGCGCGTGCAGCTGAAGCTCGAAGCCGAACAGCCACGGCTGATCGCGCACCTGCTCGAATCGATCTACCCGAACTTCCTCGCGCCGGTGCCCTCGATGATGGTGGCGCGGCTCGGCGCCGATCCGGCCGACCCGAACCTCGCGCGCGGCCACCTGGTGCCGCGCGGTGCCTCGCTGCAATCGCTGCAGCCGCGCGGCCAGGACACGTACTGCGAGTTCCGCACGGCGATGGCGGTGACGCTGTGGCCGATCGAGCTCGCCGGCGTGCAGTACTTCACCCACGCGCCGGACCTCTCGCTGGGCCGGCTGCCGCAGGCCAAGCCGACCAAGGGCGGCCTGCGCATCAAGCTGCGCGCCGGCGGCGGCCTGCGCTTCGACCAGCTGAAGCTCGACCGGCTGGGTTTCTACATCGCAGCGCCCGACGACATCGCGTTCCGGCTCCACGAGTTGGTGCTCGGAACCGCGCTCGGCACGCTGGTGGTGCCGGGCACGGCCAATACCGGCGCACCGTCGGAGCTGGCGCGCCAATGGCGCGGCCCGGCGAGCGTGCAGCCGGCCGGCTTCACGGCCGATGAAGCGCTGCTGCCGGAGACGCTGCGCGCCTTCTCAGGCCACCGGCTGCTGCAGGAGCTGGCCGCGCTGCCGCAGCGGCTGCTGTTCTTCGACCTGACCGAACTCAGCACCCGCCTGGCCCAGGTGGCCGGCGATGCGGCCGAGCTGGTCATCCTTTTTTCACGCGGGGATCCTGCACTCGAAACGCTGGTGGACGGCGGGACCCTCGCGCTTTTCTGCACGCCCGCGATCAACCTGTTCCAGAAACGGTTGGATCGCGTGCAACTCGGCCCCGGCGCCTGGGAATACCACCTGGTGCCCGATCGCACGCGGCCGATGGACATGGAAGTGCACAGCGTCGAAGCGGTGGTCGGCCACGGCACCGGCCGCGAGCCGCAGCGCGAATTCAAGCCGCTGTTCACGACACACCACGAAGCGCCGCTCGAAGGCCACGGCTACTTCACCGTGCGGCGCGAGCCACGGCTGATGTCGCAGCGCCAGCGCCAGCAGGGACCGCGCTCGTCGTACATCGGCGAGGAGCTGTTCCTGTCGCTGGTCGATGCCCAGCACGGCGCCTACCGAGAACACCTGCGGCAACTGTCGGTCATCGCCTGGTGCAGCAACCGCGACCTGCCGGCGCTGCTGCCGCAGGCCGGCGCCAGCGGCGCCGATGCCTGGAAGCTCGATGCGCCGGGCCCGGTGTCCACCGTCACCTGCATGCGCGGGCCGACCCGGCCGGTGTCGCGGCGGCCGACCGGCGATGTCGGCTGGAGCCTGGTCAGCCAGCTGACGCAGAACCACCTGTCGCTCTCCGGCACACCGGAGCAGGCCGCCGCCGGGTTGCGCGACACGCTGCGTCTGTACGGCCCGCCGGCCGACCTGGCCTGGAGCCACCAGGTCGACGGGCTGCTGAGCCTGCGGGCGCAGCCGATCGTGCGGCGCCTGCCGTTCAAGGGCCCGCTGTCCTTCGGCAGCGGCATCGACCTGACGCTGGAGGTCGACGAGCTGCGTTTCCAGGGCTCGAGCGCCTTCCTGCTGACCTCGGTGCTGGAGCAGTTCTTCGCCCGCCACGCTGCGATCAACAGCTTCACGCAATTGAGCTTGCGCAGCCAGCAGCGCGGCTTGGTCAAGACCTGGGCCCCGCATCTGGGCGACCGGTCCACCTTGTGAACATGTCAGCCCCTCGTCCGATGAGTACATCGGCCGATCCCCCGAGGGGATGCGGGCCGGCTTGGGAGCGGCCCGGCGCTCGGCCCGCTTCGCGCTGTTGGAGATCTCGCCCACCCAAATGACGAGTCCCGCACTTCAGGAGCTATTCGCCGCCGTCGAGGCCCAGCCCTGGGCCTTCGACTTCTATGCGCTGATGCGGCGCATCGATGCGCTGCGGCCGCAGCATCCGCCGCTCGGCCTCGGCCAGCGGCCGTCGCAGGAAGCGGTGCGCCTGGGCCAGGTGCCCGAGCTCGATTTCGCGCCGGCGGCGATCGCCAAGTTCGACAACCGCCACGACCACGGTGCGCCGCGGATCGGCGTGCGCTTCTTCGGACTGCTGGGGCCCCACGGGCCGATGCCGCTGCACCTGACCGAGTTCGTGCGCGAGCGCCTGCACCAGCGCGCCGACCCGACCGCCGCGCGCTTCCTCGACGTCTTTCACCACCGCATGACGAGCCTGTTCTACCGGGCCTGGGCGCAGGCCCAGCCGGTGGTGCAGCAGGACCGGCCGCAGACCGACCGCTACGGCTCCTGGCTCGGCGCCACCTTCGGGCTGAACCGGCTCGGCGCCGGGCGCGACGCCGTCCCCGACAACGCCAAGCTCTACCAGGCCGGGCTGATCGCCAGCCGCAGCCGCCACCCCGAAGCGCTGACCAAGGTGCTGCGCCAGTACTTCGGCGTGCCGGTCGCGCTCGAGCCGCATGTCGGCCAGTGGCTGATGCTGGCCGGCGAGGACCGCTCGCGCCTGGGCTTCGCGCGCAACCGGACCGAGCGCTCGCAGGTGCCGCATGCCGAGCTGGGTCTGTCGGCCAACGCCGGCAACAAGGTCTGGGACCGGCAGTACAAGTTCCGGCTGCGGCTGGGGCCGCTGACGCTCGCGCAGTACAACGATTTCCTGCCCGGAGGCCGCGCACTCCATCCGTTAGGCGACTGGGTGCGCCTGCTGGCCGGCCTGGACCTCGGCTGGGACGCGCAGCTGGTGCTCAGGCGCGACGAGGTGCCCAAGCCGCACCTCGACCGCCGCATGCGCCTCGGGCTGACCAGCTGGCTCGGCCGCCGCGGCCGCCAGGGCCCTTCCACCGACCGTGACGAGCTGAAGCTGCGCCCGAGCTCGTCCTTCCTGATGCGACGCCTCGGCGCGCGCGCATAACCCCAAGGAGTTCACGATGGCTGAAATCTCCCGCACCGCGCTGTTCGGCAAGCTCAATCCGCTGGTCTACAAGGCCATCGAAGGCGCGACCGTGTTCTGCAAGATGCGCGGCAACCCGTATGTCGAGCTGCAGCACTGGCTGGCGCAGATCCTCAACACGCCGGACAGCGACCTGCACCGCATCATCCGGCACTACGAGCTCGATGCCGGCGCGCTGGCCGCCGACCTGACGAAATCGCTCGACCGGCTGCCGCGCGGCGCCTCGTCGATCAGCGACCTGTCGGAATTCATCACCAATGCAGTCGAGCGCGGCTGGGTCTACGGCTCGCTGATGTTCGGCGACAACCAGGTGCGCAGCGGCCACCTGCTGGTCGGCATGCTGAAGACGCCCTCGTTGCGCGGCGCGCTGCTGGCGATCTCGAAGCAGTTCGAACGCGTCAAGCTCGACGACCTCAGCGAGCGCTTCGCCTCGCTGCTGGCGCAGTCGCCCGAGAACGTGATGACCGCCAGCGACTCCGGCGCCGCGCCCGGCGAGGCCAGCGACGCGATCGCCCCGGCGGCGATGGGCAAGCAGGAGGCGCTCAAGCGCTTCACGACCGATCTGACCGAGCAGGCCCGCGGCGGCAAGATGGACCCGATCGTCGGCCGCGACGACGAGATCCGCCAGGTCGTCGACATCCTGATGCGGCGGCGCCAGAACAACCCGATCCTGGTCGGCGAGGCCGGCGTGGGGAAGACCGCCGTCGTCGAGGGCTTCGCACAGCGCATCGCGCGCGGCGACGTGCCGCCGGCGCTGAAGGAAGTGACGCTGCTCACTTTGGACGTTGGGCTGCTGCAGGCCGGCGCCAGCATGAAGGGCGAATTCGAGCAGCGCCTGCGCTCGGTGATCGACGAGGTGCAGGCCTCGCCGAAGCCGATCATCCTGTTCATCGACGAGACGCACACGCTGGTCGGCGCCGGCGGCGCGGCCGGCACCGGCGACGCGGCGAACCTGCTGAAGCCGGCGCTCGCTCGCGGCCAGCTGCGCACGATCGGCGCGACGACCTTCGCCGAATACAAGAAGCACATCGAGAAGGACCCCGCGCTGACGCGGCGCTTCCAGTCGATCCAGGTCGACGAGCCGACCGAGCCGCGAGCGGTGCTGATGATGCGCGGCGTCGCATCGACGATGGAGAAGCACCACAAGGTGCAGATCCTCGACGAGGCGCTCGAAGCGGCGGTCAAGCTGAGCCACCGCTACATCCCGGGCCGCCAGCTGCCGGACAAGTCGGTCAGCCTGATCGACACCGCCTGCGCGCGCGTCGCCGTCAGTCTGCACGCGACGCCGCCCGAGGTCGACGACTGCAGCAAGCGCATCGAGGCGCTGGAGGTCGAGCAAGGCATCATCGGCCGCGAGAACGCGATCGGCATCGATACCACGGAGCGCTCCAAGCTGGTCGAGGAGCAGCTGACCGAGGAGCGCGCGCGGCTGGACAAGCTGACGACGCGCTGGCAGGCCGAGAAGGTCCTGGTCGAGAAGCTGCTGGACCTGCGCGCCAAGCTGCGCGGCAGCACCGAGCCGGTCGAAGGCACCGGCAGCAAGCTCGAAGCCAAGACCGCCAGCGACGCCAAGGAGGTGAAGACCGCCGCCGACACGCTGGCCCCGGCGGCGCTGACGCCCGAAGAACGCAGCGCGGCGCTGGCCGAGCTGCATGCAGTGCAGACCGAGCTGCATGCGCTGCAGGGCGAAAGCCCGCTGATCCTGCCGACGGTGGACTACCAGGCCGTCGCCAGCGTCGTCGGCGACTGGACCGGCATTCCGGTCGGCCGCATGGCGGCCAACGAGATCGACACCATCCTGAAGCTGCCAGTCGCGCTGGGCCAGCGCGTGATCGGCCAGGACCATGCGATGGAGATGATCGCCAAGCGCATCCAGACCTCGCGCGCCGGCTTGGACAACCCGAACAAGCCGATCGGTGTCTTCATGCTCGCCGGCACCTCCGGCGTCGGCAAGACCGAGACCGCGCTGGCGCTGGCCGAGGCGCTGTACGGCGGCGAGCAGAACCTGATCACGATCAACATGAGCGAGTACCAGGAGGCGCACACGGTCTCGTCTCTCAAGGGCGCGCCTCCGGGCTACGTCGGCTACGGCGAGGGCGGCGTGATGACCGAGGCGGTGCGCCGCAAGCCCTATTCCGTCGTGCTGCTCGACGAGGTCGAGAAGGCCCACCCCGACGTGCATGAGATCTTTTTCCAGGTCTTCGACAAGGGCTTCATGGAAGACGGCGAGGGCCGCTTCATCGACTTCAAGAACACGCTGATCCTGCTGACGACCAACGCCGGCACCGAGATGATCGCGAGCCTGTGCAAGGACCCCGAGCTGATGCCCGACCCCGAGGGCATGGCCAAGGCGTTGCGCGATCCGCTGCTGAAGATCTTCCCGCCGGCGCTGCTGGGGCGGCTGGTGACGATTCCGTACTACCCGCTGTCGGATGAAATGCTCGGCCGCATCGTCAAGCTGCAGCTCGGGCGCATCAAGAAGCGCGTGGAGCAGCGCTACAAGATTCCGTTCGAAGTCGACGACGAAGTGGTCAAGCTGGTCGTCTCGCGCTGCACCGAGAGCGAATCCGGCGGCCGCATGATCGACGCGATCCTGACCAACACGATGCTGCCGGCGATCAGCCGCGAGTTCCTGCAACGCATGATGGAGGGCAAGCCGATCACGAAGGTCCACGTCGCGGTGCGCGACGCGGACTTCGCCTATGACTTCGGCTGACCGGCCGGCGGACCTGGACCAGGCCCTCGGCGCCGCGATCGAGCTGCTGCGCAGCGAACAACTGCCCGAGGCCGAAGGCGCGCTCGACGCGCTGCTGGCCTGCTGGCCGGATCAGCCCGACGCGCTGCACTTTCTCGGCGTGCTGCGCCACACGCAGGGCCGCAGCGACGAGGCGGTGGCGCTGGTGCGCCAATCGCTCGCGCAGGTGCCGGGCAACGTCGGCGCGTGGAACAACCTCGGCAACATCCTGCTGCTGGCGCAGCGTTTCGACGAAGCGGCCGACGCCTACGAGCACAGCGTCGAGGCCGCGCACGGCACGCCGGCGGCATCGCAGGCGCTGGACAACCTCGCGGTGCTGTACCGCAAGCAGGGGCGGGCGCTTGATGCCGAACGGGTGTCGCGGCAGGCGATCGCGTTGAATCCGGATGACGGCGACGCCTGGTACCGGCTGTCGCAGGCCTTGCTCGATCAAGGTCAGGTGCGCGAAGGCCTGCTCGCCAACAGCCGTGCGATTGCGCTGTGGCCGCGCCACCAGCAGGCCCGCAGCGACGTGCTGCGGGCGCTGGTGCTGCTCGGCGAACGGCAGCGCGCGGTCGGGCTGTACCGCGAATGGCTGGCCGAGGAGCCGGACAATCCGATCGTGCAGCACCTGCTGGCGGCCAGCTCGGGCGAAACGACGCCGGAGCGCGCCAGCGACGCCTACGTGGAGCAGGTCTTCGACAGCTTCGCCGCCTCCTTCGACGCCAAGCTCGAATCGCTGCACTACCGCGCGCCGGCGCTCGTCGCGCAGGCGCTGCAGCGCGCCGTCGGCGCACCGGCGGCCGAGCTGCACATCGCCGACCTCGGCTGCGGCACGGGCCTGTGCGGGCCGCTGCTGCGGCCCTTCGCACGGCAGCTGGCCGGCTGCGACCTGTCGGTCGGCATGCTGCGCCAGGCCCAGGCCCGCCACGCCTATGACCAGCTGCACAAGGCCGAGCTCGGCTACTACCTGCGCACCCAGCCGGACCATTTCGACGTGCTGGTGTCGGCCGACACGCTGATCTATTTCGGCGACCTGCACGCGGTGATGCGCGACGCGGCCGTCGCCTTGCATGCCGGCGGCTGGTTCATCTTCACCGTCGAGGCGCTGCCCGATGCGGCCGGCGCGCCGGTCCAGCTGCTGCCGAATGGCCGCTATGCACACCACCGCAATCACGTCGAAAGCGCGCTCGCCGCCGCCGGGCTCACGCTCGAGGCGATCGAGGCGGAAACGCTGCGCACCGAGGGCGGCAAGGGCGTCGCCGGCTGGCTGGTCAGCGCGCGCAAGCAACACGGCTGAAACGGTAGTGTGACCTTCGGCGCTGGCTCGCAAGGGCGCCGCAAACGACCATCGGCGCCATCTGCACGCCAGGCAAGAAGTCCCTCCCATGCCCACCGCCATCACGCTGACCACCCCGCTGCCGCCGGCCGACCTGCGCTTCGAGTCGCTGACGCATTCGGCGGGCCTGTCCACGCTGGAGGAGATGCGGCTGCAGCTGCTGAGCGACAAGCCCGACCTGCATCCCGAGGACCTGCTCGGCCACCCGATCAACGTGGCGATCGAACTGCGCGATGGCGCGAAGCGGCACCTGCACGGCTACTGCGCGCGCTTCTCGTTCGGCCGCCACCAGGGCCGCTACTACGGCTACCAGGCCGAGGTCGTGCCCTGGCTGTGGTTCCTGACGCGGCGCTCCGATTGCCGCATCTTCCAGGAGCTCGACGTCAAGGAGATCGTCGAGAAGGTCTTCGAGAACCACGCGGCGATCGCCAGCTTCGAGTTCAAGCTGACGCGGGTCTACCGCAAGCGCACGTACTGCGTGCAGTACCGCGAGACCGATTTCAACTTCGTCGCGCGGCTGCTCGAGGATGAGGGCATCTACTGGTTCTTCGAGCACAGCGAGGGCCAGCACAAGCTGATCCTCGTCGACATGGCCAGCGAGCACGCCACCGTGCCGGGCTACGAGGCGCTGCCGTTCTACGCCAACACCGGCCAGCTGTCGCCCGACGTCGACTTCGTGACCAATTGGAACTTCTCGCGCCAGGTCAAGAGCGGCAAGGTCGCGCTGACCAGCTACAACTTCGAGAAGCCGGGCACCGCGCTGAAGGTGGCGCTGGCGCTGCAGCGCGAATACGAGCTGTCGAACTACGAGCTGTTCGATTTCCAGGGCGACTACCAGGCCGTCGCCGACGGCGAGCAGCTGATCGACAACCGCATGGACGAGGTGCAGGCGCGCTTCGAACAGCTCACCGGCCTGAGCAACGCGCATGGGCTGACGACGGGCCACCTGTTCGCGCTGACGCGCCATCCGCGCGGCGACCAGAACGCCGAGTACCTGGTCGTGCAGACGCAGATCAAGGCCTCGCTGACCGGCAGCGAATCCGGCAGCGACGGCGACGACGGGGAGTACCGCTGCGTCTTCTCGGCGATGCCCTCGTCGCAGCAGTTCCGCCCGGCGCGGCGCACGCCGAAACCCTTCGTGCAGGGCCCGCAATCGGCGGTCGTCGTCGGCCCGGCCGGCGAGGAGATCTTCACCGACAGCCATGGCCGCGTGAAGGTGCAGTTCCACTGGGACCGCTACGGCAAGAAGAACGAGACCAGCTCGTGCTGGATGCGGGTGTCGCATCCCTGGGCGGGCAAGAGCTTCGGCGCGATCCACATTCCGCGCATCGGCCAGGAGGTGATCGTCGACTTCCTCGAAGGCGATCCCGACCAGCCGCTGGTCACCGGCCGCGTCTACAACGCCGACCAGACGCCGCCCTGGGAGCTGCCGGCCAATGCGACGCAAAGCGGCATCCTGACGCGCTCGTCCAAGGGCGGCTCGTACAACAATGCCAACGCGCTGCGCTTCGAGGACAAGAAGGGCGCCGAGCAGGTCTGGTTCCATGCCGAGAAGAACATGGACACCTCGGTCGAGAACGACGAGTCGCGCTCGATCGGCCACGACCAGACGACGATCGTGCGCAACCACCAGAAGATCAATGTGCTGAAGGGCCGCGAGGTCTCGGTCGAGGACGACGGCGAGACCTACTACGTCAAGGGGCTGCGCAAGGTCTTCGTCAAGGGCCACCAGGTTCAGACCGTCACCGACGGCTACGACACCATCGTCACCAACGAGCGCGGCGAGTACACCAAGGGCGACCGCAAGTGCTGGACCTCGGGCAAGTACATCTTCAAGTCGACCGAGGCCTACTTTGACGTCGGCCCGCTGCTGTTCATCAAGGGCACCGAGTTCAAGCTCAAGGCCAGCGGCGCGATGTTCATGGAAGCCGGCGGCGACCACAACCACAAGGCCGCGAACTTCAAGTTCAGCTCGCTCGGCAACTTCGATTTCACCGGCAACAAGTTCAACCGCACGATCTTCGAAGGCAACGACACGGTGCTCGGCGCCAATACCAACACCTACATCGGCGTGTCGCGCGAGACGGTGATGGGCCCGGCGACCGAGGTCTATTCGGGCATGAAGAACTCGACCGCCGCCGGCATCGCGATCGACGGCTTCATGGGCATGCAGGTGTCGAATTTCCTCGGCCTGACGATGTCGAACGCCGCGGCGCTGTCGATCGAGAACGCCGGCATCAACCTCGGCATGACCGGCATCGACCTGACGATGTCCGGCCTGGGCCTGGAGAACAACGCGATCAAGCTGCTCAATGGCGGCGGCGCCTCGGGCGCCGGCGCGGCGGCCTCGCTGTCGGCCGGGCCCGGCGTCGCGGCGGTGCTGGCGGCCGCGCTCGGCGGCGGCTTCGCGCTCGGCTTCGGCGGCGCCGGCACGATGGACGCGCGCACGCAAGGCCAGAACGACGTCGACACGCTGCTGAACAACCCCGAGCTGACGCCGGCGGTGCGCGAGCGGCTGAAGCAGGCGCTCGATTCGCGCTTCACGCACCCGACCGCCGAGGAGTACAGCGCGACGATCCCGCAAAGCCAGATCGATGCGCAGACCGCCAGCCTGGCCAACGGCACGCCGGGTGCGTCGCCGGCCAACGACCCGACTTCGTCGCTCGGCGCGCCCGCCGATTCGGCGCCGCCCACAGGCCCTTGACCTAGCCGATGCAACTCATCAAGCCGATGGCGCTCGGGATCACGTCCCGCTGCATCGAATTCCGCCGCCGCATCGGGCTCGTCATCACCGGCAGCCTGTACTTCCCGTTCCGAGCGCAGGGCGAGGCCGCGGTGTGGACCGAGAGCTCGATGTGGAAGTTCCTCGCCGCCGAGATGCCCGAGGGCCCGTTCATCGACGAATGCAACCTGAAGCCGCGCAGCGAGTACCTGCTGCGCGCGCATGCCTTCGCGCCCGAGGGCCGCGCGAAGGCGGTCGAGGTGGTCGCGCGGGTGGCCGGCAAGGAGAAGAAGCTGCATGCGGTCGGGCCGCGGCGCTGGCTCGACGGCCAGGCGAGCGCGCCGGACTTCTTCGAATCGCTGCCGCTCGACTGGCAGCACACCTACGGCGGCGCCGACTGGCCGCACAACCCGCTCGGCATGGGCCGGCGGCCGCTGCGTGAGCCGGGCGCGCCGGCGCCGGAGCACTTCCTGCCGCAGGTCGTCGTGCCGGGCGCCAATCCGGCCGATCCCGACGACAGCGTGCCCGCCGCCTGCTTCCGCCCGATCGATTGCGCCTGGCCGCAGCGTGTGCGCCATGCCGGCACCTACGACGAGCAGTGGCTGAAGCAGCAATCGCCCGGCTTCGCGAGCGACATCGACTGGCGCTACTTCAACATGGCGCAGGAAGACCAGTGGTTCGATGCGCCGCCGCGCGGCGACGAGGACTTCGAGTTCGTCAACATGCATCCGTCGAAAGCGCAGGTCGGCGGCGTGCTGCCGGGCCTGCGCGTGCGCTGCTTCGCCGACCACGGCGACGGCCAGACGCCGAAGCTGCGCGAGGTGGCGCTGAAGTTGGCGACGCTGTGGTTCTTCCCGCACCACGAGGTCGGCATCGCGCTGTTCCAGGGCCTGGCCGAATGCAACGAGGACGATGCCAGCGACATCCACACGCTGCTCGGCGCGATCGAACACCTGTCCGAGACCAAGCCGACGCAGCACTACCTCGATGCGCTGACGCGCCGGCGGCACCCGAAGGACGGCGCGCTGCACGCGCTGCGCGAGAGCGACCTGAAGCCGGCCGGCCTGAGCAGCGCCGACCCGAACTTCGACGCGGTGCAGAAGGACTTCGCGCCCGACGGGCTGTTCGCGCAGGCACAGCGCCGCGGCGCGGTGCTGAAGATGCAGCTGGCGATCGACGACGTGAAGGCCAAGGGCATCGATCCGGCCAAGCTCGGCCTGACGATCCCGCAGGCCGAAGTGGCGCCGACGCTCGAGAACCTGCCCGACTACCTGTTCAAGAAGCGCGCCGAGCTGCTGAACGCGCAGGTCAGCGCCGCCCTCGATGCCGCCGAGCAGATGGCCGCCGCGAAGTTGAAGGCCAAGGCCTTCGGCATCGACCCCGAGAGCCTGGTGCACCGCGGCCCGCCGACCTATCGCGCGGCGGCTCACATGGCCGAGTTGCAAACGCTCGCCAAGGCCGCGCCCGGCGCGCCGCCGGCGCTCGACGTCGCCAAGATCGGTCCGAAGCTGACGCAGCTCGAGGCGATGGCCCGCACCAGCTACCTGGCCACCGCGCACACGCAGGCGCCTGCCAGGCCGATGCCGCCGGCGCGCGCCAAGGTGCTGCGCGACGCGGTGGCCAAGGCACATGCCGAGGGCAAGAGCTTCTTCGCCGCCGACCTGACCGGCGCCGACCTGTCGGGGCTGGACCTCGCCGGCGCCGACTTCACCAACGCCTGGCTCGAAGGCGCGAACCTGGCCGGCGCGCAGCTACAGCGCACCAGCTTCGCCTACGCGGTGCTGGCGCATGCCGACCTGACGGCGGCCGATTTCAGCGAGGCCGACCTGTCCGGCGCCAACCTCGGCCGCGCGAACCTGAAGACGACGCGCCTGGTCAAGGCCAACCTCACCGGCGCCAACTGCAGCGACACCGAGCTCGCGCAGACCGATCTGCGCGGCGCGCGCATCGACGGGCTGAAGCTGCACGGCGCGAGCTTCGGCCTGGCCGACTGGCGCTCGGTGCACGGCGCCGGGCTGCTGTTCCACAAGGCAGTGCTGAAGGACATGGTGCTGAACCGCTGCACGCTGCAGCAGCCGGTGTTCATCGAATGTGACCTGAGCGGCGTCGACTTCGCTGCCGCGCAATTGGAGCGGCCGACGTTCATCAAATGCCGCGGCCAGGGCATTCGCTTCGCACGCGCCGTGCTGCCGGGCTCGGTGTTCGTCGACGGCTGCGATTTCTCCGGCGCCGATTTCGCCGAAGCGCAGCTGCGCGGCAGCAACCTGCGCGGCACCCTGCTGGCGCAGGCGAAATTTCGCCAGGCGCTGCTCGACGACTGCGACCTCTCCGACGCCGATTGCAGCGGCGCCGATTTCGGCGGCGCCTCGCTGCGCGGCGCACTGCTGATCAAGACCCGCTTCGGCCAGGCCGCGCTGCCGGGCGCGAACCTGATGAACGCGATCGCGCAGCGCGCCGACCTGCGCGGCGCCGACCTGGCGCAGGCCAATCTCTACGGCAGCGACCTGTCGCGCGTGCACGCCGATTCGTCGAGCCGGCTGCAGGGCGCGAACCTCGAGCGCACGCGCTTGCATCCGATGCGTGAACCGAAGGCGACGGCATGACGGGCGACGACTCGATCGACGACGGCCAGCGCCTGGTGCTGAAGGTGCAGTTCGGCGAGCCGATCACGCAGCTGCGGCTGACCGGGCTGGCGCTGCGCGAGCTGGCGCTGGCCGGCGGGCTGTTCAGCGAAATGGACTTCAGCGGCTGCGACTTCAGCGGCAGCGACCTGCGCGAGGCGGTGTTCGACCGCTGCGAGCTCGCCGGCACGGTCTTCGACGCGGCGAACCTGCGCGGCGCCACCTTTCATCAATGCCGCGCCGCCGCGTCGCGCTGGCAGGCGGCGAGCCTGCGCAACGCCAAGCTGGTCAGCAGCGACTTCACGGGCGCCGACTTCCAGCGTGCCGACTTCAACCTCGCGCTGTTCGCCAAGTGCACGCTCGACGACGCGAACCTCGCCGCCGCCTGGCTCGACCGCACGACGCTGGCCGAGGTCTCGGCGAAGAAGACCGCGTTCGAGCGCATCGCGCTGCACCAGGTCACCTTCCACCAGTGCGTGCTCGACGAGGCCAGCCTCGCGCAATCGACGCTGAAGCTGGTGACCTTCAACGAGACGCCGCTGCCCGGCCGCTCGTTCGCCGGCATGGACCTGCACGGCGTGCAGTTCACCGACTGCAAGCTGACCGGCGCCGACTTCAGCGACGCCCGCATCGAACAATGCAACTTCAAGAGCGCGCAGCTCGATGGCGCGCGCTTTCGCAACGCGCGCGCGGCGCTGGCGCTGTTCCCCGAGGCGCAAGGCCAGGGCTGCGATTTCGAAGGCGCCGACCTGCGCCAGGCGATCTTCGCCAAGGCCAGCTTCGCCGAGGGCCGCTTCGATCGCGCGAACCTCTACCAGACGAACTGGATGGAGGCCAAGCTCCCTGGCAGCTCGCTGCGCGACACCGAGCTGACCTATGCCGACTTCTCGCACGCCGATATCAGCGGCGCCGATTTCGAAGGCGCGACGATGTTCCGCGCCAAGCTGCACCGCGCCAACGACGCCGGTGCCCGATTCACCGACCGCGGCCGCGCGCTGGAGACCGATCCGGTCCAGGCGCGTGCCGAGTCCTGGCCGGCCGCGCCGGCTTGATGCCTCACCGAATACCAAAAGGAGCACTCCATGGGCGCCCATGACCTGAACCTCGCCGCCGAAGCCACCGGCCGCTTTCACGATGCCGTCGGCGCGCAGGCGCTGGCGGTCAGCTTCAGTGCGGAGGTCGAAGCCGTGGAGGCGGACGGCCTGACGTTGCGCGTGCGCACCGGCAGCCAGCGATTCAGCGCCCAGCCGGCCTTCAGCTGCCTGGTCGAGCCGGCGCCGGGCGACCGTGTCGCCTGCTGGCGCGCCGCGCTGCCCGAAGGGGGCGACGCCGTGCACATCGTCGCGGTGCTGGCGCGGCCCGACGCGGCGGCGGTGCAGCGGCTGAAGCTGGCGCCGAAGGCCGAGGTGGTGGCGCAGGACTTCACGCTGCGCACCGACTCGGCATCCTTCGTCTACCGCTCGCTGCAGACGATCGGCGAGCTGTGCCGCGCGACGATCGGCCAGCTGCGGATCGCCGGCGCGTCGCTGTCCACGGTCTTCGACCAGCAGACCCACCATGCGCGCCAGCACCAGCGCACCGTCGAGGGCATCGACGCGGTGAAGGCGCAGGTGATCGACCAGCAGGCCAGCGAGCTCTTGCACCTGCAGGCCGAGACCATGCTCGCCAACGGCGAGCGCGTCGTGAAGGTGCGCGGCGCGCAGATCCATTTCGGCTGACCCTTCGGAGACCGCATCATGTTCGCCAATACGCAGATGATGGGCATGGACATGGGCTTCCCCGATGTCTGCCTGACGCCGGTGCCGGCGCCGACACCGATCCCCTACCCGAACATCGCGATGGCGCCGATGGCCGTGTCCTTCGTGCCCTTCGTGCTGACGATGTGCATGCCGACGCACAACATGTCGACGCTGATCCCGATGACCAACGGCGACAACGCCGGCGTCTCGATGGGTGTCGCCTCCGGCACGGTGATGGGTCCGGCGCGTCACGTCACCGCGTCCTTCACGACGCTGGTCGGCGGCATGCCGATGACGCGGCTGACCAGCGTGTCGATCGGCAACAGCACCAACGTACCGGGCGCGCGGATCGTGCCGAGCCAGCCGATCGTGCTCGTTCTCGCCCCGTGAGCAGGGTGGTCTGGGGCGTCCTGCTGGCAGTGGTCGGGCTCGCGCTCGGCCTGTGGGTGGCGGCCCGCTTCGGCTTCGTCGGCACCCCACCGCCGCTGCCGGGGCCGCTGGCCGAGCTGCAGGCGCACCTGCGCCAGCAAGGCATTCACACCGAGGGGCGCCTGGTGCGGCGCGGCCCGTGGGACCGTGTGCACCAGCATGCGCGCTTCGAGCTGCTCGGCCGGGGCGAGCGCGCCTTCTTCGTGCTGTGGTGCCACTCGCCGGAGATCGCGCAGCAGCACCTGCAGCGCCTGCGCGCCATGCCGTCGCCCAGCCTGCCGCAGGCCAATGGCGAACTGGTCGCGTACTTCACCGACTGGCCGGCGGATGAGCCGCTGACGCGGCAGGTGCTGAACGCCTTCACCGGCTTTGCGGCGGCGCCGGCGCGGCGCTGATCACGTTCGGCCGCCGGCCCTCGGCGGGTGCATGACTTTCGGCGCTGTCCGCGTCCGGGTCGATACCGGACCATGCCCCACATGCCGACGACGCCGATCACGCTCACGAGCCCCCTGCCCGACGGCGACCTGATGTTCGACTCGATGAGCTACGCCTCGGGCTTGAGCATGCTCGAGGAGCTGCAGCTGAACCTGCTGAGCGAGAAGGCCGACATCGAGCCTGACAAGCTGCTCGGCCAGACGGTGAACCTGAAGATCGAATTGCGCGACGGCGAGCAGCGTCACATCTGCGGCTATGTCGCGCGCTTCGGCATGGGGCGCCACCAGGGCCGCTACCACGGCTACCGCGCCGAAGTCGTGCCCTGGCTGTGGTTCCTGACGCGCACCGCCGACTGCCGCATCTTCCAGGAGATGACCGTGCCGGAGATCGTCGAGAAGGTCTTCGCCGACCATGACGCGATCGCCTCCTACGAGCTCAAGCTGACCGGCAGCTACCGCAAGCGCGACTACTGCGTGCAATACCGCGAGACCGACTTCAACTTCGTCAGCCGGCTGATGGAGGAGGAAGGCATCTACTGGTACTTCGAGCATGACGAGGGCGCACACAAGCTGATCATCGTCGACGAGACCAGCGCACACGCCGCGATGCCCGGCTACGAGAAGCTGCCGTACTACGCCAACACCGGCCAGCTGTCGCCGGACGTCGACTTCATCTCGAACTGGAGCTTCAGCCGCGGCGTGCGCACCGGCAAGGTCGTGCTGCGCAGCTACAACTTCGAGACGCCCTCGACCAACCTCGAGGTGAGCCGCAACTTCGGCCGCGGCCACGATCAGGCCGAGCACGAGCAGTTCGACTACCAGGGCGACTACCTGAAGAAGCCCGAGGGCCAGCACCTGGCCGACATGCGCATCGACGAACTGCAGACGCGGCACGAGCAGCTCGGCGGCATCAGCAATGCGTATGGCCTGGCCAGCGGCCACCTGTTCACGTTGACGCGGCATCCGCGCGAGGACCAGAACGCCGAGTACCTGTGCGTGCAGGCCCAGGTCAGCGCGCAGGTCAACGGGCTCGAGGCCGGCAACGATGCCGGCGACTATCAGTGCAGCTTCGCGGCGATCCCCTCCGGCCAGCAGTTCCGCCCGCCGCGCCGCACGCCGAAACCCTTCGTGCAGGGCCCGCAGACCGCCATCGTCGTCGGCCCGGCCGGCGAAGAGATCTTCACCGACAAGTACGGCCGAGTGAAGGTGCAGTTCCACTGGGATCGCCTGGGCAAGAAGAACGAGACCAGCTCGTGCTGGATGCGGGTGTCGTCGCCGTGGGCCGGCAAGAGCTTCGGCTTCATCCAGATCCCGCGCATCGGCCAGGAGGTGGTCGTCGACTTCCTCGAAGGCGACCCCGACCAGCCGCTGATCACCGGCCGCGTCTACAACGCCGAGCAGATGCCGCCGTGGGAGCTGCCGGCGAACATGACGCAATCGGGCGTACTCACCCGCTCGAGCAAGGGCGGCGCCTACGGCAATGCCAACGCGCTGCGCTTCGAGGACAAGAAGGGCGACGAGCAAGTCTGGCTGCATGCCGAGAAGAACCAGGACATCGAAGTCGAGAACGACGAGACGCACTGGGTGGGCCACGACCGCACGAAGACGATCGATCACGACGAGACCGTGCACGTCAAGCACGACCGCACCGAGACCGTCGACAACGACGAAACGATCACGGTCCACCATGACCGCAAGGAGCGGGTCGACAACGACGAGACGATCTCGATCGGACGCGACCGCACGATGGTCATCGAGCGCGACAAGTCCGAGAAGGTCGAGCGCAACAAGAAACTGCACATCGTCGGCAATCATTCCGAGAACATCGACGGCGCGATGAGCGTCGTGATCGGCAAGACCCTGACCGAGACGGTGCTGATCAACTACGCCGAGACAGTCGGCGGCGCGATGGAGCTGACCGTGGGCGCGGCGCTCGCCATCACTGTCGGCGCGGCGATGTCGGAGAACGTCGCCGGCACGAAGTCCGAGTCGATCGGCGGCAGCAAGACCGAGAGCATCGGCTCGAACAAGACGCAGAGCGTGGGCAAGAGCCTGACCGAGTCGGTCAAGGAGAATCAGACCGTCACCGTCGGCAAGGACTTGAACGAGACGATCGAGGGCCAGCACCGAGTCGAGGTGAAGAAGGACGCGACGCTGAAGGCCAAGAAGGTTCAGATCACCGCCGACGACGAGATCAGCTTCAAGACCGGGAGCGCCGAGATCGTGATGAAGAAGAATGGCGACATCACGATCAAGGGCAACAAGATTACGGTCAAAGGCAGTGGCGACGTCATCGTCAAGGGCAGCAAGATCGCGGAGAACTGACCATGAAGCGCAGCAATGCCCTGATGAACATGCCGCCGTCGGCCGACTGGGGCACGCCGATGTGCGTCGGCCAACTCGTCGAACTGCGTGACGGCCGCCCGCTCGTCCGCCATGACGGCGCCCCTGCAGAGCCGGTGTTCGCGCGTGTCGTCGATGATGCGCTGGCGGATGCCGCCGCCGGTGCGACGCTGCTGCTGTTCCTGGAGGACGGAGACCCGCTGAAGCCGATCGTCGTCGGCCAGGTGCGCGACACCGTGACATCGGCACCCGCGGCACCTGCGCTGCAGGCGCCGGGCCGCGCCCTGGTGCTGGACCTGGATCGCATCGTGCTCGAAGGCCATGACGAGGTCGTGCTGCGCTGCGGCCAGGCTTCGATCACGCTGCGCGCGGACGGTCGGCTGGTGATCAAGGGCACGCAGCTGGTCAGCCGGGCGAGCGATACCAACAAGATCCGCGGCGCGTCGGTGCAGATCAACTGAAGCGGCGAACCGGCCAACATGCCCGTCACCGTCGGCGTCAATTTCATGTCGGTCGTGCATGCAGGCAGCAACGGCGTCACGATGGCGTTCCCCGACGTCTGCAAGACGCCGGCTCCGCCCGCGCCGCCGATACCGATCCCCTACCCGAACATCGCCAAGTCCTCGGACACGGCGCAGGGCGCGAAGACCGTGAAGTGCGACGGCAATCCGGTGTGCGTGAAGGACTCGAACTTCATGGTCAGCACCGGCGACGAGCCCGGTTCGCTGTTCGGCGTCGTCTCGAACAAGGTCAAGGGCAAGGCCGAGTTCGTCAACTTCTCGTTCGACGTCAAGTTCGAAGGCAAGAACGTGCCGCGCGCACTGGACCTGATGCTGCACAACGACAAGAACACTCCGCCGTTTCCCGTGATCCAGGGGCCGGTCATCGCGATGGGCGATGACAAGGGCGACTGCTACTACTGTGGCAAGCCGCTCAATTGAAGGCGGCGGCGTACTCGTCGCCGCTGCCGGCATGGTCTGCGCGCTCGGCTACGACGCCGCGTCGGCTTGCGCGGCAGCCCGGGCCGGGTTGAGCCGCGCCGCCGTTCTGCCGCACTATCGCGCGCGCTCGGGCGTCGAAGGCGACGAGGAAGCGATCATCGGCCACGCCGCAAGCCTGTTCACCGCAGGCTTCGAAGGCGAAGCGCGCCTGCTTCGCCTGCTGCAGGGCGCGCTGGCCGATCTGCTGGCCGGGGCACTCGATCCGGCACTCTGGCTGCGTCGTGTCGGCCTCTACGTCGGCTTGCCGGACCCGATGCGCACTGCCGGCGGGGTCGCGCTGATGTCGGAGCCCCCGGCCGGTGCAGGCGAGGACGATGACCCGCCGGAGCCGGAGGAGCTGGCACGCCGAACGCCCGCCGCCGTGACGGCACGGCTGCTCGACCAGGCGCTGCGGCTGGCGCACTGGCCGGGCGCGCCGATGCGACGGCACCTCAGCACCGGTGGCCAGTGCGCCGGCGCGGAGCTGATCGCCGCGGCGGCGAACGACATCCAGCAGCGCAGCGTGGACGTCGCCGTCGTGCTGACGGTCGATTCCCTGCTTGACGAAGACACGCTGACGTGGCTGCATCACACCGGGCGCTTGAAGTGCGACGCCGCGCCCGCAGGCTTGCAACCCGGCGAGGCCGCGGTCGCGCTGGCCCTGTTGCCGGCACAGGACGCGGCAGCAGCGCCCGACGAGGCGCTACGCCTCATCCGCCTCGCGTTCGACAGCGAGGACAAGGCGCAGATCGAGGGTGAGGTCTCGAGCGGCGAGGCACTGGCGCGGGTGGTCGATGCGGCGCTCGCACGACCCGCCGACGGGGCGCCGTGGCTGTTCAGCGACCACAACGGCGAGGTCTACCGGGCGAACGACTTCGGCTGCGCGCTGACGCGGCTGCGCGCCGGCCATGCCGGCTTTGCCGCTCCGATCGTGTGGTATCCGGCGCTGTCATTCGGCGACACCGGCACGTGCGCTGCACCGCTGGCCATCGCCATGGCGCTGCAGGCGCGCTCGCGCCGCTATGCGCCGGCCGACAGCGCGCTCGTGTGCTGTGCCGCCGACGGTCGTGGTCGTGCAGCGCTGCTGCTGCAGCGCCTCTGAGCGAAGGAAGGACGATGGCAGGCGACCACGACCGGGGCAAGCGCGAAGGCCAGTTCTGCGCCGTGCCGGCGAACCCCAAGTGCGATGACTGTCCGGGCAGCAAGACCTACATCGAGGTCTGCAAGCCGACCGACTGGTTCGGCCACACCTTCAAGCGGCTGGTCAAGGCCAAGGCCGGTGCATTCACGTTCGACAAGAAATACGAGGCGCATCACATTCTGTGCGTCGCACCGGTGTCGGAGCATCTGGTCGCACTGCCGGCGATCGAGAAAGTCATCCGCCAGACCAAGTGGTGCATCAACAACGCCGACAACATGATCGCGATGCCCTTGTGGGGCCACACCGTCAAGTGGTATTGCACGATCACCGCCGCCGGCGGATCGGCCGCCGCTGGCGTCGATGCGCCGCCGTTCGCCAACATTCCGCAACATGACTACGACCACAACTGCAAGGAAGGCTACACGTACGAGATCGAAGTGGAATGCAAGAAACTTGCGGATGCCATTGAAGAGTCCGGGCATGCACTGAAAGGCGAGAAACTCGAGGGCAAGTTGAACAAGCTGTCCGGTCAGTTCCGTACCGAGTTGTCGACGCGCGGCAACCGCAAGGAGGGCACGCACAATGCCTGGGCATTGGGCGGCAAGGAGCCTCCTGATCCGCAGTGGTGCCACCCGTTCTCGATGGCCTCGGACAGCAAGGTATCGACGAAGGGCTTTCCCGCACGCAATTTCAATGAAGCGGTCGCCAAGTGGATCAAGCGCATCGCGACCGCGATTTCCCATGGAGCCTAGAACGTGACTGCCGAGTATGTGATCTGGAAGTACGTGTCCGTGCCGCACGCCTGTGTGCTGAACAAGCTGACCGGGCTGGAGAAGCAGTTTCGGCTGCGTCGCGGCGTGCCGCTGCAGGCCGACTTTCCGGACGACGTCGCCTTCCACATGCACCCTGACTTTCCGAATGACCTGGTGCTGGCGGACAACGTGCTCAACATCAACCAATCCAACGTCGTCTCGCCGCGGCTGCGCGACTTCCTGGCCGGGCGGCAACTCCCGAGCGTGGAGTTCCTGCCGCTGAAGATCATCGACCACAAGGGACGCGGCGCGGGCAACTACTTCATCGTCCATCCCGTCGATCCGATCGACTGCATCGATCGTTCGCAATCGGTTTTCGAGGAGAGCGACCTCGTCGAAGGTGCCATCGACTCGATGTCCAGGCTCGTGATCGATCCGGCGCGCATTCCGGCCGGCCGGCCGCTGTTCAAGCTGCAGGCGTTCTCCGACATCACGCTGGTACACCGCGACCTGACGGCTGCGATCGACCAGCAGGGCTTCAGCGGCATCGGCTGGACAGAGATCGCGAACTATCCGGAGAAGTGAGCGTCCGTACGGCAATCGCATGAAGCTCGCCGACTACCTCGAGATCGTGGCCTACGACATCGGGTTCTGGCTGACGGCATTCCAGAACCCGTCGTACCCGACCGCCGATCTCGGCGAGGCCTGCATCGACGTCTGCGCCAAGCTGCGCGCGGCGGCGATCATCGCGCTGCTGTCCCGGACGAGCTACGACACCTTTGCGCACAACCTGATTCGCAGCGGGCGATGCCGCGTGTCCTACCTGCAGCGCGTCAGGCAGACGGGGCAGCCTGACCATCACCAAGCCTCGGCGCGCATCGATGCCTTTCTGGACGCCGTGGCGGCGGGCGACTTTGCACTCGCGCGCGACATTGCGTCGCTCTCGCCGCGCGATTGGCGGCCCGGCCACGAGTACGAGGACGACTGGTGTCATGCCCAGATCGCTCATGCCCTCCTGGCACCGCTGCAGGACGTGGGCCGGATCCAGTCGCTGTTCCAGCGCTGGGAGCAGGTGCTCGACGGCCAGCCAGAGGCCCGCGTGCCGGTGCTGCGCGCGCTGGCCGACCGTGATGCCGCCGCCTTCGATGCCGCATTCGAAGCGCTGCTCGATCAGCGCACGGCGCAGATCGACGCTGAACGCGCACGTGCGCGCATCGAGGAGCCGGCCTTGATCGCCGGCCGGCAGATCTTCGTCGAGGGCCTGGCGATGCTGCGCATCGCGGTGCAGCTCGGATTGCCGACGCAGCGCGAGTACCGCTACTGCCCGTCGGTTGCGCGCCAGGGCACCGCGCCGCCGCTGGCACCGGAGTGGTGACCGGCATGCCGCACCCCGCGCTGCTGAATTCGACCGGCCTCGTTCTGACGCCACTCGCGCTATCCGACGAAGAAGGCGTACCCCTGGTGGTGCCGCTGATCCAAGGCACGTGGCACATCGGCGTCGGCGGCGAGTTGCGCTGGCTGGAACGCCAGCCGGAGCCGGCTATCAGCGGCGAATGGTGGGGCGATCCGGCCGTGGCCAGCATGCGGCTGGAGCCGCAGGTTGCGTTCGTCAAACCCGTCGGGACCGATGTCGTGCTGCTCGGCCATGCCCACGCACCGCATTCCGGCGCGACCGAAGGCCAGGTCGGCGTACGCGTCGGGCCGGTGCAGAAGGTCGTTCGCGTGGTCGGCGACCGGCGGCTCGTGCGGCGCATTGCCGGCACGGCGGTCACCGCGCCGCGGCCATTCGAGCGCATGCCGCTGCGTTACGAGCGCGCTTTCGGCGGCTGGGATCGCCGCCATGCCGACCCTGACCGCCACCGCTGTGAACCTCAGAACCCCGTGGGCGTTGGCTTTCACGATGCCTCGCTGCCGGCGCCGGAAGACGCCGCGCTGCCGAACTTCGAAGATCCGGCACATCCGTATACGGGTTACGGCGACAAGCTGCCTCCTGTCGGATTCGGCTTCATCGCGCCGAATTGGCAGCCCCGGATCGCACTCGGCGGCACCTATGACGAAGCGTGGTCCAAGACCCGCAAGCCACTGTTGGCACGCGACTTCGACCGCCGCTTCTTCAACGCCGGCTCGCCCGGCCTGGTCACACCGGGCCACCTGCGCGGTGACGAGACGGCTGTCGTGATCGGTGCAGCGCCGGAAGGACGCGTTGAATTTCGTCTGCCTGCGCGCGCCACGCCCGCTTGCTGGGTCGAGACCCGCGCACGCCGGCGGGTGGCGCTGGTGCCGCAACTCGACACCGTGCTCATCGACATGGACCTGCGGCTGCTGACATTGACGTGGCGCGCGCACATGCCAGCGCGCAACGGTCTGCACGACGTGCGCTCGATCGAGCTGCAGATCCCTTCGGCGCCGGTGCACCCATGACCACGTCGCTGCGCAGCTTTCGCATCGGCCTCTACGAGGAGCATCTCGAGGAGATCGGGTTCCTGTACGCGCAGGCACACGCACTGCGCCGGGCGCCCGCGCAGTCCTGGACCACGGCCGGGGACTTCGAGCAGCGGCTTGAAGCGCACACCGACGCACTGGTGGTCGGCGGCAGCCTGGCGCTCGAGGTGTGCGCGGCGCATGCTGCGGCCGACGACGCGGGTGAGCTCTTCGGCGTGGCCTGCGTGTTCGGTCGGCGCGCCGAACCATCGCTGTTCTCGCGCGTGCTCGACTCCGCCCTGCCTGGTACGCCGGAACACTTGCGCGCCATCGCCGATGCGCTGTCACTCGAGTTGCCGCAGACCTGGCAGCCCGGCTGTGTGCGCATGCTCGGCGATGGCGACGAGCGGCTTGAGCCAATGCTGGCGGTGGTCGCTGCGCGTCGACGGTTGACGACGGACGGCGCGCTCCTGACAGCGCTGAGGCGCGGCCGCCGACCCCACCTGCCCGCGCTGCTGTGGGCGGCCGGACGATCCACAGAAGCCGGGCTACCGGCCCTGCTGCAAACGCACTACGTGGAACCCGAACCGATCTTGCGAATCGCGGCGCTGCGCTCGGGGCTGCGGCTGCACGACCCCCAGGCCGCTGCGCTCGCAGCCGACGATGCCGAGCTTGCGGCACTGGCGGGCGGCCGCCGGTTGGCACTGGCCTGGGTGGAGCAACTGCGGGGGGCCGACACGCCCTTGCGCGTACCCATCGCGCTCGGAATGCTCGGCGAGCTCTCGGCGGTACGGCCATTGGTGGCGCTGCTCGAGCACGAGCCACTGGCCGATGTCGCGGCCCAGGCGCTCTTCGTGATCACGGGTGCGCCGCTGTTCGAGCAAACCCTCGTACCCGAGTCGGTCCAGGAGGATGAGCTGACCGACGGCGAGCTCCGGCGCTGGCGCAACAGCGGCGAAGCCCCACGCCGCGCTGACGGCGAGCCCTTCGGCGAGCGGGTGCAGCGCCTGTCCCGCAGCCCCGTGGCTTGGGGTGAATGGCTGGCCGAGCATGGCGGGCAGTTCAGTGCGGGCCAGCGCTACCGGCTCGGCCAACCCTGCACGCCGCTGGTCATGCTGCAGGCCCTGCTGGTCGGGCTGCCAACGCTGCCGTGGCGCGAGCTGATGATCGACGAGCTGCAGGCACGCCACGGCATCGATCCCGGCCTCGACATCGATCTGCCGGTGGCGTTTCAGCGTGACCGCCTGACAGCCGCGGCGGCACAGGCCCAGGCCTCGACCGCTCGACCGGGCGCGTGGTATCACGCGAAGGCCGAGCTACAGGGCTGATTGCCGCGCTCGCTGCCGCGCCCCTTCGCCGGTCGCATCCCCTTGCCCACGATCGACACGGCATGGCTCTTCACGTTGCTGGGCAGCGGCCTGTTCGTGCTCGGCGCAGTGCGCTGCCTGCGCGACCTGCGGCTCCGACCGCCCGGCATCACCTGGATGACAGTCGGTGCCATATTCATCCTGATGTCGGCCTTCCTGCATAGCGGCGTCGGCCAGGGGTGACTTTCGGCGCTGGCCCGCCGCCAGCCGCCCGCCGACCATGCGGACCATTGCAATCGTCGGAATGCCCCCGGGGCACCCGCTGGTCATGCCCTTTCCGATCACCCTGACCTCACCGCTGCCGGCCACCGGGGCCACCGCGCGGCCCTGGTTCGCCACCCGGCGCAGCACCTGCCACTGACCCCACCACCACAACCGCCGAGCGCCGCGATGCCGGCTCCGACCCGCCTGGGCAAATATCAGATCCGCCGCGAGCTCGGCAAGGGCGCGATGGGCGTCGTCTACGAGGCCTACGACCCGGTGATCGACCGCCGCGTGGCGATCAAGGTGATCCGCCAGGACGAGCTCAACGCCGCGCAGGCCGGCGAGCTGATCACCCGGCTGAAGCGCGAGGCGCAGGCCGCCGGGCGCTTGAGCCACGCCGGCATCGTCTCGATCTACGACTTCGGCGAAGACGCGACGATCGGCGGCGGGGCGGTGGCCTTCATCGCGATGGAGCTGATCGACGGCCGCGAATTGCGCGAGCTGTTCGACGGCGGCCAGCGCTTCAGCCCCGAGGACAGCGTGCGCATCCTCGGCGAGATGCTGGGCGCGCTGCAGCATGCGCACGAGCGCGGTGTCACGCACCGCGACATCAAGCCGAGCAACGTGATCCTGATGCACGACGGCAGCGTCAAGCTGGCCGACTTCGGTGTTGCGCGCATCGACACCTCCGAGCTGACGCAGACCGGCACGATCATCGGCACGCCGATGTACATGTCGCCCGAGCAGCTGCTCGGGCTGCCGGTCGACGGGCGCTCGGACCTGTTCTCCTGCGGCGTGCTGCTGTACGAGATGCTGACCGGCCACAAGCCCTTCAGCGGCAGCGTGACAACGGTGATCCAGAAGGTGCTCAACGAGCAGCCGTCGCCACCCTCGCAGGCCAACCCGGCGCTGAGCCCGGCCTGGGATGCGGTGCTCGCGCGTGCGCTGGCCAAGAAACCTGAAGCGCGCTTTGCAAACGCGCGGGCCATGGCCGAAGCGCTGCGCGCGGCGCTGGCGCAGCAGCGCGACGACGCGACGGTGGTGCAAGGACCGGCCGCGGCCGCGACGGCGCGGGCCGCGCGGCGCAGCCGCACGCCCCTGCTCGCCGCCGGCGCTGGCGTCGCACTGCTCGGCGTGGTGGGGGCCGGCCTCTACGTCGGATCGCGGCCGGGCGAGCGCCCGGCGCCGCCCGCCTTGGCCGCGTCAGCGGTGGCACCGGCGGCAGCGGCGGCGTCGACGCTGGCGATGCAAGTGCCCGTGCCCCCCGCGCCCACGCCCACGCCCACGCCCACGCCCGCGCCCGCGCCGGCACCGGCACCGGCGCCGGTCGTGGTCGCGTCGGCGGCACCGGCACCGGCGCCTGCTGCGGCATCGATCGCCCGCGCCGCGCCGCCACCGCAAGCCGCCGCATCGCGACCAACTCCTGCAAGAGCCCCCACACCCGCACCCTCGCCGGCCCCCCCCCCCGCCCCCAAGCCCGCCCCGACACCGGCACCGCCGCCGGCAACGAGCCCGCCGCCGCCGGCACCGCCCCCCGTGGCAGCGACGCCCGCGCCGGCGGCACCCGCCGCCGAGTGGGTCCGCCGCGCAGCGCTGCTCGAGCAATCGCGCAGCACCACCACGCTGCGCGCCGCACTGGCGCTGCTGCTCGGCCCGCTGAACGCCGAGGAACGCATGGTGATTGCGGAGTTCGAGGCCGCACTGCTGCGGCGCCCGACGCACATCGCGCTGGTGATCGGCGCCAAGGACGGCCACGCGGTCTATTCGTGGCTGTCGCAGGCTGCCAGCGCCGAGGCAGCGATCGATGGCGCGCGCAAACGCTGCTTCAACCGCTTCGGCGTGACCTGCCGGCCGGCGCTGGTCAATGCCGAGCTGCGCCGCGAAGCCCTGGCGGCCACGGCCGCCGAATTCCGGCGGCCGGTCGCCGAGGTGCGCAGCATGCTGCTGCCTTTCCTGGCCGCAAGCACGCAGGCGATGCGCAAGGAAGACAGCGCCGCCGCGGCAGCGAGCGCCGTCGCCGCAACCGCACCGAAGACCGCGAGCAGCCCGGCTTCCGCTTCGGCTTCCGCTTCGGCTTCCGCTTCGGCGCCCGCGCGCGGCAGCTGGGAGCGCCCCATCGCCAGGCTGCGCGCGCTGCCCGCATCGACCCCGCTGGCGCAGGCGCTGCAGACGCTGCTGAACGCCGAAGACGCCGACGAGCGCACGCAGCTCGAGCGGCTGCAGGCCGAGGTGCGGCGCCTGCCCTGGAACAGCGCGCTGGCGATGGGCATCAACAAGGAAGGTTTCCTCGGCTACAACTTCGCGCAAGGCGAACGCCGCGCCGACTGGGCCGAGCAGGCGGCGCAGGCGCGCTGCAGCGCCTGGTCGACGGTGCGCTGCGTGGTCGTGATGAGCAATGCCGATCTGCGCAGCGAGGCCCTGGCTGAGCTCGCCGGCCGCCTCGGCGCGCAGCGGACGCCCGCCCAGGTGCGCGAGGCCTTCGTGCGGCTGGTGAAGAGGAACGTCCGCTAGCGGCGGCCGCCCCCCACAGCCGAAAGTCATGTCGAGCGGCGAAATGCGTCCCCAGCGTGCGGTTCGGCGCCTGGCGTCGATTGCCACGACCGCACCGCCTCGGCCATGATCGGGGACGAGGCGCCTTGTCCGGCGCCAACGCAGCACCAGCACGATGCCGATTCCAACCCGCCTGGGCAAATACGAGATCCGCCGCGAGCTCGGCAAGGGCTCGATGGGCGTGGTCTATGAAGGCTTCGACCCGCTGATCGAGCGCGCCGTCGCGATCAAGGTGATCCGGCCCGATCAGCTCGGGCCGCAATCGCACGAGCTGATGGCGCGGCTCAAGCGCGAGGCGCAGGCCGTCGGCCGGCTCAACCATCCGGGCATCGTCGCGATCTACGACTACGGCGAGGACGCCAGCGTCGGCGGCACCAGCGTGGCCTTCATCGCGATGGAGCTGATCGACGGCAAGGAGCTGAAGCACTACTTCGACAGCAAGCACCGTTTCCTGCCCACCGACGTCGCCCGCATCATGGGCGAGGTGCTGTCCGCGCTGCAGCATGCGCACGAGCGCGGCGTCACGCACCGCGACATCAAGCCGAGCAACGTGATCCTGCTGCGCAACGGCAGCATCAAGGTCGCCGACTTCGGCGTCGCCCGGCTGGATAACTCGCAATTGACGCAGGCCGGCACGATGATCGGCACGCCGATGTACATGGCGCCGGAACAGATCCTCGGGCTGCCGGTCGACGGCCGCTCGGACCTGTTCTCCTGCGGCGTCGTGCTCTACCAGTTCCTGACCGGCGAGAAGCCCTTCACCGGCTCGGTGACCTCGGTGATGCAGCGCGTGCTGCACGACGACCCGGCGCCGGCGACCCAGCTCAACGCGACGCTGAGCCCGGCCTGGGACACGGTGTTGCGCAAGGCCATGGCCAAGAAGCCGGCCGACCGCTACCAGACCGCCTCGGCGCTGGCCGACGCGATCCGCGCCGCCGCGGCGGTCAAGGGCGACGAGGCGACGGTCGTGCTGCCGACCTCGAAGTCCGGCTCGGCCGGCGGCACGATGGGCACGGCCGGCACCCACGGAACACTCGGCACGGCGGGCCTCGGCAGCGCCGGCATGGCACCCGTCGCGCCGGCCACGCGGCAGGCCGCCACGGCGAGCGACAACAGCATCGACCTGCTGATCGGCGAAACCACGGTGCCGCCCGCCGGCGGCGGCAGTGGTCTGCTGCCACCAATGGCCACCATCGGCACGGCCGACGCGACGCATGCCGGCACCTCGGCGGCTGCCGGCACGGCCGCCGCCGCCGCAGCGGCCGCCGCGGCGTCGGCCTTCGGCCGCACCCAGATCGCACCACCGCGCGCCGGCACGGCGGGCGGCTCGCCACCGGCCAGCGCCGCGCCGCCGCCCGCGCGAGCGCCGGCAGCGGTGCCCGCGCCGCCGCCGGACAAGCCCGGCGCGCCCAGCTGGCGGCCGCCGGGTGCCGCGGGCGCGGCCAGCAGCGCGGCAGCAGCCGCTCGGTCGCGCTCGAAGACGCCCCTGATCGCCGGCGCCGGCGCGCTGATCGCCGTGCTGCTGTTCGCCGGGATCTGGTGGGCGCGCTCCGGCCGCACGCCCGAGGGTGGCACGGTTTCGGGCGGCGCCAGCGCGCCGACCGTCACGCCGCCGGTGGCCACCGTCCCGCCGGCGCCTGCACCGCTGCCTGCACCCGCACCGGCGCCTGTCGAGCCGGCGCCTGCACCGCCGCCAGTGCTCGCGCCCGCCCCGCCGGCGGTCGCGGCAACGCCTGCACCGCCGGCGGCAGACCCGTCGCTGGCCAGCGCGCCCGCGCCGATCAGCGCGGCACCGTCCGCGCCCGCCGCCGACTTCTCGGCCGACTGGCGCAGCCGCATCGCCCGACTCGAAGCGGTGCGCACGACGCTGGCACCGTCGGCCGCGCTGGCGCTGCTGCTCGACGCCAACAGCAACGACGAACGGCGCATCGGCAACGACCTCGACACGATGCTGAAGTCGCGCGCGCCGAACAGCGCGTTCGCACTCGGCGTCGCCGACGGCCACCTGCGCTTCAACTGGCAGGTCGCCCGCCCGACGCCCGCGGCGGCGCAGGATGCCGCATTGAAGCGCTGCCGCGAGCTCGCCGGCCCCGCCGGCGGCTGCGCAACGGTGGTGCTCAACGGCGAGCTGCGCCGCGACAGCCTGCTCGAGGTGGCGCGCCTGCTCGGCCCGCAGAACGTGCCGACGGTGCGCGGCCGCTTCCTGCGCACGCTCGACCGGGCGCTGGCCGATCAGCGGGCAAAGGATCCGCCGCAGGTGGTCGCGGCGCCCGAGCCGACCCGACCGGCCCCGGCGCCCACCGCGCCGGCGCGGCCCGAACCGGCCGCGCGCCCGGCCAACGAATGGGCCGACGCGATCGCGCAACTGCGCGCCAACGAGTCCCGGCTGAACCTCGGCAACGCCTTCGAGCTGCTGCTGCAGGCCCGCGACCCGGCCGACGTCGAGCGCCTGGCCCAGCTGAACCGGGCCTTCAAGCAGCTGCGCTGGAAGAGTGCGATGGCCGTCGGCGAGCGCGGCGGCGTCATCAGCTTCGGCTTCGGCAGCAATGAGCGCGTCGGCTCGTGGGCCGAGGAGCGTGCGCTGGCCGATTGCAGGAGCGGCAGCAATGCCCCCTGCGTGATCGTCGGCGTCGACGGCAACCTGCGCCCGGGTGCCTTCATCGAGTTCGCCGGCCGCTTGAGCGGCCGCAGCCAGACCCAGGTTCGAGAAGCATTTGTTCGCGACGTTCAGCGCGCATTGCAAGCCGGCATTCAGTAGTTCACTCGCCAGCCGACAATAAGCGGGCGCATACTGCGCCGGCTTGGTCCATCCCGGATCGGCCCGAGTCCTAGCGTGCCCATGAGCTCCAAAGATTCCCCGGCCATGCCCCCGCAGGGCACCGAGCCGCTGACGCCCCCCATCGACGACGAGGACGCCGAAGCGACGCGCGTCGTGACGATCGCGCCGCCCACGCTGGCGGCGGTCGGCTATGAGCCGACGATGGTGCTGCGCTCCGACCAGCGACCGCCCGTGACGGTGACCGATGACGGCCGGCGCGCGCTGACGCTGCCCGGAAGTGCCGGACGGTCCGAGGGCACGGTGCAGGAGATCGGCCGCTACCTGATCCGCGAGCGCCTGGGCCGCGGCGGCATGGCCACCGTGTTCAAGGCCCATGACCCGACGATCAACCGCGACGTCGCGATCAAGTTCCTGCACGCCTCGCTGTGCGCCGACGATGAATACCGCTCGCGCTTCCTGCGCGAGGCGCGCGCCGCGGGCGGCCTGTCGCATCCGAACATCGTCGTCGTGCACGACGTCGGCGAGATCGAAGGCCGGCCGTACATGGCGATGGAGCTGATCGAAGGCGTGTCGCTGGCCGACGAGATCGAGAAGCACAAGGTGATGCCGATCCGCGACGTCGTCGTGATGGGCATGCAGCTGGCGCGCGCGCTCGACTACGCGCATGGCCGCGGCATCGTGCACCGCGACATCAAGCCCGGCAACATCATGCGGGTCAAGGCCAGCCAGACGATCAAGGTCACCGACTTCGGCATCGCCCACATGGACGAGATCGGCGACGGCCAGCACACGCGCGTCGGCGACGTGCTCGGCACGCCGCAGTACATGTCGCCCGAGCAGACCAACGGCGAGAAGCTCGACGGCCGCTCCGACCTGTTCTCGACCGGCATCGTGATGTACCAGATGCTGACCGGCAAGCGGCCGTTCCGCGGCGACAGCCTGGTCGCGGTGGCCACGCGCATCGCCAACGAGGAGCATCCGCCGATCAACAAGCTGCGGCCCGAGGTGCCGGCGTCGCTGCGCCGCGTCGTCGACCGCTGCCTCGCGAAGCAGCCGGGCAACCGCTTCCAGACCGGCCGCGAGCTGTCCGACGCGTTGGCCAAGGTGCTGGCCGAGCTCGACGAGATCGCGCGCGAGAAGAACCGTCCGCGCATCGTTCCCTTGCGCCTGAAGTGGGCGGCCATGATGGCGGCGATCGTCGCCGTGGTGATGGGCTTCACCGCGGCGCTGATCACGCAGCGGCAGTACACCGCGATGATGGGCCAGGTCAGCGACTACGGCGCCTCGCTGGCGCGGATGATCGCGCAGCAGAACGCCGCATCGGTGCTCGGCGACGACTGGGAGGCGGTCGACGTCGCGGTGCAGGAGATCATGAAGACGCGCAATTTCGAGCGCGTCACGGTGATCGACCTGGGCGGCATCGTGCGCGTCTCCAGCCTGCCCGCGCTGGTCGGCCAGCCGTACAAGGCCGAGACCGCCGAGGCGATGGGCAAGGTCCGCGGCTCGATCGCCGCATCGCGCTACCAGGTGGGCGGCAGTCCGGTGCTCGGCTTCGATGCGCCGATCACCTTCCAGGACAAGGAAGTCGGCCGCGTCGCGCTCGGCATTCCCGAGGAACCGCTGACGCAGGTGGCGCGGCTGTCGATCTCGCTGATGGTCGTGCTGGCGGTGGTCACGGTGGCGGCGGTCGCGATCGCGATGTACTTCGTCGCCAACTGGTTCGCCAAGCCGATCCGGCTGGTCGCCGATTCGATGGCCGAGATCGGCAAGGGCCGCTTCGACCACCGCATCAACGAGCAGCGCAAGGACGAGTTCGGCGAGCTCTACGTCGCCTTCGACCAGATGGCCCAGGCGCTGCAGGACCGCAACGCCGCGGGCATCGACACGCCGTTGCCACCGACCTCGATCGGCCGCGGCGCGGCCGCGTCGAGCGGCCGCGACGCTTCCTCCTCCTGAGCGGCGGTCCGATGGCCGTCCGTGTCGGCGCCGCCGCGTGCGGCAGTTTCGTGAGCCTCGCGCTGCTGGCCGCCTGCGCCGGCCGCGCGCCGGCGCCGCCCGCCGCGGCCGAGCCGCCGGCGGCACCAGCCGCGCGCGCGCAGGGCCGCGCGGCGACGCCGCCGTTCCCGCAAGCGGCCGGCGAAGTGATCGGCCGCGGCGAGCGGCTGCTGATCTACCTGCCGCACGACGGTGACCAGCTGCCGGCGATCGCCGCGCGTTTCCTCGGTGACGCCGACAAGCACTGGACGATCGCCGAGGCCAACGGTGTGCCGCGCGCCGAGGCCGGCCAGCCGCTGATCGTGCCGCTGCAGCCGCTGAACCCGACCGGCGTGCGCAACGGCGAGCTGCAGACCGTGCCGATCCTGTGTTATCACCGCTTCGGCGCCGGCGGCGCGAAGATGGTCGTCTCGCCGGCGAATTTCGCGGCCCAGCTCGACTGGCTGGCGCGCAACGACTACCAGGTGCTGAAGCTGTCGCAGGTGGCGGGCTTCCTCGCCGGGCGCGAGCCGCTGCCGCGCCGTTCGGTCGTCATCACGATCGACGACGGCTATGAGTCGGTCTACCGCCACGCCTGGCCGCTGCTGAAGAAACACGGCTTCACGGCGACGCTGTTCGTCTACACCGACTTCATCGGCGCTGCCGACGGCCTGAGCTGGGCGCAGCTGCAAGAGATGGCGGCCTCGGGCGTGATCGACATCCAGGCCCATTCGAAGACCCACCGCAACCTGACCGACCGCAGCGCCGGCGAGAGCGACGAGCGCTACCGGCAGGCGATCGAGACCGAGCTGCGCGCGCCACGCGAGCTGCTGGAAAAGCGGCTCGCCGCAGCCAAGGTCAAGGTGCAGCAGTTCGCCTATCCGTTCGGCGATGCCAACGACGTGGTGCTCGACGCGATGAGCCGCCAGCGCTACCAGCTCGGCGTCACCGTGCAGCCCGGCGGCAATGCCTTCTTCAGCCAGCCGACGCTGCTGAAGCGCACGATGATCTTCGGCGATCTCGACCTCGATGGCTTCAAGTCCAAGCTGCAGATCAGCCGCAGCGTGTCCGCGCCATGAGGATCTGGTGCACCGTCACCGCGCTGCTGGCCGTGCTGCTCGCCGCCTGCGGCAGCGCGCCACCGGCGCCGCCCGCGGCGGCCGGCGCACCGGCACCCACTGCAGCGCCGGCGCCGGCGACCACCGGCGGCGTCGAGGCCTTCGAGCGCCGCCAGCGCGCGAAAGCCGATGTCGCGGCACGCCAGGGCCGGCTCGGCGAGGCGGTGCTGGCCTGGGAAGCGCTGGTCGCGCTGCGCCCGGAGCAGCGCGACTACCGCGAGCGCCTGGCTGCCATGCGCGCGCTGGTGCAGAGCACGCTGGCCGAACGCCTGCCCAAGGCCGATGCCGCAGCCAGGCGCGGTGATTCGGACGGCGCGACCCAGCTGTACCTGAGCGTGCTGGTGATCGACCCGCAGCACGAAGGCGCCGCCGACGCATTGCGCCAGCTCGAGCGCGATCGCAACAAGCGCCAGCCGCCCGGAGCGCGCTTCGCCCGGGAAGCCTCGGCGCGCCGCACGGCGGCCGATGCCGCGGCGCGACCGCCGACGTCCAAGCCCGTGCCCGCGTCGGCCGCACGCGCCGACGCCGACCGCAATGCCGTCGAGCATGCCTCGATGCTGGCCGGGCAAGGTGAGCTCGACGACGCGATCGCGCTGCTGCAGGCGCCCGCCGCCGGTCAGCGCAGCGACACGCCGGCGGCGCGCAAGCTGCTGGCGGAGCTGCTGGTGCAGAAGGCCGAGCGCATCGCGACCACCGACCGCCCGGGCGCCATCGCCGCGCTCGAACGCAGCCTGCAGCTCGATGCGGCGCAGCCGACCGTGCGTCAGCGCCTGCAGCTGCTGCGCGAGGGCGGCACGCTGCCCGCGCCGGCCGTGCCGCTGCGCAAGCCGCTGCCCTTCACTTCACCTTCGTGAGCTTTTCCTTCAGGTCGATCGCCTTCTGGCGTTCGAGCTGCGCGGTGCGGTTGTTCGGGTCGAGCTCGAGCACGCTGTCCCAGGCGCGGATCGCGCCGTTGAGGTCCTGCTTCGCGAACGCCGAGCGCGCCGCGCGCGTGTGGCGGGTGATCGCCTCGGTGCGAGCACGCGCCGCCTTGTCGGCTTCGGCCGCAGGATCCGGCGCCGTGGGCGCCGACGCAGCGGGCGTGGGCGCTGGCGGCACACGCGGCGGCGCCGTGGCCACGGGCGCGGGCGCCGGCGGCACCGGCGCGGCCGGAGGCGGCGCCTTGCCCGGCACGCGGATGACCTGGCCACCGGCCAGCTGCCGCGGCACCTTGATGTCGTTGTAGCGCGCCAGGATGTAGAACTGGTGCACGTCGTTGAGGAAGCGCTGCGCGATGCGCGACAGCGATTCGCCGGGCTGCACACGGTAGCTGAAGGACTCGCGTCCGAGCATCGCTACCGGATCGTCCTTGATCTGGCGCATCAGGCTTTGCGCGAGCTTGTGGCCCGGGTCGCTCTGCAGCACGCGCTGCAGCTCGGCGGCGGCCTGGTCTTCATGGCCGGCTTCGAGCAGTTCGATGGAACTGGTGACGGCCTTCTGGATGGCTTGCGGCGACAGCGGCGCGGCGGCCGATGAGGGGGCACCGGTGTCGGACGGCGCAGTGCCCGGCGCGGGGGCCGGGCCACCGCCGGGCGCCGGCGCCGCGGGTCGTGGAGCGGGGGGAGCGGCGCCGCTGCCCGGCGGCTGGGCGCAGCCCGCCACCAGGCCGACGCCCACCAGCAAGGCCGTCAGCCGACGGAGATCACAGCGGGAAGTCATCTTTTGTTGCTCACCTGAACGGTCCGAGGTCCCAGGCGAGCCGGCCGGCCAGCCCCACAACGAGGGGCGGCGCGCCGCGCCGCTATGGCGCGCAACCCATTGAAATGAATTATCGGCCAGCGAAGCAGCCGGCAACAAGCCGAACGACCGTGCGCAACAGCTCGAAACACGTCGGCGCAACACGCTCATGCAAGGGGGAGTGAAGTCCACCACGGCGGGGATGACTTTCGGTCATTGCTCTCGCCGATGCCACCGCCGACGATGGCCTGCCCCGAAGAAGGCGGACCCCGCTGCCGGGCACCCATCCCACACCGGCCATGACCCTCACCCTGCTCGCGGTGTCGCTCAACGAGCAGCCGCTGACCCAGCCGATCACGGCCTGCTTCGATGCCAGCGGCGGCACCATCGGCCGCGCCGACCACAACACGATGGCGCTGCCCGATCCGGAGCGCCACATCTCGCGCCTGCAGGCCGAGATCATCGGCACCGGCTCGCAGTACCTGATCAAGAACGTCGGCGCCGCGAACCCGATCATCATCGGCAACCGCACGCTGGTCCAGGGCGACAGCACGCTGCTCGCGCACAACGACCAGGTGCGCATCGGCGGCTACCTGTTGCAGGTGGTCGTCGATGCGGAAGACGGCGCCGACATCACCCGCGGCCGCGCGGCGATCGCCGCGGCCGAGCCGACCGCGCTGCGCAGCAATGCCTGGCCACGCGAGCCGTCGACGCCGCCGCCGGTCAGCACGCCGCGCCCCGGCGCAGCACCCGCCGGCCTGTCGGACATCGCCACGCCGCTGTCGAGCAGCAATCCCTTCGCCGACCTGATCGGTGGTCCACCGGCCGCCGCACCGGTCGCAGCGCCGCCGGCATTCGCGCGGCCGGCGCCGGGCACCAAGGTGTCTGGCGACACCTTCGCCGACTTGATGCCGGCACCGGCGGGCATCCCGCGCAGCTCGCAGGCGCTCGGCGCCGCGATGCCGGCGCCGGCACCGGGCGGCAAGCTGCCCGATGACTTCGACCCCTTCGCCGCACCGCACGCGGTGCGGCCGGACCCGTTCGCCCCCGCCCCGGCGGCGCGCAGCGGCAGCGGTGGCGCCTTCGACGATCTGATTCCGAGCGCCCCGCCGTCGTCGCTCGACGATGTCTTCGGCCTGCGCCCGGCCGCCGCGTCGGGCGGCAGCCACGATCCGCTGGCCAACTTCATGGCCGGTCTGCCGGCCGGTGGGGCCGGAGCCGGCGCGCCGGTCCCGGCCGGACCGGGTGGACTGTCGGTCGATCCCCTGGCGCTGTTCGGAGGCAGCGATCGGCCGGCGCCGGCCGCCGCGCCGTCGGCGGCCAACCACACGCCCGACCTGATGGCCGGCTTCGTACCGCCGCAGGTCGTGCCGCCGCCGGCGCGGGCACCCGCGCCGCGCGCGGTGCCCCCGGCGCCCGAGGTTGCGAACCCGGTGCTGCCGACGCGTTTCGATTGGCAGATCAGCCCGCCGCCACCACCGATCACCACGCCGGCCGCACGCATCGAGCCGGAGGCGCCGCCGGTTGCGGCGTCACCGCCGGTCGCCGCGGCGGCGGTCGACTTCGACTTCGGCGAGGTGCGGCCCCCCGCGCCGCCGATGGCGCCACCGATGGCCGCGCCGCCGTTCGCCCCCCCGGCGCCCGCAGCCCATGCACCGACGCCGCAGCCGCCCGCGGCCGCGCTGCCGCCAGCGGCGATGGCGCCGGGTTCGGCCGACACCGACGCGTTGTGGCGCGCGTTCTGCGAAGGCGCCGCGATCCCGCCCGAGCTGTTGCCGGGGCTGACGCCGGCGCTGATGCGCGAGGTCGGCGGCGTGCTGCGCGCGGCCATCGAAGGCACGCTGCAGCTGATCGCCGTGCGCGCCACCACCAAGCACGAGCTGCGCGCGGCGGTCACCGTGATCCAGGCGCGCGGCAACAACCCGCTGAAGTTCTCGCCCGACGCCGCCACCGGCATCGAGCAGTTGCTGAGGCCGACGATGCGCGGCTTCCTGGCCGGACCCGCGGCGATGACCGACGCGATGAACGACCTGGTCGGCCACTCGATCGGCACGGTGGCCGGCATGCGCGCAGCGCTGGACGGCATGCTCGGCCGCTTCGCGCCGCAGCAGCTCGAATCCAAGCTCGTCGGCAGCTCGCTGCTCGACAGCGTGCTGCCGATGAACCGCAAAGCCAAGCTGTGGGAGCTGTACCTGCAGCACTTCGAAACGATCCGCGACGAGGCGCAGGAGGACTTCCACAACCTTTTTGGCAAAGCATTCCTGGCGGCCTACGAGCAACAGCTCGAACGGCTGAAGCGCAACAACGGCGGCGGCTAGGGCTCAGGCCGTGCTTGCCATCCGCATCGCCAGCCGCACCGATCGAGGCGCGCGCCAGGGCAACGAGGACGACCTGCGCTACGGCGCCACCAGCAACGGCTGGTTCGCGGTGGTCGCCGACGGCGCCGGCGGACACCGCCGCGGTGCCGAGGCGGCGCAGCGCGCGGTGGCCAGCGTCGAGTCGGCGCTGACGGACGGCGCGCTCGGCTTCTCGCCGGCCGGGCTGACGCAGGTCGTACGCGCCGCGCATGCCGTGGTGCAGAGCCACCAGGACTCGACCGACCTCAACGCACGCATGCACTGCACGGTCGTCGCGCTGTGGATCGACGGCCAGGCCGGCCATGCGCTGTGGACGCACGTCGGCGACTCGCGGCTGTACCGCATCCGGCGCGGCGTCACCGACCTCGTGACTGCCGACGACAGCGTCGTGCAGCGCATGGTGCAGGCCGGCCTGATCACCGCCGCGCAGGCCAGCACGCATCCGCAGAAGAACCAGCTGCTCTCCGCGCTGGGCATCGACGGCGACGTGCAGCCGCACACCGTCGTGCGGCCGGTCGAGCTGCAGGACGGCGACGCCTTCCTGCTGTGCACCGACGGCTGGTGGGACCCGATCGACGCGCTGCAGCTGGCCGATTCGCTCGGCCATTCGCGCACGCCGCAGGAGTGGCTCGAGCTGATGGAGCGGCGCATCGTCGCGTTGGCCAATCCGAAGCAGGACAACTACAGCGCCGTCGCGGTGTGGGTGGGGGACCCCACCGATGTCACGCGTTATCGGCCGGACGACACGGTCCCGCGCTTCAGGCGGTAGGACTCGCGGCTACCAGCTGCCGGCGAGCAACTCGGCGAAGCTGCTCGCGTCCGGCAATCCCTTGCCGAGGCTGAAGCTGCCCTCGCGCGCGCCGTCGCCGATCGGCCACCAGAAGCTGTGGCCGGCATTGCGGCCGTGCAATTCGCTGACCGACAGGCCGTGCAGCAACTGGCCGAGCGAGCAGCCCGGGGCGATGGCGAAGCGTTCACGCCCGGCGACGACGCCGCGCTGCTGCGGCACCATCACCGGACCGTTGCTCGGCCACGGCGGCGCCTGCGCGAGCGCGGCCTCGAAGCTCTCCAGCGTCGACGGCTCGCCCAGCGTCTGCATCGCCGCGCGCGCGACATGCATCCACCACAGCTCGAGGTGGTCGAACCCGATGCGGTCGATCGGCGGCCGCTCGCGCCGCTGCACGACGACCAGCGGGTAGTAGCGGCCGACGTTGTCGCAGCTGGGCATCAGCACGCCGAACCACCAGTCGCGATCGATGACGCCGGGCGCCCAGGCGAAGCGCCAGACCGGCGCGCCGAGGTAGACCTCCAGCCAGCGCGCGCCGAGCACCTGCTGGCTGATGGCGATCGAGCGTGCCAGCCAGTCGTCGCAGGCGCGCACCCACTCCGGCGTGACGCGGCGCGATGCGAAGTCGCCCAGCGACGACAGTTTGCCCCACCAGCCGGGCGGCTCGTGCGGGCTGCCGTTCATCGGGCCGGCTCCAAGGCAGGCATGATCACAGGCCGTTGGGGCAGCCGAATTGCCGCAGGTCGGGCATGCGGAACGGATTGCGAACGCTGCCGGTGGTGACGTCGAACACCGCCTTGCGGCCGTCGAGGTCGAAGGTGGCGCGGAACTTCTCGGGCGCCGCGCCGGGCTGGATCGCCACCCGGTCGAACAGGCGCAGCAGCGCCCACGGACCGTCGTTGACCATGCCGCCCGAAGGCGTGCCCATCACCCGCACCTGGCCCGAGCCGCGCGGCCCCGGCCATTGCACGACGGTCGGGATCTGCGGCCCGTGCGCATAACGCACGATCTGACCGTCCACGTCGAGCACGAACTGCGTCAGCGCCGGGTCCATCTCGACGGGCTTGAACTCCAGCCGCAAGGTCGCCGCCTGGCCGCCGGGGCCGAAGAAGGTTTCCTTGATCGCCGCCGCGCGCTGGAACTGCGGCAGCTGGCCGTGGTCGGTGCCCAGCGGCGTGCCGTCGACCGGGCGGAAGCTCCACGGCCGCGTGCTGGTGTCGACGTAGGCCTGCAGCTTCTGCTGCAGCAACTGGTCGAACTTGCCGCCGGGGCCGAACAGCGTCGCGAAGTCGGCCTGCGTGACGTCACGCGTCGAGCTGGCGTCGAAGGGATAGCGGCCGGACACCGCCTGCTGGCAGAACTCGCCGATCTGCGAGCGCACGTCACGGGCCAGCGATTCGCGCAGCTGGATCAGCGCGACCTTCGAGCTCGCCGAGCCGAGGTTGTCGAGCATCGAACGCACCGGCTCAGGCGAATTGGCGGCCTCGGCCTTCAGCTGGTTCGGCAGCGGCGAGGCCGGCGGCGCGGCGCCACCTTTCAATGCCGACTCCACCGCCGTCAGCAGCACCTGCAGCTCGCCGAGCCGCGCGATGACGCCGTCGAGCGGCGCCTTGCCGCCCTCGGGCGCGGTGACCAGCCGTCGCATGCCGATGAAGCGATCGTCGACGATGCTCTCGATGCGCGCCTCGGGCGCGCCGGTGGTCGTCGGCCGCACGCCGATCTTGCTCAGGATCTTGCCGGTGACGCTGGCGCGCGCGCTGTCGGCCGCCGAGTCGAGCGAACCGAAGCCGGCCAGCAGCGTGGTCTCGCGCGACATCGCCTTCAGCAGCGGCGGCAGCGGGCTGTCGGGCGCGGCCAGCAGGCGCGTGGTCTGCACCGATTGCGAGATGCTGGTCACCGGCACCAGGCGCACGTCGGCGATGAAGCCTTCCCACGTGGACGCGTACTCGTTGAGGTAGATGCGGCGCACGTCGTCGACCAGCTTGTCCGACAGCAGCGCGCCGGCGGACTTCGCAACCGGCGTCTTGATCGCCAGCACCCATTCCTGCTCGTCGTCGAGCTGCTTGGCGACGTCGCCGACCACCGACTGGAAGCCCTTGTGGTAGCCGTTGTAGCTGAAGAGACCGGGCACGCCCTTGGTCAGCGGCTGGCCACTCACGCGGGTGAAGACGAGCGGGGCATTGCCGCCACCGGCCTTGACGACGGTGAACTCGGGAAACTCGGCCCCCAGCCCCTGCGTGCGCAGGCGGTTGTAGACGCGCTGCGGCAACGAGACGGAGGCCAGCTGCAGCCGCGTCGAGTCGATCAGCCCCTTGTCCTGCGGCAGCGGCGACACCGCGGCACCCTGTGCCAGCAGCGCGTCGAGGTGACGCGTCAGCTGCTCGCGCTGCTCGGTCGACAGCTCGCGGCCGAGGCGCGCATCCCAGTCCGACTCGACGTGGGCCTTCAGGGCCTTGGTGTCGAAGTGGTCCGGGTCGTACATCATCAGGTAGGTCTTCAACGCCTCGTACTGCGACTCCTGCTGCGACGCGCCGGTGCGCAGCTGCTCTTCGACGCGGATCGCCAGGCGCGGCAGCATCGCGTCGATCAGCATGCGGTCGTAGACCGAGCGCGCGGCGCTGTCGAGCCGGTTGCCCTGGTACAGGCCGAACCCCCAGGACCACGGCACATCGCCTTCGGCGACACCCCCGCCGGCGGTCGCCAGGCCGCGCGTGGCCTCGAGCGCATTGATGATCGGGTTCAGGTTCGACGACGCACGGTTCGGCGTCTCCTGCACCTGGCGCCGCACCGATTCGACGCGCGCGGCGACCTGCTCGACATAGCGCTTGTTGTTGCCGTAGCTGATGCTCCACGCGACGATGGTGCCCACCGCCAGCAGCCCGATGCCGGCGTAGGCGGCGAGCACCAGCGCCTGGCGCTTGCGCTCCCAGCCGATGTTCGTGCCGGCGATGCCCTGTTCGGCGAACACGACGTCGGTCAGCAGGCGCGACAGGAAGTAGCTGCGGCCGCTGGCCTGCTGCGGCGCGAGCACCGCACGCTCGATCTGGTACTGGCGCGCGATCGAGCCGAGCATGCGGTCGATCGGCGTGCCTTCCTGCGTGCCGCTGACGAAGTACACGCCGCGCAGCAGCGGCTGTGCCTCATAGGGCGACGGCGAGAACACCGATTCGACGAACTCCTGCAGCACGGCGCGCAAGTTCGCGAACTGGCCCGGGAAGCCGTAGATGCGGGCGCGCCGCTGCAGGTCGGTCTCACCCTGCAGGCGATCGATCAGGCCGTCGCTGACGCGCTGCAGCAGCAGGTCGAATTCCGGCCCCAGCTCGCTGGTCGGCGGCTGCTTCGGCAGGCCCGACTTGTCGAGCGCGAAGGTGAAACCCCAGGGATCGGCGCGCTGCGCCTTGTCGATCGAGCCGAAGGTGTCCATGAAACCCGCCAGCAGGTCGCACTTGGTCACCAGCAGGTAGATCGGGAAGCGGATGTTGAGCTTCTCGTGCAGCTCCTGCACGCGCTGGCGCACGGTGGCCGCGTGGCGCGCGCGCTCGGCACCGGACTTGGCGATCAGGTCGGCGACCGACACCGTCACCAGCACGCCGTTCAGCGGCTGGCGCGGGCGCGAGCGCTTCAACATGCCGAGGAAGCCGGTCCAGGTCGCGCTGTCGGTGGCCTGGTCGCTGTCCTGCGTCGTGAAGCGGCCGGCGGTGTCGATCAGCACCGCCTGGTCGGTGAACCACCAGTCGCAGTTGCGCGTGCCGCCGACGCCGCGCACCGCGTGGTCACCCACCGCGTCGGCGAGCGGGAACTGCAGGCCGGAGTTGCGCAGCGCGGTCGTCTTGCCCGACCCCGGCGCGCCGATGATCATGTACCACGGTAACTCGTAAAGGTAGCGGCCACTGAAACGCGCCGCCACACCGCCCTTGCCGCCGCCGAAGCGCGCCTTGCGCAGCGTGCCCAGCGCCTGCTCGAAGCGCTGGCGCACGGCGCTCATGTCGGCGCTTTCCTGCGCGCTGGCGGGCCCACCGGCGCCGGCCGGCGGCGCAGCGAGCAGCTGGTCGACGACCTGGTTGTTGCCGCGGCGCTTGCGGATGATCGAGATCGTCGCCCACAGCACGAACAGCAGCACCAGCACGCCGATCGTGATCCAGCGGGCGCGTTCGCTGTCCAGCGGCCGCGACTCGCCGATCGCGATGATCGGACCCACGAACCAGATCACGAGACTCAATGCGAGCAACAGCACCGCCCCGAGCACGAAGCGGTTGAAGATCCAGCCGAGCACCTTCTTCATTTCTTGGCTCCGCTGGCCGGCGCCGCCGGCGTGGCCGGTGCCCCGGGCACGCGGGCGGCGAAGTTGTCGGTGCGGGTCGTCAGCAGCGTCACCTCGACGCGGCGGTTCAGCGCGCGGTTGGCCGGCGTGTCGTTGGCGGCGATCGGCTCGCCATCGGCGCGGCCCTCGGCCTTGACGCGCTCGGCCTGCACGCCGCGGGCGATCAGCAGCTCGCGCACCGAGCGCGCACGTTCTTCCGACAGGTGCCAGTTCGATGGGAAGCGCGCGGTGCGCAGCGGCTGGTTGTCGGTGTGGCCGGTGACCAGCACCGCGCCGCTGATCTTGGCCAGCGCTTCGGCGATGCGGCCCATCAGTGCCTCGCGTTCGGGCACCAGCGTCGCGCTGCCGGAGGCGAACAGGCCGTCGCCGCGCACGGTGATCACGCTGCGGTCGACCTCGTCGCGCACGGCGACCAGGTTGGCCTTGATGTCCGACTGCAGGAACTGCGCGAGCCGCGGCACCGGCGCCGGCTGCGCCACCGGCGCGACCGGCGGGGCGAGGCGCAGGCTCTGGATCTGGCCGTAGACCGGGTCGGTGCGGCCGCTCAGCGCGAAGACGAACGCGGTGTAGATGCCCACCAGCAGCAGCAGCGCCAATGCGGCAGTGACCGCCAGCGGCAGCCAGCTCAGCGCGCGGCGCCGCTGCATCGGCTGGCCTTGCCAGTGTTGGGCCAGCGCCGGCGCATACGGCCCGCGCTGCTGGCGGATGATCTGCGCCAGCTTGTCGCGCACCGCCTCGAGCTGCGCGCGGCCGTTGTCGATCACGCGGTAGCGGCCCTCGAAACCCAAGGCCACGGCGGCGTAGATCAGCTCCAGCAGGTCACGGTTCTGGTCGGGCTTCTCGGCCAGCCGGGCCATCAGCTGGAAGACCTTCTCGCCGCCGAAGACCTCGTTGTGGAAGCTCGCCAGCAGGCTGTTGCGGCCCCAGACGCCGGAGCCGCCCCAGGGCGTGTCGCCGGCGGCTTCGTCGAGCATCGTGCACAGCACGTAGCGTGCGGCCATCACGCGCTCGGGCGGGATGCCGCGCTGGTGGGCTGCGGCTTCGAAATCGCGCACGCTCTGCGCCAGCGCGCTGCGCAGCGCCGCCGGGTCAGCGACCTGGCGCGTGCGCCGCAGCTGCGGCACCGTCAGCAGCAGCTTGTTGGCCACCGCCAGCAGCGGATTCAGCCCGTGCTCGGCGAGCGCGCTTTCAGCTGCCGCGGCATCGCCGACGACCGTCGCGCTCTCGGCCGGCCGCGAGCCGGTCCAGCCGCCGGGTGTCGGCTTGATGAAAGTGCGCTGGCCGTCGAGCTGGGCGAACGGGTCGTTGATCGGGGACGGGTCCATACGGCTGGCCTTCGTCTAATCGCGCTCAGGCCCTCAGGCCTGACGGATCGCCCAGAGTTCGAGCTCGAGGCCGGGGAAGTCGCCTGCCACGTGCAGCGCCAGGCTGCCGGTGCGTTCGAGCTGCTTCCACATCTCGCCCTGGCGTTCGACCTCGAAGTAGTGGAAGCCGGCGTGGTACGGCAGTTGCCGCGGCGCGACCGGCAGGCTGTTCAGCACGATGCCCGGCAACTGCAGGTTGACCAGGTCGCGGATGCGCTCGACCGGACCGAGCTTCGATTGCGCCGGGAAGCGCTGGCGCAGCTGCTCGGCCGGCACCTGCGCATTGACCGCCAGCACGAAGCCGGCCGAGCGCAGCAGCTCGCCGTCGCTGATCACCGCGGTGCGCACGCCGTGGCTGCGGTCGGTCAGCTCGATCTGCACGGCATGGCGCTGCAGCTCGGCCGACAACAGCTCGCGCAGGTGCTCGATCACCGGCGCGAACACGCTCTGCAGGTCGTCGTGCTTGTAGACCGGATAGTCGGGCGGGTGGCGGCGCGGCGGCTGGAAGGTCGACAAGTCGCCGGCCAGCTCGACGCAGCCGAGGTAGAAGTCCCAGGGGTGCACGCTCGGCGCGCCCGCGTACTGGCGGAACACCGGCTCGGCGCGGTTCAGCGACAGCAGCATCAGGAAGTCGGCGACTTCCGAGACGCCCTTGCCGAGCTGGCCCATGCGGCTGGCGAGCAGGCGGGCGCGCTGCTGCACCAGGCCGTGCAGCAGGCCGGCCATCGCCGACAGCTGGCCGCTGGCTTCGATACGGGTCTGCGGCGCGAAGTAGCCGCGGTCGAGCACCAGCTGGCCATCGCTGCGTTTCTCGACCACCCGCGCGACGCCGAGCACGGCGTAGGCATCACCGGCGTCTCGCGCGCGCAGCAGCCGCAGGTTCAGCGCGCCGGTCTGGATCGGCTCGGGATCGTCGCCGGCGTTGGTGTGGTCGCGCAGCTCGGTGTCGATCGCGCGCAGCCGGCACAGGTCGTCGCCATGGCCATCGCCGAAGTCGACCTCGGTGACGCCGGCGCGCGCCAGCGGTGCGGCGAGGCAGACGAGCTCACCCTTCATGTCGTCGGCGACGTCGCACGGCACCGGCATCGCATCGACATCGGGGAACGAGAACGGCGTGCCGTCGGGCAGGATGCCGCTGCCGCGCACCAGGCCGAGCCGGCCGAGCGCGAGCTGCGCCTCGTCGAGCACGAGTTCCGAGAAGCCCCAGGCATACGGATGCGAAGCACGCGTGCGGCTGTCGACCAGGTGTTCGACGAAGCGCGATTCCTGCTGGAAATGATGCGGCTGCAGGAACATGCCCTGCGACCAGACCACCCGATTGCGCCAGCTCATACGGCTGCGATCACGGCTTGACCTCGACCGCCAGCGCGAGGTCGCCGGCGCGGATCGACAACTTCTGTGCCTTGTTCGGCTGCACCGGCACGACCACGCGCCAGGTCGACTTCTCGAGGTTGCGATAGGCACCGAAGACGCCGATGAATTTCGTCTCGGCCCCCAGCGTCTTCTTGTACGGCCGGTTCTCGCCCGGCTGCAGCATGATCTCCTCGCGCGCGACCATGTCGGCGGCGAGCGCCGCCTGGTCACCCTGGTACAGCGCCATGAAGTCGGCGCTGTTGAAGCTGGACGCTGTCTTCAGCTCATAGACGCGCACCAGCAGGGGCGACGGCCGCTGATTGACGCTCAGGTTCAATTGCGGCGACGCCTGGATGGCGCCGTCGACGGTCGTCGGGGGCGGCGGCTTCGGCGGGCTCGAGCAGCCAGCCGCGATCAGCAAAGCGAGCGCGCCGGCAGCAACCGACACGCTGCGGGGCAGACCCGCGAGAACACCAAAGTTCACTGCTCACTCCTGTCAGCGAAGACAAGGATAAGCAGCACCCGGTCGGGGCCGGGGTGACTTAGGTAATCCGTGTCGTGTTCAAAGTCCGGCTTGTTCGAGCGAGCGCTGGAAACGGCCGGCGCTCTGGAACCCGACCACGCGCGCGGAACCTATCTCGCGGCCGCCGGCGTCGAAGAACAGCGTTCCGGGCGGGCCGAACAGCCGGAAACGGCGCAGCAGCGCGCGGTCCTCGGCGGTGTTGCCGGTGACGTCGGCCTTCAGCAGCAGCGCCGGCCCGAGGCGGCGTGCGACCTCGGCATTGCGGAAGGTGAAGCGCTCCATCTCCTTGCACGAGACGCACCAGTCGGCATAGAAGTCGAGCATCACCGGGCGCTGGGCCCCGGCCAGCGCGGCATCCAGCTCGGCCACGCTGCGCACGCGGACGAAGCGCAGGGCTTCTCGGCTCTGCGCGCCGGCTTCCGTCCAGTGCGCCCACGGCTGCAGCGGATCGCGGCCGCCGGTTGCCGCGGCGATCAGCTGCAGGGCACCCAGCGCGAGCGCGGCGGCGCCGAGCCCGCGACGAGGCCAGGTCCGGGAAGCCCCGCCGGGCGCGGCAGCCAAGGGCCGCACCAGCAGCACGCCGACGACGACCAGCAGCACGCCCCACAGCGCGAGCACCGCCGCTGCCGGCAGCACCGGCTGCGCGATCCAGATCGCCACCGCCAGCATCAGCGCACCGCACAGGCGCTTGACGCCGAACATCCACGGCCCCGACTTCGGCATCCAGCGCCCCGACGAACCACCGAGCACCAGCAGCGGAACGCTCATGCCCATCGCCAGCGCAAACAGCGCCCCGCCGCCGAGGACCAGATCGCGGCTCTGGCTGATGAACAACAGCGCCCCGGCCAGCGGCGCGCTGACGCACGGGCTGACGATCAGCGCCGACAGCCCGCCCATCATGAAGACGCCGGCCAGCTGGCCGGCCTTCAGGCGGTTGCACTGGTGCGAGACCCGCGACGTGAAGCGGGCCGGCAAACGCAGCTCGTAGACATCGAACATCGCCAGCGAGAAAACCGCCAGCAGCGCGGCGAAGGCGCCGATCGCCCACGGCGTCTGCAGCGCCGCGGCAAAGCCCTCGCCGGCCAGCCCGGCGGCGACGCCGAGCGCGGTGTAGACCAGCGCCATGCCGAGCGAATAACTGGCGGCGAGCATCAGGCCCCGGCCTCGGCTCGGGGCGCGCTGCGTGCCGACGATGATCGACGACAGGATCGGCAGCATCGGCAGCACGCAGGGCGTCAGCGACAGCAGCACGCCGACCAGCAGGAAGACGCCGACGATGCGCCAGAAGTGCCCGGACTGCAGCGCCGACTCGACCATCGAGCCGTCGCCCCACGAACTGGCAGCCGTGGTGCCGGGTGACGTCGAGGTGGCTGCCGTGACCGCTGCCGTGTCGAGCCGCGCCTGGCTGATCATCGGCGGGTAACACAGGCCGGCGTCGGCGCAGCCTTGCGAGGTGATGCGCAGCGTGTACGGACCGGCCGCTGTCAGCGGCAGCACGATGCGCAGCTCGCCGCGCAAGGTCTCGACGTTCTTCTGGAAGTTCTCGTCGTACTTGACCTTGCCGGCCGGAATGTTCGGCTCACCGAGCGTCGCACCGTCAGCGGCGAAGGCAAAGCGCTCGCGGTAGAGGTAGTAGCCCGGCGCGACCTGGAAGCTGAGCTCGGCCTCGGTGGCGCTCAAGGCGCGTGCCGTGAAGCGGAACGCCTTTTCCGGTTCGAGGAAGTCGTCGGCCGCGCGCGCCATGCCGGTCAGCAGCAGCAACCCGATCAACAGCAGGGCGGCGAGTGCCTGGAACGGACGGTGGACGCGGAAACTCATCGCGGGATTTTCGCGCACGACGTTGTCTCGTGCGCGGAGCGGGGCTTGGAACAAAAAGGGCCAGCGTGAAAGCTGGCCCTGATCGGTCGTTGGCGGTGCTGAAAACTTACTCGGCGCTGGCCTCGACGGCTTCCGGCGCGACGGGCTCGGGGCGGTCGACCAGCTCGACGAAGGCCATCGGCGCGTTGTCGCCGACGCGGAAGCCCATCTTCAGGATCCGCGTGTAGCCGCCCGGACGGGTCTGGTAGCGCGGGCCCAGCTCGGCGAACAGCTTGGTGACGATGTCGCGGTCGCGCAGGCGGTTGAAGGCCAGGCGGCGGTTGGCCAGCGACGGCGTCTTCGCCAGCGTGATCAGCGGCTCGACGACGCGACGCAGTTCCTTGGCTTTCGGAACCGTGGTCTTGATCGCCTCGTGCTGCAGCAGCGAGACGCACATGTTGCGCAGCATCGCCTGGCGATGCTCGCTGGTGCGGTTGAGTTTGCGGAGTCCGTGTCCGTGACGCATGGTGCTTGCCTTTCTTTATGAGACCTCCGGCCGTGTCAGGTACCGGAGGGTGCACGCGTGCGCTGAGCTGTTGCTCAGCGTTTGTCGAGGCCCTGCGGGGGCCAGTTTTCCAGCCGCGCGCCGAGCGTGAGCCCGCGCGAAGCCAGCACTTCCTTGATCTCGTTCAGCGACTTGCGGCCGAGGTTCGGCGTCTTCAGCAGCTCGGTCTCGGTACGCTGGATCAGGTCGCCGATGTAGTAGATGTTCTCGGCCTTCAGGCAGTTGGCCGAGCGCACCGTCAGCTCGAGCTCGTCGACCGGGCGCAGCAGGATCGGATCGAAGTTGTCCTTGCGCGGCTGCTCGCGGTCGAAGGTCAGCGGCTCGGTGCCTTCCAGGCCGGTGAACACGACCAGCTGGTCGACCAGGATCTTGGCCGACGCGCGGATCGCTTCCTCGGGCGAGATCGCGCCGTTGGTCTCGATCTCCATCACCAGCTTGTCGAGGTCGGTACGCTGCTCGACGCGGGCGTTCTCGACCGCGTAGGACACGCGACGCACCGGCGAGAACGACGCATCCAGCACGATGCGGCCGATCGACTTGGTCGGCTCGTCGCCGTAGCGGCGCAGGTTGCCCGGCACATAGCCGCGGCCCTTCTCGACCTTGATCTGCATGTCGAGCTTGCCGCCTTGCGCCAGGTGCGCAATGACGTGATCGGGATTGATGATCTCGACGTCGTGCGGCGTCTGGATGTCGGCCGCGGTCACCGCGCCCTCGCCTTCCTTGCGCAGCACCAGCGTCACTTCGTCGCGGTTGTGCAGGCGGAAGACGACGCCCTTGAGGTTCAGCATGATGTGCACGACGTCTTCGGCAACGCCGTCGACCGTCGAGTACTCATGCAGCACGCCGGCGATCGTCACTTCCGTCGGCGCGTAACCCACCATCGACGACAGCAGAACGCGACGCAGCGCATTGCCGAGCGTGTGACCGTAGCCCCGCTCGAACGGCTCGAGCGTGACCTTGGCGCGGTGGCCGCCGAGCGGCTCCACCTGGATGGCTTTGGGTTTCAGCAGGTTGGTTTGCATCTGGTCTCAGTTCCTCTCAATACCCTCGGCTCGTTACACCGATAAGGCTGACGGACCCTGCCGGGCTGGGGTGTGTGATTGCTCCGTGCCCGGCACGCGGAGCATCACCTGCAAGGGCTGCCGACCAATGGGCGGCAGCCTGCGACTTCGTCTTATCGCGAATACAACTCGACGATCAGCGATTCGTTGATGTCGGCGCCGAACTCGTCGCGGTCGGGCACCTTCTTGAAGACGCCTTCGAGCTTGGCCGCGTCGACCTGGACCCAGCCCGGCATGCCGATCGATTCGGCGAGCTTGACCGCGTCGGTCACGCGCAGCTGCTTCTTGGCCTTGTCGCGCAGCGTGATCACGTCGCCGGCCTTGACCAGGTACGACGGGATGTTGACGACCTTGCCGTTGACCATCAGCGCCTGGTGCGACACCAGCTGGCGCGCTTCGGCGCGCGTCGAGCCGAAGCCCATGCGGTAGACGACGTTGTCCAGGCGCGACTCGAGGATGAACAGCAGGTTCGCGCCGGTGTTGCCCCGGCGGCGCTCGGCTTCGGCGAAATAACGGCGGAACTGGCGCTCGAGCACGCCGTACATGCGCTTGACCTTCTGCTTCTCGCGCAGCTGCAGACCGAAGTCGGAGGTGCGGGCGCCGGAGGTGCGGCCGTGCTGGCCGGGCTTGGTATCGAACTTCGCCTTGTCGCTGATGGCGCGGCGGGCGCTCTTCAGGTACAGGTCGGTGCCTTCACGGCGGGCCAGCTTGGCCTTGGGTCCGAGGTAACGTGCCACGTTGCTTCCTTAGGTGAATCTGACGCGAGGCTAGAGTCGCGCGAGTCTGGCGGGTGTTGTGAAAGACGCTCAGACGGTGGGCTTGATCGCAGCGGGCACCAGAGAAACGGGGCCCGTCAACGAAATTGCCGGCAGGCACACTCGGCGCCGCCGGCGAACGGAAAACTGCTCATTATAGCGGCATCGCTGCCGCTGTCATGACGCTGCCTTAGATGCGGCGGCGCTTCTGCGGCCGGCAGCCGTTGTGCGGCACCGGCGTCACGTCGCTGATCGAGTTGATGCGGATGCCGAGCGCAGCCAGTGCGCGCACCGACGACTCGCGACCCGGACCGGGGCCCTTGATCTTGACGTCGAGGTTCTTGATGCCCTGTTCCTGGGCCGCGCGACCGGCGACTTCAGCCGCGACCTGCGCCGCGAACGGCGTCGACTTGCGCGAGCCCTTGAAGCCCTGGCCGCCCGACGACGCCCAGGCCAGCGAGCTGCCCTGGCGATCGGTGATCGTGATGATGGTGTTGTTGAACGAGGCGTGCACGTGAGCGATGCCGTCCGCAACGTTCTTGCGGATCTTCTTGCTCACGCGGCGCGCCGCGGTATTGGCAGGTGCTTTGGCCATGTGATGTCTCGATCAGATGCGGGGGGCTTACTTCTTCAGCGCCGCGGCACCCTTGCGCGGACCCTTGCGGGTGCGGGCGTTGGTGCGCGTGCGCTGGCCGCGCAGCGGCAGGCCGCGGCGGTGCCGCAGGCCACGGTAGCAGCCGAGGTCCATCAAGCGCTTGATGTTCATCGACAGCTCGCGGCGCAGGTCGCCCTCGATCGTCAGTTTGCCCACCTCTTCGCGAATGCGCTCGAGGTCGGAATCCGTCAGATCCTTGATCTTCTTGGAGTAGGCGATGCCCACCGACTCGCAGATCTTCTGCGCGGTGGTCCGGCCGATGCCGTAGATCGACGTCAGGCCGATCTCGGCGTGCTTGTGCGGCGGAATATTGATGCCAGCAATGCGTGCCATGTTCTGAACCTCTTATCTCAACCTTGACGCTGCTTGTGGCGCGGATCAGTGCAGATCACGCGCACCACACCCTTGCGGCGGATGATCTTGCAGTTGCGGCACATCTTCTTGACCGATGCAGAGACTTTCATCGTCTTCTCCTTCAAGCACTCACTTCGCGCGGAACACGATGCGAGCGCGACTCAAATCGTAGGGCGTCAATTCAACCGTCACCTTGTCGCCCGGCAGGATGCGGATGTAATGCATGCGCATCTTTCCCGAGATATGGCCGAGCACCACATGCCCGTTTTCCAGTTTCACGCGAAAGGTGGCATTGGGCAGGTTCTCGAGGATCTCACCCTGCATCTGGATGACGTCGTCCTTGGACATCCTCAGCCTGCCTTGAAATTGGCTTTCTTCAACAGCGACTCGTATTGCTGGCTCATCACGTAGGACTGAACCTGCGCCCAGAAGTCCATCGTGACCACCACGATGATCAGCAGGGATGTGCCGCCGAAATAGAACGGCACGTTGTACTTCAGAACCAGGAACTCCGGCAGCAGGCAGACGCCGGTGATGTAGATCGCGCCGGCCAGCGTCAGGCGCGACAGGATCTTGTCGATGTGGCGTGCCGTCTGCTCGCCCGGCCGGATGCCCGGGATGAACGCGCCGCTCTTCTTCAGGTTGTCCGCGGTCTCGCGGCTGTTGAAGACGAGCGCCGTGTAGAAGAAGCAGAAGAACACGATCATCGCTGCGTACAGCAGCACGTAGATCGGCTGCCCCGGCGACAGCGCCGCCGAGATGTCCTTCAGCCAGCGCAGGCCATCACCCGTGGCGAACCACCCGACGATCGTCGCCGGCAGCAGGATGATCGACGACGCGAAGATCGGCGGGATCACGCCCGACATGTTCAGCTTCAGCGGCAGGTGCGACGACTGGCCACCGTAGACCTTGTTGCCGACCTGGCGCTTCGCGTAGTTGACGAGGATCTTGCGCTGGCCACGCTCAACGAACACCACCGCGAATGTCACCAACACCACGAGGGTGATGATGAAGATCATCGCAATCGGACTCATCGCGCCGGTACGCACCAGTTCGAAGAGGCCGCCGATCGCACCCGGCAAGCCGGCCGCGATACCGCCGAAGATCAGGATCGAGATGCCGTTGCCCAGGCCGCGCTCGGTGATCTGCTCGCCGAGCCACATCAGGAACATCGTGCCGGCGGTCAGACTGACCACCGTGGTGATGCGGAAACCGAACCCGGGCGAGATCACCAGGCCTTGCGAGCCCTCCAACGCCAGCGCGATGCCGAGCGATTGGAAGATCGCCAGGCCGAGCGTGCCGTAGCGCGTGTACTGCGTGATCTTGCGGCGACCCGCTTCGCCTTCCTTCTTCAACGACTCCAGCGTCGGGATCACGTAGGTCATCAGCTGCATGATGATCGACGCGGAGATGTACGGCATGATGCCCAACGCGAACACCGTGAAGCGCTCCAAGGCGCCGCCGGAGAACATGTTGAACAGGTTCAGGATGCCGCCCTGCTGGCCGCTGAAGAGCTGCTGCATCTGGTTGGGATCGATGCCCGGCACCGGGATGTGCGCCCCGACGCGGTAGACCACCAACGCGAGCAGCAAGAAGACGAGCCGGCGACGCAGGTCGCCGAACTTGCCGCTCTTGGCCAGCTGGTTTGCCGAAGTTGCCAAAGTGGATGCCTTACGCAGTCAGCTTAAGCGCAACGGCAATCAGGCCAGGCTGCCGCCGGCGGCTTCGATCGCCGCCTTGGCACCCGCGGTCGCGCCGAGGCCCTTCAGGGCCACCTTGCGCGACAGCTCGCCGGACTTGATGACCTTGACGTGCTTGATCAGCTCGCCGACCAGGCCGGCGGCCTTCAGCGTCAGCAGATCCACTTCGTCAAGTCCCAAGCGCTGCAGATCGGCCAGCGTGATCTCGCCGTTGTACTTCAGCGTCTTCGACTTGAAGCCGCGCTTCGGCAAACGGCGCTGCAGCGGCATCTGGCCGCCTTCGAAGCCGACCTTGTGGTAACCGCCGGCGCGCGAGTGCTGGCCGTTGTGGCCGCGGCCCGCGGTCTTGCCCAGGCCCGAGCCCATACCGCGGCCGACCCGGCGCTTGGCATGCTTGGCGCCCGCGGCGGGCTTGATCGTGTTGAGTTGCATGGTTGACAGTCCTTGTGCAATCCGTGCTTACAGCACCAGCACCAGGTAGGCGATCTTGTTGATCATGCCGCGCACAGCCGGCGTGTCTTCGAGCACGCGCTCGCTGTTCACGCCGCGCAGGCCGAGGCCGCGCACGGTGTCGCGATGCGACTGCTTGCAGCCGATCGGGCTCCTGACGAGCTTGACCTTGAGGGTTTTCTTGTCCGACATGGGAATACTCCGTCGCCGCCCGATCAGTTGAAGATCTCTTCGACCGTCTTGCCGCGCTTGGCCGCCACTTCGGCGGCAGTGGTCGAGCGCTTCAGCGCATTCAGCGTCGCGCGCACCATGTTGTACGGGTTGCTCGAACCGAGGCTCTTGGCCACGATGTCGGTCACGCCCATCACTTCGAAGACGGCACGCATCGGGCCGCCGGCGATGATGCCGGTACCGGCCGGCGCGGGCGCCAGCAGGACCTTGGCCGCACCGTGCTCGCCGCGCACGTTGTGATGCACCGTGCCATTGCGCAGTTGCACCTTGATCATGTTGCGGCGGGCGCCTTCCATGGCCTTCTGCACCGACACCGGCACTTCCTTGGCCTTGCCCTTGCCCATGCCGATGCGGCCATCGCCGTCGCCGACCACGGTCAGCGCCGCGAAGCTCAGCGTGCGGCCGCCCTTGACGACCTTGGTGACGCGGTTGACCGCGATCATCTTTTCCTTCAGACCGTCGTCATTGCCTTCGGTCTGGGCGCGGGGTTGAAACTTTGCCATTTGCTTGGTCCTTAGAACTGCAGGCCGGCTTCACGCGCCGCCTCGGCGAGCGCCTTGACGCGGCCGTGGTAGGCAAAGCCCGAGCGATCGAACGCCACCTTCTCGACGCCGGCGGCCTTGGCCTTCTCGGCGATGCGCTTGCCCACCAGGGCGGCTGCAGTGGCGTTGCCGCCCTTGTCCTTGCCAATCTGCTCGCGCACTTCCTTCTCGGCCGTCGAGGCCGATGCCAGCACGCGCTGGCCGTCGTCGGAAATGACGCTGGCGTAGATGTGCAGGTTGGAACGGAAGACCGTCAGTCGCACCGCGCCCTGGATGGCGATGCGGGCACGGGTCTGGCGGGAGCGACGCAGGCGCTGTTCTTTCTTGGTCAGCATGATCGGCTCCTTACTTCTTCTTCGTTTCCTTCAGCACCACGCGCTCATCGGCGTAGCGGATGCCCTTGCCCTTGTAGGGCTCGGGCGGACGGATTGCGCGCACTTCGGCAGCCACCTGGCCGACGACCTGGCGGTCCGCCCCCTTGATCAGGATCTCGGTCTGTGTCGGGCACTCGACCTTGATGCCGGCGGGCATTTCCTTGGCCACCGGATGCGAGAACCCGATCTGCAGGTTCAGCTTGGTGCCTTGCGCCTGGGCCCGGAAGCCCACGCCGACCAGGTTGAGCTTCTTCTCGAAGCCCTTGCTCACGCCGTTGACCATGTTGTTGAGCAGCGCACGCATCGTGCCGCTCATCGCATTGGCTTCGACGCTGTCATTGGCCGGGGCGATCTTCACCTGATCACCGTCCAGCGTGACGGTGACCAGGCCGTGCGCCGCCCGCACCAACGTGCCGTTGGCACCCTTGACCGTGATCTGGTCTTCCTTGATCTGCACGTCCACGCCCTTCGGGACGGTGATCGGCATCTTTCCTACGCGGGACATGTTCGTCTCTCCTCGTCAGGCCACGTAGCAAAGGACTTCGCCGCCGACACCGGACTGGCGCGCCTTGCGATCGGTCATCACGCCCTTGGGCGTCGTGACGATCGCCACACCGAGGCCGTTCATCACCTGTGGGATCGCGTCGCGACCCTTGTAGATGCGCAGGCCGGGACGGCTGACACGCTCGATGCGCTCGATCACCGGGCGACCGGCGTAGTACTTCAGCGCGATTTCGAGTTCGCTCTTGGCGCCCTCGGCCTTGACCGCGAAACCGTCGATGTAGCCCTCGTCCTTCAGGACCTGGGCAATCGCCACCTTCAGCTTCGACGACGGCATCACGACGACCGCCTTCTCGATCATCTGCGCGTTACGAATACGCGTCAGCATGTCGGCGATGGGATCACTCATGCTCATTGTGTATCTCCTTCGGGCTGCCGCTGATTACCAGCTGGCCTTGACCACGCCCGGGATGTCGCCCTTGAAGGCGAGCTCGCGGATCTTGCTGCGGCCGAGGCCGAACTTGCGGAACGTGCCGCGCGGACGACCGGTCAGCTCGCAACGATTGCGCAGACGGGTCGGGTTGGCATTGCGCGGCAGCTTCTGCAGCTCCAGGCGGGCCAGGTAGCGTTCTTCGTCGGACTTCTGCGCGTCGTTGGCGACGGCCTTCAGTTCGGCGTGCTTCTTCGAGAACTTGGCGACCAGCTTCTCGCGCTTGGCTTCACGTTGCTTCAGGGACAGTTTGGCCATGGTGACGCCTATCAGTTCTTGAACGGGAAGCGGAAGGCGGCGAGCAGTGCCTTGCACTCGTCGTCGGACTTCGCGGTGGTCGTGAAGCTGATGTTCAGACCGCGGATCGCGTCGATCTTGTCGTACTCGATCTCGGGGAAGATGATCTGTTCCTTGACGCCGACGTTGTAGTTGCCGCGGCCATCGAACGAACGACCCGAGATGCCGCGGAAATCGCGCACGCGCGGCAGCGCGATCGTCACGAAGCGGTCCAGGAATTCGTACATCTGGACGCCGCGCAGCGTGACCATGCAGCCGATGGGCAGGTCCTCGCGGATCTTGAAACCGGCGATGGCCTTGCGCGACTTGGTGATCACCGGCTTCTGACCGGCGATCTTGGTCAGGTCGCCGACGGCGTGGTCCATCACCTTCTTGTCGGCGACGGCCTCGCTAACGCCCATGTTGAGCGTGATCTTCGTCAGGCGAGGCGCTTGCATCACCGACTTGTAGCCGAACTTGGCGACCAGGTCGGGCACGACCTTTTCGCGGTAGAACTGTTGCAGACGAGCCATGTCGACCTCTTACGCCTTGATCTCTTCGCCGCTGGACTTGTAGACGCGGACCCGCTTGCCATCGGCAAGGGTCTTGACGCCGACACGGTCAGCCTTGGCCGTCGCGGGATTGAAGATCGCGACGTTGGATTGGTTGATCGGCATCGTCTTGTCGACCACGCCGCCGGTCGTGCCCTTCATCGGGTTCGGCTTGACGTGCTTCTTCACCACGTTGATGCCATCGACGACGACATGGTCCTCGTCGACGCGCAGCGACACGGTGCCGCGCTTGCCCTTGTCGCGGCCGGTCAACACGATGACCTGGTCGCCCTTGCGAATCTTGTTCATGGCCTGTCCTTCGATCTGGGCGCTTACAGCACTTCGGGCGCCAGCGACACGATCTTCATGAAGCGCTCGGTACGCAGCTCACGCGTCACCGGCCCGAAGATGCGGGTGCCGATCGGCTCGAGCTTGGCGTTGAGCAGCACGGCGGCATTGCCGTCGAACTTCACCAGCGAACCATCCTGGCGGCGCACGCCCTTGGCGGTACGGACCACCACGGCGCTGTAGATCTCGCCCTTCTTGACGCGACCGCGCGGCGCAGCTTCCTTGATCGACACCTTGATGATGTCGCCGATGCCGGCATAACGGCGCTTGGAGCCGCCCAGCACCTTGATGCACATGACGGACTTCGCGCCCGTGTTGTCGGCCACGTCGAGCCGCGATTGCATTTGGATCATTGATGTCCCCAACTTGTCCCGTCACGCTGATCTGCAGTGCAAATCGGCGCATCGGTCAGTCTTGGGCCCGTCAGCGCCGCCTTGGGAGGCAACACTGCTTGGGCGGATCCGCCGATCGACTCACAACGAATGTGCGAGCCGACCAACGGCGAAGCTGCGGATTATGGGTGCCAACCCGCGCTGGCGTCAAGCGTCAGGCTGAAATTTCCTTGGCCTGGCGCAGCATCGTTTCGGCATCGCTGACCTCGAACTTGCCGGGACCTTCGAGGTTGAGCGCCTTGACGACACCATCCTTGACCAACATCGAGTAGCGCGCCGAGCGCAGACCCATGCCTTTGGCAGTCAGGTCCAGCGTGAGGCCCGTGGCCTTGGCGAAGTCCGCGCTGCCATCGGCCATCATGCGCACCTTGCCGCCCGAGTGCTGGTCGCGGCCCCAGGCACCCATCACGAAAGCATCGTTGACCGACACGCACCAGATCTCGTCGACACCGGCCGCCTTCAGCTCGTCAAATCTCGCGACATAACCTGGAACGTGCTTGGCCGAGCAGGTCGGCGTGAACGCGCCCGGCAGACCGAAGATCGCGATCGTCTTGCCGGCGCTTTCCTTCTGCACATCGAAGGTGTTCGGACCGATCGAGCAGCCATTGCCCTCGACCTCGATGAACTCGTTCAATGTGCCCGCGGGCAACTTGTCGCCAACCTTGATCATGCAAATCTCCTCGTGTGGAATGGACAACGGCCGGGCGCCAGTATTCCAGCGTTCCGGCCGTCGAGGGCGCGCGGAGCCGATGCCCCGCCGCGTGGATCGGCTTAGACCAGCGCTGCCTTCTGCAGCAGCTTGGTGACGACCCAGGACTTGGTCTTGCTGATCGGACGGCCTTCGGCGATCTCGACCAGGTCACCCATGTGGTACTCGCCCTTTTCGTCGTGGGCGTGGTACTTGCGCGAGCGGCCGACGATCTTGCCGTACAGCTCGTGCGTGACGCGGCGCTCGACGAGCACGGTCACCGTCTTGGACCGCTTGTCGCTGACGACGCGGCCGATCAACGTGCGGGTGTTCTTCAGCGGCGCTTGCTGGGCTTGGACTTGGGCTTCGCTCATTTCGCGGCTCCCTTCTTCTTCTCGGCCAGGATGGTCTTGGCGCGAGCGATGTCACGGCGGGTGATGCGCAGCGTCGTGGTGTTACCCAGTTGCTGCGTGCCCTTCTGCATGCGCAGGCCGAAGTGAGCCTTCAGGAGGTCGGTGACCTCCTTCTCGAGGCCCGCGACGTCCTTGGCGCGCAGATCAGATGCTTTGGTCATGGTGTTACTCCGGGTCAGGCGCCGACCTGGCGCGAGACGAAGGTGCAGCGCAGCGGCAGCTTGGCAGCGGCCAGCGTGAACGCTTCGCGCGCCAGTTGCTCGGGCACGCCGTTCAGTTCGTACAGCACCTTGCCCGGCTGGATTTCGGCGACGTAGTACTCGGGGTTGCCCTTGCCGTTACCCATCCGCACTTCGGCCGGCTTCTGCGAGATCGGCTTGTCCGGGAAGATGCGAATGAAGATGCGGCCGCCGCGCTTGATGTGACGCGAGATCGCCCGGCGAGCGGCTTCGATCTGGCGGGCGGTGATGCGGCCGCGCTCGGTGGCCTTGAGGCCGAAATCGCCGAACGACACGGCAGCACCGCGCGTGGCGATGCCGGTGTTGCGGCCCTTCTGTTCCTTGCGGAACTTGCGACGTGCTGGTTGCAGCATGTTCTTTTCTCCTTACGCGCCGGTGCCGGGCGCGGGCGCCTTGCGCACGCGCTTGACGGCCGGGCGGTCGCCAGCCGGGGCATCGCCCGGCTTGCTGTCGGGCGAGACGGGGGAAACCACGTCGGTGCGGGGCGCGTCGGCACGGGCACCGCGGTCGCGGTCGCCGCCGGGGCGGGGACCACGGCGGTCGGGCGCACCCGGGCCACCAGGACGCGGACCGCGACGCGGGCGGCGATCTTCTTCCTGACCCTCGGGCTTGGTGGTGCCCGGCGCGTCTCCGCGGCCGAGGTTGTCACCACGGTAGACCCAGCACTTGACGCCGATGACGCCGTACGTGGTCTTGGCTTCCGAGAAGCCGTAGTCGATGTCTGCGCGCAGCGTGTGCAGCGGCACGCGGCCTTCGCGGTACCACTCGGTGCGCGCGATTTCGATGCCGTTCAGCCGGCCGGCCGACATGATCTTGATGCCCTGGGCGCCCAGGCGCATCGCGTTCTGCATTGCGCGCTTCATCGCACGGCGGAACATGATGCGCTTCTCGAGCTGCTGGGTGATCGAGTCGGCGATCAGCTGCGCATCGATTTCGGGCTTGCGCACTTCCTCGATGTTCACCGCGACCGGCACGCCCAGGCGGCGCGCCAGTTCGGCCTTCAGGTTCTCGATGTCCTCGCCCTTCTTGCCGATCACGACACCCGGGCGCGCCGAGAAGATCGTGATGCGGGCGTTCTTGGCCGGGCGCTCGATCAGGATGCGCGAGACCGCGGCATTCTTCAGGCGCTTCTTCAGGAACTCGCGCACCTGCAGGTCTTCGGCCAGCATGCCGGCGAAGTTGCGGTTCGAGGCGTACCAGCGCGAAGCCCAGGCACGCGTGACGGCCAGGCGGAAGCCGGTCGGATGGATTTTTTGTCCCATGGTCCTCTTCCTAGCCTCAGTTGCCGACGGTCACGAAGATGTGACAGGTCGGCTTGCTGATGCGGTTGCCACGGCCCTTGGCGCGTGCGGAGAAGCGCTTCAGCGTCGCACCCTGCTCGACGTAGATCGACTTGATCGTCAGTTCGTCGATATCGGCGCCGTCGTTGTGCTCGGCGTTCGCGATCGCGGACTCGAGCGCCTTCTTGACGATGCCGGCGGCCTTCTTCTGCGTGAAGGCGAGGATGCTCAGCGCCTGGTCCACTTTCTTGCCGCGGACCAGGTCAGCCACCAGGCGGCCCTTGTCGACCGACAGGCGCACACCGCGGACGATTGCTTTGGTTTCCATCGTCGGCCCCTTACTTCTTCGCCTTCTTGTCCGCCGGGTGACCCTTGAACATGCGGGTCATGGCGAACTCGCCGAGCTTGTGGCCGACCATCTGGTCGGTCACATACACGGGGACGTGTTGCTTGCCGTTGTGCACGGCGATCGTCAGACCGATGAAATCGGGCAGGATCGTCGAGCGGCGCGACCAGGTCTTGATCGGCTTCTTGTCCTTGATGGCAACGGCCTTGTCGACCTTGGCCATCAGGTGGTGGTCCACGAACGGACCCTTCTTGAGTGAGCGTGCCATGGTGGACCCTTACTTCTTGCGACGCGACACGATCATGGTCTGCGTGCGCTTGTTGTTGCGGGTGCGGTAGCCCTTGGTCAGCGTGTTCCACGGCGACACCGGAGCGCGCGCCTCGCCGGTGCGGCCTTCGCCGCCGCCGTGCGGGTGGTCCACCGGGTTCATCGCGACGCCGCGCACCGTCGGGCGGATGCCCATCCAGCGCTTGACACCGGCCTTGCCGTACTGGCGCAGGTTGTGCTCTTCGTTCGACACTTCGCCGATCGTCGCGCGGCAGTCGATGTGGATCTTGCGAACCTCACCCGAGCGCAGGCGAACCTGGGCGTAGATGCCTTCACGCGCCATCAGCGTCACCGCAGTGCCGGCCGAACGCGCGATCTGCGCGCCCTTGCCAGGCAGCATCTCGACGCAATGGATCGTCGCACCGACCGGGATGTTGCGGATCGGCAGCGTGTTGCCGGCCTTGATCGGCGCCTCGGCGCCGGACAGCAGCGTCGCGCCGACTTCCAGGCCACGCGGGGCGATGATGTAGCGGCGCTCGCCATCGGCGTAGCACACCAGCGCGATGTGCGCGGTGCGGTTCGGGTCGTACTCGATACGCTCGACCTTCGCCGGGATGCCGTCCTTGTTGCGGACGAAATCGACGACGCGGTAGTGGTGCTTGTGCCCACCACCCTTGTGGCGCATCGTGATGTGGCCATTGTTGTTGCGGCCGGAGTTCTGCTTTTGCGGCTCGAGCAGCGAGGCCTCGGGCGCGCCCTTGTGCAGGTGCTTGTGCACGACCTTCACGACGGCGCGGCGGCCGGGCGAGGTCGGTTTGACTTTGACGACGGCCATGATTTACGCAGCCTCCCCGGAGAAGTTGAGCTCCTGGCCGGGCTTCAGCGAGACGTACGCCTTCTTCGCGTGGTCGCGACGGCCGGTACGGCCGCCGAAGCGCTTGACCTTGCCCTTCTGGTTGGCGACCTGCACGGACTTCACTTCGACCTTGAACAGCAGCTCCACGGCGGCCTTGATCTCGGTCTTGGTGGCATCGCGCAGCACCTTGAACAGCACCTGGTTGTGCTTCTCGGCAACGCTCGTGGCCTTCTCGGACACGATCGGCGAAATCAGCACCTGGGCCAGGCGGCCCTCATCGAACTTGGTGGGTTGGACACCGTGGCTCATGCGAACATCTCCTTGAGCTGCTCGATCGCGCCCTTGGTCACCAGCACCTTCTTGTAGAAGACCAGCGACAGCGGATCGGCGTAGCGCGGCTCGATCACCAGCACGTTGGCCAGGTTGCGCGACGCCAGCGCCAGGTTCTCGTCGACCGAGTCGGCGATCACCAGCACGGAATCGAGGCCCATGGCCTTGAACTTGGCAGCCAGCAGCTTGGTCTTCGGCGCATCGACGGAGATGGAATCCACCACCGCCAGGCGGCCGTCGCGAGCCAGCTGCGAGAAGATCGACGCCATGCCGGCGCGATACATCTTCTTGTTGACCTTGTGCGAGAAATTCTCGTCCGGCAGGTTCGGGAAGGCACGACCGCCTCCACGCCAGATCGGCGACGAGGTCATGCCGGCGCGCGCGCGGCCGGTGCCCTTCTGGCGCCACGGCTTCTTGGTGCTGTGCTTGACCGACTCGCGGTTCTTCTGCGCGCGGGTACCTTGGCGCGCATTGGCCTGGTAGGCAACGACGACCTGGTGCACCAGGGCTTCGTTGTAGTCGCGTGCGAACACGGTGTCCGGCGCGTCGACCTTGGAGGTCGCCTGGCCTTGTTCGTTCAGGAGCTCGAGTTGCATGGTCAGGCTCCCTTCTTGGCCGGCGCGGCAACAGCGCCACCCTTGGCGGCGCGGGCCTTGACGGCCGGACGCACGGTCACGAAGCCGCTCTTGGAACCCGGCACGGCGCCGCGGACCAGCAGCAGCTGGCGCGCTTCGTCGATGCGCACGATGTCGAGGTTCTGCGTCGTGACGGTCTCGTCGCCCATGTGACCCGACATGCGCTTGCCCGGGAACACGCGGCCCGGGTCCTGCGCCATCGAGATCGAGCCCGGGACGTTGTGCGAACGGCTGTTGCCGTGCGACGCGCGCTGCGAGCTGAAGTTGTGACGCTTGATCGTGCCGGTGAAGCCCTTGCCGATCGAGGTGCCCTGCACGTCGACCTTCTGGCCGACGGCGAACAGCGTCACCGGCACCGAGGCGCCAGCGGCGTACTGGCCGACCACATCGGCCGGCACGCGGAATTCCTGGAGGATCTCACCGGCTTCCACGCCCGCTTTCGCGAGGTGGCCGGCTTCCGGCTTGGTCACGCGCGAGGCTTTGCGCGCACCGAACGCCACTTGCAGGGCGTTGTAGCCGTCGGTCTGCTCGGTCTTGACCTGGGTGATGCGGTTGTTCGACACGTCGAGCACCGTCACGGGAACGGCGTCGCCGTCGTCCGTGAAGATGCGCATCATGCCGACCTTGCGGCCCAGCAAACCGAGGCGATAGCTGTTTGCAGCTGTCGTCATGGCTTTTCTCCAGCACCGTTTGCCCGAGTTCACTCGGACGCCCAGCGCCTTTGTTTCAATCACCCGACATCGATTGGCCGGGAGCGGTATGCGTCAGTGTCCTGACGCGTTCGGGCGGCCATCATGGGCCGCCGCGAAAAGCTTGCGAGTATAGCTGGCTTGCCGGTTATCCGACAAGCCAGCCGGTCATCACTGCAGCTTGATCTCGACGTCGACGCCAGCCGGCAGGTCCAGCTTCATCAGCGCGTCGACCGTCTTGTCCGTCGGGTCGACGATGTCCATCAGGCGCTGGTGCGTGCGGATCTCGAACTGGTCGCGGCTCGTCTTGTTGACGTGCGGCGAACGCAGGATGTCGAAACGCTGCATGCGCGTCGGCAGGGGCACCGGGCCCTTGACGATCGCGCCGGTGCGTTTGGCGGTTTCGACGATCTCCAGAGCCGACTGGTCGATCAGCTTGTAGTCGAAGGCTTTCAGGCGGATGCGGATCTTTTGCTTTTGCATGGTGTCCGCCTTACTCGAGGATCTTGGCGACGACGCCGGCGCCGACAGTGCGACCACCTTCGCGGATCGCGAAGCGCAGGCCCTCTTCCATCGCGATCGGATTGATCAGCTTGACCGTGATGCTGACGTTGTCGCCCGGCATCACCATCTCCTTGTCCTTCGGCAACTCGACCGCGCCGGTCACGTCCGTCGTGCGGAAGTAGAACTGCGGGCGGTAGTTGTTGAAGAACGGCGTGTGGCGTCCGCCCTCTTCCTTGCTCAGCACGTAGATCTCGGCTGTGAAGTGCGTGTGCGGCTTGACGCTGCCCGGCTTGCACAGCACTTGACCGCGCTGCACATCCTCGCGCTTGGTGCCGCGCAGCAGGATGCCGACGTTGTCACCGGCCTGGCCCTGGTCCAGCAGCTTGCGGAACATCTCGACGCCGGTGCAGGTCGTCTTCTGCGTGGCCGCAATGCCCACGATCTCGATTTCCTCGCCGACCTTGATCACGCCACGCTCGACCCGGCCCGTCACCACGGTGCCGCGGCCCGAGATCGAGAACACGTCTTCGACCGGCATCAGGAAGGCGCCGTCGATCGCGCGCTCGGGCGTCGGGATGTAGCTGTCCAGCGCATCGGCCAGCTTCATGATGGCTTGCTCGCCCAGCGGGCCCTTGTCGCCTTCCATGGCCAGCTTGGCGCTGCCGTGGATGATCGGAGTGGCGTCACCGGGGAATTCGTACTTGTCGAGCAGCTCGCGCACTTCCATCTCGACCAGCTCGAGCAGCTCGGCATCGTCGACCATGTCGCACTTGTTCAGGAACACGATGATGTAGGGCACGCCGACCTGACGGGCCAGCAGGATGTGCTCGCGCGTCTGCGGCATCGGGCCGTCAGCGGCCGAGCACACCAGGATCGCGCCGTCCATCTGCGCCGCACCCGTGATCATGTTCTTCACGTAGTCGGCGTGGCCCGGGCAGTCCACGTGCGCGTAGTGCCGGTTGGCCGTCTCGTACTCGACGTGCGCGGTGTTGATCGTGATGCCGCGCGCCTTCTCTTCCGGCGCCGCGTCGATCTGGTCGTAGGCCTTCGCCTCGCCGCCGAACTTCGATGCCAGCACCGACGTGATCGCCGCCGTCAGCGTCGTCTTGCCATGGTCCACGTGACCAATCGTGCCCACGTTCACGTGCGGCTTGGTCCGTTCGAACTTACCCTTTGCCATTGCTTTCTCCGTCTAAAGAGCAATCGCACCGTGTCTTGTTTAAGGTCTCCGCGCAATGTCCGCCACGGGCAGCGGACGTCGAGGCACGAAGACCATCGGGACCCTTCAAGCGGACGCCGCGGAACCGGCTCTGCCGGGCCGCTGGCGTCGCCCCCTTGGGGGAGGCGGCCGCCAGGCCGCTACGGGGGTTACTTGGTTCTCGAGGTGATGATCGCGTCGGCGACGTTCTTCGGAGCTTCAGCGTAGTGCTTGAACTCCATCGTGTACGTCGCACGACCCTGCGACATCGAGCGCAGCGTCGTCGAGTAGCCGAACATTTCCGACAGCGGCACTTCCGCCTTGATGATCTTTCCGCCGCCGGGCATGTCGTCCATGCCCTGCACCATGCCGCGGCGGGACGACAGGTCGCCCATCACCGAGCCGGCGTAGTCCTCCGGCGTCTCGACCTCGACCGCCATCATCGGCTCCAGGATCACCGGCGACGCCTTGCGGCAGCCGTCCTTGAAGCCGAGCGACGCGGCCATCTTGAACGCGTTTTCGTTCGAATCCACTTCGTGGTACGAACCGAAGGTCAGCGTGACCTTGACGTCGACCACCGGATAGCCGGCCAGCACGCCATTCGGCAGCGAGTCGACCACGCCCTTCTCGACCGCGGGAATGAACTCGCGCGGCACCACGCCGCCCTTGATCGCGTCGACGAACTCGAAACCCTTGCCCGGCTCCTGCGGCTCGACCTTCAGCACGACGTGGCCGTATTGGCCCTTGCCGCCGGACTGGCGCACGAACTTGCCTTCGACGTCCGACACCGCCTTGCGGATCGTCTCGCGGTACGCCACCTGCGGCTTGCCGACGTTGGCCTCGACACCGAACTCGCGCTTCATGCGGTCGACGATGATTTCCAGGTGCAGCTCGCCCATGCCCGAGATGATGGTCTGGCCCGACTCTTCGTCGGTCTTGACGCGGAACGACGGATCTTCCTGAGCCAGGCGGCCCAGCGCGATGCCCATCTTTTCCTGGTCGGCCTTGGTCTTGGGCTCGACGGCCTGCGAAATCACCGGCTCCGGGAAGACCATCTTTTCCAGCGTGATGATCGCCGTCGGATCGCACAGGGTTTCGCCCGTGGTCACGTCCTTCAGGCCCACGCAGGCGGCGATGTCGCCGGCCAGGATTTCCTTGATTTCTTCACGCTGGTTGGCGTGCATCTGCAGGATCCGGCCGATGCGCTCTTTCTTGCCGCGGATCGGGTTGTAGACCGAGTCGCCCGACTTCAGCACGCCCGAATAGACGCGCACGAAGGTCAGCTGGCCGACGTACGGGTCGGTCATCAGCTTGAACGCGAGCGCGGCGAACTTCTCGCTGTCGTCGGCCTTGCGCGAGGTTTCCTTGTCATCGTCATCGGTGCCCGGCACCGGCGGGATGTCGATCGGCGACGGCATGAACTCGATCACGGCGTCCAGCATGCGCTGCACACCCTTGTTCTTGAACGCGGTGCCGCACAGCATCGGCTGGATCTCGGTGGCGATCGTGCGCGTGCGGATGCCCTGCTTGATCTCTTCCTCGGACAGCTCGCCCGTCTCGAGGTACTTGTTCATCAGCTCTTCGCTGGCTTCGGCGGCGGCCTCGATCATGTTCTCGCGCCACTTCTGGCAATCGGCCAGCATGTCCGCGGGAATCTCTTCGTAGTTGAACTTCATGCCCTGCGACGCCTCGTCCCAGATGATCGCTTTCATCTTGAGCAGGTCGACGACGCCCTTGAAGTTCTCTTCGGCACCGATCGGCACGACGATCGGCACCGGGTTGGCCTTCAGCCGGGTCTTCATCTGCTCGAAGACCTTGAAGAAGTTGGCGCCGGTGCGGTCCATCTTGTTGACGAACGCCAGACGCGGCACCTTGTACTTGTTGGCCTGGCGCCAGACGGTTTCCGACTGCGGCTGCACGCCGCCCACGGCGCAATAGACCATGCACGCGCCGTCGAGCACGCGCATCGAGCGCTCGACCTCGATCGTGAAGTCGACGTGGCCCGGGGTGTCGATGATGTTGATGCGGTGCTCGGGGAACGACAGGTCCATGCCCTTCCAGAAGCAGGTCGTCGCCGCCGACGTGATCGTGATGCCCCGCTCCTGCTCCTGCTCCATCCAGTCCATCGTCGCGGCACCGTCGTGCACTTCACCGATCTTGTGGTTCACGCCGGTGTAGTAGAGGATGCGCTCGGTCGTGGTGGTCTTGCCGGCATCGATGTGCGCAGAGATACCGATGTTGCGGTAGCGCTCGATGGGGGTCTTGCGGGACATGATTCACTCCAAATACAGGGGCCGCCTCGGGTCGGTAGTAACCCTGAAGGCGGCCGGAGGCAGTTGCGGGCCCGACACCGGGCCCGTTTGGGGCGCTTAGAAGCGGAAGTGCGAGAACGCCTTGTTGGCCTCGGCCATGCGGTGGACTTCGTCGCGCTTCTTCATCGCGCCGCCGCGGCCTTCGCTGGCCTCGAGCAGTTCGTTGGCCAGACGCGCGGCCATCGACTTCTCGCCGCGCTTGCGCGCGCTTTCCTTGAGCCAGCGCATGGCCAGGGCCAGCCGGCGAACGGGGCGAACTTCCACGGGAACTTGGTAGTTCGCACCGCCGACGCGGCGGGACTTGACCTCGACCATCGGCTTCACGTTGTTGATCGCGATCATGAAGATCTCGAGCGGGTCCTTGCCGGCCTTCTTCTCGACCTGGTCGAGCGCACCGTAGATGATGCGTTCGGCCACGGCCTTCTTGCCGGACTCCATGATGACGTTCATGAACTTGGACAGATCGACCGAGCCGAACTTCGGGTCGGGCAGGATCTCGCGCTTGGGTACTTCGCGACGACGTGGCATGGGATTCTTCCTTCTCTAGCTTCAGCTGGCGCCGGCTTTTCGCTTGGCACCTGAGAGGTCACGCAACCGAACCTCTCGCTTACTCGGCGGCTCACACGAGCCCACCGCAACAAACACGCCGCCAGCAGAACCGGCGAACGTGACTTCCACTGGCCTCTTAGGCCTTCTTCGGGCGCTTCGCGCCGTACTTGGAACGCGACTGCTTGCGATCCTTGACGCCCTGCAGGTCGAGCGAGCCGCGCACGATGTGGTAGCGCACACCCGGCAGATCCTTGACCCGGCCGCCGCGCACGAGCACGACACTGTGCTCCTGCAGGTTGTGGCCTTCACCGCCGATGTACGAGATCACCTCGAAACCGTTGGTCAGGCGAACCTTGGCGACCTTGCGCAGCGCCGAGTTCGGCTTCTTCGGGGTCGTGGTGTAGACGCGGGTGCAGACCCCGCGGCGCTGCGGGCAGTTCTGCATCGCAGGCGACTTGCTCTTGATGGCCTCGACCTCACGGCCATGGCGCACGAGCTGGTTGATGGTTGGCATAGGTAACTTGTTCCCGTTTGAAGTCACTCGCTTCCGGCACCTCCGCATGACCCTTTGACCGGACGCGCAGGAAGCGCAAAAGGCGCCGACCGCGAGAGGTTCGACGCCGATGTCCGCAAGGGCTGCCCTCGATGGGGCAGCGGAAATTGCCGAAAAGCCCGCGATTATATTCGTGGCTTCGTTGTGCCGGCAAGCCGGCGTTGGAAGGCCTGTTGGAACACGCGGAACACCCCGTCGAAGTGGTGCTCGACACCAACGTACTGCTGGACTGGCTGCTGTTCGAGGATCCGTCCGCAGCCGGCCTGGCCGCGGCGCTGCAGGCCGGCCGGGTGCAATGGGTGGCGACACAGGCGATGCTGGACGAGCTGTCCCACGTGCAGCAGAAGGCGGCGCTGCAGGCGCGCCTGCAGCGTGTCGACACGATCGCGCAGGCCGTCGCGCGGTGGTGTCGTGTTGTCGAGGCGCCGCCACCGCTGCCGCCGCCCTGGCTCATCTGCACCGACGCCGACGACCAGAAGTTCATCGACCTGGCACTGGCACGCAGGACGCCCTGGCTGCTGAGCCGCGACAAGGCCCTGCTGGCCCTGGCGCGGCGGGCGCGCCCACGCGGTGTCGTCGTCTGTCGCCCGGCGGCCTGGTCACCGGCGACCGTCGCTGACGTCAGAACTTGACGCGGCCGCCCCAAGCGAAAAGGGCGGCCGAAGCCGCCCTTGCGTGGCATGCGCCGTTTACTCGGCCGTGCCGCTGCCGTCCGGTCCGCCGTGCGTGCCGGCGTCCACGGCCGCCAGCTGCACCGCCGCCAGCTCCTCGGCTTCCTGCATCGCGATCGCGCGGCGTTCGCTTTCGTCCATCTCTTCCTTGACCTTGCGCGCCTGGTGATAGGCCATGCCGGTGCCTGCGGGAATCAGGCGGCCGACGATGACGTTCTCCTTCAGACCGCGCAGCTCGTCGCGCTTGCCCATGATCGCGGCTTCGGTCAGCACGCGGGTGGTCTCCTGGAACGAGGCGGCGGACAGGAACGAGTCGGTCGACAACGAGGCCTTGGTGATGCCCAGCAGCACGTCGGCATAGGTCGCGGGCACCTTGCCCTCGCCACGCAACTTGTCGTTGGTGTCGAAGAGCTCGGAACGCTCGACCTGCTCGCCGGCGATGTATTCGCTGTCGCCCGTCGCGACGATCTGCACGCGGCGCAGCATCTGGCGAACGATCACCTCGATGTGCTTGTCGTTGATCTTCACGCCCTGCAGGCGGTAGACGTCTTGCACCTCGTCGACGATGTAGCGCGCCAGTTCCTCGACACCCAGCAGGCGCAGGATGTCCTGCGGATCCGCCGCGCCGTCGACGATCAGCTCGCCCTTGTTCACCACCTGGCCTTCGTGCACCAGGATGTTCTTCTCCTTGGGCACCAGCTCTTCGTGCTTCTTGCCGTCCGGGTCGGTGATTTCGAGGCGCACCTTGCCCTTGGTCTCCTTGCCGAACGAGATCGTGCCGGTCTGTTCGGCCAGGATGCCGACGTCCTTCGGCGAACGGGCTTCGAAGAGCTCGGCCACCCGCGGCAGGCCGCCGGTGATGTCGCGCGTCTTCTGGCCTTCGACCGGGATGCGCGCCAGCACTTCGCCCGGGGCGAGATCCTGGCCGTCGCGCACCTGGATCAGCGAGCCGACCGGGAAGGCGATCGCCACCGAGTGGTCGGTTCCGGGGATCTTGACCTCGTTGCTCGACGCGTCGAGCAGCTTGACCAGCGGACGGACGACCTTGGCGGCGCCGCGGCGCTTCGGGTCGATCACCACCAGCGTCGACAGGCCGGTGACCTCGTCGACCTGCTTGGCGACGGTGACACCTTCCTCGACGCTCTCGAACTTCGCGCGACCGGCGAACTCCGTGATGATCGGGCGCGTCAGCGGATCCCAGTTCGCCAGCACCGTGCCGGCCTTGATCGGCTGGTCGGCCTTGACGTTCAGGGTCGCGCCGTACGGCACCTTGTGGCGCTCGCGCTCGCGGCCGTGCGGGTCGGCAATGATGATCTCGCCCGAACGCGAGATCACGACCAGTTCGCCCTTGCCGTTGGTCACGTAGCGCATCGTCGTGTTGAAGCCGATCAGACCCTCGGACTTCGCCTCGACGCTGTTGGCCACCGCCGCGCGCGATGCCGCACCGCCGATGTGGAAGGTCCGCATCGTCAGCTGCGTGCCGGGCTCACCGATCGACTGCGCGGCAATCACGCCCACCGCTTCGCCGGTATTGACCAGGCCACCGCGGCCCAGGTCGCGGCCGTAGCAGCGCGCGCAGATGCCGAAGCGGGTGGAGCAGGTCAGCGGCGTACGCACCTTGACTTCGTCGACGCCGGCGGCTTCGATCGCATCCAGCGCATCCTCGTCGAGCATCTGGCCCGAGCCGATGATCATCGTCTGCGTCTCGGGGTGCAGCACCTCGACCGCGGAGACGCGGCCCAGGATGCGGTCGCGCAGCGATTCGATCACTTCACCGCCTTCGACCAGCGCGCGGGTTGCGAAGCCGTGTTCGGTGCCGCAATCCTCTTCGGTGACCATCAGATCCTGGGTCACGTCGACCAGGCGGCGTGTCAGGTAACCCGAGTTGGCAGTCTTTAGCGCCGTGTCCGCGAGGCCCTTCCGGGCACCGTGGGTCGAAATGAAGTACTGCAGCACGTTCAGGCCTTCACGGAAGTTCGCCGTGATGGGCGTCTCGATGATTGACCCATCCGGCTTCGCCATCAGGCCGCGCATGCCGGCCAGCTGGCGAATCTGCGCCGCGGAACCGCGGGCGCCCGAGTCGGCCATCATGTAGATCGAGTTGAACGACTCCTGGTCGACTTCCTTGCCGTGGCGGTCCTGGACCTTCTGCTTGGCGAGCTGGGCCATCATGACCTTGCCCACTTCGTCACCGGTCTTGCCCCAGATGTCGACGACCTTGTTGTAGCGCTCGCCGGCGGTCACCAGGCCCGAGACGTACTGCTGCTCGATCTCCTTGACCTCCTTCTCGGCGCGCTCGATCAGGCCGGGCTTCTCCTTCGGCACCAGCATGTCGTCGATGGCGATCGAGATGCCGGCACGCGTCGCAAGGCGGAAGCCGCTTTGCAGCAGCTTGTCGGCCAGCACGACGGTCTCTTTCAGACCGCACTTGCGGAACGACACGTTGATCAGGCGCGAGATCTCCTTCTTCTTCAGCGCCTTGTTGATGTTGCTGAAGGCCAGCCCCTTGGGCAGGATCTCCGACAGCAGGGCGCGGCCGACGGTGGTCTCGACGATCTTGGTTTCGGGCGTGAAGTCGCCGTCGTCCTTGTTCTTGACCCACTCGGTCATTCGCACGCTGACCTTCGCGGTGACCTCGACCTGGGCGTTGTCCAGCGCACGCTGCACTTCGGCCAGGTCCGAGAAGATCATGCCCTCGCCCTTGCCGTTGGTGCGTTCGCGCGTGGCGTAGTACAGGCCGAGCACGACGTCCTGCGACGGCACGATCGACGGCTCGCCCGAGGCCGGGAAGAGCACGTTGTTCGACGACAGCATCAGCGCGCGCGCTTCCATCTGCGCTTCGATCGACAGCGGCACGTGCACGGCCATCTGGTCGCCGTCGAAGTCGGCGTTGAACGCCGAGCAGACCAGCGGATGCAGCTGGATCGCCTTGCCCTCGATCAGCACCGGCTCGAAGGCCTGGATGCCCAGGCGGTGCAGCGTCGGTGCGCGGTTCAGCAGCACCGGGTGCTCCTTGATCACCTCTTCGAGGATGTCCCACACCACCGGCGTGCCCGACTCGACTTCCTTCTTCGCCGCCTTGATCGTGGTGGCGATGCCCATCGCTTCCAGGCGCGAGAAGATGAACGGCTTGAACAGCTCGAGCGCCATCAGCTTCGGCAGGCCGCACTGGTGCAGCTTGAGCGTCGGACCGACGACGATGACCGAGCGGCCCGAGTAGTCGACACGCTTGCCGAGCAGGTTCTGCCGGAAGCGGCCGCCCTTGCCCTTGATCATGTCGGCCAGCGACTTCAGCGCGCGCTTGTTGGCGCCGGTCATCGCCTTGCCGCGACGGCCGTTGTCGAGCAGGGAATCGACTGCCTCCTGCAGCATGCGCTTCTCGTTGCGCACGATGATCTCCGGCGCCTTCAGCTCGAGCAGCCGCGCCAGGCGGTTGTTGCGGTTGATGACGCGGCGATAGAGGTCGTTCAGATCCGACGTGGCGAAGCGGCCGCCATCCAGCGGCACCAGCGGACGCAGGTCCGGCGGCAGCACCGGCAGCACCGTCATCACCATCCACTCGGGCTTCATGCCGCTCTTCTTGAAGGCTTCCAGCACCTTCAGGCGCTTGGAGTTCTTCTTGATCTTCAGCTCGGAGCCGGTGAGGTCGTTGCGGATCTTCTCGATCTCGACGTCGAGGTCCATCTCGGCGAGCAGCTTCTGCACGCCTTCGGCCCCCATCAGCGCGATGAACTCGTCGCCGAATTCAGTGCGCTTCGCGTCGTAGTCCTCCTCGGTCATGATGGAGAACTTCTTCAGCGGCGTCATGCCCGGATCGACGACGACATACGCTTCGAAGTACAGCACGCGCTCGATGTCGCGCAGCGTCATGTCGAGCACCAGGCCCAGGCGCGACGGCAGCGACTTCAGGAACCAGATGTGCGCGCAGGGCGCCGCCAGGTCGATGTGACCCATGCGGTCGCGCCGCACCTTGGTCTGGGTGACCTCGACGCCGCACTTCTCGCAGATCACGCCGCGGTGCTTCAGGCGCTTGTACTTGCCGCACAGGCACTCGTAGTCCTTGATCGGCCCGAAGATCTTGGCGCAGAACAGGCCATCACGCTCCGGCTTGAAGGTCCGGTAGTTGATGGTCTCCGGCTTCTTCACCTCGCCAAAGGACCAGGAACGGATCTTCTCCGGGGAGGCGATGCCGATCTTGATCGAGTCGAAGTGCTCGTCCGGGGTGAACTGCTTGAACAGGTCCAGCAAACCCTTCATGTGTATCTCCTGTTCCTGTTTCAGTTGCGCTCGAGTTCCATGTCGATGCCCAAGGAGCGGATCTCCTTGACCAGGACATTGAACGACTCCGGCATGCCGGCATCGATCGCGTGTTCGCCCTTGACGATGTTCTCGTAGACCTTGGTGCGGCCATTCACGTCGTCGGACTTCACGGTCAGCATTTCCTGCAGCACGTAGGACGCGCCGTAGGCCTCGAGCGCCCACACTTCCATCTCGCCGAAGCGCTGGCCGCCGAACTGCGCCTTGCCGCCCAGCGGCTGCTGGGTGACGAGCGAGTACGGGCCGGTGGAGCGGGCGTGCATCTTGTCGTCGACCAGGTGATGCAGCTTCAGCACGTGCATGTAGCCTACGGTGACCGGGCGCTCGAAGGCGTCGCCGGTGCGGCCGTCGTGCAGCGTGGCCTGCGTGCGCGTGGCGGTCAGGCCCTTCTTCGCGGCGATGTCGTCCGGGTACGCCAGCTTGAGCATCGCGCGGATCTCGGCTTCCGCCGCACCGTCGAACACCGGCGTCGCGAAGGGCACGCCCTTGGCGAGGTTCTCGGCCATCTCGAGCACGTCGTCATCCGACAGCAGCTCGATGCTCTCGCTCTTGCCGCCGGACTTGTTGTACAGCTCGTCGAAGAACTTGCGCAGCTCGGCCACCTTGGCCTGTTGCTGCAGCATGTCGCCGATGCGCTGGCCGATGCCCTTGCCGGCCCAGCCGAGGTGAACCTCGAGCACCTGGCCGACGTTCATCCGCGAGGGCACGCCGAGCGGGTTCAGCACGATGTCGCAGGGCGTGCCGTCGGCCATGTAGGGCATGTCCTCGACCGGCACGATCTTCGACACGACGCCCTTGTTGCCGTGGCGGCCGGCCATCTTGTCGCCGGGCTGCAGGCGGCGCTTGACGGCCAGGTAGACCTTGACCATCTTCAGCACGCCCGCGGGCAGCTCGTCGCCCTGCGTCAGCTTCTTGCGCTTCTCTTCGAACGCCAGGTCGAAGCTGTGGCGCGTCTGCTCGAGCGAGTTCTTGATCGACTCGAGCTGGTTGGCGACCTCGTCTTCGGCCGGGCGGATGTCGAACCAGTGGTACTTCTCGACCGAGGCCAGGTAGGCCTTGTCGATCGCCGTGCCCTTGGCGATGCGCTGCGGGCCGCCGTTGGCGATCTTGCCCGTCAGCAGCTTCTCGATCCGGTCGAAGGCGTCGGCCTCGACGATGCGCAGCTGGTCGTTCAGGTCGAGGCGGAAGCGCTTCAGCTCGTCGTCGATGATCTGCTGGGCGCGCTTGTCGCGCTGGATGCCTTCACGGGTGAAGACCTGCACGTCGATCACCGTGCCCATCGTGCCCTGGTCGACGCGCAGCGAGGTGTCCTTCACGTCGGACGCCTTCTCGCCGAAGATCGCGCGCAAGAGCTTTTCTTCCGGCGTCAGCGTGGTCTCGCCCTTGGGCGTGACCTTGCCGACCAGCACGTCGCCGGGGCTGACCTCGGCGCCGATGTAGACGATGCCCGACTCGTCCAGGCGGGCCAGCTGCTGCTCGCTCAGGTTCGGGATGTCGCGCGTGATTTCCTCGGGCCCGAGCTTGGTGTCGCGCGCCATCACCACCAGTTCCTCGATGTGGATCGAGGTGTAGCGGTCTTCGGCGACGACGCGTTCGCTGATCAGGATCGAGTCTTCGAAGTTGTAGCCGTTCCAGGGCATGAACGCGACCAGCATGTTCTGGCCGAGCGCCAGTTCACCCAGGTCGGTCGACGCGCCGTCGGCCACCACGTCACCCGAGGCCACCATGTCACCCCGGCGCACGATCGCGCGCTGGTGGATGTTGGTGTTCTGGTTCGAGCGCTGGTACTTGATCAGGTTGTAGATGTCGACGCCGACTTCACCGGCCACCGTCTCGTTGTCGTTGACGCGGATCACGATGCGGTTGGTGTCGACGTAGTCGACGACGCCGCCGCGGCGGGCCGTGACGACGGTGCCCGAGTCGATCGCGGCGACGCGCTCGACGCCGGTGCCGACGAAGGCCTTCTCCGGACGCAGCACCGGCACCGCCTGGCGCTGCATGTTGGCGCCCATCAGCGCGCGGTTCGCATCGTCGTGCTCGAGGAAGGGCACCAGCGACGCAGCCACCGAGACGATCTGCGCCGGGGCGACGTCCATGTACTGGATGCGCTCGGGCGAGGTCAGCACGGATTCGCCGTGCTCACGCGCCGAGACCAGCTCGTCGGTCAGCGTGCCGGCGCCATCGAGCGACGCGTTCGCCTGCGCGATGACGTACTTGCCTTCTTCGATCGCCGACAGGTAATCGATCTGGTCGGTCACCTTGCTGTCCATCACCCGGCGATACGGCGTCTCGAGGAAGCCGTATTCGTTCAGGCGGGCGTACAGCGCCAGCGAGTTGATCAGGCCGATGTTCGGACCTTCCGGCGTCTCGATCGGGCAGACGCGGCCATAGTGCGTCGGGTGCACGTCGCGCACCTCGAAGCCGGCGCGTTCGCGCGTCAGGCCGCCCGGGCCCAGTGCCGAGACGCGACGCTTGTGCGTGATCTCGGACAGCGGGTTGGTCTGGTCCATGAACTGGCTGAGCTGCGAGGCCCCGAAGAACTCCTTCAGCGCCGCGGAGATCGGCTTGGAGTTGATCAGGTCGTGCGGCATCAGCGCGTCCGTCTCGGCCTGGCCGAGGCGTTCCTTGACGGCCTTCTCGATGCGCGCCAGGCCCGAGCGGTACTGGTTCTCGGCCAGCTCGCCGACGCAGCGCACGCGGCGGTTGCCCAGGTGGTCGATGTCGTCGACATCGCCGCGACCGTTGCGCAGCTCGACCAGGATCTTGACCACGTCGAGGATGTCCTCGTTGGTCAGGGTCATCGGGCCTTCGGGCGCATCGCGGCCGACGCGGGCGTTGAACTTCATGCGGCCGACGCGCGACAGGTCGTAGGTGTCCTCGTTGTAGAAGAGGCGACCGAACAGCGCCTGCACGGCGTCTTCCGTCGGCGGCTCGCCGGGGCGCATCATGCGATAGATCGCAACGCGTGCGGCCAGCTCGCTGTCGGTCTCGTCACCGGCCAGCGTCTGGCTGATGTAGGCGCCCTGGTCCAGCTCGTTCGTGAACAGGCACTGGATGTCCTTGATGCCGGCGACACGCAGCTTCTTCAGCAGCGATTCGGTCAGCTCGTCGTTGGCCTTCGCAACGATCTCGCCGGTGTCCGGGTCGACCATGTTGCGCGCGATGATGCGGCCGACGAGGAAGTCCTCGGGCACCGAGATGAAGCGCGTCTCGGTCTGCTCGAGCTGGCGGACATGGCGCGCGGTGATGCGCTTGTCCTTCTCGACGATGACCTTGCCTTCCTTGTCGGTGATGTCGAAGCGGGCGACTTCACCGCGCAGGCGATCGGCGACGAATTCGAGCTGTGCGCCCGAGTCCATCAGGCGGAAGTTATCGAAGACGAAGAAGTGGGCGAGGATCTGCTCGGGGTTCAGGCCGATGGCCTTCAGCAGGATCGTCACCGGCATCTTGCGGCGGCGGTCGACGCGGAAGTACAGCACGTCCTTCGGGTCGAACTCGAAATCGAGCCACGAGCCGCGGTACGGAATGATGCGGGCCGAGAACAGCAGCTTGCCCGAGCTGTGCGTCTTGCCCTTGTCGTGCTCGAAGAAGACACCCGGCGAGCGGTGCAGCTGCGAGACGATCACGCGCTCGGTGCCGTTGACGATGAAGGAGCCGTAGTCGGTCATCAGGGGCACTTCGCCCATGTAGACCTCCTGCTCCTTGATCTCCTTGACCACCTTGGCCGGCGCCGACTCGCGGTCGTAGATGATCATCTGCAGCCGCGCACGCACGGCCGCAGCGTAGGTCAGGCCCCGCTGCTGGCACTCGCGCACGTCGAACGGCGGCTTGGCGATGTTGTATTCGATGAACTTCATCTCGACCATGCCGTTGTGCGACACGATCGGGAACGCCGACAGGAACGCTGCCTGCAGGCCTTCGGGTTTGCGCTTCTGAGGCGCGAGGTCGTTCTGCAGGAAGGCCACGTAGGCCTCGCGCTGCATCGTCAGCAGATAGGGGACTTTCAGAACGCTCGCGCGCTTGCCGAAGCTCTTGCGAATGCGCTTACGTTCTGTGTAGCTGTAGGGGGTTGCTTGCGCCATGGATACTCCGTGTCGACGATGCGCACCAGGGCCCGTGGCGCGCATCCCGTCGGCGACTGGCACTTGAGACGTTGCGCCTCAAAGCTTGGTGGCTGGCCACTACCAGCCGCTGGCGGACAACCCCGGCGTTGCACCGGAGCCCGACCAAACCGGTTCTCTGCAGTCGGTTCAGAGAACACTTGAAAAAGCCCCCGAAGATACCCGGATTGACTTTTTCAGGTGCTCTCCAGGGTCATGCCCTGAAGCGCAAAAGGCTGGCAGGCCGTTTCCGCCTGCCAGCCCCTGCAACCTGGATGGATTACTTGAGTTCCACCTTGGCGCCGGCGTCTTCCAGCTTCTTCTTGGCAGCTTCGGCGTCGGCCTTGGCAATGCCTTCCTTGACCGGCTTCGGCGCGCCGTCGACCAGGTCCTTGGCTTCCTTCAGGCCCAGGCCCGTCAGTTCGCGAACGGCCTTGATGACCTGCACCTTGTTGGCGCCGGCTTCCAGCAGTTGCACCGTGAACTCGGTCTTTTCCTCGACGACGGCAGCGGCGGCACCGCCACCACCGGCGGCCGGAGCAGCCATCGAAGCGGCGGACACGCCGAACTTCTCTTCAATGGCCTTCACCAGGTCATTGAGTTCCATCACGGACATGCTGTCCATCGCCGTCAGGAAGGCGTCTTTGTCGAATGCCATTTCAGATTCCTCGATTCAGTAGATTCGGTTGATTGCGTGCGGTTCAGGCCGCGGCAGGGGCTTCGGCAGGCGCTTCGGCTTCCGCCGGCGCTGCGTTCTTCTCGGCCACGGCGGCCAGCACCGCTGCCAGTCGCTGGATCGGCGACTTCAGCAGGCCTGCCACCTGGGAGATCAGCACTTCGCGGCTGGGGATGGCTGCCAGGGCCTTGACCCCGTTGGCATCCAGCGCCCGGCCGGCGTAAGCGCCGCCCTTGACGACCAGCTTGTCGTTGCCTTTGGCGAAGTCAGCGATGACTTTCGCGGCAGCGACCGCGTCTTCGGAAAAGCCGTAGATCAGCGGGCCGGCCATGCTCTCCGCGGCCACCTCGAACGGCGTGCCGGTGACGGCGCGACGGGCAAGCGTGTTCTTCAGCACGTGAAGATAAACGCCCTTGTCGCGCGCCTCGCGGCGCAGCTTGTTCAGGTGTTCGACGGTGAGGCCACGGTACTCGGCCAGCGCGAGCGTCTGCGAACGGGCCACTTGCGCGGCGACGTCCGAGATCACGGCTGCTTTCTCGTTGCGATTGAGACTCAAGGTCTGCTCCTCACAAATACGCGCCGACAACCCCGTCTCCAGGGCCCCCGGCGCACCCGGGTTGCAGCGACCAAACCTTCCAGTCAACCGAACCTGCGGCCTCGCGACCACAAATCCACTGTCCTTCAGGTGGGACCGCCATCTGCGCTGGCCGGAGGTCTCGAGGACTCCCGATTAAGAGGCCGGCTCGAATCGAGCCCGCTTCGCCAGCGGTCTTGGATGGCCCGCCGCGGTTACCCGCGGCGGCCACCAAACTGCATACGGGCCGCGCGCTAGACCGGCGCGCCGCCCGTGTTTTCATTTCAGGCCGCGAGCGACGTCATGTCGACGCGCACGCCGACACCCATCGTCGACGAGACAGCAAGCTTTCGCAGGTACACGCCCTTGCTCGACGCCGGCTTGGCCTTCGTCAGGGCCTCAAGCAATGCCGCCAGATTTCCCTTGAGCTTGTCGTCGTCGAACGAACGACGGCCGATCGTGCCGTGGATGATGCCGGCCTTGTCGACGCGGAACTGCACCTGGCCGGCCTTCGCGTTCTTCACCGCGGTGGCGACGTCGGGCGTCACGGTGCCGACCTTCGGGTTCGGCATCAGGCCGCGCGGACCGAGGATCTGGCCCAGCGTACCGACCACGCGCATCGTGTCCGGCGACGCGATGACGACGTCGAAGTTGATGTTGCCGGCCTTGATGTCGGCGGCCAGGTCGTCCATGCCGACCAGGTCGGCGCCCGCGGCCTTGGCTTCCTCGGCCTTCGCGCCCTGCGCGAACACCGCGACACGCTTGGTCTTGCCGGTGCCGTTGGGCATCACGACCGCGCCGCGCACGACCTGGTCGGACTTCTTCGCGTCGATGCCGAGCTGCACTGCGACGTCGATCGATTCATCGAACTTCGCGGTCGCGTGGGTCTTGATCATCGACAGCGCGTCATTGATCGCGTAGAGCTTGAGCGTGTCGATCTTGCCGACCTGCGCCTTTTGCTTTTTCGTGAGTTTGGTCATGTCAGACCCCTTCCACCACGAGGCCCATCGAGCGGGCCGAGCCGGCGATCGTCTTGACCGCGGCGTCCATGTCGGCCGCGGTCAGATCCTTGATCTTGACCTTGGCGATTTCCTCGAGCTGCGCCCGCGTGACCTTGCCGACCTTGTCGAGGTGAGCACGGCCCGAGCCCTTTTCGATCTTGGCGGCCTTCTTCAGCAGCACGGTCGCCGGCGGCGACTTCAGCACGAAGGTGAAGGACTTGTCGGCGAAGGCGGTGATGACCACCGGCAGCTTCAGGCCCGGCTCGTAGCTCTGCGTCTGCGCGTTGAACGCCTTGCAGAACTCCATGATGTTCAGGCCGCGCTGACCGAGCGCCGGACCGACCGGCGGCGAGGGGTTGGCCTTGCCCGCCGGAATTTGCAGCTTGATGAAGCCGACGATTTTCTTTGCCATGAATGGCTCCTCGAGTTCAAGCGCCTGTCACGAAGGACAGGCTCCTCGTCTGTTTGCGACCCTGTTCGTGATCAGCCGCGGATGCCGGGTCGCCCGCATCGGCCGCCGTGAAACTCAGACTTTTTGCCCTCAGGCCCTGCGGGTCCTCGGGCGAAAAGTGTGATGAACGGCGTTCATCACACTTTTTCGACCTGCGCGAAATCCAGCTCGACGCCGGTGGCACGCCCGAAGATCGTGACCGAGACCTTGACCTTGGACTTCTCGTAGTTGACTTCTTCGACCGCGCCGTTGAAGTCGGTGAACGGGCCTTCCTTGACCCGCACCAGCTCGCCGACCTGCCACTCGACCTTGGGCCGCGGCTTCTCCAGACCTTCCTGCATCTGGTTGACGATCTTCATGACCTCGGCTTCGGAGATCGGCGCCGGCCGGTTCTTCGCGCCACCGACGAAGCCGGTGACCTTGCTGGTGTGCTTGACCAGGTGCCAGGACTCGTCGTCCATCAGCATCTCGACCAGCACGTAGCCGGGGAAGAAGCGCCGCTCGGTGACCGACTTCTTGCCGTTCTTCAGCTCGATGACTTCTTCGGTCGGCACCAGGATGCGGCCGAACTTGGCGTTCATGCCGGCGCGGTCGATGCGTTCGCGCAGGTTGCGCTCGACCGCCTTCTCCATGCCGGAATAGGCATGCACGACGTACCAGCGCATCGGGTTCGCCGGGGCGGCAGTCGCCGCTTCGGTCGGGATGGGTTCTTGCTGCTCGCTCATGCTCGGGAATCCTTCAGCGCCGCCAGCCCAGGATCAGATCGAAGATCAACCACTGCAGCGTCTTGTCGGTCAGGAACAGGAACAGCGCCATCACGACGACGAAGGCGAACACGTAGCCCGTCATCTGCATCGCTTCCTTGCGCGCCGGCCAGACGACCTTCTTGACCTCACGCACCGAATCGCGGCCGAAAGCGATCAGCTGCTTGCCAGGCTCGGCGGTGAAAAAGGTCACGACCGCCAGCGCCAGCACCACCAGCAGCGCCAGCACGCGCAGCCACAGGTCCTGCTTGCCCAGCAGGTAGAAGGCCGCGACGCCGGCTACCACCAGCACGCCGGCGGCGGCGAGCTTGGCCTTGTCCGCGCCGGTGGAGACGGTTTCGACTTGCGTGTTGGTGGCCATGTTTTCTACTGTGCGCCCATCAAGAGCCAAGGCCCGCTGAGGCTTTTGGAAGCCTGCGGGCCGTGGCGTTCAGGGCCGGAATCTCGTCTGTCCGCTTCAGAACCTTCTGGTGGCAGGGGCAGAGGGAATCGAACCCCCAACCTTCGGTTTTGGAGACCGACGCTCTGCCAATTGAGCTATACCCCTGTGGTCCCGCGGAAACGTTCTTACTCGATGATCTTGGCGACGACGCCGGCGCCGACGGTGCGGCCACCTTCGCGGATCGCGAAGCGCAGGCCCTCTTCCATCGCGATCGGGTTGATCAGCTTGACCGTGATGCTGACGTTGTCGCCAGGCATCACCATCTCCTTGTCCTTCGGCAACTCGACCGCGCCGGTCACGTCCGTCGTGCGGAAGTAGAACTGCGGGCGGTAGTTGTTGAAGAACGGCGTGTGGCGTCCGCCCTCTTCCTTGCTCAGCACGTAGATCTCGGCTGTGAAGTGCGTGTGCGGCTTGACGCTGCCCGGCTTGCACAGGACCTGGCCGCGCTCGACGTCTTCACGCTTGGTGCCGCGCAGCAGGATGCCGACGTTGTCACCGGCCTGGCCCTGGTCCAGCAGCTTGCGGAACATCTCGACGCCGGTGCAGGTCGTCTTCTGCGTCGCGCGAATGCCGACGATCTCGATTTCCTCGCCGACCTTGATCACGCCACGCTCGACCCGGCCCGTCACCACAGTGCCGCGGCCCGAGATCGAGAACACGTCTTCGACCGGCATCAGGAAGGCGCCGTCGATCGCTCGCTCGGGCGTCGGGATGTAGGCGTCCAGCGCATCGGCCAGCTTCATGATGGCTTGTTCGCCCAGCGGGCCCTTGTCGCCTTCCATCGCCAGCTTGGCGCTGCCGTGGATGATCGGGGTGGCGTCACCGGGGAATTCGTACTTGTCGAGCAGCTCGCGCACTTCCATCTCGACCAGCTCGAGCAACTCGGCGTCGTCGACCATGTCGCACTTGTTCAGGAACACGATGATGTAGGGCACGCCGACCTGACGGGCCAGCAGGATGTGCTCGCGCGTCTGCGGCATCGGGCCGTCAGCGGCCGAGCACACCAGGATCGCGCCGTCCATCTGCGCCGCACCCGTGATCATGTTCTTCACGTAGTCGGCGTGGCCCGGGCAGTCCACGTGCGCGTAGTGCCGGTTGGCCGTCTCGTACTCGACGTGCGCGGTGTTGATCGTGATGCCGCGCGCCTTCTCTTCCGGCGCCGCGTCGATCTGGTCGTAGGCCTTCGCCTCGCCGCCGAACTTCGATGCCAGCACCGACGTGATCGCCGCCGTCAGCGTCGTCTTGCCATGGTCCACGTGACCAATCGTGCCCACGTTCACGTGCGGCTTGGTCCGTTCGAACTTACCCTTTGCCATGTTGCGCGCTCCTCGCGATCAAACAGGAATTGACGTTGCAATAGATGTTGATGAGGTTGGTGCCCATGGCGCGGATCGAACGCGCGACCTCTCCCTTACCAAGGGAGTGCTCTACCACTGAGCCACATGGGCATCGACACAGGTCTGGGCTCTTGCTACTGAACTCAGACCCCTGGCGACGGACGCTGGAGCGGGAGACGGGAATCGAACCCGTGTCATTAGCTTGGAAGGCTAAGGTTCTACCATTGAACTACTCCCGCCTTGCCTGCTGCGCGGACCAGCATCACACCGCGCAACAGACCTTCCAATACTTTTCGCTGTGGTGGAGGAGGCTGGATTCGAACCAGCGTAGGCGTAAGCCAACAGATTTACAGTCTGCCCCCTTTAGCCACTCGGGCACCCCTCCGCAGCGAGCCCGCGACTATAGCAGATCCGGACAAGCCGGCAATCAGCGCCCGGGCGCCGGATCAGCGCCCCCAGTCGATCCCGCTGCCGCCGCCGGACTGCGCGGCGATGAACTCCCTCGCGCGGCCGAAGTGGCCGCATCCGAGGAAGGGCACCGGCGGGCGGCGCGCGGACAACGGCGACGGGTGATTGGCCGCCAGGACCTGGTGACGCCCCCCGCCGGCGGCGTCGATCAACGGCGCCTTGGCCTGCGCATGTGCGCCCCACAGCAGATAGACCTTGCCGCCGGGATCGGTGGCCGTCGTGCGGATCAGCGCATCGGTCAGCGACTCCCAGCCGCGCTTCGCATGCGAGGCGGGCTGGCCGTCCTCGACCGTCAGGACGGTGTTCAGTAGCAACACGCCCTGTTCCGCCCAGCCGCCGAGGTGTCCGCCGGTGCTGCGCGGGATGCCGAGGTCGCGCGCCAGCTCGGCCAGCATGTTGCGCAGGCTCGGCGGGACGGCCACACCAGCCGGCACCGAGAACGCGAGGCCTTCAGCCTGGCCCGCGCCGTGGTAGGGATCCTGGCCGAGGATCACGGCCCGCACCGCCGCGCGTGGCGTGCGCTCGAGCGCGGCGAGCACGTGCGCTGGATAGATCACCGCGCCGGCCCGGCGGCGCGACTCGACGAACTCGATCAGCTGGCGACCCGCCGGTCCGGCACGCCAGGCCTCGATCACCGGCCGCCAGTCGGCGGGCGCACGATCGAGCACCGCGTCGAGCGGCTCCACCAGCCGGTTGTCGACCGTCATCCGAACAACGCGGCGAGCGCCGCGCCGGGGTCGTGCGCGCGCATGAAGGCCTCGCCGACCAGGAAGGCGTGCACGTCGGCCGCGCGCATGCGCTGCACGTCGGCCGGCGTGAGGATGCCGGACTCGGTCACCAGCAGCCGGTCGGCCGGAACGCGAGCTTTCAGCGCGAGCGTGGTGTCGAGCGACACCTCGAAGCTGCGCAGATTGCGGTTGTTGATGCCCAGCAGCGGCGTCTTCAGCTTCAGCGCACGCTCGAGCTCGTCGCCGTCGTGCACCTCGACCAGCACATCCATGCCGAGCCGCAAGGCGCAGTCCTCGAGCTCGGCCATGCGCCCGTCATCGAGGCAGGCGACGATCAGCAGGATGCAGTCAGCGCCCATGCCGCGCGCCTCGTAGACCTGGTACGGGTCGACGATGAAGTCCTTGCGGATCACCGGCAGCACGCAGGCCGCGCGTGCCTCGCGCAGGTGCTCGGGCGCACCCTGGAAAAAGCCGCGATCGGTCAGCACGCTCAGGCAGGCCGCGCCGTGGCGGGCATAGCTGGCGGCGATCTCCGCCGGCACGAAGTGCTCGCGGATCACGCCCTTGCTCGGGCTCGCTTTCTTGACCTCGGCGATCACCGCCGGCAGCCCGGCCGCGCGCTTGGCGCGCAGCGCGTTGACGAAGCCGCGTGTGTCGTGGTGGCTTTCGGCCTCGGCCCGGATCGACGCCAGGTCGCGCTGCGCGCGCGCCGCCGCAACTTCCTCGTGCTTGACCGCGACGATGCGCTGCAGGATGTCGGAGGACATGGCGCTTGCCGCTCAGGCCGGCCGCAGCTTGTTCGTCACCGCGACGAACTGGCTCAGCTTCGCCGCCGCCGCGCCGGAAGCCACCGTTTCGCGCGCCCGCTTGACGCCTTCGACCACGTTGCCGGCAACACCCGCCGCATAGAGCGCCGCGCCGGCGTTCAACAGCACGATGTCGCGGATCGGTCCGTCTTCGTTGGCCAGCGCGCGCTGGATGCACTGCACCGACTCTTCCTTGTTGGCGACACGCAGCACGCGCGAGTCGTAGACCGGCAGGCCGAAGTCGCTCGGATGCACGGTGTACTCCCGCACCTCGCCGTTCTTCAGCTCGCCGACCAGCGTCTCGCCCGACAGCGAGACCTCGTCCATGCCGTTCATGCCGTAGACGACGAGCACGTGCTCGGAGCCCAGACGCTGCAGCACCCGCACCTGGATGCCGACCAGGTCGGGGTGGAACACGCCCATCAGCTGGTTCGGCGCGCCAGCCGGATTGGTCAGCGGCCCGAGGATGTTGAAGATCGTGCGCACGCCGAGCTCCTTGCGCACCGGCGCCGCGTGCCTCATCGATGCATGGTGGTTCGGCGCGAACATGAAACCGATGCCGGTCTCGGCCAGGCAGGTCGCGACCTGCTCCGGCGCCAGCGTGATGCAGGCGCCGAGCGCCTCCAGCACGTCGGCCGAGCCGGAGGTCGACGACACGCTGCGCCCGCCATGCTTGGCGACGCGCGCGCCGGCGGCCGCGGCGACGAAGGTCGACGCGGTCGAGATGTTGAAGGTGTGCGAGCTGTCGCCGCCGGTGCCGACGATGTCGACCAGGTGCGTGCGATCGGCCACCACCACCGGCGTCGCGAACTCGCGCATCACCTGCGCCGCGGCGGCGATCTCCCCGATGGTTTCCTTCTTCACGCGCAGCCCGATCGCGAACGCGGCGATCATCACCGGCGACATCTCGCCGCTCATGATGCGGCGCATCAGCGCCAGCATCTCGTCGTGGAAGATCTCGCGGTGATCGATGACGCGGGTCAGCGCTTCGGTGTTGGTGATCGACATGGCGACGCTCGCTGGAAGGGGGCTCAAAAGATCTCGCGCAGGATGCGCAGGGCGCGTTCGACGTCCTCGCGCGTGACGTCGAGGTGGGTGACGAAACGCAGCCGGTACAGGCCGGTGAAGCGCACGCCGCGCGCTTCGGCCGCCTTGACGACGGCCTGGCCGTCGCGGTCCTTCGCCAGGTCGACGAAGACGATGTTGGTGTCCGGCGTCACGACGGTCACGCCGGGCAGGCCGGTCAGTCCTTCGGCCAGCAGGCGCGCATTCGCATGGTCCTCGGCCAGGCGCTCGACGTGGTGGTCGAGCGCGTGCTGCGCGGCGGCGGCCAGCAGGCCGGCCTGTCGCATCGTGCCGCCGGCCATCTTGCGGATGCGCTTGGCGCGGGCGATCAAGTCCGACGAGCCGACCAGCGCCGAGCCGACCGGCGCGCCGAGGCCCTTGCTGAAGCACACCGAGACGCTGTCGTACAGATCGGCAATGCGCCGCGCGTTGGCCTTCGCATCGCCGCCCATCGCGACGGCGGCATTGAAGAGCCGCGCGCCGTCGAGGTGCGCCGCCAGGCCCTTCGAACGTGCCAGATCGGTCGCCGCGCGCTGGTAGTCGAGCGACAGCACCTTGCCGCCGATCGTGTTCTCCAGGCACAGCAGCCGCGAGCGCGCGAAGTGTGGGTCGTCCGGCTTGATCGCCGCCTCGATGTCGGCCAGCGCCAGCGAGCCGTCGGGCTGGTTGTTCAGCGGCTGCGGCTGGATGCTGCCCATCACCGCGGCGCCGCCGGCCTCCCAGCGGTAGGTGTGGGCGCCCTGGCCGACGATGTATTCGTCGCCGCGCTGGCAGTGCGCCATCAGGCCGCACAGGTTGCTCTGCGTGCCGGTCGGCATGAACAGCGCCGCCTCCTTGCCGAGCAGCGCCGCGACGTGGTCCTGCAGCGCATTGACGCTCGGGTCGTCGCCGAACACGTCGTCGCCGAGCGGCGCGGCCATCATCGCCGCGCGCATCTCACGCGTCGGCTGCGTGACGGTGTCGCTGCGAAGGTCGATCACTTTCATCTCGGGTTCTCCGTGTCACTCAAGCACAACCTGCCCCCGCAGTGACGCCGACCAAGCCAAGCGGCCGCCGCGGATCCGGCTTTGCCGGGCCGCTGGCGGCGCCCCCTTGAGGGGGAGGCGCCGAAGGCGCTTCGGGGGTGGGTCATTTCATGCGGGTCAGGAAGTTGCGCAGCATCGCATGGCCATGCTCCGACAGGATCGACTCCGGGTGGAACTGCACGCCTTCGAGCGGATTCGCGGTGCCGGCGAGCGCGCGGTGGCGCACGCCCATGATCTCGCCGTCCTCCGACGTCGACGTGACCACCAGTTCCTGCGGGCAACTCTCGCGCTCGATCACCAGCGAGTGGTAGCGCACCACGCTGAACTGCGCCGGCAGCCCGGTGTAGACGCCGTGCTGATCAGTTGCCAGCGTGCTGGCCTTGCCGTGCATCTGCTGCTGCGCCCGCACGATCTTGCCGCCGAGCGCCGCACCGATGCTCTGGTGGCCGAGGCAGACGCCGAGGATCGGCAACTTGCCGATGAACTCGCGGATCGCCGGCACGCAGATGCCGGCCTCGGCCGGCGAACACGGCCCCGGTGACAGCACCAGGTACTCGGGTTTCAGCCCGGCGATGCCTTCGAGCGTGATCTCGTCGTTGCGATGAACCACCACCTGCTGGCCCAGCTCGCCGAAGTACTGCACCAGGTTGAAGGTGAACGAGTCGTAGTTGTCGATCATGAGCAACATGTCAGAAGCCCTCCTCGACGAGTTCGGCGGCGCGGATCAGCGCGCGCGCCTTGTGCTCGGTTTCCTTCCACTCCAGCTCAGGCACCGAGTCGGCAACCACGCCCGCCGCCGCCTGCACGTACAGCGTGTTGTTCTGGACGATGCCGGTGCGGATGGCAATCGCCACGTCCATGTCGCCGGCGTAGCTCAAGTAGCCGCAGGCGCCGCCGTAGATGCCGCGCTTGACCGGTTCCAGCTCGTCGATGATCTCCATCGCGCGGATCTTCGGCGCGCCGGTCAGCGTGCCGGCCGGGAAGGTGGCGCGCAGCACGTCCATGTTGCTCATGCCGGGTTTCAGCATGCCCTCGACGTTGCTGACGATGTGCATCACGTGCGAGTAGCGCTCGACGACGAAGGCCTCGGTGACCTTGACGCTGCCGGTCAACGCGATGCGGCCGATGTCGTTGCGTGCCAGGTCGATCAGCATCAGGTGCTCGGCCCGCTCCTTCGGATCGGCCAGCAGCTCGGCCTCGATGGCTTTGTCGGCCTCCGGCGAGGTGCCGCGCGGCCGCGTGCCGGCGAGCGGGCGAATGGTGATCTTGTCGCCGGTCTGGCCGTCCGCGGTCTGCACGTGCTCGTGCCGCACCAGGATCTCGGGTGATGCGCCGACCACCTGGAAGCTGCCGAAGTCGTAGAAATACATGTACGGGCTCGGATTCAGCGAACGCAGCGCGCGGTACAGCGACAGCGGCGACTCGGTGTAGCGCTTTTTAAGCCGCTGGCCGATCTGTACCTGCATCATGTCGCCGGCGGCGATGTATTCCTTGCTCTTCAGTACGGCATCGAGGTAGGCCTGTTTCGAGAACTCGCGCTCGACGGCATACGAAGGCCCGCGCTTGACCGGCGGCGCCGTCACCGAAAAGCGCAGCCGGTCACCCAGCTCAGCGAGCCGCCGCTTGGCCTTGAAGTAGGCCTCGGGCTCGGCCGGGTCGGCGTAGACGATCAGGTAGAGCCGGCCCGACAGGTTGTCGATCACCGCCAGCTCTTCGCAATGCAGCAGCAGGATGTCCGGTGTGTCGAGGCCGCCCGGCTTGGCGGTCTGCGAGAGCTTGGGCTCCATGTAGCGCACCGCGTCGTAGCCGAAGTAGCCGGCCAGCCCGCCACAGAAGCGGGGCAGCCCGGGCCGCAGCGCGACCTTGAAGCGCGCCTGGTAGGCGGCGATCACGTCGAGCGGGTTGCCCTCGTGCGTCTCGACGACGCGGTCGTCGGTGACGATCTCGGTGCTCGCGCCGGTCGCGCGCAACAGCGTGCGCGCCGGCAGGCCGATGAACGAGTAGCGGCCGAAGCGCTCACCACCGACGACGGATTCGAGCAGGAAGCTGTGCTTCTGGCCGCCGGCGAGCTTCAGGTACAGCGACAGCGGGGTTTCGAGGTCGGCCAGCGCCTCGGTCAACAAGGGGATGCGGTTGAAGCCCTGCGCGGCAAGGCTCTTGAATTCGAGTTCGGTGATCACGGGTCGGGCCTCCTGATGCCCGACGCTCACGCCATCGCGGCGCGAGCGCCATCAATCGTGCGTCGATGTCGACGGTGAGGGGCTGGCGCGGTCAGAACGCGGCAGCCACCTCGAGCGATGTGCCGTGTGGCGGGACCGGATGCGGGTGTCGGGGACGGAGTCGGCCGGTCGGCCAGCGGCAAGTCAGACGGCGGCGAGACAGTGTCGCCAGGGCCAGGCTCCCCGGTCCGCTGAACCTTTGGTCTGCTTGCGCGTGATGAACATAGGCCGGCGAGTGTAGCGCGGCGCAGTTGCGGCAACGCAAAGCGTGACTTCATTGATGGCGGGGCTTCGGAAACGTATGCATACTTTCGGGTTTTGCGCCAGCCCGCAATCTTGGGGGCGCTCGAAAGACAAGGAAGTTGCAGTGATTTTTCGACGAACCCTGTTGGCGGCCGCCGGCCTGAGCCTCGCCGGCCTGCTCGCCGCGATGCCGGCCGGCGCCCAGACCACCGAGGTCGGCGGCGTCAAGTACGACAACACCGTGCGCGTCGGCGGCGAGACCCTGGTGCTCAACGGCGCCGGCATCCGCTACAAGGCGGTGTTCAAGGTCTACACCGCGGGCCTGTACCTGACGCAGAAGGCGGGCACGCCCGAGGCTGCGATCGCCACCGGCGGCCCGAAGCGCATCCATGTCGTGATGCTGCGCGACATCGACGCCAACGAGCTCGGCAAGCTCTTCACCCGCGGCATGCAGGACAACTCACCGCGCGAGGAGTTCGCCAAGTCGATTCCCGGCACCATCCGCATGGGCGAGATCTTCGCGGCGAAGAAGAAGCTCAATACCGGCGAGAGCTTCAGCGTCGAGTTCCTGCCGAATGCCGGCACCTCGGTGCTGGTCAACGGCAAGGTGGTCGGCGAATCGATCAAGGAGCCGGAATTCTTCACCGGCCTGCTGCGCATCTGGCTCGGCAGCAAGCCGGCCGATACGGCCCTGAAGGACCTGCTTCTCGGCCACAAGCCGCAGCCACGCGTCGAGAACTGAGCGCTTCAGGCGCGCCCGTGCAGCGCGCCGACATCGAGCGCATCGAGCCGCTCGATGACCGCATCGGCGCCGGCCGCGGCGACCGGCTCGCCGTGGTTGTAGCCGTAGTTCACCAGCACGACCGGGCAGCCGGCGGCGCGCGCCGCTCGCGCATCGTTGCTCGAGTCGCCGATGACCAGCGTGCGCGCCGGCGCGCTGCCCAGCGCCGCGCAAGCGCGTTGCACCGGCAGCGGATCGGGCTTCTTGCGCTCGAAGGCATCCCCGCCGAAGACGTGGGCGAAGAAACGATCGAGCCCCTTGGCCGCCAGCAGCGGGCGCGCGAAAGCGCCGGGCTTGTTGGTCAGGCAGGCGAGCTTCAGCCCGGCCTGCACCAACTGCTGCAACCCCTCGACCACGCCGGGATAGACCTGCGCGCACTGGCCGTTGATCGCCAGGTAGTGCGCCTGGTAGCGCTGCCAGGCGTCGTCGTAGAGCGACTGCGCGGCGCCGACCTCGGTCAAGGTCGAGCGGATCAGGTGCTCCGAGCCGCGGCCGACGGTGCGCTCGATGAAGGCGCGCGCCACGCCACGCTGGCCCAGGTCCGCCAGCATGCGATTCAGCGCCAGCTCGAAATCGCCGACGGTGTCGATCAGCGTGCCGTCGAGGTCGACGATCGCCGCTTGAAGCCGGGCGCCGCCGCTCACGCCGCAAGCGCCGCGCGCATCTGGTCGATCACCACGCGATAGTCGGCCTGGCCGAAGATCGCGCTGCCAGCGACGAAGGTGTCGGCGCCGGCATCGGCGACGCGGCGGATGTTGTCGACCTTGATGCCGCCGTCGACTTCCAGCCGGATGTCGCGACCGCTGGCATCGATCAGCTTGCGCAGCCGCTCGGTCTTGCGCAGCGCGCTGTCGATGAAGCTCTGGCCGCCGAAGCCGGGGTTGACGCTCATCACCAGCACCAGGTCGACCTTGTCGATCACCCACTCGAGCACGTCGATCGGGCTCGCCGGGTTGAACACCAGCCCGGCCTTGCAGCCGGCCGCCTGGATCACCTGCAGCGAGCGGTCGACGTGCGCGCTGGCGTCCGGATGGAAGCTGATGTAGTCGGCGCCGGCCTTCGCGAAAGCCTGTGCCAGCGCATCGACCGGCTGCACCATCAGGTGCACGTCGATCGGCACGCGGGCGCCGTCGGCCGCCAACGCGTGCTTGCGCAGCGCCTCGCAGACCATCGGCCCGAAGGTCAGGTTCGGCACGTAATGGTTGTCCATCACGTCGAAATGGATCCAGTCGGCACCGGCGCCGATGACGTTGCGCACTTCGTCGCCGAGGCGGGCGAAGTCGGCGGACAGGATGCTGGGGGCAATGCGAAAGGTGCGCGACATAGGGGGATGGGCAGGAGATACGTGCGGATACCTCGGCGATTTTCACAGGCTTCCTAGAATGCTCCGATGTCTCGTCCTGAATTCACCTGCAGCGTCGCCGTTCGTCCGCTGCCCGAGCAGACCGATGCGGCCAACGAGCTTTACGCGTACGCCTACACGGTGACGATCCGCAATACCGGCGACGTCGCCGCGCAGCTGATCGCCCGCCACTGGCGCATCAGCGACCACCGCGGCCACGTGCAGCAGGTGCGGGGCCTCGGCGTCGTCGGCCACCAGCCGCTGCTCAAGCCCGGTGAGCAGTTCGAATACACCAGCTGGGCGCAGATCGCGACGCCGCAGGGGTCGATGCAGGGCGAGTTCTTCTGCATCACCGACGACGCTCACTGGTTCGAAACGCCGGTGTCCGAATTCGCGCTGGCCGACGCCGCCGCATTGCACTAGAAAGATTCATTCATTTGGCCTGGGACCTGACGGCGCTGCTCAACGCCGCCGATCCGAAAGCCGCGCGCCCGGAACGCCACACCTGGCTGGTGCGGCTGGTCGAGTGGCTGCGGCATGGCGAGGCCGAGCGCGGGCCGGACGAGACGCCGCGGCCGGTGCTGCGGCTGAAGCACCTGCTGAACGTGCTCGAGCGCCACGACGAACCGCGCCAGCGCATCGTCGCGCTGCTCGGCCGCTTCTGGCGCGAGACCGACCTGGCCGCGCTGTTCGCTGACTTCGGTTTCACCGCGCGGCGTGACGTCTGGGGCGAGATCGGCGAGCGCCTGCGCCTGCGCTTCCTGCCGGCGACGCCGGACACCGACGACCCGGGCGTGCTGTTCGCGCTGCTGTTCACCGACGACGGCGATGCCGCGTGGCTGCGGGCGATCGACGAGACGACGCTGCGCCGGCTGGCGGCGCTGTTCGCGGTGGCACGTGCCGATGGCCAGGCGACCCACGGCAGCGCCAGCACCAACGGCAACGGCGCCGACTGGCGCGCGCCGCTGCTGCAGGGAATGACCTGGCTGGTCAGCGCGATCCACGCCGCCGGCCTGGCGCCGCAGCTGCGCCGGCGCATGAGCCCCGGCCTGCTCGCCGACCGGCCGTTCGAACAGCTGGTGCGCGCCGGAGAGGCGGTGGCCGACGCCCTGTCCGGCGGCGACGACGCCGCGATGCGCCGCCACGTCACCTTCCTGCGCGCGCTGCTGGAGCGCTGCCACCGCGCCGCCGCCAGCGTCACCGCGCACCTGGAGGAATTCGGCGTCTCGGTGCACATCGTGTTCGAGCTGGAACAGCTCGATGCGCGCATCCGGCGCCTCGAAGCGCTGCTCGGCGTGCTGCTGTCCGACGTGCCGCAGCGCGAGCTGCAGCAGCTGCTGGCCGAGTTGGTCGCGCTGTCGCGCGAGCGCTTCAGCCTGCGCGCGCTGCTGGCGCGGCAGTACTCGCTGCTCGCGCGCAAGGTCGCCGAGCGCCATGCCGAGACCGGCGAGCACTACATCACCCGCACCCGCGCCGAGTACCGCGCGATGCTGGCCAAGGCCAGCGGCGGCGGCGGCGTCATCGCGCTGACGGTGTTCCTGAAGTTCGGCCTGCTCGCGCTCGGCCTGGCACCGTTCTGGAACGGCTTCGCGGCCGGCCTCAACTACGCGCTGTGCTTCATCGCGATCCACCTGCTGCACTGGACCGTGGCGACCAAGCAGCCGGCGATGACCGCGCCGGCGATGGCCGAGAAGCTCGCCAACGTCACCGACGAGGCGGCGGTCGAGGACTTCGTCGATGAGGTCGCCCACCTGGTGCGCTCGCAGATCGCCGGCATCGTCGGCAACCTGGCGATGGTGATCCCGGTCGTGCTGGCGCTGCAGTGGCTGGCGTGGTGGGTGTTCGGCCGGCCGCTGGTCGGCGATGCCGATGCCGTGCACGTGCTGCACTCGCTGCCGATCGTCGGGCCGACGCTGCTGTATGCGGCGTTCACCGGCATCTTGCTGTTCGGCAGCAGCTTCATCGCCGGCTGGGTCGAGAACTGGTTCGTCTACCACCGGCTCGACAGCGCGCTCGCGCATCACCCGGCCATCGTCGCGCGGCTCGGCGCCTCGCGCGCCAGCCGCTGGGCGCACTGGTGGCGCCACAACATCTCGGGGCTCGCGGCCAACGCGTCGCTCGGGCTGCTGCTCGGGCTGGTGCCGACGCTGTTCGCCTTCATCGGCCTGCCGATCGACGTGCGCCACGTGACCCTGTCGACCGGTCAGCTCGCGGCCGCCGCCAGCACGCTCGGCTGGGCCACGCTGCAGATGCCGGTGTTCTGGTCCTGCGTCGCCTCGCTGCCCTTGATCGGCGTGCTGAACCTGGGCGTCAGCTTCTGGCTCGCGCTGCGCGTCGCGCTGCGCTCGCGCGGCATCACGCTGAGTGATCAGCGCCGGCTGTATGCGGCGATCCGGCGCCGCGTGCGCGAGCGGCCGCGCAGCTTTTTGCTGCCCGATTGAGCCTATTCGTCGTCGCGGCGCTCGCCGCGCCGGCGCCCGCTGAACATCGTCCACCAGACGATGAATACCAGCAGCAACAAGGCTCCCAAGGCCTCCAACAGAATCACCCACATGAGAACAGGACCCCGCAGCGCAGCGGCGGCGATTCTAGGCATCGTCGCCGGCTGCGCAGCGCCGCCCGGCGAGCGGCCGGCCCCGGTCGACGACGCGCGGCCGCAGCCGCCGGTGACCGACAGCCGAGCGCGCCCGACGCCACCCGCGCCGGCGCTCGCCGGCCCGGTGATCGAGCGTCCCGGTGCGCGCTGGGTGGCGGTGTCGTGGTCCGAGCTGCCGGGCTGGGCCGACGACCGCAGCGCCGAGCTGTGGCCCGCGCTGCGCGCCGGCTGCATCAAGCCGACGCCCGAGTGGATCGGGGTGTGCCAGCGCGCCGCGCGCTTCACGCCGGCCGACCACGGCTTCGCGCGCGAGTTCCTGCAGCAGGAACTGCAGCCCTACCGCGTCGAGGCCCGCGACGGCACGGCGCAAGGCCTGGCCACCGGCTACTTCGAGCCGCTGATCGCCGCCAGCCGGCGCCCGCGGCCCGGCTTCACGGTGCCGCTGTACCGCCCGCCCGCCGACCTGGGCGAACGCCGCCCGTATTGGACACGCCAGCAGCTCGAGACCCTGCCGGCGGCGCGCCAGGCGCTGCGCGGCCTCGAGATCGCCTACGTCGCCAGCCCACTCGACGTGCTGGTCCTGCAGATCCAGGGCTCGGGCCGGCTGCGCCTCGTCGAGCCCGACGGCCGCGAGCGCGAGCTGCGCCTGGCCTTCGCCGCGCACAACGACCAGCCCTACCGCTCGGTCGGCCGCTGGCTGATCGAGCAGGGTGAACTGCGCGCCGACGCCGCGTCGTGGCCGGCGATCCGCGACTGGGGCCAGCGCGCGACGCCGCAGCGCCTGAACGAGATGTTGTGGAGCAATCCGCGCGTGGTCTTCTTCCGCGAGGAGGCGCTGACGCCCGATGTGAGCGGCCAGCCCAGCGGCCCGAAAGGCGCGCAAGGCGTGCCGCTGACCGCCGGCCGCTCGGTGGCTGTCGACCCCAGCGCCGTGCCCTACGGCACGCCGCTGTGGCTGGACACCACCGAGCCGCTGTCGAGCACGCCGCTGCGGCGGCTGGTGATGGCGCAGGACACGGGCGGCGCAATCACCGGCGCGGTGCGCATCGACTACTTCTGGGGCACCGGCGAGACCGCCGAGCAGCAGGCCGGGCGCATGAAGCAGCCGCTGCGGCTGTGGGCGCTGTGGCCGAAGCCGCCGGCCTAACGACCCGTACGCGACACCTTCACCTGCAGCGCGCAGCCGGGCGCACCGCCATCGACCGCCCGCGCCAGCGTGGTCCAGCGCTCCAGCGGCACTTGCAGCACCGTCTGCAGCGACCAGCCGGGCCGCGCAGCGGCCGGCGCGGAGTCGGTGGTCTGCCGCGTCACGACGGTGATGCGCACCGGCTCGCTGCCGCCGGGCCAGCGCGGCTCGACCTGCAGCTCGCGCTGGGCGTCGGGGCGGCTGCTCGGCTGCAAGGTGATGGCGCCGCGGGGCGCCCCGCCACGCGGTGCGGAGGCGCCGGGCGAGGGCAGCCAGGCGCCGACCAGCTCGTACTCGCGCTGCGGCGCGCGGCCGTCCTGCCAGCGCAGGCTGCCGAGCTCGCCGTTGGCCACCGTCACTTCGAGCAAGGGCGCGTCGGGCGCCGCGGCCGATGAGCGCCAGGTGCGGGCGCCGGGCATCTCGGTGCTGCCTGTCGTGCCGGTGGTCACGCTGCCGGGCGCCGGCGCTGCGGGCGCTTCGGTGGCGCAGCGCAGGCCGATGCGCAGCGGCACGTCGGGCAGCAGCGAGCGCGCGAGCTCCTCGCGCTCCGAGCGCGGGCGCTGCGCGCCGGCCGTCGCCGCACCGACCAGCAGCGCCGCAGCGAGCGCGGTGCAACGGAGTCGCTGCGGCAGCATGCGGACAGGCATCGCGCGAGCTTACGCGCTGCGCGCCGACTCGTTTCAGCGCTTCAACAACCCGCGCAGCGCCGGCCACCACAAATTCAACGCCAGCCCGCCGACGACGAGCGCGGCCGCGCCGACCTTCCATGCCGGCAAGGGCTCACCCAGCCACAGCGCCGAACTGACCAGGCCGAACACCGGCACCAGCAGCGCCCACGGCACGATCGTCGAGGCCGGATGGCGCAGCAGCAACCAGCCCCAGGCGGCGTAGCCGAACAAGGTGTTGCCCACCGATTGCCACAGCACAGCGGCCCAGGTCGCCGCGCCGGCGTGCTGCAGGCCGTGCGCGATGCGCTCGGGGCCTTCGACGATCCACGCCAGCACGAGCAGCGGTGGCACCGAGAACAGGCTCGCCCACACCACGTAGGCCAGCATGTTCACCCGCCCGGCGCGGCGGCTGACGATGTTGCCGCCGGCCCAGCTCAAAGCCGCCGCCAGCACCATCAACACGCCCAGCGGCGTCGTCTGCGCGTCGACATTCAGCGCGATCACGACCAGGCCCGCCGCCGCCAGCGCCAGCGCGATCCACTGGAACGGCCGCAGCCGTTCCTGGTGCGCGCCGCCACTGCGCCGCGCGACCCACATCGCCAGCCCGATCGTGAAGAAGACCTGCGTCTGCACGACCAGCGATGCCAACCCGGGCGAGATGCGCCCCTGCATCGCGACGAACAGCAGCCCGAACTGGCCGGCGCCGATCAGCACGCCGTAGGCCGCCAGGTCACGCCACGGCACCGCCGGCCGCTGCAGGAAGAGCGCCGCCGGCAGCAGCGCGAACAGGAAGCGCAGCGTCGCCATCGTCAGCGGCGGCATCTCCTCGAGCGCAATGCGGATGATCGCGAAGTTGGTGCCCCAGACGGCGACGACCGCCAGCGCCAGCAGCGCGTGGCGCCAAGGGAGCGCAACGCTCACCCGAGCCCCCTACGGCGCTTCGCGCCGGTCCCCCCGAGGGGGAGCGAGCGCCTTCGGAGCGGCCGGGCGGCGCTCACCGCGGCGCCGTCCGAAGATGCGCCAACGGCAAGGTCGCGCTCGACTTCAACTCGCCGAGCGAGAAGCTGGTGTGCACGTCCTTGACGTTGGGCAGCTTGAACAGCGTGTCCATGGTCCAGCGCGCATAGGCGTCGAGGTCGGTGGTGACGACGTGCAGCTCGAAGGTGCCGGCGCCGCTGATGTAGTGGCAGGCGATGACTTCCGGCAGGCCGCGGATCGCCTCGGCCAGCGCCTGCGTGGCCTCGGCGTTGTTGCGCTCGGCGTCGACGCGCACGAAGGCCAGCACGCCCAGGCCGATGCGGCGGCGGTCGATCTCGGCGCGGTAGCCGGTGATGTAGCCCTGCGCTTCCAGCCATTTGACGCGGCGCCAGGTCGGTGCGGCCGACAGCCCGATGCGGGAGGCCAGCTCGGCGTTCGACAGCCGGGCATCACGCTGCAGCTCGTCGAGGATCGCGACGTCGTAGCGGTCGAGCCCTTGACCCTGGCCGTGGCTTTCGTCGGCCTCGGCCGCAGCGCTCAGCGTTTTCCCTGGACCGGGCTTGTTGAGCAGTTTTCTTTCTTTTATCGGCATGAATTCAGCAAGAAGCTTGCTGCAAGTATGGCAAGGACGGCAAAGAAAGAAAAGACTTCGCAGCCCCGTTTTCCTACACTGACCGACTTCCCACGCGTGGAGCCGCCGCCCATGAATGCCCCCCTGCCCGAGTCGATCCGCAAGGCCCTCGAGACCGTCTCTCTCGAAGACAAATACGCGCTCGACCATGGCCGCGCCTTCATGAGCGGGGTGCAGGCGCTGGTGCGCCTGCCGATGCTGCAGCGCCAGCGCGATGCGCTCGCCGGGCTGAACACCGGCGGCTTCGTCAGCGGCTACCGCGGCTCGCCGCTCGGCGGTTACGACCAGGCGCTGGCGGCCGCGAAGAAGCACCTGGCCGAGCACAACATCGTGTTCCAGCCCGGTGTGAATGAAGAGCTCGGTGCCACCGCCGTCTGGGGCACGCAGCAGCTCGATCTGTACCCGAAGGAAAAGAAGCACGACGGCGTCTTCGGCATCTGGTACGGCAAGGGCCCGGGCGTCGACCGCTGCTCCGACGTCTTCAAGCACGCCAACATGGCGGGCACCTCGAAGCACGGCGGCGTGATCGCGATCGCCGGCGACGACCACGTCAGCAAGAGCTCGACCGCGGCGCACCAGAGCGACCACATCTTCAAGGCCTGCGGTCTGCCGGTGTTCTTCCCGTCGAACGTGCAGGACATCCTCGACATGGGGCTGCACGCGTTCGCGATGAGCCGCTTCGCGGGCGTGTGGACCGGCATGAAGACGATCCAGGAGGTCGTCGAATCGTCGTCGTCGGTGTTGGTCGACGCCGACCGCGTCAACATCATCATCCCCGAGGATTTCCAGATGCCGCCGGGCGGCCTGCACATCCGCTGGCCCGATCCGCCGCTGGAGCAGGAAGCGCGGCTGATGGACTACAAGTGGTACGCGGCGCTGGCCTACGTGCGCGCCAACAAGCTGAACCACAACGTCATCGCCGGCCCGAACGACCGCTTCGGCATCATCGCCACCGGCAAGGCCTACAACGACACGCGCCAGGCGCTGTCCGACCTGGGCCTCGACGACGCCGCCTGCACGCGGCTGGGCATCCGGCTGCACAAGGTCAATGTGGTGTGGCCGCTGGAGGCGACGATCACGCGCGACTTCGCGCAAGGCCTGCAGGAGATCCTGGTCGTCGAGGAGAAGCGCCAGGTCATCGAGTACCAGCTCAAGGAAGAGCTCTACAACTGGCGCGCCGACGTGCGGCCGAACGTGCTCGGCAAGTTCGACGAGCCCGAGGACGGCGTCGGCGGCGAATGGTCGATGCCCAACCCGAGCGCCAACTGGCTGCTGCGCGCGAAGGCGGATCTCACGCCGGCGATCATCGCCAAGGCCATCGCCAAGCGGCTGAAGAAGCTCGGCGTCGATGCCGACACCGTGCGCCGCATGGACGAGCGCATCGCGGTGATCGAGGCCAAGGAAGCCTCGCTCGCGCTGATGGACCTGAACACCGGCGAACGCGCGCCCTGGTTCTGCTCGGGCTGCCCGCACAACACCTCGACCCGCGTGCCCGAAGGCTCGCGCGCGGTCGCCGGCATCGGCTGCCACTACATGACGGTGTGGATGGACCGCAGCACCAGCACCTTCACGCAGATGGGCGGCGAAGGCGTGCCCTGGGTCGGCCAGGCGCCGTTCACCACCGAGAAGCACATCTTCGCCAACCTCGGCGACGGCACCTACTTCCACAGCGGCCTGCTGGCAATCCGCCAGTCGATCGCCGCCGGCGTCAACATCACCTACAAGATCCTCTACAACGACGCCGTCGCGATGACCGGCGGCCAGCGCGTCGGCGAGCGGCCTGAAGGGCACTCGGTGCTGCAGATCATGAACAGCGTGCTCAGCGAAGGCGTGCGCAAGCTGGTGATCGTCACCGACGAGCCCGAGAAGTACGACGGCGCGCCGCTGGCCACCGGCGTCACCGTGCACCACCGCGACGAGCTCGATGCGATCCAGCGCCAGTTCCGCGAGCTCGAAGGCTGCACCGTGATCATCTACGACCAGACCTGCGCCACCGAGAAGCGGCGCCGCCGCAAGCGCGGCACGATGGCCGAGAGCGAGAAGCGCGTGGTCATCAACGAGCTGGTCTGCGAAGGCTGCGGCGACTGCTCGGTGCAATCGAACTGCCTGTCGGTCGAGCCGGTCGAGACCGAGTTCGGCCGCAAGCGCCGCATCAACCAGAACACCTGCAACAAGGACTTCTCCTGCGTCAAGGGCTTCTGCCCGAGCTTCGTGACCGTCGAAGGCGGCACGCTGAAGAAGCCGAAGAAGGCCAACAAGGCGGATCTGACCGGCCTGCCGCCGCTGCCGGAGCCCGCGCTGCCGGTGGCCGAAACGGCCTGGGGCATCGTCGTCGCCGGCGTCGGCGGCACCGGCGTGATCACCATCGGCCAGCTGCTCGGCATGGCCGCTCACCTCGAAGGCAAGGGCATCGTCACGCAGGATGCCGGCGGCCTGGCGCAAAAGGGCGGCAGCACCTGGAGCCACATCCAGATCGCCAACCGCCCGGAAGCGATCCACACCACCAAGGTCGACACCGCGAAGGCCGATCTGGTGATCGCCTGCGATGCGATCGTCGGTGCGCAGAAGTACACGCTGCAGGTGATGCAGCTGGGCCGCACCTTCGTCGCGATGAACAGCCACGGCACGCCGAGCGCGGCCTTCGTCACCAACCCGAACTGGCAGTTCCCGGCCGGCAGCTGCGAGGCCGCGCTGCAGCATGCGGTGGGCCGCGACCAACTGCGCAACTTCGATGCCGAGCAGGTGGCCGTGCAGACGCTGGGCGACAGCATCTACACCAACCCGCTGATGCTCGGCTTCGCCTGGCAGTCGGGCCGCATCCCGCTCGGCCATGCCGCGCTGATGCGCGCGATCGAGTTGAACGGCGTGCAGGTCGACAACAACAAGGCGGCCTTCGAATGGGGCCGGCGCTGCGCCCACGACCTCCAGTCGGTGCAGGTGCTGTTCAAGACCGCGCAGGTGATCGAGTTCGTCAAGAAGCCCTCGCTCGACGAAATGATTGGCAAGCGGATCGAGTTCCTGACCGGCTACCAGGACGCGGCCTACGCCCAGACCTACAAGGCGGTCGTCGACAAGGTGCGCGCCGCTGAAAGCGGGTTGAACAAGGGCACGGCGTTGAGCGAAGCGGTCGCCCGCTACCTGTTCAAGCTGATGGCCTACAAGGACGAGTACGAGGTCGCGCGGCTGCACACCGATCCGGCCTTCCAGGCCAAGGTCGACGCGATGTTCGAAGGTGACTTCAAGCTGGTGCACCACCTGGCGCCGCCGCTCTTCGCCAAGCGCAACGACAAGGGTGAGCTGGTCAAGAAGCCGTTCGGCCCGTGGATGCGCACCGCTTTCGGGCTGCTGGCGAAGTTCAAGGGCCTGCGCGGCGGGGCGCTCGACATCTTCGGCAAGACGGAAGAGCGCCGCACCGAGCGCCAGCTGATCGTCGACTACCGCACGACGATCGACGAGCTGCTGCGCGGCTTGAGCGCCGCCAACCTCGCGCAGGCCGCCGAGATCGCGCGCCTACCCGAGGAGATCCGCGGCTATGGCCACGTGAAGGAACGCCACCTGGCCGCCGCGCGTGCCAAGTGGGAAGGGTTGATGGTGCGTTGGCGGCAGAGCAGCGGCGCGGCCGTCGGGCAGGCCGCCGGGGGAAGGGCCGTGACGAACGGTTGAGCGACGATCACCGCTTGATGAGTCGGAGCTTCCCACCGACCCGAACAAGCAGCGTGGCGAGCTTGCCCATCGTCATGTGCAAGCTCACCAGGGGTGCCCGGGGCGGCAACTGCGGCTTGGGCGGCGCCCGTGCGCAGTCGAGCTGCGCAAACCGCTCACGCGTCAGCGAGATCAGTCTCGCCGTCTTGTGCGGGAGATACAGCGCCTTGCCGAGCTCGTAGCCCGCCTGCGCACAGCGCACCAACATCTTGTGGTTGCGGATGTCCGGCTCAGCCACGATGCGCCGCACCGCCGGATCGCGGAACAGGTAGCCGCTCAATGCGAGCATGACGAAATAGGTCAAGTCCGGAACCCGCTCGTGGCGTGGCGGCGCCACGATCAGATGAAAGCCCCGGTCGGCAGGCTGCACGGCGTAGTAGCGGCCGAGCGCGTCGCTTTCCGGCCGGTAGCACTCGAGCATGAACAAACGCTCGCCGGTCGATAGCCTCACGCCCATCAGCAATTCCCGGTCAGAGCGCTGCAGCATCTTGATCAACCGGGTGCGCACCTCCTCGAGCGACTTGTGCTGCATGCCCCAGAATCTGGCGTAGTCGCGGTTGAACCAATCGTGCAGATGCGCCGCATCAACTCCAGGGTCCAGCACACGTATGCCAATCGCCTCGCGGCCGCGAAACGTGAACAGGAAGTCGTCCCTCACCTCTGCACGGATCACATTCACCGGACTGCTTCGGCCGTTCGACATGCAGGCCATGATGGCCAAGCGAATCCGATCCGGCAAGGCCGGCGTCCGCCCCGAGGGGGCCATGTCATGAGGACGCCGCGCTGGCATGCCCTGCCGCTTGCGCGGGCCTGCAACGGCAGCACGCGAGTGCGCTTGTTCATCGTCGATGGCGGCGAAGCGCTCGAAGCCGGTTCGGTGGCGCGCACGCACTTGGCGGCGCTGGCGCGTTGGACCGGCGCGCTGCGCATCGATCCCGAGAGCGTCACGCTGACCGTCCCGGCCGACGAACGCAACGCCTTCTTCGCCGAAGCCAACCGCTGGCTGCATCACGCAGGCCTGCTGATCGGCTGGCGCAGCGAGACCTACCCGGTCACTGCACTCGGCGATGGCCGGCGGCTGGCCAGCATCGAACGCACGGCAGCGCGCTTCTGGGGCACGCTGACCTTCGGCGCGCACTGCAACGGCTACGTCGCCGACAACGACGGCCGGCCGCAGGCGATGTGGATCGCGCGCCGGGCGCTCGACAAACCCACCGACCCCGGCCTGCTCGACAACCTGATCGGCGGCGGCGTGCCCGAGGGCCAGAGCCCGCTCGAGACGGTGCTGCGCGAAGGCTGGGAGGAAGCCGGGCTGACGCCGCGCGAGATGCTCGACCTGGAGCCCGGCCATGTGCTGCAGCTGGCGCGCGACATCCCGGAGGGCTTCCAGCGTGAGCACCTGAGCGTCTTCGACCTCGCGCTGCCGGCCGCGACGACGCCGGTGAACCAGGACGGCGAGGTCGCCGAGCTGACCTTGATGCCGATCGCCGAGGCGCTGGCGCTGGCCGCGACCGATGCGATGACCGTCGACGCCGGGCTCGTGACGCTCGACTTCGCACTGCGCCACCGGCTGCTGCCGGCCGAGACGCACGCCGCGCTCGAGGCCGCGCTCGCACCCTTGCGGATCGGCCCGACCATGCTGTCAGATTGACGGTCGGGAACTTTTCCGTTCAAGCAAACTGAAGCAGCGGCTCAAGACCGCTGAACGCTGCCCTCCGAGCGCGCCGGCACACTGCGCGCCATGTCGCCCTCCCCGGACCTCGCCCGCCGCTACAGCACGCCGGCCATCGCGCTGCACTGGCTGCTGGCGCTGATGATCCTCGGCTCGCTCGGCGTCGGCTGGTACATGACCGGCCTGACGATGTCGCCGACGCGGCTGAAGCTCTACAACTGGCACAAGTGGGCCGGCGTGACGATCCTGACGCTGAGCGCCGGGCGCCTGCTCTGGCGCCTGACGCACACGCCGCCGGCCGATGCGCCGATGCCGGCCTGGCAGGCCAACGCCGCGCATGCCGCGCACGGGCTCCTGTATGTCTTGTTCTTCGCCGTGCCGCTGGTCGGCTGGGCCTACAGCTCGGCCGCCGGTTTTCCGATCGTCTGGTTCGGCGTGCTGCCGCTGCCCGACTTCGTCAGCCCCGACAAGGCGCTCGCCGAAGCGATCAAGCCCTGGCACGGGCGGCTGGCCTACACGCTGGCGATCGTGGTCGTGCTGCACGTCGGCGCCGCGCTGAAGCACCACTTCGTCGATCGCGACGGCCTGCTGCTGCGCATGATGCCCACGCGCGGCTGATGGGCACCGCGTCCGTTTTCCACCCTGGCTTCGTAGGTCGGCGCATGTTCATCGAGCGCCGGAGAAAGATCCTGATGTCACGTTCCCTCGTCATCGCGGCCGCGTTCGCCGCCCTCGCCGCCTCCGCCTCTGCCCAGACCGTCGTGCCCGCGCAAAGCGAGATCGCCTTCGTCAGCAAGCAGATGGGCGTGCCGGTCGAGGGCAAGTTCAAGAAGTGGGCGGCGCAGGTCGCGCTCGATCCGAAGAAGCCCGAGGCCGGCCAGGTCCAGCTGACGATCGACACCGCTTCGGCCAGCTTCGGCGCCGCCGAGACCGATGCCGAAGTGCCCAAGGCCAACTGGTTCAACGTCGCCAAGTTCCCGCAGGCGAGCTTCCAGTCGACCGGCATCAAGGCCGCCGGCGCCGGCAAGTACGAAGTGACCGGCAAGCTGACGATCAAAGGCAGCGTCCGCGACGTGATCGTGCCGGTGGCCGTCACGCAGGCCGGCGCAGCCAGCACCGCGGTCGGCAGCTTCACGATCAAGCGGCTCGACTTCAAGATCGGTGAAGGCGAATGGGCCGACACCTCGATGGTCGCCAACGAGGTGCAGGTCAAGTTCAAGCTCGCTCTCAACGGCCTCGCGCCGTTGTAAGAGTCCCCCGGCTTCGCGCCGCTGTAGACGCGCTCTCTTTCCCTCCCAACACAGCCCTGGAGTTTCCCGATGATCATTCGCAGCATCCTCGCCGCCGTCCTGGCCGCCACCGCCGTCGGCGCGCAAGCGCAGGGCGCGACCTACGCGCTCGACCCGACGCACACCTTCGTGACCTTCGAGATCGGCCACTTCGGCACCTCGACGAACCGCGGCCGCTTCGACAAGAAGAGCGGCGCCGCACAGTTCGACCGCGCCACCAAGAACGGCAAGCTCGAGGTGACGATCGACACCACGTCGATCAGCACCGGCGTCGCGCCCTTCGACAAGCACCTGCAGAGCAAGGACTTCTTCAACGTCGCCGAGCACCCGAGCGCGAAGTTCGTTTCCGAGAAGTTCAACTTCGCGGGCGACAAGGTCAGCGAAGTCGCCGGCCAGCTGACGCTGCTGGGCAAGACCGCGCCGGTGACCTTGAAGGCCAGCAACTTCAACTGCTACGACAACCCGATGCTCAAGCGCGAGGTCTGCGGTGGCGACTTCGAGACCACGATCCAGCGCAGCCAGTTCGGCATGGACTGGGGCCTGAAGATGGGCTTCCCGGACGCCGTGCGCCTGATCGTGCAGGTCGAAGCGATCAAGCAGCAGTAAGCTCCCTCGCATGAAACCCGCCGCCGCGCTGCTCTTCACGCTCGCGGCGGCCAGCGGCGCGGCCACCGCCGCGCCGCAGGACTTCCGGCTCGACCCGACGCACAGCTTCGTGCACTTCGAGCTTCTGCACTTCGGCGCATCCACTTTGCGCGGCCGCTTCGGGCCGCTCGAGGGCACGTTGAGCTTCGACCGCGCCGAGCGCCGCGGCCGCGTGCAGGTGGTGGTCGACACCCCGAAAGTCAGCACCGGCTTGGCCGTGCTCGACGCCCGATTGCGCGAAGCCGACATGCTGTCGGTCGAAGCGCACCCCCAAGCCTTCTTCGTCGCCGAGCGTTTCGACATCGATGCGCAGGGCCAGGTCACGGCCGTGCGCGGCGAGTTCACGCTGCGCGGCGTCGGCCAGCCGCTGGAATTGAAGGCGCAGCGCTTTCGCTGCTACACCAGCCCGCTGTTCAAGCGCGAGGTCTGCGGCGGCGACTTCGAGGCGCGCTTCAACCGCAGCGCCTTCGGCATCACGCACAGCCTGCCCTTCGTCGGCGACTCGGTGCGCCTGTTGGTGCAGGTCGAAGCCATCGCGCAATAGAGTCGCGCAGGAGAGGCCTGCATTTTTGCGGCCCCGCCCGGCAGGGATCGCCCCATTGCCAAGCGGGGGACGGCGGCGAATAGTGGGTCGCGCAGGCCTCGCTCTGCAGGCCGCACGTTCCGCCAATAACCGGAGACAAGCCATGTCCGAGCTGAAGAAGGCCGGCGCGCCGGGCGCGCCGCGACGTCGTTTCCTCAAGCGTGCCGCGGCCGGCGGCGTTGCCGCGGGTGGCCTGGCCGCGCCGATGATCTCGCGCGCGCAGACCACCAGCTTCCGCTTCCAGTCGACCTGGCCGGCGAAGGACATCTTCCACGAGTACGCCCTCGACTTCGCGAAGAAGGTCAACGAGATGGCCGGCGGGCGGCTGAAGATCGAAGTGCTGCCCTCCGGCGCGGTGGTCGGCGCCTTCCAGGTGCTCGAAGCCGTCAACAAGGGCACGCTCGACGGCGCGCACGGCGTGCTGGTCTACCACTACGGCAAGAACACCGCGCTGTCGCTGTGGGGCTCGGGTCCCTCGTTCGGCATGGACGCCAACATGCTGCTCGCCTGGCACAAGTACGGCGGCGGCGAGGAGCTGCTGCAGGAGATCTACAAGAGCCTGAACATGGACGTGCAGTCCTATGTCTACGGGCCGATGCCGACGCAGCCGCTGGGCTGGTTCAAGAAGCCGATCGCGCGCGTCGAGGATCTCAAGGGCATCAAGTTCCGCACCGTCGGCATCGCGGTCGACGTCTTCACCGAAATGGGCGCGGCGGTCAACCCGCTGCCCGGCGGCGAGATCGTGCCCGCGCTCGACCGCGGCCTGATCGACGGGGCCGAGTTCAACAACGCCTCGTCCGATCGCCTGCTCGGCTTCCCCGACGTGGTGAAGAACTGCATGCTGCAGAGCTTCCACCAGAGCAGCGAGCAGTTCGAAATCCTGTTCAACGGCCCGAAGTACCGCGCGCTGCCGGCCGAGCTGAAGAAGATCATCGACTACGCCGTCGAAGCGTCCAGCGCCGACATGAGCTGGAAGGCCATCGACCGCAACTCGAAGGACTACATCGAGCTGAAGAAGGCCGGCGTCAACTTCTACAAGACACCCGACGCCATCCTGCGCGCGCAGCTCGACACCTACGACAAGGTGGTCGCCAAGAAGGCCGCCGAGAACGCGCTGTTCAAGAAGGTGCTCGACAGCCAGCGCGCGTTCGCGCAGCGCGCCGGCCAGTGGCAGAACGACTACCTGGTCGACATGAAGATGGCCTACAACCACTACTTCGGCAAGAAGTAGAAGAGGTTCCGCGCTCCCCCGGACTGCCGGCCGCGACCTGAGCGCCGGCAGTCCTCTTTGCGAGGCGCGTGAGCATCACGAGGAGGGCGAATGCAGAAGCTGTTGCTGGCGGTTGATCGCCTGTCGACCTGGCTCGGGCAGTTCTTTGCCTGGTCGGTGCTGATCATGACGCTGCTGATCAGCGCCGAGGTCTTCTCGCGCTACGCGTTGAACCAGCCGCACGACTGGGCGCTGAACGTGCAGATCATGTTGTACGGCACGCTGTTCATGATGGCCGGCGCCTACACGCTGGCCAAGAACAACCACGTGCGCGGCGACGTGCTCTACGGCTTCTTCGCCCCACGCACGCAGGCCACGGTGGACCTGGTGCTCTACGTGCTGTTCTTCCTGCCGGGCATCGTCGCGCTGACCTGGGCCGGCTGGACCTACGCGGTGGAGGCGCTGGTGATCCGCGAGAAGACCTTCTCGGCGACGCCGCTGCCGCTGTACCCGTTCAAGTTCGTGATCCCCTTCGCCGGCGGGTTGCTGCTGCTGCAGGGCATCGTCGAGATCGTGCGCTGCATCGTCTGCCTGCGCGAGGGCGCGTGGCCGTCGCGCGAACAGGACGTCGAGGAGGTCGACGTCGACAAGCTCAAGGCCATGGTGCACGTGCGCGACGAGGACATCGCCGCGCTCGACAAGTACGTCGCCCCACCCAAGGGGACAGCATGAAGATCCGCAAGGAGCTGTGGTTCGGCTTCATCCTGATGGGGCTGATCCTGCTCGGCATCGCCGTGGTGCTGCTGCGGGCCGAGACCATCACCAATGGCCACCTCGGCCTGCTGATGCTGGCGCTGATCGTCGTGGCGATCATGCTCGGCTTCCCGACCGCGTTCACGCTGATGGGCATGGGGATGATCTTCACCTGGCTCGCCTACGAGCGCGATCCGAACAAGACGCTGGACCTGATGGTCCAGGCGGCGTTCAAGGTGATGAGCAACGACGTGCTGATCTCGATCCCCTTGTTCGTCTTCATGGGTTACCTGGTTGAACGCGCCAACCTGATCGAGCGGCTGTTCCGCAGCCTGCACCTGGCGATGGCCCGCGTGCCGGGCTCGCTGGCGGTGGCCACGATCTTCACCTGCGCGGTCTTCGCCACCGCCACCGGCATCGTCGGTGCGGTGGTCACGCTGATGGGGTTGCTGGCCTTTCCGCAGATGCTGCGCGCGGGCTACGACGTCAAGCTGTCGGCCGGCTCGATCACCGCCGGCGGCTGCCTGGGCATCCTGATCCCGCCCTCGGTGATGCTGATCGTCTATGGCGCCACGGCCGGCGTCTCGGTGGTGCAGCTGTATGCCGGCGCGTTCTTCCCCGGGCTGATGCTGGCCGGGCTCTACATCGTCTACGTGATCTTGGTCGCGAAGCTGAAGCCGCATCTCGCGCCGCCGCTGTCGGCCGCCGACCGCGTGGTGCCGCTGCCGCCGCTGACGCAGTCGCTGTCCGAGGCCTTCTCGAACCGCGCGCTGTCGGCCTTGCTGCGGGCGCTGAAGGGCCGTGCCAACGCCGGCGTGCCGCTGGGCTACCTGCTGCGCCAGCTCGGCATCGCGCTGCTGCCGCTGATCACGGGCCTGCTGGTCGCCGTGCTGGGCTGGCTCATTGCCACCGCGCCGGCGGCACCCGTGGCGGCGCCGCTGGCCGGCAGCGCCGGCGTGCAGGAGCCCCCCGGCAGCCGCGCCGGGCTGGCCGCGCCGCCGGCGGCCGGTGGCCTCGCCGAGCCGCCCGGCGCGGGCGGCCTGCAGGAGCCACCCGGGGCCGGAGGCCTGCAGGAGCCGCCCGGTGCCGGAGGCGTGAAGGAGCCGCCCGGTGCCGCCACCGCGCCCGGTGCATCAGCGGCCCCGGCGCCGGTCGCGCCACGCACCGACGCCCCGCGCGGGTTCTGGATCGGCCTGGGCATCGGCGCCTTCGCGCTGCTGCTGTTCTACGCCCGCTTCAGCTTCCAGCGGCTCGAGATCTTCAAGATGCTGCTGAGCTCGTTCTTCCCGCTGGTGGTGCTGATCCTCGCGGTGCTCGGCTCGATCGTCTTCGGCCTGGCGACACCGACGGAAGCCGCCGCGGTCGGCGCTTTCGGCGGCCTGTTGCTGGCGGCCGCCTATCGCCAGCTGAGTGCCGGCGTGCTGAAGGAGTCGGTGTTCCTCACCGCCAAGACCAGTGCAATGGTCTGCTGGCTGTTCGTCGGCTCGGCGATCTTCTCGGCGGCCTTCGCGCTGCTGGGCGGGCAGGAGCTCGTCGAGCGTTGGGTGCTGTCGATGAACCTGACGAAGGTGCAGTTCCTGATCCTGTCGCAGTTCATCATCTTCATCCTCGGCTGGCCGCTCGAGTGGACCGAGATCATCGTGATCTTCATGCCGATCTTCATTCCGCTGCTCGACAACTTCGGCGTCGATCCGCTGTTCTTCGGGCTGCTGGTCGCGCTGAACCTGCAGACCGCCTTCCTGAGCCCGCCGGTGGCGATGGCGGCGTTCTACCTCAAGGGCGTCAGCCCGCCGCACGTCACGCTGAACCAGATCTTCGCCGGCATGATGCCTTTCATGGGCATCCAGGTGATCGCGATCGTGCTGCTGTACATGTGGCCGCAGATCGGGTTGTGGCTGCCGCAGCTGCTGTACTCACGCTAACGAGCTGAGGGGGGCGCTGGCCGGCGCTTCCCTCCGACGGTGGACGCGCGCGCCGAGCGCCGGCGCTAAGGTACGCGCCCGACCATGCGTGCCGAACCTGCGCCCTCGCCCTCGCTGATGCTGCACCTCGCCGGCGCGCCGCAGCTCGCGTGCGAGGGCGGCGCGCCGCAGCCGCTGGCGACGATCGACGCGCTGCTGCTGGCCTGGCTGGCGATCGAAGGCCCGACGCCGCGCGAACGCCTGGCCGGCCTGCTGTGGCCGGCCAGCAGCGCCGAAGCGGCGCGCAACGCGCTGCGCCAGCGCCTGTTCCGGCTGCGCCATGCGCTCGGCGGCGAGGCGATCAGCGGCAACCGCGTGCTGGCGCTCGCCCCCGGCGTGTTGCACGACCTGCACGCCGCGTCGACGCTGCTCGGCCCGCTCGAGACCGACGCCGACGGCGCGCTGGCCGACTGGCTCGCCGCCGAACGCCGGCGCCGCCGCGAAGCCGAGCGCCAGCGCCTGCTGCAGCGCATCGCGGTGCACGAGCAGGGCGGCCAGCCGGCGGCCGCGCTGCCGCTGGCCGAGGCGCTGGTCGCGCTCGACCCGCTGCGCGAGGATGCGCAGCGTTGCCTGGTGCGCCTGCACTACCTGGCCGGCGACCGCGCCGCCGCGCTGCAGGCCTTCGACCGCTGCGAGCAGCTCTTGAAGCACGAGCTCGGCGCCCGCCCGTCGCCCGAGACGCTGGCGCTGCTGGCGACGATCGAGGCCGCCCAACCCGCTGCGCCGGCCGCCGCCGCCGCGGCGCAGCGCCACCGCCTGCCGGCCGCGCTGCTGCGGCCACCCCGGCTGGTCGGCCGCGCCGCCGAGCTGGCGCTGCTGCACGGCGTGCTGCAGCGCCGCGGCCGGCTGCTGCTGACCGGCGACGCCGGGCTGGGCAAGTCGCGGTTGCTGCAGGCGCTCGACGAGGACCCGGCCGGCGCGCTGGTCGTCGCCGGCCGCCCCGGCGATGCGCTGGTGCCGTATGCGACGCTGGCACGCCTGTTGCGCGGTGTGCAGGCGCGCTGGCCGGCGCTGCTCGATGCCGCGCCGCAGCCCGCGCACCTGGCGCCGCTGCTGCCCGAGCTCGCCGGCGCCGACGAAGCGCCCGCGCCGCGCGGCGACCAGTTCATCGCCGCGCTGCAGGCGGTATTGCAGGCGGCGCAGGCGCAGCTCGCCGGCCTCGTGCTCGACGACCTGCATTTCGCCGACGACGCCAGCCTGCAGCTGCTGCCCGAACTGGTGGCCGGCGGCGGCGCCTGGGTGCTGTCGTCGCGACCACCGGTCGACGGCACGGCGCTCGGCCGCGCGCTCGCCGAGCTGGCCGCCGCCGGCCCGCTCGACACCCTCGCGCTGCAGCCGCTGGACGATGCGGCGCTGGCGGCGATGGTCGACTCGCTGGCGCTGCCCGGATGGCGCGGCGACGCGCTGGCGCCGGCCTTGCGCGCGCGCAGCGGCGGCAACCCGCTGTTTGCGCTGGAGACGCTGAAGCTCGCGTGGTGCGAGGGCCAGCCGCTCGATGCCGGCACGCTGCCCTGCCCGCGCAGCGTCGGGCAATTGATCGACACAGCGCTCACCGCGCTGTCAGCGCCGGCGCTGCGGCTGGCACGTTTCGCGGCCATCGCCGGCATCGATTTCGCGGTGCCCCTGGCCGAGCAGGCGCTGGGCAGCGATGCGCTGCAGCTGGCCGATGCCTGGGGTGAGCTCGAAGCGCGCCAGGTGCTGCGCGGCACGGCGTTCACGCACGACCTGATGCACGAGGGCGTGCTGGCCGGCATTCCGCAGGTGCTGGCCTGCCATGCCCATGGCACGGTGGCGCAATGGCTCGAAGCGCATGCCGGCGAACCGGCGCGCATCGCCGCGCACTGGGAGGCCGCGGGTGAAGCCGCACGCGCGCTGCCGGCACTGCGCGCCGCTGCCGAACGCGCGCACGCCGCGCTGCGCGAGCCCGAGCGGGTCGGCTTCCTGCTGCGCGCGGCCGACATCGCCGAAGGCCACGGCCAGCCCGACGACGCCTTCGCATGGGTGACGCAGGCGCTCGAAGCGCACATGAACACGATGCGCGATGCCGCCGGTCTGCCGCTGCTCGATCGGCTGGACCGGCTGGCACGCACGACAGCGCAACGCGCCAACGCGGCCGGCCAGCGGGCCTGGTACCGCAGCAACCTGGGCGACGGTGCCGGGGCGATCGAAGACGGACAGCGCGCGCTGGCGCTCGCCGCCGAGATCGACGATCCGGCACTGAAGGCCTCGATCAGCCAGCGCCTGGGCACCGCGCTGGCGATGGCCGGTCGCTTCGACGAGGCGCTGCCGCAGCTGCGCGCCGCCGAGCCCTGGGTCGACGCCAACGGCAGCAGCGACACCGCGGCCGAGTTCCACGGCAACCTCGCCGCGGTGCTCGACAACCTCGGCCGGCCGCTGGAAGCAGCACCCTGCCACCAGCGCGTGATCCGCGCGACGCAGGCGCTCGCCGACCACAGCTTCCAGGCCACCGCGCGCGCCAACCTGGCGGTCAGCCGGCTCAATGCCGGCGATGTGGCCGGCGCGCGCGAGCAGCTCGCGCTGGCGCAGCAGTTGATCAGCAGCTTCGGGCTGCAAGGCGCCAGCGCCGCCTTCATCGCCGCGCTGCAGGCCCAGGCCGCGCGCGCGTCAGGCGCCTACCGCGAAGCGCTGCAGTGGTGCGACGACGCCGAGGCCCTGCTGCTGCGCGCGCGCTCGGGCTGGCTGCCGGTGGTGCAGATGCACCGCGCGCAGATCTGGCTCGATCTGGCGCAGCCGGCGCGCGCGCAGCAGGCGCTGCAGGCCGCGCAGCTCGACGGCGACGCGCCGGCCCGGCTGCGCTCGCGCCATGCGCTGCTGCAGGGGCGCCTGAAACGCGCGCTCGGCCGCGACGCAGCGGCCGACTTCGATCACGCGCTGGCGCTGGCGCCGATGGCCGGCTGGCCCGAGCAGCGCCTGACGATCCGCATCGAACGCGCGGCGCTGCTGACGCCGGCCGCCGCTGCGGCTGAGCTGCTGGCCGTCGCCGCCGAAGCGCGCGCGCTCGGCCTGTGCGGCGTCGCGCTGGCCGCCTGGCTGCGCGCCGCGGCACTGGCGCGGCGCGGCGATGACGCGCCGCGCCGCGTGCCGGAGACGGTGGCCGCAGCGGCGCAGAACGCCAGCCGCTCGGCACAGGCGCTGATGGTGGCGAACCCGGCGCTCGAGCCGAACCAGCTCTACCGCGCCGAGCGCTGGCTGGGCCCGGCGCAAGCCGCGCTGGCGCGTGGCGACCCTGCCGCCGCCGCCGCTCTCGCCGACGAGGCCTGGGCGTGGATCACCGACACCGCCGCGCACCGCGTGCCCGAAGCGCAGCGCGACGGCTACCTGCACCGCCACCCGGTGCACGACGCGCTCGCGCGGCTGCGCGTGCTGCCGGCGCGGACCCGCGTCATCGCCTGATCCTTCACGAATCGTCGCGGCCACCGCGGGCTTGCCCCAAGGGCATTGACAGCGAATTGACAGCGCTGATCCCTAGCCCGAAGTTCCTCCCATCCACGTAGTCATCATGCGGGCGCAAGTCCGCGTGATTGCTGAACATTGGCGCCCTTGAGGCGCTTTTGTTTTCTCGATTTTGTAGTCACTAAATTGGCTTGACTTCG
>NZ_JABRWJ010000019.1 GCF_013266755.1 Pseudaquabacterium terrae | reverse complement strand
GCCTGGTGCGTCTGCTGCTGCATCCCGACGAGATTCACGCCCCGCCGACCGAGACCACCCCGACCGAACGCTCGCCGCTCGAAACGGCGTCGATGGTCGATCACCGCAATTACCTGCGCGCCTGAGGAAACCTCGCGCTGCGCGAAATGGCTACCAAGTTTCCTGTTCCCCTGACGAACGGAGTGATCGTGCGCTTCCACCGCACCGAGGCCGAGCGGCAGAAGAACCCCACCGACAAGGAACGCCTTTATCAAAAGCTCAGTACCGACCCTACTCTGGTCTCGCTGCGCGAGAGGAACCGCAACAAGCCGCGGGTGGAAGTGATGCCGATCACCCCGTATGACAAATACCCCACGGTCAAGTCAATTCAATCCGCACTGCAACGCCTGCCGGAAATCCAGACCCACGCCCGGGCTGCCGAGATGATTCGCGAGTTCGTTGGCAAAGCGCTCGCGGCCGCACCAGCGGGCAAACTGATCGTCATCCTCCTGGGCGAAAATCACGGTTCCGACTTGGCCATCACCTTGGCACTGTCGACGCTGCACCTGGTGGCAAATCACCCACAGAACTATCCCCAGAAGAAGTACCTGGTCGAACACCCTGCGGAAACTGTCACCACGTACAAAGAGTATGCGCCGGACTACATCGCCGATTTTCAGCACGCGGAAACGGCCGGCATCGGCTTTTCGGCGTACTCGCCCGAGAGCGATGCGCAGACGGCTCGTGTCGTGACGAACTACACCTACGCCATGGCGAAGGGGTTCCAGCTGGAGAGCATGGATCCGAAGCATCACACCGCCGGCAGCATGGACGAACGCGAGGCGGCCATGGTCAACAGGATTTGGCACGAAGCCCAGGGAGCGCAAGTCACGGTCGTCTCCGTGGGCCTTCATCACCTCCCTGCCCTGCACGAAAGGTTGGCCGAAAACTTCTACACGATCGGCGTGATGCATGCCCAGATGCCCGTACCCGGCTACAACGAGCAGGTGAAACGGGCGAGCTACGCGCTGGCCAAGCCGGACCAGATCCTCATGGTCCGACCGGATCCCCGGCTGGCGGATGCACCGGTCGATGCGATCGAGTTGCAGAACAGCTTCAAGTGATCCGCGAGGAACGGCGTTGCGCGCGACGCCCAGCCGCAGGTGCGCGAAGGTCGCTGGAGTGAAACCCTGTAGGCGGCGCGGAAAGGCCCGCGCAAAATCTCCGAGGCCCTTGGCGCTGCCGTCGGAGCGATCATGCGTGGAACCGGTTGCCTGCTCGCCGCTTTGCTGACAGTCGCGCTGCTGTCGCCGGCAGCGGCGGTCCCCGCCGATGAGGAAGCCCGGCGCGAGTGGGTCCGGTCGCTCAGAGACGACCCCCACAAGGGCCTGCGAATCGCGGAAGAAGCGGTTCGGCGAACGCCTGCGGGGAGTGAGCCGGCAGAGCGATTGAGAGCGCTTGAGTACCTCAATCTGGCCCGCGACCATGTATTCCCGGCGCTGCGCCCGGTCGTCGCCGAAATGGAAGAAGCTGTCGGATTGGCACGCCGGCTCGGCGACGGGCTGTCGCTGTGCTATTGGCTGGAACGGCAAGCCAGGCAGCGGCAACGCGCGGGGAACCCCCAGGAGGGGGACAGGCTGCTCCAGGAAGCGCGTGCCCTGGCCGAGAAGCCCGGCATGGAACGATGCCTGGCGCACCACTACATCACCGACGTCGCGTTCCTGGGCCAGGTCGGGCGCAAGGCCGAAGCCATGACCCACGGACTCAAGGCCTACGAGCTCTTCGAACGCGACCAGGACAAGCTCCACATGGCCCAGACCCTGTGGACGGTCGGGGTGCTGCACGGTGGGCCGGAGGCGAAGGCGGAAGACCAGGCCAAGGCGGCCGACTATCTTCAACGCGCGCTGGACCTGATCGAGCCTCGCCGACCCCGTGACATGGCCGCGCGAATGATGGTGGACCTGGCGCTGACCCACTACCGCCGCCAGGACCTGGATCGGGCGCTCGCGTTGATCAAGCAGAGCGTGGCGATGCTCCAGGAGGTGCAGTCCAACTTCGCGATGGGCATCGCGTTGTTCCACCTCGGCAGCATGGTCAAGGACCAGCAGAAGTACGAGGAGGCGCTGGCGTACTTCGACGAGTCCTTGCGCAAGTTCGGCAACCAGCCGGACGACTACCATTCGACGGGGCTGGCGCTGGGCCGCGCCGACGCATTGGCCCGGCTCGGCCGCCGCGCCGAGAGCCTGGACGTGCTGGCCCGCCTGAAGAGCGAGTTTCCGCGGCGCAACTTTCCGCGGCTCGACGTCTACTTCTACACGCGCGCTGCCCAGTTGTACGACCGGATGGGGGAGTTCGAGGAAGCCTATCGCGCGATGCGTTCATTGCAGGGGGCGGAGAAGGCCTTGGCCGAGACGGCCAACGTCGCCCTCGCCGAAGAGCTGAAAGTGCGCTTCCAGGTGCAGTTGAAGGATGCCGAGAATGCGCTGCTGCGCGCGCGGCAGAAGGAGGCCGAGGCGCAGCAAAGAGAGGCCGAAGCGCGCCGCTGGGTGCTGGTGCTGGCATTCGCGCTGACCGTCATCGCACTGGGAAGCCTGGTGTTGTTCCTGCGCCGGCGCGCGGCCGCGGCCAGGACCGAAGCGCGGCACCACCAGGCACACGCGGAGGCGGCCGCCTCGGCCAGCCGCGCCAAGAGCACCTTCCTGGCGAACATGAGCCATGAACTGCGTTCGCCGTTGAATGCATTGCTGGGCTTCAGTCGCTTGCTGCTGGCCGAGCCGTCGTTGAGCGCGCGTGCGCGCCACGATGTCGCGATCATCCTGCGCAGCGGCGAACACCTGTACGGACTGATCAACCACGTGCTGGAAATCTCCAAGATCGAGGCCGGGCGGATCGCCCTGGAGCCGGTGCCGTTCAATCTGCATGCATTGCTCGACGACCTCGAAGAATCCTTTGCGCTCGGCGCAGGGAAAAAAGGCCTGCAGCTGGTGTTCCTCGCCGAAAACACGGTGCCCCGGCTCGTGAGGACCGATGCGGTGAAGCTGCGGCAGGTGTTGACCAATCTGCTGAGCAATGCGATCAAGTTCACCGAAACGGGCAGCGTGACGCTGCGGGTGGACGTGCGGCAAGATGCCGAGCGGACGCTCCTGCGATTCAGCGTCGCCGACACCGGTGTCGGTATCGACAGCGAAGAGATTCGGCAGTTGGGCGCCGCATTCGTGCAGGCCCAGGCGGGGCGCCAGGCGGCCGAAGGCACGGGGCTGGGCCTGGCGATCAGCAGAAACTTCGTGCAGCTCATGGGCGGCGAACTGCAGATGACGAGCGAGCCGGGCCGCGGCACGACGATGCAATTCGAGGTGCCTGTCGAGGTGCTCACCGCGGAACAGATGGCTGGCGCGCATGAAGCACCGCGCTGCCGGGCGACCGGCATCGCCGAAGGCGAGCGCGGACTTCGCATTCTGGCGGTCGACGACCGGGCCGACGGCCGGCAGCTGCTGGTGCGGCTGCTCGAGCCGCTGGGCTTCGAGGTGCGCGAAGCGGCCAATGGCCTCGAAGCCGTCGAAGCGTGCGAGCAGTGGTCACCGCACCTGGTGTGCATGGACATGCGCATGCCGGTGATGAACGGGCTCGAGGCCACGCGGCGCATCAAGGCCCAGCCCGGCGGCAAGGGCATCGTGATCGTGGCATTGACGGCCAGCAGTTTCGAGGAGGAGCGCGAGGGCATCCTGGCGAGCGGCTGCGACGACTTCCTGCGCAAGCCCTTCCGCGAGGAAGCGCTGCTGGAGATCGTTGCGCGGCACCTGCAGTTGCGCTTCGAATACGAAGTCCCGCCGCCCGAGCACGAGCGCGGGGACGACAAGCTGGAAGCCGCGATGGCCGAGCTGCCCGGCGCTTTGCGCGATGCGCTGGCCGAAGCCTTGAGCCAATTGGACGTGGAAGCGATCGATCGGGCCATCGACGCGGTGGCCGCGCACGACGCGAGACTCGGGCGGGGCCTGGCGGCGCTGGCAGCGCGTTTCGATCACCGCGGGTTGCGGGCGCTGGTGGAAGCGCCCGCGCGCGAGAAATCCAATTGACGGGTGGAGCGAACGGAAGGGGCCTTCAGGCCACCAGCCGATTTCCGCGGCGCGGAAGCGTTGTCTTTCTGGGCGCCAGCCAGCGCCCGCCCGTGCGCGCCAGGCGGCTTGCGGCCACCTGCAGTCGCCAGCCCAAGGGAATTTTCTTCTGTTGCATGGTGAGCTCCAGTGTCGAGGGCTTGGCTTACGCCGCGGCGTGCGGCAGCGACTGCAGCTTGGACACACCGACCGCGTCGACCAGCCTGACTGCCTTGCGGGCGCACTTGACGTCTGCGGCGAGGGCGATTCCGCGGTCACCGTCGTCCAGAGTGTTGTCCACGTACTGCTGGGCGCCGTTCATGCACAGCACGGAGAACGCGAGGATCGCCGCCAGCAACAGCATCAGCAGTCCGAGGTCGATCCACTGGTGGATGCCGACTTTCAGGTTCGAGACTTTCATTGCGTGCCCCAGTTCCAAGAAGTGAAAGGATTGTCGAGCTGCTAATAAGCATATCGGCAGTCGCGGCGCCGAGTTGATCGAAAAGCAATCGAATCAAGGACTTGTTCGGATTCGGACTGATGCAATGCCCATTGGGCGAATTGAGCATTGTTGAGAATTGGCCGCGCTGCCGTCTCACAGCGCCAGGTTCATGGCCAAGGTATTGATGTTCTGCGTGAATGCGAAGAGCTTCTTCCCGATGGTTGCCGCCGCGACAACGTCAACCGTCTGCTCGAGTCCGTCCGGCTGGCGGCCGCGATACCCTTCGCAGCGAGCCTTGTGGACCTTGTAGAACTTGTTGTCGTGCTCGATCGTCTGCATGAGGTCCGCCAGCTGATCGAGCAGGTTCGAGGCCTCCAGGCCCATGGCATCGAGCTTCGCGTCAGGGGCGCCGCCGTTTGCCTTGCGGGCGTTTTCGACGTCCTGCATGAGCTGGTTCGCCTGGCGATACATCTCCGTGCCATGCGGCGTCTGTGCCTTTGCAGGCAGCGGCTTTGGCACTTGGGCGGCTTGCGGCTTGACTTGCGGCCTTGCCTGCGGTCGTGCTTGTGGCTGTGCTTGTGGCTGTGCCTGCGGCCGCCCCTGAGGCTGAACCTGAGGCGTCTGAACCTGAGGCTTGTCGACGACGGCCTTGTCCGGGCCCGTAAAGGGACGGAGCTTCGAGGGATCGGGCTTGCCTGGTGTGGTTTGTGCCGCGGGCGCCTTCAGCTGCGCAGGCGCAGCCTGCGGGTAGGCGCCCGGCATGTTCGCGGTAACGCCCGGTTCGGCGACGCTCATTCCCGGCGTCGACGGCTGGTCGATCGGCGCGCCATTGCCGGTGGACGTGCGGGAAGCTGCGGGTTTGGTGGCCCACGGAATCGGGGGCGCGGCAGCCGGCTGCTGGAAAGGCGCGAGCCGGCTCTGCGACAACTTGGCCGGCTCCGGCATCCGCATTCCGTCGTGGCCGGCCGGCATGCCCGGCTTCGCGGGCGAAGGACCGCTGGGCATTTGGAAAGGCGAGAGCTGGCTCTGCTTGAGCTTGCCCGGTAGCGCCGTCCGCGGTGCGCTGCTGTTCGATGTGCTGCTCGACGTGGTGTGCGAGGACTTCAGCCCGGTGGTGTTGCCGCCTGCCAGGGGACGAAATGCCGGACTGGCAGCATATCGACGGGTACCGCGCCGAGTTGATTGAACTGCGCTCGAATCAACGACTTGTTCGGGTTCGGCCGATGAGCATTGTTGAGGATCGAGCGGCGGCAAGGCGTCAGGGCTCGATTCCCGTCCATAGCGCAGTTCGGCTTTGCGAAATGGGATCTTCATTGCGCAAGCCTTGGCAGGCGGCTCAGCGGCGGCGGCATGGACTGATCGGCGAACGGCAGACATGGGTGACATTTTCGGCGGCACCCTCGTGTATTCGGCAATGACGTGCCGAAGATTCTCGGCATTGCTCGTTCGCCAGAAATCGCGATCACGGCTCTCCCGCGAGGCATTCGCTCAGCGCGTCATCGGCACGCCAGCCGCGGCGGCGAACTCGAGGAAATTCTTGAACTCTGCGTGCCTCAGGCCGGCGTCGTTCCGATACAGATGCACGTCATCGCTGCGAAGAAGTTCAGCGTGCCTCGCCTGCGTCTCCGGATCACCGCTCTGGCCGAAACCGTAGTCCGCCGTGACCAGCGAGATGACTTGAGCGTGATGGCGCAGGTCTCGAATCAGTTTGGCCGCGTGCTCCCTGCCCGCCACAACGACCACCGGCCCCTCCTTCCGATCCAGGCGTTCGCTGATGCTCTTCACCATCGAGTCCTCACGTGCGCGGGACTTCATGGGGGCACTGTTGAGGTCGTCGAAACCCCCGACCTGGAAACCCAGCTGCGAGGCGGTGAGCAGTTTGGCCATGCCCAGACCAGTTGACATCTTCTTGGCGCCCGAGAAGCGTTTCGTCAAGTCCTCGTTCGCCTTCTGAAGTTCCTGGGCGTCGCCGGATTCCTTCGGGAGCACCGCCTTCATCTTGGGCACTTGCGCATCCGCGAACTTCAGCAACTCGTCGTTGCGTTGCTCCAGCAGCAGCGTGGCGCGCCCCTTGCCGCTCTCCTTGACCGCTGCCATTGCTGACAGCTGAACCAGCATGCAACCGGTCGACGCATGGTTTTCGAACAGGATCACCGCGATCTTGTCGGAGGCCTCGCCTTTGTCCGCGGGGCATAGGCGGCCTTCAGCCTGTCGCTCACGAAATTCTTGGTATCCCGGACCAATTCGTCTCGACTCTCCCAGACGGTGATCTTGTCGAATCCTCGCTTGAACTCGTCCGCATCAGGAAGCCTGGCGCCGCTCAATGGCGAGCCACCGGACGTCCCGGATGACGACGCGGCAGCGCCGACGCTGATGGACCCCGTGGGCGAGGGAGATCGGCGCCGCTCACCGGGTTGCTCCTTTGGGGCGGAGCCAGTCCTGCGGCTTACCTCCAGTTCGATGCTGCCGCCCGGCGAAGCCGGTCGGCGGCGGGCCGTGTTGTCGGTGCCGTCAGGCCGATGGCTCTGACCGCAAGGCGAGCAAATTCGAGAGATGACATTTCCCATGGCAAGACACGGTAGAGCTGAATGATCCTAGGGCCGACTAGGTACTCATTCGTCCAGCATGCGCATGGTGGTGAGCTCACCGTTCTTCAACTGGTACGAGATGGCGATGTTCTCGTAGGTCTTGCCTTCGAATTCGATGGGGTCCAATTTCACGGAAACCGTGTCGTCGATATTGGGAGGGATGCGAAGCGGTGTCCTTTGAAAGAACTGATCAAAGACCTTCTCGGTGAACCCGGCGGCCTCATCGTCGTCTTCGCACCGGCCCACGTCCACCAATTTCTTCTCGATATTGCCCCAGGACTCCTCCATTTGCTCATTCTTGACGTAGACAGGTATCGTCTTCCCATCGACTCCCACTTCGGTCTGGTAGCTCTTCGCTGCTACATCGTCGGGCTCGACTCCCGGAAGGGATTCGATGTCCTGGGTCGTGACTTCGTCCCATGTCGGGTGGTTCTCCTTGAAGTGCACGTTCCAGGCAACTGTCTGGTCGGCGTTGTCGACCATGGCGTTCCCCAGCGCCGTAGCCGCGTCGGCTTCCGTCACCTTCCCGTTCTCGAAGTTCCTGTAGGTGGTCAATACACCGTTCCAGGCCGAGCCGTAGTGTTCTTCATTCTTGTTCAACAGGGCTTTGTAGCGCGGGTCTTGCGGCTCGAGGGAGCCCAGGGTCTTCAAGGCGGACAACTCTGCAAAGCCCGCCTCCTGCCGGCGCATCTTGAGGTAGTCGGCCGAATCGCGCGGCGAATAGTCGTCCGGCTGCTTGGGCGGGTCGCCTCGTCTTGCACGCTCCATCGCGTGGATCAGTTTGTGCATCATCTCGTAGACGTCATCACTCGGCTCGATATTGATCAGCTTCGTCGCGCCGCCCGGCGTGAACGTGCGCTCGCCCTCCTCGAACTGGATGTAGAAACCGTCCTTGAGAAGCTTGGTCATCTCCTCCTCGACGAGGGTTCCGTCAGACCGCTTCGGCAGGCTGGCGATCAGGTTGTCGAGCGCCTTCGTCGGAACCACCCAGCGAGCATTTTCCAGCTCATCCACCATGGCGGACACGCTGACGTCCTTGCCGTTGACCTTGGCCCTGTACACCTCGCAGGCGGGGTTGACGATGCAGGGCCGCGCGATGTTCTCGGGCTTGACCACGGTGGCGATCACCTGGTCGACCGGCAGACCGACGTACGCGGCCAAGTCCTTCATGTCGGCATGGGTGGGTTCGATCACCGAGGGCGCCTGGTCAACAGACGGCACATTCTGCTTGGCGCCGTGGATGCCTTCGGCGGCCTTGCCCTTTCCCTCCTTCTTGATCGGGGCCTGTACCGGCGCCGCGATGGCTGCTTGCACGTCGACGATACCCTTGTGCGGCGATGTCTTGACGGACGGGCCCTCGCCAGCATCGTCATCCGCAGGGTGCTTCCAAACGCCCATCTCCTTTGCATGTGCAAAGAGGTCGAGATTCTTTTCGATGGCCATCGACGTGCGGAACTGCAACACGTCGGGGTGCATCAGGGTGTGGCTCCGGCGCTTGAGGTAGCTCGGAAGCCGCCACTCGGCCGTGACGTCTTCTTCCGGCGCAACCACGTGAGCCACGCACACGACGTGCGCCTCCTTTTCCAGAGCTCGGTGAAGCGGCGCCAGGTGAAAGGCGCCCGCTGAAACAATGATGGGAGTCTGCGAGCCCTTCACGGTCTTGCGAAGACTGCTGGTCATCGCCGCTTCGCGTTCCGTCATGTTCGGATCTTTGCCATGCAGTGGGTCGAAGGCCCCAAGTTCGAACCCAAGTTCCTTCGCGAACACCGACTTGGCGAGCCTTCGCACGTCTTCGCCAATCTCCACCTCCGGCTTGAGCAACTCCGTTACTTCTTCGGCGAACTCCGGGTTCTTCATCATTTTGGCCAGTTCCTCGACTTGGCCTTCTATGGAGGCGCCTCCACGCGTTCCCTTCAATTCCTCCTCCGACCATTCAATCAGGAACTTCGACGGCTCTTTGCCGGGCGACGGAGGGAAGGCGTCGCTCACTGCCTTCAACGCTGCCAGCAGTGCCACCTTCGACGTGTGCAGATAGTGCATCTCTGCGACAAAAACGACCACCCGCTTCTTCGGGTCCGCCAAAGTTCGTGTCCGAATGAAGTTCGACAGTCGGTCCTGGATTACCTGTGCGAGCACGTGCGGATCGTCGATCACCGGAACCTTTTCGACCGCTGCCGACACGTCGGCCTGGCTTCGAAGCTGTACTTTGGGGGCGCTGCTGATGACAAGGGTGGGCAGTCCGGTTCGCGCCTCGGTCGTCTTCCGCGGTTCCATGTGGTTGACCAATCGCTGTACCGTGTCCTTGGGCCTTGTGATGAAAGCGGCCAACGAACCTCGGTGCCCGTAGACGACGGTCTTGGCCTTCTGCGGCGGCAGCGGCAAGTCGCCCGTCGACCGTCGCACGTCGATGATCTCGTTCTTGTCCGTCGTCTGCAGGTCCAGCACCCCCCTCTTGTGCTTGTCGATGACCGCCGTCTGCTCCCAGCCGTTCGTCAGTTTCTGGACGTTCGCAGTGCCCCTGGTGGGGTTGGCCAAGAATTCGATGGTCTCCCGAACCTTGTCTTGCGTGGTCCGCGTCCCCATGAAATTGGCCGCCTTGTGTGCGATGCGTGCCGGCAGACCGTCGGCCGCGGTGAAGCCTAGCGCCTTCCTTTGCCGAATGACCTCGTTCGTCTTCGTGGGGTCGTCGATGATGTTCTTCTCGGCCGTGTGGGCCAGGTGCTTGGGACCATTGATACCCTTTACCATGTTGTCACCTCATGGGCTGCAGTGCTGTTCACAGTGAAGCACTCCTTCTCGAGAACGAAATGATCGAGCATCAGCGAATCGATCGAGCCGGTGTCGGCCTTCTTTCCTTGCGCCTTGATGCGAGGCATGCGGCCAGTCTTCTGCGTTCCATCCGATGCGTGCGGCGGAATCCGAAATGAAGCCGCGGCAAGCGAAGGCGAGGTAAGACACGCCCGACAAAGGCAAACGCCGCCACGGTTGAAGTGGCGGCACCGCGGGATGGGGCGTGTCAACTGGAAAGGTGACCATTCCCCGCGTCGTCATTTGAGCCCGGGTCGCTCTTTCTTTAGCTCGTCGTACGCATTGGAGATCTGCTTGTACAACTCCTCGTTGCCACCCGGCTTGTCGGGATGATGCTGCCGCGAAAGCGTAATGTACGCCCTCCTGACCTGTTCATCAGTCGCGTGGCGCTCGACCCCCAGGATTGCCCTCAATTCCGGGCGGATCCGCGGCGGGCGGGAATCCGGTCGCTCATTCGCTTGGGCTGTTTGCAACAGAGCCACCACTCCCGCGTGGCCCGAATTTTGAGCCAGATCCAATGGCGTCAGCCCTCTGGAATTTTGAGGGCGCACCTCGATGCCGGGCACCTCGAGCAGCAGCTTGACGAGGTCGGGGTTCCCGTTTGCAGCAGCGATGTGCAGAGCGGTGACGTCACGACCTAACGCCTGGTCGAGGGCGCCGAGACCTACTGTCTTGTTGTTGACCGTATCGCTGAAATCAGGGCTCAGGAGCAAGCGAGCCATCTGTGCGTCACCCTTGTAGGCAGCCACATGCAGTGGTATTGCGCCCTTGCCCAGATACGCGGCCGGTTCACCCGACTTGCCGAGCGAAGGCGTTCGATCGTCGGTTGCGATAGCCGCATTGGCATTCGCTTCGATCAGCATGCGCGCCATATCATGCCGGCCCAACACCGCTGCCGCTTGCAACGCAATGTCGCCACGAAGGTTCTTGGCATCGACGTTGATCTTCGGATGCGCAAGAAGAGCGCTGAACACGGCGAGATCTCCCGCGCGCACCGCCAAGGTGAGCAGTTGAGTACTGTTCCCGCCGGGCTTGAGGGGGGAAAAGTTGGGATCGGACATGAGTTGGACGTATTGTCCAATCACGGCTTTGCTCAGACCTCGGGTCTTGTCCGCGAGAACGTTCTTGAGACCCGCGAACATGCACTCCTTGGTGGCCTTCTCCATCGAGTCCAGGTGAGTCAATGCAGTCAAGTCACCGGACTTCAGCGCGTTTGTTGCCACGGTGGCGAGACTGCGGGAAGTCGAACCGCTGGGTGCCGTGGGCGCCCCGCCTGTCGCATGCGTCGTCTGCGGTTGCTTTCCCTTGCCCGTGGTGCGGACGATTTCGGGCTGGAGCGGTCTCTGGTCAAAGAATGCGGGCACTGGATTCGCCGCTCCGGCGGAACCTTCCGCGTTGTTGCTGCTCCCAGGCGACGGTGTTCGTGGCCGATCTTGCGCTGCGGCATTGTTCAATCGCGCGCGACCGAAATGAATGTCCGTGCCGAGGATGGTCAGGTTAGGCCGGCTGGCGGGAATATTGGTCTTGTTCTTTTCGCTCTTCGGCGTGTAGATGTGCACACCGGGAATCTTGATTCGCATTTCTTGCAGCTCCATCAACTGTCGATCGGGCTCCTCCCGGAAGCGGGCGGAGAGTCGACCACATTTCACTATCGCGCTGGCGCTCGGGAAGGCCGTGACGCGAAGCCCCAGCCTCAGGTGCGAAGAAAATGAGCACTGGCCCGCAGGATCGGCGTTGGGATCGCCCGGAAGTCGTTGACGTGGCGCGCGCCGTCACCGTCGTCTCGCCGCCGGACAGCATGACGCAGGCGGCGCGATCGGCTGGCCGCGCAGAGCGCGCCTTGATCGAATTGGCCGACTCGGCCGGGTATTGAATTCGGGGGCGGGTTACGGCGCCCGCGGAAGGTTGCGGTAGACCGCGATGGCGTAGCGCAAGCGCTTGTCGGGCGACGCGGCGTTGTACGCGCCGACGGCGTTCCATGAGTTGCCCAGGCGCCGCATGTTCTCGGCCAGGATCCACGCGCCCACTTCGATGCTGACGCACGCATCCATCAGGGCCTCTTCGTCGATGCCCATCGCCTTCAGGCGCGGAAACCAAGCGCTGTTGATCTGCATCAGCCCGACATCCCGGCTGCCGTTCTGGTTGCTGCGATTCACCGCCTTCGGGTTGAGCCCCGACTCCGTCTTCGCAATCGCGTAGAGCAGATATGGATTGACGCCGTGGCGCAAGCCTGCCTCTTCCCAGCACGCATGCGCGGCCGGCGCCGCCACGAATGTCACCGCCGCCGCAGCGGCGGCGTGGACTGATCGGCGAACGGCATTCATGGGTAACCTTTTCAGCGGCACCCTCTTGTCTTCGGCAATGGCGTGCCGAAGATTCTCAACATTGCTCGTTCGCCAGGAATCGCGATCACGACTCTCGCGTGAGGCATTCGCTCACCGCGTCATTGGCACGCCAGCCTCGGCGGCGAGCTCGAGGAAATTCTTGAACTCTGCGTGCCTTAGGGTCGCGTCGTTCCGACACGGCGCCAAGATAGGCAGGCAACTTGGCGGGCATGGTGGCTACAGCAACGCGTCAGGGCTCGAATCCCGTGCGGCGCAACTACGTTCTGCTCGGCCCTTCGCCGTTGTCCGGCTTTGGCACCTGCCCGCGCTGTGGGCCGGTCTTGTCGAGGCTCATCGCGTCTTCCAGGATCCCACCGGCTTCACGGGCGGCATCCATCCGGCCAAGGTCGAGATCCTCCTGCAACCAGTACGCCACCTTCAGGGTATGGAACACCTTTCCATGTGCTTCGGCGAATTCGGGCGGCGGGTCGACACCGTGCCGTTGCGGCTTCGGGGCTTCCTTCAGCGCACTGGCCACGGCCTTCGCGAAGCGCTTGTCGACCGTGCTCATCGCATTGACCCGCGACGTCATCTCAAGCGAAAGACCCGAATCACGGAATCCTTGCGCGCTAGCCGCAATCCTGGGTGCCAACTGGGCCCCGAGTGCTTTGCCGGCTGCGTAGTTCGCTGCGGCGTCTTCGCGATCGGAATCGGCGATGGTGCACCTGAGGTTGAGCGCGACCGTGGAATCGGTTCCGTCACCCCGATCCGGATCGTAAATGCCAAGGACTTCACCACGTTCGTTCAGCGTGAAAGCGCCATGCACATTCTGGACTGATGGACCATCGGCCCAGGCATCTCCTGCGATCAGGGGCCCGCCATTCGGACCCTGAGCCAAGTAGAAGGCGTGGGAGAAGGTCGGATGGCCGACGAGGAAAAGCGTCTCGCCATCTTTCATCAGCGGAACCATCTCGTACGCGCCGACGTTCCGGTGTTCATCGCACATGCCTGTCCCACTGTAAGCCTGCACACCCGCCTTCACGCCACGGGGCTCGTTTTCGAACTCTTCCAGCCACAATGTGCGAGTTGCGAAGTGGACATGCATTACGTGATGATCGCTCGCCTCGATTTCGGCACGGACATTCGCCCGCCCAAGGCTCAACTGCTCACGTGCGCGCTCCACTGCAACGTTGACGCGCCGGCTCAGGTCGAGCAAGTCGCCTTTGATCGGCATGCCCACGGTCTTGCTCCCATAGAGGTACGGGGCCTGTTTGCGGTCTGCGGAAGACAGTGGCCGCTTGCCGGAGGCGAGTTGCGCTCGTTCAGCGCCCCGCGCCGCGATCTGCCGCTCGAGCACTGCGTCCACGTTCGGGTCGTGCGCGCTCGCCACGTGGTCCTCCGGTTGCGGGTGCCGGCTCAGCGGAGGTGGTTCCAATTGGACGGTGCCAGAGTGGCCCGCCTCGGTTTCCGCGCTGCCAACGGACGGGGTTTGCGGCCCTGCCGCATGCGCTCGCACATCGATGCCCAGCCCGTGCGCGAAACCCAGCAGGCCGGGTGCGTCAGGCCGCTCCATGGCGGGCGAGGTAATGAAGTTCATCACTTCGGGTTTTGCCAGCACGTAGGACAGCCGCTTCCTGCGGTGGGGAACGTCCGTGTCGTCGTGCCCACCCCCGAGCGGCCCCGGCGTGACGCAAGCAATGCCGATCACGGCCACACCGCTCTTCGTCAACTCCTCATGCAGTCCCTGATAGTTCTGCGTCGGCGTTGTCACCACCGCCGCTGCGTTGCCGTTGGCGGGCAGCTTGTGCCCGATGGCATGTGCCATGGCGGCCTCACCGAATTCACGAACCGGCGGCCGAGATTCGCGATCGTCATACCCATGCAGGCTGAACCCGGCCGCCTCGGCGACCGTCAGCATCACGCCGAGCGCCTGCGGAGTTCTCAGATCGGCGCCTAGCTGAGCTTCGGCTTCTCCTGGCGCCAGGGTCTTGAGCTTGGCGGCCGTCCGGGCCATAGCCTGTCCGCAGACCTTCTTGAAGTCGCCGGGCCGCTCATGCGCGAAGTACTGCGGCGGCGGTGCGCCGGGCACGGTCTGCAGCACCTGCTGAAGCGCGGCCATGGCGGCAACCAGAACCTTGGCGCCCGTCTTGGTCGCGGGCTGCCCGCCAACGAGGATCACGAGCCGCTGGGGCTCTTGGCCAGGCCATCCCAGCGCCCTCAGTTGGGTGGTGATCTGGTTGCGCACCGAGTTGATCAGCTGCCCATCGTTCTGGTAGGGCTGCACCGCGGCCACCGCCTTCAGCGCGCTCGCCTGGGAGAGGTGCCTCGTATCGAAACTTGCCTTGGTCAGGCTCACCCGGGGCAGCTTGGAGAGCACCCCCGTACTGCTGCGCAGCGCCAATTCCTGGGGCTGGACGTGCGCCCGGGCAACCTTGGCGGCCTTGTTCGGGATTACCTTTTCCAGTGCGTCCCCACGATGGACGGTGACCACGTGGTTGAAAATCTTCTTTGACATGGCAGGGCACCCGCTTGCAGTTCGCCTTGAAATTGCACCGCCCAGAATCTACCGGCACAAGCGCCCCGCGAGTGCGCGAGGGTTCGCCGTGCAGCGCATGGCTTCGCCTCCGCGCTGCCGCCCGGCCGTGACGGCGAGCGAACATCCGGAACACTCACCGCCTGAAGGTCCTGCAGATGAAATTCAACGCGTTGCTCGACCAAATGGCGGCGGAGCTTTCGAGCTCGCCGATCGTCACCTGCGCGGGCAAGGTCTCCGAGGTGATCGGCACGCTGATCAAGGTGAGCGGCCTGGACGCGGGCCTGGGCGAGCTGTGCCATCTGCTCGATGCGAAGGGCAAGCGAATGCAGACCGCCGAGGTCGTGGGCTTCGCCAACGGCCGCTGCATCCTGGCGCCTTTCGGCTCCATTCTCGGTGTGCGGGCCGGGTCGACGATGGTGATCGGCACCGGCAAGGTGCTGTCGGTGCCGGTGGGCGACAAGCTGCTGGGCCGCGTGATCGACAGCCTGGGCGAGCCGATCGACGGCAAGGGCCCGATCGAATGCACCGAGTTTCGCCCGGTGTTCGCGCTGCCGCCCACGCCGATGGAGCGCGAGATGATCGAGCATCCGCTGCCGACCGGCGTGAAAGTCATCGACTCGCTGCTCACGCTCGGCGAAGGCCAGCGCATGGGCATCTTCGCGCCGGCCGGCGTCGGCAAGTCCACGCTGATGGGCATGCTCGCGCGCGGCACGCAGTGCGACATCGCGGTGATCGCGCTGATCGGCGAGCGCGGCCGCGAGGTGCGCGAGTTCATCGAGATCATCATGGGCGAGGAAGGCATGGCCCGCTCGGTGGTGGTGTGCGCCACCTCCGACCGATCGTCCAGCGAACGCGCCAAGGCCGCGCACGTGGCCACCGCGGCAGCGGAGTACTTTCGCGACCGCGGGCTGAAGGTGCTGCTGATGATGGATTCGCTCACCCGCTTCGCGCGGGCGCAGCGCGAGATCGGCCTGGCCGCCGGCGAGCCGCCGGCGCGGCGCGGCTTCCCGCCCAGCGTATTCGCCGAGATTCCGCGGCTGCTGGAGCGCGCCGGCATGGGCGCCACGGGCTCGATCACCGCGCTGTACACGGTGCTGTATGAAGACGAGAGCGGCAACGACCCGATATCAGAAGAAGTACGCGGCATTCTGGACGGCCACATGATCCTGTCGCGCAAGATCGCGGCCCGCAACCAGTACCCTGCGATCGACGTGCTGGGCTCGCTGAGCCGCGTGATGTCGCAGATCGTGCCCCGCGAGCACTCGCAGGCCGGCGGCAAGTTCCGCAAGCTGATGGCCAAGTACGACGAACTCGAGCCGCTGCTTCAGATGGGCGAGTACAAGCCCGGCAACGACGCGCTGGCGGATGAGGCGGTGGCCAAGCAGGATTACATCAAGCAGTTCCTGAATCAGGCCACGGACGACCTGTGGCCATTCGAGAATTCGGTGATGGGGATGCGAGAAGTGGCGGGGCAGTAAGCCTGAAACATCGCCCACGATCACACTGAAATCGCGTCCACGATCAGCCTGAAATGCCGGTCCGCGATCAGCGGAAGTACGCAGCTGGTGGTGGAGCCGCACTCGAGTTCGATTCCCTCCCACGCCGCGGCCTGCGGGCGTGCGGCCGAGGTCACTGGCCGCCAAGCAGAGCTTCGTGCCCGGCTACGTGGCTTCGTACATCACTCCCGCGCGCCGCCATGCGCTACCGACACTGAGTGCATTCATCTACACACGCCACATCCCGCGTCATCCGACCGACCTGCGGCGGGCCATTGATCCAAGGACATTGCCATGACCGACAAGATCCGTCTACCCAGGCACCACCAGGCCGAAACGGACCTTTATCAGGACGGCACCAAGCGCAATCAGATCCTGGCGGAACGCAAGGCATTCAAGCACAAGGCGGCCGAAGGCCTGCCACAGCGGGTGGTGCACAAGGCAGCCAACTTCCTCCGTACGCGGACCAAGCAGGACAAGATGAGGGAGTTCATCGAATTCGTCGCCAACCCCGGCACCGGCACGAATGTGGCGGCAGCGGTCAAGCAACTACCGGAAGGCTGGTCCCGCCACACGGCCGCGGCTGGCGGCAAGGCAGTGACGCTGGAGCTTCAAACTACGCCGGACGGCCAGATCGTTGACGTGCGGGTACCGCCGCCGAACCCGCATCGGCTCGGGCCCGACGAAGGACTGTCGCTCGAGGCATGGCAGAAGCAGGCCAACAAGACCTTGCCTCCGCTGTCGGACCACCCCAAGAGCCGCGTGAGCTTGTGGGCTTACGACAGCAATATGAACAACGCGCTGCGAGACAAGGCCCAAACCAAGGCCGCGGCCGGCCTCGGGGACGACGCGGCGCCCACTGGCACGATGAAATCCAAGCTGGTCGAGAAGGCACTGGACGAGTTGGCGCCTACCCATGGGCATCAGGGCGCCGCGCACCGCGGCCTCCAGTCCGGTTTGCTGCAATCGCTGCGCTCCCATGACCCGGGGTTCTGGACCGAGGGCACCTCCAGCCAGGACGTTGCCTTCACCTCTGCCGCAGTGATGCCCGTTGTCGCCCGCCGGTACGCCAAAGAGGACGCCTCCAGGAATGCGCTTCCCCCGACCGTGGCAACGGTCTTCAGCAAGACCGCGGTGCACATCAGCCAGTCGGCCGTGGGCGTCCATTCCGAGGTGCTGTTCAAGCCGGCCTCCCAGTTCCGGACGGAGCTTGAAGCTCACGACCCGAAGAACAAGCTCCACCGTGTGCTCCACACCGAGGTGGCGCGCGGATTTCCAGTGGCGCAACCCTCGGTCGCGCACCTCGACCTGGCCTCCGCCAAGGTGAACGCCATGGCGCGGGCCTCGGTCATCGAGAGCCTGTCGACAGCCGGAGAAGCGCAAGACCTGCCGCAAGCCGGCCAGCTTGCCATGCTGCGCACCAACCTGGCGACAGCACTTTCAGCACTGGACCCGCAGGAGGTCGCGCAACGCCTTTCGGCGCCTGCCTTGCACGGCGGCAATCCGCCCCCCGCGCACCTGCGGCGAGCCTTGCACGCCTTAAGTAGCGACACGTTGAATCGCACGCATCAGGCGGTGCGAGAACACTTCGCGATCAGCATCTGGAAGGAAGGAAAGGTGGACGCAGCACTGACTCAGGTGCTGAAGGACCCGCTCGCAAAGCTGGGGGCAGGCCCCGAGGGCAGTGCACGCGGGCGCCCGCCATCCCATTGGCACGTCAAAACCAAGCCGGCCCACCTGCTCGCCAAGCCCGACGCCCAGGCGCTCGTGGACGCAGCCCTCGCGAAAGTGACGAATGCCGGGCCGCAGCTGATCTTGAGAAACCAGCTGAACGCCGAACTCCAGCACCTCATGCGCCACGGCGCGCATGGCGAGGTATTGGATTTGCATCGACTGGTGCCCACGCTGCGGCACTTCATCGAGCAGGCGCCGCTCGAGCACCGCGAATCGTTGTCACCCGCGCTGGCGCAACTGGAGGCATCGGTCCTCGCCGTGACCGCCAGCGAGCTGCCCGCCGGCACGGCAGAACGCGTCATGGCGGCGCTCGCTCACTTGAAGTTGCGACCGCGTACCGACACCCAGCGCGCCTTCGCTGCACTGGAGAAAGCGCTGCGCCCGCACGACGGGCCCGCCGCCGTCGAGATGTTGATGGAAGCCATTCAGCACGACCTGCCGTCCCTGAACCTGGCGGCGATCAATGCCAAGCTGTCCGCCCTCGCCGTGGGCACGAAGCTCCAGCTCATCGATCGTCAGCTCGAACGGCTGCCGTTGCAGGAGCGGATGATCGAACTCGACCACCTGAAGAATGTCGCCAAAGGCTTCCCGCCGCAGCATCCGCATCGCGAACTGGTGGATGCCATCATCGGCAGGCAAGACGCGGGCGTCGCCACGGCGACGAAGGAATACGAGACACTGCTTCAGAAAGAGCTCGAGAAGATCGACAACTTCGACGAGACTCAAAACGCAGAGGCGGGGCCGAGCAAGCTGTCCGCGACCGACGCCTCTGCGCTCCTCAAGCGCTGGGGCGGCGACCAAGACTCGGATTAGAACCCGGAACTCGGCGCGCCGTCGTCGACAAGCTCGAGCCTTGTACGCGGCCACCGAATCAATCCCTGAGGTGTCCACCTCCAGTCGGGGTTCGCGTTTTTGTCTACGGCCGAAGCTGCTTGATCAGATCGGAGCGCGAGACGGAGAGATCGAGAAGGCTTCCGAGGCGGCCCAGCTCCTTCCAGCTTCTCAGCGCTTGCAGCGAGCGGCGGGACGCGAGTGGTTGTTCAGCGACGCGGCGCAGTCAAGCAGCCATTGCTGGAACGAAAGAAAGGCCTGCGAAGGTCGCTTGCTTTCGGCATGCACGATGTAGAAGCCGTGTTCGCTTTCGAGCGTGACGTCGCATGGCACGATCAATCGGCCGGCCGCGAGATCCTTGAGCACGAAGATCCTCGGCACCAACGCAATGCCCATCCCCGCAATGGCCGCCTCGATCAGCATCGAGGACATGTCGTAGCGCGGCCCCTTGGTTGCGGTCGCGACCACGACACCGGCCTGTTCGAACCAGCGTGGCCATGCCCCTTCGCGCGCCGGCTGGTGCAGCAGTTGAAAGCGCCCCAAGTCGGACGGCGCCAGGCGCTTGGCGCCGCCGAGCAGACTCGGAGCGCACATCGGCAGGAGTTGTTCGCCGAACAGGAATTCGTTGATCGCGCCGGGCCAGGCTGACGGTCCGAAGTGCACGGCCCCGTCGAACAAGCTGTCGGCGAGATCGAACGGCCCCAGTCGCATGCTGAGGTTGACGAGGATGCCGGGATGCCGCAGTGAAAAGTCCGGCAGACGCGGGATCAGCCAGCGCGTAGAGATGGTGGGCGGCACCGCCAGCAGCAGGTTGCTAGCGGCGGCCTTGAGCGACATGACCCCGAGCGTGTCGCGCTCCAGGCGCTGCAAGGACTCGCGTACCTGCTGCGCATAGGTGACGCCCGCATCGGTCAGGACGAGGCGGCGCCGCACCCGGTTGAAGAGGGGCTGACCGAGGAAATCCTCGAGACGGCCCACCTGCCGGCACACGGCGCTCTGGGTCAGCGCCACCTCGTCGGCGGCGCGGGCGAAGTTCTGATGACGAGCCACCGCTTCGAAGACGATCAGCGAATCGATGTGGGGCAAGCGACGGCTCATCGAATCAATCGACGCAATTGGGATCCTTCCTCAGCGCGCGCCGCGCGAAGTAGTCGAAGCCGGCTTGCGAGCGCCGCGGCTGGAGTATCCAGTCATGCGCCTCGCGCGCGAGGGGCTGTGCAATGGGCTTGATCTCGCCAGCGGCCATCGCCAGCAACTGCAGCCGTGCAGCGCGTTCGCACTGAACGGCCACGACGCAGGCCTCCTCGATCGTCGTGCCTGCCACGACCAGCCCGTGGTGGGCCAGCAGCGCGGCGCGCTTGTTGCCGAGCACGCCGGCGATGAGTTCTCCTTCGCTGTTGCCCACCGGCACGCCGGGCCATTCGGCCAGGAAAGCGACGTCGTCGTACAGCATGCAGGCGTCCATGTGGCTGACCTGCAGCGGCCGCTCCAGCATGGACAATGCCGACACGTGCAGCGGGTGCGTGTGGATCACGCAGCGCACGTCGGGCCGGGCCCGATAGATCCAGGAATGGAAGCGATTGGCCGGATTGGGCATGCCACTGCCCTCGACGACGGTCAGATCCTCGTCGACCCGAAGCAGGTTCGAGGCCGTGACTTCGTCGAAACCCAGGCCCAGGCGCTGCGTGAGGAATGTGGAACCGTCCACGCCGCGCGCGGTGATCTGGCCCGCGAGTCCGGAATCGTGGCCCTGGTCGAAGAGGATGCGGCAGGTGAGCGCGACCTGCTGCCGCGGCGTCCACTGCGCCACCGGCAACTCGGTCTGCATCTGCTCCAGGGCCTGCCGGACCAGGGCGTCCTTCGACAGCGACAGCGTGGACGCCATGCTTCAGGCTGCGGCGAGCGCAGCGAAGCGAGCCGCCACCGGCGATGCCAGGTCATCGAAGAAGTTCCAGCGCGCGTCGACCAGCGTCCGTCCGGCGCGCAGCATGATTTCCATCTGCGCGTCGTCGTCCTTCGCCAGACTGACCATGATGTCGCGGATGGTCTCCGCGTGGCCGTCGTCGCACTCGACGTGAATGCGGAAGAAGTCGACGTCTTCGCTGGGGACGCCGCAGGCCTTGAATCCGGCCAGGACGTCGGCGTACAAGGCGGGCACGAGGGCCTCCGCACCCAGGCACAACGCACCGAGGCCGAAAGCCGGGTTGTTGTGCCGGCAGTGCCAGAGCATCGTGTCGATCAAGGCCAGCGTACCCGGCGTTGCCTCGGCATCCTGCAACGTGAGATCGAAGCGGCCGAGCATGTTGCGATATATGAGGTGATGCGGCGTCGACTTTACGTTACCGTCCAGTCCGAGCTCCTCGAACAGGTTTTCGGCCAGTTCGAGCACCTCGTGGTTGCTGGGCAGGTTGGACATCAGGGCGCAAAGATAACGCGTGAAGTAGGCGCTGTACAAGCCCTGCTGCACCAGGAAGCGCTTGAGCTCGTCCAGCGTCACCTGCCCGTCGCGGCAGCGCGTCACGAAGCCGTTCGAACGGATGCGACGGATCAGGGTGTCCTTGGTGGTTTCGAGAAGAGCGTGCCTCAAGTCCATGGTTCTCACCTTTCAGCTGGCGCACCGGCGGGAGTGCCGTGCTACGAGTGCGACATGCTGGCCGATATCGGTCGAGAACTGAACTGAAGAGTCCGCATCACGTCTTGCGTCGGCGGAAGCTTGGGTCGGCGGCAGCGCGCCGAGCGTGATGTCGCCACCCTCGGCGATAGGCGCTTCAGGCCTGCTCGGCGGTGAAGTCGCCCAGCAACTCGCGCATGGCCTTGCGAACGTGCGGATCCTCGCTGTCCAGCAGCGCAGTCGCCTCGCCGTGCCAGGTCGGATCTCCGAGCAGATACAGGCACAGGGCCTTCAGCTCGGGGCAGCGTTGCTCGCCGACGGTGTTGATGAACTGCAGCGCCTCGCGCACCTGGCCGCGCTGTATGGCAATCAGCACCGGAAAGGTCAGCAGTTCGTCCGCCTCCGGAACGGTCGCGCACAGCTGCTGCAGCAAGGCATCGGCTTCGTCGAGCTGGCCTTCGCGCAGGGCCTCCACCATGGCGTGCGCCATGTCGGACGCCTCGCTGGCGACGGCGGCATTCGTGTCGAAGGGCATCATCAGGAGACCTTCTGCTCGCCGCAAACCACCGTCGCGATCACGGACTCCGCGGTGTTCTCCGCCAGTCCCTTCGGGGTGAAGTCGCGCGCCACGTCGCTCACGCCGTCAGTGACCTGGGCCAAGCCCTCGGTCACCTTTCCGAGATCGCCCGTGGCCAGGCCGTTCACCGTCATGAAGACACCGTCCTTCACTTGCGCGAGATCGTCGGCAACCTTGTTGATGACGCCATTGGCCACCGACAAGCCGAACTTCTGCGTCTTGTCGAGCAGCTTGTCGAACGCGCCATTGAGCAGGGTGTTGGCGCACACCGCCGCCGGCGTCAGCTTGGCCACGCCGCCGAAGATCTGCATCTCCGCTTCGAGCAAGTGGCTGACGCCCTTGGCCGCACCCTTGAGGTCCAGCGTGAGCACGCCCTTGGCGATTTCGCCGGTGGCCTTGAACGCGGTGGAGATGCCCTTTCCGATTGTTTCGAACGCCTTGCTGATGAAGCTCACGAATTGTTCCCTGTTGGAATGGGCTGTCCCATTCTCTTTGTCCAGGGCGCGCGTGGCCGGCGGGTAGCGAAGCGGTGTCTCCGGGCGCGAAGCTCGAGGCCCGCTACTCGGGCTGTGTCGACAGCGCGCGGAACAGCGTCGACAGCTGCGGGTTGATCGGCAGATTCAGCCGCTCCCCACTTGGCAGGCGGTGCATGAACCACTGGTCGTAGCGGTGCTGCAGCTCGCGCGACTCGGCCATCGACGAGAAGCTGCGCTTGACCAGCGAGGCCAGCTGGGCATCGCCCTTGCGGAATGCGATGCCGTAGGGGTCGTACGACAAGAACTCACCGACGATCGTGTACTCCTGCTGCGCCTTCTCGCGCGCGAGCAGGCCGTACAGCAGCACCTCGTCGGTGGCGAAGGCGTCGACCTTGCCGGCCTTGAGCATGGCAAAGGCTTCGCCGTGGTCAGGCGCCGCCACCAGCTTCATGTCGACGCGGAACTTCTCGGCCAGCTCGCGCAGCGTCTTCTCGTTGGTGGTGCCGCCGGTCACGGCCACGCCCTTGCCTGCCAGGTCGCGAAACGACCTGACCGGCGAGTCGCGCCTGACCAGCAGCCTCGTGCCCGACACGAAGATCGTCGGGGAGAAGGCCACCACCTTCTGCCGCTCGACGTTGCTGGTGGTCGAGCCGCACTCGAGGTCGACTTCGCCCGAGGCCACGGCCTGCAGGCGGGTGGCCGAGGTCACCGGCCGCCAGCGGATGACCAGCTCGCGGCCCACCTCGTCGCTCATCGCGTCCACCAGGCCGCGGCACAGGTCGATGGAGTAGCCCACCGGCTCGCCCTTGGCATTGAGGTACGAGAACGGAAACGAGGCCTCGCGGAAACCGATGACGACGCTGCTGGTTTCGCGGGCACGCTTGAGCGTGCCGGTCAGCTCACCGTCCTGCGCGCCGGCCACCGCATGCCAGCATAGGCACAGGGTGGCCAGCGCGCGCCACAGCAGCCGTGTCATGACTGCACCCGGGCCGTGGCCAAGCCGGCGCTCGCGGTCTCGGGGGCGGGACCCACCGGCAGCCCCTGCGCTTCGGGCTGCAAGCCGCCCTCCCACTTCGCGACGACGGCGGTGGCGATGGAATTGCCCACCGCATTGGTGGCCGAGCGGCCCATGTCGAGGAACTGGTCGACACCCATGATCAGCAGCAGTCCGGCTTCGGGGATGTTGAACTGATTCAGCGTGGCGGCGATGACCACCAGCGACGCCCGCGGCACGCCGGCCATGCCCTTGGAGGTGAGCATCAGCAGCAGCAGCATCGAGATCTGCGTGGCCATCGACAGCTCGATGCCGTAGGCCTGCGCGATGAACAGCACGGCGAAGGTGCAGTACATCATCGAGCCGTCGAGGTTGAACGAGTAGCCCATCGGCAGCACGAACGACGAGATGCGGCGGCGCACGCCGAAACGATCCAGCGCGTCAAGCAGCTTCGGGTAGGCCGCTTCGGAACTGGCGGTGGAGAAGGCCAGCAGGAACGGCTCCTTGATCAGGCCGATCAGCCTGAACACGCGGCCGCCGAGGAACAGGAAGCCTGCGGCGATGAGCACCACCCACAGCATGGCCAGCCCGAAGTAGAAGCTGCCCATGAACTTGGCGAAGGTCGTGAGGATGCCCAGGCCCTGCGTGGTGATGGTGGCGGCCACGGCGGCGAACACGGCCAGCGGTGCCATGTACATCACGGCGCCGGTGATCTTGAGCATCACGTGCGCGACGCCGTCGATGCACTGCACCAGCGGGCGGCCGGTCTCGCCCAGCGCGGCCAGCGCCACGCCGAAGAAGATCGAGAACACGACGATCTGAAGGATCTCGTTGGTCGCCATCGCCTCGGCGAAGGACTTCGGCACCAGGTGCGTGACGAACTCCTTCAGCGTGAACGACGAGGTCTTCAGGTTGGTGGCCGCGCCGGCGTCGGGCAGCGGCAGGCCGATGTTCTGGCCGGGCTGAATGATGTTTGCCAGCACCATGCCCAGCAGCAGCGAGATCAGCGACGCGCAGACGAACCAGCCCAGCGCCTTGACGCCCACCCGGCCCACCGACTTGCTGTCGCCCATGTGCGCGATGCCGACCACCAGCGTGGCGAAGACCAGCGGCGCGATGATCATCTTGATCAGGCGCAGGAAGATGGTGCTGAGGATGCCGATGTACTCGGCAATGGTGGCCGCGGTCTTCTTGTCGGGGAAGGCCTCGTGGCAGGCATAGCCGACCGCGATGCCGAGCACCATCGCGATCAGGATGTAGGTTGTGACGGGACGGGTTCGCTTCATGCGGGTCTCCATTCAATCGTTGATGTGGTGCGCGTCTTGGCGGCGGGCATGTCAATGCAGCCTTTGTGCCAATCGCGGCGCCATTGCAACGGAAGGATGGAATTTCTTACCGGACAACCACTTGCGTTTCCGAGCGGCTTCCGGGGCTGGTCATGCGCTCGTCCGCGCGGTGCGGCTTGCCACACTCTTCCGGAGAAACCCTGAGGTGGGTTTCCATACCGATTGCTCGCGTGCTCGGCGGCCTCTGGTGACCTTCAGGAAGTCTCGTCGCCGAGACAAGACCGACGCACAACCTCCGAACCGCGTCAGGTGCTCGGCCCCGCGCCCCCAAGCTCTTCCGAACTCGCGTCGTCGTCCTGCGCCTTGTGCGCGGCCTTGAGCTCGCCCTCCAGGCGCTGCAGGTTCTGCTTGCTCTCATTCGCTGTCGGCAGGCGGTTCGCCTGAAGATTGGCCATCAGCGGCGAATGCTGCATGCGATCGGCGTGCTCGGTGGCGAAAGCCAGTGCCGGCGAGGGGCCGGTTTGCCGGCCATTGGCGTCGGTGAGCTGCGGCTGGCTGAAGCCCACCGCCTCGATCAAGCGGGTCACCGCGGCCCGCGGCAGTGCTGGTGCAAACTCGCGCAGCAGCTGCGCGAACACCGTCCGGTCGCTGTCGTTGAGGTGGCGGTGCCGTGACGCGAGTTTCAACATCTCGGCCTCGGCTTCGGCCGGGTTCGCCGTGAAGCGCTGCCGTATCGACGCTCCCAGGCGCTCGGCCCCGAGCTCGTTCTGCAGGCGCCGCAGGCCCGCTTCCGTCTCGGCTGCCGTGGGCAGTACGTTCTCCCGCAGAGCGTCGATCAGCGGCGAGGCCTGAATGCGGCCTTTGTGTTCGGCGACCAACGCGAAAGCCGGCGAGAAGTGGGTCGGTTTACCATCGATGCCGGTGCGCTGCGGATCGCTGTAGGCCACGGCCTCGATGATGCGGGTCATATTGATCCGCGTCATCTGGGGCGCAAATTCGCTCAGCAGCTGCTTGAACACCACCTGGTCCTCATCCTTCATGCGACCGTGCCGTGCGGCCAACTGCAGCATCGCGGGCCCGACCTCGGCCGGGTTCACCTCGAAGCGCTCGCGCAGCAGCGCCGCCAAGCCGATCTTCGAGAGCTTGGTATCTGTCTGGAAGGGCTGCGCGATCGAGTCGAAGGTGTTGCGCATCATCTGCCGCAGCGGCCCTCCCACGTGGATGTTCTCGACCTGGCCCAGGTTCCGCGCCAGGTCCGCCAGCATCCGGGCCGCCGGCTCTCCACCCGCGGTCATGGCGATCTTCACCGCGCGCTCGCGCGTGGCCAGGTCGAAGGTCTTGTAGTGGGCGCATAGGCTTTCGGCCAGCTCCGCCAGGGCCTTGGGCGGCAACTTCGTGTCGGCCACCAGCGCCAGTGCCGGGCCCATGAGCTTGGGATGCAGGTCGGGCAGCGCCGCGGCCAGCTCGGCCAGTGTCGTGGCCGACGGTGTGGGCCGAGGGACCATCGGCTTGGCGAACTCGGCGTCCGATTCGCTGCTGGAGTCGCTGTCATGGAGTGTTCCGGGCGCCGCGACCGGCGCGGGCGGCTTCGCCTGGGCCGCCAGCCATTGCAGCGTCTGCAGCAGCTCGCGCTGCGGGACCTTGGGGAGCTTGGCCGACGCTTCCTTCCACATCGCGCCCACGGCGTCCATCCGACCCGGCTCCTCTCCCAGCTGGGCATTGGAATAGGCCGTGACCAGCGCGCGGAAGGCCGGCCCAGTCAGGTCGGGCGACTGCCGGATGAAGGCTTGCCACAACGGCGCCGGCAGCGCCGCGGTGTCGCGCTCCGCGCTGCGGCTGGAGAAGCTGTCGGTAGCGCTGAGGACCAGGGACGCGCGATCGTCCGCGCCGAGCCGGGGCAAGGCGGCGATGAGCATGTCGACGGCCGCGGTCCGGATACCCTGGGCGAGCTCGCCGAACACTTCGGGCTTGGCGAGCACCTCGCGCAGCAGCACCGACGCCCCGGAAACGAAGGCGCCGTGATCCGGGTAAGGACGCCCAGGCGGTGCGGCATCGAGGAAGCCCGCGATGAACTCGACCATCGCCGGCATGCCTCCGGCCCGCTGCGGATCGAAGTCGTGGAACATATTGCTGAGCATCGCGTTGAGGTTGTTGCTGAGCACCGCGTCGCCGTCGTCGAGTGTCAGGAGCGGCGCCAACTCGTCGCGTATGAACCTGGCACATCGCAGGGCGCTCTGGCCCTCCAGCATCGACAGCGCACGCCCGCTGCCTACTGCCGCCGCGGTCATCGTGTCCTTCGACTTGATCGCCACGGCGCGCACGCCTGCCAGGACTTTCTGCGCCTGCGGGCCTGGGAGATGGCCGGCAGTCTCCAGCGCAAACTGCACCGCGTTGCCGATGTCGATGCCGGCCGCTCCGGCGCCTTCTTTCAGCAGCGCCAGGCAAGTGGACACGTGCATGGCCTGGGGCAGCATCCGCGACCGTTGCAGCTCGACGGCCAGGTCCATCATCGCTCTGGAGGTGCCGCCGAAGGTCCGGGCCAGCGGGCCGCCGAAGCCGCGTACCGCGGTGGCATGCACTTGCGCGCGCGCGGCGGCCACCTCGGCCGGGCTCAGGTCATGTCCGCCGGCGTTTAGAAGGTTGTGGATCAGCCGGGCGCTGTTGACCGAATTGTCGCCGCCCCCTTTGGCCGCCATCGGCATCAATTGCCGCACCACGGCGCCGCGCAGCGCCGGGTCGCTGCCGAATGCGGCGGCGAGGCAGGCGTCGCGCTTCGGCGGCGTCTTGCCCCTCGGCACTGCGCCCCGGGCCAGCAGCTTCAGCCCCAGGCGCGCCTGTGCCGTGTCGCCACGGTCGAGGCCGTCGACGAAGAGCCGGGTGCAGGCCGGCGACAGCGCGGCCGCCGTGTCGGAGGGAAGCTTCGACGACATCCGCTTGTGCAGCTCGCTGGCGGCGATCTTCACCGCGTCGTCGCGTGGGCTCTTGGTGCCCTTGGCCGTCGCGTAGGCGGCTTTGGCGAGGGCGACGGGTGCGGGTATGAAGACCGAGCCGGCCACGGCTTGCACGGCGTCTTCCAGGTGTTTGCGCTGCGCCGGGAGCTTGCCCGAGGACCGGGCGCCGCTCCAGTGTTGGCGCAGATCCATCATCCGGCACAGCGGAGGACCGCAGTGCACGCTTGGAAGCTTCGCCAGTCCCTGGGACACCGCCTTGAGCGCGAGTTTCTGCGTGTCGAGCGCACGCAGCCAGCGCGAGGTCTCCATCGTTTCCATCTGCGTGAGCAGCGCATCGATCACCTTGGCCTGGTCGACCGGATCGAGCCTGTCGTTCTGGCTCTGCACCATTCCCAGCGCGTCGTTGACGCTGAGGTGCGAATTGAATGCCGGCAGCTGGCGCACGACTTCGATGAGCACGTCGCGGGCCGCATAGGACGGCACCGTCTTAGGACAATACTGCTCCAGCACGGCGCCGATGAAGCCGATGACGTGCTTCTTGTCGCCCTGGCACTGGTGCAGCGAGGCGGCGAGCGCTTTGAGCTCCTTGCCCAGCCGCGGACCGTGGAATGCGGTCAAGCCATCGTCTTGCGGCACTTCCACCATCCCCAGGTTTCCGCGGACGACGCCCATCGCGCGCCAAGTCTGCGCCTCGCTCGTGGGCACGGCGGGCGGCAGCAGCGGGCCGGCGGCATTCTGGCTCGCGTGGAACAGCTGCATCGGCAGCAAGCCGATGTACCTCTCGGGAAAGCGCGGCGTCAGGGCAATGACCTGTTGACGGGTGAGGTTCTGCACCATGTCGGGCAGCGTTTCCATCAAGGCGGCGATGCGATCGAACTCGGTGCCGAAGACGCGCCGCACGTCCCGCTCGTCCGCGGTGTCGGGCAGCGCGCACGCCACCAGCTGGCGTTGCGCGGCGCGCGTGTTCTCCGGGTGGTCGCGGTCGTCATGAAGCATGAACGAGGCCGCCCGCACGAATGTCTCCATCGCTTCGGGCCGCACGCCGGCTGCTCGCAGGCCCTGGGCCAGGTTGATGATCGCGTCGTTGTTGTCTGCCAGCGCCGGCAGCTGGCGGCAGGCCGTCGACAGGCGTTGCTCGCGCAGCGCCTGGTTCATCCGGTCGTGGAGCGTGAAAAGCGGCTGGCCGAGGTTGCCGCCCGGCAGCGGCGCGCCCTGCGCCCCACCGATGAGACCCCTTCGGATCTCCGGCATCGGCTGGTCGGCTGCGGTGCGCAGTGCGGCCACGGCCTCGCGCAGCTCGCGCCAGCCGCGATTCGGGTGCTCGTCGTCCAGGCCCTTGTGGCCGGCCTCGACCATGGCGTGCGCAATCTCCTGCGCGCCGTCGAGCACGTCTTTCAGCGCGTCGCCGCACCATTGGCGCAGCAGCGGCGCGTCGCTGCCGAGCGCCGTGGTCAGCGCGGCCACTTGCTCGGCCAGGCGCCCGGCCGATTTGCCCATGCGCCGCTCCGCCGCGTCCTTCCGCGCCAGGTAGATCAAGCCGTCCGAATCGAGCTGGCGCAGCGCGTCCAGCTGGCCGATCACCCGCGTCTGCTCGGGCACCTGGCCGCGCCCGGCCATCACGGTCAGCCGGCAATGCAGGATGTCGCCTTGCACCTGGCGCAGCGCGGCTTCCGCGGTTCCCAGCGCGTTCCAGGTGCGCCCCGCGGGGCTGGCCCCGAGCTCCTTCTTGCCCTTCTGGAGTGTCGGGTGCTGCGTGGCCTCCTGCTTCAGCACGGCGATGCGCTGCAGGGCGGCCTCGATGCCCTGCTGAAGCCGCACGTGGTCGTTGCGGAGCACCGCGCCCATCATCGAAGCCATCGACTGGCGCGCCAGCGCCAGGGCGGGCTGCAGCACCTGCGTGCGCACCAGCGGGGGCATGTCCTGCCCGGCGCCCGCTTCGGTTTGTGCTTGTAGCTGGGCGGTCAGCGCGCCCGGCGGCAGCCCGGCGCCGATGTCGCGCACCATGGCCTCCATGCGCCGCGTGGCCGCCGGGCCGCCGCTGCCGGGCCGCGTGGCGCACACCGGCAGCTCGCCCGTTTCGGCGAAAGGCCGGGTGGGATCGCGGGGAGTGGCTGCCCCAGCCGGCAGCACATCGCCGACGCCGGTGCCGGTGCCCGCGCCGGCACTCATCGGCCGGCGGAAGGCCGCGGCGGCCTGCGCGCTGGCCTGCACCGCCAAAGGCACCTGCACCTGCTGAATCCTGCCGCTGTCGTCCGCCTGAAAGTCCAGCGTGGCCGTCTTGGTGCCGATCCTGGCCGTGTGGCGCGACCAGCCTTCGGACAGGTTCTCCACCTGGGACGTGCCCTTGGTGCCGGGATTGGCGACCCGTTCGATGTGCTCCCTCATCTTGTCCTGGTCGGTCCGCGTGCCGACACCCTTGGCCAGCTTGTGGCCCAGGCTCTGCAGCGGATTGCCGGCGGCCTTCTGGCCGAATGCCTTGCGCTGCTTCAGGATCTCGTTGCGCGTGGACAGATCCTCATAGGTGCTGTTCTCTGCCTCGGCGGTGAGGCGAAGCTGCGCGGGAGGTATTGCTTGGACCATTCGAGCAGTCTGCAATCGCCTGTCAGCACGCCGCGCCCGGCGTGCGAATCGCGCTTCGGCGATGCGAAGAGAACCGCTGCGAGAACGGGGCCTGCCATTTGGGCAGGATGACCGTTCCCGGCGCATCGGCCGAAGTCGTGGCCCCCGGCGTCGCCGCGGGCGCCAGTTTTGCGGCGCCCGGCAACTGCGTGGTGACCGGCGCGTCCGTGAGCGGCCCGGCTGGCGCAGGGTTTCGGAGAACAAGCTTCGGGGATTTCGACGATCCATCCGGCCGGGGCTTGAGGATCGGATCGCGCGCGTGGGTTTTCGCCCGCGCCTGCAACTTTTCCAGGACGTCGCCGCGGCGCAGGGAAACGGAGGTATTCGGACCAATCTTCAAAGGCATGGTTTCGGCTCCGGGGCACCGCTGTCAAGCCCGCCGGAGCGCGCACCTCAGGAGCGCCGGCGCGCGACTGTTCGCGCCGATGTGCCGCAACTGTTCCGCCAGCACGCCGCGCTTGCACACGAGTGCGGCAACGATGTAGGCCTTGCTCTTGAACTGCGCGCTGTCGTCACCGAGATACCGAAGCGCCAACGCAGCCGCCACATCCTTCTCGGCCTTCGGCGTTGCTTCCGTCAGCGCGCCCAGCAGCGATCGAAGCCGCACCTGTACCAGTCGATCCATCCGCAAGCGCTCGGCCGGCGCGAACACCGCCCTCGCCGTCAGCAGGTTCAGCAGCAGCGTCAGTACGTGCGTTGCGCCGGTGAGTGAAATGTTCATGCCGGATGTCCTATGGCTCAGTGAAGCTGCGTGAGCCTGCGGTTGCTGGTGCACGCGACGATCTCGTCGGCAGCGCCCGCCTGGGCGTGATCGACCGCGAGCTCGAGGGCCGTCAGCCCGTCGCCGTTTTGCAGCGACGCATCGGACTTCGGGCTGGAGAGAATTTCCCGAATCGCATCGGTGTGCCCGAATCGCGCGGCGGCATGGATTGCCGCTGCACCATTGGGTCGCTGCAGGTTGGCGTCCATGTCCGGTCGCGACAGCAGCGCTCGCACCACGTTCGGGTGATTGTTCTGGGCCGCGGCGTACAGCGCGCTGACGCCGTCGTCGTCGCATTGATTCGGGATGAGGTCGGGAACTTCGAGCAGCGCCTCGACGATGCGAAGGTAGCCCTTCGCCGATGCGATGAGCAAGGGCGTTGCGCCGTCGTCGCGGCAGGCATTGGGGCTGGCTTCGTGCGCCAGGAGCATGCGCACGATGCCGCTGTGCCCGCACTGCGCCGCGATGTAGAGAGGGCTGACGCCATCCATTGCAGCGAGATTCGGATCGATGCCGGGCTGCGCGAGCAGCAGCCGCACGACTGCCTCATGGCCGTTCTGGGCGGCCATGTAGAGCGCCGTGATGCCGTCCACCGTCGAGGTGTTCGCGTCGACCTTGGGCTTGGAGAGCAGGGTCTGCGTGATGGCCACGTCGCCGAGGCGCGCGGCCAGGTGCAGTGCCGTCGAACCGTCCGGGTGAAGCGCGCAGTTCACCTCGTCCAACTGGTCGACGAGCGTCTTCAGCGCCTGCAGCTCGCGGCGCTGGGCCCGGACCCAGGCGGACTCTCCTGCGCGCCAGGAGCGCCTGGACATCCCCCGGCGCTTCGCTGGGGCCTCTGCCGGAGCGCGGCGTACCGGCGCCAGCCTGCCGTACTGTTTCACAGCCACGATCAGAAGAAGCGATGGTCGTCGTCGAGCTCGATCATCAGCGAGGCGATCGGGTCGATGTCGTACTCGCTGTCGAGCGCTTCCACCGGGTCGGGGTCCCGCTGCGCCGCCTGCTGGGCGAAGCGGCGCACTTCGGTCGAGCGGCGCTGCCGTGCGCCTTCATGCGTGTCCACAAGAGCCATGATTTTTGCCTTTCTGTCTTCCTTTGCCCTTCGATGCGGGGCGTGCGGCATCTTGTGCTTCTGCGCCTTGCGATTCGAGCGGAATGCGAAGTCGAGTCGCAGAAACTGAAGCCGGCCAGGACCCCGATATGAAGGGGGCGGCTCCCTTCGCTTCGCTGATCGGTGGTTCGCACCGCGGCCGCGCTGCGCCCACATGCGGGCGCAGCATCGAGTCATGACCCCGAAGTCGTTCAAGCTGCTGCTGCGCGTCAAGAACCGGCGCAAGGACCAGCTGGAAGAAGAAGTGCGTGTTGCCCAGCAGCACGTGCAGCACTTCCAGCAGCTGCAAACCGAGGCCGAGGAACGCGCCGAGGAAGCGCGCCAGGCCGAGCGGCAGTGCGAGAGCGAGATGGACGGCATGGTCGGCGGCCGCGGCTTCCGCGGTGGGGACCTGCTGGCCCTGAAGTACGTGCTCGAGCAGCGCCACGCGCAGACCCAGCAGGCCGATCAGGGCGTGCAGCAGGCCGAGCAGCAGGTGCAGGCCGCCCAGGAGCAGGTGGTGCAGGCGCGGCGCACGGTGCAGCGCGTGGAGTCGCAGATCAAGATGATCGAGGAGCGCCGCGACAAGCTGCTCAAGCAGATCGAGCAGGAGGTGGAGGACACGCAGGACGAGGAAGCCGAGGAAGCCTCGGTGGCCCGCATGGTGGCGGCGGTACGGGAATTGGAGCGAGCCGAAGCCGGGTGAGCCGCCGCGGAGCCGAAGCCCGGCCACGCTTCGCTCATCGGCACGTGCATTCGCATGTATTGGGCCGACAGGCCCGTCATCGGGTCACGATGAAGGAAACATGAGCAGCCGACGATGAACCGAATCAGCCAAACCCCTGCGCCGCACGGGCACGCGCGCAACCCGACGGATGATGAGTTCGCACAGCTGCCGCTGGTATTGACCATCGCAAACCACGTCGCCGCGCGGCATCAAGGACTGTTCGACCTGCCGCCGCCATTCAACGGCGGGGGGCGAGCACCTCGCGGCCAGGCGCCCCTGTACACGCCGCAGACGCCAGCGCAGGCGCAGGCCGTGACGCAGGCGCTGAACGCGCGCGTGCAGGGCGCCGTGGCCGGCTGGAACAGGCGCGAGATGACACCGTCGGAGATTCGTACGGCGCAACGGCATATGCGCCAGCATCCTGGTGGGGCCAACCTCCTCGCGCTGGACCGGATCGCGCAGGATCTCGGCGCTCATCCGGCCAACCGATACGTGGATGCGCAGGGCAAATCCACTGCGCTCGCAAAGGGCATCAAGCGCCCCGAGAAGATCACGGACGCCGCGTTGGTGTCGACCGCCGCCGCCGCCACGGTGCTCACCGCAGGCCTCGCGGTGCCCTTACTGGGAGAAGCGATCCGGCGCGCCCGGCAACACAGGACCGGTACCAACGACCTCGCTGGAGCCATCCAGCAGAGCGCTGCCGACGAGCAGGAGTTGCAAAGGCAACTGCTCACCGGGGATATCGGACAGCTGCCCCTCTATGAACCGCCGCCGCCGGGCTACGACACCGTCCAGCAACAACAGGCACAGCCTGAGGACGGGCTGCAGCTCGACCTGGGCACTTTCGGATACCTCGCTCCGCAAATCGAGGAGCGGAGCTGAGAGCGCCAGCGTTCAAGTCCGAGTCAAAGACCCGCAGGCATGGCGAACAATGCCCCGCTGGCAGCCCGCATCTCGAAATAGGGCAGCTGCGGCGAATGCGAATCGACGATTCGAAACGCGCCGGAGGCGTTGAAGACGATGACATGCGCCAGCAGCTTGACGACGACCGAGCCGTCGGCTCGCCATGTGGCGTCGGGCCCTGACAACTCGGGCACCGTCCAGTCGCACAAGCCTGCGTTCTCCAATGCGCACGAGATCCCGCGCCTGGCCTCCTCCGGACTGGAGGGGCGCGGATGGAGCTTCCCGAGCTCCGTGCGAAGGCGACCGAGCCGATCCTTGGTCTCGTCCGTTCTCTTGACGCTCATGATTGCCGGCGCCTTGCCGGACCGCCGAATCGACGAGCCCGACGGCGCGGCGCCTTTCAGCGCACCATCGGGCCTGGCCACGGTGGCGGACTCTGCCTTTACTGCCACGCCGTCGATTCGCCGGCCTGCAGACGTGGGGCGGTAGTTTCGAACGATGGACATGACTGTTGCCCGGTTTGCCGCTCGACCCAGACGGACGAACGACTCAGTGTGCTCGGCGCGGTGCGTCGACTCCTCTTCTGAAGCGAAGCCACCTGCAAGAACCCGAAATGCGAACGCCGCGCTTCGCATTCATGGATGGATGTTCTCGTGCGAATCCCGGCGATCGACGCGGCAGCGGACACTGCCTGCGCGATGACCCCCCTGCAGCGCGTTCGAACCGACTCCGTCAGCGGCGGCGACCTCCTCGAGGAGGATCGCGCTGCGCAGACGCCTGTCGCGCCGCCGGCGCACCGCCTGCCGCCGCCGCCGGATCGGTGCCCGCCTTCGAACAGCGTACGCCGCGTGGCCAGCGGCCCGCCGGCTGCCCGACAGCCCTTGAACCGGCTGCCGGCCACCCGCTCCGCCCAGCTTGCGCCGATGCAGTTCGCCGCGCCCAATCCGGCGCATGCCGACGGCGAAGAGCGCGACACCGTGCGCACGCGTTCGCACGAGCTCAGCACGTTGCGGACGAACAGCGTTCTCGACCGCAGCTTGGCCGAGCGGCCCGATCCGCTGAAATTCCACACCATCCCCAAACTTGCGGCCGATGTCAGGGAGACGACGGAGGTGGCGCTGCGCCCGCAAGACGTGCGGACGACACGCACCACGAGTGACCCGACATGAAGTTCAGGCCCTTGACGAACGTTGTCCGGCAAACCTTGGGCCGCCAGAACGACCGGAACGACCGGAACGCGAATCGCCAGGCGCCTCAAGGACCGCACGCGGAAAACCTGCCATTGCAACCGCTGAACCCCCGCCGCAACGACGGTGCAGCGCCGCCACGCCTGGTTCTCCCGGAGGTGGGGGGCGCAGACATAGGCTTCGACGTCAACGACCATCTGGACCAGGCTCGCACGAATTTCGCCGCGCAGTTGAATGTCGGAGCGCCGCCCGTTGTTCCGCAGTTCACGCCGATCGACATCCTGGCCCCCCACGACATCGGCATGCTGCAGGTGCTACGGCCCATGGTCTATCGAGATGACCTGCCCGCGGTGCTGCACCGCGAGCTGATGGAGGGCCGCGTACACGCGATGACCGCGGTGGCCAAGGAGGAACTGCTGCGCACGGCGGCGGCGCGAATCGGCGATGCCACCGTCGACCTCTCCGCGCGCGGCGACATGCTGCAGCAATTGCTCGCGCAGCGAGACCAGCTTGCGGCGCCGGAACGGCAGGCGCTCACCCAGCTGATCACGGCGAATCCGCACGTGCTGGCGCGGGCGCTCTCCGACCGGGCGCAAGCGCATTTTGACGATGTGGGCGACAACGGGCTGTCGCTTGCGCTGCAGTCCCTGGACCACGCGCTGGCGCACCCGGATCCAGCCATGCGCATGCAACTGCCTGGCCAGGCGGTCGATGCGATCTTCGCGGCCATTCCCGACGACCTCTTGCCGACCGTGGTCACCGGCATCGAGGAACATACCAGCGAACTCATGGAGCAGGCCCTGATGACGCAGGCGCCCAACCTGCTGATTGCCACCCAGCGCCGACTGAACGAAATCGCGGAAGCTTCGCTGAACCGGACGCAGACCGACAGCACTGCCAAGGTGAACCGCAACGTTCCCATGCCCAACAGCGCGGGGCTCGCCGAGCTCGTCGGCAAGCGGCAGGTCGTTACCCAGCGCACGGCCATCGTCGCCTGGCTGGCGGCGCTGGGCCAGGAGAAGCAGGCCGCGCAATCGCCCGCAAAGGCAGGGGCCATCGACGCCATGGCGCGCTCGACGCGAGACCTGTTCCTCAGCAATGGCTGCACGGTGGTGGCGACGCGCCTGCACTTCATCGAAATGGCCCGCGATTGCCACAAGCTGGGCTTGGGCGGTGCGACGAAGCTGGCCATGGCCTGCGCATCCCGCCTGCCGAAGGGCGACGCCTTGTCCGAATGGGTCGAGGTGATCGGTGCGCAAGCCCGGAAGGCGGAGCGCACGCCGCTGGAAGACACGTGGAACAAGATGAGCCAGGCGGCCCAGCAGCGCGAGGACAGCATGCACGGCCCCCATGGCCTGCTGAATCGAACGAACCAGTACTTCCACGGAATCAGCACAAGCCAGGTTCCCCAGTTCGCGCCGCTCGCGACCTTGGCGCAGGAGCTGCAGCACCAGCGCGGCCACAGCCAGGGCGGCAATCTGGCCGATTGGCAAAGGACGCTGACGGACGTCAAAGCCAAGCTCGAACCGGGCCGGCTGGACTTGATGCAGCAGACGCAGGAGACGGAGACACAGTTCGCCGCGCTGCTGAAGGAGCACCAAACCCACGCCAAGGAGGTGACCACGCTGATCAGGCAGGCGAAGGAGGGGCTGACGGCGAACTACAAGAAGAGCGCGATCACGGGGGTGGCGAGGCTGCTGGACGCCCGGATATCGAGCTCCCATACCGGCCACGCTGCGCACGAACACCATGCCCTGCTCAACAACAGCCGCTTCGGCCGCCACTTCGAGAATCGACTGGCGCACCACCTGATCAGCGAGCCCCCCAGGTCGGTTGTGGCCGCGGTCCAGGCGCTCGGGGCCGCATTTGCCAAGCACATCACGACGCTGCCCTGGGACCAGGAGAAGCGGAGTCTGATGGTGGCGACGCTGAGGCAAAACATCGGCCAGGACGACTATTGGTGCAAGAACGCGCCCGTGCTGAAACGCCTGATCGAGGCCGACGGCGATGTAGAGACGGGCGCTGCCCTCACCGACCTGTTCAACGGTGCCAAGACCTCTGGCCTCGATTGCGCAGCCTTGGTCCATTTCATCAACAGAATTCACAGTTTCGACGAAACATCGCCCTGGTACCAGGCGAGTCAAGACAACTACGACGCATGGATCAGGCCTCACAAGAGCCGCCTCGAATCTCGCATTCGCATGGAAGACCGTGTCACCCGGACGGAAGGTATCGGCCTGCTGCACCAGGACGACATCAACGTCGTCGCGCCGTGGTCATTCAAAGGCGCCAATCCGGCCACGGAATTCAAGCCGGACTTGCAGGTGGCAGAAACATCGCCCGCCGTTGCGGAAAGCCTGGGAAAGGAAGTTCCCTATGTCGCCGGCGGTTCGGGCGTCATGTCGTCGATATTGCACATGGTGAACCACTTCAACAAGCACGCAGGCCGCCGCATCGAGGTCGGCCCCATCGCTCTGGCCACGCTGATGATGCTCAACACGGCGCACACGGTCAATGAAGTCGCCTTCACGCTGGCCCGGCTGGACCAGCGGCTGGGCCTGGGGCTCAACATGGGGTCCGGGGATACCCGGGCATTCGTCGCCGACTACCAGAAGCTCTTGCCCGCATTGGCAGGCAACCAACAAGACGCCGGGCACGTGCAGCGCCTGATGGAACGCGCGCTCGACGACACCATTGCGGAGTTCGTCAAGACCGGTCCGTCGGCGCTGTCGGTGACCTGACCAGCGGAACGGCAGATGCACAGTCGATCTGCAGCGGGGCTTCGCAGGCATGCATCGGGCTTCGCGGCGTCCGCTGCCTCCCTCGCTCGCGTCGTTTAATGTCTCCTTGGCCGCTGGAAATGGGCGGGTCTGCTCCATGAGCGAAAGGTCATCATGGTCAACTTGAGAAGATGGATTCCCTGCATTCCGAAAGCGCGGCCCCGTAACGACGAGACCGTGTCGAACGATCCCCGGAACCCGGCCAACCGGAACGAACAAGACGCGGCGATCCCGCTGCAACCCCTCACGCGTCCGGGCCCGACACACCAGTCCGAGTCGATCCGCAGGCCGCGGCAGCAAACGAGCATCCGCAATCTCAGCGATACAAGTTCGCGGAACGCAAGCGGATCCGGCGCCACTCAGCTCGGCGGAAGCAACTTCCGCGACCAGCTCAATGCACCGCCGTTCAGTCGCACCGAAAGCCCGCCTTCCGGTTCAGTTGTGAAATCGGCGGTAGTGGACGCGAAGGTCGACAAGAGCTGGTTGTTCGAGGCACCGCGTCGACCGGAACCCGAGCCGCCATGCCCCCCTTCGAGTCCGATCTTGGTGCTGAAAGGCGCCAACTTCGTGAAGTTCACCGAGCAGTTCAAGAAAGACCTTAGCGAATTGCAACCGTCGCCCGACCAGGACCCTGCATGGCAACTGCGGCTACGGCACACACACGCCATGGCGAATCGCATCGACTTAGAGGCGAAACGCGGGTTCGAAGGTCTCGTGTTCCCATTCGATGGCAAACCCGCCGGCTTGATGACCGTCAAGCGGAACACTGCCGATCGGTGCCTGGACGTGAGTACTTTCGTAACTCACCCCTTGTCCGATGGAGTTGGCGTTTCCCTCAGCGAAGCCGCAGTTAACCGCTCCGAAGCGTTGGGCATGGGGGGCAGACTGCAGGGGGAAGCGTTCAGCGACGAATTGAAGCAGATGTATCTCGCGATGGGCTGCGAAGACGATGTGCTTCGAATGGTTCTGGATCCGGCCTCGCGCCGGAATCGAGACAAGTGGGAGAAGATCGACGGCCAATGGGGAATGAAGCGGTATGCAGACCGCAGCAGCCTGCATAGCGACTTCGCTTCCATGAACAAGTCCGACTCGGAGAAGAAGGCCGGGAAGAGCAAAGCATAGGCGAGGCATACGGAGTCGCTTCCTGGGAGCGCACAGGTGTGGACCCTTGGCTGGATCGCACAGCAGATCGCTGTCGCCCTGTTCCAACGACCGTTGAGCTTTCGTCAGCCGAAGTCGTCCTCGGAGTCCGACTGGACGTTCCTCAGCATCTGTCCGGCGACGTCGATCGGTACGTGCACCCTGGAGCGGGCCAGCTCCGCCTGAAACGCCTGCGCGTCTGTGCCCGGCTCGCTGTTCTTGCTGCCCAGTACCTGTCCCGGTTCGACCGCGTGCGTCGTTTGAAAGAAGGGTTCCGGTCGCTCCAGCGGAACACCGATCGTTCGCACGAGCGCGGGCGTGTCGCCGAATGACCCCAGCCTGGCAATCTGTTTGGCCATGAGCTTGTCGCTCGTCAGCGTGCGGTTCGTGGACCTCACGGCGTGCATGGTGCCCCGCTCACTCGCTCCCGCGATACCGGCCTCTTGGATGTATGCCTTGTTGCCCTTGCTGGTGCCGTGATATTGCCGGGAATCCTGATAGATCTGCCTCGCCTTGTCCAGGAGGTTGACCTCTGGGCGGGCGGGACGCTCCTGGACGGTGCCGGCCGCCAGCGATTGGAGCATGCGCAGATCGGTGCTTGGTCGCTGGGCGTGGGTTGCGCCGGGCGCCCCCCGCCCGCGCTGCAGGCCTATCGGGGGCTCGAGCGTGGCAGGCGGTTGACTGGGTTCTTGCGCAGCGGTGTGGCTCGTGGAACTCGAGGAGGTCAGGCGGAATTCGGGTCTCATGTGGCGGCAAGCGGTGGCTGGATGACGAAACCCAGCATCCTCCAGCCTTGTTTGGAGGAGCGTGCAAAGGCGAAGCCGGGGATGGAAGGCCGAAACGATTGACCGGGCAATGTCGCGTTGTCGTCGCCGCTCCGGGGTTGGCTGTACGAAGCGGCGTGCTTTGCAGCGAAGCGGTGCGGGACCGCTCACGAGGTCAGGACGCCGTCGGGTTCCACTCGGCGTTCACCTCGGCGGTGCCCTTGTGGTGCGTCATCCTCCCCATCACAGATCCCCTTACGAGGTCGCCATCGGGCCTCATCACGCCCAGCAAGTTGGTGCGGTACTGGTCCAGGCGCTGTTGGCGCTGTTGCGCCGGCGCGCCCGTGTTGTCGAGATGGCCACCGACGTACTGCTCGATGTTGCTGGCATAAACGGCGGCGAAGCCTTCACCGGCGATGGCGCGCATGTCACGGGTGGCGTTCACGTCGGCGAGGTCGACATGAAAGAAGTCGATCTGGCCACTCTCCACTCTCGCCTTGAGTCGCTCGAAGCTCGCGTGATCGCCGGCTCGCTTGATGGACAACTTGAAGTGCCTGGAAACGTCCGTGCCGTAGCGCTGCTGCACCGAGGCCAGCCAAGCGGCCTGATCCGGCGAATCCTTGGCCAGCTGCAGCAGGTCTTGCACGCCGGCCAGGTTGCGCTGCGACAAGTCCGCAACGACCACGCGCCCTGGCCCCCGGCCGAAAGCCGCCATGACCGCGGTGCCGGTGGCCACCGACAGCACCGGGCCTCGTTCAGTCGCCTGCATCATCAGCGCCGGCAGGCGGTCCGTGGCCTTGGTGCCGAGAAAGAAGTTGCCCTTGACGACCTTGGGCTTGGCCGGGATCGGGTGAAGCAAACCCCAGCGGACGCCCGCCGGTGCCGGTTCCCCGGGCGGGGTTGCAGTGGCGGGGCCTTGTGCGGTGTGCAGGTTGACACGCGGCGGCTGGGCTCGGAGGTCGGGAGATCTTTGGCGTGGGGGCAGCCGGTCGAGCCCTGGGTCCTGCCGCCGCACTGCGGACGAGCTGTGGGTTGTGGGTGGCAAGCTGCGCGGCGCGGGCGACGCCGGAGGTAGGGCCATCCCAAGTCTTTGGGGCGAGCTCATGGGCCATTGAACATGCAACCGGCTTCCGCAGTTGCAACATGCGCGAAGTCGGAGGCCGGCCTGCGAAGTCCGAGCGCCTGTGCCCGGCCGACTCAACGACGCTGCGTTCATGGCCTCCGCTTCGCCCCCACGGCCCCGGCTTCGCGCAGCCGCCGGTGCCACATGGCGGCTTGAGCGATGCTCGGTCCATGCAAGAGCTGCTCTCCAGTCCGCAGGCGCTCGTCCAGCTCGGCGAGACGGTCAAGCAATTGTTGTGCTTGATGGCGCTGTGCGGCATGCGCATGTTCGCCATGGCGCAGCTCTTCGTGCCGCTGAACGACACCGCCATCAGCGGCCCGATGCGCAACGGCATGTGCCTGACCTTCACGATCTTCATCGCGTGGGCCCAGCCGATCGACGTGGTGGCCAGCATGAGCACGCTGATGCTCGCCGGGCTGATCCTGAAGGAGCTGATGATCGGCGTGGTGATCGGCTTCTCGGCATCGCTGGTGTTCTGGGTGGCCGAGGGCGTCGGCGCGCTGATCGACAACCAGGCCGGCTTCAGCAACGCGCAGCAGAAGAACATGATGTCCGGCGAGGACGCCACGCCGGTGGCCAACCTGCTCGGCCAGCTCGCGCAGGGCTGTTTCTGGATCCTGGGCGGCATGACCGTGCTGCTGGGCGTGATCTACGAGTCCTACGCCTGGTGGCCGCTGTACCGCATCACGCCCGACATGCCGCAGGTGCTCGAGCGCTTTCTCGCCGCCGAGGTGAAGCAGCTGATGGTGACGATGCTGACGCTGGCGTCGCCGATGCTGCTGGTCTTGCTGATGGTCGACCTGACCTTCGGCGTGCTGGCCAAGACGGCCGACAAGCTCGAGCCCAACAACCTGGCGCAGCCGATCAAGGGCGCCATCGCGCTGCTGATGCTGTCGGTGCTGGTGGCGGTGTACTTCCAGCAGTCCCGGCCCGCGCTGTCGCTGCGCCAGTTGGCGGGCGAGATGCGCTACTGGATGCAGCCGCGCGAGGCCCCGAGCGCCCCTGCACCGCAACCCGCACCGCGCTGATCCACCATGGCACTGCTCTACTTGTTCGGCTTGATGATGGTGTTGGCAACCTTCGCGGCCGTGGCGTCGATCGTCCGCTGGACGCTGCAGACGGGCACGCCCCCCATGCCCAGCTCATCGAAAGCCCGCCGCGCCATGATGTTTGCCGCGGCAACCGTGCCGGACGCGCCGCTGATCGAGCTGGGCTCGGGCTGCGGCACCTTCGCCGTCCGGGCCGCGCGGGCGTTTCCCAATCGCCAGGTGATCGGCTACGAGCTGTCCTGGCTGCCCTGGCTGATCTCGCGCGCGCTGCGCAAGGTTCTGGGGTTGCGCAATCTCGTGCTGCTGCGCGAGGATTTTCTGCAAGCGGAGCTGCCGGAGGGGGCGGTGCTGCTGTGCTATCTCAGCTGCGGCGGCATGCTGCGCCTGGCCGCCCGGCTCGACGCACCGGGACCGCTGCCGGCCATGCTGGTCAGCAACACCTTCCGGTTGCCCGGCCGGCACGCGAATCAAGAGATCCGGCTGGACGATCTGTATCGGACCCGCGTGTACGTCTATCGCTTCCAACATGTCTGAATCAGATCACCTGGGTGCGGCGACAAGGTGGGGCCGACGCGCGGTCACGCATCAGCGCAGCGGTGATCATCGCGCGGCGCTGCAGGCGTTCGAGCAGTCGCTGGCATCCCTGCGTCGTTGCGACGCACTCCGGGATGTCGGCATCGTGCTGAACAACATGGCGGTGTCGTACCGCGAGCTCGGGCAGCGAGAGCAGGCCATTCAGTGCCACGAAAGAGCGCTCGAAATTCGCCGTGATCTCGGCGATCGCGACGGGATGGCGACATCGCTGCACAACCTGGGCGTGCTGCATGCCGACATCGGCGCCCACGAGGCCGCGAAACAGGCTTTCGACAAGGCGCGCCGCCTGCGGCAAATCCTGCGGGACGAGGCCGGCGTGGCGGCTACCGAGCTGCGCATCGGAATGCTGCACGAGCAGCAAGGCGACTTCAAACGGGCCGCGGCGTGCTACGTCAACGCCATCACGCTGTGCGAAGGGCAGCCGGACGACACCGACAATCTGGCCGCAGCGCTCTGCAACCTGGGCGGGCTGCTCATCGGGCAGGCGCCGCCGGCACGCGTCATGTCCTTGCTCGAGCGGGCACGCTCGCTGCTGGGGGCCAGCGCCGACACGCCGGCGGTCTCCTATGTCGAGTACAACCTCGGCCTCGCAAGAATCGCACAAGGAGACATCGAGGAAGGCCTTGCCGCCCTCGCGACAGCCCAGCGAATCCAAGAGCGTTGCGGCGATCTCCGGCACCTCAGCGCCACGCTGTCGGCGCAGGCCGTGGTCCTGGCGCGACGAGGCGAGCTTGCAAGCGCGGAAACCTTGCTGCAGCAGGCCCTGGAGGTTCAAGGCCGGCTCGAAGAGCACCCCGCCAGGATCCACACGCTGCGGCTTCTCGGGGACTGCAAGGCGCAGCAAGGGCAGAGTGAAGCCGCCAAGCGGTACTTCGCAGAAGCGGAGCAACTGTCGATGCTGGTGCGGCTTCGCACGCCGGTTGCCGATGCGGGTGTGGATGTCGATGTCGACATCACCGACGGACAGCGGCACGCCGCCGCGGCGGGCTCTCGCCGGTCGCTTCAGTAAGGGGCGGCCTGATTCGATCTGACGGTGGCCAGCGTTCGGCCGACGAGGCCTTCGCTGTTGCCGACGTGGCTTCGTTTCTGCGTTTTCGCCCCGGCAGCTATGTCACGGGACAGGCCTTCGTAGTCGACGGCGGCAATTGCCTTCAGGAAGACAAGTCGGCCCGGTCATGGCCGAGCTCGAAGTCCGACGCCTGGACCCCGCCGGTCGTGGCAGAGGCCTGAGCATGTTCGATCCCCGCCTCTTCGAGGGCAAGGTGGTTCTGATCACCGGTGCGGCGGGCGGTGTCGGCTCCGCGGCGGCGCGACTGCTGCGCCGCAGCGGCGCCGATCTCTCCCTCACGTCGACCCATGCCGGGCGGCTCCAGGCGCTCGCCGGTGAGCTGAACGCGCAGGCGATCGTGGCCGACCTGGCCCAGGTGGCGAATTGCCAGCGCGTCGTCGACGATGTACTTGCCCGGCATGGGCGACTGGATGCGCTGGTCAACTGCGCCGGCGTCTGGACCGAGGGAGACAGCGCACTGGTGACCGAGCAGGATTGGGACCGCTGCGTCGATGTCAATCTGAAGGCTACCTTCTTCCTCTGCTCGCATGCCATTCCCGCGCTGAAGGCGACGCGCGGTGCCATCGTCAACGTGGGCTCGGACGCCGGCATCGTGGGCAATGCCGGCTGTGTCGTTTACTGCGCAAGCAAGGGCGGCCTGGTCCTGATGGGCAAGGCCCTCGCGCTCGAGTTGGCGCCGTTCGGTGTCCGCGTGAACACGGTGTGTCCGTCCGACATCGCCACGCCGATGCTGCATCGGCAGGCCGAGCTCTTCGGCGGCGGCCGGCCGCGCGAGTACCTCGACCGTCTTCTCTCGCGCTACCCACAGGGCCAAGAGGCGCGATTCATCGAACCCGAGGAAGTGGCGAGCCTGATCGCATTCCTCCTGGCTGCACCAGCAACTCCGATCACGGGCGCCACGCTCAGCATGGACTTCGGCGTGACGGCGGGGTACTGAGGTAGCACGGCTGCTGCGGCGCAGCTTGACAACACTTGACCCCCTGTGTTGTTGTAGCTACATTTAATGTGTGCGCATCGAGTTCGACCCAGCAAAGGACAAGGTGAACCAAGCCAACCATGGCCTGTCCTTGGCTTTGGCAGTGAAGCTCGCCTGGACCGAAGCCCTCGTTTGGGTCGATGATCGATACGAGTATGACGAAGTACGCATGATCGGCCTGGTACCAGAAGGGGATCGCCTGTACTACGTCGCGTTTGTGGATCGCGGTGAAGCCCGAAGAGTCATCAGTCTCCGCTTCGCTGAACGCAGAGAGGTGAAGCACTATGTCGAAAACTACTCCTAAGCGCGTTTTGATCATGCCGACGGCAGAAGAAAACAAGAAGATCGTCACTGCGGCAAAGAAAGATCCAGATGCGAAGCCCCTCACGGCAGCCCAACTCAAGGGCATGGTGCCGCTGAAGTCGGTCCGAGGGCGCCCGAAGTCAGAGAACAAGAAGCTACTGGTTTCCGTGCGCTATAGCCCTGAAGTTTTGGCGTACTTCAAAGGCACGGGTGAAGGATGGCAGTCGCGAATGGACGGCGTACTGCGAGAGTACGTCAGCAAGCAGGGTCCGCGCCGGCGAGCCTGATCGCATTCCTCGATCATTGCGCCGAGCTGGAGGCCAAGGGCGGCTCCTCGTTGCTGCCCGGAAGGTCCGCGTTCTCCAGCAGGGGGTGCTGGTTCGCCGGCACCAGGCTCCGCCGGCGCAGGACCGTGCCGTCGACGGCCGCGTTGTTCACTGGAAAGTCGACGAAACCCACGACATCGGATTGCAGCGTGAACTGCTTGCCCGCGTCGGCACACAAAGCGGAAATCGTGCGTTCTTCCACTTGCGCCCCCTTATTCATGTAGAGCGAAAACCCGATGTGGGAGCGGCCGCCCTCTGCGCAAGTGGCCAGAAACTTCCCGGTGTGCTTCACGTAGTGATCGACCTGCACTCCTGCCCGATCGGCCTCAGCCAACAAGTAGCCGCCATCCATTCGTTCGCTCGCCAGGAACGGAGAATGCTTCGAAAGCACCACGCGATTCTTGTCTGCCCAGGGATCGAAGGTGATGTCGTGCGTGATGCCGCCATCGTCCTTGAAGCGTAACGTGCCATAGGCATGATCGAGCGGCTCTTTGCTATTCTGAATCCGCGGTTCTCTGTGCAAGTTGATCTCGATCCTGCCCTTCAGTTCGGGAAGATGCGCCACTGCTGCCCCGAGCTTCAAAGCGAACAGGTGGACATAGTTGCCGCACCCTCCTGCGCCGACGAGGATGGATGCAGCCGCGCGCAGCGCGCTATCGTGCGAGGGCGGAAGGGGAGTGCGTCGACCTGCTTGAAATGAGGCCACCACGAAATCACCGACGTTCTTCAATCGCCGCTTCTCGAAAGTGCTTGCCATGTCGGGGGCCTCACCAGCCTCGGCACGCACCAGCACATTGCCCCGGCCATGGGGAATGGCCCGGTCGACCTCGGCCATCAGGGCCACCATGGTCGTCATGACCGAGCGTACTTCCTCGGGCACCACGTCGCCATGCATCTCCAGATCGGCGTCGACCACGGCCTTCGCTTCCTGCAGGTCCGCGGCATCGAGTTTCGTCGGCGTTTGCGGGAACAGCTGCCCCACCCGTTGCAGGGCCTGCTGGACGGTCCTGGCAAGTCGGTCCTTGTCCAGGTGGGCTTGGCGCGGCACTCGCGTGATCGTTTCGGCGACAGGCGTCGTCGGCGGCGCGTTCCGCCGGGCTGCTGCCGCCTGCAATCGTTCCGAAGGCGCGCCCGCAGGCACCCTTTTCAGGGGCATCAGATCCTTGAACTTCTCCGTGGGGGTGAGGGTCCGCGGCGGATCCTCGGTCGCGGCCCGCTCGGCCCGCGCCCCTCGCCGATGCCCGCGGATTTCGGATTTGGAGAATGGGATCCTCATGCAGAGACTGCTCCTTGCCGCGCAAGCCTACGGCGATGCGGGCGCCATTTGCGCGCCCCGGGCGAAGCAGCGAGCGAAACGGCGAACGGAAGCGCCATCCAGGACGTGCCGCCGAAGGAGATCACCACTTCGCTGCGCCTGGTTGACCAGCACCGAAGCCACCCGCCCCGACTCGCCCTGACTGGGACGGCGCGATTGCTTCGCCTCCTGCGCCCGCGCTTCGCCTGCCTTCGGCATCCAACACCGTCGGCCGCACGAAACTGGCGGCCAATGCACATGACGCACAGCGGCGCGGGCAAGTACACCATGAAGATCAGATTCGGCATCCCTTTCACCAACAAGACATTCGCGTTGCATGAGCCGGGCAAGAAGGCCCACGCCGGCGTGCAAATGTCGACGACCGAGGCGATCTTGGACGAGCTGCCTGTCAAGATCCGGACCCGCGGAACCGGGCACCGCGCCCGGCAAAACCCGCCGCCGAACGTTGTCGTCAACCCTCCACCGAACGTCGTCGTCAACCCTCCGCCGAACGTCGTCGTCAACCCTCCGCCGAACATCGTCGTGCAACCGGTACCCGACAACAACATTCTGAACAACCCTCCGTTGGTCCCCCCGAACGTCGTCGTCATCCCTCCGCCGAACGTCGCCGTCGATCCTCCCGGCGTCGCCAAGCGGAACTTCATGACGACCGTTGACGCTGACGCCTGGGTCGAGATCGCAAGGAACCTGAATGTCGGCGACAACAAGAATCTCCGGCTGGTAAGCAAGACCGCCGCCTACGTCGGCGCAGCCGCCATTCAAAGCGTGAAAGTGGGGCCGGCAGACCTGGCGGACACTGACGCCAACACTCAGACCATGCAGCACCTGAGCGTCAACGGCCTCAATTCGGTTCACTTGACCGGGGACGCGACTGGCCGCATCTTCACAGCCGCGGATATCGCCCGACTTCCGCCTTCCGTGACCGAACTGAACATCTCCAATGCAACGCTCAATGCCGGCGCTTGGCAGCAATTGGCCGCTGCCCTGCCCAACCTTCGCTCGATCAAGGCACACGGCGCCATTGTGGACGATGCGGCAGCTCATGCGATAGCGAACTGCCGGAATCTTACTTCGCTGGATCTGAGCGGCAACCAGACCATCGGCAGAGAAGGCCTCACGAGCATTGCGGGGCTTCCAAAGCTCGCCACCCTGAACCTCTCGGGTTCCCGAATCGGCTACGGCGGGGTTCGGGCCATCGCAGCCAGTACCTCGCTCACAGAACTGAACCTGGCCCGCAGTCAGATCACCCAGTTCGGGGCGTTGGCGCTATCAGAGATGGGTTCGCTCAAGAAGCTGGACCTTGCTGGCAACAACGTCGGCGACTTCGGAGCACAGGCCATCGCGGAGAGCCAAGCCGGGGCCTCGCTCGTTACGCTGAATCTGAGTCGTAATAGAGTCGGGCGTCTCGGCGCAGAGTCGATCGCACGCATGCCCCTGCTCTCGGATCTGAATCTTCAAGGCAACCTGGTGAGCGATCACGGCGCGCAAGCCTTCTCGACCACCCCTTCCCTCGTCAAGCTGAACCTCGCCAACAACGCGGTCGGAATCGTCGGTGTGCGGGAACTTCTGAGAAGCCCCACGATCACCGACTTGAATCTCGCGGACAATGATCTGGGCGACCTGGGCGCCGAGGCAGTTTCGGGTAGCAGAACGATCAACGCGCTGGACCTGAGCAACACCGGTCTCACCGATTTGGGTGCGGGATTCCTGGGCAACACAACCCTGGTCACACTGGCCCTTGCCAGAAACCAGATCAACGGCCCCGCCGCGCTGGCGGAACTCGCTCAGATCCCGACGCTCGCCAACCTGAATCTCGAACAGAACGGAGTCACCGACGCCGGCGTGGCAGCGATTGCCGACAGCACATCGATCAAGGGATTGTCGCTGCGCAACAACCAGCTCGGCCCACTGTCCGCCATAGAGCTCGCAAGAATGCCGCAGCTCGAAACCGTGAATCTTCAGCACAATGCCTTGGGCGATCTTGGCGCACAGGCCATCGCAGGCGGCCCATCGCTCATCAATCTGATGCTGGGCAACAACGGCATCGGCGTTGCAGGCATGCAGGCCATCGCGGGTGGGAGCCCGACACTCACCCTGGTCCACCTGCCGAACAACGTCGGCGGCGACGCGGGCGCGCAGGCGATCGCAGGCAAACCTTCGCTCACCTATGTAGACCTTCAGAACAACGGCATTTCCGATGTCGGGGCGCTGGCGTTCAACGCCAGCGAAAGGCTCAGGAGCCTCAACCTGGACCACAACCCGAACATCACGCCAGCAGCCGGGCAGGCCCTGCTGCAGAACCGGCAGTTCAAGAATTTGAAGCTCCCGCCAGAAGCCATCGCTGCAGGCTAAAGGGCAGATGATGCCAGGCGAAACGCGACAGCACGATTTCGCTCCACGCCGCCTGGCTTCGCCTTTCGTGGCGCGCGCGGCGCCAGGCATGCAACAGTCGACGCTACTTTCAACGCCCGCTCGGCAGCCAACATGACCCGCGAATTCCGCATCACCGGCCACAAGCCTTTCGGCGCCTTCAAGGACGCCGAGGGCGAGCGCATCCAGAACCCGAAATGGTCAGAGCGATCGAAGAATCCTCTTCCGTTCAAGGTCACGCTTGGCCCACGGCCGCCGCGTATCGCAAAGATTCCCGACACTCCTCCGCACCTGACGCTGACGAGCGACAGCGGCTCGTCCTTGGGCAACATCTTCGATGGAATCCGCTGCGGTGACGGCGGACCTTCCGGGTCGAAGGGCAAGGAGCCGGAGGTGAAATACGTTGATAAGGAATATGAGGGCCCGAACCTGGGCCCCACCAAGCATATCGGCATCATCTTGCTGCGTCCGCCCACGTTCTCGACCCTCTCGGCGGCCAGCAGCGTCCCCTCTGAAACTACACCGGTCCGTTATGAAAAGGCGGCCATGCCCACCGACGCGGCCACCCTCGGCAAGATCAAGTGCAATGCCCAGCTTTCGGCATTCCCCTACGACCGGGAGCCCGACTCGCTTCCGGATGGCTGGGCACCATCGTCCGACCTGTCCGACAAGATCGCCGCCGCCGCCAATATCGTGCAGGCCGACAACGTCCAGAACCCTTACGGCACCATCGTGGATGCCCAGTCAGGGCTGGTGGCTTCGGTGCTGGTCAACGCCAAGCAGAACGAAGTGGTGATCTCCTTCGGCGGCACGTCCTCGGGTCCCGAAGTCCGCGCAGGCGAGCCGCTGAAGCGCGGGCTCGCCAACCTGTGGCCGATGTCCAAGCAATGGGTGACCAACGTGAGCGCCGGCTTCGGCAATGAGGAAGCAAGCTACCGACAGGCCCGGGAGCTGGTGGGCAAGGCGGTCGAACTCGCCGGCGAGAACGTCACCGTCCGCACCGCTGGGCATTCCAAGGGCGGCGGCGAGGCGATGTATGCGGCGCTGGCACAAACGCCGCCGTTGAACGCCGACGTGTTCAGCCCATCGCACTTGAGCTCGGGCCTGATCTCGCGTCTGCCTAAAGCCAACGTCGACACCGCGTCGAAAGGGGTGCGGGCGTATTCGGTCAGCAAGGATCTCGTTCCCAAGATCCGCTCCGTGCTGCCCTGGGGGGCTGCCGGCGTCGGCAGGGACCACTTCTTCCCCGCCGACCCGACCAAGGGGCACGGGATGTCGCCGTACAACGTGCACGTCTGGTTCACGGAGCACTTGGACAGCTACATCGAAAAGGCCTTGCGCGAGAAGTCGCCTGAGGGATCCTCTCAGGGGCTGGGCACCTCCGCCTACCAGACTGCCTCGGAAGGAGGCAGCAACACCAGCGAGAAGGCAGGGGACTGAATCTGAATCAGACAGTCACCGCGATGCCGGCATTGCGTTGATCGCCGCTGACGCCGGATGCGGCGGTCGATCGATGTCGACACGACCGATGGGCCACCCAACAATGCATGAAATCGAGCGCAGCAAGGCCGTACGCAAGTCCGTAGCGTAGCGAAGCCACGCAGTGTGCCAGTGGCCCAGTTCGAAGCAGCCGTGGCCTAAGCTGGCGATTGCCGGCCAAGTGCTCGGCCACCGGCAACGCCGCTGGACGCGCAGGCGTGTCGCGAAGGATCGGATTTCTCAGAGGCGCACTGCCGGATGCCGATGCGGTGCGCGCCGCCAACCGGCTTGCGCATGGTTGATGCCGGCGCGTGGCCCTTCGGTTCGATCCTGGGGTTCGCGAACGGAATGCAAGTCTGGACTCTCATTGACCGGCTCGGTCAGCGTCAAGAGCGGCGCAGCGCTCGCCCCGTGCACAGGCGCCCGACAACCGAGCGCAGGTCCTGCAGACGCCGCCGCCAGCCTTGCTCGATCTTCGCGGGGGCTCGCGCAGGCGGTTCCTCGTCCGCGAGAAACTCGCTGCACGCATGCGCCGCGATCGGCACCTCCAGAGGGGCGTACGTGGGGTCGCCTCGGCCGTGCGTCAGGCCGATCGCCACCCGGCCGGTCCACCAGACGGTTCTATCTCGCAATTGAAGCGGCCCGGCGGTCACGCGGACGCCTCCCGCGTCGGAATCCGTGATCGGTGCCCCGAAGGGGTCCAGTACAGCCTGGCGATGGTGATGCAGCATGAGCCCTCCGCGTTTGAATGTGCATGCATGATGCGGGGCTGCTGCGGGCACGCAGCGGCGTGGCGCGAAGCGATGTCAAGCATCGCGAACATGGCGGCGGCGCCGCGCCACCGATTGCGCCACGTTGCTCATTTCGCCGTGAGGAAACTCACTTCGGATGCTGCCTGCGTCAGACCGCATGTCTGGTCCAGACTCGCAGGCCATGGAACAAGACCTGGCTTCACCGCGCTGCGCGGAACGGTGCGTGCGCTTGCCGCTCTCGCCCGACGATCTCGCGGTCATCCTGTGCATCCTGCGCCACGGCCCAGCCGCGCGCGTCGAGTTCGAAACCGAGCGCACGATGGCGCAAGCCGTCGAGGAAGCGCTGGCTGCGGGCTTGAGGGTGATTCCGACGCCCACCCTGGCAACCCGGGCCGGATAAAAGCCGCTACGCGCAGCAGCGGGCCGGAGTCGCCTCCGGCGGATGGCAGACCACGCGACTCAGGTGATCCTGGATGTGAAGCACGCTGCCGTCGCGGAACCTGAATCGATTGGGCTCGAATTCGATCGCGCTGATCGAGGCTTGCGCCTCCACGAGGAAGTGAGCGTCCTGGAACATGTATGGCCGAACGCTTTCCAAAAAGGCCTCGGCATCCGAATGGTGGCTCATCGCTTCGATTCTCCGCAAGGTTCATGCGTGCAAAGACCCAAGCCTGCCATGGTGCCAATGACGCACATCGCAAGAGGCGAAGGCTTGTACGAAACTGCGAGCTTCCTTGAGGTGAGGGCCACCGCTTCGCATTGCCGAGTGCGACTTCGCGCCTGGCTGACCCGCCGCAACGCCACCGGCCGATGATGCATGCATGGTCGTGCAAAGACCGTGAACTGGAAGCGTTGCGGACGGGGGTTCGATTCCCCCCAGCTCCACCGAAGCCATTGCGTGGATGGTTTCGGTGGGGCTGACCTGGTTTCGACGTGGCGACCGAAAGCAAGCGGACGGCCCGAGAGGTGACCGACGTAATCGGCGCAAAACCACAAACGCCAACCAAGACGTTTATCACGTCGAGCAGATGCCTCTGGCAGCCTGACGCCGCGTAAGAAACGGCACTCGACCGGGTACGCCCACCCTCGCCTGGGAACAGAAAGGTGGGCACTGATCTTCAGACTTGTCGTTCGCAGACAGGGAACCAGCCTCAACAGTGGCGAGGCGCCGGAGTGGAACCGGCACTACGAGCGGCTACGGTCGCTCGTTTTCATTGGGCGATGCCCCCCATCCTGACTTTCCCTTCGCCAACAGCCTCCTGTGCGGGCGGTTCCGCCTGCCGCGCGATGCGATTCTCGGCCGCACCTGGGCGAGCTGCAGCGGCAGAGCGGCTCGTCAGATGATCAAATGGCGCAATCGTCCTCATCCGAGTCCATGAGCTCGAGAAAGCCAGCGGATTTGCGAGTGCTTTCCGGCTCGATCGGCAAATCCTGCGCCGCATCGTCAGGCGGTGCGTCGTCCCGCACGAGCAGCGCCTTCCAGAGCCCCGAGGTTTCATCGAATGCCTTGAGCAGGGGCATGAGCGGCTCTTGGGGACGAATCAGCGCCTCCGCTTCGTAAGCCTCCACGCTGACCCCCGAGACATTGCCGGCTTGGGCGCCGATGACGTGGAGCACGATACCGGTTGTGCCCTCCCAGTCGGCGCTTGCCGTGGCATGCTGCTGCGCGATCGCCGGTGAGACGCTCGCAGAGCCGGGCGCCAAATCCATGTACCTCTTGCCTTCGGTGATCAGCCTGTGATCGCTAAGCCCGCGAAACAGCATGCCTTCGCTGCGAAGGCCGTTGGCGGTGAGCTTGTCGATCATGTGCATGCATGCGGCGGTGGACTTGCCAGCGCGGGCCGAAGCGTTCACGGATGAGGCGTCAAAGTTGCTGTAGTCGCGCAGCCATTGGAGCTCCTTCTCGTCGAGGATCCCGCCAATCTTGTCCAGCGAGGCCTGGATATAGCTGTTCCTGTCCAGGTTCCTCGGAAGCTTCGGGTCCGATGCCCAGAGGGGTTGGTCGGGCGATATGAGAGCAAGCGGCAACTCGGCTGCATCGCGATGCAGGCTGGCGCCCGGCGTCTGTGGCATGTCGGGAAGTGGTGGACCGCTTTCGCTCAACCTGCGCCGCGACGAATGCGCAGCGTCCCGACCTTGATCCTCCCTGCTCGTTCCGAACAGCGCAATGTTCTTCGGGGGCAGATCCAGCAACACCAGGCCGGGTTTCGTGGCTTGGGTCGTCGCCGGGGCGGGGGGGTCTGCTGCCGATGGAGGCAGGCGGACGTTGTCGATGTTCCCCCGGGCGTCGAAATGCAGATCCAGCGTCGCAACTCCCTTGCGCGCAGGGGCGCTGTGGCGCATCCAGCCGTCTTCCAGGGGCTCCCCCGTGGCCTTCGAACTTCCGACGAATTCCGCGAAGTCCTTGACCTTGTCGTGCGTCGATCGCAACTTGGTCAGTGCGGCCAGCTTGTTCAGAGCCTTTCCCGGCGCGGTCTTTGCAGCCGTCCAACCAGAGCGCTGCTTTTCGGCGTGAATGCTCTTGCGCGTCGGCAGGTCCAGCTCGAATGTCGCCTTGGGCTGCTGCTGGCCCTTGACCGAGGACCCTGGAGCCTCGTTCAAGTCGATGGATGGTGTGCGACTGTTTCCGATGCGTTCCATGAATACCTCGTTCGCGCTTTCAACCCCGTTGCGCGCGCCCACGCTGCGAGCCTTGCCGAGGATTCGCTGAAAGGCCAGGTCCTAGGAAGCGGCAGACGAAGCCAAGCGCCGATATCCGAAGCAGCCGCGAGTCCGCCGCCAGCACGTTCGCACCCTTCGCCGTTTCGCGCGACGCTCGCTCGGGGCAGGCAAATGGCGCCCGCATCGCCGTAGGCTTGCGCGGCAAGGAGCGGTCTCTGCATGAGGATCCCATTCTCCAAATCCGAAATCCGCGGGCACCGGCCAGGGGCGCGGGCCGAGCGGGCCGCAACCGAGGATCCGCCGCGGACCCTCACCCTCATGGTGAGCGCCGGCGGCGCCGGGTTCTGTGGGGCGGTTGCGGCTTGCAAGCGCTCGGACGGCGCGCCCGCAGGCACCACAGAGAAGCCGCGAATTCCGCGCCGGGCCAGCCTGAGCGAGGATCGCGCGATTGCCCGATCTGAAGGACAGGATCGAGATCACCGTGCACACAAGACCGCTGGTCTCCGAAAGGAAAGAACCGCTCGATCATGTGTACGGGAAGCTGCGTTTCACGGACGATGGCGGCAACGCGCACGACATCACCTTCGATCCCTGGGCAGACAAGAATCGCGTGTTGCTCTCGAAGCACTCTCCGTTCCAGGACACCATACGAATCGATGGCAGCTACTTGTTGGACGGCGCGAGTCGGGCAAGCGATCGGATCGAGCACTACGTGCTGCAGGCCGCGGAGGTCTTGTCCAATTGCGCAGAGGGCGGCCGCTTCCAGAAGGCGCTCTCGCTGCGCATGAAGGAGGCGGCGCAAGAAGAACAGGTTTCGATTCCCGCCTGGCAGTCCGCTCCCGAGACCTTCGTCACCTTTCCGGTGAACAATGCGGCCGTCGACGGCACGGTCTTGCACCGGCGAAGCTTGGTGCCGGCGAACCAGCACCCGCTGATGGCGGATGCGGATCCCTCGGGCAAGAGCGGCGAGCCGGCCTCGGCCGCCAGCTCGGCGCAGTGATCGAGGGCTTCGCAGCGCCGAGGGAACAGGTGTAGTCTCGGGCGAGGAGCCCACGATGCCAACAGACCCGCCCAGTTCCGTCCACGGCGAGGCCTTCCTGCGCCGGCTGGTCGATACGCTGCCGGTGCGCATCGCCTACGTCGACAGCACCCGGCGCTTCCGCTTCGTCAATCACCTGCTGTGCGAGCGCTTCGGCCTGCCGCCCGAGGCGATTCTCGGCCGCACCCGGAGCGAGCTGACGTCCGGGAGCAGCGATGCGCTGATCGAGCGGCACGTCGATCTGGTGCTGGCCGGCCAGCCGCAGACCTTCGAGTTCGAGGAACTGGTCGACGGCAAGCGCTGCACGACCGAGACCCGCCTGGTGCCCGACGTGGACGAGGCGGGCCACACGCGCGGCTTCTTCGCGACGAGCCTGGACAGCACCGAGTTCTCGGCGGCGCAGCGTTCGCTGCAGCGCCAGAGCGCGACCTTGCGCTCCGTCACCGAAGCGGTTCCAGCCATCATCTTCGTCGTCGACACGGAGCTGCGCGTGCGCTTCGTCAACGGCGCGTTCGAGCGTTGGCGCGGTCTTGCGCAGGAGCAGATCATCGGACGCACGTTGCAGGAGGTGCTGGGCGACGAGGACTACCTGCGCACCCGGGTCTGGATGCAGCGCGCGCTGGCGGGTGAGAGCGTGCAGTTCGACCGGGAGGAGCGCGGACGGTCGGCGGCGCATCTGTCCAACACCTACATTCCGCTGCGCAGCGACGAAGGGCGTGTCGATGGTTTCGTCGGCGTCGCGCAGGACATCACCATGCACCGGCTGGAGCAGGTGCGCCTGCTGAACCTGGCCGAGCGCGACCCTCTCACCGGACTGCTCAACCGGGCGGGCTTCGATGAGCGCATGGCCGGCATGCTGAGCCTGCGCAGCCGCCCGCCGGTGGCGCTGCTGTTCATCGATCTCGACCGGTTCAAGCCGGTGAACGACCAGTACGGACACCCCGTCGGCGATCAGCTGCTGCAAAGGGTTGCCGATCGCCTGCAGAACCTGGTGCGTCCCAGCGATGCCGTGGCCCGGCTCGGCGGTGACGAGTTCGCCATCGTTCTGAGCGGGATGCGGGAGCGGCCGCACGCGCTGGCGGTGGCGGAGAAGGTTCTCGCCGCTGTCTGTAGGCCGTTCGAGCTCGGCGCGGTGACCGTGGAGATCGGCGCGAGCGTCGGCGTGGCGTGGGGCCGCGACGATGCGGCGGAAATCTGCAAGCGCGCCGACGCCGCGCTGTACGAGGCCAAGCGCGCGGGACGAGGCGTGGTTCGCTGCGCGCCCGATGCCTTGCCCCGGGGCATGTCGGACGACTGATTCACCGCCGGCTTCGGCAGCGCAGGCGGCACTTCGCACCCGGCGGTGCGGCGTTGTCGACGCGGCACTATCTTCCTGAGGCCCATCCGGGTTGGTTCTTGCGCTTCCTGACGGATCGCGCGGCTTAGGAGAAATGCGTGAAAGTTCTGCAACGTCTCAATCTGGGCAAGCGGCTGGCGATCGGATTCGCAGCGATCCTCGCCCTGCTGCTGATCGTCGCCGTCGCCGCCGGCCGTGGCGTGACGGCACTCAACGAAGACCTGCGGGTCATGTACGAGGACCGCGCCGTGCCGATCGAGCAATTGGGTGAAGTGACCCGGTTGCTGCTGCGCAACCGGGTCCTGGTCATGGACATGATGGCGTTTCCGTCCGCGGACAATCTTGCCAAGCGCGATACTGAACTGAAGCAGAACATCGAGCAGGTCGGCAAGATCTGGGGTCAGTTCAGCCAGAAACGCATGAGCGCCGAGATCCGCGGCGATGCGGACGCCTTCATCAGCCTGCGCAAGAGCTACGTGGCGGATGGCTTGATTCCCATCCGTGACGCGATGCTGGCCTCCAAGCCGGACGAGGCGCGCCGTATCTACCAGGAGACGCTGTCTCCGGTGGCGGCGAAGGTGGCTGCTGCGCTGAGCAAGCTCGTCTCGTCGCAGATTGCCGAAGGCCGGGCCGAATTCGAGCGCTCGCGCGCGGAAGGGCGGTCGCTGCTGATGCTGACCATCGCGCTGACGTCGGCCGCCGCGCTGCTCGGGGCCTTTCTGGCTTGGGCAATCACGCGCAGCATCACCCGGCCGCTGGCGCAAGCCCTGGACATCGCCGAAACGGTGGCGCGCGGGGATCTCACCAGCCGCGTGGAGGTCACCACGCGTGACGAAACGGGGCGCCTGCTCTCGGCGTTGGGCGAGATGGTCAAGAACCTGGTTCACATCGTCGGTACGGTGCGCACCAGCTCGGAATCCATCGCCACCGGCAGTACGCAGATCGCCACCGGCAACACCGACCTGAGCCAGCGCACGGAGGAACAGGCTTCGAACCTGCAGCAGACCGCCGCGTCGATGGAGCAGTTGTCGGGCACGGTGAAAAGCAACGCCGAGACGGCGCGCCAGGCGGCCCAGCTCGCCGCGTCGGCCAGCGACGTCGCATCGCGCGGCGGCGCGGTCGTCGGCAAGGTGGTGTCCACGATGGACGCCATCAGCGAGAGCTCGAAGAAGATCGCGGACATCATCGGCGTGATCGACGGCATCGCCTTCCAGACCAACATCCTGGCGCTGAACGCGGCGGTCGAAGCGGCCCGCGCAGGCGACCAAGGGCGTGGTTTCGCCGTGGTGGCCGGCGAAGTGCGCAGCCTGGCCCGGCGCAGTGCCGACGCAGCCAAGGAGATCAAGGACCTGATCGGTACCAGCGTCGAACGCGTCGAAGCCGGATCCCGGTTGGTTCAGGATGCGGGATCGACCATGGAGGACATCACGTCGCAGGTGCGCCAGGTCGCCGCCCTCATCGGCGAAATCAGCACCGCGACCGCCGAGCAGACCGCGGGCATCGGCCAGATCTGCGACGCGGTGTCGCAGCTCGACCGCGTGACGCAACAGAACTCGGCATTGGTCGAGGAGTCGGCGGCAGCGGCCGACAGCCTGAATCAGCAGGCGGGCAAGCTGGTTGAAACGGTGCGGGCGTTCAGGCTGGATGCATCATGAGCGCGTTGCCGATGCGCCTCGCGAAGCGCACCGCCATAGCGAAGCTCGAGAACCTGAATGACCAAGTCGAACATGTCGCTGGTGAAAACGTGAAGCCGTGCACGGTGGCCAAGACTGCGCTCGGCATCGATCCGTCGAAGCTCGACCTGACGGCCGTGACGCCCGAGCAATAGCTCGCCATCGCGCAGGAGATTCATGTCGGCGGGTTGATGTACGTGACCCACGGAAGCAAGCCGATCTATCCCCCGGACCGGAATCCAAGTGCGGTGATCGACGCCATTGACGCATTGCTCGGGGCGGACCTCCCCCAGGCGCTGACCGAATACCTGCTTGCGAAACTCGGGACCGCATTCATGAGCAATGAGGTCGAGGGCACGCTCCTCGGATTCGGCCACCAGAGTGCGCTCAACTTCGTTGCGAACGCGGGCGGGCGACAAAGTTCGAGCAACGTTGCCGGCTACTCGGACTCCGAGGGCAAGGCTCCACGAGCACCCGAACTTTCCAGGCCCTCCCACCTACTCAATGTGGGCCGACGAGGCCGGCACCGGCAAACCGGAAAGCGCAGCGCTGCTGACCCGATACATGAACGAGAGCCTGGACATGTCGGAGACGGTGCTGAAGGACGCCTACAAGTCGCCGCAAGACTTCCTGCGACTTGCGCCGCGTGTGTTCCTGGCGGCCGTTCTGGCGCCGGACACGGACAAGGAGAAGATGCGGGAATGAGCGCGGGGCGAGGTCCAGCAGGGCTTGATTGGTGCAGTCATCCTGAGACGTCACACCACTGCTCCAGCAAATCGAGCACCTCGCGATAACGGAACTGGTCGATCAGCCGGCTCAATTGGTCGGCCACCGCGCCGTTGGTTTCGCGAATGGCCTCGATGCTGCGCTCGATGCCCTCGACGTCCAGCAGCTGCAGGGCGGACCGCAACGCCTCGCGCTGGGCTGAAGTGAGCGAGCCGAGATCCTCGCTTGCTTCCGCCGTGGGGGGCGCTTCGCGGACGAAGCGGACCCGCAGGTGCGTTTCGATGGCCTCGAGCAACGCCGCCTCGCTGAACGGCTTGCGCAGGAAGTCGTCGCAGCCGGTGGCCAGCATCTGCGCGCGGTCCTCCTCGAAGCTGCTGGCGGTCAGCGCGATCACGACGATGGCCGGCTGGGCGGCCTTGATGCGCCGGGTGGCCTCCAGCCCGTCGACCACGGGCATGCGCATGTCCATCCAGACCAGGTCCGGCTCCCACGCCTGGCAGGTCTGCACGGCCTCCAGCCCGTTGGCCGCCTCGCGCATCTCGAAGCCCAGCGGCTCGAGCAGCCGCACCAGCAACTGCCGGCTGTCGGCGCTGTCGTCGGCCACGAGCATGCGCCGCGTCTGTGTCCCCGGGGCCAGGCCGACCACGCCGCCCAAGGTGCCCGTGGCCGGCGCGGCCGGCGGGCTGGCCAGATCGACCGGCGGCAGCGGCAACGAGAAGCGCGCCGCGGTGCCTTGGCCCGGCACGCTCGTCAGCGTCAGCTCACCGCCCATCAGCTCCACGTAGCGGCGGCTGATCGCCAGCCCCAGCCCCGTGCCCTCGGCCGCGCGTCGACCGGCGCTTGCCTGAACGAAGACCTCGCCCAGATGCGCCTGCTCGTCCGCGGCGATGCCGACCCCGGTGTCGATGACACTGAAGCTCACGCGCTGCGACACCACCTGCACCTCCAGCCGAACGCCACCACGCTCGGTGAACTTCATCGCATTGCTCAGCAGGTTGATCAGCACCTGGCGCAGCTTGATCGCATCGGTCTGCATGCCCTGCGGCACTGAAGGCCGCACCGACACCTCGAGCGCCAGGCCCTTCTGGATCGCGGTGAGCGAAAACATCGCCTGCAGCTCGTCGAGCAAGGCGTAAAGATCGAAGGCACGGACCTGCAGCGTGAGCTGGGCGGCGCCGGCCTTCGAGAATTCCAGCACCTCGTTGATCAAGGTGTACAGATGCTCGCCGCTCTTGAGCACGATGCCCAGGTCGTGCCGCGCGCGCGGGGTGAGCGTCGCTTCGCGTTGCAGCAGCCGGCTGAAGCCGAGCATCGCGTTCAGCGGCGACCGCAACTCATGGCTCATGCTCGCCAGGAACCAGCTCTTGGCCTGGCTGGCCGCGTTCAGGCGCTGCGCGTTGGCCGCATTGGCCAGCGCCACCGCTCCGTAGGCGGCCAGCATGCGGGCGAGCTGCTGTTCGCGCTCGCCGTAGCCCTGCGCGTTGTCGCCCTGCAGCACCAGAACACCCATCAGCTCGCCGCCGGCCACCATCGGCGTGCACAGCGCCGAGCGCGGCGTGTCGTCCTGCCACCGCAGTTCATCCATGTCTTGCGTGGTGCACTCGCGCCGCTCGCGCGCGCAGCGCGCGATGCTCGAAGCCTCGTCATCCAGGCGCACGCTGAGTGCCGGGCAGTCGGCGGGCATGCCGTGGCACAGCACCAGCTGTTCGCCTTCGAGCATCCACACCGTCGCGGACCGCACCGGCATCAGGCGCCCGACGTCGTCGCACAACGCACGATGGATGCGCGCGGCCTCGCGCTCGGCGGCGATCTGCGGCCCGAGCGCGGCCAGCCGCTCGAGTGTTTCATTGGACGCCTGCAGGTCGTTCGCGCGCTGCATCTCGCTGGCCGCCAGGCGCTTGCTGTAGGCCGACTCGGTGCGTGCGGCGATGGCACGGCGGCGCAGGTAGAGCGCCAATCCGGCCAGCAGCACCAACGCCAGCGCCGAGCCCAGGATCAATGCAAAGCGTTGCGTCTCGGCAGCCTTGCCCTGCGCCCGCAGCAAGGCGTTCTCGGTTTCCTTCTGCTTCACTTCGAAGCGCACGCGCAGCTCTTCGGCCATCTTGGCCTTCTCGGCCTGCTGCAGGCGGCGCTCGGCCTGCCTGAGCTCGGCGATCTCGCGATAGGCCGCGGCATGGTCGCCCAGCGACAGCCCGATGGCCGCTGCGCGTTCGTGGAACTCGACGTCATAGGTCGACGATTCCACCTTCTCCTTGATGCTGCGCGCGCTCTTCAGGGCCTGCACGGCAGCAGGCATCTGGCCGAGCTGCACCAGCACTTCCGCACGCGACAGCTCGATCTGGATCCATGGCTTGAGGTCCTTGGTCTGCGCGTAGTGCGCCCGGGCACGATCGAGCAGGCCGATCGCTTCCGTTAGCTTGTTCTCGCCCCGGGCGAACTTGACGGCGACGTAGTCGCGATGGTCGAACGGCTCCACACGGGGCCGGGTCGCCACGCTCTGTTCGTAGTGCTGCCGGGCGCGCTTGAAATCCTTTCGGTCTGCGTAGATGTCCGCGAGCAGCACGTGCGCGACCGAGCGGTCGAGGCGCCCGGCGTCCTTCAGGGCTCGCTCGAAATAGCCGATCGCCACGTCGATGTCGGCCTCGCCGGAACGGGCCTTGCTGTGCAGGACCCCGAGCGCCGTCAGCACCGACGCCATCGCCTCGGCATCACCCTGGGCCTCGTACACGGCGTAGGCCGCCTGGTAGGCAGCCAGCGCGTCCGCCTTGCGCCCCAGGTCACCGAAGATGCGGCCTTTGCGCCTGTGCAGCTGGCCGCTGGCATGGTGCAGCTTGTGGCGCTCGGCCAGGGCAAGCGCCTCGTCGAGTTGCGCCAGCGCCTCGGTCGCCTGGCCCTTGGCCTGAAGCGCGGCGGCCCGGTATCCCATGAAGGCGCATTGCGCATCGGCGTCGCCGAGCTCGCGTGCCAACGGCAGGCCGAGCTCCACGTCGGCACCCAGTGCATTGAAGTTGCGCTGCATGCTGTTTGCAGCTGCCCGCATGCGAAGCGCATCGAGCTGCGCGGCGGCGTTGCCGCTCGCCTGCGCGCGCTGCAGCGATTCCTCGGCTTCGCGAAGCACGGCAGTGACGTCCTTGGCGATCGCCGCCTCCACCTTGGCCCGGTCATAGGCGGCAAAGACCGGCGCGTCCGCCAACAGGAGGCACGACAGAAGCAGGCCCGTGATGCGCCGGCGAGAAAGCATGGGCTGGAGCAAGGGGTGTCCCCCGTACAGCGACAGGAATTGCCGTTGTTCACCTTGCCCCAGCGTACCGACGCCGTCAATTGGCGGAAGGCCCGAAGCAGGCGGCATCGAAGCTCACAAAAGCTCAAGCACCGTCAATCCCGCCGCGGACCCTACCGATACCGTTGGGGAGCCCACGCCGGAGAGCCCATGAAGGCCTTGAATCTCGCGCAACGAATCTCCGCGGGCATGATGCCGTCGCCGTCAACCTGGTATGTGCGCCTGCATGCGGCGCTGATGCCGGGTTACAACCGGAAGGCAGCGCTGTTCTGGTGGATCGTGGTCGTGCTGGGGGTGGCCGCCCTTGGCCATTCACTCTGGACGCAGCGTGCTGCATCGCCTTCCACGTGGCTTCACATCGCGGTGGGCGCCTCGCTGGCCATGCTGGCGAGCTACTTCCCGATCCGGGGCCGGAATTCGGACATGGCGTATTCGGCCGGCGATGTTTTCCTGTTCGTGATCCTCCTCATGCAAGGGCCGCAGGCGGCAGCCATTGCCGGCGCCGCCGAAGCGATCGTCGGCGCATGGCGGAGCACGCCGCGCTGGACGGGCCGCATCGTCAGCCCCGCCATAGCCGCGATCAACATGCTCTGCACGGGTTCACTGCTGCACTGGGCGGTGCTCAATACAGGCGCGCGCGCAGATGTGGTGCTGGGTGGGTCGCTGCTGTTCGGGTACGGCCACTTTCTGCTGAACATGGTGGTGATGAACGCCATCGTTCTGCTCCTGCGCGAGGAGCGGCCGCGCTGGTCGCAGCTGTTCGGTGCCCTGGGGTGGCTGGGCATTGCGGGCACCCTCAGCGCCATCGTGGCCGCGTCGCTCTACCTGGTGTTCCTGCGCACCGGCTACGGCGTGCTGCTGGCCACGCTGCCGCTGCTGGGCCTGGTGCTGGCCACGCAATTCTTCTACTTCCGCCAGCAGGAAGAAGCTGCCGCTGCGCGGCGGGCTGCAGCCGTTGCCGCCCAGCGTGAAGCCGAGGCCACCGCGCGCCACCTGCGCGAGCTCGAAGCGAGCGAGCGCCGCTTTCAGAGCGCGTTCACGAATGCGGCCGTCGGCATGGCGTTGACCGATGCGGATGGGCGGATCCTGCAGGCCAACGGCGCACTGCAAGAGCTGGCCGGAGGCAGGGAGGCCGATCTGCTGGGCACCGCGTTCCACGATCTCGTCGACCCGGAGGACCAGGGCGCCGTCCAGCAGATGCTGGCGCAGAGCCGCGATGCGGCGGTCAAGGGCAGCGTCGACGACCTGCGCTTGCGGCGCCTCGATGGCGTGCCGCTGTGGATCTGCCTGCACAGCGCGCGCTTCGCAGAGGGCGCAGCGGACTCGCCGAGCCTGATCCTGCAGGCCCAGGACGTCAGCGCGCGGCGCGAGGCCGAGGGAAAGCTCAGGCACATCGCCTACCACGACAGCCTGACGGGATTGCCGAACCGCCGGCGCTTCCTCGATCTGCTGGATCGCTCGGTGCGGCGTGCCGGCAGCGATTCCAAACACCGCTTTGCAGTCCTGTACCTCGATTTCGATCGCTTCAAGTTCCTCAACGACAGCCGGGGCCACAACGCGGGCGACGAATTCCTCGTGCAGGTGGCCCAAAGAATCAGCGACAGCCTGCGCCCCGGCGACATCGTCGCGCGGCTGGGCGGCGACGGGTTCGCCGTGCTTGTATTCGGCGTGGAGGAACAAACCGCCGCCAACCTGACGGACCGGATCCTGCACGTCGCGCGCCAGCCCTACGTCATCGCCGGCGCGCCTTTCGCGTCCAGCGCTTCCATCGGCATCACCTTCAGCGGGTACGGGTACGAACGCGCGAGCGACGTGTTGCGCGACGCCGATGCAGCGATGTACCAGGCGAAGGCCGCCGGCAGGGACCGGTACGCCGTTTTCCGAATTGGCGGGAGCGACCTCGCGTCGGACGCCCAGGCCCAGGCCAATTGATCCACGCTTGGAAGAACACTCCTGAAGATTCCATACAGGCCGGAGGGCCGGCGACACCATCGCCAGGCGGGCCCCGGACCTACTCCGAGTCGTCCTCCGAAATTGCATTCATCACCTTCGTCATCATTTGATGCTCGATCGCCAGGTCGAACTCGGTGACCGTGTGCTTCTCGATGATTTCGTTCATCCGGCCTCGATACGGGTCGACTTCACTCATGCGCTTGGCCGCTTCTGACAACTGCTGCACAAGGGCCTGTCGCTCCGTCGGCGGCAAGGTGGATAACTGGCGGTCGACGAGTTCCAGGATGGGACCGGCCGTGAGGCTGCCGAGGCGGAGGGTGAGCAGAGGCAAGTTGATGTTGTCGGCTTCGATCTCGGGCTTCAGCACCATCATGAATCGGTCGGTCATGCTCGGTGCTTCCGGGGCGTGCAAGGCCGCAGCGATCGAGAGGCGGAGGGCTTGTGCGTCAAGGCCCGGCCTCGGCTTCAATTTGAGACCTTGCACGATCGCCATCACGTCGTCGACGCCCAGGGCGCTGCCCGCTTCTGCGCTCGGATGGGCCAGCGCCCTCACCGACGAGCGCAGGCAATCCAGCGCCGGCTGCAGCACTGCACGATCCTTGGGCGCCATGTGCGTGACGAAGTGCTGCATGGTGGGCGCCAGCCGAGTGAGTTCGGGCACCTCGATGAACCGATCTTCCTCCATCCTGTCGGATATGACGGGCACCTTCAAGTGGAGCAGTTCCTCTTTCATGTATGCGCCCAGTTGCTTGCGCAGCACAGGATCCGACACGCGATTGACCGAGGCAGTCACGATGGTCGACACCTGCACGGGGTTCGGACGATTCATCGTCGGATATTCATCATCGTAAGACTGCGCCGATCTGGAAGCGTGCCTGAATTCCTGCGGGAAGAGTCGCTCGGCGGCCGGCTTCGACAGCAATCTGTCCGTAGCCAAGAGGAGGCGATTCGTGTCGAAGAAGCCCACTTTGTAGTGCCTGAGCACGGCCTCATGAATAAGCTTCATGGGAGATTCTGCTTGTTGCCTCGTGCCCACCATGGCGCGCAGCTCAACCGGCGCCTTTCCGCCGAACCAGATCTCTCCCTTTTGAAGCACTGCGGCGACGGCCACCGGCGCCTGGTGGTTGAGCGCAGTCGCCAATTGAGACCGGAGCTTCTGCTCGGCGCCTTTCGGGCCGCCGCCCTCTGGCTGAGGAGCCCAGGGAAGCGCCCGGATCATCTGGGACAGTTGGCCCACGACCTTCGTCACCTGCCCGGTTGGCGAGCTCGAAGGCCTGGCCAAGTCCAACATGTCGACTGTCTTGACCTGCTGGAGGGTGTGGGCCCCAGTTTCCTTGATGATGTCCGGGTCGTCCTCGATCTTGTCCATGCCCGGCAGTTTTTCCGCGATGGGCATCGTCGACACGCCGTGCGAGGCAGGCAGGCCCGACTCCTCTGCCAGGGACCGCCGAAACCCTGATCGGGGGTCGTCACCGCTGAGCAAGATATGGGTCTTCATGCCGGGTTGAAACGTTATCTCGGCCAGTTCAGGATACTTCGCGAACTGAGAAATCGGAACGCCGGAATGGGTGTAGGTCGTCATCAGCAGCGGTCGACGATCAGGAAAATTCATGCGGTTCTCCCTGACATAATGCAGGGTCGCGCTCAGGTTCGTCGAGGTCGAAGTGAACGCCGGCTCGTGCAGCGTGGATCCTTCGGTCAAGTTGAATCCGTCGTTGCGTGGGTTCTCTTTGACGATTTTCGTTGCGACGCGTGGCGGGAGTGCACGGTGAACGAAGCCTTCATACTTATCCGTCTTCTGCAGTGCCGTGAGCGCCGCCGACAGCTCCGTTGCTTCCTTGATGGGCGTGCCATCTTCGGCCCTCGCGTCCTGTTTCCTCAGTTGGCTATTGATCGGCGACCGTATGGAGTAGTTGTGGATGGCCCTGATATCGTCTCGGGACACTTGCTGGCCGGGCTTCTTGACCAGCCCATGGCCCTTGGGAATCCGATGCGGATTCACCGGAATAGCCTTGCCGTGGTCGACGCCCTTGCCTTTCTTGTCCGCCTTGGCGGGCGCTTCGGCTTCGCCCGGGTACGGTACTCGAACGCCGACAATCTTGTTGTCCGTTGTCGTCTTGAGGTCCAGTGACGCGACTTTGCCGCCAAGCGTGGCCGTGAAACGGGACACGTCCTTGGGCAGATCCTCCACCACCCCCGTCGCCTTGAACCCGGTGTTGCCGACGAATTCGACGTACTCCCGCAACTTGTCCTGCCCGGTCCTGTCGCCAAGGACGTTGCTCGCCTTGTGCCGGAGGCTCTGCAGCACACCGTGGGCCGACTTGTAGCCCATTGCCTGGCGCTGGTCCAGGATCTCCTTGCGCGTGGGGCGGTCGTGGTAGAGGTTCTTCTCGGTCTCGTAGGTCAGGCTCAGTCGATTGATCTTTTTCATGCCAACACCTCATTCGCAAGAGTGTCGTCCGCGGGTGCAGCGCAAACATAAATGTTCATGGAAGAACCCTAAGGCGCCGCGGCAAGGCCAGGGCCGCTTCAGGCGAAGGCGGATGTGGGGGAGCGAAGCGACAGCAGCGCCGACGACAGGTTCTGGTCTTCGTAATGCGCCTAGCCCGCATGTTTCACGGTAGGTGAGCTGTACGGCCGATTTGGTTGGAGGCAGCCGATTTGGCCGAGATTTGGATCTCGAATTGGGACATTGCGACCCCTGTCGTCCGCAATGGGGCCGCT
>NZ_JABRWJ010000018.1 GCF_013266755.1 Pseudaquabacterium terrae | reverse complement strand
TAAATGGACGGCGCGCCCCCGGGCTGAGGACCGGAACGCAGTCGGCCCCCCAGGGCCGACCGCCGGATTCGGCCCGCCGTGCCCGCACCCCGAGCCGCTCGGGCGCTCAACACGAAACAAGTCGCTAACGGACCGACTGCTGGTGCTGCAGCTGGACGTGCTGGTCGACGGACAGTCAGGCGCTGGCCAACCCTGCGCGCCGCAAGGCCGGCGTGGCCGCCTCGATGCGCTCCAGCCACTGCGGCCAGATACGCGCACCGAGCGCCGCGCGGAAGGCACCGAAGTGGCCGATCGGCCCGGCGCCGAGCGCGCGGGCATCGAGCGTCGGGCGCTGCACGCGGGCGCGCGTGAAGCGCTCGGCCAGCGCGTTCACCGCCGCCGGCGGGCCGTAGGTCCAGTCGTCGGTGATGTTCCACAGGTGCGCGGTGCCGGCGAAGGATCGATAACCTTCGATGTGCGCGGCCAACGCCGGATCGTCGAACAGGTAGCCGCGGCGCCGGCCCCAGCGCGCCCAGTCGAGCGCCACGCCCTTCGGCAGCCCGGCGCCGCTGCCGCCCATCACCCAGCCGGGCACGCGGCCGAACAGGTGCGCGGCCGCCGGCAGCAGCGCATGGAAGAACAGGTGCGTGAACAAGCGGTGGTAACCCGGCCACAGTCGCCACTCGCCCGACTGCGCGGCGATGCCGAGCAGCGCGTCGGCGCGCTCGACGCCGTCGACCAGGCCGATCGCATTGCCGCCGAACGAGTGGCCGATCAGCAGCAGCGGCAATAGATCAGTGCCCCCTGGCCGACGCTGCGCGTCGTCCGCCCCCCGAGGGGGACGGGGCTGCTCCGGGCGGCCGAGCGCAACCCCCGCCGCACGGCGCCGCTCGACCTCGGCCAGCGCCGCCGGCATGTCCAGCAGCGCCCAGTCGCGCATGCGGCTCGGATCGGCGCGCAGTGCACCGCGGCGCGATTCGCCGATGCCGCGGTAGTCGTAGCTCAGCACCGCGTAGCCGCGTGAGGTCAGCCAGGCGGCGAAGTGGCGGTAGTAGCGCTGTGGCACGCCGGTGGCCGCGCTGATCAGCGCCACCGCGCGCACCGGCGTCGCCGGTTCGTACCAGCGCGCGGCCAGGTGCACGCCGTCGGCCGTTGTCAGCCGGAACGGCGCCGGCTCGGGGCCGCGGTGCGCGGCGAAACCCGTGTCGTTGGCCGCGCCGAGCGCGCGTTCGGCTGGGGTTTCGAAGGCCGCTTCGAGGGCGGCGAGGTCGGGGGAGGCGTTCGGGGGCAGCATGGGGAAAACTCTAGATCGTCAACTGATGATTGACTAGATGGCCGTGAGTTGACACATTGCTTCCATGAGCTTGACAAAGCGACCGTTGCCGCCGAACGCGGCCGATGAGGCCCCGCGGCTGCGCCCGGTGCCGCGCGACCTGGCCCGCGAGGCGCCGCGCCGCCGCCCGCCGCTGCCGGCGCTGGATGCCAACGCGCTGGAGCTGTTCGCGCGGGTCGTCGAGGCCGGCAGCTTTGCCGAGGCGGCGCGCCGGCTCGGGCTGACGCGCGCCGCGGTCAGCCGGCGCATCGCGGCGATCGAGGCCGAGGCCGGCGTGCCGCTGATCGCCCGCACGACCCGCTCGCTCGGCCTGACCGAGGCCGGCCGGCGCCTGTCGGCCTCCGCGCGCGGCGTGCTGGAGGCCGCCGATGCGGCGCGGCGCAGCATGCGCTCGGGCCGCTCGGCGCTGCAGGGCGTGCTGCGCATCACGGCCGTCGCGACCTTCGGCCGCATCGTGCTGGTGCCGCTGCTCGCGCGCTTCCAGCAGCTGCATCCCGAGGTGCGATACGAGCTGCTGATGACCGACCGGCGCATCGACCTGCTGCGCGAGGGCATCGACGTCGCGTTCCGCGTCACGCGCAGGCCGCCGCCCGACTGGGTCGCCCAGCCGGTGCTGCCGCTGCGCATCGGCGCCTACGCCGCGACCGGCCCGGCGCTGGGCGGGCCGGCCGAGCTCGCGCAGCAGCGTTGCATGGTGCCGATGAGCGGCGCCGACGAGGTGATGCTGCGCTGGCGCCACGACTCGGGCGGCGAGCCGGTCGAAGTGGCGGTGCGCCCGGCCACCGCGGGCGACGACATCGACAGCCTGGTCGCGATGGCGCGCGCCGGCGGCGGCATCGTGCTGGCGCCCGACTACTGCGTGCAGCAGGACCTGCAGGCCGGGCGGCTGATCGACGTGCTGCCGGGCTGGCAGTACCCCGTCGGCGACGGTGTCTGCATCCAGGCCCTGACCTTGCCACCGGCCAGCGCCGGCGAGACGGCGCGTGAGCTCGTGAAGTTCGTCCGCGAAGCGTGCGGGGCGATCCCCGATTCGCGCGCGGCCGCCGCCGCGTAGCCTGTCGGGGCCGAAAGATTTGAAATCTGCGCTTGCGGCGCCTCTGGTATCTCTCGCCCCACCATGCTGATGATGGACACCGACACCCCGAAGCCGCACATCCTCGTCGTCGACGACGAGTCCGACATGGTGGCGCTGCTGCAGGACCTGCTGCGGCGTGCCGGCTTCGAGGCCGACGGCGCATCGAACGGCGAGGAGGCGCGCCGCGCGCTGGCCGCGCGGGCCTACGAGCTGATGCTGCTGGACCTGCGGCTGAAGAGCGAGGACGGGCTGACGCTCGCACGCCAGCTGCGCCAGGGCTCGCCCATCCCGATCATCATGATCAGCGGCTCCAGCGACGAGACCGACCGCGTGCTGCTGCTGGAGCTGGCGGCCGACGACTTCCTGGTCAAGCCGTTCAGCCCGCGTGAGCTGGTCGCCCGCGTGCGGGCCGTGCTGCGGCGCTACGGCAACGCACCGGCGGCGCCGGCAGCGGCCCCCGCGCTGGCGCCCGCGGCCGGCCCGTGGTGCGGCAAGGGCCTGCGCTTCGGTGACTGGGTGCTCGACACCGACGAGCGCGAGCTGCGCCTGAACGACGGCACGCTGTGCCCGCTGACGCAGGCCGAGTACCGCTTGCTCGAAGCCTTCGTCGAGCAGCCGCACCGCATCTGGACCCGCGACCAGCTGCTCGAACGCACGCGCAGCCTCGAGACCGAGGTCTTCGACCGGACGATCGACGTGCTGATCCTGCGCCTGCGCCGCAAGATCGAGCCGAACCCCAAGCATCCGCAGTTCATCTGCACCGAACGCGGCCTCGGCTACGTCTTCGCGGCCGACGTCACGCGCCACCCGGGCTGAAGGATGGACGCCGGCACCGGACCGGTCGTGCGCGGCGCCTTCATCGACCGCGTGCGCTGGCGCCTGCTGGCGGCCTTCGGCGTGCTGCTGCTGGCGGCGATCGCGCTGGCGGGCGTCGGCTGGTGGGGCATGCGCAGCACGCAGCGGGCGCTGGCCGGTGTCGAGCACGACCTGCTGCCGAACATCTCGCATGCGCTGGAGCTGGCGCAGCGCACCACGCAGCTGGCGCTGGTCGCGCCCAAACTGAGCGAATCGGCGACCGAGCGCGAGCTCGAAGCGCACCGCACCAGCGCGCAGGAGCTGCTGCAGCAGATCCGCCGCCGCAGCGTCGACCTGCGGCCGGCGCGCGAGCTGCAGCGCGTGATCGGGCCGCTGCACGAACAGGTCGGCCGCCAGCTCGAAACGCTGATCACGCTGACGCGTGACAAGCAGCAGCTGCAGCAGCGGCTCGCGGTGCAGCGGCGGCAGCTGGAGCGTCTGGGCGAACGGCTGCACGGTGCTGCGCGGCCGGTCGAGCAGCGCAGCGCCGACCATGCCGCGATCACCGCGCTGTGGTCGACGCTGGTGCTGGGCCTGGCGGCCGAGGACGCCGCGTCGATCGGCCGGCTGCAGGCCGATGTCGAGGCGCTGCAGCTGGCAGCGCGCCGCCGCGGCGCCTGGGCGCGCCTGGCCGGCGCAGACACCACGCTGCTGGCCGAGCTGGCCGAAGGCAGCGACGGCCTGCTGGCGCAGCGCCAGCGCCTGCTGGATCTCGAAGCGCGCAGCAGCTACCTGGTGGTGCTGGCGCGGGCCAATGCCGACGAGCTCGGCGACGAGGTCTCGCGTTACGTCGCGCAGCTGCGCGGCGCCGCCGCCGATCGCAGCGAGCTGCTGGCGCGCGCGGTGCGCTCCGGCGAGACGGGGGTGCTGGTGCTGGCGCTGGTGGCGATCGTCATCGCGATGCTGGCCACGCGCTACGTGCGGCGCCTGGTCGGCGAGGTCGAGACGATCACCGCGGTGATGTCGCGGCTGGCGCAGGGCGACACCGGCCAGCCGACGCCGGCGACGCGGCGGCGCGACGAGCTGGGCGAGCTGGCGCGCAGCTTCGAGGTCTTCCGCGACCAGGCGCTGGCGCGGCAGCGCCTGGTCGGCGAGTTGCACACGCAGCGTGAACAGCTCGAAGCGGTGCTCGAGAGCCTGACCGACGGGCTCGCGGTGTTCGATCGCCAGCGCCGCCTGCTGCTGTGGAACCGGCGCTTCGAGGAGCTGCTGGCGCCGCTGGGCAGCGTGCCGATCGCTGGTACGGCCGCCGACGTGCTGCTCGCCGGGCTGCCTGCGGGCGCGCGCTGGCAGGCCTCGCCGGGCGCGGAGTCGACGGTGGCCGAAGTGTGGGAAGGCAACGGCCACGCCGAGCTGGTGCTGCCCGACGGCGGCGTCTACGACCTGCGCAGCCGCACGATGCCGGCCGGCGGCAGCGTCACGCTGGTCACCGATCTGTCCGCGCGGCGGGCCATCGAGCGCGAGCTGCAGCAATCGCAGAAGCTCGAAGTGCTGGGGCAGCTGACCGGCGGCGTCGCGCACGACTTCAACAATTACCTCGGCACCATGCTCGGCAACCTGGCGCTGCTGGAAGCGGAGCTCGCCGGCGCGCCGCGGCCGCAGCAGCTGTGGCAGCGCATCCAGCGCGCGGCCGCCAGCGCCGCCGGCCTGACGCGCCGGCTGCTGGCCTTCGCACGTCGCCAGCCGCTGCAGGCCGAGCGCGTCGAGATCGACGGCATGCTCGAGGAGATGCACGACCTGGTCGAGTACTCGGCCGGCGAGGCGGTGGAGGTCGAGCTGCAACTCGATGCGCCCGGCGTCTGCGTGCACGTCGACCGCGGCCAGCTCGAGAACGCGGTGCTGAACCTGGTGCTCAACGGTGCGGCCGCGATGCCGCAGGGCGGCCGGCTGCGGCTGGTCACGACACGGCCCGATGACGGCTCGATCGAGCTGGCGGTCGCCGACGAAGGGGTCGGCCTGCCCGAAGCGCTGCGCGACAAGGTCTTCGAGCCCTTCTTCACGACCAAAGGCGAGGGCAAGGGCAGCGGCCTCGGGCTGTCGATCGTCTACGGCTTCGTCAAGCAGAGCGGCGGCGACATCACGCTCGACAGCCGGCCCGGCGCCGGCACGACGGTGCGCCTGCGCTTTCCGGTCGCCGCCACGCTGGCGCGCGCGCTGCCCGCGGCGCAGGCTGAACCGCAGCCGGGCGCCGACGGACTGGCGGGTTTGAGGATGCTGGTCGTCGAGGACGACGATGCCTACCGCGCGACGCTGCTGGACCTGCTGGCCGAAGCGGGTGCCCGCACCGAGAGCCGGCGCTCGGCCGAGGACGCGCTGGCCTGGCTCGACGAGCACCAGCACACGCTGCCGCAGCTGGTGCTGTCGGACATCTGCCTCGGCCGCGGTCAGGATGGGCTGCAGTTCGCGCGCACGCTGCGCCGTCGCTGGCCGCATCTGCCGGTGATCCTGATGTCCGGCCTGGCGCCCGAGATGCTGGGCCAGCCGACGGCCTGGCTGCGCGACTTCGGCTTCCTGCAGAAGCCCTTCGGTATGCAGGCGCTGGCCGATGTTTCAAGGATTGGCCCGCGCCACGAACATTCGTAATCCACGGTTCATCTGCCGCCGGTCTGATGCCCTCACAGCACAACGACTCTCGGAGACATCAGCGCATGACACCCACCGCCCGCCGTATCAGCCAAGGGCTGGCCGCGCTGGCGAGCGGGCTGATGCTGGGCCTGGCGCAGGCCGAGTCGATCAAGATCTCCTGCGGTTCCGTCGGCCAGGAGCTCGAGCTGTGCAAGCAGGCGGCAGAGCAGTGGGCGCGCAAGACCGGCCACACCGTGCAGGTGGTGGCGACGCCCAACGATGCCAGCGAGCGGCTGGCGCTGTTCCAGCAGGTGCTGAGCGCCGGCTCCGACAAGATCGACGTGTTCCAGGTCGACGTCGTCTGGCCCGGCCTGCTGGCCGCGCACCTGCTCGACCTGCGGCCCTTCATGCACGGCGTCGAGAAGCAGCATTTCCCGAGCTTCATCGCCAACAACACCGTCGGTGCGCGTGAAGGCAAGCCGGGCCGGCTGGTCGCGATGCCGTGGTTCGCCAATGCCGGGCTGCTGTTCTACCGCAAGGACCTGCTCGACAAGCACGGCCTGAAGGTGCCGCTCACGTGGGACGAGCTGACCGCCGGCGCGCGCAAGGTGATGCAGGCCGAGCGCGCCGCCGGCAACGAGCGGCTGTGGGGCTACGTGTGGCAGGGCCGCGCTTACGAGGGCTTGAGCTGCAATGCGCTCGAATGGCTGGTCAGCCACGGCGCTGGCACGGTGGTCGATGCCGACGGCCGCGTCAGCGTGCGCAATGCGCAGGCCGCGCTGGCGCTGAAGACGGCTGCCGGCTGGGTCGGCACGATCTCGCCGACCGCCGTGCTGAACTACGCCGAGGAGGAAGCACGCGGCGTGTTCCAGGCCGGCAACGCCGTCTTCATGCGCAACTGGCCCTATGCGTGGGCGCCGGCGCAGGGGCCGGAGAGCACGATTCGCGGCAAGGTCGGCGTCGCGGTGCTGCCGCGCGGCAGCGGCGCCGGCGGCCGGCCTGCGGCGACGCTGGGCGGCGAATCACTCGCCGTCTCGAAGTACTCGCGCCACCCGGCGCTGGCCACCGATCTGGTGCTCTACATGACCAGTGCTGCCGTGCAAAAGGAGCGGGCGCTGACCGGCTCCTTCAACCCCACCTTGCCGGCGCTCTACCGCGACGCCGAGATTGCCCGCGTCAATCCCTTCATGGCCGAGCTCGCCGACACCTTCACGAATGCCGTCGCGCGGCCGACCGCGATCAGCGGCCCGCGCTACAACCAGGTCAGCAATCAGTTCTGGAACGCCGCGCACGAGGTGCTGTCCGGCCGGTCGGCACCGGACGATGCGCTCACGCGGCTCGAAGCCACGCTGCAGCGACTCTCGCGCGGCGGCAAATGGAACTGAAGGCGATGCCCCGCACGAACGGGGAGCTGCGGTCCGCGGCTGACCCCGTGTCGGCGCATGACGCCCGGCACAGCCTGCAGGCGCAGCGTCGCCGCCAGGCGCGCTGGATGCTCGCGCCGATGCTGCTGCTGCTGGCGGCAGTGGCCGCCTGGCCGCTGGCGCGCACGATCGCCGCCAGCTTCACCGACGCCCAGCTCGGCTCGACCGAGCCGCCGCAGTTCGTCGGCCTGGAGCACTACCTCGGCGAATACGGCGTGCTGGCCGATCGCGACTGGTGGGGCGCGGTGGCCAATACGCTGCGCTTCGCGATCCTGTCGGTGGCGTTCGAGACGATGCTGGGCCTGGGCGTCGCGCTGCTGATCAACCGCCCGTCTCCCGTGCGCACGCTGCTGCGCGCGGCGATGCTGGTGCCCTGGGCGGTGCCGACGGTGGTCTCGGCCAAGATGTGGAGCTGGATGCTGCACGACCAGTTCGGCATCGTGAACCACTACCTCTTGGCGCTCGGCCTCATCACGGTGCCGATCGCCTGGACCGCGGACCCGGCGCTGTCGATGTGGACCATCGTCGTGGTCGACGTCTGGAAGACGACGCCGTTCATGGCGCTGTTGATCCTGGCCGCGCTGCAGAGCGTGCCGTCGGACTGCTACGAGGCAGCGCAGGTCGACGGCGTGCCGGCGTTCACCGTGTTCCGCCGCATCACGCTGCCGCTGATCCTGCCCGGCGTGATCGTCGCCGTGGTGTTCCGCCTGCTCGACGCGCTGCGCGTGTTCGACCTGATCTACGTGATGACCTCGAACAGCCGCGAGACACGCAGCATGTCGGTCTACGTGCGCGAGCAGCTGATCGATTTCCAGCTGACGGGCTACGGTTCGGCGGCGGCGACGGTGCTGTTCTTCATCATCGCGCTGGTGACGATATTGACGCTCGGCGCGCTGCGCCGGCGTGATGGCGAGGGGGCGCAATGAAGCTTGCTCGCCAAGTCGGCTACGCCATCGGCGCCACCGCGCTGGTCGCAGCCTCGCTGTGGCCGCTGCTGTACGCGATCGGCAGCTCGCTGAAATCGCGCGATGCGCTGTTCGACCCGCGCCTGTGGCCCGACAAGCCCACGCTCGTGCACTACGCCGGCCTGTTCCGCGACCAGCCCTTCGGCGAGAACCTGTGGAACTCGCTGCTCGTCGCCGGCGCGGTCGTCGCGCTGTCGTTGCTGCTGGCGCTGATGGCCGCCTGGGCGCTCGGCCGCGTGCAGTTCCGCGGCCGCGGCGTGCTGCTGACGGTGATCCTCGCCGCGTCGATGTTCCCGCAGGTCGCGGTGCTGTCGGGCATGTTCGAGCTGGTGCGCGCGTTCGGCCTGTACGACCGGCTCGGCGCGCTGGTGCTCGCCGACCTGCTGCTGACCTTGCCCTTCACCACCTGGGTGCTGGTGACTTTCATGCGGCAGTTGCCGAAGGAGCTGGAAGAGGCCGCGGCGATGGATGGCGTCGGCGTGCTGACGCTGGTGTTCCGCATCTTCCTGCCGCTGATGTGGCCGGCCGTCGCCGCCACCGGGCTCCTGGCCTTCATCGCCGCGTGGAACGAGTTCCTGTTCGCGCTGAGCTTCACGCTGTCGACCGAGCAGCGCACCGTGCCGGTGGCCATCGCGCTGATCAGCGCACCGTCGAAATACGAGCTGCCGTGGGGCGCGCTGATGGCGGCCTCGGTGATCGTCACGCTGCCGCTGGTGGCGCTGGTGCTGGCCTTCCAGCGGCTGATCGTTTCCGGTCTCACGCAAGGCGCGGTCAAGGGTTGAGAGAGCCTGAGAACTTCATGAATCACCGTGTCGAGCTGCGCCAGGTGCGCAAGGATTTCAACGGCACCGCCGTGCTGTCGGGCATCGACCTCGGCCTCGCGCCGGGCGAGTTCTGCGTCTTCATCGGGCCTTCGGGCTGCGGCAAGTCGACCTTGCTGCGGCTGATCGCCGGGCTCGAGGATTTGAGCGGCGGCGAGATCCGCATCGACGACCGCATCGTCAGCCACCTGCCGCCGGCCGAGCGCGACCTGGCGATGGTCTTCCAGAGCTACGCGCTGTATCCGCACATGAGCGTGCACGAGAACATGGCCTTCGGGTTGCGGCATCGCAAGCTCGGTGCGGTGGAGATTCAACGCCGCGTGGCCGAGGCGAGCCGGATCCTGCATCTGGAGGGGCTGCTGCAGCGCAAGCCGCGTGAGCTGTCGGGTGGGCAGCGGCAGCGTGTCGCGATCGGCCGTGCGATCGTGCGGCAACCCAAACTTTTTCTGTTCGACGAGCCGTTGTCGAACCTCGACGCCGCGCTGCGCGTCGCGACCCGGCTCGAGATTGCCAAGCTGCACCGTGAGCTCGGCTCGGCCAGCACCGTGTACGTCACGCACGACCAGGTCGAGGCGATGACCCTGGCCGACCGCATCGTGCTGTTGCGCCCCGCCGCCGACCGCGGCGATGCGCCCAGCATCGCGCAGGTCGGCACGCCGCTGGAGCTCTACCACCGCCCCGCGAACCGCTTCGTCGCCGGCTTCATCGGCTCACCGGCGATGAATTTCCTGCCTGCCGAAGTGAGCGTCATCGAAGACACCGTGCTGCATGCGCGCGGCGCCGGCGGCGTCGGTTGGACCGCGCGCGTGCGGCCCGAAGGCATCGCAGCCGGCATGCCGGTGACGCTGGGCATCCGCCCCGAGCACCTGCGCCTGGGCGAAGGCCCGGGCCGGGCGCGCATCGTGCACGTCGAGAACCTCGGCGAGCATGCCTACGTCTACCTGCGCCCCGAGGGTGGTGATGAAACCGCGCCGCCGCTGCTGGCGAAGACGGCGCGCGAGGACCTCAACATCGGCGACGCGCTGGCCTTCATGCTGCCGCCCGAAGCGCTGCACTGCTTCGCTCCCGATGGCCGCGCGCTGCCGCGGCTGGCTGCCTGAGCACCTCATGAATCTCGACACCTGGGCGCTGCGGCGCCAGCGCTTCGATGCGGCCGCGCAGCCGCTGGACGCCACGCTGTTCGCGATCGGCAACGGCTTCATCGGCCTGCGCGGCGTCGGCGACGAAGGGCCGGCGGGCGGTGCGCACGACGGCTGCTACCTGAACGGCTTCTACGAGACGGCGCCGATCCACCATCCGGAGACCGCCTTCGGGCTGGCGCGCGAGAACCAGTTCATGCTCAGCGTGCCCTCGGGCAAGCGGCTGCAGATCTGGCTCGACGACGAGTGCTTCGATCCGCTGCAGGGCACGCTGCTGCACTACGAACAAGCGCTGGACTTTCGCCGCGGCGTGCTCGAGCGGCAGATCGAATGGCAGTCGCCGGGCGGCCGGCGTGTGCGCATCGCAAGCCAGCGCCTGGTCTGCCAGCAGCGGCGCACGTTGTGGGCCGCGCGCACCGAAGTCACGGCCTTGAACTTCGACGGCCGCATCGCGCTGGTGATCAACCTCGATGCGCGCGTCGGCAATCTGGCCGCCGGAGACGATCCGCGCGTCGGCAGCCACGTGGCCGAAGCGCCACTGCTGCTGCAATCGGTCGAGCAGGATGCTGAAGCGCTGCACCTGATGCAGCGCACGCGGCGCAGCGGCCTGGCGCTGCTGAGCAGCCTCGCCTGGAGCCTCGACGCTGCCACGGTGGATGGGGGCCACGCGGTGGACAGCTGCGGCGCATCCGACTGCCTGAGCCGCCGTTTCGAGTTGCCGCTGGTCGCTGGGCAGATGCTGCGGCTCGACCGCTTCGGCACGTATCACACGAGCCTCGACCATCCGGAAGATCAACTCGCGGCCACTGCGATGGCCACGCTGGCCGCCGCACGCCGCGACGGCTTCGCCATGCTGCGTGAAGAGCAGGCCGCTTACCTCGAGCGCTATTGGTCGGACGCCGATCTGGTGCTCGAAGGCGACGATCGCCTTCAGCAGGCCCTGCGCTTCAACGCCTGGCACCTGCTGCAATCCGCCGGCCGCGACGGCCGCACCAACATCGCTGCGAAGGGCCTGACCGGCGAGGGCTACGAAGGCCACACCTTCTGGGACACGGAGGTCTACGTGCTGCCCTTTTTCGTCGCCACGCAGCCGGCGATCGCGCGCAGCCTGCTGGTTTACCGACACCGGCTGCTGCCGGCCGCACGCGAGCGGGCGCGCGAGCTGGCGCATGCACGCGGCGCGCGCTTCCCGTGGCGCACGATCGCCGGCGGCGAATGCTCGGCCTACTTCCTCGCCGGCACGGCGCAGGTGCACCTGAATGCCGACATCGCGCATGCGGTGCAGCTGTACTGGGAGGCCAGCGGCGACGATCACTTCATGCTGCAGCAAGGCGCCGAGCTGGTGCTGGAGACCGCGCGCATCTGGCCCGACCTCGGCCACCACGATGCGCTGCGCGGCGGCGCGTTCTGCATCCACGGCGTCACCGGTCCCGACGAGTACACCGCGCTGGTCGACAACAACTGGTACACCAACCGCATGGCGCAGCGCCACCTGCGCTTCGCGCTGCAGGTCCTCGACTGGCTGGCCGCCCACCATCGGGCGCGGCTGGCCGAGTTGACGCAGCAGCTGGCGCTCGGTGCCGACGAGCCGCCGGCCTGGGCGCGCGCGGCCGAGGCGATGTTCCTGCCGGTGGATGCGCGGCTCGGCGTGCATCCGCAGGACGACAGCTTCCTGCACAAGCCGCGCTGGAACCTGCCCGACACCCGGCACCCGCTGCTGCTGCACTACCACCCGCTGGTGATCTACCGGCACCAGGTCTGCAAGCAGGCCGATGTGATGCTGGCACTGCTGCTGGCCGGTGACGACATCGATCTGAACGGCAAGGCGCGCGACTACGACCACTACGCAGCGGTGACGACGCACGACTCGTCGCTGTCGTACTGCGTCTTCGGCGTCATCGCCGCCGAGATCGGCCGGCTCGACCAGGCGCTCGACTACTTCGAGCGCACCACGCTGCTCGACCTCGGCGACACGCACCACAACACCGCGCACGGCGTGCACACCGCGGCGATGGCCGGCAGCTGGATGGGGCTGGTGCAGGGCTTCGGCGGGCTGCGCTGGCCCGCGGGCCGCGCGTCGTTCCGTCCCCGCCTGCCACCGCAATGGCAGCGTTACGCGTTCCGTCTCTGGTTGCGCGATGCGCAGCTCGAAGTCAGCGTCACCTCGGCCCAAGCCACGTACCGGCTGCTGCACGGCGAGGCGGCCGAGTTCTTCCACGACGGGCAGCCGCAGCGCGTTCACCGCGCCGAGCCGCTGCTGCACCTGCCGCTGCACGCCGCATGAACACACCGCCCAGCAAACCACTCGTGCCGCCGCGCGCGGTGATCTTCGACCTCGACGGCGTGATCACCGACACCGCGCAGTACCACTTCCATGCCTGGCAGCGGCTCGCGATCTCGCTCGGCCTGCCGTTCGACGAAGCCTTCAACGAGAGCCTGAAGGGCATCGACCGCATGGGCTCGCTGGATCGCATCCTGGCGCGCGGTGGCAAGGTCTACAGCCCGCAGCAGAAGCTCGCGCTCGCGCGCCAGAAGAACGAGCACTACATCGAGCTGATCTCGACGATGGACAGCGCGCAGCTGCTGCCCGGCGCGCTGCAGGCGCTGTGCGCCGTGCGCGCCGCCGGGCTGCGCATCGGACTCGCGTCGGCCAGCCGCAATGCCGCGCTGGTGCTGACGCGGCTGGGCATCACGCGCTGCTTCGACCATGTCGTCGAGGTCGCCGAGATCGAGCGGCCGAAGCCCGACCCGGAGATCTTCCTGACCGCGGCGCAGCGCCTGGGCGTGCGGCCGGTGCAATGCATCGGCGTCGAGGACGCGGCCGCCGGCGTCGCGGCCATCAAGGGCGCCGGCATGTGGGCGGTGGGCATCGGCGATGCCGAGGTGCTGTCGCATGCCGACGAGGTCATCTCGGGGCTCGACCAGTTCGACATCCAGCATTACCTGTGATATCACGCGCGCTCACTCACCATCGAGGGGAGCGCACATGAAACGCGTCACCGGCATCGGCGGCATCTTCTTCAAGGCCGCAGACCCCGACAAGCTGCGCGAGTGGTATCGGCGGCACCTCGGTTTCGAGCTCGAGCCCTGGGGTGGCATGGTCTTCAAATGGAACGACTCGCCGACCCCCGACGGCGGCGTGACGATCTGGAGCCTGATGCCCGACAGCAACGACACCTTCGCGCCGAGCAGTGCGCGCTTCATGGTCAATTACCGCGTCGACGATCTCGACGCGGTGCTGCAGCTGCTGCGCGACGAAGGCTGCCAGGTGGATGCGCGCACCGAGGAGTCGGAGCTCGGCAAGTTCGGCTGGGTGATGGACCCGGAGGGCAACCGCGTCGAGCTGTGGCAGCCGCCGAAGGCGCCGTAAGCTTGCGCCGGCGGCGCGGTTCGGGTTCAGCTGCGGCGCCGTGCGTGTTCCCTGACGACCTCGTCGATGATCGTCCGGAAGACCGCGGTGACAACGGCTGGAGCGATGCCGGCGGCGGTCGCCAGCGCGTGATAACGCGCCATCTGGGCGGCTTCGCGCACGGCATCCACCGGCGCCAACGCGCTGCTCGCCTTCAGGTCGCCGACCCGTTCGGTGATGCGAAAGCGCTGGGCCAGCAAGTCGATGATGCGTGCGTCGACGGCATCGATGTCGGCACGCAGCGCGTTCAGCTCGTCGTTCGGCATGGTGTTGCCGTGCACCGTCACTGCACGCGCCGGATCTTCGGCGAGCGGTTCGAGCCCTCGAATTCCAGGTAGTACGCGCCCAGCGCGCCGCGGCGCACGCGCACCTTCGGGTCCTGCTTGTCGATGAAGCCGCGGCTGTCGTCGCTGATCTGCCAGACCTGGCCGTTCGCCAGCCGAATCTTGTCTTTCGGATTCCAGCCCTCGAAGCGTCCTTCGATGTGCGAATCGATCGCGTCGAGCCGGCGCTCGCCGGCCAGCGTGTCGAGGCCGAACTCGGCCGGTGTCTCGCGGCTCTCCGGACGCACCGTGCCGGCCGCGGGGACCGCGGGGACGGTCATCGCGTCGTAACACGCGAGTCGCTGCGGCGGGTCCTTCAGCGCGCGGCAGCGCAGGACATCGGCGTCGAGCGCGAAGGCGGCCGGGGTGATCAGCAAGAGGAACAGGGCGGCTTTCACGGTCGCATCGTCTCCGGGTTGTAGTGGTCAAGGGTGCAGGTGCTTCAGCACGGCACAACCAGGCGTTCGCGCACCTGGCCGAGCGACTTCAAGCGCTCGTCCTGCGACTTGCGCGCTGCGTCGACCAGCCGCTTGCGGCACTCGCAATCGGCGTTCAGCAGGTCGGCCAGGGCGTTGGCAACGCGCGCCGGCACGTCCGCGGCGAGCCGCCGCTGCTCGGCCTCGATCTCGGCGTCGGTACGGCCCAGCGCCTTCTGCGCCAGCACGACGATGCGCGCGTTCGACAGCGCCTCGACCTTCTCGCCGACGCGGCGCTCGACCTCGATGCGCACGACCTCGCGCGCCGCGCGCTCGATCAGCAGCGGGTGGGCGAAGGACACGACCAGCAGCAGCCCGAACAGCAGCGCGCCGCCGAAGCCGATCAGTTGCAGTGCGCGCTTCATGGGTGTCTCAGGCCCGGCTGCGCAGCTCGTGCAGCGTCGTCGCCAGCAGCTTCAGTCCGATCGCGCCGACGATCGCCGCCGCGATGCGGTTCAGCCGCTGGCGCTGCCGCGCATAGGCGGCCTGGATGCGCGGCTGCGACAGCAGCGCCGCGAGCAGGCTGTGCCAGGCGAGGGCGTTGACGAAGACCAGCGCGACGGCCGCGGCGAGCAGCGCCGGCTCGGGCGCGGCCGGCAACGCGGTGGCGAAGACGCTGCCGAAGAAGAGGGCCGACTTCGGGTTCATCACGTTGGTCAGGAAGCCGAGGCGGAACGCGGCCCCGGCGGCGATCGCGCCGCCCGCTGCGCCGTCGCCGGATCCGCCCGCGCGCCACAGCCGCAGCGCGACATACAGCAGGTACACGCCGCCGGCGATCTGCAGCGCCAGGCGCAGCTGCGGCATCGCCGCGAACACCGCCTGCACGCCGAGGATCGCCAGCAGCGCCCAGCCGAGCGCGACCGCGCTGACGCCGAAGCCGGCGAAATACGCGCTGCGGCGGTGCCCGCTGGCCGCCAGCTGCGACACCAGCAGCACGTTGGCGCCCGGCGTGACCAGCATCATCCAGTGCAGCACCGCGATCGTCAGCAGCGTCGTCAGCATGGGTTCACCTCGTTGCATCGATGCGTTGGGAGCGCGTCGGCGCGCCGCTGCGCGAATAGTGCACGCGGGTGTCGAGCCGGCCGTCGCCGTCGCTGTCGACCTCGGCGGTCTCGACGCGGCCGAGCTGCAGGTGCTCGATGCGCAGCGGCAGGCCCGAACGCGGGTCGACGTACTCCACCGTGCGCAGCACGCCGTGCTCGAAGTGCGAGCGCAGGTCGGCCAGGCCGTCGCCGTCGGTGTCGGTCTCGGTGGTCTCGACATTGCCCGCGCGGTACTGCTGGCGCGTCTCGAACACGCCGTCGAAGTTGTCGTCGGATTCGCTGCGCTCGATCAGGCCGCGCCGGTCATAACGTGCGATGTGATCGACCTTGCCGTCGAGGTTGCGGTCGACCGTGGCCTCCAGCAGCGTGCCGCGCGGCGAGAAGGTCCAGCGCTCGTCGAGCACGCCGTCGCGGTTGTGGTCGATGCCGTCGGCGCTGACCGGCGAGCGGAAGAAGGCCCATGAACCGGCGATGCCGACGGCCAGCGCGGCCAGCGCGGCGATCCAGGTGTTGCCGCGGTGGCGTTCGGCCAGCGGGGGCAGCGGATCGATCACATCGGTCGCCTCCCAGCGCTCGATCGCCGCACGCGCCGCCGGGTAGCTGTCTTCGTCGGCCATCAGCCGGACCAGCCGCGCGGTCGGCAGCTCGCCCAGCGCGCCGGTCAGGAATTCGCCGTCGATGCGCGTCGCGATGCCCTCCTGCTGCAGCAGGGCCTGCAGCATGTGGGCCTCGACGGCGTTGGCGGCCTCGTAGACGGTCTTCATCGGTCGGTGTGTCGGAGGGCGCGGGGCGATTCCTGTCCCGCGGTGGTGCCGATAATGGCATGCCATCGCGGCCACGCCGATGTCCACGCTCTACACGCTCGCCTATCCGACGCTCAGCGACGAGGACCGCCATTTCGTCGAGCGCCTGCGCCACCGCCACGATCCGCGTTTCTTCGATCGGGTGGCGGCGCACTTCACGCTGGTCTTCGGCTGCAGCGGGATCGGCGCGGATGTCTACATCGAGCATGTGCGCGGGGTGGCCGCATCGATGGCGCCGGTGCGCTTCGCCTGCCGCTACGCGATGCTCGGCGCCGGCGACCACGACGCCACCGCCTACGTCTATCTCGTGCCCGACGAGGGCTTCAGCGGCCTCGCGCTGCTGCACGACGCGCTGTACCGCGGGCCGCTCGAGCCGCACCTGCGGCTCGACGTGCCCTTCGTGCCGCACATCACCGTCTGCACGACGCCGTGGCGCGCCGAGGCCAAGGCCTTGTGCGACGAGCTGAACGCCGGCGGCCTGGTGATGGCCGGCGCGGTCGAGGCGCTGTCGGTGTGCACGCTGGAAGGCGAGCGCGTGAAGACGCTGGCGGAGTTCCGGCTCTAGTCGCGCGGCCGTGGCTCGCCGCGCGCATGGCGCCGCAGCAGCTCGCGGCCGATGCGCAGCGCGCCATACGCACCGAGCATCGCGGCCAGCACCCACAGCCCGCGCGCGCCCAGCGTGCCCGGCTTCAGCAGCAAGGCCAGCGGCACGCCTGCCAGCGCCGCCAGCAGCGCGGCATGACCCCGGTGCCACGTGCCGGGGGCCAGCGCGGACGCCGGCTCGGCGGGCGGCGGCCGGCGCACCGCCGCATCGCGCAGGCGGCGCCGGCGCGCGAGCAGCGCGCCGAGCACCGACGGTGCGTCCAGCAGCGTGTCGACCAGCGCCTGCACTTCGTCCAGCTCCCCCGGCGCGTAGTGCGCCTCGCGCTGCCGCGTCGCACCGCGCCGCTCGGCCAGCAGGCACAGGGCTTTCGAGGCCACCAGGTCGCGCTCGACGGCCAGCCCTTGGCCGGTCATCAGGCCGAGCTCGAACAGCGCTTCCGGGTGCAGCTGGTTCGCGGCATGGCCGAACCACTGGTAGGCCTTCATCTCGTTCTTCGGCACGCCGATGCCGTCGCGGTGCATCAGGCCGAGCTCGTACTGCGCGCCGGCGATGCCTTGTTCGGCGGCCAGCTCGAACCACAGCGCGGCCTGCGCGTCGTCGCGCGGCAGCCCGTCGCCGCGCCGGCACAGGTGGCCGAGCGCGGTGCGCGCCGCGGCATGCGCCTGCTTCGCCGCCAGGCCGTAGCAGCGCGCCGCGGTGCTGAAATCGCCGGCCGCTTCGGCGTCGCGACCCAGCGTGTACTGCACCTGTGCATCGTTGTCGGCCGGCGCGCTGCGCCGGCCGAGCAGGCGATCGAGCGCGTCGAGCGCGGCCGGATCACCCGCCGCCACCGCGCTGCGGTACCAGCGTTCGGCCTGCAGCCGGTCCTGCCCGAGCACCTCGCCGTCCTCGTACAGCCCGCCGAGCGTCGTCTGTGCCGCCGCGTGGCCGCCCTTCGCCGCACGCTGGGTCCAGCGCGCGGCGAGCTGCGCATCCGCCGGCACGCCGCGGCCGTCGGCGACCATGCCGGCCAACAGGTGCTGGGCGATCTCGTGGCCCTGGTCGGCCAGCGGGCTCAGCAGCCGCAGCGCGAGCGCATCGTCGCCGCGGCGCAAGGCCTCGTCGGCTTCCTCGAAGCGCGAGTCGACCTCGGCGCAGCAGGTGTCGATCGCCAGCAGCAGGCCGCCGGGGCTCGAGTCGAAGCGGCGCATCAGCTGGTCGGCCGCCGCGGCCGTCGCGCTGCCGAGCTGCTCGCGCACGCGGCGTCCGATCGCCGCGTCGCGGGCGTCGCGCGGGGCCTGCGCGCCGCCCAGCGCGCCGGGCTGCCAGCCGGTCGCCGCGCACAGCAGCGCACAGCCGACGACGCTGTTCTGGCGCACCCCCAGGCCATGCAGGAAGGCTTCGGCCAGTGCGTACTGCGCCTGCCGGTTGCCATCGGCCGCCAGCGGACGAAACTCGGCCAGTGCCGCTGCGTGATTGCCATCCAGCCGCGCCGCGAACCCCTTGACGCAGGGCCCGCGCGCACCGAGCGAGTACACGCGGCCATCGGCCAGGTGCACCTCGCCGGCTTGCTCGTCCAGCACGTTCAGGCCCAGCGCCGTCGCGCGCGCGACCACCAGCACCTGCACTTCGTCGAGCCGGTCGCTGCGCGCCAGGTCGATCGGCCACACCGGCGCCTCCGCGCGGGCCGGATCGAGCCGGCCATCGGCCCAGACGCTGTCGCGGCCGCTGCCGGGATAGCGGCAGTTCAGCTGCTCGGCCAGCGTCCCGAAGCGCGGGCTCGGCGCGGCCGCGCCGTGGTGCAGGCGGTCGACCAGCGCAACGGCCGCATCCAGGCTGCCGGGCACGGTGACGTCGTCCGGCTGTTGCCAAACCTGCAGCAGGTAGCTCATCGCGCGGGAATCGAGGGGGTCATACAGCTCCCGAGTGCCACGCTCCGGCGGGCGAGCGGCTCGCAGCTTGCCAGAGCCGCCGTGCGGCGCGCAAGCGGGCGAACCGCCCAGCGCGTGCGACCGCTGCGAGCGGCCTGGTACGGCTCAGTCTTCGACGGCCAGCCCGGCCGTCCACATCGGCTGCGCGGCGCCGAAGATCGAGTCCGCGCCGCGCGCGACACCGCTGCGCGACAGATCCAGCCAGGCCAGCGTGTCGTGGTGGCTGCCGGGCAGCAGGTCGCGTTCACGTTCAGCGCGCAGCCAGGCATAGAGGCGCGCGTACTCGCGCGGCCGGCGCTGTTCGATCCAGGCCAGGCCGACCAGGTCGGCGTAACCCTCTTCGCGGCGGGCCGCGCGCATGCCGAGGTAGGTGGCGCGCAGCTCGGGGCTGACGACGCTGGCGTCCGGCGCCGAGAAGCCGGCCGGCAGGCCGTGCCAGGCACCGTCGACATAACGCCGGCAGTGGCCGAGCTCGTGCGCGGCCATCATCTCCAGCGCCGCGTCGAGCAGCTCGGGCTCGATGCGCTCGAGCGTCGCCTGCGCTTCCGGATTGCCGCGCATCGACAGCACCAGCTTGCAGCGCCCCTTGATGTAGGCCAGCGCCAGCGGCGCAACGCCGGGCAGCGGATTGGGCTGCACGATGATGTCCAGCGGCAGCTTGTGCTGGCGCGCGAATTCGAGCACCGGCGCGGCGCCCTGCAGCCAGCGCTGCTCGATCTTCGTCAGGTCGGCGGCGCCGGCGGGCAGCAGCGCCAGCGCGCTGAAGAGCAGTGCCCCCAGGCGGCGCATCGATCGGGTGGCGGTGGCGAACATCAAGTTCACAGCTGAAGCGGGCTGCGCAGGCCGAACTCGGCCTGCCAGTCGCGGGTCTCGGGCAGCACGTAGACGACGCCGCGGCCGCGGCCGAGCGTCTTCGCGACCACGTGCTCGAAGAAGCCTTCGCTGACGACGATGCAGCCGAGCGAGATGCGGTTGTCGGCCGGGGTGTCGCTGTCCAGGCGCTGCGCACGGCGCTCGGCCGCCGGGCCGGGGCGTACGCGGTGGATCGCGATCGCCGTCTCGTAGTCGACCCAGACCACCGCCTCGCCCTTGTCGTTGCGGCCGGGAACCGACTCGAAGCGGCCGGCAGGGGTGGTGCGTTCCTGCGGCGCGATCAGGCTGACCGGGCGGGCGCCGATGCCGGGCACCGAATCGTCGCCGCGCGCCAGGCCGAGCAGCGCTGCCGAGGCGCCGACCAGCCGGCCGTCGGGGCCGAAGACGTGGATGCGGGCGTTCTTCTTGTCGACGACCGCGAACGGCCGGCCTTCGGCGTTGCGTTCGGCGTAGGCCCATTGCGCGACGGCGCGGGCTTCAGCCGACGCCGGCTGGCCGCCGAAATCGGCCTGGCGCTGCTCGGCAGCGCCGCAGCAGGCCGCCCAGGCGAGGGCCAAACCAACCCCGATCGCGCGCAGAAACCGAATCCCGCCCATCTGCCGTCCCGCCATCCAAGCAACAACAAGAAGCCGGGCGTGGGAGCCCGGCTCGGTAAGTGAATGCTAACGGTGGGGTCTCGAATCGAGCGCTCGAACAGGACTGCAAAAGCTGCTCAAACCGGCACTTTGACCGCAGTGGCGGCGCGCAGTTGTAAACCGCCGCCGGCCGGGATCGGCGCCGAGATTTCGAAAGTTACGCGCCGGCGCGCAGCTTTGAAATCGAGTTTCCGCGGCCGGCGCGACAAAGAAAATCATCGGTTGGCATGCGATTTCTACAGTCGCCCCCGAACAGTAGCCGAGTGGTGCTGTCTCAGGCGCCGGGCGGTCCCGAGGACCGCTCGAATCAAGACAACGATGGTGGGGCGACAAACGATGAACACACGGACGACCATGCCGAGCCGCACGCTGCTCGCGACCGCGGCACTGGCCGCCTTGCTCGCGGCGCAGCGGGCGCATGCGGCAGACCAGCCGGCGGCACCGGCCGCACCTGCACCGGCCGCGTCGGCGGCCGAGGCACCGGCCAAGCCGGTGGCCGAGCAGCAGGTGGCGCAGGCTAGCGCCGAAAAGGCGGCCGACCAGCCGGCTCCTGCCGCTGCGGCCAAGCCGGCCGCGAAGGCCGCCGAGGACGCGGCGACCAAGGAAGTCAACCAGATCATCGTCACCGGCACCGCGCGCCGCGAGGGCCTGCGCAAGCTGGAGGCCAGCTTCTCGATCACCACCGCCGACGAGGAGCAGATCAAGCAGGCCGCGCCGTCGTCGACTGCCGACCTGCTGAAGATCGTGCCCGGCGTGTTCGTCGAGACGACCGGCGGCCAGTCCGGCGCCAACATGCGCGTGCGCGGCTTCCCGACGCCCGGTGACGGCCCGTACTCCACCTTCCAGCTCAACGGCTCGGCGCTGTTCGGCCTGCCGACGCTGTCGTTCTTCGAGCAATCCCAGATGTTCCGCCTCGACGACACGATCGAGCGCGTCGAGGTGCTGCGCGGCGGCCCGAGCCCGATCTTCGGCAGCGGCCAGCCCGGCATCACCGTCAACTTCATCCAGAAGAAGGGCGGCGACGCCGCCGAAGGTGGTCTGCGGTTGAGCACCGGCACGGCAAACCTCCGCCGCATCGACGGCGTCTTCAGCGCGCCGCTCGGCGACAAGTGGTCGGCGATGGTCGGCGGCTTTTATCGTTCCTCGTCCGGCATCCGCGACACCGAATTCCCGGCCGACCGCGGCGGCCAGTTCAGCGGCATGCTGACGCGCAAGCTCGACGACGGCGGCTCGGTCAGCGTCTATGCCCGCGCGATGAACGACAAGAACGCGTTCTACACCGCCATCCCGGTGGTCGGCAGCAACGACGGCAAGAGCGTCTCCAGCTTCCCCGGCTTCGACGCACTCACCGCCTACTACTACGGCAACGAGCTGCGCCACGTGACGCTCGAAGGCGGCCGCGCGACCGGCCGGCAACGCGCCGACGGCACGCCGGAAATCGCCCGCGAGACGACCACGCGCGACTTCGCCGAAGGCCGCGGCGCCAAGGTCAACACCTTCGGCGCCATGCTCGACACCAGGCTCGGCAGCTGGTCGCTGTCGAACAAGCTGGGCTACACCTCGGGCAGCGTGCCGACCTACGCGCTCTTCTCGGGCGCCAATCCGCAGACGCTGGGCTCGTACATCAACGCGCAGGTCACCGCGGCCAACGACAGCGCCCGCGTGCGCAACGCGGCCGGCGCGGCGGCCACCGGCGGCACGGCGCGCTTCGTCAATGGCGGCACCGAGATCACCGACCTGAACCGCCAGGTCGTCGTCAACGGCATGTGGGCGGTCGACAAGGACATGCAGTCCTTCACCAACGAAACCCGCCTATCGCGTGAAGTGGGCGGCGGCCACACGCTGACGTTCGGCCTGTACCTGGCCGACTACTCGTCGCACGACCAGTGGATGCTCGGCCAGGCGCAGCTGATGACGGTGGAGCCGCATGCCCGGCTGATCGACGTGACGCTGAACAACGGCGTGCGCGCCTCGGGCCGCGGTTTCGTCACGCCGCCGTTCTCGTTCAACCTCGACGGCAAGTACAACGGCACCAACACCGCGATCTACGTCGCCGACGAGTGGAAGGTCAACGAGCAGCTGCGCCTCGATGGCGGCGTGCGCTTCGAGCAGCAGCGCATGTCGGGCACGCTGGCCGACTCGACCGGTGGCGACATCGACGGCGACCCGCTGACGCTCTACAACAACAACCTGTCGTACTTCACCGGCACCACCAGCCAGCTCGCACCGGGCGGTGTCAGCCGGTTGCGCGAGACCTCGCTGACCTTCGGTGCGAACTACAACCTGTCGCGCTCGTTCAGCGTCTTCGGCCGCCTGAACCGCGGCCACCGGCTGCCCGATTTCGACGTGCTGCGCGGCCGCGCCGCCAGCGATCCGACCTCGCCGGTCGAGGACATCTCGCAGGTCGAGATCGGCCTGAAGACCGCGACGCCGCTGTACACCGCCTTCGTCACCGCGTACCACAACCGGCTGAAGAACTCGCAGTCGCAGCAGTTCACGAATGCCGGCAACACGGTGGAGCGGGCGAGCTCGAAGGCCACCGGCGTCGAGTTCGAAGCGTCGCTGCGGCCGCTGCGCGGGCTGACGCTGGACCTGATCGGCAACTACCAGAAGAGCGAGTTCACCGACTTCGGCACGCAGACGGGCAACATCGTGCCGCGCCAGCCGAAGCTGTACTACCGCTTCACGCCGAGCTACAAGCTGCCGACCGAATTCGGCGCGTTCCGCTTCTTCGGCACCTACAGCTACGTCGGCGAACGCTTCGCGGCCAACAACAACGTGCTGAAGCTGCCGGCCTACAAGACGCTGGACGCCGGCATCGTCGCGCAGATGAACAACGGCATCGAAGTGCGCTTCACCGGCAGCAACCTGACCAATGAAATCGGCCTGACCGAAGGCAACTTCCGCGCGCCGGGCGCCGGGGCCGACGAGAACGGCGTGTTCCTCGCGCGGCCGCTGTTCGGGCGCTCGTACGAGCTCTCCGTGGGCTTCACGTTCTAGGACCAGCGAGGGGGCGGCGGGCGTTCAACGGGTCGGCGCTCGCCGCGGCGGCGCGGCGGACGGGTCGGGATAATCCGGCCCGTCCGCTGCCCTCCGCCTTTCATCCGAGTGAACCCTGACCACCGCCTGCGCACCCTCGTTCTCGGTGGTTATGGAAACTTCGGTGCGCGCATCGCGCGGGCGCTGGCGCAGGACCCCCAGATCGCGCTGGTCGTGGGTGGGCGCGATGCCCACCGCGCCGCAGCGGCGGCCGCCGCGCTGGGCGCCGAAGCGCTCGGCATCGACGCACTGGCCGACGACCTGGCTGCGCGATTGAAGCGCGAAGGCGTCGGCCTGGTGGTCCACACCGCCGGTCCCTTCCAGCAGCAGGACTGGCGCGTCGCCGAAGCCGCGGCCGCGGCCGGCGCGCACTACATCGACCTGGCCGATGGCCGCCGCTTCGTCTGCGATTTCGCTGGTGCGCTCGACGCGCGCTTTCGCGCCGCGGGGCGCAGCGCCATCACCGGCGCGAGCACGCTGCCGGCGCTGTCGACCGCGGCGGTCGACGAGCTCACACGCGGCTGGCAGCGCATCGAATCGATTCACAGCTGCATCGCGCCGGCGCAGACCGCGCCGCGCGGCGTCGCGACGCTCGAGGCCGTGCTCGGCTACTGCGGCGCGCCAGTGCGCGTGTGGCAAGACGGCCGCTGGATCGAGCAGACCGGCTGGGCCGATCCGGTGGCCGTGCACTTTGCGCGCTTGCAGCCACGGCTCGGTGCGCTGTGCGACGTGCCCGACCTGGAACTGCTGCCGGCGCGCCATCCCGGCGTGCAAGCAGTCGGCTTTCGCGCTGCGCTGGAGCTGTCGATCACGCAGCGCGGCCTGGCGGCACTGGCGGCCTTGCGCCGCGCCGGGCTGCTGCGGCGGCCCGAGCGCCTGGCACGGCTGCTGCACCGCGCGGCCGACTGGCTGGACCCGTTCGCGCGCGGCGGCACCGGCGCGATGGTGCTGCGCGTGCAGGGCAGCGACGCCGCCGGCAACCCGGCCCGGCGCAGCTGGCACGTCACTGCCGGCAACGACCACGGCCCCGAGATCCCGTGCATGGCCGCGATCCTGCTCGCGCGCCGGCTGGCCCACGGCGAGGCGCTGCCGATCGGCGCGATGCCCTGCGCGGGACTGCTGACGCTGGATGACTTCGCGCCCGAGTTCGCGCGCTGGGGCATGCTGGTCGACGTGCTCGACGAGCCGCCGCCTGCAGGCGGCTAGCGCCCGACCGGAGCGGCCTCGCGGCGGCGCGGCCACTTGACCACGCCGACCGCCAGCGCGGTGCCGGCGAGGATGATCGCCGCGCCGCCCAGCGCGCGCGCATCGAGCCGTTCGTCGAGCAGCAGCGCACCGTAGAGCACGCCGAACAACGGCACCAGGAAGGTCACCGTCAGCGCCCGCTGCGGGCCGGCGCGCTGGATGATGCGGAAGAACAGCACGTAGGCCAGCGCGGTGCACAGCGCGGCGAGCGCGATCACCGCAGCCCAAGCGCGCAGGCCCGGGGCGCCGGCACCGACCAGCGGCGGCATGGTGAAGGCTGCCGGCAGCGCCAGCCCGAGCGTCGCGCCGAGCTGGCTGCCGGCCGCGGTGGCCAGCGGCGGCACGCCGGGCAGGTAGCGCTTCGTGAAGCTGGCCGAGATGCCGTAGAACAGCGTCGCCGCCAGCACCGCGAGCACGGCCCACGCGGCGGCGCCCTGGTTGCCGGCCACCTTGTCCCAGCTGAGCACGGCCACGCCGACCACGCCGATCAGCAGCCCGGCCGCGCGCGGCGCGGCCAGCCGTTCGCGCAGCCACACGGCGGCGACGAGCGCGCCCCAGATCGGCGCGGTGGCGTTGAGGATTGCCGTCAGCCCGGTCGGGATCGACAGCACCGCGAACGAGAACAGCACGAACGGGATGCCGCTGTTGATCACGCCGACGAAGAGCGAGGGCCGCCAGTGGCTGCGCAGCAGGTGCAGCTCGCGCCGCGCCGCCAGCAGGCCGAGCAGCATCAGCGCGGCGAGGAAGACGCGCAGGAACGCGGTGCCGAGCGCGCCGAACTCGAGTGCGCCCAGGCGCATCAGCAAAAACGAGCCGCCCCACAGCGCGGACAACAGGACGAGATCGGCGATCCAGGGCATGGGGCAGTTCCGGGGCGGGGCGGTCGCCCCGATGGACCGCATACTGTCAATGTCCGCTTGACGACACAAGCGATGTTTTCTGGCTCGGTTGTTCAGAATGGCTTAACGATGAAGCTGCCGCCCCTGCATGCGCTGCGGATGTTCGATGCGGTGGCCCGCCTGGGCGGGATCCGCGCCGCCGCCGAGACGCTGTTCGTCACGCCGGCGGCGGTGACGCAGCAGGTCAAGCAGCTCGAGCGCTCGCTCGGCGTGCCGCTGCTGCAGCGCCAGGGCCGCAGCGTCGTGCTGACCGAGGCCGGCCGGCAGCTGCACCTCGGCACGACGCGTCATTTGCACGCCATTGCCGAAGCGGCCGAGCAGGTGCGGCCGCGCGAGCAGCGCGTGCGCATCACGACGGTGGCGAGCTTCGCGGTGCGCTGGCTGGTGCCGCGGCTGCAGCGGTTCATGGACCGCTGCCCGGATGTCGACGTGCAGGTCGATGCCGACCACCGTCTGCTCGATCTCGGCAGCGGCGACTGGGACCTGGCGATCCGCGAGGGACAGGGCCGCTACCCGGGCACCGAGGCCGAGCGGCTGTTCGGGCTGGAGGTCGTGCCGGTGTGCGCGCCGGCCTATGCGAAGCGCCACTTCAAGCAAGGGCCGGCACGCGGCTGGCCGCGCGCGCGGCTGCTGCACGAGGTCGGGCATCCGTGGTGGCCGGGCTGGCTCGAGCGCGCCGGCGTCGCCGGCATCGACACCGGCAGCGGGCTGCACTTCTCGCACACCGTGATGGTCATCGCCGCCGCGCTGGACGGGCAGGGCGTTGCGCTGGTGCCGCCGCCCTTCATCCAGGACGAGCTGGCCGAGGGCCGCCTGTGCGTGCTGGATGCGCAGCCCTACGAGACCGGCGTCGGCATGTACGTCGTCTGGCCGGCGGGCCGCGGCCCGGGTCTGTCGGCCGAGGCACTGCAGTTCCGCGACTGGGTGCTGGCGGAAGCGCGCGGCGCGACCGCGCCTGTCCGGCGAACCGCACGCGCGCCGGCCGCGATTCCGGCCGACCGCACGCCGCGCGCGGCGACGACCGCGGCTGCCGCGCGCCGTTCTCCTCGGTAGCGACGCCTTCAGGCGGCGCGCTGCGTGCCTGGCACGCACGCTGCTAAGGCTTGTCCGGTGCAGCCCGGGCGACGATCCGGGCGCCGACCTTTCCCCCACCCAGGAGACCTCGATGAACCGCCGTGTCCTTTCGCTGCACGTCCTTGCCTTGACCGCGCTGGCCGCCGCGCCGCTCGCGCAGGCCCAGTCCTACCCCGACAAGCCGGTGCGCGTCGTCGTGCCGTTCGCGCCGGGCGGCACGACGGACATCATTGCCCGCGTCGTTGCGCAGCAGATCCAGCCGGCGCTCGGGCAGACGATGGTGGTCGACAACAAGGCCGGCGCCGGCGGCCTGCTGGGCGCCGGCGAGATCGCCCGCGCCGTGCCCGACGGCTACACGCTGGGCATCGCCACGGTGTCGACCACCGCGTCGGTGCCGGCGATCAATCCGAAGACGAGCTACAACCCGCTGACCGACTTCACGTCGATCATCAACATCGCGGCGACGCCGAACGTGCTGGCGGTGCACCCGTCCTTCGCGGCGAAGGACTTCAAGACCTTCATGTCGATCGTCAAGGGCGCGCCCGGCAAGTACACCTACGCCAGCTCGGGCACCGGCGGCATCGGCCACATGCAGATGGAGCTGTTCAAGTCGCTCACCAGCACCTTCGTCACCCACATCCCGTACCGCGGCGCCGGCCCGGCGCTGAACGACGCGGTGGCCGGCCAGGTGCCGATCATCTTCGACAACCTGCCCTCGGCGCTGCCCTTCATCAAGGACGGCCGGCTGATCGCGCTGGCCGTTGCCGCGCCGCAGCGGCTGCCGATGCTGCCGAACGTGCCGACCTTCAAGGAGCTCGGCCTCGAGCCGGTCAACCGCATGGCCTACTACGGCGTGCACGGGCCCAAGGGTCTGTCGAAGGACGTGGTCGCCAAGGTCTCGGCGGCGGTGAAGAAGACGCTGGAGCAGCCCGACGTGAAGAAGCGCATCGAGGACACCGGCTCGATCATCATCGCCGGCACGCCCGAGCAGTTCAGCGCCGAGACCCGCGCCGAGTTCGAGGTGTACAAACGCGTCGTCGAGCAGCAGAAGCTGAAGCTCGAATAACCGACCGCCACCTCACGCCATGACCGACGCCGCCCTGCCGACCCCGAACCACCAGTTGTCCATGACCGTGCTGATGACGCCGGACCAGGCCAACTTTGCCGGCAACGTGCATGGCGGCACGATCCTGAAGCTGCTGGACCAGGTGGCCTACGCCTGTGCCAGCCGCTACGCCGGGCGCTACGTCGTCACGCTGTCGGTCGACCAGGTGATGTTCCGCGAGCCGATCCACGTCGGCGAGCTGGTGACCTTTCTCGCATCGGTCAACCACACCGGCACCTCGTCGATGGAGATCGGCATCAAGGTGATGGCCGAGAACATCACCGCGCGCACCGCGCGCCACGCCAACAGCTGCTTCTTCACGATGGTGGCGGTGGACGATGCGCGCAAGCCGGTGGCGGTGCCGCGTTTCGAGCCGCAGACCGACGACGAGCGCCGGCGCTACGAGGCAGCCAAGCTGCGCAAGGAGCTGCGCCAGCAGTTCGGCGAACGCCTGGCGGCGATCAAGGGCGCGACGACCAGCGGCGGCTGAAGGCATCCCGGCCGATGGCGCTGGAATTCCGCCGGCTGACGCGTGCGGACTTTGCGCTGCTGTCGCACTGGCTCGCGGTGCCGCACGTGCAGCGCTGGTGGCACCACGATCCATCGCCCGAGGCCGTCGAAGCCGACTTCGGTGCCCCGATCGACGGCGCCGATCCGGCCGACATCTACATCGCGCTGCAGGACGGCCGGCCGATCGGGCTGATCCAGCGCTACCGCTTCGACGACAACCCCGCCTACATCGACGAGCTGGCGCCGGTGGTGCACGCGCCCGGCGAGGCGCTGAGCATCGACTACTTCATCGGCGAGCCGACCCTGCTGCGCCAGGGGCTGGGCGCGGCGATGATCCGCGCACTGGTGGAGTCGACCTGGCGCGACTATCCTGATGCGCCTTCGGTGATCGTGCCGGTCAGCGCGCACAACGAGGCCTCGTGGCGCGTGCTCGAACGTGCCGGGTTCGAACGCATCGCGGAGGGGCCGCTGGCGCCCGACAACCCGGTCGACGATGACGCTCACTTCGTCTACCAGGTGCTGCGGCCCGGTGCCGTGACGCGCTGAACAGGAGACGGGTGCGATGTCGACACTGGACTGGATCGTCATCGCCGCCTACCTGGCACTGACGCTCGGCATGAGCGCCTACCTCGCGCGCGGGCAGTTCTCGCCGGACGACTACTACGTCGGTGGCCGCACGATGCCCTGGTGGGCGCTTGCGCTGTCGACGCTGGCGACACAGTCGTCGGCGAACTCGTTCATCGGCATCCCGGCCTTCGTCGCGCTGGTGCCCGGCGGCGGCCTGAGCTGGTTGCAGTACGAGCTGATGCTGCCGCTGGCGATGGTGGTGATCGCGGTGCTGCTGATGCCGGTGTTCCGCACGCTGCGGCTGATCAGCGTCTACGAATACCTCGAGTTGCGCTTCGACCGTCCGACGCGGCTGGTGCTGAGCGGCGTGTTCCTGCTGTCGCGCGGGCTGGCGACCGGCGTCGCGTTGTATGCGGTGGCGGTGCTCGTGGAGGTGTGCACCGGGCTGCCGCTGGCCTGGTGCGTCGTCATCGTCGGCGGCGTCACGGTGGTCTACGACACGATGGGCGGCATGCAGGCGGTGGTCTGGACCGACGTGATGCAGATGATGCTGATGGTCCTCGGCATCGTCGCCTGCGGTGCGATCGCGCTGCAACTGGCCGGCGGCGTGGCGCCGGTGCTGGCAGCGCTGGATCCGTCGCGGCTCGACGCGGTGCAATGGGCGCATGGCATCGGCGACGGTGCCCGCGCGCCGCTGTGGGGCTTCGTCGCCGGCGGGCTCGTGCTGTACATCAGCTATTACGGCGTCGACCAGAGCCAGGTGCAGCGCCAGCTCGCTGCCGTCAGCGTGCACGAGGCCCAGCGGATGCTGTGGCTGAACGGGCTGGCGCGCTTTCCGCTGACGCTGCTGTACGCCGGGCTCGGCGTTGCGGTCGGCGCGGTCTACCTACAGCACGAGGCCTTGCGCGCCGCCGTGCCGGCGGGCAAGCCGGACTACCTGATCCCGTACTTCATCACGATGTACCTGCCGTCCGGCATCCGCGGCCTGCTGGTCGCGGCGATCCTGGCGGCGGCGATGTCGAGCCGCGATTCGGCGCTGAACAGCCTGTCGGCGGCGACGATGCGCGACTTCGTCGAGCCGCACATCACGCCCTCGCGCCGCCTCGTCGCGAGCCGCTGGATCACCGCGTTCTGGGGCACGCTGATCGTCGTCTTCGGCCTCTTCGTCGGCGATCTGGCCGACAACCTCGTCGAGGGCATCAACCAGGTCGGCGCGCTGTTCTACGGGCCGCTGCTGGCGGCCTTCCTGTGCGGCATCCTGGACCGGCGCGCGCGCGGGCCGGCGGTGCTCGCCGGTGTCGCCCTCGGGCTGCTGGTCAACCTGGCGCTGTACTGGGGGCTCGGCGCGACGCTGTTCTGGATGTGGTGGAACGTCACCGGGCTGGTCGTCGCGGTGCTGACGACCGTCATCGCCAGTCGCCTGATGCCCGCCGTGACGCCGGCGCCCGGCACGGTGCTCGACGGCGCGGCGCTGCGCACGCGCCTGGCAGACGCGCACCGCTTTTGCATCGGCCTGGTCGCCTACGGCGTGGTGATCGCGATGGTGGTCGTGGCGCTGGATCGGCGCTGAACATCAGAACGCCCGGCTCGCCGGCATCCACGGCGCGCGCGGCGCCGACGCAGGTCGTTGGCGGCGACCTCGGTGAACTATTCACGGTCGGATCCGCGTGACCGAGGGGGGCAGCGGATGGCAAAAGTCACTCCGCGGGCGGCCCGGCGGCTTCTAGCATGCCGGCATGGTTCTTCAGTTCCCCTTGAAGCCCGGCTCCGGGCGGAACGCCGAGCGCAGCACGCTCGAGGTGCTGCTTTGTCAGCTCCACGAAGCGGCCGACGACGAGGATCTGCAGGCCGCCGTCGACCGCATTGCCGCTGGCGAGCGCGACGCGTTGCGCACGGCGTTGCAGAAGGTGTGCGGCTTGCTGGGCCCGGACCGGCAGGGTGCGCGGGACCGCGTGTACATCCCGTACTAGAACTCGCGGCTCGCCTGAAGGTAGAACGCGCGCGGCGCCAGCGGCAGGTCGTTCGGGATCACGCCCGGCGCCAGGCTGGGTTCGCGCACGTCGGCATTCGTCAGGTTGCGCACGGCGGCGGCGAATTCCCAATGTCCGAAGTGCGCGGCATCGCCGCGCAGGCGGCGCAGGGTCAAGTCCAGCGTCGTGTAGTCGGCGATCGGCGGGCGCGCGTCACCCGCTGCGCGGCGGCGGTCGGCGACATGGTTCAGCTGCGCGCTCGCCAGCCAGCGCGCCGCCGGCCGCCATTCGGCGCGGGCGTAGAGCCGGCGGTGCGGCGCATAGCCGATGTCGCGCCCGGTGGCGGGATCGGTCGACACCTGGTACGAGAAGTGGCCGCTGAAGCGCAGCGTGCGCCGCGGCTCCCACGCAAGCTCGAGCTCGGCGCCGCGGCCGTGCTGCTCGCCGATGTTGCGCCACATCGCGCCCGGTGAGGGCGCCGGGTTCGGCACCGTGCGGATGATGTCGCGCATGCGGTGGCGAAATGCGTTCAGCGTCAGCTGCCACTCGAGCGCCGGCTGCCACTTCAGCGCCGCTTCCCAGGTGCGGATGGTCTCCGGTTTCAGCGCCGCATTGCCGCTGGCCACCGGGTTGATGCCGTACTGCTCGTTGAAGGCCGGTGCGCGGAAGGCGCTGCCGTACAGCAGCTTCAGCGTCAGCGCGGCGCTCGCGTCCCACACCAGCGCGAGCCGCGGATGCGTCGTCGGGCCGGCGTCGGAGTAGCGGTCGTGGCGCACGCCGGCGGTCAGGGTCCAGTCGCGCGCGAAGCTCCATTCGTCCTGCAGGTACAGGTGGTGAACGCGCCGGCGCGCCGGCAGGATGTGCGGCTGGATCGCCGAGTACTCGACCTGCGGGCCGGTCAGCGCCGGCAGGCCGGCTGCGTTCAACGTGTTGTTCTTCCAGGTCTCGGCGCGGTAGAGCTCGACATCGTCGTGGCCGGCGCCGATGCGCACCTGATGGCCCGCGAAGCCGCTGTAGAGCGCATAGGCCGACGCGCGCAGCCCGCGCTGCCAGCGGTTCGGTCCGCCGATCACGCCTTCGGGGAACAGCCCGGTCGGAAAACGCGTGCCGGGCGGGAACAGCACGAGGCGCGGATTGACGTCGGCCGACCACTGGCCGCCGAGCGCCGCGCCGGCGCTCCAGTGCGGTGCCAACTGCGGCTCGCTCCACGACAGCTCGCTGCTGAACCATTCGGCGCTGATCTCGCTGGTCGGGTCGAGCGCCGACGACACGCCGGCGCCGGTGCCGACGTGCTCGCGCCGCTTGTAGTCGTTGCGCCAGCGCCAGGCACCGCGCGCGACCTCCAGCGTGGCATCGAGCAGGTCGCGGCCGGTGTCGACCGGGCCCGGCGCCAGGCTCGCACGGGTGCCGAACAGGCGATCAAGCCGGGTCTGGTTGTCGGCCTCGATGATCCGGCGCTGGCCGTCGCTGCGGCCGATCTGCAGCGATGCGGCCAGATCGAAGCCGCCGATCGCGCCGCTGTGCAGCAGCCAGGCGTCCTGCGTGTCGAAGGAGCCGACGCGGGCGCCAAGGGTGGTCGACGGCGTGGCGCTCGCCGGCCGCGTGATGACGTTGATCACGCCGGCATAGGCGTTGGCGCCGTAGAGCGCCGAGCCCGGGCCGCGGATGACCTCGATGCGCGCGACATTGGCCAGCGGCATCGCCGTCCACTGGTTGCCCTTGTCGCCGTTGTAGATGTTGATGAACGGAAAGCCGTTGTGCAGCAGCAGCAGCTGCGGATTCGACACGCTGCCGGTGATGCCGCGCACCCAGTACATCGGCACGTAGCCGATCGCGCTGCGCCCGACGTGCAGCCCGGGCACCAGCAGCAGCGCCTCGTCGAGCTGCGTCGCGCCGGCGTTGGCGATGTCCTCGGCGGTGACCACGCTGGCCACCGATGGTGCGCGCCGCAGCGGCTGCGGCGAGCCGGTGGCGATGCTGATCAGCGCCTTGTCGCCGTAGGCCTGGTCGAGATCGTCTTCGTCGATGCGGCTGGTGGCGGCGCCGGCCGTGGCGCAGGCGGCCGCGCAGCACAGCACGCAGGCCAGGCGGCCTGCGGGATGAAGGAGCGCCGACGGCGCCCGAGCGGACATTCGCCACTGCCTCCGCGCTGGAAGAACGTCGGCCGCGATCTTGTCACGGTGTGTAGCGCGGTGGGCGTTGTTTTTGGGTGCCGCGGGCGGCGCACGGGAACGCGCCTGGTCAAGCCTAGGTCAGGCCTACTCCTGTCCCTGGCCGCGTTCGGGTGGCATTGCCTCCGAAGCGCACCAACCGCCACCACGCATGCGCTGTCGGTACTCCGGCCTCAGTTCACTCGGCCCATCCTCTCCCAGCAGGCCGCACGGGTCGTACCAGATCTTCGTGCGTGCGGATCCAAGGAGCGAGGGCAACTCGCCGCTGAACTCCGGGTTCTCGGGGCACCGGTAGTGCCAAAGCGCCCAACGGTCAGGGAGATCCGCGAAGCACAGCACCTCCTTGATGCCGCCGTTGCAGTTGGTGCCCAGGACCAGAACCCTTCCCGGGATGTCGGGGTGCGGGTGTTCTACCTGGAGCACGACATCATGGTGAAACTCGCCCTGCCTCCAGTGGTCGAGCACGTGATATCCGCCGTACTTCCGTCGCACAACTTCGAGCAGGCTGGTCAGCTCCGTGCGCGGGACAAGGAAGGCAAGGTCCATGTGCGGCTGATGACGTCGATGTCTTGGAAAGCCTAGCAGAAGTAGGACTCTGCGAAGTTGGCGTCGCCATTGAACCGGCATTGAAGGCCATGCGCCGAAACCGTGAGCTGCGACTGGTTTGCGAAGGCCAGTTCGAGGGTGACGGGACCGACGTGCAGCAGAGGGAGTGGAATTGAAGACTTCCATTGCCCGGCCAGCTGGACACGACCGGCGCTGACGCGGCCGAAGAGTGCGGTCGCTTCGTGCAGCGTTGCGCCTTCGAGGAACAGGTTGACGCCGCGAGAGAACCCGGAGAGAGGCTTCTCGGTCTGCGACGTGGCCGCTTGCTCGACGTGCGCCGCCGACAGGCGAATCGAGACGCCGCTGTCTGCGTGATCGACCGAGGCGACTTCGCAATCAGCGAACAACAGCGAGAGCTTCATTCCGGAACACACCGCAGCCAGCGCGGCGCCCTGCTTCGCGCATGCGCCTGCCGCTGCTCGTCGTGCGGATAGTCGTACTGGGCCATGCGATGGTCGTCTTCGATGCGGCGCAGCTCGAAGTGCTGCGCGTCGGTGCCGTGCAGCACGCCTTGCCGGAACGCGACCGCGCGTCGGGTGGGCACGAAGCACCAGTCGAAGATGGCCAGCTTTTCGCCATCGAAGGTATGAAGCCGGCCTGCATCGTCCAGCACCACGAGCTTCAGCGCGATGGGATAGGACGTGCAGCAGTTCGGAAACAGCGCCAGCCAGCCGACATGCTTGCCATCGGCGGACAGCTTGACCTCGCTGAATCCGACCTGTTCGGCAAACGCCGGCGCGAGCACGTTCACGCCGCCGGTCTTGGTCAGCGTCAGTCGGGTGTTGTTGTCGGAAAGCGTCACCCTCAGGTAGCCCGCTTGCGCTGAAAGTGCGGACAGGAGGACGGTTGCGAGTGCGGCGCGGCGCATTTGAGCGGCCGTCATGGCGTCAACCTGCGACCGACCAGCACCAGATCGCGCTCCAGCGATTCGAGCCGTGCCACGCGCGGCATGTAGCCCCAGCGCTCGAAGGCGTGGTTCTCGAAGAGGCGAATGCTTCCCGTGTTCGAAGCAAAGATCGTCGCGGTCAGGACTTCAATGCCGAGCCGCGGTGCGTGTGCGATGGCCTGGCCGAGCAGGTAGGTACCCAGCCCCTGCTTCTGGTAGCGCGGGTCCAGGTAGATCGCCAGGTCTGCGGTGATGAAGTAGCCCGGGCGCTCGTTCATGAAGTGGAAGAACCCCAGGTACCCGATCACGCCGGCCGACGCCGCGTCGGCGTCGAACGCTACCCAGAGCGGGCGGTGGTCGGGCGTGTGCCGGATGAACGACGCGTGGCGCTGCTCCACGGTCGTGGGTTCCAGGTCGCAACTGCACTCGCGTGTCGCCACGGCGGCGTTGTAGATCTCGACGATTCGCGGAAGGTCGCCCTCGGCCGCGTCCCGGTGGTTGAAGCGCATCGCTGCTCGCTCGTCAGGAGGTGAAGGTGCTCATTGGTCGGACTGTCTCTGCGGTGCGTAGGCAAAGACCATGACCGGCTGTTCAATGCCCTGAAAGAGCATCTCGGTCTCTGCCTGACGCTGGAAGCCCGCTCGCACGAGAACGCGCTGAGAAGCGCTGTTCTGTCGTGCGGCGATTCCGAGGATACGCGTGGTCGGGGCCTTCTCGGCCGCCCATTCGCACAGCGCGCGCACGGCCGCGGTGGCGATGCCCTTGCGCTGGTGCGCCTGCGCAACGGCGAAGCCGATTTCGACCTCGCCGCGCAGCGGGCTGAGTCCGACGTGCCCGACCAACTCGCCGGTGGTCTTCAGTTCGATGCCCAGCACATAGGGCGACGCCTCGAGGTCGATATCGGCACGGTACTGCGCTGCAAGAAATGCGAGCACTGACGCGGCGTGGGCTTCATCTCGATAGACCTGGTTCGACAGCCATTTCCTCATGCCGTCTTCTTGACTCAGTGCGAAGATCCTCGGGGCATCGCTGGGTGCGAATGCGCGCAGCACCAACGACGCTGTCTCGAGGCGTGGCCGATCAGACACCCGCATTCCCGACCGGCTTGAACATGTTGATGTTGGTCGGAACGTAGCCGAGCCGTTCATACAGGGCGAGCGCTCCGCGGTTGTGACCGAAGACATGCAAGGCGATTCCAGCAAGGCCCTGCTTGCGGACCTCGTGCTCCAGTGCAAGGAACGCGCGGCTTGCATGCCCCTTGCGCTGATGTTCGGCGTCGACAGCAACGTCGTAGACATAGGCGACCTGCTGGCCTCCGCGCTCCTGAACGGCGAACCAGATCATCCCGACGGTTTCCTGCGCTGTGTCATCACGAATCGTGTAGATGAAGTTGCCCGGCGTGGAGACTCCTTGCGGAAGCAACTCTGCATAGTCCCGGCGCGACAACTCCAGTGCCGACGCTTCAGTCCACTGGCCGGATGCCACCTTGTCGCGCGCGAACTCCGCTATCGCCACCTCCAGGTAGCGTTCGAACTCCGCCGCGGTCATCGGTACCAGCGTGGTCATGCGTCCCCTCGACCCAGCGAGGCATCATCGCGCCGCGCTGCCGCGGGGCCTGTATTCAGCAGCGCTTCCACATTCCTGAGCCGCTGCATCAGTTCCTTCTGTTCCTCGTCGGTGAACTGGTTCTGGTCCTCGACCAGATGCAGGATGATGTTCGCGATGATCATCGGAATGACCATGAAGATCCAGAAGTGCCCGAAGAAGATGCCGGCGACACGGCCGGCCGGGGTGACGGGCGTCAGGTCGCCATAGCCGATCGTCAGTGCGGTGACGGTCGCCCACCAGAGCCCGTCACCGAAGCTCTTTCCTTCCAGCAGGGCGAACGTGGCAGCACCGGCCAGCAGGCTTGCGGCATAGATCCCGAGGATCAGCCAGATCCGGTTGGCCACGTACATCAGCGTCTTCTTCATCATGGGGCACTCCTGACGAACTCGACATACCTGTCGCCTCGACGCCAAGGCAGGGCGATTCTGAGGCGGTCCTCGTGCAAGGCGACATCCAGGTTGCGCAGTTTCTGCCCGACGACGCATGGTGGTCAGTGCGCATTCGGAAGCTCGGGCCGATCACGCGGGACGAGCGCAAGGTACTGCTCCAACGTGCCGCCTGCAAGCGGCTTGAACATGACGCGAAGTGTATTGGTCAGCGCGCCCATGTCGACATCTTCACGCGTTCTCGTCTGCACATAGCCCAGCGACTTCCAGAAGCGCTCGGCTCGCGCGTTGCCTTGCACGACCCCCAGCCGTAGCCAGTGGGCGCCATTGGACGCGGCCCAGGTCTCGAGATCCCGATAGAGCACCTGCGCATCGCCGTTTCCGTGGCGCGACGTGGCAACGAGGAAGAGGCCGATGTGCCAGACGCGCGGGGCGAGCAGGTCGGAAATGACATTCGCCATTGCGACCAGCGAGTCCTGCGCATCGAGGTAGCCGATGAGCCATTTCTTCGTGAAGCTCCAACCGGTGGGCACCTGGCCGTGGATTTCTTCATGCGCTTCGTTCGGACTGGCGGGCTGGCCATTGACGGCGAGGAAGTACGCCGGGTTGGCCTCGAAGAAACGCTGCAGGTCCGACTCCCGATCGGGCGTCAGTTCGATCGCGCGAAGACCCGGGATCGACGAAGAGGGAAGCTCTTTGGACATGCGCAAGACGCCTGCATCCTAGCGAAACAGCATCAGTGCATCCCTGTTGATCGCCGCCTCGACCAGGGCCGCGAAAGGCGTCTTGTTCGGCCCGTAGCCGCTCCATGCGGCCGGGTTTGGTGCCCACTGAGGGGAGGGCTCAAGTCCCAACAGAGCGGACGCGACTTCGCCGAGGTGCACCCCCAAATGCTCGGATGCTGCTGACGCACCGCCATCCTCGACGGTGGCCGAGAGCACAAAGGGACGAAAGCGATCCCATGTGGCACTCAACTGAAAAACGATGATCCTTGCCAGATCGTAGGAGAGTTCGTTGCCTTCATCCGAGCGCAGGAAGGACTCGCCGGACCAGAACTGCTGGATCTGCGTTGGCCCCCAGAACCCGCGATGCCGCGCATGCATTTGCTGTGGCGTTGAAACAGCGAAACTCGGCGGGCAAAGCCGATGCTCGGTGTTGACGGCAATGCCCTCGTTCAACCACACAGGGATGGGTAGGTGGCTCAGACATGCATGCGTCAACTCATGCGCGATGACTGGCTCGATGGACCGCAGGTCTGCCTTTACGGTCGCGAAGTGGCCGCAGCCGGCGTTGATGTACATGCCCCCGCTGCCGGCGAATTCTCCAGTCTGTGGGTAGTAGTGGGCGACATACCTGTAGTAGGTGTCGTCATCGTCGAATACGACAAGGATGTCGTGACCCCACTCCGGCACATTCGCGACGCCATCGAGGATGCGCACGACCCGCTGAAGGGTCTTGTTGACGAACGTGAGCGTGGCCTCGGCGACATTGTTCTGCAGTGTCGAGAGGAGCATCGCGTTACCCTGCTCGCGCAGCCGATAGGCGGGCCCAAGCGCAGCGCGCAAATGCTCGAGCCATGCACGCTCGCAATCGGACCAGGCGCGAGCCTGTACGGCTGCGTCGGTGATGCCATCTACCCACTGCTGGGCGGCGTTCCAGTCAAGCAGAGGCAGACCATTCGCGTCGACCAGGTTTTCGGTGACGCCGAAGTCATGCGACCCTTCCGCCGAGATCGCGACGGGTGGCGGCGAGAGCGCCGGTGCTGCCCCGACCTCAGCAGACGGTTTCGGAGTGACCAGCGAGCGAAGTAGCTTTAGCACGATACAGGAGGTCCAAGTGCCGGCTGACGTTCGGCATGTTCCACAGGAGGAGCTCGAGGAAAGTCGTCCCGATGGAGCGGTCGGCCGTCAATCACTGCAGACGGTAGATGTACCGAAACGGCACCTTCACTTCCACCGGGATCGCATTCTTGAGGATGGGTTCGAACTCCCATGTTCGAGCGGCCCGTTGAACCTCTTCGGTCAGAAACGGATGCGGAGAGCGGACGACCTTGACTTCCGAAACCTTCCCTGAAGGCGCAATGGTAACGATGCATTCGACGGGGCCTTCAGCTCCTGCACGCCGCGCTGCGATTGGATACTTGGGGAGCTCAGCGTAAAGAATCTTGGGACGCGTATCGTATTGACTCCAGCGATTTCCGAAGAGGCCATTGATCAAGAATTCCGCTTCTGCTTCGCCCTGCGTTCTGAGTGCGGGTGAACCTGTGTTGACAATGATGTACTGCTCTGGCGGAGTAGTGCAGCCGGAGGCGGCAATCAGGAAAGGGAGAAGTGCGAACTGCAGGGCGAGGCGCATGGTCTTCTTGACGGTAGGCGTTTGAGGTAAAGGGGCCGCCTTCTTCGCAGCCCGGCTCGGTCCGAGCGCAAGCAGTGCGGATCCGAGCGTCTGAATCGCGATGCTGTATTGCGCAACGAAGTGCTGCATGGAGTCCTCACACTATCGCCCCTCAATCTCAAACCTCTTCAACTTGTCATACAGCGTCTTCTTCGGAATCCCCAACCGCTCCGCCGCCAGCGCCACCTGCCCATCGGCCGCCGCCAGCGCCTCCCGCAGCAACCGCTTCTCGATCAGCTCCAATCGCTTCGGCAGTGGCAGCGCGCTGCCATCCGCGGGCGCAGCATCGGCACCGGCCACACCCAAGACAAGCCGCTCCGCAAACGCCTTCAACTCCCGCACATTCCCCGGCCATGCCCGCGCACGCCACTCGTCCATCTGCTGCGCGGTCCAATCCGGCACCGGCCGCTGGTAGCGCCGGCACGCCTGCTGCACGAAGTGCGCGAGCAGCAGCGGAATGTCCTCCGCATGCGAGCGCAGCGGCGGCAGGTCGACGTTGACGGTGGCGATGCGGTAGTACAGATCGGCCCGAAACCGCCCCTGCGCCGACATCTCGGCCAGATCCGCCTTGCTCGCGCAGACGACGCGGCAGTCGATCGGCACCGAGGCATTGCCACCCAGCCGCTCGACACAGCGCTCCTGCAGCACCCGCAGCAGCTTGGCCTGCAACGCCAGCGGCATCGATTCCAGCTCGTCGAGAAACACCGTGCCGCCACGGGCGTATTCGAACTTCCCGATGCGCCGCTTTTGCGCGCCGGTGAAGGCGCCGGCCTCGTGGCCGAACATCTCGCTCTCGAACATCGTCTCGGGCAGCGCCGCGCAATTGATCGCGACGAAGGGGCCCGAACTTCCCGCGTGCAACGCCCGCGCCAGCACCTCCTTGCCGGTGCCGGTCTCGCCGTTGATCAACACGTCGGCGCCGCTCGGGCCGATCGTCGCGACGAACTGCCGCAGCCGCTGCATGGCCACGCCTTCGCCAAGCAGCAGGTGCACTTCCTCGCCACTGCGAACACGGTCCTGCAGCCGCCGGTTCTCCAGCACCAGCCGGCGCTTGTCGAGCGCGCGCTTCACCACCGCCACCAGGTGGTCGGGCCGGAACGGTTTCTCGACGAAGTCGTAGGCGCCGTCGCGCATCGCCTGCACCGCCATCGCCACGTCGCCATGCCCGGTGACGAGGATCACCGGCAGCTCGCGGTCGATGCGCTGCGCCTCGGCCAGCAGCTCGAGCCCGGATCGGCCGGGCAGGCGCACGTCGCTGACCACGACGCCATCGAACTCGGGCGTCAGCTGGTCGAGCGCTTCTTCCATCGTCTCGACCGCGTTGACCGGCAGCTGCGCCAGCTTCAGCGATTGCACCGTCGCCAGCCGCACGCTGGCTTCATCCTCGATCAGCAGCACGCCGGGCATCAGGCGGTCTCCTCTTCCGTGTCGAGCAGCGGCAGCCGCAGCACGAATTGCGCGCCGCCCACGCCGCGGCCGCCGGGCGGGTCAGTTGCCGCCAGCTGCCCGCCCATCGCCTGCACGATCGACGACGAGATCGCCAGCCCGAGGCCGAGGCCCTGGCCCGAGGGTTTGGTGGTGAAGAAGGGCTCGAAGAGCCGCGCGCGCGCCTGCGGCGCCAGGCCGGGGCCGCTGTCGCTGATCGTCACCACGGCGTCGTCGCCGTCGCGCGCCAGCACCAGGTGCACGCTGCGCTCGTCGGCGCCGGCCACCGCGTCGAGCGCGTTCTTCATCAGGTTCACCAGCACCTGTTCGATGCGCAGGCTGTCGCCCATCACGCGCGCCGAGGGCAGTGCGGTGATCGACAGCGCGGCGCCGTGCTGGCGGTAATCGGCTTCCAGCAGCAGCGCGGCATTGCGGATCGACGCTGCCAGGTCGACCGGGCCGACCAGGTCCTCGCTCTTGCGCGCGAAGCCCTTCAGCTGCCCGATCAGCCGGCCCATGCGGCTGCACGCATCGCTGATGTGCTGCAGGTTCTCGCGCACGCTGTCGGGGTCGCCGTGGTCGAGGAAGGCGACGGCGTTGTCGGCGAAGGCCTTGACCGCCGTCAGGGGCTGGTTCAGCTCGTGCGTCATGCCGGCGGCCATCTGGCCCAGCATGCCGAGCTTGCCGGCCTGCACCAGCTCGTTCTGCGTCTCGCGCAGCAGCTGCTCGGCCTGCTGCAGCTCGCGGTAGCGCTCGGCCAGGTCGCGGTTGGCGCGCACCAGCTCGGCGGTGCGCTCGGCAATGCGCTGCTCGAGCTGGGTCGAGGCCTCGCTCAGCGCCGCGCGCGCCGCATCCAGCGATCGCGCATGCGCGCGCCGCTGCGACCAGGCGTGCGCGCCCAGCGCCGCGGCCAGCAGCAGCAGCGCGGTGCCGAAGGCCATCGCGCGCGCGGCCTGGCGCGCCGGCGCGGGGTCGACGAACAGCATCAGCCGCCAGCCCAGCGGGCCGACCGGCTGCTCGACCACCGGCAGCGCGGCCGCGGCCGCGGGCAGCGGATCGATGCGCCGGCCGGTGTATTGCTGCGACGCGGCGATCTCGCGCCGCGCCGCGTCGTCCAGCGGTTTCAGGCTGCGGTATTTCCAGTCCGGCTGGCTGGCGAGGAACAGCACGCCGTTGCGGTCGACCAGCGCCGCCCGCTCGTCGCCGCCGGCCCAGCTGCGCTCGAAGGCATCGAGGCTGATCTTCAGCACCACCGCGCCGAGCGGCCGGCCGTGGGAGCCGCCGGGGTCGGCCACCGGGTGGGCGAGGAAGTAGCCGGGCAGCGAGGTCGTCGTGCCGATGGCGTAGAAGCGGCCAACGTCGCCGGCCAGCGCGGCGCGCGCATACGGGCGGAAGCCGTAGTTGTTGCCGACGAAGGTCTGCACGTCCTGCCAGTTGCTGGCGGCGATCGTCAGGCCGTTGTGGTCGATGACGTAGGCGGCGGCGACCTGCGCGCGCTGCTGCACCTCGGCCAGGTAGTGGTTCAGCGCGTCGATGCGCGCGGCGTCGCCGGGATGCTGCAGGCCCTGCTGCACCTGGGCCTGCAGGGAAATCACGAAGGGCAGCGTCTCGACCTTCTCGAGGGCGCCGTTCAGGTCCAGCGCCAGCGCCGCGGCATGGCGTTCGGCCTTCGCACGCAGCGCCGCGCCGGCGCGTTCAGCGCTGAAGTGGTAGGCCGCGGCGCAGGCCAGCGCGACGGCCAGCAGCCAGGCGCCGGCGACCGCGAACACGCGGACTCTCGGTTTCGCCGGGGCAGTTGCTGAAGAAATCACGCGCGCACGCTACACCAACTGTGCAAGCTCACCGAATTCAGCCGGCACGCGGGCAAGTCCCGACCCGCAGCGGCGAAGTGCTCGCCAGAATCCGCGCGCGGCGTTTTGGGAGCCGCGTTTCACGAGGATCACACGATGGCTGGTTTTCAGCGCAAGGGCGGCAGGATGAATGGGCAGCGGCGATTGATCGGCGCGGGTGCAGTGGCTGCCATGCTGGCGCTGGCCGGCTGCAGCGGCGAGCCCGAGGTCATCAAGATCGGCGTCAGCCAGCCCTTGTCGGGCAACCTGGCGACACTGGGCCAGGACATGGTCAACGGCGCCAAGATGGCCGTCGACGAGATCAACGCCAAGGGCGGCGTGCGCCTGGGCTCGGGCCGCGCGAAGCTGGAGATCGTCACCGCCGACGACAAGGCCGATGCCAAGACCGGCGAAGCAGCGGCGCAGACGCTGGTCGATGCCGGCATCACGGTCGCGATCGCGCACCTGAATTCCGGCGTCAGCATCGCCGCCGCGCCGATCTACGCCAAGGCCAACGTGCCGCAGCTGGCCATCTCCACCAAGCCGAGCTACACGCAGCAGGATCTGGCCACCACGCTGCGCCTGGTGGCCAACGACAACCTGCAGGCCAAGGCGATGGGCTCCTACGCCGCGCAGCTGGCCGGCGCACAGCGCTTCGCGGTGGTCGACGACAGCACGCCCTACGGCAAGGGCCTGGCCGACGACGCCGCCGGCGCGATCAAGCAACAGCAGCGCGAGGTCACGCTGCGCCAGTCGCTCGACGACAAGCGCACCGACTTCGCGCCGCTGATCGCCGAGCTCGCCAAGACCAAGACCGACGTGCTGGTGACGACGCTGGGCGACTTCCAGGTCGAGGCGCTGATCAAGCAGGCTGCGGCGGCGGGGCTGACGCGGCTGCGCATCCTCGGCGGCGACACGATCAAGACCGACAAGCTCAACAAGGTGGCGCCGCTGATCGCCGGCGTCTATGCCACGTCGCCGATCGTCGAGGCGCGCGAGTTCCCGAACGGCAAACCCTTCCTCGATGGCTTCCGCACCCGCTTCAAGGGCGATCCGATCTACGGCGCGCACTACGCCTACGACGCGGTGCACCTGGTCGCCGACGCGATGGCGCGCAACGACACCGCCGACCGCAAGAAGCTGCTGGAGCGGCTGAAGAACCCGTCCTTCGACGGCCACGCGCCGGTCACCGGCTCGATGCGCTTCGCGGCCGATGGCGAGCAGCGTTATTCGGCGGTGGCGGTGTACCTGCTGAAGGATGGTGCGTGGCTGCCGCAGATCCGCTCGGATCGCTGGTAGGTCGGTCGCTCAGTACTTCAGTTCGAAGCGGGTGCCGCGGTAGTCGAGCACGGCGCTGCGCAGGCGGATCGTCTGCAGCGTCAGGCCGGGCGCCAGCTGGTCGCCTTCGCGGAACGGCTGGCCGTTGAGGATCAACAGCCGTGCCGAGGCTTGCGGCGAATCCATCGCGCCGCCGGCTTGCAGCGTGGGCAGCGTGCGGCGCACGGCTTCGGGCAGCTCGGCGAGTGTCGGCAGGCGCTCGGGCGGCGCGGGCGTTGCGGGTGGCGCGGGTGCGGCCGCGCTGGCCGCTGACTTCGGGAGATAGGCCGGTTCGGCCTTCGCGGCTGGCGGCGCGACCGGCAGTGGCAAGGGCAGCGCGGGCGAGGGGGCGACCGATGCCGGCCGCGCTGGGGCCGGCGTGGGCGTGACGAGGGCCGGCGCCGCGGCCACCGGCACGGTCGGCGCTGGCGGCTGCGGCAGCAGCGCCCACCAGGCCGCGCCGGCACCGATCACCAGCAGGCCGAGCGCCGCAGCGCCGAGCACCATCCGGCGCCCGGTCGGGCGTGCCGCGGCGGCATCGGCCGGCGCCAGCGGCTGGCTTTGCAGCCCGGGCAGCGCGCCGCGCTGGCGTTCGGCATCGGCGCGGCGCAGGGCATCGAGGACGTAGGACATGCTGCTTGCTTATCTCGTCACGTTCAGCGCTGCACCCGACCGCTGGTGAACAGCGCGGCGATGACCAGCAACAGCGCTGAGAACAGAAACGCGCCGATCGCTCTGGCGATCATTTTCGACGACTCTCCACTTCGAACGCCCTCGATCGCCATGCGCAGCATGTGGCGCGTGCCGATGGCGCCAAGTACTCCGGGAATGAGCAGCAGGACGAAGGGCGCCAGGACTTCAGGATCATTGCCGGCGAAGAAAGGTGCTGGATCTTCTGCGAGGCTCATCAGGTCCGGCAGAAATCGAAACCCGATCAGGAGGATTCCGACGCCGCAGTACGTGAGAACACCGCCTGCGGCAGTGGCAACGAGGGTCCACCACGGCAGTCGTGCGCCGGACTCACTGCTGACCATGGGAGAAGCACCGGTTTCTCGTTCTCATGACGTTCAACGTTCGATGATCAGGCGCGGCTCGTCGATGCCGGCGGCGCGGTTCAGTTGCATCAAGGTCAGCGGCCCGGCGACACCATCGGCCGGCAGCCCCTGCGCGCGCTGGAAGGCGGCGATGCGCGCGCGCAGTGCCGCGGCATCGGCCTCGCCGGCGCCGAGCTGCGCGGCGATCCAGTCGGGCATGCCTTCGTTGTCCGCCGGGCGGCGCATCAAGGTGGCGAAGTCGCCGCGCCAGCGCGCGGCGAGCGCGTCGATCGCCACGGCGTGCGTGTGATCGCCCAGGCGCAGCAGCGCGTGCCGATCGCGCAGCCCGACGAGCAGCGCAGGCCGCGCGCGGTTGCCGGGATCGACCAGCGTGATCAGCCCCGGCCGGTCCAACGCGCGGATCTGCGCCAGCGTCAGCGAGGTGCTGCGCTGGCAGCGCAGCGGCTGGTCGGCAGCGCAGGGGTCGGCAGCGAGCGGGTTGTCGCTCCACAGCGCGGCGAGCGCACGCCAGGCGGCGGCTTCGTCGCTGTCGAGGCGCTGCCACAGCGCATCGAGCTCGATCGCCGGGACCGGCGCGATCGCTGCGGCCGAGGCCGGCGCGCTCGGCGCCGTCGCGGCGCTGACTGCCGACGCCGCCGGTGCGGCAACCACGCGCCGGGCCTCGGCGGGCGCGGTCATCGGCCAATGCGCTGCCGCCGCCCACAGCCCCGCCGCCGCGAGCAGCCCCGCACCGGCCAGCGCCAGGCGCCGGGGCCGCGGCACCGCCTCGTCGAACACCTCGCGCGCCGCGTTGTCGACGATGCCGCGGTCGGCACGTTCGCGGCGCCGGCTCCACGCGCCGAGCAGCGCGCGGTCGGCGAGCAGGTTGATGCGCCGCGGCACGCCACGCGCGAGCTGGTGGATGCGCCGCAGCGCGCCGGCGTCGAAGGGCAGCGGGCCGGTGCCGCCGGCCACCGCCAGCCGGTGCCGCACGTAGGCCTCGGTCTCGGCGGCCGACAGCGCCTGCAGGTGGTAGCGCGCGATCACCCGCTGCGCCAGCGCGGCCAGCGCGGGCCGCGCCAGCATCGTGCGCAGCTCGGGCTGGCCGATCAGCACGATCTGCAGCAGCTTGCGCTCTGCCGTCTCGAGGTTGGTCAACAGGCGCAGCTGTTCCAGCAGCTCCGGCGTCAGATCCTGCGCCTCGTCGATGATCAGCACGTTGTTGCGGCCGGCGGCGTGCTCGCGCAGCAGGAAGGCATTCAACGGATCGAGGTAGTCCTTGACCGTGGCGCTCGCGTGCGGCGGCAGGCCTTCGATGCGGAATTCGTCGGCCACCGAGCGCAGCAGCTCGGTCACCGTCAGCCGCGGGTTGAAGATGTAGGCGACATTGCAGTGCGCCGGCAACTGCTCGAGAAAGCAGCGGCAGACGGTGGTCTTGCCGGCGCCGATCTCGCCCGTCAGCAGCACGAAGCCGCCGCCGCCCTGCAGCCCGAACAGCAGGTGCGCCAGCGCCTCGCGGTGGCGCTCGCTCATGAACAGGAAGCGGGGATCGGGGGCGATCGAGAACGGCTCGCGCGCCAGCCCGAACGACGGGGCATACATCTCGGCGAGCATACGTCCCATAGACTGCTGCGTCGCTCGCCTCTCCCCGCTCAGAAGTTGCCCACCGATCCGATCGCTTCCTCCACCGCGCTGGCCGTGCGGGCCGCCGCGGTGCTGGCCGGCTCGAACGATGCGACCGAGCTCGCCACCGTGCTCGGCTGGCCGGTGCACGAGGTGCGTGCTGCCGGCCCGATCGAATTGGCCGTCGACCCCGCGCCGCTGGCCGAGTGGTTCCGCGCCGCGCCGGACGATGCCGCGCGCACCTTCGCACGGGCGCTGGCCTGGCTGCAGAGCCAGGGCCGCGTCGAGCAGGCGGCGCCGCTGGCGCTGGCCTTCGGCACCACAGCGCAGCGGCTCGCGCTGCTCGACGACGCCGGCTGGCTTCTGCTGTGGCGGCCGCGGCGCGCGGTGCTCGGGCCGCTGCTGGCGAGCGTGTCGATGGAGCCGGGGGCCGATGCGGTGCTGCCGCTGCAGCTGGCGTGGTGGGTCGAGGTCGAACGCGTGCCGCATGCTGCGGAGCGCCGGCTGCAGCACACCGCCACCGACGACCCGGCGCTGCCGCTGCCGCTGCGCGCCGCCGTGCATTCGCGGCTGGCGCAAGTCTTCGACGACGCGCGCGGCGCGCTGCGCTGGGCCCGCCAGGCCGTCACCGGCCATCCGAACGACCTGACCCCGGCCGCGCTCTTGGCGCGTTATGCGCTCGGGCTCGCGCTGGTCGACGCAGGACACCCGCATGCGGCGCTCGAGCCGCTGGCCGCGCTGGTGCGGGCCTGCCGGCGCGACGGCCTGCCGATGCTGGCGCTCGACGCCTTCGCCGCGCTGGCGCGCGCGCACGACGAGCTCGGCGACGCGCCGGGCCTGCAGGCGACGCTGGCCGCGGCGCAGACGCTGGCGCGTGAGCACGGCATCGACGACGCGCCGGCACTGCAGCTGCTCGAGCGCCTGCGCCGGCTGCAAGGCCTGCGCCGCGCGAGCTTCGCCGAGCCCGAGCGCCGCAACGAAACGCCGCTCGCACCGGCGCTGCCCCCGACCGCCTACGAAGCCTTCCCGAACCTGGTGCTCGACGCGTTGGAACTGCTGCAGGCCGATGCGCTGGACGCCGCGACCGAGGCGCTGCAGGCACTCGATCGCCGCCAGGCGCAGGCCTTCCATTGCCACAAGTGGCGCAACGCCCACCTGCACGCGCGCCTGTGGTGGCTGGCGCGGCGGCCGCAGCCGGCGGTATTGGCCGAGGCGATGGCGCTGCAGCCGGCGGTCGACGACGCGTCGACACTGGTCGAGCTGCACCAGGCCGTGCTCGCCGCCGCGGCCGCCGCGCTGGCCGGCCGGCCGCTCGCCGCCGATCTGCTCGTGGCCTGGCAAGCCCAGCTCGGCGCGCGCCGCCTGCAGCGCCTGCAGCAGCGGCTCGCGCTGATCCAGGCCATCGGCGCGCCGCCGGACACTGATCCGCTGCTCGGCTGGCTGACCGACCAGGCCGCCGACCTAGGGCCGTGGGACGCCGCGTGGCTGGCACCGAAGCTCGCCACGGTGCTCGAAGCGCTGCTGACGACGCCGGCCATCGTGCGCCATCCGGCCGAGCGCGCGCTCGCGCAGCGCCTGCTGCAGCAGATGCTGGCGCCGCCGCCGGCGCCGGCCGCTGCGCCGGTCGAACCCGGCGCACCGCCCGCGGACCTGACGCTGCGCGAATGGGAAATCCTGCAGCTGATCGGCCGCCACTACACCAACGAGCAGATCGCCAACCAGCTGAACGTCTCGCTGGCGACGGTCAAGACGCACATCAACCGCGTCTACGGCAAGCTCTCCATTGGCTCGCGCGCCGAAGCCGTTCAGCGCGCGCATCACTTGCAGCACCCTAGCTGAACCTGGCCCCCAAGACGCCTTCGGCGTCGCCCCCCCAAGGGGGAGCCGGCCGACCGGGAGACCCGGATCGGCCTGACGTCGCTTCGCCGCGACAGGGTTATACCGGTCCACCGCGATCATCCACCCCCCCGGTGGACGCCAGCGCGCTGCCCCGGAGCGAAGAATCGCCGCACATCATCACAACAAGAGTGCCCCGATGCTGCTGCTGCACCCCCCGATCGCGCCCTGGCTGGTCCGCACCGAGACCGGCTGCCGCGTCACGCTGCTGACCGACCAGCCGGCGCTGCAGGCCGTCTGGCTGCGCGTGCTGCCCGACAACGAGGAATACCTGCTGCCGATGAAGGCGGCCGGCCGCGCCGGCGCGCTGCACGCCTGGACGGGCGAGATGCCGTGGGACGGCGGCAACCCGGCCACGCTGTACAGCTTCGAGGTGCTGGCGGGCGACAGCCAGCGCTGGCTCGGCGCCGATGGCCTGCATCCGCATGTTCCGCCCGAGGCGCAGCACTTCCGCGTGGTGCGCGAGCTGCCGCCGGCCTGGGTGCGCGACCAGGTCTTCTACCAGGTCTTCCCGGACCGCTTTGCGCTCGGCGACAGCCCGCCCAACCGCGATGGCGAGACGGTCTACGGCAGCCGGCCGCAGGCCGCGCAGCAGCTGGAGTGGGGCGCGCCGCTCGACCCGGCGCAGGCGGCGAATTCGTTCTACGGCGGCGACCTGGACGGCCTGCGCGCGAAGCTCGGCCACCTGCAGCAGGCGGTCGGCGCGACGGCGGTCTACCTGAACCCGGTCTTCACCTCCGGCAGCAACCACCGCTACGACACCGAGGACTACGACAACGTCGATCCGGCGCTCGGCGGTAACGCCGCATTGGAGCGGCTGTCGGCGGCGATGCACTCGCGCGGCATGCGCCTGGTGCTCGACGCGGTGCTGAACCACACCAGCACCAACCACCCGTGGTTCAACCGCTGGGGCCGGCACGAGGGGGTCGGCGCCGACCAGTCGGACGCATCGCCGTGGCGGCAGTGGTACGCCTTCAACGACGCCGGTCATCCGATCTACTGGAAGGGCCACGACTCGCTGCCGGTGCTCGACTTCTCGCACGCCGCGCTGCGCGAGGCGGTGTACGAAGGGCCCGACGCGATCGTCAAGAAGTGGTTGCGCGCGCCGTACTCGATCGACGGCTGGCGGCTCGACGTGATCCACATGCTCGGCGAGGGCCGCGGCGCGCGCAACAACGCGCACCACGTGCGCCAGATCCGCCAGGCGATCAAGTCCGAGCAACCCAGCGCCTACATGCTCGGCGAGCATTTCAGCGAGGCGACGCGCTGGCTGCAGGGCGATCAGGAAGATGCGTCGATGAACTACTACGGCTTCGCGCAGCCGCTGTGGGCCTGGCTCGCCGGCCAGGACGTCAACGGCCATCCGGCCGCGCTGTCGACGCTGCAGTTCGAGGCCTGGCTGAACCGCGCGCGCAGCGCGATCGGCTACGACACCGCGCTGGTGCAGTTCAACCTGCTCGGCAGCCACGACACGCCGCGCTTCCTGACCCGCCTGGCCGGCAACCACGCCAAGGCGCGCTTGGGCATGACGCTGCTGTTCGCCTACCCCGGCGTGCCGTGTCTCTACTACGGCGACGAGGTCGGCATGGAAGGCGGCGCCGACCCCGATTGCCGCCGCTGCATGGACTGGACCGGCGCCAGCTGGGACCGCGAGCTGCTGGCGCACGTCAAGCGCCTCGCGACGCTGCGCCGCGAACGCCGCGAATGGCGCGACGGCGCATTCCAGGTGCTCGCGCAGGGCGAACACTGGCTCGCCTTCGCGCGCTACACCGCGCAGGCGGTGAGCATCGTCGTGGTCAACCGCGGGCCGGCGATCGAGGTGCAGCTGCCGCTGAAGGCGCTGCCGGTCGAGGTGTCCGAGTGGCGGGATGCCGATGGAGCGCCGCTGACTGCGCGATCGGCAACGCTGTCGTTGACCTTGCCTGCCGAGAGCGGCAGGGTGCTGGTGAGCTGATCGACCGCGAGCTTGCCGCAGGACGCCAGAGTGTAGTAACGTTGCTACGTACTCGAACTCGGGCCGCGTCATGACGACCACCACGCTCTCCAGCCGCGACTTCAATCAGGACACCGGCCGCGCCAAGCAAGCAGCGCGCAAAGGGCCGGTGGTGATCACCGACCGGGGACGCCCGTCGCATGTCCTACTCACCTACCGCGACTACGAGCGCCTTCTTGGCCGGGGCGTCAGCTTGCTCGATGCGCTGGCACAGCGCGACGGCGGCGACTTCGACTTCGATCCGCCTCGCGTCGAAGGCCTGGTGAAACCGGCCGACCTCGGCGCATGATCCTGCTCGATACGAACGTGGTCAGCGAGCTGCGGCGTCCCGCCCGAGCCGATCCGAACGTTCTGGCCTGGGCAGCCGACATGTCGGCCGCGCAGCTCCACCTGTCCGTCATCACCGTGCTTGAGTTGGAGCTGGGCATCCTGCGCCTGCAGCGCCGCGATGCCGTGCAGGGCGACGCCCTGCGCGCATGGATGGACGGGCAAGTGCTGCCGCAATTCGAAGGACGCATCCTGCCGGTCGACATCGCCGTCGCCTTGCGTTGCGCGCGGTTGCACGTGCCCGATCCGCGCGCCGAGCGCGATGCGCTGATCGCCGCCACGGCACTGGTGCACGGCATGACGGTCGCCACGCGCAACGAAGCGGACTTCCTGCCGACGGGCGTGCCCACCGTCAACCCGTGGGTCGCGCCGGCGACGCGGCCCCGCAAGACCGCGCGACGCCGTTCGTAGTGCTCAACCCGGCACCGGGAACCACGCCGGGTCGAGCGGCAGCACCTGGCCGACGATGCCGACCTCCACGGTGTTCAGGTCCAGCGTCGTCACCAGCGCCAGCAGCGAGGCCTGCGTGAAGGTGCCGTCGTTGACCAGGCCGGTGTACAGCGCCAGTGCGTCGGAGGGGATCGGCGATTCGACGATCGTGCTCCACAGGTGGGCGACCAGCACGTCGTTCGGCACGCCCGGCGCGTAGAAGTTGATCATCGCCTGCGCCAGGTCTTCCAGCGAGCCCAGCCGGTCCAGCGTCGCGGTCCATTGGCTCAGCAGCGCGGTGCTCGGCGCGCTGTCGAAGGCCGCGTTGAGCATCGCGTAGGCCAGGTAGGTGTTCTGCCCCGGCGCGGTGTCGGCGACGAGCAGCACGTCGCTGAAGCGCGCCCGCTCGAAGTTGAACAGCGTGTCGCTGCCGTCGCCGCCACCGCTGACCGTCAGCTGGGTGATCGACCCGCCGATGCCGTACGCCGCTGCCGGGCTGCTGAACACCGCCGTGTCGATGCCGCCGGCGCCTTCGAAGGTGTTGTTCGCCGCGGTGCCGCGGAAGAGGTTGTTGCCGGCATTGCCGGTGCCGTTCAGCGCCGCGCCGCTGAGCAGCAGGTTCTCGACGTTGTCGGGCAGCGTGTAGCTGACGCTGGAGCGCACCGTGTCGATGCCGCCCTTCACGCTCTCGGCGATGCGGTCGAGCGCGCTGGTGACGCTGTAGCTGTCGGGGCCGAGGCCGTGGCTGAAGGTGGTCGCGCCGTCGTTGTCGACGATCAGCCCGCCGGTCTGCGCTTGCGGCAGCGTGGCGTTGACCGGCGCGCTCAGGCTCAGCGTCCAGGTCTCGGCGGCCTCGGTCGTCGTGTCGTCGATCAGCGGCACCGAGACGACATGCGTCGTCTGCCCGGGCGCGAAGACCAGCGTGCCGAGCAGGCGCTGGAAATCGGGCGCCGAGCTGTTGTGGAAGGCGGTGCCGTTGACCAGGTCGAAGCCGACCTTCACCTCGTTGCCCGAGGGTGCACTGAGCTGCACCAGGAAGCCGGCCAGCACGTCGCCTTCGCTGACCGTGATCGGGCTGGAGCTCACCCGCGGCTGGCTGACCGGCGCGGTGTCGCTGCGGCCGATCAGCACCGCGCCGACCGCATCGGCCAGGCTGCCGCCGACGGGGTTGCTCAGCGTCAGTCGCAGCGCCTCGTCGAACTCGGCCAGACCGTCGTCGCTGATGTCCAGCGTGATCGTCTTCGAGACCTCGCCGGGCGCGAAGCTCAGCGTGCCTGACGCGGCGCGGTAGTCGCTGCCGGCCAGCGCGGTGTCGTCGCCGGTGGTGTAGTTGACCGTCACGGTGCTGACCGACGGCCGGTTCATCCAGACGTGCACGCTCGCCGTGCCGGCCTTTTCGTCGACCACCGCGTCGCCGATGCTGATCGCGGGAGTGCCGGCGACGGCATCGTTGTCGAACAGCCATGCCGGCGTGTAGCGCTGCGGAACGATTGCGTTGACGGGCGAGTTCAGGTCGAGCCACAAGGCTTCGCCGTTCTCGATGGCGGTGTTGTCGATCACCGGCACGGTGACCACGCGCGTGGTCTCGCCGGGGGCGAAGACCAGCGTGCCGAGATTGCGCTGGAAGTCGGGCGCGGAGCTGTTGTGGAAGGCCAGCCCGTTGACGATGTCGAAGTCGACCTCGACCTCGTTGGTCGACGGCGCGCTCAACTGCACCACGAAGCTCAAGCTCGCCTGGCTTTCGTCGCCGGCGATGGCATGCGTGGTGACGTAGGGCATGCTGGCCGGCGCGCCATCGCTGCGGCCGATCCGCGCCACGCCGCTGCCGTCGGCGAGGGTCGCATTGCTCGGACCGGTCAGGGTCAGCTTGAAGAACTCGTCGACCTCGGCTTGGCCGTCGTCGAAGAGATCGATCGTCACGGTCTTGACGACCTCGCCGGGCGCGAAGCTCAGCGTCTCGTTCACCGCGCGGTAGTCGCTGCCGGCCTGCGCGGTGTCGTCGGTGGTCGCGGCGGTCACCGTCACGGCGCTGATGGAGGGCCGGTTCAGGCTGACGAAGAAGCTCGCGGTCCCGGCGCTCTCGTCGACGCTCAGGTCGCTGACCGCGATCGCCGGCGTGCCGGCGACGCCGTCGTTGTCGATCATCAGCGCCGGGGTGTAGCGCTGCGGCACGGTGGCGTTGACGGGGGTGTTCAGGTCGAGCCAGAACAGCTCGGCGATCTCCAGCGCGGTGTTGTCGATCACCGGCACGCTGACGATGCGCGTGGTCTCGCCGGGCGCGAAGACCAGCGTGCCGAGGTTGCGCTGGAAGTCGGGCGCCGAGCTGTTGTGGAACGCGGTGCCGTTGACGATGTCGAAGTCGACCTTGACCTCGTTGGTCGACGGCGCGCTGAGCTGCACCACGTAGTGCAGCATCGGCTGGCTCTCGTCGCCGGCGATCGGCTTGGCCGTGATGAAGGGCGCGCTGACCGCATTGCCGTCGTTGCGGCCGATCTGCGCGCGGCCGCTGCCGTCGACGAGAGTGGCGTTGGCCGGGTTGGTGAGCAGCAGCTGGAAGACCTCGTCGGCCTCGGCTTCGGCATCGTCATGGATGTCGACGGTCACCGTCTTGACGACCTCGCCGGGCGCGAAGCTCAGGACCCCGGCCGCGGCGCGGAAGTCGCTGCCCGCAGCGGCGGTGGCCGTGGCTGTGGCGTAGTCGACAGTCACGACGCTGGTCGACGGCTTGTTCAGCCAGACGAAGAAGCTGCCGGTGCCGCTGCTCTCGTCGAGCACCACATTGCTGACGGCGATCGCCGGCATGCCGGCGGTGGCGTCGTTGTCGATCATCAGCGCCGGGGTGTAGCGCTGCGGCACGGTGGCGTTGACGGGGGTGTTCAGGTCGAGCCAGAACAGCTCGGCGATCTCCAGCGCGGTGTTGTCGATCACCGGCACGCTGACGATGCGCGTGGTCTCGCCGGGCGCGAAGACCAGCGTGCCGAGGTTGCGCTGGAAGTCGGGCGCCGAGCTGTTGTGGAACGCGGTGCCGTTGACGATGTCGAAGTCGACCTTGACCTCGTTGGTCGACGGCGCGCTGAGCTGCACCACGTAGTGCAGCATCGGCTGGCTCTCGTCGCCGGCGATCGGCTTGGCCGTGATGAAGGGCGCGCTGACCGGATTGCCGTCATTGCGGCCGATTTGTGCGACCCCGATCGCATCGACGATCGTCGCGTTGGCCGGATCGCTGAGTTGCAGCCGGAAGAACTCGTCGGCCTCCGCGGCACTGTCGTTGGCGATGCTGACAGTGACCGTTTTCACCGTTTCGCCGGGCGCGAAGTTCAGCGTGCCGCCCGCGGCCGTGAAGTCGCTGCCCGCCACGGCCGAGTCGTCGGCCGTGTCGTAGCGAACGCTCACCGTGCCGGTCGAGGGCCGGTTCAGCGTGACGAAGAAGCTCGCGGTGCCGTTGATCTCGTCGACGATCCGGTCGCCGACGGCGATCGCCGGCGTGCCGCTGGTGCCGTCGTTGTCCTGGATCTGGATCGGCGTGTAGCGCTGCGCGATCGTGGCGTTGACGGCGGTGTTCAGGTCGAGCCAGAACAGCTCGGCGCCCTCGGCGGTGGTGTTGTTGACGATGTTGACCTGCAGCGTCTTGCTGGTCTCGAGGGGCGCGAACACCAGCGTGCCGAAACTGCGCTGGAAGTCGGGGGCCGAACTGTTGTGAAAGGCCAGCCCGTTGACGGTGTCGTAGTTGACCTTGATCTCGTTGGTCGAGGCCTGGTCGAGCGTGATCGTCAGCGTGACGAAGGCGCTGCCTTCGCTGACGGCGACCGGGTTGACACGGAAGTAGGGCATGAAGGCTCCTTCGTCGGGATGGATCGCGCGTGAGGCGCGGACGAAGGCAGAGACGGCGCGAGTCGGATGAACGTCAGGGCGCGTGCTGGTCGGGGCGGCTGAGCATGAAGCCGGCCCAGTAGAAGGGGTGGCGCCAGGTGCCGTCGGTGCGGGTGCGGACCCGCGCTTGTGCGCGTTGCAGCGCGCGTGCGGGGTCCGGGTCGGCGCGCAGGCCGTGGTACAGCGCGCGCATCAGCGCGCCGGTGCTCGAGTCCTCCACCCGCCAGAGGCTGGCGATCACCGCACCGGCGCCGCGCCGCGTCAGCAGTGCCGCCAGGCCGTCGACCTCGCGGCCGTCGGCGCCGTGTGCGCCGCCGAGGCCGGTCTCGCAGGCCGACAGCGTGATCAGCGCCTGGCCGCGCCAGTCGATCGCGGCGAAGGCGTCCAGCGACAGGCGCTGCGCATCGCCGGTCAGCAGCCAGCTGCGGCCGATGTGACCGGGCCGCAGCACGAAGTGCGTGCCCAGGTGCAGCAGCTCGCGGCGCGCGGCGGGCTGGGTGCGCACGCTGTCGGCGGCGGCGCGCAGCCGCTCGGCCGTGAAGCGCTCGTTGAGCCAGCCGACGCCCGGCAGCAGGCCGCGCTCGCAGGGGCCGTCTGCCGCGTCGAGGCCGGTGACCTCGCCGTCGACGATGCCGCAGAGCTCGCGCGACACCGCCTGCAGCGCCGGGAAGCCGGCCAGCGCGCGGCTGACGCCGAAGGCGCGAACGTAGGCCGCGCGTGGCGCGGTGGGAGCGGACGCGCCCGGCGCCGCGGCGGCCGCCTCCAGCGGCTCGATGCGCTGCTCGATCGCGAAGCGCTCGCCGAGGTACTGCCGGCCATCGTGCAGCGCGGCGAACGGCAGGTAACGCAGGGCGCCGTCCAGATGCAGCACCAGGCGCTGCGCGCGTGCGGCCTGCGCGGCGCGCACGATCGGCGCACCGAGCGCCGCATGCAGCGACTGCAGCAGCGGCAGCGCATCGTCGCGGCGGCCGATCTGCGCCAGCAGCCGGCCGATGTCGCGCGCCAGCGCCGCCGGGTCGATCGGCAGGCGCTGCACGTCGCGGCGCTGCGCGCTGTCGAGCACCAGGTTCAGGTGCGTCGCGCTGCCGAACAACCAGACCGCCAGCGTGCCCGGCGGCGGGCGTGTGCGCCCCGGTGCCCGCGCGGCGCGCGCCGGCGCCGGCGGCTCGTCGGCGGCCTCGCGCAGCAGCGCCTGCCAGGACGCGATCCGCGCGGCTTCGGCTGCGGCGCCGTCGCCGCCCGCCTTGGGCGACTGGGCGCGCCAGCCCGCCTCGCGCGGCGTCAGCGCCGGGCCGCCCGCCAGCGCGGCGGCGCCGTCGCGGCGCACGAAGTCGAGGAACTCCTCGGTCTTCAGCAATCGCAGCACGTCGAGTGCCTCGTCGATGCGGCCGTCCTCGGCCAGCCAGTCGGCCAGGCGCCGGTACACCGCATGTTTGTCGGCGACGAACTGGCGCTCGCTGTCGCGCGCGGTGCGCGAGAAATCGCGCCGCATCGCCTCGATCTGCTCGACCGCCGTCTTGCCGAAGCTGATCGCCAATGCGCGCGCGCCGCTGCGCCGCAGGTGCTGCGCCAGCGCGTCGTGGGCGATCCACAGCGGATGGGCGGTGCCGGCGCTTTGCGCCGCGGCCAGCGCGCGCAGGTGGTGCTCACGCGCCTCGGCACCACGGCCGGCGGCATCGGCGGCGAGTCCTAACGCATGATGGACGCGGAAGCGGTGCAGCGGCACGACGTCATTCAGCGCCGGCAGCCGTTGCCGCAGCGCGTCGCAGGCCTCGCCCGTCAGCCGGCCCGACACCTGCGCGATGCAGCGGTGCACCGTCGACACCTCGACGAAGACATGGCGCTCGCCGATCGCCGCGGCGATCAGCGGCATCGAGCGCGCGTGCAGCGCATCGACCTCGGCCCAGCGGCCTTGGCTCGCGGCCAGCGTCGCCTGCAGGCGCAGCAGCCGGCCGTGCCAGTAGCCGAAGCTCGCGTCGCGGCCGGCGACGGCCAGCCCCTCGTCGATCACGCCCTGCGCGGCTTCAGCGTCGTTGAGCCGCGCGTACAGCTCGGCCAGGTTGTCGAGCAGCCGCAGCCGGCGCAATGCCGGCATCGAGGGGTTGTCGCGCAGCAGCGCGCGCGCCTCCTCGAAGCGCGTTTGCGCCTCGGCCAGCCGCGACAAGTGCATCAGGCAGGTGGCGCGGTTGTTCAGCGCGACGAGGTGCATCGCCGGTGTCTTCGGGAAGCGCTGCTGCGCGAACGCAACGGCCTCCTCGGCCACCGCCAGCGCCGGCTCGTACTGGCCGCGGTCCTGGTGCAGTGCCGACAGGTTGTTCAGCACGCCGAGCTGCGCTGCCGGCGAGACGGCAGGATGCAGCGCCATCAGCCGGCGGCCGTCGCGCAGCGCGGCCTCGGCCTCGTCGCCGCGGCCGAGCTGCGACAGCATCGCGCCGAGGCTGGCCAGCGCGTCGAAGGCGTCCGGCGCATCGGCGCCGTCGAGCTCGCGGATCAGGGCGACCTCGGCGCGCGCATGGCCGATCGCCGCGGCCAGGTCCTGGCGGGCATAAGCCTGCATCGTGCGCTGGTTCAGCAGGTCGCCCATCTCGCGGCTCTTCGCGAGGCCCGCGTCGTGCAGCTCGCGCTCGGCTTCGCCCAGCAGCGCCTCGGCGCGGTCCAACGCATCGGGGGCTTCGCGCAGCGTGCGCAGCGCCTGCGCGTGGCCGATGGCGGCATGGGCGAGCAGCCGGCCGCGCTGGTTCAGCGATCGCAGCAGCGCCAGCGCCCGCTCGTAGTGCGGCGCGGCGCGCGCGTAGGCGCCCTGGTCGGCTTCCAGCGTCGCCTGCGCAATCGCGAGCTCGGCGGCGAACAGGCTCGCCGGCGGCGTCTGCGCGAGCAGTTGCTGCAGCAGCGCGGCGGCGGTGTCGTAGCGGCCGTTGGCGGTGAGCGCCTGCGCAAGCTGCAGGCGCTCGGCCGGCGCGGCGTCCGCGGTCTGCCGCGCGCAGGCCCGCGCCAATGCGGCGGCCGGGTGGTTGCGGCGCAGCGTCTCGGCGTCGGCGGCGAGCCACGCCGCTTCGGCGGCCGGCACGCCCGCGCAGGCATCGGCCGGCTGCGCCGGCGCGGCCGCGGCGAAGGCAGCCAGGCCCAGCGCGGCGAGCCAGCGTTTCACGGTGCCGCTTCGATCTCGATGCGCACGCTGCCGTCGGCGCCGCGCACGAAGCCACGCTGCGCCAGTCGGGCGCTCGCATCAGGCGTTAGGGGCGACGGCCACTCTGCATCGAGGCCGAAGCGGCCGAGCCGCTCATAGCGGCGCACGCTCGCGCCAAGGGCTTCGAGCTCGACCGCCAGCTGATCGCGCCGCGCCTGCGGCCGGGCATCGCGCAGCAGCTGCACGCCGTCGATTGCTTCGCCGCGCAGGACGGTCGGCGCCTCCGGCTCCGGGGGTTGAAGCAGCGGCAGCAGCAGCACGAGCCCGACGCAGCCCGCCGCCAGTGCGCCGCCCCAGGCGCGGGAAGCCCCGAGCCAGGCGCGCCAGCGCTGCCAGCGCTCGGCGCAGCCGGCGCACCAGCGCCGGCGCTGCTGCAGCAGCCCGGCGGCTGACGCGGCCTGCAGCAGCCGGGCTTCGGCATCAACCGCGGGCTCGGCCTGCAGCTCGGGCCGCCAGCTGCGCGCGGCGGCACGCAACAGCTGCGCTTCGAGCACGGTCGCCGGCGCGGTGCCGGGCCGCGGCCTGCCGGCCAATGCGGCCGCCCAGTCCTCGGCATCGTCAGACGGATTCATCGGCGGCCTTTCGCGGTGAGTCGGCTTCGCGTGGCGGCGCGCTGCCGCTGGCGAGCAGGTACCACTCGTGGAAATACAGCCGCGCCTTCTTGCGGCACTGCGACAGGTACTCGCGCGTCGCGCCCGGGCTGCGCTGCAGCAGCACGGCGATCTCGGCCGGCTCCAGGTCGTCCTCGGCGATCCAGCGCACGACGTTGGCGGCCGCCGGGTGGTCGCGCTGGAAGCGGGCCTGGCAGGCGCGGTACACGCGCTCGAGCTCGGCGATGCTCATCAGCTGGTCCGGCGCCGTCGGCTGCGCGGCGTGGCGCTGCAGCGCGGCCTCGACCTCGGCGAACACCTGGCCCTGCTCATCGGCCAGCGGCTCCTCGGGGCGCCGGCGGCGCAGCTGGTCGGCCGCGCCATGGCGCAGCACGCTCTTCAGCCACGGGAACAGCTCCGACTCGCCGCGGTACTGCGCACAGCGCTGCCAGGCCTTGATCAGCGTGTCCTGCAGCAGGTCGCGCGCGGCCTGCAGCTCGCCGAGCGCGGCCATCGCCTCGTGCAGCAGCGCGCGGCCGTAGTCGCGCTGCAGCTCGCGCAGCGCCTCGGCGATGCGCGGGCCGCCGGCGCTGCAGGCGCGCATGAAATCATGCCGGTCCATCGGGGCACGATGCCACAAGCCGGGGCCAATCGGGGAGAGGGGCAGGGCGCTGCAGGTGAAAGCCATCGTGAAAGTCATCGTGAGTGAGGGACGACGCGGCCGCCGATTCGTCAGGCCCCGGCGCGTTAGAGTGCCGCGCATGGCACAGACCCCGCGCCTGCCCCAGGACGCCGACAGCCTGCTGAAGCTGGCGGCGCGCTCGATGTTCGACCTCTACGCGCAGACGGTGCAGGGCATGATGGTCGTCGACCGCGAGCACCGCATCGTCTGGATCAGCGAGGGTTACAAGCGCTTCCTGCCGGCGCTGGGCTTCGAGGCCGAGTCGGAGTTCGTCGGCCACCGGGTCGAGGAGGTGGTGCCCAACACGCTGATGGCGCAGGTCATCGAGACGGGGCAGCCGATCATGGTCGACCTGCTGACCAACAAGGCCGGCACCTTCCTGGTCAGCCGCGTGCCGCTGCGCGACGAGGCCGGCGAGGTCATCGGCGCGCTCGGCATGGTGCTGATGGACCACCCGGAAAGCACGATGCAGCCGCTGATGGGCAAGTTCAGCCGCCTGCAGCGAGAGCTCGAGACCACGCAGCGCCAGCTCGCCGCCGAGCAGACGCGCAACCGGCGCTCGAAGTACACGATCGCCGGCTACATCGGCGCCAGCCCGGCGGCGCTGGAAGTCAAGCGCCAGGCGCGGCGCGTCGCCGGCACCGAGTCGACCGTGCTGCTGCTCGGCGAGACCGGCACCGGCAAGGAGCTGCTGGCGCATGCCATCCATGCGGCGTCGGCGCGCGCCGCGCGGCCCTTCGTCGGCGTCAACATCGCCGCGGTGCCGGACACGCTGCTCGAAGCCGAGTTCTTCGGCGTGGCGCCAGGCGCCTACACCGGCGCCGAGCGCAAGGGGCGCGACGGCAAGTTCAAGCTGGCCGACGGCGGCACCTTGTTCCTCGACGAGATCGGCGACATGCCGCTGGCGCTGCAGGCCAAGCTCTTGCGCGCGCTGCAGGAGCAGGAGGTCGAGCCGCTCGGCAGCAACCAGGTGATCAAGATCGACGTGCGGGTGATCGCCGCGACCAGCCGCGACCTGGGCGCGATGGTCACGCAGGGCCTCTTCCGCGCCGACCTGTACTACCGGCTCAATGTCCTGCCGATCCGGCTGCCGGCGCTGCGCGAGCGCCTGACCGACCTCGAAGCGCTGGCCGAATCGCTGCTCGACGACATCGCGCGGCGCAGCGGCCTGGCGCACAAGACCTTGTCGACCGAGGCGCTCGACCGATTGGGGCAGCACGCCTGGCCGGGCAACATCCGCGAGCTGCGCAACGCGCTGGAGCAGGCGGCGCTGATGACCGACGAGATGCGGCTCGATGCGCAGCACCTGGAAGGCGCGCTGCAGCGCATGCCGGCTGATGCCGCCGGCCTGCCCGTGCTGCCGGCGGCGCCTGTCGTGCGCGCCATGCCCGCTCCGGCGCTCGCGCCAGCCGCCGCCGGCGCCGCACCGCCGCTGATCAAGCCGCTGCCGCAGGCGATCGCCGAGCTCGAGGGCCGCGCGATCCGCGAAGCGCTGGCGGCCACCGGCGGCAACAAGCTGGCCGCGGCGCGCCTGCTCGGCATCGCTCGCGCCACCTTGTACGAAAAGCTGCCGCTGGCCGAACGCGGCGATTGAGAATGACCGCCATGCACCGGATGCGACGGCTCGTGGCATGCCTGCTGGCGCTCGCTGCAGCGACTGCGGCGGGCGCCGTGTCGGCGCAGACCGAACCCGCCGGCCGCGGGCTGCGCTTCGAAGGCTTCGGCACGCTCGGCGTCGCGAGATCCGACATGAGCCCGCGCTACAGCTACCTGCGCGAGATCCTGCAGCCGGCGAGCGAGCGCGACACCCGGGCCGATGTCGACAGCCGCCTCGGCCTGCAGCTCAACTGGAGCCCGAGCCCGCGTTGGGACGTCGTGGCGCAGGCCGTGCTGAGCCGGCGCGCGCCGACCAGCCCGGCGCGCGAGGCGCTGACGCTGGCCTTCGCGGCCTGGCACCCGGGCGGCGGCTGGGACCTGCGCGCGGGCCGCCTCGCGCTCGACGCCTTCCTGCTCGCCGACTACCGCCACCTCGGCTACGCCTATCCGTGGGTGCGGCCGTTCCCCGAGTTCTACGGCTGGATCCCGTTCCAGTCCTTCGACGGCGGCGACGCCAGCTGGCGCTGGAGCGATGGCGGCGGTGCGAGCTGGCGCGCCAAGCTGCTGGCCGGCCGCGGACGCCAGACGATCCCCGGCCCGACCTCGGCCGGCGACGTGGTGCTGCGCTCGAACGCGATCGCCGGCGCGGTGCTGACGCGTGAAGCCGATGGCCTGACGCTGAAGCTGAGCCTCGTGCGTTCACGCAGCCGGCTGCAGCCGACGGCGCTGTACCAGCCGCTGATCGACGGCCTGCACGGGCTGCAGGCATTGCCGCTGCCGCTGGCGGCCGAGGCCGCCGAGCTCGAGCGCAACCTGCTGTTCGACTGGTTCACCGCGCGTTATGCCGGCTTCGGCGCCAGCTACGAGCATGGCGACTGGCTGCTGCACGCCGAAGTGAGCGTCATCGACGCCGCGCGCACGGCGAACGATGGCCGCCATGCCTATGCCAGCGTCGGGCGGCGCTTCGGCGACTTCACGCTCTTCGTGGCCGGCGCCTACGCGCGCTCGTCGCTGGCGCCGCTGGCGCGGCCGCAGTGGGCCGAGCAGCTCGCGCCGCTGGTCGGGCCTGAGCTGGCGGCGCAGGCGCAGGCCGTGGGGGATGCGGCGCAGGCGGGCGGCAATGCCGGGCGGATGGACCAGCGCTCGATCTCGATCGGCTCGCGCTGGGATTTCCACGACCGGCGCGCATTGAAGCTGCAGCTCGACCGCGTGCGTTTCGGGCCGAACGGCTCGGGCCTGTGGGGCGGCGCCGGGCCGCTGGCGTCACGCGGGCACGTGCTGTCGGCAACGCTGGACTTCGTCTTCTGAGGCCACGATGCGTCGCGCCGCGCTGCTGCCCCTGCTGCTGCTGGCCCTGGCCGGCACGGCCGCGCAGGCCGACAGTTATGTGATCGTGCACACGGCGAACCCGCTGAAGGCGCTGACGCAGAAGGAGGCGATCGACCTCTTCATGGGCAGGAGCCGCAGCTTCCCCGGCGGCGACTTTGCGCAGACCTTCGACCTGCCGCGCGACAGCCCCCTGCGCGCTGGCTTCTACCAGGCGCTGACGGGGCAGAGCGTGGCGCAGGTCAACAGCTACTGGGCGCGGCTGATGTTCACCGGCCAGACGCTGCCGCCGCAGCCGCTGCCGAACGAGGCGGCGATGGTCGACCTGGTCAAGCACAACCCGAACGCGATCGGCTACCTCGGCCACGAGCCGGCCGACAAGGGCCTGCGCGTGGTGCTGGTGCTCAAGGATGGGCGCTGACTCCGGTCGTGCCGAGCCGATCGCCGCGGTGAACGGCCGCTGGCCGGTGCTTCGCCTGCGCAGCCTGCAGCTGCACTTCACGCTGGTGCTGGTGGTCGGCGCGACGGTCGTCAGCGTCTTGTTCGGGGCGCTGGCGTACTTGCTCGGTTACGAGCGGGCGATCGACTTCCGGCGCGAGGCGCTGGGCGCGATGGCCCAGGCGGTGGAGAAGACCGCGGCGGTCGGCGCCTATGCGCGCGACGCCATCCTGCTCGACGAGCTGACCGGGGGCCTGGCGCGCAACCCGATGGTGGCGCGGGTGGAAGTGCGCGCGCCCGACGGCACGCTGCTCGCGCAGCGTGGCGAGCCGCGCGCGGCCGAGGTCGCCGACGTGGTGATCGTCACGCCGCTGGCCGCGCCTTTCGACAGCAAGGAAATTGTCGGCAGCCTGCGCATCGAGGCCGACCAGGCGCGGCTGCGCGCCGATGCGCGCGGCCGCGCCGGCGCGCTGGCCGCGGCGATGGTGGCGCAGACGGTGGTGCTGGCGCTGCTGCTGTACGTCTTCGGCGCGCGGCTGGTGTCGCAGCCGATCGTGCGGCTGGCGCACGAGCTGCGCGAGGCCCAGCCGGGCAGCGGCCGCCGCCTGACGACGCCGTGGAGCCACCGCGACGACGAGCTCGGCACCCTGATCGCCGGTGCCAATGCGCTGCTCGAGACCAACGACGCGGCGCTGCAGCGCGAGCGCGAGCTGCGCGGCAGCGTCGAGGCGATGGAGGCGCAGTACCGCCAGATCTTCGACTCGACCAGCGCCGGCATCTTCGTGCTCGGCCCCGACGGCCGGCTGATCAACGGCAACCCGACGGTGCTGAAGGTGATCGGCGTGCCGGTCGAGCAGATCCGCCAGTGGCGCGGCAGCGAGTTCGTGCGCCGCGTCTTCGCGCGGCCCGAGCGCGTCGAGGCGATGATCGACGAATCGATCGCCCGCGGCGAGACCGTGTCGGCCGACCTGGAGCTGATGCGCAGCGATTCGGTCGCGCGCTGGGTGCACTGCCTGATCTCGGTGCAGGGCGATGCCGCCACCGGCAGCGACATGATCGAAGGCGTGATGTACGACATCACCGACCGGCGCCGCGCCGAGCACGACGCGCGCCACCAGGCCGAGCACGATCCGCTGACCGGGCTGAAGAACCGCGCCGCGAGCGAGGCGCAGATCGACCGCTTCATCGCCGAGGCGGCAGCCGCCGGCGGCGCGATGGCGCTGCTGTACATCGACCTCGACGGCTTCAAGCAGGTCAATGACCGGCTCGGCCACAAGGCCGGCGACGCGGTGCTGCAGCGCTGCGCCGAGCGGCTGCAGGCCGCGGTGCGGCGCGCCTCGGACCTGGTCGGCCGCATCGGCGGCGACGAGTTCATCGTCGCGCTCACCCACAGCGGTCCGCAGGACATCGCCGTCGCGCAGATCGCGCAGCACATCGTCACGCTGCTGTGCGAGCCGCTGGCGATCGACGGCGAGCCGGTGCAGATCGGCGCGTCGATCGGCATCGCCTGCTTCCCGCACCACGGCACGCAGCGCCGCCAGCTGATGCAGGCGGCCGACGAGGCGATGTACGAGGTCAAGCGGTCGGGGAAGAACAGCTTCGCGATGGCGGCGGCGCCGAGCAGCGCGGCGTGATCAGAAGCTGTGCTTGGCGACGGGCACCAACGCGCCCGGACCGGGCGTCAGGTGGCCGAACGGCGGCGGCTGGCTCGGATGCCGAGCAGCGCCATGCCCACCAAGGCCAGCGTCGCCGGCTCGGGGATGGCGGCCGGGTCGAACTGCAGGTCGTCGAAGGCGCCGAACTGCGACGCGGTGCTCACGAGGCGCAGATACGCGATGTCGTTGCCGCTGATGGAAAGCTGCTGCCAGCTGCTCGACAGCGCCAGGGAATCGGAGTCGACCAGGTTGTTCAGGGCATCGAATGCCTGGAGCGTCGCGGTACCGCCTTGATTGGACGCGGCCCAGATCGATGCGCTGCCGAGGGTCGCCGTGATGATGGCGTCGAACTGGCTGCCCGTCACCGCGGTGTTGTAGGCGAGGAAGTCGGTTCCGCTGTGGGCGTTGAAACCGAAGCCTCCGCACTGGTTGAGCACTTCCATCTCGGGACCGTTCACGGCCTGGAAGGTCACGCCCAGCGCGGCGTACTGGTTGGTCAGGGGCGCCTGTCCCGAGAAAAGGCAGGGCGCGGCCAGGTCGTCGAAGTTGATCGTGGTGACCGCTGCCTGAGCGCCGCCAAGGCTGAACAGGGCGGCAGCGGTCGCTGCCAGGGCTTTGAAGTTCATGAATCCTCCTCAGGAATTACGGACCTCGCGCCCGGCTGCAACATTCGTACCAGTCCTTGCGGGGCTTGGCGGATCAAGGACTTAGCGTGCTCGGCGTCGAGCTCGACGAGTGGTGTGTCAAGAAGCTCGACGCGTGCGAAGGGATGCCCAGCGCGGTGGCGGGCTGCCGGTGCCCATGCGCGCTAGCGCCACCGCACGCGCATTCGGTGCGAATCAGAAGCTGTGCTTGATGCCGACGTCGTAGCCGTTCGAGCGTGACTGCCGGTCGGTCTTGGCCGAGCCGACATCGGCGTACAGCATCGTGCGCTTGCTCATGTCGTAGTGGAAGCCGAGGCCCCACTTCGTCGAATCGTTGTTCGCGCCGTCGGGGTTGATCTTCGACCAGCCGAGCAGCACGCGGCCGAGGCCGATCGGCACGCTCGCGCCGACCATTGCCGACTTCGTGTCGACGCCCGCGAACGACGTCGACTGCGCGATCAGCACCCGCGGCCGCACGACACCGAAGTCATACGCACCGCCCAGCAACCACATCTTGGCTTCGGGCTTGCCGGCGGCGACGTTCTTCGCGCGATCGACCGCCGCGGCGGCGTAGATCGGGCCCTTGCTGTAGACCACGTTGGCACCGACGGCGTTGCCGCGGTTGGTTGCGTTCTCGCCCAGCGCCACCATGGTCAGCACCGTCAGCCCGCTGAAATCGGGTGTGCGCCACTGGATCATGTTGTTGTTGCGCGGCCCGCCGTCGTTGCCGGCGTAGCGTGCCCAGGTGGTCGCCAGGCCCATCTGGCCGACGGTGTTCCAGGCCCACGGATCGAGCGCAACCGACGGGTAGAAGGCCGGGTTGTAGTCGCGGCCCAAGGTCAGCGTGCCCCACTTCGGGCTGCGCAGGCCGACGACAGAGCGCCCGGTCCAGAACGGCGTGGCGGCCACGCCATCGTCGGCCGAGAAGCGGTGCTCGATGTCGAAGAACGCGGCCAGGCCGTCGCCCAGGTCCTCGCTGCGGCGGAAGCCGAGGCGGTTCTGCCAGGCCGGCTTCACCACCGTCTCGTTGCGCAACCCGGCGCCCGAGTTCGCGGCGATCGATGCGCCGTCGTTCATCTTGACCAGGCCCTGGTCGACGATGCCCCAGATGGTCACCGACTGGGCGGCGGCGGGGCCGGCGGCGAGCGCCAGCGTGGCGAGCAGGGGAGCGGCGTAACGGGACGGCGTGTTGCGCATCGAAGTCTCCAACGACAGTGAATGAATGGTGGAAGATCGGTAAGCCAACTAAATGGCGGGAAAGAAGGCCCGCGGCGCGGGCCTCACGGGGAGCGGCGCGCCCGCAGGCGGCCGCATGGGGTCACTCGCGGCGGAAGTTGTCGTGACAGCCCTTGCAGGTCTTGGCGGTCTCGCCGAAGGCGGCCTTCAGGTTGTCGAGGTTGCCGGTCTTGGCGGCGGCCAGCAGCCTGGCGGCCTCTTCCTGCTGGCGTGAGGCCGCTGTCTTGAACTTGTCGGCCTCGCCCCAGACTTCGGCCTTGGCGCGGGTGTTGCCCTGCCCCGAGCCGTCGGTGAAGCCGGTGAAGGCCAGCTTCGAGACCAGCGCCACGACCTCGGCGTTGTCGGCCGCGGCCTTGGCGTCGAAGGGCACGCGGCCGTTGGCCATCGCGCCCAAGCGGCCGAAGTGCGCGCCGGTCAGCGCCATCGCGCTCTGGCGGTACTTGATCGCGTCGTCGGGCTTGGCGAACTGCGCGTGCGCGGGCGCGGCCAGCGCGGCCAGCACGATCAGGGACATCGTCTTCATCATGGGTTGAACTCCACAGGGGTGAATCAGTCAGCGCGGGCGCCGGAAGCCTTGACGACCTTGCCGAGGCGCTCCGTTTCGGCGGCCATGAAGCTGGCGAAGGTCTCCGGCGTGCTGATGCCGACACGGATCGCCGTCTCGTTGAGCCGGCGTTGCACCTCGGGATCGCGCGCCGCCTTGGCCAGCGCCTGGTTCAGCTGCGCGATCACCGGCTTCGGCGTGCCGGCCGGTGCCACCAGGCCGAACCACGCGGTGACCTCGACGCCGGGCACGCCGGCTTCGGCCAGTGTCGGCACGTCGGGCAACTGCGCCAGGCGCTTGCCGTCGGCGACCGCCAGCGCGCGCACCTTGCCTTCCTTGACGAAGGGGATGATGCCGACGCCGTCGAAGAAGAAGTCGACCCGGCCGGCCAGCAGATCCTGCATCGCCTGCGCGGTGCCGCGGTAGGGAATGTGCTGCGCGTCGACCTTCGCCGAGTCCTTGAACATCTCGGCCAGCAGGTGGCCGCCCGAGCCGACGCCCTGCGACGCGAAGCTCATCTTGCCGCCGCTGCCCTTCATCTGCGCCACCAATGCGGCGACGCTGGTCGCCTTGCTGTCGGCGGGCACCACCAGCACATGGGTCCAGCTCAGCAGCGAGGTCACCGGCTCGAAGTCCTTCACCGGGTCGTAGCTCAGCTTCGAGTACAGCGTGCGGTTGATCGCGTGGCTGCCGATGTTGGCGAGCAGCAGCGTGTGGCCATCGGCCTTGGCCGCTTTCACCGCCGACGCCGCGATCTGCCCGCCGGCGCCGCCGCGGTTGTCGACCAGCACCTGCTGGCCGAGCGCTTCGGCCAGCTTGGCGCCGATCAGCCGGACGCTGGAGTCGGCGATGCCGCCGGCCGGGAAGGGCACGACGATGGTGAGTGGCTGGCTCGGAAAGGCCTGGGCCAGCACGCCGGGCGCGAAGGCGGCAGCCAGCGGCAGCGCGGCGCCGGCCGCCAGCAGGCGACGGCGGGTCGGGCGACGGAAGGTGAACATCACGGGTCTCCGGTCATTGATGAACAGCTGATCGTTGGTATGCTATTCATTGGTTGACGGATGTCAAGCGTGGTTCCCACTTTTTCGAGGCTGCCTACAATGCCCCCCATGTCGCTCGAAAAGTTCTATTCGCGCCCGGGCCACCTGATCCGGCGGCTGAACCAGATCTCGATGGCGCTGTTCGCCGAGGAGACCCAGCCGCTGGACCTGACCTCGGTGCAGTACGCGGCGCTGAACATGATCCAGGAGGTGCCCGGCATCGACCAGGCCAGCCTGTCGAACATGATCGCCTTCGACAAGACGACGATCGTCAAGGTGCTCGACCGCCTGGTCGACAAGCAGCTGATCACCCGCACGCGCTCGGAGACCGACCGGCGGGTCAATCACCTGAACGTGACGGGCAAGGGCACGGCGCTGCTGAAGGAGATCCACCCGATGCTCGATCGCAGCGACAAGCGCATCCTGGCGCCCTTGTCGGAGGCGGATCAGCGCAAGTTCATGGAGATGCTGTCGCGGCTGGTGCAGGTGAACAACATCTACAGCCGGGCGCCGTTGGATACCTCGTTGCAGGAGGACCTGATGGCGAAGGGGCGGAAGTCGAGGGGGGCGGCGCGGAAGGGTTGAGTTCGGGCGGCGGCACTGGGAGGCGGCGGCTCGTTGGATGGCGCCCCCGTGGATTCTGGGGGAGCCCCCCGAGACTAGCTGACGGGCGTCTTCACGGCGGCAAGCGTCGGCAGAGCGCGCGACTCAGAACGCTTTGGCGCTGCCCTGGGCTCAGCTGCTCATTGCGACTCAAGGATCCATTGAGCTCGTGAGCCATCCCTCGGGCAGATGACGGCTGCACGGCGGCAGCCACGAGCGGCCCTTGCAACGAACGGGCAAGTCCGGCGATAGTTATCGTTAGCCTGCACGCAACACTTCGGGGAGCTCGCGATGAATCGGCGCGCCCTGCATCTCCTTCTCTCTCGGCAGAAGCTCTTCGTCGACTGCGCCTCAGTGACCAAGGAAGTAGCTGCGCTTGCTAAGGCATACGAAGTAGCGAGCGAAGACGTGATCTACAAGGAAGGTGATCGCGCCGACCAAGTCATTTACATGATTCTTGGGGGAAGCGTCGAGCTTCGGCGAGAGGGGGCACTAGTTCGGTCCCTCGCTCCGGAGGAATTCTTCGGCGAGTTACCTTTGCTTGATCCGTCCGCCAAGTACACCGTCACAGCGGTGGCGACGGAAGGCACCGTTGTCGCAACGATACCTTGGCCTCGCCTGGAGCCAATTGCAGACGCGTTCCCTAGGATCTGGCGGAATCTAGCCAGTGTGCTGGCTCAACGACTCAGAGCCGGTACGCAAGTGCCGACAAACTCGTTCTTGGGTGCCTCCGCTCCAAGGGTCGACACGGCGCGCGTATTCGTCGCCATGCCATATTCGATGCCTTGGTCGCGGGAGGTAGAGGCGACGATCTCCGAAGCGTGCAGGAATTGCGGGTTTCAGTCGGACCTAGCAAAGGACAACGATGGGCGAATGCTTGTTCAAGACATCTGGCGATCGCTAACACGGAGCCGAATTGTGGTCGCTGACATTTCAGGTTCAAATCCAAACGTTGCGTACGAAATAGGCCTCGCTGATGCTCTTCAGCGGGAAGTGATTCTTCTCACTCACAGCGCCGACACTCCTGTTGACTTCCAAGGATCGAGGCTACTGACTTACGCTCATTCGAGGGAAGGACTGTTGAGCTTGCGCGAACAACTGAGCAAGCGCCTCGCGGCATTACGTCGACAACTGGATCCGAGCTTTCCAGGTGCGACCTAGCCGGCCTAAGCGCTGCAGACCACTACTGGGACCTCGGCGAACCGTGAGGACAATTCCCGGCCTGGACTTAAGATGCTGTACGCCCGAAGTGGCGTAGAAGGGCGCGCGCACCATGAGTCGAATC
>NZ_JABRWJ010000017.1 GCF_013266755.1 Pseudaquabacterium terrae | reverse complement strand
CAGCGGCCCCATTGCGGACGACAGGGGTCGCAATGTCCCAATTCGAGATCCAAATCTCGGCCAAATCGGCTGCCTCCAACCAAATCGGCCGTACAGCTCACCTACCGTGAAACATGCGGGCTAAGCCCCTGCGCAGGCAGCACCAGCGCAGCCGAGCGACATGCACCAGATCCGCGGTGCCCGTCAGATCAGCCTGGTGCCGAAGGTGCCTTTCGTTGCCTCTTTCGCAATCTCCCAGCACGGTTGCTCTTCCGCGTCACAGGAGATACCCATGGCTGCGACTCGCACTCCTGGCATCACGATCGGCCCTGATGGCCGGTGCTTCATCGACAAGCGCTACCGCGGTGTTCGCATCGGCATGCGCGTCGGAGCCGTCACGCAGGAACAGGCTGAGCAACGCCTGCGCACGGAGATGGAGGACATCGACCGCGCCCTCGCCAATCCTTCACGACCGCGGTTTGCTGATTGCGCAGCGCGCTACCTTCTGCAGTCGCAGGACCTGCGCAGCCTTGAAGCGATCCGCATCCACGTTCGCCAGCTCGAGCCCTACATCGGGCATCTGGAGCCGCAGCAGATCCACGATGAGACCCTCGCACCGTTCGTCGGTGCGCGCATCGCCGACGGCGCCTGCGCGACGACGATCAACCGAAGCTTGGAGGTCGTGCGAACGATCCTGCACCGAGCCGCGCGTTCGTATCGCGACGAAACGGGTCGGCCGTGGTTGGACGCGCTGCCGCCGCTCATCACGATGCTGCCGGAGTCCAGGCGAGCGCCATACCCTATCACCTGGGATGAGCAGGACAGGCTCTTTCCGAAGTTGCCAGCGCACCTCGCGCGCATGGCACTGTTCGCCGTCAACACGGGGCTGCGCAACAGCAACGTCTGCGGGCTGCGCTGGCGCTGGGAAGTCCCTGTACCGGAGATCGGCCGCAGCGTATTTGTGATCCCCGCTGCGGCCATGAAGGCCAAGCGTGCGCAAGTTGTGATCCTCAACGACGCGGCGTGGTCGATCATTCAGAAGCTGCGCGGTCAGGATCCGGTCTGGGTCTTCACGTACCAGGGGCATCCCATCGGCACGATGAACAACACCCAAGGGGTCTTTTGCGCAACAGCCGCGGACGAGGTCGGTTCCTCTCTGGGCGCGGCCGCCGCGGCTGCCACGCAAAAAACTCTCTGCCTTATCACGACAGATGAGGCAAGTGCAGCCAAGGGCATGCCTGGCAACTTCAGACCGGCGGTTAGGCCTGGAGCAAATCGAGGTCCCCGACGGGCCAACTGGCGTCCGAGGTCGCGGCCTCGCACAGAATCTTCGCGGAACTCACCTACTCCTCATCGGCACCAGGGCAAGCGACACGCTGTCCACGATCGCGAACTGCACCGCAGTGCAGTGGGCCATTGCCCCCCCCCGCCCGGCGCAGCAGTCAGCGTCCAAGGTCCTTCGCGCTGACCCCGGCGATGCCCCAGTTTTCCTTCGGCACGTCGTGAATCCACACCCGCACGTTTTCCTTCGGGGCACCGACGGCCTCGACCAGCGCCTGGGTCACCTTTTCGATCACGGCCTGCTTCTGCTCGGCAGTGCGGCCTTCGATCATGTAGATCTGGGCGAACGGCATCGTGGTCTCCTTTCAGGCGGCCCGGGCCGGCATCAGGCCTCGCGCGCGGGCCAAGGTCAGTGCGGTGTCCTCGATCATGTCCTCCTGGCCCCCGACCATGCCGCGCCGGCCCAGTTCGACCAGCAGGTCCCGCGCCGGCACGCCGTACTTCTTCTCCGCGCGCTTGGCGAACAGCTCGAAGCTGCCGTAGACGCCGGCGTAGCCCAGCGTCAGGGCGTCGCGATCGATGCGGATCGGAAAATCCATCAGCGGAACGACGATGTCTTCGGCACGTCCTGGATCTTCCAGACGTCGATGCCGGTCTCGATACCCATGCGGTCGCACACCGCCACCAGCACCTCCATCGGCGTGTTGCCGGCACCGGCGCCCAGGCCCGCGGCGGCGGCGTCGATGCGCGTCGCGCCGGCCTCGATGGCGGCAATGCTGTTGGCCACGCCCATCGCCAGGTTGTGCTGGCCGTGGAAGCCGAGCTCGGTCTCGGGCTTCAGCGCAGCGCGCACGGCCGCCCCATACAGTCCCAATAAATAGGACACAACTCCCACAATGTTGTTTACTCAGATGTCCTTTCGCAGCATACTCATGCCACGTCTCACCGACCAAGGATTGCAAGTGAAGAGCATTAGATTCACGATCTGCAACAACATATGGGACTACGAACGTTTGTTCGCCAAGCCAACTTTTAAGACCTCTGCGATGCCCGGATCCAAATCGCTGCTGACGCTGCTGGCTCTCGCGTGTGCTGCGCTGACGCACACCGCGGCGCTGGCTCAGGGCGGCGCGGCGTGGCCGTCACGCCCTGTCACGCTTGTCGTGCCGTTCCCGCCCGGCGGCAATACCGACACCATGGGCCGCATCATCGGCGAGCGGCTGTCAGCGGTGCTAAAGCAGACGGTGATCGTGGACAACAAGCCGGGCGCTGGCAGCATGATCGGCTCGCAGTTCGTGGCCCGTTCCCTCCCGGACGGCCACACGCTGCTCGTGGGCAGCATCTCCAACGCGCTGAACCACTTCTTCTACCGCAAGCCGCTGTACGACATCACCAAGGACCTGGTGCCCGTGGCCCACCTGGTGCAGGTGCCGAACTACCTGGCGGTGGGGCCGAACGCCAAGTTCAAGACCTTGCCGGAGATCATCGCCTACGCGAAGGCTCACCCCAAGGGCCTGAGCTGCGCGACCACCGGCGTCGGCACCAGCCCGTACCTGTCGTGCGAGCTGTTCAAGCGCCTCGCGGGCGTCGACATCGTCAACGTGCCGTACAAGGGTGGCGCGCCGGCGCTGCAGGACGCGATGGGCGGCCAGGTGGACATGGTGTTCGCCAACGAGGCGCTGCCGTTCATTGCCGACAAGCGGCTGATCGGCGTCGCCGTGACGACCCCCAAGCGCAGCCCGTTCGCACCCGAGTTGCCGGCCATCGCCGAAACACTGCCGCGCTACGACGTGACCGCCTGGTATGGCGTCTTCGCCCCGGCCGGAACGCCGGAAGCGGTGATCCGGCGCCTGTCGGCCGAAATCAACGAGGCGCTGAAGGACGAGGTCGTGCTCGCGAAGCTGAAGACGCTCGGGGCGACCCCGGTGGTCGGCACGCCGAAGGACTTCGCCGCCTACGTCGACGCAGAATTGAAGCGTTGGGGCGACATCATCCGCCCGATGAACGTGAGCCTGGACTGAAGGCTCGCGCCATGCGCCACCCGCCCCCGCGCTTCGAGCGCTTCGTAAGCGCCTTCACGGCACTGGTCGACGCCGCGGGCGCCGACGAGCCCCGCATCCTGGCCGGCGGTCGCGCGCTGCTGGCCGACCTGGTGGGCGTCGACGACTGGTTGCCCACCGAGTACGCGCAGCCGGATCCGCACTACTACCGGCAGTACCTGCTGCACCTGGATCCGCGCGGCCGTTTCTGCGTGGTCAGCTTCGTCTGGGGGCCGGGTCAGAAGACGCCGGTGCACGACCATACCGTGTGGGGATTGATCGGCATGCTGCGCGGCGCCGAGCACGGCGAGGGCTTCCAGCCCGCCGCGGCGGGCGGGCCGATGCGCTCGCTCGGCAGGCACACACTGCGCCCCGGCGACGTCGAGCCGGTGTCGCCGGCGATCGGCGACATCCACCAGGTCGCCAACGCCTGCGACGACCGGGTCTCGATCAGCATCCACGTCTACGGCGCCGACATCGGCCGCGTCGCGCGCCATGTGTTCGACCCGGACACCGGCGCGATGAAGACCTTCACCTCCGGCTACGCCAACGCCGCGCAGGCGGCCTGAACGCGGAAAGCACGCGAATGCGAGTCACAAGGATCGAGACGCTGGCCTGCGACGCGGGCTGGCGCAACTACTTCTTCCTGAAACTCTGCACCGACGAAGGCATCGTCGGCTGGAGCGAATACGACGAGAGCTTCGGCTCGCCCGGCGTCGGCGCGGTGATCGACAAGCTGGCCGCGCGCGTGGTCGGGCAGGACGTGTTCGCGCACGAACGCATCTTCGCCGAGGTGAGCGCGCTGACGCGGCCGGCGCCCGGCGGCGTGATCGGCCAGGCGATCGGCGCGATCGAGAACGCGCTGCTCGATGCCAAGGCCAAGGCCTTGAACGTGCCGTGCTACGAGCTGCTGGGCGGCCTCGTCCGCGACCGCATCCCGGTCTACTGGTCGCACTGCCCGACGTGGCGCATCAACCATCCGAAGTTCTACGGCCCGGCGGTGACCGACCTCGAGGGCGTCAAGCGCACCGCGGCCGAGGCGCGCGAGCGCGGCTTCACCGCGCTGAAGACCAACCTGTTCATCCACGAGGACGGCGACGCCTATGCCTGGCGCCCCGGCTTCGCGGTGCCGTTCGAGCCCGGGCTGAACGTGAGCCCGAAGCTGATCCGCAACGTGCGCCGGCACCTGCAGGCGCTGCGCGAGGGCGCCGGCGACGACGTGCAGATCCTGATCGACCTGAACTTCAACGCCAGGCCCGAGGGCCTGCTGGCGCTGCTGCGTGCGCTCGACGACTTCGAGCTGTTCTGGGTCGAGATCGACACCGCCAATCCGAAGGCGCTGGCCTACGTGCGCTCGCACAGCCGGCAGCCGATCGCGTCGTGCGAGACGCTGTTCGGCGTGCGCGGCTTCCTGCCGTACTTCCAGGAGCAGGCGGTGGACGTCGCGATCGTCGACACGGTGTGGAACGGCGTCTGGCAGTCGATGAAGATCGCCGCGGCCGCGGAGGCGCACGACGTCAACGTCGCGCCGCACAACTTCTACGGCGACCTGTGCACGCTGATGAACATCCACTTCGCCGCCGCGGTGCCGAACCTGCGCGTGATGGAAGTCGACGTCGACCGCCTGCCGTGGGAGAAGGACCTGTTCACCCACGCGCCGGAATACGACGGCGGGCGCCTCGTCGTGCCGCAGCGCCCCGGCTGGGGCACCGAGCCCCTCGAGGAAGCGCTGCGTGCGCGGCCGCCCAAGGTCACCGGCGGACTGCTTCAGTACAAGCGCGCCTGAATACACGTTCGACCTGCTCATCTGCATCCGCATCCGCATCCCTTGATCCCCCATCCCGCAACCGAGGAAATTCCCATGCTGAACAACTGGATCGACCAGCTCAACAACACCCGCAAGGCCGCGGGCGACCTGATGAAGGCCAACCCCAAGCTGGTGGCCGGCTACCAGGGCCTGACGACGGCGCAGAACGGCAACGGTGCGCTCGACGCACGCACGCGCGAGCTGATCGCGCTGGCCGTGGCCGTGACGACGCAGTGCGACGGCTGCATCGCGTCGCACGCGAAGGCCGCGCGCCAGGCCGGCGTCACCGAAGCCGAGCTCGCCGATGCGCTGGGCACCGCGATCGCGCTGCGTGCCGGCGCGGCCTACGTGTACTCGGTGCGCGCGCTCGAGGCGTTCACGCAGTTCAAGCCCGAGTGAGGTCGCCGGATGCGGATCCTGATTCCCGAGGCGATGCACGCCGATGCGGTCGGGCTGCTGCGCAGCGCCGGGCATGAAGTCGTGTTCGACCCGCAACTGCGCTACGAGCCGGCGCGACTGCTGGACGAAGCCCCGCGCGCCGATGCACTGATCGTGCGCAACCGCACGCAGGTGCGCGGCGAGCTGCTGGACGCGCTGAAGCGCCTGCGCGTGGTCGGCCGGCTCGGCGTCGGGCTCGACAACATCGACCTCGAGGTCTGCCGCGCGCGCGGCATCGAGGTCGTGCCCGCCATCGGCGGCAACTCGCGCACGGTGGCCGAGTACATCCTGACCAGCGCGCTGATCCTGCTGCGCGGCGCCGCCGTCTACGGCAGCACCGCCGGCGTCGCCGCGGGGCAATGGCCGCGCACCCACGCGGAGCGCGGCCGCGAGATCGCCGGCCTCGTGTTCGGCATCGTCGGCTACGGCGCGATCGGCCGCGGCGCCGCGCAGATCGCGCAGGGCCTGGGCATGCGCGTGATCGCCTATGCGCGCAGCGGCGAACAGGCCGCGCGCCAGGGGCCGCCGGGCGTGGGCATCCGCTCGCTCGACGACGTGCTCGCCGAGGCCGACGTATTGAGCGTGAGCCTGCCCATCACGACGCAGACGCGCGACTTCATCGGCGAGCGGCAGATCGCGCGCATGAAGGCCGGTGCGGTGCTGGTCAACACCGCCCGCGGCGGCGTGGTCAACGAGCAGGCGCTGGTGCGCGCGCTGCGCGAAGGGCGCCTGGGCGGCGCGGCGGTCGACGTGTTCGAGCACGAGCCGCTGCCCGCTGGCTCGGCTCTAGCCGATCCGCCGCCCAACCTGCTCCTGACGCCGCACATCGCCGGCGTTAGCGCCGACTCGGAATTCCGCGTCGCCGACATCGTGGCGCGGCGGGTGATCGAGCTGCTGGCCGGCGCGCGAACGTAACCCCAACGAATGGAACCCTGCACATGTTCAAGGCCCTGATGCTCGAGCAGCCCGAGGCCGGCTCGACCGCACCGCGCGTGTCGATCGCCGACGTCGACGAATCTCAACTGCCCGACGGCGAGGTGACGGTTCGCGTGGCGTACTCGACGCTGAACTACAAGGACGGCCTGGCCATCACCGGCCGGGCACCGGTGGTGCGCAAGTACCCGATGGTGCCCGGCATCGACTTCGCCGGCACCGTCGAAGCCAGCGTCCATCCGGACTTCCGGCCCGGCGACGCGGTGATCCTCAACGGCTGGGGCGTCGGCGAATCGCGCTGGGGCGGGCTGTCGCAGCGCGCACGCGTGCCGGCCAGCTACCTGCTGCCGCTGCCGGCGGGCCTGAGCGCGCGAGATGCGATGGCGATCGGCACCGCCGGCTACACCGCGATGCTGTGCGTGCAGGCGCTGGAGGAGCAGGGCGTCACGCCGGCCGGCGGCGAGGTGCTGGTCACCGGCGCCAACGGCGGCGTCGGCAGCTTCGCGCTGGCCATCCTCGCCGCGCGCGGCTACGAGGTGATCGCGGCCACGGGCCGGCCCGAGCAGCAGGATCGCCTGAAGGCGCTCGGCGCCAAGGGCATCGTGGCGCGCGAGACGCTGTCGGCGTCCGGCAAGCCGCTGGCCAAGGAGCGCTGGGCCGCGGTGGTCGACAGCGTGGGCAGCCACACGCTGGCCAATGCCTGCGCTGCCACGCGCTACGGCGGCGTCGTCGCGGCCTGCGGCATGGCGCAGGGCCTGGACCTGCCCGGCAGCGTCGCGCCGTTCATCCTGCGCGGCGTGCGGCTGATCGGTGTCGACAGCGTGCAGGCGCCGATGCCGCGCCGGCGCCGCGCCTGGCAGGCGCTGGCCGAGGTCGCGCCCGCGGTGCTGGAGCGCATCGCCGAGGAGATCCCGCTCAGCGCGGCACCGGAGGCCGCGCGGCGCCTGCTCGACGGCCTCATTCCCGGTCGCGTGGTGGTCAACGTCAACGCAGTCTGAACGGCCGGAGCGCGCACATGGGACACCAGCAGGGCAGCACGCCGGTCGAGGCCGAGATGGCGCTCCCGCAGCGCGCCGATGGCGGCGACGGCTTGCGCCGCATCCACGAGGGTGCGCTGCAGTGGGCGATCACGACCCCCGACGCGCCCGCGCTCACCGAGGGCGCGCGCACGTGGAGCTATGCCGCGCTCGCGGCCTCGGTCGAGCGCGCCGCGGCCTTCCTGCGCGGCATCGGCGTGCGTGCCGGCGACCGTGTGATGCTGGTCGGCGAGAACGGCGCGGCGCTGGCCGCGTTCATCCTGGCGGCCAGCCGCCTCGATGCCTGCGCCGTGCTCGAGAACGCGCGCCGCGCGCCGCTGGAGGTGGACCGCATCTGCTGCCACTGCGACCCGCGCCGCGTGGTGTACCTCGTCGGCAACTCGCCGGACGCCCGCGCGCATGCGCTGCGGGCAGAGGCGTCGTTGTCGCGCCTGGACGAACTGGGCGAGGTGGCGTGCGGCCCGCTCAACGAATCCGCGGCGACCGATCCGGTGTCAGGCACCGAGCGCGACCTGGCGGTGCTGATCTACACCACCGGCACCACCGGCGAGCCCAAGGGCGTGATGCTGATGCACGCCAACCTGCTGTTCCTCGGCCGCATGATGGTGCAGCTGCGCCGCCTGCATCCGGCCGACCGCGTCTACGGCGCGCTGCCGATCACGCACGTGATGGGGCTGGCCGCCGTCTTCGGCGGCACTTTCCGCGCCGGCGCGCAGCTGTTCATCGTGCCGCGCTTCAACGTGGCGGACTGCGCGGCGGCGCTGGCCACGCACGGCATCACGATCATGCAAGGGGCGCCGGCGATGTTCGCCAAGCTGGCCGAGCATGCGCGCTCGCATCCCGTGGCCGCGCCGCGGCTGCGCTTCATCGCCGCCGGCGGCGCCCCCATCGATGCGACGGTGAAGGCCGACACCGAGGCCTTGTTCCCCGGGCTCACGCTGCACAACGGCTACGGCCTGACCGAGGGCTCCGGCCTGTGCTGGACGCGGCTGGACGATCCGCGCGCCGACGACAGCGTCGGTCGCGCACTGCCCGGCGTCGAGCTGAAGCTGCTGGACGCGCAGGGCCAGCCGGTGCCCGCGGGCGGCGTCGGCGAGCTGTGGGCGCGCGGCCCGCAGGTGATGCAGGGCTACTACCGCAACCCGGCGCTGACCGCGCGCGTGCTGCGCGACGGCGGCTGGTTCAACACCGAGGACCTGGCGCGCATCGACGCGGACGGCAACGTGTTCATCGTCGGCCGCACCAAGGACCTGATCATCAGCGGCGGCTTCAACGTCTATCCGCTCGAAGTGGAGAACGCGCTGAACGCCCACCCGGCCGTCGTGCACTCGGCGGTCGTCGGGCGGGCCGGGGCGAGCAGCGAGGACGTGATCGCCTTCGTCGAACTGGTGGCCGCGCAGCGGCCGGCACTCGCCGAGCTGCAGGCCTTCCTCGGCGAGCGGATCTCGCCGTACAAGCGGCCGCGCGAGATCTACGCGATGGCCGCGCTGCCGTGCTCGCCCAACGGCAAGGTACTGAAGAACCGCCTGAAGCAGATGCTGGCGCAGAGCGACATGCCAGACGCAACCCGGCTCGCCTGAGGGCCGACTGGAGAACCCATGGAATCGAGCAGCGACGTCGTCACCTACGAATCACGCGAAGGCGTGGCGACGATCACCATCAACCGCGCCGAGCGGCTCAACGCCATCAGCACCGAGGTCGAGCGGGGCCTGCAGCAGGCCTGGCTGCGCTTCAACGCCAGCGACGAGGACCGTGTCGCCGTACTGACCGGCGCCGGCGACCGGGCCTTCTCGTCCGGCCGCGACCGTGACGCGACCGAGCCGCCCGACTACCGCCGCTTCACCCCCGGCGCGGTGATCGAGGTGCACAAGCCGATCATCGCGGCGGTGGCCGGCTGGTGCGTCGGCGGCGCGGTGGTGCTGGTGCAGATGGCCGACCTGTGCGTGGCGGCCGAGAACGCGAAGTTCGTCTATCCGGAGGCCAAGATGGGTTTCGCCGGCGGCATGATCGCTTCGCTCGCCGGCCGCATCCCGCACAAGATCGCGATGGAGCTGATGCTGCTGGGCGAGGAGATCGGCGTCGAGCGCGCCTACCAGGTCGGCTTCGTCAACCGCGTCGTGCCGGTCGGCCGCCAGGTGCAGGAGGCACAGGCCATCGCGCATCGCATGGCGGCGCACGCGCCGCTGGTGATGGGGATGTTGAAGCGCTTCGCGGCCGACGTGCTGCCCAAGGGGCCGGTGGAGAAGAGCGCCCTCGCGCTGCGTGACACCGAGGCGGTGTTCGGCAGCGCCGACTTCCAGGAAGGCCTGGCCAGCCTGCGCGAGAAGCGCACGCCCCGTTTCAGCGGGCGCTGACGCAGCGGCCGTCGTCCGGGCCGGTCCGCAACCGGCGCCACCGTCTCCATCCGCCCGGCGGGCCGCAGGCGCCGCCGCTGGTTCAGCGCGCCCGGAAACTTCGTACGTTCGTCAATCAAATCCCATTATTCGGGATGAATGATGGGATGACGCCCTGTTTCTAGAGTGGTCCTTGCCAAGACCGGTGTGAGAGCAGTATTATCCAATATACAGGATCATAAAAACAAGATATGGGATACGCTGACGAATCAGTTGAGGGACCCGTCGAGCCCGACCAGGAGACCGAACCCGTGCTTCAGGCCCTACACACCATCGAGGCGGCGCCGCGTGGCGCCGCCGGGGACGCCGCGCTGCGCATCGGCAGCAGCCTCGACGTGCAGGACGTCGTCGGCCGCTACGGCCGGGCCGTCATCCTCGACAAGCTGAGCCTGTCGATCCGCCCCGGCGAGTTCCTCACGCTGCTGGGTCCCAGCGGCAGCGGCAAGTCGACGCTGCTGGCGATGATCGCGGGCTTCATGCCGGTCGACGAAGGCCGCATCCTGGTCGACGGCAAGCCGGTGCAGGACGTGCCGGCGCACAAGCGCGGCTTCGGCATGGTGTTCCAGAACTACGCGCTGTTCCCGCACATGACGGTGACGCAGAACATCGCGTTCCCGATGCACATGGCCGGCGTGGACCGCCTCAGCATCTCGCGCCGCGTCGACGAGGTGCTGCAGATCCTGCGCCTGGGCGACCATGCGCACAAGCTGCCGACGCAGCTGTCCGGCGGCCAGCAGCAGCGCGTGGCGATCGGCCGCGCGATCGCGCTGCGTCCGCGCGTGGTGCTGATGGACGAGCCGCTGTCGGCGCTGGACCGGCGGCTGCGCGAATCGACGCTGGTCGAGATCCGCGAGCTGCATCGGCAGCTCGGCATGACCATCGTGTTCGTCACGCACGACCAGGGCGAGGCGCTGGCACTGAGCGACCGCATCGCGGTGCTCGACGCCGGCCGCATCGTGCAGCTCGGCACGCCGGCGCAGCTGTACCGCGAGCCGGCCAACCACTTCGTGGCCAAGTTCGTCGGCGAATCGAACCTGCTCGACGTCGAGGTGATCGAGCGGCGCGGCGAGCTGGCCCGCGTGCGCGACGCAGCCGGCTTCGAGTTCGAGGCCGGCGTCGCCACGCCGAGCATCGGCCGCGGCCCCGCCAAGCTGCTGGTGCGCCCCGAGCGCGTGAGCCTGGTGTCGCCGCAGACACCCGGCGCGCTGCCGGCGCACGTCACCGACGCGGTGTTCCTGGGCGAGATCCTGCGCGTCGACCTGCGCCTGGCCAGCGGCGCGCACCTGCAGATGCGCACGCTCGACGGCGCGCATGCGCGGGTGCCGAGCATCGGCGACGAGGTGCACGTGGCGTGGGCGCAGGCCGACACGTGGGTGCTGGCATGAGCGTTGCCGTTCTGCCTTCGCACCACGCCCGGCTGCGCTGGCAGCGGCCGGGCGTGGCCTGGCTGCTCGCGCCGGCGGTCGTCTTCCTCGGCTTCATCTATGCGCTGCCGCTGCTGGACCTGGTGCGCATCAGCTTCCAGGGCCCGACGGCGTTCGCCCACTTCGCGCGCGTCTTCGCGGTGCCGCTGTACTGGGAATCGCTGGTGCGCACGATCGGCATCGCGGGCTCGGTGGTCGCGCTGTGCGCCGTCGTCGGCTACCCCGCGGCGCTGCTGATCTACCGCAGCACCGGCCTGCTCAAGACGGTGCTGATGGGCGCCGTCATCCTGCCGTACTTCCTGGCGATCCTGATCCGCACCTATGCGTGGATGGTGCTGCTCGGGCGCCGCGGCCCGATCAACCAGGTGCTGCAGTGGCTCGGGCTCACCGACGCACCGGCGGAGCTGCTGTTCAACCGCGGCGCCGTGCTGCTGGGCATGACCGCCGTGCTGCTGCCGCTGATGATCCTGACGATCTACAGCGGGCTGACGCGGCTCGACCCGGCCGTGCTGCGCGCCGGCCGTGCTGCAGGCGCCGGGCCGCTGGCCGTGTTCTGGCGCGTGCTGTTCCCGCAGACGCTGCCGAGCGTGGCCGCCGGCGGGCTGCTGGTGTTCGTCTCGGCGCTCGGCTTCTTCATCACGCCCACGCTGCTCGGCGGCCCGGGCGACCAGATGTTCGCGATGCACATCACGCAGCAGTCGGACTTCCTGACCAGCGAAGGCTTCCTGCAGGCATTGGCCGTGGTGCTGCTGGCGATCACGCTGCTGCTGGTGGCGGTGGCGAGCCGCTTCCTCGGGCTGGAGTTCATCTGGGGCGGGCAGAAGCTGCCCGCCGCCGCCCACGAACACCGGGGCGTGCACAGCCGCCTCGCGAAGACGCTGCACACCACGCTGGCCGACAGCGTCGGCTGGCCGCTGCTGCGCCTGCTCGGCCGGCTGCCCGAGCGCGTGGGCTCGTGGAGCGCCGGTGCCACCGGCCTGGGCGTGGTGCTGGTGCTGGTGCTGCCGATCGTGGTGGTCGCGGTGATCTCGTTCAGCAGCGCGAGCTACCTGTCGTTCCCGCCGCCCGGCTACTCGCTGCGCTGGTACCGCCAGTTCATTTCCGACAGCGGCTGGATGACGGCATTCGGCACCTCGGTCGGCATCGCGCTGCTGTCCGCGCTGCTGGCCCTGGTGCTGGGCGCCGCAGCCGCGCTGGCCATCGTGCGCTCGAGCTTTCGCGGCAAGGCGCTGGTGATGACGCTGCTGGTGAGCCCGCTGATCGTGCCGCCGGTGGTGCTGGGCCTGTCGCTCTACGCCTACGTGCTGCGCCTGGACCTGATCGGCACCGTGCCCGGCGTCGCGATGGCGCATGCCATCGGCGGCATCCCGCTGGTGGTGGTGCTGGTCGCGGCCTCGCTGCAATCGGTCGACCGCTCGCTCGAGCGCGCCGCCGCCGTGCACGGCGCCGCGCCGTGGCGGGTGTTCACGCAGGTCACGCTGCCCGCCATCGCGCCGGGCCTGGGCGCGGCCGCGTTCTTCGCCTTCCTGCATTCCTTCGACGAACTGGTGCTGTCCATGTTCCTCGCCGGATCGACCATGTCCACGCTGCCGCTGCGCCTGTGGGCCGACGTCAACTACCAGCTCAACCCGGTGCTGGCGGTGGTCTCCACGCTCGAGGTCGTGCTGGTCGTCGCAGGGATCTCTTTCGCTCGCCGGACGCTGGCAGGTCGACCCTAGCGCCTGCCCGGTACTCCATTCACTTTCCAAGCTAGGCCAGGAGACACCCCATGAAGCTCAAACCGCTGGCAGCCGCGCTCGCGCTCACCGCCGTCTGCAGCGCGCCCGCATCGGCGCAGAACAAGGAAGTGATCATGCAGGACCCGGGCGGCGCCTACGGCGAAGCCTTGCGTCGCCTGATGTACGACCCGTTCACCAAGGAGACCGGCATCAAGGTCACGACGGTGCAGGAAGCGCGCAGCGGCCCGCGCGTCAAGGCGCAGGTCGCTGCCGGCAAGACCGAGTGGGACCTGGTGTTCATCTTCGACCAGGAAACCAAGCTGCTCGCCGACTGCTGCCTGGCGAAGATCGACTACGACAAGCTGACCCCCGAGGCCCGCAAGACCGTGGCCTCGCTGCCCAAGGACGCGGTGCGGCCCAACGGCGTCGCGCTGCAGGTCATCGGCGTGGTGATGGCCTACAACACCCAGAAGTACGCGGCCACGCGGCCCAACAGCTGGGCCGATTTCTGGGACGTGAAGAAGTTTCCCGGCAAGCGCTGCATGCCCGGCTGGTCGCGCTTCGTCTACGAGGCCGCGCTGATGGCCGACGGCGTGCCGAAGGAGAAGCTGTATCCGATCGATGCCGACCGGGCGCTGAAGAAGATCGGCGAGATCAAGCCGCACGTCGTGAAGTGGTGGCAGACGGCCGCCCAGGCGCCGCAGCTGCTGCTCGACGGCGAGGCGGACATGTGCATGGCCTATGCCGGCCGCATCAACGACCTGCTGATCAAGGAGCCGGAGACGCCGCTGAACATGACCTGGAACCAGGGCTTCACGTACTACGACTTCTTCTCGATCCCGAAGAACTCGCCGAACCCGGAGGCCGCGCACAAGCTGCTGTCGTACCGCCTGGACGCCAACAACGCGGCCCGCCTGGCCGAGTTCTACGCGGTGCCGGTGCCCTCGCCCCTGGTCTACGAGGCGGGCAACCCGAAGCTGAAGTCGCGCTGGCCGAACAACCCCGAGAACCTGAAGGTGGCGGTGGCCTGGAACGCCGACTACTGGGGCAGCAAGGCGCCGGACGGCCGCACGCAGGAGGAGTACCTGCAGGAGAGGCTCAACGCGCTGCTGGCCAGCAAATAGCGAGCGCCCGAACGCCGGCAGACGTGCAGCGGCGGGCGCGATCGCAGAGAGCGCAAGCACCTACGGCTGTCCAGCCACTGAAGTTGGTCGCCTGCATCAGGATGCAATCAAATGACCCCAGACCAGGACCTCGCCGTCCGCGGCGAAATCGTCGACGCCCTGCAGAGTATGGCCCGCCTGGGCATCAACAAGGGCACGGCCGGCAACATCAGCGTGCGAGCCCAGCACGGCTTCTACATCTCTCCGACGGGGCTGCCGTACGAGGGCATGACCCCCGACAAGATCGTCCTCGTGCATTGGAATGGGTCCTTCGAAGGCGAGGTGCTGCCTTCGAGTGAATGGCAATTCCACAGGGAGATCCTCGCGGAGCGGCCGGAATTGAACGCCGTGGTGCACACGCATTCGACGAACGCGACGGCCGTGAGCATCCTCGAGCGCCCGATCCCGGCCATCCACTACGTCATCGCCGGCGCTGGCGGCAACAACATTCCATGTGCCAAGTACGAGACCTTCGGATCCGAGGAATTGGCACGCTCGATCGTGACGGCGATGCGAGGCCGGCGTGCCTGCCTCATCGCCCACCACGGCACGGTTGCAGCCGGCGTCACGCTCGCGAAAGCGATGAATCTCGCCGTGACCGTCGAGGAACTGGCCACGCTTTACCTGGCCTGCCTTCCCTTCGGCGAGCCGCCCACGCTTTCTGACGAAGAGATGGACCGCGTGCTCCGGAAGTACGGCACTTACGGTCAGCAGCCCGCGTCGCGGGCGGGCTGAGCGCCACCTCTTTCCGACCGCATCGGTTCACTTTCCCGGAGCAAGTTCACTGCCATGCATACCACCTATGACGTCAGCGTCTGCGGAACGTACATCCTCGACATCGTCGGTGTTCCTGTTTCCGAGATTCCTCCCGGCGGCAGCCGTATTTTTCTCGACGAGATCCGGCTCACGGTCGCCGGCACGGCCGGCGGCACGGCGGTGCCGTGCGGCCGGCTCGGCTTGCGTACCCGCGCTGTCGGCGCGGTCGGCTCGGATGAGAAGGCTCAATGGATCCTCGACACCCTGGCACGCGAAGGAATTGATACGTCGCTCATGGAACAGATCGAGGGCTTGCCCACGTCTGCCACCATTTTGCCAATCCGCCCGGACGGCTCCCGTCCGGTGCTGCATGCCCGCGGCGCATCGGCCCATTGGCGCATAACCCCTTCGGTGCAAGCGGCCGCTTGCCAGAGCAAGGTCCTCCATCTCGGCGGCGTCGGTTCGCTGCTGGCGATGGACGGTGAGCCCAGCGTCGCGCTGCTGCGGGATGCGAAAGCTGCAGGCTGCATCACGACGCTCGACCTGATCCAGGCGCGCAGCGAAACGCTGGCCAAGGTCGAACCGCTCATGCCCTACGTCGACTTCTTCATGCCCAGCATCGACGAGACGCATGCATTGATGGGGTCCGCAGATCCCGAGACATGTGCGCGCTATTTCATCGACAAAGGGGCGCGCGCGTGTGCCGTCTCGCTGGGTGCGGACGGCTCCTTCGTGATGACGCGCGACGGCTTGAAGTTCGCCGTACCCGCCCACGACATCCAGGTGCGCGACACGTCGGGCTGCGGTGACGCGTACACCGGCGGCTTCATCGCGGGCCTGGTGCACGACTGGGACCTGCGGGATTGCGCACGCCTGGCTACCGCCACGTCTGCCATCGTGGCGACCGGCGTCGGTTCCGGCGCCAACTTGGTGTCGTTCGACGAGACGGTCCGGATGATGAACACCACCCCGAAGCGCACCTCAGCTTACGCCTGACGGCGAACTATCGAAGAAGGAGATCCTCATGACTGACGAGAACACCACCGGCAAGGTGGCATTGGTGACCGGTGCCAGCCGTGGCATTGGACAGGCCATCGCTGTCGGCTTCGCTGCAGCCGGCTATGACGTGGTCCTCACCGACCTCCCGAGCACCGAACGCGATCTGCGCAAGACGGCCGACAAGATTTCAAGCTGCGGTCGCCAAGCGCACGTGTACCTGCTCGATGTCTCGAATCGGGAGCAAGTCGAGCAGACGGTGCACCAGGCCATCGCCGCCGCTGGCCGCATCGACGTGCTGATCAACAACGCGGGCATCCTCAAGCTTTCTTCGCTCCAGGACATTGACGACAAGACCTGGAACTCGCACTTCGACGTCAACGTCAAAGGTGTACTGATGATGTGCCAAGCGGTCGTGCCCCACATGCGTGAGCGCAAGTCCGGGCGCATCATCAACATGGCGTCGGTCGCTGCCCGCAAGGGGGCTCCAATGCAAGGCCACTACGCCGCAACGAAAGCCGCGGTCGTCACCCTGACGCGTGTGCTCGCTCAGGAGATCGGCGAGGACGGAATCACCGTGAATGCACTGTGTCCCGGGATCATCCTTACCGAAATGGGAAGGAACAATCTGGGCAGCGAGGAAGCCGTCTTCAAATGGGAGCAGGCGACGGCGCTCAAGCGCCTTGGGGCCCCTGAGGATGTCGTCGGACCAGCGCTGTTCTTTGCCTCCGAGCAGTCGCGCTTCGTGACGGGACAGGCGCTGAATGTCTGCGGCGGCCTTCACTTCCACTGAGACGTCGAAGTCCGGTCCAGCGAGGTGAACACGTCTCGCGACGCGCCCCAGCCCATGTGGCCAACGCACCCCCGCCCCGATCTGCTGCTAGTCTGCGACTGCGACGGCGTCCTGATCGAGAGCGAAGCGGTCGTCGGCGACGTACTCGTGGACGAACTCCAGCGGTGCTGGCCGGGTGCAGATGTGCGTCCGGTCGTCACGCCGCTGCTCGGCCGCCGAATCGTGGAGGTCTTGCAGATCACGGCTTCGATGGTCGGCAAGCCCTTGCCAGCCGACGCCATCCAGGCGATTCGCCGTCGGGCTCTCGACGCTGCGATCCGGGCGCCGATGGTCGACGGAATCCACGAGGCGTTGTCTCAAATTCCATTGCACAAAGCTTGCGCCAGCAACAGCGTGTTCAGCTATGTCACGGAAGTCCTGCGTCGCACCGGACTTTCAGGCACCTTCGGGGATCGGGTCTTCACAGGCGACATGGTCTCTCGGCCGAAGCCAGCGCCCGATGTGTACCTGCTGGCAGCGCGATCGTCGAAAGTCGCGCCGAGCCGCTGCCTCGTCATCGAAGACAGCGTTGCAGGCGCGTCGGCAGCACTCGCCGCCGGCATGACGGTGTTCGCCTATGCCGGATTGGCGCATGACCACCAGGTGCAGGGCCTGCGGTTGCGGGAAGCCGGCGTCCACCAGACTTTCCACGACATGAAGCAACTTCCCGACCTCGTGCAGCGATGGGTGAAGGAAGTGGGCGCCGTCCCGATGAAGAGATCCATCGAATGACGAACTGCCAGGACACCCAGCTAGTGATCGACGGGCGGTTCCGCCTGCGCGAGAAGCGCGCGCCGCGTTTTCAGCGGGCGCTGACGCGCGCGATCGAGCCGACGAGGAGACCCGCGAAGTCCACTTTTGCACACCCACCCCGATCGGCGCGGTACGCCCCTCGCGGGCCGAGCTCGGTCGTTGCACGACGAGGCGCAGCGGCTCGATGTCGCAGGCGCCGCCCTTCCACGCCATCCGGACACGAATACCCATGACCAAACTTCAATACCCCGACGTTTCCCTCTACATCGACGGCGCCTGGAGCGCGGCGGTCGAAGGTGCGACGCTGCCGGTGCTGAACCCCGCCGACGGCAGCGAGATCGGCCGCGTCGCGCACGCCTCGCGCGCCGACCTGGACCGCGCGCTGGCCGCCGCCGAGCGCGGCTTCCGCATCTGGCGCAAGACCTCGGGGTTCGACCGCGCGGCCACGTTGCGGCGTGCGGCGGACCTGATGCGCGAGCGCGCCGAAGCCATCGCGCCACTGGTGACGATGGAGCAGGGCAAACCGCTGAAGGAAGCGGCCACGGAAGCCAGCGCCGCCGCCGGCATCATCGACTGGTTCGCCGAGGAGGCGCGGCGCGGCTACGGCCGCGTGATCCCGGCCCGCAGCGAGGGCGTGACGCAGCTGTCGCTGCGCGAGCCGGTCGGGCCGGTGGCCGCCTTCACGCCGTGGAACTTCCCGATCAACCAGGCGGTGCGCAAGATCGCCGCGGCACTGGCCGCGGGCTGCTCCATCATCCTCAAGGGCCCCGAGGAGACGCCCGCGAGCTGCGCGGCGCTGGTGCGCGCATTCCACGACGCCGGCGTGCCGCCGGGGGTGCTGAACCTGGTGTTCGGCACGCCCTCGGAGATCTCGTCGTACCTGATCCCGAGCCCGGTGATCCGCAAGGTCACCTTCACCGGCTCGACGCCGGTGGGCAAGCAGCTCGCCGCGCTCGCCGGCCAGCACATGAAGCGCATCACGATGGAACTGGGCGGCCACGCTCCGGTGCTGGTGTTCGACGATGCCGACATCCCGGCCGCGGCCCGGCTGCTGGCGATCGCGAAGTTCCGCAACGCCGGTCAGGTGTGCATCGCGCCGACCCGCTTCCTGGTGCAGCAGGACGTCTACGAGGCCTTCACGCAGGCGCTGCTGGAGGTGACCCGCGCGATCCGCGTCGGCGATGGCCTGGCGCCCGACACCACGATGGGCCCGCTGGCCAACGGGCGGCGGCTGGAGGCGATGCAGTCGCTGGTGCGCGATGCGGTCGGGCAGGGCGCGCAGCTGCGCCTGGGCGGCGAGCGTGTCGGCGGCCGCGGCAACTTCTTCGCCCCGACCATCCTCAGCGACGTGCCGCTCGCCGCGCAGGCGATGAACCTCGAGCCTTTCGGCCCGCTGGTGACGCTGACGCCGTTCAAGCACATCGATGCGGCGCTCGAGGAGGCCAACCGGCTGCCCTTCGGCCTGGCGTCGTACGTCTTCACGGGTTCGATCCGCAACGCCACGCGTGCCGCGGCCGAGATCGAGAGCGGGATGGTGACCATCAACCACCTCGGCCTGGCGCTGCCGGAGGTGCCGTTTGGCGGCGTCAAGGACTCGGGCTACGGCTCCGAAGGCGGCACCGAGGCGATGGAGGCCTACTACAACGTCAAGTTCGTCACACAGGCCGCTGCCTGAACGCGGGTCCGGGCCGGCCTTTGTTGCCGGGTCGGACGCCATGCGACGAGGGCGGCGCGCGGCGCCGCCCTCGGGCTCAAGCCTTGATCTGCGCGGACTGCTGCACGCGCGCCCACTTCTCGATCTCGGCCTGGATCATCGCGTCCATGCGGGCCGGGGTGGTGGCGACGGCGACGGCCCCCTGCTTGTTCAGCGCGGCCTTCATCTCCGGCTTCTGTGCGATGGCCTGCATCGCCGCGGACACCTGCTCGACGATGGCCTTGGGCGTGCCCTTGGGCGCCAGCATGCCGTAGTAGGTGGTGACCTCGAAGCCGGGCACGCCGGAATCGCGCAGCGTGGGTGTCTCGGGCAGCAGCTCGCTGCGCGCCGCGCCGGTGACGGCCAGGATCTTGATCTTCGGGTTCGTGAAGTGCGCGCTCAGCGCCGGCAGGGTCTCGAACACCAGGTCGATCTGTCCGCCGAGCAGGTCGTTCAGCGCCGGGCCGCTGCCCTTGTACGCGACGTGCAACATCGGGATGCCGGTGACGCTCTTGAAGTACTCGCCGGTCATGTGCTGCGTCGAGCCGTTGCCCGCCGAGCCGTAGCTCACGCTCTGCTTCTGCGCCCGCGCGTAGTCGAGGAACTCCTTGACCGACGACACCGGCAGGCTCGCCCGCACCGCGATCGCCAGCGGGACGCCGGCGCCCATCGACACCGGCAGCAGGTCGGTCTTCAGGTCGTAGCCGGGCTTCTGCGCCGCCGGCAGCACCGCATGGATGGTCAGGCTGCCGATGGCGGCGAACAGCAGCGAGTAGCCGTCGGGCATCGAGCGCGCGGCCGCTTCGGCCCCGATCTCGCCGCCGGCGCCGGCGCGGTTGTCGACCACGAAGGTCTGGCCCAGCGCCGCCTGCAGCTCCTGGGCGTACAGGCGCGCAATGATGTCGTTGGCGCCGCCCGGCGGATAGGGGACGATCAGCTTGACCGGCCGGGAGGGCCAGGCCTGGGAAAGGGCCGGCGCGCTGGCGAGTGCGCCGAGCGCGCCGAGCATGAAGTCACGACGTTGCATGAGTAGGTCTCCGTTAAGTCCTAAATGCTGATATTAAAGTTCATGGTTTCGTGAGTTGATGATCGTGGCTTCTTAGGCTATTGTCAAATCAATGCCCGCGCCGTAGAATCAAAGTTCAAGATTCAAGTCCCAATATTTGGGATATCACAAAGGACGAACATGAGCATGAGACTGCCGCTCGAGGGCATCCAGGTCATCGAGGTCTGCAACGTCGCCGCGGGCCCGTATTGCGCGATGCTGCTGGCCGACATGGGCGCCGACGTCATCAAGGTCGAGAACCCCGACGGCGGCGACACCTTGCGCACCTGGCCGCCGATCAACGACGGCTACAGCGAGAACTTCGCCTCGCTCAACCGCAACAAGCGCTCGGTGACGCTGAACCTGAAGGACGCGGGCGATGCGGCACTGCTGCGCGAGCTGGCCCGCACGGCGCACGTGCTGATCGAGAACAACCGACCGGGCGTGATGGACCGGCTCGGGCTCGGCTACCAGGCACTGTCGGCGCTCAATCCGCGGCTGATCTACTGCTCGATCTCGGCCTACGGGCAGTCGGGGCCGCGCTCGAACGAAGGCGGCTTCGACCTCACGCTGCAGGCGATGAGCGGCATCATGAGCATCACCGGCGAGCCCGGCGGCGCCCCGGTGAAGTGCGGCGTGCCGCTGGCCGACTTCTCCGCCGGCCTCTACGGTGCGTTCTCGATCGCGACCGCGCTGCGCGCGGCCGAGAACACCGGCCGCGGCGTGCACCTGGACGTGTCGATGCTCGGCGCCACGCTCGGCATCGCGGCGCTGCAGACCTCGGAGTACTTCGGCAGCGGGCGCGATCCGCAGCCGCTCGGCTCGGCGCATCCGCGCAACGCGCCGTACCGTGTCTTCCGCAGCCGCGACGGCTACTTCGGCATGGCCGCCGGCAACAACGCGCTGTGGCGCGCGGTGTGCGAGGTGCTGGACCGGCCGGACCTGCTGGCCGACGAGCGCTTCGTCTCGCCGACCTCGCGCGCGCAGCACCAGGACGCGCTGCTCATGATCCTGGAGACGATGTTCACCGAGGCGGACACGACCACCTGGCTGGAGCGCTTCCGCGCCGCCGGCGTGCCGTGTGCGCCGATCAACACCTATTCGCAGGTGCTCGAGGATCCGCAGGTCGCGCACATGGGCTGGATACAGCCGCTGACGCTGCCCAACGGCAAGTCGACGCGCACCTTCGGCTCGCCGGTGCGCTGGGGCGCCGACGGCGCCGCGGTGCGCATGCGCCCGCCGGCTTTGGGCGAGCACAACGACGAGATTCTCGGCCCGCTGCGCCCGGCCGAAGCCCGTGTCGAGGAGGTGGGACTGTGAGCGCCGCCGTCGACCTGCAACGCGTGGCCAGCATGGCCGCGATGGACCCGGCCGAGCGCGAGGCGCGCATCGACCTCGCTGCGGCGTATCGGCTGGCCGCTCACTTCAAGTGGACCGACCTGATCTACACCCACTTTTCCGCCAAGATCCCCGGCACCGAGCACATCCTCATCAATCCGTTCGGACTGATGTTCGACGAGATCACCGCGTCGTCGCTGGTCAAGCTCACGCTCGACGGCGAGATCCTGTCGGACAGCACCGGCCTGGGCATCAACCGCGCCGGCTACGTCATCCACAGCTGCATCCACCGTGCGCGGCCGGACGCGCACGCCATCATGCACACGCACTCGCGCGCCGGCGTCGCCGTCTCGGCGATGAAGTGCGGCCTGCTGCCGCTGAGCCAGCATGCCATGCGCGTGCAGCAGCGCGTGACCTACCACGGCTACGAAGGCATCGCGCTGGAGTTGGACGAGCAGGAGCGGCTGGTGCGCGACCTGGGGCCCCACGCGCCGGCGATGATCCTGCGCAACCACGGGCTGCTCGCCGTGGGCGCCAGCACGCACGAGGCCTTCGAGGTCATGTACTACCTCGAGTGCGCCTGCCAGATCCAGGTGGACGCGATGGCCGGCGGCATCGACAACGTCGTCGCCATGCCGGCCGCCGCCGCCGACACGGCCGACGCCCAGTTCCACGATGCCACGCGCACCAAGGGCGCGCGCGCCTGGACCTCGCTGCTGCGCATGCTGGACCGGCTCGGCAGCGACTTCCGCGACTGAAATTGTGGAGACCCCACCCGATGAGCAATGAACTCGACGTCCGCTCGGCCGGCCGCCGCTGGACCTTCACGCTGAACCGGCCCGAGAAGCTCAATGCGCTGAACGGCACGCTGGTCGACGAGCTGCTGCAGGCGGTCGAGCAGGCGCATGCACAGGGGGCCCGACTGCTGGTCTTCCGCGGCGCCGGCAAGAGCTTCAGCGCCGGCTTCGACCTGTCGGACCTGGAGGCGCAGAGCGAAGGCGACCTGGTGCTGCGCTTCGTGCGCATCGAGATGCTGCTGCAGGCGGTGGCGCAATCGCCGGCGCAGACGCTGGGCCTGGCGCACGGCAAGGTGTTCGGCGCCGGCGTCGACCTGTTCGCGGTGTGCCGCCAGCGTGTCGCCGCGCCGGATGCGGTGTTCCGCATGCCGGGCCTGAAATTCGGCCTCGTGCTCGGCACGCGCCGCTTCGGCCGCATCGTCGGCAATGCGGTGGCGCGCAGCGTGCTCGAGGAGGTCGGCAGCTTCGACGCGCAGCGCGCGAGCGACATGGGCTTCGTCAACCGCATCGCCGCCCCCGAGCAGTGGGACGGCCTCGTCGCCGAGGCCGAGGCCAAAGCCGACGTGCTGGACGACGCCACCCGCGGCGCGCTGTACCGCGTGCTGGGCGAGGACGAGCCCGATGCCGACCTGGCCAGCCTGGTGCGCTCGGCCGCACGTTTCGGCCTGAAGGACCGGTTGCGCCGGTACCTGGGCAAGTAAGGAGAAGACATGCCTTCTGGTTTCGCAGGCAAGGACAAGCGCAGGTCGCTGTCCGCGCTGGTGCAGTTGGTGCCCGACGGCGCGTCCCTCGCGCTGGGCGGCAGCTTCCTGCACCGCGGGCCGTTCTCGTTCGTGCGCGAGCTGATCCGCCAGGGCCGCAAGGACCTGGAGATCATCAAGCAATCGCCCGGCTACGACATCGACCTGCTGTGCCGCGCCGGCGCCGTGCGCAAGGTGCGCGCCGGCATCGTCGCGATGGAAGGCAACTTCGGCCTGGCGCCTTCCTACCGCAAGGCGATCGAGCGGCGCGAGGTGGTACTGGAAGAGCACGCCTGCGCCAGCCTCACCGCGGGCCTGCGCGCGGCCGCGTTCGGCGTGCCGTTCCAGCCCTGCGGCGGCCTGCACGGCAGCGACATCCCGCAGCTCAACGGCTGGCATCGGCTGCCCGACCCCTACGGCGCCGGCGAGCCGGTGTGGGTGATCCCGGCGATCCAGCCCGACTTCGCGGTACTGCATGCGAGCGAGGTCGACGAATGGGGCAACGTGCGCGTTGCCGGCACCTCCCACTGGGACCGCATCATGAGCCGCGCCGCGAAGAGCGTGCTGGTGGTGGCCGAGAAGCTGGTCGACAGCAGCGTCTTCACCGCACAGCCGGAATCGACCGTGGTGCCGTACTTCATGGTCGAGGCCTTCGCCGTGATGCCGCAGGGCGCGTGGCCGGGCTCCTGCTGGCCGCACTACGAGATCGACTACCCGGCGGTGGAAGCCTACCTGCGCCCCGGCGACGAGGCCTTGCAGGCCCACCTCGCCCAGGGGCCCGAGACGAAGGTGAGCGCATGAACAACCCCTGGTCCGGCTTCTCCTACATCGCCACCAACCTCGCGCGCTTCATCCGCCCCGACGAGATCACCTTCAGCGGCGTCAACTCCACGCTGCCGATGCTGGCCTGCCTGCTCGCCAAGCAGGCCTACGACTGGGACTTCGTCTACATCAACGTCGCCGGCGGCGTGGACCCGCGCCCCTCGCACGTGCCGCTGTCCAGCTCCGACCCGGTGCTGGCCGAGCACTCGGCGTCGATCTTCGCGAACGAGGACTTCTACGACCTCTGCACGCGCGGCCGCATGGACCTCACCTTTCTCGGCGCGGCGCAGATCGACGGCGAGGGCTGCGCCAACAACTCGGTGATCGGCAACTGGCACGAGCCCAAGGTGCGCCTGCCGGGCGGCGGCGGCGGCGCGGTGATGCTGCCCACCGCCCGGCGCGCCTGCACCTGGCGCACCGAGCACTCGCGCCGCACGCTGGTGCCCAAGCTGGACTTCCGCACCTCCTGGGGCGGCTTCCATGGCGTCGTGACGCCGATCGCGGTGTTCGTCAAGCGCGACGGCCGGCTGGCACTGCAATCCTGGCATCCCGAAGCGTCGCTCGAGGAGGTGCAGCAGCGCACTGGCTTCGAGTTCGACGCCCATGGCGCGCACCCCACCGCGCCACCCACCGAACGCGAGCGCCGCGCGCTGGCGGAGCTCGACCCCGATGGACAGTTCGAACGTGATGCCGCCATCCGACTGCGTTAGCCTGGTTCCGGCCTTCGCCGAGGCCTGGCAGCGCGCGCCGCGCGCCGGCCTGCCCGCGCTGGTCGGCTCCGATCGCATGCTCAGCTACGGCGAATTGGCGGCCGAGGTCGGCAGCCTGTCGGGCCGCCTGCATGCGCACGGCATCGGTCGCGGCGACCGCGTCGCGATTGCCATGCAGCGCTCGCTGCCCGCCGCGGTGGCGCTGCTGGCGGTGCTGGCCTGCGGCGCATGCCCGTGCGTGCTGGAGCCGCGGCTGGGGCGAGACGAGACGCTGCGGCGCTTTGCCATCACGCGCCTGAACCGGCTCCTGCTGGACGAGGCGCATGCCGCCGACGACAAGCTCGCGGACCTGCCCGGCGTCGACCGCCTGCACATCGACGCGCTGCCGCCGGCGCAGCCGTTCTGGGCCGCCGACATCGCGGGCGGCGACGAGGGCTTCCTGCTCTTCACCTCCGGCAGCAGCGGCAAGCCCAAGGGCGTGCTGCAGAGCCACCGCGGCCTGCTCGCCAACGCGGCCGGCGTGATGCGCCATACGCAGCTCGGACCGCAGGACCGGCTGCTGCACGTGATGCCGCTGTACCACACCAACGGCGTGAACAACCAGCTCTTCGCGCCTTTGCTGGCCGGTGCGTCGGTGGTCATTGCCGAGCGCTTCAAGGCCGACGAGATGTCGGCCTTGATGGCGCGCCACCGGCCGACCATCATCACCGGCGTGCCGACGATGTACTCGCGCATGCTGGCCTGCGACTTCGCGCCCGAGGCGCTGGCGTCGCTGCGCATGGCGCGCTGCGGCTCGGCCCCCATCACCGAGGAGTTGCACCGGCGGGTCGAGCGCCAGCTCGGCGTCGAGCTGCTGGTGTCGTACGGGCTGTCGGAAGCCACCTGCACCTCGACCATGAATCCGCCGGGGCAGCGCCGCATCGGCACCGTGGGCACGGTGCTCGCGGGCCAGCAGGTGGTGCTGGCCGATGGCGCCGGCCGGCCGATCGAGGGCCCGGGGCGCGACGGCGAGATCTGCGTCGACGGGCCCGGCCTCATGCTGGGTTACCTGGACGAGCAGTCGGGGGGCCGGCCGCGCCCGATCGAGGGCCGGCTGCACACCGGCGACCTCGGCCGCTTCGACGCCGAGGGCTACCTGCAGATCACCGGCCGCATCAAGGAAGTCATCATCCGCGGCGGCGAGAACCTGTCACCGAACCTGATCGAGGAGGTGCTGTGCCGCGTGCCGGGCGTGCAGGCCTGCTGCGTGGTGGGCCGGCCCGATGCCGACCTGGGCGAAGTGCCGTGGGCCTTCGTCGTGCGCAGCCGCGATGAAGAGGGCCTGCGGCTGGACGACGAGTGCATGGGCCGGGCGGTGACCGCCGAGCTGTCGCGCATCCACAAACCGGCGGGTTATGCCTACGTGGAGGCGCTGCCGGAGAACTCGGTGGGCAAGGTGGATCGCAAGCTGCTGGCGGCGCGCGTCAGGCAGCCGTCCGCCTGACCGGCGGTGGGGCGCCGTGAGGGCGCCGCGAGGGGCGCCGCGAGGGGCGCCGCGAGGGGCGCCGCGCCGCCGTGGCCGCTGCCTTCAGCCGTTATAGAAGCGCCGGCCGGCCTGGCGCAGCCACAGGCGCACCAGGTGCCGCTTGCGATCCTCCTGCGTGAAATCGACGTAGCCGGTGCGCCGGTGCCCCAGGCGCCGGTTGTCGACGATCTGGATCTGTCCCGGCTCGAAGAAGAACTCACGGGCGAAGCGCGCTTCGCGCATCGTCTGCTCCAGCGTCTCGAGCGCATCCTCGCCCAGCCGGTCGAGCTCGATGCCCGCCATCCGGTAGCCGTTGATCACGTGGCGATGCGACAGCCGGCAGCTCAGGCGCCCGTCCACCACCTGCATCAGGGGATGGCTGATCACCGGCGGCGCGTCGGGCGCGTGCTCTCGGTTGCGGTCGAACAGATAGGGCGCGAAGAGCCGGTCGATGAGCTGCGGATGCTTGCGCAGCATCTCGTTGTAGACCGAGTGGAAGCTCACGATGCTGCTGATGCCGCCTTCCTTGGCCGGCCGCAGGCACAGCAGCGCCACGTAGTCGGGCGCGCACAGGTTGTAGCTGTTGTCGGTGTGGAAGTTCTGCTCGGCGTTCGTCACGTCGGGCCGCACGCCGTTGCCCGGCGGCTTGCCGAGGTCGCGCACGTCGTAGACGAGCTTGCCGTCCCAGCTCTGCGCCACCGGCCGCGACACCAGCTGCGACAGCAGCCAGTACGCCGCCTTGGCGTCCTCCTTCGAGTACACGTCCATCGGCAGCCTGTCGATGATGACGAAGCCGACGCCGTCGCGCAGCGTCTCGCGCACCGTGGCCATCAGGCGCCGGCAGGCGTCGAGCCGGAACGCGTCGGGCTCGAGCATCTCGAGGGCCAGCGGGTTGTCGCGCAGCACGGCGACCACCGCGTCGATCTCGCGGCGCGCGGCGTCGGGCAGCGTGATGATGCCGTCGTCCGGCTTCAAGCTCGCACTCTCCCACGCTACGCGGCCGGCCAGCGGCGCGCGCGGGATGTCCGAGGCGCTGCGGTGCGCCGTCTCGTTCAAAATGCCTTGGCTGCTGCCCATGTCTGCTCCCGGTGGATGCCGGATGTCTGCCGATGCGGTCCAGTGTAGGAAGCGCTCGCCGCGGCGTCGGCGAGATCGGGCGATCGGTTTCCATCGCGCATGGCGATGAAGACGCCCGCGCCTAAGCCGGCACAGAGGCATTGCGCCATGAACCTCAAGCACCTCGAGACCTTCCTGCAGATCGTGGACAAGGGCAGCTTCGCCGCTGCCGCCGAGGCGCTGCACACCACCCAGTCGACGGTGTCGACGCGGATGAAGGACCTGGAGCACTACTTCGGTGTCGGGCTGTTCGATCGCAGTGCGCACCGCGCCCGGCTGACACCGAAGGGATGGCAGCTCTACGACATGTCACAGCAGATCGTCACCTTGCTGGACCAGCTGCGCGACCGGCTCGGCGACCGCGGCTCGCTCACCGGCACGCTGCGGCTCGGCGCGGTCGGCTTGGTCGCCGGCACGTGGCTCAGCGCGCTGATCGCCGAGCTGCGCGCGCGCCATCCGGCGCTGGAACTGGCGGTGGAGGTGGCGCTGACCAAGGTGCTGGCCCAGCGCCTGAAGGCCGGGCACCTGGACGTGGCGATCGTCGCCGGACGCATCGCCGACGAGGCCCTGCACAGCGACGTGGTCGGCGAGGACCGCTTCGTCTGGATGGCCAGCCCGGCGCTTGAGGTGCCGCGCCGGCCGCTCGGGCCGCAGGAACTCGCCGAATGGCCGATCGTGGCCTTTCCACCGCAGTCGTACCACCACCCGGTGCTCACCGCGTGGTTCAAGGCCGCCGGCCTGCGTTTCCGGCCGGCGCTCACCTGCAACAGCATGGACCTCATCGCCCGGCTGGTGATGCAGCGGCTGGGCGTGGGGTTGCTGCCCGCCGATCACTTCGGGCCGGAGATCTCGCTCGGTCGGCTCGAGGTGCTGCAGACCCTGCCGGAGATTCCCGGCGTCGAGCTCACGCTGGTATCGGCGCTGGAGCGCCGCACCGGCTTCGCTGCCGTGGTGCGCGAGGCGGTGCAGGCGGTGCGGCGCGGCAGGGGCTGACCAGAGGCTGATCCTGCGCCGCCAGGCCGGCGCATCACGGCCTGCACAAGGGGCAGGTCAGGCCAGGGTCAGCCCGTGCTGGCCAGGCAGTGCTGCAGGAAGCCTTGGGCCACCGAACCGAGGCGCCTGGACCGATGCACCACCACCGCGAGCATGCGGCGCATCGGCGGGAAAGGCGTCTTGAGCTCCACGAGCCAACCCTGCTGCACCGCGTCCGTCACCGCATGGCGCGACAGGAAGCCAATGCCGAGCCCGGCGGCGACGGCGCGCTTGACGGCTTCGTTGCTGCCCAGCTCGAGACCCACCGGCGCCCGCCCGAGGTGCGTGGTCAACCAGCGGTCCGACACCTCCCGCGTGCCCGAGCCACGCTCGCGCAGGATCCACGTCGCCTGCGCCAGCTGCTTCGCGCTGGCGCCGCGGCGGCCGAATGTGTGCCCGGCGGCGGCGACGGCGACCAGCTCGTCGGGCCGCCAGCGCCGTACGAGCAGGTCGGGATGCGACCCGGTGCCTTCGATGAAGCCGAGGTCGACATCGAAGGTCGCCACCGCCTCCAGCACCTCACGCGTATTGGCGATGTCCAGGCGGACCTGAGCCTGCGGCCGCTGCAGCTTCCATTGCGCGATCAGCCCGGGCAGCAGGTACTCGCCGATCGTGAAGCTGGATGCCATGCGCAGCGGCGCCTGGTGCTCGGCATTGAGCAGCGCCTCCACTTCGACCGCCTGCTCGAGCAGCGAGATCGTGTGCGGCAGCAAGGCCTGGCCGTTCTCGTTGAGCACGAGGCGGCGCCCGATGCGGTCGAACAGCGTGTGACCGAGCGTCGCCTCGAGTTCCGCCAGCGCGTTGCTGGCCGCGGATTGCGATCGGGCGACCCTGCCGGCGGCGGCTCGTGTGGAGCCGGCGCGGACCGTGGCGGCGAAGACTTCCAGCTGGCGCAGCGTGATGCGAAGTCGCTGATCGGTTTTGATGTTCATGACTATGCGAATTATGCGATTTTCAGTTCACTCTGGCGCGTTGATGATGTGGGCGACCCTACCCGTCCCGGCCCTTGCATCATGTACATCCCGACCGCTGCCGAATCCCGAGCACAAGCCAGGCGAGCGCACTCGCGCCTGCTCGACCTCGTCCGGTGCATCCCCGGCACGGGGTTGTCCGGCCTGATCGCCCTGGCCGCCACCTTCGTGGCCACGCTGCACGGTGGACCGCAGTTCCTGTACGCGCTGTTCTTCGGCGTTGCCTTCAACTACCTCAGCCACGAGCCGAGGACGAAGCCGGGAATCGAGTTCTGCTCGCGCGGGCTGCTGCGCCTCGGAGTGGGCCTGCTGGGGGCCCGCATCACGCTCGACCAGATCGGGGACCTGGGATGGAGCACAGCGCTGATCGTCGTCGTGGGGGTCGTCACGACGATGGCCGTCGGCACGCTGCTGGGCCGGCGGCTGGGACTGACCCGCGCGCAGAGCGTGCTGTCCGGCGGCTCGGTGGCCATCTGCGGCGCATCGGCTGCGTTGGCGATCTCGGCGGTGCTGCCGCGCGAGAAGGAAGGGGACCGCTTCACGCTGATGGTCGTCGTCACGGTCACGGTGTTGTCGACCGTGGCCATGGTGCTGTACCCGATGGTGGCGAAGGCGCTGCACCTGTCGCCGCAACTGGCCGGCCTGTTCCTGGGGGGGACGATCCACGACGTCGCGCAGGTGGTCGGCGCAGGCTACATCCTCGGCCCCGAAACGGCCGACATCGCCACCGTCGTCAAGCTCTTCCGGGTCGCGATGCTGACCGTCGTCGTGGTGGTGGTCGCGGCGGCCTTCAAGCAGGCGCGGCTTCATGCCGAACGAGAGCACGCGCAAGGCAGGCGGTCCGCACGACAGCCGCTCGTGCCGTGGTTCCTGTGGCTGTTCGTCGCGATGGTGGCGCTGAACTCGGCGGGGGCGTTGCCGGCCGTCGTGCAGCACGGCTTGAACGACGTCTCGCGTGCGAGCCTCGTCGTGGCCATCGCGGCGCTGGGCATGAAGACCTCGTTCCAGCAACTCGCACGCGCCGGCTGGCGACCGATGGTCTTGATCCTCGTCGAGACCCTGTGGCTGGCGCTGCTGGTGCTGGGGTTCGCGCTGACTCGCAATGGGTGATGCATGGGGCCCTCGCGCATCGATTGATTCGGACCATTTCTTTGTCGCAACGTCTTATCATGTGATACGGGCACATGGACGCCTGATCAACACAGGAGGACATCATCGACAAGACGCTGCTCAAGGGTTTGGCCGTGCTCGAGGCCATCGTCGAGCAAGAGGGGCGCGCCCGAACCATCGAAGAGTTGTCCCATGATCTGAAGCTCACCAAGAGCAACGTTCACCGCACGCTGCAGACGCTGGCGCATGCGCACTACCTCGCGAAGAACGAGGCCAACGGCAGCTACTATCCGACGATGAAGCTGTTCGAAATGGGCACCAAGCAGTTGTCGCGTTTCGATGTGCGGACCTTCGCGCCGCCGTTCATGCGGACGCTGGCCGACGAGACCGGCGAGACGGTGCACCTGTCGGTCCTCGAAGGCTTTTCGGTCGTCTACATCGACAAGATCGACAGCCCGCAACCCGTGCGGTCGTACACCGCCATCGGCGGGCGCGCGCCGGCGTACGCGGTGGCCACCGGCAAGGCCATGCTGGCCTACCAGCCCGACGGCTACCTCGAGCGCTACGCCAGCGAAATGCAGCGCCACACGCCCGCCACGATCACGTCCTTGCCGGTGTTGAAGGAAGAACTGGCCCGGATCGTGCGCGTCGGCTATGCGATCAACCGGGGCGAGTGGCGCGAATCGGTCGGCGGGCTCGCCGTGACCGTCTTCAACGGCTTGAACCAGGTGGTCGCGGCACTCGGCATCTCCGGGCCGCTGGAACGGCTGGGCATCGGAAAGCTCAACGAACTCGCGCCGGCGGTCAAGAAGCAGGCCGCGCAGATTTCGCATGCCATGGGCTACAGGGGCTGAGCGCTGGCCGCCTGCGCCATCGCGGTGATCGCCTCGGCCAGCGGCGGGACGCGCTCCTTGCGGTAGACGATCGAGAACTGCACCTGCGGCAGCGCGGGTGTGGTGGCCAGCTCGAGCAGCCGGCCCGCAGCGAGGGCCTCGCGGTAGCCCAGGCGCGGCAGCAGGCTGACGCCCAGGCCTTTCATCGTGAGCGCCGCCAGCGCGCTGATGTTGTTGCACGACACCGAGGGGTTCAGGCTGACCCCGCCTTCGCGGAACCAGTTCTTCACGATCGGGTGGTGGTGCGAGTCTTCGCTCAACGCCAGCACCGGATGGCGCGACAGCTCGAGCGGCGTCATCGGTGCGCCGCCTGCGGGGGCCTGCGGGCCGTTGCGTCCGGTCATCCAGACGAAGCGCTCGACACCCAGCACGACGCCCTGGAGTTCGGAGTCGGTGACGCTGCCGGCGACGATCGCCAGGTCGAGCTTGCCGTCCGAGACGCGTTCCGTCAGAAGCCGCGTCAGGTTGGCGTCGAGGCGCAGGGTGACGCCGGGATAGGCCTCGCGCAGCGAGCGCACCAACTGCGGCAGCCAGGTGTCGGTGACCACCCCGACGACGCCCAGCCGAACCAGCCCGGTCACCGCCTGCGGGGCGCGCATCTGTTGCGACAGGGACGTGGTGAAGTCCACGAGCTGCCTCGCATGGGCATAGAACTCATGCCCCTTGGCGGTGAGCTGGGCGCGGTGGAAGCTGCGGTCGAACAGCTCGGTGCCGATGAAGCGCTCGAGTTCCTTCACCCGCACCGAGACGGTCGATGGCGATGCGTAGAGCGCGCCGGCCGCCGCCTGGAAGCTGCCCACCTCGACGATGCGTACGAAGGTCTCGATCTGCTTGATGTTCATGGCCGGCCCTGAGATCGAACAGCAAATGCGAAGGGAGTCGTTCGATATTTCTCGTTGGCACTCGCCAGCGCCGGCCGGCACACTGTGACCAATACGGATGGACCGCATCCGTTGTTGGAGCTGCCATGATCTCGTTCGCCGACAAGACCGTTGTCATCACTGGTGCCGCCGGAGGCATCGCCCGCGAGACGGCGCGCCTGATGTACGGGGCCGGGGCCAGCCTGGTGCTGGCCGACCTGTCCGAAGCGGCGCTGATGGCCACGGCCAACGACATCGGCGCCGCGCCTGCGCGCACGCTGTGCGTGCCGGTCAACGTGGCCGAGCCGGCCGATTGCGAGCGCCTGTTCGAACAGGCATCTCGACGTTTCGGCGGGGTCGACCACGTGGTGCATGCCGCCGGCGTCTTCCCCAAGGTGCTGGTGCAGGACATGAGCCTGGCCCAATGGCAGGACGTGATGCGCATCAATGCCGACGGCACCTTCCTGGTGTGCAAGGCGAGCATCCCGCACCTGCGTGAGAACAGCTCCATCGTCAACATCGCGTCGATCTCGGGGCACCGCGGCAGCCATTCGCACGCGCATTACTCGGCCTCCAAAGGCGCGGTGATCAGCTTCACGCGCAGCCTGTCGATGGAGCTCGCGCCGAAGACGCGTGTCAACTGCGTGTCGCCCGGCATCATCGACACCGGCATGGCGGTGGAGTTGATCGAGGTGCGGGGCCCCGTGTACATGGCGCAGACGCCGATGGGCCGTCACGGGCAACCGGCCGAGGTGGCCGGTGCGATCGCCTTCCTGTGTTCGTCGCTCGCGAGTTTCATCACCGGCGAGACCTTGCAGGTCAACGGGGGCCTCAACCGCAGCTGAGGCGCCCCGGCCTGGCTCAGTGGTCGCCCCAATAGAAGTCATTGCGTCCACCATCCAGCGGTACCAGCGCGCCATTGATGAACGACGCCTGCACTGAGCACAGGTAGGCGACCAGCGCGCCGATCTCCTCGACACGGCAGTAGCGGCCGATCGGGTTCTGGCCGGTGATGATCGAGCGGCGCTCGTCGGAGAAGCGCTCGGTCAGCGCCGTTTCCACATAACCCGGTGCGATCGCGTTGGCCGTGATGCCGTGGCGGCCGACTTCCTTGGCCATCGTGCGGGTCAGCCCGACGACGCCGGCCTTGGCCGCCGAATAGTTGACAACGCCGCTGCGGCCGCCGCCGGTGTAGTTGATCGACGAGGTGTTGACGATGCGGCCGAAGCCGCGCCGGCGCATGTGCGGGATCGCGTACTTGCTGCACAGGAAGCTGCTGCGCAGGTGGGTGTCGACGATCTTGTCCCAGTCGTCGACCGACATCTCCTCGGTGACCTTGCCCATGTAGCGCCAGCCGGCGCCCGCGTTGTTGACCAGGATGTCCAGCCGCCCCAGCTGCTCGGCGGCCTGTTCGACCACCGCGGCCGCCTGCGCGGCATCGGACACATCGCCGATGCAGGCGCAGGCCTTGACGCCCATGCCGCGCAGCGACTCGACAGCCGCCTGCGCAGCCTCCGGGTCGATGTCGTTGATCGCGATGGCGACGCCCTCGGCAGCCAGCGCGTCCGCCTCTGCCTTGCCGATGCCGCGGCCAGCGCCCGTGATGAGCGCCGTGCGCCCCGAAAGCCCCAGGTCCATGCGTGTTTCCTTTGAGTGCGCTCTTCTTTCGCGCACAGCTTGACGATCGGAATGTTGCTCCTATAATCCGCAACATTGATCCCATAAAATGGGATATGAAGATAATAACATGGGACACATGACTGCCACAACGGTTCTTGCGAAAGCGGTGAAAAACGCGCTTCTCCTCGCAGAATCAACCAATGGAGATAGGGTCTTGATGCTGCATCCGGTGTTGGTCGATCTGTGTGAGGCCTATCGCCTATCATGTCGTCCCAATATGTCATCAGGCTCGCCGAATGATGCGCGGTCGTTGATCGCCAGCGGCCGACCGCTGCTCGGCGCAGGCCCCGCCAGCGTCGCCGCACGGGAGCTGTCGATCCCCACGCGCGGCGGCAGCGTGCCGGCCAGGTTGTTGTTGCCCTCGGCCGTGCCCGAGGGCGTGGTGGTGTACTTGCACGGCGGTGGTTGGGTCATCGGTGCGCTCGACGACTTCGACGCGCTGGCGCGCCACCTGGCCGACCGCAGCCGCTGCGCCGTTCTGCTGCTCGACTACCGCCTGGCGCCCGAGCACCCTTTCCCCGCGGGCCTGCACGACGTGGAGGACGCGCTGCGCTTTGTCGCCGGCGGGGGCCTGGACCGCATCGCCGGGCTGGGCGCCTCGTTGCCCCTCGTGGTGGCGGGCGACAGCGCGGGCGGCAACCTGGCCACCGTCGCCGCGGCTGCCTTGCGCCACGACGTCGACATAACGCTGCAACTGCTCGTCTACCCGGCCACCGACAGCGCGATGGCCTGGCCCAGCTACACCCGGTTCGGCGATTACCCGTTTCTCACCAGCGCCGACATGCGCTGGTTCTATCGCCACTACGCGCCCGAGTCGGCGTGGGCCGATCCGCGCATCTCGCCGATCAATGCCACCGATCTGGCCGGTGTCGCGCCGGCATGGGTTGCGGTGGCCGAACACGACGTGCTGCACGACGAGGGCGTCGCATATGCGCGCCGCCTCCAGTCCGCGGGCGTTCCGGTGGAACTGCATCGCTACGAGGGCGTGACGCACGGCTGCGTGCGAATGATGAACATCCTCGACACCGCCGACCGCATGCTGGACGAAGCATCGGCCGCCATTCGCGCCGTCTGCCGACGGGCCCCATCCCTTGCCACTTCAGGAGTACCCATGAACAAGCTCAACACCCAGCGCGCCGATGCGCCGGCCCCTCGGCACCGACGCGTCGACGCGGTGGTCGTCGGCGCCGGTTTCGGCGGGCTGTATGCGCTGCACAAGCTGCGCAGCCTCGGCCTGGAGGTGCAGGGCTTCGAAGCCGGAAGCGGCGTCGGCGGCACGTGGTTCTGGAACCGCTATCCCGGTGCGCGTTGCGACTTCGAGAGCGTCGAGTACTCGTACTCCTTCTCCGAGGAACTGCAGCAGGAATGGTCGTGGAGCGAGCGCTACGCCGCCCAGCCCGAAATCCTGCGTTACATCAACCACGTGGCCGACCGGTTCGACCTGCGCCCGCTGATCCGCCTGAACACCCGCGTCGTGTCGGCCGTGTTCGACCGCGCCAGCGCCCTGTGGCGTGTCACCACCGACGCCGGCGACACCGTCGAGGCCCGCTATTGCGTGATGGCCTCGGGCAATTTGTCGACCACCAAGTTCCCGGACATCGCCGGGCGTGAGTCCTTCGCCGGCGACTGCTACCACACCGGCCAGTGGCCGGCCGAAGGCGTCGACTTCACCGGGCTGCGCGTCGGCGTGATCGGCACCGGCTCGTCGGCGATCCAGGTGATCCCGCTGGTCGCGCAGCAGGCCGAGCACTTGGTCGTCTTCCAGCGCACGCCGCCGTACACGCTGCCGGCACGCAACCGGCCGGTCGCGCCGCAGGAGGAGCAGGCCTGGAAGCGCCGCTACAACGAGATCCGCGAGGCCGCCAAGCGCACGATCTCGGGCATCGCCGCCTTCTGCAAGCCGACCCAGTCGGCGCTGGAGGTCTCCGAGGAAGAGCGGCGCACCGCCTACGAGAGGCACTGGGGTGATGGCCGCACCAGCATCACGCGTGTTTACAACGACCTGCTGGTCAACGAGGCCGCGAACGCGACCGTGTCGAAGTTCGTGCAGGACAAGGTGCGCGAGATCGTCAAGGACCCGGTGGTGGCCGAAGCGCTGGTGCCGCGCCACTTCCTCGGCACGCGCCGTGTCTGCCTCGACACCGACTACTACGAGACCTACAACCGCGCCAACGTGACGCTGGTGGACATCCAGCGCGCGCCGATCGAGGTCATCACGCCGGACGCGGTGCGCACTGCGGAGAAGGAATATCCGCTCGACGCGCTGATCTTCGCGACCGGCTTCGACGCGATGACCGGCACCCTGCTGGCGATCGATATCCGCACCAGCGACGGCGTGACGCTGCGCGACCAGTGGTCCGCGGGCCCGCGCACCTACCTCGGCCTGATGACGCACGGCCTGCCCAACATCTTCTTCGTCACCGGTCCGGGCAGCCCGAGCGTGTTGACCAACATGATCCTGTCGATCGAACAGCACGTGGACTGGATCGCCCAGTGCCTGGCGGACATGGAGCGCAACGGACAGGCACTGATCGAGCCCGAACTCGCCGCCCAGGACGACTGGGTCGACCACGTCAACGGACTGGCGGCCAAGACCCTGTACCCGCGCGCGAACTCCTGGTACCTGGGCACCAACGTGCCGGGCAAGCCGCGCGTGTTCATGCCGTATGTCGGCGGCGCCGAGGCCTATCGAAAGGTCTGCGACGAGGTCGTCGCCGACGGCTACCGCGGCTTCGCCTTCGGCACGGCGCCGGCGACGCCGCCGGTGCGGATGCCGGAAGCCATTGGTGCAGGCGCGAAATGAAGCGCTACGACTACATCGTCGTCGGGGCCGGCTCCGCCGGCTGCGTGATGGCTAACCGGCTGAGCGAGTCGGGCCGCTACTCGGTGCTGCTGCTCGAGGCCGGCCCCAAGGACCGCTCGTTCTGGATCCACACGCCGCTGGGCTACGGCAAGACCTCGGTGGAGACCCGCTTTGCCCGCCACTTCCACACCGAGCCCGACCCGCTGATGGCCGGCCGCTCGCTGAAGTGGCCACGCGGCGTCGTGCTCGGCGGTTCCAGCTCGATTAATGGCCTGATCTTCATCCGCGGGCAGCGGCAGGACTACGACGCCTGGGCCGCCGCCGGTTGCGACGGCTGGTCGTGGCGCGACGTGCTGCCGTACTTCATCAAGTCCGAACACAACAGCCGCGGTCCGAGCCCGCTGCACGGCGGCGACGGGCCGCTGTGGTCCTCCGACGTGCAGGGGCGTCACGAGCTGATGGAGGCCTTCATCGCGGCGGGCCAGGAGCTGGGCATTCCGCGCAACGACGACTTCAACGGCGACGAGCAGGAAGGTGTCGGCTACTACCAGATGTTCACCCGCCACGGCAAGCGCTGCAGCACCGCGGTGGCCTACCTGCGCCCGGCCCTGGGACGCCCGAACCTGCAGGTCGAGAGCGGCGCCCACGTGAGCCGGCTGCTGTTCGAAGGCCGCCGCGCCACGGGCGTGCGGTTCGAGCAGGACGGGCAGACGGTGGAGGTCGGTGCGAACCGCGAGGTCGTGTTGTCGGCCGGCGCGCTGCAGAGCCCGCAGGTGCTGCAGTTGTCGGGCGTCGGGCCCGCGAAGTTGCTGGCCGGCCTGGGCATCCCGCTGGTCAGCGACTTGCCCGGCGTGGGCCAGAACCTCCAGGATCACCTGCAGGTGCGCCATGTCTATCGGGTGAGCAAGCCCATCACACTGAACGACCGCATGCGCACGCTCACCGGCCGCGCCGGCCTGGGCCTGTCCTACCTGCTGTTCAAGCGCGGCTGGCTGGCGCACACGGCCACGCCGGGCGGCATGTTCGCGAAGGTGCTGCCGGAGTCCGAGACGCCGGACGTGCAGTTCCACTTCGGGGCACTGTCGGCCGATTACGTGCGAACCGATCCGCACAAATGGTCGGGTTGCACCTTGTCGGTCTGCCAGTTGCGACCGGCATCGCGCGGCAGCCTGTCCATCTGCAGCACCGATTCGCGGGCGGACCCGGTCATCCAGGCGAACTACCTGTCGGCGGAAGTCGACCAGCGCTGCGTCGTCGAGGGCCTGAAGCTGACGCAGTGCATCGCGGACACGCAGGCCATGCGGCCCTACATCGAGGGCCGCTTCCTGCCCGAGCCGGGGGCGCTGAGCGACGACGAGCTGCTGGCTTTCGCGAGGCAGCACGGCACGACCATCTTCCACCCGTCGGGCACCTGCAAGATGGGCCGGGACCCGATGGCCGTGGTCGACCCGCAGCTGCGCGTGCGGGGGGTCGACGGGCTGCGCGTGGTGGACTGCTCGGTGATGCCGCTGCTGGTGTCCGGCAACACCAATTCGCCGACGGTGATGATCGCCGAGAAGGCCAGCGAAATGATCCTGGCCGCTGCCCGCGCGGAGCTGTCGGCGCCTGCAGGCGCGAGAGCCGCCGCGCGCGCGAAGGCCGGGACCGCAGACGCGGCCATCCCGGCCGACGGCTAGGTGTCTTCCCTATTTTGTCCTGTATATTGGGATATCAATCCCAAATTTGTTTACAGCGACGACATCGACGTTCATACTAAAGCACATCGAGTCATCACGTTTGTTGGAACTGAATCTCATAAATCAGGATTCAATGACCGCGAAGCGGGTGATGTCGACGCTTCACTCTTGGCAAAGGAAATCAGATGTCCGTTCATCCACTCGTTCGCGGCTCGTTGAAGTCAGCGGTTCTCGCCGCCGTCCTGTCGGCCTCGTGCCTGGTGCCGGCCGTTGCCGCCACCACCGTCAAGGCGGTGCTCTATTCACCGCTGCGCCTGCTGGACCCGGTCGCCAACGGCGGCTACGTCACGCAGAACCACGCGTACATGATCTACGACACCTTGTTCGCGCTCGACGCGAACCAGAAGGTGCAGCCGCAGATGGTCGACAAGTACGAAATCTCGGCCGACAAGAAGACCTACAAGTTCACGCTGCGCCCGGGCCTGAAGTGGCACGACGGAACGCCGGTCAAGGCCGAGGACTGCGTGGCCTCGATCAAGCGCTGGGCCGAGCAGGACAAGATGGGCCAGGTGATGGTGTCCTTCATGCGCGAGATGAAGGCGCTGAACGACAACAGCTTCGAGATGGTGTTCAACACCCCCAACGGCCTGGTGCTGGCGGCACTGTCCAAGCCGCGCGGCGCGGCCTACATGATGCAAAAGCGCATCGCGGAGTCCACACCGGCCAGCCAGCCGATCAAGGAGCACATCGGCTCGGGCCCGTTCAAGTTCGTCACGGCGGAATTCAAGCCGGGCCTGCAGGCCGTCTACGAAAAGAACGCCGACTACGCGCCGCGCAAGGAGCCGGCGAGCTGGTTGGCGGGCAGCAAGGCGGTCAACGTCGACCGCGTGGTGTGGGTGACCATGCCTGACCACGTGACCACGGTCAACGCGCTGCTCAACGGCGAGATCGACTACATGGAGCTGGTGCCTTACGACCTGCTGCCGATGCTCGAGGGCAAGCCCAATATCAAGGTCGACGTCGTCGACAACACCGGCCAGCTCACCTTCTACCGCTTCAACTTCGCGCAGCCGCCTTTCAACAACCGCAAGATGCGCCAGGCGGCGATCGCTTCGATCGACCGGGCGGCCATCATGCAGGCGCTGGTCGGCAACCCGAAGTACGCGCGGGCCTGTGCATCGATCTACGGTTGCAGCGGCTCGCCGTTCTCCACCACGGTCGGCACCGAGTCGCTGGTCAAGCCCGACCCGGCGCTCGTGCAGAGCCTGAGCAAGGAGGCGAAGTTCGACGGCGCGCCGATCATCGTGCTGCAGCCGACCGACGTGGCGGTGCTGGCGCCGCAGCCCATGGTCATCGCTCAATCGCTGCGCAAGAGCGGACTGAAGGTCGACCTGCAGTCGATGGACTTCCAGACCTTCATGACGCGGCGCGTCAATTCCGGCCCGGTCGACAAGGGTGGCTGGAACATGTTCCACACGAACCTGGGCACGCTGGACCTGTCGGATCCGATCCGCGCGTTGCCGGTGGCCACCAACGGCGCAAAGGCCTGGAACGGCTGGCCCGACATCGCCGACATCGAGGAGCTGCGCCAGAAGTTTGCGCAGGCCAGTGACCTCGAAGAGCAAAAGCGCATCGCCGCGCAGATCCAGAAGCGCGTGATCGAGGAGGGCGTGATGGTGCCGGCAGGGCAGTTCTTCCTGCCGACCGCCTTCCGCACCGCCCTGAGCAACGTCGTCTATGCGCCCATCCCCGTGTTCTGGGGCATGAGCAAGCCGGCGCAGAACTGACCGTCCTGCCATGCTTGCCTACATCCTGCGGCGGGTCGTCGCCACGGCCCCCGTCGTCGTCATGGTCGCGGTCATCGTGTTCGCGATGCTGCGACTCTCGCCGGGCGACCCGGCGGCCATCATCGCGGGCGACAGCGCCAGCCCCGAACAAGTGGAGGACCTGCGGCGCCACATGGGGCTGGACAAGCCGCTGCACACGCAATTCTTCGTGTGGTCGGGCCAGCTGCTGCAAGGCAACCTGGGCAACTCGCTGATCTCGAATCAGCCGGTGGCCGAGATGATTGCCGGCCGCATATTCCCGACCATCGCGCTGGCTTGCACCACGCTCTTGTTGACGCTGCTGATCGCCTTGCCGCTGGGCATCGTCGCGGCGGCGCAGCAGGGCAAGCTGGTCGACAGGGCAGTGATGTCAGTGTCGGTGCTGGGCTTCTCGGTGCCGGTTTTCGTCACGGGCTACGTGCTGATCCTGCTGTTCTCGATCAAGCTCGGCTGGTTTCCGGTGCAGGGGTACTCGCCGCTGGACCAGGGCTTCTGGCCCTTCCTGCAGCGGCTGCTGCTGCCGTCGATCGCGCTGAGCACGGTGTACGTCGCGCTCATTGCGCGCATCACGCGATCGAGCATCGTCGAGATCATGGGCGAGGACTTCATCCGCACCGCCCGGTCCAAGGGGCTGACCGAGCGGGCCGTGCTGCTGCGCCACGCGCTGGGCAACGCGGCGGTACCGATCATCACCATCATCGGCGTCGGAATCGGGCTGCTGTTGAGCGGCGTGGTGGTCACCGAGTCGGTGTTCAACCTGCCCGGTCTCGGCCGGCTGGTGGTGGAGGCGGTGCTGGCACGGGACTACCCGCTGATCCAGGGACTGATCCTGCTGTTCTCGTTCCTCTACATCCTGATCAACCTGATCGTCGACGTGCTCTACACGGTCTTCGATCCGCGTATCCGCTACTAGGGAACTCCATGTCGGCGCTCTTGCAGGAATCCACGATGAACCAGTCCTTCGCGACGGCACCCCCCGAAGCGACAGCATCCGCCGCGGTGCCCCCGCCCGCATCCGCGCCGTCGGTGTTCTCGGAGCTGCGGCGCGCGCTCAAGACCGCTCCGGTCTTCGCCGCGGTGCTGATCCTGGCATCGGTCGTGCTGATCGCCCTATTCGCGTCCCAGATCAGCGCGATCGACCCCACCGAAATGAACCCGGTGAGCCGCCTCGCCATGCCGTCGGCAGACCACTGGCTCGGCACCGACGCCTTCGGCCGGGATGTTGCCGCGCGCGTGATGCACGGCGCGCGGGTGTCGCTGGTGGTGGGGATGGGCACCGCCATCGTGACGGTGGCGCTCGGCCTGCTCATCGGCGTGATCGCCGGCTACTTCGACTTGGCAGGCGGCATCATCATGCGCGTGATGGACGGCGTCATGGCCATCCCGGCCATCCTGCTCGCGATCGCACTCGTGTCAGTGTCGGGCGCCGGCATCGTGACGGTGATGGTCGCCATCGCCATCCCCGAGATACCGCGGGTCGTCCGCATGGTGCGAGCGGTGATCCTGAGCGCGAAGGGCGAGTCCTATGTCGAAGCGGCGATCTCGCTGGGCACGCCGCTGCCGACACTGCTGCTGCGGCACCTGGTCCCCAACACCATCGCGCCGCTGATCGTGCAGGGCACCTACATCTTCGCGTCGGCGATCCTGATGGAGGCCATCCTCAGCTTCCTCGGCGCCGGCGTGCCGCCCGAGCGACCGTCGTGGGGCAATGTGATGGCCGATGGCCGCATGTACTTCCAGATGATCTCGGGCCTGATCCTTTATCCCGGCATCGTGCTGTCGCTGACCGTGCTCAGCGTGAACATCCTCGGCGACGCGATGCGTGACGCCCTCGACCCGCGCATGGTGCGCAAGCTCTGATCCGAACCGACCCAAGCTCCCATGGCCATCATCCACACTTCCTGCGTTCGCCCATCCACGTCCCCGTCGCCGGTGCTGCGCATCGAGGACCTGTCGGTTCGCGCCGCGCATGGCCACGGCCACGGCACCGGGCCTGTGACAGTGCTCGATGGCATCGGCTTCGACGTTCATGCCGGCGAGACTGTGTGCATCGTCGGCGAGTCGGGCTCCGGCAAGTCGGTGACTTCGCTGAGCGTCATGGGCCTGTTGCCCAAGGGTGCGCTCGCAGCGACCGCCGGGCGCATCCTCGTGGAAGGCGAGGACGTCCTGCAGGCCCGGCCGCGCCGCCTTCGCGAGCTGCGCGCCACGCGCATGTCGATGGTGTTCCAGGAGCCGATGACCGCGTTGAACCCGGTGCAGACGGTCGGCGAACAGATCGACGAAGTGGTGCGCCTGCACAGCGGTCTGGGCCGGGCTGCGCGCCGCGAGAAGGTACTCGCCATGCTGGACTCGGTACACCTGCCCGACGTACGCCGCATCTTCGACTCGTATCCGCACCAGCTGTCCGGCGGCCAGCGCCAGCGCATCGTCATTGCGATGGCGCTGATCCTCCAGCCGCGCCTGCTCATCGCCGATGAGCCGACCACCGCGCTCGACGTCACCACTCAGCGGCAGATCCTGTTGCTCATGCGCGAGCTGCAGCACAAGCACGGCACCGCGATCCTGTTCATCACACATGACTTCGGAGTCGTCTCCGAGATCGCCGACCGCATCGTCGTGATGAACCGGGGCAACGTGGTCGAGGTCGGCTCGCGCGACGACATCCTGGCGCGGCCGCAGGCGGCGTACACGCGCATGCTCATCTCGTCGGTGCCGAGTCTGGTGCCGCGCGCGGCCCGCCAGCGCGGAGTCGACGTGGTGCTCGAAGTCGCCGGCCTCGACAAGCGGTACACCGAGCACCGTCTGTTCGGTCCGGACCGCGTCGTTGCCGCCGCGAGCGACGTGAACTTGAGCCTTGCCAAAGGCGAAATCCTGGGCGTGGTGGGCGAATCGGGTTCGGGCAAGTCCACCGTCGCGCGTTGCGTGGTGCGGCTGATCGAACCGACCGCCGGCGAGATTCGCCTCAAGGGGCGCGACATCGCTCGCGTCCGGCGCGGTGCGCTGCGCCCGGTGCGCAAGCACATCCAGATCGTGTTCCAGGATCCCTATCGGTCCCTCAACCCGCGGCGCCGTGTCGGCGAGTCGATCATCGAGGGCCTGCTCAACAACGGCATGGCGCGGGAGACCGCTCTGGCCAGGGCGCGCGAACTGCTGGTGCTGGTGGGCCTGCCGCCCGATGCCATGAACCGCTATCCGCACCAGTTCTCCGGCGGCCAGCGGCAGCGCATCTGCATCGCGCGTGCGCTGGCGCTGGAGCCCGACATCCTGGTCGCCGACGAAGCCGTTTCGGCGCTCGATGTGTCGGTACAGGCGCAGGTGCTGACGCTGCTCGAGGAGATCCGCGAACGCACCGGTGTCGCGGTGCTGTTCATCACCCACGACCTGCGGGTCGCGGCACAGATCTGCGACACCATCGTCGTGATGAAGAAGGGCCGGATCGTCGAGTCCGGGCCGGCGGCCACGGTGCTGACGAATCCGCGCGAGGCCTACACCCGCGAGCTGATCGAAGCGGCGCCGGGACGCGACTGGGACTTCCAGAACTTCTGCACGCTGGTGCGCTCGGCGCCCGCGTTGGCCGTGGCCTGAAGCATCGGCGCCCGTATCCGTCAGCTGACCATGCGCATTGTCTGAAGCAATGCCGTTGCGTCGGCCGTCTCGGCGTCGGGCTGGACAACATCGATGTCGAGGCGTGCCGCGCGCGCGGTATCGCCATCTTGCCGGCTACCGGTGCCAACGCGCAATCGGTGGCCGAGTACGTGATCACCACCGCCTTGCTGCTGAGGCGTCCCGGCAGCTACACCGTGTCGGACGACGTTGCCCAGGGGCACTGGCCGAGGCCGCACGCAAGCCAATGCCACGAGATCGCCGGCGCCACGCTCGGCGTGGTGGGTTTCGGCGGCATCGGGCAACTGACGGCCCGGCTCGCGCAAGGCATGGGAATGCGCGTCATCGCCGCTTCACGCAACGCGACGGCCACGCCCGCCACACAGCTGGAAAGCGTGGCGATGATGTCGCTGGAGGAGGTCTTGGCGCAAGCGACGTCCTGACACTGCACGTGCCGCTGACGCCGCAGACGCGGGGCCTGATCGGTGCTGCGCAACTCGCGTTGATGAAGCCCGACGCCATTCTGATCAACACCGCCCGCGGGCCGATCGTCGACGCCAGGGCTTTGCTTGACGCGCTGAGAAGGGGCCACCTCCGCGGCGCAGCGCTCGATGTCTTCGACGACGAGCCCTTGCCGGCCGGTTCTGCGTTCGCCGATCGCCCCGCGAACCTGCTGCTCTCGCCGCATGTGGGCAGCACGACCGTCGAATCAGACTTCCGCGTCTGCGACATGGTGGCGACCAAGGTGCTGGATGCGCTGTCGCAGCACGCCAGCGCTGCGAGCGTCTGAACGGAGCCACCTCATGAAACCCCTGGCCGATTTCGAAAGCAAGCTCATCGTGGTCACCGGTGCGGCCGGCGGCATCGGGCGCGAATGCGTGGACCTGCTGCTGGCCACGGTGCTCGCATCGTCGCCATCGATCGCGACGCTTCCGCGTTGTCGGCCCTGTCGGCCTCGAGCGAGCGCCATGCCGGCAGGGCAAGGGTGGCGACAGTGGTGTCCGGGGCTCGAATCTCCGGCGGCCTGCGCGGCGGCGATCGGCAAGGTGGACGCGCCCATCTTCGCGCTGCTGCACCTGGCCGGCATCTTCGAAGCGGATGAGATCGATGCCCAGTCGCGCCCTGTGTGGGATCGCGCCATTGCCGTCAATCTGACATCGGCCTTCGACATCACCGGGGCTTGCCTTCCGCATTTGGTGACCGACGAAGCCGCGCGCCTGGTCTTCATGGCCTCGGTCGCGTATCGGCGCGGATCGTTCGACCACATCGGCTACTCCGCGGCAAAGGGTGGCATCGCAGCCATGGTCCGCGCCATGTCGCGCCGCCTCGGCCCGCGCGCCATGGTCAACGCCGTCGCGCCGGGCATCATCCGCACTGCAATGGCGCAGGACATCATCGACTCACGCGCCGACGCACTCCTCAACACCATTCCTGTGGCGCGCTTCGGTCACCCGCGCGAAGTTGCCGGCGTCGTCAAGTTCCTGTGCAGCGCAGACGCGAGCTACATCACCGGCCAGGTCATCAACTGCGACGGCGGGATTGCCAACGGATGAGCGCGCACTACCCCTCGACGCGATGGAGGCGTCGACGCGCGAAGCGTTCACGCTGACGCGCGGCACGCTCGGCCCGCATCATTCGAAACGCTGCGAGCCTCGCTGTTGCTGGCCGAGTCGACTCGTGACGGCCCTGGTGCTAGATCACAAAGTGGGCGTGTGCGAGGCGCGCCTCGGATATCGCTCGCGGACTCACGCGAGTCTTTGTCGACGCTGCTAACGCTCAACGAGCACGAAGTGTTCGAAGCGGCGGATGGCGAGGCCGGCCTCGAACTGGCCTTTCGACTGCGCGCCGACGCAGCCCTGGTCGACATTGGTTTGCCCCGAATGGACGGCTACGAATTCGCACGGCGTGTCAGGGCACAAGGGGCCTCGCTGTGGCTGGTGGCGCTGACGGGATACGGACATCCTGAAGACCGGCAGCACGCGCTGGAAGCCGGTTTCGAAGAACACCTTGTGAAGCCGATAAGCGTCGATGAATTGGAGCGTATCGTGAAAGAGGGCATTCTCGCGCGGAAGCGGCCGGCCACTTCCTGATGTTTGGGGAACAGCGCGAGTCGGCCGATCAACATGGATTCATCAATGCATATCGACACGCTGCCCTGCGGTCGCATGGTGGGAGCCACGAAGTCGGCGACCAGAGAATTGGTCCGCTGTCACTGCGCGTGACGGTCGTGCGCGGGGCCGGAGCCACGCCGCCTCACATGCCGCGATCGGAGTCGAGCTGCGCCACCACCGATGGCGCGAAGTCGGCCATGCTCTCAGCCCGGCGCCCCAGGGCCCAGTCCAGCAGTTCGGCGGCAGGCATCGGCCGCGCGAACAGGAAGCCTTGCATCTCGTCGCAGCCCATGCGCACCAGCGCATCGCGTTGCCCTGCGGTCTCCACGCCCTCGGCGACGACGCGCAGGCCCAGGGCATGGGCGAGCCGTACGACCGCATCGACCACGGCTCGCGCATCGCTACTCGACTGCAGGTCCTGCACGAAGCTGCGATCGATCTTCAGCTGCCGCGCGGGCAATTGGCGCAGATAGCTCAGGCTCGAGTAGCCGGTTCCGAAATCGTCGATCGACAGAAAGACGCCGATGCGCGCGAGCCCTTCGAAGGCGGTCTGCGTGGCCTGGATGTCCTCCATCGCGACGGACTCGGTGATCTCGCACAGCAGACAGGACGGCTCGACACGCTCGCGCTGCAGCGCCCGCTCGATGCGCTCGACCAGGTCCGGCTCGCGCAGCTGGTAGGCCGACAGGTTGATCGCCACGCGCATGCGCACGCCGACCTCGGCCCAGTCGCGCATCTGGCGGCAGGCCTCTTCGATGACCCAGTTGCCAATGGCGCCGATGAGGCCGAAACGTTCCGCCAGCGGGATGAACACGCCCGGGCTCAGCAGGCCGCGCTGCGGGTGGTTCCAGCGCACCAGGGCCTCCACGCCATGGATCCGGCCCTCGTGGCCGTCGATCTTGGGTTGGTAGTACAGCTGCAGTTCGCCGCGTTCGACGGCGTGGCGCAGGTCGCTCTGCAGGCTCAGCGTGTAGAGCGCATCGCTGTCCATGTGCGCTTCGAACACCGACATCGAGTTGCCGCCCGCGCGCTTGGCCGCGTACATCGCGCTGTCCGCATGGGCGACCAGCTTCTCGCCGCGACCGTGGTCCGGGAAGATCGCGATCCCGACCGAAGCCGAGATCTCGACCCGGCGCTTGCCGATCTCGAGCGGACGCGCGATGTCGCCGACGATGCGTTGCGCGAGCGATGCGCAGTCCGCGATGGTGGCGACATCCTCCATCAGGACCAGGAACTCGTCGCCACCCACGCGCGCGACGGTGTCGCTGTCGCGCGCCGCGTGGGCAAGGCGGCGGGCCACTTCCTTCAGCAGAAGGTCGCCGGTCCCGTGTCCGAAGGAGTCGTTCACCGGCTTGAAGCCGTCGAGGTCGACGAAGAGCACAGCCAGCTTGGTCCGATGGCGCTCGGCAACGCCGTCTGACGAGCGCTCGCAGCGGGCGATGGCGTGCTTGAGGCGGTCTTCGAACAGCTCCCGGTTGGCCAGCGCCGTCAGCGGATCCTGCAGCGTACGCAGCCGAAGCTCGTCGTTGGCACTGCGCAGCTGAGTGTTGGCGACCTGCAATGCACTGGCCAGCCGGGCCGCCCTGTCCTGCATCCGTGCATCGAGGATCGAGGTCAGCCAGGTCATCCCGAGCATCAGCACCGAGGCCAGGATCACCAGCGCGCCGATGCGCTCGCCGACGATGGCGCCGGCGCTGAGGCAAACCGATCCGGTCGGAAAGGCCGCTGCGGCCATGCCGGTGTAGTGCATGCCGCAGATGGCGAACCCCATCACCACGGCGGCGCCGGCCTGGTAGGGCATGCCGCGCCGCACGTTGAAGCGCCGCAGCCAGAAGAAGATCGACAGCGCCGCGCCGGAAGCCACCACCGCGATCGCCGCCGACGCGGCCACGAGCCAGGCGTCCCAGACGATGCCCGGGGCCATGTCCAGGGCGGCCATTCCGAGGTAGTGCATTGCACAGATGCCGGCTCCCATCGCGACGGCACCCAGCGTCAGGCGGGCCAGCGTGAGCTGGCCGTAGCCGGCGACGGCAAGCGCGACTCCGGAGACCGCCACGCCCGCTGCCCACGACGCGATCGTCAGCCAGGTCGTGTAGCCCAGCTGCACCGGAAGGCTGAAGGCCAGCATGCCCACGAAGTGCATCGACCAGATGCCCGAACCCATCGCCACCGAGCCCCCGGCCCACCATCCGACGGCGAGCGCGCGGTCAGGCGTGCGGACCCGTTTCGCCAGGTCGAGGGCGACATACGAGGCGATGCTGGCGATGACGATGGACAGCGCGACCAGCCAAGGGTCGTACTTCGACAGGAGAAACGTCATTTCGGGGGGGCCATCGAGACCTTCATCGTCGGGCCGGCCGGGCGGCGATCAAGGAGTGCGGTACGGCGCGATGTTCGGTTTTAGCAGTTTAGCGATGGGCGGCGCGGAGCCTGCCGACAAACAGGCCGTTGAACATGCGGCTTTTCCGGGCCCCGAGGGCCGGTCAGGCTGATTGCCTGGGTCGACCAGGCCAAATCAACCCGACCGTATCGCCCAGCCACAATGGACGTAGTCGTCGCCGAACGCCTCGCCTGCTGTTTGGTGGCCTGCAGCTCGTGCCCACGCCGAAGCAGGAAACCAAGTGCATCGCCCACACCTCGCGCGACGACCGACATCTGCAGCGTATCGCATCGGGCCGCTTCACTGGCGAGCCGGCGTTTGCAGTCCTAGTCGGCGAACCTGGGCCAGCCGGTAGCGCTGCGCGACAAGAAGCCTGGCACCAAACATCTGAGGCAGTTCACTGACGTCGAACTGTGCTCGGCGTTCGGTCTTGAGCCAGTCGGCCTCGCGCATCGCCTACAGCAGTGCGGTGGGCGACAAGGTAAATTCTGTCGAACTCACGTCCGAGACCTGCGCTGCTCGGCGTCGTCGTTATGCATGTGGCCGACCTCTGTCGTCCCTTGACAGAAGCGGCTTCGATTTGACTGCAGTTCCGGCTTGCGCCCGACGCACGCTTGCCGCCAACTCGATCCGTTGTGGCGTTGGCGCTGATCTGGCCGATCCGTGCCACCTCAGCCCGAACGGAGCGACACGTGGACGACTCTCCATCAGCGCTGTATCGGATCGGAGACGCAGCGCTGCGTGCCGGCCACGATCGGTGGCAGCAGGTGCTCGAGGATGCATACGCGCGCGGCCTGCAGCCACTGTGCCTGTGCCGACCGGCCGGCGTGCCCATGTACCTCGCGCGCTACGACGCGGCGGTCATCAAACGCATGCCCGACACCGGCCACCTGCATCACCCGGCGTGCCCTTCCTTCGACCCGCCGCCCGCCTTGTCCGGCCTCGGCGAGGTGCTCGGCGAGGCCGTGGTCGAGCGTGCCCCTGATCGCGTCGACGTCCTGCTCGACTTTCCGCTCACCAGGCGACCCGGCTGTGCGGCGCCTGCGGGAGGCGGCGGGGCTGAAGCGACCGAAGCCGTCGCCCAGCGTCGGCGGCTGGGGCTACGAGGGCTCGTCCATCTACTGCTGCAGCGAGCCGGCTTCAACCGCTGGGTGCCGCGAATGCAGGGCAAGCGCACGTGGTTCGTCGTGCGCAAGCATCTAATCGAGGCGGCGGCCGAGATTCACGCGAAGGGCATGCGCCTCGCCGACTGCCTCTTCATCCCCGAGCCGTACTCGATCGACAAGGGTCCCGAGCTGGCGCGCCGGCGCACGCAAGTGCTGGCCAGGCTGCAGTGCCCGGACCAGGACGCGCAGTTCCGGCTCATGCTCGTGATGAGCGAGCTGAAGGAGTTCACCGCGACCGAAGTCGACTACCGCATCGTCCTGCGCCACATGCCGGACTGCCCGCTGTACATGCAGCGCAAGGCCGGCGACCGCTTCAAGGCGATCTTCGAGCGCGAGTACGAAGCCTGGGCGCATCAACGCTGCGCCGAGCAGGCCGGCCAGGTCGACCCGTGGCGCTCGCGCTTCCTGTTCTGCGGACTCATCTATGCCCGGCGCGAGGATCTGTATGCCGTCGATATGGCGACACTGGTCATGGCCAGCTCGAACTGGCTGCCTCTGGACCACCCTTACGAGCGGCTGCTGATCGACGAACTCGTCCGCCACGAGCGCCGCTTCCTGAAGCCGCTGCGATTCGAAGCGAAGCGCGGTGCCTCCTTCCCGAACGCCGTGCTTCTCGACACGGGGAACAGCGAGACCCCGTTGGACGTCGTCACGCCGTTCATGCCGGAACGGGAGCGGCAGGCGAAGCTGGCCGCCATCGCCAAGCGATTGCCGAAGGCCTGGGTGTGGGACATGCAGGCGGACCCGTCGCCGCCGCCACTTCCGGCCAAGGCTTGATTTCACGGTGGCTCCCCGTAGGGTCGCCGCATGCTGACCCGCCAGGAGTCCTCCGACCTCGCACGGTTCACCGATGCCGTGCGACGAGCGCTGCCGAACTTCCGGGAATCCGACTCGCAGCACCACATGATGTCCGCGATCGCCGAGACCTTCGATCGTTGCCTGCATGGCCGCGAGGTTGCCGAGACGGACGGCGCGAACATCCTCGTCTGCGAATCCGGTACCGGCACCGGTAAGACCTTCGCCTATGCAATGCCCGGACTGGTGCTCGCGCGCTCGGTCGGCAAGAAGCTCGTCATCTCGACGTCCACCGTTGCGCTGCAGGAGCAGCTGTGCGCGAAGGACCTGCCGTTCCTGCAGTCGTGCGCACCCTGGCCCTTCAGTTTCGCGATCGCCAAGGGTCGGGTCCGGTACGCATGCCGCACGCGTCTGGAGGCGGCAGCGCTCGAGGCGCGCCAGATCAGGCTCGACGAGGTCGACCCGCACGACGATCCAAAGCACGCGGCGGCGCTCCGCGGCCTGGTCGAGATGCTGGACGCAGGCCGCTGGACGGGTGACCGTGACCAGATCGAGCAGGCGATGCCCGATGCGCTGTGGGCGCGCCTGACGACGGATCGCAGCGGCTGCACCGGCAGCATCTGCCCGCACTTCGGTGACTGTCCCTTCCAACGGGCCCGGCAACGGGCGAGGGAGGCCGACGTGATCGTCGCGAACCATGACCTCGTGCTGTCCGCGCTCGACCTGAACCCAGGCAGCGTGCTGCCCGATCCGGCGGACTGCTTCTTCGTCTTCGATGAAGGGCACACCCTGCCGGCGAAGACCGTACTGCACCACGCCGAGCGGCATCCGGTCCGGGCCGCGTACGGCTGGATCGGCGAGGTTCCGAGACTGGTGACGACCATCGTGCACGCCTTGCACATCGATGCGTCGTTGCATTGCCGCATGCAAGGCGCCTGTGCCGACGTGACCCAGGCGCTGGGCGTGCTGTGGCGCTGGATCGAGCAAGCGGAGGGCTGGAACGGCGATGTGCTTCGTTTCCGGCACGGCGTCGTGCCAGGCGACCTCGCGCGAGCCGGCGAGTCGCTGCTCGGCGCGATGCGCGTCGTGCTGGATCTCGTCAGTGACCTGCGCGTCGATGCGCTCAAGAGCGCGGCCTTGAAGCCAGAACTCGTGCAGCACCTGCTGGGCGAGCTGGGCGCGCATGAGGCGCAGGCCGAGCGCGTTGTTGACGTCTGGACCCTGATGCTGCGCAATGACCGTCCGGGTGCCGCGCCGACTGCACGCTGGATCGAGCGGTCGGCCGACGATGCGATCGTCGCCGCAACGCCGATCGATGCCGGCGATCGGGTCCAGCGCGCGGTGTGGCGGCGGGTCAGCGCGGCGATCGTGACGTCGGCCACGCTGACCGCCGGCGGCGAATTCGGCCACTTCCTGCGCCGGACAGGGCTCGACCGGCTGCCCGACGTCCGGATGTTGCGCTTGGGTTCTCCGTTCGACTACCGCCGGCAGGCGCGGATCGTGGTGCCGCACATGCGCACGACCCCAGCCGACGCCGCGGCGCACACCGACGAACTGGCCGCGCTGCTGCCCGGACTGGTGGCCGGCGGGGCATCGCTCGTGCTGTTCGCTTCCGCGCAGCAGATGCACGACGTCGTCGCTCGCCTGAGCGCGGCCGAAAGGCCGCAAGTGCTCATGCAGGGCGAGCTGTCCAAGGCCGCTCTCATTCAGCGCCATCGGCAGCGCGTCGACGAGGGCAGGGCGTCCACGATCTTCGGCCTCGCGGCCTTCCATGAGGGCGTCGACCTGCCGGGCCGCTATTGCACGCAGGTCGTCATCGTTCGACTGCCCTTTGCCGTACCGACGCATCCCTGGGAGCAGGCGCGCGCCGAATGGGTTCGGCGCTGCGGTCGCAGTCCGTTCCGTGAACTCGTCGTGCCCGAAGCCGCGATGCGGCTCGCGCAAGCCGTGGGCCGGTTGATCCGGACCTCCACGGATCGGGGAACGGTGACGATCCTCGACCGGCGCCTCGTGACGCGACGGTATGGACGAGAACTGCTGCGCTCGCTGCCGCCGATGCTGCTTCAGGTCGATGGCGACGCAGACCCACGGTCCGCGTTGGCGGTCGACGAGGCGGCTTGATTCCACGAGCGCGAGGCCTACCGTGAGACCTCATCCCGCTGCATGCGTGTTCCGCGGCGGGCCAGCGATTCGTCGAGGAGTCTGCCCATGAATCAACTCGCAGCCACGTCGCAGGCGTCGATCACGCCGGCCTCCCTCCTGGGCCGCCGACCGGCGCCGCAGGTCCCCATCGGCGGGGTCATCCGGCCCGGCATCAAGGAGCTGACCCATGCCGCGCAGCAGAACGATGCCGCCCGCGCGATCTACGAGCGCGGCTGCACTGAAGGCAAGGGCTTCGACGCGATCGAGGACGAGATCCACCGCGCCGCGCCGAACCTGAAGAACCCGCTCAAGCCTGCCAACGTGCCGTACTTCAGCGCACGGCGCGGCGACTTCCCGATGCCCGAGCGGCGCCTCTACCGCTTCCCGGTGATCTTCGCGGCCGACTCGTGGGAGGTGCTGATGCCGCACACCTTGCAGGTTTGGGCTGCGGGCAAGCGCAAATACTGGGCCCACTTCGTCCGCTACTACGCCTACACCGCCCACAACTTGCACTTCATGGAAGTGCATGCCCGGGCGCACGAGAAGGTGCGCAGCCAGCCCGAGCTGATCGCGCAAGCAGAAGAGATGGTCGAGGAGTCGATACGCACGGCCACCGCCGAAGTCGATGGTCTCCTTGCGAAGGCACAGAAGGTCATGGCCGACAACGGCGTTTGCCAGTCGGTCCGGTACGGCGTCGGTCCCTTGCTGGTGCCTGCCGAGGTGGTGTCGCCGCACTGCGGCTCGTATCTCGCGCTGATGATGAAGGCGGATCTCCTGTTCGGCATGGTCGAGTACCAGCGCCTGCGCCGCTGTCTGCCTGGCAAGGTGTGCGATGAGCAGTTCGCGCGGGTGGACAGGCTGCTGAAGTCGTTGACGACCATCGGCGACCTGCCGATCAACCAGGTGCATGACGGCACGCTGGCGCCACACATCAAGAGGCGTCTCGCGGCCGGCCGTTCGCACAAGACCGTCAACCTCGAGCTGGCCATCGTGCGTCGGGTGCTCAACCTGTGTGCGACGAGCTGGCGCGACGACAACGGCATCACCTGGCTCGAGCACGCTCCGCGCATCACGCTCCTGCCACTGATCGGCCACCAGCGCGAGCCTCGGCCGATCAGCTGGCAGGAGCAGCGCCAGCTGCTGCTGCCGAAGCTGCCGCCGCACCTGGCGCGCATGTCGCTGTTCATGCTGAACACCGGCGCGCGCGACGATGTGGTCTGCAGCCTGCGCTGGGACTGGGAGATCAAGGTCCGCGAACTCGGGGTCAGCGTGTTCGAGGTGCCCGCTACCCACGTCAAGGGGCGCAGGCGTGCGCGGGTGCTGGTCTGCAACAGCGTCGCGCAGTCCGTCATCGAGGCGGTGCGGGGGCAGCACGCCGAGTTCGTGTTCGTCTACCAGCGCCTCAGGAAGGATGGAACGGCCGGCCGCGAGGAGCCGCATGCCATCGAAACGATGAACAACACGGCCTGGCAGCGCGCACGACGGGAGGCCGGCTTGGGTGACCTCCACGTGCACGACCTGCGGCATACGACCGGCATGCGCCTGCGGGAGGCGGGCGTTCCGGAGTCGACGCGGGCCGACATCCTCTGGCACACCAGCCCGTCCATGACGCACCACTACAGCATGGCGCAGATCGTCGAGCTGCACGGGGCGCTGGAAAAGATCAGGGACGATGGCGGGTGCTGGAACAAGAGCCTGGCGACGCTCAGGCTCGAGCAAGAGGGGGCGAGGCGGGATGCGAGTCCCCCAAAAGTCCCCCAGCAAAGAAAAACGGGTTAGGCGCGATGAGCACCTAACCCGTTGATCCGTTTCTTGTTTTTCTGGCGCGGCTGGCAGGATTCGAACCCACGACCCCTTGGTTCGTAGCCAAGTACTCTATCCAACTGAGCTACAGCCGCGAAGCCTCGCAGTATAGCAGCACTTTTGAGCGTGGCATCAGCTGCGTTGCATCGTCGCGCGCAAGGCCTCGGTCAGCACGCCCAGGCTGTCGGCCAGGTGGGCTTGCGTTTCGATCGACAGGCCCGGCTTCGCTGCCGCCTTGCGCAGGTCGGCTTGCAGCTGCGTGGCGTGCAGGCGCGCCAGGCTCAACGCGTCGGGCGGCAGGCTCGATGTCGAACGCAGCAGCAGCGCCTGCACGCGCTTCAGGTGCTCGCGCTGCAGGTTGCGGCGCAGGCGGTCGATCTCGCTGCCGCTCTTGAGCTCGCTCCAGATCGACGACTGCAGCGTGCCATAGACCTCGGCCAGCGAGATCAGGCCCTTGCGCTGGCTCTCGGGCACGTAACCCGGCAGGTCGAGCAGGCGCTGCGCGGTGGGTGCGCCGAGCAGCCGGTCGAGCGCGACGATCTGCACGCGCGCCACCGCCGCCGGCAGGTTCACGGAGGGCCGATCCCACTCGTTGTAGTCGACGGTCAGCGAGCTCAGGAACTCCGGCTTGAAGCGGAAGCTGTCGATGCTGAAGAGGCCGGTGGCGAGGAACTGCAGCGCCTCGCGCTGCTTCGCCGGCTCGACCGGCTTCAGGCTCGCGCGGCCGGTGGTGCCGGGCAGGTCGCGCACCGCGTGCATGCCGCCGACGTACTTGCCGACCAGCTCGGCCGAGCGGTACAGCTGGTTGAAGCCGGCCATCATCGAGCGCGGGCGGCGAAGCGGGTCTTCGCCAGCCTGCGCCGGCCGCTCCTGCACGCGGCTCCACAGCTCCTGGCTCAGCTGCAGCCGGCGCTTGTAGTACGCGAGCGGGTCGTCGCCCAGGTCGAAGCGGTTGGCCAGCGGGTCCATGCCGTCGTAGGGGCCGAAGCCGCCGGCGTCGGTGTCGTCGCCGAAGGCCAGCGCCGGCTCGGTGCTGCGCGCGGCGATACGCGCCAGCTCGGCGCCTTCGGCCGCAGCGTCGAGCGGCTTGTACGCGTACTCGATCGCCCAGTAGTCGTAGGCGCCGAGCGTGGTCATGTTGAAGCCGGCCTGCGGCTCGCCCTTTAGCGCGATGTTGTAGGCGTTGTAGTCCATCACCGAGCCGGAGATGCTGTTGGCATCGGTGAAGGCCTTGTCCTTCAGCTGCGCGCCGGCAATCGTCGTCGAGGCCTTGAAGTTGTGCTTCAGGCCGAGCGTGTGGCCGACCTCGTGCATGATCGTGTCCTTGATCACCTGCTGCACGAAGGCCTCGGCCTCGGGGCTGTCCGGGGCGATGTCGCCGCGCGCTTCGAGGATGTCGAGCGCGAAGTGCATCTCCGCCGCCGCCTCGTGCGCATAACTGCAGAAGTGCGCGTCATGGCCGGCGTGGCTGGCGAACCCCGGCAGGCCGTGCGCGGTGAAGGCGCCAGGCATCGCCGGCATCCCTTGGGCCGTGGCCGCGCTGCGGCCGACGTCCTCGACGATCATGCGCCGCGAGCCGCGCGCGAAGACGTCGCTCATGCCGATGTCGGCATCCAGGATTTCGCCGCTGCGCGGGTCGGCGCGGCTGGGGCCGATCGCGAAGCCGACGTCGGCGCCGACGAACCAGCGGATCGATGCGTGCTTGCCGTCCATGTTGTCCCAGTTCGCGTCGTCGGGCTGCTGTTTGGCGACGACGGCGTTCTTGAAGCCGATGCGCTCGAAGGCCTTGTTCCACTCGACGATGCCGCCCTCGACCGCGCCGCGGTAGCGCTCGGGCACGTTCTTGTCGATCCAGAAGGTGATCGGCGTCACCGGTTCGGAGATCTCCGCGGCCGGGTCCTTCTTCTCGAGGCGCCAGCGGCGCACGTAGTGCACGCGCGGGTTGGCCTTCAGGTCGGACGAGAAATCGGTGAACGACTGCGGAAAGTGGCCGACGCGCGGATCGGTCAGCCGCGGGCGCATTGCCGTCTCGGGCAGCGCCTGGAAGTTGTAGACGTAGGTGACGAAGAAGCTGCGCGGATCGGGCACCGTCTGCGGCGGCGAGGGCATCGGCACCGGCGAGGGCGTCATGGGCGGCGCCGGGATGCGCGCGGTGACGAAGTGCATGCGCGCGGCCAGCGTCGACAGCTGCGCCTCGGCGCGCGCGGATTCGAAGTACGAGTTGGCGCGGTCCGGGCCATAGGGCAGGCGGAAGGCCGCCTCGATGCGCGTGGAGTAGCCCGGAATGTCGCTGAGCAGGAAGCCCGCGTCGATCAGGAAGGCCTTGCGCTCGGCATCGTCGGCGCTGGCGACGCCGACCGAGCCGATCAGGCTCGGCGAGAAGGCCTGCTCGACGGCGCGCTGGCTGCCGCCCTGGGCGCGGAATTGCGTGTTCAGCGCGATCAGCTGCACCTGGTTGCCGATGCGGCGCCACTCGGCCATCGTCGATGGGCCCATCTGGCTGGCATAGAGGCCGCGCTCGCCGATCGAGCTGGCGATGTTGACGTCGAACAGGAAGGGCTTGTTCAGCGCGCTGCGCGGGATCTCCAACCAGACCTTCTCGTCCTTGCGCCAGATCGGGAACAGGCCGTCCTGGCGCGTCGCGCCCTTGGAGACTTCGGCGAAGGGCTTCGGCGCTGTCGGGTCGGGCGGGGTCGGGCGCGTGGCGACGGCGCTGGCACCGGTGGCCGGGCCCGAGGCGGCGGCTGCGGGGCCGGTGGCCGCCTTGGGGGCTTCGGCGCCGGTGGTTGCGGGCGCCGCGGGGCTCGGCGCGCCGGTGGCAGCAGGCTGTGTCGTGGCGCAGGCGCCGAGCAGTGCGGCGGCGGCCAAGGCGCTCAGGCGCAGGGTGACAGGCAGGCGGGGGCGAGCGGACGGGTCGTTGGCGGGATGCATGCTGTTGATCGAGAGGGCCGCCGCTGTCCACGCGCCACGGGTAGCGGCGGGCGGCGAGCAGGCTTGGGGATTGGATGAATCCGGGACTGTTGCCCAGCCGCCCCTGCGGCGTCAATTCGGCTTTCCGCCGTCTGTTCCTCGAAATCCGCCATTCGTCACACAGCGGCCCGGTTCGAGCCGTTCAGTCGTCGGTCAGGCGCAGGAAGTGGTCGAGCATGTGGAAGTGGTCGTCGTGGAACTGGTCTTCCAGCGCCGCCAGGCGCTCGATCGGGATCCATTCGACGCGCGCTGCGTCGTCACCTGGCTGCACTTCGGGGCGCTCGCGCTCGCCGAGGTCGAAGTAGAAGGCGTGCGTGATCGTGCGGCCGCGCTGGCTGCGGTCGGGGTGGTCGAAGACGACGTTGGCCTTCAGCGCCATGCGCATCGCGCTGTCGAGCAGCGCCAGGCGCGTCTCCTCCTTCAGCTCGCGCAGCGCCGACTGCCAGGCGGTCTCGCGCGGGTCGATGAAACCGCCGGGCAGCGCGAACAAACCCTTGCCCGGCGCCTCGCCGCGGCGGATCAGCAGCACCTCGTCGCCGCAGCGCACCAGCGCGTCGACGGTGACGAACACCGGCGGATACGGCACCTTCGACCAGGCCTCGCGGTAGTCCTGGATGAAGCGCCACTCGGCGGTCAGGGTCGCGTACTGCGGCAGCGCGGCCCAGGCGCGCAGCATCGCGCGCGTCGACGGCGGTGCCTGGTCGACCAGCGCGGCCAGCGTGGCATCGAGGTTGTCGCCGCCGCAGCCGAAATAGGCATCGCGCAGCGCGGTGGCGTCGACCGGGCCGCTGCGCTCGACGCTTTGCAGCGTCCAGCCGGGGAAACCGCGCAGGTAGTCGCTGGTGGCGTCCTTGAAGTGGCCGACCAGCGTGATGCGCGGCGTCTCGATGCCGGCCTCGGCCAGCAGCGCATGCACGCCGGTGCGCACGCGCTGCGTCCAGCGCTCCTCGTTGTAGTAGTCGCGCACCGGCAGGAAGCGCAATCGGCTGCGCTGGTCTGCGGGCAGCGCGAGGCGGAACATCTCGGCCCGTTCCTCCCAGCTGAACGGGTTCTTCGGCGTGCGCGCCTGGAAGGCCGAGCCGATGACGACGACGCACAGCGGCGCCGCCTCCAGCGCCGCGCGCAGCAGCGCGGCATGGCCGAGGTGGAAGGGTTGGAAGCGGCCGATGAAGACGGCGGCGTCGTGCGGTTCGGTGGTCACGAGGAAGGGCTTTCGGGTGGGCGGGCGATGAGGGGTCAGACGTGCTTCGCGGCGATCGGCATCTGCCGGCCGAAGCCGAAGGCGCGCGAGCGCACGCGGATGATCGGCGGCGATTGCCGGCGCTTGTATTCGTTGCGCGCGATCATGCCGCGCACGCGCTGGATCAGCGCAGCGCCATCGGCCGTGCCGCGCAGCTTCGCGACGAAGGCCTCGGCGCCGGCGCGCTCGTGCGCGGCCAGGCGCTCGCCCTCGATCAGCACCTTCAGCAGCTCGTCCAGCACCTCGTAGGGCGGCAGGCTGTCGGTGTCGAGCTGCCCCGGCGCCAGCTCGGCCGACGGCGGCTTGACGAGGATCGCCTCGGGGATCAGCTCGCGGCCGGCGGCCTCGTTGACATGGCGCGACAGCGCGAAGACCTCCGTCTTGTACAGGTCGCCGATCAAGCCGAGGCCGCCGTTGGTGTCGCCGTACAGCGTGCAGTAGCCGACCGCCACCTCGCTCTTGTTGCCGGTGGTCAGCAGCAGGTGGCCGAAGCGGTTGGAGTAGGCCATCAGCACCGTGCCGCGGATGCGCGCCTGCAGGTTCTCCAGCGGCAGCCCCTGCAGCGGCGTGTTGAACGCGGCGTCGAACTGGCTTGAATAACCCGCAACCAGCTCGGCAATCGGATGCGTGTGCAGCTCGATGCCGAGATTGCGGCACAGCATCACCGAGTCGTCGACCGAGCCGGCCGACGAGAAGCGCGAGGGCATCGTCACCGCGCTGACGTTGTCGGGCCCGAGCGCCTGCGCGGCGAGCGCCAGCGTCAACGCGCTGTCGATGCCGCCCGACGAGCCGACAACGACGCGCGAGAAGCCGCAGCGGCGCGCGTAGTCGGCCAGGCCGAGCTGGATCTGCGCCTGGTAGAAGGCCATCGTCGACAGCCCCGCGGCCGGCACCGGCGGCAGTGCGCTGCCGTCGAGCGCGGCGAAGCGGCCGTTGTCGAAGCGCAGCGTCGTCACGTCTTCGGAGAAGCGGCGGGCCTCGAACACCACGCCGGTGCGCGGCTCGACGGCGAACGACGCGCCGTCGTACACCAGCTGGTCGTGGCCGCCGATCTGGTTGACGTAGAGGACGGCCAAGCCGTGGCGCCGGCTTGCGTCGCCGAAGATGCGGTGGCGCTGCTCGCGCTTGCCGACGTTCGACGGGCTGGCGTTGATCGACACCACCACGTCCGGCGCCGCATCGGCCAGGCGCTGGAACGGGTTGACGATGTAGTCCTCGCCCTCGTCATTCCAGCCGTCCTCGCAGATCATCAGCCCGACCTGCATCTGGCCGATGCGCAGCACGCGCGCCACATCGGGGCCGGGCTCGAAATGGCGGCGCTCGTCGAAGATGTCGTAGGTCGGCAGCAATTGCTTCGCATACTCGAGCTTCAGCTCGCCGGCATGCAGCACCAGCAGCGCGTTGTGCAGCTTCTTGCCCGGGCCGGGGCGGCGGCGCGGCGCGCCGACCACCCACCACAGCTCGCGCCATTGGCGCGAGGCCTGCAGCAGCGTGTCGAGCCCGGCGTCGACGCGGGCCATGAAGCCGGGCTCGTCGAGCAGGTCGCCGGGGTAGTAGCCGGTCAGCGACAGCTCGGGGCAGACGAGCAGTTCGGCCTCGTGCTGGCGCGCCGTCTGCGCCGCGGCGACGATGCGCGCGACGTTGCCCTCGATGTCGCCGATGGTGGGGTTGAGTTGGGCGAGGGTGATGTTCATGTTACACGCACGAGCGTCGAAACGTTGAAGACCTGGCGCAAGTAGGCGAGGAACGTCTCGTCCTCGCACAGCGTCTTCCCCGGACTGTCCGACAACTTCGCCACCGGCTGGCCGTTGCATTCGATCAGCTTCATCACGATGTTCAGCGGCTCCAGGCCGACGTCGTTCGTGAGACTCGTGCCGATGCCGAAGCCGGTCATCACGCGGTCGGCGAAGTGGCGGTACAGCGCCAAGGCGCGCGGCACGTCCAGGCCGTCGCTGAAGACGAGGCGCTTGGTGTGCGGGTCGAGGCGCAGCTTCGCGTAGTGCGCGAGCGCTTTCTCGCCCCAGACCACCGGGTCGCCCGAGTCGTGGCGCAGGCCGTCGAAGAGCTTGGCGAAGTAGAGATGGAAGTCGGCGAGGAAGGCGTCCATGCCGATCACGTCGGTCAGCGCGACGCCCAGGTCGCCGCGGTATTCCTGCACCCAGTCCTCGAGCGCAGCCTTCTGGTGGTCGCGCAGGCGCACGCCGAGCGCCTGGTAGCTCTGCAGGTATTCGTGGGCCATCGTGCCGATCGGCACCAGGCCGAGGTCGCGGGCGAGCAGCACGTTGGAGCTGCCCTTGAAGGTCTCCGGCACCTGCTCCTTCAGCGTGGCGACGACCTCGCGCTGCCAGGCGCCGGAAAAGCGCCGGCGCAGCCCGAAATCGAAGAACTCGAACGGATGGCAGCGTGGCGACTCGGCATTGAAGGCCTTCAGCGCGGCGATCTTCGCCTGCAGCCGGCGCCGGCCTTCGCTGGCAGCTCTCGCGGCATCGAAGCGCCGGAAATACAGCTCGTTGATGATCGCCAGCACGTGGATCTCGAAGCCCATCACGTGCACCTGCGGGCCGGCCGCCTCGATCACCAGGTACTCGCCGTCGGTACGCGCGTGAATGAAGCTGCGCTGGAACTGGAAGATGCGCAGGAAGTCGACGAAGTCGCTCTTGATGAAGCGCAAGCCGCGCAGGTAGTCGAGCTCGTCGTAGCGGAAGCGCAGCGCGCACAGCTCGTCGAGTGCCGCGTTGACCTCGGGCAGCAGCTCGGCCAGCGCATACGCCGGCCGGTTGCGGCAGACGAAGCGGTAGCGCGCATGGGCCTGCGGGTTGCGATGCAGCATCGTCTGCCACATCGTGAACTTGTAGAGGTCGGTTTCGAGCAGGCTCGAGATCGGCGCGGACATGCGTGTCTTTCGGGTGTCAGCGGTTGCTCAACAGAGCGGCGGCTTCGATGCTCGTCGCAAGGCGCACGCCGCGCGCCTTCATGTCGGCGAGGAAGCCTTCGGCCTGCGCCTCGAAGCCGCCGACCGGGCTCATGCAGTCCGTCAGCAGCACCAGCCGCTCGGGCCGGCCGCCGGGCAGGTGCTCGACGATGTGTTCGGTGGTGGCTTTCACGCAGTGGCTGCTGGCCTCGCCGGCGATCAGGATCAGCTCGGCGCGATCCAGGTCCTCGAGCAGCGCGCGGTTCAGCTGGGTGCCTTCGTCGTCGGGCGCGGGCACTTCGGCCTGCACCGCGCTGTAGTGCTCGGTCCACGGGTTGCTGCCCTTGAGTACCTTGGCGACGCTTTGCTGGCGGCTTAACTCCCAGCGGTTGTAGGCGGCGCGCACGTCGGCATGCACGTTGTGGCCCCAGCTGCCGATCTCGCAGTGCACTGGCCACACCATCAGCGTGTAGCGGCCGCGGGCTTCGAGCTCGTCGAGGTAGGCCAGCGTGCGGGGCAGGGCATCCGGGTCGCGCGGAGCGAAGCTTCCGGCGCGCACGTCGGCGGCGGTGATCGGCGTGAAGGGCATCACCGGGCCGCCGTCGCGCAGGCGCCAGAAGCCGGGGTGGGCGATGTCGAGCCGGTGGTGCGAGTCGAGCGTCACGGTGATCGCATCGAGCATCGGGGCGGCGGCATCGATCAGGCGCGCGAGGCGCTGCATGTCGGCATCGGCGCCGGCCACCGGCAGGGCGGGGGTCTGCTCGGGGCCGGCGGCGGGCAGGTCGCAGAAGTCGTTCTGCGGGTCGATGATCAGCAGGTGGCTGCGGCGGCTCATTCGAAGCACTCCTCGTCGGTGTGAAGCCATTCTGGATCAGTTAAGTCACTAGTGCAACTAACTAGTCGTGATGTCCTTGGCACGCCGTATAGTTTGATTCGTTGCAATCGTGCACGAAGCAAGGACGCCGTGGCTGCGAAGGCTGAACATCCGAACGTGCTGTGCACCGTCGACGTCGTGCTGCTGACCTTGCGCGACGACGCGCTGCAGGTGCTGCTGTTGCGCCGCACGGCGGAGCCCTTCGCCGGTGCGCTGGCGCTGCCGGGCGGCTACGTGCATGCGCAATCGGACCACGACGCCAGCGATGCCGCAGCGCGCGTGCTGCGCGACAAGGCCGGTGTCGAGAGTCCGTACCTCGAGCAGCTGGCCACCTTCTCGGGCCCGGCGCGCGATCCACGCGGCTGGTCGGTGTCGATCGCCCACTTCGCGCTGCTGCCCGAGTCGCTGCTGCCGCCGCTGCACGAGGGCGCCGTGTGGAAGCCGGTCGAGCGGCTGCCGGCGCTGCCCTTCGACCACCGGCAGATCGTGCAAGAGGCGGTCGAGCGCGTGCGCGCGAAGAGCCAGTATTCGTCTCTGCCGGTGCACCTGTGCGGCGAGCGTTTCACGCTGCCGCAGCTGCAGGCGGTGTACGAGGCGGTGCTCGGCGAGCCGGTCAACAAGGTGAGCTTTCGCCGCAAGATCGACGAGCTGGGCATGCTCGAGCCGATCGAGGGTGAATTCACTGCCGGCGGCGCGCATCGGCCCGCCCAGCTCTATCGCTTGCGCAAGGCTTTCCGCCACGTGCTGTCGACCTCCGGGCGCGGGCTCAACAGCGGCGCTTGATGGGTCGTCGTCAGGCCGCGCTCGGTTGCTGCGGCGGGCTGTTCTTGCGGATCAGCGCGACCACCATCGTCAGGATCAGCGCCAGCAGCAGCAGCACGCCGGTGCCCAGCCCCCAGACCACCCACACCAGCACCGGCGCCGCGCCGCCGAGCCAGGCGAACAGGCCCTGCATCGCATCGAGCGCGAGCTTCAGCGCATCGATCCAGCCGGGGATCCATTGCTCGACGACGGCGGCATGGGGAATGCGGTCGAGCAGCGGCTTCAGGTCGCCGATCCATTGCGTGCCGCTGACGAGCAGCGCGTGCATTGCCCAGCCTGCAAACGACCACAGCGCGAGCAGCACCGCGGTGATGATCCAGATGGCGATGATCATGTCGAGCTCCCTTGCGGCGGCCTGGAGGCGCCGCGAATGGGCGCAGTGTGCCGCAGTCAGCGCGGGCCGCTGGGGTCGAGCGGCTTCGGCGTCTCGGTTGCCGCCTTGGCGCGCTCGGCCAGCACCGACACGCCGTGCTCGTAGCCGCGCTGCACGATGCGGTCGAAGCGGTGCCATTGCAGCAGGCCGACGCGGTCCAGCGGTGGGTTGAAGTACAGGTCGGTCAGCTCGCGCGAGCGGCGGCTGCGCGAGATGCTGTAGAGCACCATGACCGTCATCAGGTAGGCGGCCAGCGAGGGCAGCCGGTAGCGGCGCTTGCGCAGCGGCCGGAAGCTGTCGATGAAGAGCGCCCAGCCGCTCGGCACCTCGTCCAGGTCGACGCGCAGCGGCTGGCGGAAATCGAGGTCGATGCCGATCACCCGGCCGATGCCGCGCTGCGCGCGCATCACGTCGACCGGAAAGTTGTTGAAGCTGCCGCCGTCGCACAGCAGCTCGCCTTCGTGCAGCACCGGCGGCAGCGCGCCGGGGATCGAGGTGCTGGCCAGCAGCGCCTTGACCAGCCGGCCGCGGCGCAGCACCTGCTCGCGCGCATGGCTGTAGTTGGTCGCGACGCAGAACCAGGTCTTCCACAGGTCCTCGACATCGGCGTCGGCGCCGAGCAGGTCGGTGACGGCCGTTTCGAGGATCCGGCGCAGCCGGTGGCCGCGGAACAGCGACAGCCACGGCAGCGGGTTCCAGTCGCCGGTCGGGTTGGTGACGAAGGCGCGCCGCGCATTGGCCATCACCATCGGCCACGGCCGGTCCGATGCGACGTAGGTCGCCATCACCGCGCCGATGCTGGTGCCGCCGACGCAGTCGACCTCGATGCCGTGCTCCTGCAGCGCGCGGTAGACGCCCAGGTGCGCCAGGCCGCGTGCGCCGCCGCCGGCCAGCACCAGGCCGGTGGCGGTGCGGCTGAGCAGCCGCGCCAGCCGCGCCATGTCGCTGTCCAGCGCCGGGCGGACGTGCCAGTGGTCAGCAACCGGCCGGCGGTCGAGCCAGGCGCGCGTGCCGCGCGGCGCGGGCAGGTCGGCCTCGTGCAGCAGCACCAGCACCTCGGCCACCTCGGTGCGTGCCGGCCGGTTCAGCAAACACGCCTTCTCGTTCGGGTGGATGACGGCCGGCTGCGACGCATCGGCCAGCAGCAGCAGCTCGTCGGCATCGCGGCAGCAGCGCTCGGTCCAGGCGGTGGGCAGCGGGTCGGCCAGCAGCAGCACGAAATCGGCATTCGCTTCGACGCGGTCGAGGAACAGCGTCATGCGGCGCTGCATGTCGGCCATCGCGCCGGGGCCGAGCGTGGCTTCCGGTGCGTTGAGCTCCTCGTCGATGCGCATCGCGTCGATCACCTCGACGCGGCCGATCCGCTGCAACTGCAGCGCCAGCTGCGCGGCCAGCCCGACCAGGTCGAGGCCGTTGCTGACCGGCAGCAGGCCGATGGTGATCGGCCGCACGTAGACCGTCGGCGCATGCGCCTGCTTCAGGCGCTGGATGATCTGCCGCGTCAGCGCCACCGAGACCTGCGCACTGCTGGCCAGCAGCCGGTCGAAGGCCTCCTTGCCCAGCTTCACCAGCACCGAATCGCGGATCGCGACGACGGTGGCCATGCGCGGCTCGTCGGTGTAGAGGCTCATCTCGCCGACGATCTGGCCGCGGGTGATCTCGCCGAGCATGCGCTGGCCATGGACACCGCCGGCCGCTGCGGCGCGGCCGTGGCCGTTGTTCTCGTCGCGCACGTAGGCGCGCAGCCGGCCGCTGACCAGCAGGTACATCGAATCGCCGGGCTGACCCTGCTCGAGCAAGGTCTGGCCGCCGGCGATCTCCACCCATTCGAGGTGCTGGCGCAGCAGCGCGATGGATGCGGCGTCGATCTCGCCGAAGCAGCCTCGCAGCAGCCGGTTCAGCAGCTCATCCTGGTAGGGCTGGCGCTGCTGCCCATCCCGAAAGAACGACTCCCGATGCATGCCGGCACTGTAACCGGCGGTTAGCGTGCGCTGACAGCGGGGAAGCCCCCGCTCCGGAAGGGCGGAGGATGGGTTCCGGATGCCGTGATCAGCGCAGCGTCGAGAGGTACGCGCGCACCGCCGCCCGCCAGAGCTCCGGATGGTCGATCAGGCGATGGCCGTTCTGGCCGGCGCCGAGGTCGAAGAGCTGGAACTCCGCCCGGCCGCCGCCATCGACGAAGGCGGCCAGGTTGCGGCGGATGTTCGGCTCGGCGTAGAACGCATCGTTGCGGCCGTACAGCCACAGCGTCGGCTGCTTGAAGGCCGTGCCGCGGCGGAAGGTCGTGATATTGACGGTCTGGCCATCGGCGCAGTTGTCGCCGAGCCAGCCGCCGGCGAAGTTGATCGCGCCCAAGAGGTCAGCGTGCTGACCCGCAAAGGCGATGGCCAGGATGCCGCCGCGCGATTGGCCGGCCACGACCACGCGGCGCGCATCGACCTCGGATAGCCCACGCAGGTGGCGCAGGCCGATGTCGATGTCGGCGAGGGCCCGGTCGACGCCTGGCAGCGATAGCGCGGCAGCGCACGAGTAGCCGCTGCGCCCCGCGTTGAAACCTTCGTCGTAGAGCCCGCCCGAGCCGCCACGGCCGCGCCGCTGCAGGAAGGCCACCATCCAGCCCTCGTCGACGAAGACCTGCGCCACGTCGGGCCGGTCGAAGACGAAGCGAAAGCGTTCCGGATCGCGGCCGTTGCCGGTCGAGCCATGGTTGAACAGCACCAACGGATGCGGCCCGGGCCCGGGCGGCCGGTAGGTCAGCAGGACCAGCGACACCGGCTGGCCCTGCTCGGCCAGCGCTGTCGGGATCCGCGACTCGGCGCGTACCGCGTGCACCTGCGCCTGCGCGCTGGTGATGAACGCGCAAGCCGCGAGCAGCACGAGCCGCAGCCGCTTCATCAGGCCTCCAGCGGTACCACCGGGATGCAGATGTCGCACACGAAGCGCTGCCCTGGCGCGCTGGCCATCTGCTCGGGCAGGTAGCGCTCGAAGCAGGGCCGGTTGTCGACCTGGTAGCCGCTGTCGGGCAGCCACTGGCCGAAGATCGCGCGCCAGGCGGCGCCGATCTCGGCGCCGGTGCCTTCGAAGTGCAACGCGGCGTAGCGGCCGCCGGGCAGCGTGGTCACGTGGGCATCACCCGGCGCGCGAAAGTTGTCGTCGACCTCGACGCCGGTGTCGCAGCGGCACTCCGACGGCGGCGTCACCGACGGGTCGTCGAGCGAGATGCCGTACATCGTGCGGCCGGCCAGGCCGTGTTCGGCCACCCAGGGCATGAAGGTGCGGCCCCAGAATTCGCCCAGGGCCGGTCCGTAGGGGCCGGTGTAGCGCAGGTAGGCGATGCGGGCGGGCGGCAGGTCGATCAGGCGGACATCCATGCTCGTGAGCTCCGGTGTGTAGAAGGGCAGCCCATCGTCGCGGCAGGTGCCATCCGACGCCTGATCGCGCTTGCGGTCCGCCTGATCGAGCTTGCGCGTGGCCTGACCGGGATTGCGCTGGCGCCGCCAGGTGCTGGGTGGGCTGCCGAAGTGCTGGCGGAAGGCGCGCGTGAAGGCCTCGCCGGAGCCGAAGCCGACGTCGAGTGCGGCGTTCAGCACCGGCAGCGCCGGATCGGCCCGCAGCCGCGCGGCAGCGGTCTCGAGGCGCCGGCGCCGCAGGTAGTCGCCCAGCGTCTCGCCCATCCACGCGGCGAACAGGCGATGGAAGTGATAAGGCGAGAAGTGAGCGACCTGGGCGATCGTCTTCAGGTCGAGCGTCTCGGCGAGATGGGCGTCGATGTGCTGCAGCACGCGCTGCATGCGGCGCGCGTACTCGGCACGCGACGCGGCGCCGCCGGAGAACACGGGCTCAGCCGAACGTGATCTCGGCGGCCGGCACGGCGCGGATCACCGGGCCGAAGCTGGTCAGGTTCGGCAGCGTCGCGTTCTCGTGGGCGCGGATCTGCTCGGCGCTGGCATGGTCCTTGTCGTGCGTCGTGTGCGCGTCGGCGGCGAGCGTCACGGTGTAGCCCAGTGCCGCCGCGCGGCGGATCGTCGTGTCGACGCAGAACTCGCTGGCGTAGCCGCAGATCACCAGGTGCCGGATGTCGTGCTCCTGCAGCAGCGGCTCGAGCCGGGTGCCGAGGAAGCAGTCGGGCGTGGTCTTGCGCAGCCGCGCATCGGCGGGCAGCGGCGTCAGGCCGGCCGCCAGTGCCCAGCCGGGGCTGTCGCTCGCCAGCGGCGTGCCTTCACGTTCGTGCTGCACGTAGAGCACCGGCACGCCGGCGGCGCGGGCACGGTCGGCGAGCGCGTTGATGCGCTGGACCACGGCTGCGCCATCGCCGGGGCGCCGTTCGCCGTCGAACAATCCGGCCTGGACGTCGATCACCAACAGGGCCTGCTTCATCGCTCGGGATTTCAGGGTTCGTGAAGCCGCCCATTGTGGAGCAAGCCGGTGGGGCAAGCGCCCCCGCGCGATCAGCGCTTCGAGCGTCGCCCGGCGAGGCCGAGCCCGCCCAGCGCGGCAAGAACCAGCGCCAGCGCGCCCGGCTCGGGCACCGCGGCCACGGCGACCAGCGCCACGTTGTCGAGCGAGCCGCCCAGCGAGTCGGAGGTGCCGATGGCAGCGAAGCGCAGGCTGTCGAGCCCGCCGGTGCCGATCACGTCGAAGCTGAACAGCTGCCACTGGTGCGCGTTCGAGCCGACGCCGGTGCCGCCGTTGGTCGTCACCAGCACGTCGTTCCAGTAGACCTCGATCGGGTTCGAGGCGGCCGCGAGGTTGATGCGGGGCGAGTAGTACCAGCTCAGCGTGTAGTGCTGGCCGGTCGCCGTTGCGACATCCTGGCGCATGCCGCTGTTGTTGAAGGTGTCGAGCTCGACGAACTGCAGCCCGTCCTGCGCGAGGCCCGCGTTCTGGCGCCGCAGCTCGATGTTCGGCACGCCCTGCCAGCCGGTCAGCGAGGGCAGCACCGACCAGCTGTTGGCGGCGATGACGTTGGCTTCGAAGCTGCCGTTGACCAGCAGCGACGGACCGGCCGACGCGGCCAGCGGGGCCGACAACGCGGCAACGGTGCAGAGGCTGCGGACAAGGGGGAGCAGGACGTTCATGGTCGGTGCCTTTCGTATGGACGGCGATGGGGTGCGGCGATTCTTCTTCGGGGGGCGTTGCAAAAGCGTCCCTAGGGTGTGGGAGACGCGGCGTCGTGTTGCGTCGGCGGCGTGACATATGTCTTGAGTCGCAAGTGCACCCCCTAGGATGAAAGCCCGTCAGTCAGCTGTCGTAGGCTCGCTGCGATGGACCTACCGACCCAAACCCGCGTACTCATCGTCGGCGGCGGCATCGCCGGCTGCTCGACCGCCTACCACCTGACGAAGCTCGGTTTCCGCGACGTGCTGCTGCTCGAACAAGGCAAGCTGACCTGCGGCACGACCTGGCATGCGGCGGGCCTGGTAGGCCAGATGCGGCCGAACCGGGCGATGACGCGCATGAGCCAGTACGGCATCGCGCTGTACGCGTCGCTCGAGGCCGAGACGGGCCTGGCGACCGGCTGGAAACAGTGCGGCAGCGTCAACGTCGCGCGCACGCCGCAGCGCATGCAGACGCTGCACAAGCAGGCGGCGCTGGCGCGCAGCTTCGGCGTCGAGGTGGAGGTGATCTCGGCGCAGCGCGCCGGCGCGCTGTGGCCGCCGATGCGCACCGACGACCTGCAGGGCGCGTTGTGGATTCCGGGCGACGGCAAGGCCAACCCGGCCGACCTGACGATGTCGCTCGCCAAGGGCGCGCGGCAGGGCGGCGCGACGCTGGTCGAGGACTGCGAGGTGCTGGCGGTGCGCACGGAGCAGGGCGCTTGCGGCCGCCGCGTCGCCGGCGCGCGGGTGCGCCGCGGCACCGGCACCGAGGCGGTGGAGCAGGACATAACGTGTGAAGTGCTCGTCAACTGCGCCGGCCAGTGGGCACGCCAGTTCGGCGCGCTGGCCGGCGTGAATGTGCCGCTGTATTCGGCCGAGCACTTCTACGTCGTCACCGGCCGCATCGACGGCGTGCACCCGATGCTGCCGGTGATGCGCGATCCCGACGGCTACATCTACTACAAGGAAGAGGTCGGCGGGCTGGTGATGGGCGGCTTCGAGCCCGAGGCCAAGCCTTGGGCCGTCGATCCGATCCCGGCCAGCTTCCAGTTCCAGCTGCTCGGCGAGGACTGGGACCAGTTCGAAATCCTGATGACCAACGCCATCCACCGCACGCCGTGCCTGGAGACCGCCGAGATCAAGCTGCTGCTGAACGGGCCCGAGAGCTTCACGCCGGACGGCAACTTCATCCTCGGCCAGGCGCCGGGCTTGAGCGGCTACTTCGTCTGCGCCGGCTTCAATTCGGCGGGCATCGCCAATTCGGGTGGCGCGGGCAAGTTGATCGCCGACTGGATCGCCGGCGGCGAATCGCCGGGCGACCTGTGGGACGTAGACATCCGCCGCTTCGGCCCGTTCATGGGCAATCGGCGGCTGCTGGCCGAACGCACCGCCGAGACCTTGGGCCTGCACTATGCGATGCGCTGGCCGCGCCAGGAGCTCGTCACCGCGCGCCCGCTGCGCACTTCGCCGCTGTATGACGTGCTGGCCGCGCGCGGCGCCGAGTTCGGCTCGAAGTTCGGCTGGGAGCGCGCCAACTACTTCCGCCCGGCCGGCGCCGCGGCGCCGCCGCCGACGCTCGGCACGCCGGGCTGGCTGCCCTGGGTGCAGGCCGAGATGACCGCCACGCGCGAGGGCGTCGCGCTGTACGACCAGAGCTCCTTCGGCAAGCTGCTGCTGCGCGGCCGCGATGCGCTGGCGGTGCTGCAGCGCGTGTGCGCGGCCAACGTCGACGTCGAGCCGGGGCGCATGGTCTACAGCGCGGTGCTCAATCCGCGCGGCGGCTTCGAGAGCGACCTGACGGTGATGCGGCTCGCGCCCGATCGTTTCCTGATCATCACCGGCTCGGCGCAGGTGACGCGTGACCTCGACTGGATCGGCCGCCAGATCGGCGCGCATGAAGTCGCGCTGCTTGACGATGTGAGCAACCAGTGGTGCGTGCTGTCGGTGATGGGGCCGCGCTCGCGCGAGCTGCTGGCGCGGGTGTGCCCGGACGACCTGTCGCCGGCGGCGCTGAAGTTCTCGTGCACCCAGGAGATCGACCTCGGACTGGCGCGGGTGCGGGCGGCGCGCATGAGCTATGTCGGCGGGCCGGGCTATGAGCTGTACGTGCCGGTGGAAGTCGCGCGGCATGTCGATGCGGTGTTGCACGAAGCCGGCGACGAGATCGGCCTCGACCATGCGCACGGCCGCATCAGCGGGCTGGTCGATGCCGGCTACTACGCGCTGGATGCGCTGCGCATCGAGGCCGGCCGCCGCGCCTGGGGCGCCGAGCTCGGGCCCGACGACACGCCGTACGAGGCGGGGCTGTGGGCCGGCGTCGCGCTCGACAAGCCGGGCTTCATCGGCCGCGATGCGCTGCTCGCCGCGCACGGCCGGCCGCCGGCGAAGAAGCTGCTGTCGTTCATCCTCGAGGACCCGCAGGCCTGGGTCTGGGGCGGCGAGTCGATCCTGATCGAAGGCCGCCCGGTCGGCGAGCTGTCGTCCACCGGCTGGAGCCGCGCCGCCGGCCGCTGCGCGGGCCTCGGCTACGTGCGCGGCGATGCGGCGCAGCAGGTGCATGCCGGCACGCCGGTGGCGATCGAGCTGTGGGGCCGGCCGGTGGCGGCGACCGCATGGGATGATGCGGTGCTTCGGGCAGTGGCCATCGGGCGTTAGGCCGCGCCTCCTTGCTTGCTCCAGCTCGTCATGATCGACTACCAGACCCTTCCGCTGTACCTGAGTGCCGTCGTGGTGCTGCTGCTCGTCCCCGGCCCCGACATGCTGCTCATTTCGGTGCAGTCGATCAGGCGAGGATTCAAGTACGGTGCCGCCTGCTCGCTCGGTGTCATGCTCGCGGGCCTGTTGCAGACGGCACTCGTCGCGCTCGGCCTGGGGCGGCTGATGGAATCGTGGCCGCTGGCCGCGACGGTGCTCCGGCTGCTGGGCGCGTGTTATTTCGGCTTCCTGGGCATCCGGATGCTGATGGCCTGGCACAAGGCGCGGCCGAGTGAAGCGGCTCCTGCGGCCGGGGTCGTCGAGCAGAAGATGTCGACGCTGGTCGCCGTGGGACTGCTGAACAACCTTTTGAATCCGAAGGCGCTGCTGTTCTTCAGCCTGTTCCTGCCGCAGTTCGTCAATTCATCGCTGGGGAATCCGTCGCTTCAACTCGCCGTGCTCGGCCTGCTGCTGACGTTCCTGGCCTTCGCCTTCAACCTGCTGGCCTCGGCGCTCTTCGCGCTGCTTCGATCGTTCCGGCCCGCTGGGCCGTCGCTGCAGCGGCACGGCAATGGCCTGCTCGGCCTGCTGTTCGTCTTCCTCGCGTCGAGGTTGGCGCTGGCGAAAACAGCCTGAGCCCTGCGCCGTGTCCGAACCCCGACTGGTCATCTTCGACTGCGACGGCGTGCTCGTCGACAGCGAGCACCTGAGCCACACGGTGCTGCAGCAGATGCTCGGCGAGCTCGGTGTCGAGCTGTCGCTGGAGGCGACCTACGGCCACTTCATGGGCACGTCCGAGCGGGGGCTGCTGCAGGTGGCGGCCGGGCTGCTGGGACGCGCGGTGCCGGCCGACTTCATCGCGGCCTTCGTCGCCCGCACCTTCGACGCGTTTCGTGCCGAGCTGCGCGCCGTTGACGGGGTTCACGAGGTCGTGCGCGCGCTGCCGTCGCCGTACTGCGTTGCGTCGAACGCTCCGCGCGAGAAGATGCGCTTCACGCTCGGCCACACCGGTCTGCTGCCGCACTTCGAGGACCGCATGTTCAGCGCCGAGGACGTCGAGCGCCCGAAGCCGGCGCCGGACCTGTTCCTGCACGCCGCGCGCACGATGGCCGCGCGCGCCGAGCACTGCGTGGTGATCGAGGACAGCCCGACCGGCGTTGCTGCCGCGCGCGCCGCCGGCATGCGGGTGCTCGGCTACGCCGCGATGACGCCGGCGGCGCGGCTGCACGAGGCCGGCGCCGACACCACCTTCGGCCACATGCGCGAGTTGCCGGCGCTGCTGCAGGCCGCGCACGCTGCCGACGCCGGTGTACTCTCGCGGCTCATTCGAAAAACCCCCTCATGACGATCCACACCCAGGAAGAACTCGAAGGCCTGCAACGCGCCGGCCGCACGGTGGCCGACGTGCTGCGCCGCATGGCCGCGGCGATCGAGCCGGGCATGCGCACCGACGAGCTCGATGCGCTCGGCGAGCGCTGGCTGGCTGAAGGCCATGCCGAGCCGGCGCCGCGCCTGACCTATGGCTTTCCCGGTGCCACCTGCATCAGCGTCAACGAGGAGATTGCCCATGGCATCCCGGGCGCGCGCGTGCTGCGCGCCGGCGACATGGTCAACATCGATGTCTCGGCACGGGTCGGCGGTTTCTTCGCCGACACCGGCGCGAGCACGGTCGTGCCGCCGGACAGCGCGGCCAAGCGCCGCGTGCGCGTGGCGACGCGTGCAGCGCTCGATGCGGCGCTGGCCGAGGTCAAGGCCGGTGCGCGCTTGAACCGCATCGGCGCGGCGATCGAGCGGGTCGCGCGGGCCAGCGGGCTGCGCATCGTGCGCAACCTCTGCAGTCACGGCGTCGGCGCCGCGCTGCACGAGGACCCCACCGAGATCACCGGTTATCACGAGCCGCGTGACCGGCGCCTGATGCAGGTCGGCCAGGTGTTCACGATCGAGCCCTTCCTGTCGACCAAGGCGCGTGCCGCGGTCGAGACCGGCGATGGCTGGACGCTGGTCGGGCCGGCGGGTGGCCTGACGGCGCAGTACGAGCACACGCTGGTCGTCGGCCGCCACGGGCCGATCGTCGTGACCGACCTGCGCTGGGTGCACTGAGCGCCGGTCAGCGCTTGCGGCGCTTCGGCGCGGCCTTCGTCGCTTTCGAGCTGGCGGCGGCGTTCTTGCCCGCAGCGGCCTTCGGCGGCTGCGCATTGGCCGCTGCAGCCGCAGCCGCGCTGCGGCCGACACCGAGCCAGGCCTGACACGCCGCCGACGAGGCGGCATCACGCGCCGCGCTGATGCGCCGTGCGGCGACATCGAGCTCGAAGCAGGGTCCCAGCGTCGACCTGCTCGGCGCGGCGCCGGGTCCGATGAAGTGCAGCAGGTCGGCGCGCATCGACTCGCCGAGCAGCGGGCGCACTGCAGCCTGCAGCCGATGCACCGCCAGCGGCTGGCTCAACGGACCGAACGGGCCGCCGTCATCCCGACGCGCCGCCGGCGGCAGTTGCAGTCGGTGCAGCACGGCATCGAGTCCGCCCGCGTGGCCGCGTGCCTGCAGCGCGCTGTGCCAGTGCGCCGCAAGCCAGGGCAGCGCGGCGGGATTCGTGCCGGGCTGGTTCCACAACATCGTCAGTGCCGCCGCCAGGCCATCGAGCGAACCGCTGCCGTCGGCGGCGCGCAGGCGCAGTGCGTAGAACAGGCTGAAGCCTTCGCTGAACCAGGCGCTCGCGGCTTCGTCGCCGCGCGGCGCGAAGGCGACCGGGCCGAAACGCTCGCGAAACCAGTTGCGCAGGGCGGCCTGGGCGAGCAGCGTCTCGATCACCGGCTCGATGGCCTGCGCGCCCGAAGGCAGGCGCAGCAGCAGCGCATCGTGCAGGCCGATGGCCCCGGCGGGGCTGCCGTTGTCATTGGCCGCCAGCGTCACCAGCCACGTCGAGCGCGGGGTCTCGGTCGCGCCCCAGAAGCGGCGCTGCGCGGTGACCACCCGCACCGCCGCATCGGCCACGGCGTCGGCCACGTTGGCACTGCCCGCGCCATCGGTCGGCAGCACGATCCGCAGCGCCTGGCCCTCGGCGATTCGCTCACGCAGTTGCCAGCTGCCGGCGGCGATCACGATCTCGCGCGCCAGCGCCGGCGGCCCCTGCCAGCGCAGCAGGCGGTCGTCGCCCGGCGCCGGATGCAGGCTGCTGAAGAGCCGCTGGTCGGGCGACAGCCCGTCGACCTGCAGGCACATCTGCAGCGTTGCACGGCCGGCCAGCGCCGGCGGCAGCATCAGCAGCGCACGCCCGGCGAAGGCGAGCTGCCGCGCGCCGATCATCAGCGCCGGATCGTCGGCCAGCGGCTGCGGCACCAGCGGCCCGCCGTCGACCGCCAGCCGCAGATCGAGTTGCGTGGCCGCGCCGCTGTCGGCCCAGCGCGGCGTCAGCTGCCAGAACACTTCGCAGCCTGACGGTGTTGCCGCCTGCGCCGTGATGGCCAGCGACAACAGCAACGCAAGCACGGCGAAGAGGCGAACAACGACGAAGGGCATCGGCGATCAAGGCGGGCAAAGCGCGCGAGCTTAGCGCGGCGATCTCGTCGCGGCCGGTAAGGCTTGCAAGCGAATGCCCGGCGCCCGCCCGGACGCCGCGCGATGCCAGCCCGTCAGGCGTCAGACCACAGCGCCGCCATCGCGTCGGCGAAGGCGCTGCGCAGCGCCTGCTGGTCATGGCGCCGGCCGCCCGAGAGCACCGTGCGTCCGGCGACCCGCACCTCGGCGAAGGCCGGCGCATCGGTGGCGAAGACCAGCGCGTCGAGCAGGTGCGACGCCGGCACGCCGAGCAGGCCGGGCGCTTCGGCATCAAGCACCAGCAGGTCGGCGCGCGCGCCGGGCCGCAGCCCCCAACGCGCAAAAGACGCGGCCGCGGCACCGCCGGCAAGCATTCGGTCGAACAGGTGCGCGGCGGTCGCGTCGCAACCGGCCTCGGGCGCCGCGGCGACATTGCGCCGCCGCAGTGCGAGGCGCTGCCCCTCTTCGAGCAGCCGCAGCTCGGCCATCGCCGAACGCGCGACATGGCTGTCCGAGCCGATCGACAGCACGGTGCCCTGCTGCAGCCAGCGCGGGATGTCGGTCAGCCCGTCGCCGAGGTTGGCCTCAGTGCTCGGGCAGATCACGACGCCGGCGCCGCTCTCGGCCACGGTGTCGATTTCGGCGGCCGTCGCGTGCGTCGCATGCACCAGGTGCCAGCGCGCATCGAGCGCGACGTGCCGGGCCAGCCACTCGATCGGCCGCGCACCGGTGGCTGCGAGGCAGTCGTCGACCTCGGCGGTCTGCTCGGCGATGTGGATGTGGATCGGTCCGGCGTCGCCGTCGAGCGCGCTCTGCAGCCGGTGGATCGATTCGGGTGCCGCGGCGCGCAGCGAGTGGATCGCGACGCCGGCGTTGACCAGCGGCCAGCGCGCCGCACGCACGCCGTCGCGCAGCGCCAGCACGCGTTCGACGTCGGTGGCGAAGCGGCGCTGGTCGTCGCGCAGCCGCGGCGCGGCGAAGCCGGCGCGCTCGTACAGCACCGGCAGCAGCGTCAGGCCGATGCCGGTGCGGTTGGCGGCGCGCTGCAGCGCGTGGCACATCGTCAGCGGATCGGCGTAGGGTTGGCCGTCCGGCGCGTGGTGCAGGTAGTGGAACTCGCAGACCTGCGTGTAGCCGCCTTGCAGCAGCTCGGCATACAGCTGCGCGGCGACCGCTTCGAGCGCCGTGGGCGAGATGCGCAGCGCGACGCCGTACATGCGGTCGCGCCAGCTCCAGAAGTCGTCGTGCGCGCCGCTGCGGCGCTCGGCCAGGCCGGCGAAGGCGCGCTGGAAGGCGTGGCTGTGGGCGTTGACGAGGCCGGGCAGCACGGGGCCGGACAGCTGCGTCGCGTCGGGCGGCGGGGGCTGGTCGGGCTGCAGCTCGGCGAAACAGCCGTCGGCACCGATGCGCAGCACGACGCGCTCACGCCAGCGGCCGTCGATCCAGGCGCGCGGCGCCCACAGCAGTGATTCGTCGTGCGTCATGGCAGCAGGATCTTCTCGAAGCAGCGGCTGGTGGGGTCGCCGACATAGGACCCGAAGGCTTCGATCGGCCGCCAGCCGCACGATTGATAGAGCGTCATCGCCGGCACCTGCCGGTAGCCGGTCTCCAGGCGCAGGCGCCGATAACCGAGCGTCGGCGCGGCCGCTTCGAGCTGCTGCAGCACTGCGCGCGCCAGGCCCCGGCGGCGCGCGTCGTGGGTGACGAACATGCGGCGCAGCTCGGCCGTCTGCGCATCGATCGGCCGCAGGGCGCCGCAGGCCAGCGCGCGGCCTTGTTCCCGCGCCAGCAGGTACAGGCTGCCCGGCTCGGCCGGTGCATTGGTCGGCAGCGGTGCATCGGGCGCGAACAGCTCCGGATACAACGTGCGCGCTTCCAGCGCCGCCTCGTGCAGCAGCGCCAGTGCGTCCGGATGCTGCGGGTCGACCGGCTCGAAATGGATCACGGCCGCCAGTCCAGCATCGCCTGCAGCAGCCGGCGCAGCAGCGGCAGCATGTTCGCGGCGCGCGCCGGGTCCCAGGCCCAGGGTGGTGCTTCATCCATGTAGCTGGACCAGCACATCTCGAGCTGCACGGCGTGGATGTTCTCGGCCGGCCGGCCGTAATGGCGTGTGATGTGGCCGCCCTTGAAGCGGCCGTCGACCACCTGCGTGAAGCTGTCCTGGCCGGCCAGCACCTCGGCCAGCGCGGTGCGCAGCGCCGGCGCGCAACTGCGGCCCTCGGCGGTGCCCAGGTTCAGGTCGGTCAGCTTGCCCTCGAAGAGCCAGGGCAGGTGCGACTTGATGCTGTGGCCATCGAACAGCAGCGCGTAACCGTGCTCGGCGCGCAGCCGCTCGAGCTCGGCCGCCAGTGCGTCGTGGTACGGGCGCCAGTAGTGCGTGATGCGGCGCGTGATCTCAGGCTCGTCGGGGGCCTGGCCGGGGCGGTACAGCGCATCGCCGGAGAAGAAGCGCGTCGGGCACAGCTCGGTGTTGTTGGCGCCGGGGTACATCGGCACGTTCTCCGGCGGCCGGTTCAGGTCGATCAGGTAGCGGCTGTAGCGCGGTACCAGCATCGAGGCGCCGAGGGAGGTGGCGAAGCCGTACAGCCGCTCGAGGTGCCAATCGGTGTCCTCCAGCGCCAGCGCGCGCTCGACATAACGCGGCTTCTGAGCGTCCGGCAGTTCGGTGCCGACATGCGGCAGGCTGATCAGGAGCGGCGTGCTGCCGCGGCGAAGCGTGAAGACCTCGTCCATCGTCAAGTGCTTTCGATCTCGACACCGGCCCGCACGATGCGCCGGCAGGGATTGCGCCCGAACCAATAGGCCAGCTCGTTCGGGGCCGCCAGGTCCCAGACGACGAAGTCGGCCTGGCGGCCGGCCTGCAGGCGGCCATGCGTCTGCGCCAGCCCGAGTGCCTGCGCCGCGTGCACGGTGACGCCGGCCAGCGCCTCCTCGGGCGTCATGCGGAACAGCGTGCAGGCCATGTTCAGCATCAGCAGCAGCGACAGCCCGGGCGACGAGCCGGGGTTGTGATCGCTGGCGATGGCGATCGGCACGCCGGCGGCGCGCAGCTCGGGCGTCGGCGGCAGCCGCGTCTCGCGCAGGAAGTAGAACGCCCCCGGCAGCAGCACGGCCACCGTGCCGGCCTTGGCCATCGCGGCGATGCCGGCATCGTCGAGGTGCTCGAGGTGGTCGGCCGACAGCGCGCCGAACTCGGCGGCCAGTGCCGCGCCGTGCTGGTTGCTCAACTGCTCGGCGTGCAGCTTGATCGGCAGGCCGAGGCGCCGCGCCGCTTCGAAGATCCGCCGCGTCTGCGCCGGCGTGAAGGCGATGTGATCGCAGAAGGCATCGACCGCGTCGACGAGGCCTTCGCCGTGCTGCATCGTGAGCCAGTCGCACACCGCATCGATGTAGTCGTCGGGCCGGCCGGTGTACTCGTGCGGCACGGCATGCGCGCCCAGGCTGGTGCAGCGCACCGTCAGCGGCAGTTCGCGGCCGAGGCGCCGCGCGACGCGCAGGCAGCGCGCCTCGTGTTCGGCGCTCAAGCCGTAGCCCGACTTGATCTCGATCGTCGTCACGCCTTCGGCCATCAGCGTGCGTGCGCGCTGCGCGGCCAGCTTGTACAGCAGCGCATCGGTGGCCACGCGGGTGGCAGTGACGGTCGAGCGGATGCCGCCGCCGGCGCGGGCGATCTCGTCGTAGCTCGCACCTTGCAGCCGCAGCTCGAACTCGGTCGCCCGGTGGCCGCCGTAGACCAGGTGGGTGTGGCAATCGATCAGGCCCGGCGTGACCAGCGCACCGTCGAGCGAGATGTCGTGCTCGGCCTGGCGCGCCAGGGCCGGCGGCAGCGCGTGCTCGGCGCCGACCCAGCGCAGCGTGTCGCCTTCGACCAGCAGCGCGCCGTCGTCGATCAGGCCCCAGGGCGCGCCGGGACACATCGTCGCCAGGCGCGCGCCGCGCCAGAGGGTGAGGGGGGGTGTGCTCATGTCAGATGCTCCATCGCCCTGCGCGGTGACAGCTTTCGGCCCATTGCTGTCATTGCAATTGAAGACTCAGCGAGATCAGGCCGCCAGGGCGCCCTGTTGCGCTCGTGTCCCCCGGTCGCTCCGCTCCCTCCTCCTCTTACCTCGCTCCACAGGGCACCCTGCCGTCCTGATCCGGCACGG
>NZ_JABRWJ010000016.1 GCF_013266755.1 Pseudaquabacterium terrae | reverse complement strand
AAGTCGGCCCCCCAGGGGCCGACCGCCGGATTCGCGCGCTGCGGCCTGCCCGCCCGTGCCTTTGTCGCTCCATACGCCGCAAGCCAACGACGAACGCGCGCACCGAACGACCGCAACGGGCCGCATGCGGTCTTTGCACGATCATCATCGCCGGCGAAGTGGCCGTGCGGGTTTGACCTAACCACGTTAACGTAGTTAGCGATGTAGGCTGAAGGCCTGACGTAGCCTACACCGGAAGGCCCGAATGAACCTCGGCAGTTTGAAGGACGCCGGCCCGCACGCCCAGGGCACCAGCCGCGGCGCCGCGCTGCTCGCGGCGCTGGTGCTGGCCGAGGTGGTCAGCGCCACCGAGGCGACGATGATCTACGGCGCGATGCGCGTGCTGACGCGCGAGTTCGGTGACCCGGTCGCCGTCGGCTGGTCGATCACCGCGTTCCTGCTCGTTGCGGCCGGCTCCGCCGCCGTCGGATCGCGGCTGGGCGACCAGTATGGGCGCCGTCGGGTGCTGCTGATCTGCCTCGCGCTGGCCGGACTGGGCTCGGTGATGAGTGCACTGTCGAGCGGGGCCTTGGGCGTCATCGCCGGGCGCGCGGTGCAGGGCATGGCCGGCGCCATCCTGCCGCTGTGCTTCGGTCTCGTGCGCCAGCACCTGCCGGCGAACCAGGTGCCGTTCGGCGTCGGCGTCGTCGCGGCGGCGGCTTTCGTCTCCGGCGGCCTGGGCTTCGTCACCGGCGGGATGATCGTCGACCACCTGCATTGGTCGTGGATCTTCATCGTCGGCGCGGCCACCGCCGCGATCGCGATGCCCGCGGTGCTGGCCTGCGTGCCGCGCGACACGGTATCCGCCGGCGCGCGCGAGCCGGTCGACCTGCTCGGCGTGCTGCTGCTGTTGCCGGCGATCACCGCGGTGCTGCTGGCGCCCACGCAGGCCAAGTCCTGGGGCTGGGGCGATGTGCGGGTCTGGGCGCTGCTGGTGGGCGGCCTGCTGATGCTCGCCGCATGGGTGCGGCATGAACTGCGCGTCGAGGCGCCGCTGATCGACGTGCGGCTGCTCGGCCGGCGCCAGCTCGCGCTGGCCAACCTGGCGGTCGTGCTGCTGGCGCTGGGGCCGATGCAGTCGGGGCTGACGATGTCGTCGCTGCTGCAGCAGCCGGTGTGGACCGGTGCCGGGCTGGGCCTGAGCGCCACCGTCGCCGGCCTGGTGCAGGCGCCGCCGATGGTGCTGGCGGTATTGATCGGTCCGTTCTGCGGTGCGCTGGCGTTGCGCCATGGCGCGCGTGTGCCTGCTGGGCTGGCCTGCGTGCTGCTGCTGGTCGGCTGGGCGGGCCTGCTGCTGTCGCACGCCGGGCTGCCTTGGGTGGCCGCGATGGCGCTGGTCAAGGGCATCGGTCTGGCCGCAGTGTTCGCCGCCGCGCCGATGCTGATCGTCGAAGCATCGCCGGCAGAGCGCACCAGCGAGACCACCGGCGTCTCGTCGGTGCTGCGCCACGTGTTCAATGCCATCGGCTCGCAGGTCGTGGCGCTGATGCTGGCCTCGTCCACCGTCAGCGACGCGGCGCAGGGCCCGGCGCGCTACCCGGCGCCGGAAGCGCTGACGCTGACATTGGGCGTCATCTGCGTGCTCGCGCTGGCGGCCTGCGCCGTCACCGCCTGCCTGCCGCGCCGGACTGGCGTTGCGCCGGCCGATCTGTCACCGTCGCCGATCAAGGCGGCCACCTCGTGAGGAGTGCGAACGTGAAAGGCATCGAAGGCAAGGTGGCGCTGATCACCGGCGGCGCGGCGGGCATCGGCGAAGCGGCCTGCCGCCACTTCGTCGAGGCAGGCGCGCGCGTGGTCATCGGTGACATCGACGGCGACCGCGCACAGGCGTTGGCCGCTCACTTCGGGAGTGCGGCGCTGGCGGTGCAGTTCGACGCCGGCGACACCGCGCAGGTGCAGCGCCTGGTCGAGCAGGGCGCGCGGCATTTCGGCCGCCTCGACTTCCTGTTCAACAACGCCGCGCTGACCTCGCGCGACGTGATCCAGCGCGACAGCAACCCGGTCGACATCGACTTCGAGGTCTGGGACCGCACGATGGCCGTGAATGCGCGCGGCTACCTGGCCGGCTGCAAGTACGCGATCCCGCATCTGCTGGCGGCAGGCGGCGGCGCGATCGTGATGACCGGCTCGGGCTCCGGCCTGCGCGGCGACCTGGCCAACATCGCCTACGCCGCATCGAAGGCCGCGATCATGAGCATGGCGCGCTCGGTGGCCACGATGTACGGCAAGCGGGGCATCCGCTGCAACGTGATCAATCCCGGCCTGATCCTGACCGAGGGCGGCACCAAGAACGTGCCGCCACCGATGGTCGACATCCTGCTGCGCCACACGCTGACGCCGCGCGTGGGCGTGCCCGACGACATCGGCGCGATGGTCGTCTACCTGTGCTCCGACCACGGCGCGTTCATCACCGGGCAGGCCATCAGCGTCGACGGCGGCCTGCAGGAGCACATGCCCTATTACGCCGACTTCGCCACCGGTGGCGCGAAGTGGGGATGAGGAGTTTGAGCACGATGACACCGACACGACAGGCGCTGCTGGATCGCATCACCGATCCCGACCGGGCCTACGACACGCCCGAGGCCGAATTGCGACCGCTGCAGCTGGCTGCGGCGCAGGAACTGTTCGCAGAGCGCATCACGCAGATCCCGCTGCTGAAGCAGCGCGCGGCCGATGCCGGCATCGACGCGATCCGGACGCCGGACGACCTGCTGCCGCTGCTGTTCGCGCACACCGTCTACAAGTCGTATCCGCAGAGCTTTGTCGATCAGGGGCGCTGGGACCGGTTGCTGCAGTGGCTGCAGACGCTGTCGGTGGCCGATGTGAGCCGAGTCGAGGTGCGTGGCGTGACGGACGTCGACGACTTTCTCGAGCGCCTGTGGGCAGCCGGCCACGGCGTGCTGGCCAGCAGCGGCTCCGGCGGCAAGTGCTCGTTTCTCAATCACACGCCGGGCGACCGTGAATTGAAGGCACGCCACTTCAAGCACACGACCGCCTGGCCGCTCGCGCGCTCGGCGCCCGATCGTGCGCTGTTCTGGCTCGGGCCGATCAAGGGCTTCAACAGCGCGGTCGAGTCGGCGCAGATCAACCGCGTGAACTGGGGCCGGCCCGGCGCGATGCACGCGCTGGGCTCCCCGCTGCGCATCGGCGAAGTCAACCGCGCGATTGCTTTGCGCAAGCGCATCGCCGACGGCAGCGCGACGCCGGGCGAGATCGCCGCGGCCGAGGCCGATGCCGCCGCCAAGGCGGAGCAGGGCCGCGCCGAGCTGCTGGCACTGGCCGACTTGATCCTCGACCATCGTCACGAGCCGATCATGCTGTCCGGCCTGTGGGCGCAGCACATGACGATCCTGCAGCGCGCCCGCGAGCGCGGCATTCCAGACGGGGACTTCCACCGCGAAGCCATCGTGATGGCCGGCGGCGGCGTCAAGGGCATCGCGCTGCCGCCGGACTACAAGGAACAGGTCGACCGCTTCTACGGCGCGGTGATCCGCCCCGGCGCCTACGGCATGACCGAGCTCGCGCAGATGATGCCGCGCTGCGAGGCCGGCCGTTACCACCGTGCGCCGGGCCTCGTCTGGCTGGTCAGCGACGAGCGCGGCGAACGCCTGCTGACGGCAGAGCACGATGCCGACGCCAACGGCCAGGCCACCGGTCGTTTCGCATTCCTCGACTTGCTTCACGAGGGCCGCTGGGGCGGCCTGATCAGCGGCGACAAGGTGACGATCGACTTCAACGAGCGCTGCCCCTGCGGCCGCCACGGCCCGACGCTGCTGGACACCATCAGCCGCTATGCGGCCAGCGGCGGCGACGACAACATCGGCTGCGCCGGCACGATCGACGCGTACATCCGCGGGGCGGTCGGAGCATGAACCAAGCCATGATCACCGTCGACCATATCGTTCAAGGTGAGCGGGTCAGCGGCGCCGAGCAGGTCTACGGCCGCTTCGCGACGCCGAAGCTCGACCTCGACCGCCTGGTCTGGCCGCGCAGCACGCCCGGCCCGGCCTTCGACACGCCACTGGCCGAGATCATCGACGTGCTGGTGCAACTGGGCGCCTGGCTGGCCGCTGACCCCCAGGGCGTCGTGGCCGAGGCGCTCGAGCACGCGGTGCGCGCCGGCAGCCTGCCGCGGCCGCTGATGGAGTTCTCCTACGCCAACATCGGCAAGCCCTTCGACCGCCGCAGCATTGCATTCCAGGTACAGCGCGAGCTCGGCGGTGCCGACGTGCTGGACGGCTGGCGCGAGATCCCCGACGCCCCCAGCGGCCGTCCGGCCCGCATCCGTGCCTTTCCGCCGCGGCTGATCCACATCGTCGCCGGCAATGCGCCGGGGGTGTCGGCGCAGACGGTGCTGCGCGGCGCCATCACCAAGGGCGTGCACCTGCTGAAGCTGCCGTCGAACGACCTGTTCACCGCGCCGGCCATCCTGCGCGGCCTGGCCGCGGTGGCCCCGCGGCATCCGCTGACGCGTTCGTTCTCGGCTGTGTATTGGCGTGGCGGCGATGCGGCGGTGGAGGGCGTGCTGTTCCGCCCGCAGTTCTTCGACAAGATCGTCGCCTGGGGTGGCGAGGCGTCGATCCGCAGTGCCATCAAGTACCTCGGCCCGGGCCTGGAGCTGGTCAGCTTCGACCCCAAGACCTCGATCTCGCTGATCGGCCGCGAGGCCTTCGAATCGGCCGAGTCGCTGGCCGCCGCCGCCGAGCGCGCGGCCTTCGATGCCACGCTGATGAACCAGCAGGCCTGCGCATCGAGCCGCTTCCAGTTCGTCGAGGGCAGCGTCGACGAGGTCGACCGCTACTGCGCGCTGCTGCAGCAGCGCATGAACGTCGACCGGCCCACCGCGTCGGCGATCGGCCCGGCGGTGCCCGAAGCGCTGCGCGACGAGATCGACGGGCTGAAGATGATGGCGCCCGAAGTACGCGTGTGGGGCGGCTATGGCGGCGAGGGCGTGGTGATCCGCTCCGAGACGCCGGTCGACTTCCACCCCGACGGCAAGATCGTCAACGTGGTGCCGGTGGCCGACCTGGCCGACGCGGTGGCATATGCCAACGTCGCGACGCAGACCGTGGGCATCTGGCCGCCGCAGCGCAAGGCCGTGTTGCGTGACGCACTGGCCTCGCGCGGCGTGCAGCGCGTGGTGAACCTCGGCGGTACCGCCGGCGTCGAGCTCGGCCTGCCGCACGACGGATTCATGCCGCTCCAGCGCTTCATGCGCTGGGTCAACGACGAAGGCTGAAGGGATGACCCACCCCCGTAGCGCCTTCGGCGCCTCCCCCTCGCGGGGGCGCCCCCAGCGGACCGGCAGAGCCGGATCCGCGGCGGCAGCTTGGCTGGCCACGCACAGATGAAGGACTGAGATGCACATCCGCCCCCTGAGCCCCTTCGGCGCCGAAGTGATCGGCCTCGATCTCGACGACGAGCACGCGCTCGACGAAGCCACACAGCAGGCGCTGCGAACCGCGTGGGTCGAGCACGGCATCCTGCTGTTCCGCAACGCGCTGCATTCGGAAGACGCGCACCTGCGGCTGAGCCGCGTCTTCGGCGACCCGCAGCCGGCGGCCGTCAAGCGCATCAACGATGCGAACAACCCGTACCTGATGAACCTGGCGCAGCGTGCCGGCGATGCCAGCGGCGACACCTTCACGCTGTTCGAGATCGACGGCCAGCGCCGCGCCGGCTGGCTGGGCTGGCATTGGGACCAGGCCTTCACCGCGGAGATCGTGCGCGGCGCGCTGCTGCGCATGATCAATCCAGCCACGGTCGACGGCCGCACCGGCTTCATCGACGCTGCTGCCGCCTACAGCCGGCTCAGTCCGGCGATGCAACAGCGCATCGACGGCATGGAGGTGGTCTACCACTTCACCGGCGCGCAGGAACAGAACCGCTTCGGTTTCCCGGGCAACCTGCGTGTGGCCGAGCGCAACCCCAAGGCCGACGCCGCGCTGGTGCAGTACCGGCGCGACTTTCCGCCGGTGGTGCATCCGCTCGTGATCACGCAGCACGAGACCGGCCGCAAGGTGCTGAAGCTCTCGCCGATGCACGCGCAATCGATCCTCGGCATGGACGCGCCCGAGAGCGATGCGCTGCTGCACGAGCTGGCCGACCACCTGGTCGATGCGCGCCACGCGTACTTCCACACCTGGCAGGCCGACGACGCGATCATCTGGGACAACTGGCGCACGATCCACAGCGCCACCGGCGTGCCCTTCGACGTCAACCGCCTGGCGCAGCGCACGACGATCGTCGGCGACTACAAGCTCGGCCGCTACCTCGACCCCGCGCGCAACGGGCAGAAGCCGGTGCGCCGGCTCGACGACTGAAGGCCATGGAGTCGACGATGCGCTACCAGCTGCTTGGCCGCTCGGGCCTGCGTGTGTCCGAGCTGTGCCTGGGCACGATGACCTTCGGTGCTGCCGGATGGGGCACGCCGGAGCCCGAGGCCGCGGCAATGGTGAAACGCTTCCGCGATGCCGGCGGCAACTTCTTCGACACCGCGAACGAGATCTACGCCGGCGGCCTGTCGGAAGAAATACTCGGCCGACTGGTGGCCGGTGAGCGCGACCAGGTGGTCATCGCCACCAAGTACGGCCTGCATGTGCCGGGCACCAACAACCCCAATGCCGCGGGCAACCAGCGCAAGAGCCTGAAGCGCTCGATCGAGTCCAGCCTCAAGCGGCTGGGCACGGACTACGTCGACCTGCTGTGGACCCACTGCTGGGACGGCGTGACGCCGGCCGACGAAGTGATGCGCGCGCTGGACGACCTGGTGCGCCAGGGCAAGGTGCTGCACATCGGCGTGTGCAACACGCCGGCCTGGGTGGTGTCGCGCTCGAACACGCTGGCCGAGCTGCGCGGCTGGACCGCATTCGCCGGCCTGCAGGTGGAGTACAGCCTGCTCGAACGCACGGCAGAGCGCGAGCTGCTGCCGATGGCGCGCGCGCTGGGCCTGGGCGTCGCCGCCTGGTCGCCGCTGGCCAGCGGCATCCTGAGCGGCAAGTACGCCGACCCCGGCGCGGGCGACGGCGCGCGGCTGCAGAAAGCGCCGATGCGCCCGCTCGACGAGCGCAGCCTGGCGCTCGCGCGCGGCGTCGCGGCGGTGGCGGCCGAATTGGGCCGGCCGCCGGCGCAGGTGGCGCTGAACTGGGTGCGCGCGCAAGCCGGCGTGCTGCCGCTGCTGGGTGCGCGCACCGACGCGCAACTGCAGGACAACCTGGCCTGCCTGGACTTCACGCTCGAGCCCGAGACGCTGGTGCGGCTGGATGCGCTGAGCGCCATCGAGCCCGGTTTTCCGCACGACTACCTGCGCCGCACGCGCGCCTTGGCAACCGCCGGTTTCGATGCACGGCTGGACCTGACCTCATCCAAAGGACCCAAGCAATGAACGAGCTGGCGACGGCGATGCGCAGCTTCATGATGACCGGCTTCGGCGAGCCGCTGCGCGAGCAGATCGGCAAGCGGCCCGAACCGGCCGGCAGCGAGGTGCTGCTGAAGGTGGATGCCTGCGGCGTGTGCCACAGCGACCTGCACATCTGGGAAGGCCACTTCGACCTCGGCGGTGGGCGGCAGCTGGACATCCGGCAAGGCATCGGCCTGCCGCGCACGCTCGGCCACGAGATCGCCGGCACCGTGATCGCTGTCGGCCCTGACGTGCAAGATGTGCGGCCAGGCGACCGGCGTGTCGTCTACCCCTGGATCGGCTGCGGCGAATGCGCGCGCTGCTTAGCCGGCGAGGAGCAGGTGTGCGCCAACCAGCGCAACCTGGGCACGCGCCGCGACGGCGGCTTCGCCAGCCACGTGCTGGTGCCGCACGAGCGTTACCTGATTCACTTCGGCCGCGTGCGCGAGGAGCTGGCCTGCACCTACGCCTGCTCCGGACTCACCGCCTACAGCGCGCTGAACAAGGCGCTGCCGCTGGGCGCCAAGGACCCGCTGGTCATCATCGGCGCCGGCGGTGTCGGGCTGTCGGCCATCAACCTGGCGCGCAGCGTGCACGGCATCGCGCCGATCGTCGCCGAGATTGATCGCACGAAGTGGGACGCCGCGCACGCCGCCGGTGCATCGCAGGTGCTGGACCCGCGCGACGCCGATGCGGTGAAGCAACTGCTCGGCGCGACCGGCGGCGTCGCCGCGGTGGTGGATTTCGTCGGCGCGCCGCCGAGCGTCGGATTCGCGATGCAGACGCTGCGCCGCGGCGGCCGGCTGGTGATCGTCGGCCTGATGGGCGGCTCGATCGAGCTACAGCTGCCGCTGCTGCCGATCCGCGCGCTGAGCATCATCGGGTCCTACGTCGGCTCGCTGGAGGAGATGCGCTCGCTGGTCGCGCTGGCGCGCGAAGGGCGCGTCCCGGAAATTCCGGTGCAGACGCGCGGGCTGGAGGAGGCGCAGCGGACGCTCGACGACTTGAAGTTGGGGAAGGTGGTCGGGCGCGTGGTGTTGAGGCCGTGAAATCCGGTGCAGCAGGTACATCCGGGTCACCGAACCGTGATTGGCGCGTGTCGGGCCATCAACTCGGCGACCCAGTCGATGAACACCCGCAGCTTCGCGCTGACGTGCCGGTTCGGCGGAAACGCCACGTACATCGGCATCGGATCGAGTTGCCAGTCCTCGAACAAGGGCACCAACTCGCCGCGGGCGCGATGCGCCTCGGACATGTAGTGCGGCAGCCAGAGCACGCCCAGGCCGGCGAGGCCGGCGGCGAGGTAGGCATTGCCGTCGTCGACCGCGAGCACGTAGCGGCCCTGCGCTGCGACGCTCTCGCCGCCGCGGCGCATGACGTACGACAGGACCTTGCCGGTGCGCGACGATCGGAAGCCCACGATGCGGTGCTGCGGGTCTTCCAGCTCCCGCGGGTGCGATGGCGTGCCGACGCGTTCCAGGTAGCTCGGCGCCGCGCAAGCTCCGAGCTGCAGGTCGCCCACGCGTCGTGCGATCAGCGACTGGTCGCTGATCTCGCCGCCGCGCAACACGCAATCCACGTTGTCGCCGATCAGGTCCACCATGCGATCGCTCACGCCCATGTCGAGCTGGATGTCGGGATAGAGCGCGTGGAAGGCCGGCAAGGCCGGTACCAGGATCATGCGCGCCAGCGGGCTGGGCACATCCACCCGCAGTCGGCCTCGGGGTAACGCCGAGGCGCTGGACAGGCTGGTCTCCGCATCGTCCATGTCGGCCAGCAAGCGCACGACGTGCTGGTAGTAGGCCGCTCCATCGGCCGTGACGCCGAGCTTGCGCGTGGTTCGGTTGAGCAGCTTGACGCGCAGCCGCGTCTCCAGCTGCTGCACCAGTTGCGTCATGCTGGTCTTGCTCATGTGCAGCGTCTCGGCTGCCTTGGTGAAGCTGCCGGCTTCCACCACACGGGCAAAGGCCTGCATTGCGTCGAAACGGTCCATGTCTGCTTCCAGTCGCGATTGTTCGGACTTTGCAAACAGTGATTGTCGGCCTGGCCCGTTTATCCGGGAGGAATGCGTCCCTAGAGTCCATTCGTTCGCCAACTCCGGGTCGGATCCGACCCACTCGACGAGGGACTCCATGATCAAGCGTGACGTCGTTTTCCCACCCGGGCGCCAGGCGCTCTACGAAAGAAATCGCTATTCGCCGGCGATCCGGTCGAATGGTTTCCTGTTCGTCTCGGGACAGGTCGGCAGCCGCCCGGACGGCTCGCCCGAACCCGACCTGGAGGCGCAGGTCCGGCTCGCGTTCGAGAACCTGAACGCGATCCTGGGCGCGGCAGGTTGCACGTTCGACGACGTGATCGACGTGACTGTCTTCATCGTCGATCCGCAATCGTCGTTCGAGACGATCTGGAAGGTGCTGCCGGAGTACTGGGGCAGCGCACCGTACCCGACGCTGACCGGCATCGGCGTGACTTGGCTCTACGGCTTCCAGTTCGAGATCAAGGTGATCGCGAGGCTGCCGGACACGGGCGAGGGTTGAGGGAACGTCTATTCGCCTCGAACCGCGGCAGCCACACCCCCACCGCCACCCGCTCGAACCGCACCCTCAGCGCCATCCCGATCCTCACGTCTGCCTCGTCGCATCCGACGAGGTTGCTGAACATCACCGGCCCTTCCGCCAGCTCGACCAGCGCCAGCACGAAGGGCACGGCGAACCCCGGCGCCGGCGCGCGGTGCACGACGGTGTGGCTGTACAGCGTGCCGCGCCCGCTGGCCGGCACCCACTGCCAGTCGGTCGCGAAGCAGTGCGTGCATGCCACTTCGGGCCGAAAGAAGTGCTGGCCGCAGGCATTGCAGCGCGGCAGCAGCAGCCGGCCTTCGGCGGCCGCATTCCAGAACGGCCGCGTCAGATCGGTGATAGCGGGCAGCGTCGGCGTCGGCATGACGCCGGGCTCGAGGGTGAATGCTTCAGATTGCTTCGTCATTGGGCTCACCCGCGTCCCAGCATGATCAGCTCGACATGCTGCGCGCCGCTGCCGGCATTGCTGGCCAGCGCCAGCTCGGCATCGGGCACCTGCCGCGCACCATTGACGCGGCGCAGCTGGCGCACGGCCTCGATCACCTTCAGCGTCAGCTGCGCGGTGCCGGTCCAGCTGCCGGCGAGCATGCCGCCGTCGAGATTGGTGGGGCAGCTGCCGTGCAGCGTCAGCCGGTCGCCGGCACAGAAGGCGCCGCCTTCACCCTCGGCGCACAGACCCAGCATCTCGAACTGTCGCAGCACCTCGAAGCTCACCGGGTCGTAGAGCGAGAAGACGTCGATGTCCTGCGCCGTCACGCCGGCCTTGGCGAAGGCACGGGCGGCGGCGTCGCGGCCCAGGTGGCGCAGGTCCTTGTACAGCGGCGGGTTGGCGTAGTTGCCCTGGAAGAACTCCATGCCGCCGCCGAGGATGGGCACCGGCTGCCGGGGCAGGTCACGCGCGCGTTCGGCGGTGGTGATGACGATCGCGGCGCCGCCTTCGTTCATCAGGCAGCAGTCGAGCCGGTGGAACGGCGTGGCCACCAGCGGCGAGGCCAGCACGTCGGCCGCGGTGTAGGGGCCGGCGCCGAACATCACCGCCTCGGGGTTGACGTGGCCGTGGTTGCGGATGGTGGCGGCCACGTGCGCCAGCTGTTCGGGCGTGGTGCCGAATTCATGCATGTGACGCGTGGCCACCAGCGCGAACTGCGCCATCACCGAGCTGCCGTAGGGCTCGGCGAATTCCATGCTCATGTTGGCGCCCGGCGCCGCGCCGTCCGTGGAGAACGGGCCGGCGCGGCCGCTGCCGACCACCGCCACGTCGCACAGGCCGGCTTCCACCGCTGCGGCGGCTTCGAGCACGCCGCGTACGCCAGCCGTTAGAAGATGGTGGCTGACGCACCACGACAGCGGCTGCTTCAGGTACATCGCCCAGTTCTCGGCATCGCGCGGCGCGCCGCCGGGGCCGGGCCAGTCGACCGCCGCGCCGTCGACGTCGCGCGGTTGCAGGCCGGCATCGGCGATCGCGCCTTTCACGGCTTCGATCACCAGGTCCTGCGATGTGCGGCCGGGCAGGCGGCGGGCCTGCGTCGTCTGGTAGACGCCGACGATGGTGGCTTGACGCGAGGAGTTGCTCATGCCCATCAGGCCCCGCGCGTCTCGCCGCCGGGGTATCCGCCCCCGCCGAAAGCCGCGTCGAGCGCCTTGTAGTCCGGACGGCCGCTCGCATCGCGCGGCAGCGCGTCGACGAACTCGACGTGGCGCGGCTTCTTGTACGAGGCAATGCGGGCGCGGCAGTGTTCGATCAGCACGGCCGCATCGGCCGGCGCGCCGGGCTTCAGCACGACGATGGCCTTGACGCTTTGCACCCACTGCGCATCCGGCACGCCGATCACCGCGCAATCGGCCACGGCCTCATGCTGCTTCAGGCAGCCTTCGACCTCGGCCGGGTAGATGTTCTCGGCGCCGCTCTTGATCATCTGCAGCTTGGGGCCGATGAAACTGAGCGAGCCGTCCGGCTCGCGGCGGCCAAGGTCGTTGGTGCGGTGCCAGCCGTCGCGCTGGCGCTGCGCATTCAGCGCCGGGCGGCGCCAGTAGCCGTTCATCACCGTCGGGCCGCGCACGCAGATCTCGCCGGTCTCGCCGGTCGGCACTTCGCTGCCGGTGTCGTCCAGGATGCGCAGTTGCGCCACCGGCCCGCTGCGGCCGTTGCGGCCAAGGTTTGCTCCCCAGCCGTAGTAGCTCCAGGTCACCGGCCCCATCAGCTCGGTCTGGCCGTAGCCGAACAGGTTGCGTGCGTCCTGCACCTGCACCATCGCGTCCCACTCGGGGCTGACGCTGGCGGTGCGCAGGCTGCTGAAGTCGTAGCGCCGGTCGCTGTTCAGGGCGGCCAGGTCGGTACAGGTGCTGTGCATCAGAAAGGCGTAGGTGCAGCGCTCGTCGTGGATCAGGCGGGCCATCGCCGCGGGATCGGTGCGACGGATGAAGACGTTGGTGCCGCCGATGTGGAACACCGCCAGCGTGACCATCAGCGTGCCGACGTGGAACAGCGGCCCCGAGTTCAGGAAACGCGTGTCGGTCGAGAGGTCCTGGATGTCGATCAGCGCCAGGTCCTGCCACGCGATCGCGCGCTGGCTCAGCATGGCGCCATTCGGGCGGCCGCCGAAGGCCGCCGTGTAGATCACGAGTACCGGGTCGTTGGAGTCGGCGGTGCGCTGGCGCGGCTCGGGGGGCGCATCGGCGATGAAGCGGTCCCAGCCGTCGGGGCCGTCGAGGGGCAGCCAGCGCGCGCCTTGGTGCTGGGCGCGTTCGCGCGCGGCGCGCACCGCGTCGCCGATCTCGGCCTCCTGCCAGACCACCAGCGTCGGCTCCAGGTCGTCGATCACGAAAGCCAGCTCGTCGGCGGTCTGGCGCCAGTTGACCGGGCAGAACATCGCGCCGAGCTGGCCACAGGCGATCAGGCCCTCGAGCACGCCGGGGTGGTTCTGCGCCAGCCACAAGACCCGGTCGCCATGGCGCACGCCCGCGTCCTCCAGCGCATTGGCCAGGCGCTGCACGCGGTTGGCCAGCGCGGGATAGCTCAGCCGCAGGCCCTCGCCGATCACCGCCGGTTGCTGCGGGCGTGCCCGGCGGTGTTCCTCGAGGATCTCGCCGAGGGTCAATGAATGCAGCGGATCGCTCATGACGCGTGAAGGACGCGGCCATCGGCCGCGATGATGCCGCGCACGCCGGTGCGCAGCTGCTGCCACGGCGTGGCGCGCTCGGCCACGCTCGTGACCACGAGCTCGCCGTCGATCGATTCGACACGCCATTCGCTGCGGTCGTAGTCCGCGCCACCGCCCTCGGGCGGCTCGAACGCCCACAGCGGTCCCAGCGGCAGCAGCGTCCATGGCTTGAGGCCGGCATCGCGCAGCACCGCGGCCGCGTCGGGCAGCGCGGCCAGCGTCGAGTGGCCCAGCAGCGCGCGCAGGTCGCGGCCCAGCGCGAGCAGCGCCGCGACGATCTCGCCCGTCAGGCCGATCACCGCCTGCATGCGCAGCCGGCGCAGCAGCATGTCGGTGCGTGGCGCGTCGATGGCCACCGGTTCGGCCACGCCGAAGGGCACGCCCAGGCCGATCAATGCGTTCTCGTAGGGCCAGAGGATCGCGTAGTCGAAGCCGGCGCCGATCAGGTGCGCCGGCTGACCACGCTGCAGGCCCATGTGCTCGAACACGCGGCGAGCCCAGGCGGTGTCGGCCTCGATGTCGCGCAGGCTGACGGTGAACGGGTGCGTGGCGCCGGGCAGGCGCAGCAGCGCGACAGCCCAGCGGCTCGCCAGCTCGCCCGGCGTGCGCGGGTCGTGCGTCTGGAGCGTCATGCCTTCACCGTCCTCGGAATCTTGTGCCGCGAGCCCGAGGCCATGATCTGCTGCTCCGGCACCAGCTCGATCTCGGCGCGCAACCCGACTGCCGCCTCGACCCCATCGACCAGCGCGCTGCGCACGGCCGCCAGCGCGGGCGAGCCGGCGTAGCCGACGCGGATCGTCAGCACGTCCATCTCTCGGCGCGGCCGCACGATCTGGAATACACCATGCTCCGTGGCCGGCACGTCCTCGATCGCGCCCCACACGTCCATCGGCAGGATCGAGCGGCCCTGCACCAGCAGCTCGTCGGCGCTGCGGCCCACGGGCGTGAAGCGGCTGTGCGTGCGGCCGCATTCGCAGCGGCCGCGTTTCATGTCGACGATGTCGCCGCCGCGGTAGCGCAGCAGCGGGTCGAGCGGGTTGATCAGCGAACTGCACACCAGCTCGCCGCGGCCGTCGCCGCCGATCGGCACGCCGCTCACCGGGTCGATGATCTCGGCCACGCCGATGTCTTCCCACGCGTGGCAGCCGGCGTGCTCGCGGCAGTCGTGCGCATGGCCCAGGTCGCCGAAGCTGGTCTGGTTGAAGATCTTGTCGCCCAGACCCCAGCGCTCGAAGGTGCGCCGCATCTTCGGGCCCACCGGCTCGCCGGCGAACAGGATGCCCTTGTAGCTGGCGAAGACGTCGCGCATGTCGATGCCTTGCGTGCGCTCCAGCTCGACCAGGCCGGCGCCGAGGTAGGCCGTCATCGCGTAGAACACCGTCGGCCGCAGCTGGCGCGACAGCGTGCAGAAGTGCGCCAGGTCGGCCGGGTCGTAGCCCAGCAGGATGGGGGTCAGGCCCAGCTGCTGCAGCAGCCGGAACATCGGCCCGCGCATGCGCAGGCCGAAGAACACGCCGTATTCACCGGGCCGCAGGCCGATCTCCCACCAGTCGCGCAGCGTACCGCCCCAGTAGCTGGCCGGGCCGTCCGGGGCCAGGCCGGGGCCGGCGGGCTGGTTGCCATCGCGGCCGCCCCAGCTGTAGTTGAAGAGAGTCGGGTCGCCGGTGGTGCCGGAGCTCGAGCCGAGGAACGCGATGTCGCGAAGGTCGGTGCATAGCAGCCCGCAGAACGGATCGTCGTGCCGGTCGCGCCAGTCGCGCATCTGGTCCTTGTCCATCAGCGGAGCCAGCGCGCAGAAGTCGGCCGTGCTCTTGATGTCCTGCGGGCGCACACCGGCGGCCTGCCAGTGGTGGCGGAGGAAGGCCGAGCGCTCGTAGGCGTACTCGACCATGCGCAGCAGCCGGTCCTGCTGCAGCGCCAGCAGCGCTGTGCGCGGCAGCGTCTCGACCGGGTCGAAACAGCGGGCGTCGTCAGGGGGCAGGGGGTGATTCATTGGCCTGTGAATTGTGGAGCGCGTTTGGCCAGAAAGGCCTCGATCGCCTCGCGGTGATCGGCCGTCTGCAGCGACACCATCTCGTAGGCCAGGCCCGCGTCGAGCACCTGGGCCGCCTGCGCCTTCAGGCCGATGTTCAGCGTGGCCTTGGTCCATTGCAGCGCGTAGCGCGGGCCGCTGCTCCAGCGCGCGGCCCAGCGGTCCACGGTGGCGTCGAGCTCACTGTCCGGCACGCACAGGCTGACCAGCCCGCAGCGTTCGGCCTCGGCGGCGCCCAGCAGCTCGCCGCCCAGCAGGTAGCGCTTGGCGCGGGCATAACCCACCAGCAGCGGCCAGGCCACGGCGCCGCCGTCGCCGGCGACCAGGCCGACGCGCACGTGCGGGTCGCCGATGCGCGCGCCCTCGGCCATCACCGTCAGGTCGCACAGCAGTGCCAGCGTCGCGCCCAGGCCGACGGCATCGCCCTGGATGCGCGCGATGACGGGCTGTTCGACATCCAACAGCGTGTTCACGAAGCGGCGCGCCAAGTCGAACTCCTGCTTGATCATCGGCGGATCGTCGAGCAGGCTCAGCGTGTGCTGCAGGTCGCCGCCGGCGCTGAAGGCGCGGCCGGCGCCGGTGAGCACCACCACCGCGGTGCGGCGGTCGCGCCGCAGGTCCTGGAACAGCCGCAGCAGCTCGTTCTCGGTGTCGAAGTCGATCGCGTTGAGCTTGTCGGGGTTGTTCAGCGTCACGCGCAGCACCGCGTCGCGGCGCTCGATCAGCAGGCGGTGGTAGCCGGTGTGGTCCATCGATGGCGCCTTCAGGCGGGGATGAGGGCGCGGGTCTGGCGGTCCTGCTCGGCGAGCGCCGCCAGCCGCGGAGCCGGCGCCCACAGCGCGCCTTGGGCTGCGTGCAGCCGGGTCACCGTGTCGTGGATGATGTCCCAGCCCTGCTGCGCGGCCCAGTACATCGGCCCGCCCTGGTGGCGCGGGAAGCCGTAGCCGTGCACGTAGGCGGCGTCGATGTCGCCCTCGCGCAGGGCGATGCCTTCGCCGACGATCTTCAGCCCCTCGTTGGCCATCGCGCTCAGCACGCGGCTGACGATCTCGTCGTCGCTGACGGCGCGGCGCGTGATCTTCATTTCGCGCGAGACCTCTTCGATCAGACGCTCGACGTCGGCGTCGGGGCTGCCGTCGCGGCCGGTGTAGCGGTAGTAGCCGGCACCGGTCTTCTGGCCGAAGCGGCCGCGCTCGCACAGGCGGTCGGCGATCGGCGAGTAGCGCAGCGCCTTGTCGCGGAACTGCTCGCGGTACTGGCGGATGCGCCAGCCGACGTCGAGGCCGGCCATGTCGCGCATCAGGTACAGCCCCATCGGAAAGCCGAAGCCCTGCAGCGCGCGGTCGACCTGCCACGGCGTGGCGCCTTCCTCGAGCAGGAAGTCGCACTCGCGGCCATAGACCGCGAGGATGCGGTTGCCGATGAAGCCGTCGGCATTGCCGGACAGCACCGCCGTCTTTCCGATGGTCTTGGCCAGTGCCATCGTCGTCACGATGACTTGTGGCGAGGTGGCCGCACCGCGCACCACCTCCAGCAGCTTCATCACGTTGGCCGGACTGAAGAAGTGCGCGCCGATCACCTGCGCCGGGCGGGCGGTGGCGTTGGCGATCTTGTCGATGTCCAGCGTCGATGTGTTGGTGGCCAGCACGGCGCTCGGCTTCATCACCGCGTCGAGCTGCTGAAACACGTGCTTCTTGACCACCAGGTCCTCGAAGGCGGCCTCGACCACGATGTCGGCATCGCCGATGGCCGCGTATTCCAGCGTGCCTGTGATCAGCGCCAGCGCGCGGTCGACCTGGGCCTGCGACAGGCTGCCGCGCGCCACCGACGTGGCGTAGTTCTTCTCGATCAGCGCACGGCCGCGCGCCAGCGACTCGGGGTTGGCATCGAGCAGCCACACCGGCAGACCGGCATTGGCGAAGCACATCGCGATGCCGCCGCCCATCGTGCCGGCCCCGATCACGGCGGCCGAGCGGATCGGCTGCGGCTGGACGTCGGCGGACAGTCCGGGGATGCGCGCTGCCTCGCGCTCGGCCTGGAAGGCATGGATCAGCGCCGCACGCTGCGCGCTGGCCTTGCATTCGTCGAACGCGGCGAGCTCGAAGGCATAGGCTTCCGCGAAGGGCTTGGTGCACGCGGCCTCGATGCAATCGACGATGCGCTGCGGCGCAATCTGCCCGCGCCACTTCTTCGCGTGTTTCGCGCGGAACTCGGTGAACAGCGCGGCATCGGTGCCGGCCAGACGCTGATTGCGTTCACTGACGCGCTGCAGCGGCCGCGCTTTGGTCAGCACGCGCTGCGCGAAAGCGAGAGCGCCTTCCAGCAGCGGGCCGTCGACCAGTTCGTCGACGACGCCGCTGTCCTGCGCGTCGGCGGCTGTCATCGGCTTGCCGCTGGTGATCAGCTCCAGCGCACGCGCCGGGCCGACCAGCCGCGGCAGCCGCTGCGTGCCGCCGGCACCGGGCAACAGGCCGATGCTGACTTCCGGCAGCCCGAGCTTGCAGTCCGACGTGGCGACGCGGAAGTGGCAGCCGAGCGCAATCTCCAGCCCGCCGCCCAGTGCGTGCACGCCGAGCGCGGCAATCACCGGCTTCGGGCAGGACTCGAGCGCGGCGATCACCTCGCGGCCGGAGATCACCGGTCCGGCACCTTGCGGCTTGCCGAACTCGCGGATGTCGGCGCCGGGGATGAACTTGCCGCCGGCCCCGATCAGCACCAGCGCCTGCACCTGGGCGTTGTCCGCGGCGTCCCACACGGCGGCCAGCAGGTCGATGCGCACCGCCATGCTCATGGCATTGACCGGCGGGTTGTCGATCGTCAGCACGGCCACGGCACCTGCGCCGGTGCGGTGAAGGGAGGAGTGGACTGTGCTCACGGTGGGGGCCTCTGGAGTCTCGATCCGGGGCATTCTGCGGAGGATCGCCAACATAGTAAACTAGGTTAACTACGAATGCGGATCGCCGAGATAACTTAGTAAACTAGGTCAACCATGAGTAGCGACTTCATCCGCACCGAGCAGCACGGCCGCGTCATCACGCTGACGCTGAACCGCCCCGACGAGCGCAATGCGATCGGCAGCCATGCCGACTGCGAGGCGCTGGTGGCCGCGGTGCAGCGCGCCGGCGCCGCGCCCGACGTCGCAGCAATCATCCTGACCGGCGCCGGCAGCGCCTTCTGCGCCGGCGGCAACCTGAAGGCGATGCGCGAGCGCGATGCCGCCACCGGCATCGGCCCGCTTCATTCGCCGCTGACCACGCGCAACAACTACCAGCGCGGCATCCAGCGCATCCCGCGCGCGCTGTGGGATTGCGAGGTGCCGCTGATCGCCGCGATCAACGGCGCAGCGATCGGCGCCGGCCTCGACTTGGGCCTCATGTGCGACATCCGCCTGGTCGCGCAGGGCGCCAAGCTGGCGTCCAGCTTCATCAAGGTCGGCATCGTGCCGGGTGACGGCGGGGCCTGGCTGCTGCCGCGCGCGGTGGGCTGGTCGAAGGCGGCCGAGATGATGTTCACCGGCGAGGCGCTGAGCGCCGACCAGGCGCTGGCCTGCGGGCTGGTCTCGCAGGTGCTGCCGCCGGAGCAGCTGATGGACCACGCGCGCGCGCTGGCCGAGCGCATCGCCGTCAACCCGCCGCAGACGCTGCGGCTCGTCAAGCGCCTGCTGCGCGAGAGCCAGCACGCGCGCCTGGACGACGTGCTGCAGCTCTCGGCCGCGTTCCAGGCGCTGGCCCACGAGACCGCCGACCACCACGAGGCGCTGGCCGCCTTCATCGACAAGCGCACGCCTGTCTTCACGGGAAAGTGAACATGACCTCCACGACCACCGACAAGATCCTGACCCGCCGCGACGGTGCCGTCGCGCACATCGTCTTCAACAACCCCGACAGGCTCAACGCGATCTCGCTCGAGATGTGGCAGGGCATGGGCGACGCCGTCGAGCGTTTCGAGGCCGACCCGGAGGTGCGCGTGATCGTGCTGTCCGGCGCCGGCGGCAAGGCCTTCGTCGCCGGCGCCGACGTCTCGAAGTACGAGGAAGAGCGCATGGGCGAGGACAGCGCCGAGCACTACGCACGCACCGGCGAGCGCGGCCTGTCGATGCTCTACCACTCCGAGAAGGCGACGATCGCGGCGATCGACGGCTTCTGCATCGGCGGCGGCATCTCGGTGGCCACCTGCTGCGACCTGCGCATCGCGACGCCGAAGTCCACCTTCGCGCAGCCGGCGATGCGCTACGGCATCGGCTACCGCTACAAGAGCCTGCGCCGCGTGACGGACCTGATCGGCCCGGCCGCCACCAAGGAGCTTCTTATTGGCGGCACCACCTTCGACGCCCAGCAGGCGCTGAACAAGGGCCTGGTCGGCCAGGTGCTGCCCGAGGACGGCTTCATGGAGGCCATCACCAAGCTCGCCGACCGCATCGCTGCCGGCGCGCCGCTGACGCTGAAGCAGGTCAAGCACGCGATCGCGCAGATCGTGCGCGACCCGGCCGAGCGCGAGCTGGACCAGTCCGAGGCGCTGTTCCAGGCCTGTTACGCCAGCGCCGATTACCGCGAAGGCATCCGCGCGTTCGCCGAGAAGCGCAAGCCGGTGTTCAAGGGCCTCTGAATGGGTGCGCTGTCCGGCATCAAGGTACTGGATCTCAGCCGCGTGCTGGCCGCGCCCCTGGCGGCACAGACGCTGGCCGACCTGGGCGCCGAGGTGATCAAGATCGAGCGGCCCGGCACGGGTGACGAAGGCCGCACCTACGGCCCGCCGTTCCTGAAGGACCGCGACGGCCACAGCACCGGCACGGCAGCGTTTTTCCTCGCCTGCAACCGCGGCAAGCGCTCGGTCACCGTCGACCACGCGACGCCAGAGGGCCAGGACATCCTGCGGCGTCTTGCGATGCAGAGCGACGTGGTGCTGGAGAACTTTCGCGTCGGCACGCTCGCGAAGTACGGCCTCGACGCCGCGACCTTGCGCGCACTGAACCCGCGATTGGTGTACTGCTCCGTCACCGGCTTCGGCCAGGACGGCCCTTACGCGCAGCGCCCCGGTTACGACGGCGTGTTCCAGGCCATGGGCGGCGTGATGAGCGCCAACGGCCATGCCGACGAGCCGATGAAGATCGGCATCAGCATGGTCGACATCCTCACCGGCCAGAACGCGGCGATCGCGATCCTCGCGGCCCTGTCGCACCGCGACAGGGTGTCCGGCGAGGGCCAGGTCATCGACATGGCGCTGCTCGACAACGGCGTCGCGGCGCTGTCGCACTTCGCGATGAACTACCTGGTGTCCGGCGAGGTGCCGCAGCGGCGCGGCAACGGCGGCTTCGGCGGCGTGCCGTCGCAGGCCTTCGACTGCAGCGACGGGATGATCTTCATCGTCGCCGGCAACAACCGGCAGTTCGGCGCGCTGTGCGCCACGCTCGAGCGCCCGCAGTGGGCCGCCGATTCGCGCTTCGACCATCCGGGCGGGCGCGTCGTGAACCGCGACGCGCTGCTCGCGCTGCTGCGCGAACGCCTGCGCGAGCACCCGCGCGCGCACTGGCTGGCGCTGCTGGACGCGGCCGACGTGCCGGCCGGCCCGGTCAACGAGCTGCCGCAGGTCTTCGAGAACCCGCAGGTGCGGCACCGCGGGCTGCTGATCGAGACCGAGCATCCCCAGGCCGGCACGCTGCCGCTGCTGGCCAGCCCGCTGCGCCTGTCGGCGACACCGGTCACCGACTATCCCGCCCCGCCCACGCTCGGCCAGCACACCCGCGCGGTGCTGCGCGAGCGCCTGGGATTCACCGATGCCGACCTCGACGCGCTCGCCGCGCGCAAGGTCATCTGACAACCGACCGAGACTCGAGATGACCTCCACCGTCCTGCCCCCGCCGCAACCCACCTTCCGCTTCCCGACCGACGGCGTGCCCGAGGCGCTGCACCGCGCCGAGAGCGAGCTGCCCTTCGTCGAGTTCGAGCCCGGCGTCGAGATGCAGGTGATCCAGGTCGACATTCCCACCGGCCTGTGGGTCGTGCGCATGCGCATGCAGCCGGGCGCGACGCTGGCGACGCACAAGCACGCCGGCGAGGTCTATGCGTTCACGCTCAGCGGGTCCTGGCGCTACCTCGAATACGACGCGGTGAACCGCGCCGGCTCCTACCTCTACGAGCCGGCCGGCTCGACGCACACGCTGCACGTGCCGGCCAGCAACACCGAGGTCACCGACGTCTGGTTCGCGATCCGCGGCCCGAACCTGAACCTCGATGCCGAGGGCAAGGTCACGCTGGTGCTCGATGCCGGCCTGGTGCTGAAGGTCTACCGCTCGCGCTGCCGCAAGCTGGGGTTGCCGCAGCCGCGCGTGATCGGGGCGGACTGAGCTGGCAAGCAGGAGCGATTGATGGACCTGCGCTTCAGCGAAGCCGACCATGCCTTCCGCGCCGAAGTGCGGCGCTTCATCGAGACCGAGCTCGACCCGCGGGTGCGGCGTAAGCTGGCCGAGCACCGCGCGCTGACGAAAGCCGAGATCGTCGACTGGCAACGCCGGTTGAATACGCGCGGCTGGGCCACGCCGAGCTGGCCGGTCGAGCATGGCGGACCGGGGTGGAGCGCGGTGCAGCGCTACATCTTCCTCGACGAGCTGCACCAGGCACCGGCACCGGAGCCGCTGTCGTTCAACGTCAACATGATCGGGCCGGTGCTGATCCGCTTCGGCACGCCTGAGCAGCAGCAGCGCTTCCTGCCGCGCATCGCCAACCTCGACGACTGGTGGGCCCAGGGCTTCTCCGAGCCGGGCGCCGGCTCGGACCTGGCGGCGCTGAAGACGCGCGCGGTGCTGTCCGACGATGGCCAGCACTACGTCGTCAGCGGCCAGAAGATCTGGCAGGGCATGGCGCAGCATGCCGACTGGATGTTCACGCTGGTGCGGACAGATCCGGCGAGCAAGCCGCAGGCCGGCATCACGATGCTGCTGATTCCCATGCGCTCACCCGGTGTCACCGTGCGGCCGATCGTCACGCTGGACGGCCGGCACGAGGTGAACGAGGTGTTCCTCGACGAGGTGCGCGTGCCGGTGGACCTGCGCGTTGGCGATGAAAATCGCGGTTGGGACATAACGAAATACCTGCTCGGCCATGAGCGCACCGGCATCGCGCGCATCGGCATGACCAAGCGGCTGATCGCACGCGCGAAGGCGCTGGCCGCGTCGGTGCCCGCCGAGCACGGCACGCTTGCTGATCAAGCGCGCTTTCGCGAGCAGGCGGCGGCCATCGAGATCGAGCTGAAGGCGCTGGAGATCACGCAGCTGCGCCTGCTCGACGCGATGCGCGAGAACGGGCAGGGGCCCGACGTGCGCGCGTCGATCGTCAAGGTCAAGGGCACGGAGCTGCGCCAGGCCGCCAGCGAGCTGCTGCTGCAGGCCGCCGGGCCGCGCGCCTGGCGCTGCGCCGACGAGTTCGACGACGCGGCCGATGCCGACACGACCATCGCCGCCACCTACTTCACGCTGCGCGCGGCCTCGATCTACGGCGGCAGCAACGAGGTGCAGAAGAACATCCTCGCGAAGCACCTGCTGCAAGGCTGACCATGGACTTTTCGCTCGACGACGATCAACGCCTGCTGCAGGACACGGTGCAGCGGCTGGTGGCGAAGGACTACCGCTTCGAGCAGCGCCGCGCGTATGCCGCGGAGCCGGAGGGATTCAGCCGTGCGCTGTGGGCGCAGGCGGCGGACATCGGCCTGCTCGGGCTCGCCTACCCCGAGGCCGACGGCGGCTCGGGCCGCGGCGCGGTCGACGTGATGCTGGTGATGCAGGCCCTCGGCCGCGCGCTGCCGCTCGACCCCTTCCTGCCGACGATGGTGCTGGGCGCGGCGGCGCTGCGGCATGCAGATGCTGCGCAGCGCACGCGCCGGATCGCTGCCGTCGCCGCCGGCGATTGCGTGCTGGCCTGGGCCGGGTACGGCTGCCGTGCGCGGCCGCAGGGCGGCGGCTGGCGCCTGGACGGCAGCGCCGACGCGGTGCTGCACGGCGACAGCGCCGATGCGCTGCTGGTCGCCGCGCGAGTCGAGGCCGGCAGCGATGCGCTGTTCATCGTCGACGCCCGCAGCGTCGGCATCACGCGCGCAGCCTGGCGCACGCACGACGGCCGGCGGGCCGCGGACATCGGATTCGACGGCGTCGTGGTGCCGGACGATGCGCGGCTCGGCGCGTCGGAAGTGGTCGACGCGGTGCGGCAAGCCGGCATCGCCGCGCTGGCGGCCGAAGCCGTCGGCGCGATGGAGCTGGCGCTGGAGCTGACCGTGGAACACCTGAAGACGCGCGTGCAGTTCGGCGCCCCGCTGGCACGCCAGCAGGCGCTGCAGCACCGCGTGGCAGAGATGCTGATCAACCTCGAGCAGACCCGCAGCATGGCGATGTACGCGGCGCTGATGCTGGATGAGCCCGACGCCGCCGGGCGCGCGACCGCCCTGTCGGCCGTGAAGGTGCAGGTCGGGCGCGCCGCGCGTTTCGTCGGCCAGCAGGCGGTGCAGCTGCACGGCGGCATCGGCGTCACCGACGAGTGCGCGGTCGGCCACGTGCTCAAGCGCCTGACGCTGCTGGAGGCCGAGTTCGGCGGTAGCGACCAGCACCTCGCAGCGGTGGCGCGCGCCGGTGGATTCGTGGAGGCCGCATGAACTTCGCACCCGACACCGCGGCCGAAGCCTTCCGCGCCGAGGTGCGCGCCTTCCTGCGCGAGCACCTGCCCCCGGAGATGGCCGCGCGCACACTGCGCGGCTACCACGCCAGCCGGGACGACATGCTCGGCTGGACGCGCATCCTGCATGCGCGCGGCTGGTCGGCGCCGCACTGGCCGCGCGAGCATGGCGGCCCGGGCTGGTCGCCGCTGCAGCGCCACCTGTTCGAGGAAGAGTGTGCGCTCGCCGGCGCGCCGCCGACCTGCGCGTCGGCCTTGATGCTGGTGGCGCCGGTGATCTACAGCTTCGGCACGGCCGCGCAGATCGAACGTTATCTGCCACCGATCCTGCGCGGCGACACCTGGTGGGGCCAGGGCTTCTCGGAGCCGAACGCCGGGTCGGACCTGGCGTCGCTGAAGACACGTGCGGTGAGGGACGGCGACCACTACATCGTCAACGGCCAGAAGACCTGGACCACCGAAGGCCACTACGCCGACTGGCTGTTCTGCCTCGTGCGCACCGATACCGAGTCAAAGCCGCAGCGCGGCATCAGCTTCCTGCTGATCGACGCCCGCTCGCCCGGCGTCACGCTGCGGCCGATCATCTCGATCGACGGCGCGCACAGCCTCAACGAGGTGTTCTTCGACGACGTGTGGGTACCGGTGGACCAGCGCGTCGGCGACGAAGGGCAGGGCTGGCAGTGCGCCAAGTTCCTGCTCGACAACGAGCGCGCGTTCAGCGCCGAGGTGCCGCGCAACAAGCGCATGCTGGCGCGGTTGAAGGCGCTGGCCGCGACGCTGGCGCCCGACGCCGCCTTCGCGCGCCGCATCGCCGAGGTCGAGGCCGAGCTCGCCGCGCTGGAGATGCTGACGCTGCGCGCGCTGGCCGAGCAGGGCAACGAACGCGCCACCGCGTGGCCGGCCGGCTCGATCCTGCACGTGCTGGGCTCCGAGCTGCAGCAGAAGATCGGCGCGCTGCAGGTGCAGGCGCTGGCCGAGCGGGGGATCGTCGACTACCCGGAGGACGCGCCCGCCGGCACGCTGCCCGGTCCCGAGCAGGCGCCGGGCATCACCGCCGACTTCCTCTACCGGCGCGCCGTGACGATCTACGGCGGCAGCAACGAGATCCAGCGCAACCTGATCGCGCGCCATTGGCTCGGGGCCTGACATGCAGTTCGAACTGACCGAAGACCAGGCGCTGCTGCGCGACAGCGTCGAGCGCTGCCTGGACGAGACCTACACCTTCGAGGCGCGGCGAGGCATCGTTGCAGCCGGCGGCTTCGATGCGGCGCAGTGGCGCCGCTTCGGCGCGATGGGATGGCTCGGCACCGCGCTGCCCGATGCGCTGGGCGGCATCGATGGTGGCGCCGAGGAGCTGGCGCTGCTGCACGAGCGCCTGGGTCGCGCGCTGGTCGTGGAGCCGGTGGCGTCCATCGCCACGCTGGCCGCTCAGATCGTGCGTCATGCCGATCCCGCGCGCGCCCGCGAGCTGCTGCCCGCGCTGAGCGCCGGCGATCGTCTGCTGGTGGCAGCGCACCATGAGGCGGGCGCGGCAGGGCGGCTGGCGCGGGTGGCGACGCGCGCCGAGCGGGTGCCGGGCGGCGTGCGGCTGTCGGGCCACAAGGTCTTGCTGCCGGGCGGCCCGCAGGCCGAGAGCTTCGTCGTGACGGCCCGCGAAGGCGGCGGCCACGACGACGAGCGCGGCCTGTCGCTCTTCCTGGTGCCGGCGCAAGCGGCCGGCCTGCATCGTCACGACTACCGGCTGATCGACGGCAGCACGGCCTGCGATCTGCAGCTCGATGGTCTGCTGCTCGACACCACCGCTCGCCTCGGCGCGCCGAACGAGGCCTTCGCGGCGCTGGACGATGCGCACGCGCTGGCCACCGTGGCCGCGATCGCCGAGGCGCTCGGCGTGATGGACCGCGCGTTGCACACCACGCGTGACTACCTGCTCGAGCGGCGCCAGTTCGGCGTCGCGATCGCCAGCTTCCAGGCGCTGCGGCATCGCCTGGCGGACATGGCGATCGCGGTCGAGCAGTCGCACGCGATGCTGCAGCAGGCGCTGCATGCGCTGCACGAGCCCGACCGTGCGCAGCGCCGGCGCGCGCTGGCGCTGGCGAAGGCGCTGGCCGGACGCAACGGGCGCTTCGTCGGCGCGCAGGCGATCCAGCTGCACGGCGGCATCGGCATGACCGACGAATACCAGATCGGCCACTGCTTCAAGCGGCTGATGGTGCTGGACCAGTGGCTCGGCGATGCCGAGACGCTGTGGGGCGCTGCGGCAGGGGTCGCGTGATGACGCATCGGGCGATCGCCTACTTTCCGCTGGACCACTATCAGCGCCCCGGCACCTACCGGCGCCGCCTGCGCATCCGCACCGGTGCGGACTGGGCGCGCGCCGACCTGGAGGACGACCCGCATCGCTACGGCCTGACGCTGCGCCATGACGGCACGCGCATCAGCGCGATCGAGGGCCGCGCGCTGCGCACGCCGTGGAGCGCCTGCGGCGAGGCGGTGGCAGTGCTCGATCGGCTGATCGGCATGGAGCTGTCGCCGGACCCGCAGCAGGTCTACCGCCAGGTCAACGGCCGCGCACAGTGCACCCACCTGCTCGACCTGGCCGGGCTGGCGGCATCGCATGCGGCGCGCGGCATCGCGCAGCGCGACTACGACGCCGAGGCGCCTTGCCTCGATCCGGACGCGCGCCGCGATGCGGTTCTGCACACCGACGGCCGCGAGACGCTGCGCTGGACGCTCGAGCGCAACGCCATCATCGCGCCCGCGCCTTTTGCGGGTCAGGATCTGGCGGCGCTGATGCCGTGGGCCAAGGCCTGCATCGTCGATCGCGACCTGTTCGAGGCGGTGTGGGTGCTGCGGCGCGCGCTGTTCGTCTCGGGCAACCGCTTCCACGACCTGGATGCCATGGCGCGCGCCACCGACACCGGGCATGTGCTGGGCACCTGCCACGTGTACGCCGATGGCGTCGCCGGACGTGCGCTGCGCGCCTTCGGCTCGACGCGCGACTTCAGTGATCCGGGGGTGCCGATGCTGGCCGACCTGGAAGCCACGCCGGGTCAGGCCGCCGCGCGCTGATCGGCCGCGCGCGGCGGCGGATCGTCGTTTGCCGGCGTCGCCGGCGCCGAGGGGCCGGCGAGCGCGCCGTCGGCCGTCTCGACGCGGTGCTGCCGCGGGTTCAGCAGGAAGTGCGACAGGGCCGGGATCAGCACCAGCGCGCCGACCATGTTCCACAGGAACATGAAGGCCAGCAGGATGCCCATGTCGGCCTGGAACTTGATGGGCGAGAAGGCCCAGGTGATGACGCCGGCGGCCATCGTCAGCCCGACGAAGGCGACCACCTTGCCGGTGAAGGCCAGCGACGCGGCATAGGCCTCGGCCAGGCTGCGGCCCTGGCGCTGGCAGTGCAGCTGGATCGACAGCAGGTACAGCGCGTAGTCGACGCCGACGCCCACGCCCAGCGCCACCACCGGCAAGGTGGCCACCTTGATGCCGATGCCCAGCAGCACCATGATCGCCTCGCACAGCAGCGAGGTGATCAAGAGCGGAATCACCGCGACGACCACCGCGCGCCACGAGCGGAAGGTGACGAAGCACAGCGCCACCACCGCCAGGTACAGCAGCAGGTGCATGCGGTACAGCGATTCGCGCACGACGACGTTGGTCACCGCCTCGATGCCGGCCGAGCCGGCGGCCGGCAGGAAGGCGACGCCCGGGCGGTCGTGCGCCAGCGCGAAGGTCTCGGCCACTGTCAGCACGCGCGCCAGCGTGTCGGCCTTGTGGTCGGCCAGGTAGGCCACCACCGGGAACACCGCGCAACTGGGATTCATCGTGTCCGGGTTGTCCTGCAGCACCCGGGCCGAGGTGTAGCCGCGCGAGCCGTCGTCGCGGGCGACCGTTTCCCACTTGAAATAACCTTCACGCGTAGCGGCCTGCACGCGCTTGATCTGCTCGGCGAACGAGGCCACGGCCTTGACGCCGGGCACATGCTCGAGCTCCCAGCCCAGGCGGTCGGCATCCACCAGCACCGCGTGGCCGTCGCACTGCGACGGCGGCGTCTTCACCATCACCGCGAACTGGTCGCTCGACAGCCCGTAGTGACGCGTGATGTACGCGTTGTCGAGGTTGTAGCGCGAGTCGGGCCGCAGCTCGGGCGCGCCGGCGTCGAGGTCGCCGAACTTCAGCTGCGCGCGCAGCGCGAAGGCGCCCGTCACCAGCAGCAGCGATGCGGCGATCGCGCCGAGCGCGGCGCGCCGGCCGGTCAGCGCGACCAACGCTTGCCAGATCCGCGCCGTCGGGCGGCCGTCCGCGTCCTGCTGCAGCGTGCGCGCCGCCGCGCGCGCGCTGACGCCGGTGTACGACAGCAGCACCGGGATCAGCACGAGCTTGGTGAAGATCAGCCCGGTGACGCCGAGGCTGGTCATCAGTGCCAGATCGCGGATCACCGGGATGTCGATCAGCATCAGTACCAGGAAGCCGACGACGTTGGTCAGCAGCGCGGTCAGGCCGGCGACGAAGAGGCGCCGGAACGTGTAGCGCGCGGCGACGTACTTGTGCGTGCCGCGCGCGACGTCTTGCATGATGCCGTTCATCTTCTGCGCGCCGTGCGACAGACCGATCGCGAACAGCAGGAAGGGCACCAGCACCGAGTAGGGGTCGAGCGCGCGGCCGAGCAGGCGCATGCAGCCGAGCAGCCACACGACGCCCAGCAGCGCCACCGCCACCAGCACCGTGGTGCTGCGCCAGCAGCGCGTGTACAGGCCCATCAGCAGCGCCGCGATGGTCACGGACAAGACGAAATAGCCGAGCACCGCACGCAGGCCCTCGATCAGGTCGCCCATCAGCTTGCCGAAGCCGACGATGTAGATGCGGACCTTCGGATGGCCGGCCTCGCGCACCTTGGATTCCAGCGTGCGCGACAGCGCCAGGTAGTCGATCGGCTGCCCGCTGTCGGCATAGCGGTCGAGCAGCGGCACGACGATCAGGCTGCTCTTGAAGTCGGTGGCCACGATGCGGCCGACCGCACCGGACAGCGCGAGGTTGCGGCGGAGCTCCTCGATCTTGGGCGGCGAGCCGTCGAAGCGCTCGGGCATCACCGGACCGCCGCGCATGCCGTCCTCGGTGACCTCGCTCCAGCGCAGCAACGGTGTCCACAGCGACTTGATCCACGGCCGGTCGACGCCCGGCGTCAGGTAGATCGCATCGTTGACGGCCGCCAGCGTCTTGAGGTACTGGGTGTCGAAGATGTCGCCGTCGGTGTTCTCGACCACCACGCGCAGCTGGTTGCCCAGGCCGCGCAGGCCATCGCGGTTGTCGAGGAAGTTGCGGATGTAGGGGTGAGACGCCGGCAGCATGCGCTCGAAGCTGGCGCTGACCTCGAGCTTCGTGGCCTGCCAGCCGAACAGTGCCGAGACCAGCGCGAACAGCAGCAGCAGCAGGCCGCGGTGGTTGAAGATCAGGCGCTCGAAGGCATTGCCCGACGTGTCGTCGAAGGCCTCGCGGGTGGGCACGACCGGGAAGCGGTCGGTGTCGTCGGATGCTGGGGCCATGGAGGTTTCGAGGAGAGGTCAGGGGGCCGGTGTGGCCAGTTCGAGCGCGCGCACGCCCTCGCGCGTGCCCAGCGCCAGGCGGCGCGGGCCCAGCGGCAGCAGTGCGTAGCCGGCGGCCGGCGCATCGGCGCCGCGCGGCTGCCGCGCCAGCGCGCCGTCGCGGCTTCCTAACAGCAGAAGACCGCGGCCAGTGAGCAGCGCCACGCCACCGTCCGGACGCAGCAGGCCGCCGTTGATCGCCTGGTCGGTGCCGGTGTCGAGGCGGCGCCAGTGTGCGCCGCCGTCGTCGCTGCGCCAGGCGTTGCCGCGCAGGCCGTAGAGGAGCACGCTGGACTGGGAAACGTCCAGCCCGAACCACGAGCCCTTGTACGGCGACGCGATGCGCTCGAAGCGGTCGGCGGCGCCGGCGCCGCCGCGCACCAGCCGCAGCACCAGGCCAAGCTCGCCGGCGATCCACACTTGGCTGGCGTCGCCGGCGATGGCGTGCAGCGAATAGGTGTCTGGGTTGTCGGTGCGCTCGAGCCAGGGCTGCCAGCTCGCGCCACCGTCGCTGGTGTGCAGCAGCAGGTTGAACTGGCCGGCGGCGAAGCCTTCGCGTTCATCGCGGAACCACACTGTCAGCAGCGACAGCGCGGCCCCACCGCCGGCGGCCTTGCGCGCTTCGTCGAGCGCGCGCTGCACGGCTTCGCCGGGTTGCGCGGCGGCGAGCTTTTCGTAGTGCGCGACCATCAGCTTGCCGAGGCCGTGGCCGTCGAGGCGCTTGTGCCAGCTCGCGCCGGCGTCGGTGCTGTGCAGCATCACGCCATCGTGGCCCACCGCCCAGGCCGCGCGCGGCCCGGCGAAGGCCACCGCGACCAGGTCCGACGACACGGGGCTCGGCACCTGCTGCCAGCTGCGGCCGGTGTCGGTGCTGCGCAGGATGTGGCCGCGCGGCCCGACGCCCAGCGTGACGCCCGCGCTTTCGGCCAGCGCGAACACCGGCGCGCCCAGTGCGCGCTCGGTCAGCCGCGCCGGCGTGGCGATCGGGTCGGCGAAGTCGGCGGCGAAGGCCGCGAACGTCGCCGCGCAGATCGTCGCCGCCGTGAGCTGCGCGACGTGTCTGCCCGTCAAGCGTGGGACCACCATGTCAACGTTGCGTACGCCGGGCCAGACCCTCGGCCGAGTAGAAGCGGTCGATCTCGACCTGGTCGGTCTCGATCAGGATGCCCTTGCTGCCACCGTAGATCGACGGGTAGTAGTTGACGTTGGTCGCGAAGTCGATCTGCCAGCTCGAGGTGCCGAACGGGATCTGCTTGTCGTACAGCTGCATCATGAACTGCCAGTAGCCGCGCGAGATCTTGCCGGCGTTGTCGAAGCCGTCGTACATGCCGGCGCTGAACGAATCCTCGTCGAGGTAGAAGCGCTTCTTGGCCACCACGTGGCGCGCGCCGTTCTTGAGCGTTCCCTCGACCACCCACAGGCGGTGCAGCTCCCAGCGCAGCACGTCCGGGTTGATGTGCTGCTTGGCCAGCACCTCGCTCGGCTTGCTGTTGTAGAAGCGGTAGGTGTTGTAGGGCACCAGCATCTCGCGCTGGCCCAGCAGCTTCCAGTCGTAGCGGTCGAGGCGGCCCGAGAACATGAAGATCTCGTCGTAGTTGGCCACGCCGCCGGAGCTGGCGATCGGGAAGTCGTAGGCCGCGTCGGGCGACAGGCGCACGCGGCGCTGGCCGGGCGAGTAGTTCCAGGTCTTGTCGGGGTTCGCGATCGGGTTGGCCCACTTGCGCAGCAGGTTGCCTTCGCCGGCGATGCGCGCCGGCGCGGAGTAGATATTGCTGTTGTTGAAGTAGGGGCCGCCGGCCTTGTAGAAGGCCTCGGGCGTCAGGTCCTTGTCGTAGTACGGGCTGTCGCCGCGGTTCGAGATGGCATTGACCAGCACCTGGTTGCCGGTGGCGTCGCTGTACCAGCCTTCGGCGGAATACCAGGCCGACTTGCCCTTGTAGTTCAGCATCAGGTTCCACATCAGCTCGTTGCCGTTCTTCGGCACCGGGAACGGCGTGCCGCCGAAGCAGCCTTCGATCGCCTCGCCGTTCTCGATCAGCTTGCAGCGGCCGGCGGCGTTCTTCTTCATGTTCTCCACCACCCAGTCCGGGAAGGCGGCGCTGCGGCGCGTCGGATAGACGTCGAGCTTGAAGCTCGGGAAGCGCTTGAGCATCTCCTTCGTGCCGTCGCTCAGCTTGTCGGCGTACTGGTCGGCGTTCTTGCCGGTCACCGTGTACAGCGGCTTGTCGCTGGCGAAAGGGTCGGCCCAGAAGCCCGAGTCCTTCTTGAAGCCCGGCGGGTTGGTGTTGGTGGGCAGCCCGCCGGCATAGGCCGGAATGCTGCCTTCCTTGTTGCCCGCCTTCAGCGCGCCCCAGGGCAGGCGTTCGCCTTCTTGTGCGTGGACGCCGGAGACAGCCCCGATGAGGGCCGCCGCAGCGGCCGCGATGATCGCCTTGTTCAGCATGGTGGCAGCCTCTTCAGAATGCGGTTTGGTAGGTGAAGGAAACGTAGTTGCGGTCGCGGAAGTTCGCGAGGCCGGTGTGCGTGAGCGCAGTCTGCCCCGGCAGCACGCCGGTCGGGCCGCCGCGCGTGGTGTAGGCCAGGTCGAACTGGTGCTTCATCCGGCCGATCACCCATTCGAGCCGCGCGCCGCCCTTGAAGAGGTAGGACTTCTCCGGAACCATCGAGGTGTTCTGCGCCGCGGCCACACCCTTCAGCCCGTAAAGTGCCACGAGCGGCATCGAGATGTCCATGCTCGGGAATACCTGCTGCCAGGTCGGGGTGAAGACCGCGCCGATGCTGAGCGCGTCCTTCGTCGAGCAGCCGCGCAGCACTTCGTTGTCGACGCAGCGGTTGGCCACGCCGCTGGCGGCGCCATTGAACATCGCGGCGTTCTTCGTGATCTTCTCGAGGCGCGTGTAGTCGAGCTGCAGCACGATCACGCCCGAGTCGAAGAGCGGGTTCTTGTTCAGCGTGCGCACGCCGCTCACCAGCGCGTGCCAGGTGTCGCCGCGCGCGCCTTCGAGCGTCGGGTCGTTGACGGTCGCGCGCGGAATGCTGCCGTAGAGGCCCGTGGTGTTCAACGGCATGTTGCGGCGGCGGTTCAGCTCGAAGCCGGTGGACCACGAGGCGAGCACGCCGTTGTAGGCCACGCCGATCAGCTCGATGTCCTTCGCGTAGACCGCGCGCGCCGTGCCCTGCGGCAGCGTGACGCCCGGCGCCGGGCTGATGAAGGCGGTGGCGTAGATCTGGTTCGGCCAGCTCGGGTTCTTGTCGTCGAACTTCCGGTACCAGGCGCTGAAGGCGCCATCGGACCAGGGCGGCGTCCACTTCAGGCCGACACCGATGTCGCCCTTCTCGCCCTCGAACGCGTCGATGCGCCGCACCGTGCCGGGCACGACGAAGCCCGGGCCGCGCAGCACCGTGTCGCCCTGCGCATTGAAGAAGGTGCCGCCTTCGGAGATGCGCGAGGAGCGGAACTCGAGCGTGGTCTGGCCGAGCAGCGTCAGCTCGGGGCTCAACTGCCAGGTGGCGGCCAGCTGCGCGATCGGCAGCGCGGTTTCCTTGGCCGACGCGCCGGGGCTCAAGTCACCCTTCTGGCCATCGGCCGGCGCCATCGAATACGACAGGCCGTTGCCGTTGGACATCAGGAACTCGCCCGGCAACCAGGCCAGGCGGCCGGCCTTCAGGTTCAGCTCGGTGCTGCCGAGCTTGAAGTTGCCCCAGGCGAAGGCATCGAGGAACTCGGCGCTCGGGCCCTGGTAGTAGCGCTTGACGTAGCCGTTGAACTCATTGCCCGGGTAGCTCGAGCTGGTGACCACGTTCGGATTGCGGTCGGGGAAGTTGTGGTCGTACCAGGCCGAGGCGCTGATGCGCAGCCCGAGGTTGCCCTTGTACGCGAGGTCGAACTCCGAATAGAGGTCGAGCCGCGACAGCGCGAGCTCGTTCTTGTCGAACAGCGAATCGCCGCCGCCGATGCCGAACTTGCGCATCAGCGCCGGCTCCTGGTCCTTGGTGCGCATCGCCGCGTTGTAGCGCACGGTGGTGTCCAGCGACAGGGCCAGGTCGGTCGATCCGGCGTCGATCTTGAAGGCCAGCGCCGGCAGGCACAGTCCGGCGAGCGACAAGGTGCCCACGGCGCGCCGCCAGGGGCGCGGCGTCGGGGTGCCTGTCAGGGGGGGGCGGTGTCTGCTCACGCGTTGTCTCCAGTGGTTTGAATCATGCAGCCACTCGGGTGCGCCGCTTGCGCAGCACTGCAGCAAGGCCTCCGAGATAGTTAGCTAAGTTATCGTAGTGATATAAGGTGCTCAATGGGGTTTGTACTGAATCGCAGCAACATAGATAACTACGTAGACTAGGTAATGATGCCCCCAAGCTCACTTCGTTCGCTGCCCCCCCCCGGGGGCGCTCAGGACCTTCGGAACGGCCGGGCGGTCCTGATGGATCGGCGCACGGTGTTCGTGGTCAATGGCGGCGTGAACGTCGGCTCGGCGCTGGCGCGTGGGCTGGCAGCGCGCGGCCACCGCGTGGCGCTGCTCGACGATGGTGGCGCCGAGGCGCCGGCCGGCGTCGAGCGCGTGCCTTGCAGCTTCGGTACGCGCGCGGTGCTGGAAGCGGCCTTCGTCGAGGCCGTGGCGCGCTGCGGGCCGCCGGACCAGGTGGCGGTGAGCGTGCTGCCGATGGCGGCGCTGCAGGCCCGAGAGATTCAATCGCTGGACCTGAAGCAATGGCATGCGACCTGTCGCGAGGCGATCAAGGCGCTGATGCACGTGCTGCAGGCGGCCTTCACGCAGCTGGGCGAACGCGGCGGCTCGGTGGTCGCGCTGGGGCCGGCGCTGTCGCTGCCCGGTGCCGGGCAGCTGGTCGCGCTGTCGGCGGCGGTCGAGGGCCAGCGCGGGCTGGTGAAGTCCGCGGCGCGCCAGTGGGGCCGGCGCGGCCTCACGGTGAACTGGGTCGCGGCGGCGCCGCGTGCGCTGTCGCCGCTGTTCGAGACCTTGCCGCTGCCGGTCAAGCCCGACGCGGTGATGGTCGCGCTCGGCCGCGGGCCGGCGCTCGATGAAGGTCTCGCTGGCGTGGTCGACTACCTCGGCAGCCCGGACGGGCGCGCGCTGACCGGCGCCACGCTGATGGCCGATGGCGGCGAATGGATGGTGCCGTGAGCCGCCGGGCCGTTCCCAAGGCGAACACACCGGAGGCCGCCAGGCCGGAGGTTGCCCTATGAGCAAGACGATGTTTTCGCTGCTGCAGGGCCGCACGGCGCTGGTCACCGGCGCCGGCGGCGGCATCGGGCGCGGCCTGGCACTGGCGCTGGCCGGCGCGGGCGCGAACGTGGTGATCGCCGCGCGGCGCGCCGAGACCGGGGACGAGACACGTGCGCTGATCGAGGCCGAGGGTGGCCGCGCGATCTGCTGCGCCGGCGACGTGGCCGAGCGCGCGGCGGTGCAGCGCGCGGTCGATGCGGCGCTGCAGCACTTCGGCGGGCTCGACATCGTCGTGCACAACGCATCGAGCGGCCTGTCCGGCCAGCCCATGCCGTGCGAGGACATCACCGACGCCGGGTTCGACGAGCAATGCGGCGTGGCGCTCGACGCGGCGTTCCACCTGGCGCAGGCCGCGTTCGAGCCGCTCCACGCAAGCGGCCGCGGCCGCTTCATCATCCTGAGCTCGGCGCAGGCGCTGCACGGCGGCGCAATGAACCCGGTGTATGCCGCGGTGAAGAACGCGCAGCGCGGCATGGCCAAGGCGCTGGCGCGCGAATGGGGGCCGCACGGCATCACCGTCAACGCCATCGCGCCGGCGGCCGGCACCGATGCGACCGAGGCCTACTTCGAGCGCAACCCGCAGGTCCGCGACCAGCTGCTCGGCAGCATCGCGCTGCGCCGCATGGGCGACATGCGCGAGGACATCGGCGGCGCGGTGGTCGCGCTGTGCAGCGACCTGATGCGCTTCGTCACCGGGCAGATCATTCCGGTGGACGGCGGGGCGTACACGGCGCTGTAGCCTCTACGACCATGCTGCGACGGCGCAGCGGGCCAGCGCCGCACCAACGCAAGTTGCGCGCCCTGACGCGAGATCGACCTGAGTTGCACCAGCGGCGCGCACACGCGCCCTGCAATGGCTCCCTGAACCACGATTGAGCGGTGATTCCGCCTGGCACGGCGCATGCTTGTCATGACTCGTCATAACGAGTTGCACCGCGATGGCCACGTCACCCAAGCCCGCCGGCGCGAGGATCCTTCCCTTGCATCCCGCATCCGCGCCTGACCTCGCCGCCGACCTGGCCGCGCAATCGCCGGGCCCGTTGTATGCGCAGATCAAGCAGCTGCTGCGCGAACGCATCCTCGACGGCAGCTACCAGCCGCACCAGCAGATGCCCTCCGAGGCCGAGATGATGACCCGCTTCGGGGTCAGCCGCATCACGGTTCGCCTGGCGCTGGCCGATCTGCAGAACGAAGGCCTGATCTTCAAGCTGCACGGCAAGGGCAGCTTCGTCTCGAAGCCGAAGGCCTTCCAGGACCTGGGCCGGCTGCAAGGTTTCGGCGAGGCGATGCGCGAGCGCGGCTACGAAAGCTTCAACCGCGTGCTGTCGATCGAGCGGATCACCCCGCCTCAGGCCGTGGCCGAGCGCCTGCAGATCCCGAAGCGCGGCAAGGCCACCGAGCTGAAGCGGCTGCGCTTCCTGAACCGCGAGCCGATCTCGCTCGACGTGAGCTACCTGCCGCTGCACATCGGCCAGCGCCTGGCGAAGGAAGACCTGGCGACGCGCGACGTCTTCGTGATCCTCGAGAACGACTACGGCCTCGCGCTCGGCCATGCCGACCTGCAGATCGGCTCGACGCTGGCCGACGAGGCGCTCGCCGCGCAGCTGCGCGTCGAGGAGGGCGCGCCGGTACTGCAGATCGAGCGCACCACCCACCTGGCCGACGGCACGCCGATCGACCACGAGCACCTCTTCTACCGCGGCGATGCCTTCCAGTACAAGGTGCGCGTCGATCGCAGCGCGCTGCCTCGCAAATGACGCGGCCAATCGTCGCCCACATGCGGTGGCCGCAGAAGCATCGGCGTTTCGCTTCGTTGGCGAAGCTGCCCAGCCCTCACACACTGCCGGAGGAATGATGAACACGATCGAACTGGAGTACGACCTCGTCGTCGTAGGGGGTGGCACGGGTGGCCCGATGGCCGCGGTCAAGGCGAAGGAGGCGAATCCGAAGCTGCGCGTGCTGTTGCTCGACAAGGCCCATGTCAAGCGCAGCGGCGCGATCTCGATGGGCATGGACGGGCTCAACAATGCCGTGATCCCCGGCCACGCGACGCCCGAGCAATACACCAAGGAAATCACCGTCGCCAACGACGGCATCGTCGACCAGCAGGGCGTCTACGCCTACGCGTCGAACAGCTTCGCAATGATCCAGGAGCTCGACCGCTGGGGCGTCAAGTTCGAGAAGGACGAGACCGGCGACTACGCGGTGCGCAAGGTGCACCACCTCGGCAGCTACGTGCTGCCGATGCCCGAAGGCCACCACATGAAGCGGGTGCTCTATCGGCAATTGAAGCGCGCCCGCGTCGAGATCACCAACCGCGTCGTCGCGACGCGGCTGATCACCGGCGTCGACGGCGAGATCGCCGGGGTGATGGGCTTCGACTGCCGCACGGCCGACTTCTACGTCATCCGCGCGCGCGCCGTCGTGTTGTGCACCGGCGCGGCGGGCCGGCTCGGATTGCCGGCGTCGGGCTACCTGTTCGGCACCTACGAAAACCCGACCAACTGCGGCGAAGGCCATGTGATGGCCTACCACGCCGGCGCCGAGCTGACGAACCTGGAGTGCTTCCAGATCAACCCGCTGATCAAGGACTACAACGGCCCGGCCTGCGCCTACGTGACCGGTCCGTTCGGCGGCTACACCGCCAATGCGCGCGGCGAGCGCTTCATCGAATGCGACTACTGGAGCGGCCAGATGATGCTCGAGTTCTTCAACGAGCTCGAAGGCGGCCGCGGCCCGGTGTTCCTGAAGCTCGACCACCTGGCCGAAGAGACCATCGGCGAGATCGAGCACATCCTGCACACGAACGAGCGGCCCAGCCGCGGCCGTTTCCACGAGCAGCGCGGCACTGACTACCGCAAGCGCATGGTCGAGATGCACATCTCGGAGATCGGCTTCTGCTCGGGGCACAGCGCGTCGGGCATCTGGACCAACCACCGCGGCGAATGCTCGATCCCCGGGCTGTATGCGGCCGGCGACTGCGCCAGCATTCCGCACAACTACATGCTCGGCGCCTTCGTCTACGGCAAGTTCTGCGGCGAGAACGCGGCGCAGTACCTGGCCGATGCCGCGGCGCCGCAGGTCGACAGCGCGCGCATCGACGCCGAGCGCGCGCGCATCGAGGCGCCATTGAAGCGCAGCGAAGGCCTGACGCCGTTCCAGGTCGAATACAAGACGCGCCGCATCGTCAACGACTACCTGCAGCCGCCGAAGGTCACGCGCAAGATGCAGATCGCGCTCGAGCGCTTCGACGAGATCCGCGGCGACCTCGATCAATTGAGCGCCGCCGACCCGCACGAACTGATGCGCGCGATGGAAGCGCATGCGATCCGCGATTGCGCCGAGCTCGCAGCGCGCGCCTCGCTGTTCCGCACCGAGAGCCGCTGGGGCCTCTATCACCTCTGCGTCGACCACCCGGAGAAGAACGATGCCGAGTGGTTCTGCCACACCAATGTGCGGGGGAATGACGAAGGCCGGCCCGTTTTTCGCAAGCGTGCGGTCGAGCCCTATGTCGTCGAGCTCAACGACGAGGAGCGCACCGCCTACCAGCGCCTGCGCGTCGCCGGCGCCGCGCTGAACCGCCCGGCGCAGGCCGCCTGATCCATAGCCCCGCGAGAGAGGACCGCCATGACCATCGCCCTCACCCGTACCCAGGCGCCGGTTGTCGTCGACGAGGACAAATGCATCGCCGACAAGGGCTGCACCGTCTGCGTCGACGTCTGCCCGCTCGACGTGCTGGCCATCGACCTGGTGAAGAACAAGGCCTTCATGAAGTTCGACGAATGCTGGTACTGCATGCCCTGCGAGAAGGACTGCCCCACCGGCGCGGTGCACGTGAACATCCCCTACCTGGTGCGTTGACCATGATTCATCAGCGATTGAACAGCCCCGACCCGGCGGTGCGCCGCGTCGCGGTGCTCGACCTGCCGTACAGCGACGAGGAAGACGACATCGCACCGCTGCTGGTCGCGGCACTCGCCGATGCCGATGCCGGCGTGCGGCTCGAAGCGGCCAAGGCGCTCGAAGGCTTCGAGGAGCCCGAGGTGCTGCGCGCGCTGGTGCCGAAGCTTGCCGATGCCGATGCGGCCGTGCGCGACGCCACTGCGGCGACCTTGGCCGAATTGAAGCAACCGGCATCGGCAGCCTTCGTGTTGCCGTGGATTGCACAGCCGACGCCCACGGTGAAAGCCGCCGCGCTGCGCGCCGTCAAGGCGCTGCGCGTGCCGGACGCCTTCCTGCCGGCATTGGCTGCGCTGGCCGATGCCGACGCGCTGGTGCGGCGCGAAGCAGTCGGCGTGCTCGGCTATCTGAAGGACACGCGGGCGATCGGCGCCTTGACCGAGCTGGCCGCGCACGACCCGGAAGCCGACGTGCGGCGGGCGGCAGTCGGCGCACTGGGCTTCGCGCACGAATCGGCCGGCCTGAGCGTGCAGCCGGCGCTGACGCGGGCCTTGTCCGATGGCGCCTGGCAGGTGCGCGAGGAAGCCGCGACGACGCTGGGCAAGCTGCGCGGTGCGGTCGCCGTCGGCGAGCTGATCCATGCGCTGGCCGACGCGTACTGGCAGGTGCGGCTGAAGGCCGCGCGCAGCCTCGGCAAGCAGAAGGCGCGCGCCGCGCTGCCGGCGCTGGTCGAGGCGCTGCAGCACCCGATCAGCAACCTGCGCAAGGAAGCGGTGATCGCGCTCGGCGAGTTGGGCGACGCACGGGCCATCACGCCATTGGAGCGGGCACTGGCCGACAGCGATCCCGACGTGCGCAAGCTCGCCAAGCTGGCGCTGGCTTCCCTGCAGTTGAACGGAGTACCGCGATGAACATTCCCCGTCTTCCATCGAGCCTGGTCGCGCTGCTGGCGCTGCTTCCCGCGCTGGCCTGGTCGCAGGGCAAGCAGGTCATCACGATCGGCATCGGCACGCAGAACACCACCACCAACACCGTCACCGGCGGCATCGTGCTGAAGGAGCTGAAGCTGCTGGAGAAGCACTTGCCGAAGACCGGCAAGTACAAGGACGTCGAGTGGAAGCTCGACTGGCAGAACTTCACCTCCGGCCCGCCGGTCACCAACGGCATGGTCGCCGGCAAGTTGCAGATCGGCATGATGGGCGACTACCCGCTGCTGGTGAATGGCGCGACCGGCCAGCAGAACAAGGGCAACGAGACGCAGCTGGTCGCGGTGATCGCCTACAACGCCTTCGGCGCGGGCAATGGCGTGGTCGTGCACAAGGACAGCCCGTACTACGAGCTGGCGGACCTGAAGGGCAAGACCGTCTCGGTGCCCTTCGGCTCGGCGGCGCACGGGATGATGCTGCAGGCGATGCAGGAGCGCGGCTGGCCTGACGGCTTCTGGAACCTGGTCAGCCAGAGTCCCGAGGTCGGCACCACCAACCTGCAGGAAAGGAAGATCGACGGCCACGGCGATTTCGTGCCCTTCGCCGAGCTGCTGCCCTACCGCGGCTTCGCGCGCAAGATCTTCGATGGCGCGCAGACCAAGATCCCGACCTTTCACGGCGTCGTCGTGCGCAAGGACTTCGCGGACAAGTATCCGGAGGCCGTGGTCGCCTACGTCAAGGCGCTGATGGAGGCCAACGACTGGGTGCGCAAGAACCCGAAGGAGGCGGCGCAGAAGATCGAGCAGTGGACCAAGATCGAGAAGGAAGTGGCCTACATCTTCCTGGGCCCCGGCGGCATCCACACGCTGGACCCGACGATCAAGCCGCGCTGGCTGGAAACGATCAGGACCGCCTTCGGCGTGTTGAACAGATTAGGCCGCGTCAAGGAATTCAACATCGACGCCTGGGTCAACGAAAGCTACGTGCGCCAGGCCTTCAAGGAACGCGGGCTCGACTACGACGCGCAGAAGCAGACGCTGGCCAACTACGACATCGAGGGCAAGGACCCGGTGTGCAGGACCGCGGTGACGCGGCCGAAGGAGGCCGGCGAGATCTGGCTGGCCGATGGCGAGATCGTGTCCACCAGCTCGCCCACCTGCACGCTGGCCGGCATCCGGCAGTACGAGTCGGCCGGCCGCAAGGTGGCCGTGGCCTACGTCTTCGACAAGGCGCTCGGCATCAAGGTCTTCGCCGACAAGGCCTTCTACGCCGTCGACACCAAGGACCCGAAGAATCCGCAGACCGTGCCCTTCCTGCTGAAGAAGGATGCCGAAGCACTGGCCGCGCAGTCCGGCGGCAGGCTGGCCACCTACGCCGAAGCGCTGGGCCTCGCCGCGCCCAAGCTCACGGTTGCCGGGAAATGAGCATGCAGGCCGCCCAACCCCTGAATGACGCGGCCTTCGAGCGCGTACCGCTCGCTGCGCCGGTGCGCAGCGCCAGCGTTGCGACGCTGCCGCTGAGCGCGCCGGCCGCGCGCCCCGCGTCGGCACCGCGCCGGCGCCGCACGGCACCGGCCTGGGTGCACGGCAGCGCGATGGCCTGGCTGTGCGGCCTGCTGTCGATCGGCGCCGTGCTGCTGGCCTGGCACCTGGCGACGCACTACAAGCTCGACGCCTATGTCCGCTTCAACAACATCCCGGCGCCGGCGGCGGTGTTCGACAAGGTGCTCGAGGTCAACCAGTCGCCGAAGTTCGTCGCCAACATCGGCATCAGCCTGCGCCGCATCCTGCTCGGCTTCGCCGTCGCGACGCTGCTCGGCGTGGCGCTGGGCGTGCTGATCGGGCGTTATCGCTGGGTGCGGCGCTTGAGCTTTCCGGCGCTGGAGGTGTTCCGCCCGATCCCGGCGATCGCCTGGGTGCCGATGTCGATCATGCTGTGGCCGGACAACGAGGTCAGCATCGTCTTCATCACCTTCCTCGGCGCCTTCTTCCCGATCCTGCTGAACACGATCCACGGCGTCGAGGCGATCGACCCGGTGCTGCTGCGCGCGGCACGCTCGCTCGGCGCGGGCGAGCGCAGCGTGCTCGCGCAGGTGGTGCTGCCGGGTGCGCTGCCGCACATCTTCACCGGGCTGGCCGTCGGCATGGGCGTGGCGTGGGTCTCGCTGATCGCCGCCGAGATGATCTCGGGCCAGTTCGGCATCGGCTACTTCACCTGGGAAGCGTATTCGCTGATCGCCTATGCGGAGATCGCGCTGGGCATGATCACGATCGGCGTGCTGGGCCTGGCCTGCAGCGGCGGCATCCGGCTGCTGGCGAAGCTGGTGATGCCGTGGCAGGCGCATTCGGCGACCGGGGGCCGGACATGAGCGCCGCGCGGCCGTTCCGAAGGCGCTCGCGCCCCCTCGGGGGGCCGGCCCGAAGGGCCTGGGGGGCCACATGACTGACGTCGTCATGCCCTTGCACCGCGGTGCCGCGCAGGGCGGCCACGTCGAGCTGCGCCACCTGGGCATCCGCTTCGCGCTGAAGGGCCGCTCGGTCGACGCCGTCGACGACGTCAGCCTGCAGGTGCAGCCGGGTGAATTCGTCTCGCTGATCGGCCCGTCGGGCTGCGGCAAGTCGACGCTGCTGAACGTCGCCGCCGGCTTCCTCGCGCCCAGCGATGGCGAAGCGCTGCTCGACGGCGAATTCATCGACGGCCCGGGCTCGGACCGCGGCGTCGTGTTCCAGCAGTACTCGCTGTTCCCGTGGATGACGGTGCGGCGCAACGTCGAGTTCGGGCTGAAGATGCAGGGCGTGCCGCGCGCCGAGCGCGAGACGCGCGCGCGCACGCTGCTCGGCCTGGCGGGCTTGCTGAGCTTCGAGCACCACTACCCCGACCAGCTCTCCGGCGGCATGAAGCAGCGCGTGGGCATCGTGCGCGCACTGGCCACCGGCCCGCGCGTGCTGCTGATGGACGAACCGTTCGGGGCGCTCGATGCGCAGACGCGCATCGTGATGCAGGAAATCCTGACCAACATGTGGCAGCGGCTGCGCATCTCGGTGCTCTTCGTCACGCACGACATCGACGAGGCGGTGTTCCTGTCGGACCGCATCCTCGTGATGACCGCGCGCCCGGGGCGCATCAAGGCTGAACTGACGGTGCCGCTGCCGCGGCCGCGCACGCCGGAGATGACCAGTTCGGCGGCGTTCCTGGCCATGGTGCAGCAGCTGAAGTCGCTGATTCGCGAAGAGAGCCTGGCGGCGATGGGTGGTGAGTTGAAGGACGGCGGCCTGGCGGGGCTGGCGACCGATGTCGGGCCGCAAGGCGTGGGAGCCATGTTGTGAGCACGCGAGAGCTGTGGCCGCAGCAGGTCATGCTGCATGCGCGCTCCGGCGCATTGGCGCTCGGCTGGGCCGATCTCGGCGAGCAGCTGCTGAGCGGCCCGCGCCTGCGCGCCGCCTGCCGCTGCGCCGGCTGTGAGCAAGGCCGGCGCCACGGCCAGCCGCCGCAGCCGGATGCGGCAGTGCGCCTGGAGCGCATCGACCCGGTCGGCGAGTTCGGCCTGCAGCTGCACTTCAGCGACGGACACGAGCGTGGGCTCTTTCCCTGGGCCTATCTGCGCGAGCTGGCGCTGGAGACCGGGAATGGCATCGAACGCACCTTCGTCGACAAGTGATGCGGGACTCGTCGCTTGGCTGCTGAGCCTTCAGCGCCACTGGCCCGGCATCGCCCTCTGCGCCGCGCTGGCCGCTGCCGCTACTTTCGTCGCCGGGCTGCATCGGGGGCCGGTCATGCTGTATGCGCTGCTGTTCGGCACCGCCTTCCACTACCAGAGCGAAGAGCCGCGCAGCGCGCCCGGCATCGCCTGGTCGGCGGGCACGTTGCTGCGGCTGGGCGTCGGCCTGCTCGGCGCGCGCATCACCGTCGAGCAACTCGCCGGGCTCGGCACGGCGACGGCGGCGCTGATCGCCGGCGGCGTGGCGACGACGCTGCTGGTCGGCCTGCTCGGCGCGCGGCTGCTTGCGCTGCCGCGCAGCCTCGGCGTGCTGGCCGGTGGCGCCAGCGCGATCTGCGGCGCCTCGGCCGCGCTGGCACTCGCCGCAGTGCTGCCGCGGCATCAGCGCAGCGAGCGCGAGGTGCTGACGGTGGTCGTGCTCGCGACGCTGCTGTCGACGATCGCGATGCTGCTGTACCCGCTGCTCGCCCGCGCTCTGGCGCTGCCGCCGCAGGCTGCGGGGCTCTTCGTCGGTGGCAGCATTCACGACGTTGCGCAGGTGGTGGTCGCCGGTTATGCGCTGGGCCAACCGACCGGCGACACCGCGATGCTGGTCAAGCTGATGCGCGTCGCGCTGCTGACGCTGGTCGTCGCGGCGGTGGCACTGGCCGTCGCACGGGGTGGCCGCATCGAAGCGCCCGGCAAGCGCCCACCGCCGCTGCTGTGGTTCCTCGGCCTCTTCGCCAGCCTGGTCACGCTGCGTTCGCTCGGCCTGCTGCCGACCGCGGCAGTCACGCTGCTGGACAACGCCGCGCGCGGCTGCCTGCTGATCGGCGTCTGCGCGCTCGGCGCCAAGACCTCGCTGCCGGCCCTGGCCCGCTGCGGCTGGCGGCCGGTGGTGCTGATGGTCGGCTGCGCGCTGTGGATCGCCGGCTGGATGCTGGCCGCAGCGCTGGGCCGGGGCTGAGGCTTGGCGTTCGCGGCTTCAGAGCCGATTCGGCAGCTGTTCAATCCACGCTGCAGCGGAAGCTTCCCGCCAGTTTCACGTCGCCGCCCGCGTAGCGCGGGAACAGGGGGTAGCGGCACAGCGGCCGAGTGGCGAGCGTGGTGTACGGCGGCAGGCGAAGCTTCGCGCTCAATTCAGGCGCGTCAGGCGGCGTCGCACCGTTCTCGACCCAGTCCGTCGACATCGTCACGAGGTCGACGAACTGCGGAAGTGCCTCGCCGGTTGTCGTGCTTTGGCCTGAGCCGCCGTGGTCGCCGTTGGCCAACACATACAGCCGTACGTGCCGATCGACCTTGGCTTGCCCGAACTTCGAAACCAGCGCGTCGTAGTACTTCATCACCGTGTGCGGATTCGATGAGTAGTCCGAGCTTTGGGTCTTGATGATGAGTCGCCCGCCGTGGGCGAAGAACGCACTCAGGTCGGGATTGGTCGAGTCGATGACGGCCGAGGCGGCCTGGACCTGGTTGGCGAATGTCGCGACGTCGAAGTGCACGAGGTTGAACGACGGGTCCTTCAGGATGCCGTAGTTCAGCGTGGCGCCCGGCTGGCCGAGCGCGGGCTGCGTCGCCGGGCTCGGCTGGGGAGCAATCGTCAGCCAGCCGGAGAAGGCTTCGCGGCCGACGCCATAACCCGGAAACGTTGTCCAGCCATTGGCAAGCGGGTATCCGAAGCTGGTTGGCGCGTGCATCTGGTTCAGCGTCGCGATCTGCGCGTCGGAGACGCAGGTGTTGCCGGTATCGGCGCCGCCCGCGCAACGAATGGCCGCGAAGGGCTGCGCCACCTTCAGCGGATCGAAACGCGCTGCGCAACCGGGGTAGTTGCTGATGACGCCGTCGCTGAGTCCGTCCAGTGCATCGCATTGACGCATCACCTCGGCTGCGACAGCACCGTATTTCGCGGGCGCGATCCAACCGGCGCCGGTCTGCACGGTGGCAAGCAGCGTCTTGTGCACCACGTGGGCCGTGTAGCCGATCAGGGGTGCGGTCGCGACCACGCCGTCGTAGTCCTTGGGGTAGCGCTGCGCCACCTCCATCGCCTCGCGGCCACCCTGCGACTGGCCCATGAAGTAGCTGAGCTTCGGCTTCTTGCCGTACAGCGTGCGAATCACCGCGAAGGCCGCGTCGTGGGTCTTCTTCAATGCGGCATGGCCGAAGTTCTGCCAGGCCTCGGCGTTCAGGGCCCAGGTCGCGTTGTTGCTGGGGTCCTGGTGGCCCGAGTCGCCACCGAACATCGCGTAGCCGCGCGAGATCGGGTACTCGGCATCCGGCGGGAACGCGGCGCTGATCGGCGAGCCCGACGACGCGACGACGGCCAGGTTGCGCGGAATCGATCCGTTCAGTCCACCGCCGCCGACCTGGATCGTCTTCTGGTTCCACTGCGTCGGCACGTTGACCTGGAAGTTGATGGGCGGCGCAGCCGGGTCGACCGGATGGATGCTGCCGAGGATGCTGCAGTGCTCGGGCACCGCATGCGTGACAGCGCTCGTGCCGACGATCTCGGGCGTCGCCGCGACCAACGTCGCGGAGGTGATCGTCGCGCCCGAGGTCGGCAGGTCGATGGCCGAAACGGGGAGGACGAGGCCGGTCAGCGTTGCACAGGGCGTGATCGGCGTCAGCACCGGCCGCGCGGCGTTGTCGCGCCCGGGCGGGTTGGCCGAGGCACAGGCGCTCACCAACAACAAGCTGGCGGCCAGCGTGGCCGCGGTGGCATCGGGCGTGGTCGAACGAGTAGGCATCATGTCTCCTGGGGTGTGCTGTGCACGGTGGCTGGCGTCCCGAGGAATCTAGGTTTGCGTGCAGCGCCGAGCAATCGGCAGCGGGATATACCTGCTATGCGGGACGGCCCGGCGACGCGCCCGCGAGCGCAGAATCACCTGCATCGATCGATGACCTGGCCATGACTTCCCCCAAAGCATCCGACTTCAAGATCGAGCTCACCGCCGACCTTCACAAGTGGCGGGCCTTCGTCGCCATCGGCGAGCTGGGCAGCCTGACGCGCGCGGCGCTCTTCCTCGACAGCAACCAGTCGCTGTTGAGCCGGCAGCTCAATGCGCTGGAACGCGAGTGCGGGGCGCGGCTGTTCAATCGCACGGGGCGCGGCGTCGAGCTGTCGGAGGTCGGGGCGCGGCTCTTTCCGCGGGTGCAGTCGCTGCTGGCCGATGCCGAGCGGCTGGAGAGCGACATCCGCGGCGAATCGCATGAACCCGGCGGGCGCGTCACCTTGGGCCTGCTGCCGTCGATCGGGCAGCCGCTGGTCGCGCGGCTGTTCGCGGCGCTGCGGCAGCGCTTCGCCGCGGTGAGCCTGAAGGTGCTCGAGGGCTCGAGCGGTCAGGTCGAGGAGTGGCTTGCCGATGCCCGCGTCGACATCGCGATCCTGTACCGCTACGGACCCACGCTGCCTGAGATGGAGCAGTCGCTCGCCGTCGTCGACAGCTACCTGATCGGACCGCCGGGCGATCGGGTCACGGATGCGAAGGAGGTGCGCTTCGAGGAACTGCACGACCTGCCGTTCATCCTTCCCAGCGCGCCGAACGGGTTGCGCACGGCACTCGACGCGATGGCGCGGCACCAGCGCATCACGCTGGCGCCGGTGATCGAAGCCGACTCGCTGCCGCTGCAGCGGGGTCTGGTCGCGAGCGAGCGGCTGTACACGGTGCTGCCGCTGCATGCGGTGTGGAGCGAAGTGGCCGAACGTCGGCTGCAGGCCGCACGCATCGTCGAGCCGCCGTTCCAGCGCACGATCTCGATGGCCATGTCGAAGTCCAAGGGCCCGGCACGCGCCGTCACCGCGGTCGCGGCGCTGATCGTCGAGCTGGTCGAGGAGATGGCGCGCGCCGGCATGTGGCGCCCCAGCGAATCGTCGTGACGGCGGCGGCATAACAGCGATGCGCCTGCGGGTGTAGGTCAGCGGGGGTGCGCCGCTTAAGCTCGCGGCGTTCACAGGAGACGACTTCCATGCCCCGCGTCACGCTTCCTTCGCCCGACACGATGAGCCCCGAGCAGCGCCGGGTCCACGACAAGATCGTCTCCGGCCCCCGCGGCAAGATCCAGGGGCCCCTGCGTGCCGTGCTGCACAACGCGGAGCTGGCCGATCGCTGGCAGGCGCTGGGTGCGCTGCTGCGCTACGACACCACGCTGACGCCGCGACAGTCGGAGCTGGCGATCCTCATCACCGGGCGCGCCTGCCGCTCGCCGTTCGAGTGGTACGCGCATCGGCTGGAGGCCGAGAAACTCGGCATCGAGGCAGGGATCATCGAGGCCATCCTCACCGACGCCGAGCCGCCTGCGCTGTCCGCCGACGACGCCGCGGTGGTGCGCTTCGCCGACGAGCTCAACCGCACGAAGTCGGTGTCCGACGCCACCTATGCCGATGCGCTGGCTCGCTTCGGCGAGCGCACCGTGGTCGAGCTGACGGCGCTGGTCGGCTACTACACGATGGTCGCGTTGACGCTCAACGCACACGAGATCCCGCTGCCCGAGGGCGTCGCGCCGGCGTTCCCGCTGCCGCACCGGAGCGCCTGATGGCGCTGCCGACGCCCGCCGGCTGGGACTGCCACGCCCACGTCTTCGGACCTTATGAACGCTACCCGCTGGCCGCGCAGCGCAGCTACACCCCGCCGGAGGCCACCGTCGCGCAGTACCTCGCGCTGCTGGACCGCCTGGGCCTGTCGCACGGCGTGCTGGTGCATCCCAGTGCCTACGGCGACGACGCCTCGCTGCTGCTCGACGTCCTGGCCTCGCATGAGCGCCTGCGCGGCGTGATGGTGCTGCGAGCCGAACAGCAGCCGGCGCTGGCCGGACTGCGCGACCGTGGCGTGCGCGCCGCGCGCTTCAGCCACCGCAGCGGGGCGGCCGGGAACTTCGCCGGCAGCGCGTCGTTCGACGACCTGCTGGCCCTGGCCCCCGCGCTCGCCGACGCGGGACTGCATGCCGAGCTGTGGACCGACTGCCGGGCGCTGCCCGAGCTGGCGCCGCGGCTGCGCGCGCTGCCGGTGCCGGTGGTCATCGACCACATGGGCGGCTTCGATGCCTCGGCGGGTGTCGACGAGCCGGGTTTCCGCACGCTGCTGAAGCTGGTGGAGAGCGGTCACGCGTGGGTGAAGCTGTGCGCCTACCGCAACCTGCTCGGTCGGCCGGACTTCGAAGCGGGACGTGTCTTTCACGAGGCGCTGCTGGCCGCGAACCCGCTGCGCCTGCTGTGGGGCAGCGACTGGCCGCACCTGCGCGTCGAGCCTGCGCCGGACGCGGCCGAACTGCTGGCGACGTTCCGCCGCTGGACCGGCGACGAGGCGCTGGCCACGCAAATCCTGGTCGCCAACCCGGCGGCCCTTTACGCCTGACGCGTCGTCGGTGGCCGCTCAGGTTACGAGATAGCTGAGCGGCTGCTTCTGCGCGTCCGCGGCGGGCGATTGCATGCGCTCAGCCATCGATCGGCTCCGTCAGCTTGAAGGACGGGCGCTGCCGCAGCTCGGCCTCCCACTCGGCCACGCGAGGTGCGATCCGGCGCCAGCCGAAGGCGTCGAAGCGGTAGTCGAGGTAGCCCAGCGCGCAGCCGATCGCCACGTGGCCGATGCCAAACGGCGTTTCCGCCAACGCCTGCACTTCGTCGTCGAGCTGTTTCAGCGCGGCCCGCATCTTCAGCTCGAAGGCCTCCATCAGCGCGGGCAGCGCTGCCGCACGCTCGCGTTCATTGCGCCACAGGATTGCTGCGTCGAGCATGCCGTCGCCCAGCGCGTGCCAGCGCAGGGCCTGCCACTTGTCCTGGCCTTGGCGGGGAAAGAGCGTGCCCTGGCCCAGCTCGTCCAGGTACTCGCAGATGACGACCGAGTCGAACAGCGTGAAGCCGTCGTCGAGCACCAGCGTCGGGATCTTCGACAAGGGGTTGTCCTGCATCAGCCGCGCGTTCGGCTTCAGCATCGCGGCGACCGAGCGCACGAGCTCCAGGCGGTCGGCAACGCCGACCTCGTGCGCGCAGATCATCACCTTGCGCACGTAGGGCGACTTCGGGGACCAGTGCAGCCGCATCACACCACTCCCGAGCTGCGCAGTGCAGCGATGTCCGCGGCCGCGTAGCCGAGCTCGGCCAGGATGTCGTCGCTGTGCTGACCGAGCAGCGGCGGCGGCGGACGCAGCTCCATCGAGGCCTCGGCAAAGCGGATCGGGCTGATCACCTGCGGCACGTCGACGCCGCTCGGATGCGGCACCTGCCGCAGCAGGCCACGCGCCTTCACCTGCGGGTCCTTGAAGACATCGGCCACGGTGTTGATCGGGCCGCAGGGCACGCCGGCCACATCCAGCGCGGCGATCAGCCGCTCGCGCTCCCACTCGCCGAAGAGGTCGCGCAGCTGCGCCGACAGCTCGCCGATGTTGCGCACACGCTGCGCATTGCTCGCAAAGCGCTCGTCCGCGATCCAGTCGGGTCGGCCCAGCACCTCGGCGAGCTTGGCGAACTGGCCGTCGTTGCCGCACACCAGGATCACGTCGCCGTCGGCGCAGGCGTAGACGTCCTGCGGCTGGATGTTCGGATGCGCGTTGCCGTTGCGCTTGGGCACCTTGCCCGACACCAGGTAGTTCATCGCCTGGTTCGACAGCGTCGCCACCTGGACGTCGAGCATCGCGATGTCGACATGGTCGCCGCGGCCGGTCTCGTTGCGGCGCGCCAGCGCGGCCAGCACGGCGACCGCGGTGTACATGCCGGTCATCAGGTCGACGATCGGAACGCCGACCTTCTGCGGGCCGCCGCCGGGGCGGCCGTCCTTCTCGCCGGTCACGCTCATCAGGCCGCCCATGGCCTGGATCAGGAAGTCGTAGGCCGGCTGGTCGCGCCGCGGGCCGGTCTGGCCGAAGCCGGTCACCGAGCAGTAGATGAGCTTCGGGTTGATCTTGCGCAGCGAGGCCTCGTCGAGGCCGTAGCGCTCGAGCGTGCCGGCCTTGTAGTTCTCCAGCACGATGTCGGCCTGCAGAGCGAGCTCCCGCACGATGCGCTGGCCTTCCGGCTTGTCCAGGCTGACCGTGATCGAGCGCTTGCCGCGGTTCACCGCGAGGTAGTAGCCGGCCTCCTGGGTGTCCTTGCCGTCGGCGCCTTTCAGGAAGGGCGGCCCCCACGAGCGCGTGTCGTCACCGGCGCCCGGGCGCTCGACCTTGGTCACCTCGGCGCCGAGGTCGGCGAGGATCTGGCCCGCCCAGGGGGCCGCGAGGATGCGGCTCAGGTCGAGCACCTTGACGTGGGACAGGGGGCCGTTGGAAGCGTTCATCTGCTGGGCTCTCGGGTTCGATGCGTTGACGAAGACTCTAGGCGCCGGCGCACGCCTTGCCTACGGCCCGAAGGCGCAAGGCTGGCATGCACCTCGGCGCATACCGCACGGCCGACTTGCATGCGCTGCATAGCTGCGTTGCCGCTGCGGTGCCTTGCTGCCGGCCCCCCCGGCGACGAGACTGTGTTCACACCGCCGAACACCGCCTTTCACTGGAGACTTCCCATGCTGACGCGACGCCCCCTGCTGGGCCTTGGACTGGCCGCAGCCCTGACCTGCACCGCTGCCTCCGTGCAGGCCCAGGCCTGGCCCACCAAGCCCGTGCGCCTGATCGTTCCCTATGCCGCCGGCGGGCCGACCGATGTCGTCGCGCGGCTCGTCGCGAAGAAGGTCGAGACGGCGATCGGCCAGCCGGTGATCGTCGACAACAAGGCCGGCGCGGGCGGCACCATCGGCGTCGATGCCGCGCTGAAGGCGCCCGCCGACGGCTACACCTTCGCCCTGGCGGCGCCCGGCCCGCTGGCCGGCATGCCCAACCTGATGAAGGTGCCGTATGCGTTGGCCGACGTGCAGTACCTGACCCTGGTCGCGCGCATCCCGGCGGTCATCGTCGTGCGCGCCGACGCCGGCATCGCCAGCCTGCCCGACCTGGTGAAGAAGGCCAAGGCCGCGCCGGGCACGCTGAACTACGGCTCGGCCGGTCCCGGCACGTCGCCGCACATCGGCGCCGAACTGCTGCGGCAGGAGGCCGGCATCGAGCTCACGCACGTGCCGTACAAGGGCGCCGCGCCGGCGGTCACCGCGCTGCTGGGCGGCGAGATCCAGATGGTGATGGTCGACCTGCTGCCGGTGATGCAGCACGTGGCCGCCGGCAAGCTGAAGATCCTGGCGGTGGCAAGTGCCAGCCGCGCACCGCAGGCGCCCGACGTGCCGACCACGAAGGAGGCCGGTTATCCGGGCGTGCTGATGGACACGACCTACGGCGTCATCGGCGCGCCCGGCGTGCCGGCCGAGGTGCAGAAGCGCTTCCGCGACGCGGTCGTCGCGGCGGTGAGCGCGCCCGACATGAAGGAGCAGCTGCTGAAGCAGGGCGCCGTGCCGGTGACCTCGACGCCGCAGGAATACAAGGGCCTGATGCAGGCCGAGTTCGAGAAGTGGAAGGCGGTCGTGACCAAGGGAAAGATCACGCTGGAGTGAGCCGCATGCAGATCGTCGACGTTCGAATCCTGTCCTGCACGCAGCGGCTGCGTGACCCGAGCTGGAAGTTCGCCCGCGCCACCGTGCCGCAGCTCGAGGGCCACGTGCTCGCGCTGACCGACGAGCTGGGCCACCGCGGCCTGGGTTACGTGCATGCGATTCCGGCGATCTCCACGCATGGCGCCGGCGCGCAGGCTGCGCTGCAGATGCTGACGCCGCGGCTGGTCGGCCGGCGCGTCGACGACCTGGCCGGCATCGTCGAGGAGATCGATGCCTCGCTGGCCTTCCAGCCCAGCGTCAAGGCCGGCATCGACATGGCGCTGCACGACCTGCTGTCGCGCCGCTTGAGCGTGCCGGTGCATGTGCTGCTGGGCGGCCGGTTGCACGAGGGCATCGCGCAGTCGCGCATCCTGCCGATCAAGACGCCGTCCGAGATGGCCGCCAAGGCGGCGGAGCTGGTCGAGGAGGGCTACGGCCAGCTCAAGCTGAAGCTGTCGGGCGACACCACGCTCGATGTCGAGCGCATCGCCGCGGTGCGCGCCGCCGCCGGGCCCGAGGTGAAGCTGACGCTCGATCCGAACCAGTCCTACGACGCCAAGCAGATGATGCGGGCCTTCGCGCGCATGGAGCGCCACGACATCGCGCTCATCGAGCAGCCGGTGCCGGCGGCGGACTGGGCCGGCCTGGCGCTGCTGACGCGCAGCCTGCCGGTCGCGATCGAGGCCGACGAGAGCGCGCAGACGGTGCACGACGTGTTCCGGCTGGTGTCGGAGCGGGTGGTCGACGTCATCAACCTGAAGGTCACCAAGCTCGGCGGACTGCGGCGCTTCCTGCAGGCGGTGCGCATCTGCGAAGCCGGCGGCGTCGGCTGCCGCGTCGGTGCGGCCTTCGGGCCGGCGCTGATGCAGGCGATGAGCCTGCAGGCCGCCAGCGTGATCAAGGCGCTGCCCTTCGCCTGCGAGCTCTCCGAGCACCAGCATCTGCTGGACGATCCCTTCACGCCGCTCGCGGTCGAGCGGGGGCGCATCGCGCTGCCGACGGGTCCCGGCTGCGGCGTGACGCTGGCCGACGAATCGGCATTGCACAGTTCCAAGGAAGCGACATGAAACTCTTGAGCAAGGCCATCGCCGCCGGTCTGCTGGCCGTCTCGGGCCTGGCCTCGGCTGCCTTTCCCGACAAGCCGCTGCGGCTGATCGTGCCGTTCCCGGCCGGCGGCGCGGCCGACACGATGGCGCGCGGCCTGGCGCAGCGCCTGGGCACCGAACTCGGCCAGCAGGTCATCGTCGACAACCGCGGCGGCGCCGGCGGCGCGCCGGCGGCCGAGGCCGTGTCCAAGTCGGCGCCCGACGGCTACACGCTGTTCTTCGGCACCATGGGCACGCAGGCGATCAACCCCGCGCTGTACCCGAAACTGCGCTACGACCCGCTGAAGGACTTCGCGCCGATCAGCCTGACCCACATCACGCCGCGCGTGCTGGTGGTGGGGCCCTCGGTCGCAGCGAAGAACCTCGGCGAGCTGATCGCGTTGGCGAAGGCCAAGCCGGGTGCGCTCACCTACGGCTCGGCCGGCAACGGCAGCTCCAGCCACCTCTCGGGCGCGCTGTTCGAGGCGCTGGCCGGCGTCGACATGGTGCACGTGCCGTACAAGGGCAGCTCGCCGCTGCTGGTCGACGTGCTCGCAGGCCGCATCGACATGACCTTCGATTCCTACACCGTGTACGAGGAGCACATCCGCAACGGCAAGGTGCGCGCACTGGGCGTGACCTCGAAGGCGCGCATGGGTTTGCTGCCGCAGGTGCCGACGATCGCCGAGGCGGGGCTGAAGGGCTACGACGTGTCGAACTGGCTCGGCGTGCTCGCGCCGGCCGGCACGCCGAAGGACGTGATCGCGACCTTGCATGCGGCGCTGGGCCGCGTGATGGCGTCGCCGGCGCTGCGGCAGCCGCTGGTCGCGCTGGGCATCGAGCCGACTTTCGGCACGCCGGAGGAATTCACTGCCCTGATGCGCAGCGAGCTGCCGAAGTGGGCCGAGATCGTGAAGCGGTCCGGCGCGACCGCCGAGTGACAGCGGCAAGCGCTGCTCATGGCCTCCCACCTGCTGGACACGGCGGACGGTGCGCAGCTCGAGGTGCTGGTCGACGGCCGGGCCGGCGATCCGGGCCTCGTGCTGTTGCCCTCGTCGCAGCGCGATTCGCTGGACTTCGACGAGCTGGTGCAGCGGCTCGTCGGCCACGGCTTTCGAGTGTTACGACCGCAACCGCGCGGCATGGGCCGCAGCAGCCCGCCGCCGCCCGATTTCACGCTGCACACGTTGGCCGCTGACGTCGCGCAGGCGATCGAGGCTGTCGTCGCGGGGCCGGCCCTCGTTGCAGGACACGCCTTCGGCCACTTCATTGCGCGTGTCACCGATCTCGACCATCCAGCGCGGGTGCGCGGCGTGATCGTGCTTGCGGGCGCGGCCCGCAGCTTTCCGCCCGGGTTGAGCCAGGCACTCGACATTGCCGCGGATCCGACGCAAGCGCGTGAGCGGCGGCTGCAAAGCCTGCGCAAGGCCTTCTTCGCCCCCGGCAACGATGCCTCGGTCTGGCTCGAAGGCTGGCATCCACAGCTGCGCGAGCTTTATCGACGCGCGGCAGCGGTTCCGGCCAAGGATCGCTGGTGGCCGGTGACGCACGCGCCGATCCTGGACCTGCAGGGCGCGCAGGATCCGTGGCGTCCGCCGGCCACGCGCGACGAGCTGAAGGACTGCCTCGGCGAGGAACGCGTCACCGTCCGCACGATCGCCGGTGCCAGCCACGCGCTGATACCCGAACAACCCGCGGCGGTCGCCGATGCCATCGCCGCCTGGGCCGGCACGCTGCGGCCGCTGTCCCCTTGATTCACTCGGAGCCTCTTCATGTCCCACCCCGCCTTCGTCTGCGACGCCATCCGCACGCCCTTTGGGCGTTATGGCGGCGCGCTGTCTTCCGTGCGTGCCGATGATCTCGGCGCGGTGCCGCTGCGCGCGCTGCTGGCGCGCAACCGGGGGGTCGACTGGGAGGCGGTGGCCGACGTGATCTTCGGCTGCGCCAACCAGGCCGGCGAGGACAACCGCAACGTCGCCCGCATGTCCGCACTGCTGGCCGGGCTGCCGGTGGGCGTGCCCGGCTCCACCGTCAACCGCTTGTGCGGCTCGGGCCTCGATGCCGTCGGCACCGCCGCGCGCGCGATCAAGGCCGGCGAGGCGCAGCTGATGATCGCCGGCGGCGTCGAGAGCATGAGCCGCGCGCCGTTCGTGATGCCGAAGGCCGACAGTGCGTTCAGCCGCAACAACGCGGTCCACGACACCACCATCGGCTGGCGCTTCGTCAACAAGCGGATGTTGGAGCAGTACGGCGTCGATTCGATGCCGGAGACCGCCGAGAACGTCGCCACCGACTTCGGCATCGCGCGCGACGCGCAGGACCGCATGGCGCTCGCCTCGCAGCTGAAGGCCGTGGCCGCGCAGAAGTCGGGCTTCTTCGATGCGGAGATCGTGCCGGTCACCATCCCGCAGAAGAAGGGCGACGCACTCGTCGTCAAGCAGGACGAGCATCCACGCGAGACTTCGCTGGAGGCGCTGGCGAAGCTGAAGGGCGTCGTGCGGCCGGACGGCAGCGTCACCGCGGGCAATGCCTCCGGCGTCAACGACGGTGCCTGCGCGCTGCTGATCGCCAGCGAATCCGCCGCCGCGCGAAACGGCCTGACGCCGCGGGCCCGCATCGTCGGCATGGCCACCGCCGGCGTGCCACCGCGCATCATGGGCATCGGCCCCGCGCCCGCCACGCGCAAGGTGCTGGCGCTGACCGGCCTGACGCTGGAGCAGATGGACGTGATCGAGCTCAACGAGGCCTTCGCCGCGCAGGGCCTCGCGGTCATGCGGGACCTGGGACTGCGGGATGACGACCCGCGCGTCAATCCGAACGGCGGCGCCATCGCGCTGGGGCATCCGCTGGGCGCGAGCGGCGCGCGGCTCGTGACCACCGCGGTGAACCAGTTGCACCGCATGAACGGTGGCCGAGGGGGCCGCTACGCGCTGTGCACCATGTGCATCGGCGTCGGCCAGGGCATCGCGGTCGTGCTGGAACGGGTTTGAACAGCAAAACGCCGAGGGGGCCGCGCTGCGCGGCCCCCTCGGCGTTTCGACTGATGGCGTTCAGCGGCCCTTGAAGTCCGGCGAGCGCTTCTCCTTGAAGGCCAGCTGCGCTTCCTTGGCGTCCTCGGTCTTGCCGATGATGGCGGTCATGTCCTGCTCGTAGCGGTAGCCGTCGCGCAGGCTCATGTCCTCGATGACGTTCAGCGTGTGCTTGCCCATGCGCGTCGAGACGGGGCTCTTGGAGGCGATCGTCCTCGCGATCTCAATGGCAGTGGGCATCAGGTCTTCCGGTGCAACGCAGGCTTCGGCAACCCCCAGGCGATACAGCTCGGCGCCGTCGACGCGCAGGCCGGTCAGTGCCATGCGGCGCAGGCGCGAATGGCTGAACAGGCGCATCGCGTGGCGGCAGCCGCCGAGCAGCCCGACGTCCACTTCCGGCAATCCGAGCGAGGCCTTCTGCGACGCGACGATGATGTCTGCCGAGGCCACCATCGCCAGCCCCGAACCGAGCGCCGCGCCGTTGATCGCCACGACCACCGGCTTCGCGCACTCGCGGATCGCGTGGAAGCACTCGCGCGTGCGGCGCGAATGCGCCGGCAGGTCGCCGGGGCCCTTGATGACCTCGGCACGACCCTTCAGGTCGGCGCCGGCGCAGAACACCTTGCCCTCGCCGGTCAGCACCACCGCGCGCACGTCGTCGAGTTCCGAGATGCGATCGAGCGCGAGCGTGAGCTCGTCGTTCAGCACGCGCGTGAGCGCATTGACCGGCGGTGCGTTCAGCGTGAGCGTCGCCACGTGGTTGGCAATGGCCACCTTCAGTTGCGTCAGATCGTCCAAGGGTTCTCCTGCGGATGGATGGGGAATCGGATCAGTCTAGGACGAGACCAGGCGCCGCACCAGTCCGCCAGCGCCAAGGCTGCTATGCAAGCGCCGCAATGCCCGGAACGTGCCGCGGTATGCGAATACTGCCATGGCAGCTTTGCGTCACGTTCTCTGGCTCCAGCCTGATGTAGTTCCTAGACTGCCTCATCCCAATCAGCGAAATGGTGGATGAGATGCGCAACACGAAACTGAATGCCGTGGCAATGGCGTGCGCCGCGTTCCTCGCCTTGTCGGCCTGCGGCGGCAGCGACGATGTCAGCGAGCCTTCACCGGCAGCCCCGACCTCTGCCGCACTGGCGCCGGATTGCACGGCTATTCAGAAGCTTGCCCATCCCAACACGGTGATCCAGAGCGCCATATTCGTCGATCAGGGCGCGGCAGGCACGACGAGCGTTCGCATGCCGGCCCATTGCCTCGTGACGGGCGAGATCGCCCCGCGCATCGGCGTCAATGGCGTGCGCTACGGCATTGGATTTGAACTGCGCATGCCCATGGCCTGGAACGGCCGCTTCCAGTTCCAGGGCGGTGGTGGTGTCGACGGCACCATCCCGCTGGCCTTCGGCACCCTTCGCGACGGCGTCGTGCCGGCCCTGTCGCAAGGTGCCGCGGTTGTCACCAGCAACATGGGACACACGGGCACGAGCACCCGCGACGCCTCATTCGGCGTCGACCCGCAAGCCCGCATCGACTGGGGCTACAACGCGATGGACAAGGTCACGGTAATGGCCAAGGACGTTGTGACGCGTTTCTACGGGAAGGCACCGTCCTATTCGTACTACGTCGGCTGCTCGGGCGGGGGACGCCAGGGAATGATGATGTCACAGCGCTTCCCGACCTACTTCGACGGCGTGGTGTCTGGCGCGCCCATCCTCGAGCAGCACGCGGCTCAGGTGGCATCGATGCAGATCCTGCAAGAGTTCCAGGCGATCGCGCCTGCCGACGAGAGCGGCGCGAAGATCCTGAGCCGCGCGTTCTCGGATTCCGACCTCAAGCTCGTCGCTGATGGCGTGCTGGCGAAGTGCGACGCACTGGACGGCGCGCGTGACGGGCTGATCGAGAACTACGGTGCCTGCAGCTACGACGTGAAGGCGCTGCAGTGCACTGGTGCCAAGCAGGACAGCTGTCTGTCGGAAGCCCAGGTCGGCGCCTTCACCCGAGTGATGCAGGGCCCTCGCAACTCGAAAGGCGAACAGCTCTATCCGCCCTATCCATGGGATACAGGTATCGCGGGGTGGCGCGGCAATCAGCTTGGCACGTCCACCACGGCCGTACCCAATTCCGCAAAGTATACGAACCAGTCCATTCGGTTGGTCTTCATGACGCCACCCGCGCCTGATTTCGACTACATGAAGTTCGACTTCGATCGGGACCCCCCATCGATGCAGGCGTCAGCGGCGTTCACGACGACCAGCGGCACCAACTACGAAGGCTTCAAGGCGCGCGGTGGCAAGACCATCGTCTATACCGGCATCAGCGATTCGCTGGTCAATCCGGCAGGTGTCAACCGCTGGTATCGGAACCTGGTCGCGGCCAATGGCGGACTCGAAGCCACGCAGCGCTTCGCTCGCTTCTTCAACGTGCCGGGCATGGAGCACTGCAGCGGGGGCCGGGCGTTGGACCGATTCGATCCGGTGACAGCGCTCTACGACTGGGTGGAGAAGGGGGTGGCGCCGACGACGCTGCTCGCCACCGGCAGCAGTTTCCCTGGTCGGGCACGTCCCGTCTGCGCCTATCCACTGATCGCCCGCTATACCGGTTCGGGCAGCGTTGACGATGCCGCGAATTTCCGCTGCGAAGCACCCTGATTCCTCACATGATCGAAAGCGACAACATGAGCAGACAACGAACCGCCACTGCCTTCGCGCACGCCGCACTCGCGCTCGGCATGTGCGCGGCGAGCGGAGCGTGGGCACAGGCAGTGCCTGGCAGCAGCGTAACGATCTACGGCCTGATGGATGCCTGCGTGACGAGCGCCGATCTCGGCACCGACCGCATCAACGGCCTGAACAGCGGTTGCCTCTACGGCTCGCGCCTGGGCTTCCGCGGGACGGAGGATCTCGGCGGGGGCCTGCGCGCATCGTTCACGCTGGAAAGCGGCCTGACGATCGACAACGGCATGCTGGGGCAGGGCGGTCGGATGTTCGGCCGCAAGTCGCTGGTGTCGTTGAGCGGCGGTTGGGGCGCCGTCGAGCTGGGACGGGACTATGCGCCCGCCTTCTACGTGGTGCAGCCGATCGACCCGATGGCGCTGGGCATCGGCACGGCCAGCAGCACGATCTGGACCGGTGCCGCGAGCACCACGGCGGCGCGCAATGACAACGCGATGAACCTGCTGTCGCCGACCTGGGGCGGCCTGACCATTCGACTGCAGGTCGCGGCCGGCGAGCGCGGCAACAACGGCAGCCGCAATGCGCAGGGTGTCAATATGCTGTACCGCAGCGGCAAGACGATCGCCGGGCTTTCGCACACGCGCGTCGCCAATGCCACCAACAGCGACCACGACCGCGCGACCACCGTCGGTGCGAGCCACGACTTCGGCGCGTTCTCATTGGCGGCGATCGTGCAGTCGGGCGCCTGGGAAGGATCGCGCACCGCAGCCGCCCCTTCCAGCGCAACCAGCATCTTCAGTCGCTCGTACCGCAGCTACCTCATCGGCGGCTCCGTGCGTGCCGGCGACGTGGGCAAGGTGAATGCCTCGCTCAAGCGCTACGACGATCGCACGGCCCGCGATTTCGACGCCACGCAGTTCAGCGTCAATTACGTCTATTCGCTCTCGCGGCGCACGGACCTGTACGCAGGCTATTCGCGACTCAGGAACGAACGGGCATCCAGCTACTCGGTGTCCGATGCCACGACCGCCTATTCCGGCGTGACCCCTGGCGCGTCGACCTCGCTGATCGCCACCGGCATCAAGCATGTCTTCTAAGGACCTTTCCATGAACCGACAACGTCGTTCCCTGCTCGCCGGCGCCGCTGCGCTCGCCGCCTGCCCGGCCGCCAGCTGGGCCAGCAATGCCTTCCCGAACAAGCCGGTGCGGATCATCGTGCCGCTGGCGCCGGGTGGCTCGGCCGACGCGATGTGCCGCCTGATCGGCAACGGACTCGCCAGAGTGCTGGGCCAACCGGTGATTGTCGAGAACCGCGCGGGCGCCGGTGGCCTCACCGGGCTGGCGGAAGTCGTGAAGGCCAAGCCGGACGGCTACACCCTCGGTTATTCGCTGGCGGGCGCCCTGACAGTCGCACCGCACATCGCCAAAGCCATGCCCTTCAATCCCCTGAAGGACCTGGCGCCGCTGACGCAGGTGGTCTCGGTCCCCGAGATCCTGGTCGTTCACCCGAGCGTCGCGACGCCGACGCTGCAGGCGCTCATCGCCAAGGCCAAGGCGCAGCCCGGCCGGCTGAATTTCGCCTCGGCAGGCAACGCAACGGTCCCGCATCTCGCGGGCGAGCTGCTCAAGCGAGAGGCAGGCATCGACATCGTGCACGTGCCCTACAAGGGCTCGGGGCCGGCGCTGAACGACCTGCTGGCCGGGCAGGTGGAGATCATGGTGTCCGACATCACGCTCGTGCGGACGCACATCGCGACCGGTCGCCTCGTCGCGCTGGCCGTCGCGGGTCCGGCGCGGGTGAGCGAACTGCCCGCCGTGCCGACGGCAGCGCAGGCCGGCCTCCCCGGGTTCACGATCGCAAACTGGCACGGCATGGTCGCGCCGGCGGGCACACCGGCCGCGCTGCTCGCGCAACTCAGAGACGCCATTGCCCAGGCGGTACGCCTGCCGGAAGTCGCCGGCAAGATCGACCAGGAAGGCGCGGAAGCGGTCGTCAGCACGCCGGCGGCATTCGGCAGCTTCCTGCAGCAGGAAAGTACCCGGGCGGCGACCCTGGTCCGGACGCTGGGCATCCGTTGGGAGTGATGCCCGGCGCAGGCCTCTTCAAAAAATGCAGAATGCGTGGCGTGCTCGGTCCCAGCCGAGGTTGTTCGGAACCGGAGCCATGAGACGCTGGTTCACCGCTCTCTTCGTGCTACAGCTGCTGCTGCTGCTCGCCGGCTGCACAACGCTGCCGCCGCGCATCGCGCAACCTGTCAGCAGTGCGATCGCCGATACCGGCGGCACGCCCCTCGGGCGCATTGCCGCGGCGAGCCTGGCTGATGCACCTGGCGGCGACTCGGGCTTCAGGCTGCTGCCGAGCGGCGAGATGGCCTTCGATGCGCGCCTCGCGCTGGCCGAGGCGGCCACACGCTCGATCGACGCGCAGTACTACCACGTGCATGCCGACACCGCCGGCGCAGCCTTCCTGGCGGCGCTGCGGGATGCCGCGGTGCGCGGCGTGCGCGTGCGGCTGCTGGTGGACGACTACTACGCCGGCGAGCTGTACCTCTTGCTGCGTGGCCTGGCCGCGTTTCCGAACGTCGAAGTGCGCCTGTTCAACCCGCTGCCGGTTCGCTACGGCACGCCGATCCGTCGCCTGCTGCTGTCGCTGCACGAATTCACGCGTGTCAACCGGCGCATGCACAACAAGCTCTTCGTCGCCGACAACCAGTTCGCCGTTTATGGCGGGCGCAATCTCGCCGACGAATATTTCACGCGCCACGGCGAGGCCAACTTCATCGACCTCGACGTGCTCTCCGCTGGCGCCGTCGTGCGCGAGCTGTCGGCGAGCTTCGACCGCTACTGGAACAGCGAACAGGTGTGGGCGCTGGAGCAGCGGCTGCACGCTTTGGAACGCGCCATGAATCCCGCCGAGCGGCGCGCCGACTTCGACCTGCGCCTGAAAGAACTCGCCGGCCCGCCGCCGAACGTGCCGCCGAAGGACTACCTGGGCCAGAGCACGGTGCGCGAGCAGATCGCGGAGGGCCGGTTGCAGCTGCTGGCCGGCAGTGCCCGCGTGCACGACGACCCGCCCGACAAGGTGCTGCAACCCGCGGACCCGAACAAGGCCAGCCCGGCGATGCGTGCCAAGCTCGACGTGATCGCCGCCGCGCGCGAGGAAGTGGTCATCGTCAACCCTTACTTCCTGCCCGGTCCGGTCGGCCTGCGCATGATGGGTGAAGCCCAAAAGCGCGGCACGCGTGTGCTGATCGTCACCAACTCGCTCGGGTCCACCGACGAGCCGCTGGTGTACCGCGCCTACTCGCGCTACCGCGTCGACATGCTGCGGCTGGGCGTGCAGGTGTACGAGTTCGGTCCCGACCTGGTGCGGCGGTCGAGCACCTTCGGCTTCTTCGGCAAATCCACGCCGCGCCTGCACGCCAAGGTGGCGGGCGTGGATCGGCGGTGGATGGTGGTGGGTTCGGTCAACCTCGATCTTCGCTCGGCGACACTGAATACCGAACTGGGCGTCACGATCGACTGCGCGGCACTCACGCAGCAGGCGCTCGGGCTGCTGCGCGCCGATGCCTTCGGCGGCATGTACCGGCTGCAGCTTGGCCAAGACGGCCAATCGATCGAATGGCATCTGCGCGGCGAAAACGGCGAGGCCCAGGTGCGGCGCGAAGAGCCGCACGCGAGCCTGTGGCTCGATTTCGTGCTGTGGCTGCAATCGTTGCTGGTGTCGGAGGAGGCCTTGTAGCGCGACGCAGGCCGGGCCCATCAGCGCGCGATGCGCACGATGCGCGCCGCGCCGCTGGCGGTCACTGCCATCGCCTGCTTCGTATCGAAGAAGGCGGGCGCACGCACGACGGTCGATGTGCCCGCCTGCTCGACCTGCACGCTGCCCAGCAGCACGAGCAGGATCTCCCCGGCGCGAAGGTCGGCGCGCTCGCCCGCGCCCAGCGTCCGGTGCTGCCCCGCGTCGACGACCGCCAGCCGCGCCGCGCGTTGCATCGTCTTCCACGCCGGCAGGCCGCGCACGCAGTCGTCGAAGCGCCGCGCCGCGAAGTTCTTCCAGACAATCTCGCTCAAGCCGGGGTGCGCTTCGAGGATGGAGAACAGCGCCGGGCGCGAGATCTGGATCAGCAGCGTGGCGGTGGCGGTGCGCACCGAGGCACTGCGCCGTTCGCCGCTGAGCATGGCGATCTCGCCGAACGAGTCGCCGGTGGCCAGCTCGTCGATGATGTGGTCTTCGTCTTCGTCTTCGCCCCCGCCTTCGGACAGCACGTAGGCGGCGCCGCGCGCGATCACGTAGAGCTCGTCGCCCGGGTCGCCGGCCCGGAAGACCGTTTTTCCCGCGGGAAGCACGACGATCTGCGCGCTGCGTGCCAGCGTGGCCAGGCTGGGTGCGTCGAATGAGCCGAACAGGGCGGTCGCCTCGAGACGCCGGATGACCTCGGCGGGCTGTAGCAGCTGGCCGCCGATGGGCAGGTGGTACAGCATCACCATCAAACCCTCCTTGCGCCGCGCATAGCGCTCGGCGAAGAAGGTCGAGATCAGGTGCCAGAGGTTGTGCGCGTCGACCCTGACCAGGGTGACCAGACCGTCGCCTTCGCCGTAGCCGGGGTTGGCCTCGATGAAGAAGCGTGCCGCGGGCTTGTCGCATTGGCGCCAGTAGTGGCGCTCGACCTCGGAGTCGCGCGTGATCCAGTGCACGTGGCGAGTGAGCGGGTTGTCGGCGCTCACGCGCTCGAGGCCGAACGAGTTCGCCAGCTCGTCCATGAAGTTGAGCACGGCCGGCGGCGGCGGATGCCGGATGCTCGGCCAGATCACATCGAAGAGCTTGGCAAACAGGCAATAGCTCGAAGGGTGCACCAGCGAGCCGAGGTAGTAGACGCGCCGCCCGGGGTAGCGCAGCAGGTAAGGCAGGGCGAGCCTGAGGCCGAAGCGGGTGTTGGTATTGCCACCCCGGTAAGTGCGCATCGTGCCGGCCTCCGCACGAAAGATGGCGCTCGCCTTGCCGTCCAGTTCGCGCTCGAAGATGTGCAGCGCGAAGTAGCCGACGATCTCGCCGGCGTGGTTGCGGTGCACGTTGATCCAGGTCTGCTCGGCCCGGGACTCGACCACGTATTTCGCGAACGAGTCGCGGGTGACGCCGTCGAAGACCTCACAGTGGACCTTGTAGAGCGCGTCGATGAACCCTTGCCGCGCGGCGGCGTCGAGCTTGTTCGGGATGACGACGTCGGACCTGACGATCTTCGGCATTGTGTGGCGGGATGGCGCGAATGATTGTGCTCCCAGGCAACCCGAGCTGATCACCGAGGCTGCGTCGGTGGAATCGCCAATTTGGGGTGATGATCACGCGATGGTCATGCGCTGCAGCGGCTGTGGTTTCGAGCCCTCACCGGCCTTCGCGTTCTGCCCGCAGTGCGGGCAACGGCTGGCCGGAGCGGCGCCCACATCCGCCACCGTCGACGTCGCTGTCGAGGCGCCACTACCACCGCCCGCCGCGGTTGCAGACGCTGCCGACCGTCGCCCCGTCACCGTGCTGTTCGCCGACCTCACCGGCTTCACGTCGCTGTCCGAGGCGCTGGATCCGGAGGACGTGCGCGCCTTCCAGAACGCGCTGTTCACGATGTTGGCCGAGGCGATCGAGCGCCATGACGGCTTCGTCGAGAAGTTCGTCGGCGACGCGGTGATGGCGGTCTTCGGCGCACCGGTCGCGCACGAGGACGACCCGGTCCGCGCGCTGGCTGCGGCGCTGGCGATGCAGCAGGGCATGGCCGAGCTGGCCGCGCGCTGGGCCGCGCGCCTGGGCCGCAGCGTGCAGCTGCACATCGGCGTGCACACCGGTCCCGTCGTCGCCGGCCACCTCGGTGCGGGGGCCGGCAGTGCCTACGCGGTGACGGGGGACACGGTGAATACGACCGCGCGGCTGCTGTCGGCCGCCGAGCCGGGCACGGTGCTGGTGTCCGAGGCGACGCAGCGCCTCGCGCGTCATCGCTTCGCCTTCGCGCCGGCGATCGAGCTCGAGCTGCGCGGCAAGGCGCGCACGGTGCGCGCACACACCTTGCTGCGGCCGCTGGACGAGCCGGCCAGCGCGCGTGGGCTCGCGGCGCTCGGGCTGGTCGCGCCGCTGGTGGGCCGGGGCCATGAGCTCGGGCAGCTGCGCGAGGCCTTCGAGCGCATGCTCACCGGGCGCGCGCAGCTGGTCGTGGTGGCGGGCGAGGCCGGCAGCGGCAAGTCCCGCCTGCTCGCCGAGTGGCTCGCCGGCCTCGACGCCGAGCGCCGGGCCGCCGTCACGCTGCGCCGCGTGGCGTGCTCGTCGCTCGGCGAGCCGACCTACGGCGTGTTCGCGGCGCTGTTCCGCGAGGCCTACCGGGTCGAGCAGGCCGACTCGCTGGCCACGGCGCATCACAAGCTCGATGCCGGACTGCGTGCGCAGGGCGCGCAGGCCGACGAGGCGGCATCGATCGCCGGCGTGCTGAAGCACCTGCTCGGGCTGGCGCCGGTCGACGCGGCCGACATCGATCCCGAACAGCTGCAGCGCCAGATCGTGCTGGCCGCCGGCGCGCTGGTCGAGCGCCGGCTGCAGCTGCAGCCGCTGCTGGTGGTGGTGGAGGACCTGCACTGGGCCGATGCGGCGTCGGTCGACCTGCTCGGCGCGGTGCTGGACCAGCTGGCGGGGCGACCGCTGATGCTGCTGGTGACGCAGCGGCCCGAGGCGCGAGCCTTGCGCGCGCCGGCCGCGGGCGAGACCCGCCTGCTGCTGGAGGCGCTGCCGCTCACGCAGGCGCGCGCGCTGGTGGGTGCCTTGCTCGGCGACGCTGCCGACGAGCGCCTGCAGGCTTTCGTGGCGGGCCGCTCCGGCGGCAACCCGCTGTTCGTCGAGGAAATCCTGCGCAGCCTGATCGCCGACGGCCGGCTGGCACGCGATCCGGCTGGCGGCTGGCGTGGCGCGCCGGCGTTCGAGCAAGCCGATGTGCCGGCCACGCTGCACGGCCTGCTGCTGTCGCGCATCGACCGGCTCGACGCACCGGCGCGGCAGCTGCTGCAGGTGGCGGCGGCGCTCGGTGCCGAGTTCGATGCGGCGCTGTTGCGGCGCGTGGAAGCGGCGGTCGAGCGCCCGCTCGAGGCCCTGGTGCAGTCCGACCTGCTGCAGCCGGCGGGCGGCGCCCGCTGGCGCTTCACCCACGCGCTGCTGCACGAGGTGGTCTACCAGAACCTGCTGCTGGCGCGGCGCTCGGAGCTGCACCGGCGCATCGGCTGCGCGCTCGAGGTGCTCGCCGGTGGAGAGCCGCAGCGACTGGCCGAGCTGGAGGCGCTGGGCCACCACTGGAGCCTGTCGGACGATCCGCGCAAGGGCGCAGGCTATCTGCTGGCGGCCGGGGAACGGGCGCGCGCGCTGTACGCGAACGATGACGCGATGCGGCACTTCGAGCGCGTGCTGCGCACGCTGGCCACCGTGGGCGATGCGGCGTCGGCCCTGCCCGAGGCGCTGTCTGCCCGCGAAGCACTGGCCGACCTGTGCGGCCTCGTCGGGCGCCGCGACGACGCGCTGCAGCATTACGGCGGGCTGCTGGCGCGGGCAGACGGTGATGGGAATCGCATTCGCGCGGCGCGGCTGCAGCGCAAGATCGGCGGCCTGCAGTGGGAAGCCGGCGATCGCTACCAGGCGCTGGCCTGCTTCGATGCGGGCCTGGCCGCCCTCGGCGACGAAGGCTCGGTCGCCGCCGCCGTCGAGCGCGCGGGGCTGCTGCAGGAGCGCGGCCGGCTGGCCTTCCGCGCCGGCGAGAACGCCGTGGCCATCGCGCTGGCCGAGCGCGCACTGCAAGCCGTCGCCGGGGTCGCCGGTCGCGAAGCCGCGATCGTGGAGGTGCAGGCCCGCAATACGCTGGGCATCGCGCTCGCGCGGACCGGCCGGCCGGCCGACGCGGTGGCCGAGATCGAGCGCAGCATCGCGCTGGCCGAACGCCACCAGCTGCTGCAGGCCGCGTGCCGCGGCCATGCCAACCTCGGCGTGCTGTGCGCGTCGCTCGATCCGCAGCGCAGCATCGAGACCTGCCAGCGCGGGCTCGCGCTCGCCCGCCAGGTCGGCGATCTCGGTTTCCAGGCGAACCTGTACGCGAACCTCGCGGTCGCCTACTGCGCCTTGACGAACCGCTGCGAGGCCGAAGGCATCGAGGCGGCGCAGTCCGCGGTGCAGCTCGATCGACGGCTCGGCCTGCTCGATCACCTGGCGGTGCCGCTGATCGTGCTGGGCCAGATCCAGCAGTGCCATGGCGACCGCGAGCACGCCTTCGCCTGCTACCGCGAAGCACTGGCGCTGGCCGAGCGCATCGGCGAGCCACAACTGCTGTTCCCTTGCTACGATGGCCTCGCGACCCTGCATCTCGATGCGGGCGACGCGGCCAGCGCCGAGGTCTACCTGTCGCAGGCACAGGCGGTCTGCGAGCGCGCCGGCCTCGATCCCGACGCGCTGACCTTGCTGCCGTTCCTGTGTTGAGTGCCACTCGCCCGCCCAAGGAGCCCCTCATGTCGACCACTGCTCAGCGATCGCCCGTCGGTCCCGGCGAAGCGGCGCCATCGTTTGCACTGCCGGCCGTGGCCCGGCCGGATCGTCTCGTCACGCTGGACGACTACCGCGACCGCAGCCCGCTGTTCCTGGCGCTGATGCTCGGGCTGTGGTGCCCGTTCTGCCGCCGCCAGCTGGTGCAGCTGGCCAGCGTCGACGACAAGCTCAAGGCGATGGGCGTGCAGAGCCTCGCGGTCGTGGCGACGCCGCCGGACAACGCGCAGCTCTACTTCCGCTTCAGGCCGACGACGCTGACGCTCGCGTCCGACCCGATGCTGGCGACGCACCGCGCCTACGGCGTGCCCAAGCCCGAGGTCACGCCGGCGCTGCTGTCGGCGATGGAGACGGTGCGGGTCAATCCGTTCGGCGATTTTCCCGAGCCGCTGCCGCCGGCCCAACTGGGCGCGCTGATGCAGAAGCGCGACGGCTACCAGTACACGCCGACCGACCAGGCCGACGTCGAGCGCCAGTGGCCCCAGCTGAAGGGCCAGTTCCTGATCGATCGCCGCGGCATCGTGCGCTGGGCGTACATCGAATGCGGCACCGAGGGCCTGGCCGGCCTGGGCAAGATGCCCTCGGACGACGTGATCCTGGCCGCCGCGCGCGACTTGGGCGACACGCACTGACGTCAGGCGGCCCGGCCGGCGGATGGCTCGTTCGCCGGCCATTCGGGTTGGCAAACGACACGGCCGCTTCTATTTCGTGCTAGCGACAGGTTGCCAAAGAGTCGCCGCAGTCTCCTGCCTACGGCAACGCGGTGACGCGGGCATCCGACGCGGCGTCCTGCATCCAGCGCTCGGCATCCTCGGCGAGCATCAAGCCGTCTGCCTGCAAGCCCTGCACCGCGCTTCGCACCTGCCGCAGGTATTCCGCACGGCTGGGATAACGCTCGGCAATCGAGCGCCGCGGGTCACGCCTGGCGGTGCGCTCGCCGGCATCCGCCGGCAGGGGCAGATAGCTGCCATTGAGGCCGCACAACTGTCCTGGCGCGTAACCCGCCTTGCGCCGGTTCCAGCCGGTGTAGGTCGCCAACGGCACCGCCACATCGGGCAGGCGGACGCCGGCCTCGTCATTGCCGTCGGGGTCGGTCCTGGGCACAAGCACCGTGTACTGGCGGGCGGGATCGGCCTTGGCGGGCACGGTGCTGTGGTCGTTCAGGGCGAGACGGTTCGCGGAAGCGGGAAACGTCATGCCGAGCGCAGAGAGGTCGGGGAACCGACGGGCAGCGGCAGCCGCATCCACCAAGGTGCCATCGCGCACGGTCGGGTAGCGGCTCGCGGGCGGCGCCTTGCCGTCGCGCACCCACTCGATCATGCGCGCCACCAGTGCCCGATAGACGGGTTGTTGCTGCGCCGGATTGTTCAGCGCACTGCAGATGCCGGCGGTCGGCTTGAGTGCCCCGACGTGTTGCGTCGACGACATCAGGTACACCCGCACATCGTCGGGAAGCGCGATATCGCGGCCTGCGCCGTCGGTCACGACCAGTCCTGCGCGGGCCTGCCAGTACTCGAGGCTGCTGTCGAGATGGAAGGTTTTCGGACACGTGCGGTCAAGGTCGCAACGCGCGAACAGGCCGTCGCGCCTGCCGCTCACCGGGTCGGTGGTCGTCGCATACGTGAACGGGAACTGATCGCCTTGGAAGAGGTGGTCCTCGTGCTGGCGCGAGTAGCGGCCGGGCTGGGCCCAGCGCACATTGGTGTACGTCTTGCGGGAGCCCGCGATGGTTGCGACCATGCCGTCGAACACACGCTGGCCGCCCGGGCCTGCGTTGAAGCCCTGCCACACCCAGTCGCGCAGGAAGCGTCCTGATTGCGAGACACCGATGGCCACCGTCGCCTTGGGGCTGAGGTCTGCCAGCGGACTGCCTTGTCCGGCGGCATCGGGCAGGCCCGTCTTGAGGTGCGAGACGATGTCTCGCAGCGACGCCATGCCCAGGCCCATCGGGCGCGGGTCGCGGGCGGTGTACCTGAACTGGTAGATCGCGCCTGCGTCGAAGCCGGCCGGCCGCTCGAATTCGATCGTGCTCGCGTCCTTGTAGCGCCACTGCTGCGCACCGATCACGGCGGGCGGTGCGTCGGGCCGCGCGCGCACGGTCAGCTCGCCGGCGGAGGCGTCGAGCGTCGCCGCCGGGTAGCTCAGCGCCAGGGTGCCGCGGCTGCCAGGCGCGTCGAACACGATTTCCTCGAGCGCCGTGCCGGTGATCACTTGCCCGCCTTGCCTGGCCGTCGGCAGCGCCAGGCCGACGGTGCGGCCCGTCGGGTCGACCGGGACGTCGCCCTGCCAGCCTACCCACAGCAGCACATGGCCCTGGCGCATCAGCCAGCCGGTGCCGGCGTCGTTGGCGCGCTCGGTTTGAAGGCTGCCCCCGTTGACGCGTTCGAGCATCAGCTTGCGGCCGCGATTCGCGACGTCCAGCACCCAGGTTCCCGAGGCCTTGCCGGCATCGCGCGGCCGCAGGATGACGACGTCGGCGCGATAACGCACCAGGCCGTCGGCCGACGCGGCAGCCGCTGCGTCGACGATGTCTCGATTGGCAGGATGCGCCGGGTCGAGGGCCACCTCGGCCTGTGCCACCACGCGCTCGTACGGCCCGGCATCGCCGAAGGAACTGCCCGCGAAGGCCGGCTGGCGCTCGCGGATCAGCAGCCGTTCGACCACTGCGGGCGTGCGGCCCGAGTTGGGCGCCTGTGCGCATCCAAGAAGCACGGCAACCAGCGGCGCGATGATCGCGATCCGACAGCGCACATTCCACCCTGGGTCAGCGTGTCTTTCCAATGCTCGTCTCCGGAGTTGTTGTCTCGCCGTTGCATCGTCGGCCATCGCGATACGCCGTGCCATTCGCATTTGGTTGAGGCCACCTTCGGCGTTCATTGAGGAGACGTGCCGCGATCAACTGAACCGTTTCGACGTCGTGTGGCCCGGGCTCAGTGCCGGTGACCGTCCCCGCGCGGTGTGCCGCTTGCGTGGGCGCTTGTTGCATGCCCGGTGGAGCCGCGCGGGCTCAATACCCGCGCCCGGGCGTTCAGCGCTTGCTGCGGCGTGGCCAGCAGCGTGCCGAACGGATCCAGCGCGGCCACGATCCTGCCGCCCACCATGGTCAACAGCACGCGGTTGCGTCCGAGTTCCTCCTCGGGAACGGTCAGGAAATCTCGCTCCAGCACGATCAGGTCGGCGAGCTTGCCGGGCTCGATGCTGCCCAGGTGCCGCTCCAGGCGCAGCTGGTGCGCGGCGTTGATGGTGATGGCGGCGAGCGCGTCGTCGCGGCTCAAGCCGGGCTCGGCATTGAGCCGGCCCTGAAAGATCGGCGCGAGGCTGGCCGCGCTGTGCGGATTGGCCGGGTCGCCCGAACGAGTGACGCCCACTTTGAGTGCCAGGAACGTGTCGAACGGATCGATCGGCCAGTCGCTGCCGTGCGCGATGCGCGCGCCGGCGCGGCGCAGGCTGCCGGAGGGCTCCATGCGGGCGAAACGCTCGGGGCCGAGGTGGTTCTCCGTCTCGCCGATGGAGTAGGGCGCACGCTGCGCCCACTGGAACGACATCGTGGCCGTCACGTCCAGCGCGGCGAAGCGCGCGAGGTCGGCGACCGCGGCCGTCTCGACGTGGGCCAGCGCCGGGCGGAAGTCTCCCTGCGGCCGCGCCTGGCGCGCGGCCGCCACCGCATCGAGCGCGCTGCGCACGGCGCGGTCGCCGGTGGCGTGCAGGTGCATGTCGAAGCCGGCGTCCACCGCCGCCAGCATCAGGGCCTTCAGCGCATCGGCGCCGTAGTAGAGCTGGCCGAGGTTGGTGCCCGGCAGCCACTGCGGCGCGGCCTCCGTGCCGGCGTTCTCGAAGTAGGGCGTGAGCAGCGCGCCGTTGTCCGCGGGCGCGTTCACGACGCCGTCCAGGAACACCTTGATGACGCGCGCGAACACGCCCGGCGCGGGCGAGGGCGCTCCCGCGTCGGCGCCGGCGGCCACTGCCTTGGCATCGGCGATGCTGCGCGCGGGATCCGCATTCGCCACTGCGGGGTCGGCATTGAGGGCGAGTTGAACGCGCGCGGTCAACTCGCCCTTGTCGCGCAGCGCCTTGAAGACGCGCAGGTGCGTGGCGTCTGCCGCCGCGTCCATGAAGCTCGTGATGCCCTGCGCGCGCAGCGCCGCCAGCGCGGCACGGCCCTGCGTCAGCTGGTCGGCCTCGGAGTCCGGCGGGATGGCGGCCTTCACCTGGAAGCCCGCGGCATCGACGCAGATGCCGGTGGGTTGGCCGCTCGCATCGCGCAGGAAGCTGCCGCCGGCGGGGTCCGGCGTCGAGGCCTGGATGCCGGCCAGCGCAAAGGCGCGCGAATTGGCGAGCACGGCGTGGAAGTCGCTCGAGGTCACCACGATCGGACGGCGTGTCTTCAGGCCGTCGAGCACGGCGCGCGTCGGGTCGGCGTCGAGCGAGGCCGTGGACTGGCGGTCCCAGTTGACAGCCTCCAGCCAGCGGTCGGGCTCGGCATCGGCGGTCGCGTCCAGGCAGGCCTGCAGCTTCGCGGCCAATTGCGCGCGGCTCAGCGGCGCGTACGCCAGGTCGCACAGCAGCAGGGCGCGCCCACCGGCCATCGCGTGCAGGTGGGCGTCGATGAAGCCCGGCATCAGCATGCGCCCGCCGAGCTCGACGACGCGGGTCGACGCTCCGATGCGCCGCGACGCTTCGGCATCCGATCCGACGAAGCTGATGCGGCCGTCGCGCACCGCCACGGCTTGCGCGGTGCCGCGCTGTGCATCCATCGTCACCACCTTGCCGCCGCGCAGCACCACGTCGGCCGGCTCCGGTGCCGAATCGCCCCCGCATCCGACCACCACGCTCGCCGCCACCGCGGCCGCTGCCAGGGTTGCCTTCCAGTTCCACGCCCGCATGTGTCTCCTCGCATCGCCCGTCATGGGCTGGTGCGAAGTTAGCGGCGCGCGCCTTCGCCGCCCCTCTGCAGATGCGGAAGGCTCAGCCGGTGCGCCGGCGGGCGCGCGGACCGTTCAGCACCCGGCCCAGCGCCACCTTGTCCGAGACGCCCAGCCGCAGGTACGCATCGCGTACATAGGTGCGCACGGTAGCCGGGCTCAGCCCGGTGTCGCGCGCGATCTGCTTGTACGAATGACCCTCGGCGTACTGCCGGGCCACCTTGAGCTCGCGCGGCGGCAGGATGGCCGCACGCCGCTGCGGCTGCAGGCTCAGCAGCAGCAGGTCGCCGCAAGGCTGGACCAGGAGGCGACGGCGCCCGACGGTGAGCTGGTTCGGCCGGCGTTCCGCCGCCTCGGCCAACTCATCGGGCAGGCTGGTGCCGTTCCATTGCGGGAAGCGCTCGCGCAGCAGCAGCGCCAGGCGCGCGCCCAGGTAAGCAAACTCGCCACGAGCGTCCACCAGGCCCTGCGCATCGCTGCCGGGCAGGTCGCTCCCGGCAAGGAGTTCGGCAATGCGCGCGCTCCAGCGCTGCATCAGGTGGGCGCTGAAGTGCTTGAACACCACGCGATGCGCCGCCTCGAACGGCGGCGAGGCCGCGCCGCGATACAGCGAGATGAATTGCAGCAGCCCGCTGCCGGGAAGCACGCGGGTGATCGCCATCGCGCTGAAGAGGTCGTGCCGGCGCGCGAACGCCTCGACGGCGGGCACCGGGTCCTCGAAGCCGTGGCTGCACACGACGGTGTCGAGCCGGCCGATCGAATCGAGCGCGAAGCGGTCCGAGGCGCCGATGCGGTTCCACTCGCGCGCGAAGTCGGGGCCGAGCTTCACGCGGCCGCTGAGCCAGTTGCGCGGTGCGAGCCCGTCGATGCCGCCGGAACATTCACCCCACCACGCCGCGTCGTGCGGCACCAGCGCAGCCAGCGCGGCCAGGCCCTGGCTCATCAGGCGTGAAGGGGAGGTGGAAGGCGGCAGCGTGGCCAGGTCCATCAGGGCGCCACTGAAGACCTCCAGGGTCTGGCGGCCGATCTGCATGCCGGGCAGTGTAGAGCGCTGACCTGCGGTCGGTGGGTCGTCCAGCCGGGGCGGCTGGATCCGGGCCGCTCAGGCGGCGGGCGGTCCCGGCCCGAGCCGGGCGGCCCACGCCGCGCTGGCGTCGGCCATCATGGATCTATGCGGCGATCAACCGGCGCTGCAGCGCGGGCGTCACCTGCAGCCGGCCGTTGCGGCCACCGACCAGCGCGTTGTCGACGCCGCTCGCGCGCAGCAGCGCTGCGCCCGCGCCCGGCGCCAGCACCATCAGCGCGGTCCCGATGCCGTTGACCGCCTCGAGCGAGTCGGCCACCAGCGTCACGCCGTGCGGACCGGTGGTCGGATAGCCGGTGCGCGGGTCCAGCACGTGGTGATACTTGCGGCCGTCGCGGACGAAGCAACGTTCATAGTCGCCCGACGAGGCGACGAAGCCATGCGTGATCTGCAGTGCACCTGCCAGCCGCGACGGCATGCGCGGATCGCGGATGCCGACGCGCCAGGGCTGCGCACAGGGCGCGGTCGCGGCAACGACGTCGCCGCCGCCATCGATCAGCGCGGTCGCCACGCCGTGCGAGCGCAACGTGTGCAGGCCGGCCTGCAGGATCGGCAGCTTGGCGATGCCGCCGCTGTCGATGCGCATGCCGCGCCGCGCCAGCATCGCAGTGCCGGCACTTCGGTCGAGCCACAGCTCGCGCCAGTCGATGTTCGCCAGCCCGGCGCGGATCTCGTCCGGCGCGGGCATCGCCGGTGCCGCCGGGTCGAAGTGCCAGCGGCCGAGCGAGCCGACGGTGAGGTCGAACGCGCCTTCGCTGCGGCGCGATACCTCGCCCGCCATCGCCAGCACATCGAGCAGTTCGGCAGCCACCGGCACCGGTTGCAGCCCGGCCGCGAGGTTGATCGCCGCGACCTGGCTGGTGGCTGAGTAGTGGCTGAAAAGAGCGGCCAGGCGTGCCATCTCGCACCAGGCCGCGTCGATCGCCGGCGCCACGATGTCCGGCTCGCCGAGCGCCGCGATGCGGACCTGTGTGCCCATCAGTGCGCGCACGTCGCGCCGGCGCTGCTGCGCGGCGCGTGCCGGCTCGGCCCAGCCGGCCAGCAGGGCGGCGCCGCCGAGCAGCAGGCGGCGCCGAGCCAAGCGATCGGGCAGGGCGGTGTTCACTTCGACAGCGACATCATGTAGTCGACGGCGGCCTTGACGTCGGCGTCGGGCAGCGCCGAACCGCCCTTCGGCGGCATCGCGCCCTTGGCGCCGTTGTAGCCCTCGATCGCGTGCTTGTAGAGCAGGTCGGCCCCTTGCGCGATGCGCGGACCCCAGTCGGCCTTGTCGCCGGGCTTCGGCGCGCCGCCGACGCCGGCGGCGTGGCACAGCGCACAGGCCTTGCCGAATGCCGACTTGCCGACTTCGTTGACGGCGACCGTGGTGGGTGCAGGTGCCGGTGCAGCGGCGGGTGTGGGGGCCGGGGCCGGGGCGTCCTGCTTGCCGCAGGCGGCGAGCAGCAGGGCAGTGGTGAGGGTCGTGACAGTCAGCAGTCTCATGGTTTGTCCTCGTTGCGGTTGCAGCGGATTTTTCGGCAAGCGCGATGTCGAGCATTTGATGGATCGCAAATACACCTTCGGCTTCTGTCGCGATCATTTCGGCACACGGCAAAGAGGTCACGTGACCGGCCGTGCCAACCCTGAGGACACCATGAATTCGAACGAGCACCAGGCGCCCGCGCGCCGCCGTTTCCTGAACACCGCCGCCGCGGCCGGCCTGGCCGGTGCGGGCCTGGTGGCGTGCTCCGACAAGCCCGCCACCGCGACCGCCGCCGCCAAGGCCTCGGCGCCGGCACTGGCCAATCCCGGCGAGCACGCTTCCGTGCACCTGAAGCCGGGCGAGCTCGACACCTACTACGGCTTGTGGAGCGGTGGCCACACCGGCGACATGCGCGTGCTGGGCCTGCCGTCAGGCCGCGAGATCACGCGCATTCCGTGTTTCGTGCCCGATGCGCTGGTCGGCTGGGGCATCACCAACGAGTCCAAGAAGATCATGGGCCAGAAGGCCGACGGCAGCCTGAAGTACACCGTCGCCGACAGCCACCATGTGCATGCCTCCTACAAGGACGGCAACTACGACGGCCGCTACGCCTGGATCAACGACAAGATCAATTCGCGCATCGCGCGCATCCGGCTCGACTACTTCGTCTGCGACAAGATCACCGAGCTGCCCAACGTGCAGGGCTTCCACGGCATCTTCCCGGACAAGCGCGATCCGGTCGACCCGGCGATCAACCACACCACGCGCGTCTTCTGCGGCGCCGAGTTCCAGGTGCCGCTGACGGCGGGCGACCTCGACAAGCACGACAAGTACCGCTCGCTCTTCACCTGCGTCGACGCCGAGAGCATGCAGGTGCGCTGGCAGGTGCTGATCGACGGCAACTGCGACCTCACCGCGACGTCGTACGACGGCAAGCTGGCGGCGACCAACCAGTACAACGTCGAAGGCGGCGTGAAGTACGAGGACATGATGTCCGCCGAGCGCGACGCGTGCCTGTTCTTCAACGTGGCGCGCATCGAAGCCGCCGTGAAGGCCGGCCAGTTCAAGACCATCGGCGACTCGAAGGTGCCGGTGGTCGACGGCACGCGCGACGCCAACAAGGACCCGAAGACGGCGCTGACGGCCTATGTGAGCGTCCCCAAGAATCCGCACGGCGTCAACGCCAGTCCCGACGGCAAGTACTTCATCTGCGCCGGCAAGCTGTCGCCGACCGCGACGGTGATCGACCTCGCGAAGGTGCTGGCCTGGTTCGACGGCAAGCTCGAGAAGATCGACCAGTCGATCGCCGCCGAGGTGGAGCTGGGGCTCGGTCCGCTGCACACCGCGTTCGACGGCCGCGGCAACGCCTACACCACGCTGTTCCTCGACAGCCAGGTCGTCAAGTGGAATGTCGATGCGGCGATCAAGTTCGCCGCCGGCGACAAGAACGCGAAATACGTGGTCGACCGCCTCGACGTGCAGTACCAGCCGGGCCACCTGAACGCCTCGCAATCGGAGACCAAGGCCGCCGACGGCAAGTGGCTGGCGGTGGGATGCAAGTTCGCGAAGGACCGCTTCCTGCCGGCCGGCCCGCTGCACCCCGAGAACGAGCAGATGATCGACATCTCGGGCGACAAGATGGTGCTGATGGCCGACCACCCGGTGCGTGGCGAGCCGCACGACTTCATCATCTTCAAGCGCGAGCTGCTGAAGCCGAAGCCGGTCTATGCGCTCGACGAGTTCCCGAATGCGATCAAGGACCCGAAGGAAACCGGCGTCTTCCGCCAGGGCCGCAAGGTCACGGTGAAGATGACGTCGCAGGCGCCGGCGTTCAGCCTGCGCGAGTTCAGGGTCAAGAAGGGCGACGAGGTCACGCTGATCCTGACCAACCTGGACAAGGTGCAGGACCTGACGCACGGCTTCGCGATCCCGAAATACAACGTCAACTTCATCGTCAATCCGCAGGAGACGGCGTCGGTGACCTTCATCGCCGACAAGCCCGGCGTCTACTGGGCCTACTGCACGCACTTCTGCCATGCGCTGCACCTCGAGATGCGCAGCCGCATGGTCGTCGAGGCCTGATTTCTCCGATGTCCTGACGCCACCATGTTCGACCGATTGCCCCGCGGCGCTTGCGGGCCCGCGGGGCTTTTTCATTGGCTCCTGGCGCTCGCGCTGCTGATCGCCACCCTGGCCGCGCGCGCCGGCGCCTACGAAGCCGAGCTGCCCGACGCGATCCACAGTGCGAAGCGCCTGTGCGACATCGCGCCGTGCAAGGAGGTCTTCCCGGGCGCCACGTCGTTCTCCGAGCGCAAGGGCCAGCCGCCCTATGTCGAAGCCCATGTTGGCGACAAGCTCGCCGGCTACGTGATGTTGTCGACCGACATCACCGACACGCCGGCGTATTCCGGCAAGCCGGTGGTGACGCTGATCGGCATGGACACCGCTGGCCGCTTCGTCGGCGTGAAGGTGCTGAAGCATTCCGAGCCGATCCTGCTGCTCGGCATTCCCGAGAGCGCGCTGACGAAGTTCAACGACCAGTACCTCGGCCGCTTCGTCGGCGACAAGATCGAGATCGGCCGCTCGCGGCCCGATGAAGGCGTGATCGGGCTCGACGCGATCTCCGGCGCCACCGTGACGGTGATCGCGCAGAACCAGGTGATGATGACTTCGGGCGCCGCGGTCGCGCGGCAGACCGGCATCCTCGCGCCGACAGTGCGTGCGCCGGCCAAACATGCCGTTCGCGGCGACCGGCCGAGCTGGCGCCAACTCGTCGACGAAGGCAGCGTGCGCCGCCTGGCGGTGATGCCGGCGCAGGTCGGGCTCGAAGGCAGCACGCCGTTCATCGAGCTGTGGTTCGGCGGCCTCGACCATCCCGACGTCGGCCGCGCGCTGCTCGGCGACACCGCGTGGGAAGGCCTGCGCGAGCGTTTGGCGCCGGGCGAGCACGCGATCTTCGTCGTGCGCACGGCGGGCAGCGAATCGTTCAAGGGTTCGGGCTTCGTGCGCGGCGGCCTCTACGACCGCGTGCACGTGCGCCAGGGCATGGACACGTTCACATTCCGCGACCTCGACTACGTGAACCTCTATGGCCTGGCTGCCGCCGGCGCACCGGCGGCCACCGAGTCGGCGATCTTCATCGTGCGCTCGAAGGCCTTCTCGGCCGCCTACCCGTGGAAGCTGGCCTTCCTGGGCAACCGCGTCGACCGCGCGACCGGCGCGCGCAGCTTCACCAACTTCGACGCCGAGGTCTGGCTGCCGGCCGAGCGGCTCGAAGGCGGCCGCCCGGTGATCGAGGAACCCGAGGCCGCCTGGCAGAAGGTGTGGAGGGCGCGCGCGCCGCAGATCGCGGCCTTCGCCGCGCTGCTGATCGCGGTGGCCGTGGTCTATGCGCTGCGCGATCCGCTGACGCGACGCGCCACACGCAAGAACAAGTGGCCGGTCAACGTCTTCAAGTACAGCGCCTGGCTGGCGAGCATCGTCTTCGCCGGTTTCGGGCTGATGGCGCAGCCGTCGATCACGCAGGTGCTGACCTGGTTCCATGCGCTGCTGTTCCACTGGACCTGGGCGCTGTTCCTGAGCGACCCGTTCGTCTTCCTGTTCTGGGTCTTCATCGGCATCACCGTCTTCGTCTGGGGCCGGGGCCTCTTCTGCGGCTGGCTGTGCCCGTTCGGCTCGCTGTCGGAGCTGCTCTACAAGGCGGGCGGGGCGCTCGGCCTGCGCCGCTTCCAGCGCGCGCTGCCGCGTTGGCTGCATGACCGGCTGAAGTGGGTCAAGTACGGCATCTTCTTCGGCCTGCTCGCGGTGTCGATGTTCTCGATGCCGCTGGCCGAAGTGCTGGCCGAGGTGGAGCCGTTCAAGACGACCTTCCTGGTCGGCTGGTTCCAGCGCCCGTGGCCGTACACGCTCTTTGCTGCCGCGGTGCTGGGCGTGTCGATCTTCGTCGAGCGGCCGTTCTGCAAGTACCTGTGCCCGCTCGGCGCGTCGCTGGCGATGCCGTCGACCTTCCGCTGGTTCGGCCTGCGCCGCAAGCAGGAGTGCAGCACGTGCAAGGCCTGCGCCGTCGGCTGCGGCGCGCAGGCGATCGACGAGCATGGCCGCATCGACCAGCGCGAATGCCTGCACTGCCTGGACTGCATGGTGCTCTACACCGACACCCATGCCTGCCCGCCGCTGGCCAAGGAACGCAAACGCCGCGAACGCGCGGGCCTTCCCTTGACGCGCATCAATCGCGACGGCTACTTCATCCCGATCATTGCGGTCAAGGACTGAAGGATGAAACGACCCACACGCTCATACCGTTCTCGTCTGGCTGTTTGCGGCCCGCTGCGGACATTTGCTTCGCGTGCGACGGTCGGAGCGACAAAGCCGGCGGCGGGCACGCTGGCCGGGCGGAGACCGCGATCGGCCCTGGGGGGCCGATTGCCCTGCGCTGCTCGCGGACGCGGGATGGGCGGACAACTCGGCCCCGAGTACAGGGCCTCAGACACGTCCGCCCAGCTCCCTTCGGTCGCCGACCCGCGCCCGCTGCGCTGC
>NZ_JABRWJ010000015.1 GCF_013266755.1 Pseudaquabacterium terrae | reverse complement strand
AACCGGCACTGGCAAAACGTCTTGCCGTCCCTTGTCGCGTTTGTTTTGATGTCGCGTTGCGAATGCAGGTGGAACTACAGCCTCTTAAGCTCGTGGTCGCGGGTTCAAATCCCGCCGGTCCCACATCAGGGGGACCGTAGCTCAGTCCGGTAGAGCACGATCGTTTCACCAACCCTTGTCGCAACGAGGCACCATTTTTTGCGGTGAATGCAGATGGAACTACAGGTAGACGCACGCGCTGGCTCCTCGAGGGCCGGCGCGTGCCCTTCGCAGCGATGCGTGGGGCGCCCGGGTCCGAATCCCGGTCCAGCAATGGATGGCGGAGTGACGTTTCATCGATCCTGGTCACCGTTCTTTTGTGTGAGATGAAGTGAGATGAACATGGAACAGAACTACAACACCGAGCAACCCGAAGGCGGCGTGCCCATCAAGATGTGGACGCGCGGCGTGCCTGTGGAAGACGAAGCGAAGCAGCAGCTCGCCAACGCGGCGCGCCTGCCCATCGTCTTCAAGCACATCGCCGCGATGCCCGACGTGCACCTGGGCATCGGTGCGACCGTGGGCTCGGTGATCCCGACCCTGCGCGCGATCATCCCGGCCGCCGTCGGCGTGGACATCGGCTGCGGCATGATGGCTTGCAAGACCACGCTGCACGCGAACGACCTGCCCGACAACCTGGCTCCGCTGCGTGCCGCGATCGAGCGTGCCGTGCCGCACGGCTCGTCGCCGCGCAACCGCGGCCGCGACCAGGGCAGCTGGGAGAACCCGCCAGATGCGGTGGACCAGGTCTGGGCGACGCTGGTGGACGAGTTCGATGCGCTGTGCGAGCTGCACCCGCGCCTCAAGAACACGAACAACCGCAAGCACCTCGGAACGCTGGGCACCGGCAACCACTTCATCGAGGTCTGCCTCGACGAGGACGGTTTCGTGTGGTTCATGCTTCACTCGGGCTCGCGCGGCGTGGGCAATGCGATCGGCACGCACTTCATCGAGCTGGCGAAGAAGGACGCCGAACTGCACCAACGCAACCTGCCCGATCAGGACCTGGCGTACTTCGAGGAAGGTGCGCAGTATTTCGGCGACTACGTGCGCGGCGTGGGCTGGGCGCAGAAGTTCGCAGCGTGCAACCGCGAGGTGATGATGACCAACCTGATCGCGACGGTGCGCAAGGTGATCACGAAGCCGTTCGAGTCGCATGTCGAGGCGGTCAACTGCCACCACAACTATGTGCAGCAGGAGCATCACTTCGGCGAGGACGTGTTCGTGACGCGCAAGGGCGCGGTGAGCGCGAAGCGTGGTCAGCTGGGCATCATTCCCGGCAGCATGGGTGCGCGCAGCTACATCGTGCGCGGCCTGGGTAACGCCGAGAGCTTCGAGAGCTGCAGCCACGGTGCCGGCCGCGTGATGAGCCGGACCAAGGCGAAGAAGCTGTTCACGGTCGACGACCAGATCCGGGCGACCGAAGGCGTCGAGTGCCGCAAGGACAAGGACGTGATCGACGAGATCCCGATGGCCTACAAGGACATCGATGCCGTGATGGAGGCGCAGAAAGACCTGGTGGAAGTCGTCCACACCTTGAAGCAGGTGGTGTGTGTGAAGGGCTAATTGGGGAAGGTCGGGCCTGGTGGCTCCCTCCCCATCTGAAGATGAAAGGGGAGGGAGTCATGAAGAACGAAACACTGATCAGTGCGCACCCGATCGACCCGGCGATGCGCGTTCAGATCCTCGACTGTCTGCGGCAGATCGAGGTCGATCACGACGTGAAGGTGCTGTTCGCCTGCGAGTCCGGCAGCCGCGGCTGGGGTTTCGCGTCGCCCGACAGCGACTACGACGTGCGCTTCGTCTACGTGAACCGCCTGTGCATCCACGACTTCATCGAAGGCGAACTCAATACAGCCGCCGCGCAGGTGGTCGTGGATTCGTCCCGCCCTGACACCACGATGCTGGACGCTTTCCTGGCGAGACCATCCTTGAGAATGAACGAGAGAAAAGTGAACGTGATTGAACTTGATGGCTCGACCGGCGAAGGCGGCGGCCAGATCCTGCGCACGGGCCTGGCCCTGTCGATGTGCACGGGCCAGCCGATGGCGATCCAACGCATCCGTGCGAAGCGTCCGAAGCCAGGATTGATGCGCCAGCACCTGACCTGTGTGCAGGCGGCTGCGGCCGTCTGCGGCGCGAAGGTGGAGGGGGCGGAGCTCGGCTCGCAGACCTTGGTCTTCGAACCCGGCCCCGTGCGCGCCGGCGAATACGCCTTCAATGTCGGCACGGCGGGCAGTTGCACGCTGGTGCTGCAGACGGTGCTGCCGGCCCTGATGCTCTGTGGCAAGCCCAGCCGCGTGTCGCTCAGCGGCGGCACGCACAACCCGATGGCGCCGCCGTTTCACTTCCTCGAACGTAGCTTCGCACCGCTGCTGCGGCGCCTTGGTGTGGGTCTCGATCTGGAACTGCGTCGGCTGGGCTTCTATCCGGCCGGCGGTGGCGAGATTTCAGCTCTGGTGCAGCCGACCGAGGCGGGTCTGCAGCCCTTCGACTTGACCGATCGCGGCCCGGTGCAGGAGGCGTACGCCGAGTGCTTCGCGCCGGCCTTGCCGAGCGCCGTAGCGTTGCGTGAACTCGCGGCACTGGCGCGCGCGCTGGGTTGGTCGGGCGACCAACTGCGCACGCCGGCCGTGCGGCAGAACGAAGGCCCGGGCAACGCGCTGATGGCCACGCTTGGCTATGCGCATGTGAACGAGGTCGTCACCGGTTTCGGCGAGAAGGGTGTGAGTGCCGAGCAGGTGGCAGGCGCCTTGGTCAAGGAGATCAGGGCGCACCAGACGAGCGATGGCGCGTTGGGGCAACACCTGGCGGATCAGTGGATGGTGCCGCTGGCACTTGCCGTCGTGGCACAAGGCGGCGAGGCGTCTTACACCTGCACCACGATGACCGAACATGCCAAGACCAACATTGGCGTGATCGAGCAGTTCCTGCCGGTGAGGTTCGATGTGGACTCGACTGGCGCGTGCCCTTGCGTGCGCGTGATTGCCGCGGCGAACGTCTGAGCCGGCGACAGCTTGCGCGCCACGTGAGAGAGGACGGCGTCGCGGCAAGACGCCGGCGGTTGTACCGCCGCGAGCGCTTCCGTCAAACACCCCTCGGAGCACAACACCTCGGCCCTCAACGAGACGTCCCGCTGCCCGGGGTCGCGCCCAGACTGGCACCAGCTCAAAGTCGAAAAGTCGATCCAAAAAAAGTCAGTGATCGCTTCTCGTCTATCCCTGAAATTTGGTAGGCCGTGTTGGGATCGAACCAACGACCAAAGGATTATGAGTCCTCTGCTCTAACCGACTGAGCTAACGGCCCCCGGGGCGAAGGCGCGGATTGTAGGAGGCGGTGCTGCCGTAACAAACGCCGGCGAAGACGTCGGATTTCGTCGCATTCGCGCTGCCCGGCCGGGTTCCAATGGCGGCAGCCGCCCTCGGAGCTCGACCACCATGCGACTGCTGCGCCACCTGTTCACCGCCCTCTGGCTGACCGCCTGCGGCGTCTTCGCCTCGGCCGCGCAGGCTGCCGGCGTCAACGGCCTGTGGTCGACGCAGAACGGCGACTACGCGCTGTTCCTGCAGGACGCCACCAGCGGCGCGACCTTCGCGCTACAGGTGCCGGGCAGCCTCGACGCGCTGCGCGTCTGGATGGGTTCGGGGTCGGCCAGTTCGCTGAGCCTGCAGGGGCTGGTGCAGCCGAACGACGCACTGATCGCCAACGTCGCCGGCTCGTCGATGAGCGGCACGATGACGATCGGCGGCGTGCAGCAGCCTTTCAATGCCGCGCTGGCGCTGGCCTGGGTCGGCACCGAGTACGCCGGCATCTGGCAGAAGGTCTCGCCGGCCAACGCCTACTTCGTTTTCTGCGTGCTCGAGACCGGCAACGGCCGCATCGGGCTGCAGATCGACGTGACGCTCAACGCCGACAAGACGACGACCTACGACATCTTCACCGGGGCCCTGGTGAACACCCAGTTCACCGGCCTGTCGGTGACCGGGTCGGGCCTGACGTCGCGGCTCAATTTCGGCACCGGTACGCTGACCGGCAGCAGCACGACCATCGCCAAGCCGCCGCAGGTCACGACCTTCAGTGCCACGCAGGTCGTGAAGATAGCGCCCTGAAGGCATCCTCCAGGCGTTCGGCGAAGCCGCGCCCGGCTTCGCTGACACGCCGCCAGCGCAGCGGCGCCTGGCCCAGCACGACGAGGTTCGCGCTGCGCAGCGCCGAGACGTTGATCCGCCCCGCCGCTTCGATCGTGTGCACCTCGCCGGCGCTGACCAGCACGTCGCGCGCTTCGCCGTCCACCGTGATCCACAGCGTGCCGCAGTCGCTGCGCAGCCGGTCGCCCGGCTGAACGTCCAGCGCAATCAGGTCGGCCTCGCCGAGCCGCATCGCCGTCGTCGCCGGCAGCTCGCTGCGGTGGGAAATGACATGCATCGTGTTCATGATCGGCCTTTCGGTTGCTGATTGACGATGGCTGTATTTCAGCCGAGCATCGGCGTCCTGTCGAACGATCAATTCGCCTGCTTCACATGCGCTGCACTCATGGATAACACGCTGGCCCGGCTGCCGTCGCTGGACCTGCTGCGCGGTTTCGTCGCGGTCGCGCGACGCGGCAGCGTGACGCTGGCGGCGGCCGACCTGTTCCTGACGCAGTCGGCCGTCAGCCGGCAGATCCGCGGCCTCGAAGAACACCTCGGGCTGCCGCTGTTCCACCGCCGCCACCGCGCGATCGAGCTGACGCCCGAGGGCGAGCGGCTGTTCCGCCTGGCCGATGCGTGGTTCACGCAGCTGCACGAGCACCTCGAATCGCTGCGGCAGCGCGGCGCCGAGGCGCCGGTGACGCTGACCTCGACGATCGGCGCGGTGTCGCTGTGGCTGCTGCCGCGGCTGGGCGACTTCCAGGCCGCGCACCCGTCGGTCGACGTGCGCGTGTCGGCCGGCAACCGCGCCGTCGACCTCGAGCGCGAAGGCGTCGACCTGGCCTTGCGCTACGGCCCGGCCGAGCGCGCGCCCGCAGGCGCGGTGCGCTGCTTCGACGAGCAGATCGTCGCCGTCGCCAGCCCCTCGCTGGGCCTCGATCCGATCCTCGAAAACAACGACTTGGGCACGCTCACGCTGCTCGAATACGACGAGCTCGCCCGCCCCTGGCTGCGCTGGGCCGACTGGATCCGGCCGCTGGGCCTCGGGCCGCTGAAGCCGCGCGCCCGCATGGGCTTCAACCAGTACGACCAGGTGATCTTCGCCGCCCTCGCCGGCCACGGCGTCGCGCTCGGCCGCTCGCCGCTGGTCGCGCAATTGATCGCCGACGGCCGGTTGGTCGCGCTACGCCCGCGCGGCACGCCGCTGCACGCCGATTTCAGCTACTGGCTGATCGAGCGCCGCGGCGCCGATTCGGCTTCACGCCGGCGCTTCGTCGACTGGCTGCTCGCCGAGGCCGCGCACACGCGTGCGCTGATGGCCGCGCAGATGACGAGTTAGCGCGGACCCGACAGCGCGTTGCCGACCAGCCGCGCGGTGATGTCGACGAGCTGGATCATGCGCTCGTAGGCCATGCGCGTCGGGCCGACGACGGCCAGCGTGCCGACGACGCGGCCGTCGACCTCGTAGGGCGCCGACACGACCGACAGCGATTCGTAGGGCACGACGCCCGACTCGCCGCCGATGTAGATGCGCACGCCCTCGGCGCGGCTGGAGTTCTCCAGCAGCCGCATCAGCTCGGTCTTCTGCTCGAAGAGGTTGAACATCTTGCGCAGCGAGCCCAGGTCGTGGCCGAAATCCTCGACGCCGAGCAGGTTGCGCTCGCCCGAGACGATGACCTGCTCGCTACCTTCGCTCAGCGCATCGCTGCCGGCCTGCACCGCGACCTGCATCAGCACCGCGATCTCGGCGCGCAGCGTCTCGATCTCGCCATGCAGCCGCCCGCGCATCTCGTCGATCGCCAGGCCGGTGTAGTGGTTGTTCAGCAGCGCGGTGGCCTCGGCGAGCTCGGACTGCGAATAGTCGCGGGTGGTGAAGATCACGCGGTTCTGCACGTCGCCGTCGGAAGACACCAGGATCACCAGCACCCGCTTCTCACCCAGGCGCATGAACTCGATGTGGTGGAAGACGCCGGCACGCTTGGGCGCGGTGATGACGCCGACGAAGTGCGACAGGTTCGACAGCAGCTGCGCGGCCTGCGCGATCACCCGCTGCGGCTGGTCGGGCTGCAGCTGCTCGCGCACGCCGGCCATCTCGGGCGGCTCGTGCGCCAGGTCGACCGGGCGCGCGGTCAGCATGGTGTCCACGAAGAGCCGGTAGCCGCGCGGCGTCGGCACGCGGCCGGCCGAGGTGTGCGGGCTGGCGATCAGCCCAAGGTCCTCGAGGTCGGCCATCACGTTGCGGATCGTCGCCGGCGACAGCTCCAGCCCTGACGCGCGCGACAGCGTGCGCGAGCCCACCGGCTGGCCGTCGGCGATGTAGCGCTCGACCAGCGTCTTGAGCAGCGTGCGGGCACGTTCGTCCATCTGTGTTTTTCATTGTACGGAGCCGCCCCGCAGGCACCGCTCGCCAAGGCGCGTTGGCCGCGATACCCTGTGGTGTAATGCCTCGCATTCCCCCCACCGTGCCGCCCATGGGCCGACGTTTTCTCCACGCCGCACTGGTTGGCAAGTACCAGGCCGAGGGCATCCGGCCGGTGCTGGAAGAAGTCGCGCAGTTCCTCGTCCGCCAGGGCCTCGAAGTCTCGTTCGAGCAGCAGACCGCGCAGAACACCGGCGTCACCGACTACGACGCGCTGAACGCTGAAGCCATCGGCGAGCGCTGCGACCTGGCCGTCGTCGTCGGCGGCGACGGCACGATGCTCGGCTTCGCGCGCGAGCTGGCCCGCTTCGACATCCCGCTGGTCGGCATCAACCAGGGCCGCCTGGGCTTCATCACCGATGTGCCGATCGGCCAGTTCCGCGAAGCACTGGCGCCGATGATCGCCGGCGACTATGCCGAAGAGCACCGCGCGATGATCGAAGGCGAGGTCTGGCGCGACAACGAGCGCATCTACGAAGGCCTGTCGATGAACGACGTCGTCGTCAGCCGCGGCGCGACGGCCGGCATGGTCGAGCTGCGCGTCGACATCGGCGACGAGTTCATCGCCAACATCCGCGCCGACGGCCTGATCATCGCGTCGCCGACCGGCTCGACCGCCTATTCGCTGTCCGCCGGCGGGCCGATCCTGCATCCGGGCATCGCCGGCTGGGTGCTGGTGCCGATCGCCTCGCACACGCTGTCGAACCGGCCGATCGTGCTGCCCGATGCCGGCGAGGTGCGGATCACCGTCGTCGCCGGCCGCGACGCGTCGGCCAACTTCGACATGCAGCGCCTGGCCAGCCTGCTGCACGGCGACCAGGTGCGCATGCAGCGCTCGGCGCGCAAGGTGCGCTTCCTGCATCCGCGCGGCTGGAGTTATTACGCGACGCTGCGCCGCAAGCTGCGCTGGTACGAAGGAGTGGTCTGAGTGTTGAGGCGCCTCGCCCTGCGGGACTTCGTGATCGTCCCGTCGCTGGAGCTGGAATTCCACGCCGGCTTCTCGGTGCTGACCGGCGAGACCGGTGCCGGCAAGTCGATCCTGGTCGATGCGCTGCAGCTCGCGCTCGGCAGCCGCGGTGATGCCGGCGTCGTGCGTGAAGGCGCGGCGCGCGCCGAGGTCAGCGCCGAGTTCGACGCGCTGCCCGCGCTCGGCCCCTGGCTCGACGAAGCCGGCTTCGCCGCTGACGACACCGTGCTGCTGCGGCGGACGATCGACGCGCAGGGCAAGAGCCGCGCGTGGATCAACGGCAGCCCGGCGACGATCGCCCAGTTGCGTGAGCTCGCCGATGCACTGCTCGACATCCACGGCCAGCACGCCTGGCAAGGCCTGACGCGGCCGGCGGCGACGCGCGAGCTGCTCGACGGCCAGGCCGGCATCGACACCCGCCCGCTGGCCGAGGCCCATGCCGCCCGCAAGGCCGCCGCCGAAGCACTGCAGCGCGCGCGTGAGCGCAGCGACGAGATCGAGCGCGAGCGCGAGCGCCTGGCCTGGCAGATCGGCGAGCTCGACAAGCTCGCCCCGGGCGACGACGAATGGCCCGAGCTGAGCGCCGAGCACCAGCGGCTCGGCCATGCGCAGGCGCTGATCAACGCCGCGCGCGGCGCGCTGGACGCGGTCGACGATGGCGAGACGCCCGCTGCCAGCGGCACACAGCGCGCGATCGACGCCTTGCAGGACGTCGTCGGGCACGATGCTCGCCTGCAACCGGTGATCGAGGTGCTGCAAGGCGCGATGGCTCAGCTCCAGGATGCCGCGCATTCGCTCAACGGCTACCTCGGCCATGCCGAGCTCGACCCGGACCGGCTGGCCGAGGTCGACGCGCGACTGTCGGCCTGGCTCGGCCTCGCGCGCCGCTACCGCCGGCCGCCGGAAGAGCTGCCGGCGCTGCTCGCCGGCTGGCGCGACGAGCTGCGCGTGCTCGATGCGGCCACCGACAGCGCGGCGCTCGAGCAGGCGCTGGCCGCGGCCGATGCGCGTTATCGCGACGAAGCGCGTGGCGTCAGCGCCGCGCGCCGGAAAGCGGCGGCGGCGCTGTCGGCGGCCGTCACGCAGGCGATGCAGACGCTCGGCATGGCCGGCGGCCGCTTCGAGGTGCAGTTGCCGGCACAGGCCCAGCCGCAGAGCTTCGGGCTCGAATCGGTGGAGTTCGCGGTCGCCGGCCATGCCGGCAGCACGCCGCGGCCGCTGGCCAAGGTCGCCTCAGGCGGCGAACTGTCGCGTCTCGCACTCGCCATCGCGGTGACCACGGTGCGCAGTGGCGGCGGCGCGTCGACCCTGATCTTCGACGAGATCGATGCCGGCATCGGCGGCGCGGTCGGCGACACCGTCGGCGCGCTGATGAAGCAGCTCGGCCGCGAACGCCAGGTGCTGGCGGTGACGCACCTGGCGCAGGTCGCCGCCTGTGCCGACCAGCACCTGGTCGTCTCGAAGACCGAAAGCCGCGGCAGCACGACGAGCGACGTGCAAGCCGTTGCCGGCGAAGCACGCGTCGCCGAGATCGCCCGCATGCTCGGCGGCGAGCACCTCGCCGGCACCAGCCTCGCGCATGCGCAGGCGCTGCTCGGCGGCGAACCCCCCGCAGCGCCGAAACGGCGCACCCGCGCATGATCGGCGAGCCGACGCCGGACGGACCGGAAAGCGCCGCGGTCCCAGCCTCGGGCCGGCCTCGAGAGCTGGTGCTGATCACCGGCATCTCGGGCTCGGGCAAGTCGGTTGCGCTGCATGCGCTCGAAGACACCGGCTTCTTCTGCGTCGACAACCTGCCGCCCGAGTTGCTGCGCGACTACATGCGGCTCGACCATCCGCGCTACACCGAGCGTGTCGCGATTGCCGTCGACGCCCGCGCCGCGCGCTCGCTGCCGGCGCTGGTGCCGCTGATCTTCGAGCTGCGCAGCGAAGGCGTGACGATCCGCCCGCTGTTCCTCGACGCCAGCACCGACACGCTGGTGCGGCGCTTCTCTGAGACACGCCGGCCGCATCCGCTCTCGCAGCCCGACTCGGCCGGCGGCCTGCACCATGCGCTGATCGAGGCGATCGAGCTCGAACGGCTGTTGCTGGCCGAGCTGCGCGAGGTCTCGACGGTGATCGACACCAGCACGCTGCGCCCGGCCGGGCTGCGACAGCAGGTGCGCAACCTCGTCGACGCGCGCCACGACCGGCTGACGCTGGTCTTCGAATCCTTCGCCTTCAAGTACGGCGTGCCGCTGGACGCCGACTACGTGTTCGACGTGCGCATGCTGCCGAACCCGTATTACGTGCGCGAGCTGCGGCCGCTGTCCGGCCGCGATGCGCCGGTGGCCGAGTTCTTGTCCGAGCAGCCCGAAGCGGCCGAGATGCTCGACCAGATCGAGAGCTTTCTGCGCCGCTGGCTGCCGGCGCTGGCGACCGATCAGCGCGCCTATGTCACGGTGGCGATCGGCTGCACCGGCGGCCAGCACCGCTCGGTGTACATCGTCGAGCAATTGCGCGAACGCTTCGCCGACCATGGTGCTACGCTGGCGCGACACCGCGAACTGGATGCCATCGATTGACTGATTCGGCTACGCGCCTCGTCGGCCTGCCCTTGTTTCCGCTGCAGACGGTGCTCTTCCCGGGCGGCGTGCTGAGCCTGAAGGTCTTCGAGACGCGCTACCTCGACCTCGTCAGCCGCTGCCTGCGCCAGGTCACGCCCTTCGGCGTCGTCTGCCTGAACCAGGGCTCGGACGTGCAATCCAGCGGCGGCGAGCGCGTGCGCTTCGAAGCGGTCGGCGTGCTCGCACACCTGGAGGAGGTGGATGCCGAGCAGGCCGGCATCCTGCGCGTGCGCTGCATCGGCGGGAAGCGTTTTCGCACCGGCACGCCGCAGCAGCAGCCCGATGGCCTGTGGCTCGCCGACGCCAGCCTGCTGCCGCCGGACGCGACGCTCAAGCCGCCGCGCGAGCAGGCAGCCACGGTGGTTGCGCTGAACAACGCGATCGAATCGCTGCGCCAGCAAGGTCACGTGCCCTTCGCCGAGCCCTACCGCATGGACGACGCGAGCTGGGTCGCCAACCGCTGGTGCGAGATCCTGCCGATCTCGCTGGCCGCCAAGCAGAAGCTGATGGAGCTGCAGGAGCCGGAGATGCGGCTGAAGCTCGTCGATGAATACCTGCGCGGCAAGGGCGTGATCCCCGGCCGCTGATGCGACCGCTGAGTCAGGCCAGCTGATCGATCAGGCGGCGCACCGGCGCCGGCAGGCCGGCGGCGAGCGCCTCGTCGCGTGCGAACCAGCGGCCGTCTCCTGGCAATGCACTCTCGATTCGCTGCCGCGTCGCTGCCGCGGTGCGTGGCGGCAATTGCCAGTGCCAGGGCTTCAACTGCCAGTCGAAGTGCGTCAGCACATGGTGCACGTGCGGCAGCGCTTCGATCCGGCCGGGGCCCTGCGCGGCGAAGGCCTGCACGGCCTCGTCGCCGGTGAACTCGGGCAGGCTCCACAAGCCGGCCCAGACCCCGGGCGCAGGACGTTGCACCAGCCACAGCTGCGCGCCGGAGGTCAGCAGCAGCAGGCTGTTCTCGCGCCGCCCGCGCTTGAGCTTGCGCGTCTTCACCGGGTAGGCCTCGGGCCGGCCTTCGGCGCGGGCGACGCAGCAGTTCGACCAGGGACAGGCGTCGCAGGCCGGGCGGCGCACCGTGCACACCGTCGCGCCCAGGTCCATCAGCCCTTGCGTGTAGGCCTCGATGCCGGTCTTCGGCAGCAGCGCCTCGGCGTGTTGCCACAGCCGTCGTTCATGCGCGGCCTCGGCCAGGTCGTCGCCGAAACCGAGCGCACGCGTCAGCACGCGCTTGACGTTGCCGTCGAGGATCGCGGTGCGCTCGCCGAAGCAGAACGCGGCGATCGCCGCCGCGGTCGAGCGGCCGATGCCGGGCAATTTGGCGAGTGCGGCACTGCTGTTCGGAAAGCTGCCGCCGTGGTGTTCGATCACCGCGCGCGCGCAGGCATGTAGATTCCGCGCGCGGCTGTAGTAGCCGAGGCCGCTCCACAGCGCGAGCACCTCGTCCTGCGGCGCGGCGGCCAGCGAGCGCACGTCGGGAAAACGCAGCAGGAAGCGCTCGTAATAGCCGAGCACGGTCGCGACCTGCGTCTGCTGCAGCATGATTTCCGACAGCCAGACGCGGTACGGATCGCGCGTGCGCTGCCAGGGCAGCGCATGGCGGCCGTGCGTGCGCTGCCAAGCGACGAGCGTCGCTGCCGACGGGCGCTTACCCGTCACGCGGCGCCGCGCGAGACCAGCGACGTCGAGTGCACCAGCGACAGCCGCGGCGCCGGTTCCGGCGTCGCGTCGGCGCGCGGTGGTGACACGGCCAGGATGCGCAGCGCATCGACCGCGGCTTCGACCCGCTCGGCGGCTTGCTGCAGGCGCTGGTCCTGCGCTTCGACCTCGGCGATGCGATGCTCCAGCTCACCTTCGGCGGCCTGGATGCGCGTATACGCCTCGCGGCGATGGTGCAGGCTGCGGCGTCGTTCGCGCAGCTGCGATTCGAGCTGCGACGTCGCGGCCTTGCCCCACAGCTCGATCTCGACCGCGGCGCTTTCGAACACCACGCGCAGCCGCGACAGCAGCACCTGCTGGAACTGCGCGAGGAAGCCCGGCTCCGACAGCCGCCACAGCTTGGTGATCCCGAAGTAGCGGCTGTAGCTCGCCTCGATGCGCTGCAGCTCCCGCCGCGCGCTGTCGACGCTCGGCTTCGGCGTTGCGGCGAGCGCGAATCCGAAGTCGGCATTCAGCTGGCGGTGGCTCGCGGCGAGCATCTGGTCCATCTCCTCGACACCGACCTCGGCCGCATCGAGCATGCCGCGCAGCCGCTCGCCGAGCTGCGCGAAGGCCTTGCCGGCGCCGAGCTTGAAGAAGCTGGACTCGCTGTCGGTCTGCATGCGCAGCGTCTCGGTGCGCACGCGCTCGCTGGACACCAGCTTCAGCACGTCGCGCAGCTGGCGCGACTGCACCGCGCGCAAGGCCGCCAGCCGCGGCATGCATTGCTCGAAGGCCGTGGCATCGGCCTCGAAGCGGCGGCTGATCATCTGCAGCTTGGTGCTGCTCTTGCCGCGCAGGCCGCGCAGATCGAGCAGTTGCTCCGTGACCTGGCGCCGGCGATCGGTGAGGCGCTTCAGCGCACGCTGCTGCAGCACCAGCACGCCGTCCTCGACGAGGCGGCCGATGACGCCGCTGCGCTGCGGCAGCAGCTCGTTCGACAGCGCCTGTTCCAGGGCCGGCAGCCCGCCGTCGCCGATGTCCGGGTCCCCCAGGCGCGACAGCAGCGCCTCGCGCGCCGACATCGGGAAGATGCGCTGCGGCGGCATGCCCAGGGTTTCGGCGACCGTCTGGCACTGGTGCCTGACCTGTGCCTGGATCTGGCCGGCATCGAGCAGCGGATCGTTCAGCGCATCGATCTTGTTCAGCACGACGAAGCGCTCGAGCGAGCGGTCGCCGAGGTGGTCGCGCCAGATCGACAGGTCGGAACGCGTGACGCCGGTGTCGGCGGCAAGCAGGAAGACGATCGCGTGCGCCGACGGCAGCAGGCCGAGCGTCAGCTCGGGCTCGGCACCGATCGCGTTCAGCCCCGGCGTGTCGACGACGACCAGCCCGCGCTTGAGCAACGGATGCGGATAGTTGATCAGTGCATGGCGCCAGGCCGGCACCTCGACCTGGTCGTTCTCGTCGCGCGGCGGGTTGTCGTCGGGCGACTCGTCGTCCCACAGCCCGAGGCCGCGCGCATCGTCGATCGGCACGCGCTGCGTGCGCGTGACCTCTTCGAGCACCTTGGCCAGTGCAGCCGGATCGCCGGTGGGCAGCGCGTGCTGCTCCCACAGCTCGGGGCGCGAACGCAAGGCGGACACCGGCTGGCCGCCGCGACGCGTGCCGATCGGCAGCAGCGACAGCCCGGGTGAATCCTGCGGATCCCAGGCCAGCTCGACCGGGCACATCGTCGTGCGGCCGGGAGTCGCCGGCAGCACGCGGCGGCCGTTGTCGGCGAAGAACAGCGCGTTGATCAGCTCAGACTTGCCGCGCGAGAACTCGGCGACGAAGGCCAGCACCAGCCGGTCGGATGCCAGGCGCTGGCGCAGCGTCGTCGCCAGTCCGGAGGCCTCGGCATCGAGCAGGTCGTGGTCGGTGAGCAGCGCAGCGAACTGGTCGATGCGGCGGTCGAGCGAACGGCGCCACTCGGCCAGGGAATCGAGCTCACGCGACAGGGTCGACGACATGCGGACAGCGGTGGACGAAGTTGCGAGCGATGCTAGCGCAAGCTTTCTTTTCGGCGGCGTGCAAATGACCGCTGATCGCCCACAAGCGTGGGGACACGTCGCGCGCTGACGACGACCGGCGGCGTCAGCGGCGCTGGCAGCCGGGGCAGTAGAAGGTCGACCGCTGGCCCTGGACGATGCGCCGCACCGTGCCCTCGCAACGCGTGCAGCGCTCGCCTTCGCGGCCATAAACCAGCGCCTGGTCCTGGAAGGCGCCGCTCATGCCGTGCGCGTCGCGGAAGTCGCGCAGCGTCGAGCCGCCGAGCGCGATCGCCCGCGCCAGCGTCTGGCGCAGCGCGGCCAGCAGCTTCTCGGCGCGCGGCCGGCTCAGGCGATCGCAGCGGGCGCGCGGATCGATGCCGGCGATGAACAGCGCCTCGCTGACGTAGATGTTGCCGGCACCGACGATCAGCTCGCCGCCGAGCAGCGCCACCTTGATGTTGCAGCGGCGCGCATGCAGCGCCTGGTGAAAGCGCTGCGGCGTCAGCGTGGGATCGAAGGGTTCGGGGCCGAGCCGCGCCAGCAGCTTCGCGGCCGGGTCGGCATTCAGCGCGTCAGACCAGACGACAGCGCCGAAGCGGCGCGGATCGGTCAGGCGCAGCGTGCCGCGGTCGGTGTGCAGCTCGAAGTGGTCGTGCGCGCCGGCGGGTGGCGGCGCATCGGCCAGGTTCAGCGAGCCCGACATGCCGAGGTGCATCAGCAGGCCGCCGCGCCGCGCCGGGCCGTCCAGCGGCAGCCAGAGGTACTTGCCGCGCCGCTGCAGGTCGCCCAGACGCAAGCCGGCGAGTGCTTCCGGCGCGCAGCCCAGCGGCCAGCGCAGCGGCTTGCCCAGCCGCGCCGACTGAATGCGCCCGCCGCGCAGGCGTTCGGCCAGCGTGATGCGCGTCACTTCGACCTCGGGCAGCTCGGGCATGGCGAAATTATCGGTGCCGGGCAGGCCCAATAGAATCGACGCCTGTTCGAGGAATCACGATGCCCCGTTCCCCAGCGCCCTCGCGCCGCCTGCGATCCTGGATCGCCAGCGCGGTGCTCACGATCGGCGCCGGCGCCGTTCTCGCCCAGGACGACTCGGCGTCCGCCAACTCACCGCTCGACGCGCCGCTGTTCTACCAGCTGCTGATCGGCGAGCTCGAACTCAGCGCCGGCCGCGCCGGCAGTGCCTACGAGGTGATGCTCGATGCCGCGCGCCGGCATGGCGACGATGCCCTGTTCCGCCGGACCATCGAGATCGCGCTGCAGGCGCGTGCCGGTGACCAGGCGCTGGCCGCCGCGCGCGCCTGGCGCGTCGCACGGCCGCAGGTCGCCGAAGCGATGCGCTTCGAAGTGCAGATCCTGCTCGCGCTGAACCGCCTGGACGACCTGGCCGACCCGCTGCAGGCCTGGCTCGCGGCGGTGCCCGACACCGAGCGGCCGATGCTGATCGCCTCGCTGCCGCGACTGCTGCAACGTGCGACCGACCGGGCTCGCGTGCTGGCGATCACCGAGCCGGTGCTCGAGCGGTACCTGACGCCGCCCGCCACGCGCGTCGCCAGCCTGGTCGCGCTCGCCCGCGTGCAGGTCAATGCCGGCCAGAACGCCGCGGCGCTCGAACGGCTGCGCCTGGCCCAGGCAGCGGACCCCGCGGCGCCCGGGCCGGCGCTGGTCGCGCTCGACATGCTGCCGGGCACGGCCGCCGCGGAGGCCCTGGTGACGCAGCACCTCGCCCGGCCGGCGGCCGAGCCCGCGGTGCGCCTGGCCTATGTGCGCCTGCTGACGCAGGCGCAGCGCTACACCGACGCCGCTGAACAGCTCGAAGTCCTGACCCGCGAACGTCCGGAGCTGGCCGAACCGTGGCTGTCGCTGGGCGCGCTGCGGCTGGAGCTGAAGCAGCTGCCCGAAGCCGAAGCCGCCTTGCTGCGCTTCGTCGAGATCGCCCAGCGCGGCGACGCACGGGCCGAGATGCGCGACGAAGACGACGACAACCCGGTGGCAACGGCCGATCGGGCGACGACGCAGGCCTGGTTGCTGCTGGCGCAGGTGGCCGAGCAGCGTGGCGACCTGAAGGCCGCCGAGCAATGGCTGGGGCGTGTCGACAACCCGCAGCGTGCGCTCGAGGTGCAAAGCCGTCGCGCGTCGATGCTGATGCGCCAGGGCAAGGTCAAGGAGGCGCGCGCACTGATCCACGCGGTGCCCGAGCGCAATGGCGACGACGTGCGCGCCAAGCTGCTGGCCGAGGCGCAACTGCTGCGCGACGGCAAGCGCTGGCCCGACGCGGCCGCCGTGCTCGCCGCCGCGAACAGCCGGTTCGCCGACGATGTCGACCTGATCTACGAGCAGGCGATGGCCGAGGAGAAGGTCGAACGCTTCGCCGAAATGGAACGCCTGCTGCGCCGGGTCATCGAGCTCAAGCCCGAGCATCCGCATGCACACAACGCGCTCGGCTATTCGCTGGCCGATCGCAACCAGCGCCTGGGCGAAGCCCGCGACCTGATCCGCAAGGCGCTCGACCTCTCGCCCGGCGACCCGTTCATCACCGACAGCCTCGGCTGGGTCGAGTACCGCCTCGGCAATCGCGAGGAGGCGGCGCGCCTGCTGCGCCAGGCTTACCGGGCCCGGCCGGACACCGAGATCGCCACGCACCTGGGCGAAGTGCTGTGGGTGATGGGCGAACGCGACGAAGCGCGCCGCATCTGGCAGGACGCGCGCGGCCGCGACGCCGACAACGAGCTGTTGCGCGAGACGCTGGCTCGGCTCAAGGTCGGGCTGTGACGCGGGGCGCGCGCGGATTCGCGGCGCTCGCTCTGCTGGCGGCGGCACTGCTCGCCGGCTGCGCGACACCGCAGCGCACCGCTGCACCCGGCGCGAGCGAGACGCTGTCCGGACGCCTCGCGGTGCGTGTCGACAGCCAGCCGCCGCGCAACGTCAGCGCGAGCTTCGAGTTGAGCGGCAACCCGACACACGGCCAGCTCGTGCTGAGCGGCCCGCTCGGCGCCACGGCGGCGCAGGCGCGCTGGGCACCCGGTGAAGCCGCCTTGATCACCAGCGATGGCCGCACCGCCTACCCCGACCTGGACGCCCTGGCGGTCGACGCGCTCGGCGAGCGCATCCCGATCGCTGCGCTGTTCGACTGGCTGCGCGGGCGCCCGTGGACGGGCGCGAAGTTCACGCCGCGAAGCGACAACGAGGCCGGCTTCGAACAACTCGGCTGGCGCATCAGCCTCGCCCGCTGGTCCGAAGGCTGGGTCGAGGCGCGCCGGCCCGCGGCGCCGGTGGTGACGGTGCGCGCGAAGCTGGAACCGGGGTCGTGAGCCTGCGCGCGCTCTACGACGTTCCGGCACCGGCCAAGCTCAACCTCTTCCTGCACGTGGTCGGTCGTCGCGCCGACGGCTATCACCTGCTGCAGTCGATCTTCGTGCTGCTCGATTGGTGCGACACGCTGCACTTCGAGCTGCGCGCTGACGGTGCATTGGCGCGGCACGACCTCGGCGCGGTGTTGCCGGCAGACGACCTGAGCCTGCGCGCCGCGCGCGCGTTGCAGCAGGCGAGCGGCTGCACGCTGGGCGCCGACATCTCGGTGCTGAAGAACGTGCCCTGGGGCGCCGGGCTCGGCGGCGGCAGCTCCGATGCGGCGAGCACGCTGCTGGCGCTGAACCGCCTGTGGGGCCTGCACTGGCCGCGAGAACGCCTGCAAACGCTCGCGCTGAAGCTCGGCGCCGACGTGCCCTTCTTCGTCGGCGGCCGCAACGCATTCGTCGAAGGCATCGGCGAGCGATTGACGCCGATCGCGCTGCCGCGCCAGTGGTTCGCGCTGGTCAAACCACCCCAGCCCGTGGCGACCGCCGCGATTTTTGCGAGCCCCTTGCTGCGGCGCGATAGCGATGCTGCTATAGTCGTGGACTTTCTCGCAGACACCCAGCTCATGCAGTGGTTGTCGGGCGCGGAAGCAGGCGCAGCGGCAATGACGACAATGAGTTGGGGCCGCAACGACCTGCAAGCCGCCGCCGAAGACCACTGTCCCGAGGTAGCGCAAGCCGCCCGGTGGTTGGAGGCCCGCTTCGGCAACAGCCGTATGTCGGGTTCCGGCAGTGCAGTGTTCGCGAGAGCCGGCGCAGGCGACCAGCCCGTGGCGACTTGGGGTGAGAACGATCTTCCGCCCCGATGGGTCGGCCGCTTGAGCCGCAGTCTCGACCAGCACCCGTTGTGGGGTTGGGCAGACTGAAAAGGGATTCGAGGGTTCGGCGCGAGCCGGGTCCTGTGTAGGGGAGTCGCCAAGTTGGTTAAGGCATCGGATTTTGATTCCGACATGCGAGGGTTCGAGTCCTTCCTCCCCTGCCAAACATCTCGCTTCCTGCGTTCTTCCACTTCCCAGCAGACCTGAGCTTTCGCGGAGCTGCCGTGCTGTTCAACACCGTGCTGTTCACCGGCAACGCCAATCCCGCCCTCGCCGAGGAAATCGGCAAGAGTCTCGGCGTCGAGCTGGGCAAGTGCACCGTCGGGCGCTTCTCCGATGGTGAAGTGACGGTCGAGGTCCATCAGAACGTTCGCGCCCGCGACGTCTTCGTCGTGCAGCCGACCTGCGCGCCGACGAACGAGAACCTGATGGAGCTGCTGATCATGGTCGATGCGCTGAAGCGCGCCAGCGCGCGCCGCATCACCGCCGTGATCCCGTATTTCGGCTATGCGCGCCAGGACCGGCGCCCGCGCTCGATGCGCGTGCCGATCAGCGCGAAGGTCGTCGCGAACCTGCTGGAAACCGTCGGCGTCGAACGCGTGCTGACGATGGACCTGCACGCCGACCAGATCCAGGGCTTCTTCGACATCCCCGTCGACAACATCTACGCGTCGCCGGTGCTGCTGTCGGACCTGAAGAGCAAGGCCTACCCGGACCTGGTCGTCGTGTCGCCGGACGTCGGCGGCGTGGTGCGCGCGCGCGCCCTGGCCAAGCAGCTCGGCACCGACCTGGCGATCATCGACAAGCGCCGGCCGAAGGCCAACGTCTCCGAAGTGATGCACGTGATCGGCGAGATCGAAGGCCGCAACTGCGTGATCATGGACGACATGATCGACACCGCCGGCACGCTGGTGAAAGCGGCCGAGGTGCTGAAGGAGCGCGGCGCGAAGCGCGTCTTCGCGTACTGCACGCATCCGATCTTCTCGGGCCCGGCGATCGAGCGCATCGCCGGCAGCCAGCTCGACGAGGTCGTCATCACCAACACGATTCCCCTGTCCGACGCGGCGCAGAGCTGCAAGAAGATCCGCCAGCTGTCGGTGGCCTTCCTGTTCGCCGAGACGATCCGCCGCATTTCGGACGGCGAGTCGGTGACGTCGCTGTTCGCCGAGCAGAACAATAATTTTTAGTCGGGAGAGCGGGCTGCCGTCGGCAGCCCTTCCCATTTTGTTGCGGCCATCCGGCCGCTTTACCAAAGCGCCTGGTCGCGGGCGCTTCACATGGAGTCAACCATGAAATTCGTCGCTTACGAGCGCACGCTGCAGGGGACCGGAGCGAGCCGCCGCCTGCGTCTGTCGGGCAAGGTGCCCGGCATCGTGTACGGGGCCGGTGAGCCCAAGACGATCGAGCTCGATCACAACGCGCTCTTCTTCGCGCTGAAGAAGGAGGCCTTCCACTCGTCGATCCTCGAGATGGAACTGGCCGGCACGACGCAGAAGGTGCTGCTGCGCGACTTCCAGATGCATGCCTGGAAGCCGCAAGTGCAGCACATCGATTTCCAGCGCGTCGATGACACGACGCGCCTGCACAAGAAAGTGCCGCTGCACTTCGCGGGCGAAGAGAACTCGGTGGCCGTCAAGACCGACAAGTGCCTGATCAGCCACGTCGCCAACGAGCTCGAGATCGAGTGCCTGGCAACGCAACTGCCGGAATTCATTGCCGTCGACCTGTCGGGCCTGATCAAGGGCCAGTCGCTGCACGCCACCGACATCCAGCTGCCGGCCGGCATCAAGCTGGTGCGCCACGGCAGCCTGAATCCGGTGATCGTCGCCGCGACGCCGCCGAAGATCGAGGTCGAAGAAGCCGCGCCGGCTGCAGCCGCGCCGGCCGCGCCCGCCAAGGGTGGCAAGGCCGCCCCCGCGAAGGCTCCGGCCAAGGACGCGAAGAAGAAGTGATCCGCTGCGGCCTTCGGGCCGCAACGAGTCTCGCGCAAAGCCCCGCTTCGGCGGGGCTTTTTCATTTCAGCCGAGCAGCGTCTCGGCCGGCGTGTCGGCGTATCCCAATTGCTGCGCCACCGGCGCGCAGGTGACGTGGCCGAGCGCCACGTTCAGCCCCGCGCGCAGGTGCGGGTTCTCGCGCAGCGCGACACGCCAACCCTTGTCGGCCAACGCGATCGCATGGCCGATCGTCGCGTTGTTCAGCGCGAAGGTCGAGGTGCGGGCAACGGCGCCGGGCATGTTCGCGACGCAGTAGTGAACGACGCCATCGACCACGTAGGTCGGCTCGGCATGCGTGGTCGCGCGCGAGGTCTCGAAGCAGCCGCCCTGGTCGATCGCCACGTCGACGACCACGGCGCCGGGCTTCATGCGCGCGACCATGGATCGGGTGACGAGCTTCGGTGCCGCGGCGCCGGGAATCAGCACGCCGCCGATCACCAGGTCGGCCGCCAGCACGGCCTCCTCGACGCTCAACGCAGTCGAAAACTGCGTCGTGATGCGGTTGCCGAACACCAGGTCCAGCTGGCGCAGGCGATCGACGTTCCTGTCGAGCACCGTGACGCGGGCACCCATGCCGACCGCCACCTGCATCGCATGCGTGCCGACGACACCGGCGCCGAGCACGACCACGTGTGCCGGCGCCACGCCCGGCACGCCGCCGAGCAGCACGCCCATGCCGCCCTTGGACTTCTCCAGGTGCGCGGCGCCGGCCTGCACCGACATGCGGCCGGCGACCTCGCTCATCGGCGCCAGCAGCGGCAGCCCGCCGCCCGGGCCGGTCACCGTCTCGTAGGCAATGCACACCGCGCCCGACTTGACGAGACCAGCGGTCTGTTCCGGGTCCGGCGCGAGGTGCAGGTAGGTGTAGAGCAGCTGGCCTTCGCGCAGCCGGGCAATCTCGCTCGGCTGCGGCTCCTTGACCTTGACGATCATCTCGCCGCGCTGAAAGGCCTCGTCCGCGTCGGCCGCCAGCTTCGCCCCAGCGGCTTCGTAGGCGGCGTCGGTCAAACCGATCGCCACGCCGGCGCCACGCTCGACCCACACCTCGTGCCCGCGCTCGACCAGCTCGCGCACGCTCGCGGGCGTCAGGCCGACCCGGTACTCGTGGTTCTTGATTTCCTTCGGCACGGCGATTCGCATCGCTTGTCTCCATTGTGTTGGCCCCGGCATTGTGGAAATCGACGGCAGCGGCACGAAGGTGCATCTGGATTTGTCCGATTACATTAGGTCGACTGATGAATGCGTTCGATCCTGCCGCTCTGGAATGCCTGGCCGCGTTGGCGGACGCCGGCAGCTTCGACCGTGCCGCGCAGCAGCTGTCGATCACGCAGTCGGCGGTCTCGCAGCGATTGCGGTCGTTGGAGACCGCCCTCGGCCGGCTGCTGGTCGTGCGCTCGCGGCCGCTGCGGCTGACCGAACCGGGCAAGGTGCTGCTGCGCTATGCGCGGCAGATGCAGGCGATGCGCGCCGACCTGTCGCGCGAGCTCGGCGCCACGCTGGGCCAGGACGAGCGGCTGCCGATCGCCGTCAATGCCGACAGCCTGGCCACGTGGGTGCTGCCGGCGCTCGATCCGGTGGCGCAGGCGGGCCTGCGGGACGGTTATGGGCTCGAACTGATCGTCGACGACCAGGACTTCACGCACGACTGGCTGCGCGAGGGCGCGGTGCTGGGCTGCGTCAGCACGGTGGCCGAGGCGCTGCGCGGCTGCAGCGCCGTCGCCTTGGGCACGATGCGCTACATCGCGGTGGCCAGCCCGGCGTTCTGCCAGCGATCGCTGCCGGGCGGCCTGAACCGCAGCAACTTCGCGCACGTGCCCTGGCTGGTCTTCAATCGCAAGGACGACATGCACGCGCTGTGGGTCGCGAAGGCCTTCGGCGTGCAGGGGCCGCGCCTGGTCGAGCGCTTCGTGCCATCGACGGAAGCGCACGTGCGCGCGGCGGTGATGGGCTGGGGCATCGGCGTGATGCCGGAGCAGATGGCCGCACCCGCGCTCGCCGACGGCGCGCTGGTCGGCCTGTTCCCGGAGATCTGGATCGACGTGCTGCTGTACTGGCACCAGTGGAAACTGCGCACCGACGACTCGAGCACCGAGCCCGCGCTGCGGGCCGGCGCGCTCGACCGCATCGGTCGCGCGTTGATCGCCGGCGCGCGCGAGGCCTTGAAGCCGGCGCCCGGATAATCGCGCCGATGATTCGCTTGCTGGTCGGCCTGGGCAACCCGGGCCCGGAATACGAAGGCACGCGCCACAACGCCGGCTTCTGGTGGGTGGATGCGGCCGCGCGCGTGCTCGGCGCGCGCATGAGCTTCGAGCGCGCGTACCACGGCTTCGTCTCGCGGGTGAATCGGCCCGACGGTCCGGTCTGGCTGTTGCAGCCGCAGACCTACATGAACCTGTCGGGCAAGTCGGTCAGTGCGCTGGCCCGCTTCTTCAAGATCGAGACCGAGCAGATCCTCGTCGTGCACGACGAGCTCGACCTGCAGCCGGGCCAGGTGAAGATCAAGCAAGGCGGCGGCGTGGCCGGACACAACGGCTTGAAGGACATCCAGGCGCAGCTCGGCACAGCAGACTTCTGGCGCTTGCGCATCGGCATCGGCCATCCGGGCGTGCGCTCGGAGGTCGCCAACTGGGTGCTGCGCAAGCCGGCACCGGATCAGCGCGAGGCGATGGAGCAGTGCATAACGCAGTCGATCGAAGCGCTGCCGTTGCTGCTCGATGGCCCGATGGAACGGGCGCTGATGAAGATCCACGCCAAGCCGCCGCGGCCGAAGCCGCCGCCGGCGCCGCGCCCGACGGAGGAGACCTCATGAGCTCGATGATGCGTGGCCTGACCGGCGTCCTGCTTGCCGCCACGCAGACGCTGGCCGTCGCGCAGCCGGCGGCGACGAGCACGGTCTATCGCTGCGGACCCGAGGGCAAGCAGTACTCGGCCACGCCCTGCCCCGCCGGCAGCGCCTTGCCGGACGATGCACGCACTGTCCAGCAGCGCCGCGAAGCCGAGGACATCGCGGAACGCGAACGCAAGCTGGCCGACAAGCTGGCGGCCGAACGGGTGGCACGCGAGAAGGCGATCGTGCCGACGACCGCGGCCAACGTGGGCCCCAGCGCCAAGCCGGCCTCGGCCGCATCGGCGCCGAAGAAGGGCAAGCCGAAGAAGAAGCCGAAAGCCTCAGCGGCGAAGGCCTGAGGCGGGCGGCAGCTTCAGGTCGCCGGCGCAGGCGGCGCGACGTCGTCCAGCCCCATCAGCTGCCGGTACTTGCCCCACAGCTGGTCCTTGCTCTCGACATGGGCCGGATTGATCGGGATGCAGGCGACCGGACAGACCTGGACGCACTGCGGCTCATCGAAGTGGCCGACGCATTCGGTGCACTTGCGATGGTCGATCTCGTAGAACTCCGCGCCCATCGAGATCGCCTGGTTCGGGCATTCGGGTTCGCAGACGTCGCAGTTGATGCAATCGTCGGTGATCATCAGGGCCATGGTCAGGCCTCGGGTGGCGTGTGCGCCACGCGCTCCTTCAGTCGGTGAAGCACCGAAGGTGCCACGAACTTCGAGACATCACCGCCCAAGGTGGCAATCTCGCGCACGAAGGTGCCGCTGACGAACTGGTACTGGTCGGATGGGGCGAGGAACAGCGTCTCGACCTCGGGCATCAGCTGGCGGTTCATGCCGGCCATCTGGAATTCGTACTCGAAGTCGCTCGCCGCGCGCAGGCCGCGCACGACGACCTTGCCACCGTTGGCGACCACGAAGTCGCTCAGCAAACCGCGGAAGGCGACGACCTCGATGTTCTTGTAGGGCAGCGCGATCTCGGTGGCGATCTCCAGCCGCTCGGCGATCGTGAACATCGTGCGCTTGTGGTGGCCGGCGGCCACCGCGAGGATCAGCTTGTCGAAGAGCAGCGAGGCGCGCTTCATCAAGTCCTCGTGGCCCAGGGTCATCGGATCGAAGGTACCCGGGTAGACGGCAATCAGCGGCTTCGGGTGCTCCACCACGTTCACTCCTGGTCGGACGGCTCGGCGGCAGTGTAGCTGCTGCGCCGCAGCAACTGGAAGAACACCGCGCCGGCGCGGCCGCTGCGCCAGGTCTCGAAACCGGGCGGCGCGTCGCTCAATGGGGCACCGCTCTCGACGTACAGCCAGCCCGGCGGCGCGACCAACGGCGCCGCAGCCTGCAGGGCCGGAGTGAGCAGATCGCCGGTGAACGGCGGGTCGAGCAGCACCAGGTCGAACGAGGCTGCAGGACAGCGCGCCATCCAGGCCAGCGCATCGGCCGCCTCGATGCGCAAGGCGTTCGCTTTCAGTCGCACCTGGCTCGCGCGCAGGCTGCGCACGAGCTCGGCATCTCGCTCCAGCAGCACCACCTCCGCCGCACCACGCGAAGCCGCCTCGAACCCCAGCGCTCCGCTGCCGGCAAACGCATCGAGCACGCGCCAGCCGCTCAGGTCCTGGCCAAGCCAATTGAACAGCGTCTCGCGCACGCGGTCCGGCGTCGGCCGCAGGCCCGGCTTGTCCGCCACCGGCAGCTTGCTGCGCTTCCATTCGCCGCCGATCAGGCGGACTTCGTGCGGCTGCGGCGCGCTGCCGCGCCCGGGCGACGTCACTGGCGCACCGGGATGCCGCGCGCGGCCATCAAGGCCTTGGCCTGGCCGACGGTGAATTCGCCGTAGTGGAAGATGCTCGCCGCGAGCACCGCATCGGCGTGGCCTTGCTGGATGCCATCGGCCAGGTGCTCCAGATTGCCGACGCCGCCCGACGCGATCACCGGCACCGGCACGGCATCGCTGACCGCACGCGTCAGCGCGAGGTCGAAGCCCACGCGTGTACCGTCGCGGTCCATGCTCGTCAGCAGGATCTCGCCGGCGCCGGCCTCGGCCATCTGCCGGGCCCACGCCACGGCATCGAGCCCGGTATTGCGGCGCCCGCCGTGCGTGTAGACGTCCCAGCCGTCACCACCGGCACGCGCTTTCGCATCGATGGCGACGACGATGGCCTGCGCGCCGTACTTCGCCGATGCATCGGCAATGATCTGCGGATTGGCGACCGCCGCCGAATTGAAGCTGACCTTGTCGGCACCGGCATTCAGCAGCCGGCGCACGTCCTCGACCGTGCGCACGCCGCCGCCGACGGTCAACGGGATGAACACCTGCGAAGCGACCGCCTCGATGATCGGCAGGATCAGGTCGCGCGCGTCGCTGGTGGCGGTGATGTCGAGGAAGGTCAGCTCGTCGGCGCCCTGCTCGTTGTAGCGCGCGGCGATCTCGACCGGATCGCCCGCATCGCGCAGCTCGACGAAGTTGACGCCCTTGACGACCCGGCCGCCGGTGACGTCCAGGCAGGGAATGATCCGTTTGGCGAGCATCGGCTAGCGCACCGCCTGCAGCAGCGCGTCGGCCCGGGCCTGCGCCGCGGCGAAATCGAGCGCGCCGGTGTAGATCGAACGCCCGCAGATCACGCCCTCGATGCCCTCGCCCTGCACCGCGCACAGCCGTTCAACGTCCGCCAGGTCCGACAGCCCGCCCGAGGCGAACACCGGCATCGTCAGCGCCTGCGCGAGCTTGACGGTGGCATCGACGTTGATGCCGGTCAGCATGCCGTCGCGGCCGATGTCGGTGTAGATCACGCCCTCGACGCCGTAGCCCTCGAACTTCTGCGCCAGGTCGATCACCTCGTGGCCGGTCAGCTTGCTCCAGCCGTCGGTGGCGACCTTGCCGTCCTTGGCGTCAAGGCCGACGATGATGTGGCCGCCGAAGGCCGTGCAGGCGTCCTTCAGGAAACCCGGGTTCTTGACCGCCGCGGTGCCGATGATGATGAAGCTCAGGCCGTCGTCGAGGTAGCGCTCGATCGTGTCGAGGTCGCGGATGCCGCCGCCGAGCTGCACCGGAATCTCGTCGCCGACCTCGGCGAGGATAGCTTTCACCGCCGCCTCGTTGACCGGCTTGCCGGCGAAGGCGCCGTTCAGGTCGACCAGGTGCAGCCGTCGCGCGCCGGCATTCACCCATCGTCGCGCCATCGCGGCCGGGTCCTCGCCGAAGGTGGTGGAGGCATTCATGTCGCCTTGCTTCAGGCGCACGCACATGCCGTCTTTGAGGTCGATTGCAGGGATCAACAACATGGAAAGGACGCGACGTCTTACGGCCGCCAGGACAGGAAGTTGCGGTACAGGGCGAGGCCCTGCTCGGCACTCTTCTCAGGGTGGAATTGGGTGGCAAAAATGTTATCCCGCGCCACGGCGCAGGTAAAGCGGCCGCCGTAGTCGGCCTCGCCCGCACTGTCGCGCGGATCCGTCGTCGTGGTGTAGAAACTGTGCACGAAGTAGTACCAGCTCTGATCCGGCACGCCGGCCCACAGCGCGTGCGGGCGGCCGCCGTGCGCGGCCTGGAAAACGCGGTTCCAGCCCATCTGCGGCACCTTGAAGCGGCTGCCGTCGGGCTGCAGCCGGCCGTCGAGCCGGAAGCGCCGCACCTCGCCATGCAGCAGGCCCAGGCCCGGCGTGTCCTGCTCCTCGCTGTGGTCGAGCAGCATCTGCATGCCGACGCACACGCCCATCAGCGGCTTGCGCGCCGCGGCGTCGAGCACCGCTTCCTTCAGCCCCGAGTCGTGCAGCTCGCGCATGCAGTCGCGCATCGCGCCCTGGCCCGGCAGCACGATGCGCTCGGCGGCGTAGACCTCGTCGGGCCGCTGCGTGACGATCACCTCGACGTCCGAGCCGGCCGCCACATGCATCACCGCCTGCGACACCGAGCGCAGGTTGCCCATGCCGTAGTCGACGACCGCGACAGTGCGCTTCACAACGAGCCTTTCGTTGACGGAATGACTCCGGCCGAACGCGGATCGAGCGTCATCGCCATGCGCAGCGCGCGGCCGAAGGCCTTGAACACCGTCTCGGCCTGGTGGTGCGCGTTGGCGCCCTTCAGGTTGTCGATGTGCAGCGTGACCAGCGCGTGGTTCACGAAGCCCTGGAAGAACTCGAAGGTCAGCTGCGTGTCGAACGCGCCGACCATGCCGGCCTTGAACGGGATGTCCATGTGCAACCCGGGCCGGCCGGAGAAGTCGATGACGACGCGCGACAGGGCTTCGTCGAGCGGCACGTAGGCGTGGCCGTAGCGCGTCAGCCCCTTCTTGTCGCCGATGGCCTGGAACACCGCCATGCCCAGCGTGATGCCGACGTCCTCGACCGTATGGTGGCCATCGATGTGCAGGTCGCCCTGGGCTTCGATGTCGAGATCGATCAGCCCATGGCGCGCGACCTGGTCGAGCATGTGGTCGAAGAAGCCGATGCCGGTGGCCAGCTTCGACTGGCCAGTGCCGTCGAGGTTGACCCGCACGCGGATCTGCGTTTCCTTGGTGTCGCGGCGGACTTCGGCGATGCGGTCCATGTGAATTCGATCGAGTGTCTGAGGTTTACAGGGACGCGCGAAGCGCGTCCATCATCTGCACGTTTTCGTCCGGCGTGCCGATCGTCAGCCGCAGGCAGTTGACCAGCAGCGGATGCATGCGGCCGAGGTTCTTCACCAGCACGCCGCGCTCCTTCATGCCGGCGAAGGCCGCGGCGGAGTCGGGCACGCGCACGAGGATCATGTTGGCCTGGCTCGGGAACGGATGCACGCCGGGCAACTCGGCCAGCTCGCGCAGCAGGCGCTCGCGCTCGCTGCGGATCGCCGCCGCTTGGCGCGCATATTCGTCGACGTGCTCGAGCGCGAACAACCCGGCTTCCGCGTTCAACACGCTGATGTTGAAGGGCGGCCGCAGCTTGTCGATCTGGCCGATCAGCGGCGCGCGCCCCATCAGGTAGCCGATGCGCACGCCGGCGAGGCCGAACTTGCTCATCGTGCGCATCACGAGAACGTTCGGATAGCGCTGCAGCCGGTTCATCGAGTCGCGCGCCGCGAAGGGCTGGTAGGCCTCGTCGATCACCACCAGCCCGTCGATGCGGCCGACGGCCTCGATCAGGCGATCGATCACCGCGTCGTCCCACAGGTTCGCGCTCGGGTTGTTCGGATAGGCGAGGTACAGCAGCGTCGGCTTCTCGGTCTCGATCGCCGCCAGCATCGCCGGCTCGTCGAGCTCGAAGTCCGCCGTCAGCGGCACGCCGATGAAGCGGATGCCCTGCAACGCGGCCGACATGCCGTACATCACGAAGCTCGGCAGCGGCGCCATGATCGCCGCGCCGGGCAGGTCGCAGGCCATGCTGAGCATCGTGATCAGCTCGTCCGATCCGTTGCCCAACGTCAGCGCGCAGCCTTCGGGCAGGCCAGCGTGCGTGGCCAGCGCGGCGCGCAGGTCGTCGGTGCGCTCGGCCGGGTAGCGGTTGATCGCGATGCGGCCGAGTCGCTCGCCGAGCGCCTGCTGCAGGTGCTCGGGCAGGCGATACGGGTTCTCCATCGTGTCGAGCTTGACCATGCCGGCGCTCGGCTGCACCGCGTAGGCATGCATGCCCTGGATGTCGCTGCGGATTGTGCGGGTCATGCAGGTGTCGAGGGAGGCGTTCATGCGGTGGGGGCGTCGAGCACTTCGGGCCCGACGAGGAAGGGGTTGAGGATCTGCACGCTGTCGATCTGCTGGCCGTGTTGCAGGTCTTCGGTGAGCAGGAAGCGACAGCCCTGCGCGCGGGCGGCGGCAACGATCAATGCATCCCAGTAACTCAGGCCGAAGCGGCTTTCGACGGCCCACGCCGTCTCGACCGTCGCGTGATCGATCGACCAGGGCTGCCAGCGCTGATAGCGCCGCACCTCGGCCCGGGCGTCGCCGGCGGGCATCGCCGGACGCAGCTTGCGGGTCGCGTTGACATAGAACTCGCTCAGCACCTGCGTGCTGACGCGGCCGCGCCGGCTCAGCCACAGCACGCGCAGCCAGTCGATGGCGCGTCGCTGCTTCACGGCGTCGGCGCGGTCTTCGCTGTAGATCAGGACGTTCGTGTCAACGAACACCGCGCTCATGCGTCTCCTCGCGGGTCGGATAGGGCGAACCGTCGGAAGTCCAGAAGCGGTCGCGGCTGAGCCATTCGTTCATCGCGCGCTCGTAGGCGTCGTCGTGCCGCATCTTCTCGGCCAGCATCTCGCCGATCAGCCGCGAGACGCTGGTATTGCGGCGCGCCGCCTCGAGCCTGGCCCACTCGGCGACGCTGTCTTCCATCGTGACGGTGACGTTCTTCATGCTGAACACGAACTCAGTGTTGCACGATTCTCGTGTTGCACGAAGTTCGTGTCAAGGTTTCCGAAGGCGCATTTCGGCCGCGCGGGCGTGCGCCTGCAAGCCTTCGCCGTACGCCAGTTCGGCGGCGATCGGGCCGAGTTTGTGAGCGCCGGCTTCGCTGACTTCGATCAGGCTGCTTCGCTTCTGGAAGTCGTAGACACCGAGCGGCGAGCTGAAGCGCGCGGTGCCGGAAGTGGGCAGCACGTGGTTCGGACCGGCGCAATAGTCACCGAGGCTTTCGCTGGTGTAGGCGCCGAGGAAGATCGCCCCGGCGTGGTGCAGCAGCGGCTCCCAGCGCCCTGGTTCGCTGGCGCTCACCTCCAGGTGCTCGGGCGCGATGCGGTTGCTGATCTCGCAGGCCTCTTCCATCGAGCGGGTCAGCACCAGCGCTCCGCGACCTTCGAGCGAGGCGCGGATGACATCGCGGCGCGGCATCTCCGGCAGCAGGCGATCGATCGCTGCCTGCACGTCGGCGATGTAGCCCGCGTCGGGACAAAGCAGGATGCTCTGCGCCAGCTCGTCGTGCTCAGCCTGGCTGAACAGATCCATCGCGACCCAATCGGCCGGCGTGCCGCCGTCGGCGAGCACGAGGATCTCGCTTGGTCCGGCGATCATGTCGATGCCGACCTGCCCGAAGACGCGGCGTTTGGCGCTGGCCACGTACGCATTGCCCGGGCCGGTGATCTTGTCGACGCGCGGCACGGCCGCGGTGCCGTAGGCCAGCGCGGCGACCGCCTGCGCGCCACCAATCGTGTAGGCGCGGGTGACGCCGGCGACATAGGCTGCGGCCAGCACCAGCGCATTCTTCTCGCCGCGCGGCGTCGGCACGACCATCACGATCTCGCCGACGCCGGCGACCTGCGCCGGCAGCGCGTTCATCAGCACCGACGACGGGTACGCCGCCTTGCCGCCCGGCACGTAGATGCCGACCCGGTCGAGCGGCGTCACTTTCTGGCCGAGCAGCGTGCCGTCCTCGTCGCGGTAGTGCCAGCTGCGGCCGCAGGCTTCCAGCTGGCGCTCGTGGAAGGCGCGAACGCGGGCGGCGGCGGCCTGCAGCGCATCGCGCTGCGCCGGCGTGATCGTGTCGAAGGCCTGCTTCAGCTCGTCACGCGTCAACTGCAGCGCCTCGACCGATGCGGCGGGCAAGGCATCGAAGCGCGCGGTGTAGTCGAGCACCGCCGCATCGCCGCGCCGCCGCACGTCGTCGACGATCTCGGCCACGCGCTGCTCGATCGCCGCATCGGTCTCGGCCGACCAATGCTGCAAGCGTCGCAGTTGCTCGTCGAACTCGGGCGCGTCACTGCGCAGGTGGCGAATGGCGACGGCGGTCATGGCGTGGTCTTCGTGCAGGCCTGGGCGAAGGCGTCGATCAGCCCGCGGATCGTTTCGCGCTTGAGCTTCAACGCGGCCTGGTTGACGACCAGCCGCGAGCTGACGTCGAGGATGCGCTCGACCTCGACCAGGTGATTCGCGCGCAGCGTGCTGCCGGTGGACACGAGGTCGACGATCGCATCGGCCAGGCCGGTCAGCGGTGCCAGCTCCATCGAGCCGTAGAGCTTGATCAGGTCGACATGCACGCCCTTGTCGGCGAAGTGCTGGCGCGCGATCTGCGTGTACTTGGTCGCGACGCGGATGCGCGAACCCTGCTGCACCGCGGCGACGTAATCAAAATCAGCCCGCGTCGCCACGCTCATGCGGCAACGCGCGATGCCCAGGTCCAGCGGCTGGTAGAGCCCCGCGCTGCCGTGCTCGAGCAGGATGTCCAGGCCCGCGACGCCGAGGTCGGCCCCGCCCTGCTCGACATAGGTCGGCACGTCGCTCGCGCGCACCAGCACGACCCGCACTTCGGGGCGGCTGGTCGCGAGAATCAGTTTGCGGCTCTTCTCCGGATCCTCGGCCACCTCGATGCCCGCGGCGGCGAGCAGCGGCAAGGTTTCATCGAAGATGCGGCCCTTCGACAAGGCCAGCGTGATCGGGGAGTTCATCTGGGTTCGCTCGCTGTGCGGAGGCGCGCTGAAGGATGGTGCCGGAGGCTGTCGTCGCGAGGACGTGTTCCGGCGTCATCCGCAGCGCTCGTGGCCGCGGATCTTCAGTGATGGGCGTGTTGCGTGGGTGCCGGGTCGCCGGGCGTGGCGGCCCACTCGGCGGGCGTGAGCGTCTTCATCGACAGCGCGTGGATCTGCTCGCGCATCCTCTCGCCGAGCGCGGCATACACGCGCTGGTGGCGCGCGATGCGGCTCAAGCCTTCGAACGCCGGTGAGACGATCGTCGCGAAGAAATGGCGGCCGTCGCCCTCCACTGCGAGATGCTCGCAATCGAGGCCCGCGGCGATGAAGCCACGCACGTCGTCGGCAGTCGGGTCGGCCATGATGCGGCGGATTATCTCATTGGCGCAGCTTGTAGCCGCTGGCCAACAGCTTCAATGCCAAGCCGGACACGAGCACGAAGCTCGCGCCGACGATGGCCAGGCTCAACCACGGCGAGACATCGCTCGAGCCGAAGAAGCCGCGACGGAAGCCGTCGATCATGTAGAAGAACGGATTCAGATGGCTCACCGCCTGCCACATGCCCGGCAGCGACTTCACCGAATAGAACACGCCGGAGAGGAAGGTCATCGGCATGATGATGAAGTTCTGGAACGCCGCCATCTGATCGAACTTCTCGGCCCACAAGCCCGCGATCAGCCCGAGCGAGCCCAGCATGCCGGCTCCGAGCGCGGCGAAGATCACGATCCACCAGGGTTCGGCATAGGCCGGCGGCGCGAACCACACCGTGACGAGGTAGACGCCGAGCCCGACGGACAGCCCGCGCACGACCGCGGCACCCACGTAGGCCGCGAACCAGGCCCAGTGCGACAGCGGCGTCACCAGCAGGAACACGAGGTTGCCGGTGATCTTGCTCTGGACCAGGCTCGACGAGCTGTTGGCAAACGCGTTCTGCAGCACGCTCATCATCACCAGCCCGGGAATCAGGAAGCTGGTGTAGCCGACACCTTCGAACACCTGCACGCGGTCTTCGAGCACATGGCCGAAGATCAGCAGGTACATCACTGCCGTCAGCACCGGCGCCGCGATGGTCTGGAAGGCGACCTTCCAGAAGCGCAGCACTTCCTTGTAGAAGAGCGTGCGTGCACCGGCGAGCGTCATGCCGAGGCCTCGGCCAGCGCGCCGCCTTGCATGATCTCGAGGAACACGTCCTCGAGGTCCGCGCGGCCGATCTCCAGGTCCTCGATCGGCACCTGCGCCGAACGCAGCGCGGCCAGCAACTGCTCGACCTCGGTCGCGTCATGCGCCTTCAATTGCACGATGCGGCCGGTCACGCGCGCCTGCGGTTCGAGCGCCGCCGGCAGCGCATGGTCGGTCTTGAAGCGCAGCATCGTGCTGGCCATGCCGCGCAGCAGCTCCGCCGTGCGATCGAGCGCGACCAGGCGTCCCTGCTTCAGCATGCCGATGCGATGGCAGAGCGCCTCGGCCTCTTCGAGGTAGTGCGTCGTCAGCAGCACGGTGTGGCCTGCACGGTTCAGGCGCGCAATGAAGGCCCACAGCGTCTGCCGCAATTCGACGTCGACGCCGGCCGTCGGCTCATCGAGCACGATCACCGGCGGCCGGTGCACCAGCGCCTGCGCGACGAGCACGCGCCGCTTCATGCCGCCGGAGAGCTGGCGCATGTTGGCCTGGGCCTTGTCGGCGAGCCCGAGGTTCTCGAGCAGCTCGTCGATCCACGCATCGTTGTTGCGCACACCGAAGTAGCCGCTCTGGATGCGCAGCGTCTCGCGCACCGAGAAGAACGGATCGAACACCAGCTCCTGCGGCACGATGCCGAGCGCCTTGCGTGCGGCCGCGTAGTCCTCGCGCACGTCGTGGCCCATCACCGTGACGCGCCCGGCGCTGGCGCGCGTCAATCCGGCAAGGATGCTGATCAGGGTCGTCTTGCCGGCGCCATTGGGTCCGAGCAGGCCGAAGAACTCGCCTTGCTCGATGTCGAAGCTGACGCCGCTGAGTGCCTGGAAGCGTCCGCGCGGCCCGGTGTAGGTCTTCGCGACCTCTTGGAAGCTGACTGCAGGCATGGCGCGCGATTGTAGGGAGAGCGCTCGGTCCTTGCTGGCGACCAAGGTGCTAGATTCCGGCGAGCTTTCGCAGCCGTCCCATGCAGCCCACGACCAAGAAGCCTCGCCGAACGGCCGAACGCATCCTCGAGATCACGCTCGATCTCTTCAATCGCTTTGGCGAGCCCAATGTCAGCACCACGCTGATCTCCGCCGAGTTGGGCATCAGCCCCGGCAACCTGTACTACCACTACCCCGCCAAGGACGAGCTGATCAACGCGTTGTTCGATCGTTACGAACGTGGGCTGTCGGAGCTGCTGCACGCGGCCGACAACGTCGGCAATGTCGAGGACGCGTGGCTGTTCTTCCACATGCTGTTCGAGCTGATCTGGCAGTACCGCTTCCTGTACCGCGACCTCAACGACCTGCTGAGCAAGAACCGCCGGCTCGAGACGCACTTCCAGTTCGTGCTGAAGAACAAGTCGCGCGCGGTGAGTACCGTGCTCGAGGGCTTGACGCGCAGCAAGGTCGTGCGCATCGATGAGCGCGAGGCCGATGCGGTGGCCAACGCCATGGTCGTCGTGCTGACCTATTGGCTGAGCTACGAATACGTGCGCGACCCGCGCAAGGCGCTCGAGCCCGACAGTGCCGGCGCTGCGCTGGCACGGGGCGCCTACCATGTGCTGAGCCTGCTGATGCCCTACCTGGATCCGCAGGCCCGCGAGCACCTGTTCCGCCTCGCCGGTGCCTACCGCAACGGCGACTGATTCCCCAGACGATCGAGGAGACGACGCATGGCCAAGTGGACCGCTTTTCCCTACGACAACGCCGCTTACACCCAGGATGCCGCGGCGCTGAAGAAGCAGTGGGCGCGGCTGCACGTCGGTGACGCGGAGCCGCTGCCCAAGGAGGAGAAGGTGCTCGCCGCGTGGGCCCTCTTCCACGCCGGCGAATTTCAGAAAGCGTACGACGCGGGCCTGAAAGCCGGTGGCGCCGGCGTCACGGTGGCCAACAAGGCGCAGGCGATCTATGCCAACTACCTGGAGAAGAGCGAGAAGACGAAGCTCGCGATGTTCCAGGAGGTCGCCGAGCGCGCCGAGGCCCAGGCTGCCGAAGACCCGAAGAACGCCAGTGCGCACTACTGGATGGCCTACGCGCTCGGCCGCTACAGCCAGGGCATCAGCGTCGCCAAGGCACTGGCGCAAGGGCTCGGCAGCAAGGTCAAGAACGCCTTGGAGACCACCATCAAGCTTTCACCCAAGCATGCCGATGCGCACATCGCGCTGGGCGCGTTTCACGCCGAAGTGATCGACAAGGTCGGCAAGCTGCTCGGCAAGACGCAAGGCGCCGACGCGGCCACGGGGCTGAAGCTGTACCAGCAGGCGCTGAAGCTGAACCCCGCCTCGGCGATCGCCATGGTCGAGTACGCGAACGGACTCGTGATGCTCGAAGGCGACAAGCGCATGAAGGAAGCCGAGAAGCTCTACGCCGAAGCGGCCGCCTGCGAGCCGGCCGATGCGATGGAGCGCCTGGACGTCGAGATGGCCAAGGCCGAGCTCGAGGACTAACCGAAGCGCGGCGCGATCCGATTCGCGTCAGGTCAAGACAAGGTTGTCCCGGTGGATCAGCTCGGGCTCGTTGACGAACCCGAGCAAGCCGACAATCTGCGATGACGGCTTGCGCGCGATCAGGCGCGCCTCGGTGGACGAGTAATTCGCGAGTCCGCGCGCGATCTCGACGCCGGACGAGGAGCGCACCGCAATCACATCGCCGCGGTGAAAGTCGCCGTCCACCTGGGTCACACCGATCGGCAACAGGCTCTTGCCCTGATCTCGCACTTTCAACACGGCGCCGTCGTCGACGGTCACCGCGCCGCGCAGCTGCAGGTGATCGGCCATCCACTGCTTGCGTGCCGCGCGCTTGGGCGTACCGGCGACGAGTGCCGTGCCGATCGGCTCGCCGGCACCCAGGCGCAGCAGCACGTCGGGCTCGCGGCCCCAGGCGATGATCGTCGACGCGCCGCTGCGCGCAGCGCGCTTGGCGGCGAGCACCTTGGTGATCATGCCGCCGCTGCCGATCGACGATCCGGCGCCGCCGGCCATGCGCTCCAGTGACGGATCGCCGGCCACGGCCTCGTCGATGAATCGAGCCGCCGGGTCCTTGCGGGGATCGGCCGCGTACAGGCCACGCTGGTCGGTCAGGATCACCAGTGCATCGGCCTCGACCAGGTTCGCGACCAGCGCGCCCAGCGTGTCGTTGTCGCCGAACTTGATCTCGTCGTTGACCACCGTGTCGTTCTCGTTGATCACCGGGATCACCTGCAGACCGAGCAAGGTCAGCAGCGTCGAGCGGGCATTCAGGTAGCGCTCGCGGTCCGCCAGGTCGGCGTGCGTCAGCAACACTTGCGCGCTGCCCATGCCGTGCCGGGACAGCTGCGTCTCGTACATCTGCGCGAGGCCCATCTGGCCGACGGCTGCCGCGGCCTGCAGCTCGTGCAGCTCGGTAGGCCGCGTCGCCCAACCCAGGCGCTTCATGCCCTCGGCGATCGCGCCGCTCGAGACCATCAACAGCTCGCGACCCTGCTGTGCGAGCGTCGCCAGCTGGCGGCACCAGTTGCCGACAGCCTCGGCATCGATGCCGCGCCCTTCGTTCGTTACCAGGCTCGAGCCGACCTTGACGACGATGCGCCGCGCATTCTTCAGCACCTCAGGCATCGGCGCCTCCCGCCTCCGCTTCGAAGCGCCGATCGACCTCCGGCGGCGCTTTCTCGGCATGCGCCGCGACATGTTCGTAGATCGACTGCACCATCGGATCGAGCCCCTGGCGCGCGAGCGCCGAGATCTGGAACACCGGCCCCTTCCAGCGCAAGCGCTTGACGAAGTCCTTCACGCGCGCCTCGCGCTCTTCCGCCGGCACCATGTCGAGCTTGTTCAGCACCAGCCAGCGCGGCTTCTGATAGAGCGATTCGTCGTACTTGCGCAGCTCCTTGACGATCGCCTTGGCCTGCGCGACCGGGTCGATGCCCTCGTCGAACGGCGCGATGTCGACGAGGTGCAACAACAGCCGCGTGCGTTGCAGGTGGCGCAGGAACTGGTGCCCCAGGCCCGCGCCTTCGGACGCGCCTTCGATCAAGCCTGGAATGTCGGCGACGACGAAGCTGCGATCCGGTCCGGCGCGCACGACGCCGAGATTCGGGTGCAAGGTCGTGAACGGATAGTCGGCGATCTTCGGTCGAGCATTCGAGATCGCTGCGATCAATGTGGATTTGCCGGCATTCGGCATGCCCAGCAGGCCGACATCCGCGAGCACGCGCAGCTCGAGCCTCAGCTTCTTCTGATCACCCGGCCAGCCCGGCGTCTTCTGACGTGGCGCGCGGTTGGTGCTGGTCTTGAAGTGCATGTTGCCGAAGCCGCCATCACCGCCCTTGGCCAGCAGCACGGGCTCGTCCGGCACCAGCAGTTCGGCGAGCACTTCGTCGGTCTCGGCATCCTTGACGATCGTGCCGACGGGCATGCGCAGCACGATGTCTTCGGCCGCGGCACCGAACTGGTCGGAACCGCGACCCGGCTCGCCGTTGCGCGCTTCGTGGCGGCGCGCGTAGCGATAGTCGATCAGCGTGTTCAGGTTGCGGTCGGCCACCGCGTAGACGCTGCCGCCGCGCCCACCGTCGCCACCGTTCGGGCCGCCGAACGGGATGAACTTCTCGCGCCGGAAGCTCACGCAGCCGGCGCCGCCGTTGCCGGCGGCGATATCGATGGTGGCTTCGTCGACGAATTTCATGCTGTCAGTGTCGCGAGATGCGACCCAAAAAGACAAAAGCCCCGGCAGGCCGGGGCTTCGGGCCTGCTCGCCGGAGCGTCAGACCGGAGTGATGTTGACCGTCTGGCGGTTCAACGCGCCCTTGGTCGCGAAGGACACCTGGCCGTCGACCAGTGCGAACAGCGTGTGGTCCTTGCCCATGCCGACGTTGTCACCGGCGTGGAAGCGCGTGCCGCGCTGGCGCACGATGATCGAGCCGGCCGGGATGACCTGGCCGCCGAAGGCCTTGACGCCGAGCATCTTGGGTTGCGAGTCGCGGCCATTTCGGGTGGAACCGCCGCCTTTTTTCTGTGCCATGGTTCAGAACTCCTGCGGGTTCGTTCGAGTTGCGAATCAGGCGCTGACGGCGCTGATCTGCAGTTCCGTGTAGGTCTGGCGGTGGCCGCCGTGCCTCTGGTAGTGCTTGCGACGGCGCATCTTGAAGATGCGAACCTTGTCGTGCTTGCCGTGCGAAACCACCGTGGCTGTCACGCTGGCGCCGGCCACCAAGGGAGTCCCGACCGTCAGGTCCGCGCCGTCTCCGACGGCGAGCACCTGGTCGATGGTGATCTCTTGGCCCACGTCCGCAGCAATCTGTTCTACCTTGATCTTTTCGCCGGCTGCAACCTTGTATTGCTTGCCACCGGTTTTTATGACCGCGTACATATGTGCCTCTTTGCGATAGACTGATAAAGCACCTGCAGCCGATGCCGGCCGAAGGAACCTTAAAGTATAGCACGGCGCGCGCAGCCGGCTTGAACCGCTCGCGCGACAAGCTCCCCACGCCGCTCGTCTGACGGCGCTCCCTATAATTTCCGGCTGACTTTCGCCCCCGCCCGTGACCGATCCCTCCCTCCTCGCCCCGGCCACCGCCGATCCGATGGCCGCCGAGATGCGGCAGGTCGACGAGGTCATCCGGCAGCGACTGCAATCCGATGTCGTGCTGATCAACCAGATCGCCCACTACATCGTCAGCGCCGGCGGCAAGCGCATCCGTCCGCGCCTGGTGCTGCTGTTCGCATCTGCACTCGGATTCACGGGACCCGAGCGCCTTGAATTGGCAGCGACGGTGGAGTTCATCCACACCGCGACGCTGCTGCATGACGACGTGGTGGACGAGTCCTCGCTGCGCCGCGGCCGGCAGACCGCGAACGCATTGTTCGGCAATGCCGCGAGCGTGCTGGTGGGCGACTTCCTGTACTCGCGCGCGTTCCAGATGATGGTCGGCGTCGAGCGCATGCGCGTGCTGAAGGTCCTCGCCGACGCGACCAACGTGATCGCCGAAGGCGAGGTCCTGCAGTTGATGAACATGCACGACCCTGACCTCGCCGTCGACGACTACCTGCGGGTGATTCGGTACAAGACGGCCAAGTTGTTCGAGGCCAGTGCGCAGCTCGGAGCCGTGCTCGCCAATGCCGATCCGCTGATGGAGCAGGCCTGCGCCGACTATGGTCGCGCGCTGGGAACGGCATTCCAGCTGATCGACGACCTGCTGGACTATGAAGGCGACACGCAGGCCCTCGGAAAGAACGTCGGCGACGACCTCCGGGAAGGGAAACCGACGCTGCCGCTGCTGATCGCCATGGAACGCGGCAGTGCTGACGAGCGCCAGCTGATTCGCGGCGCCATCGAGCACGGCGAGAACGAGCGGTTGAGCGACATCATCACGATCGTTCGTCGCACCGGGGCGCTGGAGGCGACGCGCGAGTCGGCCAGGACAGAGGCGAACAAGGCGCGTGCCGCACTTTGTGTCTTGCCCGCCACGCCGGCCCGCGAAGCTCTGCTAGAATTATGTGTTCGGTCGGTGGAGAGATCCTCCTGACCTGAAGTCAACGGCCCGCGGGTGCTCCGCGTTCTCGATTGGGCCGCATCGGGGTGTAGCTTAGCCTGGTAGAGCGCTACGTTCGGGACGTAGAGGCCGGAGGTTCGAATCCTCTCACCCCGACCAGGATTGCAAGGATCGGTTGGCGCCGTCGGCGCCGCTGATGTTGGGTCCGAAGCGGCGAGCCCGCGTGAACTCGGCCCGGAACCGGAGACTTCTTCGGTTTACAGTGCGCAAGGGATCGGTGATCATGTTTTGATCGCCGCTTTATTTGCTTCGCGAAAAGCCTGCCTGCGTGGACACACTAGTCGACAGCCCCCAGTCCAGCCTCTCCGGCGCGGCCCGGGTACTGGTGCATGCCGGCAAGCTGAGCAGCAAGGCAGCGGAAGATCTCTCGAAGACGGCGCACGACCGCAAGATCGGCTTCGTCGCCGCGGTGATCGCCTCGGGCGCAATCTCGGCGTCCGACCTCGCGCACACGTTGTCGGCCACGCTCGCGGTGCCCCTTGTCGATCTCAATGCGGTCGACTACGAGAAACTGCCCAAGGGCATCGTCGACAACAAGCTCACGCAGCAGTACCAGATTGTCGCGCTCGCGCGACGCGGCAGCCGGTTGTTCATCGGTGGCGCCGATCCGACGGACCAGGAAGCCAGCGAACGCATCAAGTTCGCGACCCAGCTGTCGCCCGAGTGGGTGATCGTCGAATACGACAAGCTCGCGCGCTTGCTCGAGTCGCAGGGCGCCAGCGCCAGTGAGACGCTGGAGAACATCGCCGGCAGCGACTTCGAGTTCGACGTCACCGAGGACGACGCGGCACAGGAGTCGGCGGAGGTCACCACCGATGTCGAGGACGCGCCGGTGGTGCGCTTCCTGCAGAAGATGTTGATCGATGCGATCAACATGCGCGCCTCCGATCTGCACTTCGAGCCCTACGAAAGCCACTACCGCGTGCGCTTTCGGGTCGATGGCGAACTGCGCGAAATCACGCAGCCGCCGATCGCGATCAAGGAAAAGCTCGCCTCGCGCATCAAGGTCATCAGCCGGCTCGACATCTCGGAGAAGCGCGTGCCGCAGGACGGCCGGATGAAGCTGAAGTTCGGCAGCAAGGCGATCGACTTCCGGATCTCGACCTTGCCGACCCTGTTCGGCGAAAAGATCGTGATCCGGATCCTCGACCCATCGAGTGCCCGCCTCGGCATCGAAGCGCTGGGCTACGAAAAGGTCGAGAAGGACCGCTTGATGGCGGCGATCGTCCGACCGTATGGCATGGTGCTCGTCACCGGCCCGACGGGCTCGGGCAAGACCGTCTCCTTGTACACCTGCCTGAACATCCTGAACCAGCCAGGCGTCAACATCTCCACCGTCGAAGATCCGGCCGAAATCAACCTGCCCGGCATCAACCAGGTCAACGTCAACGACAAGGCGGGGATGAACTTCGCGGTGGCGCTGAAGTCCTTCCTGCGGCAGGACCCGGACATCATCATGGTCGGCGAGATTCGCGACCTGGAAACCGCCGATATCGCGATCAAGGCGGCGCAGACCGGCCACATGGTGATGTCGACGCTGCACACCAACGACGCACCGACCACGCTGACCCGTTTGTTGAACATGGGCGTCGCGCCGTTCAACGTGGCGTCGAGCGTGATCTTGATCACGGCGCAGCGCCTGGCGCGACGCCTGTGTGAAAACTGCAAGCAGCTGGCCGAGTACCCGCGCGAGGCGATGCTGCGCGCCGGCTACCAGCCGGAGGATCTGGACGGCAGCTGGAAGCCGTACCGGGCGGTCGGCTGCTCGGCCTGCAGTTCAGGCTACAAGGGTCGCGTCGGCATCTACCAGGTGATGCCCATCACCGAAGCGCAGCAACGCATCATCCTGTCCGAAGGCACCGCCATCGACATTGCCGGGCAGGCGCGCAAGGATGGCGTGCGCGACCTGCGCCAGTCGGGACTGGTCAAGGTCCGACAGGGCGTGACGACGCTGGAAGAAGTGATCGCCGTCACCAACGAGTGAACGTTCGTCGGACCGCGGTCCGCCCCTGAAACACGAGAGAGTCGGAGCAATCATGGCGACTGCAGCAGCCGCGAAGAGCATCAAGGAGATGGTGTTCGAGTGGGAGGGGCGCGACAAGAACGGCAAGGTCGTGCGCGGAGAGGTTCGCGCCGGCGGCGAGGCGGCGGTCAGCGCGAGTCTGCGGCGGCAGGGCATTCTGCTGACGAAGCTGAAGAAGCGGCGCACCAGCGGCGGCCGCTCGGTCTCGCAGAAGGACATTGCCCTCTTCACTCGCCAACTGGCGACGATGATGAAGGCCGGTGTGCCGCTGCTGCAGTCCTTCGACATCGTCTCGCGCGGCGCGACGAATCCGAGGCTGACGCGCCTGCTGAACGACATCCGCAGCGACGTCGAAACCGGCACCAGCCTGTCGGCCGCGTTCCGCAAGCACCCGATGCACTTCGATGCGCTTTACTGCAACTTGGTCGAAGCGGGCGAGGCGGGCGGCATCCTGGAAGCGCTGCTGGATCGCCTGGCGATGTACCAGGAAAAGATCATGGCGCTGAAGAACAAGATCAAGTCGGCCCTGATGTATCCCATCTCGGTGATCGTGGTGGCCTTCATCGTGCTGGCGGTGATCATGATCAAGGTCATTCCGGCCTTCAAGGACGTCTTCAAGTCCTTCGGCGCCGATCTTCCGGCCCCGACGCTGGCCGTGATCACGATGTCGGAGTTCTTCGTCTCCTACTGGCACATCATGTTCGGCGTGGTGATCGGCGGCGGGTACATGTTCATGCAGAGCTGGAAGCGTTCCGAGAAGATGCAGATGGCGATGGATCGCCTGCTCTTGAGGATCCCGGTCTTCGGCGCACTGATTAACAAGTCCGTGCTCGCGCGCTGGACGCGCACGCTGTCGACGATGTTCGCCGCCGGCGTCCCGTTGGTCGAGGCCCTCGACTCCGTCGGCGGCGCGTCGGGCAATGCGGTCTACGCCGAAGCCACGCAGCAGATTCAGCGCGACGTTTCGACCGGCTCGGCGCTGACCACAGCCATGCAAAGCACGGGCGTGTTTCCGAACATGGTGCTGCAGATGACCGCCATTGGCGAGGAAGCCGGTTCGCTCGATCACATGCTGGCCAAGGCAGCCGAGTTCTACGAGGAAGAAGTCGACGACATGGTCAAGGGCCTGTCGAGCCTGATGGAGCCGTTCATCATCGTGATCCTCGGCGTCATGATCGGCGGCATCGTGATCGCGATGTACCTGCCGATCTTCAAGCTCGGCGCGGTGGTTTAAGCCGGCATGTACGGTGTCGTGCTCGAGGGGCTGCTGTCCCCGGTGGCCCTGGGCGTGCTCGGCCTGGTGATCGGCAGCTTCCTGAATGTGGTCATCCATCGCAAGCCGGTCCTGCTGGAGCGCGAATGGCTGGGCGATGCCGCGCAGTACCTGCAGGATGGCGCCGCGATGCAACGCGTGCTCGGCCCGAACAAGAAGCGACTGGACGAACTGGCCGGCGTGGGTCAGGCGCTCGAGGGCGAGCTGCAGCAGTTGCCGCCGCTCAGCCTGTCGCGCCCACGTTCGCGCTGCCCGCAATGCGGGCGTCCGGTCGCCTGGCACGAGAACATACCGCTGCTCGGCTGGTTGCGCCTCGGCGGTAAGTGCGCCGGCTGCAAGTCGGCGATCTCGGCGCGCTATCCGATCGTCGAGCTGCTGACGGGTGTGTTGTTCGCGGCAGTCGCGTGGCGGTTCGGTCCGACGGTCACCACCGCGGTGTACTGCGTGGCGGTCGCGGTGCTGGTCGCAGCGGCCTTCATCGACCTGGACACCACGCTGCTGCCGGACGACCTGACCCTGCCGTTGGTCGGCCTCGGACTGGTCGCCGCCTGGCAGCAGTGGACGGCAGTCTCGCTGCCGAATGCGGCGCTCGGTGCCTTGTTCGGCTACTTTGCGCTCTGGTTCGTCGCCCGAACCTACAAGCTGCTGCGTGGCGTCGAAGGCATGGCCGAAGGCGACTTCAAGTTGCTTGCCGGGCTCGGTGCCCTCCTGGGTTGGCAGACGCTTCCATCGATCATCCTGCTGTCGTCGGTGGTCGGGGCAGCCGTCGGGATCTTCATGATCGTCGCGCGCGGTCACGGGCGCAGCGTGCCGATCCCGTTCGGCCCGTACCTGGCCGGTGGCGGAGTCGCAGCGATGTTCTTCGGCGCGCAGCTCAGCAGCTTGTGGCAGGTGGGCTGATCCCTTGGCCGACCTGCGCATCGGCCTGACCGGCGGCATCGGCAGCGGCAAGAGCACCGTTGCCGCCATCTGGGTGTCGCTCGGCGCAACCTTGATCGATACCGACGCGATTGCACACGCCCTGACCGGACCCGGCGGTGCTGCGATGCCTGACTTGCGCCGCGAGTTCGGCGACGACATCGAACAGCAACCGGAAGGGGGTTTGCACCGGGCTCGGATGCGGGCACTGGCGTTTTCCCAGCCGCCGGCCAGGCAGCGGCTCGAAGCGCTGCTTCACCCCCTGATCGGTGCCGAGGCGCAGCGGCAGGCCGAGGCAACGACCGGGGCAGTGGTCTTCGATGTTCCTTTGCTGACCGAGTCGCGCCATTGGCGCGCGCGCTGCCAGCGCATCGCGGTAGTCGACTGCAGCGAGCCGACCCAGGTCGAACGCGTCGTCGCGCGCGCCGGTTGGCACGAGCAGCAGGTGCGGCAGATCATCGGCCAGCAGGCGTCGCGTTCGGCGCGGCGCGCCATCGCCGACGCGGTGATCCACAACGATGGCCTGTCGCTCGACCAGCTGCAGCAACACGCCACCCAGCTGTGGCGACGCTGGACCGCGGTTCTATCTTGAAACGCCGCGCCACGCCCCTGTGAAACAATCCCTCGACGGTGGCGCCAGAGGCATGCCGTCAGACGAGGAAACGCCCCTTGGTTCTCTACGAGTATCCGTTCAACGAAAGCATTCGGACGATGCTGCGGCTCGAGCATCTGTTCGACCGGCTCGGCCAGCTGCTGCCCCGCGATGCGGCGGTCGACCACCACTTCGCGCTGGTCACGCTGTTCGAGATCCTCGATGTCTCGTCGCGTGCCGACCTGAAATCGGAGCTGCTGAAGGAGCTCGAGCGCCACAAGGCGCAGTTGGTCGGTTACCGCAGCAATCCGCAGGTCTCGCAGGCAGCACTCGATGGCGTCATTACCCGCATCGAGCATGCTTTCGACGGTCTCAACCACCAGTCCGGCAAGGCCGGGGTGTCGCTGAGCACCAACGAGTGGTTGATGAGCGTGCGCAGCCGGATCAGCATCCCGGCAGGCACCTGCGAATTCGACCTGCCGGCCTACTACGCCTGGCAGCAGCTCGACGGCACCCGCCGCCGCGCCGACCTGCAGGCGTGGGTAGCGACACTGGCTCCGATGGCCGAGGCGGTGCAGTTGCTGCTGCAGCTTTTGCGTGACACGGGTGCGCCGCACAAGGTCTTCACCAACGGCGGGCAGTATCAGCAAGGCATCGCACCCGGGCGCGCCTACCAGCTGCTGCGGCTGCGCATCGACGAGGCGGCCGGGCTGGTGCCCGAAATCAGCGGGCATCGGCTGATGGTATCGATCCGTCTGATGCGTTGCGAACCCGACGGCCGGCTGCGGCCGGCCAGCGAGGACCTGCCGCTGGAGCTCGCGCTGTGCGCCTGAGGACGCGACGATGAGCACGACGATCCCTGGCCGGGACGGCCTGCCCGCGGCCAGGAAAGTGCCCTGCCCCAGTTGCGGCGGGCCGTCGCTGTTCGCACCGTCGAACCGCTGGCGCCCCTTCTGCAGCGAGCGCTGCCGCAATGTCGATCTCGGCGCGTGGGCCACCGAACGCTACCGCGTCGCGGCCCCGCCCGATCCGAGCGACGACGACGATCCGCCTCCGACAAGCTCTTGAAGCCTGGCGGGCCGTCCCTATAATCCGATTGCTAGCACTCGCGGCTTGCGAGTGCTAACAGCCGGAACTCTCTCCGGCACAGCCATTTGACCGGCGCCCGTCCCTGGGCGCCTGTCGTTTCCGGTTGACTGAGACACATCAAGGAGATGCGATGAAACTTCGTCCGTTGCACGATCGCGTGATCGTCAAGCGCCTCGAACAAGAAACCAAGACCGCCTCGGGCATCGTGATCCCCGACAACGCCGCCGAGAAGCCCGACCAGGGCGAGGTGCTGGCGATCGGTCCGGGCAAGCGCAACGACAAGGGCGACTTCGTGGCCCTGAACGTCAAGGTCGGCGACCGTGTGCTGTTCGGCAAGTACAGCGGCCAGACTGTCAAGGTCGACGGTGACGAGCTGCTGGTGATGCGCGAGGAAGACCTCTTCGCCGTCGTCGAGAAGTAAATCGGCCGAGGCTCCCCCGCCTGAACCCCAAGCACTGAATTCGGAGAAATAGACATGGCAGCAAAAGACGTGGTCTTCGGCGCTGACGCGCGCCACCGCATGGTCGAAGGCGTGAACATTCTGGCCAACGCGGTCAAGGTCACGCTGGGCCCGAAGGGCCGCAACGTGGTGCTCGAGCGCTCGTTCGGCGCCCCCACCGTCACGAAGGACGGTGTCTCGGTCGCCAAGGAGATCGAGCTCAAGGACAAGCTCCAGAACATGGGCGCGCAGATGGTCAAGGAAGTCGCTTCCAAGACCAGCGACAACGCCGGTGACGGCACCACCACCGCGACCGTGCTGGCTCAGTCGATCGTGCGCGAAGGCATGAAGTTCGTCGCCGCCGGCATGAACCCGATGGACCTGAAGCGCGGCATCGACAAGGCCGTGCTGGCCCTGACCGAAGAGCTGAAGAAGGCCTCGAAGCCGACGACGACCAGCAAGGAAATCAGCCAGGTCGGCTCGATCTCGGCGAACTCCGACGAGTCGATCGGCAAGATCATCGCCGACGCGATGGACAAGGTCGGCAAGGAAGGCGTCATCACCGTCGAAGACGGCAAGAGCCTGAACAACGAGCTCGACGTCGTCGAAGGCATGCAGTTCGACCGCGGTTACCTGTCGCCGTACTTCATCAACAACCCGGACAAGCAGTCGGCGGTGCTCGAGAATCCGTTCGTGCTGCTGTACGACAAGAAGATCAGCAACATCCGCGACCTGCTGCCGACGCTGGAGCAGGTGGCCAAGAGCGGCCGTCCGCTGCTGATCATCGCCGAGGAAGTTGAAGGCGAAGCGCTGGCGACCCTGGTCGTCAACACGATCCGCGGGATCCTGAAGGTCGTCGCCGTCAAGGCACCGGGCTTCGGTGATCGTCGCAAGGCGATGCTCGAAGACATCGCGATCCTGACCGGCGGCAAGGTCATCGCCGAAGAAGTCGGCCTGACGCTCGAGAAGGTCACGCTGGCGGATCTGGGCCAGGCCAAGCGCGTCGAGGTGGGCAAGGAGAACACCACGCTGATCGACGGCAACGGTGCCGCGGCCGACATCGAAGCGCGTGTCAAGCAGATCCGCGTACAGATCGAGGAAGCGACCAGCGACTACGACCGCGAAAAGCTCCAGGAGCGCGTGGCCAAGCTGGCCGGCGGCGTGGCGGTGATCAAGGTCGGCGCCGCGACCGAAGTCGAGATGAAGGAAAAGAAGGCCCGCGTCGAAGATGCGCTGCACGCCACGCGCGCTGCCGTCGAAGAAGGCATCGTGGCGGGTGGCGGCGTCGCGTTCCTGCGCGCACGCGCCGCGATCGGCTCGATCAAGGGCGACAACACCGACCAGGACGCCGGCATCAAGATCGTGCTGCGCGCGATCGAGCAGCCGCTGCGCGAAATCGTCGCCAACGCCGGTGGCGAGCCGAGCGTGGTGATCAACAAGGTGCTGGAAGGCAAGGGCAACTTCGGCTTCAATGCCGCCAACGACACCTACGGCGACATGATCGAGATGGGCATCCTGGATCCCACCAAGGTCACCCGCACCGCGCTGCAGAACGCCGCGTCGGTCGCCGGCCTGATGCTGACGACCGAAGCGATGGTCGCCGAAGCGCCGAAGGAAGACACCCCGATGCCGGGCGGCGGCGGCATGGGCGGCATGGGCGGCATGGGCATGGACATGTAAGTCCTGCCCGGACAGCTCGCACAAACCCTCCCGAACGCTGTTCGGGAGGGTTTTTTTCTTTGTCGCGAGAGCCAGAAAGCACAAAGGGCGCCTTGGCGCCCTTTGTGCTTCTTGCCCACCTGCACGGCGGGCAACAGATGGATCAGGTGCGGCGACGACGCGAAGCCGCTGCCAGCCCGGCGAGCGCAACACCGGCCAGGACCAGCGTCCCCGGCTCGGGCACGGGATCCGGATCAACGCTCGTGAACGAACCTGCCTCGATGAAGACGGCCGAGTCCAGTGCATCATCGCCTCGGTCGTAGATGCGGAACTCGAACGTGTTGACGGCGTTGACCAACAGGCCACTCGCCTTCAGCACCACCGTCAGCCCGTCGTACTCGATGTCCAGGCCGAGGCTCGCGCAGTTGTTGATTTCTTCGGGACGCGCGTTGTTACGGTAGAGATTCGAGTTGGTCGTGCAGTTGATGTTGTCGACTTCCACCGGACCACCCGGCACCGTCGCGATGTTGACGCCGTTGAGCAACAACTCGAACTTGTCGTTGAAGCCTTGGCCCACGAAGTCCGTGTACTCCTCCGACGCGAAGACGTACTTGAAGAACACCTTGCCCGTGTCCGACTCGAAATCGAACTTCAGGGACGTAAAGTCGAAGACCGTCTCACCGTTGGGCAATACCGTGGCGCCGCCACCGTCGCCGGTGCAATCGGTCAGTGCATTCGGTCCGCTCGGTCCGGTCGAGGCAGGGACGCAATCGGTCGTGCCCGTCGTCAAGACGATGCCGGTATCGAAGCCGACCGGCGCAAGCGCGCCCGTTCCGCCGCCCGTGAATGTCCCCGAAGGCGAGCTCAGCCCGGAGGTCAGGGTCGCATTGCTGAACGAGATGCCCGCGCCGACGATGGCCGTGGCAAGCGTGTCGGCGTTCTTGGTGCTTGTCACAGCAACAGCCTGAGCGCCAACCGCTGCAGCGGCCAGAGCGCAAGCGGCGGCGATCTGCTTGAACATCATCTGATTCTCCTGGTGAGTTTTGGGTAGCCTGGCGGCCCAATCCGCTCGACAAACAGCAAACTCTGTGCCATCAAGAGAAAGTACCGATCGATCAATGAGTTACCGACTCGTATCGAACCGTGTCCCGGCCTGATGTAAGGCCTGTCGACACCCCTGATCTCGGTGTGCCGGGAGCGCCGGCAGTCGTGCGTGGCGCGCGACGCATAATCCCGCCCAGCAACACATGCAGCCGAACCGCCGCCCCACCCTGCAGGATTTCGTCGACGACGAGATGCTGCGCGCGCCCTTGCTGTTCGATCAGGTCGTCGATGCCGTGCTCGAAATGTGGCGCAAGTCGATGGGCCAGGGGCTGCGTCACGGCATCGACGCACCGCGCGTGCTGCAGAACCATCGCGGCGATCTCGTCGCCGCGGCCGTGAGGGCGCTGCGCCAGCAAATCGCAGCCCATCGGGGCACCGCGCCGCCCGCCCCGGCGCCCGGCGGCGCGCCTGCCGCACCGGCGCCCGCGCCGAAGCTCGAGCTGTCCTTGATCGACGAAGACGAAGTGACCGTCGACATCGAGATCTCGCGCGCCATCGAACGCATCAAGTCGATGGCCGAGTTCGAGCTGCGCGAGTTGCAGGCGTTCACCTCCGCGCTGGTCGGCGACTTCAACGTCTCGAAGGACACCAATCCGTTCCGCCCCGAGGCCTATGTGCGGGCCCTGTGGCAGGGGGCGCAATGCCTGCCGATGAGCCGGGGCGGCCAGGCCGCGTTGCTGCATGACGGCGCCGACATGCTGGCGCGGACGCTGCGCCAGGGTTATGCCGCGGCCTGCAGCCGACTCGAGGACCAGGGGGTCGAGCCAGCGGTCTACCGCACCATCGTCGTCTCACCGACCACCCGGGGCCCGGTGCATCACGAAGCGCCGCCGTCCTCGGTTCCGGTCAGCCTGCAGCAGATCCGCCACAGCTTGCCGGCGCCGCTCGGCGAGCCGACGCCCAGCGTGCATGGCGCGCTCAGCGCCGGCCCGCGCATCGATCAGCAGCTGATCGACCTGCTGTCGCGCCTGTTCGACGCGATCCAGTCCGACCGGTTGCTGTCACCGCCGTGCATGGCCTTGCTGCTGCGGCTGCATCCGACGGCCCTGCGCCTCGCGGTGCAGGACGCGTCGATGCTCGACGACTACGATCACGCGGTCTGGCGCTTCATGGACCGGCTCGCCTTCGGCATCGCGACGGCGCACACGATCGAGCTCGAGCGCTGGCTGGCCTTCGCCCGCCAGCTCGTCGACCACCTCGTCGCGGACAGTGCCGCCGACGTCGCACGGTTCGAATGGGCCCTCGAACGCGTCACCGCCTACGAGCGCCACAGCTTCGAGCGCGCGCTGCTGGTCGCCCAGCCGGAGATCAGCAGCCTGCAGCAGACGACCGACCCGGCGGAGCAGACGCTGGACATCGAGACGATGGACACCGTGCCGGCAGAGCTGCTGCCGGACGAGGCCACGATCTCGCCGGCCAGCGCCAACCAGCCGATCGTGCTGCAGCTCGGCGAGCACCTGCGCGCCTACCTGCAGGGCGACTGGCGGCTGATGCAGCTGTTGTGGTTCGATCGCAGCGGCGACACCTGGCTGCTGCGCGATGCGGCGACGCCGCGCCACTGGGCGCTGCGCCTGCGGGCGATCGAACGCCTGGCGGCCGCGCAGCTGGCGCTGCCGGTGCGGCCGCGTTCGCTGGTGCGCGCCGCGGCCGACCGCGTGCTGCGCTCGATGCCCCCCATCACGCGCTGATGCGCAGCGCGGCGTGGGCCGGGCGCGCGGTGATGCCGCTTCTGGCTGCGCTGGCCTGTCTCGCAGGCCTGTCGACGATCGCCGCCGCCGCGCCAGCCGATGCCGCGCGCGGCGTTGAAGCACGGCGCCCGAAGATCGGGCTCGTGCTGTCCGGCGGCGGCGCGCGCGGACTGGCGCACGTCGGCGTGCTGAAGGTGCTGGAACAGATGCAGGTGCCGATCGACGTGATCGCCGGCACCTCGATGGGCGCCATCGTCGGCGGCCTGTACGCCAGCGGCATGCAGGCCGACGAGCTCGAGCGCGAGCTGCTTCAGGTGCACTGGGACGAGGTCTTCTCGCCGCGCATCGAGCGCCGCCATCTCTCGCAGCGGCGCAAGGAAGAGGACTTCGAGATCTCGCCGCTGATCGAGCTGGGCTACCGCGACGGCGAGCTGCGCACGCCGCAAGGCGCGGTGTCCAGCCGTGGCCTCGAATCGCTGCTGCGCCGCTACACGCTGCCGGTGCGCGCCGCCAAAACCTTCGACGAGCTGCCGATCGCCTTCCGCGCCGTCGCCACCGACATGGAAACCGGCGCGGCGGTGATCCTCGACCGCGGCGACCTGGCGCTGGCGCTGCGCTCGAGCATGAGCGTGCCCGGCGTCTTCGCGCCGACCGAGGTCGACGGCCGCATCCTCGGCGACGGCGGTCTGGTCAACAACACGCCGGTGGACGTGGTGCGTGCGCTCGGTGCCGAGGTGGTGATCGTCGTCAACATCGGCACGCCGCTGGCCGGCCGCGAGAGCTTCGGCTCGGCGCTCGGCCTGACGCAGCAGATGATCAACATCCTGACCGAGCAGAACGTGCAGCGCAGCCTGGCGTCGCTGGCGGCGCAGGACGTGCTGATCGCGCCGTCGCTCGGCCGCCTGAGCTCATCGGACTTCGCGCAGGTGCGGCAGCTGATCGCACTCGGCGACGCCGGCGCGCGCGGCCGCAGCGAACAGCTGTCGCGGCTGGGCCTGGATGCCCGCGCCTACGCCGCGTGGCGCGCCGGCCATGCCGCGCGCTCGCTCGAGCCGACGCGGCTGGCCTTCGTGCGCATCGAGGGCACGACGCGGACCAACCCCGAGCGCCTGCAGCAGATGCTCGAGTCGAAGCCGGGCCAGGCGTTCGACGCCGCGCGCGCCGAGCTGGACGCGAAGCGCCTGGCCGGCGGCGGCGACTATGTGCGCGCCGACTTCCAGCTGGTGCGCGAAGCCAGTGGCGACGGCCTGGTCTTCGACCTCGAGGACAAGTCCTGGGGCCCTCACTACCTGCGCGCCGGGCTCGACCTGAGCACCGATTTCCGCGGCCGCAGCGCCTTCACGCTGAAGCTCAGCCACAACCGGCACTGGCTGACGAAGAACGGCACCGAGTGGCGCAACCGCGTGCAGATCGGCGAGGCGCCGGGGCTGTTCACCGAGCTGTACCACCCGCTGCTGTGGACCTCGTCACGCGCCGACGACTGGTTCGTCGCCGGCTACACCGGCGTCGAACGCCGCCGCCAGCCGATCTACGCCGCCGACACCGGCGACGAGGACGCCGTGTTCCGGCGCGACCTGTTCTTCAGCGGCATCGACATCGGCCAGCCGTGGGGTGAATTCGGCGAGCTGCGGCTGGGCTGGTCGACGCTCGGGCTGCGTGCCGTGCCGATCGTCATCGGCGCCGGCTTCCAGGGGCCGACACAACGGCTGCACTTCGCCGAGAACGGCTTGCGCGCCCGCGTGGTGATCGACCAGCTCGACTTCGCGAGCTTCCCGCAGTCCGGCTACCGCCTCGACAGCGAGCTCGCGTGGGGCCGGCGCAGCGGCGACCTGCGCGGCGACTTCACGCGCATCGAGCTGCACGCCACCGGCGCGCGCAGCTTCGGCGCCCACACCGTCAATCTGCACGGCACGCTGCTGATGGCCGGCCAGCGCCGCGGCGACAGCATCCAGCGCTATTCGCTCGGCGGCTTCCACCAGCTATCGGGTTATCAGAGCGGCCAACTGAGCGGCAACAACGTGCTGTTGACGCGTCTGACCTGGTACCGCCGGCTCACGCAGGCGCCGACGCTGACGCGCGGCTTCTTCATCGGCGGCTCGCTGGAGCTCGGCAACGCCTGGGCCGAGCGCCGCGACGTGCGCCTGGGCTCGCTGCGCAGCGGCATGAGCCTGTTCGTCGGCGCCGACACCGGCATCGGCCCGCTCTACCTCGGCTTCACCTACGCACCGCGCGGCGTGCCGGGCGTCGTGCTGTTCATCGGCAGGCCCTGAAAGCCGTGCGGCAGCGTCAGGTCGAAGCTCTCGACCGACGGTTCCATGCATGCAGCGTCACCGCGGCGTCGCCCAACCCCTGCCGCGTCAGGGCCGAGAACAGTGTGATGCTGATGTCGGCCGCATCGGTCGCCAGCTCACCCAGCACCTTCTGCGCCGCCATCAGCGCCTTCGCGCCCTCGTTGCGGCTCAACTTGTCGGCCTTGGTCAGCAGCACCAGCAGCTTGACCTCGCCGTTGCCGACGCGCTGGGCGACGAAGTCGAGCAGCTGGCGGTCGAGCGGCGTGAAACCATGGCGCGAATCGACCATCATCACGACGCCGGCCAGCGCGCTGCGGTGCGCGAGGTAATCGGCCATCACCTGCTGCCAGCGCAGCTTCGCATCGCGCGCGACGGCGGCATAGCCGTAGCCCGGCAGGTCGGTCCACAGCGCGTCGGGCGCATCCGGGGGGCCGAGCTCGAACAGGTTGATGTGCTGCGTGCGGCCCGGCGTCTTCGATGCGAACGCGAGCCGCCGCACCTGCGCCAGCGTATTGATGGCCGTCGACTTGCCCGCATTGCTGCGGCCGACGAAGGCTGTTTCGGGCCGGTCGGGTGGCGGAAGTTGGTCGAGCCGGCTGGCGGTGGTCAGGAAACGTGCGCTGTGCGTCCAGCCCAGCGCCGCGCGTTCTTCGGCGGTGGCACCGGCCGGATCGGTGGGCTTGGAGGGCGCGCGGTCGGGAGAGGTCATGGAGCATTGTAAAATCGCTCGGTTTTGCCTACCCGCACCCATCCAAGGTTCATCCCGACATGAAGTCGATGCTCGCCCTGACGTTGCTGGCCGCGCTGGCCGCGCCCGCCCTCGCCGCCGACGCCCCCGCCGCTGCCGCCAAGCCGGACCTGGCCAAGGGCGAGGCGATCTCGAAGCAGGTGTGCGCCGCCTGCCACACCGCCGATGGCACGCGCGGCACGCCGGCCAATCCGATCATCGCCGGCCAGCATCGCGACTACCTGTTCAAGCAGCTGGCCGAGTTCAAGGAAGGCAAGCGGCTGAATCCGGTGATGCAGGGCATGGTCGCGCCGCTGTCGGAAGCCGACCTGAAGAACGTCGCCGCGTTCTACGCGGCCAAGGACACCAAGCCGGGCGTCGCCCGCAACAAGCAATCGGTGACGCTGGGCGAGAAGATCTACCGCGGTGGCATCGCCGACAAGCAGGTCCCAGCCTGCGCCGGCTGCCACAGCCCGAGCGGCGCCGGCATCCCGGCGCAGTACCCGCGCCTGGGCGGCCAGCACGCCGACTACACCGAAGCGCAGCTGATGGCCTTCCGCGACGGCAAGCGCGGCAACTCGACGCAGATGCAGCAGGTCGCGCAGAAGATGAGCGATCGCGAGATCCGCGCCGTCGCCGACTACATGGCCGGGCTGCGCTGACTGCAGACTCCCCCTTTTCCTGCACGAGGGCCGGTCACTGACCGGCCCTCGGCGTTTTCGCGTCTTCGAACCGGATAATCCGCCCCATGCTTCCCGCCCCTTCCGGCACCGCGCCGCGCGAGCAGCCGTCGCACGCGGTGCGCGATGCGTTCGAGCTGGTGTCCTCGATGCGCTTCGCGATCGCGCTGTTCGTGCTGATCTGCATCGCGTCGATCATCGGCACCGTCGTCAAGCAGAACGAGCCGTACAACAACTACGTCAACCAGTTCGGTCCGTTCTGGGCCGAGGCCTTCGGCGCGGTGGGGCTCTATGCGATCTACAGCACGCCGTGGTTCCTGCTGATCCTCGCCTTCCTGGTGGTCTCGACCAGCCTGTGCATCGCGCGCAACGCGCCGAAGATCGTTGCCGACCTGCGCAGCTACAAGGAATCGGTGCGCGAGCAGGCGCTGATGGCCTTCCATCACCGCGCCCACGGGCGGCTGGCGCTGGCCCCGGACGCCGCGCTGCAGCGCGCCTCGGCCCTGCTCGCGTCGCATGGCTGGCAGGCGCGTGCGCAGGTGCGCGAAGGCGGCACGATGGTCGCCGCGCGCAAGGGCGTGGCGAACAAGCTCGGCTACCTCGCCGCGCACTCGGCGATCGTGCTGATCTGCATCGGCGGGCTGCTCGACGGCGACCTGATCGTGCGCACGCAGATGGCGCTGCTCGGCAAGAGCACCTATGCGGGCGGCGGCTTGATCCGCGACGTCGCGCCGCAGCACCGGTTGTCCGAGCGCAACCCCACCTTCCGCGGCAACCTGCTGGTCACCGAAGGCGCGCGCGCCGGCGTCGCGGTGCTCAACATGTCCGACGGCATCGTGCTGCAGGAGCTGCCGTTCGACATCGAGCTGAAGAAGTTCAAGGTCGACTTCTACGACACCGGCATGCCCAAGCTCTTCGCCAGCGACATCGTGATCCACGATCGCGCGAGCGGCGAGCGCAAGGAGGCCACCGTCAAGGTCAACGAGCCGGCCTTCCACCGCGGCGTCGCGATCTACCAGAGCAGCTTCGATGACGGCGGCTCGCAGCTGACGGTGCAGGCGCTGCCGATGACGGCCGGCGGCCAGCGCTTCCCGATCGAATCGACGGTCGGCGGCTCGACGTCGCTGACCAACGGCGACCAGAAGCTGACGATCGAATTCACCGGGCTGCGCGTGATCAACGTCGAGAACCTCGACAGCGCGGGCAGCGCCGACAACAGCGCCACCGACGTGCGCAAGGTCGACCTGGTCAGCTCGCTCGACAAGCACCTCGGCTCGGGCGCCAAGACGACGAAGGACAAGACGCTGCGCAACGTCGGCCCGTCGTTCAGCTACAAGCTGCGCGACGCCAGCGGCCAGGCGCGCGAGTACAACAACTACATGCTGCCGGTGCAGATGGAGGGCCAATCGCTGTTCCTGGCCGGCGTTCGCGACACGCCGGCCGAGCCCTTCCGCTACCTGCGCATGCCGGCCGACGACCAGGGCAACCTCGACGGCTGGCTGCGCCTGAAGGCAGCGCTGGCCAACCCGGCGCTGCGCGAGCAGGCCGCGCGCCGCTACGTGGCGCTGGCGACGCCGGCCGACAAGCCGCAGATGGCCGATCAGCTGCTGGTCACCGCCCAGCGCGTGCTGCAGCTATTCGCCGGCAGCGGCGCTGCGCAGGGCGCGACCCAATCGGGCCTGAACGCGCTGGCACAGTTCATCGAGTCGACGGTGCCGGAGGCCGAGCGCACGCGCATTTCCGAGGTGCTGCTGCGCATCCTCAACGGCACGCTGTTCGAGCTGGCGAACCTGTCGCGCGAGCAGGCTGGCGTCAAGCCGATGACCAGCGACGAGGCCAGCGCGCGCTTCATGCAGCAGGCCGTGCTGTCGCTGTCCGACGCGACGTTCTATCCGGCGCCGGTGCTGCTGCAGCTGAGCGATTTCAAGCAGGTCCAGGCCAGCGTGTTCCAGGTCGCGCGCGCGCCGGGGCAGAAGCTGGTCTACCTCGGCGCGGCGCTGCTGATCATCGGCGTCTTCGCGATGCTGTACATCCGGGAACGGCGCCTGTGGATCTGGCTCCAACCGGACTCGGGCGGCGGCACGCGAATGCGTGCCGCGCTGTCGACGACTCGGCGCACACTCGATGCCGATGCCGAATTTGAATCGCTGAAGACCGCGCTGCTGCACGACGCCCTGCCCGACGAACCCGCGACCGACGAGGAAGCGCGATGAACACCACGACAACCTCCACCACTGCCACGACGATCGCCCTCGGCCGCCCCGGGCTGCTGGCGCGGCGCAACCTCGGCGATTGGCTGTTCGCGCTGGCGATCGCCGCCGGCGCGGCCTATGCGTTCCGCCGCTACCAGGCGTCGATGGACGGCTACGAGCAGGCGATCCTCGTCGGCGCCGTGCCGGCGCTGATCGCGCTGGGCTGGTTCTGGCGTTCGCTGCGGGCGCTGTCGGTCGGCGTCGGCGCCGCCGCGCTGCTGGCGGTGGCGCTGTACAGCCGCACCAGCGACGGCTTCGGTGCCGACCTGGCGCAGGCCGAGAACGTCTTCCTGCTGAAGTACTTCCTGTCGAGCCAGAGCGCGATCCTCTGGATGGGCGTGCTGTTCTTCATGAGCACCGCGATGTACTGGATCGGCCTGTTCGTGCGGTCCGACGACAACAGCGCGCAGCGCCTGGGCTCGCTGATGGCCTGGGCCGGCGTCTTCATGGCGCTCACCGGCACGCTGGTGCGCTGGTACGAGAGCCACCAGATCGGCCCCGACATCGGCCACATCCCCGTCAGCAACCTGTACGAGGTGTTCGTGCTGTTCTGCTGGCTGACTGCCGCCTTCTACCTGTACTACGAGCAGCACTACAAGACGCGCGCGCTGGGCGCTTTCGTGATGCTGGTGGTCTCGGCGGCGGTCGGCTTCCTGGCCTGGTACACGGTGGCGCGTGATGCGCACCAGATCCAGCCGCTGGTCCCGGCCCTGCAGAGCTGGTGGATGAAGCTGCACGTGCCCGCGAACTTCATCGGCTACGGCACCTTCTCGCTCGCCGCGATGGTCGCCTTCGCCTACCTGGTGCAGCGCCAAGCCGGCGAGACGAACTGGTGGAAGCTGGCGCCGCTGGCGCTGATGGGCATCGTGCTGTGCCTGCAACCCGTCGTTTTCCGCAGAAATGCGATCGCCGGGCTGTCGAGCTACTGGGCCGTGTATTTCGGTGTCGCCATCCTGATCGTCGGCGGCATCCTCGCCGGCCGCCGCCGCATCGCCGCGCGCCTGCCGGCGCCCGAGGTGCTCGACGACGTGATGTACAAGTCCATCGCCGTCGGCTTCGCGTTCTTCACCATCGCCACCATCCTCGGCGCCTTCTGGGCTGCCGAAGCCTGGGGCGGCTACTGGAGCTGGGATCCGAAGGAGACCTGGGCACTGATCGTCTGGTTGAACTACGCGGCCTGGCTGCACATGCGCCTGATGAAGGGCCTGCGCGGCACGATGTCGGCGTGGTGGGCGCTGGCCGGTCTGCTGGTCACCAGCTTTGCGTTCCTGGGCGTCAACATGTTCCTGTCCGGGCTGCACTCGTACGGCGAACTTTGAACTTGGCGTAAGGCTCGAGGCTCCCACCCGACTGAAGCAGTAGACAAGGAGCCCGAGCACCATGCTGTTGTTGCCCAAAGACCGCGGATTCATCCACTCCGTCGCCTCGGAGATCACGCCGCGCGACCTCTACCTGCGCCGGCGCGACTGGCTGCTCGGCAGCGCCGCGCTGGCCTTCGGCGGCGCGGCCGTCGCGCAGGGCAAGGGCGCGAAGCTCGCCGCGACGCCCAGCAACGTGGCCGGCGCCAACGCGATGACGGTGCCGACCGCCTTCAACGACGCCTCCAGCTACAACAACTTCTACGAGTTCGGCACCGACAAGTCCGACCCGGCGCGCAATGCGCACACGCTGAAGACGCGGCCGTGGACCGTTGCCGTCGAAGGCGCGGTCAAGAAGCCGAAGACCTACGACCTCGACGAGCTGCTGAAGCTGTCGCCGATGGAAGAGCGCCTGTACCGGCTGCGCTGCGTCGAAGGCTGGTCGATGGTGATCCCGTGGATCGGCTATTCGCTGGCCGAGCTGATCAAGCAGGTCGAGCCGACCGGCAACGCGAAGTACGTCGAGTTCATCACGCTGGCCGACCCGAAGACGATGCCCTATGTCGGCTCTCGCGTGCTCGAGTGGCCGTACGTCGAGGGCCTGCGCCTCGACGAGGCGATGCACCCGCTGACACTGTTGAGCTTCGGCATGTACGGCGAGGTGCTGCCGAACCAGAACGGCGCGCCGGTGCGCCTGGTCGTGCCGTGGAAGTACGGTTTCAAGAGCGGCAAGTCGATCGTCAAGATTCGGTTCGTCGAGAAGCAGCCGAACACTGCATGGGTCAAGGCCGCGCCGCAGGAATACGGCTTCTACTCGAACGTCAATCCGAAGGTCGACCACCCGCGCTGGAGCCAGGCCACCGAGCGGCGCATCGGCGACGCCGGCGGCATCTTCGCGAAGAAGCGGCCGACGCTGATGTTCAACGGCTACGAGCCGCAGGTCGGCCAGCTCTACAGCGGGCTCGACCTGGCGAAGAACTTCTGACGCGGCGCCGGTGAACAAGCTGCTGCTGCACCCGGCGACCAAGCCGGTGCTGTTCTTGCTCGCATTGCTGCCGTTCGCGCAGCTGCTCTGGGGCGCGATCGCCAACACGCTCGGCGCCAACCCGGCCGAGGCGCTGATCCGCGGCACCGGCGACTGGGTGCTGCGCTTCCTGTGCATCACGCTGGCGATCACGCCGCTGCGCGAGATCAGCGGCTGGAGCGCGCTGGCGCGGCTGCGCCGAATGACCGGCCTGTACGCGTTCTTCTACGCCGTGCTGCACTTCCTGTGCTACGCCTGGCTCGACATGGGCCTCGTGCTGGACGACATCGTGCGCGACATCCCGAAGCGCCCGTTCGTCCTCGTCGGCACGCTGGCGCTGCTGCTGATGACGCCGCTCGCCGCGACCTCGTTCAACCGCGCCATCAAGGCGCTCGGCGCGGCGCGCTGGAAGATGCTGCACAAGCTGGTCTACGCCATCGTGCTGCTCGGACTGCTGCATTTCTTCTGGATGCGCGCCGGCAAGAACGACTTCGCCGAGTGGTCGATCTACGCGCTGTTCGTCGCGCTGCTGCTCGGCTGGCGGCTACGCAAGCTGGCCGGCCGGGTGTTCATCAAGCGGGCCCGCACGCCGGCTGACGCTCGGTAACGAGCTTGGCGCGGCCGGCGCCGCAGCGCGACAATGCGGCCTCGCAATCGGCGCGCCCGATGACCGAGACAGCCTTACCGCCCCAACCTACCAGCGATGCCGAGTTCGCAGACCGGCTGCAGGCGTCGATACGGGCGCTGGCCGAAGGGCGGCACGCGCAAGGTGCCGATGAAGCCCAGCTGGCGATCGAGCGGGCGCAGCTGCAGTCGCTGCCGGCCGCCGAGCTGGCCCGCGCCTTCCACCTGCTGGCCACCCATCAATGGCGGCTCGGCCTGTTCGAGGACGCCGCGCTCACCGCCCGCCGCGCGCTGGTGCTGTGGCAGCAGCTGGCCGATCCCGGCCCGAGCTGCGAAACCCACTGCCTGATCGCCACCGCCTTCACCGAGTTGGGCCTGTACGAGGAAGCCTTGCGCCACGCCGCCGCCGCCTTCGACCTGGCGCGCCGTCATCGCCTGCCCGCGCGCGAGATCGAGGCGCTGAACCGGCTCGGCATCTGCCACGAGCGGCTGGGCGACCCCGAGCGCGGCGAGCAATACCTGCTCAGCGCGTTGCAGCAGGCCCGCCAGGTGGGTGACGAAGGCGCCGAGATGATGGCGCTGAACAACCTGGCCGCGACCGGCATCGGCGCCTATCACCTGCTGAGCCAGCGCGGCGAGAACGCCAGCGCGCATGCCTTCCTGCAGCGCAGCCGCGTGCACGCCGAGGCGGTCTTGCTGCTGGTCGATCGCGGCGCCGATGCCTATCGCCAGGGCGTCGTGCGCGGCAACCTCGGCGAGATCCTGTCGCTGCTCGGCGAGTTCGACGCCGGCGAGACGCTGCTGCAGGGCACGATCGAACTGGCGCGCGAGCGCGGCTACCGCGCCGTCGAGCTGCGCACGCGCTACAACCTCGGCGAGCTGCGCATGATGCAGGGCCGGCACGCCGATGCGCTGACCGAGCTGCAGGCAACGCTCGAAGGCCTACGCCAGCACGACCACGCGATCACGCGCATGCGCGTGCACCGCGCGCTGCACCAGTCGTACAAGGCGCTCGGCCAGTTCGAGCCGGCGCTGAAGCACTTCGAGGCCTACCACGCAATGGAGATGCAGCGGCTGTCGCTGCAGGCGCGCGCGCAAGCCCGGCTGATGGTCAACCGGCAGGACATCGACCTGGCGCTCGCCTCGGCGCCGGCGCCGTTCGCCAGCGCGCCGATGCCGCTGCAGCGCGGCTGAACGCCGCCGGGCGCCCACCCCCCGGCGTGATGCCGGTCACGAATCCCCGCCCCCGCTCCCCCGGGCTTGCGGGGAAGGCAGCGGCCGGCGGCACGCCTAGCATCGAATCCCATGAAGTCCGACCGTTCCCTCGCCGCCCTGAAGGATCGCGCCGAGCGCGGTCTGCCCGAAGGTTTTGCGCGCCAGGCGCTGACGCTCGCGATGCGCGCGCTCGACGCCGCCGAGCTGCGCGGCCGACCGGCCGACGTCAGCAACGCGCTGGCGCAGGTCGCACGCTGCCTGAAGGCGCTCGGCGCGTTCGGTGCGGCCGAGGACTACCTGATGCAGTCGCTGCGCTGGACCGTGCTGGTGCCGGGCACCGACGCGCGCGTCGACCTGGTCTGCGAGCTGTCCGAGGTCACCTGCGCGATCGCTGAAGCCGCGCAGGCCGCCGGCGAGGACGATCCCCAGGTCATGCGCAATGCGCTCGAGCGTGCGCGTGACCATGCCTTCGAGGCCGCCAGCCTGGCCGGCCAGACCAGCGACGCGCAGTGGGAAGTCAAGGTGCTGCTGCGCATCAGCGACGTGCTCGAGCGCTGCGGCGACCACGACGATGCCGCGACGATGCAGAACCGCGCGATCAGCCTGATGGGCCTGAACGGCGACCTGGCGCGCGCCGCACGGGATGCCGGCGGCGAGCTGCCGCTGGCGCCGGGGTCGACGCTGCTGATGTAGCGCGGCGCGGGGCCGACATCCTAGGCCGAGGCGGCCGCGAAACGGAAGCGATAGCAGGTGCCGAAGCCGGGCGGCGGTGGCACGGCCGCGAACGATCCGCCATGGATCGCGGCGATCTTCTCGACCACGCGGTGCCCGAGCCCGAGCCCGAGCGCATGCGTGCCCGTGGCGGCCGGCGGCGCGTCCGGCGGCTGGTGCGCGCCGTCGTCGCACACCTGCAGCCAGCCGGCCGCGGCATCGAGCTGCACCTCGACGCGGCTGCCGCGCGGCGTGTGCGCGAGCGCGTTGTCGATCAGGTTGCGCAAGGCCATCTCGAGCAGCAGCGCATGCCCGTCGATGGTCCACGCCGCCGGCGCGGCGACGCCGAGCTCGTGGCCGCTGTCGAGCGCTGCCTGGCCGTACTCGGCGACCACCCGCCGCGCCAGCGCGGCCAGGTCGAGCGGCGCCGCGGCTTCGGCCAGCTCCGCGCGGCTGGCGCGGGCCAATGCCAGCAGCTCGGTCAGCAACTGCCCGGCGCGCAGCGCGTCGTGCTCGATGCGCTGCAACGACTCCTGCCGCTCGGGCTCAGCCATCGCGCCGCGCAGCGCACCCGCATGCAGGCTCAACGACGCCAGCGGCGTGCGCAGCTCATGCGCCAGCTCGCTCGCCAGCTGCTGTTCGCGGCCCAGCGCCGCGTGGTAGCGCGCCACCAGCGTGTTGATCGCGTCGGCCAGCGCTGCGAGCTCGTGCGGGCGCTCGGCGGGGGCCAGCGGCGTCGCGCGCTGCACGTCGAGCGCATGCACCTGTTGCGACAGCGCGTTCAACGGCTCCAGGCCGCGCCGGATCGCCAGGCCCAGCACCAGCGTCAGGACCGGCAGGAACCACCAGCCCGGCTCGATCACCTGGGTGCCGATGTCCCAGGCCAGGTCGTCGCGCTCGGCCATGCTCAGCAGCACCATCACGCGCCGGCTGCGGTCGTGCTTCCAGCGCGTGAAGGTGCGCCACTCGCTGGCCGGCGTGCCCAGCGACAGGTTGGCGAAGCCTTCGCCGACCTCGAAGGGCGGCGCCGGCGCATCGCCGGTGCGGCTGATCACGCGACCCTGCGCATCCCACACGACAACGCTCATCGAGCGCTGGTAGTCGTGATCGCGCATCGACGAGCCGCCGCCGTCGATGCCGACCAGCGGCTCGCGCACCTCGTCGAACTGGTTGCTGGTCTGGCTCAGCAGCAAAGCGGCGACGCTCGCCAGGTGCCCGTCGGTCAGTTCGTCGGCTTCGTGCTGTCCGGTCGCGAAGCCGATCAGCGCAAAGCCGATCCAGACCAGCACGAAGGCGCCGATCGCCCAGGCGAGCAGCCGGCCCAGCAGCGTGCGCGGTGCGCGCATCGTCATTCGGCGGGCACGAAGTAGCCGACGCCGCGCAGCGTGCGGATCACGCCCTCGCCGAGCTTGCGGCGCAGCCGGTGCACGTGCACCTCGATCGCGTTGCTGTCGGGGCCGCTGTCCCAGTCGTACAGCCGCGCCTCGAGCTGCTGGCGCGACAGCACGCGCGGCCGCACCTCGGCCAGTGCCAGCAGCACGTCGAACTCGCGCGCCGACAGCTCGACCGGCCGGCCGGCCCGCTGCGCGGTGCGCGTCGCCGGCTCGAGCACGGTGTCGCCGATGTGCAGGCCGGGCAGCGCCCGGCCGGCGGCACGGCGGCGCAGCGCCCGCATGCGCGCGGCCAGCTCGTCGCGGTCGAACGGCTTGGTGACGTAGTCGTCGGCGCCGAGATCGAGCGCCGCGATGCGCGCGGCCACCGCATCACGTGCGGTCATCACCAGCACCGGCAGCTGCGGGTCCGGCAGGCCGCCGGGCGGGCTGCGGCGCAGCCGCTGCAGCAGCGTGCTGCCATCGCCGTCGGGCAGGCCCAGGTCCAGCAGCAGCAGGTCGAACGCCTCGGCCTGCAGCGCGGCCCAGCCCTGCGCCAGCGTCGCGCAGCGGTCGACCGCGCAGCCCTGCTGGCGCAGATGAGCACGCAAGCCCTCGGCAATGCCGTCGTCGTCCTCGACCACCAAGACCCGCATGCAGCGATTGTCCGCGCGGCGCGGCGCTTAAGCCTGTCTTAAGCGGCCGGGCCTACCTTGCGCGCCGATGCAAGCACGCCCTTTCCCCTCGGTGGCCACGGCCGCCCTGTCGATCCCGCTGCTGCTGGCCTGGGAGGCCAGCGGCGGCGACCGGCTGGTGGCCGGACTGGCCGGCGGCCCGCTGGGATTCGCCTGGCGCGAACACTGGCTGTTGACCTCGCTGCTGCACGAAGGCGGCCGGCGCGTCTCGTGGGCGCTGGTGCTGGCGCTGTCACTGGGCGTATGGTGGCCCGTCGGCCCGCTGCGGCAGCTGGACAGCGCGCGCCGCATGCAGCTGGCGGCCACGCCCCTCGCCGCCGCGCTGGCGGTCGCGCTGCCGAAGGGCCTGAACGCGACCAGCTGCCCCTGGGACCTGGCCGACTTCGGCGGCGTGGCGCAGCGGGTCGACCATTGGATCGGCTTCCTGCACTCGGACGGCGGCAGCGGCCACTGCTTCCCGGCCGGCCACGCCAGCGCCGGCTTCTGCTTTTTCGGCGGCTATTTCGTGTTTCGGACCGACCAGCCGGCGCTGGCCCGCGCCTGGTTCGCCGCGGCGCTGCTGGCCGGCCTGGTCTTCGGACTGGCGCAGCAATGGCGCGGGGCGCACTTCATGAGCCACACGCTGTGGAGCGGCTGGCTGTGCTGGGTCATCGCCGGCTGCGCCGATCTGTTGTATCGGCGGACCACCGCCGCGTCGCCGGTCCCATGCTGAGCGACCGCGCACGCAGCCCCGGCCGGCACGGCTGGTCGCCGATCACGCTGGCCCTGCTGGGCTGCCTATGGATGGCCAGCGCCGGCAACCTGGCGCTGTGGCGTGCGTTGCACCGGCTGGGCGCGCTCGATGGCTGGCGCGGTGCGGCGTTGGCTGCCGGCGTCGCGCTGGCGATCGGCGCGGCGCTGGCGCTGGTGCTCGCGCCGTTCGCCTGGCGCCGGTCGCTGAAGCCCGCGCTCGCGCTGCTGCTGCTGGCCGCCGCCGCCGGCAGCCATTTCATGTGGGCCTACGGCATCGTCATCGACAGCACGATGCTGGCCAACGTGCTGCAGACCGACCTGCACGAAGCGCGCGACCTGCTGAGCGGGCGCCTGCTGCTGACGCTCACTTTGCTCGGCATCGTTCCGGCCTGGTGGATCGTGCGCGCGCCGGTCGACTGGGGACGCTGGCCGGGCCGGCTGCGCGCCAACCTGCTGCTGTTCGCCGGCGCGCTGGCCGTTCTGGTGGGCACCGTGCTGGCGGCCTACCAGCCGCTGGCGGCGCTGTCGCGCGGGCACCGCGAGCTGCGGCACCTGGTCAACCCGCTCAACAGCCTGCAGGCGCTGGCCAAGCTCGGCGTCGGCCGGCCGGCGCAGGCGACCACGCGCCAGCCGCTGGGCACCGATGCGCGCATCGCAGCACTGGCCGGCCGCACCGACCGCGCACCGCTGCTCGTGCTGGTGCTCGGCGAGACCGCGCGCGCTGACCACTTCGCGCTCAACGGCTATGCGCGCCCGACGACGCCGGCGCTGGCCGCGCTGGACGTCACCAGCCAGCGCAATGCCTGGTCCTGCGGCACCAGCACCGCCGCGTCGGTGCCCTGCATGTTCTCGCACCTCGCGCGCGAGGAATTCGACAGCCGCGACGCCGACCACGACACGCTCGTCGACGTGCTGCAGCACGCCGGCCTGGCGGTGCTGTGGCTGGACAACCAGGCCGGCTGCAAAGGGGTGTGCGACCGCGTGCCGAACGTCAACACCAGCGCGCTGCGGCACCCGACGCTGTGCCCCGACGGCGAGTGCCTCGACGAGATCCTGCTCGACGGGCTCGACAAGCGCCTGGCCGCGCTGCCGGTCGAGCGCCGCGCGCGCGGCACGGTGCTGGTGCTGCACCAGATGGGCAGCCACGGCCCGGCCTATCACCGGCGCTCGCCGCCCGACGCCAAGCACTTCCAGCCGGAGTGCCGCAGCGTGGCGCTGCAGGACTGCGAGCACCCGGCGCTGGTCAATGCCTACGACAACAGCATCGCCTACACCGACCGCTTCCTGGCCGCGACGATCCGCTGGCTGCAGGCCCGCGGCGAGGCCGCCGACAGCGCGCTGCTCTACGTCGCCGACCACGGCGAATCGCTGGGCGAGCACAACCTCTACCTGCATGGCCTGCCGTACGCCGTCGCGCCGGACGTGCAGAAGCACGTCGCCTGGATCAGCTGGTTCTCGCCCGCCTTCGCGCGACGCAGCGGCGTGGCCGCCGGCTGCCTGCAGCAACGCCGCGACGAGCGGCTCGGCCACGAGCACTATTTCCACTCGGTGCTCGGCTTGCTCGACGTGCAGACCAGCGCCTACCGGCCCGAGCGCGACTTCTACCGCGCCTGCCGCCAGCCCTGAACGGCACGCCGGCGACAGCATGGCGGCGCGAAACTTGCGGCACACTCGGCGCACACCCGACGCCGGAGAGAGCATGCAAGCGCCCGCGAGGTTCCTGGTGATCATCGACAGCGACGGTGCCAGCACCGCGATGCTGTTCACCGCCGCGCGCGTTCGCGTCGCCGAGTTCGACGCCGGGACGGAAGAGATTGCAGTGATGACCACCGGCCTGGCGCCGACCCGCAGCGCCGGCGCACCCGAGTGGGACCGCGCGCTCGCCGGCAGCACGCCGACGGCGCGCGCCGCAGCCGAGGTCTACGAGCTCGACGTCTGACGGAATTCGCGCGGCGTCGCGTGCAGCAGCGCGCGGAAGGCCGCGGTGTACGCCGCCGCACTGCCGAAGCCGAGCCGGTGCGCGATCTGCTTGACCGAGCGTCCCGCGTCCCGCGCTCAGCGCGTCGAGCGAGCCGACGATGCGCGCGCGCTGCCGCCACGCGCGAAAGCTCATGCCGAGCTCGGCGCTGAAATGGCGGCTGAAGCTGCGCTCGGACATCGCCGCCAGCGCCGCGCAATCGGCGAGCGTCGCCTGCCAGCGCGGCTTCGCGCAGATCGCTGGCCAGTGCCGGCGTCTCGCGCAGCGCGTGCAGCAGCAGCCGCGCGGCCAGGCGTTGCAGCGTTGCGTCGCCGTTGGCCTCGAACGGCAGCAGCGTGCCGCGTGCATGCGTTCGGGCCAGCACAGCGAAGCCCGCGCCGGGCGAAGGCGCTGCGGCGGCTTGGCGCTTCGGCGATGCTTTCTGGCGTTCGATCGTCGACATGCCGCGGCAGTATCGCCGCATGCACACCGACACCGCCCTCGTCCACCTCGGCCGCGAGACGGCCGCCGCCGCCGTCAACCCGCCGATCGTGCGCGCATCGACCATCGTCTTCGACCGCCTCGCGGCCTACAAGCAGGCGCAACACGGGCGGCTCTTCGATGCGCCGCGCTACGGCCGTTCCGGCACCGCGACGACGTTCGAGCTGCAGCGCACGATGGCCGCGCTCGAAGGCACCGAGGCCTGCATCGCCACGGCCAGCGGACTCGCGGCGCTCACCGCCGTGCTCGCGGCGCATGCCGGCCCGGGGCGTCACCTGCTGCTGTGCGCCGGCCTCTACGGTCCGGCGCGGACGTACGCCGAGACCGAGCTGGCCCGCGCTGGAACGCTGATCGAGACCTTCGCGCACGACGAGGACATCACGCACCGGCTGCGCAGCACGACCAGCCTGGTCTGCGTCGAGACGCCGGCCTCGCTGACGATGCAGATGCTCGACCTGCGTGCGATCTGCGCCGCAGCGTCCGCGCGCGGCATTCCGGTGGCTTGCGATTCGACCTGGGGCACGCCGGTGTTCTTTCGACCGCATGCGCTCGGCATCAGCCTGTCGATCCATGCGGCGACCAAGTTCATCGGCGGGCATTCGGACGGCCTGCTCGGCCTGATCACCGGCACGCACGACGCGATGGCGCCCGTGCGCTCCTACTGCGACCGCAGCGGCACGCATGCGACGCCCGACGCCTGCTGGATGGCGCTGCGCGGGCTGCGCACGCTGGCCGTGCGCATGCGGCGTCATCAGGAAACGGCCTTGGCGGTCGCGCACTGGCTGCAGACGCGACCCGAGGTCCGTCGTGTCTTGTACCCTGCGCTCGAGTCGGATCCAGGCCACGCGCTGTGGCGGCAGCAGTTCAGCGGCGCCGGCGGACCATTCAGCATCGAGCTGCAGCCGTGCAGCGAAGCGCAATTCGCGCGCCTCGTCGATGGACTGCAGCTGTTCTCGCTCGGCACCAGCTGGGGCGGTTTCGAAAGCCTGGTGCTGCCCGCCGTGCCGCACCACCTGCGCGGCCTGACAACGCTTCCCGACGAAGGACGGCTGGTGCGCCTGCACGTCGGCCTCGAAGATGCCGGCGACCTGTGCGACGACCTCGCGCAGGCCTTCGCGCAGATGTGAGCGCCCTCAGCGCGCCAGCACCGGCTTCAGCGCCCGCCCGGTGTGCGTGCCGCGCGCGACCAGCAGCTCCGGCGGCCCGGCCGCGACCACCGTGCCGCCGGCGTTGCCGCCTTCGGGGCCGAGGTCGAGCACCCAGTCGGCTTCGGCGATGACGTCGAGGTCGTGCTCGATGACGACCACGCTGTGGCCGCCGTCGACCAGCCGGTGCAGCACGCGGATCAGCTTCTCGACGTCGGCCATGTGCAGGCCGACGGTCGGCTCGTCGAGCACGTACAGCGTGTGCGGCGGCTTGTTGCCGCGGCGCGTGATGTCGTCGCGCACCTTCGACAGCTCGGTCACGAGCTTGATGCGCTGCGCCTCGCCGCCGGACAGCGTCGGCGACGGCTGGCCCAAGGTCAGGTAGCCGAGGCCGACGTCCTGCAGCAGCTTCAGCGGATGCGCGATCGTCGGCATCGAGGCGAAGAACTCGACCGCCTCGTCGACCTCCATCCGCAGCACCTCGCCGATGCTTTTTCCGCGCCAGCTGACAGCCAGCGTCTCGGGGTTGAAACGCATGCCGTGGCACTGGTCGCACGGCACCTTGACGTCGGGCAGGAAGCTCATCTCGATCGTGCGCACGCCCTGGCCTTCGCACGCGGCGCAGCGGCCGTCGCCGGTGTTGAAACTGAAACGCGCGGCCGCGTAGCCGCGCGCCTTGGCTTCCAGCGTCTCGGTGAACAGCCGGCGCACGGGATCCCAGAAGCCGATGTAGGTCGCCGGGCAGGAACGCGGCGTCTTGCCGATCGGCGTCTGGTCGACCTCGAGCACGCGGTCGATGATCTCGTAGCCGGTCAGGCCCGTGCAGCCGGTGAGCGCGAGGCCCTTGCCGGCCAGCGAGTCGCGGCCCGCCTTGGTGCCCTTCAGCGTCACCGCGGTCTGCACGGTGGCCAGCAGCACGTCGCGCGCCAGCGTGCTCTTGCCGGAGCCCGAGACGCCGGTCACCGCGACCAGCCGCTGCAGCGGCACCTGCACGTTGATCTGCTTCAGGTTGTGCAGCTCGGCACCCTGCAGCCCGAGCTGGAAGGTCGCCAGGTTGACGGTGCGCCGCGGCTGCAGCGGGTGCTTCAGCGGATGCGCGAGGAAGCGGCCGGTCAGCGAATCGGGATGCCGCGCCAGCTCCTCCGAGCGCCCTTGAGCGATCAGCCGGCCGCCGCGCTTGCCGGCGCCGGGCCCGATGTCGATGATGTGGTCGGCGCGGCGGATCGTGTCCTCGTCGTGCTCGACGACGACCAGCGTATTGCCCTGGTCCGACAGCCGGCCGAGCGCTTTGAGCAATATGCCGTTGTCGCGCGGATGCAGGCCGATCGTCGGCTCGTCGAGCACGTAGCAGACACCTTGCAGGTTGCTGCCGAGCTGCGCGGCCAGGCGGATGCGCTGCGCCTCGCCGCCGGACAAGGTCGGCGCCGCGCGGTCCAGCGTCAGATAACCGAGGCCCACTTCTTCGAGGAACTCGAGCCGGTTGCGGATCTCGACGACCACGTCGCGCGCGATCGCCGCATCACGGCCGATCAGCTTCAGCCCTTCGACCCACTGCCGCGCCTCGCCGACCGACCACTGCGCGACCGTCGTGATCGCCTGGGTGTCGAAGCGGATCGCGCGCGACACCGGGTTCAGCCGCGTGCCCTCGCAATCGGGGCAGGGCTCGCCGCCCAGGCCTTCGGGCTCGATCTCTTCCGACGGGAAGCTCTGCTCGCGGCCCTTGTCGTCGTCGTTGCGCACCGAGTCGTCGTAGGCCTTGCGCTGCTCGCGCGTCAAGGTCAGCCCGGTGCCGACGCAGGTGGTGCACCAGCCGTGCTTGCTGTTGTACGAGAACATGCGCGGGTCGAGCTCGGGGTAGCTCGTGCCGCATTGCGGGCAGGCGCGCTTGGTCGAGAAGACCTTCAGCGCGCCGATGCGGCCGGTGGCGCCGCCGGTGGCCATCGCGCCGGCCAGCCCGTCCAGCGGCGCCAGCAGGTGCAGCACGCCCTTGCCGAGCTCCAGCGTCTTCGCCAGCAGCTCCCGCAGCGCGGTCTCGTCGTCGGCATGGACGATCACGTCGCCGACCGGCAGCTCGATCGTGTGTTCCTTGAAGCGGTCGATGCGCGGCCACGGGTCGACCTTCAGGAACTCACCGTCGACGCGCAGGTGCGAGTGGCCACGCGCCTTGGCCCATTTCGCGAGGTCGGTGTAGACACCCTTGCGGTTGACCACCAGCGGCGCGAGCAGGCCGACGTGCTGGCCCTTGTAGTCGCGCAGCAGCTGCGCGGCGATGCTCTCGACGCTTTGCGGCCGCACCTCGGCGCCGTCGTTGACGCAGTACTGCAGCCCCAGCTTGACCCACAGCAGGCGCAGGAAGTGCCAGACCTCGGTGGTCGTCGCCACCGTGCTCTTGCGCCCGCCGCGCGACAGCCGCTGCTCGATCGCCACCGTCGGCGGGATGCCGTAGACCGCGTCGACCTCGGGCCGCCCGGCCGGCTGCACGATGCTGCGCGCATAGGCGTTCAGCGATTCGAGGTAGCGCCGCTGGCCCTCGTTGAACAGGATGTCGAAGGCCAGCGTGCTCTTGCCCGAGCCGGAGACGCCGGTGATGACGCTGAACTTGCCGCGCGGGATGTCGACGTTCAGCGACTTCAGGTTGTGTTCCCTGGCGTTGACGATGCGGATCGATTGATCGATCAGCTTGCGCGCATCACGCGCGGCCTTGGCGACCAGCTGCAGCGGGCGCCCCTCCTCGACCCGGTGGCCGCCGACGCCGAGCGCCGTCTCGTACTCGCGAAGTGCGCGGCCGGTGTGCGAGCTGCCATGCGCCTTGACGTCCTCCGGCGTGCCGGTGCAGACGATCTCGCCGCCGCCCTCGCCGCCTTCGGGCCCGAGGTCGACGATCCAGTCGGCACTGCGGATGACGTCGAGGTTGTGCTCGATGACGATCAGCGAGTGGCCGGCCTCGAGCAGCTTGCGCAAGCTGCGCATCAGCTTCGCGATGTCGTCGAAGTGCAGCCCGGTGGTCGGCTCGTCGAACAGGAACAGCGTGCCCTTCTTCGCCGCCGGCTGCCGCGGCCCGCTCGCCGCCTCGGCCAGGAAGCCGGCCAGCTTCAGCCGCTGCGCCTCGCCGCCGGACAAGGTCGGCACCGGCTGGCCGAGCCGCACGTAGTCGAGGCCGACGTCGACGATCGGCTGCAGCCGCGCGATCACGCCGATGTCGCCGCTGAAGACGATGCAGGCTTCGGCGACGGTGAGCTCCAGCACGTCGGCCACCGACAGCTGGTACGGCCCGCGCGTCAGCTTCACCTCGAGCAGCTCGGCGCGGAAGCGCTTGCCGTCGCAATCCGGGCAGCGCAGGTAGACGTCGGACAGGAACTGCATCTCGACGTGCTCGAAGCCCGAGCCGCCGCAGGTCGCGCAGCGCCCGTCGCCGGCATTGAAGCTGAACATGCCGGCGCCGTAGTTGCGCTCGAGCGCCAGCGGCGCCTGCGCGAACAGCTTGCGCACTTCGTCGAAGGCGCCGACGTAGGACACCGGGTTCGAGCGCGCGGTCTTGCCGATCGGGCTCTGGTCGACGAACACCACGTCGGCGAGCCAGTCGGTGCCGAGCAGCCGGTCGTGCTCGCCGGCGCCTTCGGTCGGCTTGCCGAAGTGGCGCAGCAGCGCCGGCACCAGCACGTCCTGCACCAGCGTGCTCTTGCCCGAGCCCGAGACGCCGGTGACCACCGTCAGCCGCTGCAGCGGGAGCTCGACGTGCACGTTCTTCAGGTTGTGCTCGCGCGCGCCTTCGAGGATCAGCTTCGGCGTCGCCTCGTTGACGAAACGCCGGATGCCGATGCCGACGTGCTTGCGCGCGCCGAGGTAGGCGCCGGTCAGCGTGTCGGCGTAGCGCGCCTCGTCGGGCGTGCCGTCGAAGACGATCTGCCCGCCGCGCTCGCCGGGGCCGGGGCCCATGTCGATCAGCCGGTCAGCGGCCAGCATCACCGCCGGATCGTGCTCGACGACGACCAGCGTATTGCCGGCGTCGCGCAGCCGGTGCATCGCCTCGACGATGCGGTTCATGTCGCGCGGATGCAGGCCGATCGACGGTTCGTCGAGCACGAACATCGTATTGACCAGCGAGGTGCCGAGCGCCGTCGTCAGGTTGATGCGCTGCACCTCGCCGCCGGACAGCGTGCGGCTCTGGCGGTCCAGCGTCAGGTAGCCGAGGCCGACGTCGCAAAGGTAGCGCATGCGCGTGCGGATCTCGTCGAGCAGCAGCTTCAGCGCTTCGTCGAGCATCGTGGTGGGCAACGACAGCCCGTCGAAGAAGCGCCGCAGCCGATCGATCGGCAGCAGCATCAGGTCGTGCAGCGCCAGCCCCGGCAAGGCTTCGAGCTGTGCGCGCGACCACGTCGTGCCCCGCGGCAGGAAGCGCTTGTCGCCCGCCATCACGCCATCGGCATCGGCGCGCGACCCCAGCCGCCACAGCAGCGCCTCGGTCTTCAGCCGCGCGCCGCCGCAGCTCTCGCAGGGCGTGTAGCTGCGGTACTTCGACAAGAGCACGCGGATGTGCATTTTGTAGGCCTTGCTCTCCAGGTAGCCGAAGAAGCGGCGCACGCCGTACCACTGCTGATTCCACTTGCCGGTCCAGTGCGGCGAGCCTTCGATGACCCAGTCGCGCTGCGCCTGCGACAGCTGGCTCCACGCGGTGTCGCGCGGGATGCCGGCCTCGCCGGCGTACTTGATCAGGTCGTCCTGGCACTCCTTCCAGGCCGGTGTCTGCAGCGGCTTGATCGCGCCGGCGCGCAAGGTCTTGCGGTGGTCCGGGATCACCAGGCCGAAGTCGACGCCGATCACCCGGCCGAAACCGCGGCAGGCCTCGCAGGCGCCGAAGGCCGAGTTGAAGCTGAAGAGGGCCGGCTGCGGGTCGGCGTAGCGCAGGTCGCTGTCGGGGCAGTGCAGGCCGGTCGAATAACGCCACAGTTCAGCGGCGTCGCCATTCGTGGAAGCGTAGGCGTTGACGCGGCCGCTGCCGCGGCGCAGCGACAGCTCGATCGCCTCGATCACCCGCGCCTTCTCGGTGCCGGCGATCCGAAAGCGGTCGGCCACGACATCGAGCAGCTTGCGGTGATTGACGATGCGTTCGGCCTGCACGCGCGTGAAGCCGCTGGCGGACAGCCACTGCTCGACCTCGTCGGGCGTGACGTTCTCCGGCAGCTCGACCGGGAAGGTGATGACGATGCGCGGATCACCCGCCGCCGCTGCCCGCTCGACCAGATCGGCGTAGATCGTCTCCGGCGAATCGTGCCGCACGCGCTGCGCCGTCTGCTGGTCGAACAGCTCGGCCGCGCGCGCGAACAGCAGCTTCAGGTGGTCGTTCAGCTCGGTCATCGTGCCGACCGTCGAGCGCGAGGTGCGCACCGGATTGGTCTGGTCGATGGCGATCGCCGGCGGCACGCCGTCGACCTTGTCGACCGCCGGCCGGTCCATGCGGTCGAGGAACTGGCGCGCGTAGGCGCTGAAGGTCTCGACGTAGCGGCGCTGGCCTTCGGCGTACAGCGTGTCGAAGACCAGGCTCGACTTGCCCGAGCCCGAGGGCCCGGTGACCACCGTCATCTCGCCGGTGCGGATGTCGAGGTCGAGGTTCTTCAGGTTGTGCTGGCGTGCGCCGCGGATGCGGATCAGGCCGGCACCGGAGCGGAGGGAGTCGGGCGGGAGATCGCGGCCGGTCATGGGGCGCTCGGGACGGCCCACGAGGGGGCGGAGCGGGGCATTCTATGCAGCCGACCCTGACCTTCCTGCGCTGTCGGGCGGGCCCCGCATCCCTGCTGACAACGGGGTGTCAGCAGCGCGGCGCGCGCCCGCCACGGCGCGGATCGAGCAATCGATCACCGGTCCTGCGGTTCCTACGTAATGACGAAACCCCGGTTGCTGAGCACAGAATGCACGTCACAAAAGGAGACAAGGCATGAAAGCGTGGCAGTTGTGGGGCTGGCTGATTGCATTGGGCTTGTGGCAGGGCGCCGCGACGGCGCAGATCAAGGTCGGGCAGACCGCGGGCTTCACCGGCCCGGTCGCCGCCGGCGTCAAGGAGATCACCGAAGGCGCGAAGCTCTACCTCGACGCGGTCAACGCCAAGGGCGGCGTCGCCGGCCAGCCGATCGAGTTGCTGTCGCTCGACGACAACTTCAAGCCCGAACGCGCCGCCGAGAACGCCAAGAAGCTGATCGACCAGGGCGTGGTCGCGCTGTTCCTGACCCGCGGCACGCCGCACTCGCAGGCCATCCTGCCGCTGCTGGCCGAGCACAAGCTGCCGCTGATCGGCCCGTCGACCGGCGCGATGGCGCTGCACCAGCCGGTCAACCCGTGGGTCTACAACGTGCGCGCCACCTACCAGCGCGAAGCCGAGCGCGCGGTGCAGCACCTGGCCTCGATCGGCATGCAGAAGATCGCGATCATCCAGGTCGACGATCCGTTCGGCGCCGATGCCGCGATCGGCGCGCTGAAGGGCTTCAAGATCGCCGCGCAGGCGCCGGTGCTGCACGAGAAGTACAACCGCAGCAAGCCCGACTTCAGCGCCATCGTGCCGAAGGTCGTCGCCTCGCAGGCGCAGGCGGTGATGTTCATCGGCTCGGGCGACGCGGTCGTCGACGGCGTCAACCAGTTGCGAACGGCCGGCTCGCGGGCCCAGCTGGTGACCTTGTCGAACAATGCGTCGACGGGCTTCGTCAAGTCGCTGAAGGACCATGCGCGCGGCACCATCGTCAGCCAGGTGTTCCCGTACGAACGTTCGCTGGCCGCGCCGATCGTCAAGGAAGCCCACGACCTGGCGGTCGCCAAGGGCCTGGGCGAGGTGTCGCCGGCGATGCTCGAAGGCTTCGCGGCCGCCAAGGTGCTGGTCGAAGGCCTGCGCCGCGCCGGCAAGGATGCCAGCCGCAGCGGCCTGCAGCGGGCGCTCGACAGCATGAACCGGGTCGACATCGGCGGGCTCGAGGTCAGCTACTCGCCGAGCGACCACACCGGCCTGGTCTATTCGGAACTGTCGATCGTCGGCGCGGACGGTCGCTTCAAACGTTAGGCGGCTGAAGCCATGCGGCCCGATCCCCACCGCAGTCCGTAGCGCGCCGGAAGCGCTGCGATGGCCGACGAGCACCTGCGCGAGCGCCTGCAGCGGCTGGAGCGCGTCGCCGCCGGCTCGCGCGACGGCTACTGGGAACGTGACCTGCTGCACGACACCAGCTGGTACTCGCCGAGCTTTCGCGAGCTGTTCGGTTTTGCGCCCGAGGCGCTGCCGGACGACCGCGATGTCGTCAACGCCCGCGTTCATCCCGACGACCTGCCGGAATTCCTCGCCCGCTACCAGCAGGCGCTCGCGACGCTCGGCCACTTCACCTACGAGCTGCGCTACCTCGATGCACGCGACCAGTGGCGCTGGGTGCGCGGCCGCGGCCGCGTCTGGCCGGGCGATGACGGGCGGCCGGCCTTCATCACCGGCGCGGTCAGCGACGTGCATGCCGAGAAGAGCGCGCAGCAATCGCTGCTGGCGCTGACGCGGCGCTTCGAGCGCGCGGTCGACGCGTCGGCCGAAGGCCTGTTCGAGCGCGTGCTCGGCGAGCCGGGCCTCTACATGACCGACCGCTACCTCGAGCTGATCGGCTTCCGCCGCGAGGATGCGCCGACCGCGCCCGAAGCGCTGCTCGAACGGCTGCATCCGGACGACCACGAGCGCTTCCGCCAGGTCGTCGGCGCGGCGATGCGCGCGGGCCGGCGCTGGGAGCTCGACTACCGCTTCCGCCACGGCGGCGGCGAATACCGCTGGTATCGCCAGCGTGGCCGCGCCGAGCGCCTGCCCGACGGCCGCAAACTGCTCACCGGCATGCTGGCCGACGTGCACGAGCAGACGCTGCAGCGCCACGAGCTCGAGGGCACGCGCGCGCAACTCGAGGCGCTGGTGGCCGAGCGCACCGCGCGGCTCGAATCGGCGCTGAAGCTGGCGCGCGAGCGGCAGATCGAGGCCGAGCGCGCGAATGCCGCGAAATCGCGCTTCGTCGCCCACATGAGCCACGAGATCCGCACGCCGCTGAACGGCGTGCTCGGCATGCTCGAGCTGGCGCAGCGCGTCGCGACGCTGCCCGAGCAGCAGCGGTACCTGGAGACCGCGCGGCGCTCGGGCGAGACGCTGCTGCAGGTGATCAACGCGGTGCTCGATTTCTCGCGCGTCGAGGCCGGCCACGCCGAGCTGAAGCCGCGCCCGTTCGACCTCGTGCAGGCGCTGATCGCGACGATGCGCGGCATGATGCCGATGGTGCGCGAGCGCGGCGTCAAGCTGATGTTCGACTGGGTCGGCCGCGACGGGCCGGTGATCGGCGACGAACGCGCGCTGCGCCAGATCGCCACCAACCTGATCGGCAATGCCGCGAAGTTCACGCAGCGCGGCCAGATCGGCGTGACCGTCAACGTGATGGACGCGCCCGACGGGCTGCTCGATGTCACGCTCGCCGTCGAGGACACCGGCCCCGGCATTCCGCCGGCGCGGCGCGAGCGCATCTTCGACGCCTTCGAGCAAGGCGACGACAGCCTGGCGCGCGAGCACGGCGGCACCGGCCTGGGCCTGGCGATCTCGCGCGCGCTGGCGCTCGACATGGGCGGCGACATCACGCTCGACAGCCCGCCCTCCGGCGGCGCGCGCTTCACGCTGAAGCTGCGCCTGGCGCCGGCGCCCGGCAACATGCCGCTGGCGGCGCCGCGCCGCCGCGGCATGGCCTGGCTGGTCAGCACCTCCACCGCCGGCGGCGAGTGGCTGGCGCGCCGGCTGCGGCGCCTGGGCTGGCAGGTTCGGCTGCTGGCCAGCCTCGATCAGGTGCTGCAGGCCGCCGAACAGCAGCGGCCGCAACTGGTGCTGCTGTCGGAGTTCTCGCTGCACACCGGCCTCGACCTGGCGCCGCTGCGGCACGCGCTGCCCGGCGTTCCCATGCACCTGCTGATCCGGCCCGACTGGCACGACCCGGGGCTCGAAGCGCAGGCGCGCCACCTCGGCATCGGGCGCGCGGTGACGCCGATGGCGCCGGCGGTGCTGGCGCAGTTCGACGACATGGAGGCCACGCGGGCGGCCGATGCCGCCACGGCCCCGCGCCCCGCGCCGACACCCGACCTGCCGCGCTGGCCGGCCGGCGCCGAGGTGCTGCTGGTCGAGGACAACCCGGTGAACCAGATGATCGGCCAGGAATTCCTGCGCACCCTCGGGCTCGCGGTGCGCACCGCCGGCGACGGCGCGCAGGCGGTGGACGCCTGCCTCGACCGGCCGCCGACGCTGGTGCTGATGGACCTGCAGATGCCGGGTATGGACGGGCTGGAGGCCACCCGCCGGCTGCGCGAGCTGCAGCGCGCCGGCCGCTGGCCCGGGGCGCCGATCATCGCGTTGACGGCGCATGCCGGTGCCAGCGACCGCAACGCCTGCCTGGCCGCCGGCATGGACGGCGTGCTGACGAAGCCGCTGGCGCTGGAGGTGCTGCGCAAGGCGCTCAGCCAGTGGCTGAATTCGCCGCGCAGCAGCGGCTAGCGCCGAGCGAGCGGCTCAGGCCGTGCCGGCGAAGAAGCGCTCGACCAGCGCGAACTGCTCCGGCGTGTTCAGCGCCGGCGCATGGCCGCAGCCGTCGATCGTCACGACGACGGCCTGCGGGCCGCGCGAGCGCATCGCGTCGGCGACGTCGGGCAGCAGCAGGTCCGAATCGATGCCGCGCAGCACCAGCACCGGCAGCTCGAGGCTGTCCCAGGCGTCCCACTGGTCGTAGTCGTTCGGATGGGCGATGAACTGGCGCACGATCGCCGGGTCGTAGTGCGACGTCACGCGGCCATCGGGCAGGCGGCGGGTGCTGGTCTCGGTCAGCCGCCGCCACTGCGCATCGCTCAGCCAGCCGTAGGGCTTGTAGACGGTGCGGAAGTACTGCTCCAGCTCGCCGACCGTCGCGAAGGCCTCCGGATGGCCGACGTAGTTGCGAATGCGCTGCAACGCCGGCGGCGCCACCTCGGCGCCGATGTCGTTGATCAGCAGGCGGCGGATGCGGCCGCGCAGCCGCGTCGCCGCCGACTTCAACCCGATCGCACCGCCCATCGAGGTGCCGAGCCAATGGCACTGCCGGATGCCGAGCTGGTCGACCAGCGATTCGGCGAGGCGGGCATAGAAGTCGAGGCAGTACTCGGCATCCGGATCCGGGCTCCATTGCGACAGGCCGCGGCCGATCGTGTCCGGGCAGATCACGCGGTAGCGCGTGCTGAGCTGCGCGGCGATGTCGTCCATGTCGCGGCAGGTGCGCGCGAGGCCGTGCCAGGCGATCACCACCTCGTCGTGCTGCGCACCCCACTCGACGTAGTGCAGCTCGCGCCCTTCGCAGCGCAGGTAGTGGGAGCTGAAGGCGCTCATCGCTCGCAGTCCTTGGATCAGTCCGGCACGGTCAGCGTGGTGCCGCTCATCGTGATGGCATTGGCGGCGGCCGGCGCCGCTGCAATGGCCGGCACGTTGGCCGCCGTCAGGGCCGGCGCAGTGCCCGGCGTGCCGCCGCGCGGCACGGTGCGCACGACCTGGCTCGCCGGCAGCGCCGTGCCGTTCTTCAAGTGCGCGTACATCGCGTCGAGCGCCCGGTTCAGGTACAGGTGCAGCGGCACGTAGCGGCTGTCGTAACCCGGCAGCAGCGCGGGCAGGCCGATGAAGCCGTCGAAGTGCTGGGCGTTGGCAACCTCGATGTACGACAGCTTGCTGGCCGCGCCCTCGACCTTCTTGTTCAGCGCCGTGTAGGGCCGCGAGGTGTGGTTCACCGGCAGCAGCGCATCGGCGCGGCCGTGCACGATCAGCGCCGGCTTGCCGCGCAGGTTGCCGCTGCGCCGGGTTTCGTCGAGACCGCTGCGCAGCGCCTGCGCCGGCGCGCTGCTGCCGCTCAGCAGATCACGCAGGCACAACGCGCCGTCGAGGTTGAAGTCCTGCCGCATCGTCGACGGCGAGAACGAGAACAGGTCGCGCAACGGCGCGCCGGGGCTCAGGTTGTTGATCAGCTGCACGCCGGACGACGGCGGCACGCCGTTGCCGGTGGCGGCCATCGTCGCCAGCGGCGCCGGCGCCAGCGCATTCGGCACGCCGGCGGCGGTGGTCGAGCCGTAGCTGTAGCCGCAGAGATGGTCCTTGACGCTCGAGCGCGACAACGAATTGGCGAAAGTCACCGTGACCGCCGACGCGACCTCGAAGGCCGCGTGCGAGGCATGCAGGATCGCGGCCTCCGGCTCCCAGCCGTAGTCGCGCAGCTTCTGCAGCGCCTCGTCGGCCTGCGCGGCCGGGGTGTCGGCGGCCAGCAGGCCCTTGGCCTTCAGCGACGCACAGCGGTTGGTCGCGAACGCGGCGACAACGAAGGCCGCGCCGGGCGCGCCGGCCGTCTGCGTCGACAGCGCGGCGCAGCTCTGGAACAGGTTGGCATAGCTGGTGAAGTCGACCAGCGTCTTCGCCGCCAGCGGCACCGGCGCGACACCGCGCTGCACCGTGACGCCCGGGTTGGCCGGCAGCTCGACCGCCGGCTCGGCGACCGCGACACCATCGATCAGCCCACCGGCGTCGGCTTCGGCCGCGGCGATCGCGGCGCCGCCACCATTGGAGATGCTGGACGCGATCACCAGCGTGTTCGAGGCCTTCAGCCGCCGCTCGCGTTGGCCGTTATCGAGCAGCGCGCCGTACTTCTCGTTGAGCGCCCAGAACGCGAACTCGACCGCCTGCAGCGTGGACGTACCCCAATCCTTCTCGGGGTTCTGCTGCGAATGCGCATGCTTGAAGGCGAAGCGGTTCGGCGTCGCGGTGTTCAGCGCAGCAAGCTCGGCGGCGGTCAGGTTGGCGCGGAACTGTGCGGTCGCGCCGGCGCTGGCGGCGCTGGAGCGCGTGCCGTCGATCAGCGGCACGGTGTCGTTGGCCAGATCGTGCGGCGCGCCGCCGGTGCCCTTGTCGGTGTAGGCCACCGCGCAGCCGCGCTTCAGGCCCCACTCGCCGGTGGAGATGCCGCCGTAGACGCCGCGCGAGCCGGACGACGTGGCCGTCACGATGCACGCGTTGTCGGGCGAGAAGCTGTCGGGGATCTGCACCATCAGCGTGACGTTGCGGCGTCCGCTGCCGTCGTCGCTGAACGTGAGCAGCTCGGTTCCGGCGATCTTGCCTTCGCTGGTCGGCGCAGTGCCTTCGGCGGTGATGCCGGGGCCGTAGAAGACGCCATAGCCGCCGTTCGCCGTCATGTCGACCAGCGCACGGTAGTTGTTGTAGATCGTCAGCCGGCGCAGCTCGGCGGCGGTCGGCGTCGCCGAGGTCGTCGGCGCCACCGCCGAGGCCAGGCCGCTGCGGCCGAGGCCGGCCGTCAGCAGGTCGTCGGCATTGCCGTCGTAGCTGGTGCTGCGCACCGTGCCGATATAGGCCGGCTTGGCGTTGAACTCGATCACCGGCCCGCTGGTGACCTCGGTGTCGTCGCCGCATGCGGCGAGCAGGGTGGCCGCTGCGGCACAGATCAGCAGCTTGCGCTGTCTTGTCATCACGATGATGTGTCCTTGTTGTTGAAGATCAGGCCGCGGCCCGCTGCAGCGCCCGCGCGCGCAGCTTGCCGACGATGCCGGTGGGGAAGTGGTAGACCGACAGCACGAACAGCACGCCGAGCCACAGCAGCCAGCGGTCGGGCGAGACCAGGCTGGACAGCACCGGCACGTTGGCCAGCGCCGTCTCGCCGATCTTCAGCAGGTCCTGCAGGTAGTTCTGCGCCAGCACGAAGAGCACCGCGCCGACCACTGCGCCGTACATCGTGCCCATGCCGCCGATGACGACGATCAACAGGATGTCGAGCATGATCTCGAAGCTCAGCGTGGTGTCGGGGCCGGTGTAGCGCAGCCACAGGGCCAGCAAGGCGCCGGCGACGGTCGCGAACAGGGCCGCCATCACGTTGCTCAAGGTGCGATAGACGACGGTGCGGTAGCCGATCGCCTCGGCCCGGAAGTCGTTCTCGCGGATCGCCTGCAGCACGCGGCCGAACGGCGAGTTGACGATGCGCAGCAAGGCCAGGAACAGCACCAGCACGACGACGAACAGCAGGTAGTAGCTGAACAGCTTGCCGTCGACCATCACGCCGAGGATCGGCTCCTCGAAGAGCTCGAACGAGGGACTCAGCACGCCCGGGTTCTTGAAGGTCAGGCCGTCCTCGCCGCCGGTCAGGTCCGACAGCTGCGAGGCCAGCGTCTGGAACGCGGCCGCGACGGCCAAGGTGATCATCGCGTAGAAGATCGCCTTGACGCGCAGCGAGAACAGGCCAATCACCAGCGACAGCACCAGCGAGATCACCAGCGCGATGCCGAGACCGGCCAGCACCGCGCCGAAGCCCTCGCCGAGCCGCGTGCTGGCGATCGCGACGCCATAGGCGCCGATGCCGAAGAACATCGTGTGCGCGAAGCTGACGATGCCGGTGTAGCCGAGCAGCAGGTCGTAGCTGGCCACCAGCAGCACGAAGACCAGCATCTTCGCGGCGACGCTGAGCGCCTTGCTGCCGGGGAAGGCGAACGGCGCGACCGCCAGCGCGATCAGGATGATGACCAGCGCGATCGCCAGCCAGCGGCTTTTCGGCAGGTCGTGGGAGAGGATTCGGTTCAGCATCGCCAGGGCCTTCAGCGGTTCGTCACGGGGTACAAGCCCTGCGGCCGCCACAAGAGGATCGCCACCATCAAGCCGATGTTCGAGAACAGCGCGACCTTCGGCGTCAGGTAGCCGGTGTAGTTCGCGAGCAATCCCACCAGCAGCGCGCCGACGAAGCAGCCGAGCGTCGAGCCCAGCCCGCCGATGATGATGACGATGAAGATCAGCACGTTGACCTGGCCGCCGAGCTGCGGGATCACGTTCTGCTGGAACAGGCCCCACATCACGCCGCCCAGGCCGGCCAGCGCCGAGCCGGCGACGAAGACGCCGACGAACAGCCGCCGGATGCGGTAGCCGAGCGACTCGACCATCTCGCGGTCCTGCACGCCGGCGCGGATCAAGAGGCCGATCTTGGTGCGGTTCAGCGTGAACACCAGCGCCGCGAAAACAACCAGGCCGATGACCATCGCCAGCACGCGGTACTTGCCGATGGCCGCGTCACCGATCAGGTAGGAACCGCGCAGCACGTCGGGCAGCGGCAGCGGAATCTGGCCCGGGCCCCAGATCATCTTGATGATCTCTTCGCCGACGATCATGCCGCCCATCGTGATCAGGATCTGCTTCAGGTGCAGGCCGTAGACCGGCCGCACGATCACCCGCTCGAAGGCCCAGCCGATCGCGCCGGCGGTGGCCATCGCGACGAGCATCGCGAGGAACACGCCGCCGAGCTGGCCGAATCCTCCTGTCCAGCCGGCGGTGGCGCCGAGCACGCTGGTGGCGACGAAGGCACCGAGCGCGATGAACACGCCGTGGCCGAAGTTCAGCACGTCCATCAGGCCGAAGACGAGCGTCAGGCCCGACGCGGTGATGAAGACGATCAGGCCCATCGCGAGGCCGGCGACGGTCAGCGTCAACCAGGTGCTCGAGCTGCCGATCAACGGCCAGGCGGCCAGCGCCAGCGCCGCGACGAGCGCCAGCGGAACCCAGTCGAAGCGGGCCTTCGGCACCGCCGCGGCGGCGGCCGCTGCCGGTGCGGCCGTGGGGGTGGAGACGGTGGCAGTCATTGATGCGCTCCCAGCGACAAACCCAGCAAGCGCTGCTGCAGCGATTGATCCTCGGCCAGCTCGCGCATCGCGCCGCGGTGCACGACACGGCCGTCGTCCATCACCGCGACGTGGTCGCCGAGCGCCTTGGCCATCATGAAGTTCTGCTCGACGAGCAGGATCGTCGTGCGCTGGCGCTTCAGCTCGTTGAAGGCCGAAATGAGATTCTGGATGATCGACGGCGCCAGGCCCTTGCTCGGCTCGTCGATCAGGATCAGCTCGCGCGGCTCGCAGATCGCGCGTGCGACGGCGAGCATCTGCTTCTGGCCGCCGGAGAGTTTTCCGGCCGGGTAGAGCCAGAACTTCTTCAGCGCCGGGAACAGGTCGAAGATCCAGTCGAGGCGCTTGGTGTCCAGCTCGCCGGCGTGGCGGGCGGCGCGCGCGGCGAGCACCATGTTTTCCTTGACCGTCAGGTCGCTGAAGATGCCCATGTTCTCGGGTACGTAGGCGATGCCCTGGGTCGCGATGTCGGGCGTCGCCTGGCCTTTCAGGCTGCGGCCCTTGAAGCGCACGTCGCCCTGGCTCGGCTGCCACAGGCCCATGATCGTGCGCAAGGTCGTCGTCTTGCCGGCGCCATTGCGGCCGAGCAGCATCGTCACCTCGCCGGCCGGCACCGCGAAGTCGACGCCGTGCAGGATGTGATAAGCGCCAATGTGCGTGTGCACGCCGCTCAATTCGAGAATATTGCTCATGCCGGCTCCTCGGCGGCCATGCCCAGGTAGGCCTGCTGCACCACCGGCGACGCGATCACCGCGGCCGGCTCGCCGTCGGCGACCAGCGCGCCGTTGTGCAGCACGATGATGCGGTCGGACAGCTCGCGCACCACGTCCATCTTGTGCTCGACCAGCAGGATCGCGCAGTCGCGGCGCTGCTTCAGGCTGCGGATCAGGTCGAGGATCACCGGCACGTCGTCTACGCTCATGCCGGCGGTCGGTTCGTCGAACATGAAGACCTTCGGGTCGAGCGCGATCAGCAGCGCCACCTCCAGCTTGCGCTGATCGCCGTGCGGCAGTGCCGATGCGGCGACGTCACGCTTGTCGGCCAGGCGCACCTGCGCCAGCAGCGCTTCCGCCTCGTCGACCCAGGCCTGGCGATCGAGCCACACGCGCCACAGGTCCAGCCCGCCCATCGGCCCGCCCTTGCCGCGGCCGGATTCGCGCGCCTGGATCGCCAGCCGAACGTTCTCGCGCACGCTCAGATTGGGGAATAGCTGCGTCAGCTGGAACGCGCGGCCGAGCCCGCGCCGCGTGCGCAGCGGCGCCGGCAGGCCCGTCAGGTCCTCACCATCGAGCAGCACGCGGCCTTCGCTCGCCGGCAGCTGCCCCGAGATGAGGTTGAAGTAGGTCGTCTTGCCGGCGCCGTTCGGCCCGACGATCGCCGTCAGCGTGCCGGGCTTGAAGGCGCAGCTGACGTGGTCGACGGCCACGTGCCCGCCGAAGCGGATGGTCAGGTCTTTCGTTTCGAGCATGGTGTCGCGAGGTTCAGGGGCAGGTGCCGATCACGTAGTGGTTCGAGCCGGTCTGCTTCAGTGTCGTCGTCGTGTAGATGTTCCACAGGCCCATCGACTGGTTCGAGCCGTTGGCATAGGTCCAGCCCCACAGCGCATAGGCACGGCCGGCGGTGGTGTGGGCGTAGTTGCTGGCGGTGAAGCAGGTGGCGGCGCTGCCGGTCGTCGTGCCGCTGGCCGGCGGCGCCGATGCGGGGCCTTCGGCGCCGTTGCCATCGACCGCCTTGACGGTCCACTGGTAGGTGGTGCCGGGCGACAGTCCGGTGTCGTTGAAGGTGGTTGCCGCGACCGGCGCACCGTTGGCCTTGGTCGCGCCGCGGTAGACGTTGTAGCCGGTGGCGCCGGTCACCGCGTTCCACACGATCGTCATGCTGGTGTTGGTCGCGCCCGAGGTGCCGACGCCGGTCGGTGCGGGCAGGTTCGACGGCGGCGTGCCGCTCGACACGCGGTCGACCATGGCCTTGACCGCCACCATCTGCGGGCCGCTCTTCTTGGCGTAGTTGGCGCTGTCGTAGCCCCACCAGTCCCAGCAGCTGTTGGTCGCCGCGAGGCTCGTCTGCGGGTACAGCATCACGATGTTGTTGCTGTCGGCCCAGCGGTTGTAGCCGGTGTTGCGCACGTACTGTTGGCCGACGTCGGCGGTGTTCTGCTTGCAGCCGTGCAGCACCACGTGCAGCCGGCAGCTCTGGCCGGCAGCGCAGGCCTGCGGCACGTAGACCCAGCCGGTGGTGGCCATGCCGTGGCCGCTCACATAAGGCGTTTGCTCGTATTCGACGAAGCTGCCGCCGAGCGTGCCGTTGTTGCGCGGGTTCAGCGCGCCGTACAGGTGCTGCAGCAGCGTGCCGGCCAGGTCGAAGTTGCAGTCGCTGATGTAGGGCGCGCCCAGCGTGCTGCAGCCGTTGCCGTAGTCGTCGGTGACCATCGCATGCTCGGCCGCGACGTCCTTCCTGTAGACGATGTTGGCCGCCGGCACGAAGCTCTGGTAATAGGTCTTCAGGTCGTCCATCACCGGCGGCGTGACCTTGCTGTCGAGCGCGCCTGAGAACAGGTAGACCTTGGAGTTCTGCAGGTTGGAAACCGGGTCGAGCCAGCCGCTTCCCGCCCAGCTGTTGGTGGTGTTGACCAGCGTCGACACGGGGATGCTGGTGTTGTGCGCCATGCAGCGGCCGGTGGCGTGCGTCACCGACCCCTCGGCGCAATAGAACGGCCCGCCGGCGATCGCCGCGGCGCCGTGCTTGAAGGTGGCCGAGTACGCGACGTGCAATTGCACGGCCATGTAGCCGCCCGACGAGAGGCCCGAGACCGTCGTCTTCGACGTGTCGATCACCAGTTGCGGAAGAGGTGCGCCCTGGACTGCGCTGCAAACGAGCAGCAGCAATCCAGCACGCCAGACACACGATCTGCGCATACCTGTCTCCTCGTCGACCAAACTGGAGCCCCCTCCCGGAGGGGGCTGGGGGAGCGGAACGTTCGGGTACGCAGTGCCTACCGCAACAAGCGCGTCAGCGCTTGTTGCGGATAGGCACAGACATCTCTTCGGGCTTGATCTCGCGCACCAGCTCCGGCACGCCCCACGCGAAGGCCGGGTCGGCCTTGATCTTGAAGTGGTACATGCTCTGCATCGCCTGGTGGTCTTCCTTGCGGAAGGTCATCTTGCCCTTCGGCGTGTCGAAGCTCATGCCTTCCATCGTGCCGATCAGCTTGTTGGTCGCCGTGTCGCCCTTGGTCTTCTTCAGCGCCTCGACGACGGCAATCGCCGCGCTCATGCCGCCGGCGGTGAAGAAATCCGGCGGCGTCTTGTGCTTCGAGTAGTGGTTGGCGACCAGCCACTCGTTGACCGCATTCTTCGGAATGCCGAAGTAGTAGTAGGTGGCGCCTTCCATGCCCGGGAACTGCTTGTACGAGGCCATGGCGGGCAGGATGTTGCCGCCGGTGGCGATCTCGATGTTGTAGCGCTTGAGATCCATGTCGGCGATCTTGAACGGATTGCCGGCGCCGGCCCAGATGATCCAGATCACCTTGCGCCCGGGCTGGTCCTTCAGCTTGTCGATCAGCCGCTGCGCGCCGGCGGTGAAGTCGGTGGTCGTCGTCGGCAGGTATTCCTCGTGGACGATCTTGGCGTTCTTGATCGATTCCTTGAAGGCCTTCACGCCATCGCGGCCGAAGGCGTAGTCCTGCGCCAGCGTGGCGATCGTCACGCCGGCCTTGTCGAGCGCGACGGCATTGGAGATCGCGTCCTGCGAGCTGTTGCGGCCGGTGCGGAAGATGTACTTGTTCCACTTGTCGCCGGTGATCGAATCGGCGACCGCCGGCTCGACCAGCAGGATCTTCTTGGCCTCTTCGGCCACCGGCAGCATCGCCAGCGCGACGCCCGACGAGGTCGGCCCGACCGCCAGGTCGGCCTTGTCGTCGTTGTAGGCGGCGGCCAGCAGGCTCTTGCCGAGGTCGGGCTTGCCCTGGTCGTCCTTCTCGATGACCACCAGTTTCTTGCCAGCCACCGCCATCGTGCCGCCGGTCGCGTAGTCCAGCCCCATCAGGAAGCCCAGCGCCGTCTGCTTGCCGTAGGCTTCGAGCGGGCCGGTCTTGCTGTAGATGTGAGCGATGCGGATCTCGTCTGCCGCCTGGGCGGCGGAGCCGGCGGCCAGCGCGGTGAGGCTGGCGGCGGCCATCAGGCCCAGGCTGAACGGGCGACGCTTCATGGGATGTGCTCCTCGATCGGTGGAATGGTTCGGGGCCGTTGGCGAGCCCCGGTCGACGCTCTTGGTGCAACGCCCGTGCCGGATTGCACGAACCTAGTGCAAACCCCGACCAAACGGGAGGTTGGCGCCGTTTCAATCGCCGAAGACGCGCAACGCCGGTGCCCACGCACCTGTCCGGATCGGTCATGTATGAGTTCAAGGCAGCTCAACTGACTAAAGTCTGGACACACCCGCCCTCCAATGTCCGGAAAGAAGTCAAGCGGTTCTGCAGCGTACCGTTTCAATCGTTGCCATTTGTTGACCACCGCCCCGAGTGAATGGGCCGATACGATCCCCCCGCTGTTGCAGTGGGGAATGCCGTTGGGGACGACGAAGGGCGAGCAAGGCGCACGGTTGCGTGACGAGTTCCTGGCGGTGACGGCGGTGGCAACGCCGCATGAACTGCTGGCGCAGACGCTGCGCTTCACGCGCCAGCTCGGCTTCGACACCGTGTCGGCGATGGCCGTGCTCGATCGGTTCGGCGCAGATTCCGACTTCGTCTGCGTGCACAACACTCCGGCGGCCTTCCTCGGGCAGTTCCACGACACGGCGCAGGGGCGCCGCTGCCCCGTGATGCAGCACTGCAAGCTCAGCAGCCTGCCGATCCTGTGGGACCGGCAGACCTACGCGGCGGTCGACCAGGCCGATGTCTGGGAAACGCAGGCGCCCTTCGGCTTCGCACACGGCATCGCGATGGCGTTGCACCTGCCCGGCGGGCGCCACTTCTTCATCGGTGTCGACCGCGACCGGGCGCTGCCGCGATGCCCTGCCGAGACGAGCCGGATGACGGCCGACCTGCAGCTCTTCGCCGTGCATGCACAGGACACCGCGCTGCGGCTGCTGCTGCCGCCGGCGACCGACGCCGAGCCGCCGCCGCTGACCACGCGCGAGCTCGAAGGCCTGCGCTGGACGATGCACGGCAAGACCGCGTGGGAGCTGGGCCGCATCCTCGGCATCAGCGAACAGACCGCCGTGCGCCATCTGCACAACGCTGCGCGCAAGCTCGGCTGCATCAACAAGCACCAGGCCGTCGTCAAGGCGCTGCGGCTGGGACTCATTCACTAGCACACGAAGCACACGTCCGACAAGTACCAGAGCTTGTCATCGCAGCGGCTGCCGGCACTCGCTACGCTGCCGCCCGTCCGGCGCTCAGCCGTCATCCTCATTCCACGGACCCCCGCATGAACGACCCGATCAGCCGCCCGCGGTTTTCACGCCTCTTCCATTCGACCTGGCTGACCGCCGCGGTGCTCGCCGGCTGCGGCGGCGGCGACGCCGGCCCCGAGGCCGAGACCGCGGCCGCCGCCGCCGCCGAGCCGGCGCGCCGCCAGGCGCTGCAGGCCGCCCGCGGCGGTGCCGCCGCACCGGCCGCGGCCGACACCACCGAATGGCGGCGCATCGCCCGCGAAGGCCAGGCCTTCCGCGTCGTGCCGCGGGCCCTCGTGCGCTACGGCGCCGAAGGCCGGTACGTGACGAAGATGATGCTCGGCAGCGGCACCTGCAGCGCCACGTTCTTCCGCGTCGACCCGGCGCCGGGGCTGGTCAAGGCCTGCGACGTGCAGGTCACCGCGCCCCCGCCCCCGCCCCCGCCCCCGCCCCCGCCGCCTCCTCCGCCGCCTCCTCCGCCGCCCCCGCCGCCACCGGCAAACACCTACTACTTCTCCGACTGCCAGGAAGGCGCCGCACCCGGCTGCGTGGCCGGCGACAACGCCAACCCCGGCACCAGCGCCACGGCGCCGAAGCGCACCGTCGAGGGCTTCAATGTCAACGCATTGCCGGCCGGCGCGCAGCTGCTGTTCGCGCGTGGCGGGGCGTGGAACGGCTTCCGCATCGTGCCGCTGGAGAACCCGAACGTGACGGCAGCGCAACCGCTGGTCGTCGATGCCTACGGCAGCGGTCCGGTGCCCTGGCTGCGCTCGCCGGCCTACGCCGCGGCAATCGAGTTCGGTCGCTGGCAGAGCGCCGTCAACGACGGCGGCTATGTGATCCGCAACCTGAAGCTCGATGGCCAGGGCCAAACCCACTGGGGCCTGTGGCTGCGCGACAACCTGCATGACATCACGGTCGAGAACGTCGAGTTCACCGGCTTCCAGATCGCGATCCACTCGCAGCCGGCGCCGCTGCACGGCATCCACAATTTCAGGCTGCTGAACTCGCGCATCGCCTTCAACAGCAGCATGGGCATCCTCGGCCAGTTCAACGACGCGCTGATCGAGGGCAACGTCTTCGAGCGCAACAACTTCTCCGGCAGCGCGTTCAACCACGCGATCTACCTGTCGGGCAACGACCATGCGGGACGCAACATCACGCTGCGCGGCAACCGCTTCCTGCACAACTCGACCGTCAACGGCGTCTGCCAGGGCGGCAACGTGACCTTCCATGGGCGGATGGACGGCCTGCTGATCGAGAACAACCGCATCGAGCAGGCCCAATCGACCGGCGGCTGCTACGGCTTCTCGGTGACCACCGGCTACGACACGCCCGAGGCCTTCACCCACTTCGTGTTGCGCGGGAACACGGTGATCAATCTCGGCAACTGCAGCTTCTGCATCAACGCCGCGCCCGGCATCGTCGTCGAGAACAACCTCAGCATCGTCGACCATGTGAACTACCACGCGGCGGTGACCATCGGCGGCCCGATCGGTCCCGGCGACACGCCGGACTCGGGCGCGATCGTGCGCAACAACCGGGCCTGCTTCCCGAACACCGGGCCGCACCAGTACGGCGAGGTGGTGAACAGTCCGGGCAGCACGATCAGCGGCAACGGGGTCTTCCGCGGCGCCGAGGCGAACGCGGCCAACTGCCCTCGATAAGACCCCACGTCCCGCATCGGACCGCGGCTGGATGACACCGGCCGCGGCGCGTGGCATGCTGCGCCCCGGGGAGAGAAAGGCGCAGTGCTCTCCTTCTATCGTCCGAACGCAGTGGCGGGAGATGCGATGAGCGGCCAAGAGCGCAGCAGTTGGGAACCGGAAGCCGGTCGGGCGCGCCTGCTGATCGTCGACGACGAGCCGATCCAGCTGCAGGCCTTGTGCGGCGCGCTCGAAGGCCGGGACTTCGACATCGTCGGTGTCGGCAGTGCCGGCGAAGCGCTGGCGCAGCTGCGCCGCGGCGGCTGCGACATGCTGCTGACCGACCAGATGATGCCCGGCACCGACGGCATCGCGCTGACCCGCGCCGCGCTGGAGCTCGATCCGCTGCTCGCCGTCGTGCTGATGACCGCCGACGGCACGATCGGCAGCGCGGTCGAGGCGATGCAGGCCGGCGCCTGCGACTACGTGCTCAAGCCCTTCCATCTCGACACCGTGCTGCCGGTGATCGAGCGCGGCCTGGCAATGCGCCGGCTGCGCCAGGAGAATGCGGCGCTCGAACAGCGCGTGCGGCGCCACGTCGCCGAGCTCGAAGCCAGCAACCGCGAGCTCGATGCCTTCACCCGCTCGGCCTCGCACGACCTGCGCTCGCCGCTGAACGCCGTGCTCGGTTTTGCGATGCTGCTGCGCAAGCATGCCGGCGCGCGCCTGGCCGATGACCACCTGCAGTGGCTCGGCGACATCGAGCGCTCGGCGCGCCGCATGAACCGGCTGATCGACGACCTGATGCGGCTGTCGCACCTGGGCCGCAAGGCGCTCGACCTGCAGCCGGTGGACCTGGCGCCGCTGGTGCAGGACGTGCTCGACGACCTGCGCCGCCCGCAGCCGGACCATCCCGCGCAGATCGTCTGCGATGCGCTGCCGATCATCGAGGCCGATGCGGCGCTGCTGCGCCAGGTCTACGTCAACCTGCTGTCGAACGCGTTGAAGTTCACGCGCCACACGCCGCGGCCGCGCATCGAGATCGGCAGCGAGAAGCAGGACGGCCGCAGCGTTTTCTACGTGCGCGACAACGGCCCCGGCTTCGACATGGCGCAGGCCGCGCAGCTGTTCCAGGCCTTCCAGCGCCTGCACCGGCAGGACGAATTCGAAGGCAGCGGCGTCGGCCTGTCGATCGTCGAGCGGGTGGTGCAGCGCCATGGCGGCCGCGTCTGGGCCGATGCGACGCCCGGCGCCGGTGCGAGCTTCTATTTCACGCTCGGCGACGCGGTGCGCTGAGCCATGCCCCACGCCAACGCCGCCGCACCGGTCGCCCTGGTGCTGTCATCCGATGCGGTCACCGACACGATGCGCCGGCGCGCGCTGGCGGTGGTGCTCGGCTCGGCGCTGCTGTTCGCTGCGCTGCTGCCGTTCGCCAAGCAGCCGCTGAAGCCGTTCGCCGGCTTCATCCCGGTCTATGAATCGGCGTTGATCGTCAGCGACCTGATCACTGCGATGCTGCTGGCCGGACAGTTCCGCGTCGATCGCTCGCGGGCGCTGGCGCTGCTGGCCGGCGGCTACCTGTTCACGGCGCTGCTGGCCCTGGCGCACCTGCTCAGCTTTCCGGGGCTGTTCGCGCCCGGCGGGCTGATCGGCGGTGGTGCCCAGAGCACCGCCTGGCTGTACATGTTCTGGCACGCCGGCTTCCCGTTGGCGGTCATCGTCTATGCGGTGACCGACCCGGCCGCCCGGCTGTCGATGCACCAGCTGGCCGGCGGATTCACCGTGCTCATGGCCGCCGCACTCGGCCTGACGCTGCTGGCCACCACCGGCGAGGCGCTGCTGCCGCCGATCATGGTGGGCAACCGCTACACGCCGGCGATGCTCGCCGTCGTCGGCAGCGTCTGGCTGGCCGCCGCTGCGGCGCTGGGTGTGCTGGTGCAGCAGGTGCGCGCAGGCCGGCGCCGCAGCGTGCTCGACCTGTGGCTGCTGGTGGTGATGGCGGCCTGGGTCTTCGACATCGCGCTGTCGGCCGTCTTCAATGCCGGCCGCTACGACCTCGGCTTCTACGCCGGGCGCATCTACGGCCTGTTCGCCGCCAGCTACGTGCTGATGGAGCTGCTGATCGAGAACGGCCGGCTGCACGCGCGGCTGGTCGACATGCACCGCGACGAGCAGGCGCGTGCGACCGAGCTGGCCGCGGCGCGCGATGCTGCGCTGGCCGCCGACGAGGCCAAGGGCCGCTTCGTCGCCAACATGAGCCACGAGGTGCGCACGCCGATGAACGCGATCATCGGCCTGACGCACCTGGCGCTGGACACCGAGCTCGACGAGCGCCAGCGCGACTACCTGGTCAAGGTGCAGACCGCGTCGAAGGCGCTGATGCGGCTGCTCGACGACATCCTCGACTTCTCGAAGATCGAGGCCGACAAGCTGACGCTGGAGCACGAGGCCTTCGATCCCGAGGGGGTGCTCGACAACGTCGCCAGCCTGTTCTCGGCGCGTGCCGAGCTGTCGGGCCTCGGCCTGTTCGTCGAGCTCGACCCCCGGCTGCCGCCGCGCTTGATCGGTGATCCGCTGCGGCTGACGCAGGTGCTGAACAACCTGGTCGGCAATGCGGTGAAGTTCACGCGCCGCGGCGAGGTGGTGCTGAGCGCCGAGCTGCTGACCTTGCAGGGCGACGACGCCGTGCTGCGCTTCGCAGTGAAGGACAGCGGCATCGGGCTGACGCCGCAGCAGGCCGCGGGCCTGTTCAAGCCCTTCGCGCAGGCCGACCGCTCGACGACGCGGCGCTTCGGCGGCACCGGCCTCGGGCTGGCGATCTGCAAGCGGCTGGTCGAGATGATGGGCGGCATCATCTCGGTCACGAGCGCGCCGGGGGAGGGCTCGGTGTTCAGCTTCAGCGCGCGCTTCGGCCGCGTGCCGGATGGTCAGCGCCCGGAACGGGGCGCCGGCGCCGGACTGCGCACGCTGGTGATCGATCCGCAGGAGACCTCGGCGCGCATCCTGCGGCAGCTGCTCGAATCGTGGCGCTTCGAGGTCAGCGTGGTCGGCAGCGCCGCCGCCGCGCTCGACGAGCTGCGCATCGCCGACAGCGCCGGCCAGCCCTACCAGCTGCTGCTGCTGGACGAGCGCACGCCCGGCCTCGGCGACGATCCGCAGCTGGCGCAGGCGCTGCACAGCAAGAGCCACCCGGCCGCCGTGGATCGGCTGGCGATCATGGTGCTGGTGTCGTCGTCGAGCGTGCAGCGCACGCTGGTGCTGGCCGGCGCGGTGCCGGCCGACCGCGTGCTGACGAAGCCGACGACGCCCTCGCGGCTGTACGACGCGATCGTGCGGCTCGAGAAGCGCTCGCCGCTGCCCGCGCCGGAAGCGCCGCCGCACCACCGCGATGAGGCCCCGGCGGTGCCGAACGCCGAGGCCCGCGCGCTGCGCGCGATCCGCGGCGCGCGCGTGCTGCTGGTCGAGGACAACCCGATCAACCAGCAGGTCGCCGGCGAGCTGCTGGTGCGCGCCGGCATGCAGGTGATCATCGCCAACAACGGCATCGAGGCGATCGACCGGCTGCGCAAGTCGGCCTTCGACTTGGCGCTGATGGACGTGCAGATGCCGGTGATGGATGGACTGCAGGCGACGCGCCTGTTGCGCCGGCTGCCCAACGGCGGCCTGCCGGTGATCGCCATGACCGCCGCGGCGCGCGAATCCGACCGGCAGGAGTGCCTCGACGCCGGCATGAACGCGCACCTGCCGAAGCCGATCGACCCGGCCGAGCTGCAGGCGGTGCTGCTGGCCTGGATCACACCGGGCGAGCGCGCCGCGCCGGCCGTGCCGCCCGCGCTGCAGGACGAGGCGTCGAGCCTGCAGCGGCTGTTGCCGGCGCTGGACGTGCGCGGCGGACTCGAGCGGCTGGGCGGCAACGTGCGCCTGTACCGCAGCCTGCTCGGCACCTACCTGCAGCTGCATGCGCGCGACGCCGACGAAGCGCTGCGCCTGTTCGAGGCCGGCGACACCGAGGGCGTGCGCCGGCTGCTGCACGCGCTGGCCGGTGCCGCGGCGACACTGGGCATCACCGAGGTCGCCGCGCTGGCCGGCAACATCGGCCGCCTGGCTGCGAACGCCGCACCACCGCCGGACCTGCTGCGCGAGCTGCAGGCGCTGCGCGCGCTGAATGCGCGTGCCGCCGGGCAGCTGGCGCGTTTCGGCGCCGGCACGCCCGCCACCGAATAAGCACCGCCGCGTGCAAGGCGCCCGCGCGCGCACTTGACGCTCGCCAATGGTTGGCATACCATTGATCTGCACGACATCTAAAGCGTGCAGGAGCCTGATGTGAGCATTCGAGTCGCCGCGATCGGCGTCAGCCACTGGCATGCGGTTTACGACGCAGCCTACCTGCGCCACCTGGTGGCGATGCCCGGCGTGCAGCTGGTCGCGATCCAGGACGACGACGCCGCCGTGGTGCAGCGGCGCGCGGCGCAGCTGGGCGTCGAGCAGCCGCCGGCCTGCTACACCGCGGTGAACACGCTGCTCGACCAGGCGCGGCCCGACTTCGTGCTCGCGCTCGGCCGCCACGACCGCCAGGCGGCCCTGGCGCACGAGCTGCTCGAACGCCGCCTGCCTTTCCTGATGGAAAAGCCGATGGGCCTGAACGCCGGCGAAGTTCGATCGATCGCCGACCGCGCGCGCGCCCTCGGCGCCTTCGTCGCGGCACCGCTGCCGCAGCGCCATTCGCCCTTCATGCGCCAGGCGCTGGCGATGCGCGAGCGCTTCGGCCCGCTGTCGCACCTGTACATCCGCATGAACCGCTTCAGCTCGGCGCGCTACACGGCCTGGGATTCGGGCTGGATGCTCGACCCGGCAGCCTCCGGCGGCGGCTGCCTGCGCAACCTCGGCGTGCACGCCTTCGATGTCTTCCTGCAACTCACCGGCGAGACGGCCGAAGTCACCGCCGCACAGCTGAGCGCGCGCACGCTCGGCACGCCGGTCGAGGACTACGTCACCGTGCTGCTGCGCTCGGCCAGCGGCGTGCTCGGCACCGTCGAGATCGGCAACGTCTACCCGCGCCGCACGACCGAGGGCGCCGCCAAGCCGCTGCCCGGCCGCGACAAGCTGCTCGACGGCGCCGACGGCGAATGGAAGGTGTGCGGCCGCGATGCGCTGCTGATGGCCAAGGACGGACTGCTGCGCATCGTCGACCGCGACGGCGAAGAAACACTGCCGGGCGAGCCCGACGTGGCCCCCGCGCGTCGCGTGCTGGAAGAAACGCTCGCCGCCTGGCGCGACGGCGCACCGCCGCCGGCCAGCGCCGACGACTGCTGGCGCGGCGTGCAACTCATCGACCAGGCCTACGCCGCGACCGCCACGCCGCAGGCACGCCGTCATGCCCTGGCTCACCCGATGGGCCGCGACGAACCCACCGAAGCACCATGAGCCGACTGCCGCTGACGATCGCCTTCTCCGACTACGACCGTGTCGCCGCCTTGTCGAACGGCCAGGTCCGGCCGGACGGCATCGACCTGAATTTCCTGACGCTGCCGGTCGAGGAGACCTTCTTCCGCATGGCGCGCCATGCGGAGTTCGACGTCGCCGAGATGTCGCTGTCCTCGTACTGCATGACCTTGGCGCGCGACCCGGCGCCGTTCATCGCGATTCCCGTGTTCCCGTCGCGCGTGTTCCGCCACGGCAGCATGTTCGTCTCGACGAAGAGCGGCATCAGCAGCCCGACGCAGCTCGCCGGCAAGCGCATCGCCTACCCCGAATACCAGATGACCGCGCCGGTGTGGATGCGCGGCATCCTGTCCGATGACTACGGCGTGCGGCCGAGCGAGGTGCTGCACTACAGCGGCGGCGTCGAGCAGCCCGGGCGCATCGAGAAACTGAAGCTGAACCTGCCGCCGTCGATCCGCTGGCAGCCGATCGGCCCCGAGCAGACGCTGGCCGACATGCTGGCCGACGGCGAGGTCGATGCGCTGCTGGCCGCGCGCCCGCCGTCGACGCTGGAGACGCGTCCCGATGCCGTGCGCCGGCTCTTTCCGGACTACGCCGCCGAGGAGCGCGCGTATTTCAAGCGCACGCGCATCTTTCCGATCATGCACACCGTGGTGATCCGGCGCGAGGTCTACGAGGCCAACCGCTGGATCGCGCAATCGCTGCTGAAGGCCTTCTGCGCCGCGCAGCGCAAGACCTACGCCGACCTCGCCGAATCGCATGCCTTCAAGGCGATGCTGCCGTGGCTGCCCTCGCACGTCGAAGAGGTCAAGCGCGAGATGGGCGAGGACTGGTGGCCCTACGGCTTCGCCGCGAACCGCCACGTGCTCGACACCTTCCTGCGCTACCACCACGAACAAGGCCTGTCGCCGAAACGGCTGGCCCCGGAGGCGCTGTTCGCGCCCGAATCGCTCGAGAACTTCCTGATCTGACTGACTCACCGGCCGGGGCCCGCCGCCACCGGCCTTTTTTCGACGGACATAGTTGGTTTACCGATCATCATCGAAGCATCCATCACCAGAGACACCCCCATGACCGCCCCACCCCCACTGCTCGAGGCCCTGGCCGCCGTGAACTCGGTGCCGCTGTGGGACCGCTACAAGGCGCTGAACACGCGCGAGCCCCATCCGCATGCCGCCCTGCACTGGCCGTGGCACGTGATGCAGCCGCTGGTCGACCGCGCCTCGCGCGAGGTGAACATGCAGGAGGCCGAGCGCCGCGCGCTGCTGTTCACGCACCCCGACTGGCCCGGCACCGTGTTCACGACGCCGACGCTGTCCGGCGCGCTGCAGATCCTGCTGCCCGGCGAATCGGCGCCGCCGCATCGCCACACGCTGGCCGCGCTGCGCCTGGTGATGCGCGGCCGCGGCGCGGTGACGATCGTCGACGGCAAGCGCTGCGTGATGGAGCCCGGCGACCTGGTGCTGACCCCCGCGTGGAGCTGGCACGAGCACGTGCACGAGGGCGACCAGCCGATGGTCTGGTTCGATGGCCTGGACTACCCGCTCGCGCGCCAGCTGCAGGACGTGTTCTTCGAGCACGGCCCGGGGCCGATGCGTGACCTGGGCCTGGCCGACCTCGACGACGCCGCACTGCAAGGCGGCGGGCTGCTGCCCGACGGTTTTCCTTCGCGCACCGCCTACTCGCCGCTCTACCGCTACCCGTGGACGCAGGTCAACGCCGCGCTGAACGCGATGCCGGCCGCCGCCGACGGCAGCAAGCGCCTGCGGTACACCAACCCGGTGAGCGGCGGTGCGGTGATGCCGACGATCGACTGCCATGCGCTGCGCCTGACGCCCGGCGCGACGACGCGACCGCAGCGCAGCACCGCCACCGCGATGGCCATCGTCATCGAAGGGGAAGGCGACACGCGCATCGGTGAACAGCAGATCCGCTGGAAGCCGCACGACGTCTTCACGCTGCCGCGCTGGGCCTGGACCGAGCACCGCGCCAGCGCCGGACCGGCCACGATCTTCCTGATGAGCGACCGTGAGTTCCTGTCGCGCATCGACCACCTGCGTGAAGAGGAGGGACTGACGACATGAATCCGGACGACGACGTCATCATCATCGGCGCCGGCATCGGCGGCCTGGCCTTCGCGCTGGCGCTGCAGCGTGCCGGCGTGCCGTTCCGCATCTACGAGTCGGCGCCCGAGCTGAAGCCGCTGGGCGTGGGCCTGAACCTGCTGCCGCACGCGATCAAGGCGCTGACGGATCTCGGCCTGCAGAAGCGCCTGCTCGCCAAGGGCGTCGAGACGCGCGAATACAGCTTCTACACGCGCCACGGCCAGCACGTGTACAGCGAGCCGCGCGGCATGTTCGCGGGCTACGACTGGCCGCAGATCTCGATCCACCGCGGCGACCTGCACAGCGTGCTGCTCGAAGCCGTGAAAGAGCGTTGCGGAGCCGACAAGGTGGTGCTCGACCACAAGTGCGTCGCCGTCGAACAGGACGAGACCGGCGTCACCGTGCGCTTCGACAACGGCAAGGGCGAGACGCTCGCACCGCAGCGCGGCGCGATCGCCGTGGCCTGCGATGGCGTGCACTCGGTGCTGCGTCGCCAGCACCATCCGAAGGAAGCCGTGCCGCGCTACGAGGGCACGACGCAGTACCGCGGCACGACGCGGCTTCAACCCTTCCTGAGCGGCGCCAGCATGGCCTACCTCGGCACCTACGAGACCGGCAAGCTGATCATCTACCCGATCCGCAACAACATCGATGCCGAGGGCCGACAGCTGGTCAACTGGGTCATCGAGCTGTCGAAGCCGAACGACCAGCTGCTGCGCGACTGGAACCGCCAATGCAGCGTCGACGAGTTCATCGCCAACTTCGAAGACTGGCGCTTCGACTGGATGGACGTGCCCGCCGTGCTGCGCGCGGCCGACTCGATCTACGAGTACCCGATGGTCGACCAGGACCCGCTGCCGTTCTGGACCGTCGGCCGCACCACGCTGATGGGCGACGCCGCGCACCCGATGATGCCGCGCGGCAGCAACGGTGCGGCGCAGGCCATCATCGACGGCATCACGCTGGCGCCGATGCTCGCCGCGCGCGACGACTGGCCTGCCGTGCTGAAGGACTACGAAGCGCAGCGGCTGAAGGCCACCGGCGACGTCGTGCTCGCCAACCGCGAGATCGCGCCCGATGCGGTGCTGCGCGTGGTGCACGAGCGCACCGGCGGACAACCCTTCCGCGATATCGCCGACGTGATCTCGCGCGACGAGCTGGTGCAATGGCAGGAGCGCTACCGCAAGGTGGCCGGCTTTGCGGCCGATGACCTGCGCAAGGCTGACTGACGAAGGAGCCCACGATGAAGCTGCCACTCCGCCACGTCCTTTGCGCGTTGGCATTCCTGGTCGCCGGCGCCGCGCAGGCGCAGGCGCAGAGCTTCCCCACCCGCCCCGTCACGCTGCTGGTGCCTTTCGCGCCCGGCGGGACCAGCGACCAGGCCGCGCGCCTGATCGCCGCGAAGTTCCAGGAAAGCACGGGCCAGCCAATGCTGGTCGAGAACAAGGCCGGTGCCAACGGCCAGACGGCGATCGCCGCGCTCAAGCAGCAACCGGCCGACGGCTACACGCTGTTCTGGGGCAGCATCGGCACGCACGCGATCAATGCCGCGCTGTACGCGAAGCTGAACTACGACCCGGTGAAAGACTTCGAGCCGGTCAGCGCGACCTTCTCGTCGACGCACTTCCTGCTGGTGCCGGCGACCAGCCCGGCCAAGACGGTGGCCGAGTTCGTCACGCTCGCCAAGGCCAAGGGCGGATCGCTGAACATCGCTTCGGTCGGCATCGGCAGCGGCTCGCATCTGGTCGGCGAGATGTTCAAGGCCAAGAGCGGCATCCAGCTCGGCCATGTGCCGTACAAGGGCTCGGCCAGTGCGCTGCCCGATGTGATCGGCGGCCGCATCGACGTCTTCTTCGACGGACCGACCTCGGCGCCGCTGGTCAAGGAGGGCAAGCTGCGCGCGCTGGCGGCCACCGACAGCCAGCGCGCACCGGTGCTGCCCGACGTACCGACGATGGCCGAGGCCGGTTTCCCCGGCGTCGAATTGAACGCCTGGTTCGGCATCTTCGCGCCGGCCGGCACGCCGAAAGCCGTGGTCACCAGGCTGAATGCCGAGATCGTCAAGGCGCTGCGCCAGCCCGACGTGATCGAGAAGGTGCACGGCTTCGGCGGCGCGGTGATCGCCGGCACGCCGGAGGCGCTGGCGCAGCGCGTCGCACGCGAGTCGGACCGCCTCGGCAAGCTGGTGCGCGCGGTCGGCGTCAAGGCCGAGTGAATTCCCAGGAGCAATTGCAATGAAGATCTGTCGATTCGACGACCAGCGCATCGGCGTGCTGCGGCACGGCCAGGTGTTCGATGTCACCGAGCGCCTCGCGCCGCTGCTGGCGGTGCACGCCGGCGCGGGCGACCCGCTGATCGCGGCGCTGCCGCGGCTGCCGGCCATGCTGGTCGACCTGAGCGGCTGCACGCCCAAACCGCAGGACCAGGTGCGCTGGCTCGCGCCGGTGGCGCAGCCGGGCAAGATCGTCGCCGCGCCGGTCAACTACCACGCGCACATCGCGGAGATGCAGGCCAACAACGTGTCGCCCGGCTTCAACATCACCGACATCGGCAAGGCCGGGCTGTTCCTCAAGGCGACTTCGTCGCTGGTCGGCGCCTCGCAGGGGATCGCGCAGCGCTTTCTCGACCGGCGTACCGATTTCGAAGTCGAGCTGGTGGTCGTGATCGGCCGGCGGGCGGATCGCGTGGCCGCTGCCGATGCACTGCAGTACGTCGCCGGCTACAGCCTGGGCCTGGACATCACCGTGCGCGGCACCGAGGAACGCAGCTTCCGCAAGTCGATCGACAGCTACACAGTGCTCGGGCCGTGGCTGACGACCGCAGACGAATTGCCCGGCCCCGGGCAGCTGCAGATCACGCTGCATCAGAACGGCGAATTGCGCCAGCGCGGGCATACGTCCGATCTGGTCTACGGCGTCGCACGGCTGATCGAGTTCGCGTCGAGCTTCTACACGCTCGAGCCGGGCGACCTGCTGTACACCGGCACGCCTGAAGGGGTCGGGGCGATCCGGCCGGGCGACCGGCTGCGCGCAGAATGCGAAGCGCTCGGCGCGATGGATGTGACCGTTCGCGCGGCGTGAGGAGGACATCAACATGACTGCACCCAGGATCATCGCGTTCGCCGGCAGCACCCGCGAGGCCTCGTTGAACCGCAAGCTGATCCGCATTGCCTCCGGCATCGCGACCGAGATCGGCGCCGACGTGACGCTGCTCGACCTGCGGGACTACGACATGCCGATCTACAACGGCGACCTCGAAGCGCGCGAAGGCCTGCCCGCGGCGGCATTGACCTTGAAGGCCTTGTTTGCCGAGCACCAGGGCTTGCTGATTGCCTCGCCCGAGAACAACGCCTGCGTCTCTGCGCTGCTGAAGAACACGATCGACTGGATGTCGCGGCCGATTCCGGCAAGCCAAGGCGGGCCGGCCGGGCCGCAGCCGTTCAAGGGCAAGTTCGCGGCGCTGCTGGCGGCGTCGCCGAGCTTTCACGGCGGGATGCGGGGGCTCGTGGCCTTGCGGGCGATGATGCAGACGTTGGGGGTGACGACGTTGGCTGAGCAGCACACGGTGGGCAAGGCGCACGAGGCGTTCGATGCCGACGGGGTGTTCAAGGATGCGGGGCAGCTGGAATCGGTGGCCGGGGTCGTGCGGCGGCTGGTCGAGGTGCTGTGATGCCGGTCGTTCGCTGCACCCTCACCGAGTGAGGCTAGGTGCTGCCGGTCCCCTGCGCCTGAACCTTGTTGCCGATTCCTCCGATGAGGTCATGTATGACCGCAGGTGGGTCTGACCGGATCTGACCTGGCTAGGCCTCACTCGGTTGGTTCGTCAACAGAACTACTATGCTGGGCAACCGCCTTCACTCCCTTTCGTACGGCCGTGGCTGTCATCAACTCCTGGCGGCCCAACGGCGTCAAAACGGCAGTCCGCAGTTCTTTGCCTCCTTCTTCTCGCGTGGTCGCGATCGAAAGGTAGCCGAGCGCTGCGAACTGGACGGTCACCATCTGAAGACTGGACTCGTGAACTGTCGCAGCACCAAAGTCCAGATCTGGGTTGGAGGTAACCACCTCGTCGTAGACGCGCTCTCGAATGATGCGGTTGAGGGAGGACTTGATATTCGAGATCTTGGACTCTGAAAGCAGGTAGGGTCCCGCGGCGACCAGTAGGTCCTTCCAGGTGAAGGTCTCCGTGTCAGCCAGTCGATGGTGTTGGCGGGGATATGCGTTGCTTCGTTCAGAAAGGGTAACGGTGTAGGCGAGTTCGACCTCGTCTGCGCCCTGCGCGAGTGATTCCGAGCCAATTGGACGCGATACCGCTAGGCGGCCGAGGTTATGAGTCAACTGATCGTTCAACTGCCGGAGCCGAACGATCTCCTCAGCGGCCTCCGGTCCGGCCAAGTGATCAGCACGAACCCAGCCCGGTCGCGGTGATCGCCTGATAAGCTGGGTTAGGCTGCGGGAGACAACCGCTCCCAAATTAGCTGCAGTGGTCCAGTCCTTGCATAGGCGCGTCTGCACGAGCGCGCGAAACTCCGCGAGTCGCCTTTGCCCTTCTGAGTCGAGCTCAGACTTACCTTGAGGAATCTGTCCAGGGTCCGCGTGGACGAAGCCCAAGACGGGAATTTCCTTCTCCAGCGCGTAGCGATACTCGCGTTCGGTAAAACTAATTCCAGCAGCATCAACTGAGCCGTAACGTCCGGCTACGACCACAATGTAGTAGTCACACTGGTCGATCAAGTCCTTGATGAAGGACCATTGATCGTCATTGGAGGCGGGAAAGTACTCCATCCCACAGGGGAAACAGTCCAGTTCCAACAGCGCACGCATCACCTCTAGGCGCTCCGACTCGAGATCCCGAAAGGTTGAGCTGAGAAATACCTGATAGCGCTTCTGCATGTGTTGTGAGGCCCTCTATCGAATGAGGTAAGCGGTGCTGTTGGCGGAGGGAAGCCCGCCGGACGACGGCCGCTCGATGGGTAGCCGTCAGTACTCTGGCACAGTTCTCGACCTGAGCTGGGTGACGTGCGGACTGCTCGCAAGACATACTTCGACCCCCCCGCCCGACTGACCGAACAAGGGAGCCACTGTCCCTGCGTCAACTACCGAACCTACTGGCAACTCGTACTCGATCACCGTGCATGCGGGTACGGGCAGTGGAAGAGAAAATCTCCCGACTGCCGCGAAACCAGACGTGGCTGTACCAGCTTCAAGGGTCGTAGTGAGGTACGTCTGTGGGAGCAGATTCGTCCCCGTGAACCGACGATCCTTCGCTGAGCTGATGTATCGAAGAAATACGGTCGGAGTCGTGAGAGTGCGACGCGCAATCAATGGATGAGCACCGACAGCGGGCGTGGTCGCCGAAGCGACGCCACCTGCGAAGATCGCAGCCTGTGCCTGCAGTCGGCTTGAAACAACGCGATACAGCGCGGGCAAGGTGAAGTTCGGCTGGCTGCGCTGGGGCGCCGGAACTCCCCCCATCAGGTCGAATAGGTTGTAGTAACTCTGAGTCGCATAGCAGGGAAGCGCAGAGCCATCAGCCAAGACTGCTATCGGACCATCGGCGATCAGCACGACCTGCACATTCATACCCGTCTCAGGGTGTGGAGCTTGGTTGATCGCCTGCATGTCGGAGTCGTGAAGTACCAAGAGTACAGGCGGATCTGTTTGCATTGTGGGCATCCCGACGAGGTGAGGCGTTCGCCAATTAGGCGGCGCGCTTGGGCAGTTGACCGACAAATCGGTCGCAAGCCGTGACAAGCCCTTTGGAGGTAGCAGTGTCCAAAAGAAGCTGCTTGGCATAGTTCAGCTTGTCGTCGGCGACGCCATCCTCCTCAATACCCAAGTAGGCCCTGTTCGCCCGTTCCAGCGTCGCGGGCCACAGGACTTGCTTGATGAACTGATCCTGTTTCGTTGCGTGCCAATTCGCAACGTCAGGCGGAACAACGACGCCATGATATGCGTAGAAGTATTGCGGGCGCTGCCGTTTGGCCCGAGGAAGGACACGCAGAATCTTGTCAAAGCCGGCCTCGTAGGCCGGAAAGAGGTCAACGCCGTTCAGTTCGGCGAGCGCCTTGTCACGTGGTCGGCAATCATCCAGGCGAACGGGAATGATAAAGACCCGATGGTTCGGCATGGATCGGCTGAACTCAATCGCCTCCCGAATTTCGGTCTGAACATAGCCTCGCTTGCGAATTGCCTGTTTCGACAGAAGTGCAAGGAAGCAGCGCGATCCCCTGATCTTGTCCATGATGAACTCTCGCCAAGGCACACCCGGCGGCATGTCCTTCGGGGCGAACCAAGGCATGTGGCCCGCAGCAAGTAGGTCCTCGTGCACACGCGCCGCCACGACGTGATCCTCGACGGCATACGAGATGAAGGT
>NZ_JABRWJ010000014.1 GCF_013266755.1 Pseudaquabacterium terrae | reverse complement strand
CGGTACATTCTGGATTCGGCATTGCCTCCGCCCTTCGTCAAGATTCAGCACCTCGACAAACGGGCATTCCAGGGGCAATGCCGTCCTCGCTTTCACGGGGGTAGCGTGAAATTTCCGGGTTAGAGCCTCGTCAGTCCCGGTGCGTCAGGAAGGGCAGCGCCTGCGCAACCAGTGCATCGGGCGCTTCTTCGGGGATGTAGTGGCCGCAGGGCAGCGCCGCGCCGTGCACATCGCGCGCCACGCGCCGCCATTCGGCCAGCGGATCGAAGCAGCGCTGCACGATGCCGTTGGCGCCCCACAGCACCAGCAGCGGCTGCTCGACGTGCCGGCCGGCGTCGCGGTCGGCGCGGTCGTGCTCGAGGTCGATGCCGGCGGCGGCGCGGTAGTCCTCGCACATCGCGTGCGCGCTGCCGGGCAGCGCCAGGCAACGTTCGTATTCGGCCAGCGCGCGCGCATCGAAGGGTGCCATGCCGGCGCTGCGGCTGCCCATCACCGAGCGGATGTAGCCGGCCGGATCGGCCTCGATCAGCCGCTCTGGCAAGGGCGAGCGCTGGATCAGGAAGAACCAGTGCCAGTAGGCGCGGGCGAAGGCCTCGGTCGTCTGCTCGTACATCGCCAGCGTCGGTGCGATGTCCAGCAGCACCGCACGGGTCAGCGCCGCCGGGTGGTCGATCGCCATGCGGTGCGCCACGCGCGCGCCGCGGTCGTGCGCCAGCACCGCGAAGCGCGCGTGGCCGAGCTGGCGCATCACGCTCACCAGGTCGGCGGCCATCGTGCGCTTGCTGTAGGCGGCGTGGTCATCGGTGGCCGGCGGCTTCGACGAGTCGCCATACCCGCGCAGGTCGGCCAGCACCAGCGTGAACTGTTCGGCGAGCGCGGGCGCAGTGCGGTGCCAGATCGCGTGCGTTTGCGGATGGCCGTGCAGCAGCAGCAGCGGCGGCCGCGCGCTAGCCGAGACATCGCTGTGCACGCGCACGCGGATCCGCACGCCATCGGCCACCGTCAGGTCACGCGGCTCGTAGCCGGGGAACAGCACGGGATCGATCATGCGGCGCTCCTGCGCGGGTCGATGAATACACGCCTGCCGGCCATGACGCTCAGCGGCCCTGCTTCGGCGCCGGGTCCCAGTGCTCGGCGATCCGGCCGCCTTCGATGCGGAACATGTCGAACCAGGTCGTCGTGTACTTCTTCGCCGGATCGGCGGGGTCGGCGGCCTCGCGCACGAAGCTCAGCACGACCAGGTCGCCCTCGGCGGTGATCGCCACCAGCGGCGCCTTCACGCGCGCCTCGACCGGCTTGGGCTTCGCGAACTTCGCGAAGAACTCGACGAAGCCGGCGCGGCCGGTCGGCACGTTCGGGTTGTGCTGAATGTAGGTCTCGGCCAGGTACCTGTCGGCCAGCTGCAATTGCCCGCCCTCGAACACCTCGCGCCAGAAGTCGTAGACCAGGCGCTTGTTGGCCGCCAGCTTGGCGTCGCTGCTGGCCAGCAGTTGCTCGTGGTTGGCTTGCGCGATCACCGGCACCTGGGCCGGCGCGGCGAGCGGCAGCGCGAGCATCACGATCGCCACCAGGCGGCGTAGAAGGTCAGTGGTCTTCATCCCGGAAACTCCGTTCTCAGCAAGCCGAAGTGCAGCAGGTCGTGGTGCGCACCGAGCCAGTAGCCGGCCTCGCGTGCGCAGCCTTCCTGCACGAAGCCGAGCTTGCGCACGAGCTTGATCGAGGGCGCGTTGCGCGGATGGATCATCGCCTCGATCCGATGCAGGGCCATCTGCTCGAAGCCCCAGGGCAGCACACGCGCGAGCGCCTCGCCCATCAGGCCTTCACCCCAGGCCGACGCGGCGAGCTCGTAGCCCAGCGTGCAGCTCTTCCAGCCGCGGTTCCACTTGAACAGGCCGCAGCTGCCGATCAGCGCGCCGCCGCTCTTGCGCTGCAAGCCCCAGCGCGTGCCGGGGTTCGGCTGACGGCGCCACTCGGCGAACCTGGTGATCAGCACATCGGCCTCGGCGGCCTCACGCAGCGGATCGGTGCCGAACCAGCGCATCGCCTCGACGTCGGAATGGATCGCGAACAACGCGGGCGCATCGGCGGCGACGATCTCGCGCAGCACCAGACGCTCGGTCTCGAGGGTCGGAAAGGGGTTCGTCGGTTCAGGATCGTTCATAGGTGCTGCGGGTGCGCTCGACGCTGGGGCGCGCCGACATCATCGCCAGCCAGTCGTGCAGGCGGGGAAAGGATCTCAGGGATTCATCACCGTCGGGCGTCAACGCGAAATAGCACAGCATCGGAAACAGGTGCAGATCGGCCAGCGACAGCCCGCCGCGCAGCAGGAATGCCTCGCCCGCGGCCAGCGCCTGCAGCGCCCGCAGCGCCTGCTCGACCTGGGGCAGCGCCGCGCGGATGCGCGCCTCGTCCGGCGCACGGCCGGCACGCGGCGCGCTGAAACGCTCGACGAACACGCCCCACACCATCGGCCGGTAGGCGTAGGCATCGAGCAGGCCGATGACCTGGCTCATGCGCGCGCGCTCGGCGGGCGGCGACGGCTGCAGCGGCGGGCCGGTGAACGCCTCGTCGACATAGCGCGTGATGGCAGCGGTTTCGTAGAGGCTGAAGTCGCCGTGCTGCAGCACCGGGATGCGGCCGAAGGGATGGCGCGCGAGGTGTTCGGCCGGCACGCCGCCGGGGCCGAAGATCTCGGTCTCGTGCAGCGTGTACGGCACCCCCTTTTCCTCCAGCGCCAGCCGGGCGATGCGGGTGTAGACGCTGCGTTCGAGGCCGAAGAGCTGCGCTGCGTGGTCGACGAAGGGGCGGGGCATGGTGCGGGTGCATGATAGGCGGGCGCCGCCCGGACCCTACCCAAGATACCGCGACGGGCGTACCCTGCGACTGCAGGCTCGCCACCCCCGCCCGACCATGAAGCACCGCGTTCCCGACTCCACCGCGCCGCTGTCCCTGGATTCACCGGCCACGCTGCCGCAGCCGCTGCGGCGCTCCCTTGTCGCCGGCTCGCTGCTGCTGGCCGCGCCCGCCGTCTGGCGCGGTGCGCTGGCCAAGGAGCCGTTGCGGCTGACGCCTTCGCAGACCGAAGGCCCGTTCTACCCGGTGACGCTGCCCGCCGACACCGACAACGACCTGCTGGAGCAGGGCAGCCGGCGCTACCAGCACGGCCTGCCGGTGTGGCTCGATGGCGTGGTGCTCGACATGAAGGGCCGGGCGCTGGCCGGTGGCATCGTCGAGATCTGGCAATGCGATCACAGCGGCCACTACCACCACCCGGGCGACGGCGGCCGCGCCGACGCCGACTTCCAGGGCTTCGGCCGCACCGAGGTCGCCGCCGACGGCACCTTCCGCTTCCGCACCATCCGGCCAGTGGCCTACTCGGGCCGCACGCCGCACATCCACGTCAAGGTCAAGCTCGGCACGCGCGAATTGCTGACGACGCAGCTCTACGTCGCCGGCGACCCCGGCAACGAGCGCGACGGCCTGTGGCGCCGGCTCAGCGCCGCCGAGCGCGCGGCCTTGACGCTGCCGTACAGCGCCGGCGCCGACGGGCTGCGCGCCCGCTGCAGCCTGGTGGTGCAGGGCTGATGGTGCTCAACGTGAAGTGGTCGGCGCTGCTGGCCCTGGGCCTCATCGGCTGCGGCCAGCCGGTGCCGCCGGACAAGGCCGCCTATGTCGGCGAATGGCAGGACAAGACGATGTACCTGCTGATCACGCAGGACGGTTCGGTGCGCTACAAGCGTCTGCGCGCCGGCGCCTCGACGTCGGTGCAAGGCCCGCTGCAGGGTTTCGAGGGCCCGCACTTCAAGGTCGGCATCGGCCCGATGAGCACTACCTTCGTCGTCAGCAAGCCGCCGTACCGGGACGAGGAGAACCAGTGGAAGATGGTGGTCGACGACGTCGTGTTGACGAAGTCGGACCGATGAACGGCCGCTGGCAGATGCGCCTGTTGTAAGCGGCCGGCGCCGCGCCAACTCCATCACGCCGCGCCGCCGTTACCGCCCTCCACCCCAGGGGAAATGCTAAATCTGCGGGTGTTGCGCGTCGATACAGTCCCTGACATCGAGACAAAGGCACACCCGCACGAAAGTCGGGGTCGCAAAGCTTCCGGTCTACGGCCTTTCGGGGTTATGACAGCGGGGTTGCCAACGAGTCGGACCGCGGCCTTCAGTGCCGTGAGCCGAGCGCGCCGCATGCCCCATGCGGCGCTGGCAACCCCTGCGGTCGGCGGTTGCTTGATGCGATTCCTGCTGCTGCGGCTTCGTGCCGGCGCTCGAGCACCAGGAGCCGCGCATGAGCCACATCACCCGCTTCGTCGTCCTCGTCGAGTACCGCCTCGTTCGCTTGGCTGTAGCCCTGCTGCCGCTGCTCGGCCTGCTGGCCGCGCTGTGGTGGCCGCAGGCGGCGCAATCGCAAACCAGCAGCTCGCGCAAGATCGCCACCGACCTGCGAGACGTGCTGCAAGCGCCGACGACCTCGGGCAAGACCTGGGCGCGTGATGTCGCCGGTGGCCGCTACGTTCGCGCGCTAGTGGTCTCCAGTTCGCCGGACCCGGAGCTCGCCGAGCTGCGCGTGCATGTGCTGGCGGTCGGCGGCTCGGTCTACTACCGCTACCTCTCGGTCAGCGCACTGTCGGTGCTGTTGCCGGCCGATCGCGTGGCCGAGATCGCGCAGCGCGCCGACGTGCAGAGCATCTCGCCGAACCGGCCGGCGCGTCGCACCGCCAGCCTGCTCGAGCTGGCCACCGGCGCCGCCGACGTGCATGCCGGCAGCGGTCGCGGGCAGGCCGGGCTGGATGGCAGCGGGATCGGCATCGCGGTGCTCGATTCGGGCGTCGCCTGGAACCACAACAGCTTTCTCGATGCAGCGGGCAAGTCGAGCCGGGTCGCACGCGCCGTCGATTTCCAGAAGGCCGCTGACGTCACCGGCAAGCTGTGGCAGCCCGGCATCGACGTCTCCGGCTGGATCAACAGCGGCAATGACGGCGGCCGCGTGGCCTCGGCCTTCGAACGCATGATCGCTGCCGATCGCAGCGACAGCGCTGACCCCTACGGCCATGGCAGCCACGTCGCCGCGATCGCTGCCGGCCGCGGCAACTATCAATCCGTCGACTCCACCGGCGTCGCCCCCGGCGCCAAGCTCTACGACGTCAAGGTCCTCGACGACGCCGGCAACGGTGAGCTGAGCGACGTGCTGGCCGGCATCGACTGGGTGATCTACCACGCCCGCGAATACAACATCCGCGTGCTCAATGTCAGCCTGGCCGCCGATTCGACCGAGTCCTGGCTGACCGACCCGCTGTGCCGCGCGGTGCGCAGCGCGGTGGCCGCCGGCATCACGGTGGTCGTGGCGGCCGGCAACTTCGGCAAGGATGCCAACGCAGGCGAGGTCTACGGCTCGATCAGCGCGCCGGGCAACGACCCGTCGGTGATCACCGTCGGCTCGGCGAACTTGAAGGACAGCGCGGCGCGCAGCGACGACAGCGTCAACTTCTTCAGCTCGCGCGGGCCCACGCGCGGTGGCCAGCTCGATGCCAACGGCCTGCGCCAGCCCGACAACCTGCTCAAGCCCGACCTGGTCGCCCCTGGCAACCGCATCGTCGGCGTGCTGGCCTCGGACAAGCAGGGCTCGGCACGCGGCTTCGCGTACCTGCCGCGTACTTATCCCGATATCTCCGCGCCCTACGGCGGCAGCGGCCAGCCGAAGCTGAAGCAGCTGATGCACCTGAGCGGCACGTCGGTGGCCGCGCCGGTGGTCGCCGGCACGGTGGCGCTGATGCTGCAGGCCAACCCCGGGCTGACGCCGCCGCTGATCAAGGCGATGCTGCAATATGCAGCGCAGCCGATTGCCGGCGCCAGCCTGCTGCAGCAGGGTGCCGGGCTGCTCAACGTGCCCGGCGCCGTCGCGCTGGCAGGCGCGCTGCGCACCGACATCGCGACGGCCATCGACGCCGGCAGCTTGAGTGCCGGCGCCTCGTTGCTGGCCGCGGGCAAGAGCCTGCCGGCCCCCGTGTCGATCATCAACGGCACGAGCGTGCCGTGGAGCCGCATCGTCTTCGCCGGCGGCAATCAGATCTTGAGCGGCTCGGCGCTGTTCACGCAGCACCAGCCGCTGTGGGACCCGCGCCTCGTCTGGGCGCGCGGCAACGTTCAGCGCGCCACGCTCACCTGGTGGCCCGCCGCCAAGGGCGAGAGCGCGCCGACCTGGGTCCGGTCGATCGTCGCCAAGCCGGCTGCCAGCCAGCGGCTGCTGACGAGCGGCGTGATCTCGGCGGCGGCGCTCGCCGGCGGCAGCTGGGCACGCGGCCGCAGCGGCATGTTCATCCCGACGGCCACGCTGTCGGGCTGGCTCGCCGCCGGCAGCGGGCTGGTGCTCTCCGAAGGCATCGTGCTGAGCGAGGGCATCGTGTTGAGCGAAGGCATCGTCCTCAGCGAAGGCCTGGTGCTCAGCGAAGGCCTCGTGCTGAGCGAGGGACTTGTGCTCAGCGAAGGTCTGGTCCTGAGCGAAGGCCTGGTGCTCAGCGAGACGCAGGTCGGCCCGACCGGCGAGCCCTGAAACCCGCGCCCCCGTCACATTGAACATCACCGCGTGATGCAACCCGCACTCGCCGCCCCGCTGGACGCGCCGCCGCCGCTGTCGCCCTGGCAGCGCCTGCACCAGCGCCTGATGCCGGACTACAACCGCAAGGCCACCGCCTACTGGTGGAGCGTGGTGCTGCTCGGCGCCGCGGTGCTCGCGTTTTCGGTGCATCAACTGGCGGCGATGGCCATGGCCACCTGGCTGCAGGTGATCGTCGCCAGCGTGCTGGCGATGGTCGCCGGGTTGGTGCCGGTGCGCATTCCGCGCACCAACAACTCCTTCACCGCCGGCGAGATCTTCATCTTCCTGCTGCTGCTGTTGAGCGGGCCGGAGGCGGCGGCTGTCGCTTCGGCCTGCGAGGCACTCGTCGGCTCATGGCGCACCTCCAAGCGCTGGACCAGCCGCATCGCCAGCCCGGCGATGGCGGCGCTGGCGATGTTCAGCGCCGGCTCGCTGCTGCAGGCCGCGCTGCAGACGCTGCAGCGCCACGGCCTGGCGCACGACGGCCTGCTGCTGCTGGGCGCAATCCTGTTCGCGCTCGGCTACTTCCTGCTCAATACGCTGCTGGTGACGATGGTGCCGCGCCTGAAGCGCAACGAGCCGCTGAACCTGCGCGTCTTCGTCGACTCGTTCGGCTGGCTCGGCATCGCCTATGCCGGCAATGCGTCGGTCGCCAGCTTCCTGTACTTCAGCTTTCGCCAGTCGGGCATCGTCGTCGTCGTCGCCGCGGTGCCGATCATCGTCATCCTGCTGACCACCGGCCACTGGTTCTTCCGCCGCGAAGAGGCCGAGGAAGCGGTGCGCAAGGCGCGCGAGCAGCAGGCCGCGCAGCGCCAGCTGCTGGAGAACGCGCGCCACGCCGGCATGGCCGAGATCGCCACCAATGTGCTGCACAACGTCGGCAACGTGCTCAACAGCGTCAACGTCTCGACCGAGCTGATCGCCACCCGCGTGCGCGAGTCCGAAGCCGCCGGCCTGGCGCGCGCGGTGCAGCTGATCGAGCAGAACAATGACCGGCTCGGCGAGTATCTAACGAACGATGCACGCGGCCGCATGCTGCCGCTGTACCTGAAGCAGCTGGCGCAGGCGCTGGAAGAAGAGCGCGCCGCGATCGCCGCCGAGCTGGAAGCGCTGACGAAGAACGTGCGCCACATCAAGCAGATCGTCACGACGCAGCAGGCCTACGCCGGCGCATCGAGCCTGGTCGAGCCGGTGCAGATCGTCGAGCTGATCGAGGATGCACTGCGCATCGACAACGGTGCGCTCGCCGGCCGCGACGTGGCGCTGGTGCGCGAATTCGAAGCCGTGCCTTCATTGCTGCTCGACAAGCACCGCGTGCTGCTGATCCTGGTCAACCTGATCGCCAATGCGCGCCACGCGATGCAGCGCCTGCCCGAGGCCGCGCACCGGCTGACCTTGCGCGTGCAGGTGGCCGATGAACGCACGCTGCAGGTGATCGTCGCCGACACCGGCGAAGGCATCGCCGCCGAGCACCTGACGAAGATCTTCGCCCACGGCTTCACGACCAAGAAAGACGGCCACGGCTTCGGCCTGCACAGCTGCGTGCTCGCCGCACGCGAGATGGGCGGCAAGCTCTGCGCCGACAGCGCAGGCCCCGGCCACGGCGCCACCTTCACGCTCGAACTGCCCCTCGAACTCCAGCCATCATGACCCTTCAGAACCGCCGCATCCTGCTCGTCGACGACATGCCGACGATCCACGACGACTTCCGCAAGATCCTGTGCCCGCAGGCACCGGCAAAGTCGGCGCTCGAAGCGACCCGCGCCGCGCTGTTCGGCGACGACCCGCCGAAAGCCACGACCGCGACGGCCGCCTTCGAGCTCGACTCCGCCTACCAGGGCCAGGAAGGCCTGGCCAAGGTGCAGGCCTCGCTGCGCGAAGGCCGGCCGTATGCGATGGCCTTCGTCGACATGCGCATGCCGCCCGGCTGGGACGGCGTCGAGACCATCGAGCACCTGTGGCGCGCCGACCCGCGGCTGCAGGTGGTGATCTGCACGGCGTACTCCGACACCTCGTGGGACGAGATCTTCCAGCGCCTCGATGCGCGCGACCGGCTGCTGATCCTGAAGAAGCCCTTCGACAACGTCGAGGTGCGCCAGCTCGCGCAGGCGCTGACCACCAAGTGGCAGATGACGCAGCAGGCCGCGCTGCAGATCGACAGCCTCGAAGCCGCGGTCGACGAGCGCACCCACAAGCTGACGCAGGCCAACGAAGCGCTGCAAGCCGAGATCGCCGAGCGCAAGCACCTCGAAGCGCAGCTGGTGCAGCAGGAGAAGCTGGCCTCGATCGGCCAGCTGGCCGCCGGCGTCGCGCACGAGATCAACAACCCGATCGGCTACATCTTCTCGAACGTCGGCACGCTCGAGGGCTACCTGGAGGACCTGTTCCGCATGCTCGACGCCTACGAGCAGACACCGGCCGCGCTGCCGCTGCGGCCGCTGCGCGAGGAGCTGCAGATCGGCTACCTGAAGGACGACGTGCCGAGCCTGATGCGCGAGACCAAGGAAGGTGTCCGCCGCGTGCGCCAGATCGTGCAGGACCTGAAGGACTTCTCGCACGTCGATTCGCTGCAGGAGTGGCAGGTCGTGCAGCTGCACCAGGGCATCGATTCGACGCTCAACGTCGTCGGCAGCGAGCTGCGCTACAAGGCCGACGTGGTCAAGGAATACGGCGCGGTGCCGGAGATCGAATGCCTGTCGTCGCAGATCAACCAGGTGGTGATGAACCTGGTGGTCAATGCCGCGCATGCGATGGGCGAGCGGCGCGGCCGCATCGTCATCCGCACCGGCAGCGCCGATGGCGAAGCCTGGTTCGAAGTGGCCGACGACGGCAGCGGCATTCCGAAGGACGTGCTGCCGCGCATCTTCGACCCCTTCTTCACCACCAAGCCGATCGGCAAGGGCACCGGGCTCGGGCTGTCGCTGTCCTACGGCATCGTGCAGAAGCACCAGGGGCGCATCACGGTCGACAGCGAGATCGGGCGCGGCACGACGTTTCGGGTGACGCTGCCGCTGCGGCGCAGCGCCGCCGCGCCGACGGTGGCCGAAGCGCTGGCGGCGTAAGCGGGTAACAGCCGCGCGGGGCGTGCGCCGGTAGCAGGCCTGTGGCGCCTGCGCCGGTAACAGGCTTGTGGGGCCTGCGCCCCGTCGGCCCCCGGCGTGGCCCGACCACGCCACGCGGTGCCCAGTCCGATGCCGCTTGGGGCGTGCGCCCAAGCTCGGCACACTGTCGCCATGCCTGCCACTGCCACCGCTGCCCCCTTGATCCCGCCGCGCGACTGGTCGCGCCTCATCGCCTGGCGGCGCGTGCGCTTCGTGCTGATCGCTGCCGTGCCCTTCGGCCTGATGCAAAGCGCCACCTCGACGACGACGCCCGCGCCGATATGGATCGCGCGCGTGATGATCGTCGGCCTGCTGGGCATGCTGGCGTTCGGATTCTTCGAGCAGTGGCCGCAGAAGGTGCCGCGCCGGCTCTCGCGCTGGGGCCTGCAGCTGCTGGGCCTGCTGGTCGCGGTGCCGATCGGCGCACTGGTCGCCTACTGGGTGACGACGGGTGAATGGCAGTTCTGGCACGACCGCCTGCGCCTCACCGGCTTCATGAACCTGATCTTCATGGGCATCCTGTTCGGCCCGTGGATCGCGCTGGCCGCGATGGTGCGCCAGCGCGAGGCGCTGGCGCACCAGCAGGCGCTGGCCTTCCAGCTCGAACGCAGCGAATTCGAACGCCAGGCGCTCGATGCGCGCATGCGGCTGATGCAGGCCCAGGTGCAGCCGCACTTCCTGTTCAACACGCTGGCCAACGTGCGCGCGCTGGTGCGCACCGGCTCGCCGCAGGCGCCCGCGGTGCTCGACGCGCTGATCGCCTACCTGCGCGCAGCCGTGCCGCGGCTGGACGAGACCGCCAGCACGCTGGAGCAGGAGTTGCAGCTGGTGCGCGCGTATCTGGAATTGATGCACATGCGCATGCCCGACCGCTTGCAATTCGCGATCCATGCCGACGAGGCCGCGAACCCGCTGCGCTGCTCGCCAATGACGCTGCTGACACTGGTCGAGAACGCCGTGCGTCACGGCATCGACCCGGGCGAGGAGGGCGGGCGCATCGAGGTCAGCGTCTCGCTGCGTGAAGGGCGCTGCATCGTGCGCGTCACCGACACCGGCGTCGGCCTGCAGCCCACCGGCGCCGGCCTGGGCACCGGCCTGTCGACGCTGCGCGAACGCATGCAGCTGGCCTTCGGCGGCGACGCGCGGCTGAGCCTGACCGGGCTGGTGCCGCACGGCGTTTGCGCCGAGCTGGAGTTCCCGGCCCAGCGCGTGCCGCGCGACACGGCATGATGAGCGCGCAACGACGATGAACACCCCGAAACGCCCCACCGCGCTGATCGCCGACGACGAGCCGCTGCTGCGCGACGAGCTCGAGCTGATGCTTGCTCAGGCCTGGCCCGAGCTCGAGGTCATCGCGCAAGCCCGCAATGGCCGCGAGGCGGTCGAGATGTTCGAGGCCCGGCAGCCGGACATCTGCTTTCTTGACGTGCACATGCCGGGCCTGTCGGGCGTCGAAGCGGCCCGGCTGATCGGGCCGCGCGCGCACCTGGTGTTCGTCACGGCCTTCGATCAATACGCGCTGAAGGCTTTCGAGCACGGCGTGCTCGACTACCTCGTCAAGCCGGTCGAGCCGGCGCGGCTGGCGACGACCGTGCAGCGGCTGCAGCAGCGGCTGAACGGCGCCGAGCCGGTGCAGGCGACGGAGGACTTGCTGCAGCAGCTGGCGGCGCATCTGCAGCGCGGCGGCAGTGCAACCAGTTCACTGCGCTGGATCCGCGCGTCGGTCGGGCAGACGCTGCGGCTGATTGCGGTCGACGACATCGACTTTCTGAAGTCGGACGAGAAATACACGCTGATCGCGTGGCGCGGCGATGACGGCAAGCCGGCGGAAGCGCTGTTGCGCACGCCGCTGAAGGAGTTGCTCGCGCAATTGGACGCTGCGCAATTCATGCAGGTGCATCGCTCGGTGGTCGTCAACATGAAGGCCATCAGCCATGTGACGCGGGGGCTGAACGAGACGGCGGATGTGCACTTGAAGGGGCGCAGTGAAGTGCTGCCGGTGAGCCGGACGTTCCTCCATTTGTTCAAGCAGATGTGAAGGCGAGACCGCGCATCCGCACGCTTGACGACGCGTAAACCCGGACGCGCCCCTTTTGCGCTGCCTGCCGCTGCCGCAATCTTCGCCCGGCCGTCTATGCTGCAGTCGTTGCGCGGCATGGCCCACGCATGGGAGCGGCGATGGCGGAGACTCATCCCGAATGCAGGACCTACTTCCTTTCGCACAGCAGCGGCGACGATGACACCGTCCGCCAACTGCGGGCTGCGCTGGCCGAGCTGGATGCGCCCGTCACGATCGACTCGCGCGAGTTCCACGGCGGTGATCCGCTGGACTCCATCATCCGTCGCGCCATCGACCGGTCGTCTGGCGCGCTGGTGCTGGTCTCGCCCCGTGCCCACGGCTCGGCGTGGGTCGGCAAGGAGCTGAAGCATGCCCTCAGCCTGCAGAAGGAACGCGGCGGGCCCGACGCCTTCCCCGTGGTGCCGCTGCTGCTCGACGGCACGCCGCTCGGCGCCATGGAGGCGCTGTTCGACGAGCCGCCGATCCATGTCGCGATCCAGAGCGCGGCGCTCGACGCGGCGCTGCACGACATCCTCGTCGCGCTGCGGCTGCGCCCGCCCACCGATGCCGAACCCGAGCCGCAACCCGCTGCCGAACCAGTGGAAGAGCTGCTGCTCAAACTGAGCGACCCAAGCATCGTCACCCACGCGGATGGCCGCCGCCGCGCCCGTGCGCGTGCGCGGCTGGTGCATGCGCCGGCCACGGCAGTCCAGCGTGAAGTGCAGAGCGCGCGCTTTGTGTTGGAGGCGCCACTGGGCGTCATCGAGGCCGCCGACCTGCGTTGGTATCTCGAAGACTATGCCGTCTGGCCGAGCCCGCTGCTGGCCGAGCGTGCAAAACGCATCGAAGAGCAGCTGGAAGGCTGGGGCCGCTTGCTGCACGACGCCGCGCTGCCGGCGCAGTCGGTGGCCGAGGTCCTCAAGTCCTGGGCCGCGATCGGCACGGCCCGGGTGGCGCGGCGCTTCTCCGTCGAGGTCGACTGCTCGCCCGACGCCGGCACGCCCGAGGTCGATGTGCAAGCGATGCGCGAGGCCGGCACGCTGCTGCTCGGCCTGCCCTGGGAGCTGCTGCACGACGGCCGCGACTTCCTGTTCCAGGGTGCGCAGCCGGTGCGTGTGCGCCGGCGGCTGCCCACCGAGCACGCGGTGCCGGTGCCGCTGCTGGCCACCCCGATCCGCGTGCTGCTCGCCAGCCCCCGGCCGGAAGACGAGGCCTGCGACTACATCGACCACCGCGCCAGCGCCGGCCCGATGGTCGAGGCCATCGAGGCACTGGCCGGCCAGGTGGAGCTGCGGCTGCTCGCGCCGCCGACGCTGCCTGCGCTGCGCGACGAGCTCGACCGCGCACGCCGCGATGGCAGGCCCTACCACGTGCTGCACTTCGACGGTCACGGCGTCTACGACCGCCACGCCGGCCTGGGCGCACTGTGCTTCGAGCACGAGGACGACGGCAAGCTCGCCCGCGGCACGCGTCGCCACGCCACCGTGGCCACGCGCGAACTCGGCGCGCTGCTGCGCGACCACGGCATTCCGCTGGTGTTCTTGGACGCGTGCCAGACCGCGCAGGCCGAGAGCGCCAGCGAATCGGTCGCCAGCGCGCTGTTGACGACCGGCGTCGGCTCGGTGGTGGCGATGAGCCACAGCGTGCTGGTCGAAACCGCGCGGCGCTTCGTCGAGACCTTCTACCGCGCCTTGTGCAGCGGCGAACGTGTCGGCAGCGCAATGCTGGCTGGCCAGCGGGACCTCAAGGACAGCCCGGTGCGCGGCCGGGTGTTCGGGGTCGGCGAATTCAGGCTGCAGGACTGGTTTGTTCCGGTGCTGTACCAGGACCGGGACGATCCGCAGCTCTTCCGCCAGACGCCGACGAAGCAGACGCTGGAAGACTGGCGCTCGCGCTTGGAAACGCGCCTGGGCGAGCTGCCGCCGCCGCCCGCCCAGGGCTTTGTCGGCCGCAGCCGCGAGCTGCTGGCACTGGAACGTCTGCTCGCAACCGAGCGCTACGCGGTGCTGCGCGGCCAGGGCGGTGAAGGCAAGACCGCGCTGGCGGCAGAGTTCGCACGCTGGCGCGTGCGCGCGCGCCAGGTCCAGCGTGCGGCCTTCGTGTCGGTCGAGTCGCACGGATATGTCGAAGCGGTGCTGGATGCGATCGGCCGCCAGCTCGTCGGCAAGGCCTACAGCGTGGCGGCGCATTCAGACTTCGACGCCGCCATCGAGCCGGTGCTGCGCGAGTTGCGCGAGCAGCCGACGCTGCTGGTCATCGACAACCTCGAGAGCGTGCTGGCGGCGCCTTTCGCGGCACCGGACACCGGCGCCGACGGCCGCGCCGACGAGGCGCTAGCCGGCGACGACCGCGAGCGCGCCGACGCGATCCTGGCGCTGGCCGCCAGGTTGATGGCCAGCGGCGACACTCGCATTGTGTTCACCAGCCGCGAGGCGCTGCCCTCGCCGTTCGACGGCGCGGTTCAGCGCATCGAGCTGCACCGCCTGAGCCGCACGGACGCGGTGCAGCTCGTCGAACGCACGCTGGGGCTGGACGCTGCTGGCAGGGGCCGCGAGGCCGAGGCGCAGCGCGAAGATATTGAGTCGCTGGTTGACGCGGTGCATGGCCACGCGCGCACGCTGGCGCTGCTGGCACCGGCCTTGCGCGAGCGCGGGCCGGCGGCCACGCAGGCCGACCTCGTGGCCCTAATGGTCGAGATGGACCGGCGCTTTCCGGGGCGGCGCGAGCAGTCACTACTGGCCAGCGTCGAGCTGTCGCTGCGGCGACTGACGCCTGAGATGCGCGACCGGGCGAAGGTGCTCGGCGTGTTCCACGGCGCGGTGGATCTGGACATGCTGCGGCACATGACCGGTTGGGATGAGGCCGACGTGCAGGCGCTGGGTGCCGCGCTGGCGGCCACCGGCCTCGCAACAATGGAGCGCTACAACCAGCTGAGCCTGAACCCGGCGCTGTGCGCCTGCCTCGCGGCCGAATGGGACGTGAGTGAGCGTGAGGCGCTTGCGGTGCGCTGGACTGGGGCGATGTGGGCGTATGTTGGGCTCCTGGAACAGGAGCAATACAAGAACGCCGAAATGGCCGCTGAACTGACGGTAGTGGAGCTCCCGAACCTTATGACGCTGCTCGACCGGGTCGAACGCGTGGGCGATGCCGAGGAGACGATCAATCTGGCGACGACCTTGTACGGGCTGCTTCGAGTGCTGAGCCGCCCGCGGCTATCGGCCCGAGTCGCGCAGGCGCTCGACGCGGCGACACGAGCTCTCGGCCAAGTGGCATGGGGTAATGCGCAGTTCCAAGCCGAGCACGCCCGTATCGATCAACTGTTGGAAATTGGACGCATTGGCGACGCGCTAGCAGCGGCGCGGAGGTTGCACGACCGCGCGCTATCGGCCGGCGATGCTGCGTATGACGATGCCGACTATGACCTGGCAATGGCGTGCTTCCTCCTCGGACGTATCCTGCGGTCGGCTGGTCAGGCTGGTGCAGCCTTGCCGCTGCTCGACGAGGCAGGGCGTCGCTTCGAAGCGGTAGAAGGCCGTGCTCCCGGGGGCGGGGCGGCGCGCATGGCAGCGGTTGCCCTAACCGAGCGGGCGGTCGCCATGCGTCAGCTCGGACGCCTCGACGCGGCCGCGCAGGCCTACGAGGAGGCGATTGCCCTGGCAGAGCAACGCAGTGACGAACGCGAAGTTGCAGTCAACAAAGGCCAATTGGGTACCGTCCGACTGTTGCAAGGGCGCTTTCCCGAAGCACTGGTCGCTTGGACCGAGGCGCTTGATCGCTTCGCAGCGCTGGGCGAAGCAGGGTCGGTGGCAATCGCCTGGCATCAGATTGGCATGGTCCAACAGGATGCTGGCGACGCGGACGCCGCCGAAGACGCGTACCGCCGGTCGCTGGCGATCAAGGTTCAGCGCAATGACATGGCAGGGCAGGCGAACACGTTGAACCAGTTGGCGAATCTCTACGCCACTCATTTCGGCCGCCCCGAAGACGCCGTCATCCACTTCCGCCAGGCGGCCGACCGCTTTGTCACTCTGCGCAACGTGGCAATGGAACACTTAACCCGCAGCAACCTCGCCGCCACGCTGCGATCCCTCGCCCGCTTGGCCGAAGCCCGCCGCGAGGTCGAACTCGCGATCGAGTGTGGACGAGGATTAGGACATGCGGCGGCGCAATGGAAGACCTGGTACATCCTCGCCAAGATCGAGCGCGACGACGGGCGCCCGGCCGAGGCGCACCACGCCCGCGCGCAGGCGCGTGACGCCTACCTCGCCTACCGCCGCGACGGGGGAGAGAGCCGCAATCCCGGCGCGCGGCTGGCCGCCGAGATCGGTGGCTTGCTGATCGCTGGTGACACCTCCGCCGCCAGCCTGCGGCTGCAGCAGCTTGCCGTAGCGGCCGACCCACCCGCCTCGCTGCCGCCTTTCCTCCCCGCGCTGCAAGCCATTGTCGCCGGCCAGCGCAGCCTGTCGGTCGCCGACGCCCCCGATCTCGACTACGACGACGCCGCCGAGCTCCTGCTGCTGCTCGAAACCCTGACCGCCGCGGATCGCTGACAACGCGCCGCCAACGGTCGCCGAATCTACGCCAACGCAGCAGCCAATTGCTCCTGCGTCTTCCGGATACGTTCGATCTGTTCGCGCGTGCTGTCGATCATCCAACTCGGCGGGTTCAGCGCCCGCGCGCGAGCTTCTGACTGGGCGGCTTCGTCCGCCATGCCCAGGCCAGCGCGCGCTTCCCAGTCCGACGCCATGGCCCAGTAGCGGATCTCCAAGTCGCAGTCGTCACCCATCTGTTGCAGCAACGGGGCCAGCAGCGTCAACACCTCGCGGCGCGTGCGACGCGCGGTCACGCGATCGGCGATGGCCTCGTCGGATCGCTGCGCCAGCGCACTGGTCAGGGCGCGCATCTCGAGCAAGGTCGCGTAGTTGACGCCGTTGTAGTAGTCCTGCTTGAGCTGGAAGCCGCGGCCATAGGCAGCGATGCTCTCGTCGAGCAACCCGGGGTCACCGTCCAGGTCGTACAGGCGCTTGTGGATGGCGCCCCACAGACCCAGGGTTTCGGGATCGTTGGTGGTCGCCGGCGATATCGTTTTCAGCAGCGTGCGCGCCTCCGTTAATGCCGTGCGCGGATCCGGCTGCCGTGACTTGTAGGTTGCCAGCGTGAGCTGATGCACAACGTCATGGTCGGCCGGCAGGCGCTCGTGCAGCTTGCGCAGAAAGGTGCGGGCGCTCGCAAAGTCGCTGGCCTTGAGCGACGCCTTCGCGCTGTCGAGCAGCCACTTGTTGGACGGCTCGCCGGCCGGTGCCGCGGGCGCCGGCGGTGCGGCGTTCAACGACTCGGCAACGTCGATGGCAACCACCTCGATGGTGGCGGCTGCCGCCACCGGCCGCGTGCGTGGCGGCTCCAGTTCGGGGATGAACGTGTACACGGGGCTGTCCACCGCCGATTGCGCCAGGATCCCGCTGATGGCGTCGGACAGCGCCGCCTGGAAGCGTTTGGCCTCGCTGCGGCCGATGTCCTCGCCGAGGTGCTTGTAGCGACGGATGACGATGTGGGTGACATCGAACACCGGCTTGAACAGCTCTTCGGCGACGACGATGGTGGCGTGGGGCCGCAGCGCATAGCGCACGCCCAACTCGAATGCCGCATTGATGTTGTAGGTGGACAGGTCGGCGATCACCAGGTCCGCGCTCAACAACTGTTCGTACATCGGCTTGTCGATGGTGCCGGAATGCAGGATCTCGTCGGCACGCACGCACTCCATGCCGCAGGCCGTCACCGCATCCTTGATAACCGCGTAGGACGCGTCAAGGTCGAGCACCCGGCCGTCCGTGTAGTCGGTCTTCTTGCCGAAACCCTGCACAACGAAACATCGCTTCATGGCTGTCTCCCGGTCCTGCGGATTCTCCACTTCGATCCGTGCGAGCGGTGCGGGCGGATCATCTCTCCGCACGATGGTAGGCTCGGCATCGCCACCGAGGATGGCGTACCAACGATGTCCTTGCGCGAAACCCCTTCCAACTCCCTGCCGCCGATCCCGTCGGCCGCCGGCGGCTGGAATGAAGCGTTCGAACGCCTCGGCAACGCTGTCGACCCCGACATCGATACACGGCATCGTGAGCTCGAGCGCCCAGTGCGCGTGCTGATGATCGGCGCCGGGCACCGCGGATCGATCTACGCCGGCTTCGCGCTGCACAGCCCGGGCGAGATGCAGGTCGTCGCCGTCGCCGACCCGAACCCGCTGCGGCGCAACCGCCTGGGCGACGCGACCGGCGTCCCCGCAGCGTGCCGCTTCGACGACTGGCGCGAGGCCCTGGCCGCGCCGCGCGTCGCCGATGCGGTGATCATCGCGACGCCCGACCGCGAGCACGCGGCGCCATGCCTGCGCGCACTCGCGCTCGGCTACGACGTGCTGCTGGAAAAGCCGATCGCGCCGACCGAGGCCGAATGCCGCACGGTGCTCGCCGCCGCGCAGGCCAGTGGCGGCATCGTCGCCGTCTGCCACGTGCTGCGTTATGCGCCGTACTTCCGGGCGCTGAAGGCGCTGCTGGCGAGCGGCGCGGTCGGCCAGGTGATCAGCGTGCAGCACCTGGAGCCGATCGAGCACCGGCACATGTGCCATTCCTACGTGCGCGGCAACTGGCGGCGCAGCGAGGCCACCTCGCCGATCATCCTCAACAAGAGCTGCCACGACACCGACATCGTGCGCTGGCTCGTCGGCGAGCCGGTCGAGCGCGTGCAGTGCTTCGGCAACCTGAAGTGGTTCACGCAGCGCAATGCGCCACCCGGCAGCACCGAGCGCTGCATCGACGGTTGCGCCGTCGAGCCCGAGTGCCCGCACTCGGCGCTGCGCATCTACCACCGCGAGCGCCAGCGCCTGCATGTGTTCGACCTGCCGCCCGATCAGACCCAGTGGGAGCCACTGATCCTGCAGCGGCTGCGCGATACCGACTACGGGCGCTGCGTCTTCCGGCTGGACAACGACCAGCCCGACCACCTGAGCGTCAACATCCTGTTCCGCAACGGGGCCACCGCCGCGTTCTCGATGGAAGCCATGGTGTCCTACGAAGGGCGGCGCACCTGCATCATGGGCTCGCTCGGCGACATCGTCGGCGACATGGAGCACTTCGTCTTCACGTCGTTCAAGGACGGTTCGCGCCGCGAGTGGCGCATGAAGACCGATGCGCACGGCGGCGGCGATCTGCGCCTGGTGCGCGACTGGGTGCAGGCCGTCGGGCAGCGCGACAAGTCGCTGCTGTCGTCGTCGATCGAGGTCTCGGTCGAGAGCCACCTGATGGCCTTCGCCGCCGAGCGCAGCCGCTTGAACGGTACGATCGAGGCGGTGGCGGTGTGAAGCCGCGGTTGCAGGGCGGGGACGGGCCTTACTTGCCAGGAGCGCATCCATGGAATCTCCCATCCACAGACTCGGCGACTTGTTCCGGCAACTCGGCCTGCCCGACGACCCGGCGTCCATCGAGGATTTCATTGCCTCGCATCGACCCCTGCCCGCCGGCGTGGCGCTCGCCGACGCGTCGTTCTGGACCCCGAGCCAGGCCGAGTTCCTTCGAGAGGAAATCAGTGACGATGCGGACTGGGCCGAATTGGTCGATTCGCTGGGCGCCATGCTGAGCCGCTGAGTCAGCCTCCCCGCTGTTGCGCCGCATACGACCGTCGGCGTTCACGCCACGGCAAACCCCTCGCCCAGGAACTCGACGAACGCCCGCACCCTCGTCGACAACCGCAACCGCTCCGGATAAACCGCATAGACATCGGCCTCCGGCGTCTCCCATTGCGGCAACACCTGCAGCAAGCGCCCGCTTTGCAGATAGCGCGCGATGTCCCATTCCGCGCGCATCAATATCCCGTGCCCCTCGAGCGCCCAGCTGACGGCAATTTCCCCGTCGTTGGTCGTCAGATTCCCGCGCGTCTTGACCGTCTCGCTGCGCCGCCGTGACCCCTTGCCCAGCGACAGCCGCCAGGTGCCGTAAGCCTCGTCGCCCTGGCGAATGCCGATGCAGTTGTGCCGCACAAGATCCTGCGGCAGCTTCGGCTCGCCGTGGCGCTTGAGGTACGCCGGCGCCGCGCACAGCAGGCGCCGGTTCGGCGCGATGCGCTTGGCAATGACGCGCGTATCCGGCGGCTCGCCGAAGCGCACGCAGACGTCGAACGCGTCGTCGGTCAGCGGCGGTGGGTTGACCGACAGCTGCAGCTGCACCTCGACCTCGGGATAACGCCGCACGAAGCGCGAGATCAGCGGCGCGATGTGGCTGCGGCCGAAGCCGAGCGTCGCGTTGATCCGCAGCAGGCCCTGCGGCACCTGGCGCGAGGTGCTCAGCAGCTGGTCCAGCTCGTCGATGTCGACGAGGATGCGGCGCGCGCGCTCGGCGAGCGCTTCGCCCTCGGGCGTCAGGCTCATGCGCCGCGTCGTGCGGTTGACCAGCCCGACGCCGGTGCGCTGCTCGATCTGCGCCAGCCGCTTGCTGACCGCCGCTTTCGAGACGCCGAGCTCGCGCGCCGCCGCGCTGAGGCTGGCGCTGCCGGCCAGCGCGACGATGAATCCGAGCTCGGCCGCCTGGATGCCTGGGTGGCTCATCAGCGTTCACTTCAGGTTGACGATGGATTCACTTTACGCCCGTGCCGCTGCGACGTCGCGGCCGCACAGTCGCACCACTCCCCCTTTAGCACCGAATCGAGGAATCCGCATGACGACGAAGACCTACCGCATCGCCACCATCCCCGGCGACGGCATCGGCAAGGAAGTGGTGCCCGCCGGGCAGCGCGTGCTGGAAGCGCTGGCCGCGGCCGATGGCAGCTTCGGTTTCGAATTCGAGCAATTCGGCTGGGGCGGCGACTGGTACCGCGCCCACGGCGAGATGATGCCGGCCGACGGCCTGGACGCACTGCGCGGCAAGGACGCGATCCTGTTCGGCTCGGCCGGCGATCCGCACATCCCGGACCACATCACGCTGTGGGGCCTGCGGCTGAAGATCTGCCAGGGCTTCGACCAGTACGCGAACGTGCGGCCGACGCGCATCCTGCCCGGTATCGACGGACCGCTGAAGCGCTGCCGGCCCGAGGACCTGAACTGGGTCATCGTGCGCGAGAACTCCGAGGGCGAGTATTCCGGCGTCGGCGGTCGCGTGCACCAGGGCCATCCGATCGAGGCAGCGACCGACGTCTCGATCATGACGCGCGCCGGCGTCGAGCGCATCCTGCGGTATGCCTTCCGGCTCGCACAATCGCGGCCGCGCAAGTTTCTGACGGTGGTCACGAAGAGCAATGCGCAGCGCCATGCGATGGTGATGTGGGACGAGATCGCGCTGGAGGTGGCCAACGAGTTCCCCGACGTCGCCTGGGACAAGGAGCTCGTCGACGCCGCGACGGCGCGAATGGTCAACCGGCCGGCGAGCTTGGACACGATCGTCGCGACCAACCTGCATGCCGACATCCTGAGCGACCTGGCGGCGGCGCTGGCCGGCAGCCTGGGCATCGCGCCGACCGCTAACATCGATCCGGAGCGTCGTTATCCGTCGATGTTCGAACCGATCCACGGCTCGGCCTTCGACATCATGGGCCAGGGCCTGGCGAATCCGGTGGGCACCTTCTGGTCCTGCGTGATGCTGCTCGAGCACCTGGGCGAGAACGCGGCCGCGCAGCGGCTGATGGCCGCCATCGAGACCGTCACCGCGACGCCGGCGCTGCACACGCGTGACCTCGGCGGCAGCGCGACGACGGCGGACGTGACGCAGGCCGTGTGCCGCCAGCTCGCGGCCTCCGGCCGCTGAAGGAAACAACGATGAACCCCACCCTCCATTCCCGCCGCATCGCGCTCGCGGCTGGCGCGCTCGCGCTGACGGTACTCGCCTCCGGCGTTGCCCACGCCCAGGCGCCCAACTGGCCGACCAAGCCGATCAGCCTGGTCGTGCCATTCCCCGCCGGCGGCACCACCGACGTGCTGGCCCGCGCGCTGGCCGAGCGGCTGGCGCAGGCGCTCGGCCAGCCGGTGATCGTCGAGAGCAAGCCCGGCGCCGGCGCGACGCTGGGCGCGGACTACGTCGCGAAGTCGAAGCCCGATGGCCACACGCTGCTCGTCGGCGCGGTGCACCACACCATCGCCAGCAGCGTCTACAAGAAGCTGCCCTACGAGCTGCAGAAGGATTTCGCGCCGATCACGACGATCGCGCTGGTGCCCAACGTGCTGGTGATCAATGCGGCCACGCCGGCGAAGACGGTGGCCGAGCTGGTCGCGTTGGCCAAGGCCGCGAAGGCGCCACTGAGCTACGGCTCGAACGGCAACGGCACCGCGCAGCACCTGATCGGCACGCAGTTCGAGAACCTCACCGGCATCGGCCTGCTGCACGTGCCCTACAAGGGCAGCGGCCCGCTGACGACCGACCTGCTCGGCGGCCAGGTGACGATGTCCTTCGACACCATCACGCCGGTGCTGCAGCACGTGAAGTCCGGCAAACTGCGCGCGCTGGCGGTGACGACGGCCAGGCGCTCTTCCGCACTGCCGGATGTGCCGACGCTCGCCGAATCCGGGCTCGCCGGCTTCGACATCGGCACCTGGTTCGGCGTGCTGGCGCCAGCAGCGACGCCGAAGGACATCGTCGCGAAGCTCAATACCGAGATGGTCAAGATCATCCAATCGCCCGAGTTCAGGAAGCGCATGGACGAGATCGGCGCCGAGCCGGTCGGCAACAGCACCGAGCAGATGGCGCGACAGATCAAGGACGAAACCGAGAAGTTCGCGAAGCTGGTGAAGGACGCCAAGGTGACGATCGAGTGATCGCCGCCTTCAGGGATTCAGCAAGACGGCGGTCGCCGCGAACGGCACCACGACCCCATCGGTGATCGACAGGTACAGCACCTGGATGTCCAGGCTGCCAGTCGGCGTCAGGAAATGGAAGTCGTCGATGTAGCCTTCGGCGGTGTCCGACAGCTTCTCGCCGTTCGGCCACACGAAGACGACGTTGCGCGCGCTGCCCACGCCCTCCCAGTCCTCGAACTCGACGATGGCAACGTCGCCGGTGCTGACGCCATCGGCGTAGATCAGCTTCTTCGGCCCGACGAAGGGCAGCGTGCCGCCGGCGAGCTTGCCGGTGGCGATCGACGGATCGCCGAAGTACATCTTGTAGCGCTGGCCGCCGATGTGCATCGGCAGTGCCGCCTGCGCGCTCTTGAAGGCTTTGGGGCAGCCGGCGGCATCGAGCTGCGGCACGAAACGGTTGCCGTTCCACATCGCATAACCGTGATTGTGAGTGGCCGTGGTGCAGCCGTTGATCTTGTCGATCGTGAAGACCATGAAGGTGCCGATCGCGCCGTCCCAGCGCCAGTCGGTCAGCGTCGGCCAGGTGATCTTGTTCTGGCGCACCGCCTTGACCTTCGGCGTCGGATTGACCGCATCCCCCTCGACGCCGAGCACCAGCGTGGCCGCGCAGTTGCCGCCGGCGGCGTAGTCGCTGCTGGCCGAGCAGGTGGTCGGCGTGCCGCGGTTGAAATCGCGGCCGACGTAGCCGTCGACACTGTCCACCGCGTAGATGCGGGTCTTGCCGTCGGCATCGTTCGATTCGAAGAAGAGGCGCACCTTGGAGCCCATCGCCGCCGACAGCGGCACGCCCTGGCCGGTCATGATGTCCTTGATGCCGCTCGTGGCCGACGTGGGCGAGCGCAGGCCGGTGGTCGTCGCGTAGCTCGTGAAGCCGGCGAGGTAACTCGCCGGGTTGGCGGCCGACACCACGCCGCTGCTGGCCACCGACTGCCCGCTGACGCCCATCGGACCGTAATAGAACTGCACCGTGTCGGTGGCCGCGCCGGCGCCGGCACCGAAGCGCGTGGCCGACAGGCGCGCGTTGCCGTCCGGCACCGGCCTGCTCAAGCCGGCCACCGCGTTGCCGCTGCCCTGCAGCTGCCAGACCTCGACCGCGGTGGTGGCGCTGACGGCCGCGGCGCTGCCGGAGCGCGTGCAGGCGCTGTCGGCGCAGGCCTTGACCACCACCGCGTAGGTGGTGCCGGCTTTCAGCGGCGTCAGCGTCGCTGCGCTCGCCGTGCCGGCGGCCGTGGTGCTGACGCGGGTGTTCATCAGCGGCTCGGTGGCCGTGATCTGATAGTGGTCGACGGCGTAACCGGCGGGCGCCGTCCAGCTCAACTGCAGCCGGCTCGATGAACCGAAGCTGACACCGCCGACCGTCTGCGGGTTCACCTCGCTGAGCGTGATGGCGGTGGGCGCGGCCAGCTCGGTGCGCAAGGCCACTTCCTGCACCGAGGCGGCGTCGACCAGGAACATCGCGAGGTCGCTGCTGGTCAGGCTGGCCGCATAGGCCCGCGTGACGCCGCCGCTCGTGAACTCGAGGTAGGGCAGGGTCAGCCGGAATCCGCCGCCGGCGGCCGCCACCGTCGGCGGGCTGACGGCCGCGCCGAGCAGCGTGGCCGATTGCACCGACCCGGCATTCACGACGAAGCCGTCCGCCGTCGTCGAGCTCAGGCTGGCGCTCCAGGCTTGCCGGGTGCTGCCGCTGCCGTACTCGAGGTACGGAACGCTGAGCGTGAAGACGCCGCCTGCCAATTCGAGCCGCGGGACGGGCTGCGCGGCGGCCACCGCGGCGAACAGCGTGAGTAGCGCGGTGCAAAGCAGCTGGTGCATTGGCAAAGGCTACTGCGAACGGCCGTCGCCCGGCAGCGAAACTTTGCACGGCCGGCCCGCCGCGGCAGGCCGAACCGTCCTCAAGTCCGACCCCAGACCATCGATATCGATGGTGACGCGAGGCGTTGTCGCCGTGGCACTCGGGAGTTGATCATCATGCGTGGATTGCTGGCCGGTCTTGCGGCCTTGTTCGCCGCCTTGCCCGCCTGGGCGGGCATCGACGCCTGGACCAGCGTGCCCGGCCCCGGCGGCAGCAACGGGGCGATCGTCAACGTGCTCGCCGCGAGCCCGACGAATGCGTCGACGCGTTATGCCGCGACGCAAAGCGGCTTCTATGTCTCGCGTGACAGCGGCCAGAGCTGGCAGCTCAGCAACAGCGGCATCGTGCCGACGCCCGCCGGCTACTTCATCGTCAGCGACCTGGCGGTCACCGCATCGACGCTCTACATCGCGCCGACCTTCCTGCAGAAGAGCAGCGACGGCGCCAGCTCGTGGGCGCGCACCGGCTGGGTCAGCGAGAACCCGCAGGCGCTGGTGCTGGCGGTCGATGCGAAGAGCCCGAACACCGTGTACGCCGGGGCGAACCAGGGCGTCTTCAAGTCCAGCGACGGCGGCGCCACCTGGAAATACCTGGCCGGCAATTCACCGGTGTACGCGCTGGCGATCGACCCGGGCAACCCGCAGGTGCTGTTCCGCGGCGTGGCCTCGGGCATCTACCGCACGTCCGACGGGGGCTCAAGCTGGAGCCAGGTCAGCACGCAATTGACCAGCGCCAAGACCATCGTGGTCGATCCGAAGAATTCGATGAACGTCTATGTCGGCACCAACGGCGCCGGCGTCTGGAAGAGCACCGACGGCGGCACGACGTTCAAGGCGATCAATCGCTGCATTCCGCAAGGCCGCTGCGCGCCGCTGACGATGGACGGTTCCTGGGTCCGCAGCATCGTCGTCGACACCGGCAATCCGTCGATCGTCTACCTCGGCGCGATGGAGGGCCTGTACAAGTCCACCGATGGCGGCGCCAACTGGAGCCAGGCCAACAACGGTCCGATCGGCGTCACGACGATGATGCTCGACCCGGTCAACCGCGACACCATCATCGCCAACTACGCCGGCCGGCTCTACAGCTACACCTTCGGCGCACCCAGCGACTGGGATCGCATCTTCAACTGGGCCGAGGTCGCGTACCCGCAGTTCTTCGGCCCGGCCGGCGCGCAGACGCAGGCGGTCGCCGGCTACCAGGCGCGCTACTACAGCGCGACGAAGACTTATCTGGGCGCGCTGAACGGCAACGTCTACGTCTACGGCGAGGTCTTCGGCGGCATGTTGTTCGTCGGCACGACGGCGGATCTGCTGCCGCTGGCAGCGGCCGCGGGGTATTGACGGTCAAATCCGCGAGAATCCGTGCCCCGGCGGCCTTTCGCCCCGCAGCACGACGACCATGACCGAATCCACGCCGCCCGAATCCACACCGGCCCGCCCGCCGCTGCCCGACCACCTCTCGGTCGATCCGCGCAGCCCGCACCACGTCGCCGCGATCTTCGAGCACGACATCGGCATCCGCTTCAACGGCAAGGAGCGCCACGACGTCGAGGAATACTGCGTCAGCGAGGGCTGGATCAAGGTGCCCTCGGGCAAGACCAAGGACCGCAAGGGCAACCCGCTGCTGATCACGCTGAAGGGGCAGGTCGAGGCGTTCTATCGCTGAGCGTCGCGGCTTGGCGCACAGGCCCATCCGGGTCGGCAAAGGAATACCATCGCGCCATGGGAATCGCAACGGGCACCGTCGTAGCAGGCAAGGTTCAACTCGATGGCGTCGCTCTTCCAGAGGGCTGCGTTGTCACTGTCCTCACGCCTGACTCCACTGGCGAGGTCTTCCTCGATGCAGAGGATGAGATCGCTCTCCTCGAGGCCGTTGCCGAGGCGGAACGCGGCGAAACCATCTCGCCCGAGGAACTTTTCGCCCGCCTGGCCAAGCGCTCCAAGCAGTGACGCTGCGGATTCGCATCACCGTCCGCGCTGCGGATGAGATCGAGCGCGCGGACTTGTGGTGGCGTGAGAACCGCCAAGCCGCGCCAGATGCCATTCACGAGGATCTCGAGCGCACGCTCCGGATCCTTGCTGCTCAGCCGCGCATCGGCCAGAAGGTCATGAACTCGCGCCTGAATGGGGTCCGTCGCATCCATTTGGATCGAGTTCACTACCATGTCTACTACCGCGTCCACGGCGAAGAGTTGGTGGTCTTGCGGTTCTGGGCCTCGCAGCGCTTGAAACAGCCGCGCACCTGAAGAGTGCCGCCTGATTCTTCAGTCGTTACTGCGGCACGAAGCCCGTCGCCTTGATGATGCGCGCCCAGGTCGCCGTGTAGGCGCGCTCGCGCTGGCCGAGCTGGTCGCCTGTCATGTGGCCGACCGTCAGCCCCATGGCCGTCAACCGCTCGCGCAGCGCCGGCTTGGCCAGCACCTTGGCGATGGCGGCGGAGAAGCTGTCGATCGCCGCGCGCGGCGTGCCGGCCGGCGCGAACAGGCCGTAGTAGGGCACATCCTCGAAGCCGGCCAGGCCGAGCTCGCTGAAGGTCGGCACGTCGGGCATCACGGCCTGGCGCGCGCCGCCTAACACACCAACGACGCGGAGCTTGCCGGCACGGTGGTTCTCGATGAAGTCGGGGATGCTGCCGACGCCGGCGGCGATCTGGTTGCCGAGCATGTCGGCCATCATCGGCGCGCTGCCGCGGTAGGGCGCGGCGACCAGGTCGAGCTTGTATTTCTCGGCGATCAGCTTGACCAGGAACTCGGGCACCGAGGCCGGCGCCGGCACGCCGACGGCGCCCTTGCCGCCCTGCGACTTGACCCAGCCGACGTAGTCGTTGAACGATTTCGCCGGCGTGCCGCCGGAGACCGCGAAGGCGTTGACGAAGGTGGCGAAGCCGGCCACCGGCACGAAGTCCTGCGCCGGGTCGAAGCCTGGCGACTTGATCACCTGCGGCAGGATCGAGATGCTGTGGTCGTGCGACAGGAACAGCGTATTGCCGTCGGGCGCCGCCGCCTTCAGCGCCTGCGCCGCCAGCTGGCCGCCGGCACCGGGCTTGTTCTCGACGATCACCGTCGCGCCGCCGAGCTCGTCCTTCAGCGCCTCGGCCAGCAGCCGGGCGATCGCATCGGTGCCGCCGCCCGGCGGAAAACCGACCAGCAGGCGCACGGTGCGCCCGCTCTGCGCGAGCGCCGAGCTCGTTGCGAACGTGGCCAGCAGGCCGGCGGCAGCGCCGGCGCGCAGCAGCGCGCGGCGGGGCAGGGGAGTGGAGCTCATGGCGGGCGGTGGGTGGGAGTGAGGTAGCGGGCGAGCTTACAAGAGCCCGGCAAGGGGGCTCGGCATGGGGCCCGGCGCCGTCACCGGGCGGGCTGCATCTGCCCGGACCGCAGCACGTGCACGCCCTTCGGCGCCTCGCTCATCACGCGCAGCATCGCCCGCGCCACGTCCTCCGCCGCAATCGGCCGCACGCCGCGCGGCACGAAACCCATCACCGGCCGCAGCAGCTTCAGCGCCCACGCTTCGCCGAAGCGCAGCGGCTGGCCCAGCGCGGCGCGGTCGCCGACCAGCAGCGAGGGCTGCGCGATCACCACCGTCTCGTAGCCGAGCTGCGCGACGGCTTCCTCCATCTCGCCCTTGACGCCGTTGTAGAAGACCGCCGACGTGGCATCCGCGCCAAGCGCCGAGACCACGGCCAGGCGCTTCGCGCCGGCGCTGCGGCCGGCGCGCGCGGTGTTGACCACGGCATCGAAGTCGACGCGCCGGAAGGCTTGCTCGGAGCCCGCCACCTTGATCGTCGTGCCGAGGGCGATGAAGACGTCGTCGGCCGGCGGCAGCGCCGGCAGGCGGTCGAAGTCAACCACGTGCAGCTGCAGCTTGCCGGCGGCCGCCAGCTGCGGTGCCGCGCGCCGCGCGAGCACCTGGAGTCGCTCGTATTGCGGGTTATCGACCAGTTGCTCGAGCAGCGCGCGGCCGACCAGCCCGGTCGCGCCCGCCAGCCAGGCGCGGCGGGACCGCGCTTGCATCGAAGGGGCGGCAGCAGTGAGTGGGGCCACGCGCGACTGTAGCGCCCCGCTCCGCCCGCTTCCGCAAGCACGGGATGGCGCTGTCGCTCAGGGCAGCAGGTAGATCCGCGGCACCTCGCCGGCGCTGCCATCGACCGACACCGAGCCGCGCGAGCAGAAGTAGCGGTCGAGCTGCTGGCTGTACTTGCAGCGGTTGTCGGTCAGGCCGCTGCTCTTGGGCACGCTGGTGGCGCTGGCGCGCAAGGTCATCGACAGGTCGACCACCGCATTGGCGTCGAAGCGGCCGAGGCTCAGGTAGACGGTGCGCTTGGTCGACGCATTGCTGACGTTGCCGGGGCCGGAATCGTTGTTCGGCCCGCCGTTGGCCAGCGGCGTGTCCTCGTCGTTGGTCGGGAAGCTGAGCGCATCGCCGAACTGCTGCAGCACGATCGTCTCGTTGAGGTTGCTGTACGCGATCTTCGGGTCCAGCGTCAGCCGCAGCGCTTCGGTCGACCAGGCCGGATAACCGTTGACCAGCACGTCGGCGCGCATGCGCGCTCGCCAGTGGGCGATGCCTTCCTGCTCGGTGGCGCCGGCGACGCTGACCGGCGGGATCACGAAGCGCAGCACGACTTCGCGCGAGCCGACCGCCGGCAGCGTCAGCCGCGTATTCCACGAGGCGCTGGCATCGGCCATGAATTCGCCGAAGCCGGTCACGCGCAGGTAGGGGATGCCGTCGGCGGTCATCGTCGCCCAGCTCTGCGACAGGTCGCCGGTGGTGATGAAGTCGAGCATGTCCGATGCCGACGGCCCCGTCGGGTACAGCGCCGGGCTGGTCACCGGCGTGCCGCGGTAGACGGCGGCGTGGGTGCCGGTCTTGCGCTGCGCGAGCACGCCGATCGTCGCCTTGTTGTAGGCCGAGCCGTGGCTGACCGCGGCGACGTGGAAGGTCTGGTTCGCCGGGCTCAGGTAGCTCATGCCGGACAGCGCGCCGGTCTCGGCGCTGCTCAGCACGTGGACCGGCAGCGGCACGTCGGCATGCGCGGCGGCGCAGGCGGCGGCGAGCGCCGCGGCAAGGGTCAGGTGTTTGAATTGCATGGGGGCCTCGCCTTGAGCGCGGGTTAGCGCGTGGTGATCTTGAAGTCCGGCTTGAACTCGAAGTAGCCCGAGCCCGTGTTGACCGAGGGCAGCGACAGCGCTTCGAGCTGGCTGTGGCAGCGCTGGTAGGTGGTGCCGTATTCGCTGTCGTTGTGGCAGGTCGTCGCGTCGACACGCTGGTCGGTGCGGATGACCATCGCGATGGTGCGCGTGCTGCCCGCCGGCAAGGTGCCCAGGAACAGCGTGACCTTGCCGTCGCCGAGCGGCTGGCCCCACTTGACGAAGATCTGCTGATCGTACGGCGGATTGAAGCGGCGCGGGATCAGCAGGTTCGATTCGGACGACCACACCGGCAGGCCGTCGATGTACAGGTCGACCGCGGCGCGCGTCTGCACGCGATTCGGTTCGGTCGTCATCGGCTGGTTGCCGCTCGGGCCGCCGACATAACCGGCGTACTGCCAGCTGCGCGTCAGCACCGGCGCCGTGAACTCCAGGTAGGTGCGGCGCGGCAGGTCCTTGGCCGTCGTCAGCTGGATCGCGTAGCTCACCGTGCTGGCGCCGCTGCCGGTCTTCCAGGTCTGCACGCTCAGCTCGCGCACGCCGCCGAGCAGCGGCTGCCAGTCGTACTCGACCTTCGAGCGCTGACGCACGCCGATGTTGCCGCCGTCCTGCACGGTGGCCGAGCCGCTCGGCGGCGCGACGGCCAGCTCCTCGAACACCGAGGCGAGACCGGGCACGCTGGTGCCGTAGACCGGCGGCCAGGCGCCGACGGTGTAGGGGCTGGGCGCCAGCGTGTACGAATTGCTCATGCCGGTGGACGCCGAGTTGACGTAGCGGCAGGCCGTGCCGCAGGGGTGGACCGGCGTGTTGTTGAGGATGATCGGCGTGTGCTCGGGGTTGCCGGTGACGATCATCGAGACGTTGTGGAACGAGGCCGCGAGGGCGGGTGCGAGCGGCAGCGCGCCGACCACGAGCGCGCCCAGCAGGGCGGGCAGGCGGCGGCAGGCCGGGGGTTGGGCGGACGGTTGGGTGCGCATCGGGCTCAGGCTCCTGAAGGTGCCCCCGTTCGACAGGACCGGCGGCATGGCCCGCATGCTCGGCGTCGCGCGTTGCAATCCCGTTGCAACGGCGTTGCGTCGGCCGAAGGCGGTCAGGCGGCCGTGATGGGCTTCACGAGCGCGAGGTCGAGCGCCTCGCACAGCCGCCGCGCTTCCAGCGCCGGCACGCGGCCGGCGCCGAGCAGGCTCTCGGCGCGCTGGCGCGCCGCGTCGTCGGGGCGGCCGGCGGCGCGCGCCCACAGCAGGTGCTGCACCAGCAGCATCGCCAGCATCTCGGTCGGCAGCTCGGCCTGCATGTCGACGCTGTGCAGCCAATCGGCGGCCGCGTCGGTGTTGCCGCGCGCCAGCGCCACCGCGGCGCCGACCCAGGCGAGCAGCGCCTTGTCCTCGAAGCGGTAGTTGTTGTCGCGGTCGACCTGGTCCATCAGCACCTGGGCCGCCGCCGGCTCGCCGCGCACGAGGTGCAGCCAGGCGCGCTTGGCCAGCAGCATGCTGCGCATGCCGACCGGCATCTCGGCGTCGGCGGTGGCTTCGACTTCGGCCAGCAGCGCCTGGGCCTGGTCGAGCCGGTCGACGTGCAGGTACAGGTCGACCACCATCAGCAGCGACATGCGCAGCGTGCCGCGGTCGCCGATGCGCCGCGCCAGCGCCAGCAGCCGCTGCGCCGCGAGGTCGGCCTCGGCGACCTGGCCACGCAGGTAGTGCACGTAGAAGCGCGCCTGGCCGAACGCCTGCTCGGCCACCTGGTGCTCGAAGCCCGGTGCCAGCGCTTCGCCTTCGAGCAGCAGCGCGAGTGCTGCTTCGGCGTCGCCCGAGTCGGTGTGGATCTTCACCAGGTTCAGGATCGCCGAGCGCTGCGCGGGCACGTGGCGGCAGGCCTGCGCGACGCCGCGTGCCCGATCGAGCACCGCGCGCGCGGCTTCGCGGTCGGCGCGGCCGTGCAGGATGCACACGCCGAGCGTCGACAGCGCTTCGGCCAGCATGCCGGGATCGTCGACGGCCTCGGCCGCCGCGGCGGCACGGCTGGCCAATGCTTCCCCGCCGAGCGGCTCGCCGCGGCCGATCGCCAGCCGCGCGGCGCCATTGAGCGTGACGGCCAGCTCGCGCTGCGCCTCGGGCGTGCTCTCGAGCAGCGCGATGGCCGCCTCGTCGAGCGCACGCGCGTCGTCATGGCGGCCGCGACGGCGCAGCACCTTGCTGCGCAGCGTCAGCGCCCGGGCGCGCTCGGCCACCGGCGCGCGGGCGAGATCGGCTGCCAGCGAATCGAGCAGGGTCAGGCAGTCGTCGCTGCGGTCGCCCGCGGCCCACAGCTCGGCGCGCGCGAGCAGCGCCGCCAGCCGCTGCGCCGCACCGGCCCGATTCGCCGCGGCGCAGGCGGCGTCGACTTCGGCGGCCGCCGCAGCCTGGTCGGCGAGCCGGATCTGCAGCCGCGACAGCGCCAGCCGCGCGCGCACTTCGTCGTCGGGCGCCGGGCGGTCGGCGAGCGCCTGCTCGTACTGCTGGCGCGCCTCGGCCAGCGCATGCACGCGCCAGGCGGCGTCGCCGGCGCGCAGCCGCCAGCTCACGGCCGCAGTGCCGTCGCCGGCCTGCTCGTGCTGCGCCGCGATCAGTGCCGGCGCGCCGCCGCGCTCGGCCAGCCGCAGCGCCAGGCGCCCGTGCAGCCATTGGCGACGCGCGGGCGACAGGCTCTCGGCCAGCGATTGCCGCACCAGGTCGTGCGCGAAGCGGTAGCCGGCGTCGGCCGGCTGCACCAGGCGCGCGGCTTCGGCCAGCTCGAGCAGGTGCACCGCTTCGGCGGCGGTGGCCGGCGCGATGCCCTCGAGCAGCGCCGGGTCGAACACGCCGCCGAGCAGGCTGGCCGCTTCGAGCAGCCGGCGCGTCGGATCGCCGAGCGCGCGGGCCCGTGCGCGCACCGCCTCGCGCACGCTCACCGGCACCGGCAGCTCGGCATAGTCCTGCGTGCGCTCGTCGAAGGGCGTGCTCCAGCCGCCGCCGGCGTCCTCGCGCAGCAGGCCCTGCTCGAACAGGTGGCGCAGCGTTTCGAGCAGAAAGAAGGCGTTGCCGTCGGTCGCCTGCTGCAAGCGGCGCGCAAAGCGCTCGCCTTGCGGCGACGCCGACAGCGCGCGCACCAGCGCCAGCGTCTCGTGCTCGTCGAGGCCCGACAGCTCGACCAAGTCGGCACGCCCGCCGTCGACCTCCAGGCGCAGCTGCTGCAGCAGCGGCAGCGGCAATTGCGCGCTGCGGAAGGCGACGATGCAGGCGACGCTCGAGCCGGCCGCGCCGAGCGAGGCCAGCAGCTCGGCGCTGTCCGGATCGCACCACTGCCAGTCGTCGAGCACGACGGCGTTGAAGTTGTCCTGCAGCTGGCAGCGCAGCGCTTCGGCGCAGGCGGCTTCGAGGCGGCGGCGCGCTTCCGCGGTGGCCAGCGCATGCGGCGGGGGGCCGAGCTCGGGCATCAGCTGCGCCAGCTCGCGCTGCACCCACTCGGGCAGCGCGGTGTCGGGCGCCGCTTCGCGCAGGCTGCGCAGCGCGCGCACGGCGGTGGAGTAGGGCTGGCCGCTGTCGTTGGCCAGGCAGGCCAGGCGCAGCCAGGCGCCGCAGTGCGCCGCGCATTCGCAGGCCAGCCGCGTCTTGCCGACGCCGGGCACGCCCGACAGGTAGATGCGCCGGCCGGGCCGGCAGGCGGCCCGCAAGGCCGCTTCGGGCGCGCCGCGCGGGACGAACGGCGGGCGCTCGGCGAGCAGGCTGCGCGCCGTGGCGGGGGCGGGCTCGGGTGCGGGCTGCGCCGGCGCCGCGGCGGGGCGAGCGTCCGGCGATGGCGGATCGCGCCGCAGCTGCCGCGCCAGCGCCTGCACGGCGGGCGACGGCGCAACGCCGAGCTCCGAGCGCAACGCCTCGGCACTGCGCTCGTAGAGGCTCAGCGCGGCGGCGCGCTCGCCGCGGATTTGCAGCCGCTGCATCGCCGCGCGCAGCGCCGCCTCGTGGCAGGGGTCTTCATCGAGCGCCTGGCGCCACAGCGCCAGCGCCGCATCGCTTTCGCCCGCGGCCGCGAGCCGCTCCGCCTCGTCCTGCAGGGCCTGCTGGCGGCGCTGCAGCAGGCCGTGGCGTTGCTCGGCGAGCCACTGGTCGAAGGGCGGCCCGGCGACGCCGTCCAGTCCCTCGAGCACCGTGCGCGCGGCGATCTGCAGCGCCGTGCCGTGTTCACCGTCGGCCAGCGCCTGGCGAAAGCGCCGCACGTCGACCGCCACCGAGGCTTCGAGCACCAGGCCGCCGTCGGCATCCTCGGCGACGGGCAGGCCGAGCTCGCGCAGGCGGAACAGGTCGCGGCGCAGGTTGCGCCGCGCGGCGGCGGCTTCGACGTCCGGCCACAACCAGGCCGACAGCCGGTCGCGCGGACTGCGCGCCTCGATCGCCAGCACCGCCAGGATCGCCAGCGCCTTGCGCGAGCCGAGCGCACACGGCCGGCCGTGGCGCTGCAGGCGTGGGAATCCGAACAACTGCAGTTCGAATGCGGCGGTCAAGACGGCGGTGAGGCGGGCGGTGGCGGGAGGAACGAAGCATGCGCCGGATGGCGGGCACTTCGCAACTCGTCAACGTGGGACGGCACGCGCTGACAGCCGGCTGAAAGCCCCGCCGACTATCATCCGGGCCCCCGTCGACCCCGCACCGCCTGCCCGATCATGAGCACTGCCACGCCCCGCATTCCCGCCACCCTGATCGCCGGCGACGGCATCGGCCCCGAGATCATGGAGGCCACGCTGCAGGCACTCGACGCACTGGGCGCGCCGTTCGACTGGGACGCGCAGACGGCCGGGCTGGGCGGCATCCAGGCCGCCGGCGATCCGCTGCCCGACGCCACGCTCGCTAGCATCCGAAAGACGCGGCTGGCATTGAAGGGGCCGCTGGAGACGCCCTCGGGCGGTGGTTACCGCTCGTCGAACGTGCGGCTGCGCGAGGCCTTCCAGCTCTACGCCAACGTGCGCCCGACGCGCACGCTGATCCCCGGCGGCCGCTACGAGAACATCGACCTGCTGGTCGTGCGCGAGAACCTCGAGGGCCTGTACATCGGCCACGAGGCCTACATCCCGATCGACGACGACCCGCATGCGGTGGCGATGGCCACCGGCGTCAACACCCGCAAGGGCAGCCTGCGCCTGCTGGAATACGCGTTCGAGCACGCCATCGCCACCGGCCGCAAGAAGGTCACGCTGGTGCACAAGGCCAACATCATGAAGGCGCTGACGGGCCTGTTCCTCGAGACCGGCCAGCAGCTGTGGGAGCGCAAGTACAAGGGCCGCATCGAGCTCGACAGCGTGATCATCGACGCCTGCGCGATGAAGCTGGTGCTGAACCCGTGGCAGTTCGACGTGCTGGTGACGACCAACCTGTTCGGCGACATCCTGTCGGACCTGACCGCCGGCCTGGTCGGCGGGCTGGGCATGGCGCCCGGCGCCAACATCGGCACCGACGCGGCGATCTTCGAGGCGGTGCACGGCTCGGCGCCGGACATCGCCGGCAAAGGCATCGCCAACCCGACCGCGCTGATGCTGGCCGCGGCGATGATGCTCGATCACTGCAAGCTGAGCGAGATGGCGACGCGGCTGCGCCAGGCGCTGGATGCGACCTTCAATGCCGATGGTGTGCGCACCGGCGATCTGAAGGGCAAGGCCAACACGGCCGAGTTCACGAAGGCGCTGATCGCGCGCATCAAGAACGGCTAGCAGCCCTGGGCGACAGCCGGGTTCAGTTCATCCGCGCCATGCGCGCCATCAGCCCCGGCCACCAGTAGTCGCTGCCGTAGTCCCGGCCCAGCCGCACGATCACCATCTGCTGCTCCGGCGCGACGTAGATGACTTGCCCGTGCAGCCCTTGCGCGTAGAAGTCGCGCAGCGGCTGCGCGCCGAGCTCGCCCGGCGCGGGCGTGCTCATGCGCCGCCATTGCCAGGTGTAGAAGGCCGCGCGGGTCGGCGACAGGCGCTGCAGGTTCGCGCGCGCCGCGGCGTCGCCGCCGGCGTGCTCGCGCACCGCGAGGCTGTCGGCGATCCAGGCCTGCGGGATCACTTGCCGCTCGCCGATGCGTCCGCCGTCGAGCATCAATTGCCCGAGTCGCGCGAAGTCGATCGCGCGCGCGTTCAGGCAGCAGAACGACTTGGTCACCGCGCCGCCGGCCGAGTCCTGGCTCCAGCTGGCGGGGAATTCGGCGCCCATCGGCTGCCACAGCCGCTGCTCCAGATAGCGCGCCAGCGGCTGGCCGGTGGCGCGTTCGATCGCGATGCCGAGCAATTGCGTGTCGCCGCTGCTGTACTTCAGCCGCGTGTCGGGATCGGCTTCGATGCGCATCGTGCGCACGGCCGCGCGCAGGTCCTCGGTCAGGTAGAACACCGCGGCGTCGGACCACGGCTTGCGGTACTCCTCCTCGAAGGCAATGCCGCTGCGCATCTGCAGCAGGTCGCGCAGGCGCACGCGGGCGAAGCGCGGATCGCGCTCGAGCAATTCCGGCACATAACGCGTGATCGGATCGTCCACGCCGGCGATGCGGCCGTCGGCGATGGCCTGGCCGAGCAGCAGCGAAACGACCGACTTGGCGACCGAGAACGAAGTGCCGAGGCTGTCGCGCTGGTGGCCGTTGAAGTAACGCTCCCAGACGACGCGCCCGCGCTGCAGCACGATGAAGGCAACCGTGCCGTTGCGCTCCAGCGTGGCCTCGAAGGCCTCGCCGTTCGCACCGGCCGGCAGCTTCGGCGCCGCGGCGGGTTCGAGCTCGAGCGTCCGCGGCGCCGGCGACGCAGCGACCGTGACGTTGTGGAAGTGCCGATGGTCGGTCATCGCCGAGCGGCCCTGCACGACCATCCAGCCGGGCAGCGTGCTGCAGGACGACAGCGCCGCAGCGGCACCGAGCAGGATCGAGGAGCGAAGAAGGGTGTTCATCAGAACGGCGCCAGCGTGCGGTCGCGCAGATAACCGTCTGCCGTGAGCCTGGCCGGATCGGCATCGGCCGAATGCGTGCCGGGGCCGTTCTCGAGGCCGCCGATCAGCCAGCGGCCCTGCCAGGCGCTCAGGCTGCGCAGCTGGTTGTGGCGCGGGCCGGCATTGGCATTGACGCGGCTGGCGGCGCCGCCCGCGGCCGGCACGAAAGCGAGCAGCGGCTGCGCATCTTCGGAGATGCTGCCGCCCGCCGGGTTCTGCCAGTAGCCGGTGGCGCCGGCCAGCATCAGGCGGCCGTCGCCGGTCGGCACGAGGTCGAGGATCACGTCGCCGCGGTCGAAGTCAAGCACCTGCACGCTGCCGCCTTGGCCGTTGGCGGGCAGCCGGGCCAGCCAGCCGTCCCAGCCGAAGCCGTCGGCGCGCTGCTCGGTGCGCACGCGCCCGGCCACCAGCAGCTGTTCGCCGGCCCAGCGCACGGCATGCACTTCGGAGCGCTGCAGCGTGTCGATCACCGTCGTGCCCAGGCGCTGGCCCTGCGCATCGAGCCGTGTCGCCAGCGCGCCGTGCGTGACGACGGCGGCGACCGGCTCGTTGAAGTACTGGGCATGGCCGGCGGCCAGCTCGGTGTTGCCGACGCTGACGGCAATCGCGCTGCGGCCTTGCGCATCGACGTCCAGGCTCAGCTTCCATTGGTTGTCGAGGCTGTTGAACGGGTCGAAGCTGCCGGAGGTCAGCCCGACCGCGCCGATCGGCACGCCCGGCTCGACCAGCCGGCGCCAGCTGCGGTTGAACTGGCCGGCGCCCGCGTGCACCAGCCGGTGCGCCACCACCGCGTTGCGCCCGGTGCGCACGGCCAGCACCAGGTCTTCGCCGAGCGGCGCGATGCGCACCGCGTCGCGCGTGGCATGCGGCAGCAGCGATGACGAATCGCGGATGACGATCGGATCGCCGATGAACGGGTCGCTCGCCGCCTGTGCATCGCCGAAGTCCGATTCGCCGACCAGCGCGCCATCGGCGGCGCGGCGCTGCAGCTTCAGCGCCTTGTCGGTCGCCAGCACGACGCTGAGCTGCCCCGACGGATGCACCGCGACGTCGATCAGCGACCAGCCGGCCGGCGCGGTGATCGGCGTGCCGGCCGCGCGGCCATCGGTCGAGACCAGCAGCCGGCGGTCCGGCGTCGTGACGTTCTCCAGCCGGCGCAGCTTCTCGGTCAGCAGCACCCAGCCGCCTCCGTTGGCGCGCACCTTGGTCGCCGCGGTGCCGGGCGTTGCCAGGGCCAGCGGCGCCGGCGGCGGTGGCGGGGTGCCGGCGCTGCCGCCGCCGCCGCAGGCGGTGAGGGCCAGCGCCGTGGTGGCCATCAGCAGCGCGAGGCGCCGGGTCGCGGGGGAACGGTCGATAACGTGCATGGGGAGCGGGAGGGTTGCTTTGTAAAGCTGGCGAGCTTAGCGCGGCCGCCGCGCGAACTGCCGCGCTGCGCGACGGGCGGCGGAATGGGCGGGGCAGGCGGCGGGACAGCCCGGCACGCGACATGCTTGCGATGCCTTGCTCGGCCGTCGGCGGTACCGCGTTCCTGTGCCGCGCCGTCCGAGCGCAACCGGAGTGCCGTGCATGGCGAAGGACGATGTCAGGGTCGTGGTGGTCGACGACGAGCCCGATGCGGCCGAAGCGCTGCAGACCCTGCTCGAGCTCGACGGTTACAACGTCAAGGTGGCCCACGACGCGCGCGAGGCCTTCGCGACGATCGCCGCGCACACGCCGCACTGCGTGCTGCTCGACCTGGGGCTGCCGGAGATGGACGGCTGCGAGCTGGCGCGCCGGCTGCGCGAGCGCTACGGCCCGGAGCTGACGCTGCTGGCGGTGACCGGCTGGGCGCGCCAGGAGGATCGGGAGCAGGCCGAGCTCGCCGGCGTCGACTACGTGCTGCTCAAGCCGGTGCAGCCGGAGATGCTGAGCCGCTTTTTCCCGCGCGTGGAGTGAATCGACGCGTGGCACGGTGCTTGCCTCGCGGCGCTTCCGCACCTTTGTTCGGAGCCCTGACATGCTCGGCAATTCGTCCGGATCGTCGTCCACTCGCCCACGCGGCCACCTGAGCGTGGTGCCCCCGGTCACGCCGCCTGGCGACGCCGGCACCGAGCTCGGCCGCGACTGGCTCGAAGCCTGCCGCACGCGGGTGCAAAGCCGCCTGGCGGCCTGCCCCGGCCCGCTCGATGGCCTGCAGGGGCCGGTGGGCCTCGACGAGGGTGAACCCGAGCGCCGCTTCGATGGCTTGCCTGACATGCTGGCCCACGCCTGGACGGCGCTGCGCGCCTGGCGCCACGCCGAGGCCGGCGACACCCTGCCCACCGTGCGCCACGAGCGGCTGCGCGTGCCGGGCCACCAGCGCCGCTGACTGCGGGCGCCGCCGCGCCGCCTTTGCTGCAAAGATTACCGGGGCTCGCAAAGACTTACTGCCGCTGGCGCCAGACCGCGCGAATGCCACGCCCGAGGCGGCGCCGGCCAAGCGTGCGCGACGTCACGCTTTCCCGATGCTGCCGACCTGGCGGTGTTGCCCCTGGTCGTGGCATGGAAGGTGCTGCCGTTTCCAATCCGCGATGCGGATCCCAACGCCCAGGAGCACTGCATGACCGTCATGGAATCGCCCGCCCGGCTGGAGCCCACCGAGGAACTGCAGATGATGCTGGCAGCGCTGGTTGCGCTGCGCAAAGGGGACGCGAGCGTGCGGCTGCCGCTGCACTGGCCAGGGGTCGCCGGCCGCGTTGCCGACGCCTTCAACGATGTGGTCGAGCAGAACGCCGCGATGGCGGAAGAACTGGCGCGGCTGCGCCAGGTCGTCGGCAAGCAGGGCAAGCTGAAGCAGCGGGCATCGCTGCGCGAGGCGCGCGGCTTCTGGAGCGAATCGATCGACTCGATCAACTCGCTGATCGACGACCTGGTGCACCCGACCTCCGAGGTGGCGCGGGTGATCGGCGCGGTGGCGCAGGGCGACCTCTCCAAGAGCATGGCGCTGGAGGTCGACGGCCGGCCGCTCGAAGGCGAGTTCCTGCGCGCGGCGGAAACGATCAACAAGATGGTCGACCAGCTCGGCAACTTCTCCGCCGAGGTCACGCGCGTGGCGCGTGAGGTCGGCACCGAGGGCAAGCTCGGCGGCCAGGCCACCGTCAAGGGCGTGGCCGGGACCTGGAAGGACCTGACCGACTCGGTCAACTCGATGGCCGGCAACCTGACCGACCAGGTGCGCAACATCGCCGACGTGACGACCGCCGTCGCCAAGGGCGACCTGTCGAAGAAGATCGAGGTCGACGTCAAGGGCGAGTTCCTGACGCTGAAGAACACCATCAACACGATGGTCGATCAGCTGCGTTCGTTCGCGTCCGAAGTGACGCGCGTGGCGCGCGAGGTCGGCACCGAAGGTTCGCTCGGCGGCCAGGCGCGGGTCGAAGGCGTCTCCGGCACCTGGAAGGACCTGACCGACTCGGTCAACTCGATGGCCGGCAACTTGACGAGCCAGGTGCGCAACATCGCCGACGTGACCAAGGCGGTGGCCGCCGGCGACCTGTCCAAGAAGATCACCGTCGACGTCAAGGGCGAGATCCTGGAGCTGAAGAACACCGTCAATACGATGGTCGACCAGCTGCGGTCGTTCGCGGCGGAAGTGACGCGGGTGGCGCGCGAGGTCGGCACCGAAGGCAAGCTCGGCGGCCAGGCCGACGTGCAGGGCGTGGCCGGCACCTGGAAGGACCTGACAGAGTCGGTCAACTTCATGGCCGGCAACCTGACGAGCCAGGTGCGCAACATCGCGGAAGTGACGACGGCCGTCGCGGCCGGTGACCTGTCGAAGAAGATCACCGTCGACGTCAAGGGCGAGATCCTGGAGCTGAAGAACACCATCAACACGATGGTCGACCAGCTGCGCTCGTTCGCGGCCGAAGTGACACGGGTCGCGCGCGAGGTCGGCACGGAGGGCAAGCTCGGTGGCCAGGCCGAGGTGCAGGGCGTGGCCGGCACCTGGAAGGACCTGACCGACTCGGTCAACTCGATGGCATCGAACCTGACGAGCCAGGTGCGCAACATCGCCGACGTGACCAAGGCAGTGGCCGCCGGCGACCTGTCGAAGAAGATCACCGTCGACGTCAAGGGCGAGATCCTGGAGTTGAAGGCAACGATCAACACGATGGTCGACCAGTTGTCGTCGTTCGCCGCCGAAGTGACGCGGGTGGCGCGCGAAGTGGGCACCGAAGGGCGCCTGGGCGGGCAGGCCGAAGTGAAGGGCGTATCGGGCACCTGGAAGGACCTGACGGACTCGGTCAACTCGATGGCCGGCAATCTAACGTCCCAAGTACGCAACATCGCCGACGTGACCAAGGCGGTGGCGGCCGGTGACTTGTCGAAGAAGATCACCGTCGACGTCAAGGGCGAGATCCTCGAGCTGAAGGCGACCATCAACACGATGGTCGACCAGCTGCGTTCATTTGCTGCGGAAGTGACGCGCGTGGCGCGCGAGGTCGGCACCGAAGGCAAGCTCGGCGGCCAGGCCGATGTGCAAGGTGTCGCCGGCACCTGGAAGGACTTGACGGAATCCGTCAACTTCATGGCCGGCAATCTAACGTCCCAAGTACGCAACATCGCCGACGTGACGACCGCGGTGGCGGCCGGCGACCTGTCGAAGAAGATCACCGTCGACGTCAAGGGCGAGATCCTGGAGCTGAAGAACACCATCAACACGATGGTCGACCAGCTGTCGTCGTTCGCGGCCGAAGTGACGCGCGTGGCGCGCGAGGTCGGCACCGAAGGCAAGCTCGGCGGCCAGGCCGACGTGCAGGGTGTGGCCGGCACCTGGAAGGACCTGACCGAGTCGGTCAACTCGATGGCCTCGAACCTGACGTCCCAGGTGCGCAACATCGCCGACGTGACCAAGGCGGTGGCCGCCGGTGACTTGTCGAAGAAGATCACCGTCGACGGCAAGGGCGAGATCCTCGAGCTGAAGAACACCGTCAATACGCTGGTCGATCAATTGCGGTCGTTCGCGGCCGAGGTGACGCGGGTGGCGCGCGAGGTGGGCACCGAAGGCAAGCTCGGCGGCCAGGCCGACGTGCAGGGCGTGGCCGGCACCTGGAAGGACTTGACGGAATCCGTCAACTTCATGGCCGGGAACCTGACGTCCCAGGTGCGCAACATCGCCGAGGTGACCACCGCGGTGGCGGCGGGCGACCTGTCCAAGAAGATCACCGTCGACGTCAAGGGCGAGATCCTGGAGCTGAAGAACACCATCAACACGATGGTCGACCAGTTGCGCTCGTTCGCCGCCGAAGTGACGCGTGTCGCGCGCGAGGTCGGCACCGAGGGCAAGCTCGGCGGCCAGGCCGATGTGCAGGGCGTCGCCGGCACCTGGAAGGACCTGACCGACAGCGTGAACCTGATGGCCTCGAACCTGACCAGCCAGGTGCGCAACATCGCCGACGTGACCAAGGCCGTCGCGGCCGGCGCGCTGTCGAAGAAGATCACCGTCGACGTCAAGGGCGAGATCCTGGAGTTGAAGAACACCATCAACACGATGGTCGACCAGCTGTCGTCGTTCGCGGCGGAAGTGACGCGGGTGGCGCGCGAGGTCGGCACCGAAGGGCGGCTGGGCGGCCAGGCGCAGGTGCGCGGCGTGTCGGGCACCTGGAAGGACCTGACCGACAACGTCAACTTCATGGCCGGCAACCTGACGTCCCAAGTACGCGGCATCGCGAAGGTGGTGACGGCAGTGGCCAACGGCGACCTGAAGCGCAAGCTGACCGTGGAAGCCAAGGGCGAGATCGCCGCGCTGGCCGAGACCATCAACTCGATGATCGACACGCTGGCGACCTTCGCCGACCAGGTGACGACGGTGGCGCGCGAGGTCGGCGTCGAAGGCAAGCTCGGCGGGCAGGCCAAGGTGCCGGGCGCCGCGGGCACCTGGAAGGGCCTGACCGAGAACGTCAACGAGCTCGCGGCCAACCTGACCACGCAGGTGCGCGCGATCGCCGAAGTGGCCACCGCGGTGACGCAGGGCGACCTGACGCGATCGATCACCGTCGAGACGCAGGGCGAGGTCGCGGCCTTGAAGGACACCATCAACGAGATGATCCGCAACCTGAAGGACACGACGCAGAAGAACACCGAGCAGGACTGGCTGAAGACCAACCTCGCCAAGTTCAGCCGCATGCTGCAGGGCCAGCGCGACCTGGTCACCGTCGGCCAGCTGATCCTGTCGGAGCTGGCGCCGGTGGTCGGCGCGCAGCAGGCGGAGTTCTATGTCATGAGCACCGGCGGCGAGCTGCCGCGGCTGAAGCTGCGCGCGAGTTATGCGTCGGGCGGCCAGGCGGTGCATGGCAAGGAGGTCGACCTGGGCCAGGGCCTGGTCGGCCAATGCGCGCTCGACAAGCGCAAGGTTCTGCTGACCAACATTCCCTCGCAGGCCTTCCGCATCGCCTCGGGCCTGTCCGAGAACGCGGCGATGGATGTGCTGGTGCTGCCGGTGATCTTCGAAGGCCAGGTGCGCGGCGTGCTGGAGCTGGCCTCGCTCGGCCACTTCAACCCGGTGCACGAGGCCTTTCTCGACCAGCTGACCGAATCGATCGGCATCGTGATCAATACGATCGAGGCGAATACTCGGACCGAGGACTTGCTGAAGCAGTCGCAATCGCTGGCCGAGGAGCTGGGCAGCCGGCAGGAAGAGCTGCAGACGACCAACCAGGAGCTGCAGAACAAGGCGCGATTGCTTGCCCACCAGAACCAGGAGGTCGAACGCAAGAACACCGAGGTCGAGCAGGCGCGCCAGGCACTCGAAGAAAAGGCCGAGCAGCTGGCGCTGACCTCGAAGTACAAGAGCGAATTCCTCGCCAACATGTCGCACGAGCTGCGCACGCCGCTCAACTCGCTGCTGATCCTGTCCGACCAGCTGTGCAAGAACCCCGACGGCAACCTGAGCGGCAAGCAGGTCGAGTTCGCCAAGACGATCCACTCGTCGGGCAACGACCTGCTGATGCTGATCAACGACATCCTCGACCTGTCGAAGATCGAGTCGGGCACCGTCGCGGTCGACATCAGCGAGCTGCGGCTCGACGAGCTGCACCGCTCGGTCGAGCGCGGCTTCCGCCACTTCGCGGAGTCCAAGCACGTCGAGTTCGTCGTGCAGCTCGAGCAGCCGCTGCCGAAGACGCTGGTCACCGACGTCAAGCGGCTGCAGCAGATCATCAAGAACCTGCTGTCGAACGCTTTCAAGTTCACCCATGTCGGCCAGGTGACCTTCACGATCGCGCAGGCCGCCGACGGCTGGGCGCCCGGCAACGAGGAGCTGAACCGCGCCGCGCAGGTGATCGCCTTCTCGGTCTCCGACACCGGCATCGGCATCTCGCCGGACAAGCAGCAGATCATCTTCGAGGCCTTCCAGCAGGCCGACGGCTCGACCTCGCGCAAGTACGGCGGCACGGGCCTGGGCCTGGCGATCAGCCGCGAGCTGTCGCGCCTGCTCGGCGGCGAGATCCGGCTGGTCAGCACACCGGGGCAGGGCAGCGTGTTCACGCTCTACCTGCCGCAGAGCTACAACCCGACGCGCAGCGTGCGCCACGGCCGCGCCGCGGCTGCCGAGAACGCCGGCGACGAGCGCCAGCGCCGCGCCGCGCCGATGGATGCGGCGCTGCCGGCGCCCACCGCCGAAAGCGTACCCACCGCATCGCGCCACGCCGAGTCGATCCCGGCCGTCATGCCGCGTTATCCCGACGACCAATCGGTCACCGGCGTGCCGGTGGTCTTCGCCAACGACGCCGACGACGATCGTGACGAGATCGGCGCCGGCGACCGCGTGCTGCTCATCGTCGAGAACGAGCTCGGCTTCGCGAAGCTGCTGCTCGACGTCGCGCGGCAGAACGGCTTCAAGGGCCTGGTCACCGGCACCGGTGCGAGCGCGCTGACGATGACGCGCGAGTTCCAGCCGAGCGTCATCACGCTCGACATCCACCTGCCGGACATGGAAGGCTGGCGCATTCTCGACCGGCTGAAGGCCGACCTGGTGACGCGCCACATCCCGATCTGCGTGGTCTCGACCGACGATGCGCGCGACCGCGCGCTGCAGGCCGGCGCGATCGGCTTCCTGGCCAAGCCGCTGCAATCGGTCGACGTCGCGCATGCGGCGATCGCGCAGCTCGGGCGCTACCTCGACCGGCCGGTCAAGCGGCTGGCCATCGTGATGCCGCCGTCGCCGGCGCGCAGCGAGCTGCTCGAGGGCCTGGACAGCGATGTCGAGGCCGTGGTGGCCGACGATGCCGAGGCCGCGCGCGGGCTGCTGGCCGACGCCGACTGCGTGATCGCCGATGCCACGCTGCCGGACTTCGGCCCGGAGGACGTGCTGGATGCGATCGCCGAGCGCGGCGATGTCTGCCAGCTGCCGCTGGTGCTGTACCGGCCGGCCGATGCGCCGGCCGAAGGCGCCGGCAACAGCGTCTGGGCCCGCGAGCGCGGCGGCTTCGGCCAGAGCGACGCCGATTCGATGGCCGCGCTGCGCACGCACGTGGCCTTCTGGCTGCACCGCAGCCCGGCGGTGCTGTCCGACGTCGAGCGGCGCGAGATCGAGGCCTCGCTCGAGGCGCAGTCCGGCCTGAAGGGCAAGAAGGCGCTGATCGTCGACGACGACATGCGCAACATCTTCGCGCTGGCCACCGTGCTCGACGAAGTGGGCATGATCATCGTCTCGGCGGACAATGGCCGCGATGCGATCCGCCAGGTCGAGCAGGACCCGACGATCGACATCGTGCTGATGGACATCATGATGCCGGAGATGGACGGCATCGCGACCATGCAGCAGATCCGCAAGCTGCCGCGCGGGCGCGAGCTGCCGATGGTGGCGGTGACCGCGAAGGCGATGAAGGGTGACCGCCAGAAGTGCATCGAGGCCGGCGCCTGGGACTACCTGTCCAAGCCGGTCGATCCGCTGCACCTGCTTGCAGTAATGAGGGGATGGCTGTGTCGTTGAGCCCATCGAAGGAAGCCGCGGTCGACAAGGCCAACATCCTGGTCGTCGACGACCTGCCGGAGAAGCTGCTGGTCTTCCGCACCGTGCTGGAGGACCTGCACCAGAACCTGGTGTTCGTGCGTTCAGGTTCCGAGGCGCTGCGCGAGGTGCTGCAGCGCGAGTTCGCGGTGATCCTGCTCGACGTCAACATGCCGGACATCGACGGCTTCGAGACCGCGACGCTGATCCGCCGCTACAAGCGCTCGGCGCACACGCCGATCATCTTCATCACCGCCTATGCCGACGAGCTGCAGACCTCGCGCGGTTATTCGCTCGGCGCGGTCGACTACATCCTGTCGCCGGTGGTGCCGGACATCCTGCGCTCGAAGGTGCGCGTCTTCGTCGAGCTGCATGCGCTGCAGCGGCGCATCGCGCAGCAGGCCGACGAGCGCGTCGCGCTGGCGGCCTCGGCCGCCGCGCTGCAGGTGGCCGAGGAGTCGACGCGGCGCTCGGCCTGCCTGTCGGACCTGAGCCATGCGCTGTCGGGCCTGCTCGACGTGCGCGCCGGCCTGCACAAGCTGCTCGGCATGGTCGTGCCGCAGCTGTGCACCCAGGCCAGCGTCGTGCTGTTCGACGAGCAGCAGCGGCCGCACCGCGCCGCGCGCCGCGGCAGCGGTGACCTGGCCGCGGTCGACGTCGACCCCGCGGCCTTGAGCGAGAGGGAACGCGCGCGCCTGGCCGCCGGCGGCGAGCACGTGCACCTGCTGCGCAGCGGCGAGCACCCGCTCGGCGCGTTGCTGATCGACGGACCGCCGACCCCGCTCGGCGCGGCCGTGCTCGAGGAGGTGGCGAACCGCGCGGCCATCGCCTTCGCGACCGCGCAGCTGTACCAGAACCTGCAGGACGAGATCGCCGAGCGCCGCCGCGCCGAAGTGCGGCTCGAGGAGGCGAACCGGCGCAAGGACGAGTTCCTGGCGATGCTGTCGCACGAGCTGCGCAATCCGCTGTCGCCGATCGCCAACGCGGTCGAGGTGATCCGCCGCATCGGCGGCCACGATCCGAAGCTGCGCTGGGCCACCGACATCACCGATCGCCAGGTGCGCCAGCTGACGCGGCTGGTCGACGAGCTGCTCGACGTCGCGCGCATCAGCCAGGGCAAGATCGTGCTGCAGAAGTCGCCGGTCGACCTGGGCGTGCTGATCAGCCAGTGCATCGAGCTGCAGCGGCCGCTGCTGGCGGCGCGCCAGCAATCGCTGACGCAGGCGCTGCCGCCGCAGCCGGTGTGGGTGCTGGGCGATGGTGCGCGGCTGCAGCAGGTGATCAGCAACCTGCTGTCCAACGCCACCAAGTACACCCAGAACGGCGGCAATCTGCACATCGGGCTGACCGTCGAGCAGGGCCGCGCGATGGTGATCGTGCGCGACAACGGCATGGGCATCGAGCCCGAGCTGCTGCCGCGCGTGTTCGAGCTGTTCGAGCAGGGCCAGCGCGCGCTCGACCGCAACCAGGGCGGCCTGGGCGTCGGGCTGACGTTGGTGCAGCGCCTGGTGCGCCTGCACGGCGGCCATGTCGAGGCCTTCAGCGCCGGCGCCGGGCGCGGCGCCGAGTTCCGTGTCTTCCTGCCCTGCCTGCAGGCCGTCGAGGACCTGCCGGCTGCGGACGCGCCCGCGGCGGCGGATGCCCTGCCGCGGCGACGCATCCTGCTGGTGGAGGACAACGTCGACGTCGCCGACACCACGGCGCTGATGCTGACGATGAGCGGCCACACGGTGCGCGTGTCGCGCGACGGCATGGCCGCATTGAGCTGCGTGGCCGAGTTCGCGCCCGAGATCGTGCTGCTCGACATCGGCCTGCCGCTGCTCGACGGCTACGAGGTCGCGCGCCGCATGCGCGCGATGCCGGCGCTCAAGCGCACGCGCATCGTCGCGCTGACCGGCTACGGCCAGCCGGCCGATCGCCGCCGCGGCCGCGAAGCGGGCTTCGACGAGCATGTGCTCAAGCCGGTCGATCCGGCCGCGCTGGCCGCGCTGATCGATCGTGGTCCGCTCAGCGACGAGGAGGCGCAGGCCGCCGACCCAGCGCCGGAGTCGGAGGCAGCGCCAGCCCCGGGACAGGCCACGCTCTACAGCTTCAAGCGACCGTGACGTGAAGGCGCGCTCGGGCGCGCCGTTTGCCCAAGGGCGCCATGCGTTCCGCCACCGCCATGCTCTCCCGCCCGGACCCGGTCTCCGAACCGGCCCCGCTGCCCGCCCCCCGCGAGGGCAACCACCTGCTCGACGTCTCGGCGCTGTGGGACGACGCGAGCCAGCGTTACCTCGGCGCCAAGCACGCCTGGCTGCAGGCGGCCGGCTGGCGCCACACGATCGTCGCGCCGCAGGGCCATGGCCGGGGCGTCGTGTCCTGCCCCAGCGTGCCGGCGCCGTGGTCCGGCGGGCGCCGCGTGGTGGCCGATGCCGGCCGCGCGCAGCGGCTGATCGAACGCGCCGAGCCCGACCTGATCGAGGTCGCCGATGCCGGCGTGCTCGGCTGGGCCGCGCTGGCCGCGGCGCGCAGGCTGCGCGTGCCGGTGGTGGCCTGCTGCCTCTACGAGTTGCCGACCGCGCTGGGCGGCTGGTTCGGCCAGCACACGCGCTCGGGCCACTTGGCGCGCTGGGTCGAACGCTCGACCGGCGCCTACCTGCGCCGCTTCTACGCGCACTTCGACGAAGTGCTCGCGCCCAGCGAATCGACGGTGCGCGTGCTGCGCGGCTTCGGCGTGTCGAACGTGCGCCTGCAAAGCCTCGGCGTCGACAGCGCGCTGTTCACGCCGCGCCTGCGCGAGCCGGCGTGGCGCTGGCAGCTCGAGCGGCTGATCGGTGCCGCGCCCGGCAGCACGCTGCTGCTGTACGCCGGCCGCTTCGAGGCCGACAAGAACCTGCCGCTGCTGGTCGAGGCGGTGCGCCAGCTCGGGCCCCGTTGCCTGCTGCTGGCGGTCGGCAGCGGGCCGCTGCCGCCGACCGGTGCGCAGGTGCGCGTGCTCGCGCCGCAGCCCGACCATCGCCTGGCGCGGCTGATGGCCAACGTCGACGGCTTCGTGCATGCCGGCGACCGCGAGACCTTCGGCCTCGCCGTGCTCGAGGCGATGGCCTGCGGCACGCCGGTGATCACCAGCGGCTACGGCGCGCTGCCCGAGCTGGCCGAAGGCGCCGGCCTCGTCGTGCGCTCGCGCGATCCGGCCGACTGGGCCGCGGCGCTCGCCACGCTGCTCGAGGACGGCGCGCCGCAGCGCTGGGCCGCGCAGGGCCGCACGCGGGCGATCGCGCGCGACTGGTCGGTCGTGATGACCGAATGGGAAGCGCGCTACCTGACGCTGCTGCTGCAGCGCGAAGGTCAGACGCTGCCCGAATTCGCCGCAGCCGACCAGCGCGCGCTCGCCTGACGCGTTATCGACGCGGCCATGCGCTGGACGCGCCGCATCACGGCACGTCGACGAACAGCAGCGAGCGTTTCTGGCCCAAGAAACGCGGCTCATCGGAGCATGCCAACGGCTTGCCGTGCGGGTGCTCCTCGCAGCGGGCGGGCCGCGATGATGCCGCGTCACGCCAGCAGTCACCGCCTGCGCTCGTGGACCTCTTCCTCAGGCAGGATCTCGCCCGGCGGGACCGAACCGCCGCGCCGGCGATCCGGCGGTCGCTGCGGTCCGAAGACGCGCGCCAGCCAGCCTCCCATGTCGCGCAGCACCGGCACCGGCTCCAACGCGGGGCGCTCGCGCGGTGCGGCAAAGCCCGCCCGCGGGTCGACGGCCTGCGTGGCAAGCGCCTGCTGAAAGAAGTCGCCGACGATGTGCAGGGCGCTGTGGCCGCCCTGGCCCCAGTGGGCGCTGCGCATCGCCACGCGGTTGTCGTTGAAGCCGACCCAGGCGCCGCCGACGAGTTGCGGGTGCATCAGGATGAACCAGCCATCGGTGTTGTTCTGCGTGGTGCCGGTCTTTCCGGCCACATCGGCTTGAATGCCGAAGCGCTCGCGAATGGCGGTGCCGGTGCCGGCGTCGATGACGGCGCGCATCGCGTCGATCAGTGCATGCGCACTTGCTCTGGAGATGGCGGGCTGCATCTGCGGCTCGAACTCGGCGAGCACGCGTCGGTGCCGGTCCTCGATGCGGGTGATCAGGATCGGTTCGATGTAGTGGCCGTCGTTGACGATCGTGCCGTAGCCCGAGACCATCTCCTTCAGCGTGACCGGGCTCGTTCCAAGCGCCAGCGAGGGCACCGGATCGAGCTTGCTCTGCCGCACACCCATCGCATGCGCGACCTTGGCCGCGTTGCCGGCGCCCACGCGCTGGACGAGCTGCGCCGTGATCGTGTTCTTCGACTGCGCGAGGGCGTTGCGCAGGCTCATCGCCTGTCCGGTGGTCGCGTCGCCCTCGTTGGGCCGCCAGACCTCGCCGCCCTCCAGCGCAATCTCGACCGCCTTGTCGATCAGCGTGTCGTTCGGCTTCGCGCCCTGCTCGAACGCGGCAGCATAGACAAACGGCTTGAAGGTCGACCCCGGCTGCCGTCGCGCCTGGTGCACGTGGTCGAACGGATCCTGCTGGAAGTCGCGGCTGCCGACCCACGCCTTGACATGCCCGTTGCGCGGGTCGATGGCGACGAAGCCGGCCTGCAGGCGCGTCTTGTCCGAGCGCAGCGTCTTCAGGAAGGCCGCATCGGCCTTCAAGCGCAACATCGCATCGGCGTCGGACAGGCCTTCGGCGATGGCCGCCCGGTAGGCGCCCGTCTCCCGGATGAACGTGTCCAGGAGCTCGCCGCGCGAGCTCCAGAAGTGCGCGAACGGCTCGACCTGCCGGCGCAAGTGCCCATAGGCCGCCAGGTCGGTGGAGAGCACCTGCGGCGAACGTTTGCCCCACTCGACATCGGCCACCGACTGCAGTGCCTGCGCCTGCCGCGCGACCGCCTGATTGCCAAGGCTCTGCAGGCGCGAATCGAGGGTCGTGTAGATCACGAGGCCATCGGCGTAGAGGTTGTAGCCGTTGCGATCGGCCCAGCCGATGAGCCACTTGCGCAGATGTTCCGCGAAGTGCGGTGCGACGCCCTCGGGTTCGCGCTGGCGCTCGAAGTCAAGGCGCAGGGGGCGCTTGTGCAGCACCTCGAAGCGGGCCGGCGTCAGGCGCTGGTGCTTGACCATCTGGGCCAGCACGATGTTGCGCCGCTGCACCGCTCGCTCGGGATTGAGCACCGGGTTGTAGTAGCTCGTTCCCTTGAGCATCCCGATCAGCGTGGCGCTCTCCAGCGTATCGAGCTCGTGCGCCGACTTGTCGAAGTAGGTCCGCGCCGCCATCTCGATGCCGTAGGCGTTGTAGAGAAACGGCACGGTGTTGAGATAGGTCTCGAGGATCTCCTGCTTGGTGTAGATCGACTCGATCTTCAGCGCGGTGATCGCCTCCTTGAGCTTGCGCGTCAGCGACAGCGAGCGGCCGATGTCATCGGGATAGAGGTTGCGCGCCAGCTGCTGCGTGATCGTCGAGCCGCCCTGGACATCGCCGGTCAAGGTGTGGAACACGGCGGCGGCCGTGCGCTTGAAGTCGAGTCCGGGGTGGTCGAAGAAGCGGTGATCCTCGGCGGCCACCAGCGCGTCGACGATGGCCGGGGACATGCCGGTGAGTTTGACCCATTCGCGGTTGCGTCGCCTGAAGGCGGCGAGCTCCTGGCCATCCGCCGATCGGAGCACCGCGGAGTACTCCGTCTTTGCGCTTCGAAGGTCGCGCGTGCTCGGCGTGAACGGGATCAGGACCAGCGCATAGAGCAGGAACAACGCGGCAGCGGCGATGAACAGTGCGGCCAGGCCGCCTGCTGCGTAGCGTGAACGCTTTGCCCATCCGCTGCCAGGATCGCGCAGGACCGCCCAAACCCTGGAGAGCCGTGTACGAGCCATCTACCCATTGTGGGAACCGGGCGGCGCGCTGTCCGTAGGCGCTGGCGTGCCGTTCGGGTAGGACTCGATGCGCCGCGGCGTGCGTTGCACCGGGTCATAGAAGAACTGCTCTTCGGCGATGCGTTCGCCCGCCCAGCGCTGCCAGGCCAGCTCCTCCATGCGCGTCGTCGTGCCGTCGTGCCAGTCGAACGTGAAGATCCAGCGGATCACGACGTGGTCGCCGTTGACGAAGACCGGCCGCACGCAGGTCGACTCGATCCGCTTCGCCCGCCCGAGCACGCGGCGCTCGTTGGCGACATGGTGGTCGCGGCCGATCCGCGGCGGCTCGTGGTTCTCGCGCATCGAGGCGTCGGCGGTGTAGTACTCCTCGACCGCTTCGACGTGCGCATTGGCCTCGACGCGGGCGATGAAGGCTTCGAGCGTTTCGGGACGGGGCATGGGACTTCTCGCGGCGGGTGGGACCGCCGATGATGCCGCAGCGCCGCGGTACCGAACCGTACCTCGAGCTGGTACCAAACCGTACCCCGGGCCGCGCACGCCACCCGACACCCCCCATGAACGAAGGCCGCTGCGCTGTCGGATTGTTGCATTCGGATGCCAAACCAAGGGTTCTTCCGCAGCGCACCAAAACCAGCGCTCGTACTAAATTTCGCTCGCGCCGCAGGGGACCCAAACGTTCGCCGTGCCGCGCGCCCGAGCCGGCGCAGCCGTCGATCCTGCGCGCTGATGCCACGTCAATTAACGGTTATCGCCTGACTGCTTCCTGGTGATGCGCCGCCCGTCCTCGGGGACCGAGCGGGCGGCATCGTCTCGTGCGCATCCCATCGTTCTAGGAGAGCCTGATCATGTTCCCATCGAAGCGCCTCGCGGCGAGCCTGCTGCTGTTCACGGCGGCCGCGCACGCCGAGCTCGCCTGCACGCCGGTCGCCCCCGGCGAGATCTTCATCGGCAACCTCGCCAACCCCGGCAAGATCAACCCGCACGACGGCACCTGCTGGCTCAACAACCTGCGCATCACCGCGTGGGACGGCACGCAGCTCACCGCCAACGTCTTCCTGCCGCGCCGAACCAGCGCGGGCCAGAAGTTCCCGGCCGTCGTGATGGTCAGCAGCTGGGCGGTGACCGACCTGTTCGAGTACCTCGGCCAGTCGTACCGGCTGGCCAAGGACGGCTACGTCGTGCTCAGCTACACCACGCGCGGCTTCTGGCTCTCGGGCGGGCAGATCGAGGTCGCCGGGCCCGAGGACGTCAAGGATGCCTCGTCGGCGCTGGACTACCTGGCGCTGCAGACGCCCACCGACATGGGCAAGGTCGCAATGAGCGGCATCTCGTACGGCTCGGGCATCTCGCTGCTGGCGCTGGCGCACGATCCGCGCGTCAAGACCGTCGCCGCGCTGTCGACCTGGGGCAGCCTGCCCGACGAGCTGTACGGCGCCGAGACACCGAACCGCACCTGGGCCGACGTGCTGGCGCTGGCCGGCCAGGTCACCGGACGGCCGGACCCGAAGGTCAACGAATACGTCACCGCGCTGAAGGACCCGAACACCTCGGCCGCCAAGATCGCCGAGATCCTGGCCTGGGCGCGCATCCGCTCGCCGCTGACCTACGTGCCGCAGATCAATGCGCGCAACGCGCCGGTGTTCCTGAGCAAGAACTTCCAGGACGACCTCTTCACGCCGAACTCGACGCTGAAGATGTTCCAGCAGCTCAGCGGGCCGAAGAAGCTCTTGATCAACCAGGGCATCCACGCGCAGGCCGAGTTGCCCGGCGCACTGCTGGACGTCGACAACGTCGTCTACGACCAGGCGCACCGCTGGTTCGATTACTGGCTCAAGGGCATCGACAACGGCATCGTCGCCGAGCCGAAAGTGACGATGCAGCTGAAGTTCTCGCAGGCCCGCGAGCACTTCGACAGCTGGCCGACGGCCAGCGTGATCGACCGCTTCTACAACGTCGCGCCGCGCGGCGACATCCGCTGGGACCTGGGTTGCTTCTGCTGGCTTGGCGCGCACGGCACGCTGCAGACCCACGCCAACACCAAGAGCGCGATGGACGCGATCGACAACACCTTCGACACCACCGCCACCAGCGGCGTGCTGCCGATCCTGTCGACCACCGGCGAGAGCCTCGGCCTGCCGGTGCTCACCTGGCTGCCCTCGGTGCTCCGCGGCCAGGGTGTGCGCTACGAGGGCCCGACGCTCGTCGCGCCGCTGAAGCTGCGCGGCATCCCGCGCATCAACCTGCGCCTGAAGCCTTCGCAGGGACAGGCGCAGGCGGTCGCCTACCTGTACGACGTCGACGCGCTCGGCACCGGCACGCTGATCACGCACGGCGCGCGCACGCTGCACTTCGGCACGCCGGGCCAGGTGATCGATTTCCCGGTCGACTTCGTCGCCACGGCCTACGACGTGCCGGCCGGCCACCGCATCGCGGTGGTCATCGACACGCGCGACCACTTGGTCAGCCACCCGAGCCACGGCCGGCTCGACATGCGCTTCGTGTTCGACGCGACGAAGCAGTCGACGCTGATCCTGCCGTCGTTGCGCTGAAGACGGACCGCGCCGCTGCTCTTGCGCGCTAGGAACGTGCCTGCTGCACTGCAGCATCTAGGGGTGTTCAAGGCGGGCGTCGTCCCTAGGATGCCGCCAACACACCACTGGAAGCTGCCATGCCTGAACGCACCGTCATCCTGAATGCCGAGCGGATCCTGAAAGAGTGCCGCATCGGCGCCGACACGATCGAACACCTGCACGGCGCCTACCGCAGTCCGGTCGAGCGCATTCCGACCCAGACCGCCGGCTGGCACGGCGCCGACGACATTGCCACGCTCGAAGGCCTGGGCGGTGAATTCCTGTGGGCCGAGAACCCGCTGCAGCCGGCGCGCACCACCTTCACCTTCGATCCGGGGCACGTCGGCAGCCAGGGCCGGTACAAGCTCGCGCGGCTCGCCGGCATGCCCGAGGAGGGCATCTTCTATTGCGTGCCGAACAACCCGGCGATCGGCTGGGCCTTCATCAGCCTGGTGCCCAAGACCGGCATGGCGCGGCCCTTCACCGTCGCCGGCATGTTCACCGATGCGGTATCGAAGATCAGCATCCTGCTGCTGAACAAGACCGACGCGCAGGGCCCGGTCGAGCCGCCGTTCGCCGCACAGCGGATCGTCTAGCAGGCCGCTCCGACCAAGCGCTAGGAGCTCAAGCGGCGACCAGCGCCAGCAAGCGGTCGAACGGCAATTGCAGCGCCGCATCGTGCGGCGCCAGCGCGGCCTTGACCGCGTGGTCCGGCTGCACGGCGGCCTGGCGCAGCGCCGGCGTCGCCAGCGGGCGGCCGGCAGCATCGGCCACCGCGGCGACGGCCGGCGTGTTGGCGCGCGCGCCGCGGCGCAGCACGATGCCGAGCTCGCCGCTGGCCAGGCGCACGCGGCAGCCCGGCGGATAGAGCCCGAGCGCGCGGATCAGCAGCATGCCGGCTTCGTCCGGCTGGCCGTCCTCGGCGAGGTAGGCGGCCTGCGCCGCCGCCGCGGCGGACATGGCGCGGCGCGATCGGCGCGGGCTCAGCCGCGCGGTGAACAGGTCGACGCGCTGCAGCACGCGCGCCAGCTGCAAACCGGTGCTGCGCTGGCCGAGCGGGCCTGCAGTGGCGTCGTGGTGATGGGCGACGGCTTCGAGCCAGGCTGGGTCGGTGACGCCGATCTCGGCCAGCAGCTTCGCGGCGCCGCGCGAATGGCCTTCGACGACCGCCCGCTGCGCCGGCGTCGGCGCCTCCGATTGCTGCGCCAGCTCGTCCTGCAGCGCGGTCATCCACACGTTCATCGTCAGCGCCGCCAGCGTCAGCGAGCGCTGCTGCGCCTCGGACCAGCCGGGCAGCTGGCGCGCGATCAGCATCGCCGACGCGGCGCACAGCAGCGCATGCGTCGCGCTGTACTGCTCGACCGAGGTGCTGGCCAGGTGCACCAGCGCGAACAGCGTCTTGTCGGGCTGGCGCCGCAGCCGCTCGGACAGCTCGTGGCGCAGCGCCTCGAGCTCGTCGAGAAAACCGGGCGTGCGCGGTGCGCGCAGCAGCCGGTCGGCGCGCGCCTGCAGCGCCGGCCAGTAGCTGGCGTCGGCATCGCGCAGGCCGGCCCGCTGGTCGAACGCGGCGCATTCGTTGGCCGCCGGCGCCCGCAGGCGCTCGGCCTCGTCGGCTTCGACCCACAGGCCGCAGGCTTGCGGCAGGCCGCGCAGCCCCTCGGCCGGCCAGGGCGCGGCGCGGCGCAGCAGCACCGCGCCGCGCGCATCGCGCACCGTGCAGGGAACGGGGCGGCCGGCATGCAGCAGGCCAGGGGGCAGGGGGACGATGCGCATGGTGTGTTGGGGGGAAGAGATCAACGAAACAGGACGAGGCGGGGCGGTTCGGCGCGCGCGGCGCGGCCGGCGGCCTTGGCGGCATAACAGGCCGCATCAGCGGCCTGCTTCCAGTGGTCGGCATTGGCAATCGCCGGCGTCAGCAGCGTGACGCCGACGCTGGCGCCGACCTGCAGCACGCGCCCTTGCCACGGCACGGCGAGCTGCAGGATCGCTTGGCGGATCTCCTCGGCGGCGCGCGCGGCGCCCTCCGGCGCGCAGGGCTCGAGCAGCACGGTGAATTCGTCGCCGCCGGTGCGGGCGACCAGGTCGCCGGCGCGCACGCGCGAGGCGATCGCTCCGGCCACGGCGCGCAGCACCTCGTCGCCGGCGGCGTGGCCGGCGTCGTCGTTGACCGGCTTGAAGTGGTCGAGGTCGATCGCGATCAGCGCCGCCGGCGGCCGATCGCGCGCGTCGAGGCCGTCGACTTGCGCGAACAGCTGCGCCAGGCGGGCGTCGAAGGCCTCGCGGTTGACCAGGCCGGTCAGCGCATCGTGCGTTGCCGACCATTCCAGCTTGCGCAGCGCCTGGCGGTTGCAGGCTTCGAGCTCGGCGCGATCGATCGCCGCCTGCTTCAGCACCGCGGCCAGGCTGCCGATCTCGCCACCGGCCTCCGGCCAGCCGGCGCCGGGCGCAAGCGTTGCATCGAACAGCTGCTTGGCACGCCGTTCGAGCGTGGCCAGCGGCTTCAGCTCCAACGTGATCAGCAGCCAGGTCAGCAGGGCCATGCCGATCAGCACGCCGCCTCCCCAGGCCAGCGCATGGCTGCGCGCAGCCAGCAGCGGTGCCAGCAGCTCGGCTTCCGGCAGCGCGCGCCAGACCACCCAGTCCGGGCCGGCGACGCCGGCCGCGCTGACCAGTTGCCCGGCCTGCTCGAAAGCCAGCCCGCCCGGCTCGACCGGCCGGCCGGCGCTGACCCATTGCGCATGCGCCTGCGTGAAGCGCGGCTCGTCGGCCAGCTTCTTCAGCAGCCGGGCCGGATCCGGATGCACCAGGATCAGGCCGTTGCTGTCGGTGACGATCAGCAGCGCGCGAGCACCGTCGCTCTGCAGCTGGACCAGCTCGCCGAGCAGCTCGCGCTTGGCCAGCGTCAGCGTGCCGAAGAGCGCACCGTGCACGCCGCCCGCGTGCTTCAGCGGCTGGCTCAGCACGACGATCGGCTCGCCGGTGACGCGGCTGGCCAATGGCGGCGAGATCAGCGGCCGCTGTTCGGTGAGCGTCTGCCGAAACTGGTCCAGGTCACCCAGGTACAGCGCCGAGCGCTGCAGGCCGCGCGCATCGTGGCGCACGCGGGCGTGGCCATCGGTGCCGGTGACCGCCAGGTTGTGGAACATCGCCAGCAGCACCGGCTTGCCGGCGACGAACTGGAACAGCCGCGTGTCGTCGGCCAGCGTGGCCGGGTCGAGCTGCGCGGCCACCACCTGCAGCGCGCGCTGGTGCTCGACCACCCGGCGCGACAGCACGGCGGCGGCCTGGGTCACCGCGGTCAGCTCGTCGCGGCGCTGCGCGCTCAGCGTGTCGCGCTCGGCGCGGCCCAGCAGTGCCGCGCCGAGGGCCAGCAGCGCCAGCGTGAAGGCCAGCAGCGTCGCCGTCGTCAGCCGCCACTTCAGCGATCGGAAGCGCGCCGGCGGGGTCGTCGGGGCGGGTGGCGAAAGCGGCAGCGCGGCGTGCATGACCGGGCTATCGACCCGCCGACGCCCGGTGTTGATGGGCGCTCGCAAAGCAACGTGATGAAATCCCCGTATTTATCAGTTTTGCCCTTTATTCATTTATTGCACAGTCGAAATGCAGTCAGCCAACCCCGCCGCAGCCTGTCGCGACGGGGCCGATCGCCCAACCCGATGGACCTCCATGGATCTGTCCTCCCCGCTCGTCGACACCTTGCTCGCGCTGCCCGCTGCCGTGGCGCCGGCGCTGGTCGAGGAGGTTCCGATCGGCATCTTCGTCGTGCAGAACGGTGTCTTCCGCTACGCCAACGCGGCGTACGCCGAGCTGGTCGGCTGGCCGGCCGCCGAGCTGATCGGCCGGCCGCAGACGTTCACCACCGCGCCGGACTTCCGCGAGCACGCCGACTCGGTCGTGCAGCGGCGGCTGGAGGGCAAGCCCGGCCGCCCCGGGCTGACGCGCCACCTGCGCCGCGACGGATCGGCCTTCGACGGCCAGGTCTACGCCCGCTTGATCGACTACGCCGGCCAGCCGGCCGTGCTGGTGACGCTGCTCGACGTCAGCGAGCTGCAGCAGGCGCGCCGCGTCGCCGAGTGGAACGCCGGCATGCTGGCGCGCACCGAGGCGCTGTGCCGCTCGGGCTCGTTCGAGATCCAGCTGCCCTCGGGCCAGCTGCTGCTGTCCGAAGGCCTGTGCACGCTGGCCGGCCTGGAGCCGGACGCCTCGCGCGAGGCGCGCATCGATGCGCTGGACTGGGTGCCGGCCGATGAGCGGCCCTTCGTCGCCGGCTTCTGGCGCAACGCCGATCCCGGCGAGCCCTTTGAATTCCAGCACCGCGTGCAGTGCGCCGATGGCCGCAAGCTGCAGGTGCTGCACCGCGGCCGGCTCGAAGTCGGCGAAGGCGGCGGGCTGCGCGGCTTCGCGATCCTGCAGGACATCACCGCGCAGAAAGAGGCCGAGCTGCGCATCCAGGAGCTGGCCAACCACGACGAGGTCACCGGCCTGCCGAACCGCGGCGCCTTTCTCGACCAGGTCGATGCGGCGATGCACGCCGCGCGCTGGGACGGCCGCGGCGTCGCGCTGCTGGCGCTGGACGTGCGCCGCATCGCCGAGATCAAGAGCAGCATGGGGTTCGGCGCCGGCGACACGCTGGCGATGGCGCTGGCCGCGCGGCTGCGCGGCGTCTGCGGCGACGGTGAGTCGGTGGCCCACCTGGGCGAGACCGAATTCGCGCTGCTGATCGACTGCGACCCGCGCGAAGCGCAAGGCTTGATCGCGCAGCGCGGCGAGGCGCTGCTGCGTGCGCTGCAGGTGCCGGTGCGCCTGGGCTCGACCGACGTCTACCCGCAGTGCCTGATCGGCGCCGCCGCGTTCCCGACCGATGCTGACAGCGCCGACCGGCTGCTCGAATGCGCGCAGACCGCACGCGTTGGATTGAGCGCCGGCCGCGGCATCGCCTTCTTCAAGCCCGAATCGAACAGCCGCGTGCTGCGCGAGATGGCGCTCGAATCGGCGCTGAGCCACGCGATCGACAACGGCGAGCTGCTGCTGCACTACCAGCCGCAGGTCGACCTGGCCAGCGGCCGCGTCTGCGGCGCCGAAGCGCTGCTGCGCTGGCGCTCGCGCGAGCTCGGCACCGTGTCGCCGGGCGAATTCATTCCGGTCGCCGAACGCTGCGGCCTGATCGGCGCGATCGGCGACTGGGTGCTGCGCGAGGCCTGCCGCCAGATCGCCGCGTGGCGCCGCGCCGGCCTGCCGCCGCTGCGCATCGGCGTCAACCTGTCGCCGATGCAGCTGCAGCCGGACCTGGCGCGCCATGTGCAGGCCGTGCTGGTCGAGACCGGCGCCGATCCGGCGAGCCTCGGCTTCGAGGTCACCGAGGGCACGCTGATGGCCGACGTGACGCTGGCCGCGGCGGTGCTGCGCGACGTCAAGTCGCTCGGCGTCGAGATCTCGCTCGACGACTTCGGCACCGGCTTCTCCAGCCTGTCCAGCCTGTCGAGCCTGCCGATCGACATCGTCAAGGTCGACCGCTCGTTCGTGCACGACGTCACCGGCTCGTCGAAGGACGTCTCGGTGACGCGGGCGGTCATCAGCATGGCGCACGGCCTGCAGATGCAGGTCCTGGCCGAAGGGCTGGAAACGGACGGGCAGCTCAGCCTGCTGGTGGCCAACGGCTGCGACCGCGCGCAGGGCTACTGGTTCAGCCCGCCGCTGGCGGCCGATGACTTCGAGCGCCTGGTGCGCGAGCAGCGCTCGCTGCCCGAGAAATTCCTGTCGCGCGAGCGGCGCCGGCGCACGCTGCTGCTGGTCGACGACGAGGAGAACATCCTCGCGTCGCTCAAGCGCCTGCTGCGCCGCGACGGCTACCACATCGTCACCGCCGGCAGCGCCGCCGAAGGCCTGCAGCGCCTGGCCGAACACGAGGTCGACGTGATCGTCTCCGACCAGCGCATGCCCGGCATGACCGGCGTCGAATTCCTGCGCCGCGCCAAGGAGCTCTACCCCGACACCGTGCGCATGGTGCTGTCTGGCTACACCGAGCTGCAGTCGATCATCGACGCGGTCAACGAGGGCGCGATCTACAAGTTCCTGACCAAGCCCTGGGACGACGAACGGCTGCGTGCGCACGTGGCCGAAGCCTTCCGCCAGAAGGACCTGGCCGACGAGAACCGGCGCCTGTCGCGCCAGGTGGAAGCGGCCAACAACGACCTGGCCAGCGTCAACGCCCGGCTCGAACACCTGCTCGCGCAGCGCCACGACCAGGCGCTGCTGCTCGAAGCCAGCGCCGGCAGCATGCGCGAGCTGATCGACCGCCTGCCGGCCGCGGTGCTCGGCATCGACCCCGACGGCGTGCTCGTCTTCGCCAACGGCGAAGCGATGCAGCTGCTGCCGGATGCCGACAGCCTGCTCGGCCAGCCGGCGAACGCGGTGCTGTGGCCGGCGCTGTTCGACGCCACCGGCCGGCTCACCGCACTGAACAGCATCGTGACCCACCAGGGTCGCGCGATGCGCGCCGTGGCGCGCCAGATTTCGATCGAGGGGCAGGACCGCGGCCAGGTGCTGCTGCTGCTGCCCCAAGCCGCTTGAACCCGCCCACAGGGAGAACTGAACATGACCACCGTTGCCACCGAACCCAAGACCGCCGAGACCGATGCCATCGAGCGCCGCGTGCGCCATCTCTTTCGCGCGCTGACCCGCGCGGGCCTGGTGCACCCGCTGGAGCACCTGATCCTGCGTTACCGCTCGGGGGTGCTGGGATGAGCGCAGCGCACATCGATCCGGGCGTGCTGCAACAGCGCGTCGCGGCGTTGCCCGCGTTGCCGAAGGCGGCGCTCGATGCGCTGGCCGCGCTGCGCGACGACGACACCTCGGCCGAACATTGCGCGGCGCAGATCGCACGCGATCCGGCGCTCGCCGCACGCACGCTGCGGCTCGCGAACTCCGCGTTCTACGGCCTGGCCGGCCGCGTCGGCAGCGTGCGCGATGCGGTCAACATGCTCGGCCGCCGCACGCTGTGCTCGGCGATCACCGCGGCGGTGGTGAGCGACCAGATCCGCGAGGTGCGCTGCGAAGGCTTCGACTTCGCCGGCTTCTGGCGCCATGCCGCGGGCGTGGCGATCGCGGCGCGCGCGGTCGCCCGCGAGCTGCAGCTGGACGAGGAGGCCGCCTTCACCGTCGGTCTGCTGCACGACATCGGCCGCCTCGCGCTGGCTGCGTACTTTCCGCAGCAGCTCGCCGCGGTGCTGCGGCGTGCGCGCGCCGAGGACCTGCCGCCCTGCGAGCTCGAGGAGCCGCTGATGCACGTCGACCATGCCGAGCTCGGCGCGGCGATCATCGCGCAGTGGCGCCTGCCGGCCGCGGTGGTCGACGCCGTGCGCCACCACCACCGGCCGCCGCTGCCGGCCTCGGCCAAGGGCGCCAGCCCGCCGCGCGCCGACCTGGCCGACGTCGCCCACCTCGCCGATGCCGTGGCGCATGCGCTGGACCTGTCGGAGGCCGAGGACGAAGCGGTGCCGCAGGTCGACTTGGCCGCCTGGGGCCGGCTCGGGCTGAAGCCGGCGCAATTCCACAAGATCTTCCAGCAGACCGAACAAGGTGTGGCCGCGCTCGGCCAGGCCCTCGGACTGTGATTCGCCCAGGCCAGGAGTCCACGATGGACATGACCGCGCAGCAGGTAGAGAACCTCATCCGCACCAATGAATCGCTGCTCGAGCTGAACCGCAAGCTGCAGCTCGCGCAGGACCAGCTGATGCAGTCCGAGAAGCTGGCCTCGATCGGCCAGCTGGCGGCCGGCGTCGCGCACGAGATCAACAACCCGGTCGGCTACGTGTTCTCGAACTTCGGCACGCTCGAACGCTACCTGGCCGACCTGTTCCGCATGCTCGGCGCCTATGAGGAGGCCGAGCCGCTGCTGGCCGGCACGCCGGCCGCGCGGCGGCTGGCGGACCTGCGGCGCGAGATCGAGCTCGACTACCTGAAGGAAGACGTGCCGACCTTGATGGCCGAGTCCTGCGAGGGCATCAAGCGCGTGCGCAAGATCGTGCAGGACCTGAAGGACTTCTCGCATGTCGACGCGCGCCAGGAATGGGAGTGGGCCGACCTGCACAAGGGCATCGACTCGACGCTGAACATCGTCAACAACGAGATCAAGTACAAGGCCGACGTCGTGCGCGAGTACGGCGCGCTGCCGGAGATCGAGTGCCTGCCGTCGGAGCTGAACCAGGTCTTCATGAACCTGCTGGTCAACGCCGCGCACGCCGTCAGCAAGGAGCGCGGCACGATCGTCATCCGCAGCGGCGTCGACGCGGGCGGCGCCGCGGCCTGGGTCGAGGTCGAGGACGACGGCTGCGGCATCGCGAAGGAAAACCTGTCGCGCGTGTTCGACCCTTTCTTCACCACCAAGCCGGTCGGCAAGGGCACCGGGCTCGGGCTGTCGCTGTCCTACGGCATCGTCAAGAAGCACGGCGGCCGGCTCGAGGTCGACAGCGAACCGGGCCGCGGCACGCGCTTTCGCATCACATTGCCGGTGCGCCGCGCCGCGCTCGCCGTTGCCGAGGAAGCCGTCCAGTGACCAACGAGATCCTCGATCGGCCACCCGAAGCGGCGGCCCCGCCGCCCGCCGACGCCGCGTCGTCGTCGTCGCTGGCGACGGTGCTGTGCGTCGACGACGAGCCGAACATCCTGTCGTCGCTCAAACGCGTGCTGCGCGGCCACGGCCTGTGCGTGATCACCGCCGGCGGCGGCGCGCAGGCCTTGTCGATGCTGGAGAAGATGCCGGTCGACCTGGTGATCTCCGACATGCGCATGCCCGGCATGGACGGCGCACAGCTGCTCGAGCAGGTCAACGAGCGCTGGCCGCAGATCGTGCGCATCCTGCTGACCGGCCATGCCGACATGGACTCCACCGTCGCGGCGATCAACCGCGGCCGCATCTTCCGCTACCTGCCCAAGCCGTGGGACGAGGCCGAGCTGATCAGCACCGTGCGCCAGGGCCTGCAGCTGCAGCACCTGGAGCGCGAGCGCGCGCGGCTGGAGAAGCTGGCGCAAGCGCAGAACGCGCAGCTGCAGGCGGTCAACATCGAGCTCGAGGCGCGTGTCGCCGCGCGCACCGCGGAGCTGAAGGACGCCAATGTCCGGCTGCAGCGCAACTACCTGAAGTCGATCAAGGTCTTCTCGAACCTGCTCGAGCTGCGTGACGGCACGCTCGCCGGCCACGGCCGCCGCGTTGCCGAGACCGCGCGCGACATCGCCCGCAAGATGGGCCTGCCCGAGGAAGAGCAGCGCCAGGTCTTCATCGCCGGCCTGCTGCACGACATCGGCCTGATCGGCATGGCCGACAAGGTGCTCGGCAAGCCGGTGGCGCGCTACACCGAGGACGAGCTGACGCTGTACCGCGAGCACTGCGTGCAGGGCGAGCAGTCGCTGATGGCCCTGGACGACATGCACCCGATGATGCCGATCATCCGCTCGCACCACGAGCGCTGGGACGGCACCGGCTTTCCGGACCGCCGCTCGGGCACCGACATCCCGCTCGGCGCCCGCATCCTGGCGGTGGCCGACGCCTACGACGACCTGCAGAACGGCATGGTCGCCGGCACGCCGACCAGCGCGCTCGAAGCGCGCACGCTGATGCGGCTGGCGCGCGGCAAGCAGTTCGATCCCGAGGTGCTCGACGTCTTCCTGCATATCACCGAACCGGAGCGGCCGAAGGTCGAGACGCGGCTGATGCTCGGCTGCGATGCGCTCGAGCCCGACATGGTGCTGGCCTCCGACCTGATCTCCGCCCGCGGCGTGCTGATGCTCACCGCCGGCCACCGCCTGACGCCGGCGCTGATCCGCCGCATCCGCGAATTCGAGCAGCGTGAGGGCGGCAAGCTCGAGCTGCATATCCGTCCCCGAGGTGCCGCATGATCACGACGACCAAGATGCCCCCCGTCACCCGCCTGCTGATCGTCGACGACGAAGCCCCGGTGCTCGCCGCGCTGCAGCGCGCGCTGCGCCAGCGCTTCGGCGCGCGGCTGCAGGTCGAGACGCACACCGATGCGCACGAGGCGCTGATCCGCCTGCGCGACCAGCCTTTCGACATCGTGCTGTCGGACCTGCGCATGCCGCAGATGGACGGCCTGACGCTGCAGACGCTGGCCTCGGCGATCCAGCCGAAGAGCGTGCGTTTGCTGCTGACCGGATCGGCCGACTTCGAGACCGCGCAGCGCGCGATCAACGAAGCCGGGCTGTTCCGCTACCTGACCAAGCCGTGGCTCGACAGCGAGCTCGCCGCGCATCTCGAAGCGGCGATCAGCGAAGCTGCGCGCATCGCGCCGCCGGCGCCGCCCGTGCCGACGTCGGCGCAGGAGCGCGAGCGGCAGCGGCTCGAAGCGCTGGAGCCCGGGCTGACCCACGTGCAGTGGGGGCCGCAGGGCGAGGTGTTGATGCCGCCGTTGGGCTGAGCGGCACGGGCATCGCTGCCCTGCGGGCCGAAAACGCTTGCGTCAACCCGGCTCGCCGAAGCCGATGCGGATCGCCTCGACGGCATCGATGTGTTCGCCTTCGGCGATCAGCGTTTGCGATCGTGCCTGGCCAAGGCGCTCGACCACATGGCGCCGGGCGTCCTCGTACGCTGCGACATACACAGGCTCGCGCGTGATCTCGAGCTCGCGGTAGCGGGCGTCAGCGTAGCCGATGAGGCGCGCCGCATCGGCCTCGCGGCCGTCCCGGGCGGCCAGCAGCGCCATCAGATCGGCACGCAGGTACACCAGTCCGAGCGGGCACGCGAGCGCTGCCGATTCGCGCAATGCGTTGCGTGCCTGCGCGTCGCGGCCGAGCGCGGCGTGTGCCATGGCCAAGGAGTGCAGGCAGTGCGACAACGGCACCGCATTGCAGTGCAGCTTGCGGGTGCGCTCGGCCAGATCGGCAGCCAGGTCATAGGCCTCGTCGTGGCGCTGCTGCAGCAGGAGCATCTCGACGAGATTCCAGCGGGCGACGACTTCAGATCGGGTGGGTCCACAGCCGGCGAGCAGACGCAAGCCCTCGCGCAGGGTCTGTTCGGCCGCGACCACGTCGCCCCGGAGGTAAGCCTCGCCCGAGCTTGCCAAGACGCGTTGGCAGCGCTGCCCGGGCGGCCACTGCGGCTGTTCGAGCGCCGCTGCCTCGCCCAGCGCAGCCTGACTGGCCGCGGCGTCGCCGGGCAAGCCGCGGCCGACGCCGAGGCACAGCGCCAGATAGAGCTCGATGCGCCGATCGACCAGGCGGTACTGCGCGACGGCGACGCGCCACGCCGCTTGCGCCCGCGACAGGGGCAGCACGCGAGCGTATCGTTCCAAGGCGTTCCATGTCCGGGCCGCGGCCAGCGGCGGGGTGTCCGCCGCCAGCAGCGCCTGCCCCGCCCGGATCGCTGCCAGGCCTTCGTCGTACAGGCTCAGCCGGTTCAGCAGCTGCGCGACGTGCGGCACCAGCTCGACCGCCGCCGGCGCGTCGTGCAACAGCGCCCAGTGCAGTGCAATGCGCAGGTTGTCGAGCTCGGACTCGTAACGCAGCACGAACTCCCGGTCGGACAGCACAAACTCGTCCCCGATCGCCGGGTCGAAGTGTCGGCTCAGTGCCCGTGCATGGCGCCGTTGTGTCGCCATGGCCTCGCCGGCCTCGTTCAGGCGTTCGAGCGCATAGGCACGGCCGCTTTCGAGCAGGCGGTAGCGCGGCGCCTCGCCGCCCTCGACCGACACCAGCGAGCGATCGACCAGCGCGCCGAGGGCGTCGATCACTGCCCATTCGTCCATCCCGTCTTCGCCGCCGATCACGGCTTGCGCCAGCGCGAGCGTGAAGCCGCCGGCGAACACGCCGAGGCGCCGGAACACCAACTGCTCGGTGGGCAGCAGCAGCCGGTAGCTCCAATCGAAGGTGGCGTGCAGCGTCTGCTGGCGGCTCGGCGCGTCGCGCCGGCCGGCCGTCAACAGGCGGAAGCGCTCGTCCAGCCGCGCCGCGAGCGCAGTCAGGCCGAGCAGCGGCGCCCGCGCCGCAGCCAGCTCGATCGCGAGGGCGACGCCGTCGAGGCGGCGGCAGATGTCGATCAACAGCGGCACGCCGGCGGCGCCGACCGAAAAGTGCCGCTCGGCCTGTTGCGCGCGTTGTACGAACAGGGCCACCGCGCCGAAGCGCATCGCGGCGTCGAGCGCCGCCGTGCGCGGTGCACAGGCCAGCGGGGCCAGCCGATAGACCTGCTCGCCGACGAGTCTGAGCGGCAGTTGCGAGGTGACGAGCAGGCGCAGCCGCGGGGCACGCTCGAGCAGCGCCTGTACCACGCGGGCGACCTCCTCGACCAGGTGCTCGGCGTTGTCGAGCCCGAGCTGCAAAACACGCGGTGCGAGCTGGGCGCTGAGCGCTGCCAGCGGGTCGACACCGGGCGGCAGCTGCACGCCGCAGGCGGCGGCGATGCCGCTGAGCACCAGCGCCGGTTCGACCAGCGGTGCCAGTTCGACCCATGCCGTGGCTTGCGGCAATGCGCCGTGCGGCTCGTCGAGCAGCAATGCCTGCGCCAGGCGCGTCTTGCCGATGCCGCCCGCACCGGTCACGGTCACCAGCGCGTGCTGCTCGCACAGCGCACGCAGCGCGAGCAGATCGTCGGCGCGACCGAGCAGTTCGGGCCGGTGTGTCGGCGCGCGCGGGGGCTCTGTGGGGTCGGGCGGGGTCGTCGCAGGGGCCGGCGCCATGGCGAAGCGATAGCCGCGCCCGGGGATGGTGGCAATCGCCTGCGGCCCGAGCAGCTTGCGCAGCGCGCTGACCTGCACCTGGAGGTTGTTCTCCTCGACGATCAAGCCGGGCCAGACGACGTCCATCAGCTCCGACTTCGGCACCGTCCTGTCGCGCCGCGCGTGCAGCGCGAGGAGCAGGTCGAAAGCGCGTGCACCGAGCGGGGTGGGCGCGCCGTCGGCCAGCAACTGGCGTTCGGTGGGGCGCAGCTCGAAGCGGCCGAAGCACCAGCGGTCGGACATCAGGGTCCTCCTGCGGCCAATGTAGCGGAGGCATCCGATCGGCGGCGCGAATTCGCGGCCGCATTTTCATAACGCTTAAGCCGCTGATTCAGCGCGCTCAAGGACTGAAGGCGGCCTCCAGCCGGACAGTCCATCCATCGCAGGAACGCGATTCAACCCCGCCCCAGGAGCCCCGAATGAACACCACCCGCACTTCCCCGATCGCACGCATCGTCGCTGCCGCTGCCGCCGTGGTCATCACCTTCACGGTGTTCAGCGGCGTGACTTCGGTCAGCGAGCCGCAGCGCAGCCAGCTGGCTGCGCTCAACAAGCATCGCGAGGCGAGCCAACAGCTCGCCCTGGCACAAGGCGCCGTGCAGCACCGGATGGTCGCGTCGAAGTGAAGGACCGACAGCGTCGCAGTGCAAAGCAATGTCGTCCCAAACGGCGCACGAGCCGCGCGCAGGCCGCACTGGCGCGTCCTTCGCGTGTCAGGCGCTGCGCCGCCTCCAGAACACCCAGCCACTGCGCCGGGCCGCCACCGCCGGTGCGCTTGCCTGCGCGCCCAGCGTCAGCAGCCGCTGCTCCACCGCATGCAACTGCACCTTGCGCGCGGCCTGCAACGGTGTCATCGCATCGAATTCCGACACCAGATGCGGATCGGCGCCGCGATCCAGCAGGTGCAGCGCAATGCTTTCCTGTCCGGCGAGGATGGCCCCCACCAAGGGCGTGGAAAAGAACTCCGGGTGCGCATAGTTGACGTCGACACCGCTCTTGACGTGGTACTCGACCAGCGCCAGGTCGCCGTCGCACGCCGCCTTGAACATCTCTTTCCAATCGCCGCCGGATGACATCAGCCGCTGCTCCCGTGTAGAAAAATCGTGAAATCGGCCGGAGTCTGCCATCCCCGGCGACCTGCGTTCCAATCCGCCCCATGACGATCCTGACCACCCCTCGCCTGCGCCTCGAGCCTTTCACCGACGCCCACCTCGACGGCCTGCATCGCCTCGGCAGCGACCCCGAGGTGATGCGTTACCTGAGCGGCCGGCCGGAGACGCGCGAGGAGACGATGGCCGGGATCGAGCGCGTCAAGGCGCGCTGGGCCGAGTGGGGTTACTCGTGGTGGAGCTTCGTCGAGCTCGTCAGCGGCGAGATCGTCGGTGCCGGCTGCATCCAGCACCTCGGGCGCGACAAGGCCCATCCGCTGGAGATCGGCTGGCGGCTGCGCCGTGACCGCTGGCAGCAGGGCCTGGCTTCGGAAGCGGCCGCGTGCATGGCCGCGTTCGCCTTCGACACGGTCGGCACGCCGGTGTTGTGCGCCGTCTGCCATCCCGACAACACCGCCTCGGCGCGCGTGATGCAGCGCCTGGGCATGCGCTACCGCGGCGTCGAGCGCTGGTACGACATGGACATGACGGTGTACGAGATCACGCGCCAAGACTGGCTTGCGCGGCGCGACGGAGCGCGAGTCACCGCGCGTTGAGCCGCATTGCCCGCAGCGTCGCCGCGTCGAAGGGATTGCGTCCGCCCTCGAGCGTGCGTACCCAGCCCTCGACTTCCTGCCGGTTCTCCGCCGGAAACTCGACGGCGACCATCGCGTCACGAAAGGCGCGGGCGGCCTTGGCGTGTTGCCCGGCCAGCGCCAGGGCGATCCCGTGGGCCTCGTGGGCCTGTCCGTCACTGGCTTCCGACCGCAGGGCACGCTGGCACAGCGGAACGGCATCGCGGCCGGCACCGGTCAGCGCCGCCTGGTAGCACAGGCTGCGAAAGTCGATGTCACCGCTGTCGCCGATCGCGCCGACCAGGGCCGATACCTGGGCGATGCTCGCGCTCGCCCGCGCCGAGTCGCCCCGATCGGCATGGCCCAGGGCTTCCTCGACGAGGCCGTCCAGGACGCCGACGCCCACCGCGGCCTGCGGGCAGGTGCGCCGATAGGGTTCGTCCTTCATGTAGGCACGCCACGTCGGCAGGTTCAGGTTGCGCGTCACCTTCTGGCACAGCCGGTCCTCGGCGCCGGGGAGGCTCTGCAGGCCCTGCAACGACCAGAAGACGAGTTCGCCGTCTTCGCCGCCGCTGAGCGCCGCCTGGCTGTCGGCCGCCACGGCAAGCGCTGTGATGGCCTTGGAGCTGACGGCGCGCAACAGCGCATGCGGCACCTGCGTCGTGGCATCCCACACATGGATCATGCCGCCCTTGCCGCCCCCGAGCAGCCAGCGGCCGTCGCGACTGAAGCTCAACACCGTGATGCCCGCTTCGCTGGTGATGAGGCGCCTCGTTGACGCGGACGCGGCACTGCGTCCGGGCTCCAGTGTGTACAACACCACGCCTCGGTTGTCATCGGCGGTCGCAAGCAGGCGTTCGTCAGGGGAAAGCGCATACGCGTCGGCGGCGATCGGAAGTGGCCGATGCGTGGAGGTCTCGGCGTGGCCCGCGCGCCAGTCCAGCACATCGACGGTCTCTTCGCTGGCGTTGCCCACCAGCAGCCAGCGGCCGCCGGCGCCGAAGCTCAAGTGGAACTCGTCCGAGGCCTCGCCGTTGAGCACGAAACTCGGACCTGACTGCACCGGCTGCCCTGCCGCCAGGGCCCAGGTTCGAAGCGCCAGTTCCGGTCTTCGTTCCTCCGTGCGCGACGCGACGATCGCCGGCGAACGCACGCGCGTGGCGCGCGTCGGCTTGAGGTTCGAAGAGAGGGTCGTGACGGCGCCCAGCCAACGCCCGTCCGCGCTGAATGCGAGGGCCTTGATCTGCTGCTCGACGACCCACTCGTGGAGCAGGCGTCGCTTCGACGAGTCCCACACCTCCACACGCGTGGACTCACTGTCGCTGGTCCGGGTCGCCCAGGCCACGTGACGGCCACCGCCGGTGACGGCCAGCGCCTCGACGGCGCCCGCATCGCGGGGAGTGACCGGCAAGTCGACGCGCTGCCCCGCGGCAGGCAGCCAGGCCAGCGTGCGCCGCGGCGGCGAGTCCGCATTGAGTTCACTGAGCCCCGCGCCACTGCCATCCGGTGCCAACGCGGTGAGCGGTCGCGCCGGGGTGTTCCCGCGACGCGACGGCTGCGACGCCGGCTCCATGCTGACTGCGGCGGGCACCTGGCCTCGCGCACCCCGATGGACTGTCTGCTGGTCGTCGATCGCGAGCAGTGGCGTCGTGGCGCCATTGCCGGCGGCGAGCCCTACCACGGCGTTGCGCGATGCGGGCAAGCGCTGCCGCTCCGCAAGGACCTTCGGTTCCCCGAGATGCAGCCGAAGGATCTGGGTACCGCTGCGCACGAGCAGTTGCCGCGAGCCATCGGCGAACGCCAGGGCGCTGGTGGTCGAACGCAGTGCGCTCACGGTGGGACGCAGCTTGCGCACGATCGACGAGCTGGTCGCGCCCAGCGGGGCAACGGCCAGGTGCGTCTGGAGACGAACCAATGGAGTGCTGGCCAGCACGGCGACGATCTCTCCGCCCGCGCCCTCCGCAATCGCCGTGGCGGATGCTTCCGGGGGGATGCGGTTGCCGCCGCCACCGCCCAGGTTGCGCAAGTCGAGCGTGGTATCGACTCGCAGGCGGCCCTCGTCGAGTTTCAGGCGCAACAGGCGCCCGTCGCTGAGTGCCGCCCACAGCGATTCGTGGGTCGTCGCAAACAGGGTCCGGGCCGGACGGCCCCCCGGCAAGGGCATCGTCTTCGCCTCGGCGAAATCGGGCCCTCGCCGCCACGAGACCGTGCCTTCATTGGTCAAGGTGACCAAGGCATCGCCGAGGAACTGCGCTTGCGACCCTTCACGAATGCTCAGGATCGTGCGGCCATCCGAGCCGTCGATGAGGCGCAACTCGCCGCCGCGGCTTCGCACGGCGAGCCAGCGACCCTGGCGGTCGAAGCCCAGGTCGAGCACTTCGCTGTTCATGCTCGGCAGCCGGTGCAGCACGCGCGGCGTCGGCACCATGGCCCACAGCGTCACGGCACCGCCTGGCGTGGTGGTGGCGGCCAGGCCACCGGTGCGCGCGAGCGCCAGTTGAGAGACGGCGGGCTCGTCCGGTGGAAGACCGCTCACCTCCAGACGCTGAAGACGGCCATCCTGCAGGCGGTGAACGGCCAGCGCCGGCTTGTCGCCGGCCGAGACGACCCAGGCGCCGTCGGCGGAAACCGCCAGGCTCTGGATGCGCGCGTGCGGCGCTTGCACGGTGCCGACCGGCAGGTCCTGGTCGACCGACCACAGCACGATCCGCAGATCGCGGCCCGCCGTCGCCACGCGAGTCCCGTCGGCGCTGATCGCGAACTTGTCCAATCCCGGCTGCGACCACGGCGGCAGTTGCCCCGGTTGCGCCATCGCCTGCCACAAGGCGGCTGCCGTCTCTTCGGTGCGGGCGATGCGCCACGCCTCGATGGCCAGCAAGGCGCCCGATTCGTTGTCGCTCTCCAGCAGCGACTGCACCGCGAGGCGACCGGACTGCGCCTGGCCGCTGAGCACCTGGGCGCGCTGGCGCTGCTCTTCGGCCAATGCCGTCTTCTTGCGCGCCAGTTCGTTGGCATCGACCAGCATGTCGTTGGTGGCCTTGTGCTGATCCACCTCGGCAGCCAAGGTCACCGCCTGGACGCTGTACCGGTGGGCGAGGGCACCGAGATCCTTGGTCCGCGCCTCGAGCTCGTCATTCTTCTGCGCCAGCTCGGTGTTCTTCTGCGCCAGCAATCGGCCGGCTTCGGCCCGGTCGACATCGTATTTCCAGAATGCCAACGCACCGACCAGCGCAAGCGGCAACCCGGCCAGCAGCACGACCCACCCGATGCGCGCGCGATTGCGCGCCGCCACGCTCGCATCGAGGAAGCGCATCGCCGAGGCGAACCCGGGATGGTAGCGTCGAGCCCAGGCTTCGGTGGGGCGCCAGGCCACGCGCCACAACTGCGCGGCGCGCAACTGCGGGTCGACCCACTTCGCCAATTCGCCGTCGTCATAACGTTCGGCGTCCTCGGCCAGGCGTCGATACTGCTTGGCCGCGTTCGCCTCCTCGTCGACCCATCCGCGCAGCGTGTCCCACAGCCGGATCAGCGACTCGTGGCTGATGTCGATGACGGTGGAGCCGACCAGCTTCGGTCGCCGATGCTTGGCCGGCAGCAGGAAGGCCCGTCCGGGTCGCCGGAACCGATCGATGACCTCGGCGACGGCCGCCTCGTCGGCTTCGGCGACTTCGGCCAGTTCGCTGAGCACCGTGCGCCGCCGCGCTTCCCGGTAGTCGGCCGATCGGTCGCAAAGCCGCTGGAACACCTTGCGCGCGATGGCACGCTGGGCTGCGCTGAGCTCCTGCAGGACCTCTTCGGCGTGCTCTGACAAGGCCTTGTCGAGCGTGCCGATACGCCGATAGTGCTCCAGATCGATCAGCGACTCGGGCCGGCGATCGTCGGCCCAGGCCTCCCAGGTCCGCATCAGCGCATGCTGCAGCACCGGAAGCAGGTCGACCTTGTCGCCGACATCGTTGAGCATCTGCTGGACGAGGCGCGGGGCGATCGTGGCGCCGCCCACCGCCACCGGCCCCTCGATCGCCTGCCGGCGCTGGTCGCGCGTCATGCGCGGCACCAGGTACTGGCCGTCGTTGAGCGCTTCGGCCAAGCCGCGGAACTGCGCGCAGTCGCCCAGGTAGTCCGAGCGCATCGTCAGCACGACATGGATCGGCAATGTGGACTGGCGCGCTTCGAGCAACAGCGCGACGAAGGCGGCCGCGTCATCCCGGCCGTCGGCGGCCATCGGACGCGCCATGCGGAACAGCTCCTCGAACTGATCCACCACCACGAGCAGGTTGTCGCCCGGCGGCAGCCGCGCCTGGGTGATCACCTCGATCAGTCCGAGACTGCCGCGCCGCAGGACGGTTTCGATCTGCGCCGCGCGAAGCGATATGTCGACGCCTTCCTCGCCCAGCGCCGACGGACTCGCCAGCTCTTGCGCCAGCTGGCGAATCGGCGTTTCGCCCGGGGTGAACACGGCAATGCGCCAATTGGGACCGGCACTGGCCATCAGTCCGCCCTCGAGCTGAGGCAGCAGGCCAGCGCGCACGAGCGAGGACTTGCCGCTGCCCGAGCTGCCGACGACGCCGACGAAGCGCGTACGCGCCAGCAAGGCGATGATGGCCACGCTCTGACCGTCGCATCCGAAATACAGGTGCGTGTCGCCGGCCTCGAAGGGCCGCAGACCGGGGAACGGGTTGGCCGGGCGGTCGCTCATCGGTCGCTTATGTCAGCAAGGGCCCGAGGGCCGAGAGCTCGGTGGCTGCCAGGACCTTCACGCCAGCCGGAACGTCGAAGTCGCGCTTGGAATCGCTATCGGGCGGGCCCACCAGCACCAACCGAACGCGTGGCGGCGACGCGCGGCCCCAGCCGACCGACTGCTGCAGGTCGCGCAGCTTCGCGCGCACCCAGGGCTCGCGCACGCTGCCCCAAAGGATGACGGCGACATCGCACGCGACCAGGCAGCGTTTGTGCTCGTCCAGGATCTCGTCGGGCGTGCCTTCGCGCAACGGACGCGTCACCTCGAAGCCGAGCGTTTCGAGGGCCTGCTTCAGCGCCTTGGTGTGCTCGTGGTCGACCGCGTCGCAGATCAGATAGACGAGCTTGGCTTGATCGGCCGCCGCTGCCGCCGGCACCGGCGTAGCAGCAGCCGCTGCCAGCGAGCCGAGGCGCGCGATCGTCTGCGCCTTCAGCAGGTCCTGCGTGCCGTGCAGGCGCTCGGCGCGCGCCGGCGGATGCGTCCAGTGGGCGCTCAAGTCCTCGAGCAAGGCGGCCAGGGGCGCCTCGGGCGGCGCGCTTCCTTCGGGCGTCCACAGCAGCGTCGTGAAGGGCGCATGCGCGGCCTGCAGTGCCAGCCGCACCTGCAATGCGACGCCCGACTCCTGGCTGCCTTCGGGAATGGACCCATACCGCTGACCCAGCAAGTGGATCGACAGCTGCGCCGACGCGAGGTCGCGGCGCACCGCATCGGCGTGGTCGGCCGCATCCTGCGGCGGATCGCCCGCCGGCAGCACCAGGCATTGGCGGTCCTCCAGCTCGCGGCGAATCAGGTCCCGCGTATTGGCCATGTCGCTCGCCGTGCGTGCGAGATAGACCACCGGGCCGCCAGGGGCCGCCGGCACACGCGCCTCGGACAGGCCGTCGTCGATGATCCGCTTGAGCGTGATCGCCAGGTCGTCGGCACGCTGCCACACCAGCGCCATGCCATCGGGATGCAGCAGCGCATCGCGATCGATGTCGCCCTCGACGCAGAACAGCTTGAAGCCCTCGGTGCTGTCGAAGAAGCCGGCCAACTCGGGCGTGGCGTCGAACCTGTGGCGAAGTTCCGCCCGGTCCACTGCCGCGCGGTAGACCTTGACGATCCGGCTGCGCTGCCCGGCCTGCAATCCGCCGTGTGCCAGGCGGTCCCTGCCGAACCACACCAGTTCGTCGCGGCAGTAGTCCGAATCAAGGTAGCCCTGCGACAGCACGGTGATCAGCACATCGGACTTGCGCAGTTCGATCTGGATCAGCTCGTCGAAAAGCGTGGCGCCGTCCATGCGCCGCTTGTCGCGCCACAGGGCGATGCGCCCTCGGCCGACACGCTGGGTCAAGGTTTCGGTGAGGGCCTGCTCGAAGGTCTGGACCCAGCGCTGGGCCTTGGGGCCGTAGGGCTGGTCATCGACGTGGCTGTAGCTGATGAATACCTGTTGAGGCATGGGCAGTGGTTTAGCACTGCGCGTGCGCCCCGGCATCCGCTGTTCGACGGAAGCGCACGCAGCGCCGGCGCTGTCAGGCCAGCGCCTGGGCGCATGCCTTGCCAGGGTTTGCACCAACTTCCAGTTTGTCGACAAACGCGCGCACCGTTCGTCGTGTAGGAAGGGCTGGCGCCGCGCCACCACGCAGCGCCCGAACTGCTTCAACCCCCAACACCGGAGTCCCCGATGCCTGCACCGACCGTCAAACCCATTCCCGAAGGCATGCGCAGCCTGACGCCGCACCTGGTGTGCGACGGCGCCGCGGCGGCGATCGAGTTCTACAAGAAGGCCTTCGGTGCCGTCGAAGAGGCGCGCATGGCGACCCCCGACGGCCGGCTGGCCCACGCCCAGGTGCGCATCGGCGACTCGGCGCTGATGCTGGTCGACGAGTTCCCGGAGATGGGCGCGGTCGGGCCGAAGAAGACGCAGGGCTCGCCGGTGACGATCCACCTCTACGTGCCTGACGTCGATGCCACGGTCGCGCAGGCCGTGGCCGCCGGTGCCGAGCTCACGATGCCGGTGACCGAGATGTTCTGGGGCGATCGTTTTGGCACGCTGAAGGACCCGTTCGGCCACAGCTGGTCGGTGGCCACGCATGTGCGCGACCTGACGCCCGAGCAGATCGCCGAGGGCATGGGAAAGATGGGCGGCTGAGCTGGCGCGGCCCCGCTAACGCAGCCACAGCCAGACCAGCAGCGCGGCGGTGCCGGCCGCGATCCAGCCGCCGAGCGTCTGCGCGCGCGGCCCGAAGTTGCCGAGCAGGCGCGCGAAGCTGGTGGCGCGCCACGGCTCGGGGTCGGGGGCACGGCGCTTGTAGGCGGGCCGTGCCGCCGGCGCCTGCTGATGCTTCCACCACTCGGCCTCGCAGACGTCGAGCAGAGGCCCCAGCGCGGCCATGCTCGGCACGACGATCAGCTGGCCGCAGCGGTCGCAGTCGTTGCGCCGGGTCGGCTCGATGGCCTGGCCGCAGCCGGCGCAGTGCCAGGCGGCGAGGCGGCCATCCGGTGTCGGCAGCGGCTCGCCCGGGCGCACGCGCAGCGCGGCGGCCAGCCGCGGCAGGTCGATCATCACCAGCGGGCTCGCGCAATGCGTGCAGGCCTCGCCGTCGCTGCCCTGCAGCGACGCGCCGCAGTTCAGGCAGGCGAGGCTGCGTTGCGCATCGGCCAGTTGCGCCCGTTCGGGCGGCAGCAGCGGCCGCACCAGGCCGCGCTCGGCGAGCAGCAGCGCGAAGCTTTGCAGGTGGCCATGACCCTGCCTGCATTCCAGCGCCGCACAGCGTCCGAAGCGCGTCAGGTTGTGCACCGGCTGCAGCGGCGCGCGGCACAGCGGGCAGCCGAGCGCCTGGCCGAGCCAGGGCGCCTCGGCCGCGGCGGCCTGCTGCAGTCGGCGCAGCAGCTCGATCCAGCCGCGGCCGGCGAGGTTGACCGACTCCAGCGTGTCGAACCACACCAGCCGGCAGGGCTCGCACAGGTCGACCACCACCTGCCGCCCGTAATGCCCCTGCAGCGTGAAGAGCCGCATCGGCCGTGCGCAGTTCGGGCAATCCACCGGCGTGGCCGGCGCGGCGGGTGGATCGGGCGTGCCGAAGGGGTCGGGCATCGGCGGCATTGTGATGGCGCGGGCACGTGCCTTGCCGCGCTTTGTTCGACTCAAAGGGATTGCCATGTCTGCGCTCGACACCACCCAGATCGAACGGCTGCGCCGCCAGCTCGACGCGCGCGAGGCCGAACTGCAGCGCGAGGTGCGCGAAGGCGATGCCGACGACGACGCGCCGAGCAAGAGCCCGCGCAACCAGGTCGAGGATGCCGGCGAGCAAAGTGAGCAGCAACGGCGCGAAGAGGTGCGCTACGCCGAGCGCGAGCGCGACATCGACGAGCTGCGGCACATCGAGGCGGCGCGCGCGCGCATGGCGCACGGCCACTATGGCGTCTGCATCGATTGCGGCCGCGACATCCCGGTAGCCCGGCTCGACGTGCAACCATCGAGCGCCCGCTGCGCACCGTGCCAGGAGATCGCCGAGCGCAAAGGCAGCCACGCGCCGAATCGCTACGATCCAGGCGCATGAAGATCGCCACGTTCAATGTCAACGGCATCACCAGCCGCCTGCAGCGCCTGCTCGAGTGGCTGGACGAATCGCAGCCCGACATCGCCTGCCTGCAGGAACTGAAGACCTCGGACGCCACCTTCCCGCTGCAGGCCATCGAAGCGGCCGGGTACGGCGCGGTGTGGCACGGGCAGAAGGGTTTCAATGGCGTCGCGGTGCTGGCGCGCGGCGCGCAGCCGGTGGAGATCCGCCGCGGCCTGCCCGGCGACCCGGACGACACGCACAGCCGCTACCTCGAAGCGCAGGTCCACGGGCTGACCGTCGCGTCGATCTACCTGCCCAACGGCAACCCGCAGCCGGGGCCGAAGTTCGACTACAAGCTGGCCTGGTTCGAGCGCCTGATCCAGCATGCCGCCGCCTTGTGCGAGGCCCGCGAGCCGGTGGTGCTGGTCGGCGACTACAACGTGGTGCCGAGCAACGAGGTCGGCGACATCTATTCGCCCAAGTCCTGGCTCGACGACGCGCTGCTGCAGCCCGAGAGCCGCGACGCCTGGCGGCGCCTGCTGGCACAGGGCTGGACCGACGCGATCGCCACGCTGCACCCGGGCGTGCCGATGTACACCTTCTGGGACTACTTCCGCAACCGCTGGTCGCGCAATGCCGGGCTGCGCATCGACCACCTGCTGCTCAATGCCGCCGCGGCGAAGCAGCTGGCGAGCGCCGGCATAGACCGCGAAGTACGTGGCCGCGACAAGCCGAGCGACCACGCGCCGGCGTGGGTGGTGCTGAAGTAGCGGCAGCGCGCCGATGAAGCGCCTGGCCGACCCGGCAGTGGGAATACCGGCGCGTCTTTGCGCGGATACGCATCGATGCGTAAAATTCGCAGCTACGCGTCCTGACGCAAACTGCTGCGCTTGGCGAACAGCCGGCGCGCCGGCTGCCGCAGAGCAAGTTCCTGCTGTTCGATGCGCTGCTGACGCAGTTGCTCGAAGAAACGCGTCAGGATGTGCTGCTGGTCTTCGACGAGTTCCAGGCCGTCGGCACCGGCCCCGAAGCCGAGCCCTCGTCGGCTGCACTGCGCGCCGCGCTGGCGCAGACCACCACGCGCGTCGGCGCGATCTTCAGCGGCTCGTCGGAGACGCTGCTGCTGCAGACCTTCTCGCGCGCCAAGGCGCCGCTGTACGGCTTCGCCAATCCCGAGCCCTATCCGTTGCTCGGCGAGGATTTCATTGGCCACGTCGCGCAGAAGTACCGCCTCGCCACCGGCGGACGCGAACTGAACCAGGTCGAGGCGCTGCGCGTATTCGACCTGCTCGGCCGCCAGCCGGAGCCGTTTCTCAATGCGGTCGCCAACACGATGAGCAATCCGAAGTGGACGCTCGAGCAGGGGCTCGATGCGATGCTCGACCCGGCGGTGCGCAACAAGTGGACGATCAACTGGTTCACACTGACCGATCTGCAGCGCGCTGCGCTGCGCCTGCTGTTCGAAGGCCGCGCGCCGACCTCGGCCGATAGCCTGGAGTGGGCCGCGCGTGCGCTCGGCGAGACCAAGGTTCAGGCCTCGAGCATCACGAGGGCAATGGAGGCGCTGGAGGGCAAGGGCCTGGTCGCGCGCGACTACGGTCAAACCGGCGGCAAGCGATTCGTGGTCAGCGATCCGGTGATGGAGGCTTGGCTGACGCGCAACCGCGCCTTGCCGCTGCGCCAGTAACCAGGCGTTGGTCGGCCCGTCGGACAGGGCCGACATCGCAACGCGGCGCACTCCTGCGCTGCGCGCTCGCGCGCGGCGCCCACGATGCGACCATGAAGCCCATGCTGTACCGTTGCCTCGCCACCCTGCTGTTCGCCGTCTCGACGCTCGCCGTCGGCACGTCGGCCCAGGCCGATCCACCGACGCGCGTGATGCGCCTGGCCCATGCCGGGGGCGCCGTCAGCTTCCTGCCCGCGGGCAGCGACGACTGGGTCGGAGCGCCGATCAATCGCCCGCTGGTCGCCGGCGATCGCCTGTGGAGCGACGACGGCTCGCGCGCCGAACTGCGCTTCGGCAGCACCGCGCTGCGCATGGGCGAGAACACCAGCGTGATGCTGCTGAACGTCGTCGACCGCATCGCGCAGCTGCAACTGACGCAGGGCTCGATCAACGTCAGCGCGCGGCAGGTCACGCGAGACATGCCGGTGGAGATCGACACGCCGAACCTCGCGTTCCGCGTCGTGCGCCCCGGCAGCGTCCGCGTCGACGTCGACCCGGCCGGCGGCTGGACCGAGATCACGCAGCGCAGCGGCCTCGGCGAGGCCTTCGGCGACGGCCGCGCCTTCGTGCTGAACCCCGGCCTGTCGTACCGCTTCTACGGCACCGACCTGCGCCGGCACGAGCGTTATGCGCTCGCCCGCCCCGATGAGTTCGACCGCTGGTCCGACACGCGCGACCGGCGCTGGGAGCGCTCGGCCTCCGCGCGCTACGTCGCGCCGGACCTGGTGGGTTATGAAGACCTCGACGAGCATGGCCAATGGCGCGTCGTCGCCGAGTACGGGCCGGTCTGGACGCCGCATCGCGTGCCTTCCGGCTGGACGCCTTACCGCGACGGCCACTGGGCCTGGATCCAGCCTTGGGGCTGGACCTGGATCGACGACGCGCCGTGGGGCTTCGCGCCGTCGCACTATGGGCGCTGGACACGGGTCGACCAGTCCTGGGCCTGGGTGCCGCCACCGCAGCGCGCGCGTCCGGTGTATGCACCGGCGGTCGTGCAATTCATCGGCGGGACCAGCACGCGCGACAGCTTCATGATCGGCGGCATTGCCGCGGTCGCCTGGATCGCGCTGGCGCCGCGCGAGGTCTATCGCCCGCCGTACCAGGCCAGCCCGCGCTACCTGCAGGCGGTGAACACCAGCAACACGGTGATCCACACGACGAACATCGTCAACATCATCAACGCGCCGGTGACCAACGTCTTCATCAACCGGCGCGCCGACGGTGTCGTGGCCGTGCCGGCGACGGCCTTCGTGCAGGCGCGCCCGGTCGCCCAGGCCGCGCTGCGCGTGCCGCATGAAGCGGTGCTGCGCGCGCCGATCGCCCGCGCCGCGCCGGTTGCGCCGCAAGCGACCAGCGTCGCCGGTGCCGCGCCCTCGGCACAACGCCTGCCGCCGGCCGCCGCGCTGAACCGGCCGGTGATCGCGCGCATCGCGCCGCCGGCGCCGATGATTGCCCGCGCCCCGGCTGCGCAGCCCGACCAGCCGCGCGCACCCACTGCGGCGCCGCGCGCGCCCGCCGGGCCGCAACGGCCGACCGCGGCTGCGCCGGCACCGCAGGTTCGCGTCGTCACGACGCGCGCCGCCGCGATGCCGCCGCAAGCGACCGTCGATCGCGCGACGGCTGCCGAACGCCGCGCCGCGCTGCCGCCGGCGGCGACGCCGCCCGAGGCGGTGCCGCCGGGTGGCCGCCCGTCCGTCGTCCCGCCGGCAAGGCAGGCCGAGGTGACACCGCCGCCGGCCGGCGTCCGCCAGCCGCCATCGCTGCCGCCCGCGCGCGCGCCGGAAGCGGCGCCACCGGCCCGGCAGGCGGAAGTTGCCCCGCCGCCGGCTCGCCCGGCGCCGGCCGCGCCGCCCGCTCGCCAGGCAGACAACACGCCGCCGGCTCGTCAGGCAGAGGCCACCCCGCCGCCGGCTCGTCAGGCAGATGCGACGCCACCCGCGCGTCCGCCGCGCGGCTTCCCGCCGGCGCGTCCCGCTTCGGTGGCCGCACCGACAGCACCGGAGGCAGCACCGCCGGCTCGCCAGGCCGTGGTCGTGCCGCCGGCACGTCCGCCTGCGGCTGTGCCGCCTAACGCGGTCGATGCGCGGCAACCGCCAGCGGCCGCCGCGCGCAGCGCGCCTCCGCCCGATGCACGGCCGCCGGCCATTGCCGCCCGTCCGCCAGCGGCCGCGTCCGGCCCGCCGAAGCCGCGTGAGACCGCCGCGGCCCCGCCGCCGCAACGCGACGCGACGCCTGCGCCATCCGCCCGCGCGGAACGGCAGGGCCGCGAGCCACCACGCGCCGAGCGCGCCGAAGCCGCGCCGCCAGCCGCCGCCCGCCGCGCGCCGCCGGCAGCCGAACGCGGCAGCGATGCGCGCGCGGCGTTCGAGCGCAGGCAGGAGCGCGAGCGCGGCGCCAAGCCGCGCGAGCCGGGCAGCAGCTGAGCGCCGGGTCGATCAAATTTGCAGGCCCCGAAATTGCCGAGCGTCGGCACACCACAAGGGGCCACCATGCGCACGCTTCTCGCCTCCATCGCCGCCGCCGCGGCACTCGCCGGCAGTGTTCTTCCGGCTGCCGCCATCGGCGTCAGCACACCGACGACCTACACCAACCTGGTCTGGAGCGCGAGCTTCACCGCTTCCGGGTTGACGAACTGCAACCAGCTCGTCTTCGACGCCACCGGCGACTACCAAAACAGCGGCTCGCTGGTGGTCTACGGTGCCTTGAACTGCGCCACCGGCGCCTACGGCATGACCGGCAGCCTGTACACCGCCGTCGACGACTCGCTGAGCATCACGATGCTGATCGCCGGCTACACGGTCGCCTGCCCGCGCGTCGTCAACTTCTCCGGCAGCTGCACGGTCTTCGACGCCAACGGGGTGTCGCGCGGCAGCGGGCAGATCACGCTGCAGTGATGCGCACCGGCGCGCTGCTCGTGGCCGCCGCGGCCATCACGGCGATGGCGGGTTGCGGCGATCCGAAGCATGAACCGGTGAAGCTCATTGCGGCGCCGCGCGCGCCGCAGACCGCACCAGCGCCGATGCCGCAAGCGCTCGCGCCGCCGGCCGTGGCAGCACCGGCCAGCGCAGCGGCCGTCAGCCCGGTTGCTGCCCGCAACGCCGCCACGACACCCACGGTCCGCCCCGGTTTCGTCGAACACAGCGCCGGACCGCGCGTATTCCAGCCCGGCGAGCCGACCGGCAACGACAGCTTCCGCCGCGCATTCGCCCAGCGCGCCGCCTCCAAGCCTCAATAGGCCCCAACCCGTCTCGCCCGCCGGCGCCCGTCGGGGGGCGAGCGCTTGGCACCCCAAAACGTTGCATATTGCATCGAAACTTATAGATTTATCACTTTCTAACCATCAACCCAGGCGGGGCGCGGGCGAAAACAGCTCAACATGCACCCACCGCCACGCTTGGGCCGCGTCGCCCTCCCGCTCATCGTCCTGGTTACCGGCATCGCGCTGTCGCTGTTCATCGGCATCGCGGCGCAGCAGGAAATCGAACGCGGGGCGAACGAACGGTTCGACGCCGTGGCGATGGACCTGGCGCGCAAGGTCGAGGGCCGCTTCGACGACTACACCGCCGTGCTGCGCGGCTTGCAGGCGCGCTTCAACACCGAGCACGAGATCAGCCGCGAGGACTTCCGCGACTACGTCGCCGGGCTGAAGCTCGACAAGACCTATCCCGGCTTCCAGGCGGTCAATTTCGCCGCCTACCGGCGCGGCCCGCCGGCCGACCGGTACATGCTGACCTTCATCGAGCCGCTGGCCGGCAACGAGCACCTGGTCGGCCGTGACCTCGGCGCGATGCCGAACCGCGGCAACGCGCTCGAGCAGTCGCGCGATACCGGCGGCCTGGCGTCCTCGGGCCGCCGCATCCGCATCGGCAACCGCGATGCCGACATCGGGCTGGCGATGCGGCTGCCGGTGTACCGGCCGAACCTGCCGCTGAACGACGTCGAGCAGCGGCGCTCCGCGTACCAAGGATCGGTCGGTGCCGGCTTCTGCGTCGCGACGATGATGCGTGACGTGATGGGCCACGGCGCCCCGGCCACGCGCCGGCTGCGGCTGATCGATGCGGGCCCGGGCCCGGGCCCGATCGGCACGCGCAGCGAAAGCCGTTTCGTCAGCGCCAATCCGGCCGACCAGCGCCAGCTGCTGTTCGACAGCCATCCGGCGCCGCCGCCTGCCGCCGCCGCGGCATCGGCGGGCGCGGCCGCCGTCGCGGCATCGGCGGGCACTGCCGCCGTCGCGGCGGTCGATCCGCACCGCATCGAGCGCACGCTGCGCTTCGAGCTCGGCGGCCATTCGTGGCTGGTCGAGGTCAGCGACGACCCGCGTGTGATCGTCGGCCGCATCGACCGCGCGATCTGGTGGCTGCTGATCGCCGCCGGCAGCGTGATCAGCGCCTTGCTCGCCGGCATCGTCTTCTCGCTGGCCACCGCACGCGGCCGCGCCCAGGCGCTGGCGACGGCGATGACGCAACACCTGCGCTCGAGCGAGCGGCAATTGGAAGAGGCGCAGCGCCTGGCCAACCTGGGCAGCTGGATCCTCGAAACGCGCACCGGCGCACTGCAGTGCTCGGACCAGGCGCGCACGATCCTCGGCCTCGACGACGGTGTGCCCGCCGACCTGCGCAGCCTGCTCGCGCGCATCCCGGCCGCCGAACGCGCCGGCGTCGAGCTGAAGATCGCCGAGGCCTCGTCGACCAGCCAGCGCACCGAGTTCGAGCACCACCTCGGCCTGGCCGACGGCTCGGAACGCTGGCTGCACGTCATCGTCGAGCCGACGCAGGAGGGCGAGCACACGCTGCTGCGCGGCGTCGTGCGCGACGACACGCAGCGGCTGAAGAGCGCGCTGCGGCTGAAGCTCGAGCACGAGATCGCCGGCCTGCTGCTGACCGACGGCGAGCCGAAGGTCGTGATCGCGCGTGCGCTCGAGGTCGTGTGCCAGCACTTCCGCTGGGATTGCGGCGCGCTGTGGCGCGTGCGCGAGGATGCCAAGGCGCGCTGCCTGGCGTCCTGGCACGGCCCGGGCTCGGCCGCGCTCGACGAGTTCGTGCGCATCAGCCGCACGCTCGAATACCAGGCCGACGAAGGCTCGCTCGGCCGCGCTTGGGGCCAGGGCGAGGCAGTGCGTGTCGACGGCCTGGTCGGCCGCGAAGACTTCACGCGCGATGCGCTGGCTGGCCGCGCCGGGCTGGTGGTCGGCCTGGTGGTGCCGATCGTCGCTGCCGGCACGATGACGGCGCTGGAATTCTTCAGCCGCGACCCCCGCGCCGGCGACGCCGACGCGCTGGAGACGCTGCGCACCGTCGCGCTGCAGATCGCGCAGTACGAGCACCGCAAGCATGCCGAGCAGCGGCTGCGCTACGTCGCCAACCACGACGCGCTGACAGGGCTGCACAACCGCGCCTCGCTGCAGCGCGAGCTGGCCCGCGCGATCAAGCGCAGCAACCGCCATCGCAAGCGCTTCGCGGTGATGTTCATCGACCTCGACCGCTTCAAGCACATCAACGACACGCTCGGCCACGGCGTCGGCGACATGATGATCCGCGTCTGCGGCGAGCGGCTGACGACGCTGCTGCGCGAGGACGACACCGTCGCGCGCTTCGGCGGCGACGAGTTCGTGCTGCTGCTGGAGAACCTGTCCGATGCGGGGGATGCGGCGGTGCTGGCGAAGAAGGCGCTGGGCTGCTTCGCCGAGCCCTTCGCGATCGAAGGCCATGAGCTGCACATCAGCGCCAGCATCGGCATCAGCGTCTACCCGGAAGACGGCGCCGACGCCGAGACGCTGGTGAAGAACGCCGACACGGCGATGTACCAGGCCAAGGACAAGGGTCGCGGCACCTACCGCTTCTACGCCGCGCAGATGAATGCGCAGAGCGCCGAGCGGCTGATCCTCGAAAGCGGCCTGCGCCGCGCGCTGGTGCGCGAAGAACTGCTGCTGCACTACCAGCCGAAGCTGGACCTGAAAACGCAGCGCATCGTCGGCGTCGAGGCGCTGATGCGCTGGCGCCATCCGACGCTGGGCATGATCTCGCCGGCGCAGTTCATCCCGATCGCCGAGGAAACCGGCCTGATCGAGGCGATGGGCCAATGGGCGCTGCGCCAGGCCTGCAGCGATGCGGTCGCCTGGCGTCGTCAGGGGCTGCCGGCGCTGCAGATGAGCGTCAACCTGTCGCCGCGGCAGCTCGGCAGCCGCACGCTGATCAGCGAGATCGCGACCATCCTCGACGAGTCGGGCCTCGAGCCCGAGCTGCTCGAGCTGGAGATCACCGAAGGCGCAGTGATGAAGAACGCCGAGCAGGCGGTCACGGTGCTCGAGACGATCCGCGGCATGGGCATCGGGCTGGCGATCGACGACTTCGGCACCGGCTATTCGTCACTGTCGTACCTGCGGCGCTTTCCGCTGTCGACGGTGAAGATCGACCGCTCGTTCATCCACGACCTGTCCGAAGACACCGACGCGCAGGCGCTGACCGACAGCATCATCACGCTGGCCCACGGGCTGCGCATGCAGGTGGTCGCCGAAGGCGTCGAGACGATGACCCAGCTCGATCACCTGCGCAGCCGCGGCTGCGACGTGATCCAGGGCTACCTGCTGTCCCGCCCGCTGCCCGCCGAGGAGCTGTGCCGCTTCGTCGGGGGCTACCTCCACCACCAGATTGCCGCGCCGATCGCCGCCTAGAGCGGCGGCGATCCCTTGGCATGTCCCGGGTCCCAAAAGGGCCCTTCCGCAACACCCAGGAGCATTCGTTCATGACACTCTCATCCCCCGGCAGAACGCCGGAACAGACGGTCGCTGCGATCCAGGCGCTGGACCTGAGCATGATCAAGTTCAAGGCCACGCGCGGCGACGACGGCTATGGCTGGTCCGAGGCGTATGCCGACCAGATGGAAGTGGCCTACAAGCGCTACCTGATCCTGCACGCGAAATACCCCGACATGCAGCTGGCGCCGGAGCAGGACGTCGACCGCTTCTGGCACATGCACATCCTCGACACGCGCAAGTACGCGGACGATTGCGAAGTGATCTTCGGCTACTTCCTGCACCACTTCCCGTACCTCGGCCTGCGCGGGGACGGTGACGAGCAGGTGCTGCAGGACGCCTTCGAGAAGATGCAGCAGCTGCACCTGAAGGAGTTCGGCGAGCCGATGGGCGCCGCCAAGCGCGATGCGGCGTGGTGCTCGGTGGAGCCGCCGCCGCAGCTGAAAGCGGCATGGTGCTCCTTCGAGCCGCCGCCGCAGGCCGCGGCCTGGTGCTCCGTCGAGCCGCCGCCGAAGAGCGCCGCCTGGTGTTCCGTCGAGCCGCCGCCGCGGAGCGCCGCGGCCTGGTGCTCGTTCGAGCCGCCGCCGCAGGGTGCGGCCAATGAGGCCCGCGCGATCGCTGAATTGCACTGAACCGGCGGAAGCCCCTGCAGCCGGGTTCAATTCCCGCCGGCTGGGGCCCGACGAAGTCGCCGTTCGTGGCACGCACCAGGAGCGTCGCGCCCGGCGCTCGACGCGACTTGCATTCAGCCAACAGTTCGAGTATTCTTGAACTATGGATGAACACATTGTCGTTCGTGCGCTCGCCGCCCTGGCGCAACCGGTGCGTCTGCAGGTCTTCCGCGCCCTCGTCGTCGCCGGCGACGAAGGGCTGACGCCCGGCACGATGGCCGAGGCCCTCGGCGTGCCCCAGAACTCGCTGTCATTCCACCTGAAGGAATTGAGCAACGCAGGCCTGGTGACGCAGGAACGTGCCAGCCGCCACATCATCTACCGCGCGGCCTATGACCAGATGAACGCGCTGCTGCGCTACCTCACCGAGAACTGCTGCCAGGGCGCAGCTTGTGCGGTGGAACGTACCGCGACCCGGTCGTCCTGCTGCTGACTCCCCCCCTCGACCCGATCAACCAACGGAGCACCGCATGAAGCGCTTCCATGTCCACGCGCATGTTCAGGATCTCGCCGCGAGCATCGGCTTCTACTCGCAGCTCTTCGGCACCGAGCCCACTCGCGTCGAAGCCGACTACGCGAAGTGGATGCTCGAGGATCCACGCATCAACTTCGCCATCTCGACGAGAGGGGGTGCGCTCGGTGTCGACCACCTCGGCATCCAGACCGACACGGCCGAGGAACTGGCCGAGCTGAAGGCGCGCGCCGCTGCGGCGCAGATCGCGCTCGAGGACGAGGGTGAGACCACCTGCTGCTACGCGCGCAGCGAGAAGCACTGGGTCACCGATCCGCAAGGCATTGCCTGGGAGCACTTCCATACGCTGGGCAACATCCCGGTCTTCAGCGAGAAGGGCGGCGCGGCGGCCGCGGCACCGCTCGCGTCCGAGGCCAACGCCTGCTGCGCGCCTGCCACCGGGCCGGTAACCCGCGGCAAGCCGATCGGCATCGCCGTCAACGCTGCGCAGAGCGGTTCGTCTTGCTGCTGAAGTGCTTGCCATGGTCCGCTTCCTGACCCGCCACCTCTACCTGCTGGCCGTCGCCGGCGGCGGTATCTCGTTCGCTCTGGGGCACCTGCTGGGTTGGCCGCTCGAAGCCGTGGTGCTGGGCTGGAGCCTGGCCATCCTGGCCGCCGGCATCGCGCTGGAGCGCCTGGCACCCTTCGATGCCGGATGGAGCAGGGCGCGCGGCGACACCGCCACCGACGCCACCAGCGCCGCGCTGCTGATCGGCGCGGTCGATCCGCTGCTGAAGGCCGTTTTGCCGATCGCTGCCATCGCGCTGCTGGGCGAGCGCGCGACGCCCTGGGCTTTGGGCGACTGGCCCCTGGCGCTGCAGATCACGGCCGCGGTCCTGTGGATCGAGTTCGCGAAGTACTGGATGCACCGCGCGCACCACGAGCATCCGGTGCTGTGGCAGCTGCATGCGCTGCACCATGGCAGCGAGCGGCTGTACTGGCTCAACAACTTCCGTCTCCATCCGCTGAACCACGTGCTCAACACCGTGGTCAGTCTGCTGCCGCTGTGGCTGGCCGGTGCGCCGGAGGTCGTGCTGCTGGGCGCCACCGCGTTGACGCAGCCGTTGCTGATGCTGCAGCACGCCAACATCGATCTGAAGAGCGGCTGGCTCAATGGGATCCTGAGCACCAACGAAGTTCATCGCTGGCACCACTCCACGCAGCCGCACGAGGCCAACGCGAACTACGGCAGCGCGCTGGTGCTGTGGGACCACGTGTTCGGCACCTACCGCGGTCCGAGCGGCCGCGGCCGGCCCGAGCGCATCGGCCTCTTCGGCGAGGGCCACGGCTTCCCGGCCCGTGCCTCCTATTGGCGCCAACTGATCGGCGCCTGGCAACCGGCCTGCTGCCGCGCCTGACCATGACGACCAACGTTCTCATCCTCTGCACCCACAACTCCGCGCGCAGCGTGCTGAGCGAAGGCATGCTGAACCACTGGGCAGCGCGCCTGGGCAAGGACGTTCGGGCCCACAGCGCCGGCAGTGCCCCGAGTGGTCGGCTCAATCCCTTCGCACTCGAGGCGCTCGAGCAGGCCGGTGTCGACACCCAGGGCTACCGCAGCAAGAGCTGGGACACGTTCACCGCAAAGGATGCGCCCGAGATGCGCATCGTGATCACGGTGTGCGACAGCGCGGCCGCCGAGCAGTGCCCGCACTGGCCGGGCAGCCCGGTCAAGCTGCACTGGGGCTATCCCGACCCGTCCAACACGCCCGGTGGCGACGAGGCCAAGCGCATGGCGTTCGAGCTGACGCGCCAGGCCATCGGGTACCGCATGCTGCAGCTGCTGCAACTGCCGCTGGCGCAGATGAGCAATGCCGAGCTGCAGTCCGCGCTCGCCGAGATCGGACGGAACTGAACATGCTGGATCTGCCGCGTCGCCTATTGGCCGAAATGCTCGGCACGGCGCTGCTGCTGGCGGTCGTGATCGGCTCCGGCATCATGGGCGAGCGCCTGGCGGGCGGCAACGTCGCCATCGCGCTGCTGGCCAACACGCTGGCCACGGTGGGTGGCCTCTACATCCTGATCGAGGTGTTCGGGCCCTTGAGCGGCGCACACTTCAACCCGGCGGTGTCGCTGGTCATGGCCGCGCGTGGGGCGCTGCCGCGATCGGCACTGATTCCCTACGTCCTGGTGCAGCTGCTGGGCGCGATGCTCGGTGCCTGGCTGGCGCACGCGATGTTCGACCTCGGCATCCTGCAGTGGTCCGCCAAGGTTCGCAGCGGATGGGGGCAATGGATCGCCGAAGCGGTGGCCACCTTCGGGCTGCTGCTGGTCATCCTGCGCGCGCCGGCGTCGCGCGTGGCGGCCATGGTGGCCGCGTACATCGGCGCCGCCTACTGGTTCACTGCGTCGACCTCGTTCGCCAATCCCGCGGCCGCGTTCGGCCGCATGTTCAGCGACAGCTTCGCGGGCATTGCGCCGGCGAGCGTGCCGGCGTTCGTCGCGGCGCAGTTTGCCGGTGCCGGTCTGGCGGTCGTCGTGGACCGGGTGTTCGGGGCCGAGGCCCCGTTCTCTGCGTCCAGATAGATGCTATTGACAACCTAAACCGAGGCCACCCAGAATGCGAGCCGATAGTTGCTATCCACAACCTCATGACCCCTGCCCCGACCGCCGCTGCCGGCGCACTGTTGCGCGAAGTGGCCCGCATGTACACGCGCGCCCAGCGCGTGGTGGCCGATTGCTGCCGAACGACCAATACGCAATGCCACCTGCTGAGCGAGCTCGGCCGCGCCGGCCCGCTGCCGCTGTCCGAGCTGGGCACGCGGGTCTGCCTGGAAAAGAGCTGGGTGTCGCGGGCGGTCGACGCGATGGTCGAGCGTGGACTGGTCACCAAGGAGCCCAACCCCGCCGACGCAAGGAGCTGGCTCGTGACGCTCACCGCCGAAGGTGAGCGAACGATCCTCGAACTGAATCGGACGCTCGACGAGCACGCCGACCACCTGCTGGGCTCGCTGAACGCGCGCGAACGGGCGGACGTCGAGCGCTCCCTCCTGCTGTTGATGAAGGCCCTGCGCGACGACACGGCAGCCAACTGCTGCCTTCCGACCGGGCCGAGAAAGGACACCGCGACATGTCGCTGAACCCCACCACCACGCCGCGCCAGCAAACGCTGGCCCTCGGCATCGACGCGCTGCCGATCGCGGTCCTCGGCGCTGGCCCCGTCGGCCTGGCCGCGGCAGCCAAGCTGATCGAGCGCGGGCTGCCGTACTTCATCCTCGAAGGGGGTGATCGCGTCGGCGCCAACCTGCTCGACTATGGCCACGTGCGCCTGTTCTCGCCGTGGCAATACAACATCGACCCCACGATGGCCAGGCTGCTCGGGCCCACGGGCTGGACGGCGCCCGATCCGGACGCGCTGCCGCTCGCGGGCGAGGTGGCGGCCCGGGTCCTGCAGCCCTTCGCCGAACTGCCGCAGGTGGCCAGCGTGCTGCACCTGCGCACACGGGTGATCTCCGTGTCGCGGGAGGGATTCGACAAGGTGAAGAGCGCCGGCCGCGAGCGCGCGCCCTTCGTCATCCGTGCCGAGCGCGACGGCCAGGTCCTGGAGCTGCGTGCGAGGGCCGTCATCGATGCGACCGGCACCTGGAACACGCCGAACCCGGTGGGCGCCAGCGGCCTGGCAGCGGTCGGCGAGCGCGCCGCAAGCGACCGCATCTTCTACGGCATCCCGGACGTGCTGGGCGCCCAGCGCAGCCGCTACGCCGGCAAGAAGACGCTCGTCGTCGGCGCCGGTCATTCGGCCGCGAACGCGCTGCTCGCGCTGGCCGAGTTGGCCAAGCAGGAGACTCGGACCACGCTGGCCTGGTCGGTGCGCTCACCGGTCCTCACGCGCGTGTTCGGCGGCGGCGATGCCGACGCACTGCCCGCGCGCGGCGCGCTGGGTTCGTCGCTGCGGCGGCTGCGCGATGCCGGCGGCCTGGAGTTCAGCGCCGGGCTGCGCATCACCGAGATCCGCGAAGACGGTGGCAAGCTCCTGATCGCGGGCGTCGATGCCGACGGTCGGCCACAGCACGTGTCGGACATCGACCAGATCGTCTGCGCGACGGGCCAGCGTCCAGATCTGTCGCTGACCGGCGAGCTGCGCGTCAAGCTGGATCCCTGGCTGGAGTCGAACGAAGCGCTCGGGCCGCTGATCGATCCGAACCTGCACAGCTGCGGCACGGTGCGCCCGCACGGGCACCGCGAGCTGGCGCATCCGGAGCCTGGCCTCTACACCGTCGGGGTCAAGAGCTACGGGCGCGCGCCGACCTTCCTGATGGCCACCGGCTTCGAGCAGGTGCGCTCGGTGGTTGCTGCGATCGCCGGCGACCTCGAGGCGGCAGACCGCGTGGAGCTGGACCTGCCCGAGACCGGTGTCTGCAGCGTCGCGGGGAGCACGACCGAAGGCCTTGGCGATGGTGCCTGCTGCGGCGGTCCGGCGAAGGCCGACAGCTCGGCCTGTTGTGTGCTGGACGAGCAGAAGAAGGCAGCAGGCCAAGCCGGCTGCGGTTGCGGCGATGCGAAGCGTGCAGCCCGCGGTCGGCCATCGCCCACGGCCGCTGCAGCAGCGTGCGGCAACTGACGACCATGCCGCTCGGACGTTCAGGCACGGTGGCCGCGCTCGGAACGGCGCAGACGCTGTCCTGGGCGTCCACGTACTATCTGCCGGCGATCCTGGCGGCGCCGATGGCACGCGAGCTCGGCGTGTCGATGCCGACCGTCTTCGCGGCCTTCTCCGTCGCGCTCGTCGTCTCGGCGCTCTTCGGTCCGCGTTCAGGTGCCGCCATCGACCGCTGGGGCGGCCGGCCGGTGCTGATGACCACCAACGTGGTCTTCGCGCTCGGGCTCGCCGCCCTGGCGTCGGCGCAGGGCCCGGTCGGCCTCTTTGCGGCCTGGATCGTGATCGGCATCGGCATGGGCGGCGGCCTGTACGAGGCCGCGTTCGCGACGCTGGTCCGCCTGTACGGCCGCGACTCGCGCAACAGCATCACCGGGATCACGCTGATCGCCGGCTTCGCCAGCACCGTGGGTTGGCCGCTGTCAACCTGGCTCGAAGCTGCGTTCGGATGGCGCGAAGCCTGCATCGCCTGGGCCGGCCTGCACCTGGTGCTCGGGCTGCCGCTCAATGCGCTGCTCCCGCGCCCACCGGCGCAGCGTGTGCCGTCGGCCAACGAGCCCGGCCCTGCGGCGGGCACGCCCGCACAGCAGCCGTCCTGGCGTGCCGCCGTGGTCCTGTCCTTCGTCTTCGCGGCGACATGGTTCATCTCCACGGCGATGGCCGCTCACCTGCCGCGCTTGCTGCAGGCCGCCGGGGCAACGCTGGCCACGGCGGTCGTCGTGGGCGCGCTGATCGGTCCGTCGCAAGTCGGGGCTCGGCTGCTCGAATTCGGCTTGCTGCGCAAGGTGCATCCGCTGCTGTCGGCGCGCATCGCATCGGCCTTGCATCCGTTGGGCGTCCTGGCGCTCGCGCTCTTTGGTGCACCCGCTGCGGCGGTCTTCGGCGTGCTGCACGGAGCCGGCAACGGCATCCTGACGATCGCGAAGGGCACCTTGCCGCTGGTCGTGTTCGGGCCACAGGGCTATGGCCACCGGCAAGGCTGGCTGATGCTGCCGGCACGCGTCGCACAGGCGCTAGCGCCGTGGCTCTTCGGTTTGGCGCTCGACCGGTGGGGCGCCGGGGCCCTGGCCCTGTCGGCCGCGGTCGGCACGCTGGCCTTCCTCGCGCTGTTCATGCTTCAGACGACCTGGTCGACCGACGTCCCCTCTCCACAAACCGCACGCCCATGAAGATCCGAACCGCCACTGCGGCCGACGCCGAAGCGATCGCTGCCATTTACCGCCCCATCGTCCTCGACACGACGATTTCGTTCGAATGGGTGCCACCGACGGTCGACGAGCTGCAGGCGCGCATCGCCAAGACCTTGGCGAAATACCCGTGGCTGGTCGCGGTGGATGCGAACGATGCCGTCGCCGGCTTCGCATACGCCGGCGGCCATCGCGACGCACCGAGCTACCAGTGGTCGGTGAACACCTCGGTCTACGTCCGCGACGACGTGCGAGGTCAGGGTGTCGGCAAGCTGCTGTACCAGGCGTTGCACCGGCAACTCGTCGACCTGGGCTACTTCCGTGCGTTCGCCGGCATTGCGCTTCCCAATCCCGCGAGCGTGGCGCTTCACGAGTCGGTGGGCTACCGAGCGCTGGGTGTCTACGAGAACGTGGGCTTCAAGTTCGGCGCCTGGCGTGATGTGGGCTGGTGGAGCAAGGAACTGCAGCCGCCGGCGCAGAAGCCCGAGCCGCCTCGCCTGCCATTGCAACAGGTCCAGCGGGGCTGATCGTCACGGTGCTCAGGATCCTTCGATGAACCGCACGTCGGCGATCCAGTTGCGCTGGCGCCGCGCCAGCCGGTCGCCGATCGCTTCGCCTTCGAAATCGGCACTGCCGCGCCGCAGCAGCGCGGGGTCGACGCCGTCGAACGCGTTGACGCTGACGACGGCATGCAGCCGCTCGCCGATCCGGCTGGTGACCACGGGCACGACGCCGCAGCGCGCGCAGACGTGGAAGTCGGCGGTCGCGGTGCCGAAGGTGTAGATCGACACGTGCTGCGGGTCGCGCACGTGAACCACGAGCGCAGCATCCGGATGCGAGGTCCACACGCCGCCATGCTTGACGCAGAACGAGCACCTGCAGGCACGCGCCGGGATCTCCGTCGGATCGGGCGCCCAGGCGAGCTCGAAGCGGATGTTGGCGCAGTGGCAGCGGCCGTGGATGATCATGGTGCCTCCGACGAGATCCACCAGCCCTGGCCGACGCACCAGGCGCTGCTGTCCGGCGGGTCGCCGCGGCGCAGCGAGCGCACCGCCTTCAGCGATTGCCGCTCCAATGCCGCGGCCAGTGATGCCGAGGTGGCATCGTCGCGCGCGCCGATGCATGGAATGAACGACACGCGCATCAGCGCCGTCGCGGCGAAGCGCCGGGCGTCGAGCCGCGTGATCTGCAGCATCACGCCGAAGCCTTCGTTCGGCGTCAGCGGCAGCACCAGCCGGCCACCGGGCTTCAGCGCGTCGAGCCAGGCGGCCGGCGGATGCGTCGCGCCCGCGCAGACATAGATGACGTCGGCCGGCGGCAGCGCGCCCTCGGTGGCCGACGCGGCGCGCACGCTGACGTTGGCGTGGCCGCGCAGGTTCTGCGCGGCGCGCTGCGCCAGGTCCGGCTCGATCTCGTAGGCCTGCACCCGGCCCGCGGAGCCGACCAGCTGTGCGAGCACCGCCGTGTAGTAGCCGGTGCCGGCGCCGACGTGCACCACGCTGTCGCCGGCGGCCGGCGCGGCGGCGGCCAGGCAGCGCGCATGCAGCGACGGCTGGCCGTTGTTGATGCCGCGCTCGGTGGCCAGGCCGATCAGGATGTCCTGGTAGAGCAGGCGCGGGTCGTCCGAGATCGTCGGCAGGTACTGGCCGCCGCCGATGAACACCGGCCACGGCCCCGGGCCGACGAAGCCCTCGCGCGGCACCGCGTTGAAGGCGTCGATCAGGCGCGGGTCGGCGGACCCCGCGCTGCGGACGATGAATTGCGCGTAAAAGGCGCGGTGGGCTTCGACGGTGTCGTTCATCAGAGAGCCTTGTCGTAGACGCCGATGTCCTGCCCCTCGTGCAGCACGCGCTCGATCAAGCCCCAGCCGCAGCGCAGCAGCAGCGAATCGGACGTGGCGGTGGCGCAATAGAGCCGCTCATGCCCGAGCGCGCGCGCCGGCGCCTCCAGCGCCAGCAGCAGCGCACGGCCGATGCCCTGGCGGCGCAGCGCCGGCTGCACGTAGGCCGCGCCGGCCCACGGCGTGCATTGCGGATGGCTCGGAAAGGCTTCGCGCTTCAGCGCCGCGAAGCCGCAAGGATGGCCGTCGAGCGCAGCGACCAGACCGAGCGGCAAACCGTGATGCCGGCTGTACGACTGCAGGTCATGCCGCGCATCACCCGGCCCGCCCGGCCCGTAGTAGCCCGGCCATTCGGATTCAAACCAGGCCTCGATCGTCGCCAGCAGGTCCGGGCGTTGCGCCAGCGGCTCGATGGTGATGCGGCCGCTCATCGCGCACGCTCAGGCGGCGAGCCGCGCGGCGATCGACTGCACGCCCAGGCGCGGGCTCGACAGCACGTCGACGCCGAGGTCCTGCAAGGCCTCGGCCGCGGGCGCCATCGAGGCCTGTGCGAGCACGATCACATCGGCATCGCCCACCGCTTCGCGCACGCAGCGCACGACCGTGTCGAGGTAGCCGGCACGGTCGCCGGCGACGAAGCGGGCCCAGGCGCCCTCGGCCAGCACCGTGCGGATCTCGATCGCCCGATCCAATGCAGCGGCCGATTCGCGCAGCAGTGCGCTCGTCGGTTCGAGCGTGCTCTGAACCGCCGCGACGACCAGCACGCGCGGTCCCCCCGAGGCCGCCCGGTCGGCCATCGCGCGGTCGATGCGCAAGGCGACAAAACGGCCGCCGGTCGGCGTGCGTTCGGCGATGCCGCCGATCGTCGAGCAGGTGCAGACCACGGCCGCCGCGCCGCGCTCGGCCGCGTCCGTCATCGCCGCCTGCACGCGCGCCACGAGGGCCGGGTCATCGGCACCAACGCGCTGCGCGTCGGCCAGCAGTGACTCGTCGACGACGTGCTCAGCTTCGCACTGCGGCGCGACCTCGGCCAGCAGCGCCGAGAAGGTCGCGACGTGCATCGGCGCGGTGTGCAGGAAAACAAGGCGCGGTTGCATCGGGCGGCTCTCCTCGTCAGCGCGCGGCATCGCCGACCAGCCGCGCCACTTCGGCCAGCCAGGCTTCGCGCTGGGCCGGCGTGCTGCCGGCCTGGGGCGCGAACATGCGCCGGGTCACGCTCTCGACGCCGCACAGCGGAAAGACGCAGCGGGCCCAGATCGATTGCAGCGGATCGCCGAAGACCTGCTGCTCGCGCTCGAGTGGCGTGTTCGAGGTATTGAAGACCAGCGCATGGCGGGCCCGCAGCAGGCCGAGCGGCACGCCGTCGAAGCCGGTGTCCTGCGGGTAGCCGTAGGCGGTGTCGAGTCGGAACACGCGGTCGATCCAGCCCTTCAGGATCGCCGGCGGCTGGCCCCACCAGTTCGGATGGCAGACGATCACCAGGTCGGCGCCCACGAGCTCGGCGCAATGCTGCTCGACCAGCGCATCGGTCGACGCCGTGTTGGCGCTCTCGCCGGTCGGCTGCACCGGATCGAAGCGCTCCGCATACAGGTCGTGGCGCGCGATGCGGTAGCCGCGCTCGCGCAGCACACGCTCGGCGACCTCGGCCATCGCGTGGCTGAAGCTCGCCGGTGACGGGTGCGCAATGACCAGCAGTGCCAGCATGGCCGCTTACTTCGCGTACTTGGCCTGGTACAGCTGGACGGTGAAGTCGCCCGGCACCTTGAAGAAGGTGACGAGGCCGTAGCCATGGTCCTCGACCTCCTGCGTGAACTCGACGCCGCGCGTGCGCAGCTCGGCCACGGTCTGCGCGATGTCGTCGCAGTAGAACGAGATGTCGGCGGTTCCGGAGGGCGGCTCGCCGGCTTCGGTCGGGTGCACGCCGAGGTCGGCCTCCGGCGCGTTGAAGATCAGCCAGCCGCCGCCGACGTCGGTGCCGGCCAGCCCGAGCTTGTCGCGCAGGAAGACCCGCAGCGCGTCGGCCTGCGACGAATAGAACATCGCGTGCATGCCCTTGATCATGGTGCGCCTCTCGTTGCCGGGAACGGCGATCCTACGTCGCCGGCCAAGTGATCGCGGCGCGCCCAATCGGCACGCAGCAGCCCGTACATCACCGCATCCGATACCTCGCCGTTGACGATCCAGCGTTCGCGCAGCCGGCCTTCGCGCTGGAAGCCCAGCCGTTCGAGGCTGCGCGCCGAGGCCGCATTGCCCGGATCGATGTCGGCCTCGATGCGGTTCAGACCCAGCGTTTCGAAGCCGTGCCGCAGCAGCGCGGTCAGCGCCTCGTGCATGAAGCCGCGGCCCCAGGCGTGCGAGCCCAGCGCATAGCCGATCTCGGCGCGCCGGCTCTGTTCGTCGAGGCGAAACAGCGTGCAGGTGCCGATCAGCAGGCCTTCGGACGCCAGCACGATGCCCAAGCGCAACTGCTCGGCGCGGGCCATCGCCAGCAGGTCGCGATCGATCGCCGCGCGCGCCTGCTCGAGCGCGGTCCACGGCGGCAGGCTGCGGTAGCGCATCACGGCCGGATCGGAAAAGACCGCGAACAGCGCCGGCGCGTCGTCAGTCGACATCGGCCGCAGCAGCAGGCGCGGCGTGCGCAGCACGAGGTGGTCGAAGCCGGGCATCGTGCGGACTGTACGATGCGGCTCCCCCGCCACCCCATGGGAGCCCCCCGATGATCAAGGTCAGCGTGATGTACGCCGGCGCCGCCGATGCCCGCTTCGATCACGAGTACTACCGCGACAAGCACCTGCCGCTGGTCAAGGCGCGGATGGGCGAAGCCTGCAAGCGCTACACGATCGACAAGGGCCTGGCCGGCGGCCGCCCCGGCGCACCGCCGCCCTACGTCGCGATGTGCCACCTGTACTGCGACTCGGCCGAGGCCTTTCAAGCCGCGTTCGGGCCGCACGTGAAAGAGATCATGGGCGACATCCCGAACTACACCGACCTGCAGCCGCAGATCCAGATCAGCGAGGTGGTGGTGGGCTGACCAGCGCCGAGCGCACCCAGCTCCGCCGCCCGTTTCGTCCGGATCGACCGGACTATGATGACGAAGGTTTCTTCTGACGATGGTGACCGGCATGTCCATCCCCCTCGAAGTCTTGGCCGCCGAGGCGCTGGGCCTTTCTCCCGAAGAACGTTCGGAGCTGCTTGACCGCCTGCTCGCCAGCCTGGAGCCGAATCCGCTGGATCCGGATTGGGAGCAAGCCTGGGCGACGGAGATTGACCGGCGTGAAGCCGAAATTGCTGCGGGCACGGCAACCTGGATTGCGGGCGAAGAAGCGGTGCGTCGATTGCGCGTCCAACTGAAGTGACCTACGCACTGTCCGAGGAAGCCGAGCGCGAGCTCGCCAGAGCCTTCGCCTACTACCTCGAGCACGGCAGTGCCAACGTCGCCGAACGCTTCCTCGCCGAGTTCGTTCGCGCCGCGCAATTGATCGATTCGAGTCCGGCGCTCGGTACGCCCACGCTCAATGGTCGCCGCGTGTTTCCGATGCGGCGATTTCCGTACTTCCTGGTGTACCGCTCGACTGCCGAGGGCACGCGGATCGGTGCCATCGCCCACCAAAGGCGCCGCCCGAGCTACTGGAAAGGCCGCCAGCGCTGAGCGCAGCGGCCGGGCTTCTGGCGCTTCAGCGCAGCGCCGAGCGCACCCAGCTCAGCAGCTCCGCCGCCGGCATCGCACCGCTGCGGCGGGCGATCTCGCGGCCACCGCGAAACAGTGCCAGCGTCGGGATGCTGCGGATCGCGTGACGCGCGCCGGTCGCCGGCGCGGCTTCGGTGTCGAGCTTGGCGAAGCGCACCTCGGGCAGCTGCTGCGCCGCCGCGGCGAAATGCGGCGCCATCATCTTGCACGGGCCGCACCAGTCGGCCCAGAAGTCGACCAGCACCGGCAGCTCGGTGCCTTCGATGAAGGGGCCGAAGGACGTGTCGCTCAGGGCCACCGGCGTGGGCCCCATCAGCGCCGCACCGCAGCGGCCGCAGCGCGGATCGTCGTGCAGTCGCACGTCGGGGACGCGGTTTTTGGTCTGGCAATCGGGGCAGACGAGCTGCATCGTCAGTCTCCTTCGATCGATGGATTTCAGCGATCCTTCTCGGCAGGCAACGTACCTGATGTGCAGGCATGCCGATTGCCCCTACACCTGTTCGCCCGCGCGATCCGCGCCTCGGCCCATTTTCGAGGAGAACTCACCATGCCCGAAACCCTCGTCCCGACCGCCGCCCCCTCCGCCGAGGTGCTGTCCGCGGCGCTGCCCTGGTTCGGTGCCGGCACTGCGGCGCTGTTCGAGCTGCAACGCACGCAGTTCAGCCTGCTGTTCGCCTGGCAGCAGGCGTTCGCCGCGGTGCAGAAGGAACTGTGGGACGAATGGGTCAGCCGCTGGGGCGGTGGCGTGCCGATCGACGCCTAGCGCTGAAGGGACGTGTCGGCCAGCCGCGCCTTCACCGCGGCGACCAGCGGTGCAATGGCCGACGGCGGAAACGGTGAGACGCTGCTGACGTTGACCTCGCACAGCACGTGGCGGCCCGCGCCGTCGCCGGGCAGGAAGTCGCAATCCCACAGCAGCGGCAGTTGTGCGCGCGACAGGCCCACCCGCTCGCGCAGCAGATCGATCCACTGCGACTCCAGCAACTGCTTGAGCGGCTGGAAGTCCGGCTTGTCCGCGTCGTGGTACAGGCGCGGTCCGGGTGAAGGCGCAGGCTCGCCGCGCAGGGCCGGGTACAGCGCGTTGATCGCCTGGTGCCCGAAACCCGCGACGCGATCCTCGACCAGGTAGGCGCGCACCATGCCGTCGACCAGCCGCGGCTGCCAGGCCTGGTCGATCATGTGGCCACCGGCGGCGGGCTCGAAGTACGGCGCAAGGCGCTGCAGCAGCGCCGGCATGTCGATGACTTCTTCGGCGCTGCCGCGTTGCGCGTGGCGCACGCGCAGCAGCGGCTGCGCGCCCTGGACGCCCGCCCACTCGACGCGCCAGACGCCAATGCCGCTGTGCCCGCGGTGCTGCTTGAGCACGCGCGCCCCGCGCTGCAGCCGCGCCGGCAGCTCGGCCTGCAGTTGTTCGAGGCTGCCGATGCGCTGCACATCGCTGCCGAACGGCAGGTCGCGGGTGTCCAGCAGCACGTCCTTGGTGCCCAGGCGTGCAATGGTGTCCGGATGGGTGCTGACCAAGACGCCCGCTTTCGCAACGTCGCGCAGCAATGCATCGAGCCGGTGGCGCGGGTGGCCGCCTTCGATGGGGTTGCACCACACCAGAACCACGGCCATCCGCTTCAGCTGCGCAGCCACCTCGTCGGCGAAGTCGTCGTGATAGATCGCCGGCTCCGCCGCGATCCCGGCCGCCGCCAAGGCGTCGAACAGGGCCGCAAAACGGCTTTCGGCCGGGTCGGCACGATCTCGCGCCGTCCGGTCACCGGGGTAGAGCAGCGCAACGGCAGGGGAACGAGCGGGGTCCATGGTGATCACCTCGCGGGCTTGTCGACGAGTGGGCGACCCGCGGCTTTCCAGCCGTCGATGCCGCCGCTCAGATAACGTGCATCGACGCCGGCCGCACGCAGGCGCAGCGCGGTCGAGCGGCCGACTTCGTGCCCGTAGACGCAGTAGACGACCACCGGCTGGCCGGCTGACAGCTCGGGCGCCCAGTCGCCCACGGTTGCGGGGTTGCACCAGCGCGCACCGGGGATCATCGCCGGCGCCTGCTCGAAGACGCCGGCGCGGCGCACGTCGAGCAGCGTGGCCTGGGCCACGTCGTCCGGCCCGGCCGCGAACGGCTCGCTGGCCGCATGCACGGCGGCCTGGTAGCGCCGATACACTGCCGCCCAGTCGATGCGGGTCATGCAGGCATCGACATACGCACCTGCCGCGGCGCCGAAGTCGAGGTGGTAGGCATGCTCGTACATGTCGAGCGCCAGGATCGGCACGCCGCCGGCCACGGCATGGGTGTGATCGGCTGCCCACTGGTTGATCAGCGAGCCCTCGCGCGGCTGGAAGGCCAGCAGCATCCAGCCCGAGCCACCGCCTTGCGCCTTCGCGCAGGCGACGAACTCCTCGCGCCAGCGCTCGACGCTGCCGAAGTTCGCGTCCAGCGCCAGCTTCATCGCCGGCTCCATCGTCACGCCGTCACCGCCCAGGCTGGCGAAGTACAGCTCGTGCAGCAGCATCGAGTTGGTGGCGATCAGCTCCTCGCGTTTCAGCCCGTTGAGCTGGAAGCCGGGGGTCGTGGCGAACGGCAGCGCGGCCAGCTGGCCGCGGATGGCGTTCAGCCGCTTCACCGCGCCGCTGTAGTTGTTCTGGTGGTGGCTGAGGAGGAGCTTCTCGGACAGGCCACCCAGCGTGGCCGGGTCGAAGGGCAGGGGAACGATGCGTGCGTCCATGGGCGCTCCTCAGGTTGCTAACGTAAAAAAGTCACGGCCAGGCCGGCCGCCGCGCTGCCGGCCAGCAGCGGCAGCACGCCGAGCTTGAAGCGGAACAGCGCCAATGCGGCGACCACCGTGATCGCTGCCGACACCGCGTCGAAACCGCCGCCGAAACCCTTCGGCCACCAGACGTGCCAGGCGAAGAACAGCGCCAGGTTCAGGATCACGCCGACCACCGCGGCGGTGATCGCCGACAGCGGCGCGGTGAAGCCGAGCTTGCCGTGCGTCGCCTCGACCAGCGGGCCGCCGGCGAGGATGAAGACGAAGGACGGCAGGAAGGTGAAGAAGGTGACCACGCTGGCCGCCAGCGCGCCGCCGAGGAACAGCGCATCGGGCCCGGCCACCTGCTTCAGCCAGCCGCCGACGAAGCCGACGAAGGCGACGACCATGATCAGCGGCCCCGGCGTCGTCTCGCCGAGCGCCAGCCCGTCGATCATCTGCGGGCCGCTGAGCCACTGGTGCGTCTCGACCGCGCCCTGGTAGACATAGGGCAGCACCGCATACGCGCCACCGAAGGTCAGGAGCGCCGCCTTGGTGAAGAACCAGCCCATCTGGGTCAGCGTCGCGTCCCATCCCTGACTCGCAATCAGCGCGGCCATCGCCACGCCCCACAAGCCGAGGCCGATGCCGAGCACGCGCGCCAGCCGCGCGCGCGAGAAGCGCGCATGCGGCGGTGTCGGCGTGTGGTCGTCGATCAGCGCCGCGCCGTAGCCGGCCTTCGCGCTGCCATGGCCGCCGCCCAGCGCGAACACCTGCGGCCAGCGCCGCGCGCCGAAGTGGCCGATCAGGCCGGCGGCCAGCACGATCGCCGGGAACGGCGTGTCGAAGGCGAAGATCGCGACGAAGGCGGCCGCCGCGATGCCCCACATCCAGCGGTTCTTCAACGCCCGCGTGCCGATGCGGTGCGCGGCATGCAGCACCAGCGCGGTCACGGCCGGCTTGATGCCGTAGAAGATGCCGGCCACCGCCGGCACGTCGCCGAAGCGCAGGTAGATCCACGACAAGGCGATCAGGATGAACAGCGACGGCAGCACGAACAGCGCGCCGGCGACGATGCCGCCCGCCGTGCGGTGCATCAGCCAGCCGATGTAGGTGGCGAGCTGCTGCGCCTCGGGCCCGGGCAGCAGCATGCAGTAGTTCAGCGCGTGCAGGAAACGCTGCTCGCTGATCCAGCGGCGGCGCTCGACCAACTCGCTGTGCATGATCGCGATCTGCCCGGCCGGGCCGCCGAAGCTGATGAAGCCGAGCTTGAGCCAGAAGCGCACGGCCTCGGCGAAGCCGATGGGCGAGGGCGGCGCCGCGGCGGCGGCGGCGGTGGGCGTCTCGAGGGTGGGGGTGGGGGTCATGGAGCTCATCAGGAAGGCGCGGTCACGCTGGCCGGCGCCGCGTACAAGGCATCGAAGACCGCGGCAGCCGCGGCCGCGAGCCGGTCGTCATCGGTGTGCACGGCACGCAGCCCGGCCAGCACGGCTTCGAGCCCGGCCGCTTCGGGCACCGGAATGCCGCCGACATCGAGGTAGTGCACCGCCTGCGCGATGCGCTGCAGCTTCGCGTCGGCCTCGAGGCCGAAGCTGGCAGCGATGACCTCGAAGCTGACCCGCGCGCCGACGTGCGTGAAACGCGCGCCGTCGTAGTCGAAGCCGAGCACGCCGCGCGGCGCACGGGCCGGGTCGTCGAGCCACACGAACGTGGCCTGCGGGTCGATGAAGCGCCGGATCAGCCACGCGCAGGCCAGGCGGTCGACCCATGGCCGAGCGCGCGTCGCCCAGCGCTTGCCCTGGTGCTTGCGGGCATCGAGCCGAGTGATGCCGTGCGGCGCCTGCGCCAGCGGCTCGCCCTTCGAGAACCGTGCATCGAGCGCCTGGCGCAGCGCCAGCAGGTGCGACTCCGCCTGGTCCGCCGCTTGGGCCGGGTAGTAGTCGATGCGGCGCAGCGTCTGCAGCGATTCGCCAATGCCGCGCAGGCGGCGCCGGGCTTCGGTCTCTTCGAGTGCGCCGAGCGCGCCGGCCAGCTCGTCTGCCTCGGTGCGCCACGCCGCATAGGTCTCGCTGCGGTCGAACAGCGCAGCGAGCTCGGCGCGCTGAGCATCGTTGCGCGGCGCCAGGTCGAGCACCATCGCGCTGCCGCCGTGCTCGCTCACCTCGGCCGCCAGCGGCTCGAACAGCGCGGCGTGCGCCTGCGGCAGGAGATAGGCGCCATCACGCAGCGCGGCGCTGCCGATGGCTTTCAAGCCGCGCCACACGCGCAGCCGCACGGCATTCGGCTGCGTTGGCAAGGTGACGATCAGGACGGCCCACATGCGATGAAATATATACTGCTCTTGTTGAAATAGCAATTTCAAATGCGGATCGCTGAATAATCGACGCGCGATCACAAGGGCCGTCACGAGGACCGATCATGAAAGCACGCTGGAGCTGGCAGGCCGGGCTGGTGCTGTGCATCGCCTGCAGCGGGGTGAGCCGGGCACAGGAGCCGATCACCGTCTACTACAACGATCGCCCGCCGTACCTGGTGGCCGCGGCCGATGGCTCGGCCACCGGCTTGACCGGCACGCCGGCGGCCCAGGCGTTCAAGGCCGCGGGCGTGCCGGTGGTCTGGGCCAAGGTGCCGACCAACCGGCAGCTGATGAACATCCGCAAGGATGCGGCGCTGGAGTGCGCGGTCGGCTGGTTCAGGAATCCGGAGCGCGAACAGTTCGCCAAGTTCACCAAGCCCATCTACCGCGACCTGCCGACGGTGGCGCTGGCGAACCGCGAGTTCAAGGTGCGCGAGGGCCAACGCCTCGAAGACGTGCTGGCGATCAAGGGCCTGCGCGTGCTGGCCAAGGACAACTACTCGTACGGCCCCTACATCGACGGCCTGCTGGCGAAGTACCGGCCGAACCTCGTCTACACCACCAGCGAGAACTCGGCGATGGTCGAGATGGTGCGCTTCAACCGCGCCGATTTCATGTTCGTGGCCGAGGAAGAAGCCAACTACCTGGCCGAGGAAGCCGGCTTCAGCGCGCGCGAGTTCCACCTGATCCGCTTCGCCGACATGCCCAAGGGCGAGCGGCGCTACATCATGTGCAGCAAGCAGGTTCCGGACGAGGTGATCGCGCGGCTGAACAAGGTCATTACCTTCGAATGACGCGTCCAGCGAGACGTCGAACGATCTACCCGGCGATCCGCCGCAGCATCCCCAGCAAACGATCGAAGGTCTTTCCGTAAGGCGGCATGAACAGCTTCGTGCCGGCGAAGCGCGACTGCACGAACACCGGCTTTTCCTTGCTGAAAGTGCGGAAGCCCCATTCGCCGTGATAACTGCCGATGCCGCTGGCACCGACGCCGCCGAAGGGCTGGTTCTCCTGGCCGAGGTGCCAGATGCAGTCGTTGATCGTCACGCCGCCGGCGTGCGTCTCGTCGAGCACGCGGCGCTGCACGGCGGCATCGCGGCCGAACCAGTACAGCGCCAGCGGCCGGTCGCGCGCGCTGATGTAGGCCAGCGCTTCGCCGACCTCGCCGTAGGGCACGATCGGCAGCAGCGGGCCGAAGATCTCCTCGCGCATCACCGTCATCTGGTCGGTCACGTCGAGCAGCAGGTGCGGCACGAAGCGGCCGTCGGTGGGGCGGTCGTCGTGCGTCGCGATGGCGCGCGCGCCGCGTGAACGGGCATCGTCGAGCAGCGCCTGCAGCCGCTGGTGATGGCGCGGCGCGACGATGCTGGTGTAGTCCGGGTTGCCGGCCACGCGCGGGTACTGGCGGCGCATCGCATGCGCCACGGCCTGGGCCAGCGGCTCGACCAGCTCGCGCGGCACCAGCGCGAAGTCCGGCGCGACGCAGGTCTGCCCGGCGTTGAAGAGCTTGCCGAAGGCCAGGCGCTCTGCCGTGAGCTTCAAGTCGCAGCTGCGGTCGATCAGCGCGGGCGACTTGCCGCCCAGCTCCAGCGTCACCGGCGTCAGGTTGCGCGCGGCGGCCTGCGCGACGAGGCGGCCGACCGCCGTCGAGCCGGTGAAGAACAGGTGGTCGAAGGGCAGCTCGGTGAAGGCGCGGCCGACCTGCGCATCGCCGACGATGACCTGCATCTCCTCGGGCGCAAAGTGCTCGGCCACCAGACGCGCCATCATCGCCGAGGTCGCCGGCGTCAGCTCGGACGGCTTGATCATCACCCGGTTGCCCGCCGCCAGCGCGGCCAGCGCCGGCGTCAGCGCCAGGTTGTACGGATAGTTCCACGGCGCGACCACGCCGACGACGCCCAGCGGCTGCCGCATCAGCCGGTTGCTGCCCGGCAGGAAGTGCAGCTGCGTCGGCACGCGGCGCGGCTTGCACCAGGCACGCAGGTGGCGCATCGCCTGGCGGGCGGCGGCGGCCACGGTGAAGACATCGGCCAGCAGCGTTTCCTGGCGCGCGCGGTGGCCGAAATCGCTGGCGATCGCCGTGGCCAGCTCGTCGCCGTGGCGCGTCGTCATGCGGTGCACGCGCTGCAGCCGGTCGCGCCGCACCGCGAGGCTGGGCATCGGCTCGGCGGCGAAGGCGGCGCGCTGCTGCTCGAGTGCCAGGCGCAGGGTTTCTTCGATGGTCTGGTGCATGGCTACAGCCCTCCTGGCGCGCGGGCGCCCCCGCAAGAAGCGGCGAGTGTGACTCAGTCGGCGCCGGGCCGCTCCCAAGCCGACTGAGCGCCCCTCGGGGGCCGCGAACGAAGTGAGCTGGGGGCAGACATCTCAGGCGGTGACGGCGAGTATCACGTTGGCGACATCGAAGACCGCCGTCGCGCGCACGCCCGGCGCCAGGCCCAGCGCCTCGACGCTCGGCTGCGTGACGATGGCGACGATGCGGCCGTCGCCGCTGTCGAGCTCGATCTCGACCTCGGCATTGACGGCGCCCGGCGTCACCGCGCGCACCGTGCCGGCGAGCTGGTTGCGCGCCGACAGCCGCGCGCCTTCGAGCTCGGTGGCGACCAGCACCGCCGAGGACTTCAGCAGCGCGATCACCGTCGCCTGCGTGCGCAGGCCGAGCGCCGCGGTGCTCTGCGGCGTCACCTGCGCCACGATGCGCGTGCCGCCCGGCAGCGTCAGCTCGACCTCGTCGTTGACGGCGCCGGCACGGATCGCGCTGACCGTGCCGACGAACTGGTTGCGCGCGCTCGTCCGCATGTTCAGGATTCCCAGCAATGAAAAGTCGCGGTCGAGATCGATCGACCCCTGCTCCAGCAGCGTGACGAAGCGGCGGTGCACGGCATCGAGCTGCCCGAAGCGTTCGACGAGCTTCGCACCGTGCGGCGTCAGCTGCGTCGCGCCGCCGCCGCGGCCTCCCGCGCGCCGCTCGACCAGCGGCTCGCGTGCCAGGCCGTTCATCGCCTCGATCGCCTCCCAGGCGCCCTTGTAGCTCAGGCCCACCGCCTGCGCGGCGCGGGTGATCGAGCCCGTCTCGGCGACCGCGCGCAGCAGCTCGACACGCTCGCGCCCACCGAGCGCCGTGCCGCCGATCGTCAGCCAGACGGCACCGTCGAGTCCGAGCGCTGGGGCCTTGCGCGGGCGGCGGATCGACACGGGCTCAGGTCTCCACCAGCACGGTCGGCTCGGCGCGCGGATCGATGCGCCCGGCGCGCATCACGATCACCTCGTCGGCCAGCGCCTTCAGGTCGTCGTCGTCGTGCGTGATCAGCAGCATCGGGATGCGCAGTTCGACCTGCAGCTCGTGCAGCTCGTCGCGCAGGCGCTCGCGCAGCGTGCGGTCGAGCGCGGCGAAGGGCTCGTCGAGCAGCAGGGCCGTCGGCTCGTTGACCAGCGCGCGGGCCAGCGCGGTGCGCTGCCGCTGGCCGCCGGAGATCTGGTGCGGGCGGTGGCCGGCGATGGCCTGCAGGTGGAAGGCCTCGATCCAGCGCTCGACCGCCGGATCCTCGCCCTTCGGCGCCGGGTTGAGCCAGCCGTGGCGCCGCGCGAAGGCGATGTTCTGGCGCACGGTGAGGTGCGGGAACAGCGCGTAGTCCTGGAACACGTAGCCGAGCCGTCGCTGCTGCGGCGACAGCGCGAAACGCGCCGCGCTGTCGTAGAGCACGCGGCCGGCGATGCTGATCCGCCCGCGGTCCGGCCGCCCGATGCCGGCGATCATCTTCAGCGTCTGCGTCTTGCCGGCGCCCGACGGGCCGAACAGCGCCAGCCGCCGCGCCTGACTCACAAAGTGAACGTCCAGCTGAAAGCGCGTGTGGTCGTGCCGCAGCAGCTTGGCGAGCTCGATGTCCCAGATCATCGCCGTCCTATCGCACCACGCGCCCCGGCAGCAGCCGGCCGGCGGCCAGCAGTACCGCGATGCAGACCAGCGAGGTGATGGCAACGAGAAAGTTCGCGGTGTGGTCCTGCCCCGCCTGCACCGCTTCGTAGACGGCGATCGACAGCGTCTGCGTCTTGCCCGGAATGCTGCCGGCGACCATCAGCGTTGCGCCGAACTCGCCGAGCGCGCGCGCGAACGACAGCAGCAGGCCGGCGAGGATGCCGCGCCACGCCAGCGGCAGCGAGATGCGAAAGAAGATCGCCAGCTCGCGGATGCCCAGCGTGCGCGCCGCGTCCTCGAGCTGCGGCTCCACCGTCTCGAAGGCCGCGCGCGCCGCCTTGAAGACCAGCGGAAAAGCGACCACCGTGGCGGCGATCACCGCCGCCTGCCAGGTGAAGATCAGCCGCACGCCGAAGGTCTGCAGCAGCCAGCGGCCGATCGGCCCGTGCGAGCCGATCAGCACCAGCAGGTAGTAGCCCAGCACCGTCGGCGGCATCACCATCGGCAGCGTGAACACCGCATCGAGCAGGTCGCGGCCGGGAAAGCGCCAGCGGGCCATCGCATAACCGACGCCGACGCCGAAGAACAGGTTCAGCAGCGTCGCCACGCCGGCCACTTTGAGGGTTAGCGCCAGCGCGACCCATGCGCCTTCCATGGGGTCCCCAGCCTCTCAGGGCGGGCCGAAGCCGTGTTTCGCGAGCAGCGCCTGCGCCGGCGCTGTCGCGAGGAAGGCGACGAAGCGCCGGGCCAGCTCGGCGTTCGCGCTGCCGGCGACCGGCGCCGCCGGGTACAGGATCGGCTGCGGCGTCGGCACGCGCAGCACGACCTTCACCTTGTCGGGCAGCAGCGCGGCATCGGTGGCGTAGACGAAGCCGGCGTCGACCTCGCCCCGCGCGACGTAGTCGAGCGCCTGCCGCGCGTTCTGCGCGGCGATCATCTTCGGCTCGACCGCCGTCCACAGGCGGGCGGCGGTGAGCGCGCTCTTCGTGTGGCGGCCCAGCGGCACGCTGGCCGTCAGGCCGATCGCGATGCGCGCATAGCCGGCCTGGGCCAGCTCGGCCAACGCCTGCGGCGCCTTCGGCGACTCGGCGGGCACGATGAGCACCAGGGCGTTGGAGACGACATTGCGGCGCTGCGCCGCGTCGATCAGGTGGCGCGAATGCGCCTGGTCCATCGTTTCCTGGTCGGCGCTGGCGAACACATCGACGGGCGCACCCTGGCTGATCTGCTGCAGCAGCCCCCCCGACGCGCCGAAGTTGAACTGCAGCTTGTGCCCCGGGTGCGCGGCCTCGAACAGCGGCGCGAGGTCCTTGAAGGCGCTGCTCAGGCTGACGGCGGCGGAGACGGTGAGCTCGGCGGCGCGCGCCGGGCCGCTCAGCAAGACAGCGGCGAGCAGCAGCAGGGAGGGGCGGAGCAGGGCGGGGATGGTCATCACGATATGAAGGAGTATATATTTCGGCCGCGCCATTCATTGAGGCCACACCGTCATCACCGAAGGTACATTTCGATGAACACGCTCTCGTTCAGCACCCACGACAACCTGCCGCCTGAGGAAACCGCGCTCGTCGACGACGGCCTCGGCGAGGCCAACGACGCAGCAGCGCCGCTGCACGAGGTGCGGCCGCTCGCGTGCTTCGTGCGTGATGAATCGGGGCGGGTGATCGGCGGCGCGGTCGGCCGGCGGTGGGGCGCGTGCTGCGAGCTGCAGCAGCTGTGGGTGGAGCCTGCCCGGCGGCGCCAGGGGCTCGGCGCGCAACTGATCCAGGCCTTCGAAGCCCATGCGCGCACGCACGGCTGTTCGATCTTCTACCTCGAGACCTTCAGCTTCCAGGCGCCGCGGCTGTACCAGTCACTCGGCTATCGCATCGCGCACGAGCACAAGGTGTACCCGCACGACATCGTCAAGTACCTGATGGTGAAGTAGGGCGCTGACCTCAGCCCGGCGAAGGCGCAGACGCCGGCGCCGACGGCTCGATGCCGACCTTGCGCGCCGCCGTGTCGATGGCGCGGCCGGTGGCCTTCGCGCCGCGCTCGACACCGCTGGCCGCGGCGTGCACACCGCGCTCGACCGCCTTGGCCCCGCGGCGCACGCCACTGGCGGCCGCGTCGACACCGCGGGCGACGCCGCTGGCGGCGGCATGCGCACCGCGCTCGATGGCGTTGCCGACCTTGGTCGCGGTCTCCGACGCCTTTTGCGTCACGGTGCCTTCGGCATGCGCGGCCGGCAAGGCGGCCGCGGCGAGCAGCGCGGCGCAGACGGCCGCGCGGAGGTGGACTGTGTTTCTCATGCAGCCATTGTTGCGACACGTCGCAACGAACCCTGTAGGACGGTGCCCCGCCGCCCGGCCGGCGTGCCCGCCGTCAGGTCGCCCGCCATCACGCGACGCGCGCATCGGCCGGCGCGCGCCGGCCCAGGCACAGGTTGATCAGCGGCCCGGTCATCGCGGTGGTCACCAGCGCCATCACCAGCAGCATCGTGAAGAGCTCGGGCCCGATCAGCCCGGCGTCGAGGCCGACCTTGATGACGATCAGCTCCATCAGCCCGCGCGCGTTCATCAGCGCGCCGGTGGCCAGGCTGTCGCGCCAGCCGTAGCCGGCCATGCGCGCACCCGTGGCGCCGCCGGCGATCTTGCCGAAAATCGCCACCGCGATCACCAGGCCCATCAGGCCCAGGCTCGCGCCGCTGAAGGCCCCGGCCGTCGTGCCCAGGCCGGCCAGCGCGAAGAAAAGCGGCATCAGCACGGCGATCGAGATCGGCTCGATGCGCTCGACCAGCGAGCGCAGCAGGCGGTCGTCGCGCGGCAGGCACAGGCCGAAGACGAAGGCGCCGAACACCGCGTGCAGCTGCACCCATTCGGCCAGCAGCGCACAGACCAGCAGGCCGATCATCAAGGCGCCGAGCACCGTGGTCGACGGTTCGCCATCGGGCGCATGCGTGCGCAGCAGCCACGCAAAAGCCGGCTTCAGCACGCCGAAGACCAGCAGCAGCATCACCACCAGCCCGCCGCCGATGCGAAGCACGCCGGCATAACCCTCGCCGGCGCCGGCCAGCGCGATCACCAGCGCCAGCAGGATCCACGCGATCACGTCGACCAGCGCGGCCGAGCTCAGCGACAGCTGGCCGAAGCGCGTGAGCGCCAGGCCGCGGTCCTTCAGGATGCGCGCCATCACCGGAAATGCGGTGATCGACAGCGCCGCGGCGATGAACAGCGCGAAGGGCACGAAGCCGACGCCGGCCGGCGCCAGCGGCTGCAGCAGCGGCGCGATCGCCAGGCCCAGCAGCGCCGGCACCGCCATGCTCATCAGCCCGACCGAGCCGGCCGCCTTGAACTGCGCGCGCAGGCCGCGCTGCGAACGCAGCTCGAGCCCGATGACGAACATGAACAGCACCAGGCCGAGCGTCGACAGCGACGACAGACCCGCGAGCGAAGCCTTCGAGAACAGCTGCGCATGCCATTCGGGCAGCAGCGCGCCCATCACCACCGGCCCCAGCACGACGCCGGCCGCCATCTCGCCGATGACGCTGGGTTGGCCGATGTGTCGCAGCAGCCAGCCGCAGCCGCGGGCGGTGACGAGGATGACGATGAGCTGCAGCAGCAGGATGGTGGTCGACATGGGCACGGGCAGGATGATCAGCGCGCGATTGTCGGTGCCCCGGGCACCCGGCTTGCCGTTCGTTGGAACGCCAACCAGGAGCCACGCCATGACCCCCGACAAGCCGATCTCGCGCCCGAAGGACGATCCGCACTACGCGCCGGAGAGCGGCGAGAAGCCCGAGCCCGAGGCGCCGGATGCCAGCGGCCAGCGCCGCACCGTCGAGCAGCAGCAGCCACCGGCACCGCCGCAGCGGCGCAAGCGTGACCCGGAAGGCAGCGAGGCGCCGCAGGACAACGTCTCGCATGCGCCGGAAGGCGGCGACAAGCTCGAAGGCGGCCCGCTCGGGCGCTAAGCTCCGGCCCGTGCCCGGGCGTCCCGACCTGGGGAGGAGTCCACATGAGCCAGAACCTGCGCGTCGTCCTGGTCTTCAGCCGTGACGACCAGGCCTGGATACGCCGCGAACAGATCGTCGTGCCGCAGTTCTGGCAAGGCCACGCGGTGCCGCCGGCGCAGGGGGATGTCGTGCGTGTCGGCGGCCGCCAGTTCCTGATCCAGGGGCGGCTGTGGGAGCACGACGGCGCGACGACGATCCTGCGCCTGTTCGCCGGCAACGCGCACGCCGAGAGCGACACCGTCTTCGGTTAGCGCGACGTCAGGGGGCTGAGCGCCGGTTCCGCGGCACGCTCGATCGCCGCCTGCTCGCGCAGCGAGCCGAATTCGCGCGCATGCACCCATGTCAGCTCGGCGCCGAGCAGGAAGATCTGCGCCGAGTAGTAGACCCACACCAGGAACACCGCCAGCGAGCCTGCGGCGCCAAAGCCGGAGGTCACCGAGCTGCGGCCGAGGTACAGCCCGATCAGCACCTTGCCGAGGTTGAACAGCAGCGCGGTGGCGGCGGCGCCGATCCACACGTCGTGCCAGGCGGTGCGGCGCTCGGGCAGGTAGCGGTACAGCAGCGCGAACATCACGGTGATCAGCGCGAAGCTGAGCGCGAAGTTCAGCCCCTTGGCCAGCAGCTGCCAGCCGCCGAAGGTGGTGCCGAACCAGTCGCCGACCGCCGCCAGCGCGGTACTGATCACCAGCGACACCAGCAGCAGGAAACCGGCGCTCAGCACCAGCCCGAGCGACAGGATGCGGGCACGGATCCAGCCCCACACGCCGCTCGGCTTCGGCCGGTCCGGCGCCTCGAAGATGCGGTCGAGGTCGTCCTGCAGCTCGGCGAAGACCGTCGTCGCGCCGATGACCAGCGCCACCACGCCGACCACTGCCGCGATCACGCCGCGGCCGGGCCGTTCGGCGTGCTGCAGCATGCCGGCGATGACGTCGCCGACCTGGTCGCCCAGCAGCCCCTGCAGCTGCCCGATGACCGCGGTTTTCGCCGCATCGCCGCCGAGCACCAGGCCGACGAGCGCGATCACGATCACCAGCAGCGGCGCGGTCGAGAACACCGTGTAGTACGACAGCGCCGCGCCCATGCTGGGCGCGCGGTCGTCGATCCAGGCCTGGACCGCGCCCTTGACCAGCCGGACGAGGTCACCGGGCCTCACGGCACGCGCCTAGCGCTTGCCCTCGCCGGTGGCACCCGACGGCCCGCCGGAGCCGGCTTCACGGTCGCGATCGGGATCGAAGGTTTCGGTCGACGTCGGCCCGGTGCCGTCGGGTTCGACACTGACCACCTTGTCGGTCAGCGCGTCGTCCTTGAAGTTGCGTGCGCCGGGGCGGTTGGCCTCGCGCTCCGAGTCGAGCAGGTCGCGGCGCTGCTGCTTCGGGTCGGTCGGCTGGGTCGTGGAACGGGGGGTCTTCATGGATGGCTCCGTCAGTGACGGTGCCTGACTGGCAATCGCCATTCCTGGGCCCGAGCGATGAAACGCCTTTGCAACGCAGGGGGTCTAGCCTTCGGCCGTGCACTGACCACCCCAGGAGTCGACCATGCCGTCCATTGGCAGCCTGCCGGAGCATCTGATCCTCAAGCCGATCCAGCCGGTGCCGCTGCCGAAGAACTACCACTTCGCGGTCAGCGCCGGCCCCGGTGCCAGCCCGGCGCTGCAGCGCAGGCCGGCGATCGTGCTGCTGATCGGCAACATGACCGCGCAGCCGATCGGCAAGCAGGACGAGAAGGGCGCGCTCGGCTTCAACGTGCTGCTGGCCAGCATCCTGGGCCACGCCGCGCAGTTCAACCTCTGGGACCAGTCGATCCCGTGCCAGGCACTGGCGCTGGGCCCGGACAACACCACCTACGTCGCGCGCTCCAACGTGCAGCCGCTGCAGCTGCCGACCGCCCCGCACGCGCCGCTGACGCACCAATACCAGCTGGGCTGCGCGACGCCGCAACCAGCACCGGTGCCGGTGGGCATGGCGCCGCCGGCGGGCCGGCGGCTGTACTACCGCGCCGACCCCGGCGGCGGGCCTCCGTCCAGCCTGCCCAAGGCCTGGTACGTGCGCCCCGACGACCGGCTGGAGGACAGCGCGAGTTACCGCGGCTTCGACCGCTTCACGTTCTGGCTCGCTTTCTACGCGGTGGCGCCGAAGCTGGCCGCCAATGTCGCGCTCGGCGAGGTGCTGGCGCAGCGCCTCAATGCGCACAAGTCGGATGTCGTGCCGATGTCGGCCTCGCTCGCGACCATCGGCAATGCGATCGTCGCGAACATGAGCCCGAAGGTCGTGCCGGGGCTGATGTGGACAGCCGGCCGCGTCGTGGTGGTGCTGGCCTACAGCCTGCCGGTGGTGACGGTGATGGAGTTCGACACTGCGGGGCTGCACAAGGAGCCGTTGAGCACCTGGCTGGCGAAGGAGAGCCCGGGGACGGTGTGGAACTACCGGACGATGGGCGGCGGGCCGCATCCGCCGATCTGGGGGATGAACGGGTTGGTCTGAACGATCGACTCCGCGGCGCGCAGTGCGGCGCAGCGGGGCCGCCACAATGCGCGCTTTTCCCGGGGCATCACACGCAAGCCATGCGAATGCAGGAACGACAGGAAGCGGCGGGGCCGTGGGCGATGGCACGCCGCATCGGCGCCACGTTGATTGCGCGTTATGACTCCCGGGCCCTTCGGCCGCCCGTGACGCCCGATTCGGCTACCGCGCACGGACTGGCGTTGTCTCCGCACCAGGAGGAGGTGCAGCGCTGGGTGCTGGCGTGGTGTCGGCAGGGCATCGGCGAGCAGCCGTTCGCGCTGGCGGTACTTGCCAGTCCGCCGGGGATCGGCACTGCGGCGCTCGTGGAGGATCTGGCGCTGCGGCTCGACGGCACCTGGCTGATGCTGGCTGCCGGTGGCCGCTGGGCGCAGCGCCTGATGCGGCTGCGCGTCAAGTGGGATGAATGCAGCTGGTGGCGAAGCCGTGGGGCCGAGGCGCCTTGGGACAGTGGCTACCTGGGCGACCAGCCGGCGGCGCTGGCTCGCCTGGTGCGGTTCGAGCCGCGGCGGCCGACGCTGATGGTGGCGCCGGGCCTCGCCGACGCCTCACTGCGACAGGCCGTCCAGGCGCTGTCGGCACGGCAGGCGGCGTTCGCGCATCCGGTGCGGTTGCTGGTAGTCGACACCACTCTGTCCGCAGCGCTGGCGCACTGGCCGGTGGAAGGTGCGGCGGTGAGCCGGTCGGGGCGCGTGTGCTTCCATCGGTTGCGCGAGCCGTGACACGGTGACGCGCGCCGCCGATGACGCGCGAGAGTCCAGCGTCAAACTTCTCGGCCGCAATGTCGGATCGTCGCGATGTCGTTGGGAATGTGAAGCGAGCCGAAAGTGCCCACTGTCGGCCACGGTCAATTGGATTGGTAGGTCGCTTCAGACTGGACCGAGCCGGTCGCGCGTCACGGCCGAGCGACCGGAATGTTGAAGAGCGGCCATCCGTACGCGCGAGTGGCCGCGGATACACTCGGCATCGCCGACGGGTTCTCGTGTTGCGAGCAGATCGAGCAGGGAACCGGGCGCGGCACGCTGCACCTCGCCGAGGCACTCGCCCGGCCGTTGAGGAACTGAGGCTGGCCTGACGGAAACGGTCGCATCTTTCAAAGATCACCTCGCGCGGGAGATCATCCACAGCGAGCGCCTGCGCATGGCCCTCCTCGCTGGCCTGCTGGGCATGCTGCTCGTCTTCTACGGCCTGGGCTACGCGCTGTTCCGCAGCGTCCCCATGCTCCATTTCCTCACGCCGGGCGTGTTCCTCTACATCCTGGCGGTTATCGCCCTGCTGCTCTGCTACGAGCTTGCCATCCGCAACCTGCTCGGCCGCTGGTTGCTCCAGGGTAAGGGTGTGCCGGGCGCGCTTCGGTACGTGAATGCGCTCGTCGAAACGAGCGTTCCCAGCATCCTGATCGTCCTCGTGTCGCGCGAGATCGATCCTCTCTACGTGCTGCAAAGCCCGCTGGGCCTGCTCTACGCCGTCTTCATCGTGCTCTCGACGCTGCGGCTGGACTTCCGCTTGTGCGCGTTCACCGGCTTGGTCGCGGCGGCGGAGTACGTGGCCCTATCGTTCACCTACATCGGCGTGGGGAGCGGCGTGCTCGGAGGTGCCGCGCGCGCCGCGGCGAGCACGCCGTTCGAGGCGCCGCCGTTCTACGCGGCCAAGGCGGTGATCCTTCTGATCGCGGGGCTCGCCGCGGGCTTCGTTGCCGACCAGTTGCAGCGCCGGGTCAGCAACGTCTTCCGCGCACGGGAGGAGCGGCAGCGCATCGTCGGCACCTTCGGCCAGCAGGTATCGCCGGCCATTGTCGAGGCGCTGCTCGGAGCCGGCACGGAGATCGCCAGCAAGCGTACGTTCGTGTGCGTGATGTTCATGGACATCCGCAACTTCACGCCGCTGGTCGAAAAGAAGCCGCCGGAGGAGATCGTCGCCTTCCAGAACGTCGTCTTTGCCGAGGCGATCGACATCGTCAACCGCAATCACGGCATCATCAACCAGTTCCTCGGCGACGGCTTCATGGCAACCTTCGGCGCCCCGCTGGCCACCGGGCACGACTGCGCCAACGCGCTAGCCGCGGCGCGCGAGCTGGTCGCCGGGATTCGGAGACTGTCGGAAGCCGGGCGTATTCCGCCCATCACGATCGGGGTGGGCCTGCACGCGGGCGAAGCAGTCTGCGGCAACGTGGGCTCGGCGCTGCGCAAGCAGTATTCGATCACCGGCAACGTGGTGATCCTCGCTTCGCGCATCGAGCAGCTGAACAAAGACCGCGGATCGCAGATCCTGGTGTCGAGCGAGGTGCTGGCGGCCGCCGGTGAAGCGCCGGACGGAGGACAGGCGCTCGGGCCAGTGCGTGTGAAGGGCCGAGAGGCGCCGATCGAGCTTTACCGGTTGGCGTGAGTCCGGCCAGGTTTAGCGCCTGACTGACCGCGATGTGGTTTGCGCGGCAAATTCGGCGATTGCCGTCGACGGGCCGCGACCGTTGCGAAGTCGGCCTTTGCTGCTGGCTACTGCATAGCCGGTTTAGACTGGAAGCGGCCGGTCGCATCTCGGCGCTTCCTGGGCGCCAGAGCCACAAGAATCGGATGCCGGTCAGCGGTCGTTCGAGTGGGCCGGCAAACGACCCTCAGCTGCCATTCGCGGTTCTCCGGAGCTGTCCGACAGAAATGCCTCGGCTCCACGCGTTTCGTATCCGATAAGCGGCCGTTCATGGCCTCTGGCGGTCGGCCAGTTCCTGCCGTTCGATGCACGGAAATGGGCGACAGGACAGCGCCCATAGCTGAAGTTAACCTGCAGCCAACAGAAGCGTCGAAGGCTGGTGGAGCCCTTCATAATCAAAACCTGACCCCCGCTTGTTCGAGATGCCGACCTTTCATCATGGATAAATTCTTTCTGCAGCAGCAGGTGCTGGAACGGCTCGCCGAAGACCTGCTGCAAGCCGAACGGGCAATGCGGGCGGCCCATGAAACGGCGACTCACGAAGAAAACATCGCCGAAAACAAGTACGACACGTTGGGACTCGAAGCCGCCTACCTGGCCACCGGCCAAGCTCGTCGCGCCGAAGCCATCCGCCAGGCGATGGCCAATTGGCGCCAATTCCGCCCGCGCCCCTACGACGCCAGCAAAGGTATACAGCTCGGCGCGCTGGTCTGCCTGGTCGATTCCGACGACAAGCAGCAACAGCTCTTTCTCGGCCCGGATGGAGGCAGCATGAAGTTGGTCAGCAGCGCTCAGCTCGTTCAGGTCATCAGCAGCGATGCCCCTTTGGGCAGGGCCATGCTGGGTAAATGCGAGGGTGATGACGTGTCGATACAGGTCGCTCAAATCCGACAGCAGTTTGAGGTGCTGCGGGTTCATTGAGCCGCAAGCAAGTTCACGCCGAATTGATCAGAAATTACTCGCCCCGACCCATTTAGGACGCTCTGTACAACTCCTGGCGAGCTATGCGGAGTTCGTTCGCGCTCTCGACCTCGCGCACATCAATACACTTCGATGGCACTGACCGCGAGGCAGGTCAGTGTCGGCACACGACCCCCTTGGCGAGGTCATCGCCGCAGAGCGGTCTTTCACGATGGCCGGCGCGGAAGGAGCCTGTCGTGACTGGGAGGACTCGACCCTGAGCGGTCCGTGGAAGCGGTCGAGACCGGTCGCCCGCGAGCGGGCCTGGACGGCCATCAGCGGGTACTCGTGATCGTCTGGTTCAGGCGCTCAGATCTATCGGGCGCATTTGCTGCGGACGGGTCTGTGTGCTGGAATGTGCTGACTCCAACGAAGACCAACAGAGGAGACAAGCCATGACGAGCGTCGGCCGTAGAGATTTCCTGTTCGGCAGCAGCGCGCTGGCCGCGGCCGGCGCGCTGCCGGGGCTGGCCCGCGCGGCCATGGGCCCCAACGACAAGTTCGACTTGCTCGTGCGCAACGCGAGTGTGCTGGATCCGAGCCAGAACTTGGCGGGCAAACGCGACATCGGTATCCGCTACGGCCTCATCGAGGAGCTCGACGCCAGCATCGCGCCCGAGCGGGCAAACCGCCTGATGGACGCGGGCGGCAAGCTGGTTACTCCGGGCCTCATCGACCTGCACGCACACACCTACCCTTTTGGCTCCGCCGTCGGCATCCCGGCCGACGAGCTGGTGTCGCACCAGTGCACGACGACCGTCGTCTCGGCCGGCGATGCAGGCGCCAACAACATCGCGGCCTGGCGGCGCTTCATAGTGCCCGGCGGGCGCACGCGGCAGTTCGCCTTCGTGCACATCGCGGTGGCGGGGCTGGCGGGATTTCCGGTGCCCGAGCTCTACAACATCGACTACGCGCAGGTGGATGCCACGGCGCGCGCCGTCGCCGAAAACGCCGACATCGTGCTGGGCGTGAAGGTGCGCATGAGCGAGAACGTCATCGCCCGCCACGGCGCCGAGCCGCTGAGGCGCGCCGTCCAGGCCTGCGTCGCCTCGGGCGTGCCGGCCAAGCTGATGGTGCACATCGGCGGCGTGGCCGATCGCGCACTGATGTCGCAGATCCTCGACCTGCTGCGGCCGGGCGACATCCTCACGCACGCTTTCTCCGGTGCGCCCAACATCGCAGGCGACTTCACCAACATCGTTCAGGACGGCAAGCTGCTGCCGGCAGCGTTGGCGGCCAAGCAGCGCGGCGTGGTCTTTGACGTCGGCCACGGCGGCGGCAGCTTCGACTACACGGTTGCCGAGGCCGCCATCGCCCAGGGCTGCCCGCCCGACACGATCTCTTCTGACGTGCATGTGTTCTCGGCCAATACGCCCGGCATGCCGTACCTGCCATGGGTGATGAGCAAGTTCTTGCACATGGGGTTTTCGCTCGCGCAAGTCGTGTCGATGGCCACGCAGGCGCCGGCGCGTGCCATCGCACGCGTACCAAAGCTCGGCACGCTGCAGATCGGCGCGCCGGCTGATCTGTCGATCCTGGAACTGGTCGAAGGCGCCGTGTCCTTCGTCGACACGCGCAACAATAGGCGCGAGGGCAAGGCCTTCCTCAAGCCCGCCGGCACGATTACCGGCGGCGTGGCGTACGGGCGGCCCTACCAAGCACCGTTCTCGATACGCTGAGGTCCGCCGCGGCTCGGATGAGGGCTCGACAACGCCGCAAAGACGCGTGGCGCCGAACCACGACCGCTTTGCGGAAGTCCGTTTGCAATTCCCGATGTCAGGTCCGGGTCGACAACCGAGCTTGAACGGCAGGTAGAGGGCGCCAAGACCGATGTGGGTTCATTGCCGAGTCGGGCCACCGAGTGGTGCAAACTGGTCGCCGGAAACCTGCCCTTCGGATGCACGCTGAGGCCAGAATTTGGAGCCCAGCGCGGCGGACTGCTTGTGGCCGGGACGTTCCACTCGACTCGACGCCATGTAGCGGCCGTTCGGCGACCGCGTCGGCAGTATGCTGGGCGCGGTCGCGCTCCTCAGCTCAGATTTCTGTCTGCTCCGAGATCTCGAGGGCGTCATCGACCTCGATGCCGAGGTACCTCACCGTCGACTCCAGCTTGGAGTGCCCAAGGAGCAGTTGCACGGCGCGAAGGTTCTTGGTGCGCCGGTAGATCAGCGTCGCCTTCGTCCGTCGCAGCGAGTGCGTCCCGTAGTCGGCACGGTCCAGTCCCAGTTCGTCGACCCAGTGCCCAAGGATCCTGGCGTACTGACGGGTACCAAGATGAGGCGAGTCGTGGAGCCGGCTGGGGAACAGGAAGTCCTCCGGCTTCAGCCCAGCGAGCTTGATCAACGCTTGTACGGCGTCTCGGGCGGCCGGCGTGATCTCGAACTGGCCTGGGCGTTGGGTCTTGTGCTGGACGACGATGGCGCGGGCGGCCACCTGGTCGCCGTGGCACACGTCCCGGACCTTGAGGCCGACCAGGTCACATCCGCGCAACTTGCTGTCGATGGCGAGGTTGAAGAGGGCCAGTTCGCGAACCCGAGCTTCCATCTGCAGTCGGACGCGCAGAGCCCAAATGTCCTTGAGCTTGAACGGCGCCTTCTGCCCAACGAGCTTGCCCTTGTTCCATGGCTCGCGACGAACGGCATTGCTTGCGGCACCCATGATGGTCTCCCATCGAGTTGAGGGCCAACAAGGATGCGCCTCGGTTGCCGGGGCAAGCGCCAATTTAGCCTAACGCAGCGGGTCGGGCGAGCGCCGGAGGTCAGCTTCCGAGTAGGCAGGCGAACTTGCGGACTCGGCCATGAGCGGGGGGTCTTCAAGGTCCGCTTTCAGCATGCGCGGTGCACAATCGGCTACTTACGAACCAGAGGCACAACATGGCCGAAGAAGACACGCCGATCTCCATCACCGACGAAGTAGAGGTCGAGGATCTTGACGAGATCAACGAAGTCATTCCCACGGCCTACTCCATCACTTCGTACGGTGCGGACTACCCGGTCGATGGGTTGGTGAAGAGGCTGGACCAGAACGACATAGCTGTGCCGCTGTTCAGCAATGCTCCAGAGGCGGGTCAGTCAACCGTTGGCTTTCAGCGGGAGTTTGTTTGGACCAAACCGCAATGCGATCGGTTTGTCGAGTCGCTACTGCTTGGACTGCCGGTGCCGGGCATCTTTCTTGTAAAGGAGGCCTCGGGCAAACATCTTGTGCTTGATGGGCAGCAACGCCTCAAGACGCTTCAGTACTTCTATTCTGGGCTCTTTCAAGGCAAAGAATTTCTACTGCAGCACGTCCAAGAGAAGTGGAAGGACCGCAGCTACAAGACGTTAGACGTCGATGACCGCAGGCGCCTCGACGACAGCATCATCCATGCAACCATAGTGCGTCAGGATGAACCTTCGGACGATCAAAGTAGCATCTACTTGGTCTTTGAGCGCCTAAACTCCGGCGGCATCTTCTTGCAGCCTCAAGAGATTCGCGTCGCCCTGTACCACGGGAAGTTCGCATCGCTCCTCGGAAATCTAAACGCAAATGGGTCTTGGCGTGCTCTCTATGGCAAGAAGAGCGCACGCCTCAAGGACCTCGAACTAATTCTTCGGTTCTTCGCGTTGCACTTCCACGCGCCACAGTACCGTAGGCCGATGAAGGAGTTTCTCAATCGGTATATGGCGTCAAACGTCGATTTGCAGAAACACGGTGACAACGAGTTGCGCCCCATCTTCGAGTCAACGGTTGCGGCTATCCATCAGCATCTTGGCCCGCGCGCGTTCCGCTTGAAAAACACAGTGAACGCGGCACTCGTGGACTCGATCATGATCGGCGTCGCGAATCGCCTAGCCACCGGCAGCCCCATTTCCGATTCCACAGGGATGCGCGCAGCCTATGAAGGCCTCTTCAAGAGCGGCGACTTCACCACCTGGATCACACGGTCAACCGCCGACGAGGATTTTGTGAAGAAGCGTCTCGATGCGACGCGTGCGGCTTTTTCCGCCGTCAAATGAGTGGCCGACATGTAGTCCACCGCCTAAGGACGCGGTTAGACGCAACCTTTGGACGAGCGCCGGACTCGACCTCAGATATAGAACTTCAAGCTGACTTTGCGAAGTACCTCTGCGTTCTCGTGTCGGGGTATCTTGAAAGCTGCCTATGCGCACTTCTCCTCGCATACGCGCAGGTGCGTTGCGCCCCAGAGATTGCGTCCTTTGTCGAGAGACAACTTGGCCCGTGGACCAACCCGAAGTCGGAAAAGATCATCGACCTATTCGGTGCCTTCAGTCAAAGCTGGCGAGATGACTTGGCGGGTTACCTGATTGATGAACGAAAGGACAGTGTGAATAGTCTCGTCGCGCTCCGACACAAGATCGCGCACGGTGAGTCTGTAGGGACGAGCCTTTCGCAAATCCGCAAGCACTACGCCGTAGTCAACGAGGTTATCGAACACGTAGCAAGTCTGGTCGAACCTTGACGTTGACGTGAGTTTTGCGGTTTCGCCGGGCCAATGACTTTGTGCGACTTTGCTATAGCGTCTGCTTTCGCGCAACGCATCCGCGGATTGCGAAGTCTGCTACTGGTCGAGTTGGGCCGACCGCGGCCTCAAGGAGCAGTCGTCCGGCATCCAACTGCGCCCCGTGGGCAACTCACTATGGGCGGGCATGACCTGCCGCTCGACGATAGCTGCTTCCGGGCGCTGGATGCAAGCTCGCGACCCACTGCTGTCCAACACAGCTGTCGGCGGCGGCTGAGCGCGTGATCTGACGGGCAGGTCGTCGTTCAGACGACGGGTCGAATCGCGGTGGTCGTCCAACAAGACCCTATGAGCTCTTGCCTCCCGAGGGGCGTGGCTTGCTCTTCGTCGATCTTCGACGCACCCGGTCGATCTTGATCCCGGCGAAGGGACCCGCGTGGCTTTCGCGTTCGAGGTCTACGTCGAGCAGCCCCTGCAGGAACCCTGTTGAATAGAGCAGGCGGACAGCCGCAACCGCTTGCGCCAGTTCAGGGTGGCCGGCGAATTCGCTAACAGCGAAATAGTCATGCCGCGAGGCCAGCCGATCAGGCTTGAGGGCGAGTCCAGCTCTTTCAAAGAGACCGTAGATTGGGATCGCCTCGGAATCTCTGAGTCGAATGTGCTTAATGCCGTCCGTCGTCAAGACGAGGTCGTGGCCCAGCAGGCAGATGACGGTGCCGATGTCCGACCGGTAGCCGCTTCCCGGCACGTGAGCTTCGTCGACCAGGGTGAGAGTTCGCCTGAGTCGTCGACAGACATCGTCCAGATCGATCGGATGGTCAGGATGCAGTCCGTCTTTCAGGAGTTGATTGACGATAGAACGCAGTAATTCGCCTGTGGCCGGGCCGGCCTTCATCGCGCCCCAGAGTTCTTCGGTGAACAACATGCCGAAGCGGGACCTCGGTCTGCGTGCCGACAGAACCCGGACATGGATCATCTTCTGCGCATCGACCGCGTAGCCAGGCAGAAAGTGCGCTTGTCCCCCAAGGAAACTGTCGCCGAAACGAAAACCGACCATGAGATCGCAGTTTCCTGCGACCAGAGGAACGGCCACACCCCACTTGGAAACGTTGTGCCCGTTCATCGCGTGCTTGAGCAGAGCGAGCGCATCGTCGAACTTGTAGCCACGCTCCTCGGTGAAGACGTTCGCCATCTTGTTCCTGGGCTCGCGGGCTTCGTCCGCTAGGCGCCGGAACTCTCGCGCTGCCCCAGCATAGTCCACGTTCTGCGGCTCTTCGAGGGCGCAGACGTTTGCGAATTGGCGGATGAGGTCCCGCAGCGATTCCTGACTCGAGAGCTCGACCGCCTGCAGGTGAACAAGCGGTGCGGGCAAGTCCAGGGGCGCGAGCCCAGGCACGCACACGGGCACCACGCGGTTGCCCGCGATCCAGGCACCGCCGCTCTCGAAATTGATCCAGGGGCGCTGCACGCTCTCGACGCTGGCGAGGACAAGCGTGACTTTGCAGGCTCGCAGGTGCTGGACGATCAGGTCACGCCACGGATCGCCTGGGGCGATCGATTCACGGTTTGAGGAGTTGAAGACGGCGACGGCCCCGAGTAGTGTCTTTCGCACGAACGTCTCAAGTGCGACCGCGAGTTTGCCGTCCTCGTGGATGTGGCTGATGAACACCCCTGGCTTGTCGGACATGTTGGCAGCACCCCAAGAAACGCTCGGACCCGACGAGACCCGTAGGCACGCTACCGGCTCAGCCGTTGGCAACCGGGACCGGGCCTGGGCCCCGGGGTAGCATGTCATAGCTTACCAAGCGTCGGCCGTTCGGCCTGAAGACGTCGGACCGCGGCCGCAATTCCTTGCGACTGCTCTTCGCTCGCGTTGCTGGTCTCGCCGATCGGCGAACTGACGCATCGCAACTGCGCGAGGCGAGCGCCGAAGTCTGGGGAACGCCGAGGCTTGGCCACCGGCAGAGGCCGACCACGTGGGGCAGCGACCCGCCGCCTGACTGCTGACTGCGCGGGACGCTAGACCGATCGTGACCGTAGCGCTCCTACACGTTGGGTGTGGACGTCGATAGGTCTAGCTCGTTTGCTGGAGAGGTTGATCAAAGCGCCGTCTGCACAACCTGCCTCGTGAGAACAGGTCGTACAGCAGTTGCGCAGCGACCGCACCCACGGTGTCGTTGACCAAAGGCCCTCGGAAAGCTAGTCGGCGGGAGCCACCAGCTCAATGCGCGACGATGCAGGCGCACACGACCGCGAGTCGGCATGACCTTTCCTTCGGGTGACTTTGCACGAGTCCGAACAACCCGGGCGAGCGGCGGCTTTGGGGCGACAAGCCCAAGGTGGCGAGCGTCGCTGATGGGTCGGCAGCGCGAGTTCGGGGCGGAGAGAAGGAGTCAGCAGTGTGGCGCTGAGGGCCACGCATGAGGCCTGCGACCGCTGTACTTCGTACTGCTGACCTTCGTGCCGTTCGCGGCCGCCGAGCCCGGCGACTGCTTGATGGCAGTCAGCGTGAGTTCGGCCTTCGCGCCCGAGTGACCGACAACGCTGCATAGCGGACGATCGGCGCGTCGGCTGGTCGAGCGGAACGTCGTTCGTCCACCGTTTGGCTTCGTGTAGCCAGCCGGCCGGCGGCATTGGCAGGTCGAATCCTGCCATCCCGCGCAGCGCAATGCGCACGGGGCTCGATGGGATCAGCGCCTACGGCCTGGGCAGTCCTCACAGGAATGCCCGCCAGCGCTTCTCCTCACTCCCCCATCACCTGCACCACCACCTGCCGCACCTGCCCATGCCGCCGGTGCTCATGCACATACACCCCCTGCCACGCACCCAGCGCCATCCGCCCCTGCAGCACCGGCACGGCCAAATGCACCTGCCCCAGCGCACTGCGCACATGCGCCGGCATGTCGTCAGGCCCTTCGCTGCGGTGCTCGTACAGCGGATCGCCATCAGGCACCAGGCGGGCGAAAAAGCGTTCGAGGTCGGCCTGCACGTCCGGGTCGGCGTTCTCCTGGATCAGCAGGCTGGCCGAGGTGTGGCGGATGAAGATCGTCAGCACGCCGGCTTCGATGCCGGTGCCGTGCAGCCAGTCGGCGATGCTCCGCGTGATCTCGACCAGGCTGCGGCCGTGGGTGGTCACGTGCAGCGTGGTGTGGTGCTGTCGCATAGGTTGCAGTGTGCGTCGCGCGCCTGCTGGCGGGCGAATTGACCCTTCGGGCGCCGAGCGGTCTGGCAGCGCCACCGGAACCCGAGCAAGGCGCCGGCCGGATCAGCTTCTGAATTCCTCCGCCGCAATCCCAAACCGCCGCAACTTGTCATGCAGCGTCTGCCGCGCAATGCCCAGCGCCGTGGCGGTGGCGGGCTGGTCGCCCTTGTGGCGCCGCAGCTCCTCGACGATCACCGTGCGCTCGAAGTGCTCCACCTGCTGCGGCAATCCCAGGGGCAGGCCGGGGGCGCCTTCGCCGGTGCCGCGGGCCAGCGTCAGCCGGTCGCCCAGCAGGCCCAGCACGAAGCGATCGGCCACGTTGCGCAGCTCGCGCACGTTGCCGGGCCAGGCGTAGGCCGTCAGCTCGGCCAGCTGGGCGCTGCTGAGTAGCGGCGCCGCGCGTTCGTAGCGGCTGGCCGCCAGCAGCGTGAAATGCTCGAACAGCAGCGGAATGTCTTCGCGCCGCTCGCGCAGCGGCGGCAGCTCGATGAAGGCGACGCCGATGCGGTAGTACAGGTCGGCCCTGAACTTCTGCTGGTCGCTCAGGGCCTTCAGGTCGTCCTTGCTGGCGGCGACCACGCGGCAGTCGATCGGAATGGACTTGTTCGATCCGATCCGCTCGATGCTGCGCTCCTGCAGTGCGCGCAGGAACTTGATCTGCACGCCCATCGGCATGCTCTCGATCTCGTCGAGGAAGAGGGTGCCGCCGTTCGCATATTCAAGCTTGCCCACCCGCTGCTTGTTGGCGCTGGTGAAGGCGCCCACTTCGTGGCCGAAGAGCTCGCTGTCGGCCAGGGTCTCGGGCAGGCCGCCGCAATTGAGCGGCACGAAGTGGTGGCGCCTTCGTTCGCTGTGATCGTGCAGGCAGCGCGCGACCAGCTCCTTGCCGGTGCCGGTCTCGCCGTAGATCAGCACGTCCGCCGCGGTCTCGGCCAGCGTCATGACCATGCGCCGCACCTTCTGCATCTGCGCCGAGCGGCCGATCAGCACCGCCTGGATGCCGTGCCAGTTCTCGAGCGCGTCGCGCAGCGTGCGCACCTGCAGCGACAGCTGCCGCCGCTCGACCGCATGCCGCACCACCGCCAGCAGGCGCTCCGACGTGAAGGGCTTCTCGATGAAGTCGTAGGCGCCTTCGCGCATCGCCTGCACCGCCATCGCGATGTGGCCGTGGCCGGTCACCAGCACCACGGGCAGCTCGGCGTCGATCTTGCGGATCTCGGGCAGCCACTCGGCGCCGCTCAGGCCCGGCAGGCGCACGTCGCAGACGACGATCACCGGGGCGCTGAAGCTGATGTGGGCGCGCGCGCGTTCGACGCTGCCGCAGGCTTCGACCTCGAAGCCGGCCAGCGTCAGCGCCTGCGTGATGCTGACCTGCACGTCTTCATCATCTTCGACGAGCAGGACCCGGACTGAATGCGCTTCGCTCACGTTGTCTTCACTCCTCAGGGTCCGCGCCGGGCAGGTCGACGGTGAAACAGGCCCCGCCTTCGGCCCGGTTGGCAGCGCGCAGCGTACCGCCGACGCCGCGCACCAGCTGGGCCGAGATGACGAGCCCCAGGCCCAGCCCCGCACCCGCGGGCTTGCTGGTGACGAAGGGCTCGAACAGGCGCGCCAGGATGTCGGCGCGGATGCCGGGGCCGCTGTCGCTGACGGTCAGCAGCACGCGCTCGCCGCTGGCGCGCGCGCGCACCTCGAGCCGGCGCTGCGGGGCCTCGTGCATCGCATCGATGGCGTTGCGGAACAGGTTGATCAGCAGGCTGCTCATCGTCGCCTCGTCGGCCAGCACCTGCAGTGTGGGCGGCTGCACGTCGCTGTCGAAGGCGATGTCGCGGGACTTCAGGTCCGCACCGACGAGGGCCTGCGCGTCGGCAATGCAGCGGGCCAGCGGCACAGCGGCCGGCGGCGCCTCGCTCTTGTGGGCAAAGGTTCGCAGGCGCGAGGTCAGCCGGGCCAGGCGGTCGACCAGGCCGGCGATGCGGCGCAGGTTGCCCTGCACGTCGGCGCGCCGGTCCTGTTCGAGCAGGATGGCGGCGTTCTCCGAGAGCGTGCGCATCGCCGTCAGCGGCTGGTTCAGCTCGTGCACCATGCCGGCCGACATCTGCCCCAGCGCGGCGAGCTTGCCGGCGTGGACCAGGTCGGCCTGCGTCGCGCGCAGCTCGGCGGTGCGCGCGACCACGGTGGCTTCCAGGCTGTCGTGCGCCGCCTGCAGCGCGGCCTGGCTGGCCAGCTTCTGGCGCACCGCGCGCTGGCGCTGCCACAACGTGACGCCGGCCAGCACCAGCACCGCCATCGCCAGGCCGGCCGTGATGGCGGCGTAGAGCGCCACCGCACGCACCGGCGCCAGGTCGTCCAGCGCCACCAGGCGCCACGGCGTGCGCTGCAGCGCGCGCGTGGAGGCCAGGTGCGGCCGGCGGTCCAGCGCCACCTGTTGCGCATTCGCGGCCGGCGCCTCCAGCGCGGCCCAGTCCAGCGGCGTCAGGCTCGCTTCGCCATACGGCCGCGACCGCTGCACTTCGGCGCGCTGGCCGGCTTCCAGCGGCGCCACCGGCCTGTACTTCAGGTCCTCGCGCGTCGACAGGATCACCACGCCGCGCTCGTCGATCAGCATCACGTCGCCGGGCAGGTTGCGCCACTGGCGTTCAGCGTCCTCGATGTTGACCTTGACGGCGACCACGCCGCGCAGCCGCTCGCCGCGCCGCAGGGCATACGACAGGTAGTAGCCGGGCCGGCGGCTGGTGATGCCCACGCCGTAGAAGCGGCCGCGCCCCTGGCGGATGGCATCGGTCACGTAGGGCCGGAACGACAGGTCCTGGCCGATCGTGGTGCCGCTGTCCTGCCAGTCGGACGCGGCCAGCGACGTGCCTCCCGCGTCGAGCACGTACAGCATCTCGGCGCCTACGGTGGCGCTGACGCTGTTCAGCGTGCGGTTGGCGGCATCGCGCAGCGTGGGGTCGGCCGGTCCGTCCAGCAATGCGGGGATGACGGGCGTTATCTCCAGCAGCGCCGGCAGGTAGTCGAAACGCGACAGGTCGGCTTCGAGCCCGGTGGCGAGCATGTCGAGCCGATGCGCTGCCGCTTCGCGCAGGCGCGACAAGCCGGTCTGCAGCGCCACCTGGTGGCCGATCCAGGCGGCCAGCAGCACCGCGCCGAGCGCGGCGCACCAGCGCGGCAGGCCGCGCCAGCGGCGCCGGGAGGTTGCCCGGGCATCCGGTGGCGTTGAGGTCATCGGACGGGTATCGCACAGGGCGGGGTCCGGTGGCATCAGTAAGACCACTATGGAGGTCAGTCGGACGAGAGCGCCTGCAGCTTGAACACGTGTTCCAGATGCGCGCTCATCGGCACGTTGAGATTCGCACCGTCGGGCAAGCGCTGCTGGAACCACCGGCGATAGATCGCGCGGGTCTCGCCGGTGCCTGCCATGCGCTCGAAGGCCTGGTTGATCACCTCGGCGAACTCGGCATCGCCGCGCCGGAACATCAGCGCGTAGTCCGCGTAGGTGAGGAAGTCGCCCACCACGCGGTAGTCGCTGGCGGCATTGCGCAGCGCGATCGCGCCGTAGAGCTGGATGTCGTCGTTCGCGAAGGCGTCCGCCTTGCCTTCGGCCAGGATCTTGAAGGACGCGTCGTGATCCGGCGCGAACACGAACTGGATGTCCACCTTCTGGCGCTGCGCCAGCCGCGGCACGGTGTCGGCGTGCACGGTACCGCTGGTGAGCACGACGGTCTTGCCCCGCAGGTCGCGCAGCGAACGGATGCCGCTGCCGCGCTTGACGAGCAGCTTGGTACCGGTGATGAAGATGGCGGGCGAAAAGTCGAACACCGTGCGCCGCTCCGCGCTGGCCGTCGTCGAGCCGCATTCCAGATCGACGGCGCCCGAGTTGACCAGGTCGAAGCGGTTGCTCGGGCTCACCGGCACGTATTCGACGCGCGGCGAGCGGTGAAGCAGCTCGCCCACCTGTTCGACGATCACGTCGCACAGGTCGAGCGAGTAGCCGATGGGTCGGCGCTGCGCGTTGAGAAACGCGAACGGTGGGGAGTTCTCGCGGTGCCCGATGCGGATGACGCCCGTTTCGTAGATCTTCTGCAGCGTCCCGGTGAAGGGTGCGACCTCGGTGACAGCCCGGGGCTGGGCCACGGCGAATCCCATCGCCAGCAGGCCGAGAACCACGGCCCCATAACGAATGCAAACGCGAAAGTCCATCGTTGTCTCCGTACGCCGATCAAAGCGGCGAGTGGGTGAATGAAGAGTCATGCGTTGAAGGCTGCTCACGCGTACTTCAGCTCCCCCGTCTTGCCACGGAACACGCGGTACGAAAAGATCGTATAGCCCGCGATCGCCGGCACCGCGATCAACACACCGACCAGGATCACCTTCAGCGCCGCCGGGCTGCTGGCGGCCTGCCAGATCGTCATGCGGTCGATCACCACGTAGGGGTAGATGCTGTAGGCCAGGCCCAGGAAGCCGAGCAGGAACACCACCACCAGCAGCACGAAGGGCATCCAGCACAGCGGCCCGCGCACGAAGCGCGTGTGCAGCAGGCCACGCACCGCCAGCAGCGCCAGCAGCGTCGTCAGCGGGATCGCCATCAACGCGATGATCTCGGGCAGCGTGAACCAGCGCTCACGCACCGTCGCGCTGACCCAGGGCGTGGCCATCGAGATCAGCACCAGCCCGCCGACCATCGGCGCCCAGGCGATGCGCGCCCAGTGCACCGCCTTCTGCTGCAGCTCGCCATCGGTCTTCATGACCAGCCAGGTGGCCCCCATCAGCACGTAGGCCATCGGCAGCGCCAGCGCGATCGCCCCCGCGAACAGCGGGTAGTTCCAGCCGCTGCCGAAGCCGCTGACGTAGCGCCCCAGCATCCAGCCTTGGGCGACCGAGGCCAGCGTCGAGCCGGCGAAGAACAGGTGGTCCCAGGTGCGCTTGTGCGTGTCCTTGGCCTTGACGCGAAAGTCGAAGGCCGCGCCGCGCAAGGTCAGCCCGATCAGCATCAGCACGACCGGCAGGTACAGCTCGCCCAGCACCAGGCCATGTGCCTTCGGAAAGGCCACCAGCAGGATGCCGACGCCCAGCACCAGCCAGGTCTCGTTGGCGTCCCAGAACGGGCCGATGGATGCCACCAGGATGTCCTTCTCGGCATCGGTGGCCCGGTGCATCAGCATGCCCACGCCCAGGTCGTAGCCGTCGCTGACCACGTAGATCAGCATCGAGGCGCCCATCAGCGCCATGAAGATCACCGGCAGGGCTTGGTCGAAGCTCATTGCGCTCATCACACACCTTCCTCGACCAGCGGCGCGGTGATCGCGCCGGCGGGCGTGACGGCCCGCTCCACCGCCTCGCGCTGCAGCACCTCCTCGGGCTTCTCGGCCATGTACTTCAGCACCGCCAGGTAGGCGACGATCAGGCCCAGGTACAGCGCGACATACAGCGCCAGGCTGAGCCCGATCATCGACGGCGGCACGGCAGAGACCACGTCGGCCGTGAGCACCAGGCCGTGCACGATGTAGGGCTGGCGGCCGATCTCGGTGACGTACCAGCCGGCCACCGTCGCGACCCAGCCCGAGAACGCCATGCCGGCGAAGAGCCACAGCAGCGGCCGCGGCAGCCGCGCCGGTTGCCACGCGGCGCGCCGGTACAGCCACCAGCCCAGCCAGCTGGTGCCGAGCATCAACATCCCCGTGCCGACCATGATCCGGAAGGCGAAGAACACCGGCAGCGGCGGCGGGTGCGCGCCGGGGAAGTCGTTCATGCCGCGGATCTCGCCATCGGCTTTGTGCGTCAGGATCAGGCTCGCGACTTTCGGCACCGCGATCTCGTAGTGGTTCTTGCGCTGCGCCAGATCGGGTATCGCGAACAGCAGCAGCGGGGCGCCGCGCTCGGTCTGCCACACGCCTTCCATTGCGGCGATCTTGGCCGGCTGGTGCTGCAGCGTGTTCAGCCCATGCAGGTCGCCGACGACGATCTGCAGCGGCACCAGCACGGCCGCCAGCGTCAGGCCGGCGCGCATCACGCGCGGCGCCGAGCGCTGGCCGACGCCCGACAGCACCTGCCACGCCGACAGCCCCGTCAGCAGGAAGGCGCAGGTCAGCGCCGAGGCCAGCACCATGTGGCTGAAGCGGTACGGGAACGACGGGTTGAAGACCACGTCGAACCAGCTCTTGACGTGGTAGACGCCGTCGACGATCTCGTGACCGGCGGGGGTCTGCATCCACGAGTTCAACGCCAGGATCCAGAACGCGCTCAGTGTCGTGCCGAAGGCGACGAAGGCGGTGGACATCAGGTGCACCCGTTCGCTGACCTTGCCGTGGCCGAACAGCATCACGCCGAGGAAGCCGGCTTCGAGGAAGAACGCCGTCAGCACCTCGTAGCCCAGCAGCGGGCCGGCGATGTTGCCCACGCGCTCCATGAAGCCCGGCCAGTTGGTGCCGAACTGGAAGCTCATCGTGATGCCGCTGACCACGCCGAGCGCAAAGGTCAGCGCGAACACCTTGGTCCAGAAGCGGTAGGCATCCAGCCAGCCCTGCGCCTGCAATGCGTTGGCGCCGCGCCGCGTGCGCAGCCAGCGCCAGCGGAAGAACAGCAGCACCCAGCCCAATCCGATGCTGATCGTCGGGAACAGGATGTGGAAGGTGATGTTGGCCGCGAACTGCACGCGCGCCAGGATCAGGGCGTCCATCGATGGGCTCTCTGCGCGGCCGCTTCCGGCCGCGCGGCTGCTGTGATGTCAGGCCTTGCGCGATCGACCCGGGGCCGCCGCGGCGGCTGCCGGTTGCAGCGCGTCGGACAGGCCGATCAGCACGCCGCTGACGAGCGCGGTGTAGCCGTCGAGCATGGCCTGCGAGGCCCGCAGGCCCAGCGAGCGGCCATGCTTCAGGCTCTTCTGCGCATCGTCCATCAGCTGCTCGACCGTCGCGCTGGCCAGCGCGCCGGTGCCGGTGCCCTTGCCCTGCATCGCCTGCAGCACGCCGGCCCACGGCCCTTCGAGCGACGGCGCAGCGCCCGCCGCGGCCTTGCGCACCGCGGCGAAGAGACTGTCCTCCATCTTCTCGATGTCGGACACGGCCTTCTTCAGCTGCGTCTCGCGCAGGCTCGCGCCCTGGTCGACCAGCTGCTGCAAGGCCTTGCGATGCGCCTGCACCGCCTGCGCCAGCGCCGAGTCCATGCCGGCGAAGGCCTTGGCCAGCAGGCCCTCCACGTCGGCCGGGGGCAGGGCGCTGCCGGCCGCACCGGTCGATGCCGCCTTGGCCACCGTGCCGAGCACCTGCTTGATGTTGGCGAGCGTCAGCTCGCGGCCCTGCAAGGCCTTCAACGTGGCCTCGTTGACGGCCTTGCGCAAGGCTTCGCCCTGCTGGGCGCTGGCCTGCGAGAACCGGGTGATCAGCGCGTCCTGATCGATGCCATGCTTGATCATGTTTGCGGCCTCATTGCATGTGCTGGCCGCCGTTGATGGCGATGTTGGCGCCCGTCACGAAGGCGGCTTCTTCCGAAGCCAGGTAGATGATCAGGCCAGCCACTTCTTCGGGCTTGCCCAGGCGGCCGACCGGGATGTGCGGCAGGATCTTGCTGTCCAGCACGTCCTTCGGAATCGCCGTGACCATCTTGGTGCCGATGTAGCCCGGCGAGATGGTGTTGACGGTGACGCCCTTCTTGGCCACTTCCAGCGCCAGCGCCTTGGTGAAGCCGTGCACGCCGGCCTTGGCGGCCGAGTAGTTGGTCTGGCCGAACGCGCCCTTGGAGCCGTTGACCGACGAGACGTTGATGATGCGGCCCCAGCCGCGCTCGGCCATCGCATCGGCGACCTGCTTGCTCATGTTGAACAGGCTGTCGAGGTTGGTGCGCAGCACCGCATCCCAGTTGATCTTGTCCATCTTCTTGAAGGTCATGTCACGCGTAATACCTGCGTTATTGACCAGCACATCGATGGCGCCGAGTTTCTGCTGCACCACGGCCACCGCCTCGGCACAGGAATCGAAGTCGGCCACGTCGCAGGGCACGGCGAGGATGTCGTAGCCCTTGGCCTTCATCTGCTGCAGCCACTCGCCATGCGTCTTGTTGCCGGGCGAGTAGGTCACCGCCAGCTTGTAGCCGGCATCGACCATCTTGGTCGAGATGGTCTCGCCCAGGCCGCCCATGCCACCGGTGACCAGCACCACACGTTCTTTGCTCATTGCTCTACTCCGTTGAATGAAAATCGGATGCCTTAAACCAAGCGAACACCGCGGATCCGGCTCTGCCGGGCCGCTGGTGTTGCCCCCTTGAGGGGGGGCGGCCGAAGGCCGTTACGGGGGTGGGAGATCACGCGAGTTCGACCGCCAATGCGACACCCATGCCGCCGCCGATGCACAGCGAGGCCAGGCCCTTCTTCGCATTGCGGCGGCGCATCTCGTGCAGCAGCGTGACCAGCACGCGGCAGCCCGATGCGCCGATCGGGTGGCCGATGGCGATGGCGCCGCCGTTGACGTTGATCTTGCTGGTGTCCCAGCCCATCTCCTGGTTCACCGCGCAGGCCTGCGCCGCGAAGGCCTCGTTGATCTCCATCAGGTCCAGGTCCTGCGCATTCCAGCCGGCCTTCTGCAGGCACAGGCGCGAGGCTGGCACCGGGCCCATGCCCATGAGGGTCGGATCCAGACCGGCGCTGGCATAACCGCGGATGACAGCCAGCGGCTTCAGGCCCAGCGCCGCTACACGCTGTGCCGACATCACCAGCACGGCAGCCGCGCCGTCGTTCAGGCCCGAGGCATTGCCGGCCGTCACGCTGCCGGCCTTGTCGAAGGCGGGCTTGAGGCCGGCGAGGGCCTCCGCGCTGGTCTTCTTGTTGATGAACTCGTCGGCCGCAAAGACGATCGGGTCACCCTTCTTCTGCGCGATGCTCAAGGGCAATATCTCGTCAGCGAAGCGGCCGGCCTCCTGCGCGGCGGCGGCCTTCTGCTGCGAGGCCAGCGCCAGCGCATCCTGCGTCTCGCGGCTGATGCCGTACTTCTTCGCCACGTTCTCGGCCGTGGTGCCCATGTGGTACTTGTTGTAGACGTCCCACAGGCCGTCGGTGATCATCGAATCGACCAGCTTCCACTCGCCCATGCGGTTGCCTTCGCGCGAGTTCAGCAGCACGTGCGGCGACGCGCTCATGTTCTCCTGGCCGCCGGCGATCACGATCTCGGCATCGCCGCACTTCACCGCCTGCGCGGCCAGCATCACCGCCTTCAGGCCCGAGCCGCAGACCTTGTTGATCGTCAGGCCGGGCACCGATTGCGGCAGGCCGGCCTTGATGACCGTCTGGCGCGCCGGGTTCTGGCCCGAGCCCGCGGCGAGCACCTGGCCCATGATGACTTCGGAGATGGCGTCGACCGGCACGCCGGCCTTGGCCAGCAGACCCTTGACCACATGCGCGCCGAGCTCCGGCGCGGGGGTGCGGGCCAGCGTGCCGCCGAACTTGCCTACTGCCGTGCGTTGCGCGGCGACGATCACGATGTCGGTCATGTCATTCTCCTTGGAAGTTAGGAACACGGAAGCGGCGCTCAGGCTGCCGCGGTCTTGACGTAGCGCCCGGGGGCGGCTTCGATCACGGGGAATTCACTGTTGCCGGCCTTGCGCGGCGCGGCGACGAGGGCGCCGGCGTGCGGGCGCAGCCAGTCGGTCCAGTCCGGCCACCAGCTGCCGTCGACCTGCTGCGCGGCTTCCAGCCAGTCCGATGCCTCGGGCTGCACCGCACCCGTCCAGTGGTGGCGCTTGCGCTTGGCCGGCGGGTTGATCACGCCGGCGATGTGGCCGCTGGCGCCGAGCACGAAACGGCTGTCGCCGCCGAGCAGGTGCGTGCTGGCGTAGGCCGTCTGCCACGGCACGATGTGGTCTTCGCGCGAGGCGTAGACGAAGGCCGGCACGTCGATCAGCGACAAGTCCACCGGCACGCCGCACTGCACCGTGCCGCCGGGTTCACACAGCCGGTTCTCGAGGTAGGTCTGGCGCAGGTACCAGCAATACATCGGGCCGGGCAGGTTGGTGTCGTCGCCGTTCCAGAACAGCAGGTCGAAGGCCGCCGGCGCCTGGCCCTTCAGGTAGCCGTTGACGACGTACGGCCAGATCAGGTCGTTGGCGCGCAGGGCGGCGAAGACCTGCGCCAGCTCGCGCCCGCGCAGCAGCCCACCCTGGCCGATGCTGGCTTCACGGGCAGCGACCATCGCCTCGTCGACCATCAGGCCCAGCTCGCCGGTGTCCGAGAAGTCGAGCATCGTCGTCAGCAAGGTCAGGCTCGCCACGGGCTGCTCGTCACGCGCGGCGGCCACCGCCAGCGCGCTGGCCAGCAAGGTGCCGCCGATGCAGAAGCCGAGCGTATTGACGCGGTCGGCGCGGCTGATGCGGCGGGTCACCGTCACCGCCTGCAGCACGCCTTGCTCGATGTAGTCATCCCAGCCCAGGTGGCCCAGCTCGGGGCCGACATTGCGCCACGACACCAGGAACACCGTGTGGCCCTGCGCGACGGCGTAAGCCACCAGCGAGTTCTCGGGCTGCAGGTCGAGGATGTAGAACTTGTTGATGCACGGCGGCACGATCAGCAGAGGGCGCTGGTGCACCTGCGGCGTCACCGGCGTGTACTGGATCAGCTGCATCAGCTCGTTCTCGAACACCACGCTGCCCGGCGTGGTCGCCAGGTTGCGGCCGACCTCGAAAGCCTCGCCGTCCGACATCGCGATACGGCCCTGGCTCATGTCGGCCAGGAACAGCCGCGCACCTTCGACCAGGCTGGCGCCGCCGCTGTCCAGCGCCGTCTGCAGCGCCTCGGGGTTGGTGGCCAGGCAATTCGCCGGGCTCATCGCGTCGACCACCTGGCGCAGCGCGAAGCTCCATTGCCCCTTGCTGCGCTCGTCCAGCGGCGCGGCGTCCAGTGCCTGGTTCATCAAGGCGCTGAGTTGCAGGTAGCCCTGGGCCAGCGGCGCGAAGCGCGGGTCCTTCTGCCACGCGTCAGCGGCGAAGCGGCGATCCGCGGGCGCGTCCGCGCCGGGGTTCAGCGCGCGGGTCCACAGACTCAGCCACGCGTTCGGATCGAAAGGGTTCGAGGGGGTGGTCATGTCAGTTGCTCCACTGCGGTGGCCTGCAGTCTTGCGACGGTCTGCGCGGCAAAGCCGGCGGCGGGCACGCTGGCCGGGCGGAGGCCGCGATCGGCCCTGGGGGCCGATTGCCCTGCGCTGCTCGCGGACGCGGGATGGGCGGACAACTCGGCCCCGAGTACAGGGCCTCAGA
>NZ_JABRWJ010000013.1 GCF_013266755.1 Pseudaquabacterium terrae | reverse complement strand
TGTCCGGTACATTCTGGATTCGGCATTGCCTCCGCCCTTCGTCAAGATTCAGCACCTCGACAAACGGGCATTCCAGGGGCAATGCCGTCCTCGCTTTCACGGGGGTAGCGTGAAATTTCCGGGTTAGGTGCCGGGGCGGACGGCGCTTGCCCCGGCGGCAAGCACTCTGGCTGACGCCGCCCTTGCAGAAATATATCAATACTTGTATATTCTGCACAATGCCCAAGAAGGACATCGCGTTCGTCGGGACTGCTCTGGAAGACCTGAGGGCGTTTCCGCTGGATGCACGCCGCGAGGCAGGCTTCCAGCTCGACCGTGTTCAGGACGGCCTGCAGCCTGAGGACTGGAAGCCCATGCCAAGCGTTGGTGCCGGGGTTCAGGAGATCCGCATACGAGAGGAATCCGGCGCCTACCGCGTCATCTACGTGGCCAAGTTCACTGATGCCGTCTATGTCCTCCATGCCTTCCAGAAGAAGACTCAGAAGACGGCCAAGAGCGACATCGATCTCGCCGTCAAGCGCTACGCCGAAGTATTGAAGGAGCAAAGAAGATGACGATCCAACGTTTCGCCAGCGTCTGGGATGCCATCGAAGACACGCCCGAAGAAGCCGAGAACATGAAGATCCGCTCCATGCTGATGAAGGCTTTGAAGGAGCGCGTCGAAGCCCAACATCTGACGCAGGCGAACGCCGCGAAGATGTTCCGGGTAACTCAGCCGCGCGTCTCCGATCTCCTCCGAGGAAAGAGCAACCTGTTCGCCATCGATGCGCTGGTGAACATGGCGGCGGCCTCGGGACTGATTGTCGAGGTGAGGGTCAAGAAGGCTGCCGCTTCCCAGAAGCGCGAAGTGACGAAAGCTCGATCGAAGACTGCGGTCAAGACGGCGTCCAAAGTGACCGCCGGCGCAAAGGCTGGTGGCGAACAGTCACGAGCTCGCGCCAAGGCCCCAAGCAGACGGGTGGCGCATGCAGCCTGAGCTCTGAACGCTGGCATATGCAGACGGCGCTCGAGGTCGACAACGCACAGTCGACAGAAGTATCCTTGCCGATGGTTTGATTGATACCCGTAACTCTTACTCAAGCTCGATCGTGAGACTGCGGAATGAGCGCTTGGCTTGCTGCAATTTCTTGCACGGAACACCGCCAACGTCGATCGTCCCGTCGTCGCTAAGGATCTGGACCCTGCGCGTTCCCGGAATCACAGACAACGCTTCGGGTCGCAATGACTGAAAGTTCACTGCAATCTGGGCGGGTACGTGGTCAGACTTCCCGGACCATCGGTACAGAGCGAAACTGTCCCGGTCCGACGGCGCCCCTGCCACAATGAGGTAATAGAGTCCAACCCAATCGATGCTCCGAATTCCGCGTCCGTCGAGGGTTAACTCGACAGGATTGCCAATTTTCGCTGACTTACCCCGCAAGAGCTCGCCCGGATTCTCAATCGGAACGAGGAGCGCCTTGCCCCCAGGAACCGGGTTGCGGAATCCAACCAGCAGATGGCCCTCCGCCGTCGCAGCGAGGCCCTCGATGTTGAGTCCGCCCGGTGCGTCAGGTGCAAGCCGAGCCGCAGCGTCGATTCGGTACGACTGCAATGTCGGCGCCTTCGTCAAGTCGTCGATCAAGTTGCGATAGTCCTTCCCGAAGGGGCGTAGCACTGGAGGCATTCCGGGCAAAATCTCGGTTGCGAACAGACGATGCCGCTCAACGCGCCGCTTGCCCGTCTTGTCGCTACCGTTCGAGGCGATCCAGTAGGTCACGTTGCCGATCGTCGCGGCGCCTTCGAGGTCGGATTCCCTTTCAGTGCCCAGGAAGGCATCCAGCACGAGAGAATCGACGGGCGATGGTGTCCCACGCCGGTAGATCCGGAGCGTGTTGTGCTCGTCGTCTGCCACCGCGAAGTGGTCCGCATCCAATGCAACTGCAGCGGACGCATCGCACATTCCCTGGTACCTCGCAATGCTGGGATTTACCGCTACCGTCGTACCAGGAGAGGACCGATGACCGAAGATGGGGTGTCCTGCAAAGGAGGGGCCACAGGCAGCAGCGCCTCAAGTACGCGCTCGTTCGCTGCGGCCGCCCGCAGCCGCACCTCACCGCGCCCGAACCATACCTCGTAGTGGCGCGGCCGGACTTTGGCGCCACCATACTGCTTGCTCAGATCCTGCAGTCGCAACTCCGGCGTCTCGAGCAGACTGTTGACGTGCGCGAGCACCTTCGGCGCCTCGCCGCGGCACTCGTCAGCGTCGAAACAGCGCAGGACGCCGCTGTTGGCCTGCTCGGCGACCAGTTGCACGCCTGGCGCAATGAGCGCGACGCCGTCGAGCCGCTGCTGCCCGATCAGTTTGCGCAGCTGCTCGGCCGTGGCGCGCTGGCCCGCGGCACTGATGTGCAGGTAAACCCGCGGCGCAATGTCGGCCGGTTTCAGGTCGGACTGCGCAGCCCGGATCAGGCCGGTAGCTACGTCGACCTGTGCGCGCAGGCGGGCATCGCTGCCTGACTGCCGCGCCTCGCGCAGCGCGCCCAATGACTCCTGCAGTGCCGCCACCGCACGGTTCGCCTGCTGGAGCTGCCGCGCGGCATCGTCGTTGGCCGCGCGCAACTGGGTCAGGTTGCGTTCGAACTCGGCGTGGGTCGCCTGCTGCTGCGCCTGTGTGACCTGCCCGTGCAGTTCGTACCGCAGCCATATGCCGGCACTGACGAGCACCGCGGCAATCGCCAGAAGCACGACGCCGCGGCGCAGCCGGCTGCTCCGCCGGCGCTCGGCGAGCGCAGCGTCGCGCGCCGCGACGCTGGCCGACAGCAGCGCATTGACGCGCTGCCAGCTGCCACCGTGGCGCTCGGCCCAGGCCTCGTTGCGGCCCTTCAGCCAGCGCTGGCGTTCGCCAGTCGTGGCTTCGGAGAGCACGCTCTGCGCGTCGGCCTCGTAGCTTTCGGCCTGCACGAGCAGCGCCCGCCAGATCAGCCCGTCGCGCACCTCGCGCACCAGCCAGCCGCGCTGCGGATGCGACAGCGCCGTCCAGCAGCGCACCAGCGCCTCGTGGCCGATGTCGATCCATTCTTCGTCGCCGAGCGCATCGCTACGGCTGCGTGTGGTCAGGAAGCTGACACCGTCGGCGCGGAAGATCTCGACCACTCGCGCCAGCACGTCGACTGGCGCGCCGCAGACAGCGGCCAGCCGTGCCAGCGGTTGCGGGCGGCGCACGACCTGGCCCTCAGGACTGACGATGATCAGCGCGCGAAACAGCCGCTCGACCAGCGCCGCGTCGACGCCGGCAAGGCGGGACACCGCTTCGGAAATCTCGTCGGCGTGGCGCGAGAGCAGTCCGGTGAGGCCGTCGGCGGGGTAGTCAGCCGCATCCAGCCGCCAGGTCGCGCCGCCGCCGCGCAGCGCCTGCAGTCGCATCAGCGCGTGCTGCACCAACGGCAGGCCGTCGCTGGCGGCGGCGTCGGCCGCAAGGCGCTCGGCCAGCGTGGGGTCAATGCTGCCGCCATACGGCGGCGCCGGCTCGCGGATGGCGCGCAGCAGGTCACTCGTCGCCATCGGCGGCAGCAGGTACTGGCGCTCGTTGACGGCCTCGGCCAGGCCGGGGAAGCGTGCGCAGTTGCCGAGGAATTCGGAGCGCATCGTCAGCGCGAGGTACAGGCCCGGCGGCGGCGCCTCGGCCATGCGGACGATGAAATCGGTCAGCAGCCGGCACTCGGCCGTGCCGCCCTGGCGCGCGAACTCGAACAGCTCCTCGAATTGGTCGATCAGGATGCAGAGCCGGTCATGCGGATCGCGCAGCAGCGCCTGGGCCAGCGCCTCCGGGGCGCGCCGGCCCTGGTTGAGCAGGCGGCGCAGCTCGAGCATCTGCTCGACATCGCCGCCGCTGCTGTCCAGTGCAGCCAGTTCGCGCGCCAGGTTGCCGAGCGGGCCGCCGCGCGGCAGCGTGATGCAGGTGCGCCACCGTTGGCCGCAGCGGGCCTGTTCCTGGCGCAGCCGCGGCAGCACGCCGGCGCGGATCAGAGAGCTCTTGCCAGCGCCCGAATCACCGTGCACGACGATGCACTGGCGGCTCACCAGTCCCGCCACCACGGCGTCGGTCATGCGCTCACGGCCGAAGAAGATCGGCCACTCGTTTTCATCGAAGGGGCGCAGACCAGGATACGGCCGCGGCGGCATCGTGACCTGGAATGGCGCCGCGAGGTCGTCGGCGTCGGGCGGAATATCGATCGCATCGTTCATGGCGGCGTCGCCTGCTGCGACTTCTCGTTCAGCCAGCGCTGCACGACCGGCGTCACCGGATCGTGCGTGGCATCGAGCCAGTCGGCCTGCACGATGCGCGCGGTGTTGCGGCGAACCGGGGTCGCCACCGGCGCGCCTATCGTGTCGAGCAGCGCGCAAGGCAGCAGCCGGTCGTGCCGCGAGCGCGCCGAGTTGCGGTCGTGCTTGCCGACGACGATCAGGTCGGCATCGACCGCACGCCCGTCGGGCGAGGCCACCAGCACCAGCGCATCGCAGACCGTCAGCGTCTCGACACGCTGCTGACGGATCACTTCCTGCCGCGACGGATCGCGGTCGACCGGATCGGGCTCGCCGGGCAGCACCGCGTAACCGCTGGTGGTCAGCTCGTTGGCAGCGCGCTCCCACTCGGCGGCGCGGTCGGCGCGGCCATGAAGGTAGAGCGTCTGGCCGCCGGCGCTCGCCAGCCGGCCGGCGTCGGTCTCGGCAGCGAGGCGGCGCTCGAGCTCGGCCTTCAGCAGATCGAGCTTCTGCGCCAGCTCACCGGCCATGCCGAGCAGCGCTTCGCGCACACCAGTCGCGTTCGTCGCGGCACCAGCCGCTGGCCTGGTAGTCCGGCGTCAGCAGCACCAGCAGCAGCGCCGCAGCGCCGACGTGGCTGTCGAGCTGATCCGTCAGCGGCGCCATGCGGTCCAGCCGTTGCCCCGCCCTGCCCTGCGCGTCGACGAACAGCGACAACGTATCGCGGAACGCGCGGTCGGCGCGCAGCTCGCGTTCGAGTTGGCCGACGAACGCGAGCGACCAGCCTTGCAGCGTCGCGTCGCCAGCGGCGTCGCTGCCGTGGCTGTAGCTGACGAAGATGTCGTGCGCGAATGGCTGGCCGACGTAGGACAACGAGGACTCCCGAGGATGCGGCACCACGGTGGAGGCACCCCTGGCCACTATCTCAAACGCAGAGCCGTTTGCATCCACACGTTTGACTAGGACAGCGACGCCACAACGTCGCGCCGCCTGGCCCGGCCTGTCTCCGCCGATCGCGTGCTGACACCGGCGCAGTGTCAAGAACCAACGTCTGGCCAAGGCGCTAGTCTTACTGTGTCACAACGTTAGATCGACTTCGATCTTTTCCGCAGCACGGACATAGTCCCATTCGTTCGATCAGACGGTAGCTCAGGTAGTGACGCAGCGACGCTATCGCGAGTCCGGGACGTGGCGCTGGGCGCGCAGGACTGCCGCGGGGGATGTAATCGTTGGGAAGGGCAGGCACTTGGCGTTCGGCGAAGTTTTTTTTGCCGTCGGGCTGAAATGCCGACGATGAGTCTTTGTGCCATCAGGAAGCCGTATGCCGCGATGCATAGCGACGCATGATGGTGGAACCCTCGCCACCCTCGGCCTTCGTAGTGGCCCAGACCGAACTCCTGCTTCAGATCTTGGTAGTCGCGTTCGATGCGCCAGCGCAGGTGCGCCGCGTCGACCAAGTCGTTGATCGCTGTGCCTTCGGGCAGAGTGGATAGCCAGTACTTTGTTGGCTCGTCTTGCCCTGCCGGCCATTCGATGAGCAGCCACTCCTGTGGCTGCAGCCGGGCGCGCCCAGAATTGCCTCCGGCACGGCGAACGCGCATGGCGGCAAAACGACTGCTGAGAGTCTCGTTGGTGCCTTCGCGCCAACTGATCGCCTGGAAGGCGGTGGCTGGCAGCGACTGGGCCAACGCCTTGACGCTCTTGGGCTGTCGCATGGACGTTCGCCGAGGCATCACCGGCGGTCGTCCCATGCCGCTATACCGCTTGGGCGGAAGCGGCTCAACGTCCGGCGGCCATACGGACAGCACTGAGGTGATACCCGCCATGTACGGCAACCCCAACTCGGTCAGTCGCTGCCGGAAGGCCGTATCGACCCCGTAGCCAGCGTCGGCCAGGACGCAATGCCGGGGAGCGCCCTCGGCCAGCAATGCCTCAAGTTCCTGCAGCGCGATCTGCGGCTTGGTCGCGAACTCGACCTCTGCTGGGACGCCCGCCTTCTGACGACGCGCTTGGTCGTCAGCCCATTCATGGGGCAGGTACAGCCGCCACGACACCGGCAGGCTACCGTCCTCGCAGGCCAAGGACACGCTCACCGCGACCTGGCAGTTGTCTTGCTTGCCCAGCATCCCGCAGTACTGGCGCGCAACCCCGACCGAATGCGTACCCTGCTTCGGGAAACCTGTGTCGTCGATGATCCAGAAGCCCCCGCGAGAAAGGTCCATCCTCGGTACGACCCATTGGGCGACGCGCTGCAGCATCTCGCGGTCACTCCACTGTGCCTTGGCGACGAAGTGGTGCAAGGCTTGGTGCTTCGCGCTGGCGTGCAGCGGATCCACTCGGGCCGCGATCGGCTCGATGCTCTTGCGCGACAAAGGCAGCATCAGGCCAGTGCAGTAACCCCGAAGGCCGGCGCGGCGATCCGCGTGACCCAAACCTTCAGCCAGATGCTCCATGTACTGCTCGAACCGGGCGCTTGCATCCATCATTCCTCGCGCAAAGGATGAAGAGATGCATATAATGCCTTGATTTTACTGACACAGTAAGACTAGGAGTGGCTGTGGCAACCAAGACTCAGCGCGAAAACCTCCGCCACCCGGGATGGCGTCGCGAGTCTCGTCTCACTGGGCCGCTCACCGAAAGAGATCAATGGCTCGTGTCAATGGACTTGCTGGTTCGAGACCGAGCAATGGCATATGATGCAGCCAGGGGCACAAATCCAATTACGACGCCCACGGCAATTACAAATGCCCAATGCTCGTACCAGGCGGAGGCACTCGGGGACAAGGCTATTCTCGCGCGCTCATACGAAGCGAGGCCGACGACGAGAAATGGAGAAAACAACAACGCATTGACGACCCTCATCCGACCTGGCGGCCACTCACCATACATCAGCAGCGCATGAAAGCTGCCGGCGCCGGATACGGCTGTTCCAATGAACAGCACGTAGGCAACAGGAAGGGCTGCGCCGCTTTTGGCATTCGCCATTTGCCACATCCATTGTGCCAAGAAGTACAACAGGCCAACGAAGAATGCGCTGAGCGCCTCGGCTGCAGGGTTGATTGGATTGCTCATGCGTTTCTCCCGGAGGCGAGGTAGCCTTCCAGCCGATGCGGCTTGATGCCGTGCTTGGCCCAGATGCGCACCACGGTCATGTGCGAGATGTCTCCGCCGAGTTCGGCCACGAGCTTGCGCGTGGACCAATGCGTCGAGCCATCCGCAGGCTTGTGCTTGGTCGTGCGTGCCAGTGCGCGCGCCTCGATGCGGTCGGTCACCTTGTAGCGCTCGCGCCCGGCATGCCGAGCGAAAAGTCCTGCCAGCCGATCGGCTGCCAAGCGCTTGCTCCAGCGATCGATGTAGCTGTCACTGCAATCAAGCTTGGCCCAGATCTCCGCCCACGTCAGACCATCCGTGCGCAACAAGATCAGCCGGGCATGTCGGGCCGAATCCGCTCTCTCGGTTCTTGCGTCGGCCCGTCGCTGCAGTCCCATGACTTCGGTTTCGGTCAAATTCATTGCACCCTCCGCAGGCGGTCTGGCGGCAATGGAGGCCGATGTTTTCTCTCGCGCGTCCGACAGAAGGGCGGATAAGTCGCGTGAGCTGGTTGATAAGTCAAGTCCGTCGAGCCAGCCGCCTCAGCGCCAGTTGGGCCCATGTCACTGCCGCAGCGCAAAGAGAATGCCGTGTGGTCCCATTGCGGCAGGGCCTTCCCCGCGGCCCGAAGTAGCGGCGTCTCTACGTTGAAACCCATCGCGCTCGCTCACTGATGGCGGGATCAGCTGCCGAGAACTGCGGGCAGCGGGACTGTGGTGGCCATACCATTTGGCAGGTTGGCGGCAAACGTCTGAATTTCTCTCTCCAGCATCCACTGCAGAGTACTTCTTTGCTGCTGTGTCAGGCCTGGTGTCTGTTGAATCGCCCGGCGTTGTGCACCGAGAATGTCGCTCAACGGCGCCGTAAACGTCGTGCTGCCGGATGCACGGATCGAATTCCGCCTAGCAGCTATCCAGCGCATCCAGTGGATGTCGAATGCATGGTGCTGCGCGGGCGGAAGCAGTACTGTCAGCGCGGCGCCGCGGCTGTACCCAAGCAGCGTGCGGAGCAGCGACGTGGCGCCAATGTGTGCCGACTGACGCGTCGCTCCTGTCTGACCGGTAGCCGCGTTTCGTTCGGACGCATGGCGGTGCTCTCCCACCACGGCGGACACCGGTCCCGCAGGATCACCTTGCGGCGTAGCGAATCCGCCGGCCACGGCGTCCGCAGATGCCGCAGCGGTGCGGGCAGCTATCGTTCCTGTTGCCGGTTGCACGGCTGGTAGGCCAAGCTCTGCGCTTAGCTGACTTCCCATGTCGTGAGTGTCGACAGGTCCTGGAGTCGCAGTGCTCACGGTAATGTCCTGCGCGCCGGCGATCGGTGCCAGGGGTGACGGCGTCGCCGCGCTGGGCCCTGGCGCTGTCGCGGCAGGGCCCGCGTCAGCGGGAGTTGCGCTGCTGACTGCCGCCGATGCCGCCGTCGATGCGACCGCTGGCGAGGTCGCGGCGCTCGAACTGGTCGCCGGAGCCGTATCGGCCCCCGTTGGGCTCGATAAGGTCGTCGGGCTCGCCTCCCCCGGCGTCGGCGTCGGCGTGGTCGTGCTCGTCGTCGACGTCGTTCCGTCCGCAGCCGTCGCCGTCAAGATTGGCGCCGGGGCTGTGTCGTCGGCTGCGACAGTCGACGTTACCGGAAACGTCTCGACGTCCGCCGTGGATGTCGGCGCCGTGGAGCTGATGACCGCCGTCGGCGACATGTCGGTGTCGAGCACGGTGGAGGTGCCACCATGGCTCGATCGAACCGGGGGCACGGCGTCGGATACGCCGATCATCGTGGCTGCGCCGTACAACGCCACTCGCCGCGTGGCGTTCGCGGCCGTTTCGCGCATGCGCCCTCCCATCGCGCGGCCCCTGTCGAACAGCGCGGCCTCAGAACGCGCGTCGTGGGAGCTGCGTGTCATCAAGATGTTGGTGGTGACTGCCACTGCCGCCGCCTGCATCGCATCTCCAGGCGAAGCACCCGAAGCTCGTGCGCCGATGTACGCCATCCCGCCAGCCGTGAGCGGCGCCACGAGATTGCGGACGATGGGGTTGTTCGATCCACCGAGCAGCGCGCCTGGTACAGAGAGCACGGCGGCTCTTGCGCCCGCCTCGACGGCTGCATCGAGCGACCCGCCCTGCCACAGGACATCGACCATCGCAGCGGTGCCATTGACGATGGCCTCGGCCGCAACCCGTCGCAACGCCTGCGCGCCAAGCGACGTGCCCACACCCAACGCCGGGCCGAGCAGCCGCGCCGCGGCGCCGGCGCCGCCGTTGATGAACCCCTCGCGGAAGCCGCGGATCGCCTCACCACGGAACGCCGAGCTCACCTCGTTCCATGATCCACCCGCCATTGCCGTTCCCGTGGCGGCCGAGCCGCCGCGGACCACGGCCGTGCCGGTGCCGACGACGAGGCCGGTGCCGACCGTCGTCAGCCCCGCCGCGAGCACACCGGTCGCCCCCGTTCCGGCCACGACCCCGGCCACTATCGGGGCGGCCACGATCGCCGCGACGCTGCCCGCGATGGCGAACGACGCATCGCGCGTGAACTCCAGGACGGCCACCGCCGTCTCGGCACCCTCGATGTAGCCCTCGTAGAACGCCCGCGAAAGCCGGCGCATCTCCTGACCGACGAACTCGACGCGCGGCAGGAGGGCCGCTGCCTCGACGAGGCGATCGGCCGCGAGGTGCTCCTGGATCGTGCGAATACGCTGGTAGACCCAGAAGTAGCGCCCCCTGAGTTCGTCCCCGGGATCCTCGACCCGCCAGCCGGAAATGCTGGCGATGATCGGCGAGTCTCTGTTGATGGCGAGCTGGGAGTTGTAGCGATCCCAGTAGTAAGAAGCGCGCGAATCGATGGAACGGGCGGCGCGCTCGAGCTCAGTCCGGAGGTTGCGGCGCAACTGCTCGGCTTGTGCGGCCGAAATCCCGATGCGTTCGTGCCCCTGATAGATGTAGCGGATGTCGCTTCCCGGCTCCGCGACGATCCCCTGGATCGTGCGGGCGAGCGTCTCGAGCGTGCGCGCGTCGTCGTCTGCGACAGGCGACAGCGCCATCCGGAGCCGCGCCGCGCGGCTCTCGGCGGCGACGAGTCCGCGGTCCGCTCGGAGCTGCGGCGAGAGGCTGTCCCGCTCGGCAGTGAGGATGCGCCGCTCATTCGCGCTGATCTCGCTTCGCGCCAGCCACTGCATGATCAGGTCGTACTCGGCGCGCATCTCCGCCGGGTCGGCGTAGGCCACGCTCGTCATCTCGGTGAGCACGCGCGGATAGCGCGCCGGCAGCGGCGAGTCGCTCGCCCGCGTGGCGGCGCGTCGGCCGCCTCGCCCGCGCGCCCGAGGGCCCTCGGCGGCGGTGTCCCGCCGGTTCACCTCGGCGCGCAGAGCCCGCAACGCCTCTTCAATCCGGGTGGTATCGGGCGACGACTCGGTCTGTCGCTCGAGGTACTGAGCAAGTTCGTCGACCTCGCCTAGAAGCTGGGTGTAGCTCATCGCACCCACGTTGACGGAGCCGGTGAGCCAGTCATCGACCGACCGTGCCAGGTAGGCGCCGCCACCGGACTGCTGCACCACATGGGCCAGCTCGTGCGCGAGCAGCTGTTTGCCGCGAGCTGAGTCGGGCGCGTAGTGTCCGGCGCCGAATACGATGTGGTGGCCGACCGTGTACGCTTTTGCCGACACATCGCGGGCAGACAGCTCGGCCTGCGGCCCGGTGTGGACGCGGACGTTCGAGAGATCGCGCCCAAACCGCCCCGACATCTCGTATTGCACCGACGCGGGCATCGGCGTGCCGTTTCCCGCAAGGACGCCGCCGACACTCGACGGCGCTGCTCCGGTGGAGCCGCCTCCGGTAACGTCGGCGCGCTGCACGTGCTTACCGATCCGGCTGATTGGTGTGCTGACAGGACCGGCCGCGGCTTCGCCGGCGACTCGCTCGGCTTCCTGTTCGAACGGATCGCGGAGCGGGCCGACGACAAGCGCGCTTGCGCAGCGAGGGCAGCCGCCCCCACATGCGCACGACGTTCGGGCACGGACGGCCGCAGGGGCCGCCGTGCGGAAGACCTCGGCGGGGGAACCCTCGTGCCGCCTGGCAGCATGGTCCGGCGAGTGTCCAGGCGCCGGTGTTTTCGTCGCGAATGCCTTCACTTCGCCTTCCTCGGCTTGGCCGCCTGCTTCGCTGGATTTGCCGTGGTCGCCGGGGGGCGAGACGCTTGAGGCACTCGAGGTGCCGGCGGCACCTCCACGGATGCGACTGGCTCTGGCGGCCGGCAGTCGCCGTCAGCCCTCAGCGCCTCGGTCATGCCCTTCTCGTTCGGCACGCAAAGGAACGTGGCGGGAGCGCCGGCCAGCCCGATTGCCGGCCGCGAGACATCGAACGCAAGAGAGTGCGTGGAGCCCTGCCGGGCTCGCGAGTCCGTGGATTTCTCCTGCGCGAAGGTTTTCATCGCAGCGGGCCATCACCGCTTCGACATCTTCCGGTCGAAGCAATGCGCGCAATAGTCGTAGCCCGCCTTCTCGGCGGCCGTGGTGCTGTCGAACTCTACCTTGTGGTTCGGGCGGATGGCGTCGAAGTTGCACTGCTTCTTCAGGTTCTGCGTATCGTGAATCTCGCGCGACGCGGTGTTGCCGACGTACCGCTTCGTCACGACGTCGCCCGGCTTGCTGCCGACGAGGTACTCGCGATAGACGGTGCCACCATTGACGTCGACGGGAATCGGATCCTGCTGAACCACTCGGCCATTCGGGTCGAGTATCTCGACGCTGGCCAGGTCCTTCTCCGTGGCGGCCGTGTCCTGGGGCGCGTCGTTCACCGCGGTTGCCGCCCCGGCCTTGGAGGACGCGGTCGCGGATGAGCCGCGCATGCCGAAGACCTTGAATAGTTCGCCGAGCAGCACAGTCCGGGTTTCATCGTTCGTGCGATACGCGCTGGTTTTGTCGCGCGCCTTCAGCGTCATCGTGAAGTAGCCGTCGGCCTCGGTAAACGCCGACTGCCGCGGCTTGCCGTCCGCGCCCATGAGGCGAACCGTGTAGCCCTTCTGCATCTGCAGGCCGGCGCCGGATACGAAGCCGTGGAACACTTCGTTGGGCTCGATGGCCGAAGCCACCGCGCGGTCGAAGCGCGCCCTTCCCCAGCGCACGGTCGTATCGAGCTGCGCAGCCTGCTCCATCGATGCCTTCAGCGCTTCGATGCGCGGGCTCTTCTCTCCGGAGAACTTCGCCAGCCGCTTCGCCTCGCGCTTCTGCGAAGCGATGAGCGCGTCGGGCAGCGTGCCCATGAACGAGTACAGGTCGAGCGCCTCGCCCATCAGCTCGAGCAGGGCCGCGTCAGCCTTCCCCTTCAGCATTTCGTCGCGCATCGCATCGGCCGAGAAGCCGTCCGGGATGTTGTAGGAAAAGCCGGTGTTTTTCTGTTCAGGCATGGTGCTCACCCTTGTCCGCATTCATTCGGGCAGAAGACTTCGATCAACGCGAGGTTGTCGCGATTGATCAGCATGCGCGGCAACAGCGCCGCCGCGCGGATGCAATGCGTGGACTGGTTGTCCGTCGTCGTGTTCATGCCGCCCCACGTGAACGCCGAGAAGTACGTGCGGTACCAGGTCTCGGAAAAGCGGTTGTCGGCGACGCGCAGGCTGCCGCCGAGCACGAGCGCATCGGCCGCGACGAAAAAATTCGTCGAGCTGACCTCGAGTTGGTTGTCGGCCATGCCGACGTCGTCCAGCGACAACACGAACACCGACGTCAGCGCAATACCGAGTGGCCGATTCTCCTCTGCCACGTCGAGCGTGATCTGGTTCTCCGTCAGCAGTAGTTTGCCGGTGGCCCACAAGGCGCTGATCGGCGGCCAGAGCGCCGGCGGCTTCAGCGACCGGATCAGGCCGAACGCTTTCGCGTAGGCGCAGGTGTTGAAACTGTCTATCGGCTTGTACGTGCCGAACCGCGTCCACAGCAGCATCGCCAGCAGGCCCCAGGTCCATTCGTTGCTGATGCCCAGATCGCCGATGAGCACGGTGGCCGCGGCGAGATCCATTCCCCTGCCCGTGGTGCCCTGGGTCACCAGCCGGTTGCGTGCGACCACCACCGGCCCCAGCGCGAAGAACGTCAACGCGCGCCCGAGCGGCGCGACGATCATGTTGTCGCGCACCTCGCAGGTAGTGAGGCCGTTGCGCGCGGACTCGCGGCTCACGAACGACGACTGGTACTTGCCACCCGCCGCCTGCTCGATGGTCGGCAGCACGAGCCACACGTGCACGCCGCCGCGCACGCCGGGCCGCAGCGCGCCGTCCGCGCCGTCGCGCGCGTGGCCGTTGTCGAAGATGCGGTTGTCGTCGAGTTGCAGTCCCTGGACGATGATCGCGAACACGCCGCAGATGGGCGCCCGGTCGCTCGCGCCGTTGCCCATGATCTGGTTGCGCAGGATGCGCAGGTCGCCGACCTTGGCGAGCGCGATGCCGCCATAGCCAATCAGCCGCTCCATGGACTTCTCCACGTCACCCAGCGTGAGCCGCATGCAGCGCGTGATGATGTTGTCGGTGATGTGCAGGCCGTGCACGCCGATCATCTCGCCGCCGTCTGCGAGGTTGAAGAAGCGCACGACACCGATGCCGTTGATGCCCATGTCCGTGATGTGGTTGCCGCCGATTTCGATGTCGTACAGATCGCCCGCGGAGGTGAAGTGGGCCGACGGCGCGTCGGCCGTCGCGGGCGGGGGCGGCGCGGTCAGGTCGACGGGCCTGCACTGCGCGCAGTCGTCTTCCGATTCGGGAAGATCCGGAGTTCCACTGTCTTCTACGTCGGGCTGTTCGAGGCTTCCTAGCGTGATGCCATTCCAGGTGCCGCCGCGGATGCGGTTGTTGAAGATGCGCACGCGATCGGAACCGCCGGCCACCTGGATGCCGCCGCGCGTGATCACTGCGAGCCGCGACGCGGCCGACGGAGTGCGTACGCCGTTGGGCGCGAGTGCATCGCCAACCGGCGGCGGAATGGTGGCGGCCGGTGCGCCGCCTTCCGCCGCCACGATCTCGACCGTGTTGTCTTCGATGTTCACATCGTCGCCGCGGCTGAAGATGGCCTGCCACAGCGAGGCCACGTCGCGCATCTGCACGAGACAGCCACGCAACGTGACGAAGCGCGAGTTGTCGATCTGCAGCGCGCTGCGCGGCCCGGCTTCGATCGCCATGCCCTCGATGGCGATGCCGGTCGAGTCCTCGACCAGGAACGCAGGCATCGCCGCGGCCGCATCGGTGGTCACGCGGGCGCTAACGCGCGTGCGCGGCCCGCAGCCGTGCACCACCACATTGACGCGCTCGTGGATGTGGACGCTCTCTCTATATAGGCCCGGCAGCACGCACACCTGGCCGCCTTCCGCGGGCAGCGCATCGATGGCATCCTGGATGCTGCTGAAGTCCCCGTGGCTGCGGGTGCCATCGCCAACGCGGTAGGTGCAGCAGTTCTTGAGCCGGGTCAGTGGCTGGAAGACGCTGCGGCAATCGTGGATGGCATCGCCCGTGATGCTGGTGCCGGTCCACTCGAGCTCCGCCAGCGGGACGCGGTGATAGAAGATTCCCTGCGGCGGCGCGCCCGCGAACGTCACCGGATCGCCGATGAGCACGGCAGCGTTGCCGATTTCGCCGGCACGCACTTCGAAGGTCCAGAAGTCGGACGGCGTGTGCCTGCCGCTCGCGTCCGTGTCGAAGCGCAGCCGGATGCCCACGAGGTCGGGCAGATCCCGGTCGGCGGCGATGTAGTCGGCGATGGCTTCGATGCCGTTCCACAGCCGGAAGAAACGCTTGCCCTTCGCGGGAGCGGGCGGCATCGAACCGAGGTATTCCCGCGCGTCCGCGACGGGCGGCAGCGTGAGCATGTTATCCGCGCCGAGCGTTGCCATGGCGCCGTAGACCACGCGCCAGAAGCCGTAGGCCTCATCGAAGTCGAGCGCTTCGAGATAGAACTCGTTGAGCCCCGCGTGCACGATCGCATTCAGGTTGCCGTGGAGGGTTACCCGGCGGCTGACGGCGTCGAAGTCGCCCGTACCCACGAGGCCGCCATTGAACTGCGACCACTTGAAGAAGTTTCCGGTCCGGCTCGTCTCGGCGATTTCAACGCGATACAGGCGATGCTCGAAGCCGGTGTAGCCGCCGCTCTCGACCACCGGGCAGTCGCCGGTCACCACGACGGTGGGGTTGAGCTTGACGGTGAGCTTTCCCTTGGTCGAGAAATCGTCGCGCAGCTGTGGCGCGATGGAGTCGCAGGTTTCGCCGTCCGCCATGCGGAAGAGCCGGAAGCGGTACGCGGTCTGCACGCGCTCTGTGGTGTCGACGCCGCCTAGCGCGGGCTCGATGAGCAACGATGGCGCCTGGAACGGACTCAGTGCCTCGAGCCAGGTTTCCAGGATCACCGCGTCGTTCGGAGCCGCGGCGGTGTCGGGCACCGAGCCCGCAGGCAGGTTGAGATACGCCGCGACACGTCGCGAGAGATCGCGCGGTGCCTCGACCAGCAGGCCATCGGCCCACACGCGGCCCTTGTTCGCGGAGACTTTGACGACGCCGGCGTCGATCCGGGCTTCGGTCACCTTGAAGCCCAGCGGCACTTCCGCCGGCACGGCGGCGACGCCAGCGCCGAAGGCATCGCGCCCCGCGGTTTCCTGCCACTCGCCGATGATCTCGGTTTGTGCATTCCAGTCGCGATCGAGCAAGACCCTGCCTTGCTGATGCAGCGTCCCCCGGAAGTTCTGGGACCGGTCCTTGTTCCAGCTGGAGAAATCGCCCTTCATACAATCCGTCCTAGGTTGCCGGAATCAAAAGCGGCCGGATTCCAACTGGCATGAACTCGCGAAACCGAATTCTCAAATTGCGCCACTTGTGAGCTTCCAGGAGAAAATTGAATGCGCCCATCTGATCGCCGCCGACGCCCTGCTCGAGGATGCGTCGATCGCATTCAAGCGAGAGCTGGCAATACGCGGCGTCACCGAAGTATTCGCTCGTGAAGATCAGCCGCGCGTCGGCACCGCTGACACAGGCGAAGTGCTGTGGCAGGCGATTGCGCGCATCGTCGGCGAACCAGCAGTACTTCAGACAACCCGTTTGCTGGTCGAAGGCTTGCAGCGCGCCTCTGAAGATCACTCCGCTGCCATCGATGCCCGCGACGCGCGCGCGGCCGAGCAGCGTCACGTTCTTGATGCACGTCCGGCCCGCGTAGCCGTTCACCGGGTCGCTGGCGCCCGTGATCGCGAACGAATCCGTCGCCGCCACCGGGATCGATTCGACGATCGAATCCGCGATGCACAACCGGTAGCCCTCGTCGGCCATCAGCGCGCCGCAGATCGAGCGCTGGATGTCGATCTCCGGCACCTGCTTGAACTCGCGCTCCTCGTCGGCGTCGGCGAAGCCGTAGGGCTCGAGCAGTTTGAACGCCGGCAGCAGCGGCGCGCGCGTACTGTTGAAACGGCGGAAGCCGCCCGGGTCGAGCGTGCAGTTGAGGATCTCGAGCTTGTTGAGCGCGGCGCGCGCCACCAGCGGCAGGGTCGCGCCGAAATCGAGGCCGCGCGCGACGTACAGCCCTTCGAGCCGCACGAACAATGCGTCCATGACGGCATCGAACTGCAACTGCTGCGGGGCGGACGTGCCGGCCACCATTGCCGGGCGGAACGCCAGCGGCCGCGCGAGCTCGAGGATGGGCCGCTGCTCGTCGGCCGCGCGGATGATGAGCGGCGCGTGCAGCTTGATGCTGCGGATGCCGTGCTCGTCGACGACGTCCGCCGCCGGCAGCGCGTCGATGTCGAGCGCATGAACGCGGCTGTCGGTGATCTCGATGACGATGGGCACTTTCCCGAGCGCGTTCCGATCCGCGGCCACCGCCTGGCGCGCCGCGAGCAACGCATCGCACAGCGCGTGCTGCAACGACGGCCCCTGCCGGACGTCGACGGTCTTGTAGATCACTCCAGGCGTGCGGTCGTGGTCGAATGCCGCGGGCAGCGCGGGATAGGAGATCGGATGCGCGCCGACCTCGCCCACCACGCCATACGCGAACGAGATCAGCAGGTGGTCGACCAGCGCATCCGCCAGCTCGTCGTCGAGCACGCCGATGCAGATGCGCCCGCGCATGGGGTCGATGGCGATCTCCCGATTGCCGAGCGGCGGCTGGAGCCCGCGCTCCCAGGCGCACAGGTTCTCTCCGCGGATGGTCCAGTTGCGCGGCAGCGCCGAGTGCGGCCAGCCCTGGTTGGGGAAGATGGATTTCGGCAGGTGGAGCTGCAGGCCCTGGTCCGAGATGTCGAGCGTGCTCAGGTCCGCGCGCAGCTCGTCATAGGTTTCGACCGACACATATTCATGTGGCGCGGTGAAGGAAGCGGCGGCGAACGAGGCGAACGGCTGCGGCACCGGCGAGGCCAGGGATGCATCGTACGCGGCGGCGAAGTCCGCGTCGGAGATGCGCTCCACCGGGATCGGCGCCGGCACCTGGTCCGCGGAGGTGATGCGCGGCGCAATGGCGGCGAGGTTCAGCTTCTCCGGCCCGGAGCGCCTCCGGTTGAAGAGATCGAACCGGTTCGTATTGAACAGCGTCCCCGGCCGGCCGGCCGGAAGGTTGTCGAGTTCGACATAGGGCATCGAAAGGTTGTTGACCGGCACCGGGTCGACGTTGATGCGCACCACGCGGGGTGCACCCGACGGCGGCGACACCTTGAGCGCATGCGGCCGCGTGACGTTGAGCCGACAAGCCTTGAGCCGCCAGAAGTAGATCGCCAGGTTCGGCAGGTTGTAGCGCACCTGCCCGGCTTCGTGGGGCTTCACGTCCGCCACGTGCGCGAACGGGTCGAACGGCGTGCCGAGCTGCGACAGCAGCGAGGGATCGCGCAGGTTTGCCGTGCCACCGCGCACGGGCGCGGAGCGCAGCCTCGGCAGCCCGTAGGGCGGCACGCCGCCGCGGTCCGGACGCTGATGGTTGAGGTGCTGGTTCCACACCATGTTCTCCATGAGCTCGACGCAGTGCACCCCCCACTTCGTGAGGATGAACGAGAGCAGCTCGATGGCCCCGAGCGTGCCCTTGCGACGGCGCAGCGCGATGGTGTCGGCGACGTCGGCGCGCAGCGTCCAGGTGTCGCCGGAGAGATGGCTGGTGCCCAGCAGGTCGGCGATGTACGGGATCACCCAGTCATCGCAGGTCTCGATGAAGAAATCGTGGTACAGCGATTCGATGTTCTCGTGGATGGCCGAGAACATGTCCTCCACGGGCTCGAGATAGCTGCGCAACTGGTGCGCGGGCACGCGCTCGCCGTCGCGCAGGTAGAGCTCGGGCAGGCCTTCGTCCTTGATCCGGTAGATCTCCGGAAGGCGTCGATACAGCTCTACGCGTTTGCCCGTGGTCATGTCAGCTCCCCAGCGCCATGACGGCGGTCAGGGACAGATGCGCATCGAAGAGGCTCAGCACGTGCTGCGCGTCGCACGTCACCACCGGCTCGAGCACCGACCCCGTCGGCAGCGGGAGGTCCGCGGGCGCGTCCGTGTCCGCGAGTGCAGCGAAGGTCACGGCCTTCGCCCACAGCACGCCCTCCACGTTCTGCGTGATGCCTTCGATGGACGACGCGTATTCGCTCCCACCGAACCGGCGCCGCCTCAGGCTGAAGAGACCGGTCTGATCTTCCTGCCACACCGCCAGCCCGGTGTTCACGCCGAGCGCGCGGCGGATCTGCGGCTCGACGAGATCGGAGCGATAGCCGGGTTGCAGCGCGTACTGCACCGACACGGTGACGTGCATGCGCCTGCCTTCAAGCACCTCGATGGCCGTTCGTCCCGCGCCACGCTGCGTGTTGTAGCCGATGATGATGTCGCGAACGGCGAGCCGCTCCGCTGCGCGCCCGGTGTCCATCAGAACGCTCACGACGACAGCCGGAACGTTGTCCTCGAGCTGCCAGGCGGCGCTCGCTCGGGCGACGCCCGGAATGGCGGCCGCTTCGCGTTCGAAATCCTGCAGGCTGACCATGCGGCCCAGGCTCTGCACCTTGCCGGGCGCGGCCTCGCGCGCGTTGTCGCCGCTCTCCGGTGGCGCGCCGCCCGTGACCACGTCGAGCATTTGTGCCTGATCGAAATTCTTGAGCTTCGCGACCGCCTGGACCTTGGTGTCTTCCTTGAGCGGCCCGAATGCACCCGCGCCCATGCGCTGGACCGCGGTGACGTTGTTCACGCCGTTGGTGAGGCGCGCGCCGGTCTTGCCGTCGCCGAACTGCACCCAGCTGTTGCCGGCAGCGTCCTCGCGCACGATGTAGACGCGCTCGTCGGCGCCGCGCCCGAACAGGCTATCTACCCGCTGCCATTCGCGGCCACCGACGTAGACCGCGATCTCCGGCGTTTCGGCCGGCGTATTGCCCGCGACGAGGTGATGCGTGAGCGGCGCCTTCGGTAGTCTGAAGTTCTGGAACACCGCGCTGGCATCGCCGCTGCCGAGCACGACCTCGGGCAGCGTCCTGCCCTCGTTCGCGTCGACGACGTTGCCGAACACGGTGACCCTCGGCTTCGTGTTCGAGAAGTCGGCGTAGCTGACGTTCGCGGGCAGCGTGATTTCGTGCAGCTGCCGTAGCGCCTCGGTGCCGGTCGCGGATGTCGTGTCGACGCTCGACACCCTGACCAGTTCGCTCGGCTCGCCATCCTTCTGCAGCATGATGCGGCGGCTCTCGAGGGCTTCGACCTCGTCCACCGTGCCGTAGAAGTTCAGCTTGTTGCCCGTCGTCGCGGCGATCTCCTTTTTCGCGCGCTTGAGCGTGAACAACGGCGTGGTGACTTCGTGGAACAGTGCATCGCCGATGTACATGCGCGTGAGCTTCGCGGCTTCCTTGATCGCGGCGGTTTCCACCGCGATCGCGGCCAGCGCTTCGAAGTCGTCGGCTTCCTTTTCGCGACCGTCGGCCGTCAGCTTCGCAATTGCCTCGTTGTAGTGAGCCAACGCCGCAGCACCTCTGGCTAGAGCCAATGCGCCCGCGGCTAGATCCGCCGCATCCTTTGCGTCACTCGCGGCCTGATCAGCCAGCTCCGAGCGGCGGCGGGCATCGGCGTCTTCCGCGGCGGCGGCGGCGACCGCATCGACAGCCACTTTGGAGGCCACAGCTTTGGTCTGCGCGTCGTCGACCTTGGCCTTGGCCGCGTTGACCTCGTTGGAAACAGTTCGCTCCGCAGCAGCGGCTCTGAACGCATAGCCATTCGCAAGCGCAAGTGTTGCAGCAGCCAGAGGCGGAGACGTGAGTGCCAGAGGGCCAAGCGCCAAGAAATCCGCGGCGACCGTGAAGTCCCGGATGGTCTCCGCCTCGTCGGCCTTGACGTCGGCAACAGTTGCCGCAGTATTCGTGGAGCTCTGCGCTTGGTTGGCGGCAGTCAATGCATCCTGCGCCTTGACGACGGCTGCCTGAGCGGCCGCATCGGTGGGCCCGTCCTTGAGCGCCGACGCGGCGATGGCAGCGGCGACGGCCAGGTTTGTAGCCTTCGCATCGGCGGTCGCGAATTCCGAGGTCTTCGCCGCCATGTCCGCATCGGCGGCAGCGGCAGCGGCAATGGCGTTATCCGCATCCGCCCGCGCCTGTTGCGCGGAAGTCCTGGCCGCCGCCGCGTCCGCGAGTGCCTGCGTAGCTTCCTCATTGGCCAGTTCAGCATTGTCCAGCGCCTGCTGCGCGAGAATCGGGTCCCCATCACCGATCGAATCGGAAATTGGACCCGACACCGTCACCTTGCTGACGACGCCGCTGATCGCGCCCCAGGTGATCGCGATCGGGTCGACGCGCCTCACCGTTCGGATCAGCGTCTGGAAGTCGGAGTAGTTTGCGATGTCGGTGACGCCCGGAGAGGCGATCCGTGTTTGGATGATCATCGCAACGTTGCCCGGAATGTCCTGTACCTCGAGATCCAGGGGAAACTCCACGTCGCGGATGGAAAGGCTGATCGCGGGATTGGAAAAGACACCCGTGTCGGTCCTGATCGGCCGGGCGAGCGGAACCAGCAACCGCGGAATGGTCGTCGAGGTCTCTGTCTTGGCAGGGCTCGAATTGGTTTGCGCGGTGGTCCTGGTGGTCGAACTGATAGGCTTAGACGGATCGACGATGTTCGCGGGGCCGTTGTGCCCCTGGTGATGGAACGAGCGGCCCAGACGGAACGCGACCAGCGTGTCGATTGAAGTGGACCGCTTCAGGTTGCCCTTGATCTTGTAGGTCTTGCGCCCATGCAACTCGCTGATGGAGTCGACGATGACGACTTCGGCATTCGGCAGGGCGGCGGCGCCGAAGACCGCCGCGAGGTCCGGGTCACCGACCAGCAGACGATCGCCGATCTTCAGATCGATCGGTTGCAGCAGCTGCTCGGGATAGGTGATGTAGAACTCGGTAGTGGTCGCGAGGATGTCACCGTCTTCCAGCGGCTTGAACAGGTTGAATCGGTTCAGCCACGGATAGGCGGTGCTCTCTTCCCTCGTCTCGAACGTCGCCGGCGCGGGAATCTCCGCCAGCGTCGCCTTGAGCGCAAATCCCGCGGGGACCACCACGGGCTCGTCTTTCTTGATCTCGAACGCGAAGGTCGCATTGCCGCCGACCGCGGGCGACAGCCGGTAGCCTGACAACCGCACCAGATCCGAGATGCTGTCGCGCCACTGCGCGGTCCGCAGGAAGGCTTCGTTGGCGTAGGTCTCCTGGTAGAACGTGAGGATGTCGCCGAGCATCGACGCGCCCTCGAGCAGCGCGATGGCGGGGTCGTCGGGTGCGCGATGCGTCCAGTGCCGGAGCCCGGGAGACTGGTTCACCTGGTGCAACAGCCACTCGCGGATGGTCCCGTACGTGCCGCTGCGATAGTTGAAGTGCGGCAGCGCCGGCCGGTTGTCGGCGCTGACGCGCGCCGACGGCGCGCAGCACGAGCAGTTCTCGCCGTGCACCGTGGCCAGGCGCTCGCCCGGCCGGCGCGGGAAGCGCAGCGGTGCGACGCAGTCGTTGTCGCAGGCGTCGCTCATTGCCTGCCGCCCATGAGCTCGAACGTGATGGTTCCACGCTCCATGTGATCGGGATCGTTCAGCACGAGGATGATTTCGTTGCTGTCGATCTGCGTGAACGACTCGACCGGCGTGGACGACGAGTTCGCGCGTTTGATCGATACGCTGATCGGCGGCTCGGAGCCCGCCGCGCGCCGCTGCGCAATCACGTGCTCCACGCCATCCACCTTGAGCACGCGGCCGATGATCTGGCTGGCATGCAGCGGCTGGCCGAAGGTCCAAAGGTCGGGGTGGAAGAAGCCCATGCGTCCGTCCGAGGTCCAGCCATCGGAAAATTCCTGCTCCAGCACGAAGCGCACGTCCTCGGGCCACACGTCGGGCTCGATGCACACGCGCACCTTGATCTCGAGCGGCACGAACAGCGGCGGTCGCACTTCGATGTCCTCGCCGATCAGCCGCACGGCATTCAGATAGGCCTCGACTTCCGCGAGTAGTTTGTCGGAGAGCTCCGTGGTGCCGGCCGGGTCGATGGTGATGCGCACCGTCCGCCAGCTTCCGGTCCACGCGTACCGGGCGGAGGCGCGCGCGACACCGTCGACCTCTTCCGCGCGCGCCACGTAGTCGGGGAGCGTCACCGCGCGCAGCTGGCGCAGGCGGTACGCCTCCGGCACGCGGCGGATGATCTCCGCGAGAGGCTCGCGGTCCTTGCCGTTCGTGACATCGAAGGGATTCCAGCAGCGGCGGATGGTGAGCACGTGTCCGACGGACTCCACCACCACCGTCGAGGCGTCGAAGCAGACGATGGTGTCCGCGCCGACGTTGCCCTCGAGCGGCTCGCCGAACTGGTAGTTGGCCGTCACCACCGCGCCGTCGGGCAAGTCCATGCCATTCCGGCCATTGCCGAAGCGGATGATGCTGCGCCGGTTCTCGTCGGTCTCGACGATGAAGTGGTCACCCTGCTCCGCCGAGTCGTCGCTGTGAATGAGGCTCGCGACTTCGTCCCACGCGTCGCTCGGACCCGACGCCGACGCCTGCACAGTGAGGTTCAGCGTGGAGACGGGAGGCACGTCGCCGCCCGCAAGCGTGTTGCGATAGGCAAGGTTGGCTTCGGGTATCCGGCACACCGCGCCCCACCGCGTCCGCTCGTAGTGGAGCTGCAGCGGCATACCGGCTGCGTTGGTGAGCGGCGATTCGGGATCCTTGAAGATCGTCCTGCGCATCCGTCCGTGAAGCACCTGCACCAGGTTGCCGTGGAACAGCGAGATGTTGTCGACGGCGCCCAGCGCCGTGCCGCTGTTGGTGGACGGGCAATCGACGCGGAAGCAGTAGTCGCGTTGCAGCGCGTCCACCTTCTCCCAGCGCACGCGCACGAACCATTCGCCGGTCACCGGATCCTGGAGTGCCGTCGCAGCCGTGGCGGGGTCACTGCCGCCCAACAAGGTCAGCAGTTGCCGCTTCGATGGATCACGTCCGGGCAGCAACCCGGTTTCCGGGTTCAGATGCTCCTGGATGAGCAGACGGCGGATGTTGCCGTTGCGGATCAGGTTCTGGATTTCCTTCGCCGCCGCGTCGGTGCTGTCAGGGACGGGCACCGTGCCGTCGCCCGGATAGAACCTCTGGTAGAGCTTGAGGTCGGCGCGCGTGCTGCCCGCGCGCAGCGTCGTGATGGTATTGCTCCAGGTGTAGAGCCCGATGTGGTTCAGATACTGGTGCACCGTCTGCGTCGGATGGCGCGACACGAACACCACCGAGTTGGCCGTTTCCTTTGGCGGCGCATCCGCGGAGCTCTCCCCCGCCCACGCCTTCAGCCCCTCACGCAACTGGAATTGCTTCGGCCCAACGTCGTGCCCGATCTCGAGCGCGAGCCAGGACGACGCCTGGCTGCCCTGGTGGATGTGGTAATCCATCAACCGCGCATGCCGCGCGAGGGAAACTCGCTTGCGCGCGGAGGCGAGGTACGCCTCGTTCATCACGCGGTCCTGAAAGTCGCTGAGCTCGTCGGCGGCGGCGCTGAAGAGGTCGGCGAGCACCATGTCGAGGTCGGCTTCGCTGGTCGCTTCCCATCCGGGGACGCGTGCCATCATCGCGGCGATCATCGTCTGCCGGAACGACGCGTAGTCCTTCGCGAGGTAGTCGATGGTGAGCTCGGGCTGCGGGCGCGGCGCGGACTCCCACTCTGGCGCGCAGTTGCTGTTGAAGCAGCCCGGGCGGAACTTGAAGCCGATTTCCGAGAACAGCGGATCGAACACCCCCGTCGACGCGGAAACGCCCAGCGTGTAGGTGGAGTAGTCGCCGATCGGGCTCACACGCACGACGAGCACCGGGCTAGTGGCGACCGGCAGCGAAATGGCGGGCGTCGCGGGCGCCGCGGAACTATCTACCTGCACTTGCCCGAGCGCGCCGCCGGCGCGCAGGCGCGTGCCACCCGAGATGGGAAACAGGCGTTTCGCGAGCGTCTTGTCCGCGGTGTAGCCCGCGACGAGGTCGGCGAGGTAGTTGAGATTGAAGAAGTGGATCTCGATGCGGGCCTCGTCGGCCACCGCGTCCACCGCCACCACGCGTACGAGCTTGATGCCGTTGGGCGCGGTCACGGCGGGAGAGTCCGCCATCAGACGCGCGCGCGCGGCCAGCGGCTCTGTGAGTGCCAGCTCCCGCAAAGGCTTGTCGGCTTCGGTGTACATGCGCCCGTCAGGTTCCCGCGTGCTGGAAGCGCAGTGCGCGCGAGTCCGCTGAACCCGCCAGCCGGTAGCTGATGTCGATGGAGATGGTCGAGCCCTCCGTCTTCACCTGGATGGTCTCGAGCACCACGCGATGGCCCAACCAGTCGTTGATGGCCTGCGTGATGGTCGCCTTGGCGACGGCGCCAGTGACGTCGTCCGCGCCCTCGAAGACCAGGCGACGCACGCCGCCGCCGAAATCCACGAGGAACGGCCGCTCTGCATTGTTCGTGAGGATGAGTTGCACGAGCTCGTCGCGCACGTGCTCGTCGAGCGTACGCACGGTGGCCATGCGTCCGTCATTGCCCACGCGGAATGGGAACGAGAGATGTTTGCCGTTCTGGAGTTTCACGCCGCTACGTCCCCCGCACCTTGGTCTGCGTCTGCGTGATCATCGCGAGGCCCTGCGTCGCGCCTTCGGCGCTGATGCACCGGCCGACGCTCGACTGCACCAGCACCTTCGTGCCGTCGTTCTTGCAGAGCGCGGCGCCGGCGGACCACTCGATGCGCACGCACGGCGACGGCTTCGGACCGGGCAACGTGAACGAGCAGCCCGCCACGGCGTGCACGTCCGATTCCAGCAGCGCCGGCATGCGCTCGATCTTCACTTTCGTGTTCGAGGTGGAGAGCACGGCCTTGCCGCCGTGCGTGCACATGACCTGGCTCGAAGTAGTGAGGATGTATCCGGGCACGGTCAGGCCCCTACCTTCATGGCGCCATTGCCGATGTCCACGCCGCCGGACGTGAGCTTCACCGAACCCGAGGTGCTCGTTTCCAGCGCGATCTGGCTCGCCTCGATCTTGATCTTCGGCTGCGGCGACACGGCGCCGGCCAGCAGCGTGATGTCCGTCTTGGTGAGCTTGATGCTCGAGTCGCCGATCTTGATGGTGATGTCGTCGTCGGTCATGGTGAGCTCGGCGCCGCCCGCATGCAGCAGCTGCACCTCGTTGGCGTCGTCGTCCATGACCAGCTTGTGACCCCCGGTCGTGATGAAGCTGCGCACGAGCGCGCCTTTGGGCTCGGGCATCTGGTTGTCCGCCCACCAGAACCCGCTCCAGATCGGGCTCGAAGGATTCCCGCCTTCGAATTCCACCCAGACACCGTCGCCTTCCTCGGGAATGGCGACGAAGCCATGGCCGGCACCGGCGAACGGCGAGCACGGGCGTGCCTTCTCCACCACGAAGTCGTCGCCGAAGAGCTCCGGCACCTTGACGTCGACGAGTCCGAGCTCGGCGTCCGTCCTGACCTTGTGGACCTTGCCGCGGTACTTGCCGAAGTGGTGCCGCTGCCGCCACTCGATGAGCGAAATCAGCTGTGTTTCCAATTCGTCGGTAATCATCAGAAGATGCCCACCTGGACGTTGAAGTTGAGACCGGGCGCGGCCGCGGCGGCGGGCAACGACGCGCCCGCGCCTGCTTCCGGCGACGCCTGGTTGCCGATCACCGAAAAGCGCTGCGTGTACTCCGAGATGCCGAGCGTGTGCGTCACCTTGTAGACGACGTAGTCCGTGCTGTACCGGCTGTTGGAGAGCCGCACCGGGAGCACGCGGTAGGGGCTCAGGATGGCGGGGTAGATGGACGGGATGACGCTGCCGTCGGCGCGCAGCGTGTAGCCCGATTCCGCCGCCATGCCGCGCGCGGCTTCGTCGAGGTCGGTCTGGTCGCCCGTGCCGGGCGGCAGCCGCCGCACGAGCAGATCCTCGTCGTCCGATTCCGTCGCGCCGGTGGCGCCGGCGGCCAGCGCATCGCCGGGGCTCGCGCTCGCGGTGGTCACGCTGAGATCGCCGAGGCTCAGATGCGCGCCTTCGAAGCGCGCGGCGCGTCCTGCATTCCGCTGGATGCGGAACTCCGAGAGGTTGCGTTGCGGGCCGCTCAGGATGGCCTGCGGCAACGCAGTGCCGGTGCCGGTGCGCAGTTTCTTGAAGCAGCCCTTGCTGGTGCCCACCGAGGAACCCGGAAGCACGTAGGCGTGGAAATCTCCGTAGCGCGCGGCGATCAGGCGCAGCATCTCCATCATGGTGCCGCGACGGTTGACGACGGCATTCGCGTCGGCGCCCCGCGGCGTGTCCTCGACGTCAGGCTCTTCGCCCAGCGCCGCGGCCTGGAAAATGGCCGTGACGATCTCGCTGTCGGTCTGCCCGGAGAAGGATTCGGACGCGGCTTCCCGATGCAGCAATCTCGTGTCGTCGTGCACGACCAGCGTCACGGCGCTGCGGCCCGGTGTCGCGTTGTAGTCGGGTTCCTGCGAGTGGATGCTGCCGTCGATGAGCGCGATGAAATCCCCGTCGCCGATGCGCGCCTCCACGCGCACGCGCGCGTGGTCGGCGTACGCGGGCTCGTTCTCGCCGTGCCACGAGCCATCCTCGCCGATGCACACCGGGATGCGGATGCGCGCGGCCCACGAGTGCCCGATCTCCTGCTCGACGACGATCTCCTCGATGGCATCGAGCTGCGCCTTCGTCGCGAGCTTGCTGCCGTAATAGACCCGGAATTCCTTCTTCATGGTCAGTTCTCGGGGACGAAGAGGAACTTCGTCTCGTGCGTGCCGGGCGAATCCGCCTTCGATTCCTGCTCGACGAGGTTGCTGGCCTCGAGTTCGGTGTTGGCGTCGGCGACGTGCCAGAACTTCGTGCCGTCGGTGTAGCGACGGTGCGCTATGACATCGAGCCGGTCCGTGCCCGCCACCGCGGTGAGGTTGCCCTCCACCGCCGGCAGCCGCCGGAGCTTCACGGCCAGCACCGTCTCGCCTTTGGCGTTCTCGACCTCGACGGTCGGAATCTTCAGATAGCGCGAATTCGATTCGAACATGATCGCCCGCCTCAGAACGGAATCAGCTCGACCGCCTGCGAAGCGGTATTGGCCAGGTTGGCCATGGCCTGCGCGTCCTTCGCCATGTTCGAATAGCTCAGCGCGCCCTTGCCCACCTTGTCGTCGGAACATTCGTCGATGGCATTCACGGCCATCGTGATCGACACCTCCGCCTGGATCGGGTTGAGCAGGAAATCGAACTGCTGCTCGGTGATGCTCATTGACTCGAGCACCACTGGCAACACCTTGTACGGACCCCACACGAAGAGAATGCGCGGCATCTTCTGGCGTGGAATGGGTTGGCGCGCATCGCCGGTTTCCGCCACGGCACCGCCGATGCCGAGCGCCGCGCCAATGGCGGCGACGAGCTCATTCGCCGGGTAGACCATCTTCTCGAGCGCGGCCAGGCGTGGGCCGACGCCGAAGAGCCGCGCGAGCACCTTGTTCTTGCCGAATTCGTCCGCAGCGCTGAAGCTCGCCTTGAGCGTGATCTTCTCGACCGTGGGCTCGCCAGCCTGCGTGGTCTCGCGCGCGACGGCCGACGACGGGCGCGGCGGCACCTCCACCGTGCGCGTCATGGTGTCGGGGTTGAACTGGAAGATGACGACGTTCGGTATCGGCCCCATGAAGTCGGAGCCGTACTCGATCAATGCGCCACGAAGCAGAACGCCAGCCATGTGTTTCCTAGTCGAACCGTTTGCGCAGTGACTGCGCCACCTGCGCCGCCGCCTGCTTCTGCAGGTCCGGCACGTCCGTGCGTGCGGCGCGCACCACCACAGTGTCAATGGCGCCCACCTTCTTGCTGCGGGTCTCGCTTGCGGTGGCATCGGCGACGCTGCGCAGGATCTCGCGGCCCAGGCCCGAGGCGAGGTCCACTGCCTGACCGCCGAGGCCGCGGGGGATGCGGATGCGGAGGTTCGCGACGTGCACGGTGCGTTTGCCCATGTCTGTCTACTCCAGCCCGGTGACGTGATGCGCATACGCGCCGAGCTGGTCCACGCTCAGCGACCGATTCATCTTGTCGTACTCGCGCTTCACCGCGATCAACACGTCCTTCATGAACAGCTCCTTCCGGTCGCCCGCGCCGCGCGCCGATTGCAGGCAGGCGTTGAACACCACCGAGCGGATGTGGCCGCCGGAGAGCGGGAACTGGCGCGCGAGGAATGCGACATCGATGGTCGAGTTCCTGACCACTTCGCGCGGGATGACCTGCTTCCAGATCTCGGCGCGCTCCGGTTCGTCCGGCACCGGGAAGTCGATGACGTAGCGGATGCGGCGCATGAACGCTTCGTCGAGATCGCGCTTGCGGTTGGTCGCGAGGATGGCGAGCCCCTTGAACCGCTCCATGCGCTCGAGCAGGTAGCTCACCTCGAGGTTCGCGTAGCGGTCGCGCGCATCGCTGACGTCCGTGCGCTTGCCGAACAGGGAATCCGCCTCGTCGAAGAACAGCACCATGTCCGAGACCTCCGCGGCATCGAACACCCGCTTGAGGTTCTTCTCGGTCTCGCCGATGTACTTGTTGACGACCTGCGAGAGATCGATGCGATACATCGGCAGCTTGAGCTCGCGCGCCATGATCTCCGCGGCCATGGTCTTGCCGGTACCGGGCGGGCCGGCGAACAACACGGTGATGCCACCCTCGTTCCAGGCCTGCGCCGTGCCCCAGCCGTAGTGGACCTTGGTCAACGACGCCATGGCGCCGAGCTGCTCCTGGAACTGGAGCGACTGCTTCTTCGGCAGGATGAGGCGCTCGTCCTTGAAGCGCGGCTCGACGTACGCGGCGAGATCGCCCATGTCGACGCCGAGCTCGGCGCGGCACGCGGCGATGAGATCGTCCTCGGTCGGCGTGCCGGGAAGCGCCTTGATCTCCGCCGCGATCTGGCGAATGGTCGCGCGTTCGTAGCGGAATCGTCGCGCGACTTCCGTCAGCGTCGCATCGAGCGCGGTCGCGTCGCGCCCGAATTCCTCGCGCCAGGCGGCGAGCCGGCCCTCGTACGAAAGGGTCGGGATCTTCAGCACCGGCAGCAGCAGCTCCGCGTCGATGTGCCGCACCTGCAGGTGTTCCGAGATCGGCGCGAACAGCGTGACCGGCACCGACAACGGCGGCAGCCCGTCATTGCGCGGCCGGTTCTTCTCGGCCGTGTCGAACAGGCCGTGGTCGACGAGCAGGTCGCGGTCCTGCAGCCAGCACAGCGTGACCAGCGTGTTCAGGTATTCATCGGCGGCCGGGAGCGCCGGCGCGCCGCGGTATTCCCAGAACGCACGCTTCGTGACGCTGGAAACAGCCGCCGCCGCCTGCCGGTAGGCGGAGCGCTTGTTGCCGAGCAGCGGCACGACGCGCAACCTGGTCGCCTTCTCCGACTCGAGTCGATAGCCCATGAGCTCGCCCGCCTTGTCGGGTGTCGCGCCGGGTTCCTTCCGCGGCTCGATGAGTTCGAGCCCCGCGGGCGCGATGGGATGGGCCGACAGCAACTCGCGCGCGATCAGCGGCGGCACCGTCAACGGCTGCTCCCAGAACGTCTCGGCGTAACTGCGCTGCGCCACGGAGCTTCGGCGCAAGAGCCCATGGCCGAAGAGCACGTGCAGCGGATCGGCGAGCACCAGCGCGTCTTCGGGCGAATCCCAGAGCCGCTGGATCAACATGAGGTTCGGATACGTGCGCGCGTGGTCGTTGAGACAGGTCGCGATGACGGCGCCGAACGTCGCATCGAACGCGGCGGCGAGGCCGAGCCCGAGCGCGAACGACGCGACCTCGTCCAGCTGAAGCTCGTGCACGACCCAGGCGAACGAGCCGCGGCGGCGCTTCTTCAGCACCGGGGGCGCCGTCTGGAGCTTCTCGCTGAGATAGTGTGCGGCGACGTTCTCGCCGAAGAACTTCCGCTTCTCCGCCCAGTGCCGCGACAGGTCGAGCGAGTCCGAAGCCTTGTCCACGATGGGCGGCAACTCACCCGCGATGGTCGGCGCGCGATGTCCGCGCTCGTGCCACAACCACGCGATCTCGCGCCGCGAGCGCAGCGTCGCCTGGCGCATCCAGTGGTTGGCGAGCTCGTCGGCGCCGCGCAGGTTCGGCGCAAACACGATCTCGGTGACTTCGCGCCTGGCGGGTTTCATGGTGCGCGCAACCGGACTTCCGGGCTCTGAGGAGCCTGCTGGCCGTTGACGAGCAGGATGAGCCGGTACTCGCCCACCTCCACCGCGCTGCCGGCCGTCATCACGAGTTGCCGCGCCGATTGCAACGGCACGGGCGGCGTGGGCAAGGCGGAGAACACGTCGAACATCTTCCGGACTGTGCCGTCGCGATGCAGCGCCAGGATCACGTCGTCGTGCTCGTTGCCGAGCAGCGTGCCGCCGAGATCGATGGTGGCGTGCGCCTTGTCGGGCGTGCCGGACGTGCCGGGCGTGATGACGATGCTCGCCTGCGGCACCCCGGCCGTGTTCAGCGTCGGCACGAGATTGCCGATGACGGCATTGCTTCGGCGCTTCTTCCCGGTGCCCGGCAGCAGCTGCACGATGGCCACCGGGTGGCTGCCCGCGGAGATTCCGCCGGCACCGATGAAGGTCGAATCGACCTTGAACCGGAGCTCGTCCGGCCGCTGCATGACGACGGGCAGGTCGACCGGCCCGAGCGCAACGGAAAGATTCGCGAGATGCAGATCCGTACCGCGCAGCGTGACGACCTCGTTCACCTCGAACCCGCCCGGCGAGATCTCCGCGATGAACGGTCCCATCGACGGGATGACATCCAGGCCGACCGGCTCGGACGTCAGCGCGGGCGGGCTCACGTAGTCGACGCCGACGAGCAGCGAGTAGTTGCCGGGCTCGGGCGGCGCGATCATCACCGGGCGCACCTGGAAGGCAATGGACAGCCGCGGCGTCTCGTCTGCGCCCTGCGTCAGCTTGGCTACCACGTCCGCAGGGGACTCGTCGAAGGTGACGTGCAGCTCGCCCGGGTTGCTCTCCAGCGGCTTCGTGTTCGCGACCAGGCCGTCGAGCTTCAGCAGGTCGTCCTGGTAGATGGCCCGGATGGCCGAGCCCAGGATCTCGTGCGCGCGCGGCGAGTCGCTGTCGTCCGCGGATTCGAACGCCGTGAGCAGGTACTTGAGCACCAGCCAGACGGGCGGCTTCTCACCTTCGTTGAGCGGCGTGTTCTTGAGGTGCGGGTCGAACGCGATCTCGTACAGGAAGAGGTTGAGGTGCTCGCCCACGCCGGAGGCCTGATCGAGCCGGCCGATGCTGACGCTCCTGCCGGTGCGCGCGTCGAGACGCTCCTTGAGCACCCGGGTGACGGCGCCGATGGCATTGGATGACTGGGCAAGCGACATGGGTGGCCGGTGAGTAGCTAGAGGTAGCTGCGCCCGAGCCGCGAGCTGTGGGCGCTGTCGTCGCGGGCTGCCCGCTCCGGCTGGCGCGGCCGCGAATCCGGCCGGCGCGGCGTTTCTGGCTCCTCGATGGTGACGTTGATGGTGCCGATCGAAAGGTCGAACTGCTGCTCGATGGGCTGCGCGCGGTCCGGCGCGTCCCGCGGCCCGTCTTCGCGGGCGGCAGCCGCCTCGGGTGCGCGCGCCTGCGTGGCATCCAGCAGGCGCGGCGCGCTCGTGGGTGCGTCCCGCTCGAGCCGCTGCGCCTGCGGCGATGCCGCGACCCATTCCTGCACTTCGCGGAAGACGACGGTCTGCAGCTCGGGCGTGAGCGCGGCGTGGTTGCCGAGGAGCTCCGCGGTGCGCGTGAAGTGCTGCTTCGGTTCGGCGAGCGGCGCGCGCCTGTCGGCGGAATCCGTTTCGAGCTCCGCGTGACGCGCGACATCCGCCTGGGCGGGCCTGGCGGGCGCGGTTTCGGACGGAGTGGATTCCACGAGATGAGTCAGCTCGACGAGCCGCGGTTCGCCGGCGGCGCGGTCTCGTGCCGGCGCATCCGGGAGCTCGGTGCGCAGCCCACCTTCCAGTGGCTCACGCGCCGGCGCAGCCTCGGGCGTCGCCGCCGCCGGTTGGTTGGGCTCGCCGCCCGTCGCGACGCGCGCTGCGCCTGCTTGTGCGCCGCTCTCGCGAGTTCTTGCGGCATCCACGCCGCGCTCCGGCCCGAGAGGCGGTTGTGCCCGCTGCATGCCTTTCGATTCGGGAGCCGACGACACTTCCGTTTGCGGTGAGTCGGCGCGGACCATGACGGTGCGCTCGAGCTCGGGTGCAGCCGGCACTTCGACAGGGCCGGCGGCGGGCAACGCGCGTGCTTCCGGTCTCGGCGCCTGGTACTTGAGCCCGCTCTGCTTGGCGATACGCGACAGGTACCCGTTCATGAGCCACCGGCGGCGATGAGGTTGAGATACTGCTTCCGGCGCCAGTGCGGCACGGCGAAGATTTCCTGCTCACTCCAGTGGTAGTGAGAGGCGAGCCGGTGCACCTGCACGATCAACCGCGTTTGCAACCCACGCAGCATTGCGAGCGCGACCTCGCACAGGTCGATGGAGAACGCGTTGGTCGCGGCGCATTCCGCGCAGGTGATCTGGCAGCGGAAATTCACCAGCGGGTCGGCTTCGTCCATGGCGTCGTCGACGAGGTCGATGAGCTCCAGGCCGAGCCTCGGCGCGCCCTGCTTCAGCGCCAGCGAGCCCAGCATCACCCGCATCGCTTCCGACTGGTCGGCGAAGCTCATCGCACCCCAGGTTTCCTGATCGCGCCCGCAGGGTTTGCGGAATTCGAACGACTGCCCGCCGAACTCGACCGCGACGGCATCGATGGAGTCCGCGTGCCGCTGCAACTCGCGGATCTCCTCGAGCGTGAGCTCGAACTCGAGCTGCTGATTGCAGCCCGTGCAATGAAACGGAAAGCTGAACGCCGAACGCTCGCCGTCCGCCGCCAGCGTGAGCAGCCGCTCGATCCGCCTGCCGACGGACAGCTCGCGGAAAAAATCTGCGCGCGTGCCCTCCTCGGCATTGCCGGCGCACTGTTCCAGGATCCGCGTCACGAGCACGGATTCGTTGCCGACGGCGAAGTCGATCGTCAGGTCACTTGCATGGATCCCGAACCGACGCATTTCTTTCAACCGCTTCCGGTGCGTTGTCGCCGCAGATCAGGGCTGCGGGACGTCGTCAGATTCTTTCGGTTCCTTCGTGTCCAGATCCCGCGTCCAGCCTTCCAGCTCGATCTTGAGCGACTCGATGGCCACGGCATTCGCGTTGCCGTTCAGCTCGGGCAGCGCGGTGTATTCACTGACCCAGCAGTAGTAGAGGAAGTAGCGGTAAACCACGTGACCCTTCTCGTTCATCATCTCGAGCGTCAGGTCCTTCTTGTAGTCCGCGAGATCCATCGCCGAGTCGCCCGCGTACGGGTGGACCTTGTTAGCCCACTTCTCGAACTCGGGGTCGTGCGTGATGCCGCGTTCGAGCGTGATGGCGTCGTACGTAGTCCTGCCCGGCGACTTGCGGTCGGTGCTGTTGTCACCGCCCTCGCGATGCTTCACCACCTCGGTGGTGCGCTTCAGCGCGCTCACCTTGCTCACCCCGAGCACTGGCTTGTTGTCCCACAGGATACGGAATTTGAAGTTCTTGTAGGGGTCGAACCGCTTGGCGTTCTTTTCGAATCCCTTGGCCATGTGCCTCTCCTCTCAAACTTCAAACGATGTCGGGGATCTGCTGGATGCTGATGACGACGAACTCCGCCGGCTTCAGCGGCGCGAATCCCACCTGGATGTTCACGATGCCCAGGTTGCGGTCGTTCGCGGTGGTCGTTTCCCCGTCGCACTTCACGAAGAACGCCTTGTCGGGCGTGCTGCCCTGGAACGCGCCCTGCCTGAACTGGCTCAGCATGAATGCGCCCACGTTCATCCGGATCTTTGCCCAGAGCGGTTCGTCGTTCGGCTCGAACACCACCCACTTCGTGCCGCGGAACAGCGACTCCTCGAGGAAGAGCGCGAGCCTGCGGATCGGGATGTACTTCCACTCCGAGCCGAAGTCGTCGCTGCCGTCGAGCGTGCGCGCGCCCCAGTTGACGATGCCGTTCGGGAACTTGCGTATGCAGTTGACGCCGAGCTTGTTGAGCACGCCGTTCTCGTTGTCGGTGAGGTTCAGCTCGACGTCGAGCACGCCGCGCGTGTCGGCTTCGATGCCCGCGGGCGCTTTCCACACGCCGCGTTGGGAGTCGGTGCGAGCCAACAGGCCGGCGAGCATGCCGGACGGGCCGATCGACTTGATGAATCCTGCATCGCTGATCTTCACGCGCGGGTAGAAGATGGCGGAATTCTGCTTGACGACACCGGCGCGCAGCGAGTTCACCTTCGCGGCATCGGCGTCCATCTTCTCGCCGTTCGTCCAGCTCGTCGGCGCATCCAGCAGCAGGAAGGCGCGCCGGCTCTCGCAGTAGATGGATGCCGGGCCGAAGAGCTGCTGATACTCGGCTTCGTCGATGTCCTCGTCCCGCGGCAACACCATGAGGTTGAACAGATCGACGCGGTCCAGCGCGTGGAAGCCGGTGTGGTCGAGCGCGCTGCCCGTGTAGTCGGCGACGGTCAGCGGCGTACCGTCGTCGTCACCGCCCACTTGGCCGGCGCCATTCTGGAAACTGCCGGTGCCGATGTTGCCCAGCGCATATTGCCGCACATTGGCCGTGAACGAAGCCGCGAGGTTTTCCGATGCGGTCGAACCGATGCCGTAGCTCGTATTGAGCATGCCGACCTTCGGCTTGAACGCAATGCGATAGCCCCAGACTTCCGCCGTCACCGGCGCGTCGGGTTTGTCGTTGATCGCCTTGGCCAGTATCTGCAGCTTTTCACGCACACCATCGGAGTGATTGTTGACCGCCGAGGACAAGGCATCCTTGAACCATCGATCGCCAGCCGTAGTCGTGGTCTGAAGCACGTTCGTCGCCGCGTCACCGAATGTGACTGTGGCGGGACTGGGCGCGCCGGAGAACGTGATGCTCCTGAGATCGTGGGCGGGAGTTCCAGCCGTATCCAGTTGCAGCAACCTCGCCCACACGTTCACGTCGCCGGATGAATACGTTGCCGTCGGCACCGGGCGATGGTTCGCGAAGCGCGTTGCCTCGATGCCGCCCTGATCGATGCCCAGCATGAACGCGGCCGCGAGATCGTTGTTGGATGCACGGCGAATCTTGACGCTGAGGTTGTTTCCAGTCGCCGACCTGATGGTGAGCACTCGCAATCCGGTGCCCCCTTCGATTTCGTCCAGACTGCAGGACACCGAAACGCCGGCGGGAAGCGAGGGCGCGATGCGCGCGAGGATGGCCCCCTCGAGTGCGCTTCGGCTCGTGACGCTCGTGGCAATGGGCCCGAGGCCACTGGCTTGCAGATCGACCGTCGTGAACGGCCCGTCATTGACGCTGATGTCGAATTTGAAAGTCGTCGAGACCGCCGGAGCCGCTGGAAAGACCAGCGTGTTGAATTCATCGCGTATGGCGGGCAGCGTGCTGCCCATCACGCGGCGTCCCTGGCTGAACCCGTCCTGCGGAGCGGAGTTCAGATCGAAGCCGGTCGCCAGACGAACGTCGACCAGTGCCGACCCCTGCGTGACAAAATTGACGACGAACCGCGGCGACAGCGGATTCATCGAAAGATTCAGGAAAGTTTCGCTCTTGACGACCACGCCGCTCTCTTCCTGCGTCACGTACAGATTGAAGGCTTCTTCAGGGTTCGTCGTGTTGTAGTCGACGGCGATGCGTACGTTGTTGCCCCAGGTGCCGGCGTCCTTCGCCGTGAACGTGAGAACCGCGGCACCCGCGAGATTCCTGAGCGTGACCTCGGCCTTCCTGGCGTTGTGCGCGAGCCGGACCACATAACAGTCTGTGCCGCCATTGCCGAAGAACTGGAAGATGCTCGAGCTCATCTCGCCCGAGGGATGTCCGCCGCCGAATCCACGCTGGAAGTCCGAAAGGCTCAGACAGCGGACTGGTTTGTTGATGGGACCTTTCAGCGTCCGCCCGAAGAAGGCGGCGATGGACGTGGAGACTCCCGTGATCGTACGGACGCCGCTGGGAATCTCCTGGATGTATACGCCAGGGTAGCTCGGCTGAATCGGCATGATGATCTACCTCGAAAAGTGATCCGGCTAACGCGAACACAAGCGATCGAAGGACTCGGAGCTGCGCCTGAGTCGGGCATCGAGACGGTCGCGTCGCGTCGAGTGTTCGTGAGCCATTGCGCATCCTTCGCAGTGATGCAGAGCTCGAAGTCCCGCGTGTTGATGTCCCGAAACCACTTGCGTCCATCCAGGAGCGGCGCCCTACGCTCAAATTGCTTGCTCACCCGCAGCACGGAACCGCTGACTGTCCTTCTGGGCGCTGCCACAGGCTGCCTTGGCTGCAGCGCCCGGTAATCGCTCAAAAGCATCTGCCCACCGCTGCCGAGCGACTGCGCCACTTCGGTATGGATGCCCACGTCGATGACCGCCTGCTGCCGAGGCGCTTCACTGGTTTGGCCAGACCGGCGGTAGAGCGCGAAGCTTCCGACGTCCGCGATGGGCCCCGCCACGAAGGGGTACTCGTCGTGGACCGAATGGGCGCGTTGCATGCGCGCCTTCACCTCGAGGCGGATTGAGAGGTCCCGGCATCGATCGTCTCCCTGAGGCACGCGGTGGTTGCACGCCCACGCTCTATTCTCGGCCTAGAACGCTGGTTGGGTGTCATCTTTCCTAGGGAGAGCCTAGACGTGACCGCGGGTGACACAGTCCTTCAGGTGCCCACACGAGCGTCCCATATCAGGCCAGCAGCAACGGCATGTTGTCACCGATGGATGCACGGCTGTCGCGAAGAAGCCACCGTTCGCGTTGAAGGCCCGCTGGGCAAACCCCACGGCCGAGCGGAGAACAGGACTTGCCCAATGTCGGCGCCTTGCGTGTGCGACGCGCCACAGTCGCGAATGGCTTGTCGAATCCATCCGACTTCCGCCGCTGCCTCCAGCTTGCGGAGCTTCTCGGCTTTGGCTTGCAACTCGACGAGTCTGGCATCGCTCGGCACCGGCGGGAACCGATGCCTGCAGCCATGCATCCCTAGAACTACGGAAGCGCGTCACCTGCGTCGCGCCTAGCATCTTCGACGCAGAGGAAGGCCTGCATGTCGGAGAGTCTCGGAGCATCGCTCGATCGGTCAGAAGAGGCCAGCGATCCCGTGTCCCGCCAGCGGTCGCCTCTTGTCGACTGGGGCCGGCTCTTCGGCTACGACTTCTTCATTTCTTACAAGCGCGGCAATGCGGTAGACGGCGGCGCGTCTGCGTATGCACAGACCCTGGCGCGCGAGCTGACGGCGGCAGACTTCCGCGTATTCCTCGACAACGTCGAGGCGCCCATCGGCCTCGAACTCGAGTCCACGCTTACGCGAGCCCTGCGAAGAAGCCGTGCGCTGATCCTGATTGCGACTCGGGGTGCCGTCGCATCGAAGTACGTGCAACTCGAGTTGGAAACGTTTGCCGGCAAGGGCCGCCGGCCGGTGATTCCGATCAACGTCGGTGGCGCGTTCTCGGGCGCGAGCCCAGCAGACGGTGGCTTCGGCGCGCTGCGCGCCCGCGAGCCCATATGGATCGACGTCGACGAAGACGCTGTGGCGTCCGGGCGGCCAGCGCCCGCGACCGTGGACAACATCCGGCGGCATGCTCACTTCGTCAAGGCGAACGTGAGGCTCAGGTGGGCGACCGGCATCGTGATGCTGGCGCTTGTGGCGCTCGCCGCGTATGCCGGGCTCGAAGCCCGGCGCGCGACTCGGGAGGCGACCAACGCCGAGCAGCAGCGCGGGCAGGCTCAGGCAGCCGAGCGCGCGGAGCGCGGTGCGCGCAAGTTGGCGGACGAAAAGACCGAGGCTGCGAAGCTGGCACTCGAGAATGAAACCAAGGCGCTCGCAAAGGCCGAGCGACGGCGCCTCGAGGCAGAGCGACAACGCAACATCGCTGTTGCCGGTGAGCTGGCTGCGCGGGCACAGATACTCATAGCCCAACGCGGCACCCTGCTGCCGATCGCCGGCATGCTGGCGGTGGAGGCGTCGCGCCGGGAGCCCTCGCTCGACGCGGATCGTGCCGCGCGCGAAGCGCTGCTACTGCTGCCCTCGAAGGCCGGGGTCATCGATTGCGCGCGCGACGGCGAAGTGCTGACGGGCCGGTTCAGCGCTGACGGCACGGCCTTGGCCACGCAAACGAAAGGCAAACCGATTCGGCTTTGGGAGACACGCACGGGTCGATCACTGGGACAGGTGCCGCTGGCAGGTGCTCGCAAGTTCGTCTGGAGCCCCGATGGCAAGCGGCTTGTCACGCTCGACGACGCGGGCAAGGCCCTTGTCTGGCGAGTGGGAGAGATCGCGTCGCCCCTGACCCTGGCCGAACGCGGGGTCAACGATGTTGCATTCGCGGCCTCCGGCGACTACGTGGCGAGTGTGCATGACGACCGGCGCACGCGGCTGTGGCTGACAGATTCGTGGACAGAGGTCGGTTCGGGCTGGGTCAATGCCGAACCGATGACGCATGTGGCGGTGCACCCCCAAGCCGAGGAGGTCGCTGCGTCCAATGCAGACCTTTCCGAAATCATGGGCTCGCCAGGGTTGCCGGCCCAGTCGTTCGTGTCGAATTTCCAGGCAATCTGGACCTACAGTGCCGATGGAAAACATCTTGCCCAGTTGGTGGCACCGCAATTCGTCGCGAATCTCTTCGAAGTGCAATCGCGCAGGCAACTGTTCCACGAGGATCGTCGGATCAGCGTTGCATTCAGCGGTGATGGATCGACCATCGCGCTCGCGAGCCCCGAATGGGATGCAACCAGCTACGACCTTCGCAGCTGCCGCATGGCAGGGACGCGGTACGTTGCCGCGCCGGGCGGAGTTGTTGCCCCGGTCGCCGTTGATGGACCGGTCGGGTGCCAGCGGCAGCCCACGGTTCGTCACAACGACAGCATCTACAGGGTGACACTCAGTCGCGATGGTCGCCTGATGGGCACGGTGAGCAAGGATGGCACAGCACGCGTCTGGGAGACTTACCGTGGGCGTGAGGTACTGAGGATTGTCGAGGCCGACGAGATACCCATCACCGAGCTTGCCTTCGTCGGAGATGGGAGCTCGATCGCGGCATGGGGACCGAAGGGCTGCAGGAGCTGGGGCTCGCAAGGGCACCGCCAGGCACTGGCTCTGGCTCACGAAGATGCCGTGGTCGGCGTGGCCTTCAGTCCTGACGACAGCCGTATCGCGACTATCAGCCTGAACGGAATCGCTCGTTTGTGGAGCGGCACGTCAGGCGATCTCCTGCGATCGCACAAGATTCAAGGCTTCAAGATGTCCTGGCGCGAGAATCCAAGCGCGCCACCCCTGCTGTTCCGGCCCGATGGGCGCGGCTTGCTGATCGACGGTCGCCTGGCCTGGGACTTTCAATCGGGTTCGGTCGACCGGCCTCCCTTTGCCGAGGGTGCCGTGTTGGCCGTCGCCAGAAACTGGTCGGTGGTGGCCGCGCGGGAGGCCGAGAAGATCGTCGTGCTGCGAGATCGCACGGGCCGCGCGATCTCGCGACATGCCTTTGCTGCGCCCGTCGTCGGCGCTGCCATTGCCCCGAGCGGCTGCTGCATCGCTGTGGCGGAAAAGGAACGCGGCGTCAGCGTCTGGCGGCTGCGTGACTGGCGTCCGCTGGCAAGCGTTCAACCTTCCCATCCGGTCGTCGGCGTCGCGTTCGATCCGCAGGGACTTCGCCTGCTGGTGCGCGGCAAGCGCGGCGCATCGATCTACGAGGCGACCAGCGGCAGGCAGCTGCAACGCATCGATGCCGAGTCGGCACTGACGACGGCGGATTTCGACCCGTCGGGAAGGTACGTCGTTCTTGGTGATGCGGACCGCAACGCATGGCTGTGGGATACCGAGTTGTTGCGGCGCGCGGCCGCACTTCATCATGACGACATGGTCATGTCGGCCGCCTTCAGCCACGACGGACGCAGAGTCGTGTCGGGCGGATTCCGCAGCGACCGCACGGCGCGAGTCTGGATGTGGCGTCCGGAGGATCTGGTGAATGAGATCTGCACGCGCCGGCACCGTGATCTGACCCGGTCGGAATGGAACCAGTACCTGCCGGGAGAGCCGTATCGCAGCACCTGCGACCTTGCCCCGCGCGCCGACGCCAAGCGGGAGGGAAAGGCACCATGACACCAGGCAAGCGCATTGGAGCGGGCTGGCCCTGGTGCGCCGCGTCGCTTGTCTTCACTCTCTGCTTGACGAGCAGCGCCGTGCGCGCGGGAATGCCGGAGGCGCAAAGCGCCTTGATGGCCGGCGACTTCTCCCGGGCGCTACGCGAGCTGGACCCGCTGGTTGCGGCCGGCGAACCTGTCGCGCAGCGCCTGCTCGGTGACATGTTCTACGCAGGCCGAGGTGTCGAGCGCGACCCGGCGCGCGCGTTCAGTCTGTTCAGCTCAGCCGCCCAAAAGGGAGACGCGGATGCGCAGAATTCAGCCGGCCACATGCTGAACATGGGTGAGGGTGTTGCGAAGGACGCTGCGGCTGCGGCCCGATGGTTCGATCGCGCCGCGGCGCAACGAAGCGCGCGCGGGCAGTACAACCTTGCCACACTGTATCGCGCGGGCAATGGCGTGGCACGCGACGCACGCAAGGCGCTTGAGCTGTACGAGGCCGCAGCACAGCAGGGTTACCCGGCGGCCCAATACTTTCTCGCCGTGATGACGATTGCGGGCGAAGGCCGCGAGGCGAACGAGAAGCTTGGCCTCTATTGGCTCAGGGCCGCCGCGCAGGCTGGCGATGCCCTGGCCGCCTACACGCTGGGCGAGTTGCACTCTGCCGGCGCCGGTGCCGAACGCGATCCGCAGAAGGCGCTACATTGGTACAAGATCGCCGCCGACCGCGGAAACGTGGAGGCTTACTACCGGCTCGGCAGCATTCATCACCTCGGCAAGGAGGTTCCGCGCGATGCGGGGCTGGCGCTTCGGAACTACATGGAAGCATCCCGGCGGGGTCATGCCGCAGCCACACTGAACGCCGCGATCATGCTCGATGAAGGAGACGGCGTACCACAGGACCCCGGCCTCTCGATGAGGCTCTACATACGCGCCGCGGAGGCCGGCCTGGGACAGGCCTGCAACAACCTGGGTGCCAATGTCCTGGCGGGCAAGGGGGCGAAGGAGGACCCGATCGAGGCACTCATGTGGTTGGAGTTGGCGATACAGGCGCAGACAGCCAGCCCGCAATTGCGCGACGTTTCGCGGGCCAATCGCGACCGGATGGTCCGAAACCTGTCCGAGTCGCAGGTGACCGAGGCGCAGCAGCGGTCGCGAGCCTGGGCGGCACAACATTGGTCGCGCTGAGCATCGAAGCTTGAGCAGCGTAGCCCGGAACGGGCTCGCCGCGGTTTTGAAGTCGACAAGAACCGGCTCAATCAGAAGCTATAGCGAGAAGTCTTCTTATCGCGGCGCGGGGTGTCATCGGGCGCATTCGCGCGCGGCTCGCTTCGTACGCGCGCATCCGGCACCGAGACGACCTGGCCGGGCTCTTCGAGGGGGCTGCGAAGGGCGGCGCCGCTACGGCGCGCGAGCTCGTGGCCGCCGTCGAGGTGCTGCGCTCCGCACCTCTGCCCTCACCGCTGATCGGCGATGACGTCGACTGGTGGTTCGGGCCGAGAACTGTGGCGGTGTTGAAGGCCGCGGGGATTCGGACGCTCGCCGACCTCACGGTGCGCGTGCCGCGGCGGCGCTGCTGGTGGACGTCGATCGACGGGCTTGGGCCCGCCCGTGCGCGGGAGATCGAAGCGCTCTTCGCTGCCCACCCGGACCTCACGGAGCGCGCTCGGGCACTGGTGCCCGTGCTTCCGGCATCCGACGTGATGCCCTTCGAGCGGATCGTTGTGCCCGACGAGGTCGACGGCACGCGCGGCACCTTCCGGGCGCCAGCCCCGACGTGCGCGCTGCGGGCGAACGACGACTACGAGGTCGTGCAAGCCTGGCTGTCGCTGCACGAGGCGCCGGCCACCCAGTAACACCCGTTCGGCACAGCCGGGTGACATATGTCATTCGAGCCCCTGCGCCGCCGCCGGCGTGGCTAGAGTGACGTCGTACATCGCAAGCTCCCGCGGAGGCGACATGGAAGAAGCGAAAGCCAGGCAGCTGCTGACGACCTACAAGCTGGCCGAAGCCAGCTTCGACCAGTTCACCCGGTTCAAGGCCGAGACCGGCGACTTCCTGATCTCCAAGGCGGCCGATCTGGCCCACGTCACGACGCTGGAGAACCTGCGCAAGATCGCGACCTTCGTCGACGTCGATGCGGCGACCGGCGGGCTGAGGGGCCGACAGCTGCTGCGGGTGGGCCGCATCACCGGCAAGGGCTGCATCGACATCCCCGCGAACAACGGCCTGCTGACCAGCGGCGTCACGCAAAAGCAGCTCGACGACCTGTTGTCGGACTGGAGCGTGAGCGAGCAGGCGGCGTTCAGCACGTTCATGCAGGCGCGCACGCGCGCCGCGCCCGGCCAGCATCCGGCGAAGATCCTCACCGACGTGCTGCCGGTCACCGCGACGATCGGCATGCTGCGCACCGACATCGTCGACGTGATGAAGCTGATCACGGCCAGCGGCGACCGCTGCACGTTGAACCTGAAGGAAGGCAACCTCGTCGGCGCGATCCGGGTCAAGAACGCCTTCCCCGCTGCTCGGTTCACAGGCTTCACCCGCTGGGGCGAAGGCGATGCCGCCGACCACCAGCCCGCCACCAACCTGAGCAACCACTTCAAGAAGCATGTCTGCAACAGCAGCGGCGAATACGCGGTCGAGGCGCGGTGGTGGTGGCGTGCGCTGCAGATCCAGGTGCGCGCGGCGGACGTGCCGCCGCCGGCGCTGAGCCCGGTCGAGAACGGCTACTTCACCGGTCCCGGCGGCACGCAGGACCCGAGGCGGCTGGACCCGTTCATCGAGAACGTTGTCCGGCCGCGGCCCGCGCTGATCGAGGCGCTGCGCGTGGCCTTCGAAAGCGCCTACCGCGACTACGCGCTGAAGCTGAGCCGAGAGCTGTCGGGCGTGATCGCCGAGGCCAACGGCGACAAGGTGATGGTCAGCGGCTACACCGGGAACGCGACGATCTTCGGCCGCTACGACGACGCCAACGCACCTGCCAGCGAACTCGGCATCTCCAGTTGCTACTTCGTCGAAGCCGGCCAGCGCAAGGCCAAGCTCACGCCGGACAAGCCGAACCGCTTGTGGGTGATGCGCTAGGAATCACGGCCAGCAGCGTATCCAGCGCCTCGTTCGCGCGCTCGAGCAGCACGCGACCGTCGGCCTCCACCACGTGCAGCGGATGCGAGGCGAAGTCGAGCCAGCGCAGGTCGAGCCGGCCCTGCAGCGCATGCCGCTTGCGCCGCACGCGCTCGCGCAACTGGCCGCGCTCAGCCGGCGTCAGCCCGGCACCGGCGCCCATCGCGGCCTCGGCCGCGAGGCCCAGGTCCTTGAGCATCCGGTCGCTCCCGAAGCCGCCCCGGTCGCTGCAGCATCCATTCATCGTGAGAACTAGTCTTACCGCGGTACCTGTGTCGCGGCTGCAAACTCCCAAACGCCATCGTGAGACCAGCGGCTCTAGCTTCAGATTGACGCGTCCACTCCGAGCACGAAAACCTCGTAGGTACGCGACTGGTCCGCATGGTAGAAGGCACTCTTGTCGCGCGGGGTCAAAGACGCTGGGTTGCCTGCTCGAGTCGCTAGTCTAGGCAAGCGTGGCCGCCGAGAGCGCACCAACGTGACTCGCCACCTGGTTTCCCGTCTTGTCGAAGAACAGCGTCGTCAAGGCCGGGGCATGGCGAGACACTCCGGCAGCCATGGAGCGCTTCAACTTCTACGCCCCATCGCTGGACGCCGGCCGTGACCGCGGCCAAGCGCACGGCCCGCCCGGTTGGGCGCCACGGTGGTGCGCTCGCTGGCTGGCACGATGCTGGTGGAAGCTCCGCGCGCGAAGGCGGCGGAGGTGGCCGATGCCCGATGCCCTTCCGGGCTGGCGTTACAGCGCCGAGGCCAGGACCCATCGCATCCCGGAGCGGACGCCTCTGCCGCGTGCACGTGGCAAAAAGGCGGCCTGACCGCGAGCGACATTGCCCCCGCGGTTGCTGAAGGGACCTTGAAGGGACTCGGCTCGACGCGACTGAACGCGACAGAGGAAGACTTGGACAGGCGACTTCGACGAAACATTAATAAAATCAATGACTTAGGCGCGTTTTCATAGCTACGAACCAAGGGGGCGTGGGTTCGACTCCTGCCAGCCGCGCCAGAAAAACAAGAAACGGATCAACGGGTTAGCTCCACAAGGGCTAGCCCGTTTTTCTTTGGGCTGTGCTATTGAGCGTGCTATTCAAACGCCGCGCGACCGCGGTTCACCATCCCCTTCACCCTCGTAGCGAACGGTTGAGCAGGTCAACCGGCGTGTGCTATTCGATTGAGCTGACCGTACTCGCTTCAGAGAACTTCGCAGCACTCCACTTCAAGCGATTCCAACCTTGCAGCGTGGTAGTCGGTGGGGTCTGCTAGCCGTCAGCGCAAGACCAGGAACATCGGCTGGCACGCGACCACCTGAACTGCCAGGTCGCGGTCGGGCAAGGAACGCTACACGCCGAAGTGAGCGGGTCAAAGATCGTCGCGCCGGATGCCAGCTGTTTGACTGTCTGACCCGGCGGGAGAAGTAAGGCTGCGTGACTTCGAGCCTGGGTCTTGCGGGCCACCGGATTGTTTGAGCTCAAGATGATCAAACGCCGGGCGCCAAGGAGGGCAGGGTCGACAGAATTTCCAACGAGTTGGGGGGTGAGTCTCTTCCTCACTCCTGTTGTGGATTCAAGTCTGCTCCTTCGCGCCTATTGTCAAAAGTACGCGCAATCCCGCGCAATGCCCGGATACCCACTGCGCGCGACAGGAGCCACTCATGACCCGATTCCCATCCGTACTCAACCATCCCGCCCACGGCCGCATGACGCTCGACACGGGCCGCCTGCTGCTTGCCTTCGGCAAAGCGCAGGCCGACCTCGACGTGCTGCGCAAGAAGCTCGCCGCCGTCGCGCTGACACTCGAAGAGTCGCGCGAGAACAAGCCCGAGCCGCGCCCGCTGCAAGCCGTGAACCACACCGACCGCCGCTTCTGGGTGCGCGTGCTCGACGGCGCGCTCGACGACGAACGCCTGGCCCGCATCGAAAAGGCCCTCGGCAAGGAGCTGGCCTGGATCGGCCCCGTTTATCGCCTGCCCAGGTTCGGCGGTGACGAGCGTTCAGCCTTGCTGTGCCCGGTGCCAGACGTACTGCTGGCCAAGCTGCGCACCGGCCGCGGCGAAGACGGCCCGCAGCGCATCAACGCCATGGTGCGCGCCGCCGGCGCCGCTGCCGTGAGCGAAGACTCCGAGAAGTCGCGCTACCTCGGCCCCTGGCACTACCTGCGCATCACCGACCCGAAGGCCGCCAACGTCTACCAGTTGCGCGACAAGCTCATCGAGCAAAAGGCCGTCAACGTGCAGGACTTGCGCTTCGAGTCCATGCCGCTGCTGCGCCCCGCCGCACTGGTGCCCGACGACCCGCTCTACACCCAGCAATGGAACATGACGCAGGTCGGCGCGCCGGCGGCGTGGGACCTCTCCACCGGCAGCAGCAGCGTCGTCGTTTGCGTGCTCGACGAAGGCTGCGACCTCGCGCACCCGGACCTGGTGTACTCCGAACCCGGCATCAACCTCGGCACCATGTCGGGCGACGGATCGCCAACCGGCCCGCACGGCACTGCCTGCGCCGGCGTCGTGGCGGCCGTGTTCGGCAACACTGCGGGCGTCGCCGGCCTCGCGGGCAACTGCCAGGTGATGCCCCTGGCTTTCGATGCGTGGACCGACGTCGAAGTGGCCGCGGGGATCAACTACGCCGCCGACAACGGCGCGCGCGTCATCAGCATGAGCTTCGGCTGGAACGCGTGGGATCCGGCGATCATCGACCCCGCCATCCAGCATGCGCATGATCTGGACGTTGTCATGTGCGTGGCCACGCACAACCAGGATGGGCTGGGCATCACCTACCCCGCGACCAACTCGTTGGTGATGGCCTGCGGTGCGTCCGACCAAGTGGACAACCGCAAGACCTCCACCAGCCCCGACGGCGAGTTCTGGTGGGGCTCCAACTTCGGCCCCGAGATGAGCGTCGTCGCTCCCGGCGTGCTGATCCCCACCACCGACCAGCTCGGTGCCGCGGGCTACGACGCCACCGCCGACTACATCCCAAACTTCAACGGCACCTCGTCGGCCACGCCGCTGGTGGCCGGCCTCGCGGCACTGCTCCGCAGCGTCTACCCCGCATTGACCAGCCCGCAGGTGCGCGACGCGATCGAGCGCAGCGCGGAGAAGGTGGGTGCCGTCGCGTACGCCGACACCGCCGGCTACCCCAACGGCACGTGGAACCAGGAGATGGGCTACGGCCGCATCAACGCCTATCGCGCGATGGACCTTGCCGACGTGATCGTGCGCGACCAGCCGTCGGACAGCGGCGACGAGCCCGGCCCTGGCGGCAACTTCTGGGACTTCAGCGACGTGGTCGTGCGCATCAACGACGACGACGTTTTCGTGCCCTCGGACCCTTCGCAGTCCAAGCACCTGGAGCTGGGGCAGACCAACTACCTCTACGTGCGCGTACGCAACAACGGCCCGCGCGAGGCGCGCAACGTGGTCGTCAGCGCGCGCCTCACGCCCTTCGTCGGTACCCAGTTCGTCTACCCGCACGACTGGGCTGCGGTGGACGCCACACACCTGAGCCCCACGCCGATGAGCGCCAGCTTCCCGGCGTTGGCCGCGGGCGCCGAGGTGATCGCCAAGTTCTCGATCTCGGCCGCGCAGGTGCAGACCTTGTGGGACGAAGGCTGGCACCCCTGCTGCGTGGCCTCGGTGACCGCGGACAACGACTACGCGTTTGGCACCGCGCCGTTCACCGCCAACCCCATCGTCACGCAGCGCAACAACCTCGCGCAGCGCAACCTCTCGGTGATCAACGTGCTGGCCGATGCCCCCGGCGCGCGCGCCACCTTCCCCTTCCTGGCCGGCCATGCGCTCAACGCCGAGGAGACGATGCAGCTCGTGATGGACCGCAGCCGCCTGCCGAAGAACGCGATCGTGCGCGTGGCGCTGGACGAAGGCAACCTGCACTTCCCGAAGGTGGACCTCAGCCCCGTGCCGGTGAAGCCCGACAACGGCAGCTGCAGCGGCATGGTGTTCCTGGAGCGCACGCGCGTGAAGACGCGCCTGGGCTGCTGCGAAGGGGTGCTGACCATCGAAAAGGGATCGTCCTTCGACTGCGCGCCGAGAGCGCGCGTGGGCAAGGTCAAGGTGCAAGGCGGCCAGGTGGTGCTGGTCGGTGACCAGCGCTACGTCGAAGCGCGCGACATGCAAACCGTGATCACCGTCGAAAAGGCCGCCGGGCAAGTCGTGCCGATGAGTGTGCAAGTGAGCCTGCCGACGGGCCTGCGCGCCGGCGAGCGGACCATGGTGAGCGTGGCGCAGCGCAATGCGGCCGGGCAGGTGGTGGGGGGAGCGAGCGCGCTGTTCGTCGCTGCGGAGTAGGCCGCGCTGGCGCGCGAGATACTCGTCGCCAGCTGCGGCGCTGGCCCGCTGCCGGGCGCCACCCCGATCCGCTCGCGGCAACGTCGGGCACGGGCCGGCGCGCGTACAACGCCTGCTCCAGGGCGTCGAGCTAGAGTCCGCCACCCACAGCTGGTTCGGCCGCGCGCTCGATCACCTCGGGGGGAAAACTTCGGATGCACCGGTGGCGCCACTCAGCAACGCCTCCCTGACCGCACGCACCAGCACGGTTCGGCGTACCGAACGCCGCAGGTCCATCGAGATCTCCAGCAACACACCGGCTCCACTGCGGCCGCGATTGCAAACATGGTTCGGATCGGAGCCCGATAGCCTGGCGGGCGCGTCTTCGACGGTCAAGCCGGCGGCAACAAGGCGCTGGGCCATGGCGGCCCGCAGCGCCAGGTCCCTGCCACTCAGCAGCACGACCTCCCCTGGACTCCCGAGCCCATGAACGGAAACGACGCGGTCGCAGGCCTGCAGCATCTGCAGGCAACCTGGCTCGTCGAACCGGTCGCCGCGAAGTCTCAGCGACGTGAAGTTGCCCGCCCTGAGCAGTCCTTCGAACAGGTAAAGCCCGAACTCTGCGCCGGCGATGGCACGCGCGATGTCGGAGGTGTGGGCCTGGATGCCACCACCATGCGGCGCGAGCACGGCCGTCGAGGACTCGGGACGTGGGACCTGGACGATCCGATAGTCCTTGTCCGCTTCGTAGTCGGCCGCGAGGTCGGCGAATGAGGCAAGGTCCTTTGCAAGTCTGCGGGGCATGCGTCATTGTCGCGCGCCGCCCCCGGCTAGTCCGCACCCACATGCGCGGCAGTCGCTTGGCGTGAATGCGGGACGCCGAGCTCGACGCGGGCACGCGGAAACAGGTAGTGCAACGCTCTCGCCTGCTGGGCAGGAGGCGGCTTGAGATTCCAAGCGTACTCAGTCTGAGGCCCGGACCTGTTCTACCTCAGTCAGTCTGATTCTTCCCGCAGGCCCAGCCGAGCGTGACCGTGCGAGCGCCGAGGCGATGGAACAACTGGCCAAGCAGGCCCAGGAGCTGCGGCTGGGCTACGAATGAGGAACTCGCCGTTCACCGCGGTCTACGCCGCTTGCGTGCTCTATCTCGCGCCGCTGAGGGATTTCCCGATGTGACCTGGCCCATCCCAATCACCTCGTGTTCGTCGAGCAATGGGCGAGCGCCGAGGACCTGTTTCGGCACTTCAAGGTGCCGGCCTCCATCGACTTTGCGCGCGCGATGGCCACCCTGGCCGTCGCCGCGCCGGAGATCAAGGTCTACGCGGCGAACGAGCTGCCGCTGCCGGCCGCGCCCGCGCGCCCGGCGGGAGAGCGCTGAGGGACAGGCGCGCTTCGCACTGGTGGCCGGCGCGCTGGCCCTCGGCGGCGAGGCACGGGCCGCGGACAAGCCCTACCCCCAGTGCGTGATCACGCTCGTCGTCCCGCTCTCCCCGGCAGCGTCGTCGACGTCCAGGCCCGTGTCATCGCTGGTGGAACGCGGCAGGTCCGAGCCGGGCAGGATCAGCTTCGGTTCCGGCGGCAACGGCACGTCCAGCCGCCTGTGCCTGGAACTGCTGCAGACGACGACGGGTGCACGCTTCACGCACGTGCCCCACAAGTCCGCCTCGGCCGCGCTGGTGGGCTTCTGTGATCAACCTGCACCCTCGCTCGGCTCGATCCATCGCAAACCGAGCTCCTTTCCGATGTGGGCCTGAAGCGTCTCCAGGGAGACCGGCATGATGAGGAACACGTTGACCCCGGCCTGCAAACAGGCGGCGCGGTTGTCGGCGGTGGCCGAGGCCGATACCGCGATCACCGGCACCGCGGCCAGATCGGCATCCTGCCGCAATCGGCGCGTGGCCTCCACGGCGTCCACCCACGGCATCGCGATGTCCATCAGGATCAGGTCCGGCCGGAAGCACTTCGCGGTCACCAACATCCGGCAGCCGTCGTTCGCCTGCGCGACTTCGAATCCGGCGTTGGTCAGGAAATCGCACATCAGTGCGCGGTTCGAATCGGCGTCGTCGACCACCAGCACGCGCCTCGGGGGGCCCTCGTAGCGCGCAACGCCGGACGCGTGCCAGGGGGCCTGCGCGAGCGACGCCACGGGCAACGGCAGTTCCACCTCGAAGCGGGTGCCCCGCCCCAGTTCGCTGCTCACCCGCACTTGTCCGCCCATGTCGTTCACCAGCGCGCGCGTTATCGCCAGGCCAAGGCCGGTACCGGCGTTGCGACGATCGGCATTGCCCACCTGCTCGAAGGGCTGGAAGATGCGTTCCAGATCCTCGGGGCGCATGCCGACACCCGTGTCCTCGAACACCAGCCGCAGCAGCACCTGCGAGGGGCCCTGCGGCTCGGCCGAGGCACGCAACGTGACGGTGCCGTGGTCGGTGAACTTGATCGCATTGCCCAGCAGGTTCAGCAGCACCTGACGCAGCCGGCGCTCGTCCGCCAGCACCAAGCTCGGGAGACCCGTCCCGGCCTCGAATACCAGGGCCAGCTGCTTCTCCTTGGCCTTCACCAGCATCAGTTCGAGCGCCGCCTGCAGGAAGGCGGGCAGGGGCAGCGGCACCGGGTTCAGCTCGGTGCGGCCAGCTTCGATGCGCGCCAGGTCGAGCATGTCGTTGATGAGCGAAAGCAGGTGGGCGCCGCTCTCCTGGATGGTGTTCAAGCCGCGCTCCTGCCGCGGGCTCAGTCCGGCGTCCTTGGCGAGCAGTTGCGCGTAGCCCAGCACGGCATGCAGCGGTGCGCGCAACTCGTGGCTCATGTTCGCCAGGAACTCGCTCTTCGCGCGGTTGGCCAGCTCGGCGGCAAAGCGGGCGGCGCGCTCGGCCTGCATCAACTCGCCCTCCGACGCAGCCTGCTCGGCAGGCCTGCCCTCCGGGCCGCTCAACTTCGACAGGATGCTTCGCACCTGGCCTTCGACAGCTTCTTCGCTGAGGCCCAGCGCCCGGGCGATCTCGGGGTAGGCATTGCCCTCTGCGATGAATCGCAGCACGCCGATCTCTGCCGGCATGAGGCCCGCGTCCGCCACCTGCGCGGCAAGCTCGAAGGACCCTCGCGAGGGAAGCGCCTTGCGGCCGTTGTGCACGGCGCGGATGGCTTCGAGCAGTTCGCGGTGCAACGCGTTCTTCAGGAGGTAGCCGCACGCGCCGGCCTGCAGCGCGCGCTGCGCGTTGGCGTCGTCGGCATAGGTGGTGAGCACGAGGATCCGTGCGTCCGGGAACTCCGCCCGGATCGTGCTGATGGCCTCGAGCCCGCTCATCCCGGGCATCTGCAGATCCATGAGCGTGATGTCCGGGCAGTGGATGCGGAACTGCTGGATCGCTTCGCGCCCGTTCGACGCTTCCGCCACGAAGGCCATGTCCGGTTCCACGCCAAGCAGCGTGGCGATGCCCTGCCTCACGATCGGGTGGTCGTCGACGCAGAGAACCTTGATGGGCGCCAAGTCTTCGGTCATTCACCGATCTCGCCGGGCCAGAACCGCCCGTACGGGGGCTCCGAGAGGGCCGTTGCGGGCGTACTGTACTCCCGCCACCCGGGGGCAGTCCGCCGGGCAGAGCCATAGAATTCGATCCCGATGCGGCAAGGGCGGTGGTCGCGCTGGTCATCGCGCCTCCGACTTCGCCGAAGATTGCGGTCGCCGTCGACGCGCTCGTTCCGCCGCTCGCGGAACCGACGCTGCCGGAAGGCGGAGAGGTACGGTGTATGAAGAGATGGAGCCGTCGCTTCGTTGCGCTGTTCTCGGCCCTGATCGCGTCGCTCGCGACCTGCGGGTTCGCCCGATCGCAGGACATCGCCGTCGTCGAGGTTGCGCTCGTCGCGGGCGCACCGATCCAGTTTCACCGGCTGCAGGCGCCCTCCGCACCGCTCGCGCTGCAACGGCTGGCGCAGGACCGGTACGGCTTTCTCTGGCTGAGCGCCGCCGACGGCTTGCGGCGCTACGACGGCTACGGATTCATGAAGGTGCCCGAGGGACACCGCTCGCAGGGCGTCGGCCACATCATCGGCCAATCGCTGGCCACGGACCGCAACGGCCGACTGTGGATCGGTGCCGACGACTCCCTTAATCGGTACGACCCCGAGACCGGCAGCTTCACGCAATACCGTTCGCCGAACGAGGCTTGCGGCACCGTCGCGATCGCCCACGACATCGTCGAGGATCAGGAGGGCATGATCTGGCTCGCGACGGACGACGGCGTGACGGCCCTGGATCCGGTCACGTCGAAGACGACGTGTCATCGGCCGCGCCATACGCCCGCGGTCGGCGAGACGCGCGTCATCGCGATGCTTGCCGTGAAAGACGGCACGCTGTGGATCACCAGCAGCGAGGGGCTCTACGCACTCGACCGGCGCTCGGGCAAGGTCACCCGCCACAACAGGCTGCAGACGCCTTCGGGGCGCCGGTTCGTCTGCACGGGCTTTCCATCGCGGCCGTTCCAGGACAGCAGCGGAACGCTGTGGTTCGGCCTGTCCTCCGGCGGCGATCTGGCCGCGGTGGATGTGACCAGCGGCCAGGTGACGGTCTATGCGTTCCGGGATGGCGGCGTGGCGCCGAACGCCTCTTCCGGTGTGGTCTCGATCCAGGAGGATCACGACCGGGCGCTCTGGCTCGGCACCCACAAGCTCGGCCTCGTGAAGCTGACGCCAGACCGCAACCAGGCGATCTGGTACCAGAGCAACCCGGACGATCCCGACGGCTTGCGCGACGACCTCGTCGTCGGCGTGTTCAGGGATCGCGATGGGCGCTTCTGGTCGACGACGAAGGCAGGGGCGGTCTACCGCTTCGACACCGAGCGTCCGCGCTTCCGGTCGTACCGCCACCAGCAGGCCGTCCCGCAGAGCCTCGGCAAAGGCGCGGTGACCGCGGCCTACGCGGAAGATCCCGACATGCTGTGGATCGGCACGGACCGCGGCTTGAACCGGGTGGACCGCACGTCGGAACAGGTCGCGCAGATCGACCAGCCAGTCTTCAACCAAGGGGTCAGCGCGATCGCGAAGGACCTCTCCGGCCACCTGTGGCTGGGCACGCACGGCAACGGTCTCGTTCGCTTCGATCCGCGTGCGGGCCGGTACACGACGTTCGTCCACGATGCATCCAATCCGCGATCGCTGAACCACAACCGGATCACGGCGCTGCGAGTCGGTCGTGGCGGCAGCCTGTGGATCGCGACGGACTTCGGCCTGAGCCGCTGGGAGCCCGCGACGGAGGACTTCTCGACCTTCCGGCCACAACCGAAAGGTCTGGTCCAGTACCGCTCGATCGCGGAGGACGCGAGCGGTGCCCTGTGGCTGGCGACGGCCTCACGCGGCGTACAGCGTTTCGATCCTCGCACGGGCACCTTCCGGGCCTTCGATGCCGAGCTGCGCGCCGCGCATCCGCCCGGCCACAACCGAGTCCATTCGGTTCACGTCGACCGCGCGGGCACGGTGTGGGCCGCGACGTTCCGCGGCTTGGGCAAGCTCGATCCCCGCGACGCCACGTTCACGTCGTTCGGCTCGCGCTCCGGACTGCCCGCGGACACCGTCCTCGGCATCCTGGAAGAAGACGACGGACGCCTGTGGCTGAGCACCCCGAACGGGCTGTCGCGCTTCGATCCGCGCACCGCGTCTTTCACGAACTATCACGCGTCGGATGGCCTGTTGACCGATCGGTTCGCCAACCCCGTGGTTGCCGTCAAGAGCGCGAGCGGAGAGATGTTCTTCGGCTCGCAGAAGGGGCTGGTGGCGTTCTCCCCCGGTCAGGTCGTCGAGCGCGGGCGAGCGCCGCCGGTGTTCCTCACCGATTTCCGCCTGTTCGGCGAGCCGGTGCTGCCGGGGAGCGGGCCGCTGAAGCAGCCCATCTGGTCCGCCGCATCGCTGGAGCTGGAATCGGACAGCATCGTGTCGTTCGACTTCGCCGCCTTGAACTACGTCGATCCGCAGCGCACGCGCTATCGGTACCGGCTCGAAGGGTTCGAAGCGAAATGGAACGAGACGGACAGCGCCCGGCGCAGCGCGACGTACACGATGCTGCCGACCGGCGACTACACGTTCCTGGTCCAGGCCCGAGGCGCGCGAGGAGACTGGGACGAGAGCGCGCTGGCGCTGAAGGTCCGCGTTCCGCCGCCCTGGTACGCGACATGGTCCTTCCGGATCCTGGTCGCCGCATTGCTGCTCACTGCGCTCTGGCTCGCGTACCGCTTGCGCGTGCGCCAGTTGCACCGCCGGTTCGAGATCGCGCTCTATGCGCGGCTCGGCGAGCGTGCGCGCATCGCGCGCGAGCTGCACGACACGCTGCTGCAGACATATCAGGCATCGCTGCTGTGGTTCCGTGCGGCAATGAACGTCCTGCCGGAGCGGCCGCTCGAAGCGAAACAGCGGCTCGAGCTCGCTCTGGACCGTGCAGCGGCGGCGATCGCCGAAGGGCGTGACGCCGTGCAGGGTCTGCGGGCCGCCAACGTCGAGGTCAACGATCTCGCCGAGGCGATCGCTGCCATCGGAGCCGACTTGACCAAGGAGCATGCAGCGGCCACCGCCCCAGTCATCGGCGTCGCGGTCGACGGAGCGTCGCGTGGCTTGAACCCGGTCGTGCGCGAGGAAGCGTGCCGCATCGCAGCAGAGGCGCTGCGCAACAGCTTCCACCACGCCGACGCACGGCACATCGCGGTCACGCTGCACTACGGCGTGCGGCAGTTCCGGCTGACGATCGTCGACGACGGCAAAGGCATCGACGCAGCGACGCTCGAGGGCCGGCAGCCAGTCAGCCACTTCGGGTTGCCAGGCATGCGCGAGCGCGCCGTCGTCATCGGTGGGCAGTTGGAGGTCCGAAGCGCGAACGGACGCGGCACCGAGGTGGCGCTCAGGGTGCCCGGCCGCAACGCCTACGATGCGGCCGCGCATACGCGGCATTGGTGGCATGCACTCCGGCGCGAGCGCGCGCCCTCGCAGAACGCCGACCGGCAAGGCAAGGACACCTGAGGCAGCCCCACGCACAGACGCCCTCGCCTTTCCCTACTGCCGTCGACCTTCGCCTCGAGTTCGATCGGCACGTGCACTCAGCGCAGGTCCCTGAGCAGCCGGCGCAACACCTTGCCCGCGCCCGTGGCGGGAAGCTGCTCGACGAAGCGCACCTCGCGCGGCACCTTGCAGGCCGACATGTTGTCGCGCGCCCACGCCATGAGCGAATCCGCGTCGAGCTCGCGCCCGGGCTTGCGCACGATGAAGGCCCGGACCACCTCGCCCTTGGTGGCGTCCGGCACACCGATCACGGCCGCCTGCGCCACGGCAGGATGCTTGACGAGGATGCCTTCCACCTCCTCCGGGAAGACCGGATAGCCCGACACCTTGATCATCTCCTTGATCCGTCCGGTGAAGGTGAGATAACCGTCCGCGTCGAGGGACCCCATGTCGCCGGTGTGCACCCAACCGTTGCGCAGCGTTCTCGCCGTGCCCTCGGGATTGTTCCAGTAACCCTTGAAGACGCCGGGACTGCGAAGCACGATCTCGCCCTGCTGGCCCGTGGGAACGGGTGATCCGGTGTCGGGATCGAGAATGCGCCCGATTCGAACGACTGACAGTTCGGCGCATGCGCGCGCCACTGCATGGCGAGCGACTCGGTGAAGCTGATGCCGAAGCTGGTGACCGAGCTGATCCGCAGGCTGGACAGATCGTGGTCTTTCGCGCCCGGCACCTGCATGCAGGCCACGTTCATCGGGGCGATGCCGTACCAGTTGGTGATGCGATGCCGCTCGATCGCCTGCAAGGTGGCCACGGGATCGAAACGGTAGAAGAGCACGCTGGTCGCACCCTTCAACACCGGTACGTTCACGCCCGCCACCATGCCCGCGATGTGGTACAGCGGCGCGACGGCGAGCAGCACGTCGCTCGCCTGCACGCCTGCGCAATCGGCCGCCGCCGCGCTCTTGAAGAGGGCGTTGCCGTAGGTGAGCATCGCGCCCTTGGGCAGCCCCGTGGTGCCCGAGGTGTAGGTCATCAGCGCGACGTCGTCCATGTCCACCGTCACGGGCGGTGCCGCAGCGCCGGACCGGGTGACTGGGAACCCACGGCCGCCTGCTTCACGGTGCTCGACGGGCTCGACGACGCACTGCCGGCCCACGAGAAGGTGGCGCGTGCGCTCGAGGGCTTGATCCGGATCACCGACCCAGGAGCGGCGCTGATGTGGCGCCCTCTCTCAAAACGGCGGCAGCTCGGCACGCCCCGTGACCTGCCAGGGTGCGCTCCGGCGCCATGGCGCCATGGCGCCGGAGCGCCGGGCATAGACCTGCACCACCTCGGCCGCCTCACGCGAGCCTTCGTTCTTCAACAGCACCGACAGCCGCGCGCCTTGCCCGGCGGTCAGGTGGCTGCGCGCCAGCTTGGCTTGGGCATAGGCAAAGTGCATCTAGGGAAAGCCGCAGTTCGGGAACTGTTGTTACTGACTTAAATTCGTGCTCTGCACTAATCAAATATCGACCCACGGAGACCCGCATGCGCAAACGCTTCCAATTCGCCCTCGGGGCCGCCTTGCTGGCAGCTTCCCAACTCGCAGCCGCCGGCATCGCCAAGGTGGGCGTCTCCAACCTGGCCCTGTCGGTGAACGGCGGCGAGGGATGGTATTGGCTGCCGCACGACCAGAACTGGCTGCAGCCCACGTCGTCGACGGCAGCAGCGCTCGAGAACCCGTCCTTGGCCGACAGCGCGAGCGGCTGGCACGGCGCCCCCTACGACGCCACGGTGATCGACGCGAGCTCGTTCGCGAAGGCCAACATCGGTGCGGCCACCGGCGGCAACCTGCTCGACGGCGTGGCGGCGAGCGCCGAAACAGCGGCCGATGCAGGCCACACCGGCTGGGCCTTCGCGCAGGTCTTCGACGGCTACATCATGGTCGGCGGCAACGCCACGATCACGCTGTCCACGACGCTGACGGAGCTCTTCGCCGATGGCGACATCGCGCAGGCCAATGCCTACATCGAACTGTGCAGCACCGACTTCACCACCGACATCTGCGAGCCGCTCAACTATGCGGAGGCCTTCGTCGACGCGACGAGCGGCCCCTACGCCGGCCCGATGACGCTCTCGGCCAGCTGGACCAATCCCGGCGCGACGGGCTGGGCCCGCATGCGCATCGGCCTGGCGGCCTCGGCCGAGACCGATGCTCCGAACACGGTGCCCGAACCCGGCAGCTTCGCCATGCTGCTGACCGGACTGGGCATGGTCGGCCTGATGCGTCGCCACCGGGGCCGCTGACCGCGCCTGACCTCTCATGGACGCGTCCCGGTCGACGGTACCCGGCCGCGTCAGCGTCGAGGCGAACTACGCTGCCGCCAGCGACCGCCGGATGCGTGCCATCGCCGGCTTGTCGATGGGGGGCGGCCAGGCGCTGAATGTCGGCCTCGCCCACCTCGACCGCTTCGCCTGGGTGGGCGGCTTCTCGCCGGCGCCCAACACGCGCACAGCGGCGCAGTTGCTGCCCGATGCGGACGCCGTGCGGCGCCATCTGGCGCTGCTGTACCTCTCTTGCGGTCGACAGGACGGCCTGATCCGCGTGCCGCAGGCCCTGCACCGCCAGCTTCAGCAGCGCGGCATCCCGCACGTGTGGACCGTCCACGAGCACGGCCCCGTGCGCGAGAGCTGGGCCGACAACCTGTACCACTTCTCGCAGCGCCTGTTCCATTGACCCGGCTCCTGCCGAGCAGGACCCCAGGCCGTGCGGGTCAGGGCTTGGGTTTGGCAAACACGCGCACCTCGCTCAGCATGGCCGGCCGATCGGGCGTGACGGCGGGAAAGCGGATGCGCAGGAAAGCCGCGGTGTTCGGCGGCTCGAAGAGCGCGATCTCGTGGCTCTTGCGTCCGCCCTTGGCCTCGGCCACCGGGCGCCAGCGGGTGGCGTCCTGACTGATCTCGACGACGAAGTCGGGCCCGCGATCGTCCGGCATCACCAGCGACAACCAGTGCAGCGCGTAGACGTTCTCGAGGTGCGCCACCCAGTGCGCACTGCCATCGGTCGCGCTGGCACGCCACCAGGTCTGCGTCTGGCCGTCGTTGGCCAACGGCGCCTCGTGCCCGGGTTCCGAGCCGCTGGTGGCGGTGGGGCGGCTGGTGGTGACGTTGATCGGATCGTCGGCAAGCGCCTTGCGGTGGATCGGCGGGTAGACGACCACCGGCTGGTCCGGCGCCAGCGGCGACTCGCCCGGCACGAAGCGGTCCGGCCCCGTGGTGGTGATCGCGAGGCGGGCCGGCGCGAGCCCTGGGGAACTGGCCTCGATGAGGGTCTCGCCCGCGAAGTAGGAGCGAAAACTGATCGCCGCCTGGCCATCGCGGATGGCGATCACCGACTGGTTGCTGAAGTGGATGCTGCGGCCGGTGGGGAACTTGCCCGGGCCGCTGACGATGCTGAGCGTCACGTCGGGCGCGTTGCTCAGCGCCCTGCCCGCCTCGTCCTGCACGGTGACGACCAGTTGCGCATCGTCCAGCCCCTGGGTGCCGTGGATCACCGGCTGGCTGGCGGCCAGGTGCAGCTTCGCCGGCTTGCCGGCCACCGGCCACGCCGGCGGCGGCACGCCGCGATAGTGCTCGCGGTACCAGTGGTACTGCCGCTTGGGCAGGCGGAAATAATCGATGAAGCCCATGGAGCCGAACTCGACCGAGGCAATCGAGCCATGGTCGAAGGCGCACCACAGCGCCTCCCCCGCGCGCCAGGGGTAGCGCCACGCGTACGGCTTCGTGCTGCCCTTCTGGTCCGGGGTGTCGGGCATCAGCCCGAAGCCGGGCTCGTAGGCGCCGGGCCGGTCGACCATCGTCGAGCCATACTCCGACACCACCGAGGGAACGCCCGGGTTCAGGAACAGCGTGGCGCCGTCGCCGTTGTAGCCGGCGATGTCGCCCAGCTTGTCGATCTCGCCGCGCTGCGCGCCGCCGATGGCCACCGGCCGCGTCGGGTCCAGCTGGCGCATGAAGGCCACCTGGCGCTTCAGGAACTCGCGCATCGGGCCCATGGCATCGCCCAGCGTGAAGAACGGCTCGTTGCTGGCGCTCCAGACGACGATCGACGGATGATTGCGGTGGATGCGGATCATCTCCTGCGCCTGCCGCAGCACGCTGGCTTCGAATTCGGGCCGGTCCGCCGGGTCGGGCGGATAGGCGCTGGACAGCCAGCTGCCATCGGCGCCGAAGCCGCCGATGCCCCAGAACGGCGCCTCGGACCAGAACAGCAGGCCGAGCTCGTCGGTGGCCTTCGAGAACGCCGGCGAGTGCGGGTAGTGCGAGCCGCGGATGAAGTTGAAGCCGGCGTCCTTGACCATCTGCACGTCGCGCCGCGCCGCGCCATCGGTCACGCCGTCGCCCCAGCCGGCCTGGTCCTGGTGCACGTTGGCACCGACCATGTACAGGTGCCTGCCGTTGAGGAAGAAGCCCTTGTCGGCGGTGAACTGGAGGCTGCGGATGCCGAACGGCGTCTCGAAGCGATCGACGGGCTTGCCCGCGACGGAAAGACGGCTGACCAGCTTGTACAGCGTGGGCTGCTCGGGCGACCACAGCCGCGGCCGGGCGATCTGCGGCAGCGTCTGGTCAACGGTGGCCATGCCGGCAGCCGGCACCTTGCGCGTGCTGCGCAGCGTCGCGATTCGCCGGCCGGCGGCGTCCAGCACCTCGGAGACCAGCGTGACCCTGACCTCGGCCGCGCGGTGATTGCGCACCTCCGTCTGCACGCGCACCGAGGCCCGCTCGTCGGACACCTGCGGTGTCGTCACGAAGGTGCCGTACCAGGCCACGTGCACGGGGTCGGTGACCACCAGGCGCACGTTGCGGTAGATGCCGCCGGAGAACACGTGCTCGCCCGCGCGCGGGGCCACGCGCGCATTCCACAGGTTGTTCACGTGCACGGCCAGCAGGTTGCGGCCGGCCTTGACGTGCGGCGTGATGTCGATGCTGAAGCCGGTGTAGCCGCCGACATGGCGCCCCGCCTTCCGCCCGTTGACCCAGATCACCGCGTCCTGGAACACGCCGTCGAACTCCAGCGTGATGCGCTTGCCGATCGCGGCAGCCGGCACGTGCAAGGCCTTGCGGTACCAGCCGTGGCCGACATAGAAGCCGGTGCCCAGGAAGTACGGCTGCGAGAACGAATGCGGCAGGTCGACGCGGCGCCAGCCGGCGCTGTCGTGGTCGATCGCCTGCGCGCCCGGCGGATCACCGAGCGTGAAGGTCCAGTCGCGGTTGATCGGCTCGCTGGTGCGATTGCTCGCACCCGCGAGGCCCGTGAGCAGGCCGGCGCACACGGCCAGCAGCAGGCGCAGGACCGGTCTCATCGTCGAGGAGGTGGGGGGTCGGCCTTCAGCCGAGCGCGATGCGCAAGGCACTGACATGGCGGCTCGGCAGACGCTCGGGCACGTCGACCTCCAGTGCCTGGCCGCTCTGGCGGAACCGCAGCGGCCCGGCCCCCAGCAGCTCGACCCGGCGCACGGGACGCGCATCATGGGCGTTAGCTTGGCGCAGCGAGGCGATCCTCACGGCCCCCTTGGGCTCGCCCAGGGTCAGCGCGTACAGCACATCGCCCCGGGTGGTGAAGCGGATGTCCTGCGGCGTATAGGCCGTGTTCTCCTGGAAGGCGCCGCTGGCGGCCTCGGTCGGACCTTCGCCGTGGGTCTTCCACGGCCGCGTGCCGTGGATCGCCTCGGCGTTGACCTTCATCCACGCGGCCATCTCCGTCATCAGCAGGTCCGACTCGGGCGTCAGCGTCCCGTCGGCCCGCTGGACCACGTTGAGCAGCATGTTGCCGTTCTTGCTGACGATGTCGCACAGCATCGTCAGTACCTGCGCCGGCGTCTTGTAGTGATCGTGCTCGGAGTGGAACCAGTCGCCGTTGGAGGTGTCGGTCTGCCACGGCAGCGGGTTGATGCCTTCGAGCACGCCGCGTTCAACGTCCTGCGCACCGACCTCGCGGATGAATTCCCCGGAGCCGAGCGCCTTGTGGTTGTAGACCGCCTGCATCTCGCCGTGGCGGCGCACCGAGGTGTTGTACAGGTGGGCCACCACGGAGCGCCCCACCGCGCCGAACGGGATGCCGCCGTCGGAGTACAGCAGGTCCGGCTGGTGGCTGTCGATCAGGTCGACCATGCGGCGGTACCAGATCTCGTGGAACTTCGGGTTCGTCGTGTACCAGTCGCCGCCGCGGTTCAGGTACGGGGTGTCGTGCGGCGCGTGGTACAGGTCGACGTTCTCCGGCTTGGCGCCGTCGTAGGCCACGCCCAGCTTGGGCCAGAACTGGTCGCACTGGTGGCTGGTCCACCACCAGTTGTGGCTGGCGCCCAGGTGCTCCGAGACGCCGAAGCGAAGCCCGCGCTTGCGCGCGGCGCGCCCCCAGTCGCCGACCACGTCGCGCATCGGTCCGACCTTGGTGGCGTTCCAGCGGTGGTGCCTGGAGTTCCACAGGTCGAAGTTGTCGTGGTGCACGCCCATCGAGACGAAGTACTTGGCGCCCGCCGCGACGTAGCGGTCCATCAGCGCCTCGGGCTCGAAGCGCTCGGCCTTCCACCGCTTGATGATGTCCTTGTAGCCGACCTCCGAGGGGTGGCCATAGGTCTTCACGTGGTGCTCGTAGTGCGGGTGGCCGGGCACGTACATGAAGCGGGCGTACCAGTCGCCGCGGCTGGGCACCGCTTGCGGCCCCCAGTGCGACCAGATGCCGAGCTTGGCATCGCGGTACCACGCCGGGATCGCAGGCTGGCGCAGCGACTCGGCAGCGGGGGTGAACGGACCGGACGCCAGCGGCGGCGGCGTGTACGGGCCGGGTGCCACGGGCGCGCAGCCTTGCGCCTGCGCGACGCGCGCGGCGCCCAGGCCGGCGGCGGCCAGCAGCGGCGTGCTCAGGAAGGTGCGCTTGCTCAGGCCGGTCATGGGCTTCCCGCTCACTTGGCGTTGTCGACGAGCACTTTGAGCATGTCCGGCAGCTTGTGCGCACCGGTGACGCGGTCGATCATCTCGCCGGTGTCCCACCACATCGGCACCAGGCCGCGCTGCGACATCGAGCGCGTGACGTACTCCGCCCAGGCCTTGCGGTACGGCGCCATGCCCGGGTAGTTCGGCTTCAGGTAGGCCCCGTATTCGCCCACGATCACCGGCACGCCCTGGTCGACGAAGCGGGCCTTCATCTTGTCGAACTGCGCATCGACCCAGGGCTCGTCGGCCCAGGTCTCGGTGGGGTTGGTGGCCGTGGCGCCCCATTGCCACATCTGGCCGTCGCCGTTGATGGTGAAGTTGTACGGGTCGTAGTAGTGCACTTCGAAGAACAGCCGGTTGGCGATCGTGTCGGTGGGCAGCACCGCGCGGTCGAACGAGGTGTCGATATTCGTGAAGTAGCCCTGCACGACGAGATGGCGGCGGGCGTTGTTGCCGCCGGTGGCGCGCACGGCGTTCACGAAGACCTGGTGGTAGCCGTTCTGCACATCGGTCCACTCCTGCTGCGGCGGCACGCCCCAGGGCGCGTTCTGCTTGCCCACCTCGTTGAGGCTGGCGAACAGCAGGTAGTCGTCGTGGTGCTTGAAGTGCTCGGCGATCTGCGTCCACAGCTTGGCGAAGCGGGCGTTGTTCGCCGGCTGCTGGTCGTAGGTGACGTTGTCGAGCCAGCCGCCCTCGTGGTGCAGGTTGATCATCACGTACAGGCCGGCGTTGCGCGCGTACTTGACGACCTCGGCCACGCGCGCCATCCACTGCGGCTGGATGTTGTCGTTGGCATCGACGTGCGTGGTCCAGGTGACCGGGATGCGCACGCTCTTGAAGCCGGCGGCCTTCACGCCGTTCAGCAGCGCCTGGTTGATCAGCGGGTTGCCCCAGGAGGTTTCGTTCGGCGTCGCGTCCAGCGAGTTGCCGACGTTCCAGCCCGGCGACATCAGCCTGGACAGCTGCAGGCTCGTGATGTCGCGCATCACGCCGGCGACGGCGACGTTGAAGGTCAGCGCCGTCTTCGCGCCGCAGCTGTTGGTGTAGACGACGTTGGACTTGCAAGCGGCCGCCGGTGTGATCGTCTGCAGGCGCGCCGTGCCCGCGGTGCCGCAGCCGCTCCACGACCACGAACCGCCCGAGGCGGGCTGCGGGCCGAGCACGGCGCTTGCGCCGGCGGGAACCACCGGTGCATCGGTCTGCATCCACGTTCCGCCGACCTGCGCGAGCGGCGTGACCGCCGTGGGCAGGCAGGCCGTGCCGCGCGTGGCGGTGGCGGCACCGGAGTTGTAGCTGCCGGCGCTGGTGGCGAACCGCACCCAGTACCAGTACGGCGTGCCGGTGGCCGCGGTGGGGTCGGTGAAGCTGGTGGCCGTGGCCGGCAGCACGGCGATGCGGCTGCGGCCGACCGGGTTCGGATCGGTGTCGCGGTAGACCTCCAGCGACTTGATCGTGCCGCTCGCGGTCCAGCCGAGCTGGATGTTGTCGGCCAGGCCGTTGGCGATCAGGCAGACGCTGGCACCGCCGCCGCTGCCGCAGCTTTGCGCCTGCACCGCGGGCGCGGCAAGGGTGGCGGCGCCCAGGATCAGGCCCGCAAGCAAGGTTCTCATGGTCGACCTTTCGTGGTTGAGGACGCCCGGCACGGTTGTCTCCTCCGGAAGCGGGCGTGGTGGCGAGGGGATGTCAGCGCGCGGCCGGCACGCTGACGACGACGATGGACTTGGGCGGCAGGTCCAGTGCCAGGCCCTGGGCACCGGCGCGGGCGCTGTAGGGCGCCGGCACGACGGCCTGCGGGCGGGCCACTGTGTTGTGCGCATCGATGGCCGCGGCGGTCAGCACGCGCCCTTGCGCCGTGCCTTTGAGGTTGGTGGCCACGCGCGCAGGGCGCTGCGGATCCAGGTTCACCAGCGCCAGCAGCGTGCTGCCGTCCGCGGCGCGGGCGACGCTCGCCTCCACCGAGGGCAGCTCCACGTCGCCGGTGCGGAAGGGCGGCGCCTGCAGCGTGGCCTTCAGCGGCGTGGCGCCCTTGAACGGCTGGTACAGGTCGAAGGCGTGGTAGGTGGGGGTCAGCACCATGCGCGGGCCTTCGGTCAGCACCAGCGCCTGCAGCACGTTCACCATCTGCGCGATGTTGGCCATCTTCACCCGCGCGGTGTGGCGGTGGAAGACGTTGAACGACAGCGCGGCCACCATCGCGTCGCGCAGCGAGTTCTGCTGCCACAGCGCGCTGGCGCCGGCCGGCGTGTCGTACCAGGTGCCCCATTCGTCGACGTAGAGCGCCACGCGCTTCTTGTCGTCGCGCTTGTCCATCACGCGCGAGACGGCGGCGATGCGCCCTTCGATGCCGAGCGCCGACTTCAGCGTCTTGGCCCACTGCTGCGCATCGAAGCCGGTGGCGTCGCCCTTCTTCGACCAGTCGCCGGGCATCGTGTAGTAGTGCAGCGTCAGCGCGTCCAGATGCGGGCCGGAGCGCTCCATCAGCACGTCGATCAGCGGGTCGTTGCCCTGGCCGTCGCCGGACGCCACGCGCACCACGTCGCGCAGGAAAGTGGCGTACTGGTTGTGCAGGTCGGCCTGGTATTCGCCGCGCATGTTGCCGCCGCAGCCCCAGCTCTCGTTGCCGACGCCCACGTACTTCACCTTCCACGGCTTGTCGCGGCCGTTGCGGCGGCGCTCCTCGGCCAGCGTGGTCTTGCCGCCTTCGGTCATGTACTCCAGCCAATGGCTCATCGCCCGCGGCGGCATCGAGCCCATGTTGGCGGCGATGTAGACCTCCGAGCCGATCTGCTCGGCCAGGTCCATGAACTCGTGCGTGCCGACGCGGTTGTCCTCCACCCCGCCCCACCAGCGGTTCGGACGCACCGGGCGCTTGGCGGGCTCGCCGATGCCGTCGCGCCAGTCGTAGTCGTCGGCGAAGCAGCCGCCCGGCCAGCGCATCACCGGCACGCCGACCTGGCGCAGCGCGCCGACCACGTCGTTGCGCCAGCCACGGGTGTTGGGGATGGACGATTCGGGGCCGACCCACAGGCCTTCGTAGACGCCACGCCCGGCGTGCTCGACGAAGTGGCCGTAGACACCGGGCTCGATGCGCGGGCCGGCCGGTTCGGCGTCGACGGTCAGGCGCGCCTGCACGGGATCGGCGGCGTTGACCGCCGAAGAGATCGTCATGGCCATGACGGCCGCGAGCGCCAGTTTCTTGCCTGCATCGAGGCACGGGTGGGACATCGATCGTTCCTTGAACACATTTGAATGAGGGCTGCCGCACCGCCCCGGACGGGAGACGATCGCGCTGCGGCGACAGGACACACCCGCGTCCGGCGAGCTGCTCCATGTTAGTTCGGTCGTCGAAGCAATGAACTTCGGGCAAACACCGAAGCGCGAAGGCGGCGTGCGCGCACGCACCCGCGCGCCGGGCCTCAGGTGCCGAGGCCGCGGTAGCTGAAGCGGGTGAGGCGCACGTCGCCCTGCCCGGCCGCGATCAGCGCGATGCGCAGGCTCAGGAAGCCGCCGAAGACGTTCTGATGGAAGCCGGAAACCTCCATCTGCCACGGGTGCTGGACCCAAGGACCGTCGCCGGCGGCGTGGTGGAAGGTGACGATGTGCTCGCGGTTGGTGACCTTCAGCCGGTGCCGCTGTCCGTTCACCGGCTGCCGCATCCAGCTCTGCTCCTGGCCGTACTGCCAGGTGCGCAGCTGCCCTTCGCCGATGCCGAGGCCGACGAAGCCGCGCGCGTCGTAGAAGAGCGCGAGGCCGCCCACCGCCTGGCCGCTCACTTCGAAGTCCAGCTCCGCCTCGTAGCTGCGCTCGCCCACCAGGCAGGTCAGCGGCGAGCAGTCGGCCGGGCCGCTGCCCTTGCCGCGCAGCGTGAGGCCGTCGGCGCCGTGGCGAGCGCGCGCGAGCTCGTCCGGCGCAGCGTCGAAAAAGCTCCACTGCAGGCCGATGCGGCTGCCGCGGAAGTCGTCCGACAGCGCCAGGCCCGCGGGTCCGGCCTGGCCGCCCCGCGGCTTGCGCAAGGGGCGGTCGAGCGTGCCGCCCTTGGCACGCAGCCAGCCGTCGGCCGTCCACTCGATGGGCTCCAGCAGCGTCTGCCGGCCCAGCGTCCGAAAGCCGTTCTCGTAGCCGTGGTAGACCATCCACCAGTCGCCGGCCGGGCCTTCGACGACGCTGGCATGGCCGCGCGACCACCACGGCTCGTCGGCGCTTCGCGTGCGCACGATCGGGTTGAAGGGGCAGTCCTGCCACGGCCCGTGGATCGATCGCGCGCGCGCCACGGTGACCATGTGGCTGGTCGGCGGCCCGCTGGTGCCGCCGACCGCGGAGATCATGTAGAACCAGTCGCCGCGGCGCAGCAGCTTCGGCCCCTCCGGCGCGAACATCTCGACCACCCAGTCCTGCGGGTACTGCCACGGCGTGTGCGCAGGCTCGAGCCGGCCCACGGTGGACAGGCCGTCGTCGGCGAGGCCGATGCGGCGGAAGCCGTTGACGAACAGGTAGCGCCTGCCGTCCTCGCCGACGATGTGGCCGGGGTCGATGCAGCCATCCAGGCCCAGGTCGATCGGCTCGCTCCAGGGGCCGCGGATGTGATCCGCGTGCACGACGAAGGTCGCGATGCGGTTCGGCTGCAGCACCGGGATGTACAGGAAGTAGCGGCCGCCATGCTTGACCAGGTCCATCGCCCAGACGGTGCCGATCGGCTTCAGCAGTGCGGCAGTGATCGGCGTCCAGTTCACCAGGTCGCGCGAGTGCCAGATCACGGCACCCGGCGTCGACTGGAACGACGAGAAGGTCATGTAGTAGTCGGCGCCGTCCTTCAGGATCGTCGGGTCCGGGTGGTCGCCCGGCACGATCGGGTTGAGGTAGGTGCCGTCGCCAAGGTCGGCCTGGCGCTGGCCTTCGACACCGCGGCCGAAGCGGGGCGCGGCGGCGCGGGCCGCGGCCGACGGCGCGGCGGCCGTGGCCGGGACCACCGCTGCGCCGGTCGCTCCGGCGAGCACGGCTTTCATCGCTCGGCGCCGGGCGCTGGAAGGGAGCGTTGGACGGTCCGTCATGCCGGCGCCTTGAAGTCAGCGGCCGCGACGCGGGCGCGGCCGCGTCCATCGAGCGTCAGCTTCAGAAGCTGGCCTCGGTAGCGCAGCGCGACCGCGGCCCGCGCAGGCCCGCGCAGGCGCAACCGGTCGAGCTGCCCGCCCAGCCAATCGACGTCCAGTTCCAGCCCGCCGTGCGCCCGCACCCCGTGCAGCCGGCCCTGGGGCCAGGCGCGCGGCAGCGCGGCGAGCAGGTGCACCTCGCCGCCCCAGGACTGCACGATCATCTCCAGGATGCCGGCCGCGCCGCCGAAGTTGCCGTCGATCTGGAACGGTGGGTGGGCGTCGAACATGTTCGGGTAGGTGCGCTGCGGCCCCAGCAGGCCCTGCAGGATCTTGTAGGCGCGCTCGCCGTCGCCCAGCCGCGCCCACAGCGCCAGCCGCCACGCGGTGGCCCAGCCGGTGCTCTCGTCGCCGCGGGCGTTCAGCGTCACGCGCGCCGCCTGCACCAGTCCCGGCGTGTCGCGCACGTTGACCTGGCCGCTCGGATAGACCGCGTACAGGTGCGAGACATGGCGGTGCTGTTGATCGGCCGCGATCGCGTCCCAGTCTTCGAGCCACTCCTGCAACTGGCCCTGCGCACCGATGCGGTCGGCCGGCAGGCGCGCGCGCGCCCTGCGCAGGGCCTCGGCGAACGTGGGGTCGGCATCGCCCAGCGTGGACTGCGCCTCGAGCGTCGCGTCGAACAGGTCGCGCAGGATCTGGCTGTCCATCGCCGGGCCGGCGCACAGCGCGACCTGGGGGTGATGCTCGTTCTCGGGCGAGATCGACGGCGACGTGACGAGGCCGCGGCCCTTTGGGTCCTCGACCAGCGTGTCCAGGAAGAACAGTGAGGCGCCCTTCAGCAGCGGCGCCAGCCGGCGCAACAGCGCGGGGCTGGGCTGGTAGCGGTAGTACTCCCACAGCGTCGTGCACAGCCATGCGCCGCCGGTGGGCCACATGCCCCACAGCGGGCCGTCCAGCGGCGCGGTGGCGCGCCACAGGTCGGTGTTGTGGTGCGTGACCCAGCCGCGCGCGCCGTAGCTGTTGCGCGCGGTGCGCGCGCCGGTGACCGCGAGGTCCTCCACCATCTTCAGCAGCGGCTCGACGCACTCGCCGAGATTCGCCGGCCCGGCAGGCCAGTAGTTCATCTCGGTGTTGATGTTGATCGTGTACTTGCCTTCCCAGGGCGGGTGCAGGACCTCGTTCCACACACCCTGCAGGTTGGCGGGCTGGCTGCCGGGCCGCGAGCACGACAAGAGCAGATAACGCGCATATTGCACGTACAGCGCGGCCAGCGCCGCATCGGGCGCGCGCGGCACGCCGGCGATGCGGGCGTGCGTGGGCTTCGCATCGGCCTCGTGGCCGCCGAGGTCGATGTGCAGGCGGCGGAACAGCGCGCGGTGGCTGCGGACGTGGTCGGCGCGCAGCTTGTCGTACGGCTTGCGCGCCGCCGCGGCGGTGCGCTGGCGCACCGCGGCCACGGGGTCGCCGCTCACATCCTGGTAGTTGACGTAGCTGGTATCGCCCGCGATCAGCAGCGTCAGCCGGCGCGCGCCGCGCACGCGCAGCCGGTCGCCGCCGGCCTCGATGCGGCCGTCGCCCACCGCCTGCACGCGCAGCGCGTAGCGCAGCTGGCCGGGAATGCCGAAGGCCGCGACATTGCGACCTTCGATCAGCAGCGCGTCGCTGCCGTCGGCGCGGATCGACAGTGAGCCGGGACGCTTCTCGGCGTTGAGCGACTCGCGGTGGTTCCAGGGCGCACCGACGTAGACGACGCCGTGTGCGTCGTGCTTCGTGTCGCCGAAGCCGCCGTAGGGCTGGTAGTCGGCGTGGCGATAGCCGAGGTCGAGGTCGATGGTGCCTTCGCCTGCGAGTTCGAGGCGGATCACAGCCACCTGATCGGGCACGCTGCAGAAGGCCTCGCGCTGGTGGCGGCCGCCGCCGTCGATGAAGCTCGTGACGGCGACGGCGCTGTCGAGGTCGAGGCTGCGGCGGTAGCGCGCCGCGCCGCTGACGCCGGGGAAGTCGAGCATCAGGTCGCCGGCGCTGCTGAAGGGCATCTGCTTCAGCGGCTTGCCCATCAGCGACGCCGACACCAGCTCGTTGGCTTCCTTCCAGCGTGCCTGCTCGATCAGCTGTCGGACCTTGGGCAGCGCTTCGCGAAAGGCGGGGTTGTCCTGCACATACGGGCCGCCGCCGTAGAGCGTGTCGATGTTGAGCTGGAGCCGCTCCTGTGCCGGGCGGCCGAAGACCATTGCGCCCAGGCGGGCGTTGCCCACCGGCAGCGCCTCGATCCAGGGGCCGGCGGGCTGGTCGTACCAGAGGCTCAGCGCATCATCGGCGACCCTGGCTGCGCCGCTGCTCGCCCAGGCCGGCAGCGCCGACAGCAGCGTGGAGCCGAGCGCGGCGCTCGCGACGAAGCCGCGGCGCGTGGTGTCGAAGGGGTTCATCGCGAAGTGTCGTTGTTCAGCGGTCGCCGACCGTCACGCCGCGGCACTTCGCAGGCGTCGGCGCCGCCGATCGGTCCGGCCGCTCATACCGTGCCGCGACGCGCTTCGAGCTGCAGCCGGATCTCGTGCACGCGCGCCTCGTCGAGCTTGAAGCGCGAGACGAGGACCAGCGCGATCAACAGGCCGACCACCGGCACGCCGGACATCAGCAGCCGCATCACCAGGATGACGTTCTCGTCCTGCGGCCCCTGGATCTGGGAATCGAAGCCAGTGAACTGCAGGATCCAGCCCGAGGCACCGCTGCCGAGCGCCATGCCGGCGCGCGAGATCCATGACTGGCAGGCCGAGAACGAGCCCTCGCGGCGCTGCTCCGTCTGCAGTTCGTCGTGGTCGACGACGTCGGCGAGCATCGAGCCGTAGATGGTCCAGAAGCCGGCGCCGGTGAAGGCCACGCAGCCAGAGGCCAGGAGCTGCAGCACCGGATAGTCCGGGTTGTAGAAGAACCAGTCGCCGATGAAGGCGGCGATGGCGCCGGACAGCACCGCCATCATGCCGACCCGCTTGCCGAAGCGCTTGGCAATGGCGCCGAAGAAGAAGATGCCGGCAAAGCCGAACGCCATGCCCGACAGGCCCATCGCGGAGTTCCAGCGCCCGCCCAGCGCCAGGTCACCCTTGCAGACGTAGTAGACGGTCAGGTAGAAACCGAGCGTGCCGACCATCGCGGTGGCCATGCCGTAGGCCATCATCGCCGACAGCAGGGTGCGGAAGGGCTTGTTGCGCAGTGTGCGGTACAGCGTGTCGCGGAACGGCACCTTGGCGGTCTGCGTGACCACCACTTTCTCGTAGTAGCGCTCCCGCACCAGCAGGAACATCGCGATCGACACCGCCACCATGATCGCACCGAGGATCGCTGTGTAGACCTGGGCGCCCTGCAGGACGTCCGGCTTGCCGTTGGAGCCGTTGAAGATCGACAGCGTCGCGAACTGCACGGCCACGAACAGCCCCAGCTCGGGCAGCTTCTGGATCGCGTTCTTGACCTGGAAGACGACGGTGCGTTCGTGGTAGTCGGGCGTCATTTCCGCGCCGAGGCTGACCCAGGGCATGTTGAAGCAGCTCATCACCGGCGCGTAGATCAACAGCGACACCAGCATGAAGATGAAGTACTGCGTCTGGGTCCAGTCGCGGCCGACGGCGAACAGCAGCGGCAGCCCGATCCCGGCGAGCACGCCGCCCACGAGCATGAACGGCCGCCGCCGTCCCCAGCGCGTGCGCGTGTTGTCCGACAGCCAACCGAACGCGGCGTCGGACGCCGCGTCCATCAGCGTCTTGAGCATCATCGCCGTCGAGATGAGCCCAGGCGCGACGCCGAGGAAGATGTTGAAGACCGAATAGGCGAACGACGAGTAGAGCCAGTGCCCCCACATGTCGAGGAAGGAGCCCAGGCCGTAGCCGGCCTTCTGGCTCATGGGGACCCGGTCGGTGCGGGTGGTGGCGGGCATCAGCATCGGGGCGGTCTCAGGCAATCAGCAGGGAATGGGCGCGCGGCGCGGCAAGCGTGGCGCCGTGAACGAGTTCGGTGGGCAGGACGATGTTCTTCGTGCGGCGCGGCGTCGCTTCACGCGACCGGGCGTCGATGCGCTCGACCAGCACCTCGACCGCGCGGCGCCCCAGGTCGCGCAGCGGCTGGCGCACCGTGGCCAGCCGGGCCGCGCGCGCGAGCACGCTGTCGTCGAATCCCGTCACGGACAGATCGGCCGGCACGCGCAGGCCGCGGGCCAACAAGGCATCGATGCAGCCCAGCGCCGCGGCATCGCTGACGGCGAAGACCACCTCCGGCAGTTCGTCGCCGCGGTGCCGCCGCAACCAGGCTTCCAGGGCGCGGCGGGCGTCCTCGGCACCGAAGCCGGCGCGCAGCACGTGGTCCGGCGGCGGCAGGAAGCCCGCGGCCGCATGCGCGCGCCGGTAGCCGTGCACGCGCCGCTCGGCCCCGAGGGCGCCCTCGGGACCCGCCACGTGCAGGATGCGCCGATGGCCGCGCTGGATCAGGCGGCTGACCATCTCGAAGGCACCGGCCTCTTCGTCGGACTCGAGGTTGACCACGCCGGCGATCGCGTCGTTCGCGTGCACCGAGACCATCGGCGTGTGCTCGGGCAGCCAGTCGGCGGCGTCGGACGGCAACAGCGGCGCCAGCATCACCAGCCCATCGATGCGACCGTCGCAGAAAGCGGGAATGCGCTCGCGCGCGTCGTCCCAGCTGCCGAGCGTGAAGACCGTGGTGGTCTGCCCGGCCTCGGCGGCGCCGCGGACGATGCCGTTGAAGACTTCGAGAAAATACTGGTTCGGCTCGTCGCCGACCAGCGTGGCGGCCACGCCCAGCGTGTTCATGCGCCGGTGCGCCAGCCCGCGCGCGGTGGCGTTGGGCCGGTAGCGCAGCTGCTCGGCGGCGGCCAGCACGCGCGCCCGTGTGTCGTCGGAGATGCGGGTGGAGGTCTTCGCCGAGTTGAGCACGGCCGACGCGGCCATCGCCGAGACGCCGGCCTCGCGGCCCACGTCCGCCAGCGTGGCGGCGCGGGACTTGCGGGGCTTCAGGACGGTGGCCACGTCTTTCGCAGCCTAGACGATGCAGCGCGTGCGGATCACGTCGGCGTAGTAGCGCGCGGACAGCTTGGGCGTGCGCACCTGCGTCTCGAAGTCGCAGTGCACGATGCCGAAGCGGCGCTCGTAGCCGTCCTCCCACTCGAAGTTGTCGATGAAGGACCACAGGAAGTAGCCGTCCACCGGCACGCCGTCGGCGATCGCGCGGTGCATCTCGCGCAGGTGGCCGCGCAGGTAATCGCGCCGATGCAGGTCGATGACCTCGCCGCCCTGCACCGGCTCGTGGTTGTAGCCGCAGCCGTTCTCGGTGATGTAGATCGAGCGGTGGCCGTAGAGCGCGTGGCACATGCGCGGCGCCCAGTACATCGCCTGCGGCACGAGGTTCAGCCACGGGCTGTCGGCGCGCGGGTAGTTGGCCGGCAGGGCCAGCGCCTCGTACCGCGCGCCGTCGCGGCCGGCGCGCACGTAGGTCGCGGTGTAGACGTTCAGGCCGAGGAAGTCGGTGGGCAGGCTGATGAGGTCGAAGTCGCCGGCCTGCACCTTCGGGGCGGCATCGCCCACACGCTCCAGGTAGGCCTTCGAGTAGCCGCCGCCGTGGATCGCGCCGAGGATGTGGGCGTTCTTGTCCTCGAACCAGGCCTCGGCGGCGGCGATGTCGGCCGCTGTCTCGGTCACCGGCACGCTGACGTCGCAGTTGTCCGTCAGGCCCACGCGCGCCTGCGGTCCACCGAACTCGCGCACCGCGCGCACCGCATGGCCGTGGGCGAGCAGCGCATGGTGGATGGTCTGGTTGACGATCGCATCGCTTTCGCGCCGGCCGGGCGCCTTGTTGCCGATGCCGTAGGCCAGCCACGTGAAGCAGCGGATCTCGTTGAGCGTGATCCAGTGCCGCACGTCGCCGGCGAACGCCTTGACGACAGTGTCTGCATAACGCGCAAAAGACTCGACAGTGGCCCGCGCGGTCCAGCCGCCGCGGTCTTCCAGCGCCTGCGGCAGGTCCCAGTGGAACAGCGTGACCCACGGCGTGATGCCATGGCGCGCCATGCTGGCGAAGACGCGGCGGTAGAAGTCGAGGCCGGCCTGGTTCACCGCGCCGTCGCCATCGGGGAAGATGCGCGGCCAGGCGATCGACAGCCGGTAGTGCCGGATGCCGAGCGAGGCCATCAGCGCGAAGTCTTCGTCGAAGCGGTGGTAGTGGTCGCAGGCGACGTCGAGCGTGTCGCCGCCGGCCACCTTGCCCGGCGTGCGGGCGAAGGTGTCCCAGATCGAGGGACCCTTGCCGTCCTTGAAAGCGGCACCCTCGATCTGCGCGGCCGCGGCGGCGGCACCGAAGACGAAGGTGGATGGGAACGGCGAGGCATAGGTCAAGGGGTTCATCAGGGTCGGTTCAGCAGCGGAGAAAGCACCGGGGCCATGGCGTGATGCCAAAGGGCGTAGCCATGCGGAGACAGGTGCAGCAGATCGGGCATCACCGCGCGCGACAGCGTGCCGTCGGGCTGGGTGAAGACCGTGTTGAGGTTGGCGAAGTGCACATGGCGGCCGTCGGCAAAGCGGCCGATGAGCTCGTTCACCCGGTCATTGATGCGGCGCAGATGGCCACTGGGCTGTTCCTCGCGCGGGAACACCGCCAGCAACAGCACCTGGGACTGGGGCAGGCGTTGCCGGATCTCGTCGAGCAGGCGTCGGATGCCGGCGGCCGTGGTTTCCGGGTTCTCGGCGCGGTGGCCGGTGTTGTTGGTGCCGATCATCAGCACCACCGTCTTCGGCGCCAGGCCGTCGAGCGCGCCGTTCTGCAAGCGCCACAGCACGTTCTCGGTGCGATCGCCGCCGAAGCCGAGGTTCAGGGCGTGGTAGCGGGCGAAATGAGCGGCCCAGACCTCGCGCCCTTCGTTCTCCCAGCCCTGGGTGATGGAGTCGCCGATGAAGACCAGCTGCGGCGGCTGGCCGGCGCCGATGCGCTCACGCGCTTCCTGCCGCTTCTGCTCGTGGCGGGGCCGCCACCAGTCCAGCGACCACGACTCGGCCAGCATCGCGGGCGTGACCGATTCGGTGCGGTAGTCGGCGCAATTCAGCGTCGCCGGCGCGGCGGCGCGGGTGAGCCGCAGGTTGGCCACGCTGACGCGGCCGCGGCCGCCGCCTTCGAGCGCGAAAGGCAGGCTCACGCGCGAGAAGTCGCCGCCTTCGCGCTGGAAGCAACTCAGCGGCAGCGACACTCGCTGCCAGCCCTTGCCGGCGATCGCGCGCGCCGGCTCCAGCAACGACACGCTGCGCTCGCAGCTCTCGCCGCAGGCTACCTTCACGCGCAGCCCGCCCTGGGCCAGTTCGTCGACGTGCAGGTCCATCGTCAGCGCGCCGCCGGCGTAGGGTCGCAGGTCCAGCGGTGTACGGCTTTCCAGGCGCAGGGTCGACATCCAGACGTCCTTCCACTCCAGCGACAAGGCCGTGCGAGCGCCCTCGGGGCCGAGCGCGCTGCCGCCGACATAGGCCTGGGCTGCGCCTGCGCCCGTGGGTTGCGGCACCACGGCACTGACGCCGGCCAGCTCGGGCCGCGTCTCCCAGTGGCCGACACCGCCGCCGGCCAGCTCGACGCGATGCTCCCAGTGGCCGACGACGGTGCGCCAGGCGTTCGCCGGGGCCGGCAGCAGGACAAGGTCGGTGGCGGGCTGCGCGGTGGCGGCGCCGGCCCAGGCGATGAACGAAGCGCTCACCAGCGCGCTCGTGCGTGTCATGGCCATGGCTCAGTAGCGTCCCATCTTCACCTTCAGGACCACGGGGTTCCCGGTGAAGTTCAGGCCCCAGTCCACCTGGTCGCCGTTCCAGCGCCGCTCCATCACCCAGCGGCCGCGCTCGTCGAACCGGCCCTGCTCGGCGCTGACGAGCTGCGCCCGGCCGCTGCCTTCGGCATCGTCCAGCCGCACGCGGGCGAACTGCCCGACGAGCACGAACTCGTCGTCGGCGATCTGCGCGATCGCGACGCCGCCGTTCGGCTGCTTCGCATGCGGAGGCTGCTCCTTGGCATTGCCCGGCCACTCGCGCTCGCCGAACATCCACTGGTCGAAGCTCACCTGCGCCTTCCAGCCCTTCATCGCGACGGTCTGGTCACGCAGGTCGTCGCCCTTGGCGACGCCGTAGGTGCGGCCCTCGAAGGCCCAGCGGGCCCATTGCCGCTGCATCGGCGCGAACGCGGCGTAGATGCGCGCGAAGGGTTCGACCATCGCCTTGTCGCTGCTCTTCGCGCCGAGCGGGAAGTTGGCGTAGTCGAAGTAGTCGATGCCGAAAGGCGCGACACCGATCGCGCCGCGGCCGAGGATCTGGTAGACGTAACGCGCGTAAGGCGCGGCATTGCCAAGCTCGGGCACGAACAGCGCGTTGTCCGGACGCTGGAACTGGCCCAGGTGCGCGCTGACCTTCGCCGACTCGGGGTGGTAGATGTCCGGGCCGACGATGTCGATGCTGGGGGCGGCGGCCTTGTAGATGTCGATGACATCGTAGGTCGGCCCGCCGCTGGCGAAGTTGCTCTTCCACGGCGCGATCGGCTCCAGCGGGTCGCGCAGCGCATTGTTCACGACCATCGGCAGGTCGTACACCGCGCGGCCCGCGCGGGCGATCTGCTCGATGTAGCTGGCGATGGCCCAGGCATGGAAGTACTCGTCGGCGTAATCACCATAGACGACGCGCCACGCGCCCGACGCGGCGCCCGGCACCGGCGGCTTTTTGCGCGCCAGCACGGCCGCGGGAACCTCGCGCTCGAAGGCGGCCTGCGCCTTCGGGCCGAAGTCGCGCACCAGGCCGAAGGTGCCGACCTCGTTCTGCACCTGCACCATGATCACCGTGCGCTGCTGCTCGTCGATCTTCTTCAGGTGCGACATGAAGGCCACGAAGGCCTTCTTGTCGGCAGCCAGCGTGTGTTCGCCGAAGGGCGACAGGCAGTAGCTGTTCTTGCCCTGCTGGTCGACCATGCGCGGAAAGCGCCGGTTGTCCAGCTTCACCCACGCCGGGGTGTACTGCGGGCTGGTGTTCTTCCAGGTGCCGAACCACAGCAGCACAAGGCGAACCTTGTTCTGCCGCGCCTCGCGCACCAGCGTGTCGACGAAGCTGAAGTCGAAGCGGCCCTCGACCGGCTCGACCTGCTCCCACGAGATCGGCACTTCCAAGGTGTTGGCTTGGATGTCCTTCACCGCCGGCCAGACCTTGTCCAGCGCCTGGGGGTAGTTGCTCGAGTTGTGGACCTGGGCGCCCAGTATCAGGAAGGGCGCGCCGTCCACCATCAGGGCATGGCGGCCGTCGCGCTGCACCAGGTGCGGCGCGACGCCGGCGGAACCGCCCGCCGGCGTCGCGCCGGCGGGTGGCCCCGCCAGCGTGGTCGCGGTGGCTACCGCCAGGCCGATCACGGCATGGAAGAACGCGCCCATCAGAACGTGTAGCTGGCTTGCAGCGTGTAGCGACGGCCGGTGTAGTGCACCGCACGCGTCATCATGCCGATGTTCTGCTGCATCAGCTGCCGGTTGATGCGGTTCGTGAGGTTCGAGCCTTCCAGGCTGAAACTCAGCTGGTCGTTGAACCGGTAGGTCACGCCGCCGTCGAGCTGGCCGTAGTCGTCATTCCAGGTCGGCAGCGCCCAAGCCACCGCGGCGCCGCTGTCGTCGCGCCCGTCGGTGCCGTTCGTGCCGTTGACGTTGACGCCCTGCAGGTACTTCGACCGCCAGCTGTAGGCCAGCCGTGCCGACAGCGAGCCCTGGTCGTACAGCACCGCCAGGTTGTAGTTGTGGCGCGAGAGGTTCTGCAGCGGCAGGTTGCCGAAGCTGCGGCCATCGGTGTCGCAACCGTTGATGTTGCGATTCAGGCTCTCGATGCCTTCGGTGGCGGTGCCGCTGCAGGTCGGGCTGTAGACCGAGTTGTAGGGCTTGGTCTGGCTGTCGATGTAGGTGTAGTTCGCCTGCACGCCGATGCCCGCGAGCCAGCCCGGCAGCATGTCGAAGTAGCGCTGGAAGGCGACTTCGATGCCGCGCGCATGGCCCTTGGCACCGTTGACCGGCGACGTGACGGTGAAGTCGTGCAGCGTGCCGGATGCATCGGCCAGCTGCGCCGTGGTCGTCTGGTTGACGATCACGTCCTTCAGGTCCTTGTTGAACAGCGCCACCGTCAACGAGCCGTTCTTGCTGAAGTACCACTCGCCGGTCAGGTCGAGCTGGGTCGACCTCACCGGCTTGAGCGCCGGGTTGCCGTTGGCCCTGCCGGTGAAGGACAGCCGGTCGATCACCAGCACGTCGCCTTCGGAGTGCTTCTGCGCCGCCGACATCGTCATCGTCGAGTAGGCCTGCATGTCGGCGAAGTCCGGGCGGGCGATCGCCTTCGCGAGGCCGAGGCGGAACTGCAGCTCCGGCGACACCTTCATCTTCAGGTTCAGGCTGGGCAGCGTATCGGTGTAGGTCTGCGAGAAGGTGATCGGCGCGGCGAACGGCGACAGCGCCGGCACCGGCACGCCGCCGAGCACCTGGCCCGGCTGCGGGAACAGCCCGCCGTCGATGTTGAAGGTCAGGTAGCCGGCGGACGACATCTTCGTGCGCACCACGCGCACGCCGAGGTTGCCATCGACCGGGTACTTCAAGTCGTCGAAGCCGAAGCGCAGCTGCGCGTAGGCGGCCTGCGTGCGTTCCTCCTGGTCGTTGGTGCCGGCGGGATCGACGCCGAAGGTGCTGGGCGTCCAGAACGAGTTGCAGGCGTCGATGTTGCCGCCGTTCTTCTCGGCGCACATCTGCCGTGAGTAGGTGTGCAGCTTCGCGTAGCTGTCGGGGTAGCCCTGTGCCATCGCCACGGTCGGCATGTACAACCCGGGTACCGAGAACTTGCCGCCGAAGAAGTTGTTGAACTGGTGCAGGTAGGTGCCGTCGCTGAAGCGCGGGTCGCTCAGGCGCGCCAGGTTGTCCAGGTACCAACCGCGCATCCACGGCTGCGTGATCGCGGCCCAGTTGTAGGCGGCCTTGGCCGGGTTCATCGAGTTCAGCGTGGTCGCCTCGCGATCGGCCAGGCGAATGCCGAACTGCAGATCGTTCAGCACCGGATGGTCGAAGCTGTACTTCGCGTCGGTGCGCCACGACTTGGATTCGGCCTTGCTCCTGTCACGATGGTCCATCGTGAACGCCCAGAAGTATTTGGACGGATCGTTGAAGGCTGCGAGGTCGCTGCTGTCGAAGCGCAGGCGCGGGATCGAGCCGGAGAGGTCCAGGTTCTCCTTGGGCATCAGCAGGCCGGTGGCCACCGTCGAGTCGAAGGACTGGGTCTTCGAACGCACGAGCTGCAGGTCGGTGCTGACGGTCCAGCGGTCGTTGAGCTTCCAGCGCAGGTTCCAGCCCAGGTCCTGCGTGCTGGAGTCGCGGTCCTGGTAACGCGTGTCGGCGCCGAAGCTGATGCCGCCATCGCGCATCACCGCTTCGCGCAGGGTGCCTTGCTGCAGCGCGTTGTTGGCGTTGTAGACGCCGCCATCGACGGCGATGTTCCACGCATCGGACTGCGCGAAGATCGCGTTCTCGTCCCAGTGCATCTTGTACTTCGACTTGAAGTACGTCAGCGACGACTCGACGTTGTCGCGCTTCCACTGCAGCGCGCCGTACAGGCCATCACGCGTGCGCTCGAATTCCAGCGTGCGCCATTGCGCGCCCTTGGGCACCCAGTAGTTGCGCTCCAGCGGGCCGGCGCCGTCCGGATCGATCTTGAAGTACGGCTCGACCTGGTAGTAGTCGGTGCGGGTGTTGCTGACCGAATGCGCCAGGCTCAGCAGCGCGCCGAACTGGCCGAAGTCGGTGTTCCAGCGGTTCGAGACCAGGCCCGACCCTGACGGGCTCCACTTGCGCTGTGCTTCCGAGTAAGTGCCCTGCAGCGACATCGAGGCCTTGGCACCCGCGAAATCGAGCGGCATCGCCGTGCGCAGGTTCACCAGGCCACCGATGGCGCCTTCGATCTGCACGGCCGAGGGATTCTTGTAGATGTCGACGCCGGACATCAGCTCGGGCGGCACGTCCTCGAAGTTCAGCGCGCGGCCGCCATTGGCCGAGAAGGTGTCGCGGCCGTTCAGCTCCGAGCGTACGAAGCTCAGGCCACGGATGTTCACGCCGGAGCCTTCGACCGAGTAGTGCTCCGGATCCTTGCGGGCCATCGTGCGGTCGATCGTCACGCCGACGACGCGCTGCAGCACTTCGGTGACCGAGCGGTCCGGCAGCTTGCCGATCTCGTCGGCGACGATCGAATCGACGACCTCGTCAGCGTCCTGCTTGATCTTCTGAGACGACGCCAGCGCGGCGCGCCGGCCTTGCACGACGATGGTCGCCGGTGCTTCTTCCCTGGGTTTGGCGCCAGCCGGTGCCGAGGCCGCGGGCTGCGGTGCGGTGGGCGTCTGCGCCAGCGCGCCGTGCGCCCAGAAGAGAGCAACCTGGGCTGCGGCGATCGACAACGCCGTCCGTCGAACTTGTCTCATGTCGTAGTCTTTCTGAAGGTTTCGAACTCACCCCACCCCTGGGGCTACTGCTTCAATGGCCGCTGAGGGCCTCGTGCGCCGGTGTGCCGCCGTGATCGCGGCCCAGCGTCAACATCGGCCGATCGGCTCGTGGTGTGCGGCGTGCATGCTCTTCAGCCCTCGCAGAGCCGGTTGAACAGGTTCTCCAGCGCCTCCTGGCGTCCGGAGACGGGTGCGGTGTCGGCGTTGGCCGTGAGCGCGCGGTCGGCCAGTTCGGCCAGCGTCACGCGGCCGTTCAGCACCTCCTGCGCCTCGGCCGAGTGCCAACCCGCATAACGAGCGTCCACGGCTTGCGCCAGGCGGCCGTCCTGCACCAGCTTCTCGGCCAGCAGCAGCGCACGGGCGCACAGGTCCATCGCGCCGACGTGGCCGTGGAACAGGTCCTCGGCGTCGAGCGACTGCCGGCGCACCTTGGCGTCGAAGTTCAGGCCGCCCGAGCCGAGGCCGCCGGCCTGCAGGATGTGGTACAGCGCCAGGGCCGTCTCGGGCAGGTTGTTCGGGAACTGGTCGGTGTCCCAGCCGAGCTGCGGATCACCGCGGTTCATGTCGATGCTGCCGAGGATGCCCAGCGCCGAGGCCATCGCGATCTCGTGCTCGAAGCTGTGGCCCGACAGCGTCGCGTGGTTGGCCTCGATGTTGACCTTGACCTCCTTCTCGAGGCCGTAGCGCACCAGGAAGCCGTAGACCGTCGCGACGTCGAAGTCGTACTGGTGCTTGGAAGGTTCGCGCGGCTTGGGCTCGATGAGGATGGCACCCTCAAAGCCGATCTTGTGCTTGTGCTCGACCACCATGCTCAGGAAGCGGCCCATCTGGTCCAGCTCCTGTCCGACGCGCGTGTTCAGCAGCGTCTCGTAGCCTTCGCGGCCGCCCCACAGCACGTAGTTCTCGCCGCCCAGGCGTTTCGTCGCCTCCAGTGCGTCGCGCACCTGGATCGCGGCCTGCGCGAACACCGCGGGGTCCGGGTTCGTCGCCGCGCCGGCCATGTAGCGGCGGTGACTGAACAGGTTCGCCGTGCCCCACAGCAGCTTCACGCCGCTGCGCTGCTGGTGCGCCGCCAGCACGTCGACCATGCGCAGGAAGTTGTCGCGGCTCTCGCGCGGCGTGGTGCCTTCCGGCGCGACGTCACGGTCGTGGAAGGTGTAGTACGGCACGCCGAGCTTGCTGAAGAGCTCGAACGCGGCGTCGGCCTTCACGGCCGCCAGCTCCATCGGCGAGCCGCCCTGGAACCACGGGCGCTCGAAGGTCTGGCCGCCGAAGGGATCGAGCCCGGTCCAGCAGAAGGAGTGCCAGTAGCACACCGCGAAGCGCAGGTGGTCCTCCATGCGCTTGCCGAGGACCACGCGGTCCTTGTCGTAGTGGCGATAGGACAGCGGGTCGTCGCTGCCGGGGCCCCGGAATCGAACCGGATCAATGGCTTGGAAGTAGCTCGTCATGAAAGTGGCGTGATTTGTCGATAAATTCGGCGAAACGATTGAAGCCTTTCCTGCAGCGCTACATGGCGCTCCGGATCGGGACGATGGCTGGCCGCGACGTCAGGTCGCGTGCAGGATGCAAGGCTGCCCAGGCCGCAGGCGATCTGCCCCAAGCGGGCCGCACCGAGTGCCGCGCCGGCCTCGGCGCCGGCATGGACGACGATCTCAACGCCGAGTGCATCGGCGATGAGCTGCGCCCACAGCGGGCTGCGCGAGCCGCCGCCCACCAGCGACAGCCGCTGCACCTGCGTGCCGGTGCTGCGCAGCGCCTGCAGCCCGTCGGCCAGGCCGAAGGCCACGCCCTCGAGCACGGCATAACCGCAGGCCCCACGGCAGGTGTCATGGCGCAGGCCGTGCAGCGTGCCGGTGGCGAACGGGTTGTTGTGCGGGGTGCGCTCGCCGGCCAGGTAGGGCAGGAAAAGCGGTGCGGCGTCGCGCTCGGCGGCCTGCAGCGCGGCCACCTCCCGCAGCAGGTGCGCCTCGTCGGCAGCGCCCGCGAGCAACGTGAACCAGCGCAGGCAGCTGGCGGCCGAGAGCATCACGCTCATCTGGTGCCACAGGCCCGGCACGGCATGGCAGAACGCATGCACGGCCGATGCCGGGTTCGGCAGGAAGCGGTCGTTGACGACGAACAGCACGCCCGAGGTCCCCAGCGAGATGAAGCCGTCGCCTGGCGCCACCGCCCCGACGCCGACGGCACTCGCCGCGTTGTCCCCGGCGCCGCCGGCCACGATCACTTCATCGCCTAGACCCCAGGCCCGTGCGATGTCGGGCCGCAGCACGCCCGAGGGCTCGCTGCCCTCGACGATGCGCGGCATCTGCGCGCGCTGCAGGCCGCAGGCGGCGAGCAGTTCGTCGGACCAGTCGCGCCGGGCGACGTCCAGCCACAGCGTGCCGGCCGCATCGGACGGGTCGCTGACCTTCTCGCCCGTGAGCAGCAGCCGCAGGTAGTCCTTGGGCAGCAGCACCGTGCGCGTGGCGGCGAAGACTGCCGGCTCGTGGCGTCGCACCCACAGCAGCTTCGGCGCGGTGAAGCCGGGCATGGCCAGGTTGCCGGCCACCTGGTGCAGCGACGGCGCGGCGAGGGTCAGCTCGTCGCACTCCGCATGGCTGCGGCCGTCGTTCCACAGGATGGCCGGGCGCAGCACCTCGTCGTGCGCACCCAGCAGCACGGCGCCGTGCATCTGGCCCGACAGACCGATGCCGCGCACGCGGGCGAATGCGGCCGGATGCGCAGCGCGCAGCATGGCCACGGCGGCCTCGGCGGCGCGCCACCAATCGGCCGGGTCCTGCTCCGACCACAGCGGCTGCGGCCGCGACAGCGGCAGCGGCGCGCCGGCCGTGCCGACAATGCCCCCCTGCCCGTCCAGCAGCAGCAGCTTGACTTCGGAAGTGCCGAGGTCGATGCCGAGGAACATGTCGCCGGGCCCCGAACGAAGAGGGCTCGGGTCCGTCATGCCGCCTCCTGCTTCGCGGCCCCGCGCGCAGCCGCATACGCCGGCGCGATCAAGGGCCGCGTGAGACGGTAGCGCGCCAGCGCAGCCGCACCGACGGCCACGGCGTCGGCGCCGAAGCGCGACATGCGCACCGGCGGTGGCGACAAGCTGGCGGCTTCGGCGTAATCGTTCAGCGTGCGCAGCGCCGGCTGCACGAAGGCATCGCCCAACTCGATCGCCGCGCCGCCCAGCACGATGCAGCCGGGGTCGTAGGCCGCGGCCAGGTTCTGCAGCAGCACACCGAGGTAGCTGCCGGCCTTCTTGACCGCGCGCTGGGTCTGGACATCGCCGACGGCCAGCCGCCGCTGCACCTCGGCCAGCGGATCGTCGTCGCCCGAGTCCGGCAACATCGCACGGGCGCCGATCAAGGCCTCGGCGCAGCCGTGACGGCCGCAGGAACATGCGGGCCCGCCGACCTGCAACACGATGTGGCCGACCTCGCCCGCGAAGCCGCGCCGGCCCATCAGCAGCCGGTCGCCGACGATCACGCCCGCGCCGACGCCCTGGTTCACGCTGACGTACAGCAGCGGATCCACCGCCTCGCCGGGGTTGAACTCCATCTCGCCGATCGCCGCGACATCCGCCTCGTTCTGCAGGAACAACGGCACGCCGGCCAGCGCCGAACCGGCGAGCTTCTCCGCCATCAGGTCGCCCACCGGGACGTCGCGCCAGTGCAGGTTGGGCGCGAAGTGCAGGAAGCCGCTGACCTCGTCGACGCCGCCGGGCAGGCCGACGCCGATGCCGATGACGCGCTGCGTTTGCGCGTCGAGCTGCTTGCAAGCCTTCAGCATCGCGCTCCCCAGCACGGCGAGGCAGGCCTTCGCGCCGCGCGCGGCGCCATAGCCCAGGCGCGCCCGGGACAGCACCTCGCCGGTGAGTGCGGTGACCACGACCCGCGCGCCCTCGATGCCCACTTCGGCGCCGACGAGCACGAGCCGTGACGGGTCGACGTACAGCGGCGTCGGGCGCCGGCCGAGCTCGCCGGTAGCAACCACCTCGCGCTCGATCAGCCAACCCTCGTCGATCAGCTCGCGCACCAGCATGCTGACCGTGGACTTGGTCAGCTGCACATCGACCGCCAGGTCGGCCCGCGAGCGCCCGGGGTTGGCGCACAGGTGGCGCACCAGCGCCATCCGGTTGATGCCCTTGAGCAACTGCTGGTGGCCGGCCGCTTCCGATAGATCAACGAGCAAGACGCACGCTCCTGGTCGCCAGTATTCTTGTCATGACGGCATCATAGTTCGCTCGACAAACTAATAAAGACGGGGGAAACACCTACCGACAGTGCAGGTTCCGGGCTTCAATGTTGCGGCCGGGGCCCTGCCGCGGACAGCGCAGGCCCCAAGGCCACGATGCGCCCGCCGCGTCCCGCATTCGTTGCCCCTGTCCCCGTGGATCCCATCGAGTCGTCTGCCATGCAAGCACAACCCCTGCGCAAGATCGTGATCGTCGGCGGCGGCACCGCCGGCTGGATGGCCGCGGCGCCATTGGCCAAGCTCTTTCGCCACGGCGACGGAGGCCACCGTTGCGAAGTGGTGCTGGTCGAGTCGCCGGAGATCGGCACCATCGGTGTCGGCGAGGCCACCTTGCCGCCGATCCGCGCCTACAACGAGACGCTGGGCATCGACGGCGCCGACTTCATCCGTCGGACCCAGGCCACGTTCAAGCTGGGCATCGAGTTCAAGGATTGGGGCCGCCTCGGCAACCGCTTCTTCCACGGCTTCGGCAACTTCGGCCCGCCGATCGCGAACCGCCCGGCGTGGAGCTACTGGCTGCGGCTGCGGCAGGCCGGCGGAATGCCTTCGCACGAGGAATGGTCCACGGCGACGGTGATGGCCCGGCTCAACCGCTTCCGGACGCCGCAGGGCGAACAGCCGTCGCCGTCGAACGCCTACTCCTTCGCCTTCCACTTCGACGCCGGCCTCTACGCCGCCTACCTACGCGACTTCGCGATCGCGCACGGCGCGCAGCGCATCGAGGGCACCATCGTCGACGTCGAGCAGCGGCCCGAGGACGGCTTCGTCGCCGCGGTGCGCCTGCGCGACGGGCGCCGCATCGACGGCGACCTGTTCATCGACTGCTCGGGCTTCCGCGGGCTGCTGATCGATGGGGCCATGAAGAGCCCGTTCGAGGACTGGAGCCGCTGGCTGCCGGTCAACAGCGCGCAGGCGGTGCCGTGCGCCCGGGTCGAGCCGCTGACGCCCTACACCGTCTCGGCCGCGAAGCCCGCGGGCTGGACCTGGCGCATTCCGCTGCAGCACCGCACCGGGAACGGCCATGTCTACTGCAATGCCTATACCTCGGACGAGGAAGCCTCGCGCGTGCTGCTGGCCGGGCTGGACGGCCAGGCGCAGGATGCCCCGCGGCAGCTGCGCTTCACCACCGGCCGGCGGCGCGAAGCCTGGGTGAAGAACGTCGTCGCAGTCGGCCTGTCCTCGGGCTTCCTGGAGCCGCTGGAGTCGACCAGCATCCAGCTGATCGTGGACGGTGTCGGCCGCCTGATCGAGCTGTTGCCGCGCCGGGACTGCCAACCTTCCCTCGCGGCCGAGTTCAACCGCCGCATGGCGCGGCAGTACGAGTCGATCCGCGACTTCATCATCCTGCACTACAAGCTCACGCAGCGCGACGACAGCCCGTTCTGGCGCTATTGCGCGGCGATGCCGATTCCCGAGACGCTGCAGCACCAGATCGAGCTGTACCGAAGCAGCGGCCGCGTGGCGATCCTCGATCCGGACAGCTTCCTCCAGGACTCGTGGATCTCGCTCTACCTCGGCCACGGCTTGATGCCGACGGCGTGTGAACCCGGCGTGGAGCTGCTGGAAGAGCAGGCCCTGCGCGATCACTTCGGCCGCGTGCACGCGGCCATCGCCGGCACGGCCGAGACGATGCCCACGCACGGCGACTTCGTCGCGCGTGTGCTCGCAGCATTGGAGCGCGAGGCGGCGACCGCCTGAAGGCTGACTCGCCCACCCAGCGCATCGTCGGCGTTGCCGGTCATCTCAAGGCGCCGCGGGCTGATCAATCGACGTGGAAGACGCTCCGATCTCTCAAGTGGGGGGCCATCACCGCATGCAGCCGGGACCACGGTCGTGGCCGGCCTGGTCGTGGAGCCTGTAGAGACGCTGGGCATGGCCGCCGAACAGTGCGGCGCGCTGCGAGTCGCCAAGTTCCGGCGCGATGGTCGAGAACAGCAGCTCGCACATGTCGAGCCAGGCGCCGTAGTCGGCGGCCAGGCGCAGCACCGGCCAGTCGCTGCCCCACAGCAGCCGCGCGGCTCCGAACAGCGTCCACAGCGCCTGTACGTAGGGCTGCAGCGCCTGCGCGCTGCGGTGTTCGCCGGCTTCGGTCAGCAGGCCCGACACCTTGCAGTGCACGTTCGGCCGCGCGGCGAGTGGCGCGAGCGCGCGGCGCCACGGCTCGATCTCGCCGCGGGCGATCGGCGGCTTGGCGCCATGGTCGATGACGATCGCGAGCCCGGGGTGGCGCGCGGCGAAGGCATCGAGCGCGCCGAGGTGCCGCGTGAGAACCAGCGCATCGAAGACCAGGCCGTGCGCGCACATCGCGCGCGCCGAGGGGTCGACGGCCGCATCGGCGATCCAGGCGTCGTCGTCCAGGTCCTGCAACATCGGACGCAGGCCCTTGAGCTTCGGGTGCGCGGCGAGCGCCGCGATGCGCTGCGGCGCTTCCGGTGCCTTGAGGTCGACCCAGCCGACGACACCCAGGATGAAATCGTGCCGGTCGGGCAGGCCGAGCAACTGCCGCGTCTCTTGTTCGCTGGGCATCGACTGCACGACCACCGTGCCGTCGATGCCGGCGGCTCGGCGCAGCGGCTCGAAGTCCCCGGGCGTGAAGTCGCGGTGGATCGCCCCCAGCGCTGGCGGGGGCCAGTGACCGGCGCGATCGGCCAGGCGCCAGAAGTGCTGATGGGCGTCGATGCGCGGCGTCCGGCTCATCGGGCGTCCCCAGGACACGGCGCGGCCTCTGCAAGCAGCCCGCGCGCGCGCAGCGCTGTCCACAGCGCGGCCGGAATCGGCTGCTCGAACCATGCGGTGTTCTGCGCGACCTGCCGCGCATCGCGCATGCCGGCGACGCAGGAGGCGACCGCCGGGTGCGCCAGCGGGAACTGCAGCGCCGCCGTCTGCAACGGCACGTCGAACTCGGCGCAGGTGCGGCGCAGGGCGTCGGCGCGCGCCAGCAGCGCCGGCGGCGCCTCGGCATAGTCGAACTTGCCGTTGCCCGCGAGCAGGCCGGAGTTGAACGGGCCGCCGACGATCAGCGCCGTGCCGCGACGCGCGCACTCGTCCAGCAGCGACAGCGCGCCCTGCTCCAGCAAGGTGTAGCGGCCGGCGAGCAGCACGCAGTCGAGTTGCGCCTCCTGCAGGCTGTCGTGCACCACGGCGGCCTCGTTCACGCCCAGGCCGAAAGCGGCGATGCGGCCCTCGCGCCGCAGCGTCTCGAGCGCGCGGAAACCGCCACCGCGCGTCAGGGCCTGCCAGTGCCTGGCGTGCGCGTCGCCGTGGGTCAGGCGGCCGATGTCGTGCACCAGCAGGATGTCGATGCGTGCGAGGCCCAGGCGCTGCAGGCTGTCCTCGAACGAGCGCATCACGGCGTCGTAGCCGTAGTCGAATTGCGGCCGGAACGGCAGCGGCTCGGCCCAGCCGTTGTCCAACGCCGGCACGCCGGCATCGGGCCGCATCAGCCGGCCCACCTTGGTGCTCAGCACGAAGTCCTCGCGCGGCTGTTCGCGCAGGAAGCGCCCGACACGGTGCTCGCTCGCGGTGTAGCCGTAGTACGGCGCGGTGTCGAAGCTGCGCAGGCCAGCGTCCCACGCGGCCTGCAGCACGGCCCGAGCCTCGGCCTCGGATGCAGGCTCGTACAGGCCGGCCAGCGGCGCGCAGCCGAGCCCGAAGCGGGTGAGCTGCAGCCGGCCGCCGGCCACCGCGCGCCGGTCGCTGACCTTCATCGTGAGCGGCACCACCGACGAAGGCGGCCGGCGTTCGCGCCAGCAGGGCGTGCGGTCCGGGCGTGCATCAGTACAGGACGTTCTTCGCTTCAGGCTTGTCGATGTTGCCCTTGCCGACCATCACCGCGCCGGTGTCGACGAACTTCGCGACCTTCTTGCCGGCCATCGCTTCCGCCACCGTCTTCACGCCCAGGTGACCCATCTGGTACGAGCCCTGCACCGCGATGGCTTCCAGCGTGCCGTCCTTGACGAACTTCTGCAGGTCTTCGTTGCCGTCGAAGCCGACGGCAACGACCTTGCCGGCCTTGCCGGACTGCACCAGCGCGCGGCCCATGCCCACGGCGGTCGGCTCGTTGGCGCCGAACAGGCCCTTCAGGTCGGGATTCGAGGCCAGCACGTCGGTCGTCTGGTTCAGCGCGGTCGCCATCTGCGACTGCGAGTAGAACGGCCCGACGATCTGCAGCTTCGAGTGCTTCGCGATGTAGTCGCGAAAGCCCCCGACGCGGCCGAGCTCGGAACCCGCGCCCGCGACGTAGGACATCACGGCGATCTTGCCGGTCGTGCCGACCTTGGCAATCAGCTGCTTCGCGCACAGCTCACCGGCGAGCCGGTTGTCGGTGGCCAGGAAGGACTGGTAGTAGGGCTTGCCGGCGTCCGACACCATCGAATCGATCAGCACCACCGGAATCCGGGCCTCCCAGGCCTTCTTGATCGCCGGCACCAGCGCATCCGGGTCGGAGGGCGCCAGCACGATGCCCGCGACCTTGCGGTTGACCGCGTTCTCGACCATGCTGACCTGGTCCGCGATGGCCGATTCCGACGCCGGACCGGAGAAGGTCATCGTGTGGCCCGTCACCGTCTTGATCGCGGCGTCGGCGCCCTTGTTGACGTTCTGCCAGAACGTGGAATTGGTGGTCTTGACGATCACCGCGATCTCGCCGGCCTGGGCCGCAGCGGACGCGAGGCCGACGACCGCGAGGCCGACGAGGCTGCGCAACGGGGCAAGGATCTGCTTCATTTCGGTCTCCTGGATGTGGGCGGCTGAAACCGCGGCTGCAATCAGGCGGCGCGAGGGCCGCGTCCTTCATCGCCGGTGTCGCCACTGGTCGATCCACACCGTGAGCAGGATGACCAGGCCGATGATGATTTGCTGCGTCAACGCCGAGACGCCGTTCATGTTCAAGCCGTTGCGAAGGATGCCGATCACGAACGAGCCGATCACCGTGCCCGACATCGTGCCCACGCCGCCGATCAGCGAGGTGCCGCCGATGACCGACGCGGCGATCGCGTCGAGCTCGTACATCACGCCCTCGTTGGGCTGCGCGGTCACCAGGCGCGACATCAGCACGCAGCCGGTCAGGCCCGCGAGCGCGCCGGACACGATGTAGGTGAACTGCACGACGCGGCTGGTATTCACGCCCGATAGCCGCGCGGCTTCGGCGTTGGAGCCCACGGCATGGATGTGCCGGCCGAGCCGCGTGCGCGTCAGCACCACGGCCGCCACGATCGCGATCGCGACCATCAGCAGCACTGGGTACGGGATGCCGGGGAACACGACGTCCGGGAAGCCCTGTGCATCGATGCGCTCGACGCGCCAGAGCGAGCCGTTGCCGAGCGCGCCGAAGGATTCCCCCAGCCCCGAGACCGCGCGCGCGCCGGTGATCTGCAGCGCGATGCCGCGCGCCACCAGCATCATGCCCAGCGTCGCGATGAAGGGCGGCAGCTTCGCCCGCGTGACGAGCAGGCCGTTGGCCGCGCCGCACACCGCGCCGGCCAGCACGCCCAGCGCCATGGCCAGCGGCACCGGCACGCCGGCCTTGGCCGCCATCGCGGCCAGCACGCCTGCCAGCGCCAGCACCGAGCCCACCGACAGATCGATGCCGCCGGCGATGATGACGTAGGTGGCGCCGACGCCGAGCAGGGCGATCGAGGTGACCTGCAGCGACACCGTCATCGCATTGCCGACGCTGAAGAAGGCCTCGCTCGTCAGCGAGAACGCGATCACCAGCAGCAGCAGGCCGGCGAGCGCGCCGAACTTCTGGATCCAGTCCTGGCGGCGGTCGTTCATGGCGCCACCGCCGCCAGTGCGGACAGGTCCTCGTGCGAGGACTGCGCTGCGCGGACCCTGTCGAGGCCCGAGGCGTGAAGCAGGATGTCTTCCTGGGAGGTGCGGCGCGTCGGCAGCACCGCGGCGATGCGCCCGGCGTGGAACACCGCCACGCGGTCGGTCAGGCCGAGGATCTCGGGCAGCTCGGAGCTGATGAGGATGACGCCAATGCCCTCGGCGGCCAGCCGGTCCATCAGCTCGTAGATCGCGACCTTGGCGCCGACGTCGATGCCACGCGTCGGCTCGTCGAAGATGATCACGCGCGCCTGGCGGAACAGCCACTTGGCGATGACCACCTTCTGCTGGTTACCGCCGGACAGCAGGCGCGCCCGCTGCTGCGGCCCGGGGGTGCGGATGCCGAGCGCCTCGATGTAGTCGCGCGCGGTCTGCTGCTCGGCGCCGAAGCGGATGAAGCCGCCTGGGCCGCACACGGCCGCCAGGTTGGCCAGCGTGATGTTCTCGCCCACGCTCATCTCCAGCGCCAGGCCGTGGGCCTTCCGGTCCTCGCAGACGTAGGCGATGCCGTGGCCGATGGCGTCGATCGGCGAGTGAATGACCAGGTCCTGCCCGTGCAGGCGGATGCGGCCGCCGTCCTTGGGGTCGGCGCCGAAGATCGCGCGCGCGACCTCGGTGCGGCCGGCGCCCATCAGGCCCGCGAAGCCGAGGATCTCGCCGCGGCGCAGCTCGAAGCTCACCGGACCGAAGGCGGGGCGGCGCTGCAGCGCGTGCACCTCGAGCAGCACCTCGCTGCGCGGCACGCTGCGCCGGGGCGGGAACTTCTCGTCGAGCGCGCGACCGACCATCTGCGCGACGATCGCATCCACCGTCGTGTCGGCGAAGGCGCCGGTGGCGACCTGCCGGCCGTCGCGCAGCACCGTCACGCGGTCGACGATCTGCGCCATCTCGTCGAGCCGGTGCGAGATGTAGACGATGCCCACGCCGCCGCGGCGCAGCTCGCGCATCACCTCGAACAGCTGTCGCGTCTCGGCCTCGGTGAGCGAGGACGTCGGCTCGTCCATGATCAGCACGTCGGCGTCCATCGACAGCGCCTTGGCGATCTCCACCATCTGCTGCTGCGCCACCGGCAGCGTGTGGACGAGCGCTTCGGGCGATATCGCGGCGCCCAGCCGGTCGAGGCAGCGCTGCGCATCGGCGCGCTGGCGCCGGCGGTCGATGAACCAGCCGCGCCGCGGCTCTCTCGCCAGGTAGATGTTCTCCGCCACCGTGAGGTGCGGGATCAGGTTCAGCTCCTGGTGGATCATCACCACCCCGCGTGCCGCGGCAGCCCGGGTGGAGGCGAAGCGCACCGGCTGGCCGCGGCAGTGGATGCTGCCGGCATCGGGCTGGTAGACCCCGCTCATGATCTTCATCAGCGTGGACTTGCCAGCGCCGTTCTCGCCGCAAACGGCATGCACCTCGCCGGCGCGCACCTCCAGGTCCACGCCCTCGAGCGCGCAGACGCCGCCGAAGGCCTTTCGAATGCCGGACAGCCGCAACAGGGCCGGCGCGGCCGCGCGATCAGGCAAGGGCGAGCTGGCGGTCACGGACGACAAGGGCAAGGGATGGTGCGGCGGGCGGGAACGGTCGCCCCGTCGATCTGGATGCCCGGCATACTAATTCGATCGATGCCCGAACCAATCAGGTGGAAACACCTACCGACAAGCCGGTCCGGCGACGGCACTCTTCAGCCTGTCTTTCCTTGCCCCTTCCTCTTCCCATGCAACGCAGTACACGGCATGGTCCCTCGGCGGCGCCGCCACAGGCGGACGCCGACCGGCCCCAACCACCGGCGGACACCGCCACCGCGGCGCAGCTGCAGTTCCTGCCGCGCGCGGCGGGCCGGCGGCTGCTGGCTTTTCCATGCAACCCGAGCGGCCAGGTCGAGATCGACCTGCTCAGCGCCCAGGCGCGCAACGACTACCTCTTCGCCCGTGCGCTGCGCGGGCGCGACTACGCGTTCCCGATCGTCGTGCAGGTCGCTGCCTGACGCATCTGCCGATCCCTTGCCTCCCGACCTCATGACAACGTCATTGCCCTCGTTTCCCCTTCCCTTGTTGCGGCCGCTGGCCTCCGCGGTGCTGATGCTCGGCCTCGGCGCCGCCACGGCGGCGGAACCGCCCGCGCGCCAGGTGGCGCTGGACCGCATCCGCGCCACGGCGCCGGTCGACCGCTTCTTCGACCTGTCGGTCGGCGCCGACTATCCCGGCACCACGCGCCGCCCCGAGAACCTCGCGCAGCTGAAGACCGCGGTGGACGAGCTCGGTTTCCGCTACGTGCGCTTCCACGACATCTTCCATGACGAGCTGGGCACCGTGCGCCAGGTCGACGGCAAGCTGGTGTTCGACTTCCGCGCCATCGACCAGCTCTACGACGCGCTGCTCGCCCGCGGCATCAAGCCCTTCGTCGAGCTGGGCTTCACGCCGGACGCGATGAAGACCTCGAAGCAGACGATCTTCTACTGGAAGGGCAACACCTCGCATCCGCAGCCCGGCCCCTGGGTCGAGCTGATTGACGCCTTCGTGCGCCACCTGATCCAGCGCTACGGCGCCGACGAGGTGCGGCGCTGGCCGTTCGAGGTGTGGAACGAGCCCAACCTGGACGGCTTCTGGGAGAAGGCGGACCAGAAGGCCTATTTCGAGTTGTACGCGGCCACCGCGCGCGCGATCAAGAAGATCGACCCCGCGCTGCGCGTGGGCGGTCCGTCGACCGCGGGCGCAGCCTGGGTGCCCGAGCTGCTGGCGTACTGCAAGGCGAACGGCGTACCGGTGGACTTCGTCACCACCCATACCTACGGTGTCGACGAGGGCTTCCTCGACGAGTACGGCAAGTCGGACCGCAAGCTTTCGCCCAACCCCGAGTCCATCATCGGCGACATCAAGCGCAACCGGCGCGAGATCGAAGCCTCGGCCTTCCCCGGGCTGCCGCTGTACATCACCGAGTGGAGCACCAGCTACAACCCGCGCGACAAGGTGCACGACAGCTACGTCAGCGCGTCGTGGATCCTTACCAAGCTGCGCGGCACGCGCGGCCATGCGCAGGCGATGAGCTACTGGACCTACAGCGACCTGTTCGAGGAGCCGGGGCCGCCCGACGCGCCCTTCCACGGCGGCTTCGGGCTGATGACGCGGGACGGCGTGCGCAAGCCGGCGTGGTTCGCGTACAAGTACCTCAACGCGATGCGCGGGCTGGAGATCCCGAGCGACGACCCCGCCGTGCTGGCCGCGGCCGACGGCAGGAAGACCGCCGTGCTGGTGTGGGACGCGCAGCAGCGCGAGCAGCCCACCAGCAACGGCGTTTACTTCGGCAAGCCGCTGCCGGCCGTGGACGCGCCGCCGGTGCAGCTGAATCTGAAGCACCTGGCGCCGGGCAGCTACCGGCTGCAGGTGCGCCGCACCGGCTACCAGGCCAACGACGCGCACACCGCCTACCTCGAGATGGGTTCGCCCAAGCAGCTGAGCGCCGAGCAGCTGCGCACGCTGCAGGGCCTGACGACCGACAAGCCCGAACTCGACAAGGTGGTCAAGGTGGGCGCCAAGGGCGAGCTGCCGTGGAAGCTGCGCATGCGCAGCAACGACGTGGTGCTGGTGACGCTCGAGCCTGCGAAGTGACCCTGGCGCCGCGGACCCGCCGAGGAGGTGCCGTGACGGGATGGCTGCGATGGCTGCGACGGCTGCTCTCGGCGGCGCTGCTCGGTGCTGCCCTGCCCTCGGCCTTCGCGGCGGAACCGCCGGGCCGTCCCGCGCCGGCCTCCGCCAAGCGGCTGCTGCTGGTCACCACGACGATGGGCTGGCGCCACAGCTCGATCGAGACGGCCGAGCGGGTGATCGCGCAGCTCGGCGCCGCCGCCGGCTCGTTCACCGTCGAACTGGCAGCCGCGACCCCGCCGCCCGAGCCGCGCGCCGACGCCACGGCAGCGCAGCATGCGCAACACGCTAACGAGCGCGTCGCCTACGCCGACCGCGTGCGCGTCGTGCTGGCAGACAAGCTCGCTGCCGCGTCGCTGTCGCGCTACGACGTGGTCGCGTTCGTCAACACCACCGGCGAGCTGCCGCTGCCCGACCCCGAGGCATTGATCGCGTGGGTGAGGGCCGGCGGCGCCTTCGTCGGCGTGCACAGCGCCAGCGACACGCTGCACGGCTTCCGGCCCTACATCGACATGCTGGGCGGCGAGTTCCATCACCACCGCGATCAGGTGCACATCGAAGCCGTCAACCTCGCGCCCGAGCACCCCGCCACGCGCCACTTCGGCGCGCGCTGGAACCTCGGCGGCCTGCTGGAGGAGATCTATCTGCTGCAGAACCACCGGCGCGAAACCGTGCAGCCACTGCTGGCGCTGGACCGGCACCCGCACAGCGGCGAGCCCGGTTACCACGGCCTGTCGTGGTGCAAGCCGTTCGGCCGCGGCCGCGTCTTCTACACGGCACTGGGCCACAACGAATCGGTGTGGGAGCTGCCCGCCTTCCAGCAGCACCTGGCCGGCGGCATCGCGTGGGTCTTGCGTTAACAGGCCCTAGGCATCGAGCCGCATGCACGGCGCCACGCCCTCGGGCAGCCGGCCGGCGATGATCATGCCAAGCACCGCTTCCTCGTCCACGTCCTTCGTGCGATAGGTGCCGATGGTGCAGCCGTTCTTCATCACGCACAGGCGGTCGCTGAGCGCGAAGACGTCGGGCATGTCGTGCGAGATCAGCAGGATGCCCACGTCCTGGGCCTGCAGCGTGCGCACGAGGTCGTGCACCATGCGCGTCTCCTCCGGTCCGAGCGCGGCGCAGGGCTCGTCCATGATCAGCACGCGGGCGTTGAAGTACAGCGCCCGCGAGATCGCCACCACCTGCCGCTGCCCGCCGGACAGCGCGCGCACCGGCACGCGGATATTCTGGAAGTTCGGGTTGAGCTTCCTGAACACCGCCCGCGCAGCGGCCTCCATCGCGTAGTCGTCCAGCGTGCCCCAGCGCGTGCGGAGCTCGCGGCCGAGGAAGAGGTTGGTCACCGCGTCGAGGTTGTCGGCCAGCGCCAGCGTCTGGTAGATGGTCTCGATGCCCAGCGCCTGCGCCTGCACCGGCGTGCGGATGTGCACCGGCCGGCCGTCGACGCGGATTTCGCCCGCGTCATGGCCATAGGCGCCGGCCAGGATCTTCATCAGCGTGGACTTGCCGGCGCCGTTGTGGCCCAGCAGCGCCAGCACCTCGCCGGGGTGCACGGCCAGGCTCGCGCCCTGCACCGCCTGCACCCCGCCGAAGGCCTTGTCGATGCCGCGCATCGATACCAAGGGAACGCTCATGCGACACGCTCCCCGGTCGCGCGCCGGAACAGCACGTCGAAGACGACGGCCACGATCAGCACCTGGCCGACGATCACCATGCGCCAACCGATGTCCACGTCCAGCAGCAGCAGCCCGCCCTCGAGGAACTGGATGATCAGCGCGCCCAGTACCGTGCCCAGCACCGTGCCGCTGCCGCCCGACAGCGCGACGCCCCCGATCACCGCCGCGGCGATGACGTAGAGCTCCTGGTTCGTGCCCAGCGAATTGGTGCCGGCGTTCAGCCGCGCCACCGCGACGATTGCCGCGACGGTGACCAGCACCGCCAGCAGCATGAAGAGTTGCAGCATCACCCGGCGCACCGGAATGCCCACCAGCAGCGCCGCTTCCGGGTTGCCGCCGATGGCATACACATAACGCCCGAAGCGCGTGCGGTTGACGAGGAACGAGACCGCGCCGACGACCACCGCCCAGATCAGCACCGGCACCGGGATGCCCTGCCCCTGCGGCTTGTCGCCGATGCGGTAGGCGCCCATGGCGAGGGCGAAGCCGAGGGCTGCGGCGCAGAAGAGGCCGTTGGCGATGACGTCGAACCAGAGCGGCCGCGGCAGCACGCCATGCGCCCGCTGCTGGTGCCGCCGCTGCGCCGTCCGCGCGACGAGCCACAGCGACAGCAGCCCCGCGAGCACCAGGCTGGGCAGCGGCCCGATCGCGCCGTCGAGCCCGCCGCCGAGCATCAGGAACCACGGGTCTGTGATCGGCTGCGTCTTGCCGGAAGCGACGAGGAAGGCTGCGCCGCGCAGCGACATCAAGCCGCCGAGCGTCACCACGAACGAGGCCACGCCCAGCCCCGCCACCAGCCAGCCCTGGTACACGCCGACCAGCAGTGCCACCGCCAGCCCGGCCAGGCAGGCGGGCACCGGATGCCAGCCCTTGGTGTACATCAGGAAGGCGATCAGCACGCCCACCAGCCCCAGCGCCGAGCCCACCGACAGGTCGATGTGCCGCGCGACGATCACCAGCGCCATCGCCGCGGCCATGATGCCGACCACCGCCGTCTGCTGCGCGATGTTGTAGAGGTTCTCCGGCGTCAGGAACTGCCCCGTCAGCGCGTGAAATGCCAGACCCAGCACGCCCAGCACCGCGGCCATGATGGCCAGCCGGAGGTCGAGCGCGCTGAGCTGCAATCGGCTCAGCATCACTTGCAGGCGGCCGGCGGATCCGCCGCATTGACGCCCTTGCACAGCTCGGCCTTGCCGATGTGCCCGGCCTTGATGACGACGTCGAGGTTGGCGCGCGTGATCGGCACAGCCTTCAGGAACATCGCGTCCATCGTCAGCTTCTTCTCGCCGCCGGACCACTTGGTGGCGCCGGCCACCGGCTTGGCCGCGGCCATCTGCAGCGCCGCCTTGGCGGCTTCGCGGCCGAGGTCGCGCGCGTCCTTCCACACCGACACCGTCTGCGTGCCCAGCGCGACGCGGTTCAGCGCGGCACGGTCGCCGTCCTGGCCCGACACCGCCACGCCCTTCAGGCCGCGCGCGGACAGCGCCGCGATCACGCCGCCGGCGGTGCCGTCGTTGCTCGCGACCACGGCATCCACCTTGCCGCCGGCGCGCGTCAGGATCTGCTCCATGTTGCGCTGCGCCACCTCGGGCTTCCAGCCTTCGGTGTACTCCTCGCCGACGATCTTCACGTCGCCCTTCTTGATCGCCGCCTCCAGCACCTCCTGCTGGCCGGCGCGCAGGAAGTCGGCGTTGGGGTCGGTCGGCGAGCCCTTGATCATGACGTACTGGCCCTTGGGCTTCACGGCGAACACGCCGCGCGCCTGCATGCGGCCCACCTCCTGGTTGTCGAAGGTGATGTAGAAGACGCCGGGCGCCTCGATCAGGCGGTCGTAGGCGATGACCGGGATGTTGCGCGCCTTGGCCTTGGCGATGGCCGGCTGGATGGCGTCCTTGTCCATCGCCAGCACGATCAGCACCTTCGCGCCCTTGGCGATCAGGCTGTCGATGTCGCCCAGCTGCTTCTCCGGCGAGCCGCCGGCATCGGCGCTGGCGTAGGTGGCGCCGGCCTTGGCCAGCTCGTCCTTGATGGCCTTCTCGTCGGTCTTCCAGCGCTCTTCCTGGAAGTTGGACCAGCTGACGCCGACGGTCTGGGCCTGGGCGCCGAGGGCCAGGCCGGCGAGCGCGGCGGCCAGCAAGTAGCGGGTGGTGGTCTTCATGGTCGTTCTCCTGCTTGGGGTTGAAGGGGCGCGCCCGGTGCGCAGCGTGAGCCGGGCATCGCCGCCGGTCAAGGGCGCGCCGCGCCGATCACTTCACGAACCGGGCGAGCAGGCGGATGTACGCCGACTGGTAGCCGTTGGAGTTCTCGCTGATCGGCCACGACTGCAGCGGCCAGCCGTCGTTGAAGTCGAGGTAGGACTTCTGTGGCGGCTGCCCGTACGGCGGCGCCGGACGGCTCGATCCGCACTTGGGCGAGATGCCGGGGCAGCGACTGTCCCAGTCCCACTGCCCGTGGTTCGGGCCGCCCACCAGGATGCCGGGCGCGGGACCGTAGGTGGAGGTCTCCGCGCTGTCCCACAACGCGCTGCCGTCGGCGAACCAGCTGTGGAAGATCTGGTTCACCGAGCGCTCGGCGCCGAAGCTCGTCATGTTGGTCAGATACACCTTGCCGAACGGGTTCACGCCGTGCAAGTAGTGCAGGTAGCCGGCCGCCGCAGCGGCCACCTCGTCGGCTGAATGGCGGCTGATGCCGTAGTAGCTCTCCTCGGCGAACAGCGTGCCGGCGTTGGCCTTGGTGCTGTTGCTGCCCCAGGGGTAGCCCTCGATGTAGGCGCGGTACGGGTCCTTCTGCGAATCGACGGCGCCCCAGCCGCCGTAGTCGGAGCGGCCCCACATGTCGAGGAAGCGGGTGCGGATGTTGCCGGCCACGCTGGCGGTGGCGCCGGACAACGAGGCGTAGTAGAGCAGCGCGCGCGCGCTGCCCGCGTTGTAGGCCGACACGTACCACTGCGCGAACATCGGCTCGCTGGTGTAGTTGGCATCGACATGGTTGCGGTAGGCGGCATCGCCGGTGGCCGCGTACAGCTGGATGGCCGCGTACAGCTTCATCCGCGCCCGACCCGCGTCGTCCGTCTCCTGCTGGCCCGCGCCCAGGCCGGCAGTGCCGCGCGACGCGTCGTTGTTGTAGAAGACGACGCCGGGATTGGCCGACGCCCAGTTCCACGCGCGGATGGCACGCGCCTGCAGGTCCGCGGCGTAGGTCTTCATCGCCGTGCTGTTCAGACTGCCGAAGACCTTGGCGCCGTGCGCAAAGGCTGCCGCCGCGGCCAGCGTGGCCGACGTGCTCGCATCGCCGTAATAACTCGGATCGGTGGCGGCCGACGGCGGGCTGGCGCCGGCCAGGCCGACGATCGACAGCAGCGAGCCGTCGGCGTTCTGCATGCGCACCAGCCAGTCCATGCCCCACTTCGCCTCGTCCAGCAGGTCCGGGATGCCGTTGTACGACTCGGGCAGGTTGAAGTCGTCGGTCCACACCGTCGGGTTCTGGACGTAGGCATCGAGCAGGTCGTCGACATAGCCGGCCGCCCAGCTCGTGTACTTGTTGAGGTCGCCCGCGTCGTACCAGCCGCCGCGCAGGTCGCGCGCCGTGGCGGCATTGTTCTTGTCGAGGAAGCGCCGCGCCTGCGTGTCCTGTCCAGGCTTCAGATGACTGGCCCCGTCGGCCCAGCCGACGCCGGCTTGTGCCGCGTTCTTGGCCTGGCCCGCACGCTGGTAGAAGAAGGTCCGCACCGCCTGCACCAGCACGTTGCGGTAGACGTTGTCGCCGATCTCGAAGCGCGCGGAGCGCTGGTTGCGGTCGACGTCGACGATCTCGTAGGTCCCCGGCGTGGTGACCTGGCTGAAGTCGAAGGTCCAGGCCTGGTCGCCCGACGACTCGTCGATCTGCCGGTTCTTCCACTCCTGGGGCCACCAGTCGTACACGACCGCGCCGGTGGCCGAGTTCACGACCTGCAGGCGGCCCGGCCAGTAGAACTCGCTGCTGTCGTAGCCCACCCGCGGCCAGCGCAGCACCGCCACCTTCTTCATGGTCGGCAGGTAGCCGAACTGATCGACCATGATGTACTTGCCGGCGTTGGCCGCCAGGGCCGGCCAGACGGTGAAGGTGTACGCCTGGACCGTCCGGGCGCCACAGCTGTTGGTGTAGGTGGCCGTGGCCGTGCAGCTCGCGGTGAGCTTGAGGGTCTGCTCGCGCGACGAGCCCGAGGCACCGCAGCCGCTCCACGACCAGCTGCCGCTGACCGGCTGCGGCCCGAGAACGACGGTGGAACCGGTGTTCAGCGACGCCGAGGCCTTCACGGCCCAGCTGTTGGTGCCATTGAGGTTGAGGTAGGGGGTGACGGCGCTGGGCTGGCACGTTTGCGCTCCCGCAGGTGCGCCCAGTGCCGCCAGCGAAAGCAGCACGCACGACATGTACTTCATCGTTGTCTCCGTTGGAAAGCGCCGGTCACTCCGGCATGGGGATGTCGTTGACGATCGGCGTTATCCGACCACGTGCTGCAGCGTGCGGTGATGCGCGGGCAGGCGCTCCACCATCGCGGCGATGCCGTGGCGCCGCGACTGCAGCGCGCGCACGGCCCGCTCGTACGGAACCTCGGCGTACACCGGGTCGTCGCGCTCGGGCCAGTGGTCCATGCCGGCCAGCACGGCGAGCCAGCTGGTGGCGTCGAAGCCTTCCTCGTCGGCCTGGTGCAGCATGCCGTGCCGGCGCCAGGCGTCCAGCTTGAACGCCAGCGTCTCGGGCAGCTCCATGCTCGCGACGTGGCGCCACAGCGCGCTGTCGCGCCGGCGCGTGAGGCAGTAGTGCAGGACGATGAAGTCGCGGATGCGCGCGAAGCGCCGCGCCACGCCTTCGTTGAAGTCCTCGCGGTCTGCATCGACCAGCGGCCGCCCGCCGGTCAGCAGCGTCATCAGCCGGCCGATGCCGTCCTGGATCAGGTAGATGCTGGTGGACTCCAGCGGCTCCAGGAAGCCGGACGACAGGCCGACCGCCACCACGTTGTGCACCCAGAAGCGGCGCCGGTGGCCGGTGGTGAAGCGCAGCAGCCGCGGCTCGGCCACGGGCGGGCCGTCCAGTTGCGCCAGCAGTTGCTCGCGCGCGCGCTCGGCGTCGATGAAGCGGCTGCTGAAGACGTGGCCGTGGCCGGTGCGGCTTTGCAGCGGGATGCGCCAGGCCCAGCCGCCTTCGAGCGCTGTCGCGCGGGTGTACGGCGTCAGCGCCTCGCCGCTGCGCTCGCAGGGGCAGGCCCAGGCGCTGTCGACCGGCAGCCAATGGCTGAAGTCGACGAAGGGTTCGTCGAGCGTGCGGCCCAGCAGCAGCGAGCCGAAGCCCGAGCAGTCGATGAACAGGTCCCCCTCGATGCGCCGGCCATCGGCCAGCACCAGCGCAGCGACGCCGCCATCGGCGCGGCGCACCACGTCGACGATGCGGCCCGTGGTGTGGCGTGCGCCGCGCTCGATCGCGAGCTTGCGCAGGAAGGCCGCGTACTGCACCGCATCGAAGTGGTAGGCGTACTTGAACTGCGGGTCCTTCTCGTCCGGCAGCGCGAAGCGGCCGTTCATCGCCATCACCGTCGGCACGCATTGCAGGCCGAGCGGCTCGGTGAGGCCGACGCGCCGGTGCTGCCCCCACAGCGTCTGCGAGCCGGACAGGTTGCCGAAGTGGCCGAAGGTGTGGAAGTAGTCGCGCCCGCGTGCGAGCCAGTCGCAGAACTGGATGCCGAGCTTGTAGGTGCCGTTGGTGGCGCGCAGGAACTCGCGCTCGTCGATGCCGACGAGGCGGTTGTACTCGCGGATCGACGGGAACGTGGCCTCGCCGACGCCGATGATGCCGATCTCCTCGGACTCCACCACCTCCACCGAGCTGCGCCCACGCAAGCCGGTGGCGATGGCGGTGGCGGTCATCCAGCCGGCGCTGCCGCCGCCGAGGACGACGATGCGATCGAAGCGCGGGGCCACGGTCGTCAGAACTCGTAGCGGCCGCTGAGGTAGTAGCTGCGGCCCGGGTACTTCCAGACCTTGCCCATGTCGCCAGGGGTCTGCTGCCGCGTCTCGCGTACCTGCACGTTGTTCAGGTTGGAGATGTTGAGCGACAGCGAGAACTTGTCGGTGAAGGCGTACGACATGCCGCCGTCCCACTGGCCGTAGGCCTCCTGCCACAGCGGCAGGCCCCACCAAGCGTCCCTTGCGCCCGCACGTGCCGGGTCGGCGCTGGTGCCATTGTTCTCGCGGTTCCCGAAGGTGCCGACGCTCTTCAGCGAACGGCTGTTCCAGTTGTACGCCAGCCGCGCCGAGAACCCGTCGCGGTCGTAGCGCAACGCGAAGTTGGCGGCGTGCTTGGCCAGGCCTTCAAGCGGCATGTCGCCGAACGGCACGCCGTTCGTGTCACAACCGGACAGCTTCACCGGGTCGGTGCCGATCGCACTGCTGGCCGGGCAGTAGATCAGCCCGGAGGTCTTGTACAGCTCCTTCTTGCTGTCGATGTAGGTGTAGTTGGCCGAGAAGCCGATGCCCTTGGCCCAGGTCGGCAGCTTGTCCTTCAGCGCGTCGAAGTGGTCGAGGTAGGTCTCGGCGGCCAGCTCGAGACCGGCCACCTTGCCGCGGGCCGCGTTCTGCGGACCGGTGATCACGAAGGTCTGCTCGTTGCCGGCCAGGCTGGTGAAGGTGCGCGTGTAGGCACTGTCGTAGATGATGTCCTTCACGTCCTTGTAGAACGCGACGGCAGTGAGGGCCTGCCCGTTGCGCGGGTACCACTCGAGCGAGAGGTCGACGTTGTCGGCCTTCAGTGGCTTGAGCCTCGCGTTGCCGGTGTTCTCGCCGGTGTAGGTGACCTGGTTGGTGGCGCTGTTGTGCTTCTGCTCGAGCTTGATCGATTCCTGCAGCTGGTTGAAGCCCGGGCGGTACATGCTGCGTGCCACGGCGATGCGGCTGATCAGCTTGTTGTCGCCGCTCAGGTTGAACTTCAGGTTCATCGACGGCAGCACGTCGACGTGGCTGTCAGACACGTCGACCTTCTCGTTGATCGGGCCGAAGCGCGGCAGGTCGGGCGGCGTCGTGCTCGAATAGTTGGGCGTGAAGACCGTGTAGCCATGGGCCACCGCCTTGCTGTAGACCACGCGCACGCCGACGTTGCCCTCCACCGGCACCTTCCACTCGTCGAAGCCAAAGCGCAGGTTGCCGTAGACCGCCTGCGTGGTCTCGGTGTGCCGGCTGGTCATGTTCGGATTGAGGCCGTACTGCAGCGTGGGGTCGAAGGAGAAGCTCTGCGGATCGCAGGTGCCCGAACCCTTGTCGCGCACGCCGTCCAGGCATTGCTGGTACCGCACGTCCCCGACCAGCTTGGCGTAGGCGGCCGGGTAGTCCCCGGTCAGGGCGACCGTCGGGAACACCACGTTCGGAAGCTGACCGAACTGGCCGGCGTGGAAGTTGTTGAAGGCGTAGACCTCGGTCGGCAACTGGTAGCGCGGGTCGTTCAGGTAGGCGAGGCTGCCGCCGCGCTGCCACCCGTAGTCGGCCTGGTTGGGAAGCTGGCCAGGCACCTGCGTGGTCGTGACGGCCCACGGCTCGGCGATCGACTTCCACCCGGTGCTGCCCGTGTCGCCGGCGAAGACCGCGGCCTGGCGCTCCGAGGCCTTGTGGCTGGCGCGGTAGCCGAAGCGCAGGTCGCGCAGCACCGGGTCCTCGAACTTGAACTTGGCATCGACCTTCCAGGCAACCATGTCCGCGTCACCGCGGAACTGCTTGGGCTGGATGACGTTCCAGTAGTAGTTGCCGGGGTCCGCCAGGAAGTCACGCGCCTTCTGGTCGAAGTCGATGCGCAACGGTCCGCTGCCCGGCACCGACAGGTCCATGCTCGGCACGAAGGTGCCGAGCTGGATCTCGCGGCCGATGGTGTCGAACTTCGAGCGCACCCATTGCAGGTCGTTCTGCAGCGACCAGCGGTCGTTGATGTTCCATTTGAAGTTCCAGGCCAACTCGGCGGTGTTGGTCTTGTGCTCGTTGTAGGAACGGGTCGTTCCCATGCCCAGGCCACCCTCTGCCCAACGATTCGCACCCAGGCCGCCGACGGGATAGCGGTAGTGGCCCGCCACCAGCACGCCGCGGTCGTCGACCACCGGGTTGTCGATCACCGAGCCGTAAGGCGTCTCGAACTGCGACAGGCTGCGGTACATGCCCGCGCCGGTGTCACGCTCGCGCCCCTTCGTCAGGAAGTAGGTCAGCGACGACTGCATGTCGTTCTTCTTCCACTGCAGCGCACCGTAGAAGCCGACACGGTCGGACTTGCCGACGTTGTTGGACCAGCTCGCCCCGTCCGGCACCCAGGCGGTCCGGCCGGGGACCACATCGGTGCGCGGGAAGTAGGCACCCAGATCGACCGACTCCGACGCGTAGGTGGAGTTGTTCATGCTCAGGTCGACCAGCACGCCCCAGCGACCGGATTCGGCTTCCCATTGCGTCGAGTACAGGCCCGACAAGGATGGCGATGACTTCTTCGTCGTCTGCTCGTAGGTGCTGCCGAAGGAGACGTAGCTCTTGGTGCCCTTGTAGTCGAAGGGCAGCGCCGTGCGCAGGTTCACCAGGCCGCTGACGCCGCCTTCGATCTGCTCGGCCGACGGGTTCTTGTACACGTCCACGCCGGACATCAGCTCGGTGGGCACCGCCCCCCAGCTCAGGTCACGGCCCGGCCAGCCGGCGGAGAAGATCTCGCGGCTATTGAGGTTCGACGCGCCCCAGGACAGGCCACGCACCTTGATGCCCGAGCCCTCTTCCGAGTAGTGCGTGGCGTCGATGTCGATCGTGCGCTGGCGTTGCACGGTGACGCCCACGACGCGCTGCAGCACTTCGGTGATCGAGCGGTCGGGCAGCTTGCCCGCCTCTTCGGCGACGACCGAGTCGACGATCTCCTCGGCCTCCTGCTTGATCTTCTGGGCGGTCTGAAGCGCCTGGCGCTGGCCGGTGACCACCACGGTCGTCGGATTCGCTCCGGGCTTCGGCGTCGCCGTTTGCGCGTACGCCAGGCCGGTGCCGCCGAACAGGGCGATGTGGGCCACGGCCAGGGAGATCGCGGTCCGCTTGGGTTGTCTCATGTCTCGTCTCTACTTTCTTTGGGCAGGCGCTATGACGATCTCTTCGGGCGTTACTGGATGGTGATCGCGCCGATGACCGACAGGTCGGAGGCGTAGAAGTCGCCATCCGAAGCCGCTGACGTGTCGCTGTTGATGTCCATCAGCCGCAGCCGCACGCGCACGACGTTGGACGACTTGATCAGCTGCACGGCCGAATCGCGGGCCGGCTTGAACTTGTCGAGCGCCGCCTGGTAGGCCGCCAACGCGGCCACGATGTCCGACGGCCCGGTGCCCCAGGGATTCGGCAGCGTGCGAACGTCGTTGTCGAGCGAGGCGGTGCTGACGCCGGCGATCCCGCAGGCCTCGGTCACCGCGAAGTTGCCGAGCGGGAGGCCGTAGCTTCCCACCTGGGCAATCGGCCAGAGCAAGGTGCTCACGCTCACGTTGCAGCCGTTGTTGCGCTTGCCGAGGTCGAGCTGCACCACCACCGGCTTCTTCGCCTTCAACAGGCCCTCGTTGACGCCGAGGTTGATCGCCAACGCGGTCTCGGTGGTCACCTGCAGCCCGCCGGTGGTGTCGCCGGCGCTGTCGAAGCCGCTGAGCCCGGGCGCGAAGATGTCGATGGTGTTCGAGCTGGCATGCCAGCCGCCCGGCGTCCACTTCGACTTCGGGATGTGCAGCGCCGAGGTGAACACGCGCTGGTCGGCCGACACCGCGCGGAAGCAGGTGTCGTCGCTGTTGCCGCACCACTCCCAGCCGCCGCCGACGATGCTCGACCAGGGATTGGCGCTGACCGCGCCGCCCTGCTTGGTAGTCAGCGAACTCGAAGAGCCCTGTCCGGCCCCGAGGATGCCGTCGGCCACGATCAGCGGGTCGACCGCGATGAAGCCGGCGGCCCGGCCCTCGTTGTGGTTGGCATCGCCGGCCTGCGTGGCGATCACTGCGCACGAGCCTTTGCCGAGCACGCGAAGCTTGTCGCCTTCGAGCGTGCACACGCCCGGCGTGCCGCCGGAGAGCGTGACCGGCAGCCCCGAACTGGCCTTCGCCTTCAGCGTGATGTCGCTGGTCTGGCTGCTCAGCACGTAGTCCGGTGCGTCGATCGCGATGGTCTGGCTGCGCTTGAGCACGTTGAACAACTGGCTGACGTCTTCCGCCTTCGCCCACTTGACGCCATCGGCGCTGGTGCCGCCTTCCTGGCTGGCGACGATGCGGCATTCGCCCGTCGTCAGCAGCGTCATCTGATCACCGGTGACCGTGCAGATCGTGGGTGTGGTCGACTGGTACGAGACCGGCAGCCCCGAGGTGGTCGTGGCCTTGAGCTTCTGCGGCGGCGACAGCAGCGTGCCGCCACCGGGGTAGTCGAAGGTGATGAGCTGCAGCCGGCCTTCGCCGCCGCTGCTGCCGCCGCCACCGCCACCACAGGCCGCCAGCAGCACGCCGCAGGCGATGGATACCAGGGTCATGCGCCCCGGCCGAAGCTCTTGTCTCACGGTCATTCTCCTTTTCTCGTGACGCACCGAGCTGCCGGGCCCGCAGCGTCGCCGTCCACATCAAGCTCGGGCGTCCGCGCAGGCAGCTCGTCGCCTCTGCTCGGCACTTGATTTGCCCATAAATCACTTTCGAAGCAGCATAGTTCGATCGACGAAGGAATGAATACATGGCAAACACCTAGTCGCCGACCAGGTTGACGCGCTTATCTTTCGTTCCCCGCTCGAACTAACAATCCGGAGCCAACCGCACGTGCGCAGCGGAAAGACTGCGCCACTGCGGCGTCCCGCCATCACACGAACCACCCCGAGGAGCACACGCCTTGACCCGGCCGGAACCCGCCGCCCCTGCCATCGCCATGGCGCCGCTGCTGCCGCGGCGGCGGCTGCTGCTGGGCGCCGCATGCGCCGCAGGCGGGGCGGTGGTCCACTCGGCCCCGGCGCCGGAAGCGCCCATGGCCGCCCTGGAGCCGAAGGTGCCCACTGCCGCAAGCTACCAATGGCACAGCGTGCCCTTCGGCGCCGGCGGCTTCGTCACCGGCTTCCTGTTCCACCCTCGCGAGCGCGGCCTGCTGTACCTGCGCACCGACATCGGCGGGGCCTATCGCTTCAATGACGCGGCCCAGGCCTGGGTGCCGCTGCTCGATCACCTGTCGAAGGCCGATGCCGACCTGATGGGCGTGCTGAGCCTGGCCGTGGACGTCAACGACCCCGACCGGCTCTACGCCGCCTGCGGCCTGTACCTGGACGAGCGCGTGCGCCGCGGCGCGCTGCTGAGCTCGACCGACCGCGGCGCGAGCTGGCAGGTGCATGAGCTCGGCATTCACCTCGGCGGCAATTCGCCCGGCCGCGGCTCCGGCGAGCGGCTGCAGGTGGACCCGCACGATGGTCGCGTGCTGTGGCTGGGCAGCTCGCGCGACGGGCTGTTCAAGAGCACCGACCGCGGCCGCAGCTTCCGCCCCGCCGGCCTCGCGGCGCGTCATGTGTCCTGCGTGCTGCTCGATCCGGCCAGCGGCACTCCCGGCAACGCCTGCGGCACGCTGTACGCGGGCAGCCACGACCAGCCGGGGCTGTATGTCTCGCACGACTTCGGCCAGAGCTTCGAGCGCGTGGCCGCCACCCCGCGCCAGGCGCCGCAGCAGGCGGCCTTCGGGCCGGACGGTGCGCTCTACGTCAGCTTCGCGCTCGGCGAGGCGGCCGTCGCCTGCAATCCAAGCTACGCGCGCACCGGCAGCGTGTGGAAGCGCGACACCGACGGGCGCTGGAGCGAGATCACGCCGGAACGCCCGGCAGCAGGCCCGGGACCCGGTCGGCGCGGCTTCGGCTACGCGGGGCTGGACATCGGACCGCACGGCCGGCTCGTGGTCTCCACGATCGAGCGACATGGCGAAGGCGACGAGATCTTCCTGTCCGACGACGGCGGCGCGCAATGGACCGCGCTCGGCCCGCACTCGCGTCACGAGGCCGGCGGCCATCCCTGGTTGCAGGACTACATGCGCAGCGAGCGCAACCTCGGCCACTGGACCTCGGCGGTGCGCATCGACCCGTTCGACCGCGACCGCGCGCTGTACGGTACCGGCTACGGCGTGTGGCAGACGCGCCGGCTCGGAGCGGCCGCGCAGGGCGGCCCGGTGCCGTGGGTCTTCACCGTGAGCAACCTCGAGGAGACCGCGACGCTGGAGATCCGCAGCCCCGCGGCCGGCGCCCGCCTGCTCGCCGCGGTCGGCGACGTGGCCGGCGGGGCATGGAGCGATCCCGCGCGTCCGCTCGGCAGCGGCTTCTTCACGCCGACGAAGGAGACCAACCGCTCGATCGACTTCGCCGAGCTCGCGCCCGCGATCATCGTGCGCACCGGCGACCGCCCGGCGCGCGGCCACTGGTCGGACGACGGCGGCCGACGCTGGCAGTCCTTCGCGACGCCGCCGATCGCAGGCCGCGGCCATACCGGCCGCATTGCGGTCTCCGCGCGCGGATCGGCCTTCGTCTTCGCGCAACGGGGCGAGGCGGTGTGCACGCACGACCGCGGCCTGAGCTGGTTGCCGTGCCGTGGCTGGCCCCAGGTCGGCGACGAGGTGCTGCCGCCGGTGGCCGACCGCGCCGCCGACGGCGTCTTCTACGTCCACGACCGCGACGGCGGCCGCGTGCTCGTCAGCAACGACGGCGGCCGGCACTTCGAGCCCTTGCTGACCGAGCTGCCGCGGCTGCGGCGTGACGACTTCTCGCAGCTGATCAGCGCACCGGGCGCCGAAGGCGCGCTGTGGCTGGCACTGCACGACCGGCTGCTGCACCGACCCGGCCCCGGGCTGGCGCCGCGCACGATCGCGGCCGTCGACGAAGCATGGATGGTGGCACTCGGGCGCGGCGCGGCCGGCGCGGCCCATCCCCACAGCCTGTACCTGTGGGGGCGCGTGCACCAGGATGGCGGCGCCGTCGAAGGCCTGTTCCGTTCCGACGACGGCGGCGAGCGCTTCGTGCGCATCAACGACGATCGCCACCGCTACGGCCGGCTGCTGTCCATGGCCGGCGACGCGCGCGAACACGGCGTGCTCTATATCGCCCCGCATGGGCGCGGCGTGGTGGCCGGCCGCCCCGCCGCCGCGCGCTGAAGCCGCTCATCGGCCACCAAGACGTGCACCCAAGCTCATCGCGCCGGTGTACCATTCCAAACCGCTGATTTATTGTTAAATTACACGTGAAATTCACTGACGGACAATGGCTGCTGCAGCCCGGGCTGGCAGCGCACTACGCGGTCGAGGCCTACGACATCCAGGCCTTCGACGACCGGCTCGTCGTGCTGGCGACGACGCGCCCGATCAAGCACCGCGGCGACACGCTCGCCGGCCCGGTGCTCACGGTCACCCTCAGCTCGCCGGCCGAGGGCGTGCTGCGCGTCAGCGTCGCGCACTACGTCGACTCCGAGCCGCCGCGCCTGCACGTGCCGATGCCGGGCGCCGGCCGGCCGGCGGTGCACATCGAACAGGACGAGCACCGCGCCACCCTCACCAGCGGCGCGATCAGCGTCGACGTCCACAAGGGCGAGGGCTGGCGGCTGAGCTTCCGCGAAGGCGACCGCGTGCTGACACGCAGCGACTGGCGCGGCCTGGGCTACCTGCAGTGGGGCGACAAGGGCAACTTCCTGCACGAGCAGCTGACGCTGCAGGTGGGCGAGAACGTCTACGGCCTCGGCGAGCGCTTCACGCCGTGGGTCAAGAACGGCCAGGTGGTCGAGAACACCAACAAGGACGGCGGCACCGCCTGCGAGCAGGCCTACAAGAGCGTGCCCTTCTACTTGAGCAGCCGCGGCTATGGCGTGCTGGTCAACGAGGCCGGCCCGGTGTCGTTCGAGGTGGCCTCGGAGAAGACCACCCGCGTGCAGTTCAGCCGCGCGGGCGAGAGCCTGGACTACTGCGTGATCGCCGGCCCGACGCCGAAGCACGTGCTGCAGCGTCTCACGGCCCTCACCGGGCGGGCGCCGCTGCCGCCGGCGTGGACCTTCGGCCTGTGGCTCACCACGTCGTTCACGACGCAGTACGACGAAGCCACCGCCACGCACTTCATCGACGAGATGGCGCGCCGCGAGCTGCCGCTGTCGGTGTTCCACTTCGACTGCTTCTGGATGCGCGAATTCCAGTGGTGCGACTTCCAGTGGGATCCGCGCGGCTTCCCCGATCCCGAAGGCATGCTCGCGCGCCTGCATGCCAAGGGGCTGAAGATCAGCCTCTGGATCAACCCGTACATCGCGCAGAAGTCGCCGCTGTTCGCCGAAGGCGTGCAGGCGGGCTACTTCCTCAAGAGGCCCAACGGCCTGACCTGGCAGACCGACCTGTGGCAGCCGGGCATGGCGATCGTCGACTTCACCAACCCGGCGGCAGTGGCCTGGTACCAGGGCCACCTGCGCCGGCTGCTGGCGATGGGCGTCGACTGCTTCAAGACCGATTTCGGCGAGCGCATCCCGAGCGAGGGCGTCGTCTACCACGACGGCTCCGACCCGGTGGAGATGCACAACCTCTACGCGCTGAAGTACAACGAGGCGGTCTTCGAGCTGCTGCGTGAAGTACGCGGCCCCGACGAGGCCGTCGTCTTCGCCCGCTCCACCTACGCCAGCGGCCAGCGCTACCCGGTGCACTGGGGCGGCGACTGCTGGAGCAACTTCGAGTCGATGGCCGAAAGCCTGCGCGGCGGCCTGTCGCTGACGAGCTGCGGCTTCGCCTTCTGGAGCCACGACATCGGCGGCTTCGAGGGCAAGCCGCCGCCGGCCGTCTACAAGCGCTGGATCCAGTTCGGCCTGCTGTCCTCGCACAGCCGGCTGCACGGCAGCAGCTTTTACCGCGTGCCGTGGCTGGTGGACGAGGAAAGCTGCGATGTGCTGCGCGCGTTCACGCAGCTGAAGCACCGGCTGATGCCCTACCTCTACGCGAAGGCGATCGAGGCCACCGAGACCGGCGTGCCGCTGATGCGCGCGATGGTGGTCGAGCATCCCGACGACCCGGCCTGCGCGCCGCTGGACCGCCAGTACAAGCTCGGCGAGTCGCTGCTGGTGGCGCCGGTGTTCACCGACAGCGGCGAGGTCGACTTCTACCTGCCGGGCGCCGGCACCTGGACCGACCTGCTCAGCGGCGAGAAACGCGCCGGCGGCCGCTGGCTGCGCGAGACGCACGGCCACATGAGCCTGCCGCTGTACGTCGCGCCGAACACCGTGCTGCCTTGGGGCGCCGACGACCAGCGGCCCGACTACGACTACGCCCGCGGGGTGGTGCTGCGCGTGTTCGAGTTGGCCGACGGCGCCCGCGCCGGCTTCACCGTGCCGACGGTGGACGGCGGCATCGCCGCGCGCGGCGAGGTGCGGCGCGAAGGCAGGCAGTACACCGCGGTGATCAGCGAGGGCCGGCTGCACGACTGGCGCATCGAGGTCGACGGCCGGCGGGGTCCCGTGCAGGCCGGCGGCGACACCGCCAGCCTGGACGTCTGACGATGCGGCAGCCGGCCTCTCGCGCGGGCGCCACGGTGCTGCCGTGGCGCGCCCTGCGAGTCCTGTCAACGCTCGGATCGCTGCTCGGCATCACCGTGCTGCTGCTCGGCGCGGCCGGGCCCGCGCTGGCGGCCGAGCGCGAGCGCCTGTCGCTCGACACCGGCTGGCTGTTCCAACACGGCGACGTGCCCGCGCCGCCGGTGAAGGGCCACGGCGCCAGCTACCACCAGGCCAAGGCCGGCGGCGCCGTGGGCGCCGCCGCGCCCGACTTCGACGACTCGAGCTGGCGAAAGCTGGACCTGCCGCACGACTGGGCGATCGAGAACCCGCTCGACCGCAACGAGAACGCCTCGCAGGGCTACCGTGCGCGCGGCTTCGGCTGGTACCGGCGCAACTTCCAGCTGCCGGAATCGGACCGCGGCCGCCACATCGAGGTGCAGTTCGACGGCATCGCCACGCACAGCACGGTGTGGGTCAACGGCATCGTCGTCGACCGCAACTTCTCCGGCTACAACGGCCGCAGCATCGATGTCACGCCTTTCGTGCGTTATGGCGAGGACGTCAACAGCATTGCCGTGCGCGTCGATGCGCAGGCGCAGGAAGGCTGGTGGTACGAAGGCGCCGGCATCTACCGCCACGCCTGGCTGCTCAAGCGGGATGCCCTGCACATCGCCACCGACGGCGTGCATGCCAACCCGGTGCTGAAGAACGGCCGCTGGACCGTGCCGGTGGCGGTGGACGTGCGCAGCGCGGACCGCGGCGCGCGCGAGGCGGTGCTGCAGGTGCGCCTGATCGACCCCGCCGGCGCCACCGTGGCCCGCGGCAGCCAGCGCGTGCGCGTGGCTGCGCTGGCCACGCAGACGGCGACGCTGGAACTGGCCGTGCCGCGGCCGCAGCTGTGGTCGGTGAGCGATCCGCGCCTGTACAAGGTCGAGGCGGTGCTGCGCGGCGCCGCGGCCGCCCCGGCCCGTGAGCCCGCCCGGCCGCCCGAAGGGCGAACACCGGAGGGCGCAGCCCGAAGGTTGTCCAATGAGCCCGCCCGGCCGCCCGAAGGGCGAACACCGGAGGGCGCAACCCGAAGGTTGTCCAATGAGCTCGACCGCGCCGAGTTGCACACCGGCTTCCGCACGATCCGCTTCGACGCCGAGCGCGGCTTCTTCCTCAACGGCCAGCCGCTGAAGCTGCACGGCGTCTGCATCCACCAGGACCACGCCGGCGTCGGCGTGGCGGTGCCCGCTGCGATCTGGGAATTCCGGCTGCGGCGGCTGAAGGAGATGGGCGTCAACGCAATCCGCTTCGCCCACAACGCCGTGGCACCCGAGGTGATGGACCTCACCGACCGCCTGGGCCTTCTGGTGATGAACGAGAACCGCAACTTCAGCGCCAGCGCGGAGGTCACGGCCCAGCTCGAGTGGCTGGTGCGGCGCGACCGCAATCGCCCGAGCGTCATGCTGTGGTCGATCTTCAACGAGGAGCCGCTGCAGAGCACCGAGCAAGGCCTGGAGATGGCGCGGCGCCTGGTGGCCAGCATCAAGCGCCTGGACCCGACGCGGCCCGTGACGGCAGGCATGCACGACGGCCTCTTCGCCGAGCGCAACGCCGCCCAGGCGCTGGACGTGGTGGGCATCAACTACCAGATCTGGGCCTACGACCGCTACCACCGCGAGCACCCCGGCCGGCCGCTGCTGAGCAGCGAGGACACCTCGGCCTTCATGACGCGCGGCGCCTGGGCCAGCGACCCGCAGGCGCAGGTGCTGGCCGGCTACGACGAGGAGCCCTCGTCGTGGGGCGCGACGCATCGCGAGTCGTGGAAGCAGATCGCCAAGCGACCGTTCCTCGCCGGCGCCTTCGTCTGGAGCGGCATCGACTACCACGGCGAGCCCACGCCCTTCGAGTGGCCGAGCGCCAGCACCTTCTTCGGCGCGATCGACCTGACCGGCGCGCCGAAGGCGGCGTTCCACGTCCGCCGCGCGCACTGGGTGAAGGACCGCACAGTGGTGAAGGTGCTGCCGCACTGGAACTGGGCCGGCCGCGAAGGCCGGCCGGTGAAGGTGATGGTCGCCAGCAATGCGCCGCGGGTGCGGCTGCTGCTGAACGGCCAGGCCGTCGGCGAGCAGGACGTGGACCCGATCGACATGGTCAGCTTCCAGGTGCCCTACGCGCCCGGCAAGCTCGAGGCGGTGGCGCTGGGCAGCGGCGCCCAGGCCGGCCGCGAGCTCGGCCGTGACGGGGTGGAGACCACCGGCGAGCCGGTGCGCCTGGTGCTGATCCCCGACCGCGCGATGCCCGACCTGACCGGCGCCGCAGGCCGGGCCGCGCTGGCCGGCGACGGCCGCGACGCCATCGCGGTCGTGGTCAGCGCCGTCGACGCGCAGGGCCGCGCCGTGCCCACCGCGAACCTCCCGGTGCGCTTCGAGGTGGCGGGCGCGGGCCGGCTCATCGGCGTGGGCAACGGCGACCCGAACTCGCACGAGTCGTCGAAGGCGCCCGAACGCTCGCTGTTCAACGGCCTGGCGCAGGTGATCCTGCAGAGCCGGCGCGACAGCCAGGGCACGCTCACTTTGCGCGCCAGTGCGCCGGGGCTGCAAGGCGCCGAGCTCGTGCTGCCGGTGCAGCAGGCCGCGCCGGTCGCTGCGGTGCCGGTGGCCGAGGCGATCACCCGGGTCGACGGCTGGCGCATCTCGGCGCCGCAGGCCGAGCGTCCCGACCCGAACCAGGTGCTGGCGGGCAACGACATGAACAGCTGGGGCTGGGGCACGCCGCCGATCAGGCAGACACCCGAGGCCGGGCCCTGGCGCGCCTACCGTGCCAACCTCAAGCTGCGCGCCGACCGCAACGACGGCCGCGGCCGCCTGGTGTTCCGCGAGATCGTGGGCCAGGCCGAGGTGTGGGCCGACGGCGTGAAGCTGGGCGAGAAGACCGCCTTCGAGGCGAGCCCGCTCACCGTGCCGATCGTCGCCGGCTCGGGCTGGCGCACGCTGACCGTGCTGGTGCGCGCACAGGCGGGCCAGCCCTCCGGCCTGACCGGCCGCGTGTTCGCCGAGGTCGGATCGCCATGAAGTGGCTTCCGGTCGTGCGCGCGGCCCTGCTCGGCGCAGGCCTGCTGGCGGCCAATGCGGCCTGCGCCATGCGCACCGCCGCCTTGCTGGACGGCCCCTGGCGTTTCCACCGCGCCGACGTGGCGGGCGCGGCCGAGCTGACACTTGACGACGACGCCTGGCAGCGCGTGACGCTGCCGCACACCTGGAACGCGCCCGACGGCGAGGTCGGGGGCCCCTACCACCGCGGTGCCGGCTGGTACCGCCGAACCATCGACCGGCCCGTCAGCGCGACGCCCGGCCGGCGCCGGTTCCTCGAATTCGACGGCGCCACGCTGGCCGCCGACGTGTGGGTCAACGGCCGCCTGGCCGGCCGTCACGAAGGCGGCTACGCGCGCTTTCGGATCGACATCACGCCGCTGCTGAAGCCTGGCCGCAACCTGGTGGCCGTGCGGGTGGACAACGGCGCCCTGAAGCACGTGGCGCCGCTGGGCGGCGACTTCACCGTCTTCGGTGGCCTGGTGCGGCCGGTGCGCCTGATCGAGACCGATGCCGCGCACATCGAGCTGCTGGACCACGGCAGCCCGGGCGTGACGGTGGACACCGAAGCGCTGGTCGCCGCCGCGGCGCGGCTGAGAGTGCATGTCGACCTGCGCAACCACGGCGCCGCCGCCGCACGTGCGCTGCAGCTCACCTTGCGCGATGGTGAAGGCCAGGTCGTGCTGCGCCAGCACCAGCCGGTGCAGCTCGCCGCCACGGCGCCGCACCGCGCCAGCGTGCTGCTGCACGTGCCCAAGCCGCGCCTGTGGCAGGGCGTGCACGACCCGCACCTGTACCGCCTGCAGGTCGAGCTGCTGGATGGCCGGCGCGTCGCCGACAGCGTGCAGCTGCCGATCGGCCTGCGCCGGTTCGACGTCGATCCGCAGCGCGGCTTCCTGCTCAACGGCCGGCCCTACCCGCTGGTCGGCGTCAACTACTTCCACGCCGGCCGGCCCGGCCGCGGCGTGGCGGTGGGCGATGCCGAGGTCGACGAGGACCTGCGCATCCTGAAGGAGATGGGCCTGACCGCGCTGCGCCTGGTGCACTACCAGCATCCGCCGCGCGCCTACGAGCGCGCCGACGAGCTGGGCCTGGTGCTGTGGACCGAGATCCCGCTGAACGCGCAGATGCAGGAGACGCCCGCCTTCCGCGACAACCTGCACCAGCAGCTGCGCGAGCTGGTACGGCAGAACCGCCACCATGCCTCGGTGGCGGTCTGGGGCGTCGGCAACGAGGTCTACCGCGCCGACGAGCCGATCACCCGCCTGCTGGCCGAGCTGCACGCGCTGGCCAAGCAGGAAGACCCCTCGCGCCTGACCAGCTACGCCCACTGCTGCGCGCCGGACGATCATCCGATGGCGCTGCAGACCGACCTCGCGTCGTACAACCGCTACTGGGGCTGGTACGACGGCCAGTTCGCCGACATCGGTCCGTGGGCCGACCGCCTGCGCGCGAAGCTTCCGGCCAAGCCGATCGGCCTCGGCGAGTACGGCGCCGGCGCCAGCGTGCTGCAGCAGCAGGACCCGCCGCAGCGCCCCGAGCCCGGCGGGCGCTGGCACCCGGAGCAGTACCAGGCGCTGTTCCACGAGACCTATGCGGCCGAGATCTCGCGCCGGCCCTTCTTCTGGGGCAGCTTCGTCTGGCTCGGCTTCGACCATGCGTCGGCCGGCCGCCACGAGGGCGACGCCAACGGCATCAACGACAAGGGCCTGGTCACCTACGACCGACGGTACCGCAAGGACGCGTACTTTCTCTACCAGGCGCACTGGTCGAAGACGCCGATGGTGCACATCGCGAGCCGCCGCTTCAGCCCGCGTCCGGCCGGCGCGGTGACGCTCAAGGCCTACAGCAATGCACGCCGCCTGACGCTGGAAGTGAGCGGCCGAGCGGTGGGCACGGCCGCGGTGGTGAACCGCATCGCGACTTGGCCCGGCGTGGTGCTGGCGCCGGGACGGCAGCAGATCGCCGTGCGTGGCGACCACGGTGCCGGCGACCGCGTCGAGTGGGAGGTCACGCCATGACCGCAGGACGGTTCGCCCGCGCGGTGCCGGCGCTGCTGCTGGCGCTGGCCGGCTGTGCCGGACCCGTCGCGTCGTCGCCGCCAGTCACGACGGATTGCGAGGCCACGGCGCTCGGCACCCACCGCACTTTGGTGCTGCCGCGCGAGGGCGCCGCCTACGGCCGCGTGCAGCACGGCCCGCTGCCGCTGGTCCCGCGCGAGGTGGTGCTCACGTTCGACGACGGCCCGCGGCCCGAGACCACGCCGCAGGTGCTGCACGCTCTCCAGGCCGAGTGCGTCCAGGCCACCTTCTTCATGAACGGCGAACCGCAGCGGCGTCACGCCGCGCTGGCACGCCAGGTGCAGGCCCAGGGCCACACCGTGGCCATGCACGGCTTCCGGCATGTGAACTTCGCCGACCTGGCGCCGTCCGACCAGCGCGCCGACCTGCAGGCGATGCGCGAAGCCCATCGCGACGTGCTGGGCGGCGAGGCGCCGGCCTGGCGCTTTCCCTTCCTCAGCGAATCCGCGGCCCTGCGCGAGCGCCTGCGCGAGGAGCGGATCACGGTGATGTCGGTGGACGTGGGCATCGAGGACTGGGTGCCCGGCCAGACGCCGGCCATGCTCGCCGACCGCCTCATCACCCGCCTGCGCGAGCGGGGCGGCGGCATCGTGCTGCTGCACGACGCGCAGGACCAGACCGCCGCGGCGCTGCCGCTGCTGCTGCGCCGCCTGAAGGACGACGGCTGGCGCGTGGTGCACCTGCAATGGGCCGAGCGCTGAGCCCGGCCAACGTTTCTCCCATCCCCATGCCGACCCGACACCACCGCAACCCCGTGCAAGCCGCCGCCGCCGCCGCCGCCACCCTGGCCCTCATCCTGCAGGCCTGCAGCACGGCGAACGCGCCCGGCGCGGCAGCGCTCCCGGCCACCACGGCTGCCGCCTCGAGCACCATCCAGGTCAACCAGGTCGGCTTCCTGCCGGGGGCGGCCAAATGGGCCGTGGTGCCCGCCGGGGCCGCAGAGCGATTCGACGTCATCGACGCCTCCACCGGGCGCGAGGTCTTCAGCGGCCGCCTGACGCCGTCCGCGCACTGGGAGCCGGCACAGGAGTCGCTCCGACTGGCCGACTTCTCGAGCTTGCGCACGCCGGGCGAGTACCGCCTGCACGTCGCGGACCTGCCCGAGTCGGCACGCTTCGTGATCGGCGCGCGGGCCTACGAGCCGGTGAACGCGGCCGCGCTGCGGGCCTTCTTCTTCAACCGCGCCGGCATCGAGTTGAAGACCGAACACGCCGGCCCCTGGGCCCGGCCGGCCGGCCACCCCGACACCCGCGTGCTGGTGCATGCCTCGGCCGCCGGACCGGGCCGCCCCGCGGGCACGGTGATCAGCGCGCCCAAGGGCTGGTACGACGCCGGCGACTACAACAAGTACATCGTCAATTCGGGCATCACGACGTACACGCTGCTCGCCGCGTGGGAACACTTTCCCGCTCACTTCGCGCATCAGCGCCTGAACATCCCAGAAAGCGGCAACGCGCTGCCCGACCTGCTCGACGAGGTGCTGTGGAACCTCGAGTGGATGCTCGCGATGCAGGATCCGGCCGACGGCGGCGTCTATCACAAGCTCACCGACAAGGGCTTCGACGGCGTCGTGATGCCGCACGTGCCGAAGAACGAGCGCTACGTCGTGATGAAGTCCACCGCCGCGACGCTGGACTTCGCCGCGGTGGCGGCGCAGGCCAGCCGCGTCTTCGTGGCCTTCGAGGCGCAGCGACCGGGCCTGTCGGCACGCCTGCTGGCCGCGTCCAAGGCGGCATGGGGCTGGGCGCAGGCGCATCCGGCCGTCGTCTACCAGCAGCCGGCCGACATCCACACCGGCGGCTACGACGACCGCAAGCTCGGCGACGAATTCGCCTGGGCCGCGGCCGAGCTGTACGTCACGACGCGCGACGATGCCTACCTGGCCGCGTTGAAAGCCCAGGCCCCGCCGGCCGGCGTGCCCGGCTGGGGCGACGTCGGCAGCCTGGCCTGGATCACGCTGGCGCACCACCGCGAGCGCCTCACGCCCGCGGCCGACCGGGCCGAGATCGCGCGGCAGATCACCACGCTGGCCGGCAAGCTCGCCGCGCAGTGGCAGGCGTCGGCGTACCGCGTCGCGATGCAGCGCGACGACTTCTACTGGGGCAGCAATGCGGTGGCGCTGAACCAGGCGCTGATGCTCATCCAGGGCTATCGGGTGAGCGGCGACCGCCGACAGCTCGATGCCGCGCAGGCCGCGCTCGACTTCGTGCTCGGCCGCCACCCCACCGGCTTCTCGATGGTCACCGGCTTCGGTGAACGCTCGCCACGCGAACCGCACCACCGACCGTCGGGCGCCGACGGCGTGACCGACCCGGTGCCGGGCTTCATCGTCGGCGGGCCACGGCACGAGGACTCGGACGACTGCAAGCCGATGTCCTATCCCTCGAAAGCCGCGGCCAAGGCCTGGCTGGACCGCTTCTGCAGCTACACGACGAATGAAGTGGCCATCAACTGGAACGCGCCGCTGGTCTACGTCTCGGCGGCGCTGCAGGCCCTGACGCCGGCGGCCAAGCCATGAGCAGCCCGATGGACACCACCGCCCCGACCACCCCGACCGTCACGGCCTTCGGCGCCGCGCGCCGGCGCCACCCGCTCGCCTGGGTGCCCACGCTGTACCTCGCGATGGGCCTGCCCAACGTGATGGTCGGCGTCGTCGCCGCGATCATCTACAAGAACCTCGGCGTGCCCAACGAGGACATCGCGCTCTACACCTCGCAGATGTACCTGCCGTGGGTGCTGAAGCCGCTGTGGGCACCGCTGCTGGAGGCGCATCGGACCAAGCGCTGGTGGGTCATCACGATGCAGTTCGTGATGGCGGCCTCGCTCGGGCTGGTGGCCTTCTGCCTGCCGCTGGAGGGCTTCTTCCGGCTTTCGCTCGCGTTCTTCTGGATCACCGGCTTCGCCAGCGCCACGCAGGACACCTGCGCCGACGGTGTGTTCATGAGCACCGTCTCGCTGAAGGACCAGGCGCGCTACTCGGGCCTGCAGGGCATGTGCTGGAACCTGGGCGCGGTGATCGGCTCGGGGCTGCTGGTCTCGCTGACCGGCTGGCTGCACGAGCACCAGGGGTTGCCCTGGGTGCAGTGCTGGATGATCGTGGTGTCGATGGCCGCTGCCACGATGGCGGCGTTCGGCCTGTGGCACTTGCGCGTGCTGCCGCCAGGCGGGCCGCCCGCGACGGCGAGCCGCGCCGGCGCCGGCAGCGTCGCCACGATGCGCGAGGCCTGGGCCAGCTTCTTCGCCAAGCCGCACATCTGGATGATGCTGGCCGTCATCTTCTTCTACCGTTTCGGCGAAGGCTTCATCGAGAAGTTCGGGCCGCTGTTCCTGCTCGACCCGCGCACGGCCGGCGGGCTGGGGATGGACAATGCGGCACTCGGCCACATCAACGGCACGGTGGGCACGATCGCCTTCATCGCGGGTGCCTTCCTGGGCGGGTTCCTGGTGGCGCGGCGCACGCTGCCGCGCTCGTTCTTCGTGCTCGCGCTGGTGCTGAACGTGCCGCACCTGACCTACTTCTACCTGGCCACGTCGCTGCCCACGGACCCCCTGTGGATCGGCGCGATCGTCGCGGCCGAGAAGTTCGGCTTCGGCATGGGCTCGGTCGGCCACATGCTGTACATGATGCAGCAGGTGGCTCCGGGCCCCTTCCGCATGGCGCACTACGCGATGGCCACGGGCGTGATGGCGCTGACCAAGTGGTCCACCGGCACCGTCAGCGGCTGGGTGTGGAGTGCGGTCGGCCACGACTACGCCACCTTCTTCGGCCTGGTGCTGCTGTTCTCGGTGCCGCCGGTGATCCTGGCGTGGCTGGCGCCGTTCCCGCACGCAGCCGACCCGGCGACGCCGACCCGCGCATGAAGACCCCGGCGTCGCCGTCGCTGCCGATGGCGCTGCCGGCGGCGATCCAGATGGCGCCTGAAGCGAGCGCATGGCAGTGCACGCAGCTGGAACGCGAAGCGGTACTGCGCAATGTGGGCGCCGCGGCGCTGCTGCCGGTGCTTCCGCCCGTGGGTCGCGGCAACGGCCGCGCCGTCCTGGTCGTGCCGGGCGGCGGCTTCCTCTTCGTCGCCGTCGACAACGAAGGGCTGCCCGTCGCCCAGCGCCTGGCCGAGGCCGGTTATGCCGCCTTCGTGCTCGTCTACCGGACCCAGCCGACGGACGTCGACGACCGCGCCTTCCAGCGCGCGCTGCCCCTGGCCTGGCAACGCCTGGCCGAGCAGGTCGCTGCCGACGGCGACCTCGCCGCCCACGGCCCGGCCGTCGACGACACCCGCACGGCGATGCGCTGGCTGCGCACGCACGCCGCCGACTTCGCCTTCGACCCGGCGCGCCTGGGCGTGCTGGGCTTCTCGGCCGGCGCGCGATGCGGCCGCGCGCTCGTGGCGCAGGCCGCGCCCGCGGACATGCCCGACAGCCTGGCGCTGATCTACGGCGGCTTCGCCGGCACCGTGCCTCGGTCGCCGGTGCCCCCGCTGTTCCTGGCCCAGGCCGCGGACGACCCGCTGTTCGACCGCCGCCATCCGGACATCCTCGACGATTGGCGGCGGGCCGGCCAGCGCGCCGAGCTGCACCTGTACGAACGCGGCGGCCACGGCTTCGGCCTGCGCACGCAGGACGCCACCAGCGACCACTGGTTCGACGCCTACCGCGCCTGGCTGGATCGACAGTGAGCGCCTGATGATGGCCTCCCCGCCACCACCCAGGGCCGCGTGACGCGTCGAAATCGACGGGCACCTTCCCCACCGTGGCTGCCTGGGCAGTGCAGCGCAAACCGGATCAGCCCGAAAGTTCTCACAAATTCAGTGTTCGATCAGTTCTGATCGGAGCGATCATTCGCCTGATGCAGTTCCGACTGGAGAGCGCTGATGGATGGTGCAATCAACTCGACCCGCCCGACAGGGCAAGTACGTCCTGAGCGGGCAGTTCAGCAGATGGTGGCCGGGCTGGCGGCCGTCGCGGTGCAGGGCGAGCGTCTGCAGTCGCTGTGCGACGACCTGCGTCCGGCGCTGGTGCAGATGCACGCGGACCCCCTGCTGCGGCCTGCCGGGGCGTTGCTGAGCGAGGCACTCGTGGCCATCGCCGACATCGCCAGCGACATCGCCGCGATCACCGACGCACTCGCCGCCGGCATGGAGCCCCACGCGCCGCCGCAGCGTCACCGCTAGGCCCGATCGGCAGGGTGCCGGCAGCTCAGGCGATGGACAGCCGCGCCTTGCGGGGCGCCGCCAGGGTCGCGCGGACCACGACTTCGGTCGGCAGCACGATGTTGCGCGGGCCGCTGTACGCGCGGTCCTGCACCCGCGCGTCAATGCGTGCAAGCAACACGTCGACCGCCTTCGCGCCAAGCTCGCGCAGCGGCTGGCGCACGGTGGCCATGCGGGCGGTGCGGGCCAGCACGGTGTCGTCGAAGCCGACCACCGAGATGTCGTCGGGCACGTGCAGGCCGCGGGCGAGCAGCCGTTCCGTGCAGCCGAGCCCGATCGCATCGCTGGCGGCGAATACCACGTCGGGCAGCGGTTGGCCGCGGTGCCGGCACAGCCAGGACTCCAGCGCGTCGCGCCCCGCCTCGACGCTGTAGGCCCCGCGCAGCAGATGGTCCGCCGGCGGCGCAAGACCGGCCTCGGCGTGGGCGCGCAGGTAACCGCGCGCTCGCCGCTCGGCGCCGAGCGCGCCTGGCGGCCCGCCCACGTGCAGGATGCGCCGGTGACCCATCGCCAGCAGCCGGCGGGTCATCTCGAAGGCGCCGGTTTCCTCGTCGGACTCCAGGTTGACGACGCCGGCGATCGCATGGTTCGCGTGCACCGAGACGATCGGCGTGTGTTCGGGCAGCCACGGCGTGGCATCCGGCTCGAGCAGCGGCGCCAGCAGGATCAGGCCGTCGATGCGGCCGTCGCAGAAGTCGGGGATGCGCCGCGCCGCTTCGTCCCAGTCGCCCAGCGTAAAGACGGTGGCGGTCTGTCCGCTCGCGGCTGCCCGCTGGATGATGCCGTTGAAGACTTCGAGAAAGTACTGGTTCGGCTCGTCGCCCACCAGCGTCGCGGCAACGCCCAGCGTGTTCATGCGCCGGTGCGCCAGCCCGCGCGCGGTGGCGTTCGGCCGGTAGCGCAGCTTCTCGGCGGCGGCGAGCACTCGTGCACGCGTCTCGTCCGAGATCCGCGTGGAGGTCTTCGCCGCGTTGAGCACGGCCGACGCCGCCATCGCCGAGACGCCGGCTTCGCGGCCGACGTCCGCCAGCGTCGCGGCCTGGCTGGACCTGCGAATCTTGAGCGCGGTGGCCACGTCTTTCAGGCGCCAGCGACCGCGTCGCGCGCGACGACGGGCATCGGTCCGATCAGCGGCCGCGTGATCCGGTGGCGCGCCAGCGCCGCAGCGCCCACGGCCACGGCATCCGCACCGAAGCGCGACATGCGCACCGGCGGCGGCGAGAGCCCGGCCGCCTGCGCGTAGTCGTTCAGCGTGCGCATCGCCGGCTGCACGAAAGCCTCACCCAGATCGATCACCGCCCCGCCCAGCACGATGCAGCCTGGGTCGTACGCCGCGGCCAGGTTCTGCAGCAGCACGCCGAGGTGGTTGCCTGCCTTCTTCACCGCGCGCTGCATCTGCGCTTCACCGGCCTGCAGGCGCCGCTGGACTTCGGCCAGCGGATCGTCCTCATCCTGACCGGGCAGCATCGCGCGCGGGGCGATCAAGGCCTCGGCACAACCGCGGCGCCCGCACGAACACACCGGACCGCCGACCTGCAGCACGATGTGGCCGACCTCGCCCGCGAAGCCGTGCCGGCCCCGCAGCAGCCGGTCGCCGACGATCACGCCGGCACCGACGCCCTGGTTCAGGCTGACGTACACCAGCGGATCGATGAACTCCGCCGGGTTGAACTCCATCTCGCCGATGGCCGCGACGTCCGCCTCGTTCTGCAGGAACAGCGGCACGCGGGCCAGCGCCGAGCCCGCCAGCTTCTCGGCCAGCAGCTCGCCGACCGGCACGTCCCGCCAGCTCAGGTTCGGCGCGAAATGCAGGATGCCGCTGGCTTCGTCGACGCCGCCCGGAAGGCCGACGCCGATGCCGATGACCCGCTGCCTGGCGCCGTCGAGCCGGCCGGCGACCTTCAGCATCGTGGCCGCCAGCACGCCGATGCTGGCCTTCGCGCTGCGGGCGCCGCCGTAGCCCGAGCGCGCCTGCGCCAGCACCTCGCCGGTCAGCGAGGTGATCACCGCGCGCACGCCATCGATGCCGACTTCCGCCCCCAGCAGCACCAGGCGCCCGGGGTCGACGAACAGCGGCGTCGGCCGTCGCCCGAGATCGCCGGTGGCGACCACCTCGTGTTCGACCATCCACCCTTCGTCGATCAGCTCGCGCACCAGCATGCTGATGGTCGATTTCGTCAGCTGCACCGCCCCCGCCAGATCGGCCCGCGACAGGCCGGGGTGCGTGCACAGATGCCGGACGAGGGCCATCCGGTTGATGCTCTTGAGCAACTGCTGGTGGCCCGCAGCCTCGGTCTTGTCGACTATCAATGTGCGCCCCTCCGACCCGCTTCGATCCGGCAAGCGTAACGGACTCCTGGCGAAGGCCGATGCTAGAGTGCGCCGCCCGCCCGTGGCGGACGCCCGCCCCGAGCATCCGTGCCCACTTCGAAGTCGAAGCCGCCTCCCCCGACACCGCAGAGCACGCGGCGCCGCCGCGACGCGCCGACGCTTCGCGACGTCGCCCGTGCAGCAGGCGTGTCGGAAATGGCGGCCTCGTCGGCGCTCAACCGGAGTGGCCGAAGCTCGGCGCGCGTGTCGGCGGAGACGCGCGAACGCGTGCTGTCCGCGGCGCAGCAGTTGCGCTACCGGCCCAACGCCACAGCGCGCGCGCTCGCGAACCAGCGCACGAATGTCATCGGCTTCGTCGCCAACTTCCTGGGCGAGGAGCCGAACCTGTACTTCCTCGAGGTGTTCAGCGGGGTCATCCAGGGTGCCACGGCCGCCGGGCAGGCGCCGGCCGTCTTCGCGCTGGGCGACTGGGGCGAAGCGCCGGCCCGCATCCCGGCCCTGTGCGACGGCCGCGTCGATGGCCTGATCCTGCTCGGTCCGCGCCTGCAGGACGACGGCTCGGCATGGCTGCCGCGGCACACGGCGATGGTGTCGGTGCAGGCCGACCGTCCGCTGAGCGCCGTGGTGAACATCATGTCGGACGACGAGGCCGGCGCCCACGAGATGGTGCGCCAGTTGCTCGCGATGGGGCACCGTCGGATCCTACATGTCGGCGGCCCGTCCGAATACCTGGGGGCGAATCAGCGCGTCGAAGGCTACCTGCGCGCTCACGCCGAAGCGGGTGTCAAGCCTGCGCCCGGCCACGTGGTTCGCGCGCCGCTCGATGTCGAGGGCGGCCGCGAGGCGATGCGGGCCTGGCTGCAGCGTCACCATGGCCGGCCGCTGCCCCAGGCGGTGTTCGGCGGCAACGACGCCATCGCCTTCGGTTGCATCGAGACCTTGCGTTCGCGGGGGCTGCGCGTGCCCGACGACATCTCCGTCATCGGCTACGACCACACCCTGATGGCCCGCGCGGCGCAGATGGCGACGGTACGCCAGCCGCTGCACGAGATGGGACGGCGCGCCGTCGAGCTGCTGATGCAGCGCATCGAGGCACTGCGCCGGGGCGAGCCCTACCCCGGGCCGTTCGACATCGTCCTGCCCACCGAGGTCGTGCCGGGCGCAACACTGGCCGCACCACGGCGGACCCGGCTGGCCATCGCCTGAGGACGCGGGTCGACGCGTCTTGGGGCGGTCGTCGCGGCCGATGCACCGGATAGGTGTTTTCCTTGAATAGTTAATGCGATAGCCGAACTATCATCCCAACTGATTTAGCGGCACATCAAACGCTGGCGGTCCTCGCCAGGTTGCCGCCGGCCACCCTTCTCTCATTCATATCGATGTCCACCACCATGCCCTCCCGCCCGATCCGCACCGACGCACCGGGTCCGGCCCTCGCCAAGCCCTGGGCCGCCCTGCCGTCGCTGGCTGCGGCCGCGGCCCTGCTCGCCGCCTGCACGGCGCCGGCCTTCGGGCACGAGACGCTGAAGCTCGAGGTCCCCAAGCCCCTGCTGGCGCCCACGCCGCCGATGGGCTGGAACTCGTGGAACAAGTTCGGCTGCAACATCAACGAGGCGCTGGTGCGCCAGCAGGCCGACGCGATGGCCGCCTCGGGCATGAAGGACGCCGGCTACCGCTACATCGTCATCGACGACTGCTGGCAGAAGAGCCGCGATGCCGACGGCAACATCGTGGCCGACCCGGAGCGCTTTCCGAGCGGAATCAAGGCGCTGGCCGACTACGTGCACGCGAAGGGGCTGAAGTTCGGCCTGTACTCCGACGCCGGTGCGCTGACCTGCGGCGGCCGCCCCGGCAGCGCCGGCCACGAGTTCCAGGATGCGCGCCAGTACGCCAGGTGGGGCGTCGACTACCTGAAGTACGACTGGTGCCACACCGGCCCGCGCAACGCCGAGGCCGCCTACACCATCATGGCCAAGGCGCTGCGCGAGTCGGGCCGCGACATCGTGCTGTCGATCTGCGAGTGGGGCGTCAACCAGCCCGAGCGCTGGGCGCCCGCGGTCGGCCACCTGTGGCGCACCACCGGCGACATCTTCGACGCCTGGGAAGGCAAGAAGGACTGGTCGATCGGCATGGTCAACATCCTCGACCTGCAGGCCGAGCGCTGGCGCCATTCGAGCCCCAACGCCTGGAACGACCCCGACATGCTGGAGGTGGGCAACGGCGGCATGACGAGCACCGAGTACGAGTCGCACTTCTCGTTGTGGGCGATGCTGGCGGCGCCGTTGATCGCCGGCAACGACCTGTCGAAGATGGACGCGGACACGCGGCGCATCCTGACCAACGCCGATGTCATCGCCGTCGACCAGGACGCTCTCGGCCAGCAGGCGCGGCGCATCTGGAAGGAAGGCGAGCTCGAGATCTGGGCGCGGCCGCTCAAGGGCGGCGAGCACGCGGTGGTGCTGTTCAACCGCGGCAAGGCACCGGCGCAGATGAAGGTGGCCTGGGACCAGCTCAACCTGCCGGCCGGCCTCAAGGCCAAGGTCAAGGACCTGTGGTCCAAGCAGGTCACGAACGCCGTGCGCGGCAGCTACGGCGGCACCGTCGCGTCGCACGGCGTGATCATGGTCCGCATCACCCCCGATCTGTGAACGCGGCCCTGAGGCAGTGGATGAGGCAGTCGATGAGGCCGTCGCAGGGGGTCGTCGCGTGACCGACCGCCGCCGGCTGCTCGCCGGCGCTGCGGCGGCACCGCTGCTCGCGGCCATCGCACCCGGCGCGCAGGCCGCCGCCGCAGCGCCCGTCCGCGGTGGCGGTGGCGGTGGCGGTGCGCGGCCGTTGCCGCTGTCGCGCGTGCGCCTGCTGCCGGGGCCCTTCGACGACGCCCGCGCGCTCGACGAGCGCTACCTGCTCTCGCTCAACGTCGACCGGCTGCTGCACGGCTTCCGCAGCAACGCCGGGCTGGCGCCGAAGGCCGCGCGCTACCGCGGCTGGGAATCGGGAGACCTTTGCCCGGGGCACACGCTGGGCCACTACCTGAGCGCGTGCTCGATGATGTGGGTCTCCACCGGCCAGGGGGCCTTCCGCCGGCGCGTGGCCCATGTCGTCGACGAACTGCACGCCTGCCAGCAGGCGGCCCGCAGCGGCCTCGTCTGCGCCTTCGCCGACGGCGACGCGCAACTGCGCAACGTGATCGCGGGCCGGCCGGTGACCGGCGTGCCCTGGTACACGATGCACAAGATCCTGGCGGGCTTGCGCGATGCCCACGTGCATGCCGGCCATCCCCGCGCGCAGCCCGTGCTGACGCGCCTGGCGGACTGGATGGTGGATGCGACGCAAGGCATCGGCGACGAACGCTTCCAGCAGATGCTCGGCATCGAGTTCGGCGGCATGAACGAGGTGCTCGCCGACCTGCACGGGCTCACCGGCGAGGCGCGCTACCTGCACCTGGCGCAGCGCTTCGACCACCGGGCCCTGCTCGAGCCGCTGGCCGAAGGCAGGGACACGCTGGACGGCCTGCACTCGAACACCCAGATCCCCAAGGTGATCGGCTTCGCCCGCCTCGCCGAGACGACCGGCGAAACGCGCTACGCGAAAGCGGCGCGCTACTTCTGGGGCAACGTCGTGCACCAGCGTTCGTTCGCCACCGGCGGCAACGGCGAGGGCGAGCACTTCTTCCCGCCGGCCGAGGCGCCCCAGCGGCTCGGCTCGGCGAAAACGATGGAGACCTGCTGCACCCACAACATGCTGCGGCTGACGCGCGCGCTGTTCACCGCCGAGCCCTCGGTGGCCTACGCCGACTACTACGAACGCGCGCTGCTCAACGGCATCCTGGCGTCGCAGGACCCGCTCTCCGGCATGGTCACCTACTTCCAGGCCACGCGCCCGGGCTATCCCAAGCTGTACGGCACGCCCGAGCGCTCGTTCTGGTGCTGCACCGGCACCGGCATGGAGAGCTTCGCCAAGCTGGGCGATTCGATCTATTTCCAGGACGCCGAGGACGCTCGAGCGCTGTACGTCAACGGGTTCATCGCCTCGACGCTGGACTGGGCCGAGAATGGCGTGCGCCTGCGCCAGACGACGCGCTTCCCCGACGAGGCCGGAACCCGCCTGGCGATCGAGGCCGGCACGCCGGTGCGCTTCGCGCTGCGCCTGCGCCACCCCGCCTGGTGCCAGCACCTGACGATCAAACTGAACGGGCGACCGCTGGTCGAGCGCACCGAGCCCGGCCGCTATGTCGAGCTGGACCGCCTCTGGCGTCCGGGCGACGTGCTCGACGTCACGCTGCCGATGCGCCTGCACCTGCAGGCGCTGCCCGGCGCGAGCGACATCGCGGCCGTGATGGTCGGCCCGCTGGTGCTGGCCGCCCGCCTGGGAACCGAGGGCCTGCAGCCGGGCGCCGACCTCGTCGCCAGCGAATACGCCTACGGCGGGGTGCTGGCGTCCGGGCACACGGCCCTGCCTCGGCTCGCGCTGCAAGGCCGTTCGCTGCGGGACGCCGTGCGCCCCACCGGCGCGCCGCTGCAGTTCCGCACCACCGCGCCCGGTCGCGAGATCGACCTCGCCCCCTTCCACCGCATCGCGCACGAACGCTACAGCCTCTACTGGCAACTCGCCTGAGCATGAACCACAAGCACCTGCAAACGATCCTCGCGGTCTGCGCCTTGTCGGCGCTGACCATGGCCCCGGCCCGAGCCGCCGACGCCGTGATCGCGTCGCCCGACGGACGCACCGCGCTGCACATCGCCGACGACGGCAGCAGCTTCAGCATCGTGCGGCGCGGCGAAACCGTGATCGCCACCTCGCCGCTGGGGCTGGAGCTCGACGGCGCGCCGGCCTTCGGTGCGCTGAAGCTGGAGACGCGCGAGGACGCGACGGTGAACCGCAGCATCCCGCTGGTCGCCACCAAGGCCTCCAGCGCGCGCGACCACTACCGCGGCGCCACCCTCGCCTTCCGTGAAGCCGGCGGCGGGCGGCGGCTGCTCATCGACGCGCGCGCCTACGACGATGGCGTCGCGTTCCGCTACCGCCTGGAAGACGCGGCCCCGGTGAAGCTGCGCGGCGAGCGCACGGCCTTCGTGCCGGCGGGCGACCCGTCGTGCCTGGTCACGCCGACCGACTACGGCGCGCACGAGCTGAACTTCGAACGCCTGCGCATCTCGCAGCTCAAGACCGACGCCGCCTACGACGTGCCGGTGGTCTGCGCCACGCCCGCGGGCCGCACCCACTACGCCATCACCCAGGCCCACCTCGAGGGCTACACCGGCGCTTCGTTCCGCCGCGAAGGATCGGCGCTGCGGGTGCAGCTGTCCGCGGTACCCAAGCGCCCGGGCCCGGCCTTCGTCTCGACCGGCGGCCTCAGGACCGCCTGGCGCGCCGTGATGATGGCCGACCGTGCCGGCGAGCTGATCGAGTCGCACCTGGTCGGCCACCTCAACCCGCCGCCGCAACAGGACTTCTCCTGGGTCAAGCCCGGCAAGACCTCGTGGGACTGGTGGTCGGGTCCGCTCGAGGGCGTCAAGCCCGACCTGGCCGCGTACAAGCGCTTCATTCACTTCGCCGCCGAATCCGGCTTCCCCTACCACCTGATGGATGCCGGCTGGGCCTTCGGCACCGGCCCTTGCTGCGACGCGCTGCCCGGCACCGACATCACGCGCGCGGCCGACGGCATCGACATGCCAGCGCTGGTGCGCTACGCCGCCGACAAGGGCGTGGGCCTGCTGCTGTGGGTGCACTGGGAACACCTGGCGCCGCGCATGGACGAGGTGCTCGACACCTATGCGCGCTGGGGCATCAAGGGCATCAAGGTCGACTTCATGAACCGCGACGACCAGGACATGGTCGCCTTCTACCAGCGCGTTGCCGAGGCCACCGCCAGGCGCCGGATGCTGCTCGACCTGCACGGCGCCTACGTCCCCGCCGGCCTGCAGCGCACCTACCCGAACTACATCACGCAGGAAGGCGTGCTCGGCGCAGAGTGGAACAAGATGGATAAGCGCATCACGCCGCAGCACAACCTGATGCTGCCGTACACGCGCATGCTCGTGGGGCCGATGGACTACACGCCCGGCGGCTTCCGCAATGCCACGGCCTCGGCCTTCGAGGTGCGCGCCGTGATGCCGCAGACGCAGACCACGCGCGGCCAGGCGCTGGCGATGTACGTGGTCTACGACAGCCCGCTGCAGATGGTCTCCGACGACCCTTCGAACTACCACGGCGAGCCCGGCTTCGACTTCATCCGCCGCGTGCCCACGGCCTGGGACGAGACGCGCTTCCTCGACGGCGAGCCCGGCCGCGACATCGTGCTCGCGCGGCGCCATGGCCAGGCCTGGTACGTCGGCGCGATGACCGGCGACGAGGCGCGCACGCAGCGCGTGCCGCTGAATTTCCTGCCCCCGGGCGCCTACCGGGCCACCGTGTGGGAAGACGGCGAGGTCGCGCGCGAGCTCCGGCGCAGCGTGCGCACCGTGAAGCGCGGCGACGTGCTGACGCTGCGCCTGGCGTCCGCCGGCGGCGCCGCGGTGGTGCTGGAGCCGCTGCCGCGGCCTGACGCGCGGTCCGCCCCGTGATCCGCGACATGACCTGCACCGCATCGCCGATGGACACCCCTGCTGCCAAGCCCCCTGACGAACCCGGCCGCCGCGGCTTCGTGCGTGCCGTGGTCGGCGGCGGGCTCGCCGCGATGGCCGGCCTGCCCACGGCGGCTGCCACCGCGGTCTCGACCACGACCACCGCTGCGGCCGAGCCGGGGCTGCCTTTCCACGCCTGGGCGCCGACGCCGCCGATGGGCTGGAACAGCTGGGACGCCTTCGGCGCCAGCGTCACCGAAGCGGAGTACCTGGACAACGCGCGCATCCTGGCCGAGCGCCTGCTGCCCTTCGGCTACGACACCGCCACCGTCGACATCCAGTGGTACGAGGCGGGTGCCACCTCGTCGTGGTACCGGCCCTTCGCGCCGCTGCTGCTGGATGCGCATGGCCGCCCGCAGCCGGCGCCGAACCGCTTTCCCAGCGCCGCCGGCGGCCGCGGCTTCGCACCGCTGGCCGCGCAGGTGCACCGCCTCGGGCTGCGCTTCGGCGTGCACCTGATGCGCGGCATCCCGCGCCAGGCGGTCGGGCTGGAACTGCCCATCGCAGGCAGCACCTTCCGCTGCCACGAGGCGGCCAACCCGGGTTCCACCTGCGCCTGGAACACCGACATGTGCGGCGTCAACCCGGAGCACCCGGGCGCCTTCGACTGGTACCGCGCATGGTTCGCGCAGCTCGCCGAATGGGGCGTGGACTTCGTCAAGGTCGACGACATCGCCGCGCCGTCCTATCACGCGAAAGAGGTGGCCCTGATCCGCCGTTCCATCGACGCCACCGGCCGGCCCATGGTGCTGAGCCTGTCGCCCGGCCCGTCGCTGCTGGAGCAGGCGGCGCACCTGCAGGCTCACGCCAACCAGTGGCGCGTGTGCAACGACTTCTGGGACACCTGGCCGCAACTGCGCGACAACCTGGCGAACCTGGTGAAGTGGGCGCCGCACGCGCGCGCCGGCGCCTGGCCCGACGCCGACATGCTGCCGGTGGGCAGGATCGGCCTGCGCAACTTCGATGGCGAACCGCCGGCCCGCGGCGAGCGCGAGACCCGATTCACCCGCGACGAGCAGCTGCTGATGCTCACCGCATGGACCTGCGCGCGCAGCCCGCTGATCCTGGGCAACGACCTGCGCCGGCTCGACGACTGGACGCTGCGGGTGGTCACCAACCCCGAAGTGCTGGCGCTGCTGCGCGTGCCCGGCGCGCGCGAATGGCACAGCAGCGCCCACGGCCACCGCTTCGTCTGTCACGGCCCGCAGGGCACCTGGGCGGCATGGCTCAACACGGGCGAGGCGCCGTGGCATGCGCCGCTGCCCGGCTGGCTGCCCGACGCGCGCCGCGACTGCTGGGCGCGCGCCGACCTGCCTGGCGGCACCCGCGCGCTCACCGTGCCGCCGCACGGTGCGCGGCTGGTGCGCTGCGGTGCGGCGCCACTTCACAAGGACAAGGCCTGATGACGAAGCCCATTGAACTGAAACGCCGCGACTTCATCGGCGCACTGGCTTGCGCCTCGGCCGGCCCCCTGGCGTTGCCGGCCGATGCGGCGACGGCGCTGCCTTCCGCCCTGGATGGCGCCGGGCAGTTGCGGGCCCTGCGCATGGGGCCCACGCCGGGTGGTTTCGCCTGGCGGCGCGTGGCCGAGGGCGTGCAGTTCCGGTCGGGCGACCTGACCAAGAGCGTGCTGTTCTACGGCGCCGGCCTGGTGCGCGTGGCGGCCCACCTGGGCGAGGCGCACACCACCCAGCCCAGCCTGGTGGTGGTGGTCCGCCCGAAGGCCGTCGCCTGCGAGGTCAGCGACAGCGCCGACACGCTGACCATCGCCGGGCCCGCGGTGCGGGTGACGGTGGACAAGCGCAGCGGCGCGCTGGCCTTCTTCGGCGCCGACGGCCGCCTGCTGACGCGCGAGCGCGGCCAGGCGCCGACCGAGCTGCAGCGCGTCGAGATCGCCGGCAGCCTGAGCTACGCGCTGACGCAGACCTTCACGCTGACGCCCGACGAATCGCTGTACGGCCTGGGCCAGTACGACCAGCCCTACATGGACTACCGCGGCCGCGACGTGCTGCTGGTGCAGACCAACATCGGCATCGTCGTGCCGTTCATGGTCTCCACGCGGCGCTGGGGCCTGCTGTGGGACGTGTACTCGAAGATGAGCTTCAGCGACCGGCCCGACGGCGCCACCTTCCGCGCCGAAAGCGCGCCGGCCGGCGCCGACTACTACCTGGTGGCCGGCGCCGACATGGACGCGGTCATCCGGGGTTATCGCCAGCTCACCGGCGCCGCGCCGATGTTCCCGAAGGCCGCCTTCGGCCTGTTCATGAGCAAGGAGCGCTATCAGACGCAGCAGCAGCTGCTGGAGGTGGTGCGGCGCTTCCGCGCCGAACGCTTCCCGCTCGACTACATCGTGCAGGACTGGCAGTACTGGGGCGGCGAGCAGGACGGGCCGAATGGTCGCGAATGGGACGGCAAGTGGAGCGGCATGGTCTGGGACGCCGAACGCTTCCCCGATCCCGCCGCCATGACGCGCGAACTGCACGACAAGCTCAAGGTCAAGCTGATGGCGTCGATCTGGCCGGGCGTCGGCAACGACACCGCGCTGGCCCGCGAGCTCGATGCGAAGGGCCTGCGCTTCGAGCCGCTGCACTGGATCTCCAAGCGCGCGCGCATCTACGACGCCTTCAGCGCCGAAGGCCGCCGCATCTACTTCAAGCACGTCAAGCAGGGCCTGCTCGACGTCGGCGTCGATGCGCTGTGGATGGACGGCACCGAAGTGGAGGTGGGCGGCGCCGCGTGGGACCCGCGGGAAGTCGAGGCCGACATCAAGGCCCTGGGCGTCACCGCGATGGGCGACACCACGCGCTACCTCAACGTCTACAGCCTGGTGACGACCCGCGGCGTCTACGAAGGCCAGCGCGCCGCCGGCCCGGGCGGCAAGCGCGCGCTCACGCTCACCCGCTCGGCCTGGGCCGGGCAGCAGCGATATGCCGCGCTGCCGTGGTCCGGCGACACCACGGCGTCCTGGGCCACGCTGCGCGCGCAGATCGCCGGCGGCCTGAACGTCTCGATGGCCGGCCTGCCGTACTGGACGCAGGACACCGGCGGCTTCTTCGTCAACTTCCCGGACGGGCAGCGCAACCCGGCCTACCGCGAGCTCTACGCGCGCTGGAACCAGTTCGGCATCTTCAACCCGGTCTACCGCATCCACGGCACTTCGATCGATCGCGAGCCCTATCTCTTCAAGACGCTGGACCCGGCGATGTACGGTTCGCTGCTGCGCGCGGCGCACCTGCGCATGCAGCTGCTGCCTTACCTCTACGGCCTGGCCTGGCGCTGTACGCACGAGGGCTACACGATGATGCGTGGCCTGGCGATGGACTTCCCCGACCAGGCCGCACTGCGAAAGGTCGACGACACCTACATGTTCGGCCCGGCCTTCCTGGTGCAGCCGATCACGCGGCCGATGTTCCACCCGGTGCTGCCGCCGCCGGCCACGGTGCCGGCGACCCAGTTGCGCACGCCCGACGGGCAACGCGGACTGGTGCTCGAGTACTTCGAGGGCATCGATTTCGACAAGCCCGCCAGCCGCACCATCGACACGGTGGTCGACCACCACTGGCCCGACCCGCCGCTCGGCAGCCTCCCGCCCGGCCTCAGCGGCCTGAACCGCTTCTCGGCGCGCTGGACCGGCGAGATCACCGCCAGCGAAGGGGGCGAGCACGAGATCGGCGTCGAGGGTGACGACGGCTTCCGCCTGTGGCTGGACGACAAACTCGTCGTCGACGATTGGGCCATCGGCGGCGCGCGCTTCACCAGCCACCGCCTCACGCTGCGCGAAGGCCAGACGCTGAAGCTGCGCATCGACTTCTATCAAGCGGGCGGCAACCGGGTGCTGCGCCTGGCCTGGCGCACGCCCAGCCAGCAACGAGACCTGGCCAGGACGCAGCGCCAGCTCGACAAACGCCAGGCGACGCTGCTGCCTGCCGGCCACGACTGGTTCGACTTCTGGACCGGCGAGCGTCACGCCGGCGGCCGCAGCACCGAGCGCGACTATGCGCTGGACGAATTCCCGCTGTTCGTGCGCGCCGGCGCGATCGTGCCCCTGGGCCCGGTGGTGGAGCACACCGGCCAGAGCCCGGAGGCGCCCTGGGAGATCCGCGTCTACCCCGGTGCCGACGGCGGCTTCACGCTCTACGAGGACGACGGCGAGACCTACGCCTACGAACGCGGCGAGCGCGCCACCACCGCCCTGCGCTGGGACGATGCGCGCCGCACGCTGCACATCGGCCCGCGCCACGGGCGCTATCCCGGCATGGTGACGCGGCGCGAGCTGCGCGTGCGTCTGATGGCACCGCCCGGCCGGTCTGAACAGACCCATACCGTGAACTACCAGGGCCGCGCAACGACGCTGCGCTTCGACCCCTCAGACCCGACCCGATGAAGAAGACTGCCCTGCCCCTGCTGCTCAGCCTGCTGGCCGCCACTGCCCACGCCGAAGTGCGCCTGTCCCCTGTGTTCGGCGAGCACATGGTGCTTCAGCGAGACCGCCCGCTGCGTCTGTGGGGCCAGGCCACCCCGGGCCAGACGCTAACGGTCGAACTGGGCGGCCGCCGGGCCGGCACCCGTGTCGGCGCCGACGGCCGCTGGCACGCGCAGCTTGCCCCGCTGCCGGCCGGCGGTCCGCACCGCCTGCGGGTCAAGGGCGACCAGGTCATCGAGCTGCGCGACGTGCTGATCGGCGACGTCTGGCTGCTCGGCGGCCAGTCCAACATGGAGTGGCCGCTGGCGCAGACCGACACCGGCCCGCAAGAGATCGGATCGCCTCAGAGTGCGCAGCTGCGCCACCTGCGCGTGCCACTGCGTGCCAGCGTGCGTCCCGAGGCGGACATCGCACCCGCGCCCTGGGTCGTGGCCGAGCCCGGCCGCGTCGGCGAGTTCAGCGCCGTCGGCTACCACTTCGCGCGGCAGATGCAGGCGGTGCAAGGCGTGCCGATCGGCCTCATCAACACCGCCTGGGGCGGCTCGATGCTCGAGACCTGGGTGCGCCGCGACGCGGCGCTGCAGGATCCCGACCTGGCGCCCGCGGTGCGTGCGCTGCCGGCCGACAACGCGACATTCGGCGCCGCCCTGCGCGAGCACCTGCGCGGCCGCGTGGCCGCATGGCAACCCGGCCTGCCGCTGGACGGCGTCGATCCGGGCGGCTGGTCCGCCGCCGGCGAGATCGACGCCGACTGGCCCACGCTTCAGGCGCTGCACGAGTGGGAGGGCCAGGGCCTGGCCAACCTCGACGGTGTCGTCTGGATGCGCAAGCGGGTGGAGCTGACCACCGCGCAGGCGGTCGGCGCGGCCGAGCTGCACCTGGCGAAGGTGGACGATTGCGACGAGACCTGGGTCAATGGCCAGCGGGTCGGCGGCCAGTGCGGATGGGAGCAGCCGCGCCGCTATGCCCTGCCCCCCGGCCTGCTGCGCGTGGGCGCCAACTGGATCGCGGTGCGCGTCACCGACACGGGCGGCGGTGGCGGCTTCCACGGCGATGCGGCCTCGATGCGGCTGGACACCGCGGCCGGCGCCGTCCCGCTGACCGGCGCCTGGCGCGCGCGCGTCGAGCAGATCGCGGCCCCCGCTCAGCCGAGCGCCAACGATGCACCGGTCCTCGCCCACAACGGCCTGATCGCCCCGCTGCACGGCCTGTCGGTGCGCGGCGTGCTCTGGTACCAGGGCGAGACCAATGTCGGGCGCGCCGAAGCGTATGCCGGCGGCTTCAAGCGCCTGATCCAGGACTGGCGCGGCCAGTTCGGCGATCCGAAGCTGCCGTTCTTCTTCGTCCAGCTCGCCTCCTTTCTGCGGCTGGCCGACAACGTGCCCGGGGCCGGCGGCTGGCCCGAACTGCGCGAGAGCCAGGCCGCGGCGCTGGCGCTGCCGCACACCGGCATGGCCGCCGCCATCGACGTCGGCGACGAGGTCGACATCCATCCACGCGACAAGCGCACCCTCGGTCACCGGCTGGCTGCGCTGGCCCTGCACGAGCAGGGCCTGCGCGCCGCACCGGCCGGCGGCCCGCGCCTGCTAGGTCACGAAGTGAGCGGCAGCGAACTGCAGCTGCGCTTCGGCGCCACCGCGGGCGGCCTGCGCACCGCCCGCGCCGGCGAGCCGCTGCGCGGCTTCCTCCTGGCTGGCGCCGACCGCCGCTGGCTGCCGGCGCAAGCCCGCTTCGACGGCGACCGCATCGTGCTGCACAGCCCCGCCGTGCCGATGCCGGTGGCGGCGCGTTATGCCTGGGTCAACAACCCCAGCGACGCCAACATCGTCGGCGGCGACGGCCTGCCGCTGCCACCGCTGCGCACCGACGACTGGCCGCTGGAGTCGGCCGGGCGGCGCTACGGGCGCTGAAGTCGATGCGCTGGCCTGTGTGCTTGTGCCTCGTGCTCGCACCGTCGATGGCGCTGGCGACGATGGTGGCGGCACAAGTGCAGACCCCACCACCCCTCCGCGCCGCCGCCACCGCAGCGCCCGCTGCCTCCGCGGCGTCGACGCCCGCGGCCTCGGCCGCATCGGCACCTGCAGCCGGCCAACAACGCGTCGAGGTCATCGGCGGCCGCAGCACCGACACGGAGCAGCGGCGCCAGTCGACGGCGGCGAAGATCGTCATCGGCCGCGAAGAGATCGACAAGTTCGGCGATGCCACGGTCGGCGAGGTGCTGCGCCGACTGCCCGGCGTCACGACGCCCGGCGCGCCCGGGCGCGGCGGCCCGCCGCAGCTGCGCGGGCTGGGCAGCGGCTTCACGCAACTGTTGATCGACGGCCAGCGGCTGCCGCCCGGCTTCAGCCTGGACAGCCTGACGCCGGAGCAGATCGAGCGCATCGAGATCCTGCGCGCGCCGACCGCCGAAACCGGCGCCCAGGCGATCGCCGGGACGATCAACATCATCACCCGTGAAGGGTTCCGCAAGCGCCTCAACGACTGGCGCATCGGGACGGGCGTGTCGAACGGTGAACCGTCGCTGGGCAGCGCCTGGTCGCACAACGACAGCGCCGGCGACCTGACCTACACGCTGTCGGCCGGGCTGTTTGCGAACCGGCGCCGGGGCGAGAGCTTCAGCGAGACGCAGGTGACGAACATCGCCACGGGTGAGCTGCTCGAGGACCGCGGTTCGCGCAGCCACGATGCGGGCGCGAACCGAGGGCTGAACCTCGGCGCGCGGCTGCAATGGCGGCTGGGCGGCGACGGCGATTCGCTGGTCGTTTCGCCCGGTCTGTTCGCCAACCAGGGTGAGCACCGCTACCGCTTCGAGATCGACCAGCGCCACAAGCGCGCCGGCCCGGAACACGCCGAGTCTGGCCACGGCTACGGTGACTACCGCTTCTTCGGCCCACGCCTGCAGCTGCAGGTTCGCCAGCGCCTGGCCGACTGGCGCGTCGAGGTCGGCGGCACCTTGCGCAGCTCTCGATCGCGCCATGCCAACGCCCGCCAGGAGTTCAGGGCGGACCACAGCGAGCTCCGGTCGCAGCAGGACCGCAGCAGTTCACGGGAGAAGGGTCTGCAGCTCAACGCCAAGGGCAGCCGCATGCTGGGCGGCGATGGCTCGGAACACAACCTGGTGCTGGGCATGGAAGCCGAAGGCGCCCGGCGCAACGACACCCGGACCACCCTGATCGGTGGCGTGCCCGACCCGGCGCTGGCCGATGCGGGCGAAGACTTCGCGGCCAGCACCCTACGCGTGGCGGCCTATGCACAAGACGAGTGGGCGCCTGACAAACACTGGTCCTTCCACGCCGGCCTGCGTTGGGAAGGCATCGCGACGCGCGGCGACGACGGCCGGGGCCAGCGCCCGCAAAGCCGCAACAGCGTGATGACACCGCTGGTCCACCTGCTGTGGAAGCCCGACCCCAGCGTGCGCGACCAGGTGCGGTTGAGCCTGACACGAAGCTGGCGCGCGCCCGGCACGGGGTCGCTGATCGGCCGGCCCAGCATCAACCGGCTCTACGACCCGGCGACCGGCAGCAACGGCGAGAGCAGCCCCGACAACGCCGGCAACCCCAGCCTCGAACCCGAGCTGGCGACCGGCATCGACCTGGCTTTCGAGCGTTACCTGCAGGGTGGCGGCCTGCTCAGCGCCAACCTGTTCCATCGCCGCATCAAGGACCTGATGCGCAGCACGGTCGAGCTCGAGAACACCGTCCACTGGAGCCCGTTCCCACGTTATGTGCGCCGCTCGCGCAACATCGGCAGCGCCACCGCGCAGGGCATCGAGCTGGAGAGCAAGTTCAGGCTCGATCAGCTGATCGCCGGCTCCGCGCCCGTCGAGATGCGCGCCAACCTGGCGCTGTTGCGCAGCCGGGTCGACAGCGTGCCCGGGCCCGACAACCGGCTGGACCAGCAGAGCAAGGCCACCGGCAACCTGGGCGCCGACTACCGCCTGCGCGGCATTCCGCTGACGCTGGGTGGCAACCTCAACTGGGTGCCGTCGACGCTGACCCGATGGGCTGCCGACGAGACCACACGCGCGACCGCCAAGCGCCAGTGGGACATGTTCGCGCTGTGGACCTTCAGCCCTGCGGCGGGCCTGCGCCTGATGGCCCACAACCTGCTGCCACGTGACCACGCCAACGAGAGCTTCAGCGACTTCGACCCCGACGGACGCGGACCGCTGGCCGCTGAGCGAACGCGCCACATCAGCGGCGGTCCCAGCCATGTCAACCTGCAACTGCGGCTGGAGCTGAAACTCTGAAGTAGCCTTCCGTCGCGTCGCTCGCGTTGAAGTGCACCTTGCACCCTCGCTTGGCGCGATCCATCGCAAACCGAGTTCCTTTCCGAGGTGGGCCCGAAGCGTTTCCGGGGACATCGGCATGGAGAGGAACACGTCGATCCCGGCCTTCACAAACAGGCGGCAAAGGTGCCCGGCGGTGGCCGAGTCCGAGACGCGATCACCGTGAAGTTCGACGCGCGCCGCCAGCCGATCGCCGTCGACACGTTCAGCTGAACGTATCGGACCGCTGACCGGCCACGCCGCGTCGTTGAGGATGACCATGTGTGCACGCTTGGCCTTCATGGCCTCGACGGGGATCACGAAGACGCTGCGGCCGATCTCCGGAACAGGGACTTCCCAACGCCGGCGCAGCCCGCACACGTTGCTGTTGCGCAAGCCGGTGTTGACCGCGAACAGCGCCATGCGCGCCAAGTGCGCCGGCAGCTTGGGGAAGAGCCGATCTTGCTCATCCCACGTGATCGGGTACGGCGGCCGCCTGCACTCCGGCAGCATCGTGATGAGCGGCGGCAGTGCGTCCAACCACGGGCGCCCCTTCTCGTCGCGATACGGGCGCGCCGCACGGTGCAGGATCGTCCGCACCACCTCCAGGCTGCGGTTGATCGTCGTCGCGCAGGCACCGCTCGCAATGCGCGCGCTAACGAACGGCGCGAGCGTCTCGTCGTGGATCTGATGCGGCTCCAGGTGCCCGATATAAGGATCGAGCTGGCGCGCGTGGATGCGGATCGCTTCGAGGCTGCGCAGGCCTTGCGACTGCAGCAGGTAGCGCGCGGCACAGTCGGCGAACCTCGGTCGTGAAGGATTGGCCAGGGCAAGGTCGACCTGCGCCATCTCTCTTCGCAGGCGCTGCTCTGCCTGCTCCTGCGTGACAGGCCCGACTCGCATGCCGATGCGCACGCCGCGATAGCGCTTGTCGATGAAGAAGCGGCCATCGGCATCGATCGTGATGCCGGGGGTGCGGGTCGTCGACATGAGGTGGCTCCTTTCGTGCGAAAGGAGGAACGCTGACCCCCGGCGCGGAATGACGCAAGCCCGCCGCCTGAGCAACGCCTGAGCCAAAGATCCACCATGCCCGGCAATGGGCCGGACCACATTCGTGCCCGGACCAAAAGTGTCTATCACGGTCCGCTTCGGCCTCTACTCGGCGCGGCTGGCGGGCCACCGCGGGGCGACAAGAGGGTAAGCGCGGAACGGCACTCCTGGGCCAGGCCGCAGAGCCGCTCTACACGATGCAGACCCAGCACCTGGAGCACCTTCGCCTTCGCAATCTTCCATTGGCGCTGGCCTAGAGCATGCCGCTCCATCCCGCTCTCGGTCAGGACCACGCGATGGCTTCGCGCGTCTTCGCCCTCCTCGATCCTCACCCAGCCCTCCGCCAGCAGCGGCTTGAGATTGCGGCTGAGCGTGGAGGGGTCCAGGCCGATGGCGCGCGCCAGATCCACGTTGCGCGCCGCCCGCAGCCGCTTGATCTCCGAAAGCAGCGAGTGCTGAGTCGCGGTCAGCCCGGCCTCGGCGAATGAAGACTCGTAGACCTGGCCGATCGAACGCGTGAGGTCCCGAAGTTCCCGATAGGGGCAGCGTGTGCTGGTGTCTTCCATGGCGCAGTGCATTTCCGAGTCGCAAGGTGTCGATCCCGTTGACATCGGCCACACCATAGCATAGTCTTCGTTTGGTAAACGCTCGTTTAATGGAGGCCAACCCTATGAGCAAGACCGTGGAATTCTTCTTCGACGTCGGCAGTCCCGCGTCGTACCTGGCCTGGACGCAGTTGCCGAAGATCTGTGCCGATGCGGGCGCGACGCTCGTCTATCGGCCGATGCTGCTCGGCGGCGTGTTCCAGGCGACCGGCAATGCGTCGCCGGTGACCGTTCCCGCCAAGGGCCGCTACGTGAACATGGATTACCTGCGCTACGCGAAGCGCTACGGCGTGCCACTCGTGATCAATCCGTACTTCCCGATCATCACGCTGCACCTCATGCGCGTGGCTACCGGTGTTCAGTTGCGCATGCCCCAGCGCTTGCAGGACTTCCTCGCGGCCGCCTTCAAGGCGTTGTGGATCGAGCCGCTGGACCTCAACGACGCGCAGTTGACCAGCCAGGTGCTCGCGGACGCAGGTTTTCCGCCGGCCGAGGTGGACGCGCTCGTCAACGCCCCTGACGTGAAGGCGGCTCTGCGCGCCACCACGGAAGAAGCGGTACGCCGCGGCGTCTTCGGGGCGCCCACCACCTTCGTCGGCGACGAGATGTTCTTCGGCCAGGACCGTCTCGACCTGATCAAGGAGAAGCTCGCGTGAGAGAAGCCGTCATCGTCTCCACCGCCCGCACGGGCATCGGCCGCGCCTTTCGCGGCTCGCTGAACAACATCAAGTCGCCCACGATGATGGGCCATGTGCTCGGACACGCCGTGGCGCGCGCAGGCATCGAGCCCGCGGAAGTCGACGACGTGGTCATCGGCACCTCCATGCCCGGCGGCACGTCGGGCATGAACATCGGCCGGCTGTCCGCCCTTGCCGCCGGACTGCCGCTGTCGGTGCCCGGACAGACCGTCGACCGCCAGTGCGCCTCGGGCCTGATGGCGGTGGCCATCGCGGCCAAGCAGATCATCGTCGACGGCATGGACGTCACCATCGGCGGCGGCCAGGAGAACATCTCCGCAGTGCAGGGCCCCTACTTCAAACTGGTGAGCGAACAGGCCGACCCGAAGCTGGTTGCCCGGGTCGAACACACCTACATGCCGATGCTGCAGACGGCCGAGTTCGTCTCGCGCAAGTACGGCATCTCACGAGAGGTGCAGGACGAATACTCCCTCGAGGCCCAGCGCCGCACCGCCCGCGCCCAGGAAAGGAAGCTGTTCGATGCCGAGATCGTGCCGATCACGGCGACCATGGCCGTAGCGGACAAGGTCACCGGCGCGCTCTCGTACCGCGAAGTCACGCTCGCGCGCGACGAAGGCAACCGCCCGGATACGACCATCGAAGGCCTGACCAGCCTCAAGCCCGTCATCGACGGCGGCGTCGTCACGGCGGGCAACGCGAGCCAGCTCTCGGACGGCGCCAGCGCCTGCGTGCTGGTCGAGCGTGCGGTGGCCGAGCGGCGCGGGCTCAGGCCGCTGGGCATCTACCGGGGCATCGCCGTGAGCGGCTGCCCGCCCGAGGAGATGGGCATCGGCCCGGTGTTCGCAGTCCCCAAGCTGCTGAAGACGCACGGGCTGAAGATCGACGACATCGGCCTGTGGGAGCTCAACGAGGCCTACGCCTGCCAGGTCGTCCATTGCCGAGATCAACTGGGCATCGACCCCGCCAAGCTCAACGTCAATGGCGGCGGCATCTCGATCGGCCATCCCTACGGCATGACTGGCTCGCGCCTGGTGGGCCACGCGCTGATCGAAGGCAAGCGCCGCAACGCCCGCTACGTGGTCGTCACGATGTGCATCGGCGGCGGCATGGGCGCGGCCGGGCTGTTCGAAGTAGCCTAGGTCGACAACGGCGGTTGCAGAACGCGAACCAGATCCTGCGTGACCCGGCCGCCAAGCGCGCCGACCCCGACGGCGCCATGTACGTCCACCCGCAGGACCTGGCGGACCTCGGCATTGCCGACCATGGATGCGTGGTGGTCGAGAGCCGGCGCGCGCCGCCTTGTCGTTCGCGCCCATGCAAACGCCTCGATGCGCCGCGGCCACTTCATCCTTCCTCACGGCTATGGCCAGTCGCATCCGGACGAGACGGGCGGCGCGTGCTTCGCGGACCCGCGCTGAACTGGCTCACGGACGCAGCGCACCGCGACCCGATCGCAGACACGCCGTTTCACAAGGTCGTGCCCGTGCGCCTTTCCGCAGCCGCGCCCGGCGCAGCAGTGGGCACCGTCGAAACGCTGCCATGAGAGCGTTCGAGCGGGCGTTCGTGGCGCAACGAGCTCGGCGTGGAAGACGCGAGCAGCTGCACGTTCGGGTTGGCCCCGCTGATCGCCGTGCTACTTCCGCGGCGCCTTCTCTGCCCGTTCGAGAAAGCGGCGGCTCGCGCCGAGGATTTCGCGCCGGGTGCGCTCGCTCTCGACCACACGCGCCAGGATCAAGGCGCCCACGCACTGCGCGAGCAGCGCCCAACCGGCGTCGTCATCGTCCAGCCGCTCGGACCATGCGTCGCGCAGCCGCTTGAGCGATTTCTCCACCCGGGCCTTGACCTCGGGTGACGCGCGCGCGATCTCCGGGCCGAGTGTCGGCAGCACGCAGCCGGTTTCGGGGTGCAGCGCGTGCGCGCTGCTCAGGTAGCTGCGGAGCTTGCGCGCCACGTGGTCCGCCGGCGCGTCCTCGTCGCCGGCGAGCATCTCGGTGCTGAACTCGAGCTCGTGCTCGACCAACTCGGCGAACAGCTCCGCCTTCGACTCGAAATGCGTGTAGAAGGCGCCGCCGGTCAGGCCGATGGCCTTCATGAAGGCATCCACGCCGGTGCCGCCGAACCCGTCCTTCTTCGCGATCTCGCGGCTCGTGTTGATGAGCTTCTCGCGCGTTTCCTGCTTGTGGGTGGCCGAGTAGCGCATGGGGTTCCTTCGTGAGGTCTACGGCGCACAGTATGCCATAGACAAACGATCGTTACCCTTTCGATCGTTCAGTGTTGCGCAACGGCGAGCAGGCGCGGCCGAGCGAGCGTGCGGCCCACCATGTGCCTCGCGAAGAGGTAGTCCAGCAGGGCCCGGCGGCCGAGGTCGTGCAGCGGCACGTTGCCCTGCTCGTCGCAGGGGAAGACGTAGGCGCCGGCATCGGCGCGCAGCGAGGGGAACTGCAGCGCCCACAGCGCGACGGGACGGGCAACGAAGTCATGGGCGATCATGGCGTGCTCAACAGGATCGACGGGTCCATCACGGGCGCAGCACCGGCGCGGATCTCCTCGCACAGCGCCAGGCACTGCGGCATCATGCGGCGCAAGTAGAAGCGTGCCGTGGCGACCTTCGAAGCGTAGAAGGGGTCGCCCGAGCCGCTCTTCGGCAGCGCCACCTGCACCGCGCGCAACCACACGTGCGACAGCGCCAGGTGACCCACCAGCCGCAGGTACGGCACGCTGGCCGCGCCGGCGGCATGCACGTCGCCCGTCGACAGCTCCACCAGTTCCGATGTCACCGCCGCGAGGCGCTGTGCCAGCTCGACCACGGGTGCGGCGAACTCCTGCAGGCCCGGCTGGTCCCGCTGGGCCTCTGCCTGCCTGGAGACATGCTCGATGAAGCCGGCCATGCGCAGCCCGCCGTCGGCCAGTACCTTGCGGCCGAGCAGGTCCATTGCCTGCACCCCGTTCGTGCCCTCGTAGAGCCCGACGATGCGCACGTCGCGCACGTGCTGCTCAACGCCGTTGTCGCGCACGTAGCCGTGCCCGCCGAGCACCTGCATCGCCGTGAGCGTCGACTCGAGTGCGGTATCGCTGGCCATGGCCTTGACCACGGGCGTCAGCAGCGCGAGCAGCGCGCCCGCGTCGCGGCGCCGTTCGGCGTCGGGATGCGCGTGGCTCAGGTCGATCAGCTGGGAGGCCCACAGCGCCAGCGCCCGCAGGCCTTCGACGGACGCCTTCTGCGTCAGCAGCATGCGGCGCACATCGGCGTGCAGCAGGATCGGGTCCGCCCCCGACACCGTGCCGGATCCCGGCGCGCGGCCCTGCACGCGCTCGTTGGCGTAGCGCAGCGACTTCTGCCAGGCCGCCTCCATCACGCCGATGGCGGTGATGCCCACGCCCAGCCGGAGGTGGTTCATCTGCACGAACATGCCGGCCAGGCCCTTGTGCGCATCGCCCACGAGCCAGCCGGTCGCCCCATCGAAGTTCATCGTGCACGTGGAGTTGCCGTGGATGCCCATCTTGTGCTCGATGGACCCGCACACGACGGCGTTGCGCCGGCCGAGGGTGCCGTCGGCGTTCGGGATCTCCTTGGGCACCAGGAACAGCGAGATGCCCTTCACTCCCGTCGGCGCATCAGGCAGCCGGGCCAGCACGAGATGCACGATGTTCTCGGTAAGGTCGTGCTCGCCGCCGGAGATGAAGATCTTCGAGCCGGTGATTCGATAGCTGCCGTCGGCCTGCCACTCGGCACGCGTTCGCAGCAGGCCCAGATCCGTGCCGGCGTGCGGCTCGGTCAGGCACATGGTGCCGGCCCATTGCCCGGATGCCAGCTTGGGCAGGTACATGGCCTTGAGTTCCGGCGATCCGTTGGCGCGTAGGTTGACGTAGGTGGCATTCGACATGCCGGGGTACGAGGTCAATGCCATGTTGGCCGCGCCGAAGATCTCGCTGACCGCGTTCTCCACCACCGTGGGGAACGCGGAGCCGCCGTGCTCGGTGCTGCAGCCGAGCGCGCTCCAACCGTTCTCGATGTATTGCTGGTACGCCTCGCGGAAGCCCGACGGCGTCGTGACGACGCCGTCGCGCAGCGTGCAGCCCTCCTCGTCGCCGCGGGCGTTCAGCGGCGAGATGACCTCCTCGCCGAACTGTCCGGCGGCCGACAGCACCTGGTCGATCGTGTCGCGGTCGAACTCGTCGCGGCCGCAGGACTGCATCACTGCGGAGGTCTCGAGCAACTCGTGCAGCACGAACTGGAAGTCGCGCAGCGGGGTCTTGTACTGGCTCATGGTTTATTCGCTAACGATCGTTTAGTAAAGACAATATAGGTCGACCCATGCGGCGTGTCAACCGGGAGTCGCGTCGGCGATGCGAAGAAGGTTCAGACAGCGGACGCGGCTGTCTAGCTTCGCGCCAGGATGGCGCGTCGCAGCCGCTCCATGCCGGCGTCTCTCACACCCATCGCGGCCAGCGAGCGCAGCATGTCCTCGAAATAGGCGCGATTGGTTCCGAGCGCGCCTTGGCCCGTGCAGATCATGTGGGCGACCTGCTCGATCGGCAGGCCGCCGATGTAGCGCTCATGCGCGCGGTTGACAACGAAGGTCAGTGCGCGCACCGGTCGCTCGCCTGCCCGCACGGCCATCCACCTCGCCTCGTAGGCCCCGGTCGCCATCTCGCGCTTCCACAGCAGCTGCAACTCTGCAAATGCCTTGGCGGCCGGGATGCGGAACAGCATGCCGTCACACGAGCCGCCGCGGTCGAGTGCGAGCATGGCCCCCGGCACCGACGGTGTCCCGCGCGCGATGACGAGGCGAAGGCAGAAGCGCCGATGCCAGCCGAGCACCCGTGCCCGAGCCGCATCGCTGAACTCGAACGCCGGGTTCCACATCAGCGACCCGTACCCGAACACGTGGACATCCGTGCCGCGATCGTGAGCTTCGAGCACGCCCTCGAGCGACGAGCGCAGCTCCGCTTCGCTGCGGATGCGGTAGCCCGGGGGCAGGCCGGCGAAAAGCGTGTCGAGCGGCGTCTCGCGCAGCCGCTCCCGGGTCAGCACGAGTGTGCTCATTGGGGTACCTTCGGGCTGTGCCCTCCGGTATTCGCCCTTGGGGCGGCCCGGCGGGCTCATGGCGGCTTCAGACCCGCTCCAGGCACAGCGCGATGCCCTGGCCGCCGCCGATGCACAGCGACACGACGGCCCGCTTCTCGCCGGTGCGCTGCAGCGCATGTGCGACCTTGGTGACGAGGATGGCGCCGGTCGCCCCGATCGGGTGCCCGTGCGCAATCGCGCCGCCGTCGACATTGAACCGGGCCGGATCGATCTTCAGCTCGTCGCGCACGGCAATCGCGATCGCCGCGAACGCCTCGTTGACTTCGTAGCGGTCGACGTCGCCCACCTTCCAGCCGGCGCGCTCCAGCGCCTGCCGGATCGCCGGCAACGGGCCGAGGCCGAAGAACCCGGGCTCGACCGCCGCGACGCCGACGCCGCGGATCGCAAGCATCGGCTGGAGCTGCAGGTCGCGCGCCGCAGCGGCATCGCATACCACCATCGCGGCAGCACCGCCGTTGAGGCCGGGCGCGTTGCCCGCCGTGATCGTGCCGTCCGGACGGAACGCAGGCTTCAGCCGGGCCAGCGTCTGCACGGTCGTGTCAGGGCGCGGCGACTCGTCCGCAGAGAAGCTCACGCTGCCCTTCGCTGTCTTGATCGTGAACGGCTCGATCTCGGCCTGGAAGTGCCCCGCCGCCTGCGCCGCCGCAAACCGCTGCTGCGTCTGCGCCGCGAACGCATCCTGCGCCTCGCGGCTGATATCGAACTTGGCCACAAGGTCCTCGGTGTGCCAGCCCGAGTGCTTGCCGGAGAAGGCGTCGTGCAGCCCGTCCGTCAGCAGCGCATCGATGGCTTCGGCGTGACCCAGTCGCGCGCCGAAGCGCATGCCGGGCAGCAGGTAGGGCGCCCGGTCCATGTTCTCCATGCCGCCGGCGATCGCGACGCGAGCCAGCCCGGCCGCGATCTCGGCGTAGGCTGTCGCGATCGCCTGCGCGCCCGAGCCGCAGACGCGGTTCACTGTCATCGCCGGCACGCTGACCGGCAGGCCGCCGCTGACCGCGGCCTGCCGAGCGACGTTCATGCCGTTGCCGGCCTGAATGACGTTGCCCATCACGACGGTGTCGACCCGGACCGGGTCGAGCTTGGCGCGGCGCACGGCGGCCGTGATCACATGCGCGCCCAACGCCGCGGCGGTTGTGCCCTTGAGCGAGCCGCCGAAGCTGGCGATGGCGGTGCGGACGGGGGAACAGATGACGATGTCTTGGCTCATGGCAAGGCCTCCGGTGGCTTGAAAGGGGTGGGGGGGGAGAGTCACCAGGCACGGATGCCCTTCAGGTGCGGCATGCCAGTCCCGATATTGGACAACGACCGTTTGGTGAACGAACAGTAATCAAGAACCTGCACGTCTGTCAAGAGGGCCACTCGCTGGTGACGTCCCGGTCAGCGGCTCTATACTGATAGATCGTTAAGCTAACGAACACATCCCCATGACCGAAGCCGAGCACCCATTCGATCGCGCGATCGCTCTCGACGACCTCGGCGACGGACGGTTCGCCGCGGGCACCAGCGCGCAGTACGCGAACATGGTCGGTCCCTTCGGCGGCGTGATCGCGGCGGCGTTGATGCAGTCCGTGCTCCGGCACCCGGCGCGCCTCGGGGATCCGGTCGCATTCACGATCAACTTCGCCAGCGCGATCGCCGACGGGGTGTACGAGATCGCAGCCCACCCCGTGCGCACCAACCGCTCGACGCAGCACTGGTCGATCGTCGCAACGCAGTCCGGGGACGTGGTCGCGACGGCGACCGCCGTCTTTGCGAAGCGCCGCCCGACCTGGTCGCGGCCCGAGGCCGAGCCGCCGCCCCCGGTCGTGCCGTTCGATCTGCTGGCACGCGCAACTTCCGCCGGCCGCCCGCCCTGGGTGAGCCGCTACGAGATGCGCACGATGGCCGGCGAGATGCCGAGCGACTGGGACGGCGGCGAAGCGGCGAGCTCGACGAGTTGCCTCTGGGTACGCGACGACCCGCCGCGCCCGCTGGACTATGCGTCGCTGACGGCTTTGTGCGACACCTTCATGCCGCGAATCTTCATCCGTCGCCGACTGTGGGTGCCGATCGGCACGGTCACGCTGACGATCTACTTCCACGCCGACGCGCAAATGCTGATCGCACTGGGCGATCGACCGTTGCTCGGGGTCGCCCGCGCGCAGAATTTCCGCGACGGCTACTTCGATCAGTCCGCGCAACTCTGGGACGACCAGCAGCGGCTGCTGGCGAGCACGCACCAGATGGTCTACTACCGAGAGTAGCGAATCATGCTCGGCATCGTTGCCGAGCAGATCAGGATGTCGCTCGGCCCGCTACGCTGACGCCGGCAGCGCATAGTCGCGAAGCATCTCGCGCAGCTTGCTCTTGAGCATCTTGCCCGTCGGGCCCAGCGGAATGGCGTCGACGAAGACGGCGTCGTCGGGGGTCTGCCACTTCGCGACCTTGCCTTCGTAGAAGCCGATCAGCTCGGCCGCGCTCAAATCCATGCCCGGCCGCCTGACGGCCACGATGATCGGCCGCTCGTCCCACTTCGGATGGGGCACGCCGATGCAGGCGGCGATCTGGATCGCCGGATGCGACATCGCGATGTTCTCGACGCCGATGGAGCTGATCCACTCGCCGCCGGACTTGATGACGTCCTTGGTGCGGTCGGTGATCTGCATGTAGCCGTCGGGGTCGATGGTCGCCACGTCGCCGGTGCGGAACCACCCGTCGTCGAGCGGGCTGCGCCCTTCGTGCTTGAAGTAGTCCTGGATCACCCAGTGGCCGCGAACCTGCAGGTCGCCGAAGGTCTTGCCGTCCCAGGCCGCCTCACGGCCGTCGGTGCTGACGATGCGCATGTCGACGCCAAACACGGCCCGGCCTTGCTTGAGGAGCACGCCGGCGCGCTCTTCGGGCGGCAGGCCCATGTGCTTGCGCTTGAGCGCGCCCAACGTACCGATCGGGCTGGTCTCGGTCATGCCCCAGGCGTGCCGCACCTCGACGTGATGTCTCGCAAACGCCTCGAGCATCGCCGGCGGGCATGCCGCGCCGCCGATCACCGTGCGCCGCAGGGTCGAGAAGCTCAGCTTGTTCGCATCGACATGGGTCAGCAGCATCTGCCAGATCGTCGGCACGCCGGCCGCACAGGTCACCTGCTCGGTCTCGATCAGCGCGTGGATGGACTTGCCGTCCATCGCCGGACCCGGCAGCACCAGCTTGCAGCCGGTCAGCGCGGCGCCGTAGGGGATGCCCCAGGCGTTGACATGGAACATCGGCACCACGGGCAGGATGCAGTCGGCCGCGGACAGATCCAGCACGTCGGGCACGGCACCGGCATACGCATGCAGGATCGTGGACCGATGGCTGTAGAGGGCGGCCTTCGGGTGCCCGGTCGTGCCGCTCGTGTAGCACATGCTCGACGCTGCGTTCTCGTCGAATGTTGGCCAGTCGTAGTCGGTCGGCTCGCGGCCGATCCAGCGCTCGTAGCTCACCAGGTTGGGCAGGCCGCTGTCGGCGGGGAGGTTGGCGTCATCGCACAGCGCGACGTAGTGCTGGATCGTTTCGCACTTCGAATGGATGGCCTGGACCAGTGGCAGGAAGCTCACGTCGAAGCACAGGACCCGGTCTTCCGCGTGGTTCGCGATCCAGGCGATCTGGTCGGCCGGCAGCCTCGGGTTGATGGTGTGCAGCACCCGCCCCGACCCCGAGACGCCGAAGTACAGCTCCAGGTGCCGGTAGCCGTTCCAGGCCAGGGTCGCGACACGATCGGAGAACTGCAGCCCCAGCGCATCCAGCGCGCGCGCCACCTGGCGTGAGCGCCGGGCGACGTCGCTCCAGCTGCTGCGATGGATGTCGCCCTCCACCCGGCGCGAGACAACCTCGCCGTCGCCATGGTGGCGCTCTGCAAAGGTGATCAGCGACGAGATCAGGAGCGGGTGGTTCTGGATCGATCCGAGCATGCGGGTCTCCGTTGGTTAGATAACGATCGTTTGCTGAACGGACGCTAATCCACGTTCCGGCCGCTGTCAACACGGGAACTCTCGGGTATCGCCTCGACATCGGCGACCTATATTCAAGTCTCGTTCACCTAACGATCGTTTTTTCATGATGGACCCCCTTCTGACACAGGCAGCGCAGCTGGCCGCCCAGGGCATGGCCAGCGGTGCGATCTACGGTCTGGTCGCCCTCGGACTGGTCCTGGGCTACAAGGCCACGGAGGTCATGAACTTCGCTCATGGCGACGTCGTCATGCTCTCGGCATTCGTCGCCTGGGGGCTGATCACCCGGGCCGGCATGTCGTTCTGGCTCGCGCTGCCCTGCGTGATGGCCCTCGTGGCCGTGCTGTGCTGGGCACTCGAGGCCGGGGTCATGCGGCGCATCGTCGGCCAGCCGCAGTTCGCCGGGATCATGCTGACGATCGGCATCGGCTTCATGATCCGCGGCGCGGTGAGCATGTCGTTCGGCCCCGAATCGCGCACCTATGCGACGCCGTGGACCGACCGCTCGACGGAGGTCGCCGGCGTGGTGCTTTCCAGCCTCAGTCTGGTCATCGTCGGTGCCGCGCTCGCGGTGACGCTGCTGCTGTACGTGTTCCTGCGTCACACGGCGCTCGGCATCGCCGTTCACGCGAGCGCGCAGAACCAGCTCGCCGCCTACTTGTGCGGCGTGCGCGTGAAACGCCTGAACTCCCTGGTGTGGGCCCTGTCCGGCGCCATCGCCGCGCTGTGCGGCCTCCTGCTCGCGCCGATTTCGCTGGTGGACCTGAGCCTGTGGACCGTCATGCTCAAGGCGCTGGCCGCGCTCGTGCTCGGCGGGTTCGGCAGCGCCCCGGGCGCGATCGCCGGCGGGCTGGTCATCGGCCTGGTCGAGCAGTTCGCCGGCGTCTACCTTGCCGACGGATTCAAGGACGTGATGGCCTATCTCGTGCTCATCGGCGCCCTCGTGCTGCGACCGCGGGGCCTCTTCGGCGACGCGCACGGGCGGAGGGTCTGAGCCATGGCCTACGAAACGGATTACGACCAGGCGCGCCGACTCCTGCGCACACCGGCGCAGCGCGGCGCCTACGGCGCACTCGCCCTCGTGCTCGCCGCGCTGCCCTTCGTGTTGCCGGCCTTCTACGTCGGCGAGCTGAGCTTCGTCTTCATCATGTGCGTCGCGAGCCTGGGCCTCATGACGCTCACGGGTTTCACCGGGCAGGTATCGCTCGGCCAGGCGGCTTTCGTAGCCATCGGCGCCTACGTACACACCCTGCTGCTGGCATCAGGATGGCCGCTTCCGCTGTCCCTGGCCGGCGCAGCGGTCGCCTCGGCGCTGGCCGGGCTGGCCATCGGCGTTCCGGCGATACGCGTGTCCGGTCTGCACCTGGCGATGGTGACGCTCGCGTTCTCCATCATCACCGAGCACGCGCTGGGCCGCTGGAAGGGCGTCACCGGCGGGCACAACGGCCTGGCGGTGCCGGAGCCAACGCTGTTCGGATTCGGCCTCGGCGGCACCGTGCCGTTCTACTTCCTGTGCCTGGCCGTGCTCACTGCGGTGCTTCTCGTGCTGCTGAACCTGATGCGCTCGGCCACCGGCCGTGCGTTCGTCGGTCTGCGCGACTCGGAGGCCGCGGCGCAAGCGCTGGGCATCCGCGTGGCGCGCGCGAAGATCCTCGCCTTCGGCCTGTCGGCGGCCATCTGCGGCATCGCGGGCGCCCTGCTGTCGCACTACACGCAATACATCACGCCGGAGACGTTCGGCCTGGCGCTGTCGCTGCAGCTGGTGCTGATGGTGTTCATTGGCGGGCTGGGCAGCCTCCGCGGCGCGATCCTCGGCGCGATCCTGATCGCGCTGCTGCCCTCCTTCATCTCGCTGCTCAAGCCAATGCTGCCGGCTCGGCTCGGTTCGCAGCTCGGACTCGAGCTCTTCATCTACGGCGGCGTGCTGACCTTCTTCGTCCTGCTCGAGCCGACGGGTCTGAACGGGCGCTGGATGCGGCTGCGCAAGTGGCTCGCGCAGTACCCACTCGTGACGGCCTCCGCCAGCCACCGCAACAAGGTCTACATGCAATCGGAGCGCAATCGATGAGCACGCGCCTGGCCATGAGCAGCATCGCCATCGCGCCGCGGGCCGTCACCGCGGCAGCGTCCCTTGCGGCGTCCCCGGCGGTCCCCGCATTCTTCGAGGTCCGCTCGATCGGCCTCGCGTTCGGCGGCGTGCAGGCGGTGCGCGACGTGAGCTTCACGATCGAGCCCGGCGAAGTCCTCGCCATCATCGGACCCAACGGCGCCGGCAAGACCTCGGTGCTGAACCTGATCACGCGCGTGTTCGACCCGACGATGGGCAGCATCCACTTCGACGGCCGCGACATCACGCGCGTGGCGCGGCACGACGTCGTGCGGCACGGCATCGCCCGCACGTTCCAGAACATCGAGCTGTTCGATGGCGCGACAGTGCTCGAGAACCTGCTGCTCGGCCGCCATCGCGCCGGGCACGGCAGCCTGCTGGCGCAGATGCTGAACCTGCCGTCCGTGCGGCGCGCGGAGGCACAAACCCGCGCGCGGGTCGAGAACGTCGTGCGCCTGCTCGATCTCGCCCCCTTGCGCCATCGTCCGGTGGGCGAGCTGCCCTATGGCATCCGCAAGGTGGTCGAGCTCGGCCGCGCGCTCGCCGCCGAACCGCGCCTGCTGCTGCTCGACGAGCCGGCCTCGGGCCTCAACCCCGAGGAGACCCGCCAGCTCGCCGGCTGGATCGACGACATCCGGGCCGAGCTCGGCATCACCGTGGTGATGGTCGAGCACGACATGTCGCTGGTGTCGTCGGTCGCCACGCGCGCGATCGTGATGGACCAGGGCCGCGTGCTGACGATCGGCACGCCGGCCGAGGTGCAGTCGGACCCGCGCGTCATCACCGCCTACCTGGGAACCTGAGCATGACCACGCTGCTGTCAGTGCGCGACGTCGAGACCTGGTACGGCCCGGTGCGAGCCCTCCACGGCGTCGGCCTGGAGGTGCACGCGGGCCAGATCGTGACGGTGCTCGGCGCCAACGGTGCCGGCAAGACGACGCTGCTCAACACCATCGCCGGGGTGGTGTCGCCGCACAAGGGCAGCATCCGGCTCGACGGCGAGGAGATCGGCGGCCTCGATGCCGATGCCGTCTGCCGCAGTGGCGTCGTCCTCGTGCCCGAGGGGCGGCAGGTCTTTCCGTTCCTCAGCGTGTCGGAGAACCTCGCGATGGGCGCCTTCGCCCGCCGCAGTGACCCCGCGGTGCGGCGCGACGTCGACCAGATCTACGAGTGGTTCCCGCGCCTGCAGGAGCGCCATCGGCAACCGGCCGGGCAGCTCTCCGGTGGCGAGCAGCAGATGCTGGCCATCGGCCGTGCCTACATGGCCAAGCCGCGCCTGCTGCTGCTCGATGAGCCGTCGCTCGGGCTGTCGCCGCTGTTCACCAAGGAAGTGTTCGCCATCGTCAGGCGCATCCGGGAGCAGGCCGGCATCGCCGTGCTCGTGGTCGAGCAGAACGCTTCCATCGCGCTGAACACCGCCGACCACGGCTACGTGCTCGAGCTCGGACGCGTCGCCGCCTCGGCCTCCTGCGAGGCGCTGCGCCAGCGCGCCGACATCAAGGACTTCTACCTCGGCGCTTCGTCGCCGCCCACCTCGCCACGGAGACTCGCATGAGCCTGAACCGCCGCTCGATCCTCAAGGCCACTGCCGCCATCGCCGCCCCTGCGGTGTGGAGTTCCCGCTCGCTCGCCGCCGGCGTCTCCGACAAGGAGATCGTGCTCGGTACGCATCTCGACCTGTCCGGACCCGTGGCGGTCGCGATGCCGTTCATCCGCAACGGCATCCAGATGCGCATCGACGAGGCGAACGACGCCGGCGGCATCCACGGCCGCAAGCTCCGGCTGGTGATCGAGGACAACGCCAGCCAGCCGCCGCAGGCCGTGCGCGCGGTCGACAAGCTGCTGCGCAAGGACGAGATCTTCGCGATGCTGTGCCCGTTCGGCTCCGGGCCGTGCGTGGCCACGGCGAAGAAGGTCGCCGACGCGGGTGTGGTCACGTTCGGGCCCTATGCCGCCTCCGCCCTCGTGCGCCAGGCCGCAGGCACCACGCCGCTGCTGTTCACGACCAACCTGCACTATGACTCGACGACCTCCGCCGCCGTGCGCTGGGCGGTGGAGCATCTGGGCAGCCGCCGCGTCGGCATCGTCTACCAGGAAGGCGCGTTCGGCGACCTGGTGACCCGTGGCGTCAAGGCCGCGCTCGCCGCGCGCAATCTGCCGCTGGTGGCCGAAGCGAGCTACAAGGTCGGCGACATCGACCTGTCGTCGCAGGTGTCGCGCATGCAGGCAGCCAAGGCCGACCTGATCGTCACCGCCACGACCACCCGCGAGACCATCGCCGTCGCGGCGGAGGTGAAGAAGCTCGGCCTCGCCGGCGTCAACGTGCTCACGGCCAGCCCCGGGCGGGCCGGGCTGACGGTCGCGCTCGGCAAGCAGGCCGTGGAGGGGATGTACGGCTGCGGCACCTGGGGCATCACCTTGCCGCGACACGCCACCGGTGCGCTCAAGTCCTTCTACGACAGCTACCGCAAGCGCTTCGGCAGCGAGCCGGACGACATCTCGGTGGCCTTCTACGACTACGCGAGCTGGTTCGTGCAGGAGCTGACCCGGGCCGGACGGGACGTCACGACCGACAAGCTCGTCAAGGCGCTGCAGACGTCGAGCTTCAAGGGCCTGGCGTCCTACGACACCCAGCGCTTCGTCGACAACCACATCGGCCCGGAATGGACGCGCGTCGAGCAGGTCGTCGAGGGTGTCTGGGTGCCGCGCTCGCCGGTGCTCGATCCGAGCAAGGGCGTGTCCTGACATGGCGCGCGACTTTTCGACCCTGCCGCAGTTGTGGCGGAAGCGCTGCGCCGAGCAAGGCGATCGCGCCGCGATGCGCTACAAGCAGCGCGGCATCTGGTCGACGGTGTCGTGGCGGCAGTTCTTCGAGGATGCCCGCGCCATCGCGATGGCCATGTCCGCCGCCGGCGTGGGTCCCGGCGACGTGGTGGCCGTGCTCGCCGAGAACCGCCCCGAGTGGCTGGTCGTCGAGCTCGCGGCGCAGGCCCTCGGCGGCATCGTGCACGGCATCGAGCCGCATGCGACGGCGGCCGAGGCCGGGCTGGCGCTGCAGCGCAGCGCGGCGCGCATCGTCTTTGTCGACACGGTCGAACAACTGGCCAAGGTGCGCAGCAGCGACGCCGCGGACCTCCAGTTGCGCCAGGTGGTCGCGTTCGAGTCGCACGGCCTTCATGCGGCGGAGCACGACCGCATCGTGCGTTACGACGACTGGCTCGCGAGCGGCACTCGGCTCGCGCGCGAGCACCCTCGCCTTTTCGACGAGCGGATCGACCAAGGTCGGGACGACGCGATCGCACTGTTCGCGCCGGGCGCTGGAACGGCGGTGCCGGTGACCCAGGGCGAGCTGCTCGTGCGGTTGTGGTCGGCGCTCGAGTGGATGAAGCTCGATTCCGGCGACCACGTGTTGTCCTTCGAGCCGCTGATGCAGGTCGGCGAGCGCGTGGCCGTGCTGGCGGCGATGCTGGCCCTCGGCGTCCTGGTGCACTTTCCGGAGAGCTCGTCGACCGTGTTCAACGACCTGGCCGAGGCGGCGCCGCACATGGTGCGCGCGCCGGCACGCTTCTGGGCGCGCTTGCACGACCGGGTGGAGCAGGCGATGAACGACGCGCCGCCGCGGGCAAGGCGCTCGTACGCCCGCGCCCTGGCCGCCACGCGCCGCGGCTGGTGGAGGCGTGCCCTGCTGCGCCGTGTGAGCCGCTCGCTCGGGCTGCAGCGCATGCGCATGGCCATCGTCGTCCCGGGCGACGTCGAGTCGCACGTGGCCGCGTGGTACCGCGCACTCGACATACCGCTGCTGTCGCGCCCTGCCGCCTGACACCACACGGGCGCGCTTGACAGGCGTCGCTCGTCGTCGTATTGTGAATGAACGATCGTTTATTAAAGGAGATGCAATCCATGGAATCGACAAAGAAGGTGGCGCTCGTCATCGGCGCCGGCGACGCCACCGGAGGCGCCATCGCGCGACGCTTCGCGAAGGAGGGCTACGTGGCCTGCGTGACGCGCCGCGAGGCCGCCAAGCTCGAGCCGCTGCTCGAGCAGATCCGCAACGCAGGTGGCACCGCCCAAGGCTTCGGCTCGGATGCGCGCAAGGAAGAGGAAGTGGTGGCGCTGATCGAGAAGATCGAGTCGGAGATCGGCCCGATCGAGGTCCTCGTCTTCAACATCGGCGCCAACGTGCCGTGCAGCATCCTCGAGGAAACGGCGCGCAAGTACTTCAAGATCTGGGAGATGGCTTGCCTCTCGGGCTTCCTCAACGCACGAGAGGTCGCGCGGCGCATGGTCGCGCGCGGCCGGGGCACGATCCTCTTCACCGGCGCAACGGCGGGCCTGCGCGGCGCGGCCAACTTCGCGGCATTCGCCGGCGCCAAGCACGCGCTGCGCGCGCTGGCGCAGTCGATGGCGCGCGAGCTCGGTCCGAAGAACATCCACGTCGGGCACATCGTTGTCGACGGCGCGATCGACACCGAATTCATCCGCACCAGCTTCCCCGAGCGCTACGCGCTGAAGGACCAGGACGGCATCCTCGACCCCGATCACATCGCCGAGAACTACTGGTACCTGCACACGCAACCGCGCGACGCCTGGACCCACGAGCTCGACCTGCGGCCCTACATGGAACGCTTCTGAACGACAAGGACCAAGACCAAATGCAAACCCGCATCACAAAGCTGTTCGGCATCCGCCACCCGATCATCCAGGGCGGCATGCACTACGTCGGCTTCGCCGAGCTGGCGGCCGCCGTCTCCAACGCCGGAGGGCTCGGCATCATCACGGCCCTGACGCAAAAGACGCCCGAGCTGCTGGCCCGGGAGATCTCGCGCTGCCGCTCGATGACCGACCAGCCGATCGGCGTGAACCTCACCTTCCTGCCGACCTTCTCGGAGCCCCCGTATGCCGAGTACATCCAGGCGATCGCCGAAGGCGGGGTGCGCATCGTCGAGACGGCGGGGCGCAGCCCGCAGGCGTACATGCCCGGGCTGAAGGCCGCCGGCATCAAGGTCATCCACAAATGCACCTCCGTACGGCACGCACTGAAGGCGCAGCAGATCGGCTGCGACGCCGTCAGCGTCGACGGCTTCGAGTGCGGCGGCCATCCCGGCGAGGACGACATCCCGAACATGATCCTGCTGCCGCGGGCGGCCGACGAGTTGTCGATCCCGTTCGTCGCCTCGGGCGGCATGGCCGACGCGCGCAGCCTCGTGGCAGCGCTCGCACTGGGCGCCGACGGCATCAACATGGGTACGCGGTTCGTCGCTACCAAGGAGGCACCCGTGCACGAGAACGTCAAGCGGGCCATCGTCGAGGCCACCGAGCTCGACACGCGCCTGGTGATGCGCCCTCTTCGCAACACCGAGCGCGTGCTGAAGAACGCGGGGGTCGACAGGCTGCTGGAGATCGAGCGCGAGAAAGGCGAGGCGCTGCAGATCTCCGATGTCTACGAGCAGGTGGCCGGCGTCTACCCCAAGGTGATGGTCGGCGGCGAGATGGACGCCGGCGCCTGGAGCTGCGGCATGGTCGCCGGCCTCATTCACGACATCCCGAGCGTGAAAGAGCTGATCGACCGCATCATGGCCGACGCGCGCCGGATCATCCGCTCGCGCATGGCCGAGATGCTGGAGCCGCACGCGCAACGCGAAGCCGAACTCCTTGCCTGACATGCACGGCCACTACGGAGCAGAAGAGCGATGAGCGAGCATGTGCAGACGGATCTGAGGGCGGGCGTTCTGACCCTCACCTTGGCCAGAGTCGACAAGAAGAACGCCTTGTCGAACGACATGTACGCCGCGCTGGCCGACGCGATCGAAGGCGCGGAGAGCGATCCCTCGATTCGGGTGATCGTGTTCCGCGCGCTCGGTGAGACGTTCACGGCAGGCAACGACATTGCGGAGTTCGCTGCCCAAGCAGCCGGTTCCGGCCCCAAGGAGCCGCAGGTTCTGCGATTCCTTCGTGCGTTGGTCACGGCAACTCGACCGTTGGTGGCGGCGGTACAAGGTCACGCGGTCGGCGTGGGCACGACGATGCTCCTTCACTGCGACTACGTCCTCCTCGCGGAGAACGCAGTGCTCATGACTCCGTTCGTGAACCTGGCCTTGGTGCCGGAGGCCGGGTCCAGCCAGTTGATGCCCGCTCTCGTAGGCCACCTTCGCGCGTTCAAGATGTTTGCGCTCGGCGAGCCTGTCCGTGCGACCGAGGCCGTGGCCTGGGGACTCGCAAGTCGGTGCGTGCCATTGCAGGCGCTTCACGAGGAGGCGCGACAAGTCGCGGACCGTATTGCCAAGCAGCCGGCCGGTGCATTGCTTGCCACCAAGAAGCTCATGCGGGACCCCGAAACGCTCGTGGCGCGAATGGAGCGGGAGAACGAAGTCTTCGCACGACGGCTGCAGAGTTCGGAGGCGCGCGAGGCATTCACGGCATTCGCTCGGCGCCGGCCACCAGATGGGTCGCGTCAGTGAGACGCAGGCATTGCCATCCCGAACACCGGCGCGGGGGGGATCGACTTCCGACCGCGCCCCGCGCCTTCACGTGACCCTGGCGTAGGCCGCGATGAACACCCGCACCGCCTCCCGCAGCAGCGCCCTGTTCTCCCGCGCATCGGGCATGTCGAGCATCAGCAGCCCGCGGATGTGGCCATCGCCAAGGAACATCGACAGGAACAAGTCTGCCGCCTGACGCGGGTGCCGTACCTGCAGCGTGCCCTGCGCATGAGCGCGGCGCAGATAAGCGGCCAGGTCGCTGATCAGCCTGTCGGCTCCCTGCCTGTAGAAAGCAAGGCACGCCTCGCGCTGCGTCGCGGCGGCGCCGTAGAGCGAGCGAAATTTCCCCAGCGTTTGCTCCTCACGCGCCAGCGTGAGGAACTGCTCTCCGATGGCCAGCAGCGCCTTCTGCGGCTGCTCCGGGTCCAGCGCTTCGACGCCGGCCAGCCCGCCCATCACGCGATCGGTGCGTTCGCGAACCACCGCCTCGAACAGGCCCTCCTTCGAAGCGAAGTGGCTGTAGATGGTCATCTTCGAGACGCCGGCTTCGGCGGCGATGGCATCGACGCTGGCCCGCTCCAGACCATGCGCATAGAAGTGGCTGCGCGCCGCTTCCATGATGCGCCGGCAGCGCTCGGGGTCGCGCGGTCGGCCGCGCCGGGGCGGCGGCAGGGGCGCGACATCGTCCTCGGTTGGGGGCATCGGCTGCTTTCTGTACTTGACAGTCCATTATGTTCCACTACACTTAGTGGACGCTCAAGTACAGTATATGAAGCCCTTCATCCCGCCCGCCGTACACCGCGATCCCCACTCCGGCGCCCGGCCCATCTGCCTCGCGGCGGCCACCACGGCGCTGGCCATCTTGTCTGCCTGCGCGGCGCCGCCGATACAGCCTCCGGCGGCCTCGGTGCCGCTGGCCGCGGCATTCGCGCAAGCCGGTCCCGCAGCCGCTGCCGTCCAAGTCTCTGATGGCGCGTGGTGGGCCGGCTACGACGATCCGACGCTGACAACACTGGTCGAGCAGTCCTTGATCGCCAACCAGGATGTGGCAATCGCCCTGCAACGCGTCGCGCAGGCGCGCGCGGGCAGCGATGCCCAGGGTTCTCGTCTGTGGCCCACCGTGGGCGTGCAGGCGTCGGCCTCGCGCAGCGACAGCGGACTTCCCTCACCGGTCAAGCAAGGCATGCCCGACACACGTGCACTGCGCGCCGGCGTCGACGTGGCCTGGGAGATCGACCTGGCGGGTGGCGTGCGTGCGGCGCGCGACGCGGCGCAGGCCGAAGCCGCCGCCGCAGCGGCCGGTGTGGAAGGCGCACGGCTGCTGGTGGCCAGCGAGGTGGCGCGGCAGTACTTCTTGCTGCGTGGCGCCGAGCAGCGACTGCGCATCGTGCAAGACCTCGCCGCGGCCCAGCGCGAGACGGCAGTTCGCGTCGGCAGCCGCCTGCGCGAAGGCGAGGCCAGCGCCTTCGACCTGGACCGCGCGCGCGCCGAGGCCGATGCGCTCGACGCGCAGCTGCCGCCGCTGCGGATGCTGGCCGGCATCTCGCAGACGCGGCTGGCCGTGCTGTTGGGCCGCAGCCCGTCGGCGCGCGTCGTCGGTGATAACGCAGGGTTTGCATGGCCTGCCGCGCGCGAGATCGGCACCGGCCAGCCCAGCGAACTCCTGAGGCGCCGGCCCGACCTGATCGCTGCCGAGGCGCGCGTCGCGGCCGAGACGCTGCGCGGCGCCGAGGCGCGAGCGCAATGGTGGCCCAAGCTCTTCCTGAGCGCCCTGCTCGGCCGCCAGGATCTGCGCCTGAACGCGCTGGATCTCGCGCCGGTGCACTTCTCGAACGTTGCGCTGGCGTTTGCCGCGCCGGTCTTCAACGCCGGCCGCATCGACGCCGGCATCCGCGCGCAGTCGGCGCGGGCCGAGGAGGCGTTGCTGGTCTGGCAGAAGGCCGTGCTGGTCGCCGTGCAGGAGGTCGAGGACAGCCTGCTCGTGCGCGCCCAGGAGGCCGAGCGCGCCGCTGCGCTGGCCAGCACCGTCGACCACCGCCGCCGCTCGCTGCAGCGCGCGCACTCGCTGCAGCGTGAAGGGCAGATCGACCTGCTGGTGCTGCTGGACGTGCAGCGATCGGTGCTGTCCAGCGAACTCGCGCTGTCGGACAGCCGCCTTCAGCAGGTGCTGGCCGACGTGCAGCTCTACAAGGCGCTGGGCGGCGGCTTCGCGCCGGCCCGAGCCGGCACTGCCATGACTTCCCTTGCCGAGAGGACGCCCCAGTGAACAGGACTTTTCCCGCCGTCTCCCTCCTGGCCATCGCCGCCGCCGGCGTCCTGCTGACCGCTTGCAGCGAACCTCCCGCCCCTGCCCCCATCGTCAAGCCGGTCTTCGTGACCACGGTGGTCGATACCGCGTCCTCGCAAACGCGCTCGTTCACCGCGGTCATCCGAGCCCGTGTCGAAACCGACTTGGGTTTCCGCACTGGCGGCAAGGTGGTGGACCGGCTGGTCGAGGTCGGCGACGTCGTGAAGGCCGGCCAGGCACTCGCGCGACTGGATCCGGCCGACCACCAGTTGGCCATGAGTGCCGCTGCCGACCAGGCGCAGGCGGCGTCGGTCGACGCGCAGCAGGCCGCGTCGGACGAGGCGCGCTTGCGCCGCCTGCTGGCCGACGGTTCGGTGGGCAGTGCCGACCACGAGCGCCAGAAGGCGCGCGCCGACGCGGCCGCGGCCCGGCTGGAGCAGGCGCGCCGCCACCTCGACCTGGCACGCAATCGGCATAGCTACACCACGCTGGTGGCGCCCTATGCCGGCGTGATCACCGCGCTGCGCTTCGAGCGTGGCCAGGTGGTGGCCGAAGGCCAGACCGTGCTGTCGTTGGCCCGAGAGGGCGAGCGCGAGATCGTCGCTGAGCTTCCGGAGGAGTGGGTGGGCCGTGTGCGCACGCTCGTGGCCACGGCCACGCCCTGGCGCGACACGAATTCTTCACTGCGGCTGGTGCTGCGTGAGCTCTCTCCCGTGGCCAGCGCGCAGGGCCGGACCTTCCGCGTGCGCTACGCCGCGGCCCCGGAATCGCGCGCCCTGGTCGCCGACCTGCCCCTGGGCAGCACCATGCAGTTGAACCTGTCTAGACAACCCGCCGGGCCGGCGGCCGCGGTGCTGCCGGTCACCGCGCTGGTGAAGGCCAGCGGATCGGCAGGCGTGTGGGTGTTGGACGGCAAGGAGACGGGCCTGGTCTTCACACCCGTCCAGGTGGTGGCCATCGACGACGCCTCGGTGCACGTCACCGGCCTGGCCGCGGGCAGCCGCGTGGTCAGCGTCGGTGCACAGAAGCTCGATGCCGGCATCACCGTGCGCGCCATCGAACGCACGCCAGAACGCACGCCCGACGGCGGGCCCACCCGCGTCGCCAAGAGCCGCTCATGAAGCGCTTCAACCTCTCGGAATGGGCGGTCACGCATCAGCCGATGGTGCTGTTCCTGATCATCGTGACGCTCATCGTCGGCGGCATCTCTTTCAGCCGGCTGGGGCGCCTGGAGGATCCCAACTTCACCGCCCCGACGATGACGGCCATCGTCGTGTGGCCCGGCGCCACGGCACAGGACGTGCAGGACCAGGTGCTCAACCGCATCGAGCGCAGGCTGCAGGAGCTGGAGCACTTCGAGTACGTGCGAAGCTTTGCTCGCCAGGGTTACGGCGGCATCACGCTGTGGATGAAGGGCGGTACCAGCAAGGCGGACCTGGAGAACGCCTGGTACCAGGCGCGCAAGAAGATCGGCGACGCGCGGCAGGAGTTCCCCGACGGCGTGCGCGGGCCGTTCTTCAATGACGAGTTCAATGACATCTACAGCGTGCTCTACGCGGTGAGCGCGCCCGGGCTGTCGATGGCCGAGCTGTTGGTCGTTACCGAAGACGTGAAGCGGCGCATCCAGGGCGTGGCTGGCGTCGCGAAGGTCGACGTGCTGGGCAAGCAGGCCGAGCGCGTGTTCGTGGAGCTGTCCACCCGGCGGCTGGCCGCACTCGGCATCCCGCCCACGGCGGTGTTCGACGCGCTGGCGCGCCAGAACCTGGTGGCCCCGGCCGGTTCGGCCGACGCCACGCACGACCGTGTCCAGGTGCGGGTGGACGGTGGACTGCGCAGTGCCGCGGACGTCGCCAACGTGACGCTCGAAGTGGGCGGCCAACTGCTGCGACTGGCGGACATCGCCACCGTGCGCTCCGGCACCGAGGAGCCGCCGAGCTTGACCATCCGCCACAACGGCGTGCCGGTGCTGGCCATCGGCGTGACCATGCAGCGCGAAGGCAACGTGCTGGACCTCGGGCGCGCGCTCGAACAGCGGCTCGCGCAAGTGCGGCAGGAGCTGCCGGCCGGCGTGGAGATCCAGCAGTACGCGGATCAGCCGCGCGTGGTGGCGGAGTCAGTCTGGGAGTTCGAGCGCTCGTTCCTGGAAGCGCTGGCGATCGTGCTGGCGGTGTCCTTTCTGTTCCTGGGCTGGCGCACCGGCATCGTGGTGGCCGCTTCGGTGCCGCTGGTGCTCGGGCTGGTGGCGGCCGTGATGGTCGCCGCCGGCTGGAACCTGGACCGCATTTCGCTGGGCGCATTGATCATCGCGCTGGGCCTGTTGGTCGACGACGCCATCATCGCTGTGGAGATGATGGTGGTGAAGCTCGAGGAGGGTTGGGACCGCCTGCGTGCCGCCTCATATGCCTACACGTCCACGGCGTTTCCGATGCTGAGCGGCACACTGGTCACGGCCGCAGGGTTCATGCCGGTGGGTTTTGCGAAGTCGATCGCCGGCGAGTACGCGGGCGGCATTTTCTGGGTCGTGGGGCTGGCGCTCATCCTGTCGTGGGTGGTGGCCGTTGTCTTCACGCCTTATCTCGGCGTCCTGCTGCTGCCGAAGAACCTGGCGGCCAGCATGCACCACGATGTCTACGACCGGCCCCTCTACCGCCGGCTGCGCGCCCTCATCGACGGGGCGGTACAGCACCGCGCCTGGGTGCTGGGCGCGACCGTGCTGGCCTTCGGCATCGCGGGCGCCGGCATGCTGATGGTCCAGCAGCAGTTCTTCCCCACGGCATCGCGGCCGGAGCTGCTGGTCGAACTGCGGCTGCGCGAGGGTGCGTCGTTCGCCGCCACCGAGCGCCAGGTCAAGCGGCTCGAGGTGCTGCTGGCGAAGGACCCGGACATCGAGTTCTTCACCGCCTACACCGGTGCGGGCACACCGCGCTTCTACCTGTCGGTGCAGCCGGAACTACCCAACCCGGGGTTCGCGCAGTTCGTCATCAAGACGGCGGGCATCGAAGAGCGGGAACGGGTACGTGCGCGGCTGATGGGCCTGTTCGACCGGGACGAAGTCCTGCCCGACGTCAAGGCGCGCGTGCTGCGTCTCGAGTTCGGCCCGCCGGTGGGCTTCCCGGTCCAGTTCCGCGTCATCGGCCCCGACAAGGCCCGGGTACGGGAGATCGCCTACCGGGTGCGTGACGCCGTGCGCCAGAGCCCGCTGGTGCGTGACACCCAGTTGGACTGGAACGAGCAGGTTCGCTCGGTACAGGTCCACGTCGACCAGGACAAGGCTCGGCTCCTGGGCCTGTCCACCGCCGACATCCAGGGCCTCGTGCAGACCACGCTGGACGGCGCCCACGTGACGCAGATCCGCCGCGGCGAGGAGCTCGTGGATGTGATCGTGCGGGCCACGCCCGACGAGCGCAAAAGCATCGGCCTGGGCGACCTGCAGCTGTTCACGCGCAGCGGCGTGACCGTGCCGCTGTCCCAGGTCGCGCGCGTGGAGCCCGGCTTCGAGGAGCCGGTGCTGTGGCGGCGCAACCGCGACATGGCGCTCACCGTGCGCAGCGACGTCGTCGACGGCGTGCAGGGGCCGGACGCCACGGCGCAGATTCGGCCGTCGCTGCAATCCATCGTCGACAACCTGCCCTCGGGTTACCGCATCGAGGAAGGCGGCGCCATCGAGGAGAGCGACAAGGCCAACCAGGCGCTGTTCGCGGTGTTCCCGGCCATGTTCGCGGTGATGCTGACGCTGCTGATGATCCAGCTGCAGAGCTTTTCGCGGCTGGCCATGGTGTTCCTGACCGGCCCGCTGGCACTGATCGGCGTGGTGCCGGCGCTGCTGCTGTTCCAGGCGCCGTTCGGCTTCGTCGCGCTGCTGGGCGTGATTGCGCTGGGCGGAATGATCATGCGCAACTCGATCATCCTCGTCGACCAGATCGATCAGGACATTGCGCGCGGCGTCGCACCGTGGGTTGCCATCGTCGATGCCACCGTGCGGCGATCGCGCCCCGTGGTGCTGACGGCGGCCGCCGCGGTGCTGGCGATGATCCCGCTGACACGCAGCGTCTTCTGGGGACCGATGGCCATCTCGATCATGGGCGGCCTCGTCGTGGCCACGGCGCTGACCCTCGTTTTCGTGCCGGCGCTGTACGCCACCTGGTTTCGCGTCCGGCGCGAAAGCCCCGCGCCGACGCCGGCCACCGCGCCGACCGCGGCCATCGTCTGAGGCCAGCAAACATGAGAAGGACAACGCCAAGCCGCAAGGAGGTTTCCCATGAGCGAATCCTCGAAGCTGCTGCCCGCGCCATCCGGCGCAGTGGCTATGACGGTGCGGCAATTGCCGGCATCATGAAAGAGGCCGGCCTGACGCACGGCGGCTTCTACGCCCACTTTGACTCTCGCGAGGCGATGCTGGCCGAAGCCGCGGATCGGGCGGGCGCCGAAAGCGTGGCGGCGCTGGAACAACGCGCTGCATCGGCGGGGCCTAAAGAGGCCTTTCGCACCTTGGTGAAGACCTACGTTTCCAGGACGCATCTCGAATCCGCTGAAACCGGCTGTCCGATTGCCGCTCTGGGCTCGGAGATTCCCCGTCAGGCCCCGGAAGTTCGGCATGCGGCTACGCGCCGCATCAAGCAATTGATTGACCTGGTGGGGCGCCACTCCCCCATCCTGGGCCAGCCCGGCTGTCGAGAGCACGCATTCGCGACCACGGCCACGATGGTGGGCGCCCTCGTGCTGGCGCGCGCCGTCGACGATCCGAGTCTCTCGCAATCGATGCTGGACGCGGCATTCAAGGGTCTGACCGGCGGTTGAGCGGCGCCGGTCCTCAGATCTGGTCCTCGCTCAGCCTCGAATATGACGTTCCTCATATCGCGCTTGATACGCGGCTCTCCAGTCGCAGTTTGCACGACGGCGCGAGTCCGCCCCCAGCCAAACTTCAATGGAAAGTGAAATCGAAATGTCGATAGAACAGACACAGCGACCCGTGGCCATCGTCACGGGCGCGACCGCAGGCATTGGTGCGGGAGTTGGGTTGATCGGGGCGGCGGAGGAGTGCCGCACGTCGAGCAGCAATCGCGGCGCGCTGCGGCCGGATTCGGCGGCATGCTTGTCGAGCAGCGATTCGGCCAGCGGCAGGATGTCACCCTGTCGTTCGCGCAGCGTCGGGATCTTCAGACTGATGACCTTCAACCGGTAGTACAGGTCATCGCGAAACGTGCCGGCGCGAATGGTGGCCGGAAGATCGCGATGGGGGGGCTAGCAACGTGCCGGTGTTGACGTCGACAGGTTTTCCGGCGCAGGCGCTGGCAGATCCGACTAACGGTTCCGCACCGCGCCCGCGGAACGTCTCGCTCGCCAGAACAGGGGAAGCGCGGCAATCAGCAGCCAGGCAGTGGAAGGCTCGGGAATCGACACCGCGCTGCCGGCCGCGTCGGTGATCACGCTGAAGGCGCCGAACCTGCCTGAGAACACGGTGATCGTGCCGGTGATCGTGAGGGAGTGGCTCTCGTGCACGGGTGAGCCATCGAACTCGACGTACTTCGGGTTGAACTCCCATCCGTCGGATCCGTCCGGGAACGTACCGGTGACGATGCTTCCAGGGAAACCGGCATCGAGGGTCAGCTCTGTGATCCCGTCACGAAATCCGCTGAGGGCGAAATACGCTCCGCCGGAGGCAAATTCGAAGCCGGGCCTCGTGATCGAGAGGTCGGTTTCCCAGAAGATCTCGTAGATGAAGTCAATCTCGACCGTCGGCAGCGGGCCGTCGGCATCGACGCGCGGCACGATGAAGTGATGGCCGCTCTGCACGGCCGCCATGGAGGACGAATCGGGCGGGTATGTTGCCGAGCCCGTGACCCCGGCGTCGACCGTGGCCGGATGAATGCCGTCTGCGGAGCGCAGGTGCTTGGTCACAGCCGCCGTGGCGGTGCCCGTGGCCACCGTGCTCGTCGACGGGAGATGATCGGTGACGGTGAACCCCGGCGGGGCAATGAGCGTGAAGGTCGACCGTGCGGAGCTCGTGTAGACGGCCGCCGCCGACGCGGGGCTGGTGGAGAACAGAACCCCGATCCCGGCCAGGAGGCAGGCCGCGATACGCGAGTGCAGTGTTGACAACCCCATGACGGCTCCCGTAGTGCATCGACGATGTGCGGCCGATACCAAGCAAGTTGCGCTCCATGAACGAACGGCACCAGGCTCCACAGAGGAAGGAAGCAGCGCAATGGTCCGCGCCGGCGGCGGGTGGGGCAGGCCGAGGTGTCAAGTGGACCGACAGTTCATGTGCTGCGTGCGGACAAGCCGCGCCCGGTTACGCCGCGAGCTGCCGCCAGGCTTGCACGAGCGCAGCGGCCGCGTGCGCGACCTCATCCTCGGAGGTCGCGCGCCCGACCGAGAGGCGCACCGATCCGGCCGCATGGGCGGCATCGACCTGCATCGCCGCCAGCACGCCGCTGACGGCATCGCTCGCCGAGTGGCACGCCGAACCCAGCGACGCGGCCACCCCGGCCGCTTCCTGCAGCAGTGCGCGACCGCTGACGCCGGGAAAGGACAGGTGCAAGGTGTTGGGCAGCCGATGGTCCGGGTGCCCGTTCAGCTGCAGGCTGGGGATGGCATCGGCGAGCAGCCGATGCAATCGATCGCGGCGCTGCAGCAGCGTGTCGGTCAGTCCGGGCAGCGCTTCCTGCGCCAACCTGGCCGCGGCGCCCAGCGCCACGATCAGCGCCACGTTCTCGGTTCCCGGGCGCAGGCCGCGCTCCTGGTCGGCGCCGTGCAGTATGGACGCTATCGACGTGCCCTTGCGCACATACGAGCACGTCCGGGTGCACGGGCGTGGTCGCGTTGTGGTCCAGGTAGATCGGTCGGTTCATGGGTGTGCCGGCTGCGCCGGGTTCAGTCGCGGATGTGTCTCTTCGCCCCAGTGGTGGAGCGCCGCGCCCGACAGCAACATCGCCGCCGCGACGAACCAGAACGCGGTTTCGATCTGCCCACCGACGGCAGCCGCTGCACCCAGCCCGAGCGCCCCGATGCCGTAGCCCAGGTCGCGCCAGAAGCGGTAGATGCCGATCGCCGATGCGCGCCAGTTCGGGTGGGCAATGTCGGCCACCGCGGCGCTCAGGTTGGGATACAGCATCGCCATGCCGAGGCCGGCCACCGCCGCCGATGCGCCCCACCACCCCATGCCGCTGCCCAGCGGCAGCAGCGCCACGCCGGCGCCGCACACCCCCATGCCGGCCGCATTGAGGCGATGACGCCCGATGTGATCGGAGAGCCGGCCGGTGAAGAACTGCGCGCCGCCCCAGGTGAAGCCATAGAGGCCGACGATCCACCCGATGCCCGCCAGGCTCACGCCCCGCTGGTGCAGGTAGACCGGCCAGAAGGCCCAGACCAGCGCGTCGACGAACTTCTCGACCATGCCGGCCTGGCACAGCGCGGCCATGCGACGGTCCTTCCAGCTCATCAGCGCGAATACCTCGGCCGTGCCCGGCCGCGGGCTGACGCCTTTCGGATAACGTGGCCGCAGCGATGTCGTGGCCGCGGGAGCCTTCACCTCGGCCTGCGCCCACGGCAGGGTCTCGGCCACGACCAGCCAGCTCAGCAGCGTGGCCAGTCCGATCACCGCCGCGCCGAACCACAGCAGGCTCTCGCGCGGGCCCATCAGCGCCGCTGCGTAACCCGTCACCACCGCGGCGATCGCCATGCCGACGTAGCCCGCAAACTCGTTCAAGCCGATCACCAGGCCGCGCTGGTCGGCGCGCGTGAGGTCGAGCTTGGCGGTCTGCGTCATCGACCAGGTCAGGCCCTGGTTGATGCCCAGAAGCACCGTCGCCGCGACGATCCAGGACCACGACGGCGCGAAGTACACGAGCACCGGGATCGGCAGCGCCACCAGCCAGCCGATCAGCAGCACGCGGCGGCGGCCGATGCGCTCGGCCAGCCGGCCGGCGACGAAGTTCATCGCGCCCTTGCCGAAGCCGAAGGCGACGACGAACGCCACCAGCAGCATGAACGAGCCGCGCGGCACGCCGAACTCGGACTCGGCCCGCGCCGGCACGACGTTGCGCATCATGCCGATCGTCATGCCGACCAGCAGCACCTGCAGCAACTGCTGCAGCACCTGGCCGAGGTTGGCGCGCAGGCCGAACTGCATGGTCTCAAGCCGCCGCGGCTGCAGGCAGCGCGCCGCGCAGGTTGGCGGCGACGATGTCATCGCTGCCGGGCTGCTTCGGCGGGATGTCGGCGACAAGCGCTTCGATGAAGACATCGCGCGGCAACTTGAGCATCGGGTTGAACCGCCGCTCGAAGCCGATCGTCGATGCGGGCTTGCCCGACAGGCCGGCACCGCAAGCGCTGCCGGGCTGGTGGCCCGGGTAGATCTCGAGGTCCACGGGCAGCTGCAGCAGCCTGGCGTGCAGACTGTCGTGCAGCTGGGCCGCCATCTCGCGTTCGTGCCCGGCCAGGTCCGGCCGGCCGACAGCGCCGACGAACAGCGTGTCGCCGGTGATCACGAACCAGGGCTCGTCGCCGCGGCGCAGGTCGCGCACCAGCAGGCACACGCTGTCGGGGGTGTGGCCAGGGGTGTGCAGCACGTCGACCACGACGTTGCCGACATCGAGGCGCTGGCCGTCGGCCAGCGGCATGAATTCGAAGCCGACGCGGCCGCGGTTGCTCTCGTGCAGCGCATACGGCGCGCCGGTGCGGCGCGCCAGCGCGAGGCCGCCGGAGTGGTGGTCGGCATGCACGTGGGTGTCGATGACGTACGAGATCGGCACGCCGATGCGCGCCGCCTCAGCGACGAACCAGTCCTCGTCTCCGGCCACCACGTCGACGGCCACGGCCTTGCCGATGCCGGCGCAGCCGAACAGGTAGGACAGCGTGGCGTGCTCGGCCGCGCGTTGTCGGAAGAACATCGTTATCTCCTCGAGCTCAGGTAGTGACGGGCAGGCCCCGGGCGCGCCATTCGGCGACCCCATCGCTCAGATGAAAGGCCTGGTAGCCGCGCTTGCGCAGCAGGTCCACCGCGCTCTTGGCCATCAGGCAGAACGGGCCGCGGCAATAGGCGACCAGCGGCATGTCCTTCGGCAGCTCGGCGAGGCGCTTCTTCAGCTCGTCCACCGGCAGCGAGCGCGCATGCGGCAGGTGGGCGACGGCGTATTCCTCGGCCGGCCGGACATCCAGCACCAGCAGCTCGCCGGCGGCCGCCTTCTTCAGCATGGTCTTGCGATCGATGCCTTCGAGCTCGCCGCCTTGCGACACCAGGTCCGACAGCGCGACCTGCAGCTCCACCAGGCGCTCTTCGGCCTGCGCCCGCAGCGAGACCCACAGGTCGGCCACGCTGTCGCTGGCCAGGCGGTAGACCACGTACTTGCCGGCCTTGCGGGTATCGACCAGGCGCGCCAGGCGCAGCTCGCGCAGGTGGGCGCTGGCCAGCTTGACGCTGATCTCCGCCTGCGCCGCCAGCAGCTCGACGCTCTTCTCGCCCTGACACAGCAGCTCGATCAGCTCCAGGCGCTTCGGGCTCGCCACGGCCTTTCCGATGCGCGCGACCTGTTCGTACAGCCGGTCCTTGATTTCTCTCATGCCGATAGTCTAACGATCATTAGATCGTTTGCGCAAGCACACCTTGCGGCGGCATCGCGCCGCGCTGCTCAATCGGTCTGCGGTGCCGCCCTGCGCTGCTCGCGGAATGCGCGTGGCGTGATGCCCTGCCGATCCTTGAAGCTGCGGTTGAAAGGCCCGATCGAGCCGAAGCCGGCCTCCAGCGCCAGCGTCAGGATCGGACGGCGGTCGCAGGCCGGATCGGCGAGGCGTTGCTCGACTTCGAGCAGGCGATGTTCGTTGATGAAGGCTGCGAAGTTGCGGTAGCCCAGTTGGCGATTGATCAGCTCGCGCAGCCGGTACTCGGGCAGCCCCAGGCGCTGGGCGAGGCCGGCCAGCGTCAGCTCGGGATCGCGGTAGAGGCAGTCCACCGTCATCAGCTGCTCCAGGCGCTGCAGGAGGTGCGCATCCGTCCCATCGGCCTCGGCCCGCGGTTCCATGGCGGGCGCCGGCTTGTCCTGCGCTGAGGCCTCTGTGCCGAACAAGGTGTCGAGCGCGCGCGTATCGGCCCCGGTCAGGCAGGCCGCGCCGACCAGCAAGCCGGCCAGGATCACCGCGACGTTGAGACTATCCAGCCACGCCGGTGCCGCCGTGCCTTGCAGTTGAAGCTCGACCATCAGCACCGCCAGGCCATGAAGCCCGATGTAGCCGAGCAGCCAGCCGCGCAGCTTGCGCCGGCTCGCCACCAGGTCCCCGCTGCGCGTGGCCCACAGCCGCCACAGGGCCAGCAGCACGAAACCCGCGGCGACCAGCTTCGGCACCGCTTGCGCAGCCCCCGGCAGCAGCGACGTCCGCATCAGCCCCGTGAGCAGCAACGACCCGGCGGCCACCCAGGCCAGCGGCGGCACATCCGCCTTGTCCTCGAACCCGTTGCGCACCAGCCACCAGAACGCCACCGGAAAGCCCAGCGCACCGATCGACAGGGGCAGCAGCACGGCAACAGGGGCCTGCGCCATTTCCGGCGCCGCGCGCAAGAGGTAGGCCATCACGCAGAGCAGCAAGGGCAGCAGGACCCGGCGCGCCCGCGCCGGCGCCCGCAGCAGCGCGACTGCGAGTGCCAGCGCCACGCCGATGGCGAGCGCACGCAGGACGAGGACAGGGGCAATCGGCATCGGGCGGACGATGGTTGATGCGGCGCTTCGCAGTCTTGCCGAATCCTGCAATGCCTGCGCGATTTCAACAAACGGCGTGCTTCTGCAGCAAACCGGCGCGACGTGCGGCGCGCCCGTTCCTAGGGTGCAGGCATCTCATCAACGAAAGCACTGCGATGCCTGCCGTCTGCCTCACTCACGCGTTCGGCCTCGATGCCCTGATGGGCATCCTGCTGGTCGACTTCCTGCGCTATCTGTTGCCGGCCGCCACGCTGGCCGGGGTGCTGGTGCTGCTGCCCGCCGACTGGGTGGCCAGCCGCCGGGTGAGCACGCGCGAACCCGCGGCCGGCCAGCCGCGCCGCGAGTTCCTGTTCTCGATGTCCACGGTGCTGATCTTCTCGGTCGTCGGCGCGCTGATGGTCGCCGGCGTCCAGGCGGGCGTGCTGCGCATGTACCAGGACGTTGCTGACCATGGCTGGCCCTACCTGATCGCAAGCCTCGCCGCGTTGATCGTGCTGCACGACGCCTGGTTCTATTGGACCCACCGGCTGCTGCACCAGCGCCGGGTGTTCCGCTGGGCCCATCGCACCCACCATCAATCGGTGGCGCCGACGCCGTGGGCGGCCTACAGCTTCGCGCCGGCCGAGGCCGTGGTCCAGGCGGTGTTCCTGCCGCTCGTGTTGACCGTGCTGCCGTTGCATCCGTCGGTGATCGGCATCTTCCTGGTGCACATGATCGTGCGCAACGTGCTCGGACATGCCGGCGTCGACCTGATGCCGCGCGCCTGGCTCGCCGGCTGGTGGGGACGCTGGCTGACGACGACGCTGCATCACGACATGCACCATGCCGACGGCCGCTTCAACCGGGGGCTGTACTTCACGTGGTGGGACCGCCTGGGCGGCACGGAGCATCCCGAATACCGCCAGCGGCTTGATGAGTGGCTTCGCCGGGCCGGCATGTGATGCGCCGGCTGCAGACCGGCAGGCGCGCCGCATACTGGCGTTCACCGACGCCATCCCGGGGACTGCACGATGAAGCTGCTACGCCTGCTCGTCCTGTCGCTGGCCTGTGTCCTCGCCGCGTTGCCGCTGTGCGGCCAGGCGCAGGACCGGCCGGCCGACCCTTGGCGGCCGATCCAGCGACTGCTCGGCGACTGGGTGGGTACGACCGAGGGCCAGGCCGGCACGGCCAGCGTGTCGCGGCGCTACGCCCAGGTGCTGCGCGGCCGCTTCGTCCACGAGACGAACATGTCGACCTACCCGCCGCAGGAGCGCAACAAGGCAGGAGAAGTGCACGAGCACACCGGCATGTTCAGCCACGACAAGGCGCGCAAGGTGCTGGTGCTGCGGCACTTCCACATCGAGGGTTTCGTCAATACCTACCGCCAGGTGTCCGAGCCGGGCGCCGCGCTGCTGGTGTTCGAGAGCGAGGTCTTCGAGAACTTCAACAACGCCTGGAAGGCGCGCGAGACCTACGAGTTCACCGGCGACGACGAGTTCGTCGAGACTTTCGAGCTGGCGCCGCCGGGCAAGCCCTTCCAGGTTTACAGCCGCACGCAGCTGAAGCGGATGCGGCCTGCTCAGTGAGCCGTTCGGAATCCCGCGAAGATGTCGCAGCGCTCGGGACGGAAGAAGTTTCGGTAGCGCCGATCCTGCAGGCGTGGGTGGGTCGCGAACGCGCCGCCTCGCAGTTCGCGGTGATCGCCGAACCACGGCGCCGAATAGTCCTTGTAGGGCCCAACGACGAAGCCTGGATACGGCAGGAAGGGGGAAGCCGTCCACTCCCAGACGCTGTCGCCCCAGTCGAAGGCGTCAGCCGGCAGCGTCGCCGCCGCGTGCCCCCACTCGGCCGCCGTGGGAAGCCGCCGGCCGACCCAGCGACAGTAGGCCTGCGCTTCGTAGGCACTGACGTGGACCACCGGCTGATTCGGATCGAGCGGCGACCAGCGGTCGAACCATCGCTGCTGCCATTCGCCGCCTGGCGCTGCCAGCCGCCAGCGAGCCGGATGCGAGCGCGCCGCTTGGCGGCGCCAGAGACCGGCATCACCGGGCCAGTGGTCGGGATCGTCGTAGCCACCCGCGTTCACGAACCGACAGAACTCACCCGCCGTCACGCAACGGCTGTCGATCTCGAAAGGCTCCAGCTGCACGGCCATCGAGGGTCGCTCGTTGTCGAACGCGAAACCCGCTTCGTCCGCCACGTAGCCCAGGGACGTGCTTGCTCGGTCAAGGCGGATCACTCCCTCGCCACGCAATGCTCGCAAACGCGCACCTTCCGGCGCCGGGTAGCCCAGCGTCGCCCGCAGCCAGCAGAACGCCTCGGCATGCATGTCCTCATGCAGCAGCGCGAGGCGGTGGAAGTACAGCGCGGCGTCGCTGTCACCCGTGGGCATCGCGGCGATCGTTTCGGCGAGCTGAGCCTCGAGGCGCGCGAACAGCTCGGCGCGCTCTGGCGTGGGAAGGTCCCACCGCTGCGCATGAGGCAATCGTGCCGAATCGAAGGTCTCGTCGGGACCGGCGATTCGGGCGGGCCGCGCGGCGTGTACGAAGCCGTCGCTGCCAACGAGGTGCGGGCCGCGCTGGGTCCAGAACTCGGCAAACCACGCGACGTGACCGAGCTCCCAGGCGATCGGATTGATACCCGCCTGGTGTGGGATGCGCCACTGCGACTCGTCGAGATCGTCGACGAGGCGCCGCAGCCGCTGCCGGCTGTCGCGCAACGCAGCGGCCAGCGCAGGCCCGGCAAGGCGACGTGCGTTCATCGCTTCGCTAACACGTGACAAGATCGCTCCATGGTCCGACCTGGCGTGATCATCGTCTCACCGGCCGCCGCTGCCGACAACAACGGCAACTGGTACACGGCCGCCAGATGGCGGGACTTTCTGCAACCCGCCGTGCAGGCCAGCGTGACGCAGCAGTGGGTGGATGAGCCAGCCGATGCGCTGATTGCGCTGCATGCGCGGAAGTCCGCGCCGTCGATCGAGCGCTTCCGTGCTGCCCGGCCCGGAGGGCCCATTGCACTGGTGCTCACGGGCACCGATCTCTATCGCGACATCGCCACGTCCCCACAAGCTCAGCGGTCGCTCGACCTTGCAGACCACCTCATCGTCCTGCAGCCGCTGGGGCTGATGCGCCTGAGCGGAGCGCAACGTGCCAAGGCCCGGGTGATCGTGCAATCCGCACCGCTCGGCGTGCCCGCGGCGGTCGCCGGCGACCGGCCACCGGTGTTCGTCGCGGTCGGACATCTGCGCGCAGAGAAGGACCCGCTGACGCTGATGGAAGCTGCTCGGTCGCTGGACCCGAAAGAGCGAGTGCACATCGACCACATCGGAGCGGCGCTCGACCCAGGCTTGGCCGACGCCGCACGGCAGACGATGTCCGACTGTCCGCATTACCGGTGGTTGGGAGGCCTGTCGCACGATCAAACGCTGAGCGCGATCGCCGGTGCCACGGCGCTCGTGCACATGAGCCGCCTGGAGGGCGGCGCGCATGTGGTCATCGAAGCCGTGCGCGCCGGCCTGCCCGTGATCGCCAGCCGCATCGATGGCAACGTGGGCCTGCTGGGCGAGGACTATGAGGGCTATTTCCCAGCAGGCGACGCGCAGACCCTCGCGGCGGCACTGCGTCGATTTCAGGCGGATGCGGCCTGGGCCGCGCGGCTTCGCCGACAGTGCGCCGAGCGGGCGCAGGACTTCGCGCCGGAAAGGGAAGCCGCTGCCGTGCAGCGCCTCGTGGCGGACATGCTGGCGGCCGGAAGCTAGGCCGAAGTTCCAGCACCCGCCGAACGAGTTTGTTCTTGTGCCACAGGCACTTGGCGTGAGATCTGGGTTCGCGTTTCTGTCTACGGCCGGATCTGCTTGATCAGATCGAGCGCGTGAC
>NZ_JABRWJ010000012.1 GCF_013266755.1 Pseudaquabacterium terrae | reverse complement strand
GGACTTCACCCCGGCCCCATGGACAAGTGGACAAGCCGCTGACGCGTCTTGCCCACTTGCCCACAGGGCTCGACTACTACCAGCGATTCTCAACCCTGGATCCACACAAAACGACGAGGGACCTTCTCGATGACGGTTTTGCCCTCGCTCGGTTGTTCGTGAAGAATCACTGGCACCAAATCGATGCCCTCTACGAAACGAGCGACGGCCTGCTTCATGCCATCGTCATGCCCGTGCACGACGAAAGCTCTTCGTGTCGGCGCGCACGGAGCCGGCGCGGTGGAATTCGGTGCGGCCGGCTGCGCAGCATGCTCCTCGAGGCGCTCCTCGAACAAGTCGACGAGCCCGGATAGGTTTGTGGCTGAACGGTCGAGTTCGTGTTTGAAGGCCGTGCGGATACTGGCGATATCAGGTCCTTCACCCCAGTACAAGCCCATCGTGTCGAAGGAGCCGACTTGATAGCGGCTGAACTCCACGGTGCCGTGACCGAAGACGTCCTGGAGGGTGGCATCGACCTTCTTCGCGAGGGCTTCGATGTCGTTGTCCTTTCGCCCTTTCAAGTTGGCTACATCGAAGCCTCGCATCTCTTCGATGCGTCGTCGCAGCTTGGGAATTGCCGCACGCACTTGGGCGTCTGAAAGGGCCGCTGATTGAAGTGCTGGCGCGGAGGCCTTCCGTGTTGCCATCTTGGACGTACTCGCAAAAGTCTGTTGAACCGCCAGTACAGCAGTACAGCACTTTCCGGCCCGTGCAATCAAAGTGCACCGGCGTCACGCGGAGCCTCGTCGGGTCTCGTAGTCCTTTGGTCGTTGATTCGATCCCAGCCCGGCCTACCGATTTTCGTCGACGCTCCCGGCGCTGGAGCGGAGCGCCTGTGCCACCGGCGGCGCTCTAACGTGAAGGCCCGTTGTTCGTATCGGACGTTTCGACGGCGGATGCGCCGTCGGCGGCTTCATCCGCTGGCTGGCTGCCGTCGATGCGACTCAACACCCGCACCAACGCCCGTTCCAGCGCCGCCTTGCTCGGATTGGCCACGAAGACACAGCGCTTGCCGGTGCGCTTGCAGTGGTCCTTGACGCGCCAGTAGGCGTCGTGGCTGACGCAGCCGGTCTGGCAGATCACCAGGTCGGCGGCGGCGAGCGTGGCGTCGAGTTGCGCGACCTTGTCTTCCTCGCCGCCATCGTGGCGCAGGAAGCGTCCGCCGGTGCTTTCGACGACCTGCCGGTACGTCGGCACGCTGGCCGAGCGACCGCCGACGCAGAGCACCGCTCGATGGTTCAAGGTCGGCAGCGGCTCGGCCACGGCAGGGGCCGTGGGCGCGGCCTGGCGCAGCGCGGCCGCATCGGCCACGGCCTCGTCGGTGCGGCGGCGCTGGCGGTCGGCCTCCTGCCGCGCCTGCAGCAGCGCGCGCTGCAGCGCGTGGATCCGTTCGGCCTGCCCGCGGTTCTCGCGCGCCAGGTCGAAGCGCGTGCGCAGCTCGGGCGCGGCCTGTTCGAGGGCCACGATCTGCTCGCGCAGTTGCGCCAGCGCGGTATCGCGGCCGATCAGCTCGGCGCGCAGCCGCATCGTCTCGGCCTCGGCGCGCTCGATGCGGCGTGCCTGCTCGGCGCCGAGGCGTGTCGTGCGCTGCTGCGCTTCGGCCAGCGCACGGCCGAGCACGCCGTTTTCGTCGATCAGCGCCTCGAAGCGGGCGGCGTCGATGCGCGTGGCCATGCCGACCTGGTGCTGCAGCATGTGCACGTCGCCGAGCACGGCGTGCTCCAGCGCCTCGCTGCAGCGTGGATGCGTCATCACGGCCCAGAACGCGCCGGCCAGGTCCTTGCTCGCCGCTTCCTCGCGCCACCAGGCGGCGAGCGTGTCGGTGGTCTTCAGCTTGGCTGTGCGCTGCACGGTGAGCAGGTAGCGTCGGTCGAGCTCCTTCTGCAGGCCTTCGGCCAGCCGCGTGCGCTGGCGGCAATCGGCGACCACGCCGCAGTGCAGCTCGTAGTCGCCGGCCAGCGCCTCGCCGCCGAGTACTTTGTCCGTCAGGCGGCGCAAGGCGGCGATCGGCAAACACACGCCGATCAGCGGGCAGTGCGCGTGGCTGCCCAGCTCCCACAGGCGCCGCCGGCGCGAGCCGGCGGCCGGCGTCTCGGCGGGGGCGGGCAGGGGTGTCGCAGCGGGGCCGCCGGGCGGCAGCGTCGCCGGCGCGGCGGTCGAATGGCGCAGCACAGTGGACTCCTGGAGTCTTCGAGCACGTGCTGGCGGGCCTGGCTGGCGAGTGCGGTGGGGATGGGTTCGGCGTTGCTACTTGGTCAGGATCAGCTTGCCGAGCGAGGTGATGCGCAGGCGGTAGATCGCACCGTGGTGGTCGATTTCGATCTCGTTGCCGCCGCCGAGGATCGAGGCGCTGGCGAGTCGCGGGCAAGGTGCGCCGGCGCGCTTCGCAGCGACCGGCACGACGAGGGGCCCATCGGGCGAGGAGCATGCCGCGTTGGCGGCGAGTGGCAGGGAGCGGATCATGTTGGTGGGACTGTAATGCGAATCGTTCGCATTGACAATGGTCTGCTCCGACCGGCTTTTCCCGCTGCTACATGCTCGGCGCCGGGAACGCACCGGGCGGCTGCGGCGACGCATGCCCACCGCCATGCGGGGCCGGGTAGGCGCCGGGCTGTTGCCCCGGCGACGGCTGCTGCTGCCGCGCCGGCACCAGGTCGAGCCCCGCGCGCTGCCAGGCTTCGAGTCCGCCGCGGTACCACAGCACGTTGCGGTAGCCGAGCTGGATCGCGCGCAGCGACGCGTTGTACGACAGCCAGCACTGCGGGCCGCCGCAATAGAACACCAGCGGCACGGCGGTGTTGCCGCGGGTCAGCTGACGCAGCATGCGGGCCATCTGGGCTTGCGTCTGATCGTCGAAGGCGCCGGGCTGCGCGGTCCAGGCGGCGGGGATCGCGTTCGGCAGGGTCTGCGGGCCGCCCAGCGCGTCGAGCACGTGCATCGCCATGCCTTGCTGCAGCAGCGGCAGCAAGCCCTTGGTGGTGATCACCTGGCCGCCGGGGATCGTGTTCGGCGTCGGCCCGTGCATCGCGCCGGTGTGCAGCTCCTGCGCGGCGCGCACCCCCATGTCCTGGCGCTCCCAGGCCATCAGCTGGTCGAGCGGACCGTTGCTGGCGCGCGTGGCGCTGTCGGGGTTCAGCGGCAGGCCGTTGGGGCTCAAGCCCTGGGCGAGCGCGCACGGGCCGGCGAGCAGCGCGACGACAGCGGTGGCGGCCCAGCGGTGCAAGGTGTCGATCAGCGTGTCCATCGTGTGCACTCCGATCAGCGGGCGGCGTCCAGCCGCACCCAGCCGTTGCCGGCCCAGCGGTGGTACACGCCCTGGGCGTCCTGCGCGTAGGCGTTGTTCTGCCCGTCGCGATAGACCTGGCCGGCCGGCAGCGAGTGCGGCAGCATCTGCGTGGCGCCGGTCTGCGAGTCGACATAGGGCCCGACGCCGCGGATCGCCTGGTTGCTGTAGTTGGCGACGGCCGCCGATTGGCGCGCGCTGTTGTTGCGCCAGCCGGCGTTGTAGCTGTCATGGCCCTGCTGCACCGTGCGGTGGGCGGCCTGGTTGCCTTCGAACTGCGCCCGCTGCGCTGCCAGCGCACCCTGCACGTTGGTGCCGGCGGCCGTCATCAGGTCCCAGTAGGCGAACTGCTCGAAGGTGAACTGGCGGTTGCCCGAGGCGAGCAGCTGCCGGTACTGCTGCTGCAGGCGCGGGCCATTGACGCGCAGGTGCTGCTGCCACAGCTGCTGCTGCGCGTTGGCGTTCTGCCGCTGCATGTTGGCCAGCATCGACGCCTGCTGCTGGTCGAAGGCCTGGTTCGCCGCGGCGATCTGGAACAGCGACTGCGCATGCGCGGCCGGAACGGCGGAGGCCCAGACGGTCAATGCGCCCAGTGCGGCGAGGACCAGACGAACGGCGAGGGGACGGCGGCTCATGAAGATCTCCTGTGGCGGTGGTGCATGGGATGGCTGCACGATAGGAAGCCACCGTTAGAGCACCGTTAGAAGATCGCTTGATGCCGCGCTAAACCGCCGCCTTCCCCCTTGAATCGGGGGGCGCCACGCCTTCGACCCTCGCCTTCGGGTCGGTGAGCGTGAGCAGGATGTCGGCATACCAGGCGCAGTTCAGTCCGAGCGACTCGTCGAGCTGCAGGTCCCGGCCGCCCATGTCCATGCGGGACGAATGAACACCCAGCAGCTTCCAGGGCAGCTTGTCGGCTTCCGTGCTGCGCATCACGACCGGCGCACCGCTGGTGCCGCGATGGGTTCGCGCATCGGTCAGAAAGTAGCCCTGCCCCTGGAAGCGAAGCCCGAAGGACGACGCGATCGCGGCGTGCCGCACGACCGGCAAGTGGTGGAGCGTGTCGTGGAAGCCGAGGGGGAAACCAACGACGAGCAGCGAGCTGCCGACTTCCACTTCGTCGAGTGAGCGCTGGAGATGGGCCGGCGTGAAGCACTCCATCTCGACGTCGGCCGGGAGAACCGCGCGATCGAGCTCGATCACGGCGACGTCGATTTCGCCGGCGTCGTCCTTGCCTTGGCGCCAGATGCTCTTGCCATCCTTGTAGAGCAGGACCGACAGGCCGACCGAGCACGTCAGATTGGCCGCATCGGTGTGCAGCTCGATCTCGATACGGTCCGGATAGTGCTTCGTCGGCTCGTCGAAGACGACGTGCCGGCTGGTGACGAGGAACAGGCGGCCGTCGCGCTCGAAGAAGAAGCCGCTGGCGGCTGTCAGGGCGCGAGTCCCTTCGAACGTGGAAACACGGGTCGTGGTCAGCAGCAGGGGTTCGATCATTCGCATGGTGGGGGGCCTTCAGGTTCCGAGCAACTCGCCGACGGGCTTCAGGCTGTCGACCCGATCGCAGGCGGCCTTGACGATCATCAGGATCGGCACGCCGAGCAGCATGCCCCACACGCCCCACAGCCAGCCCCAGGCGAGCACGCCGATGAACACCGCCACCGGCCCGAGCTGGCTGGTCCGGCTGGTGAGCCAGGGCGTGAGCAGGTAACCCGACACCACGTGAATGCCCAGCGAAACGCCGGCGATCGCCAGCGCCATCTCCAGCGTGCCGAACTGCATCAGCGCGACCAGTGCCGCGCCGACGGTCACCACCAGCGAGCCGATGTACGGCACGAGGTTCAGCACCGCCGCCGCGATGCCCCAGACGCCCGCATGGTCGAGCCCGAGCCACAGGAAGGCGAGCCAGGTGGCCACGCCGACCAGCGCGCTGAGCAGCAGCTGCACCAGCAGGTAGCGCTGAATCTGCTCGGTGATCTCGTCGAGCGCCTGGATCGTGATCCGCTTCTCGCTGAAGGTCGGTCCGGCAATGCGCACCATCTTGCGGCGAAAGGCGCTGCCGGAGGCGACGAGGAAGTAGGTCAGCAGGCACACGGCGAGCGACTGCCCGACGAAGGCGACCAGGCCGCGGGTGCCGGTCCAGAGATATTCCTGGATGTTGAACTTGGCTCGAACGATCTGCACCTGCGTGACGCCCTTGGACTTAGTCACGGGCCCCGACGCAGCGTTCTCGTCGACAGCCTGTTCCAGCTGCGCAGCCGCCTCCTGCACCTTGTCCAGCGTGCCGCGGCCTGACCGGTCGGCGGTCAAGGTCTGGCGCAGTTTCTGCGCGGCGGCGGGCAGCGACTCGAGCAGTTCCGTCGCGTCGTCCGCCAAGGCGTAGGTGGTCCAGCCCAGCGTGCCGGTAACGGTCACCACTACAAGCGCGGCGCCGAGCCAGCGCGGCAGTTGCCAGCGTTCGAGCACATCGACCGCCGGCGACAGCGCGTAGCTGAAGATCAGCCCGAGCAGCAGCGGAATGATCAGCGCAGCCGCCCAGTGCAGCGTGTGGATCGCGAGCAGCAACGCGATCACCGCCAGCGCACCGCTGCGCACGTCGACCGGCATGTGCATCAGCGCGCGCGCGGGCGTCTCCACCTGCGCCTCGGTCGAGATCGCAGCGGCGCTGGGGTGGGTCGTGTCGTCGTCCACGGAGACTTGCACGGTACGGCGGACCATCGCGCATGAAGGTGGTCTTCCGCCGCGACTGGCTGTGGGTGCGGTCCTACGGACAGGCACGATGCTTGCCCCGCCGCCGCCATGCCCGATCTCAGTGAGTCGACATTGCCGGAATCGGCAGAGTTGCGCGTGCTCATCGTCGATGACGATCCCGATGTTGCCGATGCGCTGGCCGGCTTGCTCGAGCTGATGGGTTGCCGCACGACGGTCGCGTTCGGCGGCGAGTCCGGGCTGCGCATGCTGCAGCTGTTCAAGCCGGGACTGGTCTTCCTCGATCTGGGGATGCCCGGCTACGACGGCGTTGGCGTCATGCACCGGGCCAAGACCTTCGGCCAGGCGGACGGGGCCATGTACGTCTGTCTCACCGGCAACAAGTACGAGGAAGACCGGGCCCTGGCGTCGGGTTTCGACCGCTTCGTGCACAAGCCGATGACGATGGACAAGCTGTCCGAGATCCTGAGCGAGGCGCGCGCCCGATCCGTCGTTCAGGACCACTGGCGCCTGAAGTCGGTCGACGGCACCAGCAGCGCGTTCAGCGAAGCCGGTCCTCCGATGAACTGAGCCTCGACGGCGGCCCGATGCGGCCGGTGGCACGCGCCTATACTGCCGCGAATGAACGAAACAGTTCGTCTTGTTCGCCGTGCCAAGGCGGGCGCTCCGGTGCGTGCTGCCGCCCCGCGCAAGGAGCCGAGCCGCACCAACGACCCCGAACGCACGCAGGCCAACATCCTGCAGGTGGCCGAGGCCGAGTTCGGCGAGAAGGGACTCGCCGGCGCGCGCATCGACGCGATCGCCGAAGCGACGAAGACCAGCAAGCGGATGATCTACTACTACTTCGGCAGCAAGGAGGGCTTGTACCTCGCGGTGCTGGAGGAAGCCTATCGCCGCGTGCGCGATGTCGAGGCCGAGCTGCACCTGCAGGACCTGGAGCCCGAGGAAGCGCTGCGCCGGCTGGTGGCCTTCACCTTCGACCACCACCTGCACCACGAGAGCTACATCCGCCTGGTGATGTCGGAGAACATCCACCGCGGCGAGTACCTGGCGCAGAGCCCGCGCATCCAGGAGCTCAACGTGCCGGCGATCGCGGCGATCCGCAACCTGGTCGAGCGCGGCGTCAAGGCCGGCGTCTTCCGCAAGGGCCTCGACGCGGTGGATATCCACGCATCGATCTCCGCGCTGAGCTTCTTCAACGTCTCCAACCGCCACACCTTCGGGCTGATCTTCAAGCTCGACATGCAGTCGCCGGCCTACATCGCGCAGCGCCGCGACAACGTGGTCGAGATGATCGTGCGCTTCGTTCGCAAACTTTGAAGCAGGCCGCGCGGCCGCGGCGCCGCGCTGCACGGCGGGCGGGTTATCCCCCGGTTTAAAACTAACCAGTTCGTACAAAATGCGCGACGGAGACATTACGCGCATGCTCGACACGTTCATCGACCGGCTCTGCCGGCTGTTCGGCTTCCTGATGGTGACCTGCCTCGCGCTGATGGTGCTGATGGTCTTCGGCAACGTCGTGCTGCGCTACGGCTTCAACTCCGGCCTCACGGTGTCGGAGGAGCTGTCGCGCTGGCTCTTCGTCTGGATGACCTTCCTCGGCGCGCTGGTCGCGTTGCGCAAGCACGGCCACCTGGGCACCGACACGCTGATCTCGCGCCTGCCGGTGGCCGGCAAGAAGCTGTGCCTCGGCGCTTCGCACCTGCTGATGCTGGCCATGTGCTGGCTGATGGCCAGCGGCGGCTGGCAGCAGATGCTGATCAACCGCACCACCACCAGCGCGGTGATGGAGGTCTCGATGGCGTGGTTCTACGCCAGCGGCGTGGTGTTCGGCGTGCTCGGCGCGCTGATCATCGCGCACGAGTTCTGGAAGCTGGTGTCGGGGCGGCTCGCCGAAGCCCAGCTGATCGGAATCGTCGAGTCGGAAGAAGACGTCGCCACGGCCGATGCCGGCGCCGGCGCGCGAAAGGTGGCCCCGTGACGATCGCGATCTTCCTCAGCTCGCTGCTCGGCGCAATGGTGCTGGGCGTGCCGATCGCGTTCGCGCTGCTGTTCTGCGGCGCCGCGCTGATGTGGCACCTGAACATGTTCGATGCGCAGATCCTGGCGCAGAACACGCTCGAAGGCGCCAACAGCTTCCCGCTGCTGGCCGTGCCCTTCTTCATGCTGGCCGGCGAGATCATGAACACCGGCGGCCTGTCGCGCCGCATCGTCAAGCTGGCGATGACCCTGGTCGGTCATGTGCGCGGCGGCCTGGGCTACGTTGCGATCATCGCGGCGGCGCTGATGTCGGCGCTGTCGGGCTCGGCGGTCGCCGATGCAGCGGCGCTGTCCGCGCTGCTGCTGCCGATGATGGTTCGCGCCGGTTACGACCGGCCGCGCTCGGCGGGCCTCATCGCCTCGGCCGCGGTGATGGGCCCGATCATTCCGCCGAGCATCGGCTTCGTGGTCTTCGGCGTCGCGGCGAACGTCTCGATCTCCAAGCTCTTCATCGCCGGCATCTTTCCGGGCATCCTGCTCGGCGCCTCGCTGTGGCTCACCTGGTGGTGGATGACGCGCCGCGACCACCGCAGCAAGCCCGCCGAGCCGCCGCCGCGCGCCAGCCGCCACGACGTGCTGATCGCGCTGAAGGACGCCACCTTCGCGCTCGGCCTGCCGCTGATCGTGATCGTCGGCCTGAAGTTCGGCGTCTTCACGCCGACCGAGGCCGCGGTCGTCGCCGCGGTCTATGCGCTCCTCATCGCGACGGTGGTCTACCGCGAGCTGAAGCTGTCGCAGCTGTACGGCCTGTTCCTCGCCGCCGCGCAGACCACCGCGGTGGTGATGTTCCTGGTCGCCGCGGCGATGGTCTCGGCCTGGATGATCACCGTGGCCAACCTGCCGGCCGAGCTGGTCCGCCTGCTGCAGCCGCTGCTCGACCAGCCGACGCTGCTGCTGCTGGCGATCATGCTGCTGACCATCGTCGTCGGCACCGCGATGGACATGACGCCGACGATCCTGATCCTGACGCCAGTGCTGATGCCGCTGGTGCGCGCGGCCGGCATCGACCCGGTGTACTTCGGCGTGCTGTTCATGATCAACAACGCGATCGGGCTGGTCACGCCGCCGGTCGGCACGATCCTCAGCACCGTCGCCGGCGTCGGCAAGATCAGCATGGACGAGGTCACCAAGGGCGTGTGGCCGTTCATGCTGGCGCAGTTCGCCGTGATGTTCCTGCTCGTCTTTTTCCCCGCCCTCGTCACCGTGCCGGCGCGCTGGCTCTACAACTGAGCCCCCGCGCCCGCCATAACCCACGAAAGACACGTCCATGAAACACATGCTGCTGAAGACGCTGCTGGCCGCCGTCGCGCTCGCCGCTGCGGCGCACGCCACCGCGCAGACCCGCACGATCAAGTTCGCCAACCAGAACGCCAAGGGCCACCCGGTCGTGCTGGGCATGGAGAAGTTCGCCGAGATCGTCGAGGCGAAGTCGGGCGGCAAGCTCAAGGTCAACGTGTTTCCCGGCGGCGCGCTCGGCAGCGACCAGGCCAACGTCTCGGCGCTGCAGGGCGGCACGCTGGAGATGGCGTCGATGAACTCGGGCATCTTCGCCAGCATCGTCAAGGACTTCGAGATCTACGACTTCCCGTTCCTGTTCGCCACGCCGAAGGAAGCCGATGCAGTCGTCGACGGCCCGTTCGGCAGCAGCCTGCACAAGAAGCTCGAGGACCGCGGCATCGTCGGCCTGGCGTACTACGAGCTCGGTTTCCGGCAGATCACCAACAGCAAGCGCCCAATCACCAAGGTCGAGGACGTCGCCGGCCTGAAGCTGCGCGTCATTCCGAACCCGATCAACGTCGACTGGGTCAGCGCGCTCGGTGCCAACCCGACGCCGCTGCCGTTCCCCGAGCTCTACGCGGCGCTCGAGCAGAAGGCCGTCGACGGCCAGGAGAACCCGGTCGCGACGATCAACGGCGCCAAGCTCTACGAGGTGCAGAAGTACATGACGCTGACCAACCACCAGTACAACCCGCAGTCGGTGGTGATCAGCAAGAAGTTCTGGGACACGCTGTCGGCCGACGAGAAGAAGCTGGTGCAGGACGCCGCGCTCGAATCGGCCAGGCACCAGCGCGAGCTGTCGCGCAGCGCCGCCGCCGGCATCCTCGACAACCTGAAGAAGGCCGGCATGCAGGTCAGCGAGCTGCCGCCGGCCGAGTTGGCGAAGCTGCGCGAGAAGATGAAGCCGGTGATCGCCAAGCACAGCGCCGGCGTCGGCGAGGCCACCGTCAAAGCGGTGATGGCCGAGATCGACAAGGTGCGCGGCAAGTAGCGGAAACGAGCTCACTGAGGTTTCCGCCATGCAGATCGACGGCCGCACCGAGGTGATCGCGCACCTCGGCTATCCGACCCACGCCTTCAAGGCGCCGCTGGTCTACAACCCGTACTTCGAGGCCGCGGGCATCAATGCCGTCGTCGTGCCGATGGCTTGCCGCGCCGAGCACTTCGCCGCACTGCTGCCGCGCTTGTTCGCGCTCGACAACGTGCGCGGCGCGCTGATCACGATGCCGCACAAAGTGAGCGTGCTCGCGCTGCTCGACGAGCTGACGCCGACGGCGCGCGTCGCCGGCGCCTGCAATGCGGTGAAGCGGCTGCCCGACGGGCGGCTGGCAGGGGATCAGTTCGACGGCGCCGGCTTCGTCCGCGGCCTGCGGCGCAAGGGCTTCGAGCCGGCCGGTGCACGCGCACTGGTGGTCGGCTGCGGTGGTGTCGGCTCGGCGATCGCGGCCTCGCTGGCCGACGCCGGCATCGCGGCGCTGGCCTTGTTCGATGCCCAGTCCACCACCGCCGATGCGCTGGCGCAGCGGCTGCAGATGCACTACCCGCAGGTCAGCGTCGCCACCGGCAGCCGCGATCCGGCCGGCTTCGACCTCGTCGTCAACGCCACGCCGCTCGGCATGCAGCCGGGCGATCCGCTGCCGGTCGACGTCGCGCGGCTCGATCCGCGCTGCTTCGTCGGCGAGGTCGTGATGCGCACCGAAAAGACGGCTCTGCTGCTGGCCGCCGAAGCACGTGGCTGCCGCGTGCAGGTCGGCACCGACATGCTGTTCGAGATGATCCCGCCCTACCTCGAGTTCTTCGGCTATCCGACGACGACGGCGGAGCGGCTTCGGGCGCTGGCGCGGCTGCCGGCGACATCGCTGGAGGAAGCATGAATGAATTGCTGCTCGATGCGGCGCACGGCCCGGCCACACCGGGCCGCGAGCCGGAACAGCCCTCGTTCAGCGACGAGGCCAACCCGCTCGGCCTGAACGGCATCGAATTCATCGAGTACGCGACGGCGCGGCCGCAGGCGCTCGGCCAGGTGCTCGAATGCATGGGCTTCCGGCCGGTCGCGCGGCATCGCTCGCGCGAAGTGCTGCTGTACCGGCAGGGTGGGCTCAACATCGTGATCAACGCGCATCCGGTCGCCGACCGCGCAGCCGACGCCGCCGACGAGCCGCCGGCGATCAGTGCGATCGCGCTGCGCGTGCGCGATGCGCGCGCCGCGCACCGGCTGGTGCTCGAGCGCGGCGGCTGGGAGGTGCCGACGCAACCCGAGGCGATGGAGCTGAACATCCCGGCGATCCACGGTGTCGGCGGCAGCCGCATCCACTTCGTCGACCGCTACCGCGAGTTCTCGATCGTCGACGTCGACTTCGTGCCGATCCCGTCGGTGGATCCGCAGCCGCCGGCCGTCGCGGGCCTGCACTTCTTCGGTGTCGTGCAATACATCGGCCGCGGCCGCAGCGCGGACTGGATCGCGTTCTACCGCACGCTGTTCGGCATGACGGCGATCCCCGACGAAGAACGCTTCGGCATCCTGCCGGCCGGCACCTTGCTGCGCGCGCCGGCGCTCGAGCCGGAGAACGGCTTCCTGCTGCAGCTGATCGAGCCGCCGAAGGAAAGCGACGATCCGGCCGGTGAGCGCCTGCAGCGCATCGGCCTCGGCGTGCCCGATGTGCTGGCCGCCGTGCAGGCGCTGCGCGCGCTCGGCATGCAGTTCGTCGAGACCGCCGCAACGCACTCGGGTCAGCGTGGCGCGTTGACGAAGACCTACCTCGGCAGCGTGATGTTCGAGCTGGTGCACCACGAGCGATGACCCACCGCCGCAGCATCGAGCACACCATCGCCGGCTTCGGCATGGACACGATCACTTTGGCCGGGCCGCTCGAAGCCAAGCTCGATGCGATGCGCGGAGCGGGATTCGGCCAGGTGATGCTGAAGGCCAACGACCTGGTCGGTCATCCGCAGGGTTGGCAGGCGGCAGTGCAGGCGGTGAAAGCGAGCGGCTTGCGCGGCACGGGCTTCCAGGTGCTGCGCGATTTCGAGGGGCTGTCGGGACATCTGCATCAATACAAGGTCGACATCGCGAAGACGATGCTGCAGATGTGCGCCGCGCTCGGTTGCGACGTGCTGCTCGCCTGCTCGTCGACGTCGACGCATGCCAGCGCCGACCTGGACCACCTGGCGCGCGACCTGCGCAAGCTGGCCATGCTGGCTCTGCCGCACGGCATCCGCATCGCCTACGAAGGGCTGTCCTGGGGCCGCACGGTCAATGAGTTCACGACCGCGTGGGACGTCGTCTGCCGCGCCGACTGCCCGAACCTCGGCCTCGCCTTCGACTCGTTCCACGCGCTCGCCGCGGGCACGCCGCTGCAGGCCATCGAGCAGCTCGATGCGGCGAAGATCTTCCTCGTGCAGCTGTCGGACTTCATGTGGCAGGAGACGCGCACCTTCGAGGAACGCATGGCCACTGCGCGCACCTTCCGCGTTTTCCCCGGCGAAGGCGTGCACAGCGGGCAGCTGGTGGAGATGGTGCGCCGGCTCGATGCGCTGGGCTACGCCGGCGACTACAGCTTCGAGGTCTTCAACGACGACTACGTGCAGATGCCGCTGCCGATGGTGGCCGAGCGCGCGCGGCGCTCGGCGCTGTGGCTGGCCGAGGACGTGCTGCGCCGCGCGACGCCGCGGCCGAACCAGCTGCGGCTGCGCGGGTGATGGCTACGCCGCGTCGCTCTCGCGCAGGATCTCGACCAGGGCGCGCAAGCCCGCGGTGTACGAGCGCCAGCCCAGCCCTTGGATTGTTGCCTTCACCGCCGGCGAGATGATCGAATGGCTGCGCCACGGCTCGCGCGCGCCGATGTTGCTCATGTGCACTTCGAGCACCGGGAACGGCATCGCCTTGATCGCGTCGTGCAGCGACACGCCGTGCTGCGTCAACCCGGCCGGGTTCAGCAGTGCGCCCTGCGCGAGGTCGATGTTCTCGTGGAGCTTGTCGACCAGCGCGCCTTCGTGGTTGGACTGGAAGGTCTCCAGCTCGATGCGCAGCTCATCGGCCAGCCCGCCGAGCCGCTCATTGATTTGCGCCAGCGTCGTGGTGCCGTAGATGTGCGGCTCGCGGCGGCCGAACAGATTCAGGTTCGGCCCGTGCAGTACGAGGATCTTCATGCGCACTGCTCACTTGTGCAGGCGAGCCAGCTCGTCCGCGTAAAGCTTGGTGATCGCGGGGTCGTAGCTGGCGAGGAACTTCTCGGTCACCGGCTTGGCGATCTGGCGCATGCGCGCCTGCTCGGCCGCAGTCAGCTCGTTGTACTGCATGCCCTTGGCCTGCAATTCGGCCACCGCCTTCTGCGCCGCGGCGCGGCTCGCCTGGCGCTGGTAGGCACGCGTCTCGTTCGCCGCCTCGGTCATGATGCGCTGCTCGGTCGGCGACAGCCGGTCCCAGAAGCGCTTGCCGACGAGCATGATGTTCGCGGCGTACACATGGTTCGTCGCGCTGACGTACTTCTGCACCTCGAAGAACTTGTTCGACAGGATCACCGCGAACGGGTTCTCCTGCCCATCCACCGCCTTGGCTTCCAGCGCGCCATAGAGCTCGACGAAAGGCATCGGCACCGGGTTGGCCTTGAAGGCCTTGAAGGTGTCGAGGAACACCGGGTTCGGGATCACGCGCAGCTTCAGGCCATCGAGGTCCTCGGCCTTGGTGATCGCCCGCTTGCTGTTGGTCACGTTGCGAAAGCCCAGATCCCAGTAGCCGAGCGCGACCAGGCCCTTTTCCGGCAGGCGCGCGATCAGCGCCTGGCCGAGCGGCCCGTCGAGCAGCGCATCGGCCTGCGCGAAGTTGGCCACCGCGAACGGGAAGTCGACCAGGCCGAACTCCTTGACGATGCCGGCCAGCGAGGTGGTCGCCGGCGCCGACATCTCCTGCACGCCGCCCTGCAGCGCCGACTGCTGCTGCATCTCGTTGCCGAGCGCCGAGGCCGGGAACTCCTGCACCTTCAGCTTGCCGCCGCTCTTGCTCGCCACCAGCTCGGCGAAGCGCTTGACGCCCAGGCTCACCGGGTGGTCGGCATTGTTCAGGTGGCCGAACTTGATGACACGTTCCTGGATGTCCTGCGCATGGGCGCCCGCAGTCCAGGCGAAGCAGACCCCGGCAAGAGACAGGGCGAGGGTGAGACGACGCATGGTGGCGCTCCTTCGTTGCGATCAGAGCCACGATTGTCGAAAGCGCAGGAGAACCGCCTTCCAGATTGGAAATGCGTTCCGGATCGAGAAACGAGGGCGCCGTGAGCATCGCGCTGGAACGTGGCCTGGCGATCCTCGAACGGCTGGCCGCGCACAGCGAGGGCCTGTCGCTGATCGCGCTGGCCGACGAGATCGAGATGCCGCGCAGTGCCTGTCACCGCTTGCTCACCGAGCTGCAGCGGCACGGCTACGTGCGGCAGCTGCGCGAGCGCGGCGACTACGTGATGACGACCAAACTCGTCTCGCTCGGCCTGGGTTTCCTGAGCAACGCCGGCATCGTCGACATCGCCGAGCCGCTGCTCGAGCGGCTGGCCGAGACCTCGGGCGAGCTGGTGCGCCTGGCGATCGTCGACGACGACCGGCTGACCTGGGTGGCGAAGGCGCAGGGCACGCGCCGCGGCCTGCGCTACGACCCCGACATGGGCATGGACGCGCGGCTGTCGTGCACCGCGTCGGGCCACGCGTGGCTGCTGACGATGAGCGACGAGCGCGCGCTGGCGCTGGTGTCCAAGCAGGGCTTCGGTGCGCCGAAGGACTATGGCCCGAAGGCGCCGACGACGGTGAAGGCGCTGCTCGCCTTGCTGCAGGCGGCCCGCACGCGCGGTTTCGCGATGATCGACGAGGTCTTCGCGCCGGGCATGGCGGCGATGGCGGCGCCGGTGCTGCGGCGCGGCCACGCGGTCGGCGTGATCAGCATCGCCGGGCCGCGCCAGCGGCTGACGATCGCGCGCATGCAGGCGCTCGCGCAGCCGCTGCTGGCAGCGGCGGCCGAGCTGGGGCCGATCAGCGGCACGTCCAGCCTGTTCGGGCGGCCGCCGCTGGGCAAGGCCTGAGTGCGGCCGGCATCGCGGCGCGGGCGCAGCTTCCTGCGCCGCACAATCACCGCATGCATCTCATCCGCTGGATCGACAACACGCGCCGCCACCCGTCGGCGATCCTGCTCGTCGTGCAGCTGGCCGGCATGCTGCTGTACCCGTTCATCGAAGGCACCGATGCCGGCCGCATCGGCTTCGGCGTGTTCGGCATCGTGGTGCTGGCCATCACGACCGGGATGGTGCGCCGCACGCCGGGGCTGAACTGGGTCTCCGGCGGCATTGCGGTGCCGGCGGTGGTGTTGCTGGCATTGCAGGCGTTGTTCGGCATGCCGTCGTTGCTGCCGTGGTCGGCGGCGCTGGAGGCGGTGTTCTACTTCTACGCGGCCGGCAGCCTGATCGCCTACATGATGGCCGACCGCCACGCCACCACCGACGAGCTGTTCGCCGCCGGTGCCACCTTCACGCTGCTGGCCTGGGGCTTCGCCTATGTCTACGTGCTGACGCAGGCGCTGCAGCCGGGCTGCTTCGCCGCCGCGGTGAACCCGCAGTCGCCCCGCACCTGGACCGAGCTGATGTACATGAGCTTCGCGCTGCTGTCGAGCACCGGCATCGGCGACGTGATTCCGATCAGCACGCATGCCCGCATGCTGGCCGCGGTCGAGATGTTCGTCGGCGTGATGTACCTCGCGGCGGTGGTGTCGAGGCTGATCGGCCTGACCTTGCTGGACCGCAAGGACCTGCCGCCGCGTTAGCGCGTTAGCCCGAGGTCAGCGAGCTGCGGCGATGACACCGCTGCACGCGCGCTGCACATCGCCGATCAATACGTCCGCCGGCGGGCACTCGTCCCGCACCAGCAGCGCCTGGATCACCAGCGCATGCACGATCGCGAAGGCTGAGTCGGCGGTGTGCTGCGCATCGAGCCCCGCCGGCCAGTCCGACGCGGCGGCCAGCGCATCGCGGAACAGCGCGACGAACTCGCGGTAGATCTCGCGGTAGCTCTCGGGCGACGAGATGCGGCGCTCCAGCGTCAGCAGCGCACGCCACTCGGCGCTCTGCGCGGCCAGCGGCTGCACGTGCGCGGCGACCAGGGCGTCGATCGTCTGCTGCAGCGTGCGCGGCGTGTCCGCCCGCGCGGCCGCGGCCACCGCCGCCGCCTGCTTGCGCATCCAGCCGCGCACGGTGACCGCGGCAATCGAATCCTTGCTCGGGAAGTAGCGGTACAGCGTGCCCAGGCCGACGCCGGCCAGCGACGCGATCTCGCGCATCGAGACTGTTTCGTAGGGCTGTTCGAGCAGCAGGCGCACGAGCGCTTCCTGGATCGCGCCGCTGGTGATCCAGGCGCGCGATTGCGAGGGCTTGCGGCGGGGCTTGAGCGTCGAGGTCATGCGGGCAAAGCTGAACAGGGCCGTCTGCGGCGTTGGCGGGCAGGCGGGTCGCGGGGCCATTGTCACGAGTGAAGCGCCGGCCCGCCGGCCCGGGTTTCGGCAGCGCGCAAAAGGCGAACACCCCGATCACCCATCGCGCCTAAGCTTCAGCCACCCCGACGGGAGCCCCGACGATGAACCACCCGCTCGAAGCGCCGCTGCCGGCCACGCTGGCCGGGATGATCGATCGCCTCGACCAGCAGCGCCGCAGCGGCCGGCGCGAGACCGGCGACGCGGCCGGCAGCCTGCCGACCCGCCGCTACACCGACCCCGCGCACTGGCAGCGCGAGCAGGCAGCGCTGTTCGGGCAGTGGCCGGTCGTCGCGGCGCACAGCTCCGAGCTGCCGGCCGGCTCGGCGCTGGCCTTCGATGCGCTGGGCGTGCCGATCGTGTTGACGCGCTCGGCCGAGGACGGCCGCGCGCGCGCCTTCTTCAATGTCTGCCGCCATCGCGGCATGGCGCTGGTGGCGGCAGGGGCCGGATCCGAGCCGGCGCAGGCGAAACCCTGCAAGGCGCTGGTCTGCCCGTACCACGCCTGGACCTACGAGCTCGACGGCCGGCTGCGCCACCGCCTGCATGCCGAGACCTTCGACGGCATCGACCCGGCGATGCTGAACCTGGTCGAGCTGCCCTGCGACGAAACGGCCGGCCTGATCTTCGTGCAGCGCACGCCCGGCCCGGCAATCTCGGCCGCGGCCTTCCTGCAGGGGCTGGACGAACACCTGCAGTGGCTGGGGCTGGCCGGCATGACGGTGTTCCGCAAGGTCGACCGGACCTACGCCGCGAACTGGAAGCTGACCGCGGACGCGTTCCTCGAGGGTTATCACATCCGCGTGCTGCATCGCGACACGATCTACCCGTTCTTCGCCGATGCCTTCGTCGTCAACCTGCACGCCGGCCCCCACCAGGATTCGCTGGTCGCGCGCCGCGCCGCGTTCGAGGCCTTCGAGCCGCCGCGCGACCGCGTGGCACTGTGCAAGCTGGCCTCGCCGACGCAGCTGCTGTTCCCGAACACCTTCCTGATCTGGCACCCCGACTACGTCAGCCTGATCGGCATGTTCTCGCCGGCGGTGGATCAGGTGCGCTGGGTGCACACGATGCTGATCCCGCCCGAGCGCAGCGGCGCCGACTGGACACCGCACTGGGAGAAGACCTTTCGGCTGATCGAGCAGACGGTGTTTCAGCAGGAGGACATCGGCACCGCGGTGGCCATCCAGCGCGGGCTGGCCAGCGGCGCCAACACCACGATGCAGCTCGGCCGGCTCGAGCACGAGGTGCTGCGCTTCCACCGCGGCATCGACGCGGCGATCGACGGCACGCTGCTGCCGTTCAGTGCAGCGCCGACAGAAAGCTCTTCAGCTCCGCCGTCTGCGGCGCCGTGAACAGCTGCTCCGGCGGGCCCATGTCGTGGATGCGGCCGGCCGTGGCCGCTGAAGCACGTTTCAGGACTTTTAATCGGCGACGTCGTCTGCGCTCAAGGACAGGACGGCCACCCCGGCCCACGATGCAGCCACGATCAAATCCGGTGGAGTCTGAGTCATGTCCTGGAGCCGGCAATACGATCCCGACGTGACCGAAGGACCGTCCATGGCAGTCACGGCCTACGCATTCGCGCCCTACCGCCTGCTCCCGTCGCAGCGCCAGCTGCTGAGTGGCGACGTGCTCGTCAAGCTCGGTGGCCGGGCGTTCGACCTGCTGCTCTCGCTCGTCGAACGCCGCGACCGGGTCGTGAGCAAGCATGAGCTGATGGACCTCGTGTGGCCCGGGCTCTTCGTCGAAGAGAACAACCTGCAGGTGCAGATCGTCGCGTTGCGCAAGCTGCTGGGCCACCCGGCCATCGCGACCGTGCCGGGACGGGGCTATCGGTTCACGCTGCCGGTCACGGAGGAGGGTGCCGCTGCGGAGCCCGCGCAGCGAGGCGCCAGCGCACACGCAGCGGCCGACACCCGGGCGCTCACGAACCTGCGGCCCGCGTTGCCGAAACTGTTCGGACGCGAGCAGGACCTGGCCGCGTTGCTCGGACTGCTGACGCGCCATCGGCTCGTCACGGTCGCCGGTGCGGCCGGGATCGGCAAGACACGGCTGGCGCAGGCCGCGGCCGAGGCTTGCAGGGCATGGGCGCGTGACGGCGTGTGGTGGATCGACCTCGCGCCGCTGGCCGAGTCGTCGTGGCTGCCCGGCGCCGTGGCGGCGGCGCTGGGACTGCGCTTCGAAAGCGGGACCGATCCCGATGCCGCCGCCCTGCGCGAGCTGCAGGAGCGATCGGCGCTGCTGGTCCTGGACAACGCCGAGCACCTGCTCGACGGCGTGGCGGGTTTCGTCGCCCGGGTGCTGCAGGCCGCGCCGGCCGTGCACATCCTCGTGACCAGCCAGGAGCCGCTGCATCTGGAGGACGAGCGCGTGCTGCGGCCGGCCCCGCTGTCGCTGCCGGTCGGCGATGACCCGGCAGCAATGGACGCCAGCGGGGCCGTGGCGCTGTTCGTCGCGCGTGCGAAGGAGGCGGATCGACGCTTCGAGCTCAGCGCTGCCAACAGCGCCCCGGTGGCCGACGTCTGCCGGCGCCTGGACGGCCTGCCGCTGGCGATCGAGCTCGCGGCGGCGCGGCTGCCGCTGCTCGGCATCGAAGGCCTGCGCGACAGGCTGGACCAGCGCTTTCATGTGCTGACCGCCGGGCGTCGCGGCGGCTTGCGACGCCACCAGACCCTGCGCGCCGCGCTCGAATGGAGCCACCAGTTGCTGTCGCCGGTCGAGCAGGCCGTGCTGCGCCGGCTCGGCGTCTTCGTCGGCGGCTTCACGCTCGAGGCGGCGCAGCACGTGGCCGAAGACAGCGGCATCGACCGCTGGGATGTGCTGGAGCACCTGGGCACGCTGGTCGACAAGTCCCTGGTCGTGGCCGAAGGCGACGCGGTGCTGCGCTACCGGCTGCTGGAGACGACACGATTGTTCGCGCTGGAGCGTCTCATCGACAGCGGCGAGGCACCCGCCGTGCGCGCCCTTCACCGCGAGCACTTCCTTCAACTGGCCGAAGCCTGCCAGCGCCACTTGCTGCACGCCGACGGGCGGTCCCACTTTGCCGTTCTCGATCGAGAGCGCGACAACCTGCTGCTGGCCTTGGCCTGGGCACCGGCGGGCGACGATCCGACCGCCGGCTTGCGGCTGGCCGCCGCGCTGCACCACTATTGGTTCCTGCGCGCGCTGCCTGCATTGGGCGCGCAGGTCACGCACGCCGCGCTGGCGCGACCGGGTGCCGAGCGGCCCTCGCTGGCACGCTGCCGTGCGTTGATCACGGCGGGATGGTTGAGTACCTGGACCGCCGAGGATGGGGAAGCCGTTCGGCTGATGGACGAGGCGCTGCGGCTGGCGCGGTCACTGGGCGACGCCGCGACCTTGTGCTTCGCCCTGGCGAAATTCGCGCATGTCCGGCACAACCGGAACGAGACGCGCGAGTCCCTGCCCTTGGCGTGCGAAGCCCTGACCGTGGGTCGACCGCTGGGCGACAGCATCGAGCTGGGCGACGCGCTCGTCATCCGGGCCCACGTGCACTTGCGTTGCGGCGAGCGGATGCAGGCACGCGCGCTGTTCGACGAGGCGCTGGCGCTGCGACAGCGCTTGAACACGCCTTCGGGAATCCTGTCGGTGCGGTTGTGCCTGGCGTTCTTCGCGATCGAAGACCGCGCACCCGAAGAGGCGAAGCGCCAACTCGAGCATGCGCTGCCGCTGGTCCCGCTGGCGGACTCGCACAACGCCGGGCTGCATCTGATCTCCGTCACGGCGCAGTGGGCCGCGATCGCCGGCCTGCATGAAGCCGCTGTCGTGCTGGAAGCGGCCGCCGAAGGGCTTCTCCATCGCGCCAGCATGAGGACCGAGCTGGAGCCGCAGGAGCACGAGCGCCTCGACCGCGCCTGGTGTGCATTTGAACCGCGCGCGCGCGAAACGCTCGTGGCTGCCGGCCGGGCCTTGTCCTATGCGGATGCGCTGCAGGCGGTTGCGGACGCGCTCTCGCCGAAGGCATGAACGACTGCGCGCGATGGCGCACGCATCCATGTCGCAGGATGCCGGTGGCGCTCGGGCGCTCAGTGCAGCGCCGACAGAAAGCTCTTCAGCTCCGCCGTCTGCGGCGCCGTGAACAGCTGCTCCGGCGGGCCCATCTCGTGGATGCGCCCCGCGTGCATGAAGACGATGCGGTCGGCCACTCGGCGCGCGAAGTTCATCTCGTGCGTGACCATCAGCAGCGTCATGCCTTCCTCGGCCAGGCGCTCGACGACCTTCAGCACCTCGCCGACGAGCTCGGGGTCGAGGGCCGACGTGATCTCGTCGCACAGCAGCACCGCCGGCTCCATCGCCAGCGCGCGGGCGATCGCCACGCGCTGCTGCTGGCCGCCCGACAGCTGGTCGGGGTAGGCCGCGAACTTGTCGGCCAGGCCGACGCGCTCGAGCAGCGCGCGCGCACGCGCTTCGGCCTCGGCGCCGCGCCGCTGCTTGACCAGCCCGGGCGCCAGCATGATGTTGTGGCCGACGTCGAGGTGCGGAAAGAGGTTGAAGCTCTGGAAGATCATGCCGACGTGCTGGCGCAGCTCGCGCATCGCCTTCGCGTCGCCGTGGCGCAGCGGCCGGCCGTCGACGCTCAACGCACCGTCGTCGAAGGATTCGAGGCCGTTGATGCAGCGCAAGAGCGTGCTCTTGCCCGAGCCGCTTCGGCCGATGATGGCGATGACCTCGCCGGGCGCGACCGCGAGGTCGATGCCCTTGAGCACTTCGTTGGCGCCGAAGCGCTTGCGCAGCGACTGGATGTCGACGATCGGCTTGGGCATCTCATTGGCCACGGTGCAGTTTCCTTTCCATGCCCCGGCTCCAGGCCGAGATCGGGTAGCAGAGCGCGAAGTACATCAGCGCGACGCAGGCGTAGACGGTGAAGGGCCGGAAGGTGGCGTTGGTGATCATCGTGCCGGCCTTGGTCAGCTCGATGAAGCCGATCACCGAGGCCAGCGCGGTGCCCTTGATCACCTGCACCAGGAATCCCACCGTCGGCGGCAGCGCGATGCGCAGCGCCTGCGGGCCGATGACGTGGCGCAATTGCTCGGGCAAGGTCAGCGCCAGGCTGGCGGCCGCTTCCCACTGGCCCTTGTGGATCGCATTGACGCAGCCGCGCCAGATCTCCGTCAGGAAGGCGCTGGTGTAGAGCGTCAGCGCCAGCGCGGCGGCCGTCCAGGCCGACACCTCCATGCCCAGCAGTGCCAGGCCGAAGTAGGCCAGGAACAGCTGCATCAGCAGCGGCGTGCCCTGGAACAGCTGCACGTAGGCGCCGACGACACGGTCGGCGCCGGGCCAGCGCGCCAGCCGAGCGCCCAGCAGTGCGAGGCCCACCGCGCCGCCGCCGACGAAGGCGATCAGCGACAGCACGACCGTCCAGCGCGCCGCCAGCAGCAGGTTGCGCACGATGTCCCACAGACTGAACTCGACCATCGTGGGTCCTAACGTCCAAAGAGAAAGCGCGGGCCCAGCCAGTGCAGCAGCTGGCGCAGCGCGACGGCCAGCGCCAGGTAGGCGAGCGTGGCGACGATGTAGGCCTCGAAGGCGCGGAAGTTGCGGCTCTGGATCAGGTTGGCGTAGTACGACAGCTCCTGCGCCGCGATCTGCCCGCACACCGCCGAGCCGAGCATCACGATGATGATCTGACTGGTCACCGCCGGCCACACGCGCTTGAGCGCCGGCGGCAGCACGACGCGCATGAAGACCTGAGCGCGCGTCAGCGCCAGGCTCATGCCCGCCTCGATCTGGCCGCGCGGCGTCGCGGCGATGCCGGCGCGCACGATCTCGGCCGCGTAGGCGCCGAGGTTGATCACCATCGCCAGCACCGAGGCCAGCTCCGGCGTCAGCCTCAGCCCCAAGCTCGGCAGCCCGAAGAAGATGAAGAACAGCTGCACGATGAAGGGCGTGTTGCGGATCGCCTCGACGTAGGCGCCGACGATCAGCTGCAACCAGCGGGGGCCCCAGCTGCGGCCCCACGCGCAGGCGATGCCCAGCGCCATGCCGACGACGGCCGACAGCGCGGTCAACAGCACTGTCGCGCCAATACCGCGTAAAAGCAGCGGCCATTCGGCCAGCACCGCGGCAAAATCGAAGCTCGGCATCGTGCGCTCCCTCGAAGCGATCAGTTCGGCAGATCGCCCGCCGGGCGACCGAGCCACTTCTGCGCCAGCTTGTCGAGCTCGCCGGCGGCCTTGGCGGCGCCGATGACCTCGTTGACCTTCAGGCGCAGCTTGTCCTCGCCCTTGGCGATGCCGATGAAGTTCGGCGAGTCCTTGATCAGCAGCTTGTACTCGGCGTTCAGCGCCGGGTTGCGCTGCATCATGTTGCCGGCCACCGAGGCGCCGGTGGCGATGACCTGCACCTGGCCCGAGACGAAGGCCGAGACGGTGGCGTTGTTGTCCTCGAAACGCTTGATGTCGGCGTTCGGCGGCGCGAGCTTCGTCAGCTCCATGTCCTCGATCGCGCCGCGCGTCACGCCGACCGTCTTGCCGGCGAGGTCGGCGAAGCTCTTCAGCGCCAGCGACTTCGGTGCGAACACGGCCTGGAAGAAGGGCGAGTAGGCGGCCGTGAAGTCGATGACTTTCTCGCGCTCGGGGTTCTTGCCGAGCGTGGAGATCACCAGGTGCGCCTTCTTGGTCTGCAGGTACGGGATGCGGTTGGCGCTGGTCACCGGCACCAGCTCGACCTTGACGCCGAGCTTGGCGCCGATCAGGTTGGCCATGTCGACGTCCAGGCCCTGCGGCTTCAGGTCGACGCCGACGAAGCCATAGGGCGGGAAGTCGGTCGGCACGGCGATCAGGATCGTCTTCTTCGCGAGCACGTCGTCCAGCGCGGCCTGGGCGCGGGCGGCCAGCGGCGCCAGCAGCGTGGCGGCGACGGCCAGGGTGGTGATCAGGCGGCGGTTCATCGTGGGTTCTCCTGGGATTTGCGGCGGTCGGCCGCGTCGGGGTTGATCAGGTCGCTGAAGAGGCGCCGCGGCGCCTCGGCTTCGGGCAGCAGCGCGGCGCGCAGCCGCTGCAGCGGGTCGTCGCCGGTGCTCGGCTGGCCGAGGTGGTTGGCCACCTCCTCGATGTGCTGGCGCAGCAGCTGCGCGGCCAGCGCATGGTCGCCGGCTTCGAGCGCGGCGACGATGCGTGCATGGTCGGCGCAGGAGCGGGTTGCGTCGTGCGTCGACTGGTAGAGCGCGGCGATCAGCGTCGTGCGCGCGGTCAGGTCCTTCAGGATGTCGGCCAGCAGCGGGTTGCCGGCGCAGTCGGCCAGGCAGACGTGGAACTCGCCGAGCAGGTAGCTGCGCCGCGCCGCATCGCCCGAGCGGATGGCGGCTTTCTCGTCGGCGACGTGCCGCTTCAGCCGCTTCAGCGCCGCCGGCGGCAAGGGCGCCGCCAGCGTGTGCACGAGGCCGGTCTCGATCGCCACGCGCGCATCGAAGGCCGACTTGGCCTCGGCCGCCGACGGCTCGATGACATACCAGCCGCGGCGCGGGCTGACCTGCACCATGCCGCGCGCCGACAGCCGGCCGAGCGCCTCGCGCACCAGCGTGCGGCTGACCCCGAACAGGTCGGCCAGCGACTGTTCGCCCAGGCGGTCACCGGCGCCGATGCGGCCGGCGAGGATCGCATCGACGATGCGGCCGGCGATGGCGTCGGGGTTGCGTACCGCGTCGGCATCGGCGTTGCGCACCGCGTCGGGCGCTGTGTCCGCTGCTTCCTGGTGCGTTGGCGCCCCGGTTGGGGGCGTCTTGCGTTTCTGCATGGCGTGGATGACTTGTATGCAAGACGTCCACGCAAGAATGAGGCCAACGTGCGCGGGTGTCAACCCGCGACAGCCCTGCTACGCCGCCGGTCGGTGCTGCGATCCCAGGTCGAACGGCAGCCGGCGCAGCCGTCGCCCGGTCGCCGCGAACACGGCATTCGCCAGCGCCGCCGCGGTGCAGTGCGAGGCCGGCTCACCGATGCCGGTCGGCGCGGCGTCGCTGTGAATCAGCACCGTCTCGATCACCGGCATCTCGTCGAAACGCAGCAGCGGGAAGTCGTGGAAGTTGCTCTGCTGCACACGCCCGGCCTCGACGGTGATGCGCGCCTTCAGCGCCGCGGTCAATGCGAACACGATGCTGCCTTCGACCTGCGCCTTCACGAGCTGCGGGTTGATGACCCGCCCGCAGTCGACCGCGCTGACCACGCGCTGCACCTTCAGGCCCTTGCCGTTCGGCACCACCTCGATCACCTGCGCGACGCAGGTGTCGGTGTAGGTGCTGGCCAGCCCGCGCCCGGCGCCGGCCGGCAGCGGCCGGCCCCAGCCGGCGGCTTCGCAGGCCACGCGCTGCACGCGTGCGAGCCGGCCGGTGTCGATCACCTCGGTGTCGCCTTCGTTCTCATAGCGCAGCTCGCGCGGCGCGCCGAGCAGGCGCTGGCGGTAGGCGAGCGGGTCTTCCTTCATCGCATGGGCGCATTCATCGAGCAGCGTCTCGTTGACCAGCGTGTGGTTGGCGGTGTAGCCGCGCCGCCACCACAGCACGCGGATCGTCTGCTCGACGAGGCGGTGCCGCACGTGCATCTCCTCGGCGCCGTACGGAAACTTCTCGGCATCGATCACCACGCTGCGGTCCAGGCCGCTCGGGGCGATCGATTCGCGCTCGCTCTGCTGTCGCACCGACAGCGCGGCCACCGAGTGTTCCAGCGCCAGGATGCGGCCGTCAGCGGCGAGCGCCACGCGCGCGCGGTGCCGGCTCGGCGGCGAGAACAGGCCGTGCTGCATGTCGTCCTCGCGCGTCCACAGCACCTGCACTGGCCGCTCGGCCTCCCGCGACAGCAGCGCCGCCTCGATCGCGTAGTCGGGCATCAGGCGGCGGCCGAAGCTGCCGCCGAGCAGGGGGGTGTGCACGACCACCCGGTCGGCGCTCAGGCCGGTCAGGTCGCGCAGCAAGCGGTGCAGATAACTCTGGAAGTGGCAGGGCGCCCAGACCTCGCATCGCTCGGGCGTCCAATGCGCGACCGCATTCATCGGCTCCATCGGCGCATGCGGGTACAGCGGCACCTCGTAGTCCAGCTCGAGCGTGCGATGAGCCGTCGCGAAGGCCTGGGCCAGGCCTTCGGGCGTGCCGTGGCGCAGGCCGCTGACCCACGGGCGCAGGCCCTCACGCGGCGCGTCCGGCGTGCCGTCGGCGAGCGCGCGCTGCAGGTCGTCGGCCAGCGTCGTCGTCGACGCCAGCCGGCCGCCGCGGGGTTTGCGGTCGGCGCTGTTCTCGTTCCACTGCAGCTTCAGCTGGCGCCGGCCTTGCAGTGCGGCCCAGGTCGAGCTCGCCAGCACCGCCGCGCCGTCGCGGATGTAGAGCTCCGACTCGGGGAAGGTGTTGCCCCGCAGCGGGATCACCTGCTGCACGCCGGGCACCGCGCGTGCCGCGCGCGCATCCAGCCGCGCCAGCCGACCGTTGATCACCGGGCTGCGCTCGATGACCGCGAACAGCATGCCCGGCACGCGCACGTCGAGCCCGTAGACGGCCTGCGCGCGCACGATGGCGTCGAGGTTCTTCGCCGGCAGCGGCCGGCCGATCAGGCGGTGCTCGCGCGGGTCCTTGAGCGCGGGCTTCTCGGGCACCGGCAGCGCGGCCGCGCGCGCCACCAGCTCGCCGTAGCCGATGCGCCGGCCGCTCGCCGGATGCAGCACCGCATGCTGCTCGGTTCGGCAGTCCGCAGGCGCGACGCCGAGCGCCTGGGCACCAGCCGAGCGCAGCAGCTCGCGCGCCTGCGCGCCGGCCACGCGTGCCGGCTGCCAGGCCGCGCTGATGCTGTACGAGCCGCCGGTGATCATGAAACGCTGGCCGTCGGGGCGCATCGTGTCGACGCTGATCCGCGCCCAGTCGGCATCGAGCTCGTCGGCGACCAGCATCGCGATGCCCGTGGCCGTGCCCTGACCCATCTCGGTCTTCGAGATCGACACCTGCACCGCGCCGTCGCGGTTGATCGTCAGCCAGGCGTTGGGGCGGAAGGGGGCGGCGGCCGTGGCGGGCTGTGCCTGCGCGTTGCCGTGCAATCGAAAACCGAGCACCAGCGAAGTGCCGGCGGCCGCGCCCAGGCGCAGCACGTCGCGCCGCGTCGGTGCCGTGGCGTTGGCGGTGGCGGCGCTCATGACCGCGCTCCGCGCGCAGCACCCAGCTCGGCCGCCCGATGCACCGCGGCGCGGATGCGCTCATAGGTGCCGCAGCGGCACAGGTTGCCGCGCAGCGCGTCGTCGATCTGCGCATCGGTCGGGCGCGGCACGCGCTCCAGCAACGCAGCCGCCGACATCATCTGGCCCGCCTGGCAATAGCCGCACTGCGGCACGTTGTGCTCGATCCACGCCTGCTGCACCGGATGCAGCTGCTCGCCGCGGCCGAGTCCTTCGGCCGTCAGCACGCGCTTGCCGGCCAGCGCGGACATCGGCACGCTGCAGGCGCGCGCGGCCGCGCCGTCGACGTGCACCGTGCAGGCGCCGCAGGCGCCGATGCCACAGCCGTATTTGGTGCCCGTCAGGCCGAGCTCGTCGCGCAGCACCCACAACAGCGGCTGCTCGCCGTCGCCGGCATAACGCCGGCTGACCCCGTTGATCGTCCATTGCACTCGCAGCGCAGCCATGTCGCCTCCGCACGCCGGACATCGGCGCGGCGACTATTCTTCGGCGCGCTGCACGGCCAGGCCAGGGCCTTCGGACGAGCGACGGGAATCGGGCGCCGAATGGCGGCGGCTGTCAGCCGCGCTGCAGCTTGGCCTCGCGCGCCGGGAGGTCGACCGTAGGCAGCGGCCAGTCCGCTGCGGGCTCGTCCGCCTGCAGATCGTCGTAGCCGGAGGCCGGATCGAGGCGCGAATCGGTCATCCACTCGAGTGGCCGCTGCAACTGCCGGCTGATCCATGCCAGCAGGGCCAGACCCATCAGCACCAGCAGGGCCAGGAAGGCGAATTCATGCAGTTCCATGGTGCCGGCTCCTTGCGAGATGTGTCTGTGGTTGCAGTGTCGAGTCGCGCCGCGCAGGGGCCGTGCCGGCCGGCGCCCGTTTCAGATGCCGGCTGGCAACGCCGCCACGGGTAGGAAGTGGCCGACAAGGGTCGGTCTGCTCCGACAGGACAACCCGTCCCACACCGATCCGTGCTGCCCGGGGTGGGACCTATGGTTGCCATCACCCCGCCGTCCTGCGGCGTTCCCCGCCATCCAAGGAGTCATCCATGAATGCACGTACACCCCGAACCCCGCTGCTGAGCGCGCTGTGCGCCGCCGCGCTGACGCTGGGCCTCGCCGCCTGCGATCGTCCCGACCAGACCGCCCGCGACGACACGGCGGCCGGCCAGGTGGCCCAGAAGGCGGATGAGGCGCAGGGCGCGATCAACGATGCGGCGATCACCGCCTCGGTGAATGCCCGGCTGGCGCGCGACAACGAGCTGAGCGCAATGCGCATCGACGTCGACACGGTCGGCGGCAAGGTCGCCCTGAAGGGCACCGCGCCGAACGACAGTGCGCGTGAACGCGCGACGCAGCTGGCGCAGGCGGTCGACGGCGTGCGCAGCGTCGACAACCAGCTGGCGATTGGCTGATCGTCCTCGAGTCTTGACGAACAGACGCCGGCCGGGGCCATTCCGGCCGGCGTTCTTTTTTGCTCAGCGCCGCTCGACCGCCTTCAGGTTGTCGTCGCTGAGCCGGTCGATGCGCTTGTTGTACGGATCGATGCCGGCCCACTGCGGCTCGCGCTCCAGCACCAGCGTGATCGTCTGGCGGCCGCTGCGGATCGCCTGCACGTTCATCGACAGCACCGATGACGCGTCGAACCCCGCCTTGCCCGGCTCGGCGCTGAACACGCCGACCTCGACCAGCTCGTCCTGCAGCGGCGCTTCGGTCTCCTTGCCCTGGCCGTCGGCGTAGAGCTTGCGCGCCTCGATCACCAGCTCGAGCTCCCAGCGCTTGTCCTCGCGCGGCCGCTTGCGCGCTTCCACCGTCTTCAGGTCGAGCAGCGTGATCTTCTCGAACAGGTCGCTGATCAGCGTCTCGTGAGCGGGTCCCGCTTCGGCGCGCAGCAACGCCAGGAAGTCGCGCGTGTTCGGATACGGCGCGGCCTTGAACGCGTGCTGCGCGAGGAACTTCGCCAGCGTGCGGTTCAGCGCCGGTTCGCCGATGCGCTCCTTCAGCCAGTACAGCGCCAGCGAGCCCTTGTTGTAGTGGATGTAGGGCTGGTTCTCGACCCGGGCCAGCGGCAGCTCCTCGACCACCTCGCCGCCGCGGGCGCGCAGGTAGCGGTCGAGCTCGTACTTCAGGAAACGGCGGATCTGCTCGGGCCCGTAGAGGCGCTCCATCACCAGCAGCGCCGAATACTGCGCGAAGCTCTCGACCAGCATCGTCGCGCCCTGCTGGCTGCTCGGCACCAGCTGGTGGCCCCACCACTGGTGAGCGATCTCGTGCGCGGTGACGTAGCTGACCATGTCGATCTTGTCCGGGTCGACCTGGCGGTGGATGAAGCCGATCGATTCGGAATACGGAATCGTGTTCGCGAAGCTCTGCGCGAAGTCGGCGTAGGCCGGGAACTCGAGGATGCGTGCCTGCTTGAACTGGTAGGGGCTGAACTGCTCGGAGAAGACCTGCAGCGACAGCTTCATCGCCGCCAGCATGCGCTCGACGTTGTACGGATGGGGCTCGTGGTAATAGACCGCCAAAGGCACGTCCACCTCGCCTGCAGGACCACGGAAGCGCCAGGTGTCGCGCTTGACCGCATAGCGCGCCGACTGGATCGAATAGAAGTGCTCGATCGGCGCGTCGGGCTTGAAGCGCACCGTGCGGCGGCCGTCGGCGACCACCTCGCTCACGCTGGAGCCCGGTGCGATCGGCGTCTGGTCGGCATCGGTCGTGACCGTCAGGTCCAGCTGCACGAAGCCGCTGTCGCGGCGGAACGCCGAGTGCCGGCGGCCGCTCTCGTCCTCGAGCGTCGGCGGCCGCAGGTCCGGCGGCAGGGCGTGCTTGCGACGCTTTGCGCGGTCCTTCAAGAGACCTTCGCGCGACAGCCCGATGGAGGGCGTGATCTCGTTGTTGTCGATGAACGTGCCGTTGGCGACGATGCGCGTCAGCGGCGCGCGGTTCGGGAAGCCGCGCTCCTGCAGCGTCGTCGTGAAGGCCAGCGTGCGGCGCTCGCCCGGCTGCATCGGCTGCGCGAGCTTGTAGATGCGGTAGTGCAGCGTCGGCCATTGCTGGGCCAGCGTCGCGCCGTCGAGCTCGATCGAGTCGAGCTGCAGCGCCGGATGCCAGGCCAGGTGCAGCGCGTCGATCGGCTGGGCCTCGCGGTTCTCCAGCGTGTAGCGGCCGCGGGTCACGGCGCGTGCTTCGCGCGGATGCAGCTGCACGTCGAGCGTCACTTCCGTGATGCTCGGCTGCGGCAGCTTCTCGTACTGCAGCAGCGTCTTCTCAGCCTCGGCCAGCAGCGCTTCCTGATCGGGCTGGGGCCGGTAGCGGTTCAGCACGTTGGTGTTGTGGAAGATCCACGCGCCGCTGCCGGCCCAGGTGGCGAGCGCCGCGCCCAGCACCCAAAGTGCGCGGCCACGCAGCCGCTGGCGCAGCTGGCTGAGGCGCGGCCGCAGCGCGATCGTCGCGCCGCGGCGCCACAGCGCATACGCGAACACCGTGAGCAGCAGCGCGAACGCTGACCAGTAGACGTGCAGCCAGGCCGCGCCGACCCAGAAGCGGCCGAGGCCGTTCATGTCCGACAGCGGCACCGGCGTCGTCGTGCCGTAGTTGTAGAGCGTGTGCTCGAAGCCGGCGTTGGCCATCGAGATCGAGGCCACCAGGAACACCAGCATCACGCCCCAGCCGAGGTACTTCTGCGGCACCAGCACCTGCACGAAGACCGACAGCACCGCGAGCTGCAGCGAGGCGATCGCGGTCGGCACGACGAACCACAGCAGGTAGGCGTCGAGCTGGTAGCGGTGAAAGCCCTTCAGCGTCTGCACCAGCACGCCGGCCAGCGCGCCGACCAGCGCGGTGGCCAGCAGCACCAGCGCGATGGCGATGATCTTGGGCACCAGGTGCGCCCAGTCCGGCGCCGCGGTCGCGTCGACGATCTCGTGCACGCGGCGTTCGCGGTCGCGCCACACCAGCTCGCCGCCGTAGTAGATCGCGATGATCACCGGCATGATCGTGTAGGCCTCGTTCAGCGCCTGCACCATCAGCCGCGTCACCGGCCACGACGGGCTGCCGTAGAGCTCGCCGCCGAACCACAGGCTCGCGCCGCCGTTGATCAGCCCGATCGCCAGCAGCACGAAGAAGGCCGGGCTCTTGAACACGAAGGCCATGTCGAAGCGCGCCAGCGCCCAGGCCTGCGCCCGGCGGGTGGCGGCGTCGGCGCGCGGCGCGGGCAGGTCGGCGATTGCGGGCCGGCCGGCGTCGGTGAGCCGGGCCAGACGGGCGGCGGGTGTTTCGTCGGCCGCGTCGGCGTCGCCGTCGGTCGTCGCGGCGGCGGCGCGCGGCGTGCGGCCTTCGAAGCGGAACAGCCGCCACGCGATGCCGAACATCACCAGGGCGGCGCCGGTCCACAACACGCGGTTGGCCAGCAGCAACCCGCTCAGCGCCGGCAGCTGGCTGTTGCGCTCGGCGGCGGTCCAGTAGCGCATCGTGATCGACAGCGGTGAGATGCCGAACGGATCGAGCAGCGCGGCGAGGGTGTCGTGCCGCGGGTCGCGCAGCAGCACGCGCATCACGATGTACAGCACCAGCAGCGCGACGACGCCGACGTAGGTCCACATCATCGAGCGTGTCGCGGTGGCCAGCGCGAAGAAGGCCGCGCCGGTGATCAGCAGCGTCGGCAGCGCGATCGCGAACAGCGGCCACAGGTAGTTCGCCCAACGCTGCGGGCCGACCTTCTCGGGATCGAGCCACGGCATCAGCGAACCGAGCGCGACCGCCAATGGAATGCACGCCAGCAGCAGGAACGCCGCGGCGCACGCGCCGACGAAGCGGCCGACGAGGTAGTCACCCTTGCGCAGCGAGGTCGAGCGCAGGATCGGCGCGAAGCCGGTCTCGTCGTCGCGGATCACGACGTTGGCGACCAGCGCGACGGTGACGAAGACGGCGAACAGGCTCATCACCGCCAGCGTCTGCACGATCGCGAACGGCGAATTGATGTTGACGTTGCCGCGGCTGCCGATCTGGACCTGCTCGATCGTCGTGGCGCCGAAGCTCAGCAGGAAGAAGATCAGGCAGCCGACCCAGAACACCGGGCTTTTCAGCTGATAGCGCCATTCGAAGGCGGCGATGTGGCGCAGCATCGGCGGCGTCCTTCTAGGCGGCTGCGGCCGAAGCGGCAGCAGCAGCCGCTTCGGCGCGGCGGCGTTCACGGTGCAGCGTCGCGAAGTACACATCCTCCAGCGCCGCCGGCACCGGCTCGAAGCGCGGGTCCGGCGCCGCGTCGGCGAGCACGTGGATCTGCGTGCGGCCGGCGCGCAGCCGCGTCGCGATGACCTGGAACTGCTTGCGGTACTCGGGCAGCTCGGCCTTGTCGATCACGCTGGTCCAGACCCGGCCCTCGATCGAGGCGATCAGCGTTGCCGGCGTGTCCTGCGCGACGATGCGGCCATCGACCAGGATCGCCATCCGCGAGCACAGGTCGCTGACGTCGTCGACGATGTGCGTCGACAGGATCACGACGACGCTCTCGCCGATCTCCGACAGCAGGTTGTTGAAGCGGTTGCGTTCCTCGGGATCGAGGCCGGCGGTCGGCTCGTCGACGATGATCAGCTGCGGATTGCCGATCAGCGCCTGCGCGATGCCGAAGCGCTGGCGCATGCCGCCGGAGAAGCCGGCGATCGCGCGCTTGCGCACGTCCCACAGGTTCACCTGCTGCAGCAGCGCCTCGATGGTCTCGCGCCGCTCACCACGCGCGGCGATGCCCTTGAGCACCGCCAGGTGGTCCAGCATGTCCCAGGCCGAGACGCGCGGGTAGACGCCGAAGTCCTGCGGCAGGTATCCCAGCGTCGCGCGCAGGCGCTCAGGGTGAGTGCGCAGCTCGATGTCGCCGAAGCGGATGCGGCCGCTGCTCGGGATCTGCAGGGTCGCCAGGCAGCGCATCAGCGTCGACTTGCCGGCGCCGTTCGGCCCCAGCAGGCCGAACATGCCGCGCGGGATCTCGAGGGTCACGTTGTCGAGCGCACGCGTGCCGTTGGGGTAGACGTGGCTGAGCTGCTCGATCTGCAGCAGGGGCGGGGACATGCGGGGCTCTCCGGACGGGCGACAAGGGCGCACTGTCCGGGTCCACCGCCGGCGCGGCAAGGGGCAGGCGACGAAAAGTCGGGGCGGCAGGATGAGGCGTCTGCCCGGCGCCACAGGCCGGGCAGACGCGGGACCGTTCAGGCGTGCAGGCGGCTCGAGCGCGGCACGCTGGCCAGCAGGAATTCCATCTGGTCGGTCAGGATGCGGCGGCCGCGCAGGATCATGTCCTCGTGCAGGCTGGGTATGTAGGGCAGGTACAGCAGCGTCATGCGCGCTTCTTCGGGCATCCGGTTGCCCTTGCGGCCGTTGCAGGCGCGGCAGGCGGTGATGCAGTTCATCCAGGTGTCGCGGCCGCCGCGCGAGACCGGCACGATGTGCTCGCGCGTCAGCGTGTCGAAGCCGAAGCGGCCGCCGCAGTAGGCGCAGACGTGGCGGTCGCGCACGAAGAGCTTGGTGTTGGTCATCGCCGGCGTCTGGCGCCAGGCGCGGCTAGGGATCGAGCCGCGCACCGCGACGATCGAATGCACCTCTATGCGCGATTGCAGGCCGGTGGTGCGCTGGATGCCGCCACGCAGCACGTGGCAGGCGCGGCCGAGGGTCCAGGCGATGCCGTCACAGGCATACAGCAGTGCAGCCTCGCGAGGCGTGATCCACGCCTGCGGGCGGCCGGACACATCGAGCTGCAAGACGTCCAAAGGGGGTGACCTCCGGTGCACGATCCCGGAAGGGTAATGCATTCCGGTCGTTTTCCGGTGTCATCGGCCCCGCGGCGGCGCATTCAAACCTTGGCAGGTGGCGTGCCCAAGGGATTTCCCGGCGTCGAGATTGCTGCGCGATCTAGAAGCTGCCACCTAGAAAAAGCGGCCTGAGTTGGCAACACGGACCGGCGGAGTTCTGCAAAATAGCACGATCGTTCGTTCCTTTCGGGACCGCCGTGACCGTCACCTCCCTGCCTCCGCCGCGCAAACGCTCTTCTGCCAGCGCCGCCGCGCGTTCGTTGCAGAAGGGCCAGCAGACCCGCGCCGCGATCCTCGAAGCCGCCCTCGGCCTGGCCTCGCACATGGGCCTCGAAGGCCTGTCGATCGGCGCGCTGGCCGAGGTGACGCAGATGAGCAAGTCGGGCGTGTTCGCCCACTTCGGCTCGCGCGAGGAACTGCAGATCGCGGTGATCCGCGAATATCACCAGCGTTTCGAGGAAGAGATCTTCTTTCCCGCGGTGCGTGAGGCACGTGGCCTGCCGCGGCTGCGGGCCCTCTTCGAGCGCTGGGTCAAGCGCGTCTCCGTCGAGCTCGATTCGGGCTGCATCTACATCAGCGGCGCGGTCGAGTTCGACGACCGGCCGGGCCCCGTGCGTGACGCGCTGGCCTCGATGGTGCGCGCCTGGCAGGCGGCGCTCGAGCGCGCGATCCGGCTGTCGATCGACGAAGGCCACCTGCGCGCCGACACCGATTCGCTGCAGATGTTGTTCGAGATCCACGGCCTGATCCTGGCGCTGCACCACGACGCCCGTTTCCTGCGCCTGCCCGGCGCCGTCGACCGCGCCCGCACCGGCTTCGACCGCATCGTTTCGCTGTACCTCACCACCACGCCCGATCGCAAGCCCCGCGCTGCGACCCGCTGACCGTTTTCCCGTTCCGTATCACTCCAGGAGCTGTCCCATGCCTCAGTACACCCCGCCGCTTCGCGACATGCAGTTCCTGATGCACGAAGTGCTCAATGCCGTCGAGGAGCTGAAGGCCCTGCCGAAGCACGCCGACATCGATGCCGAGACGCTGAACGCGGTGCTCGAGGAGGGCGGCAAGTTCGCGGCCGAGGTGACCGCGCCGCTGAACCTGTCTGGCGACGCCGAAGGCTGCAAGCTCGACAAGACGACGCACGAGGTGCAGACGCCGAAGGGCTTCAAGGCAGCCTATGCGACCTATGTCGAAGGCGGCTGGCCGTCATTGAGCGGCGATCCGGAGTTCGGCGGCCAGGGCCTGCCGATCCTCGTGAACCAGTGCTTCTACGAGATGCTGAACTCGGCCAACCAGGCCTGGACGATGTACCCCGGCCTGTCGCACGGTGCCTACGAGGCGCTGCATGCGCACGGCACGCCGGAGCAGAAAGCCACCTATCTGCCCAAGCTGACCAGCGGCAAGTGGACCGGCACGATGTGCCTGACCGAGCCGCACTGCGGCACCGATCTGGGCATGCTGCGCAGCAAGGCCGAGCCGCGGGCCGACGGTACGTACCGCATCACCGGCCAGAAGATCTTCATCTCGGCCGGCGAGCATGACCTGGCCGACAACATCATCCACCTGGTGCTGGCGCGCCTGCCGGACGCGCCGCAGGGCAGCAAGGGCATCTCGCTGTTCGTGGTGCCGAAGTACCTGGTGAATGCCGACGGCTCGATCGGCGAGCGCAACGGCATCCACTGCGCCGGCCTCGAGCACAAGATGGGCATCCACGGCAATTCGACGTGCCAGATGGTGCTGGATAACGCCGTCGGCACGCTGGTCGGCGCGCCGAACAAGGGCCTGGCGGCGATGTTCGTGATGATGAACGCGGCGCGCCTGGGCGTGGGCAACCAGTCGCTCGGCCTGACCGAGGTGGCCTACCAGAACGCGGTGGCCTACGCGAAGGACCGCATCCAGATGCGCGCGCTGTCCGGCCCGAAGGCGCCCGACAAGCCCGCCGATCCGATCATCGTGCACCCCGACGTGCGCAAGATGCTGCTGACCGCGCGCGCTTATGCCGAGGGCGGCCGCGCGCTGTCGATGTTCACCGCGCTGCAGCTCGACAAGATGCTGGCCACCGACGATGCCGACGAGCGTCAGGACGCCGACGACATGGTCGCGCTGCTAACGCCGGTGATCAAGGCCTTCCTGACCGACAACGGATGGATCGCGACCTCGCACTGCATGCAGGTCTTCGGCGGCCATGGCTACATCCACGAGTCGGGCGTGGAGCAGTTCGTGCGTGATGCGCGCATCAACATGATCTACGAAGGCACGAACACCGTGCAGTCGCTCGACCTGCTGGGCCGCAAGGTGCTGTCGGACAACGGCAAGAAGCTGAAGAAGTTCGGCAAGCTGATCGCCGCGTTCGTCGAGGAGGAAGGCGTCAGCGAGCCGATGCAGGAGTTCGTCAACCCGCTGGCCGACCTGGGCGACAAGGTCACCAAGCTGACCACCGAGCTCGGCATGAAGGCCTTCGGCAATGCCGACGAGGTCGGCGCGGCGGCGGTGGACTACCTGCGCATCGTCGGCCACCTGTGCTTCGCGTATCTCTTCGCCCGCATGGCGAAGGTGGCGCTGGAGAAGCAGGGTTCGGGCGATCCGTTCTACACCGCCAAGCTGCACACCGCACGCTTCTACTTCGCCAAGCTGCTGCCCGAAACCGCGTCGCTGATCCGCAGCGCGCGGGCCGGTCTCGCGCCGCTGATGGCGATGGACGAAGCCTTGTTCTAAGCTGCCGCCTCCCACCTCCTGGAGACGTTAGCAATGAAGAAGCATCTGGTTGCCTTTGTCCTGTCCGCCGCTGCCGGCCTGGCCTTCGCACAGGCCTCGCCGGTCGGGCTGTGGAAGACGATCGACGACGAGACCAAGACCGAGAAGTCGCATGTGCGCGTCACCGACTCAGGCGGCGTGCTCAGCGGCAAGATCGAGAAGTTCCTCGATCCGAAGGCCAAGCAGGACGCCGTCTGCGACAAGTGCAGCGACGACCGCAAGGACAAGCCGATCCTCGGCATGACCATCATCCGCAACGCGAAGGCCAACGGCGACGTCTGGGAAGGCGGCGAGATCCTCGATCCGAACAACGGCAAGGTCTACAAGCTGCGCCTGAAGCCGCTGGACGGCGGCAAGTCGCTCGAAGTGCGCGGCTACGTCGGCCCGTTCTACCGAAATCAACAGTGGATCCGGGTCGAGTGACCCTGAATCCTTCACCGGAGAAGTCATGAGCAAGTTCAACGTGCGCAAGGTCGCCGTTCTCGGTGCCGGCGTGATGGGCGCGCAGATCGCCGCCCACCTCGTCAATGTCAAGGTGCCGGTGGTGCTGTTCGACCTGCCTGCGAAGGAAGGCCCGAAGAACGGCATCGTCACCAAGGCGATCGACGGCCTGAAGAAGCTGAAGCCCTCGCCGATCGGTAACGCCGACGACCTGGGGTTCATCCAGGCCGCGAACTACGAAGAGCACCTGGACCTGCTCAAGGACTGCGACCTGGTGATCGAAGCGATCGCCGAGCGCATGGACTGGAAGCTCGACCTCTACACGAAGATCGCGCCGCACGTTGCGCCGCACGCGATCGTCGCGTCGAACACCTCGGGCCTGTCGATCACCAAGCTCGCCGAGGCACTGCCGGAGTCGATCAAGCCGCGCTTCTGCGGCATCCACTTCTTCAACCCGCCGCGGTACATGTACTTGGTCGAGCTGATCCCGACGCCGACCACCCAACCGCAGGTGCTCGACCAGCTCGAGACCTTCGTGACCTCGGGCCTCGGCAAGGGCGTCGTGCGCGCAAAGGACACGCCGAACTTCGTCGCCAACCGCGTCGGCATCGCCGGCATGCTGTCGACGATCCAGGAGGCCCAGAACTTCGGCCTGAGCTACGACATCGTCGACGACCTGACCGGCAAGAAGCTCGGCCGCGCCAGCTCGGGCACCTTCCGCACCGCGGACGTGGTCGGCCTCGACACGATGGCGCACGTGGTCAAGACGCTGCAGGACAACCTGAAGGACGATCCGTTCTATCCCAGCTACGCGACGCCGCCGGCGGTGGCCAAGCTGCTGGACGCCAAGGCGCTGGGCCAGAAGACCGGCGCCGGTTTCTACAAGAAGGTCGGCAAGGACATCCTGCGTTTCGATCTCGCCAAGGGCGACTACGTGCCGGCCGGCGGCAAGGCCGAGGCGATCGTCGACCGCATCCTGAAGAAGCCCGCGGCCGAGCGGCTGAAGCTGCTGCGCGAGGCCAGCCATCCGCAGGCGCAGTTCCTGTGGGCGATCCTGCGCAACAGCTTCCACTACGTCGCGGTGCACCTGGCCGAGATCGCCGATTCGGCGCGTGAGGTCGACCAGGCGATGCGCTGGGGCTTCGGCACCAAGCAGGGCCCGTTCGAGCTGTGGCAGGAAGCCGGCTGGCAGCAGGTGGCGACCTGGGTCAAGGAAGACATCGATGCCGGCAAGGCGCTCTCCAAGGCGCCGCTGCCCGACTGGGTGTTCGATGGCCGCACCGGCGTGCACACGCCGGAAGGCTCGTGGAGCGCCGCGCAGAAGAAGTACATCCCGCGCTCGTCGCTGCCGGTCTACCAGCGCCAGCTGTTCCCCGAGGCGCTGCTGGGCGAGGGCGCGAAGGCGCCGATCACTGCCGGCACCGAGGAATTCAAGAACGACGAACTGCGCGCCTGGACGCTCGACGGCGAGGTGCTGATCGCCAGCATCACCAGCAAGATGCACCTGATCGGCCCGGGCGTGATCGATGGCCTGCTGAAGGCGGTCGAGCTGGCCGAGGCCAAGTACAAGGGCCTGGTGATCTGGTCGCCGGACGAGCCGTTCTCGGCCGGTGCCAACCTCGAAGCGATGCTGCCGACCTTCATGAAGTCGGGCGCCAAGGGCATCGCGCCGGAGATCAAGAAGCTGCAGGATGCGCTGCTGCGCGTGCGCTACGCCGGTGTGCCGACGATCGCCGCGGTGCGCGGCATGGCGCTCGGCGGCGGGTGTGAGATTGCCGTGGCCTGCGCGAAGCGGGTCGCTCACATGGAGAGTTATGTGGGCCTGGTGGAAGTCGGCGTCGGCCTGCTGCCCGGCGGCGGTGGCCTGACCTACATCGCGCGCCGTGGCGCCGAGAAAGCCAAGGCAGCCAACAACACCGACTACCTGTCCTTCGTCAAGGACGGCTTCCAGGCCGCGGCGATGGCCACTGTCGGCACCAGCGCGCTCGAGAGCCGCAAATTGGGCTACCTGCTCGACGACGACGTGATCGTCGCCAACAAGGACGAGCTGCTGTACGTCGCGATCGCGCAGGCCAAGGCGATGACCGACTCCGGCTGGCGTGCGCCGCTGAAGTCGCTGATCCCGGTGGCCGGCCGTTCGGGCATCGCCACGATCAAGGCCCAGCTCGTCGCGATGCGCGACGGCGGCTTCATCGGCCCGCACGACTACCACATCGCCGGCCTGATCGCCGACGTGGTCTGCGGCGGCGAGGTCGATGCCGGCTCGCTGGTGACCGAGGAATACCTGATGACGCTGGAGCGCAAGCACTTCTGCGCCTTGCTCGAGCACCCGAAGACCCAGGAGCGCGTGATGGGCTTCCTGCAGACCGGCAAGCCCGTGCGCAACTGATCCGGAGTACCGAACATGAGCAAGCAGATTCAAGATGCCTACATCGTCGCCGCCACGCGCACGCCGATCGGCCGTTCGCACCGCGGTTTCTTCCGCAACACCCGTCCCGACGACCTGCTGGTCGCGGCGATCCAGGGCGCACTCAGGCAGGTGCCCTCGCTCGATCCGAAGGCGATCGAGGACGCGATCATCGGCTGCGCGATGCCCGAGGGTGAGCAGGGGCTGAACATGGCCCGGGTGGCCGCTCTGTTGGCAGGTTTGCCGAACTCGGTCGGCGGCATCACTGTCAACCGCTTCTGCGCCTCGGGCCTGTCCGCCGTGCAAATGGCTGCTGACCGCATCCGCGTCGGCGAGGCCGACGTGATGATCGCCGGTGGCGCCGAGAGCATGAGCATGGTGCCGATGAGCGGCAACAAGCCCTCGTTCAACCCGGCGGTGTTCGCCCGCGACGAGGACGTCGGCATCGCCTACGGCATGGGCCTGACGGCCGAGAAGGTCGCGCAGCAATGGAAGGTCAGCCGCGAGGCGCAGGACCAGTTCGCGCTGCAATCGCACCTGAAGGCGATCAAGGCGCAGCAGGCCGGTGAGTTCACCGACGAGATCACGCCGGTCGACGTGATCGATCGTCTGCCGAATCTGCTGACCGGCGAGGTCGACACCAAGACCCGCACCGTCAAGCTCGACGAGGGCCCGCGTGGTGACACCACGCTCGAAGCGCTGGGCAAGCTGAAGACGGTGTTCGCGTCATCGAAGACCCCTGGCGGCCAGGCCACCGGCCTGGGCAGCGTGACGGCCGGCAACAGCTCGCAGACCAGCGATGGCGCCGGCTGCCTGATCCTGGCCAGCGAGAAGGCGGTCAAGCAGTACGACCTGAAGCCGCTGGCGCGCTTCGTCAGCTTCGCGTCCTGCGGCGTGCCGCCGGAGATCATGGGCATCGGCCCGATCGAGGCGATCCCGCGCGCGCTGAAGTCCGCCGGCCTGACGCTGGCCGACATGGGCTGGATCGAGCTGAACGAAGCCTTCGCGGCGCAGGCGCTGGCGGTGATCAACACCGTCGGCCTGAACCCGGAGATCGTCAACCCGATGGGCGGCGCGATCGCGCTCGGCCACCCGCTGGGCGCCACCGGCGCGATCCGCGCGGCGACCGTCGTGCATGCGCTGCGCCGCCACAACAAGAAGTACGGCATGGTCACGATGTGCGTCGGCACCGGCCAGGGCGCGGCCGGCATCTTCGAGCGCGTCTGAGCGTGATGCTGCGCCGGCGACACCTGATCGTGGCCGGCGCGGCCGGTGCGGTGCTGCCGCTCGCGGGCTGCGGCGAGGCGACGCCTCAGCTCTTCCGCTCGTTCGCCGCGGCGCGCGACGCGGTTGCGGCGCTGGCCAAGCGCGACGGCGTGCGCAGCAGCGGTGCCTGGCCGCTGTCGCAGGTGCTGCAGCACGCCGCGCAGAGCATCGAGTATTCGATCGACGGTTATCCGCAGCCGAAATCAGCGCTGTTCCAGGGCACCGTCGGCGCGGCGGCCTGGGCGCTGTTCAACGCGCGCGGCCGCATGAACCATGCGCTCGACGAGCCGATTCCCGGCGCGCCGGCGCTGGATGCCGCGCTGCCGCTGGACCAGGCGGTGGCGCGGCTGCTCGCGGCGTTCGAGCGCTTCGAGCGCCATGCCGGCGCGCTGCAACCGCATTTCGCCTACGGCGCGCTCGACAAGCCGGCTTATGCGCGCGCGCACCTGATGCATCTGGCGAATCACTGGTCCGAAGTCAGCGCGGCCTGAATCGGCAGAGCGAACCATGCAGACGATCCCTATCACCGCCGCCGATGGCTTCCAGCTCGCCGGCACCGTTGACGTCAGCGGCTTCTTCGCCGCGTGACGGCATCGATTCCCCAAGGAGACGACAGATGGACCACATCAAGACCGCGACGCTCAACGGCGTCGCCACGATCGAGATCGCGCGACCGGAAAAGAAGAACGCGCTGACGCAGGCGATGTACCAGGCGATGAGCGACGCGATCAATGCTGCGGTGCTCGACCCGGCGGTGCGCGCGGTGCTGATCACCGGGCAGCCGGGCCTCTTCACCTCGGGCAACGACTTGGAAGACTTCATGCAGCGCCCGCCGCAGGGCGCCGATTCGCCGGTGTTCCGCTTCATGCAGGCGCTGGTGGGCTGCGACAAGCCGGTGATCGCCGCAGTCACCGGCGCGGCGATCGGCATCGGCACGACGATGCTGCTGCATTGCGACCTGGTCTACGTCAGCGACGAAGCGCGCCTGGCGATGCCCTTCGCCAGCCTCGGGCTGGTGCCGGAATTCGCGTCGAGCCTGGTGCTGCCGCAGCTGATGGGCCACGTGCGCGCCGCCGAGAAGCTGATGCTGGGCGAGCCCTTCACCGGCGCCGCGGCGGTCGATTGCGGCATTGCCAATGCGGTGCTGCCGAGCGCCGAGGTGGTGCCGCATGCGCGCCGCATGGCCGAGCGTTTCAATGCGCTGCCGCCGGGCGCCGTGCGCGACACCAAGAAGCTGATGCGCGCGCCGCAGCGCCAGGCCGTGCTGCAGACGATCGCCACCGAAGGCGAAATCTTCGGCGCGCGACTGCGCAGCCCCGAGGCAATGGAGGCCTTCCAGGCCTTCTTCCAGAAGCGCAAGCCGGATTTCAGCAAGTTCTGACGCCGGCATGTCGCTGGCGCTGAAAGTCGCGCTCGGCCCGCTGCTGTTTGCGCAGGCGCTGCGCACGCGCCGGCGGCTGCCGAAGCTGCCCGAAGCCGATGGCCCGCGCAGCGGCGCCGTCGGTCGCGGCCGCGCACTGTCGCTGCTGGTGCTCGGCGATTCGTCGGCCGCCGGCGTCGGCGTCGAGACGCAGGAGCAGGCGCTTGCAATGCAGCTGGCGCGCTCGCTCGCGGCACGCGCGAAGCGCCGCGTGCAGTGGCAACTGCGCGCGCGCTCGGGCGTGACGACGGCGCAGGCGATGGCGCTGCTTCAGGAAGCGCCGCTTCATCCTGCCGAGGTCGCGGTGATCGTCACCGGCGTCAACGACGTCACCGACCAGGTGCCGCCTGAGCGCGCGATTGCCGCGCGCGAGGCCTTGTGCCGCGCGCTGCGCGATGCGCACGGTGTTCGGCACCTGGTTCTGACGCCGGTGCCGCCGATGCAGCGCTTCGCCGGGCTGCCGCAGCCGCTGCGCTGGATTGCCGGCCGCGACGCCGCGGCGCATGATCGGGCGCTGGCGGTCTGGGCCTCGGTGCAGCACGACGTGAGCCATCTGCCGTTCGACCTGCCGCTCGATGCCGCGCTGCTGGCGCGAGACGGTTTTCACCCCGGTGCCGAGGTGTACCGGGCCTGGGGGCAGGCGCTGGCCGAGCACATTGCCGGCCAGGTGCTGCCCCGACTCTCGATGACATGAGGAGACTCGCATGAAACAACAACGCAGCCTGAAGGGCCAGACCCTGTTCATCAGCGGCGCGTCGCGCGGCATCGGCCTGGCGATCGCCAAGCGCGCTGCGCAGGACGGCGCCAACATCGTGCTGGTGGCCAAGACCACCGAGCCGAACCCGAAGCTGCCCGGCACGCTGTACAGCGCCGCCGCCGAGATCGAAGCCGCCGGCGGCCAGGCGCTGGCGGTGCAGACCGACATCCGCGACGAAGACGCGGTGGCGCGCGCAGTGGCTGCGGGCATCGAGCGCTTCGGCGGCATCGACATCCTGGTCAACAACGCGAGCGCGATCAACCTGACGCCGACGGCCGCGACGCCGATGAAGCGCTTCGACCTGATGATGGGCGTCAATGCGCGCGGCACCTATTGCTGCACGCAGGCCGCCCTGCCGGCATTGATCAAGGCGGGGCAGGCGGGGCGCAATCCGCATGTGCTGAACATGTCGCCACCGCTGTCGATGAAGGACCACTGGTTCGCGCCGCACGTGGCCTACACGATGGCCAAGTACGGCATGAGCATGTGCACGCTGGGCCATGCGCGCGAATTCAGGAAGCACGGCATCGCGGTGAACAGCCTGTGGCCGCGCACGGCGATCGCCACCGCCGCGCTGCAGATGATTCCCGGCGTCGATACCAACAAGTGCCGTGTGCCGGAGATCCTGTCGGATGCCGCGTACCTGATCCTGACCAGCGACGCCAAGTCGACCAGCGGCAACTTCTTCATCGACGACGAGCTGCTCGCCAAGCACGGCATCACCGATCTCGATCGTTACGCGGTCGTGCCCGGCACCACCGACTTCATCCCCGACTTCTTCATCGACTGATGAAGGCCGCCGCGCTCCTGTGCGCAGCCGCGGCGCTGTCCGGCTGCGCGACGCTGTCGGACAAGGAGTGCCGCCGCGCCGACTGGCGCGCGATCGGCCAGAGCGACGGCGTGGCGGGCTGGGGGATCAGCCGTCTCGACGAGCATGCCAAGGCCTGCCGCGAGGTTGGCGTGGTGCCCGATCCCACGGCGTATGCGCGCGGTCGCGAGCAGGGGCTGCAGAGTTATTGCCAGCCGCAGGTCGGCCGCACGAAAGGCGCCGACGGCGCGAGTTACTACGGCGTGTGCAGCGGGCCGGCCGAAGCGGCGTTCATGCGTGGCTACCAGGTCGGCAAGCAGATCCACGACCTGAAGAAGCTGCAGGACAGCAACCGGCGGCAGCGCAAGGAGCTGACCGACCAGCTGGCGAAGAAGGACATCAAGGAAGACGAGAGCAAGCGCATCCGGCGCGACCTCGAGCGCCTGGACCACGACGACCGGCGGCTGCAGCGGCTGGTCGAGCAGGCGTACCAGATTCCGCTGTAATTCCTAACGCGTCGGCAACGCGGCCAGCGCGCAATCCACGAAGGCCTCGGCCGCCGGTGACAGCGCGCGCCCCTTCAGCGTGGCGATCGACACGCCGCTGATCAGCGGCGGCTCCAGCGGCACGAAGCGCACGCCGGCACGTTCGAGTACCGCCTTCGTGTGCGACGGGCACAGCGCCAGCCCGAGGCCCGCTTCGACCAGCCCGATCGCGGTGCCGAGGTAGGCCACTTCGTACTCCGGCCGCGGCGCGCAGCCGGTCTGCGCCAGCGCGTGCTCGACCAGATCGCGGAACGCACTGTCGCGGCTCAACAGGATCAGTGGCTCGCCCTGCAGCTCCGCCAGGCCCAGCGCGCTGCGCGCAGAGAAGGCATGCGCCTGCGGCACCGCGACACCGACCCGGCCGCTGCGCAACAGCCGCAGCGCGATGTCCTCGCTCACCGGCCCGAAGTGGCCGATCGCCAGCTCGGCCTCGCCCGATCGCACGCTGCGCAGGTTCTCCACGGCCAGGCGGTCGTGCACGCGGATCAACAGGTTCGGATGGTGGCGCTTCAGTGCGGCGCAGACGCCGGGAACGAAGCTCGCCGCCAGCAGCGGCGTCGCGGCCACGGTGAGGCTGCCGCGGTGTTTCGATTGCAGCTCGCGCACCGCGTCGACGCCGCTTTCCAGGTCATGCAGCACGCGCTCGGCGACTGGCAGCAGCTCGCGCCCGGCAGCGTTGATGTCGACGCTGCGGGTCGTGCGGTCGAAGAGGCGCGAGCCGATCTCCGCCTCGAAGTCGCGCACCAGCGCGCTCAACGTCGATTGCGTCACATGCAGCTGCGCCGCGGCGGCCGTGAAGCTGTGGGTATGCGCCAGCGCGACGAAGGCGCGCAGCTGGCGCAGCGTGACGCTGACGCGCGACGACGGCACGGTGCCGAAGGTCGGGGCGGGGGGAGGGGGCGGGTCGGGAGTCATCGGGCGGCTCCTGCTGGCGGTTGCCGCTGCGGTTGTCTCATCGCGGCGGCTGCTCGCCCGCGGTAGTTCTACGTAGCGCCCGTGATTCAGTGGTCGGGCCGATGGATTGAGCGGGCTTTATCGTTTGTACCGCGCGCCGCGGGCGTGTCCACTGGCGGCATTGCCATTCCCGCCCCCGCCATGACCCACGACACTGCCGCCCGCGCTCCGCTGAAGGTTGCCCTGATCGGGCTCGGCGCCATCGGCACCGCGCTGTGCGAGGTGCTGGCCGAGCCGCCGCGCAAGGTCGCGCTGCTCGGCGCGCTGGTGACGCAGCACCCCGGGGCCGCGACGACCAGCGCGCTGCCGATGTGGACCTCGCTCGATGCCCTGCTGGACGCCAGGCCGGAGGTCGTCGCCGAGTGCGCCGGCCACCACGCGGTGGCGGCCCACGGCGAGCGAATCCTCGTGGCCGGCTGCGACCTGCTGCTGGCCTCGGTCGGCGCGCTGGCCGATGAGGCGCTCCATCGACGGCTGCTGCGCGCTGCCGAGCGTGGCGGTGCGCGTCTGCTGCTCACTTCAGGCGCTATCGGCGGACTCGACATCCTGGCCGCCGCGCAGCGCTGCGGCCTGCACCGGGTTCAGCTGCGCAGCAGCAAGCCGCCCGCGGCATGGCGCGGCACGATCGCCGAGGCGCGCGTCGACCTCGATGCGCTGAAGGCCCCGGTGGTGCTGTTCAGCGGCAGCGCGCGCGAAGCGGCCACGCTGTATCCGAAGAATGCCAACGTCGCCGCGACGATCGCGCTGGCCACGCTGGGCTGGGACCACACGGTGGTCGAGCTGGTCGCCAACCCGGGATTGCAGGCCAACGTGCACCAGGTGGATGCCGACGGCGTCGGTGGGCGCATCTCGATCCGCATCGAAGGCAGCGCGTCGAGCAATTCGCGGACATCGATGCTGACGGCGTACAGCCTGGCCAATGCGCTGCTGGACAAAGCGCCCAGGTGACGCTGTGTCTCCGCACTTCGCTTGCGTAGGTCGGCTCACGACCCTGAGTAGTCATCGGCTGCCCTGATCTCTCTGCGCGCGCGCTCCTTGCAATCCGCAGGTGCGGGCGATATAGTGAACCACATGGTTCAGTATACAGGTACCCACCTCGATGCCTCTTTCGCCGCGCTGTCGGACGTTACCCGACGTGGCGTTCTGGAGCAGCTAGTGCGCGCTGACGCTTCCATCACGGACCTGGCCGAGAAGTTCCGCATGACCCTCACGGGCATGAAGAAGCACGTCGGCGTGTTGGAGCAGGCGGGGCTCGTCACCACCGAAAAGGTCGGGCGCGTGCGGACCTGCAAGCTGGGTCTGCGTCGACTCGAGGAAGAGGCGATGTGGATCGAGAGGTACCGCCAGCTCTGGGAGGCACGCTTCGACGAGCTGGACAAGGTTGTCGAAGGATTGAAACGCAAGGAGAAAGTCGATGGACGCAGGAAGAAGTAGTCAGCCAAGCTCCCTGAAGAATCGAATGTCGGTGGAGCGGAAGTCCGAGCGTGAGCTCGTCGTTACGCGAACCATCAACGCCCCGCCGCGCCTCGTGTTCGAGGCGTGGACCAAGGCCGAGCTGTTTCAACGCTGGTGGGTTCCGAAGTCGTTGGGCCTGACGCTGCTTTCCTGTGAGCTCGACGTTCGCGTGGGCGGTGCGTACCGCCTCGTGTTCCGCCACCCTGCCGCCCCAGAGCCCATGGCGTTCCACGGCAGGTACCTGGAAGTGACACCGCCGTCGCGTCTCGTCTGGACCAATGAAGAAGCGGGCGGCAACGGGCAGATCACCACGGTCACGCTCGAGGAAAGAGCTGGGCAGACGCTGCTCGTCGTGCACGAGCTCTATCCCTCGAAGGAAGCGCTCGACGAAGACATCGGCTCCGGGAGCACGAGTTGGAACGACGAGACGTTCGACCAACTTGACGAGCTTCTCGGCTCGGCAACCGACATGGAGTAACTCATGCCAGCACTCGGGCGCCTGCAATGGCGGTAGAAGTCCCGGCTCCGGCATCAAAGGGAACTGGCTGCAAGCGGTCACAGAACCGAGGCGACTACAGCCGGATGCGCAACCCCGCACGGCCGATCGCCCCGGCCGCGGCGACGATCAGCGCGGCATAGACCGCCATCGCCAGCATGCCCCCGAGCCCCGTGCGCCAGGCCGCCGGCCACGACAGCCCGAGCAGCGTCATCGCCGCCAGGATCACATACGGCAGCAGGTAGGTCACGAGCGGATTCGAGGCCGCCGGCTCGACCAGCCGCATCCAGCCGCCGCGGCCCGCCTGCACGAGCGCATGCAGCGCCAGGTACAGCAGCACGCAGATCGCGGCGCACAGCAGGCACCAGCTCGGCGTCGCGTGGATCTTCGAGATGCCGAAGGCCGGCCGCAGCGCGAGGCCGGCGATCAGCAGCAGCAGCGCCCAGGCCAACGCGTCGAGCAAACGCCGTTGCGGTGGTGCGGCGCGCCGCTCGTCGTGCAGGATCAGCGCGCAGACCACGCCGCACAAGACGATGGATGCGTGCGCCGCATGGGCCGATTGGCCGAGCAGCGCGCGTGCGACCGGTCCTCCGGGGCCCAGGCGGTCGAGCACCACGAAGGCCGTGCAGGCCGCCGTCAGCGCGATCAACACGCCGAGCCGGCCGCGGGCGGCGAGGTAGAGCACGCAGGCCAGCGCATAGGCCCAGCCGATCAGACCGAGGATGCCCCACCACTGCGGCGCGAGCCCGTCGCGGCCTTCGGGTCCGCCGCGGTACAGCAGCGCCAGCGCCAGCAGCAGTGCCCAGCCGGCGGCGCGCAGCGCCGCCCGCAGCAGCGTCGACCCGCCACGCCAGTCGCCCCACACCAGCACCACCGCCGCGAAGAACAGCAGCGACCAGCCCGCGATCGGCAGCGCCATCGACTCGGCGTGATGGCCGCTCTCGGCATTGACCATGAACAGACCCATCAGCACCAGCGCCAGCGTGCGCTCGCCGATGTGGCGCGCCAGTGGCAGCGGGCCGTCGCCCGCCTGCAGCCGGCGCTGCAGCGCGAACGGGATCGACAGCCCGACGATGAACAGGAACGCCGGGAACACGATGTCCGGAAAGCTCATCGCGTCGGCATGGGCCGGCATGTGCTTCCACCAGTGGCTGATGTCGGAAACACCCGCCAGTTCGTTGACCCACACCATCACGACGAAGGTCAGCCCGCGCAACGCGTCGATCGCCGCGTTGCGCTGCTGCGGCAGCGCGGGCCAGGCCGCCGGCTCAGATCGATACGCGGACACCGAGGAAATATTGGCGGCCATTGGTGTAGAAGGCGCGCGGCTGATCCCGGTTGTCGCCGAAGTACTTCAGCGTCGGGTTGTTCAGGTTCAGCGCGTCGAAGGCGATCGTGACGTTGTCGTTGATCTTGTAGTTCAGCGATGCGGCGAGGTAGCCCACGGCATCGGCGTATTGCGTCGTCGAGCGGTCCAGGCCGACCAGGTAGGCCGAGCGGTAGGTGTAGGCCAGGCGCGCGCTGAAACGATCGTCCTCGTAGTAGCCCTCGAGGTTCCAGGTGTCCTTCGATGAGCCGACCAGCCCATCGCCCTTCGAATCCTTGCCGCTGGTGTAGGTGTAGTTCGCGACGATGCCGAAGTTGCCGAACAGGGGTTGCTGGTAGCCCAGCTCGACGCCCTTGTTCTTCGCGCGGATGTTGATTGGCGAGGTGATCGTGTATTCGGTGATCGCGTTCTGGTTGCTGGCGTCGGGCAGCATCGCCTTGCGCGTGCCGAAGGCCAGGTAGGACGAGAAGTCCATGTGGAAGAGGGCGGCCGACAGAACAGCCTTTGGCGCGAAATACCACTCGATCGACGCGTCCAGGTTGCGCGAGCGCACCGGTTTGAGATCCACGTTGCCGCCGTGGCCCGAGTGCGTCAGGTTGTCCAGGCTGGTGATCGCGCCGGCGAGCGCGCTGTAGTCGACGCGCGTCATCGTCTTGGCGGCCGAGAAGCGGGCCACCAGGTCCTTGCCCAGCTCCAGGCGCAGGTTGGCGCTGGGCAGCACGTCGTCGTAGCTGCGCTCGTCGTGGATGCGGGTGAAGGGGCCGAAGGTCGGCGATTCGACCGGGTTCGGGCCTTCGGGGATGTTGAAGTCGGTGGCCTGCTTCGTACGCACGAAGCGCAGGCCGACGTTGCCGCGCCACTTGTCACCGGCCAGGTTCAGCATCGCGTAGGCGGCGGCGGTCTTTTCGCCGACGGCGAATTCGCCAGGCCAGTAGTTCTCGGTCGGCACGGTGTTGGTCTTGACCGCCTGCTCGACGGTGTGCGGCGGCAGGCGCCACAGGTTGCGCAGGAAGGCGTCGCCGCCACCGAAGCCGCGGCCGAAGTTTGCTGGGTACATCGTGCCGTCCCACTGCGCATTGCCCGGGCAGGCGCCGGTCTCGACCGTCTCGGCGCCCCAGCCGCAGCCGCCGTTGTTCGGGTAGCGCACCTGGCGCTTGTGGTCGGTGAAGCGCACGCCGAACTTGGCCGAGTCGAGCACGCCCTTGTCGATCGCCCATTCGGCATCGGCCTGCGCGTAACTCTCCTTGTCGACCACGCGCACGATCGAATACCACATGCCGAACAGCGACGACTCATGGAAGTCGGCGGTGTTCATGCCGGGGAACGAGACGATGGTCGGCGAGCTCATGCCGTTCATCGCGAAGTTCAGGCCCGCATGGCTGGAAAGGTAGGACTCGTAGCCCAGGTCGCCCGGCGTGTCGCCGAGGCCGCGCGTGTGGCCGGCCTTGCCGGTGATCGTCAGGTGGTCGCTGGCGCGGTACTTGCCGTTGACGTCGAGGTACCAGCTCTCGCTGGCGGCGCCGGGGCGGTACATGCTGTCGGTGAAGCCGACCTGGGTGCCGTGGGCGTTCGGGAACTGCGCGGCCACCAGCGTGCCGTTGCGCACCACCGGGTTGCTCGGGATGTCCTCGCTCGCCAGCAGGTTCTCGACGCTCGCCAGGTAGCTGTGGTCGTAGTTCGTCGCATCCATGTGCGAGAAGAAGCCGTTGACATCGAGCGTCAGCGCGTTCGTCGGCTTCCACTCGATGTCGAACAGGCCGCCCTTGCGCACGCGCTTCTGCGTGAACAGGTTGTGGTTGATCAGCAGCGGGTACTGCACGCCGGCCAGCTGCGGATGCGCTTCGACCACCGGGTTGGGCCGCGTCAGCGGCTCGCCGTGCTCGTCGTGCATTTGCTCGCCGTGCTCGTCGGTCAGCGGCAGCCGGGCCTCGATGTGGCCATAGCCCAGGAATTCCTGCGCATCGCGGCGCTCGTAGCGCGTCTCGGAAAAGACCTGGAAGGTCGCGCCGAAGGTGCTGTTCTGGTTCTTCCAGTTGAACAGCGCGCTGATCTGCGGTGCCGACTTGCGCGGCAGGTCGGCGTAGAAGCCCTGGACCGTCGCTTCGGCGGTGAAGGGCTTCGTGAAGCTCAGCGGCCGGCGCGTCTCGATGTCGATCGAGCCGGCGGTGCCGCCTTCGGGCAGGTCGGCCTGCGAGCTCTTGAAGACGGTGACCTTGCTGACGATTTCCGAAGGCAGCAGCGCGTAGCTGACGCTGCGGCCCATCGCCTCGGTCTGGCTCAGCACGAACCAGTCGCCGGTGCCGACCGCGTGGCCGTTGATCAGCGTCTGCGTCAGGCTGGGGCTGGTGCCGCGGATGCTGACGCGGTCGTTCTCCGAAAAGCCGCCTTCGCCACCGGCCATCGAGCTGATGTTGACGCCGGGAATGCGCTGCACCGCGTCGGCCACGTTCTTGTCCGGCAGCTTGCCCAGGTCTTCGGCGGTGATCACGTCGACGATGCCGTCGGCATTGCGCTTCTGGTTCAGCGACTGCTCGCGCGACGCGCGGATGCCGGTGACGATCACCGTGCTGGCCGGTTCGCTGGCTTTCGCGGCCGGCGCCGCCGCCGCGGTCTGCGCCTGGGCTGTGCCCAGTGCGCACAACAGTGCCGCAGCCGCGATCGGGGTCAAGGTCGACTTCATGCGCTCTCCTCCATACCAATAGGCTTGGGTCGGCATTGAACCGCTGCGCGGCCGCGACCGCCATCCAAGGATGTACCGCGCGGCATCGGTAGATCTACCGGGGTGCGGCGGTAAATCCCAGGCTTGCCGTGGCGCCGCGACTGGCCTGAAATGCTGGACCATGCGCTTGCTCCCTTTCTTCGCCCTGACCGCCGCCCTGCTGGCCGCTGCACCGGTGCGCGCCGCGGAGCTGAACCTGTGGGTGATGTCGACCACCGAGCAGCCGCAGCAGGACATGCGCGAGCTGCTGCGTCCCTACCTCGCCGGCAAGCCCGACCTGCGGATCAACGTCACGGTGCTGAACTGGGAATCGGCCTGGGCCAAGATCACCGCTGCCGCGGCCTCGGGCCAGGGCCCGGACGTGATCGAGCTCGGCACGACCTGGGTCGCGGCGATCTCGTCGATGGGCGCGCTCGAGCGCCTGAGCGACGCGCAGCAGGCGCAGGTCGGCGGCGCGAAGGCCTTCTTCCCGGTGATGTGGGGCACCACGCACCGCGCAGACGACAGCAAGGTCTACGCGATTCCCTGGTATGCCGATGCGCGTGCGGCGTTCTACCGCAGCGACGTGTTCAAGGCCGCCGGCGTCGACCCGCGCGACGCCTTCGCCAACTGGGGCAGCTTCAAGCAGGCGATGCAGAAGATCAACGGCACCGAGATCGGCGGCAAGAAGGTCGCCGCGCTCGGTTATCCGGGGAAGAACGACTGGAACGTCGTGCACAACCTGGCGCCGTGGATCTGGAATGCCGGCGGCGACTTCCTCTCAGCCGACCGCAAGCGCGCGGCGATCAACTCGACCGAGGCGGTGCAGGCGATCGTCTACTACACCGGCTTCGCCGCCGAGGGGCTGGTGCCGAAGGGCGCGCTGGAGAAGGACTCGACGCAGATCGAGTCGGGCTTCTTCAACGGCCAGTACGCGGTGATCTTCAGCGGCCCGTGGATCCTGAAGCAGCTGAAGACGCCGAAGGCCAAGGGCGGCCAGCTCGAATCGCTGACCGCGCGCAACTTCGGCATCGCGCCGTACCCGGCGGGCCTGAAAGGCCACCAGACCTTCTTCTCCGGCTCCGACCTCGCGGTCATGAAGTCGTCGAAGCACAAGGCCGAGGCCTGGCAGCTGCTGGCCTACCTCACCAGCCGCGAGGCGCAGGTCGGATTCAGCAAGGCCTCGGGCATGCTGCCCGCGCGGCTCGACGCGGCGCAGGACCCGCAGCTCACCGCCGATCCGCACTACGCGCTGTTCCTCGACCAGGTGCGCAACGGCCGCCACTATCCGTCGGTGCCGGGCTGGGGGCCGCTCGAGTCGGTGTACCTGAAGAACCTCGGCCAGATGTTCGACATCGTCGGCGGCGTGCGCGGCAAGTATTCGCCGCTGGCGATCAAGCAGGCGATGGATGCGGCCGCGTCCGAGGCCGATCAGGTGCTGGCCGAGACGCGGTAGTGCCGTGATCGTGAAACGGCGGCGCTTCGACGCCTTTCCGTATCTGCTGCTGCTGCCGGCGCTGCTGATGATGGCGGCGGTCAACGGGCTGCCGATCGTGCAGGGCTTCTGGATGTCGCTGCTGAAGCTCAACCAGTTCACGCTGGGCCAGTACCTGGACGCGCCTTTTGTCGGTTGGGACAACTACCGCCGCGTGCTGTTCGATCCGGCCAACCCCTTGCGTGCCGGCTTCGCGATCGCGTTGCGCAACACGGTGCTTTTCACCGTGGTGGTCTCGACGCTGTCGATCGGCATCGGACTGGGCATGGCGATGCTGCTGCAGCGCAACTTCCCGGGCCGCGCGCTGGCGCGCACACTGCTGCTGCTGCCATGGATCGTGCCGAGCTACGTTGTCGGCATGTTGTGGGGCCAGCTGTGGCAGCGCGACACCGGGCTGATCAACACCGTGCTGGTCGACTGGCTGCACCTGGTCGACGAGCGGCCGTTCTGGCTGATCGGCAGCAACGCGTTCTGGGCCATCGTCATCCCGACCGTCTGGCGCGGCTGGCCGCTGCTGATGCTGGTGTTCGGCGCCGCGCTGCAGGCCTTGCCGGAGGAGCCCTACGAGGCGGCGACGATCGACGGCGTCAGCCGCTGGCAGCAGTTCCTGCACATCACGCTGCCGCTGTTGAAGCCGGTGATCCTGATCCAGCTGATGTTCCAGATCATCGACAACCTGTACTCGTACAACATCGTCTCGATGATGTTCGGCCACGGCGCCGGCTACCCCGGCGAATGGGCCGACCTGCTGCTGCCGCTGCTGACGCGGCAATCGTTCAGCTACTGGCTGTTCGGCCAGGGCGCGGCCGTGTCCTTCGTGCTGATGGCGCTGATGCTGCTGTTCGTCGGGCTGTGGCTGAAGGGCTTCCGCAGGAGCCTGGTCGATGCGTACTGAGCGCTGGCTTGGGTCTGCGTTGACGACGCTCACCTGGGTGCTCGTCGCGCTGACCCTGTCGCCGATCGGATGGATGCTGTGGGCCTCGCTGAAGAGCGGCAGCGAGCTCTCGGGCGGCGCGTCCGAGCCCGGCGCGGCGCTGCGCTGGCGCAACTATGTCGAGATCTGGACGCAGGTCGACTTCGGCGCCTTCCTGCTCAACAGCCTGGTGATCTGCGGCGTGGCCACGCTGATCGCCACCGGCTGCGCGCTGTGCGCCGCCTACGCGCTGGCGCGGCTGCGTTTTCGCGGCAGCGACGGCGTGTCCGTGGCGATCACGCTGACGCAGGTGGTGCCCGGCATGCTGTTCTTCCTGCCGTTGTACATGCTGTACCGCGCACTCGGCGAGCGCTGGGGCCTGCCGATGCTCGACACGCGGCACGGCCTGGTGTTCCTCTACGTCGCGCTGTTCACGCCGGCCAGCATCTGGATCATGCGCGGCTTCTTCGTCGGCATCCCGCGCGAGCTCGAGGACGCCGCGGTGATCGACGGCTGCTCGCGCTTCGGCGCGCTGTGGCGCATCGTGCTGCCGCTGTGCGGGCCCGGCATCATCGCCACCGCCACCTTCGTCTTCCTGCTGGCCTGGGACGAGCTCTTCTTCGCCTGGGTGCTGACCAGCTCCACCAGCGTGCAGCCGCTGCCGGTCGGCATCCGGCTCTTCGTCAGCCAGTTCCACCAGCGCCTCGACCTGCTGATGGCCGCCGGCATCGTCTCGACCTTGCCGATGCTGCTGGTGTTCTTCGCCGGCCAGCGCTGGTTCATCAAGGGCCTGACCGCCGGTGCGGTGAAAGGATGATCGGATGGCAGCGCTGCGTCTGAGCGGGATCAGCAAGCACTACGGCCGCGGCGCGCAGGCCGTGGCCGCGCTCGACACGGTGGACCTGCAGATCGACGATGGCGAGCTGGTGGTCTTCGTCGGTCCGTCGGGCTCGGGCAAGTCGACCTTGCTGCGCGTGCTGGCGGGGCTCGACGAGCCGACCGCCGGCGAGATCCACATCGGCGAGCGCCGCGCCGACACGCTGCCGCCGGCGCAGCGCGGCATCGCGATGGTCTTCCAGTCGTATGCGCTGTACCCGCACATGAACGTCTACGACAACATGGCGTTCGCGCTGCGCCGCGGCGGGGTCGCGAAGGACGAGGTCACACGCCGCGTCGGGCGTGCGGCGGAGATCCTGCAGCTCGATCCGCTGCTGCAGCGGCTGCCCCGCGCACTGTCCGGCGGACAGCGCCAGCGCGTGGCGATCGGCCGCGCGATCGTTCGTGAGCCGGCGGTGTTCCTGTTCGACGAGCCGCTGTCGAACCTGGATGCCGCGCTGCGCCAGGCGATGCGCGTCGAGATCGCCCGCCTGCACCAGCGCCTGGGCGCGACGATGGTCTACGTCACGCACGACCAGGTCGAGGCGATGACGCTGGCCGACCGCATCGTCGTCTTCGATGCCGGCCGCGTGCAGCAGGTCGGCACGCCGGCGGCGCTGTACGAGACGCCGGCCAACCTGTTCGTCGCCGGCTTCCTCGGCGCGCCGCAGATCAACCGCCTGGCCGGGCGGCTGCTGGCGGCCGGCGCGACCGGCGCGGAGATCGAGGTCGCCGGCCTCGGCCGGCTGCAGCTGCCGGTGGATGCGCGGCGCGCCGCGGCCGGCAGCGCACTGACGCTGGGGCTGCGGCCGGAACACTTGCAGCTGCGACCGGGGTCCGGGTCGGGTCAGGTGCAACTGCTCGAATACCTGGGCGATCACCGGCTGGCCTACGTGGAGCTCCCAGGTCTGGGCGAACCGCTGTGCGCCAAAGTGAGCGGCCATGGGCCTTCTCTGCGAACCGGCGAATCCGTCGCCGTCGACATCGCGACGGGGCACGGCTTGCTGTTCGACGCGTGCGGCGATGCCTTTCCGGGCTTGAAGTGAAATCAATACGGTCCTTGTCGCTCAACCGAGCGTCGCCTCGCGACCCTGTGCAGTCGTCGGCGCCGTATCGCGCATGCACAGACCGAGCGAGCCAAGGCCACGGGGTACCCGCTGCCGCTCGTGTCCCCCGGTCGCTGCGCTCCCTCCTCCTCTTACCTCGCTGCAGCGGGCACCCCATGTCCTTGGCAACGGCACCACGGTGGCGTGCGAAGAATCAATTCCAGGGCCGCGCCGGATCAGGACGGCAGGGTGCCCTGTGGAGCGAAGTAAGAGGAGGAGGGAGCGGAGCGACCGGGGGACACGAGCGCAACAGGGCACCCTGGCGGCCTGATCTCGCTGAGTCTTCAATCGCAATGGCAGCAACGGGGCGAAACCAGTCGCTCGACAGCGAGCGGTTCAAGGCGTCGCGCTGCTGACGATCGCTCTGGAAACGACCGCAATGAAACTACTGCACAACCACCTCGGCTTCGAAGCCGCCGGTCCGAAGGTCGCGCTGTTGCAGGCCGATGCGCCGATCGAGCCGCGGCTCTTCGCCCTCGTGCCGTCCGCCGGCGGTGCGCCGGTGTTCGAGGGCCGCCTGGCACCGCTCGCACCGGTGCCCGGCTGGCAAGGGCGGCACTACGCCGCGGCGGACTTCTCGGCGTTGCAAGCAGTCGGCGACTACGGGCTGCAGTTGGGCGAGGGCGCGTCGCTCGTCGCCGCGCCGCTGACCATCCGCGCCGAAGTCTTCGACGAGTCGCTGCAATCGGACCTCGTCCACTACTTCAAGTCGCAGCGCTGCAGCGGCATCTTCGACGCCGCCGACCGCTCGTGCCCGGTGTTCGGCAGCGAGCAGCGCGTCGACGTGCATGGCGGCTGGTACGACGCGTCCGGCGATGCGTCGAAGTACCTGTCGCACCTGTCGTACGCCAACTTCATGAACCCGCAGCAGACGCCGCAGGTGGTGTGGAACCTGATCGCCGGGCTGCAGCAGGGCGGGGCGGTGGCGCCGTGGCTGGCCGAGCGCACCGTCGACGAAGCGCTGCACGGGGCCGACTTCCTCTGCCGCATGCAGCACGACGACAGCTGGTTCTACATGACGGTGTTCGACCGCTGGACCAAGGATGTCACGCAGCGGCGCCTGTGCAGCTACACCACGCAGCAGGGGCACTTGTTCGCCAGCTACCAGGCGGGCTTCCGCCAGGGCGGCGGCTGCGCGATCGCTGCGCTGGCGCGCGCGAGCACCTTGCCGCGCGACGGCGAATTCCCGCGCAGCCACTGCCTCGCCGCCGCGCAGCGCGGCTTTGCGCACCTGCAGCAGCACAACGCGGCCTACCTCGACGACGGCCGCGAGAACATCCTCGACGACTATTGCGCGCTGCTCGCCGCCTGCGAGCTGTGGTCGGCCACCTGCGACGAGCGCTACCACCGCGCGGCGACCGATCGCGCGCACCGCCTGATCGCACGCCAGCATGCCGACGGCTGGTTCTGGGCCGACGACGATCGCACGCGCAGCTACTTCCACGCCGTCGACGCCGGGCTGCCGCTGGTCGCGCTGCTGCGCTACCTCGACCTGGCGCCCGACGACGTCGCGGTGCGTGACGGCGTGCGCCGCGCGCTGCGGCACGAGTTGCGCATCACCAACGACGGCGCCGGCAACCCGTTCGGCTACCCGCGCCAGTGGGTGCAGGCGCCGGGCGAGCCGGGCCGCGCGCAGTTCTTCATCCCGCATCACAACGACAGCGGCTACTGGTGGCAGGGCGAGAACGCGCGGCTCGGGTCGCTCGCCGCCGCTGCGTTGGCTGCCGAACGGCGCTTCGGTGAAGACGCGTCCTTGAGAAGTTATGCACGCTCGGCTCTCGACTGGATCTTCGGCCGCAACCCCTTCGACACCTGCATGATGCAAGGCCGCGGCCGCGGCCATCCGCACTACGAACCCGGCTACTGGAACGCGCCCGGCGGCGTCTGCAACGGCATCACCGCCGGCCTCGACGATGAGGCCGACATCGACTTCCGCGCCCCGCACGAGACGACGCCGATGCATTCGTGGCGCTGGCGCGAGCAGTGGCTGCCGCACGGCGCGTGGCTGTTCCTTGCGCTGGCGTGGTGGCGGGCGCGCTGAGATGTCTGCCCCCAGCTCACTTCGTTCGCGGCCCCCAAGCAACTGTGTTCGGCGTCAAGCGGTGACTCCGTGAAGGTCGGGGTTCCAAGGCTTGCCGCTGCGAGCCATGGCGTTGAGGATGCGCAGGAGCTTGTGCGAACAGGCCGTCATGGCGACCTTCTTGGGCTTGCCGGCGGTGAGCAGGCGTTGGTAGAAGGGCCTGATGACGGGGTTGAAGCGCACGGCACTGAGCGTGGCCATGTGAAGAGCGCAGCGCACGATGCTGCGCCCGCCCCAGATGCTGCGCTTGCCGCGCGAGCTGCCCGAATCGTTGTTCAGCGGCGCCAGGCCGGCCAGCTTGGCCGCGCGGGCGTTGCTGATCTGGCCCAACTCGGGCATGAAGGCCACGATCGCCGCGCAGGTGTTGGGGCCAATGCCCTTGATGTGCTCGAAGCGCTTGTCCAACTCTTTGAAGTGCTGGTCCAGATGCGTTCCGATCTCCTTGTCCAGCGCGTCGATCTGCTCGTTCAGGGTCTTGATCACTGCATCGATGCTCTTGCGCAGCACCCGCATTGGACCTTGGCGCCGGTTCGTCTCGGCCACGCGCATGTCCATCAGCTGTCTGCGACGCAACACCATCGCCTGCAAGGCTTCGAGATGTGCCGGCGCCGGCGCCACCTGCACCCCGGCCTGATCGGCCTTGTGCGCCAGGGTGTGCGCGTAGTGCGCAAGCGCCAACGCGTCGATGGCGTCGGTCTTGGCCAGGTGCCCCATGCTGCGTGCGAACTCGCGCGCGGCGCGTGGGTTCACCACCGCCACGGGCAGGCCAGCGTCCAGCAGCAGGCTTGCCAGGGCATGCTCCAGGCCTCCGGTGGCCTCGATGACGATCAGACCTACTCGGTGCTCTCGCAGATCCGCCAGCAAGGCCACGAAGCCGGCCGGCTCGTTGGTCACGCTCTGGGTGGATCGCGCACCGTGCACGCCCCACTCGAAGCGAGCCTTGGCCATGTCAATGCCGATGTAGTCCAGGTGCCGACCATCGGGATCGGATTCACGAGCCGCGTCCGTCATAGCCCATCCTTGCAACATGCGAAGTCCATTCGGGTAACTGTTCGGGCTTGGCAACGAACGCAAGAGCGTGCACGCCCAACTGCTTGGGGACGAGTTGCGAGCTCAAAGGGGCGACGGGCTGTGCACACACCTGCGAAACCAATACCGGGCGTGCCGACCTCGGTGCGGAGCGCTATGGATTTGTGGACGATGCGGCTGGCGCCGCACCGCCGGGCTTGCCGTGGACAACGCTGCGCGTTGCCCACCGCGCCCGCCTTCGCCCACAAGCTCCACAGCGCTCCACTACGACAGATCAACGTAAAGCCAGCATACAAGGGGCGCTCAGTCGCCTTGGGAGCGGCCCGACGCCGACTGATGTGCTCACCCCGGCGTGCGCAGCGGCTTCGGCGGTGCCTGCGGCAGCGCCGGCGCATCCGGATCGATGCGTTCGGCCTCGGCGATCACCTGCGCGCCGAAGAGCAGCAGGATGCCCGCCACTTCGAGCGTCAGCAGCACCGCGATCGCGGTCGTGAAGGAGCCGTAGACGCGGCCGATCTGCGACAGCGTCTCGAAGTACCAGACCAGCGCGTGGCGCGACAGCTCCCACAGCAGGGTCGCGATCAACCCGCCGAGCAGTGCATGGCGCAGCGACAGGGGGCCGACCGGCATCACCAGGTAGATGGAAGTGATCACCAGCACTTCGCCGGCGAGGCCGAGCAGGTAGAGCATCACGCCCGACAGGCCGCCGAACGACAGCGCGCGGCCGAGCACATGCCACTCGCGCTCGCCGAAGTTCTGCAAGCCGGTGGCGACGATGGTCACCACCAGCATGCCGATGCCCAGGCACAGGACATAGACGTAGGGCAGCGCCGCCGACACCAGCGCATGGCGGCGGCGGATGGCGACGCGGTGCCGGAAGATGATCGACATCGCGTTCTCCAGTGCGGTGAAGGCGAGGGTGCTGAAGAACAGCATCGTCGCCAGCAGCAGCCAGCCCAGCGTGCCACGGTGCGCGTGGAAGGTCTGCAGCTCGGCGACGATGGCGTCGGATTGCCCCGGCAGCAGCCAGGCAAGGTAACGCTCGAGCGCGGCGAAGACCGGCGCTTCGCCGAGCAGCCCGCTCAACACCGACACCGCCAGCACCAGCATCGGCACGATCGACACCAGCGCGTAGTACGCCACGCCGCCGGCCAACAGGAAGCCCTGGTTGGCGCGAAACGCGCGCAGCACCTGCGCTGCGAATCGCAGCGGGTGCCGCGCGATGTGGTGCAGCTCGCGGGGCCCAAGGCCGCGCGGCCCAGGGCCGGCCGGGGGCAGCCAGGCCCGGGGAGTGCTCACTTCGCGATGGACTTGGCGCCCATCAGCGCGAGTGCGAGCACGACGACAAAGGCGATCGCAAACAGCACGAACAGGATCTTGGCGATGCCGGCGGCGCCGGCGGCGATGCCGGTGAAGCCGAACAGCGCGGCGACCAGGGAGATCAACCCGAAGATGATGGCCCACTTCAACATGGCAGCAACCTTTCGTTTGCCTCGGTGGTGCGGCGCGGAACCGGATGTTCCGACCGACCTGGCAGTGCCACTGGAGCAAGCGATGTGCGCGCGCGGCGTCGGCGCCGGCGAGGGCAGGGTGTAGGACGGTACGCCGCGGTGCCGGCGGCCGGGATCGACGAGTCAGGTCGCGTCGAGCAGGGTCAATTGAGAGGATGCAAGCAGGCGCTTGAAGTCCCGGTCGAAGCTGGCCAGGCGTTCGCCGGACTGGACGACGGCAGCGGCCAGCCATGCATCGGGCAGATGATTGCCGCCGAGCGTGTGGTCGATGCAGAGCTGGCGCAGGCGGGGCCATTCCGGTCCGAGCACGGCCATCTCCACCCCCGGCACTGCGAGCACTGCATCGATGAAGCCGACTGCGTCGGCAGTCGGCGTCGGCTGGACGAAGATGCGCGGGCTCGTCACCAGGCGCAAGAAGCTCGCTGCGACCATCGGCATCAGCCTGAAGCTGGCGCCCTGTGCACATTCGGCCAGCGCGGATTCGAGCCAGGCGCGTGCGGCGCGGTGATGCGGGTGATCACTGCGAGACGCTGCGACCATCACGTTGACGTCAGGCGTCATCGTCGGCCTCGAGCGCGGCCAGCAGCGACTGGTTGCTCGTGGGGTCGATGCCGGTGACCAGGCCGCCGCGGCCACGGTAGACCGGCAGCCGCGGCTTTGTCGCGGGCGGCAGCTGGCGGACATCGCGCAGCCGCAGTCTCAATCCCTCTTCGATCAGCCGCGTCAGCGTGGTGCGCTGCTGCGCGGCGAGCGCCTTGGCGCTGGCCAGCAGTCCGTCGTCGATGTCGAGTGTCGTCTTCATCGCGAAATCATACAGATTTCTGTATTCATTGCGGCTGCTGCCAGGCGCTGGCCGGCACGTCACGCAGCTTGGCGGCGAGCTCCATGCCGGTGCGCACGTTGAACTTGTGGCAGATGCGCAGCCGGTGCGCCTCGACGGTCTTGGTGCTGATCTGCAGGTGGTCGGCGATCTGCTTGCTGAGGTAGCCGCCGACCAGCTCGGTGAGCACTTCTCGCTCGCGCGGCGTCAGCGCGGCGATGTCGCGCAGTAGCGCGGCCTTGCTGGCGAATGCGGCGCGCGCATCGCGGTCGGCGGCGATCGCGCGGCCGATGGCGTCGAGCAGGCTGCGCGGATCGGCCGGCTTTTCGAGGAAATCGGCGGCGCCCTGCTTCAGCGCCTGCACGACCATCGGGATGTCGCCGTGGCCGGTCAGGAACAGCACCGGCGGCAGGTATCGGGCCGTGTCGCGCACGCGGCGGCGCAGTTCGTCGAACAGCTCCAGCCCGCTCATGCCGGGGATGCGCACGTCGAGCAGCAGGCAGGCGAAGACGCCGATGTCGGGCGCGGCCAGCAGGTCGGCCGCGCGTTCGAATTCGCGCGCCGCCCAGCCGCGCGTGTCGAGCAGCATCGCCAGCGAGCGGCGCACGGCGGGATCGTCATCGACGATGGCGATCAACGGGTCGGCGGGCGGCATGGGCGTACTCATCGGTGGATCATCGCGCAAGCGATTCGGTGGCCAGTACGGTGGTGCTGCGCGGCAGCCGGAACGCGAGGCGCGCGCCACCGCCCTCGCGGGCTTCGGCCCACAGGCGGCCGCCGTGGCTCTCGATCACCGTGCGGCAGATCGCCAGGCCCAGGCCCATGCCGTCGGACTTGGTCGTGTAGAAGGGTTGGAACAGCGGCGCGGCATCGGCGAAGCCCGGGCCGCGGTCCTCGATGGTCACGGTGACGGCCTCGTCGCCGTCGGCCTCGATGCGCACGCTCACCGCATCGGCCGGCGGCGGCGCCGGCAGCGTGGCCACCGCTTCGAGCGCGTTGCGCAGCAGGTTGAACAGCACCTGCTCGATCATCACGCCGTCGCCATCGATGCGCAATTCATCGTCGTCGGCGATCACCCGCACCGGCACCTGCAGCCGCTCGGCCAGCGGCGCCAGCAGCGCGAGCGGCTCGGTCAGCAGGTCGCCGACGCGGTGCGGCCGGTGCTCGACCGCGCGCTTGTGGATAAAGCTGCGCAGGCTGTGGATGATGCGGCCGGCGCGGTGCGCTTCTTCGCCGAGGCGGGCGACGGCGTCCTGCACCGTCGGCAGCCGCGGCGGCGATTGGGCCAGGCCGCTGTCGGCCACCGCCGCGTAGTTGGCGATCGCTGCCAGCGGCTGGTTCAGCTCGTGCGCGATGCCGGAGGCGAATTCGGCCAGGCTGGCGAGCCGCGCGGTGTGCTGCAGCAGCGCATCGCGCTCACGCGCGATGTGAGCGGCCGTGCGTTCGGCGGTGGTGTCGTAGAGCGAGACCATCCAGCCCTTCGGCGCGCTCGCGCCGTCGGCCAGTGGCGAGACGAAGAGCCGGGCCCAGAACAGGCTGCCGTCGGCGCGCTGCAGCTCCAGGGGCTGGCCGTCGGCCGGGCTCGCGCCGGCCAGCATCGCCGCATGCTGCGCGGCGCAGTCGGCCTCGCGTTGCGCGGGCCAGAACGGGAACGGCGCGCCGGCGCCGACCAGCGTCTCGGCCGCCAGCCCGAGCATGCGGCCGAGCGCCCGGTTGGCGTAGATGATGCGGCCCGCGCGGTCGAAGGCCATCAGCCCGGTCGGCAGCGAGTTCTCCATCGCCTCGCGAAAGCGCAGCGCGTCCTGCAGCGCCTGCTGTGCCGCCTGACGCTCGCGCAGCCAGCGCTGCAGCAGGCGCAACAGCACGATGACCAGCAGCGCGAACAGCAGCAGCGCCAGCACCAGCGCGCCGAGCAGGGCGGTGGTGTGGGCCGGCGCGTGCGGGCTGGCCCACAGCGCGAGCCCGCTGTCGGCGGGTCCGAAGTTCAGTTTGGTGACGGTGTCGATGCGCTCCGGCAGCGCGCCGTCGCGCGGCGACAGGCGCTTGTTGTGGCGGTCGACCAGGCTCAGCTCGTAGCGCTGCACGAACCACCACGGCACTTCCTGCTCGAGCAGGCGATCGAGGTCGTACAGGGCCAGCACGGTGCCGTGCTCGCCGGCCTCGTCGGCGATCGGCACGGCCAGTGCCCACAGCGGCGCGCCTTGTTCGATCACGCGGCTGTATTCGGGGCGTTCGAGCGAGCGCGCGCGTTCGATCGCACCGGTCACCAGCGGGTCGGTGAGCGGCGGCAGCGTGGCGGGGCGCTCGTCGCCGTAGTGCGGCAGGCCGGTGATGCGCCTGCCGTGGCGATCGAGCAGCTCGACCGCCAGCAGCGCCAGGTTGTCGCGCATCAGGCCGCCTGAGCGGGTGATGAATTCGGCGATGGCGTCGCGGTTTGTCGGTGGCGCGAGGTCATGCGCCCAGTTGGCGAGCAGCCGCTGGTTGGTGGTCAGCGTCTGCTGCACGGTCTGTTCGAGCCACAGGAAATCGAGCGCCGCGCGCCGGTCCTGCGCCTCCCGCTGGTCGGCATACCAGAGCCAGCCGAGCACGGTGGCGCCGACCAGGCCGAGCATCAGCACCAGCGACGCGAGCAGCCAGGGCCAGCGGCTGTACAGCAGGCGCTCGCGGCGCGGCACGGCCGGGGTCATCGCAGCGCCCAGTCGGCTGCGCCTTGCAGCCCGGCGTCGGCGCCGAGCTCGGCGGGCACGAGCTGCATTCGGTACATCGGCGGCAGCGCGTCCAGCGCCTGCTGCAGCCGCGCCAGGGTGCCGCTGCGCAAGCCGAGGCCGCCGCCGATCGCGCAGCGGCGGACGCCGAGCAGCACGGCCAGGTCGGCGAGCTTCAGCGCCAGCGCGGTGGTGCCTTCGCGCCACGCGGCGTCGGCGCGCACATCGCCCGCTTCGGCGGCATCGCAGAGCGCCGCGGCGCTGCCGAAGCCCAACGCCAACGCGCGCCGCGTCAGCGCGGTGCCGGAGGCGATGTCCTCCAGCGTCGTCCGGCCACCGTCGGCCAGGGTCTCGCCGAGCTCGGCATCGAAGCCGTTGCCGGCACGGTGGAGCCGGCCGTCGAGCACCAGGCCGGCGCCGACGCCGGTCGACACGGTGACGAACAGGAACTCGCGGCAGCCGCGGCCGGCGCCGAAGCGGTGTTCGCCCCAGGCGGCGGCGCGCGCGTCGTTGATCACCGTGACCGGCCGGTCCAGCCGCTCGCGCAGGGCCCGGGCAAGCGGGAAGCCGGTCCAGCCGCGAAAGACCGCGCCGTTGTGCATCGTGACCCGATCGTCATCGACCACCAGCCCGGCGATCGCGACGCCGACCGGCACCGCCGGCGGCGTGCGCAACGGCGCCAGCAGCTGCAGCAACGCATCGATCACCGCGTCCGGCCCCGCCAGGCCCGGCGTCGGGACTGCCGCGCGCCAGCCGATGCGGCCGTCGTCGATCAGCGCGGCCCGGCTGTGCGTGCCGCCGATGTCCAGCGCGATGACGGGGCTCACGCGAATGCAGGGGCGGGGAGTGGTCGACCCGCCATTGGACCGGAGCCCGGTCCGCCGCCGCAACGCGGAAATCTACCCGTGACCCCTCACTTCGGGATCGGCCGCGGCTTGCCGTCGTGGTCGATCGCCACGTAGGTCAGGTTCGCCTCGGTGACCTTGACGACCTGCAGGTTGGCCGGATTGCGCTCGGCCAGCACGGAGACCTGCACGGTGATCGAGGTGTTGCCGACCCGCACGACGCGTGAATAGAAGCTGACCAGGTCGCCCACCGACACCGGCTGCTTGAAGGTGAACTGGTTGACCGCGACCGTCGCGATGCGGCCCTTGGCGATGCGCGCCGGCAGCACCGCGCCGGCCAGGTCGACCTGCGCCATCAGCCAGCCGCCGAAGATGTCGCCATTGCCGTTGACGTCTGCGGGCATCGGCATCACGCGCAGCACCAGCTCGCTGCCATCGGGCAAACTGCTGGGGCCGGTCAGCGCCGTCGGCATCGGGCTTGAAGAGTCGGACATCGGCTTGATCTCTCGGTGAGTTGCGGCTTGATTGTCCACGACGGTTTTCTGCGCGACCGCTCTTCGCCAGCCCTCCCACGCCAGCAGCCCGCTCCTTCGATGCGCCGTTCCCAAAGCCTGAATGTCCCGCTGGCCCCCGAGGCCGCCGGCCCGCGCTCGGATTGGGACACGCTGCGCCGCCTGTTCCCGTTCCTGTGGCCGTACCGCTGGCGCATCGGCATCGCGCTGCTGTTCCTGTTCAGCGCCAAGGCGGCCAACGTCAGCGTGCCGGTGCTGCTGAAGCACCTGGTGGATGCGCTGGACTTGAAGGCGGGCGACCCGCGCGCGCTGCTGGTGGTGCCGATCGGCCTGCTGCTGGCTTATGCCGGGCTGCGGCTGGCGACCTCGCTCTTCACCGAGCTGCGCGAGCTGGTGTTCGCCAAGGTCTCGTTCGGCGCGTCGCGGCAGATCGCGCTGCAGGTGTTCCGCCATCTGCACGCGCTGAGCCTGCGCTTCCACCTCGAGCGCCAGACGGGCGGGCTGTCGCGCGACATCGAACGCGGCACGCGCGCGCTGCAGTCGCTGGTGTCGTATTCGCTGTACACGATCCTGCCGACGCTGGTCGAGGTGCTGCTGGTGCTCGGCATCCTCGGCTTCCGCTTCGACGCCGGTTATGTCTGGATCACGCTGGCCGCGCTGGCCGCCTACACCGTCTTCACCGTCGCGGTGACCGAGTGGCGCACGCGCTTCCGGCGCGAGATGAACGAGCTCGATTCGAAGGCCCATACGCGGGCGATCGATGCGCTGCTGAACTACGAGACCGTCAAGTACTTCAACAACGAGGAGCTCGAGGCGCGGCGCTACGACGAGGGGCTGGACGCCTACCGGCGCGCGCAGCTGAAATCGCAGACCACCTTGTCGCTGCTCAACGTCGGCCAGCAGCTGATCATCGCGACGAGCCTCGTCGCGATGCTGTGGCGGGCGACGCAGGGGGTGGTCGACGGCCGCTTGACGCTCGGCGACCTGGTGATGGTCAACGCGTTCCTGATCCAGCTCTACATCCCGCTGAATTTCCTCGGCGTGCTGTACCGCGAGGTCAAGCAAAGCCTGACCGACCTGGAACGCATGTTCGGCCTGCTCGAGCGTGAACGCGAAGTCGCCGACGCGCCCGGTGCGCCCGACCTGGCGGTGAACGAAGGGACAGTGCGCTTCGAGAACGTCAGCTTTTCGTACGACCCGGCGCGGCCGATCCTGCACGACGTCAGCTTCGAGGTGCCTGCGGGCAAGACGGTGGCGGTGGTCGGTGCCTCGGGGGCCGGCAAGAGCACGCTGGCGCGGCTGCTGTACCGCTTCTACGACGTCTCGGGCGGGCGCATCACGATCGACGGGCACGACATCCGCGACGTGACGCAGGCGAGCCTGCGACGCTCGATCGGCATCGTGCCGCAGGACACCGTGCTGTTCAACGACACGGTGGGCTACAACATCGGCTATGGCCGCGCCGGCGCAAGCACCGAAGAGGTCGAAGGGGCAGCGCGCGCCGCGCACATCCACGGCTTCATCAGCGCGACGCCGCTGGGCTACCAGACGGTCGTCGGCGAGCGCGGGTTGAAGCTGTCCGGCGGCGAGAAGCAGCGCGTCGCGATTGCCCGCACGCTGCTGAAGAACCCGCCGATCATGATCTTCGACGAAGCCACGTCGGCGCTCGATTCGGCCAACGAGCGCGCGATCCAGGCGGAGCTGAAGAGCGCCGCGCAGGGCAAGACCGCGCTGGTCATCGCGCACCGGCTGTCGACGGTGGCCGATGCGCACCAGATCGTCGTGCTCGATGGCGGCCGGGTCGTCGAGCGCGGCACGCATGCCGCGCTGCTGGCGGCCAACGGTCCTTATGCCCGCATGTGGCGCCTGCAGCAGTCGGCCGCCGACGATTCCTCGGGAACCGCGGTCTCGCACCGCTAAACTCCCGGCCCGTGGAAACCAAGTGGCTTGAAGACTTCGTCAGCCTGGCCGAAACCCGCAGCTTTTCGCGCTCAGCCCAGTTGCGGCACGTCACGCAGCCGGCGTTCTCGCGCCGCATCCAGGCGCTCGAAGCCTGGGCCGGCATCGACCTGGTCGACCGCTCGGCCTACCCGACGCGCCTGACCTCGGCCGGCGAGACGCTGCATGCGCAGGCGCTGGAGATCCTGACCGCGCTGCAGTCGGCGCGCAACCTGATGCGCTCGCACCGCGCCAGCGGCCAGGACGTCATCGAGTTCGCGGTGCCGCACACGCTGGCCTTCACCTTCTTCCCGCACTGGCTGATGGAGTTGAAGCGCAGCTTCAGTGCAGTCAAGACGCGCCTGATCGCGCTGAACGTGCACGACGCGGTGCTGCGGCTGACCGAAGGCGGCTGCGACCTGCTGATCGCCTACCACCACGCGTCGCAGCCGCTGCAGCTGAGCCCCGACCGCTACGAGATGCTGTCGCTCGGCCACGAGACGCTGGCCGCGTATTCCAAGGCCGACGCCGCCGGCCAGCCGATGTTCCGGCTCGCCGCGGGTGCTGCGCCGGTGCCGCTGCTGGCCTACGCCACCGGCGCCTACATGGGCTACATGGTCGAGCAGATCATTCGCCAGATGCCGGCGCCGCCGGCGCTGGAGACGATCTACGAGACCGACATGTCCGAGGGCCTGAAGGCGATGGCCCTCGAAGGCCACGGCCTCGCGTTCCTGCCGGCGAGCTCCGTGCGCAAGGAGCTGAAGGCTCGCCGCATGGTCGCCGCCGCGCCGCCGGGCGTCGGCGAGCTGACGATGGAGGTGCGCATCTACCGCGAGCGGCCGGAAGTGGCGCGGCATGCCAAGTCGGCGGCGCAGCTGTTGTGGGAGTACCTGCGCGCTCAAGCGCGCTGAGCGTCGCGGGCCTCAGTGGCCCAGGATCTTCGACAGGAAGTCCTTCGTCCGCTCGCTTTGCGGGTTATCGAAGAACTGATGCGGCGGCGCCTGCTCGACGATCTGGCCCTGGTCCATGAAGATCACGCGGTTGGCCACCGCCTTCGCGAAGCCCATCTCGTGCGTGACGCAGATCATCGTCATGCCCTGGCCGGCGAGCTCGATCATCACGTCGAGCACTTCCTTGATCATCTCGGGGTCGAGCGCCGAGGTCGGTTCGTCGAACAGCATGATCTTCGGCGTCAGGCACAGCGCGCGCGCGATCGCCACGCGCTGCTGCTGGCCGCCCGACAGCTGCAGCGGGTACTTCAGCGCCTGCTCGGAGATGCGCACGCGCTTGAGTTGCTGCATCGCGCGCTCCTCGGCCTCGGCGCGCGGCAGCTTGCCGACCCACATCGGCGCCAGCGTCAGGTTCTCCAGCACCGTCAGGTGCGGGAACAGGTTGAACTGCTGGAACACCATGCCGACCTGCTTGCGGATCGCCTCGATCGCCTTGACGTCGTCGCTCAACTCGACACCGTCGACCCGCAGCGTGCCTTCCTGGTGCTCCTCGAGCCGGTTGATGCAGCGGATCAGCGTCGACTTGCCCGAGCCCGACGGCCCGCAGACGACGATGCGCTCACCGCGCGCGACGTCGAGGTCGATGTCGCGCAACACGTGGAAGTTGTTGCCGTACCACTTGTTGACCTTCTGGAAGCTGATGATCGATTCGGTCATGGTCAACGCGTCTTGCTGACGGAAACGTGCTTCTCGACCCACAGGCTGTAGCGTGACATCGAGAAGCAGAAGACGAAGTAGATCGCGGCGATGAAGAGATAGGCCTCGATCTTGAACGGGCGCCAGTTGGCGTCGGAATTCAGCGCCAGCCCCATCGCGCCGGTCAGCTCGTAGAGGCTGACGATGGTCACCAGCGAGGTGTCCTTGAAGATCGAGATGAAGCTGTTCATGATGCCCGGCACGACCATCGCCAGCGCCTGCGGCAGCACGATCTTGCGCTGCGTCTGCCAGTACGACAGGCCGATCGAGTCAGCGGCTTCGAGCTGGCCCTTCGGGATCGCCTGCAAGCCGCCGCGCACCGTCTCGGCCATGTAGGCCGCGGTGAACAGCGTGATGCCGACGAGCACGCGCACCAGCACGTCGATCGTCATGCCGGGCGGCATGAAGAGCGGGAACATGAAGCTGGCCATGAACAGCACGCTGATCAGCGGCACGCCGCGGATCAGCTCGACGTAGATCACGCACACCGTGCGGATCGCCGGCATGTTCGAGCGCCGGCCCAGCGCGACCAGCACGGCCAGCGGGAACGCCAGCACGATCGCCAGCGAGGCCAGCATGACGGTCAGCGGCAGCCCGCCCCAGCGGTCGGTCGTGACCGGCGTCAGGCCGGCGAAGCCGCCGGCCATCAGGCCGAAGAAGAGGGCGAGCACAGCCACCCACAGCAGCGCGAGCCACGGTCGCCAGAAGGCGCGCATGCAGCTCGCGACCAGCAGCGCGACCAGCGCCAGCGTCGCAACCTCCGGCCGCCACTGCTGATCGAACGGGTAGCGGCCGAAGATGATCAGCCGGTGCTTCTCGGTGATCACGCCCCAGCAGGCCGCGATGCCGCGCGCGGCCTGGCAGCGGTCGGCATCGGCGGCGAAGACCGCGCGTGCGAAGGCCCAGTCGATGGCGCCGGGCAGCCACCACAGCGCGAGCGCCAGCATGAACAGCGTGACCGTGGCGTTGCGCCAGTCGCCGAAGAGGTTGCGGCGGATCCACGGGATCAGGCCTTCGGTGCGGACCGGCGAAGGCCGTGCAGGGATCGGTTGGAAGACGTCGGCCATCGGCTTAACGTTCCTTGATCGCCGCGCGCTTGTTGTACCAGTTCATCAGCCCCGAGGTCGTCAGCGACGTGAACAGGTACACCAGCATGATGATCGCGATGCACTCGACCGCGCGGCCGGTCTGATTCAGCGCGGTGTTGGAGATCGACACCACGTCGGGATAGCCGATCGCCACCGCGAGCGACGAGTTCTTGGTCAGGTTCAGGTACTGGTTGGTCGTCGGCGGGATGATCACGCGCAGCGCCTGCGGCAGCACGACCAGGCGCATCAGCTGCCCGCGCGACAGGCCCAACGCGCCTGCCGCTTCGCTCTGCCCGCCGGGCACCGACTGGATGCCGCCGCGCACCACTTCGGCGATGAAGGCCGCGGTGTAGAAGGTCAGGCCCAGCAGCACCGAGATGAACTCCGGCGTCAGCGCGCTGCCGCCTTCGACGGCCACGTCACCGGCCTTCGGCAGGTTCCACTCGTTCGGCGACCCGCCGGCGAGCCAGCCGAGCAGCGCGCCGCCGAGCATCAGGGCCACCGCCGGCGCGGCGACCGGCAGCGGCCGGCCGGTGCGCTCGAAGCGCAAGCGCACCCAGCGCGCATAACCCCACGCCGCAGCGGCCCCCACGATGAGGCCGCCGGCCGTCAACGCATGGCCCGTGCCCCACACCGGCACCGGCAGGTTCAGCCCGCCCTTGCTCAGGAAGAACACGCCGAAGGCCGACAGCGGCTCGGCGGGATCGGGCAGCCATTCGGTCAGCAGCAGGTACCACATCAGCAGCTGCAGCAGGATCGGGATGTTGCGGAACAGCTCGACATAGCCGTAGCACAGCCCGCGCACGATCGCGTTGTGCGAGAAGCGGCCGATGCCCAGCAGCGTGCCGATCAGCGTGGCCAGCACGATGCCGATCACCGCGACGCGCAGGGTATTGAGCACGCCGATCAGGAACGCCTTCCAGTACGGATCGAGCGCGTCGTAGGCGATCGGCAGCTCGCCGATGTCGAAGCCCGCGGGCTGCAGCAGGAAGTCGAAACCGCTGCGGATGCCGCGCACCCGCATGTTCTCGAAGGTGTTGTGCGCGAGGAACCAGACTGCCAGCACGATCAGCGTCAGTGCCAGCAGCTGGTACAGCAAGGCCCGCACCGCGCGGCTGCGCAGCGACCAGTCGCGTTTGCCCTTGGGGGCGGCGCGGGCCGTCATCGGCTCAGAGTCAGGCGATCAGCGCACCGGCGGGGCGTACATGATGCCGCCCTTGTTCCACAAGCCATTCACGCCGCGCGGCAGGCCGAGCGACGACTTCTCGCCGACGTTGCGCTCGAAGATCTCGCCGTAGTTGCCGACCGCCTTGATCGCGCGGTAGGCCCAGTCCTTGTCGAGGCCGAGCAGCTTGCCGGTGTCTTCGCTGGTGCCGAGGATGCGCTGCACCACCGGATCGGTGCTCGTCTTCTGCTGGTCGGCATTGGCCTGCGTGACGCCGTATTCCTCGGCCTCGATCAGCGCGAAGACCACCCACTTGGCGATGGCGAAGAACTCGTCGTCGCCGCGGCGCACCACCGGCCCCAGCGGCTCCTTCGAGATCAGCTCGGGCAGGATGATGTGGTCGGCGGGGTTCTTGGCTTCCTGCTTGCGGTACGAGGCCAGGCCCGACGCATCGGTGGTGTAGGCCTGGCAGCGGCCGGAGAAATACGCGCCGTTGGCGGCTTCGACCTTCTCGAACACCACCGGCTTGATGTCGAGCTTGTTGGCGCGCGAGAAGTCGGTCAGGTTCTTCTCGGTCGTGGTGCCCGACTGCACGCAGACCGTCGCGCCCTTGAGCTGCTTGGCGCTCTTGACCTTGCCCTTGGCCGGCACCATGAAGCCCTGGCCGTCGTAGAAGGTCACGCCGATGAAGTTCATGCCGAGCGAGGCGTCGCGCGTCAGCGTCCAGGTGGTGTTGCGCGACAGGATGTCGACCTCGCCGGACTGCAGCGCCGTGAAGCGCTGCTGCGCCGTCAGCGGCACGTACTTGATCTTGGTGGCATCGCCGAGCATTGCGGCGGCGATCGCCTTGCAGACGTCGACGTCGAGGCCGGTCCAGTTGCCCTGGCTGTCGGCGGCCGAGAAGCCCGGCAGGCCGGTGTTGACACCGCAGACCAGCTGGCCGCGGGCCTTGATCGCATCCATCGTCTTGCCGGCCTGCGCGGGCAGCGCGGCGAGCGCCAGCGCGGTCGCGGCGACGGCGGCGCCGAGCCAGGTCTTGGTCGTCTGTTGCTTCATGTGGTGCATCCCCCGGGAGTTGTTCGGCACTTGGAAACAGCGGCTGCCAGGCGGGCCGGCGGCCGCAAGCGTGCGCGAGTATAGGGACGCAAGAAGCGTGCGAGCCCTGGCGCCAACCCGTAGCGCCGGGGCTCGGAGAGCCAAGCGCCGCGCGTTGCTCAGGGCCGTGCTTCAGGGCCGTGCTTCAGGGACGCGCGATCGCCGCGGCTTCGCTGTCCAGGATGCCGAGGAAGCGCTGGACCAGGCCGTCCTTCAGCTGCCACACATGCACCCACTCGCACTCGAACACGCCGCCGTCCGGCAGCGCCTGCGTGCGCTCGAAGCCGATCACCGTGACGTGGTCCGGGCCGACCAGGAACTGGCGCGGCTCGAAGGCCTGGATGCCGTCGACCTGCGCCACCATGCCGAACCACTCTGCCACCTGGCCATGGCCGCGCGCGGTGCCGGTGTAGGGCGCCTTGCGGTCGCCGATGAATTGCCAGGTGACATCGGTGCTCAGCAGCGCGAGCAGGCCGGGGATGTCGCCGCGGCCGAAGGCGGCGTAGAGGTTCTGGATCGTCGACAGCGGATCGCTCATGAGGATCTCCTGCAGGGTGAGTGGACGGACCATCCGGTCTACGCCGTTCGCGCCGCCGCGGATGCAGCGAATGACAGAATTGCAGAATGAGAACGATGTTGACGATCACCCGCCCCGACGACTGGCATCTGCACCTGCGCGACGGCGCGGCGATGGCCGCGGTGCTGCCGCACACTGCGCGCCAGTTCGGCCGCGCGATCGTGATGCCGAACCTGAAGCCGCCGATCACGACCACGGCGATGGCGCTGGCCTACCGCGACCGCATCCTCGCCGCGCTGCCGGCCGGGCTGACGTTCGAGCCGCTGATGACGCTGTACCTGACCGATCGCCTGGACGCCGACGAGATCCGCCGCGCGCGCGCCGCCGGCATCGTCGCCGCCAAGCTCTACCCGGCCGGCGCGACGACCAACAGCGACGCCGGCGTCACCGACATGCGCAAGATCCACGCGGTGCTCGAGACGATGCAGCGCGAAGGTTTGCTGCTGCTGGTGCATGGCGAGGTCACCGACCCGGCCGTCGACGTGTTCGACCGCGAGGCGGTGTTCATCGAGCGCGTGATGCAGCCGCTGCGGCGCGACTTCCCGGCGCTGAAGGTGGTCTTCGAGCACATCACGACCAAGGAAGCCGCGCAGTACGTCGCCGAGGCCGGCCCCGAGACCGCCGCGACGATCACCGCGCACCACCTGCTCTACAACCGCAATGCGATTTTCCAGGGTGGCCTGCGGCCGCATTACTACTGCCTGCCGGTGCTCAAGCGCGAGCAGCACCGCCAGGCGCTGGTCGCCGCCGCGGCCTCGGGCAGCGCGAAGTTCTTCCTCGGCACCGATTCGGCACCGCATGCCTCGGTGATGAAGGAAGCGTCGGTGTGCGGCGCCGGCTGCTTCACCGCGTTGAGCGCGCTGGAGCTGTATGCCGAAGCCTTCGAGGCCGTCGATGCGCTGGACAAGCTCGAAGGTTTCGCCAGCCATCATGGGCCGGCGTTCTACGGGCTGCCGCGCAATGCGGGCACGGTGACGCTGAAGCGCGAGAGCTGGACGCTGCCGCAGAGCGTGCCGTTCGGGGATGCGCAGCTGAAGCCCTTGCGAGGCGGCGAGACGCTGGCCTGGCGGCAGGTGGATTGACGACGCTGAAGCTGGACCCGTTCGTCGTCGTCGGCGACGCGCCGTTCTCGTGCCGGCGCGATGACATCGTCGCCGCGCGCGGCCAGCCTTTTGCCGAGGCGCGCAACGACGTCGGCCTGACCGAACTCGACTACGGCGACATCGTGTTCCGCTTCCAGGACAACGGCCGGCTCGAGGAGATCACGACGCAGGCGCCGGTGCTCGAGCTCGATGCCGTCGCGGTGCCGTTCCGCAGCCTGGAAGCCTTCGTGCAGGCGCAGGACCCGGATGCCTTTCGTCGCGCCGGCTTCATCGTCAGCCCGCGCTTCGGCCTGGCCTTCGACCCGTCGGAGCCGTGCTGGATCACCGCGCTGGCGCGCCACTGCCTGGCGCAATGGCGCGCGCTGTGAATCAGGCTCAGGCCGGCAGGAAACCTTCGATCGACAGATACCGTTCGCCGGTGTCGTAGTTGAAGCCGAGCACGCGGCTGCCGGCCGGCAGCGCGGGCAGCTTCTGCGCGATGGCTGCCAGCGTCGCGCCGCTGGAGATGCCGACCAGCAGGCCCTCCTCGCGCGCGCAGCGCCGCGCCATCTCGCGCGCGGCTTCGGCCTCGACCTGGATCACACCATCGAGCAGGGCGGTGTGCAGGTTCTTCGGCACGAAGCCGGCGCCGATGCCCTGGATCGGGTGCGGCGCCGGCTGGCCGCCGGAAATCACCGGCGAGGCGCTCGGCTCGACGGCGAAGACCTTCAATTGCGGCCACTTGGCCTTCAAGACCTGCGCGCAGCCGGTGATGTGGCCGCCGGTGCCGACGCCGGTGATCAGCGCATCGATGCCCTCGGGGAAGTCGGCGGCGATCTCGGCGGCGGTGTGGCGCACGTGCACGTCGATGTTCGCCGGGTTGTCGAACTGCTGCGGCATCCAGGCGCCCGGCGTGCTCTCGACGATCTCCTGCGCCCGGGCGATGGCGCCCTTCATGCCCTTCTCGCGCGGCGTCAGGTCGAAGCTCGCGCCGTAGGCCAGCATCAGCCGGCGGCGCTCGATGCTCATGCTGTCGGGCATCACGAGGATCAGCTTGTAGCCCTTGACGGCGGCGACCACGCCCAAGCCGATGCCGGTGTTGCCCGAGGTCGGCTCGACGATCGTGCCGCCGGCCTTCAATGCGCCGCGCGCTTCGGCATCCTCGACCATCGACAGCGCGATGCGGTCCTTGATCGAACCGCCGGGGTTCGAGCGTTCGGACTTGATCCATACCTCGGCGTCCGGGAACAGGCGGCTGATGCGGATGTGCGGCGTGTTGCCGATCGTCGCGAGGACATTGTTGGCTCTCATCGGTTCAGGTCTCCTTGCGCCGCGATAATCGCACGCGTGAAGCAAGCCAGACCGCCGCTGGGGCGATCGCCGAAAGGCGGCCCTGGAGGAAGGTCCGGACTGCACAGGGCGGCGTAGCAGCTAACGGCTGTCCACCGTGAGGTGAGGATCAGAGCAACAGAGACGAGTCGGCGCGGGGTCCCGAGCCGGGTGTTCTGCGCAGCGCCTGCGTCAGCAGGCGCCAAGGCGGCGAAAGCCGACTTGCGACGGGCGAAAGCCCGGCGGGCAGCAGCCACCCGATGCGGGGCGAAGCCCCGCATCGGGTGAAACGGGCAATCTCTACGCGCAGCAACACCGAATAGGCACACATTGATCCGGCCCGGGGAGTGTGCGGGTAGGTGGCACCGAGCCGGTGGGGTGACCCCCGGCCCAGACGAATGGCGGTCACGGCGCGGTCTTCGCAAGAGGAACGCGCTGCACAGAATCCGGCCTATCGGCTTGCTTCACACTTTTCTTGTTCTTCAACCAGCGGCAGCGCGGCGCCGTACGGGTCGGGCGACGGCTGGATCAGCGCCGCCAGCATGCCGATGCCCGAATACAGCCCGACCAGCTGTGTGACCTCGATCAGCAGCGCATCGTCGGCTTGTGCGCGCACCTTCGCGAACAGCGCATCGTCGACGTCCCGCCGCAGCACCAGCGCATCGACGAGCTCGAACAGCACGTGCGTTTGCGCCGACCACAACGCCGGATCCGGCTGCGCGCGCCGCGTATCCGCGATCTGCGCGTCCGAGAGACCCATGCGCCGCGCGATCGTGCCGACATGCAACTGCCACTCGTAGTGGTTGCGCCAGGCCACGCAGGTGCGCAGGATCAGCGCCTCGCGCAAGGGGCCCGGCAGCACGCGGCGATCCAGCAGGCCGGTGGGTCCGAGCAGGCCGCTGTCGACGAGGTGCTTGAACAGGCCTTCGTTGCGCGCGACGGCTCGGAACAGCACCGGCGGCGTCATGCCGGGCGGCAGCAGGCGGGCGAAGCAGTCGGCGAGCGCGGCGGAGTAGGGTGCGGTGACGGGGGCGATGCGGTCCATCGGGAGTTCCTGGGTCGATGCGCTACTAAATCAGTAGCGTTGCCGATGCTACAGTAAACGTAGCATGCCCTCACGCACCACCGCCCCGATGTCCACGCGTCAGCGTGCTGCCAAGGACGCGATCAACGCCGCGCTCGAGCTCTTCCAGCGGCGCTGGATGCTGCGCGTGATCTGGGAGCTGCGCAGCGCGCCGCTGACCTTTCGCGCACTGCAAGCGGCCTGCGGCGAGCTCTCGCCGACGGTGCTGAACCAGCGTCTGGCCGAGCTGCGCGAAGCCGGCCTCGCCGAGGCCGGCGCCGACGGTTATGCGCTGACGGCGCTGGGACTCGAGCTGGTGGCAGCGTTCGAGCCGCTGACGATCTGGGCGCTGCGCTGGCAACGCAAGACAGGCACCGAATGACGCTTGTCTAGACGTCGGAGCGGCGTTCGTGGAGCGGCCGCTACACTCGCCCGCTTCGATGAATCCCGACTCTCACCTGCTCTGGCGCCGCCCGCGCTGGGCGCTCGCGATGCTGCTGGCCTGCCTCGGCTCGCTGGGTCCGTTCGCGATCGACACCTACCTGCCGGCCTTCCAGGGCATCGCCACGTCGCTGAGCGCCACGCCGGCGCAGATGCAGCAGACGCTGTCGGCCTACCTGTTCGGCTTCGCGCTGATGAACCTGTTCCACGGTGCGCTGTCCGATGCGATCGGGCGCCGGCCGGTGGTGCTCGGCGGCTTGATCATGTTCACGCTGGCGTCGCTGGGTTGCGCGCTGTCCGAATCGATCGGCGCGCTGATCGCCTTTCGCGCGCTGCAGGGCATGTCGGCCGGCGCCGGCATCGTCGTCTCGCGCGCCATCATCCGCGACATGTTCCCGCCCGCTGATGCGCAGCGGGTGATGTCGCAGGTGACGATCTTCTTCGGCGTGGCGCCGGCGGTGGCGCCGATCCTCGGCGGGCTGCTGTTCGTGCATGCCGGCTGGCATTCGATCTTCTGGCTGCTGACCGGCATCGGCGCGCTGCTGATCGTGCTGAATGCCAGGCTGCTGCCGGAGACGCTGCACCTCGACCAGCGCCAGTCCTTCCATCCCGTGCCGCTGCTGCGCGGTTATGGCCAGCTGATGGGCAATCCGCGCTTCGTCGCGCTGCTGTTCGCCTCCGGCGTGCCGTTCAACGGCATGTTCCTGTACGTGCTGTCGGCGCCGGAGTGGCTGGGCACGCATCTCGCGCTCGGGCCGACGCAGTTCTTCTGGTTCTTCGTGCTGACCATCAGCGGCATCATGGGCGGCGCCTGGTTCTCCGGGCGCATGGCCGGCAAGCTGCCGCCGCGGCGGCAGATCCGGCTCGGCTTCCTGGTGATGGTGTCGGTGTCGGTGCTCAACGTGCTGCTGAACCTCGTGCTCAAGCCGCACCCGGCCTGGGCGCTGCTGCCGGTGGCCGTGTTCGCCTTCGGTTGGGCGCTGATGGCGCCGGTGGTCACGCTGATGGTGCTCGACCTGGCGCCCGACCGCCGCGGCATGGCCTCGTCGCTGCAGGCCTGCGTCGGCAGCATCGCCAACGGCGTCGTCGCCGGCGTGATCGCGCCGCTGGTGATGCATTCGACCGTCGCGCTCTCGGTGGCGTCGTTCGCTCTGATGAGCGTCGGCTTGATCGCCTGGACCTGGGTGCGCCGGCGCAACCCTTGAAATCCGGCGCTTCTCCGGCTCAAGAACTGCGGCGCGCCAGCCGATAGCCCTCGGGAGAGGTCCGCGTCCCGGCGGCCCGACTTATCCCTGCCGCCCGCATGTCCGCATCCCTCGCTTCGTTCTTCGCACCGCGCCGGCTCGCCGCCGCGCTGCTGGCCGCGTTCGCCGCGGCCGGCCCGCTGCAGGCCGCCGGCGACGCGCCCGCGATGCCCAAGCCGATGCCGGCGCGCATCGACACCCGTATCGGCCACGCCGCCGATCCGAAAGTCAAGCTGGTCGAGCCGGCCCCGCCGGCGCGCGATCCGATGGACGTGCTGCGTGAGCGCCTGGCCGAGCGGCTGGGTGCGCAGAAGGCGCCGGACGCCCAGTCGCCGTTCGTGCTGCGGGTCAGCAGCAAGGCCGAGGCCGGCGCGCAGCCGGCGCCGGTCGCTGCCGCGTCGGCCGCCGTCGCGAAGCCGCGCAAGGTGGCCGCGCCGGAAGGCTCGAAGGAATCCACCGCTGATCTCGTCACCCGCCTGCGCGCCGACAAGGCTGCTCACCGCACGCCCGACGGCCATTCGCCGCACTGGAGCTACGACGGCTCGGCCGGCCCCGAGGGCTGGGCGCGGCTGAACCCCGAATTCGCCAAGTGCGGCAGCGGCCAGCGCCAGAGCCCGATCGACATCCGCGGCGGCATCCGCGTCGACCTGGACCCGGTGCAGTTCGACTACCGGCCGAGCGGTTTCCGCGTCATCGACAACGGCCACACGGTGCAGGTCAACGTCGGCAGCGGCAATACGATCGAGGTGCAGGGCCGGCGCTACGACCTGGTGCAGTTCCACTTCCACCGGCCGTCGGAGGAACGCATCGACGGCCGCCAGTTCGACATGGTCGCGCACCTGGTGCACAAGGATGCCGAAGGGCGCCTGGCCGTGGTGGCGGTGCTGCTCGACCGCGGCAGCGCGCATGCGCTGGTGCAGCAGGTGTGGAACAACCTGCCGCTGGAAAAGGGCGAGGAGCTGGCCGCCAAGGCGCCGATCGACCTGAACCACCTGCTGCCGCAGGACAAGCGCTACTACACCTACATGGGCTCGCTGACGACGCCGCCCTGCAGCGAAGGCGTGCTGTGGATGGTGATGCAGCAGCCGGTGGCGATCGCGCAGGAGCAGATCAATGTCTTCGCGCGGCTGTACCCGATGAATGCGCGGCCGATCCAGAGCGCTTCCGGGCGCCTGATCAAGCAGTCGAACTAGTCGCCGCCGGGCCGCCCCAAGGCGACGCTCCCCCTTGGGGGGACCGGCCCGCAGGGCCGTAGGGGGCCTAGGAGTCCGGGCGGCAGAAGCCGCCGGACTCCTAGCCTGCGGCTGTATGTCCGGCTCCCCCGCGCCCCCTCCGCGAGGGGGCTCCAGCGTGTTCGACCGCTCCCACCAGCCTCCCTCCGAGAGGGAGGCTCCAGTCAGTTCGACAATCGCCGCTGCGCCACGGCTCAGCCTGCGCTCATCGATGCCATCCGCCGCAGATTCAGCGCCATGCACACGAGCTTCCACTCGGCGCGCACCCGGTGCAGCCCGCGCATGCTGAACTGTCGGAAGCCCAACACGTTCTTGATCCAGCCATTGGGTGGTTCGGCCAGCCATTTGCGGCGTCGGTAGGCCTCACGTGCCTCTGAGGTCTTCATCTTCTCAACCATCGCTGAGGTCAGCGGCAGCGTCGTCTCGTTGATTGCTCGGTGCCCCTTGCCTTCGCGGCCGATGGCCACGACAAGGTCCGTGCGCTCGGCCAGCGCCTCGAACACCGCCTCACTGCGGTAGCCCGCGTCGGCCAACGTCTGCTCGGGGTATGCGCCGAGCGTGTCCTTGACTGCCTCCACCATTGGGGGCAGTTCGTGCACGTCCGATGCGTTGTTGATCAACTCGGCCGCCACGATGATGTGGGCCGTGTCGTCCACAGCCGTCTGAGCGTTGTAGGCCGGGTCGAACCCGCCGCCGGCGCGCGGCATGATGCGGCTGTCGGGATCGGTGAAGTTGTCCTGATCCTTGTCCTGCGGAACGCCGAAAGGCCGCTTGTAGCGTCCTCCCTTGGGCTTGCCGTCCTTGCCGCGCGGCTTCTGGTCATCGTCGTCGCTACGCCCGCGTTCGAGGTCGGCTTCGCGTTGGCGCTGTTCCAACCGGGTGCGTGCTGCGGCGATGGCATCGAGCCGGTCTTGTCGCCGCGCGATCTCGGCCGGGATGTCCAGCTCGGGTTCATTCTTCTCGGCTTCGTCGGCTTGCTGCGCACGCTTCAGAAGCGCGTCGATCTGTGCCTTCAGCTCGGCTTCGGCCTTGAGCATGTGGCCGTAGCTCATCGCCTTGTGGCGGCTGGCGTTGGCCTTGACCTTGGTGCCGTCCACTGCGATGGTGCCCAGCCTGACCAGGCCCATCTCGCGCGCCAGGCGCACCACCTGCACGAACAGCTCCGACAGCTCCTTCAGGTGGAAAGCGCGGAAGTCGCGGATCGTGCGGTGCGCCGGGAAATTGCCCGCGGCCAGCACCCGGAATGCCACATCCTCTTGAAGCTTGCGCGCGATCTTGCGCGAGCTGAATACGCCCGTTGCGTAGCCATACACCAGCACCTTGATCATCATCGCCGGGTGGAAGGGCTGGTTGCGCGGGCCGTCCTTGTCGTAGCGCGCATGAAACGCGCTCAGCTCCAGCGTGTCCACCGTGTCGCTGATGAAATGCGCCAGGTGCCCTTCAGGCAGCCAATCCTGGATCGCCTCGGGCAGCAACAGCATCTGCTGCGTTTCATACGGGAGGTAGTTCGCGGCCATGGCCGCCAAACGCACCGCATCCTTCAGTGGCAGTCAGGGACTTCCCTTCTGCCGCCCAGACTCCTAGTCTTCGGCGTCGAGCTGCGTATCGACGTGCCGCAGCAGCCGCAGCAGCTCGCTGCGCTCAGCGGCGCTCAGGCCATGCACTGCTGCCTGCGCCAGCCGGCGATGCTGCTGCTGCAGCTCACGCTGGACCGCGGCGCCGGCGTCGCTGAGCTTGAGCGGCTGGCTGCGCCGGTCACCGCCGGCTTCGGCATGTTCCAGCAGCCCGATCTCCAGCAGCCGCTTGACCAGCCGCGCCAGCTGCGCCTTGTCGCGCCCGCTGTGCTCGGCCAGCGCGCTGAGCGTCGCGCCGGGGTGGTGCGAGAAGAACCCCAGCACCTTGCTCTCCAGGTGCGTCACCGCCTCGGGCCGATCGCGCAGCCCCTGGTACTGCAGCGCGCGGAAGCGGTGCATGACCCGGTGCACCAGGTCCATCACCTCGTCGGCCGAATTAGTTGACATTGTCCATCATCACCCGCATGATGGGAGACATTGTCAACCAATTCGGAAAGCCTTGCGATGAGCGAAACCACTGCCCCCCGGCGCGTGCAGCGCGTGCGCCATGAGACCCGCCGCCGCCAGCTGCTGGTCAAGCGGGTCGAGGACCTGAGCCCCGGGTTGCGCCGGATCACGCTGAGCGGCGACGAGCTGGCCGGTTTCGTCAGCGCCTCGTTCGACGACCACGTCAAGCTGATCTTCGATGCCGGCGACGGCGCCGAGCGCCCCGCGGTGATGCGCGACTACACGCCGCGGCGCCACGACGCGGCCGCCGGCGAGCTCGACATCGTGTTCGCGCTGCACGGCGACGGCCCTGCCGCCGCCTGGGCGACCCAGGCGGCGCCGGGCCAGCCGCTGGTCGTTGCCGGCCCGCGCGGCTCCTTCGTGATCCCGCTCGACTACGACTGGCACCTGCTCGCCGGCGACGAGACCGCGCTGCCGGCGATCGCACGGCGGCTCGAGGAGTTGCCTGCCGGCGCACGCGTCATCGTGCTGCTGGCGGTGGCGCCGGAAGACCGCCGGCCGCTGGCCAGCGCGGCGAACGTGACGCTGCAGTGGCTGGATGACGATGCGGCTTTGCTCGCCGCGGTGCGCGCGCTCGAGCTGCCGGCGGGCGAGGGCTACGCCTGGTGTGCCGGCGAAGCGGCGCTGATGGCCGAGCTGCGCCGCGTGCTGGTCGACGGCAAGGGCCACGACAAGCAGGCGATCCGTGCTGCCGCGTACTGGAAGCGCGGCGCCATCGCGCACCACGAAACGCTCGATCTTTGACCGTGACTGCCGGCGCACGCGGCTGCATGACGCTGGGCGACCGCAGGCGTTCAGTCGTGAGCGACGTAGGAAGCGCACTTCAGCGGGAACAGCAGTCGCTCGGGTCCGCTGAGACCTTTCAGTGCATGTAGCTGGCCGTCGAAGAACTCCAACCCAGAGCCGACCAGCAAGTCCTTGACGATCGCCGAGACCAGCACCTCGCCGGGCCGCGCCGCCGCCGTGATGCGCGCTGCGATGTGCACTGCGAGCCCGGTGACGTGACCGGCGGCCGCGTCGCACTCGCCCGAGTGGATGCCGATACGCACGTCGAGGTCCATCGCCCGCAGTCCGTCCGCGATCGCCTCGCCGCACCGTACCGCGCGTGCCGGGCTGTCGAAGACCGCGAAGAACCCGTCGCCGGCGTTGTCGATCTCGCGGCCTCGATGGCGCGCCAGCTGGGTGCGAACGAGGTCGTTGTGGCGCCCGAGCAAGGCATGCCAAACCGCGTCGCCAAGCTGCTCGGCCAGCGTCGTGGACCCCACGATGTCGGTGAACAACAAGGTCAGCAGCGCACGGTGCGGGTCGCCCTGGTTGATGTCCTCCGCGAGGGGCGGCGGCAACCGTTGCGAGGCGGCGCCGATGAAGGCGATCGGCGGCTCTTCCCCGAAGACCAGCATGGGCAGCGGACACTTCGGGAAGCTGCAAAGAATCGCGGTCCAGCCGATTTCGCGCAGCGCCGCCTGAACCAGCGAGACGATGGCCGCCCCGTCCTCGCGGACGGCCATGAACCCTTCAGGAACAGCACCTTGCGCCATGCCAGCGGGTCGTTTCAGCGCGATCATGTGGACCTCCTTGCTCGAGCCTGCTGCCTATGTCGGCACGGGAATACACAGGCCGAGAGGGAGTTTCGGATCCGCCTCCCAAAGAGTCCTTTAGCGCGCCTAAGCGTTGCTAAAGCTGTTCGCAGCAGGCGACTCCGGATCCGGATCACAAACCAGCCGCCACGGCGACGCTGGTGGTACGGGCGGGGGGGCTGGACGGGCGCATGGCCTGCGGTTTACAGTCGGCGGCCCGCGTCGGAGCGGGCTCACGGGCGCGCGCCACGCACTCGTCGGCCGCATAAGCAGTCCAAGAATCGAGGAGGACATCTCCATGGCCGGCAAGAAGAGCAAGTCTCCAAAGGGCGCCGCTGTCGCGCCTTCCGGCGCGGCGGCCTCGGTGCCAGCGAATGCCGCGCCGGGCGAATCCGAGGCCGCTGAAGAAGCAGCGCCGCCCCGGACTGCCGACGTCACGGTGCAGGCCGTTGACGCGCCCGAAGCCGTGCAAATTGGTGTCAACCTTGACACTCTCGCCGATGCCAAGTACGGCTTGGCGCTCTACCTTGACCTCGAGCATCTTCAGGCACTGGGGCAGCTCGATGCGCTGAAGGCCTTTCTCGACGAGGTGAGCCTTCAGGCGGTCGCGGTCGGGAAGTCGTACAAGACAAAGTAGCCGCCGTGCATGACGGCGACCGATGACGAGCGCCTGCTGCGGCTGAACTCCAGCTGCCGCTGCAGGCCGCCGGCGGAGACGATTGAGCGCGCGTTTACCTTGATGTCGGCGCTTGGAATCAGCCGGGTTACCGACATCACGCGCATGGATCGCCTCGGATTGCCGGTGTTCGCAAGCGTGCGGCCGCGCGGCAGGACGCTGCGGGTCCACGCCGGCAAGGGGTTGCAGCCTATCGAAGCCCGGGTCGGCGCTTTGATGGAGGCGTTGGAGTATGCAGCTGCCGAGCCCCAGAACAGCCGTTGGCGAATGCAGACGTTGCGGGTCGGGGACGTTGTCGAGCAGTTCGGCTGCGCCGTGCATCTGATCGACTTTGCGCCGAAGGTGGGCATCGCGATCCAACTCTCGCAGCCGATACCGACTGTCGAGTGCGACGACCTGCGGGGCGATCGGAGCGTCCTACTGCCTGCCGAGCTCATCTTCGTGCCCTGCCCAGAAGCGCTCGGCAGTCAGCTCTTCGGCATGTCGACGACTGGTCTCGCATCCGGCAACTCGCTTGCCGAAGCCACGCTGCATGCGCTGCTCGAAGTGCTCGAGCGTGACGCGGTGTCGATGAACATGGCACGCGACGAGTCGAGCTGGGTGGTCGACCTGCCAGAACCCTTCCGCACCTTCGCTTCGACGTGGCAGGCGTTGGGGATCCACCTCAGCGTACGCTTCGTTCCGAATGAATTCGGGCTGGCCTGTTTCGAAGCGGTGCTGCACGAACCGTACAGCGCCGACGTGAACTTGGCTGGGGGATCTGGGCTGCACGTCGATCGCGAACTTGCGTTGGCGCGCGCCATTTGCGAAGCGGCGCAATCGCGCCTGAGCCATATCCATGGCGCACGCGACGACATCACGACGTTCTACGGAAAGTATGCTGATTGGAGCGAAGCCAAGCGCGTTGGCGTCGAGACCGCGCGGATCGAACGGATTTTTGATCTGCGCAGTACGGTCGAGTTCGATTCCGTGCCACACCAGTGCTTGGAAGGACTTGCACTGCCGACCGTGCTGCAGGGCTTGCTGGAGCGGCTGTCGCGCGCCGGATTCAGCGTGGCGTACCGACATCGGTTCGATCTCGACCTGAACGGTCTGCACGTCGTGAAAGTCGTAGTCCCGAAGTGCGAGGACGTCGAGCAGGATTCGCGCCGCGTCGGACCACGCCTGCTGGCGCGATTGGTCGGCAATGGCAGGCGATAGCGTCACCTTGTTCGCCGGCCCGTCGGCGTATGGTGTGCCGCGCGCGATGTTGGGCGAACGCACACAGCTGCTGCCGCCCGTGCAGCGCGGAGACATCGACCGCCTTCTGGCCACTGCCGAAGAACCTGGTGTCATCGTGGTGTGCGATGGTGTGTTCCAGATCGCGCCGGCGGTTTCTCACGCCGAGCTTTGTAACGCCATCGATCGCGGTTGGGCGGTGTGGGGCGTGTCGAGCATCGGCGCGATCCGTGCCTTCGAAATGCGAAACGAAGGGATGCGCGGCTTCGGGTACGTGCATTCGTTGTTCGGATCATTCGACGACTTCACCGACGATGAGATGTGTCTGCTGCACGCACCGGAGGAGCCTTACTTTCCGGTGTCGGAGGCGTTGGTCAATTTGCGCTATGCGCTCGAGCGCACGCGGTCGAGCTCCGGCATTACGCCGGAGGCCGAGCGGACGCTCATTTCTGCGCTACGCGCGCTGTGGTTCGGCGACCGGACGATCGAGAAGATGCGCGGCGTGATGGTCGACGAGGCACGCATCGACGTACAGAGTGCCGACCGCCTTCTGGCCTGGCTGCAGCGCTACCGGGTCAAGACGCTTGACCTGATCGAACTCATGACCCAGCGGCCGTGGGCGTCGCCGCAGGCTCGTTGAAGGGAAGGTCGCCGTTCACGTCGGTATGGCGATTGCCATCGCGTCGTTGATCGACATCGTTGCGCCAATCCGTCGCAGCTCTCGCAGCTTTTCGGCGCTCATCGCCTGCTCCAGCCGAGCGGTGGTTTCGTTGATGACAGCCGCTTCGGCAGGATCCGGTTCCTCGTCACGTTCGTGCCGCACCTCGCTGCCGAAGCCGCTGATCAGCGCAGCATCGACATGCCTGCCTTCCCTCGCGGCCGCCAGGGCGAAGATGTCCGCCGCAAGGTAGGCCAGGCTGGGCAGCGCGCGCAACGCGGCGCGCGCCGGCGCATATGCGGCCTGGCAGCGGCCGAGTTGCACCAATGCGAGCGCCTGATTGCACAGGATCAGCGCTCGTACGCGCGGCCGCAGGTTGCCGTCGTCGACGAAGTGCTGCGCCGCTTCGACAGCCTCCTCGAAGTGTCGTTCGATGAGCAGTTCGTCGGTGATCTGCACACGGCAGACGGCAGCCAGGGCATCGAAGCCAGCCCGTTCGGCGATTGTCTCGATCTCGCGTAGGCGGCCGATCGTGCGGCTGCGTTCGTATTGGAAACCGGCGGCGACGATACAGGTCAGGCGGGTCCTCAGCGGCAATTGCCGGTCCTCGATCTGCCGCATCAGCTCCCACGCTTCGTGGGCCTTGTCGCGCATGCCGGGTCGCGATTCGAACAGCCGAACCAGGAGCGCCAACGCGCGAAACTCCCCCGCCAGGTTGCCGGTCGAGCGGAAATCGTTCAGCGCCTGCTGCGCCAGCTGCGTGCCGGTCTCCCGGCTTCCGTCCACATAGTGAGCCCAGCTCAGCTCGACGCAGGCTGCCGCGCGCAATGCCGGCTCGGCGGAGCAGAGCAACTCGAGGGGAATGGAAGTCTGCGCGATTTCGGCTTGCAACTGCCCAAAGCAATCGATCTGGCCGAGCGCAGCGACGAGCCGCGCTACAAGGTCCGGATCTCCCGACTGGCTCGCCCACGCGAGCGCGGAGCGAACGTTGTGGCGCTCGTTCAGGTAGATCTGCGCCCACTCGCCGTCGCGCATGCGTTCGAGGTCGGTCTGCGCATTGGTGAACCATCCCGCGACGACGTGCGCGTGCTTTCGCCGCGCGGCCTCCGATTCGCCCGCCTCGTCGAGCCGTTGACGAGCGTATTCACGTGCGCTGTCGAGCAGTGTGAATCGGTGCGAGGGGTCGGCACAATGGTGGACTAGCGACTTGTCGACCAGCGCGCTGAGCGATTCCATCGTCTGGGGCTCATCGAGGGCGTGATCTTCATCGCCGATCCGGTGCACCAGACGCAGTGCCATTTGCAGCGTGAATCCGCCAACGAATGGTTCGAGTCGGCGAAACACCTTCTGATCCACCAGTGAGAGCAGGCCGTAGCTCCAATCAAAGGTGCTGCGGAGGGTGTGGTGCCGTGCAGGTCCACCGCGCGGCCCGCTGAGCAGTTGCAAACAGTTCGCGAGCTGGCGGTGGACTTCGGCCAGTCCCAGCGTTGCGATCCGAGATGCGACCATCTCGATCGCCAGCGGCAAGCCATCGAGCTTTCTGCAGATATCGATTGCAGCGGACATGTCCTCGCTGCGGAGGTCGAAGTGATGATTCGCCGCCGCGGCGCGTTGCTGCAACAGCGCGATCGAGCCGTATTGAAGGGCTCGCGTCGGCGACACGTGCGGCGGAGGAACTTCGAGTGGTTCGACTCGATAGACCATTTCGCCGGCGACGCGAAGCGGTGCCTGCGACGTGACCAGCCAATGAACGCCTGAAGCGCTCTCAAGTGCGCATTGAATGAGCTCAGCGACTCGTTCGATCAAGTGCTCGCAGTTGTCGATCACGATGAGCGCGCGAATCTGCGACATCGCGGCCACGAGGTCGCTTTGGGCGAGGCTCGTATTGTCCAGTTCGACGCCCAGAGTCTTGGCGACGAGCGGAATCACCTGCGCCGGCTCCCGAAGGGGGCCTAAGTCGACCCAGTAGACGTCTTCGGGTGCCGTATCGCCCTGCTGCGCCAGTATGGCCTTCGCCAGTGATGTCTTGCCCACGCCGCCGGTTCCGACGATGCTGACCAACTGAGCCGAGGCTGCCACCTGCACGAGTTCCTTCACGGCGGTGTCGCGGCCAACCAATTTGATCGGCACCACTTGTCGGACGACGTGAACGCGGGATCCGGTTGCACTCGCAGCCGGGGCCGCATCGGGGGGCGAGTCGTCTGCCTTCGCGGCGGTCAGGCGATAGCCGAGGCTTGCGACCGTGGCGATCGCATGCGCGCCCAGAATCTTTCGCAAGGTGGCGATTTGAACCGATACGTTGTTCTCTTCGACGACAAGTCCGGGCCATGCGGCATCGAGCAGTTGACCCTTGCTAACGACCTGACCGTGGCGGTTCGCCAACGCTACAAGCACATCGAACGCTCGGCTTCCAATGGGCGTCGGCTGGCCGCGCACCAGCAAGACGCGTTCGAGGACATTCAGCTCCCATTCCATGAATCGGAGCTTGTTGCGCTGAAGAAGTCCGGACATCGGTCGGCGTCGTGGAACTGTGCGACTGTAGCCGGGCGCCCGGGAGATCGCTACCGGCTTGCTGTGGGTATCATCGCCGGGTGGTCGGAACCGACCAGGAGTTGGCGATGCAAGGGAGAAGGGCGTTCCGTCGTGCCGGCGAGCTTGTGTTGTTGGCGTCGTTGAGTGCGTCCGTGCTCGGGCAGAGCCTTCCGCGGCCAACTAGGCGCGTGGATCAGAACACAGCGCAATCGGCACGGGGAAGCCCGAAAGCACCGCCGCAGCCGATGGTTGTGGCCGCCGAGGTGTCGCCGATCAATTCGATGACTATCGGTGCGTCCTATCTGCGAATGGATGGCGACGGCAGCGTGCGCTCAACTCCCTTCGTCCTAGAGCACGCACCCGGCACATGGACCCTCCGCCTTTTGGGCGACGGCTATTCGCGAGTCGGTGCCGGCGCAGACGCAGCTTCCGGATGGTCGGACGTCTCGCTCTTCGTCGCTCGGCGCTACGCGATTGCCGAAGACTGGATCCTGATGCCCCACGTTCAGCTGACCTTGCCCTCGCGGAGCGACGCGGGTTCCGAGCACGCCAGCCAGGATGTCGGCCTGTTGTCGATTCATCCCATTTCCAACAGCCTGACTTTGCTGGGCGCGGCCGTCCTGGTTCGGGGCGGCCCACCGGAGGTGGGTGCGAGTCGTTACGCGAAAGTGGGTCTGGCGGGCGCGCGGTACGCATGGACGGATGCGACCTTCGCAGTCCTCATGTTCCGGCGATCATTGACACGAGGTGCCGGTGACACCGCTGCCAACCTCGAACTCGACTTCCCCGTCTACCACCGTATAGGCGGCATCCTCACTGCGTCCCGCGGGCTGACCCCGGGGAGCCGGCATCGGGCGATTCAGTTCGACCTCGTATTTCCGTTCTGAGCGGGGCGGCGGTTGCTAGACGGCGCACCCTGATAGGGCCGACCCGCTGATCTCAATTCCCACTCAAATTCCTATGTAGGTCCTTCAGCGCCGCCGCGTCGGCGCTGCGCACGACTCGCGCACCACCAGGTCCATCGGCACATCGACGGCCTGGGGCGCCGCCGCCTTGCCGTCGCCCAACCGCTGCAGCAGCAGCTGCGCGGCAGCGCGGCCGGCGCGTTCGAGGTCGAAGTGCACGTAGCTCATCGGCGGATCGGCGAATTCCAGCAGCGCCGGGCTGCTGATCGCGATCACCGACAGGTCCCGGGGAATGGTCAAGCCTTGCGCGCGCAGCCATTGCATCGCGCCGGAAAGCAGCTGCGTGCCGAGGCCGATCAGCGCCGTCGGCGGGGAAGCCAGCGCCAGCAGCGCGCGCATGTCGTCGGCGCCGGACAGCGTCGGCGCCGCGGACAGGCGCAGCAGCTGCTCATCGACCGGCAGCTTCAGGCGCCGGTGCGCGTCGACATAACCCGCAACGCGCTCGTCCGCCGGCCGCAGGCCAGGCCCGGCGGTCAGCAGCGCGATGCGCCGATGGCCGAGCGAATGCAGGTAGCGCACCGCCTGCGCGATGCCCTCGCGGTGGCCCATGTGCACCTGGTCGCAGGGCAGCGCGAGGTCGCGGTCCATCATCACGAGCGGCAGCGTCGACGCGGCAAAGGGGTTCGCCGGCTCGTCGTGCCAGTTGAACGACGTGGTGACGACGGCGCCGTCCATGCCGCGGCGCTGGAACATCTCGAGGATCTGCACCTCGCGCTGCCGGCTGTGGTGCGAGTTCGCCAGCAGCAGCGTGTAGCCGTGCGGGTCGAGCTGCGCTTCGACCGCGGCGACGAAGGCGGCGTACAGCGGGTTCTGAATCTCGCTGACCATGCAGCCGATGGTCTGCGTGCGGCCCAGCCGCAGGCTGCGCGCGCCGGCGTGCGGCTGGTACTGCAGGCGCTGCGCGGCGGCGAGCACCTTGGCGCGCAGTTCGTCGCTGACGTAGCGGCCGCCGTTGAGCACGCGCGACACCGAGCCGATCGTCACGCCGGCGGCTTCGGCGACATCGCGCACCGAGACCCGTTTCGCCTTGTCCATCGGGTAAGTACTTAAAACGATTTCAGCATCCTATCGCAGAGGTGACATCCCGCGATTCGGCGGCGTTTATAAAATCGTTTTCATATCAACCCGATGGAGAGCCCGATGACCCGTGTGCCTTATGTCGACCTCGCTGCGGTCGAAGGTCCGCTCGGCGCGCGGCTGCGCGAGCGGCCGCCGCTGAACGTCTTTCGCGTGCTGCCGCATGCACCGGCCGCGGCCGCGGGATTCCTGGCGCTCGGGCAAGCGGTGCTGCGCGACGCGTCGCTGCCGGCGCGGCTGCGCGAGCTGGTGATCCTGCGCGTCGGCGCTTTGAGCGGCGCGCATTACGAGGTGCACCAGCACCGCAAGATGGCGCTTGCCGCCGGCGTGTCCGACGCGGCGATCGAGGCCGTGCTGACGATGCCCGGAACGCTCGCGTCGTGGCGTGCCGCCGCGCTGTCGCAAGCCGAATGCGCGGCGCTGACCTTCACCGACGAGGTGCTGCGCAACGTCAAGGCCGGCGACACCACCTATGCCGCGCTGGCCGCTCACTTCGGGCCGCAGCAGCAGATCGAGCTGCTGATGACGATCGGCTTCTACATGCTGGTGTCGCGGCTCCTGGAGAACCTGGAAGTGGACCTCGAGGACGTCGAGGTCGAGAACCTGGAGCTGCGCCATGGCTGAGCAATTGATCGAACCGCGGCGCCAGCTGTTCGCGCCGGCGCTGGGCCAGGCGGGCGCTGCCGCGCGGCTGGCCGGGCGCCGTGTGCTGGTGGTCGGCGCCGGCCAGCGCCGCAGCGGCGAGGCCGAGCCGCCGGTCGGCAACGGCCGCGCGATGGCGGTGCTGTTCGCGCGCGAAGGCGCGCAGGTCTGCTGCGCCGACATCGATGCCGACAGCGCCGGCGACACGGCCGCGTGGATCGAGCGCGAAGGCGGCTGGGCGCGGCCGCTGGTGGCCGATGTTGCGTGTGCCGAGACGATCGAACCGTTGGTCGCCGCGGCCACGCAGGCGATGGGCGGCCTCGACGGCCTGGTGATGAACGTCGGCATCGCCAACCACAACCCCTTCGGCCACGAGACCGCCGACGCGTGGGATGCCGTGCAGAACGTCAACCTGCGCGCGCACATGCTGGCGGCGCAGGCGGCAGCCGCGCGCATGACGGCCGGCGGCAGCATGGTGTTCGTGTCGTCCACGGCGTCGATCTCGCCGCAGTCGGGCCTGCCGGCCTACGAGACCTCGAAAGCCGCGCTCGCCGCGCTGGCCCGCGCGGTGGCCTTCGCGTCGCAGACGAACGGCCTGCGCGCCAATGTCATCGCGCCGGGCCTGATCGACACGCCACTCGGCCGCGAGGCCTCACGCCGGCGGCCGGCACGCGCGGCACGCGCACTGCCCTTCGGTCGCCAGGGCACGGCGTGGGAGGTGGCCTACGCGACGCTGTTCCTGCTCGGCGCCGAGTCCTCGTACGTCAACGGCCAGGTGCTGATCGCCGACGGCGGGCTGTCGATCGGCGCGGCGCGCAGCAGCGATGACTGAAGGACAGGCCATGCAGCACCCCCCCGATGCGCGCCGCCGCGCGCTGTGCACGACCCTCGCGGCATGGCCGCTGCTGGCGGCGCTGCCGGTCGCGCGCGCCCAGCCGCCCTGGCCCGCGAAGCCGATCCGCATGCTGATCCCCAGCGCCGGCGGCAGCGGGCCGGACATCCTGTGCCGCGTCTTCACCGAGCGCCTGGGCCAGGCGCTGAAGCAACCGGTGATCGTCGACAACCGGCCCGGTGCCAACGGCGTACTGGCGGTCGGCGAGGCGGTGCGTGCCCCGGGCGACGGTCACACGCTGCTGTTCGCCAGCTCGTCCTTCACCGTCATCAACCAGGCGCTGCAGCCGAAGCTGCCGTACCACGTGCTGACCGACCTGGTGCCGATCGCGCAGATCGCCTCCGGCGGCATCCACCTGGTCGTCAGCACGCGGCTGCCGGTGCACAACCTGAAGGAGCTGATCGCGCTGGCGAAAGCCAACCCCGGCAAGTACGACTGCGCGACCTGGGGCATCGGCTCCACCGGCCACCTGGCGCTGGAGCTGATCAAGGGCGAGGCCGGCATCGACCTGCGCCACGTGCCGTACAAGACCGTGTCGCAGATCTACCAGGACCTGCAGGGCGACCGCATCCAGATCGCCTTCGTCGATGCCACCAGCTCGCTGGCGCAGATCCGCGGCGGGCGCATCCGCGCCATCGCTGTCAGCGGCTCGCGCCGCATGCCGGCGCCACCGGACCTGCCGACCTTGGCCGAGCAGGGCATCCCGTTCAGCACCGACGCCTGGTACGGCGTGTTCGCGCCCAAGGGCACGCCGGCGGCGATCGTCGAGGTGCTGCACCGCGAGATCCTGGCCACGCTGACCGCGCCCGAGCTGCAGGAGCGCTTCCTGCAGCTGAACCTCGCCAACATGCCGCTGAAGACGCCGGCGCAGTTCGCGCAGACGGTGGCCGAGGACTTCCACACCTGGCGCAGCATCGCGCAGCGGCACAACATCCGGCTCGAGTAGGTGGAAGCGGATTCAGCCCGAATTCAGGCCGCGCTAAGGACGTTCAGGCCCGCGATGCGCAGACTGGCCATCAACCGGGCTCCGATGGAACCGGCAAGCGCTCGACGAACCCTGCGACCCAGGCGGCGAGCTCGTTCAGACCGGGTCGCGCGCTTCTGAAAGGACTTCGTATGAACGCGAACCTTGGGTCTCGGGCTTTTTGCGCCATCGCGGCTTCGCTGTGCGCGGCGCTGGGATTGCCGGCGCACGCGCAGCAGGCGTCTGCGGAGTTGTACCCGTCGCCGACCGTCGCGCGGGAGGCACGCATCGCCGCGGTAGTTGCCGCCACGCCGGCCGCACCTGTCGCAACGGCCGCACCTGTCGCAACGCCGAAGCCGCAGCAGCCGTCGCAAGCCGCCGCCGCCCAGGCCGCGCGAGGCACCCTCGTCTGCACTAATCCGCCGCAGGGCTACCTCGGCAGGATCTGGCGGTCCAACTGCCATCGCGTCCGTTGACCGTCGTCGCCGGCAGCGGACCCAAGCCGGCGCACCACCCCCTCCCGCCGGCCCTTCACCTGGGAGCCCGCATGAACGTCCTGCCCTGTTCCCTGCCGCCGCCTGGCTTGTGCGGTCCGGGTCGCATCAGCCGCCGCGGCGCACTCGCGGTTGTCGCCGCCAGCCTTGCGCCGGCGCACACACTGGCCGCTGGAGCGCTGCTGCTGATGATGCTGCCGAGCATCGCCACCGGCGTGCTGGCGCTGCTCGGTCTGCGCCAGCAGCTTGCGGTCGAGCGCGAACGCCACGACAGCGACCGCGACCGGTCGCGCGAGGCGCTGATGCTCGAACGCCAGCGGCTGGCGATGGACTGGCAGGCGGCGCAGCGCAACCAGCGCGTCACCTTGTTGACGACGCTGCTGCAGTTCGACGAAGACTTCCGCCGCTCGGCGATCGAGCAGCTGATGGGCAACGTCGCGGTCGATCGCGCGCATCGGCATCCGGTGACCGCCTTGCTCGCCGATGACCTCGACGGCCGCGGCAGCCGCGTCGGACTGCGCCACGGCCATCTCGCGGTCCAGCGCGGCGACGACGGCGGCTGGATCGACAACCAGCTGCTGGTCGACCTGGCGCGGACGCCGAATGCGGATGCTGAAGACCCGCTGCCCGTCCCGGTGACCGGCTTCGTGCGCGACCTGAATCGCCAGATGACGAACGCGCACCAGGAGCGCTTTGCACAGAGCATGCGCACGACCGTCGACGACGTGCGCCGCAACTGGGTGCTTGCCGGCGAGCGCAAGCTGTCGCGCGCGCGCAGGCCGAGCGGCCATCCCGACACCGTCGCCGCGGCTTTCATGCCGGCCAAGGGCAACGGCGCTGCGCGCTATGCGGTCACGATGGCGGGCTGATGCGTTGCCGCGGGCGGCTGCGGCATCGCTTGCAGCATCGCCTGTGGCGAGGTGCCGCCGCCGGCCGGCACGGCCACTCACGCTTGCAGCTGCCTTCGTGTTCGCGTTCGCGCTCGCAGGCTGCGCCTTCGCGCCTGTTGCGCAGCGCACGCCGGCATCGGATGCCGCAGCGCCGATCGTGATCAACGCGCAGACGGTCGGCACCGTCTGCCAGCCGGCCGATGCCGCGCCTGCTGGCGCCCAGCAGGTGCCGACATTCGGATTCGCGGCCCGCGCGTGCACCGGGCTGCCGCCGAACTTCGACGAGCCGACGCTGGTGATCGTCGGCCTGGACGCGACCGGTCCGCGCGCAACCGCCGCCGCCGCCGGGTTGCGCCTGGGCGACCGCATCGTCAGCTTCAACGGCTGCACGAGGCTGACGGAGCTGCAACTGAGCGCGAAGATCCGCGGCTACACGATCGGCAACGCTGCCGAGGTGGCCGTCGCGCGTTACGACGGCGACCGCTACGTGCCTGTCGTTGCACTGGTGCGCAGCGTCGCTGCCAGGCCGGCCAGGGCGCCTGCCGGCTCGTGCGCGGCCATCGGCTTGCGGCCGGCGGTCGCCGCGCACGCCCGCTGGCCCTAGCCGTGGCGAGATCGCACAGCGGCCCCATCCGGATCGAGTAGGGTGCGTGGGCGGGCGCGCTCACTCCACCATTCCCCACACCCGAGCTTTCCCGCCCCGGTGCCGCGTCGCGTGGAGCGGCTGCTCACCCAAAGCTTTCATAGCCCCAGGTAAGTCCTTATTTTTGAAGCACTTTTTACTTTTCCGAAGTGCTTGCACACTCGTTACTAAGTACTTGATTTCATTGATTATTTTTATCCGCTCGCGTTGACCCACCCCACTTCGTCGGCTAAAGTGTCGTGAAGTGGCGCAAGGTGGAGAATCGTGGCGGGGGTGGTCTTTCAAGGGACGTCAGCACTGACGCTGGACGTGAAGGGGCGGCTCAACGTCCCTTCGCGCCATCGCGACGCGCTGATGGCCGCCACCCATGGCCAGCTGACCCTGACCAAGCACCCGGTCGGCTGCCTGCTGCTGTTCCCGCGCCCGGCCTGGGAAGGCTTCCGCGACAAGCTGCTCGGCCTGCCGATGGCCGCCGACGGCTGGCGCCGCGTCTTCATCGGCAGCGCGGTCGACGTCGACATCGATTCGGCCGGCCGCCTGCATGTCTCGCCCGAGCTGCGAGCCGCGGCCGGGCTGGTCAAGGACGTGCTGCTGCTCGGCATGGGCCAGCGGCTCGAGCTGTGGGACACCGCCCGCTACGCCGCCCACGAGGCGCAGACGATGGCCGGTGAGATGCCCGATGCCATCAAGGACTTCGTCTTCTGATGTCCGCCGACAAGCAATGGCAGCACACCACCGTCCTCCTGGCCGAAGCGATCGATGCGATCGCCACGCGAGCGGACGGTGTGTACATCGACGGCACCTTCGGCCGCGGCGGGCACGCGCGTGCGCTGCTGGCGCGCTTGGGCGCGCAAGCGCGGCTCTTCGTCTTCGACAAGGACCCCGAGGCGATCGCCGAAGCCCATGCGCTGGCCGCCGCCGATCCGCGCGTGACGCCGGTGCACGCCAGCTTCACCGCGATGACCGAGGCGCTCGCCGAGCGCGGCATCACGCAAGTGCAGGGCGTGCTGCTCGACCTGGGCGTCAGCTCGCCGCAGATCGACAACCCCGCGCGGGGTTTCAGCTTCCGCTTCGAAGCGCCGCTGGACATGCGCATGGACACGACCCGCGGCGAGACCGCCGCGGACTTTCTGGCCCGGGCCGATGAACGGCAGATAGCAGAGGTGATCCGTGACTACGGCGAAGAACGGTTTGCTGTATCGATTGCAAAGGCGCTTGTTGCTCGCCGGACGGGCGGGAGTCCTGTTCGAACCACGAGCGAACTTTCCCAAGTCGTGGCTCGTGCGGTCAAAACCCGCGAACCGGGCCAGGACCCTGCAACGCGCACATTTCAAGCTCTTCGGATTTTCGTCAACGCTGAGCTCGAGGATCTCGAGCAGGCCCTGACCGGTTCGCTCACGCTGCTCGCTCCCGCTGGGCGCCTGGTCGTGATCAGCTTCCACTCACTCGAAGACCGCATCGTCAAGACCTTCATCGCGCGCGAAAGCCGCGCGACGGTGGACCGGCGCGCGCCGTTTGCCGAGCCGAAGCCGATGAAGCTGAAGGCATTGGGTCGCATCAAGCCGAGTGAAGCCGAGGTGGCCGCGAATCCGCGGTCACGCTCGGCGATCCTGCGTATTGCCGAACGTACGGCTGAGCGCACCGAGGCCTGACATGAACAGGCTGAACCTCTTGCTGCTGGTCGCCGTCATCGCCAGCAGCCTGCTGCTGATTCGCAGTGCCTACGACGCGCGGCGCCTGTTCGCCGAGATCCACAAGGCCGAATCCGAAGCGCTGCGCCTCGAAGGTGAATACAAGCGCCTCGAAGCCGAGCGCCAGGCGCAGGCCACCAGCCTGCGCGTCGAACGCACCGCACGCGAGAAGCTCGCGATGCGCACGGTGACGCCGGCCGTCACCCTTTACGTCATCGATCCCGCGGCTTCCGGAGTGCCACGATGAAGCTCTTCCAGCGCTCCACCACCCGCGGCGTCAACTACGCCACCAGCCCGCTGCTCGCGTCGAAGACGCCGAACTGGCGCAGCCGCTTCGTCGTCGCGCTGGTCGCCTTCAGCTTCGCCGGGCTGCTCGGCCGCGCGGCCTACGTGCAGCTGATCGGCCACGAGTTCTTCCAGAAGCAGGGCGAGAAGCGCTACGCCCACCGGCTGGACGTGCCCGCCAGCCGCGGCCGCATCCTCGACCGCCACGGGCTGCTGCTGGCCACCAGCGTGCCTTCGCCGAGCGTCTGGGCGATTCCGAAGGACTTCGAGGCGACGACGCTGCAGCGCCGCAAGCTGCTGCCGCTGCTCGGCATGGATGCCAAGGAGTTCGACGCGCGCCTGGCCTCCGGCAGCAACAACTTCGCGTGGATCAAGCGCCAGGTCGATGTCGATGCGTGGGCGCAGATCAAGGCACTCGGCATCAAGGGCCTGTACGAGACGCGCGAATACCGGCGCCGCTATCCGGAAGGTGAATCCGCCGCCCACGTCGTCGGCTTCACGAACATCGAGGACCAGGGCCAGGAAGGCATCGAGCTCGCCTTCCAGGCCGATCTGAAAGGGCACCGCGGTTCGCGCGAAGTCGTCAAGGATCGCTTGGGCCGAGTCGTCGAGGACATCGGCCAGGGCGTTGAATCGGCCAACGGTCGCGATGTGCAATTGGCGATCGACTCCAAAGTGCAGTTCTTCGCCTACCAGCGCGTGCGCGACGCCGTCGCCCAGCACAAGGCCAAGGCCGGCAGCGTCGTCGTGCTCGACGTGCAGACCGGCGAGATCCTGGCGCTCGCCAACTACCCGAGCTACGACCCCGGCGTGCGCCAGCGCCTGTCGGGTGACCAGCTGCGCAACCGCGCGCTGACCGATGTCTTCGAGCCCGGCTCGACGATGAAGCCCTTCATTGCCGCCTGGGCGCTGGAGACCGGCCGCGTGCGCACCGACACCCCGCTGCACACGGCCCCCGGCAGCCTCGTCGTCACCGGCGTGCCGATCCGCGACGCGCACCCGAACGGCATGTTGACGGTGGCCGAGGCGATCCAGAAGTCCAGCAACATCGGCACCGTGCGCATGGCGATGCAGATGCAGCCGCGCGAGCTGTGGGAGCTGTTCGCGAGCGTCGGCTACGGCCAGAAGCCGCAGATCGATTTCCCCGGCGCGGTGACCGGCCGGCTGCGCCCCTACAAGAGCTGGCGCCCGATCGAACAGGCGACGATGGCTTATGGCTATGGGCTGTCGGCCTCGCTGCTGCAGATGGCGCGTGCCTACACCGTGTTCGCCAACGACGGCGAGGTGATTCCGGTCAGCATGCTGCGCCAGGAGCAGCACGGTCCCGGCCTGCGCGTGATCTCGAAGGAAACCGCGCGTGACGTGCGCAAGATGCTGCAAGCCGCCGCCGGCCCCGGCGGCACCGGCCCGCTGGCGCAGACCATCGGTTATTCGGTCGGCGGCAAGAGCGGCACCGCGCACAAGCAGGAAGGCCGCGGTTACGCCAGCAACAAGTACCGCTCGTGGTTCGTCGGCATGGCGCCGATCGACAAGCCGCGCATCATCGTTGCCGTGATGGTCGACGAGCCGGGCAACGGCGTTTATTACGGCGGCGCGGTCGCCGCGCCGGTGTTCAGCCAGGTGGTGCAGCAGACGCTGCGCATGCTCGGCGTGCCGCCGGATCTGGATGTGAAGCCGCAGGTGGTCGCGAAGGCGCTGCCTGCCGTGCAAGAGAGTTTCTGAAAGAGCCAGTCGTGGACCCCAAGCTCATTTCATTCGCGGCCCCCAAGGGGCGCGGCGCCCTTCGGGCGGCCGGGCGGGCGCCATGTTGACCCGCTTGAAGTCCCCCGAAGCCGCCGCCCGCTGGCTCTCGGAATGGGTCACCGGCACCTTGCGCACCGACAGCCGCCAGGTGCGGCCGGGTGATGCCTTCATCGCCTGGCCCGGTTATGCCACCGACGGCCGCAAGTTCGTGCGCGCGGCGCTCGACGCTGGTGCCGCGACCTGCCTGGTCGAGGACGAGGGCATCGCGGCCTTCGGCTTCGACACCGATGGCCACGAAGGCTTCATCCACGGCAATGCCCGCATCGGCACGCTGCCCAAGCTGAAGGCCGCGACCGGGCCGATCGCCGCCGCGTATTTCGGCCGGCCGACCGAAGCGCTGCAGGTGGTTGCCGTCACCGGCACCAACGGCAAGAGCTCCACCGCCTGGTGGACCGCGCAGGCGCTGTCGCTGCTGGGCCAGCGCTGCGGCGTGGTCGGCACGCTGGGCATCGGCCAGCCGCCGCTGCCGGCCGGCGGCGTGCTCGGCGGCGCGATGCCGGCGGCCGGCTCGGTCGGCAGCGTGCAGTTCACCGGGCTGACGACGCCCGACCCGGTGATGCTGCAGGCTGCGTTCCGGCGCATGGCCGACGAGGCTTACGCCGCCTGCGCGATCGAGGCCTCGTCGATCGGCATCGCCGAGCACCGCCTCGCCGGCACGCGCATCCGCGTCGCGCAGTTCACCAACTTCACGCGCGACCACCTCGACTACCACGGTGACATGGCGGCCTACTGGGCGACCAAGCGCGCGCTGTTCGCGTGGGCCGAGCTCGAAGCCGCGGTGGTCAACATCGACGACGCCCAGGGAGCGGCGCTGGCCGCCGAATTGCAAGGCGGCACGCTCGATCTGTGGACGCTGTCGACCACCGGCCCGGCGCGCCTGGCCGCACAGAACGTGCGTTATGTCGACGGCGGCCTGGCCTTCGAACTGACCGAAGCGGGCACCAGCGTGCCGGTGCGCAGCACGCTGATCGGCGACTACAACGCCCACAACCTGCTCGGCGTGATCGGCGCGCTGCGCTCGCGCGGCATCACGCTGCAAGACGCGGTGCGCATCGTGCCGGCGTTGACGCCGGTGCCCGGCCGCATGCAGCGTGTCGCGCTCGCTGCCGCCGGCGTGCCGGAGCTGGTCGTCGACTATGCCCACACGCCCGATGCACTGGAAAAGGCGATCGCTGCGCTGCGCCCGCTGGCCGAGGCGCGCGGCGGCCGGCTGTGGTGCGCGTTCGGCTGCGGCGGCAACCGCGATGCGACCAAGCGCCCGTTGATGGGCGGCATCGCGCGGCGCCTGGCGGACCGCGTCATCGTCACCAGCGACAACCCGCGCCATGAAGACCCGGCGCAGATCCTGGCGCAGATCGTTGCCGGCATTGCCGATCAGACCGGCATCGAGGTCATCGAGGACCGCCGCGCTGCCATCGACCATGCGGTCGCGGAGGCCGATGCGCGTGATGTCGTGCTGATTGCCGGCAAGGGCCACGAGGACTACCAGGAGATAGCCGGCATCAAGCATGCGTTCTCCGATGTCGAGGTCGCCGCGGCGGCGCTGCTCGCGAGGAGCGGTTCGTGAGCGCGGACATGCTGATGACCCTCGGCGACGCGCACGCGCTGTTGCCCGGCTCGACGCTGGTCGGCGACCCGGCGACGCCGATCGCGCGCGTGCACACCGATACGCGCACGCTGCAGCCCGGCGACCTGTTCGTCGCGCTGCGTGGCGAGCGCTTCGATGCGCATGACTTCCTGCCGCAGGCGAAAGCCGCCGGCGCGGCGGCCGTGCTGGCCGAGCGCGGACTGAACGAGGCCGGCCTCGCCGGGCTGTTGGTCACTGACGCGCTGGCTGCATTGCAGCAGCTGGCCACCGCCTGGCGCGCCCGCTTCACGCTGCCGCTGATCGTCGTCGCCGGCAGCAACGGCAAGACGACGGTGACGCAGATGATCGGCTCGATCCTGCGCCGCTGGCATCGCGACGCAGCGCTGATCACCGCCGGCAACCTGAACAACCACATCGGCGTGCCGCTGACGCTGCTGCGCTTGCGGCCGGAGCACCAGGTCGCGGTGGTCGAGCTCGGCATGAACCACCCGGGCGAGATCGCGCAGCTGGCGCGTTTCGCGCAGCCGACGGTGGCCATCGTCACCAACGCGCAGCGCGAGCACCAGGAATTCATGAGCTCGGTCGAAGCGGTGGCGCGCGAGAACGGCGCGGCGATCGAGGCGCTGCCGGCGCATGGCGTCGCCGTCTACCCGGCCGACGATGCGCAGGCCCCCGTGTGGCACGACCTGGCCGGCGCGCGCGGGCACCTGACCTTCGCGCTGCACGGCCAGGCCGATGTGGTCGACGAAGCGATCTGGGTCGACGACCACTGGGTGCTGCGGATCGCGACACCCGCGGGCCGCACCGAGTTCCTGCTCTACGCCGCCGGCGAGCACAACGTGCGTAACGCGCTCGCCGCCACCGCCGCGGCGCTGGCCGCCGGTGCGCCGCTGGAAGCGGTGATGCGCGGGCTCGAAGCCTTCCGGCCGGTGTCGGGGCGTTCGCAGGTCGGCCGCATTCAGCTCGGCGGCCAGAGCGTCACGCTGGTCAACGACAGCTACAACGCGAATCCCGATTCGGTGCGCGCGGCCATTGCCCTGCTGGCGTCGTTGCCGGCGCCGCACTGGCTGCTGCTCGGCGACATGGGCGAGGTCGGCGACCAGGGCCCGGCATTCCACGCCGAGGTCGGCGGATTTGCGCGCGAACGCGGCATCGCGAATTTCTGGTGCGCCGGTGCATTGATGGCGCATGCGGCGGCGGCCTATGGTGCCGGCGCGCGCCACCTGCCGAACACCGAGGCGCTGATCGCCGCGCTGCCGCTGGCGCCCGAATGCCGGTCGGTGCTGGTCAAAGGCTCGCGCTTCATGGCAATGGAACGCGTCGTCAAGGCCTTGCAAGGCACGAACCCGACGGGAGGCTCGCATGCTGCTTAGCCTGTCGCAATGGTTGCTCGGCCTCTATCCCGAGTGGGGTTTCCTGCGCGTCTTCCAGTACCTGACCTTCCGCGCGGTGATGTCGGCGATGACGGCGATGACCATCGGCCTGACCTTCGGCCCGTGGGTCATCCGCAAGCTGACCCAATTGAAGATCGGCCAGCCGGTGCGCGCCTATGGCGTCGAATCGCACCTGAAGAAACACGGCACGCCGACGATGGGCGGCGTCCTGATCCTGATCGGCATCGGCACCGCCACGCTGCTGTGGTTCGACTGGAGCAACCGCTTCGTCTGGGTCGTGATGCTGGTGACCTTTGGTTTCGGCGCAATCGGCTGGGTCGACGACTGGCGCAAGGTCGTGCACAAGAACCCCGAGGGCATGAGCTCGAAGGAAAAGTTCTTCTGGCAGTCGGTGATCGGCCTGGTGGCGGCGCTGTACCTCGCGTTCAGCGTGTCCGAGACGACGAACCTGCGCGTGCTGGAGCTCTTCATCCGCTGGGTGCAGAGCGGCTTCTCGAACGACCTGCCGCCGAAGGCCGACCTGATGCTGCCGTTCTTCAAGACGGTGAGTTATCCGCTCGGTGTCTTCGGCTTCATCGTGTCGACCTACTTCGTGATCGTCGGCGCGAGCAATGCCGTCAATTTCACCGACGGGCTCGACGGCCTGGCGATCATGCCGGTGGTGCTGGTCGGCTCGGCGCTGGGCATCTTCGCCTACATCGTCGGCAGCTCGGTGTATTCGAAATACCTGCTGTTCCCGTACATCCCGGGCGCCGGCGAATTGCTGATCTTCTGCGGCGCCTTGGCCGGTGCCGGCCTGGCGTTCCTGTGGTTCAACGCACATCCGGCGCATGTCTTCATGGGCGACGTCGGCGCGCTGTCATTGGGCGGCGCGCTCGGCACGATCGCGGTGATCACGCGCCAGGAAATCGTGCTCGGCATCATGGGCGGCGTGTTCGTCGCCGAGGTGCTGTCGGTGATGCTGCAGGTGGCCTGGTTCAAGTACACGAAGAAGAAGACCGGCGAGGGCCGGCGCATCTTCAAGATGGCGCCGCTGCACCACCACTTCGAGAAATCCGGCTGGACCGAAACGCAGGTCGTGATCCGCTTCTGGATCATCACGATGCTGCTGTGCCTGGTCGGCCTGGCGAGCCTGAAGCTGCGATGAAGTTCCTCAAAGGCCGCTCCGTCCTCGTGCTGGGCCTCGGTGAATCGGGGCTGGCGATGGCGCGCTGGTGCGCGCGCTGCGGCGCGGACGTGGCGGTGTGGGATTCGCGCGAAGCGCCGCCGCAATTGGCGGCATTGCAATCGCAATTGCCGGCAGTGCGTTTCTTCAGTGGTGAATTGCCGCCGGAGCAGTTGCGCGACGTGCACCTGGTCTTGAAGAGCCCCGGCCTCGCGCCGGGCGATGCACGCATCGCGCCACTGCTCGCTGCGGCGCGCGCGACCGGTGTGCGCATCGCCGGCGAGCTGGACTTGTTCGCCCACGCGCTCGCCGACCTGAAGGAAGAACGCGGCTATGCACCGAAGGTGCTGGCGATCACCGGCACCAATGGCAAGACGACGACGACGGCGATGACCGCGCTGCTGGTCGAGCGCGCCGGCAAGCGGGTCGGCATGGCCGGCAACATCGGGCCGACGATGCTCGATACGCTGGCCGGGGCGCTGGACCAGGAGCCGTTGCCCGCAACCGACGAGCCCGTTGCGCTGGTGGTCGAGCCCGAGCCGTCAATCGCCGCAGAGGACGCGCTTGCAGCCGAAGAGCCTGTCGACGGCGACGTGCCCAGCGAACCCATCCCGCTCGCCGACGACGACGCGCCGCTGCAGCTCGCGCCGCCGCCGCCGTCGGCACCTGTCTTCGAACACCTGCCGGACGTCTGGGTGCTGGAGCTGTCGAGCTTCCAGCTCGATGGCGTGCAGGGGTTCGAGCCCAGCGCCGCCGCGGTGCTGAACCTCACGCAGGACCACCTCGACTGGCATGGTTCGATGGCCGCCTATGGCGCGGCCAAGGCGCGCATCTTCGGCCCGGCACCGGACAGCAAGACGGTGATGGTCATCAACCGCGACGACGTCGCCGTCGAGGCGATGATCCCGCCGCCGTTGGTGATCAAGGGCGCACGCGGTCGCGCAGCGAAGCCCCAGCATCGCAAGGTACTGCGCTTCGGGCTCGACGCGCCGCAGCGCCCGGGAGACTTCGGCCTGGTGATCGAGAACGGCATGGCCTGGCTGGTGCGCGCGCTCGAGGCCGACGAAACCATCAAGCGCCGCAAGGACGAGGCCGAAGAGATCCATCTGCAGCGCCTGATGCCGGCCGATGCGCTGCGCGTGCGCGGCCGCCACAACGCCGCGAACGCGCTGGCCGCGCTGGCGCTGGCGACGGCGATCGGCTGCCCGCTGGCGCCGATGCTGCATGGCCTGCGCGAATACACCGGCGAGCCGCACCGCGTCGAGTTCATCGCCACGGTCGGCGGCATCGAGGCCTTCGACGACAGCAAGGGCACGAATGTCGGCGCGACCGTCGCCGCGCTCGATGGCCTGGGGGCCGACAAGGCGCCGGGCAAGCTGGTCGTGATCCTCGGCGGCGACGGCAAGGGCCAGGACTTCGCGCCGCTGGCCGCTCCGATCGTGCGTCATGCGCGGGCGGTGGCGCTGATCGGCCGCGATGCGGGCGTCATCGAAGCGGCGCTCGCCGCCGGCGGCGTGCCGATGCAGCGCCATCAGACGCTCGAAGGCGCGGTCGAGTGGTGCTTCGCCCAGGCGTTAGCCGGTGACGCGGTGCTGCTGAGCCCCGCCTGCGCGAGCCTGGACATGTTCCGCAACTACGCGCACCGCTCCGAGGTGTTCGTTCAGGCGGTGCAGGCGCGCGCGCATGAGCTGGGGGAGGCCCTGTGAGCGCGGTGTTCGCCCAGGTCTTCAGCCCGGATGCATGGCGCCAGCGTTTCGCCGCCTGGCGTGGCGGCGAGCCCGAAGGCAACGTGCCGATCCGCGACTGGACCGGCGCGATCGGCGGCCAGCCGACCCGCATCGCCGGATTCGACCAGACGCTGGTCTGGCTGGTGATCGGCCTGCTCGCACTCGGCCTGGTGATGGTCTATTCGGCCAGCGTCGCGCTGCCGGACAACCCGAAGTTCGCGCGCTATTCGGCAACGCACTTCCTGTCGCGCCATGCGATGTTCATCGGCATCTCGATGATCGCTGCACTCGCGGCAGTGCAGGTGCCGGTCAACGTCTGGGAGAAGTGCGCACCGTGGCTCTTCGTTGCCGCGCTGCTGCTGCTGGCGATCGTGCTGCTGCCGCAGGTCGGAAAGGGCGTCAACGGCGCGCGCCGCTGGCTGCCGCTGGGCGTCATGAACTTCCAGCCGAGCGAGTTCGCCAAGCTGGCGATGGCGATGTACGCCGCTAGCTACATGGTGCGCAAGATGGAGGTCAAGGAGCGCTTCTTCCAGGCGATGTGGCCGATGGCCGTGTCGCTGGCGGTGATCGGCCTGCTGCTGCTGGCCGAGCCCGACATGGGCGCCTTCATCGTCATCGCGGCGGTCGCGCTCGGCATCCTGTTCCTGGGCGGCGTCAACGGCCGCATGTTCTTCCTGAGCGTCGCGGTGCTGCTGGGCGCCTTCGGCCTGATGATCGCGTCCAGCCCGTGGCGGCGCGAGCGCATCTTCGCCTTCCTCAATCCCTGGGACCCGGTGTATTCGCAGGGCAAGGGCTATCAATTGACGCATTCGCTGATCGCCTTCGGCCGCGGCGAATGGACCGGGCAGGGCCTGGGCGGCAGCGTCGAGAAACTGCACTATTTGCCCGAGGCGCACACCGATTTCCTGATGGCGGTGATCGGCGAAGAGCTCGGCTTCATCGGCGTCGCGCTGGTGATCGTCGCCTTCTTCTGGCTGACGCGCCGCATCTTCGTGATCGGCCGCCAGGCGGTGATGCTCGACCGCGTGTTCGCCGGCCTGATGGTGCAAGGCATCGGCATCTGGATCGGCGGGCAGACGCTGATCAACCTGGGCGTCAACCTCGGGGCCTTGCCGACGAAGGGGCTGACCTTGCCGCTGCTCAGTTATGGCGGGTCGGCGATCCTGATGAACATGATTGCGCTGGCGATCGTCGTTCGCGTTGACGTGGAAAACAGGCAACTCATGCGCGGGGGGCGAACGTGATGCCGCACCTCGTGATCATGGCCGCCGGCACCGGCGGTCACATCATTCCCGGCCTGGCGGTGGCGCGCGAACTGCAGCGCCGTGGTTGGACTGTCAGCTGGCTCGGCACGCGCACCGGCATGGAGAACAAGCTGGTGCCGCCGACGCAGATCCCGCTCGATGCGATCGGCTTCTCGGGCCTGCGCGGCAAGGGCCTGCTGCACACGATGACCGGGGGGTTGAGGCTGCTGAAGGCGTTCTGGGACTGCATCGGTATCCTGCGCCGCCGCAGCGCGGATGCAGTGCTCGGCATGGGCGGTTATGTCTGCTTCCCCGGCGGCATGATGGCCTCGCTGCTGAACAAGCCGCTGATGCTGGTCAATGCCGACGCGGCGCTGCTGCTGTCGAACAAGGCGCTGCTGCCGGTGGCCGACCGCGTTGCCTTCGGCTTCGACGGGCCGGCGTCGGCCGTCAAGCGGGGCGTCGTCACCGGCAATCCGGTGCGTGCCGAGATCGAGGCGCTGGCCGCGCCCGTCGAGCGTTATGCCGGCCGCAGCGGGCCGCTGAAGCTGCTGGTGGTCGGCGGCAGCCTGGGTGCGCAGGTGCTGAACCAGACCGTGCCGGCAGCCATCGCGCTGATGCCGGCCGCCGCGCGCCCGCGCATCACGCACCAGACCGGCACCGCGCAGCTCGATGCCGTGAAGGCCGCTTATGCCGATGCCGGCATCGCGGCCGAGGTGCTGCCTTTCATCGACGACATGGCGCAGCGCCTGGCCGAATGCGACCTGATCGTCTGCCGCGCCGGCGCGGTGACGGTCAGCGAGCTGTGCGCCGGCGGCGTCGCCAGCATCCTCGTGCCGCTGGTCATCCGCACGACCTCTCACCAGCGCGACAACGCCGAGCACATGGCGCGGCATGGCGCCGCGCTGCACCTGCCGCAGACCGAATTGAGCGCGCAATCGCTGGCCGATCGGCTGCAGGCGCTGGACCGCGCGCAATTGCAGCGCATGGCGACGGCTGCCCGCGCGCTCGCCAGGCCGCAGGCGGCGGCCCGCGTCGCCGACGAGCTGGAAAGCCTGGTGAAGCGGCCATGAAGCACGCCATCCGCCACATCCATTTCGTCGGCGTCGGCGGCGCCGGCATGAGCGGCATCGCCGAGATCCTGCACAACCTCGGCTACATCGTCTCGGGCAGCGACATCGCCGACAGCGCCCCCTTGCGCCGGCTGTCAACGCTCGGCATCCGCACCTTCGTCGGCCACGACGCCGCGCACATCGAAGGCGCCGGCGCGGTCGTCACCAGCACCGCGGTCAAGCCCGACAACCCCGAGGTCGCCGCCGCCCGCGCGAAGCGCATTCCGGTGGTGCCACGCGCGGTGATGCTGGCCGAGCTGATGCGCATGAAGCAGGGCATCGCGATTGCCGGCACGCATGGCAAGACGACGACGACGTCGCTGGTCACCAGCGTGCTCGCCGAAGCGGGCGTCGACCCGACCTTCGTGATCGGCGGCAAGCTCAATGCGGCCGGCGCCAATTCGCGCCTCGGCTCGGGCGACTACATCGTCGTCGAGGCCGACGAGAGCGACGCGTCGTTCCTGAACCTGCTGCCGGTGATGAGCGTCGTGACCAACATCGACGCCGACCACATGGACACCTACGGCCACGACTTCGAGAAGCTGAAGGCCGCGTTCGTCGAATTCCTGCACCGCATGCCGTTCTACGGCGCCGCGATCGTCTGCACCGACGATCCCGGCGTGCAGTCCATCGTGTCGATGCTCGAGCGCCCGGTGATCGCCTATGGTTTCAACGACGACGCGCAGGTGCGCGCGCTGAACGTGCAGGCGCTGCCCGGCGGGCAGATGCGCTTCACCTGCCGGCGCCACAACCACGCGCCGATGCCGGACCTGGACGTCACGCTGAACCTGCCCGGCGAGCACAACGTGCGCAATGCGCTGGCGGCCATTGCCGTCGCGACCGAATTGCAATTGCCCGACGATGCGATCGTGCGCGCACTGGCAGCCTTCAGCGGCGTCGGCCGGCGCTTCCAGCGTTATGGGGACTGGCCGGTGAGTGCGGCCCATGGCGGCGGCACCTTCACGCTCATCGACGATTACGGCCACCACCCGGTCGAAATGGCGGCGGTGATCGCGGCCGCGCGCGGGGCTTTTCCGGGCCGACGCCTGGTGCTCGCTTTCCAGCCGCACCGCTACACGCGCACGCGCGACTGCTTCGAGGATTTCGTCAAGGTGATGGGCAGTGCCGACGCCGTGCTGCTGACCGAGGTGTATGCCGCCGGCGAAGCACCGGTCGTCGCGGCCGACGGCCGTGCGCTGGCGCGGGCGGTGCGCGTGGCCGGCAAGGTCGATCCGCTGTTCGTCGATCAGATCGACGCGCTGCCGGCGGCGATCGTCGAGCAGGCGCGTGGCGGCGACGTCGTGATCGCGATGGGCGCCGGCTCGATCGGTGCAGTGCCGGGCAAGGTGGTCGAGATGATGCAAGGAGCGGGCACATGAGCCCGCACGGCCGCCCGAAGGGCGAATTCCCCCTCGGGGGGAGGGCGCGTAGCGCCAAGGGGGTCAATTGAGCGCCGCGACGATTGATACGAAGGCCCTCGGCAAGACCGCGGTGCTGATGGGCGGTACCAGTGCCGAGCGCGAGGTCTCGCTGATGTCCGGCTCGGGCGTATTGCACGCGCTGAAGTCGCAGGGTGTCGACGCCTATGCGTTCGACCCGTCGACGCGCGACCTGGCTGATCTGAAGCGCGAGGGTTTCGCGCGCGTCTTCATCGCGCTGCATGGCCGCCATGGCGAAGACGGCTGCGTGCAGGGCGCGCTCGAACTGCTCGGCGTGCCCTACACCGGCTCCGGCGTGCTGTCGTCGGCGCTCTGCATGGACAAGACGATGAGCAAGCGGATCTTCGTCGCCGAGGGCCTGCCGACGCCGCGCTGGCTGTGGCTGGGCGCGACCGAGCAGTCGCGCGAGCGCATCCGCACGATTCCCGATGACCTGGGCCTGCCGCTGATCGTCAAGCCGCCGCGAGAAGGCTCGTCGATCGGCATCACCAAGGTCGCCGGCTATTCGGAAATGGCCGCAGCGGTGACGTTGGCGACGCAATACGACCCGGATCTCTTGTGCGAGGAATTCATCGAAGGCGAGGAAGTCACCTGCCCGGTGATTGGCACCGGTGACGGCGCGACCGCGCTGCCGGTGATCCGCATCGTGGCGCCGGAAGGCAATTACGACTACCAGCACAAGTACTTCACCGACGACACGCGTTATCTCTGCCCGAGCGGCCTGCCGGAAGACGAGGAGCGAGAGATCCAGCGCATCGTGGTCGCCGCGTATCGCGCGCTCGGCTGCCGCGGCTGGGGCCGGGCCGACCTGATGATCCGCGCCGCGGACCGCAAGCCCTTCCTGCTGGAGATGAACACCTCGCCCGGCATGACCGGCCATTCGCTGGTGCCGAAATCGGCGCAGGCGGTGGGCATCAGCTACGAGCAGCTGTGCGTGCAACTGCTGGCTGCGGCCACGCTCGATTCCGAAGCCCAGCAGGTGCAGGGAAGCTGAACCCCATGGCCCGCGCAAAAGCCTCCGCCACGATGATGCCGCCGCCCATGCCGGTGGACGTACGCCTGATGCAGACGGCCGCGCAGGCGCTGGCCGTGCTCGGCGCCATCGCGATCGGCGCCGCGCTGCTGCTGTGGTTCGTGCGGCTGCCGGTGTTCGCGCTGCGCAGCATCTCGGTCGACGGCGAGGTCGCGCGCAACAGCGCGAGCACGATCCGCGCGAACGCCGCGCCCAAGCTCGCCGGCAACTTCTTCACGATGGACCTGCAGCGCGCGCGCGCCGCCTTCGAGGCCGTGCCCTGGGTGCGCCACGCGGTGGTGCGCCGCATCTGGCCGAATCGCCTGGCCGTGACGCTGGAAGAGCACCGCGCTGCCGCGCTGTGGGCCGCCGACGACGGCAACGACAAGCTGGTGAATCACCACGGCGAGATCTTCGAAGCCAATATCGGCGACGTCGAGGACGACGCGCTGCCGCGCTTCACCGGCCCCGAGGACAGCGCACTGCAGATGCTGGCGCTGTACCGGCGCCTGCAGCCGGCGCTGCAGCCGCTGGACGAAGGCGACATCGAGCAGTTGAAGCTGTCGGGCCGCGGCTCCTGGCGCGCCGAGCTCGAAGGCGGCGCCGCGATCGAGCTCGGCCGCGGCAGCGACGACGAGGTGATCACGCGCGCCGAGCGCTTCGTGCGCACGCTGCGCCAGGTCACCGATCACTACCAGCGCCCGCTGCAATACGCCGACCTGCGGCATCCGGACGGTTATGCGGTGCGCCTCAAAGGCGTCACCACCGTGATTCCCAAAGAACCGACCCGCAAGAGATAACACACGATCACCATGGCCAAGGAATACAAGGATCTCGTCGTCGGGTTGGACATCGGCACCGCCAAGGTGATGGTGGTCGCTGCCGAAGTCATGCCGGGCGGCGAATTGCGCCTGGCGGGCCTGGGCGTCGCACCGACGCATGGCCTGAAGCGCGGCGTCGTCGTCAACATCGATGCCACCGTGCAAAGCATCCAGCAGGCGCTGAAGGAGGCCGAGATGATGGCCGCCTGCAAGATCGAGCGCGTCTACACCGGCATCACCGGCAGCCACATCCGTGGCCAGAACTCGACCGGCATGGTGATCGTGCGCGACAACCGCGAGGTCAGCACGACCGACGTCAACCGCGTCGTCGAGACCGCCAAGGCGATCAACATTCCGAACGACCAGCGGCTGCTGCTGGTCGAGCCGCAGGAATTCATCATCGACGGCCACGAGGTCAAGGAGCCGATCGGCATGAGCGGTAGCCGGCTCGAGGTCAAGGTGCACATCGTCACCGGCGCGCAGAGCGCGGCCGAGAACATCCTGAAGTGCGTGCGCCGCTGCGGTCTCGAAGTCGAGCGCCTGGTGCTGAACCCGAGCGCGTCCGCGGCAGCAGTGTTGACCGAGGACGAGAAGGACCTCGGCGTCGCGGTGGTCGACATCGGCGCCGGCACCACCGACGTCTCGATCTACACCGACGGCTCGGTGCGCCACACCGCCGTCATTCCGATCGCCGGCGACCTGATCACCAGCGACATCGCGATGGCGCTGCGCACGCCGACCAAGGATGCCGAGGAGATCAAGGTCGAATACGGCGTCGCCAAGCAATTGCTGGCCGACCCGAGCGAGAACCTCGAAGTGCCGGGCCTGGGTGACCGGGCACCCCGCATGCTCAGCCGCCAGGCGCTCTCGGGCGTGATCGAGCCGCGCGTCGAGGAGATCTATTCGCTGGTGCACCAGGTGATCCGCGAATCGGGCTACGAGGAATTGTTGTCCTCGGGCATCGTGATCACCGGCGGCTCGGCGGTGATGCCGGGCATGGTGGAGCTCGGCGAAGACATTTTCCTGAAGCCCGTGCGCAAAGGTCTGCCGACCTACAACGGGCCGCTGTTCGACATGGTGGCGAACCCGCGTTCGGCCACCGTGATGGGCTTGCTGGAGGAAGCCCGCATGGCGCGTGCACGAGGGATCAAGGCTGCTGCGCAAGCCGGCTCGGTGCAAACCTTCTTCGGCCGCGCGAAGGACTGGTTTCTTGGGAATTTCTAACAGGGACGGTCAACGTCCTGTGCTCTTTAGACGTGGTACTCATTCATTGGCAACTGCTTGACGAAGACTAGGAGGTTCAAATGCCTATCGAGATGATCGAAGAATTCGACCAGGGCACCCGCATCAAGGTGGTCGGCGTCGGCGGCGGTGGTGGCAATGCCGTCGAACACATGATCACGCAAGGCGTGCAGGGCGTTGAGTTTGTCTGCGCGAATACCGACGCGCAGGCGCTGAACCGCTCGAGCGCGCACACGCTGATCCAGCTCGGCGACAACGGCCTCGGCGCCGGCGGCAAGCCCGAGAAGGGCAAGGCCGCGGCCGAGGAAGCCGAAGGCCGCGTGCGCCAGGCGCTGGAAGGCGCGCACATGGTCTTCATCACCGCCGGCATGGGCGGCGGCACCGGCACCGGCGCGGCGCCGATCGTCGCGCGCACCGCGAAGGAGATGGGCATCCTGACCGTCGGCGTGGTCACCAAGCCGTTCGAGTTCGAAGGCCCGCGCCGCATGAAGCAGGCCGACATCGGCACCACCGAGCTCGAATGCAACGTCGACAGCCTGATCGTCGTGTTGAACGAGAAGCTGCTGGAAGTGCTGGGCGACGACGTCACGCAGGACCAGGCTTTCGCGCATGCGAACGACGTGCTGAAGAACGCCGTCGGCGGCATCAGCGACATCATCCACATGCACGGCCTCGTCAACGTCGACTTCGAAGACGTCAAGACGGTGATGAGCGAGCCGGGCAAGGCGATGATGGGCACGGCGATCGCCGGCGGCCCGGACCGCGCGCACAAGGCGGCCGAAGCGGCGGTGGCTTGCCCGCTGCTCGAGGGCATCGACCTCTCGGGCGCGCGCGGCGTGCTGGTGCTGATCGCGGCGAACAAGAACAACTTCAAGTTGAACGAGAGCAAGGCGGCGATGAACACCATCCGCCGCTACGCCGCCGAGGACGCGCACATCATCTACGGCGCCGCCTACGACGACACGCTGGGCGACCAGCTGCGCGTCACGGTGATCGCCACCGGGCTGTCGCGCTCGAGCTCCAAGCCGCAAGCCGCGCCGCTGACGGTGGTGCAGCCGACCACCGCGCATGCGCTGCGCACGGGAACGGACAACCTGCCGATCCTGAACAACGTGGCGCAGCCGGGGCCGGGGCAGCAGGTGCAGCAACACGACTACTCGGGCCTGTCGACGCCGAGCGTGTGGCGCAGCGCGCGCACCCAGGCCGCGGCCAAGGTCGAGGCACTGAGCTCGAACGGCATGGACGAGATCGAGATTCCCGCATTCCTGCGCAAGCAGGCGGATTGAGGGGCGCGGGGCGGTCCAAGCGGTCCGCCCTGGTCGTCTCACCGGTGGAGTTCGAGGGGCCGGCGAGGCGCAGCGCGTCACGGGGAGAGTGGATATGGACACCTCGACGCATGTGTGCGCCGAATGCCGGTTCGAGCTGCGCTTTGCCGCGGCCTGCCCCGGCGGGCATGACTACGCGTTTCCGTGCGACCAGCACGGGCGCGTGGATCTGGATGCGCTGCCGGAGCGGGAGCGCACGGAGTACTTCTTTGCGCGCGCGCTGATCGGGCGCGATGTGGCGCGGCCGGTGGTGGTGATGCTGGAGGTGCTGGCGGCGAATGGGGGGAAGCGGGCGGCGTAGCGCGCGTTCCTAACTCACAAGTGGCCCGTGCACGGGATCACGGGCACCAGCGCAACCTCAGGGCACCGCGCGATGGTCGAGGCTTAGCACACGTGCAAGCCGCCAACGCCCGTCCTGGAAACGCCACAAACTAACGAACTTTGCCAACGTACTGGTAGTCGCGCCGCGCTCATCGAAGCGATGGAACCCGACCTGCACGGCTCCATAGCCCGCGATCGGGTACACCCGCAAGCTGCCTGGAACGATGGTCCGTTTGATGCCGCGGTCGCGCGGACACGACGCGGTGAGCCGGCGGGTGTTCTCGCGCACTTGCTCGCCCGCGGCGAAGCCAGTTTGGTCGTGGTAGAACTCAACGTCGTCGGTAAAGATCGCGTTGGCTTTGGTGGAATCGCACGACACGAACGATGCATCGAACAGGATGCTGTCCATCTCCGCCAGCGCATCGAACAGCGCGCCCGAGCGCAAGCCGTCGGTGCTGTCCGAGGAGGGCGGCGCCTCTGTAGGGCGATCCGGCTGAGTGGAGCAGCCCATTGACGTGATCACCGTGATCACCGCAATGACGAAGATTCTCACCACTACCTCCCTTGACGCACTGGCCCAACATTTGAGCATGCGACCAGACTGTCCGCTGGGTCGTCGAAGCAGCTGGAAGCGGACGCTGACCAACGGAAGTTCTGGACGAAATCGGAGGGTGGAACTTCGGCTGCAGGCTTCATTGGCCTCATCAAGTTTGTTGATGGTGTCTTCCCGAGTCTAGCCAACCGGCACGAAGGCAGAGAACTCGTGCAGCCGCATTGCAGCGGTTGGAGCCGATCGCTGGCGGCGGGTGTACTTGCGCTGACCGGCACCAAGCAGTCGTTCGACTGGGCAGCAGCGCCGCGCGGCGCCAAACCTTCGCGAGGCGCACGCCCGATCAGTGCACTCCAACGGTCGATTCAACGCTTGGTCCAACGGACCAGGGCGACAGTGACACCCGCCCGGCCCTCACCCGAGATCCCCTCCGGCGAGCCGGTGCGACCTTCATCAGGAGCTCGTCATGCGCGCCGGAGACGCGGTCGAAAGCGTCGCCGCGCGCGGCGGTCCGCACGAGTACCGACCGTTCGTCTGTCGTGCGATGCGTGCCGTGACCTGCATTCCCGACTCGCGCGGCGATCGCTTCGTCTTCTCGATCCGCTTCGATCCCGAAGCCTCCCGAAGCGCCTCAGCGCGTCGCGCGTCTGGTCGGGCGGTGACCAACGCCGAGCGCCGCACGGAGCGCGTCTTCGCGCGCATGACGGTGGCTTCGGCCGACATGCGCGTGCTCCTTACTTCGAAGGGCACTGTAAGCATCGCGCCCTGCCGAGGCAACCCGTGATGCACACAGCGATGTAGCGTGACCTGACACGGCGCGCAGGCGATGGGCATGCGCGTGAGCGCGTGCAGTCCGTCACCGATTCGGCGCATCCACGCCTTTCTGCACCATCGATCACCGCCTCCGGCTCGTAGGTGCCGCCGACCGCCCACCTTTCCGGCGGATCCGAGCGAACCCCAACAACCTGGAGCCGATCGATGAACACCGTGCACCCGAAGTCGCCGACCGCTGTCGCGCTGGCCGCCGCCACGCTGCTGACTCTGACGCTCGCGGCGCCCGCCGCGAGCGCCGTGCCCGTCAGCATGACGCTGAAGGAGCTGCCGCCGGGACTGGCCATCACGGCGATGGTGTTCCGCTCGACCTGCCCGAATGGCGGCCAGCATGCGCGGCAGTTCGCTGCAAGCTTCCCGCTCACCGAGTCGTCGAGCGTGGTGTTCGAGACGGTGACCGGGCTCGACGGGCGGCCGACCTTGCGGTCGCGCGTCGTGACGATCTACAGCGGCCAGCTCGCGGAAGTGTCGGCTGCGGTGCCGCCGCAGAATCGCTGCTCGTTCGGCCAGGCGCTGACCTTCGACGCCGGCGTGATGGGCGCCGGCGCCAACGGCCAGCCCGCGCAGCGCGTGCTCGAGCGGCTGGGCAGTGCCGCCAATCCGACGACCGCGCAGAACGTCGTGCGCAGCATCAACGGCAGCTCTTCCGGCCTGCCGGCGGCGCGCGACCTGTCGCGCAACCAGCTGGTGAGCTTCACGATCAGCCACGAGAACCCGTTCGGCGATGCCTTCACGCAGGCGCCGGTGATGGAGTTCTCGCGACCCGGGCCGATCATCGGCGGCGGCCTGCGGCTGGCGCAGGTGACTCGCCTGTTCATCGACGCGTCGGGCGCGCGCTGCATCCGCGCCGCGGGCGTCACGCGCTGCAGCAACACCACGCCGCTGCAGAACGGCCGCCTGATCCACGGCGGCGTCGAGCTGGTGGTCGCCACTACGCGGCACCAGAACTTCCAGAGCACGTTCCAGTTCGAGCTGAACAACGACTTCGTCGCCGGCAGCTACAGCGTGCGCGCATTCGCCGACGACAACGACACGATCGACTACCTGGTCGACGGCGTGCCGACCGAGCTGGACCTGATCAAGTGGGCGCCCAGCACGTCGGCGATGACGGTGCTGTGATGGCTTGGGCAGCGGCCCGACTGACGACGCGCCGCCCGCCCGCATTCACACCGGCTGCTTCGTGATCCGCAGATACGGCTTCGGCGCCTTCCACCCATTCGGAAACAGCTTCTTCGCGTCCTCATCCGACACCGAGCCGGCGATGATCACGTCCTCCCCTTGCTTCCAGTTCACCGGCGTCGCGACCTTGTGCTTGGCGGTGAGTTGCATCGAGTCCAGCACGCGCAGGATCTCGTCGAAATTGCGGCCGGTGGTCATCGGGTAGGTCAGCATCAGCTTGATGCGCTTGTCCGGGCCGATGATGAACACCGCGCGCACGGTGGCGTTGGTCGCCGCGGTGCGGCCTTCGGAGCTGCCTTCGGTGTCCGCGGGCAGCATGTTGTAGAGCTTGGCCACGGCCAGGTCGTGGTCGCCGATCATCGGGTACTTGGGCAGGTAGCCTTGGGTCTCCTCGATGTCGGCCGCCCACTTGTGGTGGTTGTCCACCGGGTCGACGCTCAGGCCGATCAACTTGGCGCCGCGCCTGGTGAACTCGGGCTCGATGCGCGCCATGTAGCCCAGCTCGGTGGTGCACACCGGCGTGAAGTCCTTCGGGTGCGAGAACAGGATGGCCCAGCTGTCGCCGATCCAGTCGTGGAACTGGATCGTTCCCTGGGTGGTCTGGGCGCTGAAGTCGGGGGCGATGTCGTTGATGCGCAGGGACATGGTGCTTCCTTCGGGGTTGGGGTGGTGGGGGTGGGTGAGGTTCAGGCGGCCATCGCGGCCGCGGTGTCGAGACTGGGCACTTCGGCGAGCACGGCGGCCCAGACCTGCGGCGGCGCCGCGCCGCGCGCGATCGGCAGGTAGTGCGCCCATTGCGCCGGAGTGCACACGGCATTCAGCGCATGCACGAACACGCGCGTGGCGCCGGCTGGCGAGTTCTTGGCGCTGCCGAACGTGGCCAGCGATTCGACGCCGTGCGCCACGAAGTGGTCGAAGCTGCCGTGGGCGATGCCGGCCGAGACGCACCATTCGGCGAACAGCGGCGCCCTCGGCGACGGCAGGCGCGCGACCAGCGGCATCATCACGTCCTCCTCGTGCACGAGGTGCGCTTCGGCACAGGCGCGGTAGGCCGTGAAGGCCCTGCGCACGGCGGCGGGGCCGTGGGCAATGGCATCGCTCACGGCGGCCTGCAGCGCGTGCTCATGCACGTGCTCGGCCTTGAACATCGCCGCGCCGGCGGCGCCGTCGAAGAAGAGGTCCAGCATCGCGGTGATGCCGCGGCCGGCGCCGGGCACGCCGTCTTCCATCGCCGCGTGCACCGCGATCGCTGCGGTGTAGGCCTGCCACGCGGCGTTGAAGGCGGGCACGTCGCCCGCGTCGGTCAGCGGGGCCAGCACCTTGGCCAGGTCGTTGCGCAGCACCTCGTGGTAGTTGCGCATCACGGCCGGAACGGAGGCTTCGGGTTCGGTCATGTCTCGCTCCTCTTGAATGCGTGCAGTGGGGATGGAAGCAGTGTGCGAATGCTGGCCGCAGAAGTCGTTCAGCGGGTGTTCAAGCTTGTTAAACATGCGGCTCACGCCGGCGCGCGGCTGCCGTAAGCTCCACGCCCGGAGCGGCCGCCGGGGCCGCTGGAGGAGCCGACTTGCCAGCCCATGAACGCAGCACCGACGCGCTGGCCCGGCCACTGCGCTTCGGCCCGGGTGGCCGCTTCGAGCTGCGGCCCGCCGAGTACCGGCTGCTGGTGGATGGCCAGCCCGCCACGCTGGGCGGCCGCGCGCTGGACCTGCTGATGGCGCTGGCCGCGCGGCCGTCGGAGCTGCACACCAAGAGCGCGCTGCTCGACAGCGTCTGGGCGGGCCTGGTGGTCGAGGAGGGGAACCTGCGCGTGCAGATCAATGCGCTGCGCCGGCTGCTGGGCGAAGACGCCATCGCCACCGTGCCCGGGCGCGGCTACCGCTTCAGTGCGCCCCTGCATCCCGATCCGCATCCCGATCCGCATGCTGTGCCCGATGCCACCGCGCCCACGTTGACCCCCGCGCTGGCCCCGGCCGCCACGCCGACTCACCCACCGCTGTTCGGCCGCGACGCCGACCTCGCCCACCTGCAGCACGCGCTGCGTGACGGCAGCGGCTGCGTCACGCTGGTCGGCACCCCCGGTGTCGGCAAGAGCAGCCTCGCGCGCGCGGCGATGGCGCGCTGGCCGGCCCGCAGCGCCTGGGTCGACCTGGCGCCGCTGACGCAGCCCGGCCAGGTGGCCGGTGCCATCGCCCGCGCGCTCGGCGGGCAGCTCGGCGCCGGCGACCCCGCGCCGCAGGTGCTGTGCCTGCTGCCCGAGGGCGAAGCGCTGCTGCTGGTGCTGGACAACGCCGAGCACCTCATCGCTCCCTGCGCCGAATGGGTCGTGCACCTGAGGGGCGCACCTTCGCTGCAGTTGCTGGTGACCAGCCAGCTGCCGCTGGCCGTGGACGGCGAACGCGTGCTGCGCCTGGAGCCCTTGCACGTGGCCGAGGGCGTGGAAGGGCCCGATGCCCACGAAGGCGCGCTGGCGCTGCTGATCCACCGCATTCGCGCGGCGGACAGCCGCTTCGACGTGACGCCGAAGTCGCTGCCGCTGCTGGCCGCGTTGTGCCGGCAGCTCGACGGCCTGCCGCTGGCGCTGGAGATGGCCGCCGCCCGCGTGCCGCTGATGGGGCTGCAGGCGGTGCACGACGCGCTGGCCGAGCGCTTCGCGCTGCTGTCGCGCGGCCGCCGCGATTCCGCGGCGCGCCACCGCAGCCTGCTGGCCGCGCTCGATTGGAGTTATCAGCTGCTGGAGGCACCGGAGCAGCGCCTCTTCCGCGCGCTGGGCGTGTTTGCCGGCGGCTTCACGCTCGACCTGGCGGTCACGCTGACCAGCGACGAACACGTCGGGCGCTGGGACATCGTCGACGGCCTGGCGACGCTGGTGGAGCGCTCGCTCGTCAGCGTCAACGGCGAGGACCCGCCGCGCTACCGGCTGCTGGAGACGATGCGCGCCTACGCGCTCGGCAAGCTGGCCTCACCCGACCCCGGCGCCGCGGACGGCGCGGATGAAGCGCGCTCTTTGCGCCGGCGCCATGCGGCCGCGGTGCTGGCGCTGATCGCCGGCAGCGACGCCCAGCCGCTGTGGCTGGCCGACATGGAAAACGTGCGCGAGGCCTTCCTGTGGGCCCGCGAGCACGACCTGGCGGCCGCCGCGCAGCTGGGTGCGCGCGCGGCCCGCGTGATGGTCTTCAGCGTCTGGCGCCAGGAGATCACCGACTGGATGGTCTCGCTACAGCCCGCGATGCAGCAGGCGGCCGGGCAGGCCCTGGCGGCGCCGACGCAGGCGCTGTGGTGGTCGATGCTGGGCTACCTGCTGGGCATCCGGCTGCACCCGCAGGCGCGACCCGCCGCGCGGCATGCCGTCGCGCTGTGGCGGCCGTTGGGCAACCCCACCGAGCTGCAGATCGCCATCGCGAACTGGATCCGCGCCTTCATCGAGCCGGTGGGCGAGCTGCGCGATGAGCTCGACGAAGCCTGCGCCGCGCTGCGCGAGGTGTCGGCGGGCGACGACACGCCGCTGACCCGCCTGCGCGTCAACGGTGCGCTGGCCGTGGCGGCCCGCCTGCGCTACGACACCCTCGCGCTGCTGGCCTGCAACGAGCAGGAGCTGCTGGCCGCGCGTGAGCTCGGCTTGCACGCCAAGGCGCAGGCCGCAGAGAACAACATCTGCGTGTCGCTGGTGCGCCTGGGCCGCCATGCCGAGGCCGCCGTGCGCGCCCAGGCGCTGCTGCAGCGTGTCGATGCCGACGGCGGCGACGGCAACGGCAACCTGCCGTGGGTGCTGAACGTGCTGGTCGAGGCGCTGGTCGGGCTCGGGCGGCTGCCCGAGGCGGCGGCGCTGGTGCCGCGCTCGCTCGCCACGGGCCGGCGCTTCGGCACCAGCGTGGCCTGGCTCGGCATCCTGCTGCTGGTGGCCGCTCAGCACCGCGCCGAAGCGGCCGGCCGGCTGGCGGGCCATGTGCGCCGGCAGTGGACCGCGAACGGCGCCACGCTGGACCCCGTGGAACTGCATTGCCTGGCGCAAGCGACCGCCGCCGCCGAAGCCCGGCTGGGCGCCGAGGCCACCGCTGCGCTGGCGGCGGAAGGCCATGCCTTGAGCGACGAAGCCGCCGCGGCGCTGGCGGTGGGTGACGCAGGCTGAGTCTTGCCCGGCGTCAGTCGGCCTAACGTGCAATGAGCACGTCTTCGCTCTCCGCGTCTCGGCTACCGGCCGCGGTGCACGAACGCCTCGCGCCACGGCAGCGTCACGCCGGGTACGGGATCACTGCAATGATGGGCCCGATGACTGCAACCTTGAAGCCGACGGCGCGCTTGGGCGACAGCGCTGCACACACGATGATGGCTGCGGTCGCTGCGATCATCGCCAGTGCCAGCGGCACGATGACTTCGGGGGCCACCCCCGCGAGCTTCAGCAGGTTCTCGACGGCACCCCTGCCCAGACCCAGCGCCACGATGAGCGCTGCCGTCTCGTTGGCGGTCAGCTCGATCGTCACGCCCGGCGGAAAGATCTGGCCGTTGACGACGGCCAGATACTCGGGGACGCTGCCACCGAGCGCGGCGGTTCGGATCGCCTCGCCGAACGGCCCCGGCACCAAGGCGTCGAGCGCCGCCTTCTGATTGGCGATTCGCGCCGAACTGAGGCCGGGCTTGATTTCGATGTCGCCGTTGCGAATCGCTCGGTTCACGGCCTCCATCCGGTCGCGCACGAGGCTGATCTCGCCCTGGGAAAGGGCACTCAGGCCGTCGTTGAGCGGCTCGATGCGCATCTGCGGCCCGGCGCTGCTGTCCACCAGCGAGACGTGGGGGCGGAGCACGTCGAGGATCGCCGTGACGCGGCGCGCCGCGTGCAGCAGCAGATCGTCCAACTGTGCCGGCGGCAGCGCGGGTGAAGCGCTGGGTGCGGGCTCACCGCTCGCGGCGGTGCATGCAAGTGTGTCCATCAAGGAATCTCCTGAGAATGAGTCGAAGACGAGTGCGGATCCATGCATCGGCGCCGCCCGTCGCACTCACGTCGAGCCTTGCCGCTGCATGAGGCCGGGATACGCCCGGGTACTCAGCGCAGATGCTGGTGCCGCTGCGGGCCATGACTTCAGTCATGCCGGAAGAAGCGCCGTGACGCGGGGCACCGGCGTCTAATTCGGTCACCGTGCAGCCGCGCAGCGCCCGGGGAATGCGACCGGGCGGCAGTCGCGGTCGCCCTCGGGGGAATCGCATGCAGCTACGCCGCCGTCTCCTGGTCTCGGCGGGCCTTCTGGCTGGGTCGCCGTGGTGCGCCGCCCAGGCTCGACGGCGCGTGCCGATCATTGGACTGCTCACGCCCGCGTCGATGCCGTCGCCGGAGCGATGGGCTGCCAGCCCGTACAAGCAGCGCCTGGCGGAACTGGGCTGGAACGAAGGCGCGAACGTCGTGATACGCCAGGCCCGTGCCGAGGGTCATGAAGAACGATTGCCGGCGCTGGCGGCCGAACTCGTTCGCGAGCAGGTCGACCTCATCCTGACGCAGGGGCCGGAGGCCGCGGTGGCTGCCGCCCGTGCGACGAAGACGATCCCGATCGTTTTCTGGGGCGTGACCTTGCCGGCCGAATTGGGCTTGGTCGCATCGCTTGCGCGGCCTGGCGGCAACGTGACCGGTGTCGCCTGGAACGCCGGCGGCGAAGTGCAGGCTGCCAAGACGCTCGAGCTCCTGCGCCAGATGGCGCCGGCGGCCCGGCGCGTGGCCACGATCTTTCACCGGGCCAGCACCACGACGGTGACGGGCCCGGCCTACACCTATCCGGCGTTCGGCAAGGCGGCCGAATCGCTGGGCCTGATCCTCGACCCCCACGGCGTGCGCGACGACAGCGAGCTCGACGCGGTGTTCGCGGCGATCACCGCCGCACACGCCGATGCGCTGGCCGTGATCACCTCGCCGCTCACAGCCCGCAACCGCCAGCGCATCGCCGAGTTCGCGAGCCGGCAGCGGCTGCCGAGCGCGTTCGACCACCGAGCGTTCGTCGAGGCCGGCGGCCTGGTGTCGTACGGTCCCGACGGGCTGGCGATCGTGCGCCGGTCGATCGACTACGTCGACCGTATCCTTCGCGGCGCACGGCCCCGCGACCTGCCGGTCGAGCTGCCGACGCGCTTCGAGCTCGTCGTGAATGCGAAGACCGCCAGGGCGCTCGGCCTGACCGTGCCGCGTGGGCTTCTGCTTCAGGCCGACGAGGTGATCGACTGACGAGGCGGCAGCCTGGACACGCCCGCGTCGCTGACGGCGCCATCGACATCACGAGTTATGGAGTCACGCAGGCAGCCGTCGCGCCAGAGCCATTGGGCCAGTTCCGTCGCATCCCGACCATCGGCCGCCGTGCATCCCACATTCGGATGACTCGCCGCGATCAATCGGGATTGACGGCTCGCGATCCGTCGGCTAACTTCTCGCCACTGCTCGCGCAATGCCGCGAGCGCAGCGGGGCCTCAGCCCTTTGTCCGAACTGCAACGCCAAGGAGGTACCGACATGAACTGCCGCATTACCGCCATCGGCGCACGCACTTCCAGCGTGATGTGCACGTTCGTCGACGATCACGCGCTGAGCCGCGTGGCGCTGCAGCACCGTCCGGGAGAGGGTTCCGGCGCACCGTCCTAGACGGTCGCTCCCCTCGAGCCAAGGCTCTACGAGGCCCGGACACCGAAAGGTTCCGGGCCTCGTTCATTTCCGGTGTGCTGCAGGCAAGTCCAACGGCGTCTGCTCGCAAAGACTGATTCGAAGCATGCAACCGCAACTCCTCGCACGGTGGAGTCGGCGGCGGCAGGGGTGTCGCTTTGACACTCGATTCCTCAATCACCGTGCGCACAACTCTTTCAGGAAATCATCATGCAATCGTCCAAGTTCTCTTTGCTCTCCTCGAGAGCCCGGCTGGCGGGTGCGGCCTTCGGCCTGGTCTCCGGCCTCTCGGTTTTCGCCGTGGTCGTCGGTGCCTTCGCATCGGCATCCGGTGAGCTCGAGCCGGCATTGGCCAAGCTGAAGGCGGCGCCGTCGGCCAGTGCGGCTGTCGCCAAGGCGGCCAGCCGACCCCGGCCCGGGTGACGGTGCGTCGTGAGCGCCTTCATCACGTGCCGCCACCGCTCCGGCGGTGGCGGCACGTTCCTCCAACCGACCCGTCCGCCCAGGTCGTGCAGTTCAGGTGCACCGCGCCAATGTCGTCACGCCGGCGTGTCGTCGGGCACGCGCTGCGTGAGCCGGCGCGCGGCGTCAATGGCCGACAGGGGTTTGCTCGCCAGGAAGCCCTGGTACTGGTCGCAACCCAGTGCGCGAAGGAATTCGAGCTGGTACGGTGTTTCAACGCCCTCGGCAATGACCTTCAGCTTCAGGCTGCGCGCCATCGAGATGACCGCGCCGACGATCGCCGCATCCTCGGCGTCGCTGCGAATGTCCATCACGAAGGAGCGATCGATCTTCAGCGTGTCGACCGGCAGGCGCTTCAGGTAGCTCAGGCTCGAGTAGCCGGTGCCGAAGTCGTCGATGGCCAGGCGCACACCCAGCCCGCAGAGCCGGCGCAGCGTCGAGACCACCTCGTCGGTCTTGTTCATCAGGCTGCCTTCGGTGATCTCGAACTCCAGCGCGCCGGCCCCCACCTCCATCTCGCGCAGGATGGCCGCGATGCGCTCGACCAGCGTCTTGTGATGCACCTGGATGGCCGAGAGGTTGATGGCCAGCGGGGGCACCTGCAACCCGGCCGCCCGCCAGGCGCGGATCTGCGCGCAGGCGGCCCGGATCACCCACTCGCCGATCGGCACGATCAAGCCCGAGGTCTCGGCCAGCGGGATGAACTGCATCGGCGGCACCAGCCCGCGCTGCGGGTGCTGCCAGCGCAGCAGCACCTCCATCGCTTCGATCCTGCCGCTGGCCATGCCGATGATGGGCTGGAAGTTGAGCAGGAACTCGTCGCGCTCCGCGGCGCCGCGCAGTTCCGAGACCATCGCGTAGCGGTCGGCCGCGAGCTGGTTCATGTGCGGCGCGAAATACGTGTAGTGATTGCGCCCGGCGTCCTTCACCTGGTACATCGCCGAGTCGCTGTTCTTCAGCAGGGTGTCCGCGTCCTGGCCGTCTTCGGGGAACAGCGCGATGCCGACGCTGGAGCCCACGATCATCTCGCGGCCATCGATCACGAACGGCAGGGACAGGCGGCTCTGGATCCGCTCGGCCATCACGCCCGCACCGTGTGCGTCCGGCAGGTGTGGCAGGAAGACGATGAACTCGTCGCCGCCTTGTCGCGCCACCGTGTCTTCGGCGCGCACGCAGGCCTGCAGGCGCCGGGCCACCTCGACCAGCACGCTGTCGCCGGTTTCATGGCCCAGCGAGTCGTTGATCGCCTTGAACTGATCCAGGTCGATGAACAACACGGCCGCCAGTGACTGGGTGCGCTTGTCGCACTCCAGGGCCTGGTGAATGCGGTCGCGCAGCAAGGCGCGGTTGACCAGGCCCGTCAGGCTGTCGTGCGTGGCCATGCGCAGCATGTCCTGCTCGGCGCGCTTGCGTTCGGTGATGTCGATGCAGATCGAGAGGTATCGATCGACGCTGCCCGATGCATCCTTCAACGGCACGATGGCCGAGTCCACCCAGTACAGCCCACCCGCCTTGGCGCGGTTGCAGATCGTGCCGCGCCAGGTTTCACCGCGCTCGAGCGTGTCCCACATCTGCGCGAAGAACTCGCGCCCGTGCGCCTTCGAGCCGAACAAGCGATGATCCTGGCCGATCAGCTCTTCGCGGCTGAAGCCGCTGATCTCGAGCAGCTTGTCGTTGACCTGCACGATGCGGCCACGCCGATCGGTCACCGAGACGATCGCATGCTGGTCGATTCCGCGCATGTACGTGGAAAGCTCCGCGAAGGCCCGCTCGACACCCTGCTTGGCCTGCAGCAGCGCGTTCGCCGAGCGCGTCTCGAGCTCCGAGCTCTTCAGCTGGTTCTCGGTCTCGCGCAGGCTGCGCTCCTGGCGCGACAACCGCCAGTTGAACCAGAACATCGCCGAGAAGCTGGCCACGAGGATGCCGAAGATGAAGACCGCCGTCTCGTTGACCTGGCCGCCGGCGAGCTGCTGCGCCTTGTCCAGCGGAATGCTGATCGCCACGGCGCCCAGCAGCTGATGCTGCTGCCACTGCTTGCCGGCGGGTACGCCATCGGACAGGCGCCGGGCCAGGATCTCCGGTTTCTTCTCGTAGGCGTTGTGGCACGCTGCACACGACTGCTGCGACGCGGCGTCGGCCGACAGGTAGCGCAGCACGCGCTGCCCCTGCACGGTCTCGATCCGCGAGACGGCTCTCCATTCGATGGGTGCTGCGGGCGCGGAGCGATCCTGGGCCTCGAGCTGCGGCCAGGCCCAGCGCAAGAAATCGTCGGTCAGGCCTTGTGTGGGTTCCAGGTTCCAGCGGCTGACCGGCCGGTATTCGTACAGCCGATGGGACTGTTCCGACGAGGCGCGCCCGACCATCTTCAGGAACTGCGCCGGAATCGGCACATGGCCGGGCAGGCGGGCTGAATCGACATTCGGCCCGAAACCATCCCGGGTCAGCTTGTCCGCGATTTCGCGCGCATACACCGAGCGTGCCGTGGTCGCCTGGCTGGCGACGATCTCGGCCACCGTCAGTGCCTGGCGCTCGATGGTGCTGTTGACCGCATGCCTGACCACCAGGTAGCCGCATCCGCAGGCAAGCGCGAACACACCGATCAGTACGGCGATCGTGTGCACTCCATAAAACCGGTTGGTCGCGCTCACAAGACATCCCAAGCATGCCAGCCCTCTCCGTTATCGGCGATGGCGGGCCGCACTTGAGCGTCGATCGACCCGGGATGGCCGGCCGGCTGGTGCGCCGGTGCTTCCTAGACGCCAGGGATCGAATCCCAGACTTTCAACTGCTCGACCTTCGGCACCGCACCGATCACTTCCGCAGCCGTGCCGCCTTCACCCCAGCGCACCGAGCTGGCGCCGCCCGGCTGGTACAGCGGCCAGGCCCGGCCGGACGCCAGGCGAGGCTCGGCATCCCTGGCGAACGAGACGATGCTGCCGATCACTTCATCTGATAGCATCGACTGCGTCGGCCCGGCGCCGACCTTGCCCTTGTAGTAGTCCAGCGCGTAGGTGCTGAAGACCAGCGGCAGCTCCGCGCAGTGCGGCACGCCGCGGCCGGGCGACATCACCGGGTGCATGAACGTGCCAAAGCGCACCGGGGCGCCGGCCTTGGCGATCGTCGCCGCGTAGCGCGTGCCGTGAACGCGCAGCAGGCGGTCGCCGAAGATGTCGATCCACACGTCGCCCGGGGCGGTCGAGCGGCCTTCGGCCAGCGCGGCCTGGGTGTAGGCGTCGATCACGGCAGCGGCGGCGCCCGGTGAGCCCACCTGCGGCAGCACCGCGCCGGTGAGTGCTGCCGTGCTGCCGGGCAGCGCCTGCGTCAGCAGCTTGCCCGAGAGCGGGTCGTACAGGTCGAGCCAGAACGCGCCTTCATCCAGCGTGTAGGTGATGGCCACGGGCAGGTCCGCCGGCCACGGCGTGCGGGTCCAGTCCGCCAGATAGGTCTTGCCGTCGATCACCGGCGCCAGCTTCCAGGCCTTGCCGGAGGTGAAGCCGGCCGGCAGCGGCTGCGCATTGAGCGCCAGCTCGGCCGCGTGCAGCGCCTGGGCCGGGATGTCGCGCAGGCCGCGCGGCGTGGTGCCCAGGCGGCTGGCCAGCAGCTCGGTGTAGGCGTTGGCATCGGCGAGCGTCATCGACACCGGCGGCTGCAGCGTCGGTGGGCTCAGCAGCACGGCGCGCTGGAAGCAGGCGCGATAGGCGGGCGTCTGCGCCAGCAGCGCGGTGTGCATCGCCCCGCCCGACTGACCCATCACCGTGACCTGGTTCGGGTCGCCCCCGAACTCGGCGATGTTCTGCCGCACCCATTGCAGCGCGGCGCCCATGTCCTGCAGTTGCCAGTTGGTGATGCTGCCGTTGCCGGGGTCGGTGAAATCGGGATGCGACAGCAGACCGAAAGCGCCCAGCCGGTAGTTCACCGTCACGACCACCACGCCGCGCTCTGCGAGCGCGCGGCCGTTCATCAGTGGCATGCGCGTGGCCCCGGTGCGAAAGCCGCCGCCGTGCAGCCAGACGATGACTGGCCGCTTGCCGGTGGTCTGCGCCGTCCACACGTTGAGCGTCAGGCAGTCTTCGCTCTGCTGGTCCTGGACCGGATAGATCCACGCCACGCCGCTGCCGATCGACTGGATGCTGGCGGGGCCGAAGCGGGTGGCATCGACGATGCCGCTCGCCGGCTGAACCGGTTGCGGTGAGCGAAACCGCAGGGCGCCGACCGGCGGCTGCGCATACGGCACGCCGCGCCAGGCGGTGACGCTGCCCTCCGCCTGTCCGCGGAAGCGGCCGGAGCTGGTGCTGACGACCGCCTCGTCATCGCCACTGCTGCCGCCGCCGCATCCCCACAGCGCGAGGGGGGCCAGCGCCGCGCCCCCCAGCAGCAGGCGGCGGCGCGTCAGGACCCCGTGCGCGGCGGGCTGGGTGTCGATTTTCATGCGGGGCTCCCCGTGGATGTGGAGCCGATGCTAGTAACGAGGCTTCGAACGCGGAAGCGCCAGCGGCGCAACGCAGCATCCCAGGAATGCAACGCACGCTAGCACCGTAGAGGAGCGTCCGTCGAGAGCCGGTGCGTGCTTGCAGGCGGGCGCCGGCCCGAGCGAACCGTCGCGCCAGGAGCTTCAAGACGTTCTTGCCTGACGGCCCCCACTACTTCGGCGCACCCAGGTACTTGTCCATCCACTCCAGGCTGGCGTTCATTGTGGCCAGAGACATCTTGGGCTCGACGGGGCCGTGCGGTTGGCGCGGCAGGACGAGCAGGCGCGTCGGCACGTTGAGCTGCTTGAGCGCGCGGTAGAACTCGACCCCCTGGCTCATCGGCACACGCACGTCGGCCTCGCCGTGAATCACCAGCACGGGTGTGGACACACTCTTCACGTGGGAGATGGGCGAGTGCTTCTGGTAGGTCGCGCGTCGTCCCAGTGCTGCGCGTCGAAGTAGCCCGGAATGAAGCCGCTGACGTCGCTGGTCGTCGTGAAGCTGACCAGGTTGGTGAGAGGAGCAATGGCCACGGCGGCCTTGAAGCGCTGCGTCTGGGTCACGATCCAACTGGTCATGTAGCCGCCGTAGCTCCAGCCGGTGACGCCCAGACGGTCGGGATCGGCGACACCGAGTCTGACAAGGTGATCGACGCCGCTCATCAGATCGTCATAGTCGCCCACCCCGAAGCCCTTGACGACGTCACGGCGGAAAGCCGTCCCGTAGCCCGTCGATCCGCGCGGGTTGGGGCGCAGCACCGCATAGCCGCGTGCGGCATAGGTCGCGATGGGAAGGAAGAAGCGGCCGGCGGTGTAGGTTTGTTGGAAAACGCCGGCGGGGCCGCCGTGGATCATCAGGATGGTCGGAACCCGGGTACCCGCGCGGTAGCCGACCGGGTAGGTGACGAGGCCCTCGATGTCGCGGCCGTCCTTGCTGCTCCAGCGGATCAGCTCGGTCCTGCCCAATGGGTGGCCCGGTTGTTCGACGTTGGCCTGGCTCAGCCTGACCGGCGCGAATGTCCCGGCGTCCGAGGCGTACACCTCGGGTGCCCCGTCGCTGGTCTGCATCACGAAGACGAGCCTCGTTCCATCTGCGCTCACGTCCAGTGCGTTGATCACCGCGGGCAGCCGTTGCAGCGACACCACCTCGTTGGCGATCAGGTCGAAGTAGTTCGTGTCGGTGCGGGTGCCGTTCGCTTCCGTGAAGTAGATGCGGCGGCCATCCGCGGACCAGCGGACGATGTCAGGCAGTGAATCGTTCGTGGCCGCCAGCCGCGTGACGCGCTTGTCCGCCAGCGTGATGACGTTGATGACGGCTGTCTGCGCCCAGCGCGGCGGCGCATCGCTGACCCGCACTGCGATCGACTTGCCATCGGGCGAAAAGATCGGTGCGGACTCGGCCGCAGCGCTTTCGAGGAATGGAGCGACCACACCGGTTGCCACGTCGACCAGTGAGACGTCCGTATTCGGCCACTCGTTGGCCGAGGGGGAGGGTCGGTGGGCAAACGCGATCAGCCGGCCGTCCGGCGAAAAGTCGAATTCGCCAGTGACGTGGAAGTTGTTCGCAGTCAATCGCTTCGGCGCGGCGCGCGGCGCGCCCGCTGCAGCCACATCGACGATGTACAGGCGCGCCATCTTCCAGTCTTCATCGAGCCAGCGCGCATCGTTTCTGCCCTTGGCATTCCGTTCGTCCTCGTCGCTCCTCGGGTCGGCCATGACGAACGCAATCGACTTGCCGTCGGGCGACCACCGGAACTCACCCAGCGGCGCCTTCATGTCGGTCAACGGCTCTGCCTCGCCGCCGGCGAGGCTGAGCAGATAGAGGGCATTGCGGTTGTCCTTGCGGGCGGAAAGGAAGGCGATGTGCCTGCCATCCGGAGACCAGCGCGGGCTTGACGACGACTTGTCGCCCCACGTGAGTTGCAGCTTGTCTTTGCCGTCCACACCAACCAGGTGCAGGTGCGTCAGGAACTCGCTCTTGTCGGCAGTCATGACGTCGCGCGACACGACGTAGACGACCCGTTTGCCGTCCGGAGAAAGCCGCGGTGTGCCCACGCCCTTGGTGGCGATCTGAAGCTCGGCCGTCCAGGCCGCAGGTGCGGGCCCATCCGGTGCGGCAACAACACCGGCGGCGCAGGCCGACCCCAGCGTCAGCGCCAGCGCAAGGTGGCGCCGCGACCGGTACCCCGCGGTGAAGCGATCGGTCATGGCGAGCCCTCCTGCGCCGGGCGGCGCCGGCGTCCAGGCACGCTAGGGGGCTCCTCCATCGCAGTCTATGCGCCAGCGCACAGACCGGGCTGGACACAGGGCCCGTCAGCGCGTCGCGCCGCTCCCGCGCTCAGCGCCCCCGGACTTCCTTCTGAATCGCCCGCACGATGCGCCCCCGCGCCATCGCATGCGCGGCCAGCGGCTCGTCCTGGCTCGACCGGTCCAGCCAATCGAACAAGCGCTGAACCGCATAACGCGTCGTCGCCTGGTCGCGGCAATTGGCCAGCATCACCAATTGGATGCGCTGCACCGGGTCGACCAGGTAGATGCCGAAACCGGTCGAGACGACGGTGGCGTCGGGAAAGCCGAGCAGGTCGGTGGCCTGCTTCTCGGTGGCGCCGCGGTGGCAGGCGATCACGTGCACCGGCCCGTGGGCCTTCGGCGCCGTGCCGAGGTGGTGGTGGTCCGCCAGGAACGGCCTGCCGACCATTTCACGTGCGGCCGCGAGCGAGGTGGCCGCGGGAATGCCATGCACGCAGAACAGCACCTCGGTGCCGGCGATCGGCAGCGTGGTGGCACCGCCGGTGATGCGCGCCGGCGTGCCCGGCGCGTGGTCGGCCAGCGCGGCGATGCAGGCGTCTTCCATCGTCTTCTTGCGCTCGGCGTAGGCGAGGCGGCTCCAGTCGAGCGCTTCGCCGAGCGAGTAGCTTTCCTTGCGCAGTTGCGTGGCCCCGCCGCGCACGAGGTTCGCGGTGGCCTCGGCCAGGGTCTGCAGCACGAGGGCCTCGGCATCGGCGACGGTGGCGGTCGGCGAGCCGGTGAAGTGCAGCTCGCGCTCGAAGCGCGCGCGGAAGCGCTTGTCACGCGCCGTGGGTGTCTTGGTGGTGAGCGGCAGCTGCACGATGAACGTGCGGCTGCGGCCCGAATAGAGGGCCTCGTTGAGCTCGGCGTGGCAGATGCCGTCATCGGCCTCTTCGCCCGACCAGCCGGCGTCGCCGTTGTACAGCGCGATGACGATGTGCGAGCGGCGGATCTCCTGCAGGCACTCATCCCACAGGTCGCGCGAGGCGGCCTTGGCCGGTTCGTGCTCGTTGGTGAAGCACTGGAAGGGCGTCTGGCCGAAGAGCGCCTCCGACTCGATGCGCGCCTTCAGCTGCTTGCGCAGGCTGGCCAGTGCGAACGGGCCGCCGGCCTGCGCCGCATAGTCCTTGCAGCGGCTGGAGATCATCACCCGGACCTTTTCAATCGGCATGCGGCCCCCCTGATCCACGCCCGGTCAGGGTGCCGATTGAATCACGCTCGGTCGCTCCGAGCGATGGTCACGTGGCTCAGGTGGCGCCGACGACCACTGCGCCCATCTGCTTGGCCATCGCCAGGAAGTGGTTGAGCAGCGCGCCCGACGGCAAGGGTTTCGGGAAATCGCTCATGACGAAGGTCTCGTTGCCCTTGCGTGCTTCGAAGCTGTAGCCGTTGGCGCCGGAAGCGCGACCGGTGATCACGACGTCGGTGGTGTCGGAGATCAGCACGCGATTGCCGACCTGCGAATCCGGCTCATAGTGCCGGCTGCCTTTGACGACGGATACGAGAAACCACATGACAGTCTTTCGGGAGTGTGGACCAGCATACGCCGCTGCCTCGGCAGCGCGGTGCCGTTCGGTGGCACTAATCGTCGCTTTCCTTGGTGTACCGCAGCAGGCGGCCGCGATAGCCGTCCGTTCCCGTCGCGCCGGTCCCCAGCCGCGTCTCCTGCAGCACGAAGCCGGCCTGCCGCATGCGCCGGTTGAACGCCACCCGATTGCCGCGGTTGGGGTCGACGATCAGCACTTCCGCGCTGGCCGACGCGTGGCGATCGATGAAGTCCGGCAGGTGGCCGGCCTCGTCGCGCTCGTACAGCACGTCGCTGCCGATGATCAGGTCGAAGCGGCCCTGCACGGCCGGCGCAGCGCCGTGCGGCAGCGCACCTGCCTGCGCCTGCCAGTCGCCATGGCGGTAGCGCAAGGGCAGCAGGCCGTTGAGCCCGACATTGCGGCTCAGGAAGAACGATGCCAGCGGATGGCAATCGGAGGCGGTCACGTCGGCGCCGCGCCGGTGCGACACCAGGCTCGCCAGCGCCAGGCCGCAGCCGACTTCGAGGATGCGTTCGCTCGCCACCATCGGCCGCCGCGCCATGCGCGCGGCCAGTTCAAACGCGGAGGGCCACAGCACGCCGAACAGCGGCCACGCCGCGCTCGAGATGCCGAGCGCGGCCGCCTCGCCGCGCGGGTCCGCGTACTGCTGCCGATCGAGCAGCGAGCAGATCAGCAAGCTCTCCGCGCCGTCGATCGGGACCTGCGCTTGGGTGGTCTGGTAGCCCGGCATCCGGCGGCCCGTGTGGGCTGCCCGTGCCGTGAAAAGTCGGGCAGGGCAGCGTGAAGTGGCGCAATGCGCCGGGGCCGACAAGGGCACTCCACGCGGGGCACGACGGGGAAGGTCGACGAGGGCCGGGCCTTCGTCGACCGCGCAGGCAGTGTAGCCGCCGTGCGCTCGTCCTACACCTCGTCGACCCAGTAATCCACACCGGCGTCCGAGCGCGTCATGTGCCGCAATTCACCGCCATAGGCGCCGATCTTCTTCGAGTCCGGGTACTCGCAGATCTCGACCGGCATCATCGTGCTGATCGACAGGTAGGCCAGCTCGTCGTCCGAGTCATTGATGATCTGGTGCGCCGTTTCCGCACCGCCCGTCGGGCAGCAGATGACGTCGCCGGCGCGGATCGGGCGTGTCTCGCTGCCATAGCGCAGCGTGCCGCGGCCGCGGACGATGAAGAACATCTCCTCTTCGGCGCGATGGCTGTGGAAGGGGCACGAGCGCTTGCCCGGCGGCACGATGTCGAAGGAATAACCCAGCTCCTTGGCGCCCAGCAGCGGGCCGATGCGGGCGCTGCGGCTTTCGAATTGCGCGCCCTTGCTGGAGGGCTCGAGCTTCAGGTCCTCGATGTTCACGACTCGGGAATGAATCACGCTCACGTTGTGTCTCCGCTCAGGAAGGGGGTGGAGGTTCAGCCAGCCAGGCCGCGGTAGCGCGCCGCGGCCTGGCCGCGCGACTCGACGCCCAGCTTGCCGAGGATGTTGGCGACGTGCCGCTTCACGGTGTGCGGGCTCAAGTCCAGGCGACGCGCGATCAGCTTGTTGCTGTCGCCGGCGGTGATCAGCGCCAGCACTTCCAGCTCGCGCGGGCTCATCGGCTCGATGCCGCCGAGGTCGACCGGCGATGCGCTCGGCGCCGCCGGCGCCACCGGTCGCGCGGCCACGGGTGCCGCGGCCACGCGCGCCGGCACGATCGAGTGAAGCGTCGCCTGCTGCGCTGCATCGAGCGCAGCGGTCGCGGAACTGTCGGCCAGCCGCCGCAGCAAGTCCGCGCCGGCGAAGCGCGCCGACATTGCGTAGCCGCGCAGCCGGATGCCGTCGAGCGCCGCTTGCAGTGCACGCGTCGATGCTGCGTTATCACCCAGCTCCGCGCAGAGCGCCGCGCGCTGCAGGTTCAGCGTCGTGACGATGCCGACCGCGTCGTGCTGGCCGTAGTGCGCCTGGGCCTCGTGCATGCGCCGCTGCGCGTCGGCCAAGTCGCCGGCCAGCCAGGCCGCGTAGGCGTCGATGACGCGCACGACGCCAGTGTGCGTCGACGTCACGCTGGCCGGCATCGTGCGCCGCAGCGTGTCGAGCGCGCTGCGTGCCCGGTCGGCGCTTTCGGCCATCAGCGCGCAGCGCAGCTCGAACCAGTGGAAGTACCAGCCCGGCCCGCGGCCGTCATCGCCGAACAGGTCGGTCACGCGCGGCAGCTCGTCGTGGTAAGCCTCAAGCGCCGGCTCGAACTCGCCCTGCACGGTGCGGCACACCAGGCGGCCGGTCAGCGCGTAGAGGCTCAGGCCCTGCGGATGGTTGACCCAGGCGCACAGCGAAGCCGCTTCGTCGAGCTGCGCGCGCGCGTCGGCAATCTCGCCGCGCCACAGCGCCGCGCAGCCGCGCACGGCCAGTGCGATCGCACGCAGCGCGGGATAGTCCTCGCCTGCGGCGCGCAGCGCGCCGGCGCCATAGCGCAGCAGCAGCGGCTCCAGCGCGCGCACGCCGAAGTACGCGACGCCCGGCGTGACCTGATACCACAAGGCCACGTCGCGGTCCTTCGCCAGGTGGTCGAGCAGCTCGGCATAGTGCCGGTTCGTGCCCTCGAAGTCGGCCAGGTCGAAGGCATGCCAGGCGCGGTGCAGCGCCGCGATCACGCGCGTGCGCGGTGGCGTCCGCTCGGTGATCGTGACCTCGTTGGCCGGGTCGAGCCGCGGGTCGCCGATGGGGCTCAGGCCGTTGATCGCCAGCGCCGCGTAGGCGCGTGCCAGGTCGTTGCCGGCGCTGTCGTTGCGCGCGGCGAACTCGCGCGCGGCGTGCTGCATGTGGTCGAGCATCGCCTGCAGGTCCATGCTGACCTCCCAGGCGATCATGCCGCGCAGCAGTCCGACCTCGGGCGAGTGCGCGAGCAGCTCGGGCGGCAGCTTGGCCAGCATGTCCTGCGCGGCACCGAACATGCCGGCCGCGCCGAGTGCCGGCGCAGCCTGCGCCAGCGCCTGGATCGCCGCCTCGTGCTCGCGCGCCTGCAGCAGGTAGGCGAAGCGGCGCGTCAGGTCGGGCTCGCTGTCGGCGGCGCGGCGCCACAGCGCGTCCTGCTCGGCCTGCGGCAGGCGCTGGCGCTCGACCTCGAGCGCGTCGCGGAACAGGTCGTGCAGGCGCAGCGTGCGCTCGGCGCTGTCGACCTCCTGGTAGAAGAGCCCGCGGCGCTCGATCTGGTCGAGGCAGGCCGCGGCATCCGCGCGACCGCTGACGGCCGCCGCGCGCGCCGCGGTGAGCTCCGGCAGCACCGAGCTTTGAACGAGGAAAACGCGCAGCTCGGCCGGCAGGTGATCGAGCACCTCGCTGCGCAGGTAGTCGATCGCATGGCGCGCGCTGCGCACCGGCGACGCCGCGCGCGGGCTGGCGATCGCCAGCGTCACGCCGACCGGCCAGCCCTCGGTGCGTGCCAGCAGCGACTGCGCTTCGTCCATCACCTGGCCGGCCTGGCGGGCCAGCGATTGGATCTCGTCGACCTTGAAGCGCAGCTCGTCCTGGCGGATCTCGCTCAGCTCGCCCGCGGCGCGCAGGCGCGCCAGCGGCCAGGGCGGGTCCAAACGCGTCACCAGCGCCAGGCCCCAGTGCTCGGGCAGCGCCTGCGGCAGCGTGCCGAGGAGCTCGACCAGGCGCGCATCGGCCAGGCGATGGAAGTCGTCGAGCACGATCACCGCGCGCGGGCCTTCGGTGGCGGCCAGCGCATTGATCAGCGCATCGCGAAAGGCCCGCGTGCCGTCGGGCCGCTCGAGCGCGGTGATCAGCGCCTCCGGCGCCAGCCGCCACGGCAGGTCGAAGGGCTCCAGCGCGGCGACCAGCGCGGTGCACAGCCGCGCCAGCGTGTCGCCCTCGTCGCAGGCGATCCATGCGCAGCGCAGTGGCGGCGCGCCGAACTGCAGCGCCTGCGCCATCGCGCAGCTCTTGCCGAAGCCGCCGGGCGCGCAGAGCAGCGTCAGGCGGGCATGCTGAAGCCCATCGGCGATCGCGGCGGCGAGCGCTTCGCGCGCCAGCAGGCCGCTGCGCAGGCGCGGCGGCTGGATCTTGGTGCGTGCGAAGCTGAGCGCGTCCGGTCCCATCAGCGTCTCTCGGCGGGCGAGGCATCGTAGCGCAGCGCCTCCCACGGCGCGCCCGGCGCGTGATGGCCGCGCGCGGACAATGCCCACCGGCGCCGACGCGCCGCGGAGACCCGAGATGAAGACCCTGTTCCTCGTTCGCCATGCCCATGCCGCGCCGGGCGGAACCGCGCGCTCGGACCGCGAGCGCGCCCTGGACGACCGCGGCCTCGGCGAAGCGGCGCAGGCCGGCCGCCGGCTCGCAGCGCGCGGCGTGAAGCCGGCGCTGATGATCGCGAGCCCGGCGCTGCGGGCATTGACGACGGCGCAGCTCGTCGCCGACCAGCTCGGCATTGCGCGCGGGCGCATCGTCGTCGACGAGCGAATCTATGCCAGCAGCGTCGCCACGCTGCTGGAAATCGTGCATGCGCTCGACGGCGCGGCCGTGGACAGCGTGATGCTGTTCGGCCACAACCCCGAGTTCACCGAGCTCGCGCAACGGCTGTCGCCGGCGATCGGCGCGATGCCGACGTGCGCGGTGGCCGAGTTTCGCTACGACGGCGATGCGTGGGCGGAGGTCGGCGAGTGTGCGCCGGTGCAGGCGTCGCTCGACGTGTAAGCTCATGCGCACCCCCCGTGACCGGAGCGCTGCGATGACTTCGTCACCTGATCCCGACCCGCGCCGCCTGCCGGTCAAGCTCGACAGCACCTCCAACGGCGAATTCCAACCGGTGCCGCTCGATGCCGCCGCGCGCCACGCGCGAGGCTTGGCGCACGAAGCGTTGACCGATGCCGCGCGCCGCGTCGGCCAGTCGCGTCGCCACTACCTGGCCTCGCTGCTCGGTGCCGCGGCGACCTTGGGTGCCTTCGATCGCGCGTTCGCCGCCGCCGGCCGTCGCGGCGGTGGTTTCGAGCTGCCCGCGGAGGCGCCGTTCGAGCTGGCCGCGGCCGAGCAGGCGCTGGCCGGCGACGAGTTCATCTTCGACGTGCAACTGCACCACGTGAACCCGAAAGGCGCCTGGCGCCAGCGCGCCGGACCGAACGCCTTCCGCAGCATGCTCAACAGCAACTGCGGCCAGGCCGACCACATCGAATGCTTCTCCAGCGGTGCGCTGCTGAAGGACGTGTTCCTCGACAGCGATACCGCGATGGGCGTGCTGTCGCACGTGCCGGGCGGCGCCGACACCAACCCGCTGGACTTCGAGGCCGCCGGCGCGACGCGCGACACGGCGCGCGCGCTCGATGGCAGCGAGCGCCTGCTGCTGCACGGCCGCTGCATGCCGACCCTGCGCGGCGAGCTCGAAGGCATGGCCGCTCAGACTGAGCGCTATCGCATTCACGCCTTCAAGACCTACACGCAGTTCGGTCCCGCTGACGGCCCCGCCGGCTTCTTCCTCGACGACGAACGTTTCGGCACACCGTTCATCGAGCAGGCACGCAAGCTCGGCGTGCGCAACATTGCGGTCCACAAGGGCCTGCCGTTCGGTGCGCGTGGCCACGAGTTCTCGACCGCGCGCGACATCGGCGCGGCGGCGAAGCGCCATCCCGACATGCGCTTCCTCGTCTACCACGCCGGCTTCGATCCGGGCGTCAAGGAGGGCCCCTACGACCCGCAGGCGCGCGCCGGCGTCGACGTGCTGATCCGCTCGCTGCAGGAGGCCGGCTCGCCGCGCAATGTGTATGCCGAGCTCGGCAGCACCTGGCGCTACGTGATGCGCGATCCCGAGCAGGCGGCGCACCTGCTCGGCAAGCTGCTGAAGGCCTTCGGCGAGCAGCGCGTGCTGTGGGGCACCGACTCGATCTGGTACGGCAGCCCGCAGGACCAGATCCAGGCCTTTCGCGCCTTCCAGATCAGCGAGGAGTTCCAGCAGAAGTACGGCTACCCCGCGCTGACGCCGGCGCTCAAGCGCCGGATCTTCGGCCTCAATGCGGCCGAGGTCTACGGCCTGCAACCGGACGCCATGCGCATGAAGCTGCGCAAGGACGGCGTGGGCCAGCGCAAGGCCGAGTACCTGAACGATCCGCAGCCGAGCTTCGCGACCTACGGGCCGCGCACGCGGGGTGAGTTCCTTGCGCTGCGGCAGCTGCAGGGCGGGTTGCCCTGAGGCCTGTCAGTACCCCGCCTTCTTCGCCTGGTCGAGGAACTGCTGCAGCGCGCCGACGTCGGCCGGCGCCGGGATCGCCCCCGGCTTGAAGTAGTACACCTTGCCGTCCTTCACGCCGACGTATTCGTCGGTCGCACTGTAGTAGCGGTAGGTGTAGCCGGCGGCCGTGGCGGTGGCCGGGTTCTTCGGCAGGAAGTTGTCCGGGTAGATGCGCTCGGCCCAGTTGAACACCCGGTCCTCGTTGGGCAGCGTCAGGCCGGCCTTGTACAGCCGCAGCAGTCGCCGCAGGCCCTCGGGCGGGTTCTGCGGTTCGCCGCCGCCGGCCTGCGAGGCCTGGTTGACGCCATGGCACGACGCGCAGACGCGGATTTCGCCCTTCTGGAACGTGATCCAGTAGCGCTCGCGCACGACAGGCGTCTCGCCGTTGGTCAGCTGCCAGCTCATCGCCCGCTGCGCCGGCACCAGCGCGGCCACCGAGCCATCCGGCGCCAGCGCGACGGCGCCCTTGACACCCTGGAACGGGTTGGCGGCCTTGGGCTCGTGCATCACCTGCGCCAGCACGCGGCGGCCCGGGCTCGGGTTGGCCGTGCCGCCGATGCCGCGTACCTGGTCGCCCTGCACGAGCTGCAGGTGGCTGACGTCGTAGACCCTGCCGCTCGCGCCGGCGGCACTGGCACCGCCCCTGACGCGCAGGTTGAACGGCTGCTGCCGATCGGCCTTGTCGCGCAGCGTGACGTTGCGGCTGACCATCAGCGCCAAGTCGTTCTGGCGCAGGTAATCCTGGAACGCGGTGACGTTGACGCCTTCCTCCGCGAAGACCTGCTGCTCCGGCGCCGGCAGCGCGCTGCTGCGGCGCGGCGGCCGCGCACGGGCTTTCAGCTCGACGGCATTGAGCTCCCACAGCGGCCCGGTGTGGGTGATGAGGTTGTCGGGGTCGTACCAGCTGACGGTCTTGCTGATGCCGCCGGTCAGCGGCTCGCCGGCGCGATGGCTGCCTCCGGCGTCGGCGCTGACCAGCTTGAGCCGGAATTCATAACGCGAACGTGGCGCGTCATTGCTGCCCTCGTTGCGGTCGGTGCGCGTCTCGCTGGTGTGCGAGGCGATCAGCCGGCCGTCCGACAGCGGCAGCGGGTCGCGGTAGAGGCCGGAGTGGGCGGGGTCGGGCGTGCTGCCTTCCTCGGTCGCGAAGGCGGTGGCCTGCGCCGTCAGCCAGGTCAGCGCCATCTGGTCGGGGTTGACGCTGGGCGCGCCGTTGATGCTGACCAGCTGCCCCGCCGCATGCGTGCCGAACTCCTGCGGGCTGGTGCCGACGAAGCGGCCCGGCCGGCTCGGGTCTTCCTTCAGGTGCAGCAGGTTGTCGTTGTTCAGCCGGAAGCGGTTGAAGCGGGTGTCGATGTCGCAGCATTCGCGCAGGTTCGCATCGTCGAGAAAGCTCTGCGTGCCGTAGCCCGCCAGCTCCTGGCGGCCGACGTGGTTCAGCGTCTCCTCCTCGGTGCCGTCCTCGTTGATCTGCCACGGGAAGAACTGGTTGAAGCGGTGCTCGCTGACGTTGCCCACCGTCTGCCGCGGCTCGGGAAAGACCTCGCTGCGGTCGTTCAGGCGCGCGGCGCTTGCGCTTTCGCTGGCGTAGTTGAAGGTGCCGTAGTCGCTGTTGCCGGCGCGGTCGCCGTCGGCCTGCTGGTCGCGCTGCAGGTGGTCCCAGCGCGTGAAGATCACGCGGCCGAAGCTGTCGATGCTCGGCGTGAAGGCGCCCGAGGGCGAATGGTTCAGCAGCAGCAGGTGGCCGGTCTTCGCGTCCAGGCTCCACAGGCCGCTGACGGTCGGCGCTTCCTCGTATTCGTCGAGCTGCGGCCAGAGGTGGCGCTCGCCGTTGCGCGGGCGGTCGCTGGCGAAGATGATGCGGTCGTCGCTGCCGTAGATCGGGTTGACGTTGTTGTAGTTCGCCGGCTGGTTCGGCACCTTGGTGATCACCGGCGTCTGGTTCGCTGCGAGACCGCTGATCTCGTACAGCTGCCAGTAGGTCGCGGGCTCTTCGTAGCGCACCGTCGGCGCGCCGATCACCGCGCTGAAGAGTATCTTCTGGCCGTCCCAGTGCGGCGAGGGGTCGCGCACGGCGATCGCGTTGGCGCCGAGCAGGCCGCTCGCGCTGATGCCGGCCGCTGCCGTCAGGTTGCGCAGCGTGCCGTCGGTGTAGCGGATCCACAGGTCGCCGCCGCGCGGCACCGCCTGCTGGCGCGACAGGTGGTGGCCGAAGGTCGACCCGATGTTGGTGAAGTCGCCGGTCACCGGGACCTGCGTGACGAAGACGATCGGGTGCGGGGTCAGTACCGCGGCGTGCGCGGCGATGCCCGGTGCGGCGAGCAGGGCGCTCAGGATCGCGGCTGCGGTACGGCGTTGCATGGCGGGACCTCGGTAGGCGCGGGATGCGGCGAAGGCAGTCTTGCGCCGGCCGCCCCAGGCGCGCATGTGACCTTGGTCCGCGCCGCTGAAGCGAATGACGCGCCGGCGTGATGCAGTTCTCCGTTTTGGGTGCACCATGGCAACAATGACACCCCCCAGCTCACTTCGTTCGCGGCCCCCTGGGATCCGAAGGATCCCCTGCGGGATCCTTGGGGCGCTGTGCCCTTCGGGCGGCCGGGCGGGCACATGACCACCGTCCTCGAACTGATCGCCCGCATCGAGCGCCAGGTGCCCGAGGGTGCACCGTTCGGCACGCGTGAACGGGGGACGCTGACGGTGCGGGCCCCCGTCGGCCCGCTGGTGGTGGCAGTGGCGGCGCGCATCGACCACAAGGGCCGCCGGCGCCTGCAGTACTGGTGCAACGGCATCCGCGTCGAGCGGCACGTGCTGCTGCGGCTGACCTGCCCGGAAGGCGAGTGTCCGCAGGCGCGCGCGATCCGCATGCAGTGGCTCGAGTGGCGGCGCGAAACGCCGCTCAAGCCGGTGCATGAAGCGCCGGTGGCGCGGCCGCTGATCGAGGACGTGCCGATCAAGGCCGGCCGCTCGCAGTGCACCGCGCGCCCGGCGAGCTTCCGCTGCTTCACGCCGTGTCCGAACCGCGCGCATCCGCCGATGCTGATCGACAAGACCGGCTACGACCTGTTCGAGGACGGCGCCTGCGTCGGCGGCGGCCTGGTCGAGCGCGACGGTGTCAAGCGCCCGCGGCTGCCGACGCTGCAGGCGGCCGAGGCCTTCCTGTTTGCGCGGCAGCTCGAGGCGCTGGCGGCCGTGGCCGAGGCGCGCGGACCGGCGGAGTCGGGCGAGCTCTGATCTGGCTCAGCCAGGCCGATGGCGTGGCTTCAGCGCAGCTGGCCCTCGTCGCCACGCCGCACGCCGCTGCGTCGATTCTTCGTTAGGCCGCCAGTGTCGGACCGGCGCACCGAATGTCGGATTCCTTTACAGGCGCCCGTGACAAGCTACCTGGAACTCTCGTAGATCCTTGAATCCGCTTGCCCGCAGGCTACTGGCCTACTTGTTGCTAACTGTGTCGGTTTCAACTTCGACAAGTTCTCTCCCATGAATCTCAAAAAGTGGCTCACCGCGGCTGGCGTCGCGGCGCTTTCGATCTTCTGTTCCACCGGGGCGCACGCGTGGGCCGTCACGCAGAGTTGCGGCGGCTGCGGGCCCACGGCAACCGCCGAGTTCTTCATCACCGGCGACACCGGCGCGGGTCCTTTCGACGCCTTGGGCATCACGACGCTGCCTGCCGGCTGGACGGCGACACTCGTCAACCCCCACTACGTGATCGCCACCGGACCGTCGGTGAACCTGTCCGGCTGGACCGAAAACTTTGCCGGCGACATCGCCGACTCGGTCGAACTCGATCTCTTCTTCTGGTCGGGCGGCGCGCTTACCAGCACCATTTCGTTTGCAGCCGACTACACGCGCTCGCTGAACGGCGGCTTGTCGCTGCATTGCCAAAGCTTCGGTGCGGGTTGCTCGGCGATGAATGATCCGACCGGAGTCGACTACGACCGCTCCCCGGCCGGCGTTCCGGAGCCCGCGACGCTCGCCCTGGTGGGCTTCGCACTCGCCGGCCTGGCGGGTGCACGCCGCCGCCGCTGATCCGGATCTCCTCGCTGCAGGGCCCGCCGTGAGGCGGGTTTTCTTGTTTTACGCGGCGCCATCCCGGCGCCGCTGCCGGTCCCACGCCTGCAGCGTCGTGTGCCAGTCCCGCGCCGCCTCGGCCGGCGCCGCCGCGGCGGCCTCGGCCAGCTGCTCCAGCAAGGCCCGCTGGCGCGGGCTCGGTGCCTCGGCGAACACCGGCGCGATGGTCACCACATAGTCGCCGCGTTCGCCGTCGCCCCGCTCGAGCGGCAGGCCCTGGCCGCGCAGCCGGTAGACGTGGCGGCCGCGCCGCAGGCGGATCTGCTGCAGGCCTTCGAGCGTCGGCACGTCGACCCAGGTCTCGGCGATCCACGCGAAGCCGTCGACCGGCATCTCGCAGCGCAGCGTGCCGTCGTCGCCGACGACGAAGAAGGGATGCGCGCTGACCTCGACGTGCAGCTCCAGCGTGCCGTCGAAGCCGCCCTGCTGGCCGGCTGCACCTTCGGCGTTCAGCACGTCGCCCTGGCGCAGGCCGGCGGGAAAGCGCACCGTGCGGCGATAGCGGCTGGCGCGCCGGCCCGCGCCGGCGCAGGCCGGGCAGGGCGGGTTCAGGTGGCCGCTGCCGTCGCAGGCACTGCACCGGGCCTGCGCCGACAGCCAGCCGAACCACAGGCTCTCGCGCACCTGGCCGGAGCCCGCACAGGTGGTGCAGGGCATGCGTTGGACTAACGTGCCAAGGCCGCGGCAGTCGCTGCAGTCATCGACCAGCCGGCCGCGCAGCACGCGCGTGCAGCCGAGTGCCGCGTCCTCCAGCGACAAGCGCACGCGCTGGCGCACCGTGCGGCCGGAGCCTGCCGCGCCGGTGTCCGCCGGTGCATCGATGCCGACAGCGAGCCGGATGCGTTCATAAGCGCCGTTGACGCGCTGCATGCGTGCCGCCGCATCGGGTGAGCGATTGCGGTCGGGATGCCAGCGCGACACCAGGCGGCGCCACGCAGCCTTGACTTCGCTCTCGCTGGCGCCCGGCGCCAGGCCGAGCTCGACGTACGCGTCATCGGTGCTCAATTCAATCCTCCGCTGCAAGCCTTGGCGCCGCATGCTACCGGGCATGGATGTCGGTGCGTGTAAGGACTCGGCCTGCCGGACGACAGACGGGGGCAGGTCGATCAACGGCCAGCGTCACAGGCAGCCGCGCGAGCGGCGTCGTTTTGCAACCTCCGATCCTTACAGAAAGCATTCACATGACCCTCAAGACCCAAGCCGGTTCGCTGGCCGCCGCCGCCGCCCTGTTCGCCCTCGGCGCCGCCGCCTTCGCCGCCCAGCCGCCGGCCGGCAGCTCGGGTGCCGCCATTGCCGCCAGCGACAAGGTGCATTGCTACGGCGTGCACGAGTGCAAGGGCAACAGCGACTGCAAGACCGCCGAGAACAGCTGCAAGGGCCAGAACGGCTGCAAGGGCCACGGCTTCAAGGCGCTCGGCGCGAAGGTCTGCCTGGACCAGGGCGGCACCATCGGCGACATCGTCGCGAAGAAGTAAGTCGACCTCTCTCACCGCTCCCACGGCTGCGTACGAAAGGGGTTATCGATGCTCGGCTTCGGTCTCGGTGCACGCACCGCGCACTACACCGCATTGCTCGATTCGGCGCAGCCGCTGGACTGGCTGGAGGTCATCAGCGAGAACTACATGGTGCCCGGCGGCAAGCCGCTGCAGATGCTCGACCGGCTGCGCGAACGTTATCCGCTGGTGATGCACGGCGTGTCGCTGTCGCTCGGCGCGGTGGCCGGGCCGGACCCGCAGTACTTGAAGTCGCTGCAGGCGCTGGAGCGCCGCGTGCGGCCGCTGTGGCTGTCGGACCACCTCTGCTGGACAGGCGTGCACGACCGCCAGATGCACGACCTGCTGCCGCTGCCGTACACCGACGAGGCCTTGCGCGTCGTCGTGAACAACATCCGAAAGGTGCAGGACGTGCTCGGCCGCCAACTGTTGATCGAGAACGTCTCCAGCTACCTCGAATTCACGAGCTCGGCGATGAGCGAATGGGAATTCGTCGCCCGCGTCTGCGACGAGGCCGATTGCCTGCTGCTGCTCGACCTGAACAACATCCACGTCAGCAGCGTCAACCACGGCTTCGATGCGCAGGCCTACCTGGACGCGATGCCGGCGCAGCGCGTGCGGCAGATCCACCTGGCCGGCCACACCGACCATGGCGACCACCTGGTCGATACGCACGACCATCCGGTGGCCGACCCGGTGTGGGCGCTGTACCGGCGCGCGCTCGAACGCTTCGGCCCGGTGGCGACGATGATCGAGCGCGACGACCGCATCCCGCCGCTGCCCGAGCTGATTGCCGAGCTTCACATCGCGCGCGGCATCGCTGCCGAGGTGCTCGACAGCCGCTGCGAGCTCGCGTGATGCAGACGCTGGAAACATTGCAGGCCGCGTTCCAGTCGCACCTGCTCGACGCGCCGAGCGATATCGCCGCTGCGGTGCGTCCCGGCGGACGCATCGGCGTCGAGCGGCGGTTGGGCGTCTACCACCACGCCTACCGCGCGCGCCTGGTCGAGGCGCTGAAGGACAGTTTCGGCCACACCGCGTTGTACCTGGGGGACGAGCAGTTCGATGCCGCCGCTCGCGTCTTCCTCGCCGCCCATCCGTCGATGCATCCGAACCTGCGCTGGTTCGGCGGCGCGTTCGCCGGCTGGCTCGCCGAGGCCTGGCCCGGCGATCCGGAAGTGGCCGAGCTGGCGCAGCTCGACGCTGCGCTGCGGCGCGCCTTCGATGGCCAGGACGAGGCGCCGCTCGGCCTGGAGGCCTTGGCCGCGTTGCCGCCCGACGCCTGGGACAGTGCGGTGCTGCGCTGGCACCCCAGCTGCGAGCGGCTGCACCTGCACTGCAATACGCTGTCGATCTGGCATGCGCTGGATTGCGACGAGGCACCGCCCGCGCCACTGCGCCTGGACGTGCCGACGGAAGTGCTGGTCTGGCGCTTCGGCTTCCAGCCGCACTTCCGCAGCCTCGGCGCCTTCGAGGCGCAGGCGATCGGCCTGATGTGGAACGGCCGGCCGTTTGCCGCGGCCTGCGCGGCGTTGGCGGCGAAGTTTCCGGATGCCGAGGTGATTGCCGAGGTCGGGGTGCTGCTGCGGCGCTGGATCGACGAAGGGCTGCTGGTGGCGATCGACGCGTGAAAACCCGGCGCCGGGCCGCCGTCCGTGAAGCAGCGGACAATCACGCCCATGCTGAAGCAACGCACCCTGAAGTCGCTGACCCGCGCGGTCGGCGTCGGCATGCACAGCGGGCAGAAGGTCGAGCTGACGCTGCGGCCGGCGGCGGTCGATACCGGCATCGTGTTCCGCCGCGTCGATCTGACGCATCCGGTCGACATTCCCGTGCGCCCCGACTCGGTCAGCGATACGCGCATGGCCTCGACGATCTCGGCCGGTGGCGACCCGGGCGCGCCGAAGGTGCAGACGATCGAGCACCTGATGTCGGCCTGCTGCGGGTTGGGGCTGGACAACCTGATCGTCGACATCAATGCCGACGAGGTGCCGATCCTCGACGGCTCGGCCGCCAGCTTCGTCTTCCTGCTGCAAAGCGCCGGCATCGCGCTGCAGGATGCGCCCAAGCGTTTCCTGCGCGTGCTGAAGACCGTCGAGGTGCGCCAGGGCGACGGGCCGAAGCTGATGTGGGCGCGGCTGGAGCCCTACCACGGCTTCAAGCTGAGCTTCGAGATCGACTTCGGCCATCCGGCGGTCGACGCCACCGGCCAGCGCACGACCTTCGACATGGGCTCCGGGCGCTACAAGCGCGACATCGCGCGCGCCCGCACCTTCGGCTTCACCAAGGACTTCGATGCGATGCGCGCGCGCGGGCTGACGCTCGGCGGCAGCATGGACAACGCCATCGTCGTCGACGATTCGCGCGTGCTCAATGCCGAAGGCCTGCGCTACGACGATGAGTTCGCGAAGCACAAGATCCTCGATGCGATCGGCGACCTGTACAACGCCGGCCGGCCGATGCTCGCCGCCTACACGGCGTTCAAGAGCGGCCACGCGCTGAACAACCTGCTGCTGCGCAAGCTGCTCGACGACCGCAGCGCCTGGGACATCGTCGCCTTCGACGACGAGTCGCAGGCGCCGGCGGGCTTCGCCGAGCTCGCGCCGGCCTGGTGATGCTGCTCTTCCGGCTCGTCTTCGGCCTGCTGCTCGTCGCCAGCGTGCTGTGCTTCGCGATGTTCGTCGGCACCAACGAGCCGGTGTGGAAGCGCCGCGGCGTCGTGGTGCTGAAGTGGACGCTGATCGCGGCGGCCTGCTTCTTCGCGGTGCTGATCCTCGAACGGCTCGCGCCGCTGCTGTAGCGCCGGTGCGGTAGAGTCCCGCCCCAGATGACTGTCCTCTACTGGCTCTGCGGCATCGTGTTCACGCTGACGGCGGGGTCAGCGATCGTGTTCTTCGGCCTGCACATCGCCACCGGCGAGCACGTGCCGCGCGAGCGGGCAGTGGCGCTGTACCGCTGGGCCGTCGTCACGGGGCTGGGAACCTTCAACCTCTGGATCTTCAAGCGCGTTTTCGACGGCATCCGCGTGCTGATCCACTGACCTGCATCAGAACAGCGCCTGCGCCAGGAACTGCAGGCTGCGCCCGTGCGCCAGCGCCGCGCTCGGCGCGTGGTAGGAGGCGCGCGCCCAGCAGTTGAAGCCGTGCATCGCGCCGGCGTACACATGCAGCTCGTGCGGCTTGCCGGCCATCGCCGCGCGCACCTTGTCGATCGCCGCCGGCGGAATGTGGTCGTCGCGCTCGGCGTAGTGGAACTGCACCGGGCAGCCGATCCGCTCGGCGAGCTCCAGCTGGTTGTGGATGCCGCCGCCGTAGTAGGCCACCGCCGCATCGACGCCCGCCAGCGCCGCCGCGGTGTAGGCCAGCCGCCCGCCCATGCAGTAGCCGATCGCGCCGATCTTCTGGCCGGCGATCTCGGCGCGGCCGCGCAGCGCGGTCGCCGCGGCCTGCAGGTCGGCCACCAGCTCCGCCGGCTGCAGCTTGGCCGCGAGCTCGATGCCGCGCTGGCGATCGGCGCCCTCGTAGCCGAGCTCGACGCGCGGCGCCTGGCGCCAGAACACGTCCGGCGCCAGCACGACGAAGCCATCCATCGCGTACTGCCGCGCGACCGCGCGGATGTGGTCGTTGACGCCGAAGATCTCCTGCAGCACCAGCAGCCCGGGGCCGCTGCCCGAAGGCGGCAGCGTCAGGTGCGCGGCGAAGCCGCCAGAGATTTCGATCCATTCGCTGTGTACCGGCAGGCTCATCGAAGTCATCTCCTTCACGACGTGGTCGTGTCTGTCCCAGCGAACACCGCGGATCCGGCTCTGCCGGGCCGCTGGTGTTGCCCCCTCGAGGGGGAGGCGGCCGAAGGCCGCTCCGGGGGTGGGCACATCAATAGGTCCGACCGCGTTTGTACTGCGCATGGGCACGCGGCGCGAGCGAAGCGCCCTTGGCCAGCGCGGCGAAGCTGCGCGCCGCATGGGCATGGGTGATCGCCAGGCCGAGCGCATCGGCGGCATCCTTGCCCGGCAGGCCGGGCAGCTTCAACAGGCGCATCACCATCTCCTGCACCTGGCTCTTGGTCGCCAGGCCGTGGCCGACGATCGCCTTCTTCATCTGCAGCGCGGTGTACTCGGCCACCGGCAGGTCGCCGTGCACCAGCGCGGCCAGCGCCGCGCCGCGCGCCTGGCCGAGCAGCAGCGTGCTCTGCGGGTTGACGTTGACGAAGACGATCTCGACCGAGGCCGCCTCGGGCTGGTAGCGCTGCATCACCTCGGCGACGCCGGAGAAGATCAGCTTCAGCCGGCCCGGCAGGTTGCCCTTCGCGGCCTCGCCGGTCGAGATCGTGCCGCTGGCCACATAGGCCAGCTGCGCGCCCTGCACGTCGACGACGCCGAAGCCGGTGCGCTGCAGGCCGGGGTCGATGCCGAGGATCCTCATCGGCACGCCATCACGGCCCGCCCGGCCGCCCGAAGGGCCGTGTGGGCCCCTCGGGGGCCGCGAACGCAGTGAGCTGGGGGCACCATCTATGGCCGGTACTGGAAATACCAGCGCACCGAGTGGAAGAAGACCGGCGCCGCGAAGCAGATCGGCGCCACGCGGTCGAGCAGTCCGACCGCGCCGGTCACCGATACCGCGTTGCCCCAGTGGCTGACGCCGGCGTCCTTCTTCAGCGCCCGCATCACGAATTCGCCCAGCGTGCCCGAGGCCGCGGCGATCGCCGCCATCACCAGCGCCTGGCCGGCCTTGAACGGCGTGATCCAGTACAGCGCGGTGCCGACGACCGCCGCCGCCAGCACGCCGATGCCGAACGCACGGTACGAGAACGAGCGGTCGATCTGCCGCGCCACCGGCCGCCGCCGCAGCTGGCGGCTGGCGAGCTCCTGCGCGATCTGCGCGGTCGTCGCGACGATCACCAGGAAGAACACCAGGAACGCGCCGCGCCCCTGCAGCCGCGGAAAGTCCAGCAGCAGCAGCGCCGGCGCATGCGACAGGCCGTAGACACAGACCATGATGCCCCACTGGATCTTCGCGTTGCGTTCGAGGAAACGCTCCGGATCGCCGGCCAGCGCGCTGACGACCGGGATCGCGAGGAACACGTAGACCGGGATGAAAACCGAGAACAGGTCGAAGTTGCGGTTGCCGACCAGCGCGAACTGCAGCGGCAGCACGATGAAGAAGGCGAGGATCAGGCTGCGGTGGTCGCTCGGCCGCGTCTTCAGCAGCGTCACGTACTCGCGGAAGGCGAGGAACGAGACGATGACGAACAGCAGCGTCGCGCCCGGCGCACCGGAGACCCACGCCAGCCAGAACAGCACCGCGCTGACCCACAGCGCCCGCAGCTCGCGGCGAAAGCGCTGGTAGCGCACCTGCGCCTGGCCTTCCAGCTCGCGCAGCGTGCGCAGCGCGGCGATGCCGGTGACGATCAGCAGCAGGCCGAACAGGATCACGAACAGCAGGGCGACCTGCTGGTTGGCGTCGAGGTCGCGTAGCGCGCTCATCAGTTCACCTGCGGGCGCAGCGCGATCACGGCCTCGCGGGCGCGTTCGAGGAAGCCGCGCTTTTCTTCTCCGGCCTGCAGCTGCAGCGGCGCGCCGAAGGTCACTGTGCACAGGATCGGCACCGGCACGACCTCGCCCTTGGGCATCACGCGCTGCACGTTGTCGATCCACGCCGGGATCAGCTGCACGCCGGGAAACTGTTCGGCCAGGTGATACAGCCCGCTCTTGAAGGCCTGCGGCAGCCCCTTGTTGCTGCGCGTGCCCTCGGGAAAGATCACCAGCGAGTCACCGTTCTTCAGCGCTTCGGCCAGCGGCTCCAGCGGGTCCTGGTCATCGGTGCGCTGGCGCGCGACGTACACGGCATTGAAGACCTCGCGCGTCAGCCAGTGTTTGAATTTCCCCGTGGTCCAGTAGTCCTTCGCGGCGATCGGGCGTGTCACCGCGCGCAGGTCGTGCGGCAACGAGGCCCAGATCAGCACCCAGTCGAGGTGGCTCTGGTGATTGGCGAAGTAGATGCGCTGCTCGGCCATCGGCGGGCAGCCCTTCCAGTGACCTTGCGCGCCGGTGATCAGCCGGGCGACGGTCGACAGCAACAGGCCCATGGCCTCGGCACGCGTCATGGGCGGCGATCTTAGTTCGGCAATTCGTACAGCCAGCGCACCGCGCGTTCGAATTCCTGGCGCCATGCCGCTTCGTTGTGCTCGGCCTTGGGAACGATGCGCAGGGTCAGTGCCGGCGCGTAGGGTCGCGACGCCAGCTGCGCATGCATGCGCTGCACGTCGTCGACCATGCCGCGGCCCTCGCGGCCACCCATGTACAGGTACAGCCGCGCGGTCGGCGGCGGGGTGTGGCGCTCGGCGTGCGCGAACACCAGCGGCGCGGTCCAGTAGGCGGGCGAGAAGATGCCCGCCTTGCCGAAGACCTGCGGATGACGCTGGATCGCGTAGTGCGAGATCAGCCCGCCCATCGAGCTGCCGAGGATCGCCGTGTGCCGTGCTTCGGGCAGCGTGCGCAAGCGTCGGTCGATCATCGGCTTGACCACCTCGACGATGAAGTTGAGATAGGCGTCTCCTTCGCCGGCGCCGTGCTCGGGATGCGGCCAGGGGTTCAGCTCGTTCATCCGCTTGTCGAGTCCGTTGTCGATGCCGACGACGATGGCCTCGAAGCCGCTCGTGCGCGCCAGCTGGTTCAAAGTCTCGTCGACGCCCCATTCGCCGGCGTACGAGGTCGCGTCGTCGAACAGGTTCTGGCCATCGTGCATGTAGATGACGGGGTAGCGCCGCTCACTTTGAGCGTAAGACGGCGGCAGGTACAGGCGCAGCGTGCGCTGGCGCTCGAGGCCGGGGATCACGAGCGGTGGATTCAGCACCTGCACGTTCGGCAGGGCCGACGGCGGGCGCGGCGCGGGGGCAGGGGTAGGCGCGCAGGCGGCGAGCAGCCAGGCCAGCGCAAGGACAAGCATCGGGGACGGGGACATTTTGCCGATGCTAGCTGCCCCGGATGCAGAATCGCCCGATGGGTCAGACCGCGCCGCTCAGCGTGCTGGTGACCGGTGCCAGCGGGCGCATCGGTCGGGCGATCGTCGTCCGGCTGGCGCTGACGCACCGCGTGAGCGGCCTCGACCGCACGCCGTCGTCGACGGCGGAATTCGTCGGCGACGTCTGCGACCGGCGCCTGCTCGAACGTGCGCTCGACGGCATCGATGCGGTCGTGCACGTGGCCGCGCTGCATGCACCGCATGTCGGCTTGGTCGGCGATGCCGAGTTCCAGCGCATCAATGTCGACGGCACGCGCACGCTGCTGCTGGCCGCGCGCCGCGCGGGCGTGCGGCACCTCGTCTTCACCAGCACGACCGCGCTGTACGGCGCGGCCGCCGATCCGCAGCACCGCCACGCCGCCTGGATCGACGAAGAGACGCCGCCTGCGCCGCGCACCGTCTACCACCGCAGCAAGCTCGCCGCCGAGGCGCTGCTGGCCGACGCGGCGCTCGCCGACGGGCCGGCGGTGACGCTGCTGCGCATGTCGCGTTGCTTTCCGGAGCCGGCACCGCTGATGGCCGCCTATCGGTTGCACCGCGGCATCGATGCGCGTGACGTGGCCGAGGCGCATGCGCTGGCCTTGCTGCATCCGCCGTCGACGTCGCGCTGCCTGGTCGTGTCGGGCGCGACGCCGTTCGAGCCCGATGATGCGGCGCAGCTGCTGAACGACGCGCCCGCGGTGATCCGCCGCCGCGCGCCGGCGCTGGCCGAGGCGTTCGAGCGCCGCGGCTGGCCGCTGCCGACGTCGATCGACCGGGTTTACTCGTCGCAGCTTGCGCAACAGGTGCTGGGCTGGCAACCCCGCTTCGGTTTCGACGAGGTGCTGCGCGAGTTCGATGCCTGCTCGCCCGAGGTGCTGCCGCCGCGCACCGACTGGAACGCCGTCGAATGACGCCAGCCGCGCCGGCCTTGAAGATCCAGCGGCTGACGCCGAAGCGCTTCGCCGACCTCGAGACGCTGTTCGCCGCGCGCGGCTGCTCGGTGGCGCGCAACTGCTGGTGCATGTACTACCGCTGGAGCGGCGCGCCGCCGAAGCGGCCGGCAGGGGTCTCCTATGCCACGGTGAGCCGGGCTGCGTTCAAGGACTTGCTCGACGACGGCCGCTTCATGGGCCTGATCGCCTACGCCGGCAAGGAGCCCGTCGGCTGGCTCTCGGTCGGCCCGCGCGAGGACTACGCCAAGCTGCAGCGCTCGCCGGTGATGAAGCCGGTGGACGCGCAGAAGGTCTGGTCGGTGATCTGCTTCGTCGTCGCCGGGCCGTGGCGCGGGCAGGGCGTTGCGAAGGCCTTGCTCGATGCAGCGGTGGAAGTCGCGCGCAAGCGTGGCGTGACGCTGGAGGCCTATCCGGTCGACAAGCCCGGCCACACGGCGGACGACAACCTGTGGTTCGGGCCGAAGTCGATGTTCGATGCCTGCGGCTTCGACGAGGTCGCGCGGCGCAAGCCGACGCGGCCGGTGGTGCGATTGACGCCGGTTTGACTCACGCCAGCGGATCGAGGCTCGGCCGCGGCAACGCCGGCACCGGCTCGCGCGGCGCCGCGCGGCCGGCGTCGATCGCCGCGGCGAACGGCGGCACCTGCTGCGCCGGATCGTCGCCGAGGCCGCGCACGATGCAGACGCCCGAAGCGCCGCAGCGCGCGGCGGCGGCGGCCTGCGCGGGTTCGAGGATGCCGCCGATCGCCACCACCGGCGCGGGGGCCACGGCGCACCACCAGGCCAGGTTGTGCAGGCTTTGCGGGCGCCACGGCATGCGCTTGGTGGTCGTCGCCCACACGGGGCCGCAGGCGACGTAGGCCGGCTGCCACGCCGCCGCGCGGGCCAGCTCCCACAGGCTGTGCGAGCTCAGGCCGAGCGCGAGGCCGGCCTGCTGCGCGGCGCGCAGCTCGGCGCGCTCGCTGGCATCGAGTGCCAGCAGGTCTTCCTGGCCGAGGTGCACGCCGGCGGCGCCGAGCTCGAGCGCCAGCGCCCAGTGGTCGTTGATGAAGAGCTGGGCACCGGCTTGCCGCGTCGCGGCGATCGCATGGGTCAGTGCGGCGTGCAGCGCGGAATCAGCCCGCGGCGCCTTGATGCGCAGCTGCACCGTGCGCACGCCCGCGGCCAGCACCGCGTCGATGCGTTCGGCGCGGTCGACGATCGCATAGAGGCCGATCGGCGCGCCGCTGCCCGCGGAGCGCGCAACGGGGGCGTTCGGCAGGTCGTCGTCGACGAGCCGGGGCAACAGCTGCGGGTCCGTTGCGAAGCCCGGCCGCAAGCGGACCGGCCCCGGCCCGGCGCCCGGCGTCGGCAGCGCCGCATCGGCGCGCAACGCGAAGGCCACCGCCATCTTCGCCAGCACGGCGGCATCGGCCGCGACGAAGCCCAGCGCCAGCGCCGCGGCCAGCGCGCTGGCGAAGCTGCAGCCGGTGCCGTGCGTGTGCGGGGTGTCGACACGCGGCAGGCTGAGCCAGCCGGTGGCCTGCGGGCTGAGCAGCCAGTCGTGCGCGCCGTGGTTGTCGGCGTCGTCGCCGCCGGTGATGCAGACGGTCGCCGGTCCTAGCGACTGAAGAGCGCGTGCAGCGGACGGCAGCTCGTGGCGTGCGAAACGCGGCTCACCCAGCAGCAGAGCCACCTCGCGCCGGTTCGGCGTGATCACGTTGGCGCGTGGCAAAAGCTCGCCGCGGAGCGCTGCCCACAGTTCACGATCGGCCAGCGCCGCGCCGCTGGACGCGCGCAGCACCGGATCGATCACCAGCGCCAGCGGGCCGCGTCGACGCAGCCGGTCGATGCGCCGCGCCAGCCGCTCGACGTTCTGCCGGCTGCCGAGCACCCCTGTCTTGATGACCCGCGGCGGCAGGTCGTCGGCCAGCGCGTCGAGCTGCGCGTCGAGCAGTGCGGGATCGACGGCGTCGACCCGCAGCACCGCCTGCGAGTGCTGCGCGGTGACCGCGGCGACCACCGGGCACGTGTGCACGCCGAAGGCATCGGCCGCACGCTGGTCGGCCGCGAGCCCGGCGCCGCCGCCGCTGTCGGTGCCGGCGATGCTCCAGAGGATAGGTGGACCGCTCATGGAAGGACGAAGGGCCGGCCGTCGACCGGTGTGCTGGCGCTGGCCAGGTCCTGCGTCGCGATCAAGCCCGCTTCCCAGCCGAGCCGCCCCGCCGCCACCGCCTGCGCCATCGCCGCCGCCATGCGCACCGGATCGCCGGCCTTCGCGACGGCCGAGTTCAACAGCACCGCGTCGAAGCCCAGCTCCAGCGCCTGCACCGCATGCGACGGCGCGCCGATGCCGGCATCGACGATCAAGGGCACGTCCGGCAGCCTGGCACGCAAAGTACGCAGCGCCCACGGATTGATCAGCCCCTGGCCCGAGCCGATCGGCGCGCCCCAGGGCATCAGCACCCGGCAGCCGACGTCGAGCAGGCGGCGGCAGCTGACCAGGTCCTCGGTGCAGTACGGGAACACTTCGAAGCCGTCGCGCACCAGCGCTTCGGCGGCGGTGAGCGTCTCCCACGGGTCGGGTTGCAGCGTGAGCTCGTCGCCGATCACCTCGAGCTTGATCCAGCGCGTGTCGTAGAGCTCGCGCGCCAGCTGCGCCAGCGTGATCGCTTCGCGCGCGCTGCGGCAGCCGGCGGTGTTGGGCAGCAGCCGCGCGCCGTGGTCTCGAACGGCGGCGCGCACGCCGGCGATGAAGCCGTTGTCGGCAGCGCCGGCGCCGAGGCTGCGCTTCAGCCCGACGGTGACCACCTGCGTGCCGGAGGCGGCGATGGCCTGACCGAGTACTTCTGGTGATGGGTAACCTGCCGTGCCGAGCAGCAGCCGGCTGCGCAGCGGGTGGTCGTAGGCCGACCAGGGGGTGGGAGTCATCGTGTCAGCCTCCGACGATGGCTTGGAAGACGGTGAGTTGATCGCCGGGTTGCAGCGGCGTGTGATCGCGCGCGCTGCGGGCGACGAATTCGCCGTTCAGGGCGGTCGCGGCGGCGTCGGGCGCGACGCCGCGCTCGTGCAGCAGCGCGGCGACGGTCAAGTTGGGCGACCAATCGCGCGGCGTGCCGTTGACGGTGATGGTGGGTGTGTTCTCAGGCATGCGTGACCTCCTCGGCCGGTGCCACGATCCGCAACGCCGCCAGCGCGTCCTCGACCAGCGCCGGCGCGACCAGCCAGCCGTGGCGGTACAGCCCGTTGATGCGCAGCAGGCCGGGTTCGTGATGGGTCAGCGGCAGGTTGTCGGGCAGGGCAGGGCGCAGGTTCGTTTCCAGGTGCACGATGCGGGCTTCGGCCAGCTCCGGCAGCACGCTGTGCGCCGCGGCCATCAACTCGACGGCGCTGCGCAGGCTGACGGGCGAGCGGTCCTCGCTCTCGATCTCGGTGGCGCCGAGCACGACGATGTCGCCGGGCCGCGGCACCAGGTACACCGGGTGGCGCGGGTGCACGAGCCGTTGCGGGCGCTGCAGCGCAAGCCCCGGCGCATGCAGCCAGATCAGCTCGCCACGCACGCCACGCAGCGGCAGCGGCGGCCGCGCGCCGAGGCCGCGCACGTCGATCGCCAGATCGCAGGCCAGCAGGTCGCCGTCGTCGAGCACCAGGCGGCCGGGCTCGACCGCCGCGACCGACCGGCCCCAGCGCCAGTGCACGCCCGGCGCATCGGCATGCAGGGCGGCCAGCAGCGGCTCCGGCAGCACCTGGCCCTCGCCCGGCAGCTGCCATGCCAGCAGCCCGCGCGCCAGTGCCGGCTCGAGCGCCGCCTGCGTGGCGGCGTCGAGGGCCTGCGGTCGCTCGTGGACGCACACCATGCGCGATAGCAGGCGCTGCGCTGCGCCTCCGTCGCCGCGGTGCGCCAGCAGCAGGCTGCCGTGCTGGCGCAACGTCGCCGCGGCGCCACCCGGCAGCGCCGAGGCGATGTCGCGCCACAAGGCCATCGAGCGCCAGCCGAGCTGCGCGATGTGCTCGCCGCCGACCTCGCTCTCGGCCAGCGGGCTCAGCATGCCGGCTGCGCTGAAGGCGGCCGCGCCGCGGCCGTCGTGGCGCACCTCGGCGTCCGGCGCCGGGTCGAACACCGCCACCCGATGCCCAGCGTGCGCCAGCCGCCACGCCAGCAGCCGGCCCAGCAGCCCGGCGCCGGCGATGCCGATGTCCAGGCGCATCACTGCGCCTTGATCGGGATGTACAGCTCGCTGCCCGCGGCGCGGAACTCGGCCGACTTCTCGGCCATGCCGCGCTGGCGCTGCTCTTCGTCGCTCAAGGTAGCCTGCGCTTCGGCGAAGGCCCGCACGTCCTGCGTGATCTTCATCGAGCAGAACTTCGGCCCGCACATCGAGCAGAAGTGCGCGTGCTTCATCGAGTCCTTCGGCAGCGTCTCGTCGTGGAATTCGCGCGCGGTGTCGGGGTCGAGCCCGAGGTTGAACTGGTCCTGCCAGCGGAACTCGAAACGCGCCGCGCTGATCGCGTCGTCGCGCGCGCGGGCACCCGGGTGGCCCTTGGCGATGTCGGCGGCATGCGCGGCGATGCGGTAGGCGATCAGCCCCTGCTTCACGTCGTCGCGGTTCGGCAGTCCGAGGTGCTCCTTCGGCGTCACGTAGCACAGCATCGCGGTGCCCATCCAGCCGATCATCGCGGCGCCGATGGCCGAGGCGATGTGGTCGTAGCCGGGCGCGCAGTCGATCGTCAGCGGGCCCAGCGTGTAGAACGGCGCCTCGTCGCAGTGCTTCAACTGCTCGTCCATGTTGGCCTGGATCAGGTGCATCGGCACATGGCCGGGCCCTTCGATCATCGTCTGCACGTCGTGCTTCCAGGCGATCTGCGTCAGCTCGCCGAGCGTGCGCAGCTCGGCCATCTGCGCTTCGTCATTCGCGTCCGACAGGCTGCCGGGGCGCAGGCCGTCGCCGAGCGAGAAGCTGACGTCGTAGGCCTTCATGATCTCGCAGATCTCTTCGAAGTGCGTGTACAGGAAGTTCTCGCGGTGGTGCGAGATGCACCACTTCGCGAGGATCGAGCCGCCGCGCGAGACGATGCCGGTGCGGCGCTTGACCGTCAGCGGAATGAAGGGCAGCCGCACGCCGGCATGGATCGTGAAGTAGTCGACCCCCTGCTCGGCCTGCTCGATCAGCGTGTCGCGGAACACGGCCCACGTGAGCTCCTCGGCGATGCCGCCGACCTTCTCGAGCGCCTGGTAGATCGGCACCGTGCCGATCGGCACCGGCGAGTTGCGGATGATCCAGTCGCGCGTGGTGTGGATCTGCGTGCCGGTGGACAGGTCCATCACCGTGTCGGCGCCCCAGCGCAGCGACCAGACCAGCTTGTCGACCTCTTCGGCGATGCCCGAGCTGACGGCGGAGTTGCCGATGTTGGCGTTGACCTTGACCTTGAAGTTGCGGCCGATCGCCATCGGCTCGACTTCGGGGTGGTTGATGTTGGCGGGAATGATCGCGCGGCCGCGCGCCACTTCCTGGCGCACGAATTCGGGCGTGATGAGGCGCGGGATCGCCGCGCCGCGCGGCTGGCCGGCGAGGCGCGCCTCGCGCTCGGCGTCGGCGGCGTAGGCCTCGGTCCACTCGCGCTTGCCGTTCTCGCGCAGCGCCACGTATTCCATCTCCGGCGTCACGATGCCGCGGCGTGCGTAGTGCATCTGCGTGACGTTGGCGCCGCTCTTCGCGCGGCGCGGCGTGCGCTTGAACAGGCCTTCGGCCTGCAGCGCGGAGAGGCGCTCGGCCTGCGTCGCGCTGCGCACGCCGTCGTCGATCGGCTGCGGCGCCCGGCCGGTGTAGCTTTCGGTGTCGCCGCGCGCTTCGACCCAGGCAGCGCGCGGCGCATCGAGGCCCTGGCGGATGTCGATTACCGCGGCGGGATCGGAATACGGCCCGCTGCAGTCGTACAGCGTGACGGTCTCGCCGTTGCTCAATGCGACCTCGCGCATCGGCACGCGCACGCCCGGCAGCGCGCCGTCGACATGCACCTTGCGCGAGGCGGGAAAGGGCTCGCGCGAGGCGGCGAGCAGCGTGTCGAAGGATTCGGGGGCGTTCATCGGATCTCCTGAGGCAAAGCACGTGATGTGTCGTGCTCCGGAGACCGCCCCTTTCGGACCTGCTCGGCCGCGGTGCCCGACATGGGCAGCTTGCGGCGATCAGTCTTCAGGCTTGCTCTTCTTCCGCCGGCATGAACCGGATCAAGTTCTCGGGTTCGGTCTTGCAGACCATCTCAGCGCAGTGACGCACCCCGGAGCGGGGCGGAGTGTGGCGTGATACGCCGATCGATGTCAAGCCGCTGTCGCGATGGGGGATCAGTCCACCAGGCGGCCGCTGCGCCAGCGGATGACCCGCGCGCCGCCGGGTGCGGCATCGACCCAGAACACATCGATGCGGTCGTGCGCGACCGCCGCCGCGGCCTGCACCGCATACGTCACGGCCTCGGAGCCGGGCATCGCGTGCGGGCCTTCGACGCGGGCCAGCGCGTCGAGGCTGAGCGTGCTGCCCACCGTCTTGCCGCTGTCGTTCTGCGCACCGCCGCTGCTGAAATGTTCCCACGTGAAGGCCACGCTGCCGCGCTGGTTGGCGGCGACGTGCGCGAACAGCCCGGGGCCGAGCGAGACCGCCGGTGCGAAGCTGGTGCCACCATCGGCCGACAGCGTGAACCAGACCTTGTTCTGGTGCTGGTAGGCCAGCAGCAAGCGGCCATCGGGCAGCAGCTGCAGGCTGGGGTCGCCGCCGGCCGGGCTGCCGGCGGTGAGCGGCAGGCGCCGGTCGACCTGCCAGCTCAGGCCGCTGTCGGTCGAGCGGGCGAGGTAGATCTCGCTGTCGCCGGCGCCGCTGCGCTTGTCCTCCCACGTCGCCCAGACCGTCTGGCCGAAGCTCGCCAGGCCGATGTCGTGCGGCACCCCGGCGGCGGCGGCCGGCGAGAGCGCCGGGCTCCAGTCGCCCAGGCTCCAGCCGCTGCCGCTCCATTGGCGAGATAGCACGCGGCCGGCGCCTTCGTCGATCCAGGCCACCACGGCGCCGGCGACGCCGCTGCCGCCCTGCAGCGACTCCAGCGCAACGGCACTGCCGAGGTTGCCGCTGGCCAGCGTCAGCGGCAGGTCCCAGCGGCTGCGGCCGTCGCGCGAGCGCGCCACGAGCAGCTGGCGCGTGCTGCCCGCCTGTTCGCTCCACGCCAGCAACAGTTCGCCGTCGGCGAGCAGCGCGAGCGTGGGCTTGTCGATGCTGCCGCCGCCGGCCTTCGGCAGTGCCGCCACGCTCCAGGCCTGGCCATCGTGGCGGCCGTGCCAGCCCTGGCCGCCGTCGGCCCAGACCAGGTGCAGCACGCCGGTGGCGTCACGCAGCGCGAGCGCCGTGTTGTTGAAGGCCAGCACGACGTTGGTGCTGCCCGGCACGGTCTGCGCATCCGACCAGTCCACCGAGCGGGCAGGTCCGAGCGCTGCGACGCGGCGATGACGCCCGGCCGCCAGCATCTCGTCGGCCGACGTGCCGTAACCCGCATGGAGCTGCGCGCCGCGCAGCGCCAGCGTGTCGTGCGTGCCGAGCGCCAGCCGGGCCTGCGCCGGCAGGGCCCCCTGGCTGTGCGCGGGCAGCGGCGTGCTGCAGGGCGCCCAGCCGAGCGGCTGGCCGCCATAGCAGTACCACGCGCCCTGGAGCTCGGCGGCCAGGAACTGCAGTGCCGGCTGGCCCTGGTCGGCGGCCGGTACGTCGGTGATGAGCGTCAGCTCGGCGCGTTCGGCCGGGCCGCTGAGCTCGAGCCGCCAGCCGATCTGCTGCGCCGGCTGCAGCGCTGAAGCGACCATCGGCGACGCCAGCAAGCCAGCCGCGACCAGGCGGGCCAGCACGCTGTGCACGAGGGCGACCATGCGGCGCATCGTCGGACCACTCAGGTGCCGGCGTCAAGCTGCCCGACGAGCGCACTCCAGCCGAGCGCGCTGCCCCTGCCGCGCCCGCCGCGACGCGCTCGCCGCGGCCATCGCCGCCAGCGCCAGCAGCAGCACCGGCGCGGGCTCCGGCACGGTCGCGGGCGGCAGCGTCGGGAAGACGAAGCCGCCGCCCGCGACGTAGCCGCCGCCGGGCGTCAGCACGTCGACGAAGAACGTCGACGTGTCGAGCGCGTTCGTTTCGACCGCCGATTCGATGTGGGCATGCGACAGGACCGTCAAGCGGCTCGCGACGCGGATCACGCTGCCGACGTCGAACTCGTACGCCACCAGCGCGAGCTCGTCGATCAGCAACGCCGGTGTGCCGAAGCCGCTGGCGAAGCTCCAGTCGGCCAGCACGTTGCCGGCAACGAAGGTCCTCGACGTCACCCCGCCGCCGAACGCGGAACCGGGTCCGAAGCCGCTGCCGGCCACGAAGCCGTCGAGCGTCGTCGCGAACTGCAGCGTGACCTTCTCGCCCGGCGTGCCGGTGATCAGCAGGTCGGCGTACCAGCTCAGGTCGTCGGCCGCCTGCGCGCTGTGGAACGCGCCGCTCGTGTAGGTGAGCCCGCGGCCGCCGAGCGCGCCCACGCTCGCGTAGGCACTCGTCGACGCGGTCTGTGCGCCGCCGCCCTTGGTGTCGGCGATGCCCTGCGTCACGAGGCCGGTGCCGGCCGTCGGCCCCGCGTCGGCGAGGTTGACGAACCAATGCGCGTTGCCGGCATCCAGCGCGAGGTACGCGGCGACGCCGAGGTCGAGCACCGGCGCGGCGCGGGCGGGCAGCAGGGCCGTCGCGGCGAGCACGGCGAGCATGAAGAGCGTACGGTGCTCACGCATGATCGGCTCCCGGCAGCGCGCGCATGCCCAGCGCCACGCCCACGCCCTGCGGTGCGCCGGTCCGGCGACGCCGCAGCGCCGCGGCGACACCGAGGCCGAGCGTGGCCAGCACGAAGCTGCCCGGTTCCGGCACCGGCGTCGCGACGAAGCCGTGGATCACGCCGGCCGCGTCGGCATAGGTGCCGGCGATGACGCCGGCGTTGTTGATGTCGCTGGCCTGCGCGTAGAGCGTGGCGGGCGGCTCGATCGGCACGAAGCTGCCGTCGGCCCACAGGTAGCCGCTGAGCTCGTCGCCCTCGCCGTACCAGCCGACGATCGCGCCCAGGTCGTTGAGGCCGAACGCGCCCGAGCGGGTGGCGCCGAACGGCGTGATCGTCGTCAACGTCCCGGCGGACCACAGGAAGCCTGACGACGGCGCGCAGCCCGTGCACGACGCCTCGACCGCACCGACGATCTGGCCGAGGTCGTTGATGCCGACCGGCAGCGTGCTGTCGGCACCGGGCACGTCGAGCGTCGTGAATGCCCCGCCCGACCAGACGAAGCCGTGGTAGCCGGTACCGGGCGGACCGGTCCGGTACGAGCCGACCACCGTCAGCGCGCCGTTGACGCCGAACGCGCCGGTCTGCACCGCACCGGGCGGCACGAGGGCCGTGTACGCACCGCTGGCCAGCAGGTAGCCCCAGGCTGGATCGCCGCTGCCGATCTGCGGCACGCTGCTCGCGGTGCCGGCCACCGCGCCGCTGCTGCCGATGCCGAACGCATCGGTGTACGCGGCGCCCGGGTAGTTGATCGTCGACACCACGCCGCCTACCACGCCGCTTTGGGCGCGGAAGCCGTGCCACGCGCCGCCGGCGTCGAGCCAGGCGCCGACCACGGCGCCGCTGTCGTCGACGCCCTGGACATGGGTCTGCACGGCACCGGGCACGTCGATCGTCGTGTACTTGTAGACCGGCGCGGCGGTGGCCGTCGGGCTGAGGGTGAATGCGGCGCCGGCCAGCAGCAGCGCGGCGGCGAGCGTGTGGAGGGTCTTGCGGGTCTCGGGGGTCTTGCGGCGGGTCATGATGGCTCCTGAATGGGGACTTCCCACCCAGCAAGACGCAACAGCGCCCGGCCAGTCCGCCGTGTCAACCTAGGGGGGAGTGCCCGATCAGCGGGTCGCGCTCGACGCCGCGTGCATCAATTCACGCGCCGCGCGGCTGGCCGCTGCCGCTTCGCCGTCCAGGCGCTGGCTGGCCTGCAGCGCTTGCGCCGCGAGCGCCTGCGCCTGCACCCGATCGCCGAGCGCGAGCGCCAGCGCCGCACGGGCCCGCCACACCTCCGGTTGCACGCGCAGGTCGAATGCGCCTTGCAGGTGCTGCGCGGCCTGCAGCGCCTGGTCGCCGTGGCGCCGCGCAGCCAAGGGGTCGCCGCGCGCCAGCGCGATCTTCGCCAGGCCCATCTGCGCGAGGGGCACGGCGGCGATCGGGCGCTCGGCGGCGGCCCGCAGCACCGCCTCGAACTCGGTCGCCGCGGCGGGCAGCTGGCCGGTGTCGGCGAGCCATTGCGCGTAGCGCACGCGCGCGTCGCAGGCGGCCACGGCGCCTGCCGGCTCATGGCGTGCGTAGTCGTCGAGCGCTTCCCGGAACAGGCGCTGCGCCTCCTCGCCGCGGCCGAGCGCGGCCCGGGCGCGCGCGAGCAGCACGGCCGCATGGCGGCGGTCGGCCTCGCGGTCGGGGCGGGCGACGATCACGCGGTAGGCCGCCTCCAGCGGCGGCAGCGCCTGCGCCGCGCGGCCTTCGGCGAGCAGCGCCTCGCCCCACGATCGCAGCAGCATCGCGTCGTGGCCGGTGGCACCGCTGCCGGGCGGCGTCGGCAGCAGCGGCAGCGTCTCGTCGTACAGGCGATGCGCGGCCGCGCGCTCGCCGCGCCGGTGCAGGAAGCGCGCGTACTCGTCGATGACCATCCAGTGCGTCGGCAGGCGCACGCCGGCGCTGCGCGACAGGCGCTCGGCGTCGCGGAAGGCGGCCGCCGCGCCGGCATGGTCGTCGAGCTGGTGCAGCGCTTGCCCCAAGTTGCGCTGCGTCATCGCGAGGTCCCCGGCCTCGGGCTGGCGCTGGCGCCGGCCGGCGGCCAGGGCCTGCAGGTAGCGATCGCGCGCGGCCGCCGGCTCGCCGCGCTTGAGGTGCTCGTTGCCGGCGTTGGCCAGCGCGGCCAGGTAGCTCGGATGGTCCGCGTCGATGCGGCCGAAGAGCTCGATCGCGCGCAGCAGCGCGCGCATGCGCTCTTCGCCGGCGCCGGGAACGGCCTGCAGCGCCTGGGCCATCGCGAGCCACCACTCGGCCGCCTGCAGCGACCGGGCGCCGGCGCGCACGCCGATCAGCGCGTCGATCGCATCGAGCCGGCGCCGCGCCTCGTCGCGCTGCTGCGAGAAGATGTCCGACCAGACCTCGGTCAGCAGCGCATCGATGACCAGCGGATGCCGCTCGCCGTGGTGGGCCCGCGCCAGCGCCAGGCGTCGCGCCGACAGCGCGTCGTAGCGCTGCTGCTCGAGCAGCCAGCCGTAGATTTCGCTCGTGATGCCGAGCAGCTCGATCGCGGTGGCGGGATCGTGCGCGAACTCGGTCTCGATGCGCCCGGCGTTGAGATCGAGCAGCTCGCGCGCGGTGACCTCGCCCGGCGGCCGCTCGCGCAGCAGGCGCGGATCGTCGGCGCGGAAGACGCTGACGAGGAAGTCCTTGATCGCGCCGGCACGCGCGGCCTCGCGCTCGGCCCGCTGCATCTGCCAGAGGGTGGCGACCATGCCGGCGCAGATCGCCCCCAGCAGCACGGACGCCGCCGCGTAGCGCCAGGCGTGCCGGCGCAACTGCTTGCCGATGCGGTATCCCAGCCCCGCCGGACGCGCCGCGACCGGGCGCGAATCGAGGTGGCGGCGGATGTCCTCGGCGAAGGCTTCGGCCGAGCGGTAGCGATCGGCGGGCCGCAAGGCCAGCGCCTTGATCACGATCGCGTCGACGTCGCCGCGCAGCGCGCGCCGGTGCGCCGGCGGCGCGCCGACGCTGGGCAGCGTGATGCCGCCGTCGAGGATCGCCTCCTCGATCGCCCCCGGCGTCGCGCGGGCGAGCCGGTACGGCAGGCGGTGAGCGAGCAGCTCGTACAGCAGCACGCCGAGCGAATAGACGTCGGTGGCCGTGCTTAGAGCGCCGCCTGCGATCTGCTCCGGCGACGCGTACTGCGGCGTCATCGCGCGGCCGCCGAATTGCGTCAGCGCCGTCGGCGGGGCGTCGGCGCCGTCGCCGCCGAGCAGCTTGGCGACGCCGAAGTCCAGCAGCTTCACGCGGCCGCTGCGATCGACGAGCACGTTGGCCGGCTTGATGTCGCGGTGGATCACGAGCTGCCGGTGCGCATGGCCCACCGCTTCGAGCACCTGCAGGAACAGCCGCAGCCGGTCGGCCACCGGCAGGTCGCGCGCGGCCGCCTCGTCGGTGATCGGCCGGCCGTCGACGTATTCGAGCGCGAGCCAGGGCTGGCCCTGCGACACGCCGGCGTCGCGCACCGCGGCGATGCCCGGATGATCGAGGCTGCGCAGGATGTCGCGCTCGCGCGCGAAACGCTCGGCGAGCATCGCGGCGCGCAGCGGGTCGGCGAACGGCAGCTTCAGTGCCACCGGTGGCGCGGCGGGCGTGTCGGCGCGCGTGGCCAGGTGCACGACGCCCATGCCGCCGCGCCCGAGCTCGCGCACGAGCTGCCACGGGCCGATGGTGCCCACGTTGCAGGCAGCGGGCTCGTCGCGCACCAGCCGCGGCAGCGACGACAGGAACCCCTCGCGCTCCAGCGTCGCGCGCTGCGCGAGCAGCTCGCCGAGCGATGCGCGCAGCCGGGCATCGTCGCCCTGCAGCGCGGCGAGCGCGGCGGCCTGCCCGGCCGGCGCCTGGTCGAGCAGCCCGTCCAGCAGCTCGAGCAGGCGAGGCCAGTCGCCGCGCGCGATCTCCACGTCAGTTCCGCAGGCTCTGGTAGAGGAACAGTCGTGCCCGCTCCCAGTCGCGCTCGGCGGTGCGCTTGCCCACGCCCAGCGCAAGTGCCACTTCCTCCATCTCGAGGCCGGCGAAGTAGCGCAGCTCGACCACCCGCACCAGGCGTTCGTCGTGCGCGCCGAGCTCGGCGAGCGCCTCGTGCACGCGCAGCACCTCGCCGGCGTCGGCAGCGCCGGCGGGCTCGGCGTCGAAGCCGGTGTCCAGCGGCAGCGCCGCCGCGCCGCCGCCGCGACGAGCGGCGCGCGTCGCGCGGACGAGGTCGACGACGATCGAGCGCATCACCCGCGCGACGTAGGCGAGGAAACGCGGCCGGTCGGCCACCTCCAGCCGCTCGAGCCGGACCAGCCGAAGGAAGGACTCATGCACCAGCGCGGTCGTGTTCAGCAGTTCCTGCGCAGACCCGCGCAGCCGCGCATGCGCGATGCGGCGCAGGTCGGGGTACAGCAGCTCGAACAGCCGGCCCAGCGCGACCTCGTCGCCACGCTGCGCGGCGTGCAGCCATTCGGTGACGTCGGCCATTGCGGAGAGCGTAGCAACGGATCGCAGCGGCGACCAGGGGAGTTCTAGGGTCTGCCCCGACAGGGCCGAACGAATGACGCCCGAGCGCGCGTCCGCCGACGCGCCGGTCGTGTTCGACGCGCAGGCCGCGGCCGCGTGCGGCACCCGACCCCGTCACGCTGGCGAGCGTCGATCAACACGGCGCCACCCGCACCTGCGGCCAGCGCTCGGCAAGGTGCTTGGCCGCGCAACGTTGGCGATAGGCTCCAGCCACAGACCCGCCAGGGCGCACATGACCACGGTGCGTGGTCTCACGCTCACCTCCCGCGGCCGACGGCGCCATCCGTTGCCGTGCTTCAGGGCATCGAGCGCCGTGCGCAGCCGCGGGAACGCCCATGCGCGTTCCCACGCGCCGTCGATGGCGAACTGGCCCGAGCTCGGGCGTTCAAGCCGCATGGGCCCAGCGCAGCCCGTGCGGCAGCGCGCGCGGTCCGAACAGGAAGTGCAGCACGCGGCGGCGATGGTGGCCGGTGGACTTCGACGACGCGTGCAGCAGCAGCGGACGCATGACGAGCGCATCGCCGGCGTCGAGCGTGCACGCGACATCGCGGCCGCGGGCTGCGGCGGCCTGCTCATCCGAGGCGATGCCGTGCCGGTGCGAACCCGGCACCACGCGCAGCGGGCCGTCCTCGACGCCGCAGCCGTCCACATGCAGGCGCAGCGCGACCAGCTGCGCCAGCACCTCGGCGGGCGGTAGCACGAACAGCTGCCCCTCCTTGGTCGACCAGCCGCGCAGCGCAGGACCGTCGACACGCTCGGCCACGGGAATCGCCAGGTCCTGGTGCAGCGGCACCAGCCAGTTGCGCGCCGCGTGTTTCTCGAAGTAGGTGCACTGCACGGCGACGTGACCGCTGGGGATCAGCGCCGACAGCGGCGCCTGCCCGGGCAGCGCCGCCGCGAGCGTGGCGCACCAGGCTTCGCGCAGCAGCTGCCGCGTGCCGCCCGAGCGCGAGTTGGCGGACTCGATGTGCGACGCCAGCTCGGCGCAGGCCGAGCCATCGAGCACGCGCGGCACGATCACGAAGCCGTCGCGCTCGAAGCCTGGGCTCAGCACGCGAGCACCCGCACGCGCGGCCAGCGCTCGGCATAGCGCTTGGCCGCGCAACGTTGGCGATAGGTGTCGACGCTGACGCGGATCGGGTTGCGCCGCACCGTCATCGCGAACAGGTCGTCGAGGCCGTGCGGTGCGATGACGTGCAGCGCGTCGTGGGCGTCGAGCCACAGGCCGACCGATGTCGCGTACTCCGGCCAGGAGCCGACGGCTTCGTCGAGCGAGCGCAGCGGCGCGACGGCGTGGCCGAAGTGGGCTTCGAACCCGCGGTGCACAGCGGCCTGGTTGGTCACTTCCCACGGCAGCGACGGATGGGCGGCGCGCAGCCGGGCTTCGATCGCGCGTTCGCTCTTCGGGCACAGGTCGTCGCCATCGAAGTAGGCGACGTCGACGTCGGCGAGCGCCGAGGGCACCGTGTGCCCGTGCAGGTGGTCCCAGACCACATTGCGCACCGCACCGGCGCCGATGCACCACGACGCCAGGCCTTCATCACGCACCGCCTGCAGCGCCGTCACCAACCACGGCGTCGCGCGCACGAGCGCGACCAGCCTGTCGCGCAAGGCGGCCTCAGTGCCGGAAATGCCGCGTCCCGGTGAACACCATCGCGATGCCGCGCTCGTTCGCCGCGTCGATCACTTCCTGGTCGCGCATCGAGCCGCCGGGCTGGATCACGCAGCTGGCGCCGGCGTCGATCACGACATCGAGGCCGTCGCGGAACGGGAAGAAGGCGTCGCTGGCCACCGCGCTGCGCTGCAGCGACAGCCCGGCGTTCTCGGCCTTGATGCTGGCGATGCGCGACGAATCGACGCGGCTCATCTGGCCGGCGCCGACACCCAGCGTCATGCCGCCGGCGCAGTAGACGATCGCGTTGCTCTTGACGAACTTGGCCACCTTCCAGGCGAACAGCAGGTCCTGCATCTGCTCGTGCGTCGGCTGCAGCGTGGTGACGATGCGCAGCTCGCTGGCCGCGACGTTCTTCGCATCGGCCGATTGCAGCAGCATACCGCCGCCGATCCGCTTGAACTCCAGCGCATTGCCCTGGCGCGACAGCGGCACCTCGAGCAGGCGCAGGTTCTGCTTCTTCGCCAGCAGCTCACGCGCATCCGGCGTGACCGATGGCGCGATCAGCACCTCGACGAACTGCTTGGCGGCGACCATCGCTTCGACGGTCGCCACGTCCAGCGGCTGGTTGAAGGCGACGATGCCGCCGAAGGCCGAGGTGGTATCGGTCTTCAGCGCCTTGGTGTAGGCCTCGGTCGCGGTGCCGCCGACGGCCACGCCGCAGGGGTTCGCATGCTTGACGATCACGCAGGCCGGCGCGTCGAAGGTCTTGACGCATTCCCAGGCCGCATCGGCATCGGCGATGTTGTTGAACGACAGCTCCTTGCCCTGCAGCTGCGTCCAGCCCGCCAGCGTGCCGGGCGCCGGCTGCCGCTCACGATAGAAGGCAGCACTCTGGTGCGGGTTCTCGCCGTAGCGCAGGTCCTGCGTCTTCTCGAGCTGCAGCGTGTAGATGCCGGGGTACTCGGCGCGCGCCGGCACGGCCGAGGGCTTGTCCTCGGCGCCGGCGTCGAGCGCGCTGAGGTAGTTGGTGATCATGCCGTCGTAGGCGGCAGTGTGGGCGTAGACCTTGCGGGCCAGGCCGAACTTGGTCTTGCGCGTCAGGCCACCGGCATCGAGCTCGCCGAGCACCTGCGCATAGTCCGTCGGGTCGATCACCACGCCGACGTCGGGCCAGTTCTTCGCTGCCGCGCGCAGCATCGCCGGGCCGCCGATGTCGATGTTCTCGATCGCGTCTTCCAGCGTGCAGTCGGGGCGCGCGGTGGCCTGCGCGAACGGGTAGAGGTTGATCACCAGCAGGTCGATCGTCGCGATGCCGTGGGCCTTCAGCGCGGCCATGTGCTCGGGCATGTCGCGCCGCGCCAGCAACCCGCCGTGGATGCGCGGATGCAGCGTCTTGACGCGGCCGTCGAGCATCTCCGGGAAGCCGGTGACTTCGGCCACCTCGGTGACGGGCAGGCCGTTGTCGGCCAGCAGCCGCGCGGTGCCGCCGGTCGACAGCAGCTTGATGCCGCGCTGGTGCAGCGCGCGGGCGAAGTCGACGATGCCGGTCTTGTCGGAAACCGAGAGCAGGGCGGTGGTCATGGGGACTGCGTGGGCGAGGTGAAGAAGAAGGGGCGGCCGGCTACTTGATCAGCTTGTGATCCATCAGCTTGCGGCGCAGCGTGTTGCGGTTGATGCCGAGCCAGTCGGCAGCCTTGCTCTGGTTGTTTTCGGCGTGGCGCATCACGACTTCGAGCATCGGCTTCTCGACGGCGCCGACGATCATGTCGTGCACCGAATGCGGCTCGGTGCCGCGCAGGTCCTTGAAGTACTGCTCCAGGCTGTCGCGGATGCACTCTTCGATCTTCTTCTTGCTCATGCTTCCAAGGCCAGCAAATCGTCGTTCGCCGCGGCGCACTGCGGCAACAGGGAATGGTGCTCGGCCAGCTCGTCGAAGAAGGTGCCGACCGCGGCGACCTGCGCTTCGCTGCTGTCCAGCGTGTTCATCACCGCGCGGAAGATTTCGCCGCCGGGCAGGGCACGCACCGCCCAACCGATGTGTTTGCGGGCCGTGCGCACGCCGGTGAATTCACCGTACAGCGCGTAGTGCTCGAGCAGGTGCTCGAGCAGCCAGCCGCGTACTTCACGTGTTGGCGGCGGCGGCAGCTCTTCGCCGGTGGCGAGGAAGTGAGCGATCTCGCGGAAGATCCACGGCCGGCCCTGCGCGGCGCGGCCGATCATCAGCGCGTCGGCCCGCGTGAAGGCCAGCACCTCGCGCGCCTTCTGCGGCGTGGTGATGTCGCCGTTGGCGACGACGGGGATGCTCAGCGCCGCCTTCACCGCGGCGATGGTCTCGTACTCGGCCGCGCCCTTGTAGCCCTGCTCGCGCGTGCGGCCGTGCACGGTCAGCAGCGCGATGCCGGCGCTCTGCGCGGCGCGGGCGATCGACAAGGCATTGCGTTCGCTGTCGCACCAGCCGGTGCGCATCTTCAGGCTCACCGGCACGCGGCGCGGCGCGCACACGGCGACCACCGCCTCGACGATGCCGATCGCCAGTGCCTCGTCGCGCATCAGCGCCGAGCCGGCCCACTTGTTGCACACCTTCTTGGCCGGGCAGCCCATGTTGATGTCGATGATCTGCGCGCCGCGGTCGATGTTGTAGGCCGCGGCCTCGGCCATCATCTCGGCATCGGTGCCGGCGATCTGCACCGCGACGGGTCCCGGTTCGCCGGCATGGTCGGCGCGGCGCGAGGTCTTCAGCGAGTTCCACAGCTCCTTGCGCGAGGTCACCATCTCGCTCACCGCGTGGCCCGCGCCGAGGCGGCGGCAGAGCTGGCGGAAAGGCCGATCGGTGACGCCGGCCATCGGCGCGACGAACAGACGATTCGGCAGCTCGTAGGGGCCGAGGCGCATGGCGAGGAGGGGCGGGGGACTGCTGAAAAAGGAGGCAGGAGTATAGCGGCGCGGTCGACCCGGCCCGCCGCTTGCCCGGCGCCTGTGCGCCCTGCGTGCGCTCGTTCACGCGGTCCCTATGATCAGCGCCATGGAAGCCTGGATCGAGTCGCTCCTCGCCACGCTCGCACTGCCGAAGTTCGGGCTGTCGACGGTCTTCATCGTCGCGATGATCTCGGCGACGCTGCTGCCGGTCGGCTCCGAGCCGGCGGTGTTCGGGCTCGTCAAGCTGAACCCCGAGATGTTCTGGCCGGCAATCTTCGTCGCCACCGCCGGCAACACCGTCGGCGGCGCGATCAGCTGGTGGATGGGCTACGGCGCCGAGAAGATCTACGAGCGCGTCAAGCACCATCCGTTCGAGGCGCATGCGCTGAAGTGGCTCGAGCGGCTGGGCGCCAAGGCCTGCCTGCTGTCGTGGCTGCCGCTGGTCGGCGATCCGCTGTGCGCGGTCGCCGGCTGGCTGCGGCTGCCGTTCTGGCCGTGCATCGTCTACATGGCGATCGGCAAGTTCGCCCGCTATTTCACGATGACGGCCGGGCTGCTGTGGTTCTTCCCGGGGCAGTACACCCCCTGAAGAGATGTCGGCCCCCAGCTCACTTCCTTCGCGGCCCCCGAGGGGCGCTCAGTCGGCTTGGGAACGGCCCGGCGCCGACTGAAGTCGCGCCCGCGGAATGCAGCGTCAGAATCGGCGCTTCCCGACTCGATTCGGCGGATCCCGATGCTCACGACCACGACCCCGGCCTACGACGGCCTGACGTCCACCTTCCAGCGCCTGCACCACCTGCAGCACCTGCAATCGATCGCCTGGTGGGACCAGGCCGCGAACATGCCGCCGCGCGGCAGCGATGCGCGCGCCGCGGCGCTGGCCGAGATGGCCGCGCTGATGCACCGCATGCGCACCGACCCGCAACTGCGCGACGGCCTCGATCGCGCCGAGCAGGAGCCGCTGTCCGACCTGCAGCGCGCCAACCTGCGCGAGATGCGGCGCGAGTGGTGGCAATCGAACGCGCTGCCCGAATCGCTGGTGCAGCGCGCGCAGCTCGCCACCTCGCGCTGCGAGCATGCCTGGCGCAAGCAGCGCCCGGCCAACGACTGGCCCGGTTTCCTCGCCAACTTCCGCGAGGTGCTCGCCACCGGCCGCGAGGAGGCCACGCTGCTGGCCGAGCAATCCGGCCTGAGCCGCTACGACGCGCTGATCGATCGTTATGAGCCGGGCATGAGCTGCGCCCAGCTCGACCGCATCTTCGGCGACGTGCGCCAGTGGCTGCCGGGCCTGATCCAGCGCGTCGTCGACAAGCAGTCGCGCGAGCCGGTGATCGCCCCGGTCGGGCCGTTCCCGATCGCCGCGCAGCGCGCGCTGTGCGAACGCGCGATGCGCCTGCTCGGCTTCGACTTCGAGGCCGGGCGGCTCGACGTCAGCACGCACCCGTTCGCCGGTGGCGTGCCCGAGGACGTGCGGCTGACGACGCGCTTCCGCGAGGACGAGTTCCTGATCAGCCTGATGGGCACGATCCACGAAACGGGCCACGGCCGCTACGAGCAGAACCGCCCGCGTGAGCTGCTCGGCCAGCCGGTGTCGCGCGCGCGCTCGATGGCCATCCACGAGAGCCAGTCGCTGTCCTTCGAGATGCAGCTCGGCAGCCACCCGGGCTTTGCCGGGCTGCTGGCGCCGCTGGTGCGCGAGTCCTTCGGCGACCAGCCGGCCTTCGAAGCCGGCAACCTGCACCGGCTGATGACGCGCGTGAAGCCGGGCTTGATCCGCGTCGATGCCGACGAGGTGACCTACCCGGCGCACATCATCCTGCGCTACGAGATCGAGCGCCCACTGATCGAAGGCGAGATCGAGCCCGAGGACGTGCCGGCGCTGTGGGACGCCAAGATGGGTGAGCTGCTGGGCATCGACACCCGCGGCAACTTCAAGGACGGCCCGCTGCAGGACGTGCACTGGCCCGAGGCGCTGTTCGGCTACTTTGCGTGTTATTCGCTCGGCGCGATGTACGCGGCGCAGTGGTTCGCGGCGATGCGCCGGCAGACACCGGACCTCGACGCGTCGATCGCCGCCGGCAACCTGGCGCCGGTGTTCGACTGGCTGCGCGACAACATCTGGAGTGCCGCGAGCCGCTACACCACCGACGAGCTGGCGCAGCGCGCCACCGGCGAGGTGCTGAACCCGGCACATTTCAGGGCGCATCTGGAAGCCCGCTACCTGGCCGGCTGATCCGATGAGCGGCGCCGGCCCCGATCCCTACCGCGTCAATTCGCTGGTGCTGGCGCCGCAGACCAGCCCGGTGGCCGGCCGCGTGCACTGGGCGCCGGCGCGCTCGCTGTGGAACGGCACGATGCTGATCGGCGCGCTGGTGCTGGCGCCGCTGTACTTCACGTGGGGCGCGCTGGCGGTGTTCCTGGGCTTGAGTGCCGTGACGCTGTGCACCGGCCACTCGGTGGGCTTCCACCGCCGCCTGGTGCATCGCAGCTTCAAGTGCCCGAAGTGGCTCGAGCGGCTGCTCGTCTGGTCGGGCACCGCGGTCGGCATGGGCGGGCCGCTGTGGACCATCCGCACCCACGACACGCGCGACTGGGCGCAGCGCCAGCCGCAGTGCCACGACTACCTGGCGCACCGCCACGGCCTGCTGAAGGACGGCTGGTGGAACCTGCACTGCCGGCTCGAGCTGGATCACCCGCCGGGCTTCGACCCCGGCCCCGGCATCGGCGACGATCCGTTCTACCGCTTCCTCGAGCGCACCTGGATGCTGCACCAGCTGCCGATCGGCATCGTGCTCTACGCGCTCGGCGGCCTGCCGTGGATCGCGTGGGGCGTGTTCGCACGCGTCGCTGCCTGCACGACGATGCACTGGTTCATCTCGTACTTCGCGCACACCCGCGGGCCGCAGAGCTGGACCGTCGATGGTGCCGGCGTGCAGGCCCACGACGTGCCGATCGCCGCGATCCCGACGATGGGCGAGAGCTGGCACAACAACCACCACGCGTTCCCGGCGTCGGCCCGCCACGGGCTCTACCCGGGCCAGCCGGACCCCGGCTACCGCTTCATCCAGCTGCTGCAATGGCTCGGCCTGGCCTGGGACGTGCAGACCCCGGCCACGCTGCCGCCGCGGCCGGGCATCACGCCGGTGCGGCCGGGCGCCGCGGCGGTGCTGCGTCCTTCGGCCGATAGGCGGGCATGACGGTTCCCTCGCCCGCCGGCGACCCACCGCCCGCGCGCGGTCCCAAGTTCCTGCCGTTCTCGCGCGGGTGGCCGCTGCTGGCCGGCGTGCTGGCGGGCATCGCGTTGCGGCTGGTCTTCTCCGGCAAGCCGGGGGACCCGTACGCGACGATGCTCGGGTCCTTCATCTACCTGGTGCCGATGCTCGTCGGCGCGGTGACCGTGTATGCGGCCGAGCGGCTGGGACGCCGCAGCTTCGGCTACTACCTTTGGGCGCCTTTCGTCGCCAACGTGTTCTTCGTGTTCGGCACGCTGCTGATCCTGATCGAAGGCCTGATCTGCGCGATCGTCATCGTGCCGCTGTTCGCGCTGCTGGGCTCGATCGGCGGCCTGGCGATGGGCGTGGTGTGCCGCATCACGAACTGGCCGAAGCAGACGCTGTACGGGCTGTGGGCGCTGCCGCTGCTGCTGGGTGCGGTCGAGTCGCAGCTGCCGCTGCCCACGCGCGAGCGGGCGGTCGAGGCCAGCCGCCTGATCCAGGCCTCCCCCGAGACCGTGTGGCGGCACATCCACGATGCCCGCGCGATCCAGCCGCACGAGGTCGACGCGGCCTTCTTCTTCCGCATCGGCGTGCCGCTGCCCGAAGCCGGCATCTCGAAGCTGACGCCCGAAGGGCGCGTGCGCGAGATCCGCATGGGCAAGGCGGTGCACTTCGAGCAGGTGGTGACCGAGTGGGAAGAGCAGCGCCATGTGCGCTGGGTCCACCGCTACACGGCCGATTCGTTCCCGCGCCATGCGCTGGACGATCACGTCGTGCTCGGCGGCCACTACTTCGACATCCACACGATCGCCTATCGCCTGGTGCCGCGCGGCCCAGCCACCGAGCTGCAGCTGCGCATGGAGTACCGCGTCAGCACGCCGTTCAACTGGTACGCCGACCCGCTGGCGCGCTGGATGCTGGAGAACTTCGAGGACGTGCTGCTGCGCTTCTACCAACGCCGCAGCGAGGCGCGCTGAGGGGTCAGCCCGTGGCCGCGAGCTTGAACACCGCCACCGCGCCGACCAGCTGCGCGGCTTGCACCTTCAGGCTCTCGGCCGCAGCCGCCGATTCCTCGACCAGCGCGGCGTTCTGCTGCGTCGCCTGGTCCATCTGGGTGACGGCGTTGCCGACCTGCGTGACGCCGGCGCTCTGTTCGCTGCTGGCGGCGCTGATCTCGCCGACGATCTCGGTGACGCGGCGGATCGACGCGACGACCTCGTTCATCGTCGACCCCGCCTGATCGACCAGCGCCGAACCCTGCTCGACGCGCTCGACGCTGTCGGAGATCAGCGTCTTGATCTGCCGCGCCGCGTCGGCGCTGCGCTGCGCCAGGTTGCGCACCTCGGAAGCGACGACGGCGAAGCCGCGCCCCTGCTCGCCGGCGCGCGCCGCTTCGACCGCCGCATTCAGCGCCAGGATGTTGGTCTGGAAGGCGATGCCATCGATGACGCCGATGATCTCGGCGATCTTGCGCGAGCTCTCGTTGATGCCCTTCATCGTGTCGACGACGCGGCCGACGACCGCGCCGCCGCTGGCGGCGACGTTCGACGCATCCTGCGCCAGCCGATCGGCCTGGCGCGCGTTGTCGGCGTTCTGCCGCACGGTGCTCGCCAGCTGTTCCATCGACGCCGCGGTCTGCTCCAGCGCGCTCGCCTGTTCCTCGGTGCGCGCGCTCAGGTCGTTGTTGCCCTGCGCGATCTGCGCCGAGGCCGTGGCCACGCTTTCGGAGTTGCGGCGCACGCCGTGCACCACGTCGGCCAGCCGCTCCTTCATCACCGCCAGCGCGCGCAGCAGCGCGGCCACTTCGTCGCGGCCGCCGGTCGGGATCGCCACGCTCAGGTCGCCGTCGGCCACGGCGTTCGATGCCGCCACCGCCTGCGCCAGCGAGCGCGAGATGCCACGCACCAGCAGCCAGCCGAAGCCCAGCGCGAACAACACGCCGGCGGCGATTGCGCCGATCGACAGCACGCGGATCGTGGCGTAGCGCGACGAGGCCTCTTCGTGTGCGCGGCGCGCTTCGTCGAGCTGCAGCTTCATCAGCGCCTGGATGCCTTCGCCGACCGGCCGGTACAGCGGGCGCACCGCTTCGACGACCAGCCGTTTGGCTTGCTCGAGATCGTTGGCCCGCAGCGCCGCGACGGTGGGCTTCAATCCATCGACGACGAAGGCGCGGCGGTGGGCGGCGAAAGTCTTCGCCAGCGCGGCTTCCTGCGCCGACAGCGGGCTGGCCATGTAGGCCTCCCACAGCTCGGTGATCGCCGCGATGTTGGTCTCGACCTCGGCCGTGTTGCGCTTGATGTCTTCCGGCGTCGGCGTGACCAGCGAGACGGCCAGCGCGAGGCGGTTGCGCAGCAGGCGTTCCTGGATCTGCGCGATCTGCCCCATCGGCACGGTGCGGTGCTCGTAGACCGTCTGCAGCGCGGCGTTGGACTGGTGGATGCCGCGCAGCCCGATGCCGCCGATGCCCAGCAGCAGGATCGACAACACGCCGATCAGAACGAACATGCGTGTCGAGATCTTCATCGTGCTCATCGGGCGCTCCTGGAACTGCAAGTGGCCGGGCGAGCCGGCGCGTTGCCGGCTTGCGCGAACCTTATGCCGATCAGGTGCCGCCGATCGCTGGAACTGCGCCGCAAAGTGCGCGCAGTTCCCGCGTTTCTAGGTCGCCTGCCCTGGAGGCGCGCGACCTGGGCTGAAGCCGCGGCGAACGAGCGCTTCGATGCCGGCAGGGTCGAGTGCCGCGCCTTCGGCGCGCCAGCGTGCGATGCGGTCCTCCCCGTGGGCCGCGCGCAGCATCGCCATGACGCTGGGCTCCAGGTCGGGGCCACGCCCGCGGTAGGGGACGGCACTGTCGCTCGCCGCGTCGGCTTCCATCGCGCCCAGCAGGCGCGCCGCGTCGTCCAGCCGGCCCTGGTGCGCTGCGAGCAGCGCGACACCGTCGCCTAGCGTTGTCAGGCGGGCCCCTCGCCGCCGGTGCTGCAGCATGTCCGTTGCGACATGCTGCGCGCGCACGAGGTCCCCTGTCAGCGTCAACGCCGCCACGAGGCCATCCATCACGGACGTCAGCAGCAAGCGGCTCATGTGCCGCAGCGAGCCCTCGAGCGCTTCCGTGCCGAGCGCGATGGCCTGCTCGTGGCGGTCGTTCGCCAGGCACTGAACCATCCAGTTGTTCACCGTCACCATCACACCGCGCGAGTCGCCGACCTGCCGGTACCGGCGCAAGCCTTCGGCCATCGACTGCTCGACCGCCGCAGCATCGAGCGACTGCACGAAGGATGCGCGGCGGGTCGCGATGGTGCCGAGCAGCCACGGCGGCCAGTCGTCGCAGCGCAGCGCATGCGCCTCGGACATGACGCGCTCGGCCGTCGCGTCGTCACCGATCCAATGCGCATGGAAGCCATGGATGCACAGCGTCCACGCCAGGCCCTGTGGGTCCCCCAGCGTGCGGAACAGCGCCTCGGCGCGCTGCAGATGCTGCGCCTGCAGGTCCGCGGTCAGCCCCGACTGTTGCGGCGGAATGACGGCCGTGCTTGCCAGGTAGCGCGCCAGCAACGGCGGCGGCACCGGATCGTCCAGGAAGGCCTGCGCGGCCGTCAGCCAGCGCCGCAGCTCGTCGAGCAGGTCCAGACGCTGCATCAGCTCGACGCTGTACGCTGGGATCGTCAGCGCGAGCGTGTGCTGTCCAGGGGTGCGCAGCGCCCACTCGAATGCGGCGCGGATGTTGTCGATTTCCGGTGCCAGCAGATCGATGAAGCTGTCCATCGTCTGCCGGCCCGCCTCGACCCGCGCGATGGTGTCGACCAGCACGGCCGCGACGCCTTCTGCATGGCGCTGCAGATAGTGCGCGTGCTCGCCGGTCTCGATCAGCTGCTCGATCGCGAAAGCTCGGCCGCTTTCGAGCAGCCGATAGCGTGGCGGATGGCCGCTTTCGGCGACGAGCAGCGAGCGGTCGACCAGCGCGCCGATGCCGTCGAGCACCGACCACGCGTCGGCATCGTCGCCGGCGACGGTGCGTTGCGCCAGCTCCAGTGTGAAGCCGCCCGCGAACACGCCGATGCGCCGATGAATCGCACGCTCGGCCGGCTCCAGCAGGTTGTGGCTCCAGGCCAGTGTCGCGCGCAGCGTGCGGTGGCGCTCGAGCGCGGTGCGGCTGCCGCTGTGCAGCATGCGCAGCCGTTCGCCCAGCCGGCTCAGCACCCCGCTGACGCCGAGCAGCGGCACGCGTGCTGCCGCCAGCTCGATCGCCAGCGGCAGTCCGTCGAGCTTCCGGCACAGGGCCACGGCGTCGTCGCACAGTCCGTCGTCGAGCGTGAACTCGGGCAACAGTGCGCGCACGCGTTCGACGAACAGGCGTACCGCAGCGGCGGACAGCGCCGCGGCAAGCCCCGGCGCCTGCGGCAGGCCGAGCGGACCGAGGCGGAACAGCTGCTCGCCACCGATGTGCAGCGGTTCCTGGCTGGTGCAAAGCACGCGCACGCCGGGCGCCTGATGCAGCAGCTGCTCGACAAGCACGCTCACCGGCGCCACCACATGCTCGCAGTTGTCCAGCACCAGCAGCATCGACTGCGACGCGAGGGTCGCCGCGAGCTCGCGCGGTCCGCCGCTGCTGGCGGTCGATTCAATGCCGATCGTCTTGGCGACCACGCCGTTGACCAGGTTGCCGTCGCTCAATGCCGCCAGCTCGACCATCCAGGCACCGTCGCGCCACAGCGCGGCCTGCGAGTGCGCGAAGGCTTGCGCCAACGTCGTCTTGCCGACGCCGCCAGGTCCGGCCACGGTCACGAGGCGATGCGTGTGCATCAGGCCGCCCAGCGTGGCCAGCGCGTCGTCGCGCCCGAACAGCGGCGGCAAGTCGACCGGCAGATTGCCGTGCGCCCGCGACGCCGGTGGTGTCACCTCCGTGGTGACGAACGTGCCGTCGTCCGGCGGCATGCGCAGATGGAACGCACGCACCGGCCTGGCGATGTTCTTGACGAGCTGCTCGCCGGCGTCGTCGAAGGCCCACGGGACGTGCGAGGCGACCTGCTCCTGCACGTTGCCGGAGACGCAGACGCCGCCTGGCTGGGCCAGCGCCTGCAGCCGCGCGGCGATGTTGACGCCGTCGCCGTAGAGCCCGCCGGCGTGCTCGAGGATGTCGCCGAGGTTGAGCCCGATGCGCAGCATCATGCGCCGCGACGGCGCCAGCGCAGCCTGCCGCGGCGCGAGTGCGTGCTGGATGTCGACCGCGCAGCGCAGCGCCTCGACCGCGCTGGCGAATTCGGCCAGCACCGAATCGCCGGCGGTGTCGACGATGCGCCCGCGCCGCGCGACGACGAGCGCGGTCACCGTGCGGCGCAGGCCGAGCAGCGCATCGACGGTGGCCTCGTCGTCCTCGCCCATCAACCGCGAGTAGCCGACGACGTCGGCACTCATGATCGCGGCGAGTTTGCGGCTGCGGGGCAACGGCGCCTCCCGGTGGTTGCGCGCGCGGCAGCGACACCGCGGGCGTTCGGGATTATTCCGGTCTCAGGCCGCCGCCGCCAGCGCCTGTTCCAGGTCGTCCAGCACCTCGTCCAGCCGCTGCAGCGGCCGCGCCAGCGCGGTGAAGCGCGGCCCGCGCGGCTCGACCAGGTGGCGCCGCGGATCGTCGAGCGCCGCATCGTCCAGCGCCAGGCCGTGGCGCGCCAGCATTGCGCCGATCGAGCTGCGGCGCGAGCGCAGGTCTTCGCGCGTCTTCTGGTAGGCGTGCTCGGCCAGCTCGCGGCGCTGCGAGTAGCTGAGGATGTTGGCGAGGAACATGTCCGGGTCGCGCTGGTCGGGCTCGAACAGCACGATGTCGGTGTCCGGGTGCGAAGCCTCGTAGCCCTTCAGCCCGAGCTCGAGCCGCGAATGGATCAGCGTGCGGAAGGTCTGCGACAGCACCAGCGGCAGCCCGCCCTGCACGATCTGCGGAATGCGGCCGTTGGCGCCGAGCACGCGGTGGCGCGGCGCATGCGTCGCATCGAAGGGCACCAGCGGGTTCAGGCACAGCAGCAGGTCCAGCCCCTGGTCGAGCAGCACGCGCGCATGCAGCGTCTTCTTCAGCGCGCCGTCGACATACCAGCGCCCGCCGATGGCCACCGGCGGGAAGAGCCCCGGCAGCGCCGCGCTGGCGGCCACCGCGCGCGAGATCGGCACGTGGTCCCAGCCCGGCTGGCCGAAGGGCGCGGCCTCGCCGCTGTCCAGGTCGGTGGCGACCAGCACGACGCGCTGCTTCAGCTGCCGGAAGTCGTTGCTGCGGCCCGCGGCGGAGAACACCTCGCGCAGCCGCGCTTCGAGCGGCGCGTGGCTGAAGAGCCCGGTCGGCAGCGCGCGGCCGAGCCGCTCGATCGTCGCGATGAACGAGCGCCGGCCGAGCGCGAGCTGCCAGCCGGCCTGCGTCGCCAGCAGCGGCAGCGAGACCAGCCGCGCCAGCAGCTCGCCGACGGCGGGCCGCACGAAGAGCGTCGGGCTGACGATGTCGGCGGCGACGGCGGGGTCGTTCTCGATGAAGGAGGCGCACAGCATGCGCGGGCGCATGCCGTTGGCCAGCGCGGCGGCGATGAAGCTGCCGGAGGAGACGCCGACATAACCGTCGAGGTCGGTGAAGTCGAGGCCGGGGATGGCTTCTTCCAGCGCGCACAGCGCGCCGACTTCCCAGGTGGCGCCGAGCGGTCCGCCGCCGGCCATGGCCAGGCCGACGCGGGAACGCCCGCGGGCGGGGCGATGAAAAAAGGGCGCCGCAGCGCCCTTCGTCTTGCGCATCGAGTGCTACCGCAAGGAAAGCGGGTTACTCGGCGGCGGCCGTCGTGGCGGCGGCCTTGCGCGCCACGCGGCGCTTGGCGGCCGGCTTGGTCACGCCGTTGGCTTCCGGCGCAGCGGCCTTGCGCGCTGCGCGCGGGGCCTTGGCGGCGGCCTTCGGCGCGCGGGCCGCCTTCGGCGCCTCGACCTTGCCGCCCAGCTTGGCGACCGCGGCGGCCAGTGCATCGACACGCTCGGTCAGCGCGGCCACGTCCTTGGCGGTCGGCACGCCCAGCTTGTTCATCGCGCGGGCGGTGCGCTCTTCGAAGATGGTCTCGAGCTTGTCCCACTGGGCGTTGGCCTTGCCGCCGACTTCACCGGCCATCGCGCTCATCTTGCCGGCGACGTCGCCGAGCTTCTCGCTGGCCACGGCCTGGGTCTTGCGATGCAGGCTCTGGCCTTCCTTCATCAGCGTCTCGAACACCTTGGTGCCTTCGCCCTGGGCCTTCGCGAAGGCGCCGAGGCCCGCGAGCCAGATCTGCTGGGCCGAAGCCTTGATGGTGTTGGCGAGCTGGCTGTCGAGCAGGCCGGCCGGCGACGCAGCCTTCTTGTCCGCCATCTTCTGGAGCTTCTTGACCATGGTGTTTCCTTCGAGTGGGTTGTGCGCGGCAGTGTAGGCAGCGACTATCGAGGTGACAGCCTAATTCGCTAGGGCGCCAGCCCTAGAGGCGTGCCGGGCCTACAGCAGCTCTTCGGGCACCAGCGGGCTCAGCAGCCACAGCTTGAAGCGCAGCCACAGGGAGCTGTCGGGCTCCTCGTTCAGCACCATGTCGCCTTCTTCGTCGGTGCCCAGCCATTCGAGGCCCGAGCCGTCGGCCTTGAAGCGCACGCGGTAGGCGCTTTGCAGCCGGTCGAGGTCGATCACGCGCTGCAGCTCGCGGGCCAGCGCGGGGCTGTCGATCACCGCGCCGAGCTCGGTGTTGATGGTCGCCGAGCGCGGATCGAAATTCATCGAGCCGATGAAGGACACGCGCTTGTCGACCACCGCCAGCTTGGCGTGCAGCCGCCCCAGGCTCTCGCCGAAGTGGAACAGCCGCTTGTTGCGCTTGACGCGCTGGCTCGACAGCTCGTACAGCTCGACGCCCAGGCGCAGCATCTCGGGCCGGTAGCGGCTGTAGCCCAGGTGCACCAGCGGCTCGTCGGTGGCGCCGAGCGAATTGGTCATCACGCTGAGCTTGACGCCGCGCTTGCGCAGCTCGCGGATGAATTCCATGCCCGCCGCGCCGGGGATGAAATACGGCGACGAGATCACCACCTCGCTCTTGGCCTGCTTCATCGCCTCGATCACGTTGTAGGTCACGCTGGTCTCGAGCAACTCGCCGCCGACCGAGCCGTCGAAGGGCTTGTCCGGATGGTCGGCGAAGACGTAGCCCTCGCCCCAGATCAGCCCGAGCCGGCCGTCCTCGAGGTCGTCGCCGATCGGCCCGTAGCCGAGGATGTCGTTCGGCGGCAGCGGCGCCAGCGGGCGCATCTTCTGCAGGCCGGTGATGTCGTCGAAGTACGCGCGCAGCGCAGGTGCATCCATCGACGCGCGGGCGACCGCCTCGTAGGGGTACACCGCGTCGCTGTTCCAGTAGCGATCGAACAGCGCCGCCAGCGGCTCGATCATCTTGCCGACGACGAAGGCATCGAGGTCGACGAAGTTGTCGCTCTCGCCGCGCAGGTAGTACTCGTTGGCGATGTTGCGCCCGCCGATCACCGCGGCGATGCCGTCGGCGACGAAGAGCTTGTTGTGCATGCGGTGGTTGACGCGGCCCCAGTCGCCGAACGAGGCGAGGAAGCGGGTCGTGCTGCCCGAGCCGCGCGCGCAGCAGAAGGGGTTGAACAGGCGCAGCTGCACGTTCGGGTGCGCGGCGAGGGCGAGGAACAGATCGTCGTGGCCGCCGGTGTAGAAGTCATCCAGCAGCAGCCGCACGCGCACGCCGCGCAGCGCCGCATCGCGCAGCGCGCGCAGCAGCGCGCGGCCGGTCTCGTCACCTTCGAAGTGGTAGTACTGCACGTCCAGCGACACCTCGGCGCGGCGCGCCAGCTGCAGGCGCGTGTCGAACGAGAACGAACCCAGCGGCAGCAGCCGGAAGCCCGAATGCGCGTCCGGCCCCGGCGTGGAGTTGGCGACGATCTTCGACAGCGTGGTCGTCGGCGACGCGGGAATGGCCTCGCTGGCGATCTTGTCGCGCTCGATGATCGGCAGCGGCGTGGCGCAGCCGGCGAGCAGGGCGATCAGCAGCGGCAGCAGCAGGCGCAGCAGCGGGGCGGGCAGGGCGGCGAATGAGCGCATGGTGAGCCTGGTGCGGGGTCCGGGTGGATTCTCGCCACGATCCATGACCTCGTGCAGTCGCATTCACCCCGTGGTTCGCGCGGCCGCACAATGCCTTGCATGCCCAGTACGCGCGCTGACCGCCGGCGGATGCTGATGCGCCTGGGCGCAGCGCTGGCCGTGCCGGCTGTCGGCGGTGCGGTGCGCGCCGCGCCGGTGATCGTCGAGCTGCAGGGCGGCGGTGCCCGGCTCGAGCTGCAGTTCGCCGAAGGCTTCGACGCCGCGCTGCGGCAGCGCGCGCGGGTCTGGGTCGAGCGGTCGGTGGCGGCGATCGTCGGCTACTTCGGCCGTTTTCCGGTGCCCGATGTCGAGCTGCTGATGCAGCCGGTGGCCGGCGGCGGCGTGCGCGGCGGCACTGCCTTCAGCCACCCGGCGCCGTACGTGCGGCTGCGCCTGGGCGTCGACACCAGCAGCGCGCAGTTCGACGACGACTGGGTGCTGGTGCACGAGATGGTGCACCTGGGCGTGCCGCGCGTGCCGCGGCGCCAGAGCTGGCTGCACGAGGGGCTGGCGACCTACGTCGAGGGCATCGCGCGCACGCGCGCCGGGCAGATGTCAGCGGCGACGCTGTGGCACGCGATGCAACGCGACATGCCGCAAGGCCAGCCGCAGGGCGGCGACGAAGGCCTCGACCACACGCCGACCTGGGGCCGCACCTACTGGGGCGGCGCGCTGTTCTGCCTGCTGGCCGACGTGCAGATCCGCCGCCGCAGCGGCGCGAGGCTGGGCCTGGAACATGCGCTGCGCGGCGTGCTGGCCGCCGGCGGGAGCTATGCGGTGGCCTGGCCGCTGCCGCGCATCCTGGAAGTCGGCGATGCGGCGATCGGGCAGACCACGCTGGCCGAGCTGTACGCGCTGACCAAGGATTGCCCGGCGCCGATCGACCTGGCCGCGCTGTGGGCCGACCTGGGGGTCGTCGAGCGCGGCGGCACGGTCGAGCTGCGCGGCGATGCGCCGCTGGCCGCGGTGCGGCGGGCGATCGCCGGCTGAAGTCCTGCTCAAGGCCTGGGACGCGCTGGCGCAGGCCGTGCGGCGCTAGACACCGACCGACCGGAGCACCCACCGGCCGAGGGGCCCCCGGCCGCTTCCCGCGGCCGTCGGCGCGGCGCATGATGCGCTTCGCGCCGCCATGCCGTCCGACACGCTCGCCGTTCACGCCGCCCAGCCGCTGGCGGGCACGGACATCGTTGCCTTCACGCTGGGCATGATCGCGCTGATGCAGGCGGTGCTGTGGTGGCGCGAGCGCGAGCCCGGCATGCTGTGGCTGGCAGCGGCCTTCACGTTGAACGTGGTGCTGTCGCATTTCGACAGCGCGCTGCTGCCGACCGGGTCGGGCCCGAACAAGACCTACCTGCTGATCAACTACGCGGTGCACGGCTGCTACGCGTTCGGGCTGGTCAGCTTCCTCGGCGTTGCGGCGGCGTGGCGACCGCGCGTGCTGGCGCTGTGCCTCGCGCCGCTGGCGGGTGCCGGCGCCGCGGTGCTCGCCGGCATCGCGCTGCCGCGGCTGCTGTCGATCCTGCCGATGATCTGGGCCGGCGTGTGCTTCTTCGGCCTGTGCCTGTGGGCGATGCGGCGCGAGCCGCGCGCCGGCCACGGCTTTCTCGTCATCGGCGCGGCGGTCGGGCCGGTCTACGTGGTGTGGATGGGCGCGGTCGGTGCCGACCCGTTCCTGATCCGCTACTACGGCTGGCCGGCGGTGATCAGCTTCGGCATCGTGCTGCTGGTCGTCGGGCTGACGCGGCGCCAGCGCGCGCTGCGCGATTCGGAACGCCGCGCCGTGCGGGCGCGCGATTTCTACGAGGCCTTGTCGCGCACCATGCACGCCAGCGCGCGCGCCGGCGATGCCGAGGCGCTGTACCGCGAGGTGTGCACGATCTGCGTCGACACCGCGCGTGCCTCGCTGGCCTGGATCGGCGAGGCGCGCGGCGGCCGGCTCTGGCCGGTCGCCTGGGCCGGCCCGGGCGACGCCTACCTGAAGGACTTCTCGCTCAGCCTCGACCCGGCATCGCCGGATGCCGTCGGCCCGATCCCGATCGCGATGCTCAGCGGCGAGCCCTTCATCGCCAACGACCTCCTGGTGGCGCTGGCACCCACGCCCTGGCAGCAGCGCGCGCGCCGCTTCCAGATGCGCGCGGCCGCCTTCTTCCCGCTGCGCCGCGGCGGTGCGGCGGTCGGCGTGCTGTGCGTCTACGTGCCCGAGGCGGGCTTCTTCGACGACTCGCTGGTGCGCCTGCTCGGCGAGATGGCCACCGAGATCTCGTCGGCGCTGGACGGCCTGGAGCGCGAGACCGCGCGCGTCGCCGCGGTGCGCGCGGCCGAAGTGGGCCATGAGCACTTCCGCCGCGTCTTCAATGCCGCGCCGGTGTCGGTGTCGATCGCCACGGTGGCCGGCTCCTACCTGCGGGCGGTCAACGACACCTGCTGCGCGCGTTACGGCTACACGCGCGACGAGTTGCTCGGCCGGCAGATGAACCAGCTGGGCATCGGCATGTCGGCCGAGGATCGCGAGCGCGGCCTGGCGCTGCTGGCCGAGCGGGGCGTGATCCACAACCAGCTGGTCGTGGTGCGGGTGCGCTCGGGCGCGTTGCGGCACGTGCTGATGAACGCCGAGCCGATCGAGTTCGAAGGCGAAGCCTGCGTGTTGAACGTCAACGTCGACATCACCGAGCGCCTGCATGCCGAGCAGGCGCTGCGCGAACGCGAGCAGCAGCTGGCCGGCATCGTCGATGGCGCGATGGACGCGATCATCAGCGTCGACGAGCAGCAGCAGGTGCTGCTGTTCAACCGCGCGGCGGCGCTGCTGTTCGGGCTGCCGGCTGAAGCAGCGATCGGCGCGCCGCTGTCGCGTTTCCTGGTCGAGCCGCTGCCGCCGGCGCCCGACAGCGGCGCCGCGCGTTTCACCTTGCAGGCGCGTGATGCCGCGGGCGCGACCTTCCCCGTCGAAGCCTCGGTGGCGCATCGGGTGCAGGACGATCGGCGCCTGGCCACGGTGATGCTGCGCGATCTGCGCCAGCAGCGCGAGGCCGAGGCCGCGCGTCGTGCGCAGCAGGAGGCCGAGACCGCCAACCGCGCGAAGACCGACTTCCTGTCGCGCATGAGCCACGAGCTGCGCACGCCGCTGAACGCGGTGCTCGGCTTCTCGCAGCTGCTGCAGGCCAGCGCCGCCGACCGTCTGGACGATGTGGAGCGCCACCAGCTCGACCTGGTGTTCCTGGCCGCCGCGCAGCTGCGCGCGCTGATCGACGACGTGCTCGACCTCTCGCGCGTCGAGGCCGGACGGCTGGCGATCGTGTTGAAGGACGCAAAGGTCGATGACCTGCTCGAAGGCGTGCTGCGCATGAGCTCGCTCGCCGCGCAGCAGCGCCAGGTGCGCCTGGTCGCCGACACCACCGACGCGCCGCCGCGGCTGCGCACCGATCCGATCCGCCTGCGCCAGGTGCTGCTGAACCTGGTCTCCAACGGCATCAAGTACAACCGCAGCGGTGGCACGGTGCGCATCGGCGTGCGGCGCGGCGAGCACCGGGTGCACATCGAGGTCGCCGACGACGGCCTGGGCATGAGCCCGCGGCAGCTGGCCGGCCTGTTCGAGCCCTTCAACCGGCTCGGCCGCGAGCACGGGCAGATCGAAGGCAGCGGCATCGGCCTGGCGCTGACGCGGCAACTGATCCAGCTGATGGGCGGCGAGATCGACGTGACGAGCCGCGAGGGCGAGGGCACGACCGTGCGCGTGAGCCTGCCGTGGGAGCCGCCCGCGCCCGCCCGCGCCGAGCACGAGCGCGCGTGGCACCCGACCGAGGCCGGGGCCCTGCCTGGCGACGCCGCCGCACGCCAGGCAACCGGCAACGACGCCGAGCCCGCCGGCGTGGTGCTGTACATCGAGGACAACGCGGTCAATGCGCTGCTGGTGGAGCAGTTGCTGAAGCGCTGGCCGCGTGTCAGCGTTGCGCACGCGGCCGATGGTGCCAGCGGCCTGGAACGCGCGCGCGCGCTGCAGCCCGACCTGGTGCTGCTGGACATGCACCTGCCCGACCTGGATGGCGCCGAGGTACTGGGGCGGCTGCGCGCCGACGACAGCACGCGCGCGCTGACGGTGATCGCGCTGTCGGCCAGTGCGATGCCCGAGGAGCAGGCCGCCGCGCGCGCCGCCGGCGCCGTGGCGTACTGGACCAAGCCGCTGGACTTCGCGCAGTTCCTGAGCTGCATCGGGCAACTGCTGCAGCCCCAGCACGCGCCGCTCGACGCCTGAGCATTCACCGGCTGCCGCGGCAACCTGGGGTTACCGCGCAACGGTCCGCGCCGGGCTTTGCCTAAGATCGGCCGAGAATCGCACGCCCCGGCCGCGCCTGAAAAAGCGGCCCCATCCCACGCCTTGGAGGAGTCCATGCACTATTTCGTCACCGGCGCCACTGGTTTCATCGGCAAGCGCCTCGTCAAGGCGTTGTTGGCCCGGCGCGGCTCGACGGTGTCTTTCCTGGTCCGCGCAGGCAGCGAGGGCAAGCTCGCCGACCTGTACAAGTTCTGGGGTGCCAACAAGACGCGGGCCATCCCCGTCACCGGTGACCTGACCGCCAAGAAGCTCGGCGTCGCCGCCGACGACATCAAGGCGCTGAAGGGTCAGGTCGACGGTGTTTACCACCTGGCCGCGGTGTACGACCTGTCGGCCGACGAAGAAAGCCAGATCCAGGTCAACATCGAGGGCACGCGCAACATGTGCGAGTTCGCGAAGGCCATCGACGCGAAGCACGTGCACCACGTCTCGTCGATCGCCGCCGCCGGCCTCTACGAAGGCGTGTTCCGCGAGGACATGTTCGAGGAAGCCGAAGGCCTCGACCACCCGTACTTCATGACCAAGCACGAGAGCGAGAAGGTCGTGCGCAAGGAGTGCAAGGTGCCGTGGACGGTGTACCGCCCGGCGATGGTGGTCGGCGACTCGACCACCGGCGAGATGGACAAGATCGACGGCCCGTACTACTTCTTCAAGGTGATCCAGCGCATGCGCCAGCTGCTGCCGCCGTGGATGCCGGCGGTGGGCCTGGAAGGCGGGCGCGTCAACATCGTGCCGGTCGATTTCGTCGTCGCCGCGCTCGACCACATCTCGCACACCGTCAAGGACCTGAAGGGCAAGTGCTATCACCTGGTCGACCCGGTGGGCTACCGCGTCGGCGACGTGCTGGACATCTTCAGCAAGGCCGCGCATGCGCCGAAGATGAACCTCTTCGTCAATGCCGCGCTGCTCGGCTTCATTCCGAAGAGCGTCAAGAAGGGATTGATGGCGCTGGCGCCGGTGCGGCGCGTGTACCACGCGGTGATGAAGGACATCGGCGTGCCCGAGGACATGATGAACTTCGTCAATTACCCGACGAGGTTCGACTGCCGCGAAACGCTGAAGGCGCTGGACGGCTCCGGCATTGCCTGCCCCAACCTCAACGACTACGCCTGGCGCCTGTGGGACTACTGGGAACGCCACCTCGACCCGGACCTGTTCATCGACCGCAGCCTGAAGGGCGCCGTCGGCGGCAAGGTGGTGCTGGTGACCGGCGGCTCATCGGGCATCGGCCTGGCGGCGGCGAAGAAGTTTGCCGAGGCCGGCGCCATCACCATCATCTGCGCGCGCGGCGAAGACAAGCTGGCCGATGCGGTGAAGGAGATCAAGGACTTCGCCGGCAAGGACGCCAAGGTCTTCAGCTACTCCGTCGACATCGCCGACGAAGTGGGCTGCCGCGAATTCTGCAAGACGCTCGAAGAAGAGCACGGCGGCGTCGACGTGCTGATCAACAACGCCGGCCGCTCGATCCGCCGCGCGATCGAGAACAGCTACGAGCGCTTCCACGACTTCCAGCGCACGATGGACCTGAACTACTTCGGCTGCCTGCGCATCACGATGGGCCTGCTGCCGGGCATGGTGAAGAAGCACAAGGGGCACGTGGTCAACATCAGCTCGATCGGCGTGCTGACGAATGCGCCGCGGTTCTCGGCGTATGTGGCCTCGAAGGCGGCGCTCGACGCCTGGACGCGCTGCGCATCGAGTGAGTTCTCGGACCAGGGCATTACGTTCACGACGATCAACATGCCGCTGGTGCGCACGCCGATGATCGCGCCGACGAAGATCTACAACAACGTGCCGACCTTGGCGCCGGAAGAGGCGGCGGACATGATTGCCGAGGCGTGTGTCTACAAGCCGGTGCGGATTGCGACGCGGCTGGGGATCACCGGTCAATTGCTGCATGCGCTGGCGCCGCGGGTGGCGCAGATCGTGATGAACACGACGTTCAGGATGTTCCCGGATTCGGAGGCGGCGAAGGGGGAGAAGGGGGACAAGCCGAAGTTGTCGGCTGAAGCCATGGCGCTGCAGCAGATGATGAAAGGCATCCATTTCTGACAGGAGCCGGACGCGCGTTCGCGCGTCGGCCCTGTGGTGCGCGTTCGACGCGACAGCGCTGGCGCGCTGCGCGTCAACTTGCACAGGCCCGCGCGTACGCGCGGGCTGCGGCGCTGGCGCGCCTGAGGGCCAAGTGGCACGCGTAGGAATCGTCGAATGCTCACCGGCCGACGCGATGAGTTCCGGAGCCTACAACCTGTGTCCGGTGAAGCGTTGCAGAGCGCCGGTCGACTGGTGCTGCATATCTGCCCTTGAGTGGGTGAGTTGGACCCAGGAGGATCCTTCGCCGGTCAAGGCTGGGTGACCGCTCAGCAACGTTGCGGCCAGTGGCCATCGGAAGGCGTACTCACGCTGGCTGGCATCAAGCGGTCACTGGGATCGGCGACCGCGAGCGTCTTGAATGTCAGCTGTACGAGGTACATCCGCCGTAGGGCTCACCCGGTGCAGTCCGCGCCAGTCCGATGACTGCTTCCCTTCAGCTCGAACTCGCAGTACCGACCCATAGCGGCTGCACAGACACTCGGACAGCGGCCCTTCACCTGGTGAGCCAAGCCGGCTAAGATTCCGGTACGCGGACATAGTCATTGGCGACTCTTGGCGGCGGAAGCCAATGTGTGGCTAGGCTTGCGCATCTGCGCTGATGCCAAGAGTACGTTATGCGTCACATACACTCACCGCACTCGTCCTAGGCCGCCCATCATGAAGGTCTTCGTAAGCTGGTCCGGCGAGCTCGCGCAAGACATCGCGGGTGCCCTCAGCGTTTGGCTGAAGCGCGTCAACCAGCGTGTCGACTGCTTCTTCTCGCCTGAACACATCCATAGCGGCAGGCGGTGGTCCACTACAGTGGCGTCTGAGCTAGAGAGTTGCTCGTTCGGCATACTTTGCTTGACGCGCCAAAACATGCGCTCGCCATGGATTCACTTTGAGGCAGGAGCTTTGTCGAAGTCGGTGGAGGAGGGGCGCGTATGCCCGATCGTGTTTGACGGCGATACGAGTGACATTGAGGGCCCACTATCACAGTTTCAGGCAATCACATTTGGCGCAAGTGGAGTGAAGAAGCTCGTCAAAGACATCAACGGCGCGATGGAAAAGGAGTCCTTGCCAGAGACTTTCCTCTGGTCGGAATTTGAGGATCGATGGCCAAGTCTTGAGAGAGACATTCAGAGAATTCTTGCAACACATAGATCATCGGTTGGTGGCGCTCACGAGCCGACGGCGCGGGAACTTCTCGTTGAAATTCACTCTGCAGTTGTGGGCGTCTCGAACGGAATGGCCTCTCGAAGTCGAACAGGCCTCCATTTAGGCGAAGCAATTGCGCTTAGCAGCTGCCTTGAGGCGCTCGGCGAAATCGAAAATGCGCTCCGATCCCGCAATGATGCCGACCTTCTGCTAGTCCTTCGCCGCCTGTACGCTCCTCTTCGCTCCTTGTTCGACGGCGTGGAGATCACTGGACAATCCGCCGCAGGCATTGAAGCCACCTTCAATCGTTTGGACCAACTACTGGCCGGTGCGCCGTGAACAGCCAAGAGAGCGTGCTCCGGCGCCGAGACCCATCCAAATGAGTGACGTTCTCCGTCAAGCCATTGACGATCGGGTGCGCGATGCGCTTGGTCGCATGGACTCACTTGGACATGGGCTGAACTTCCAACAGACCGATGCTGCAACGGTCCTGTCGGATGGTCTCGCCCAGCACCTTTCGTCCGTTCGACGTTGGTCTAGGCAAGGAGGATCCCCAATTGACCTTCGGCCTAGTGGGTTTCGCAGGAACTGGATCGCTCCTGCATTCTTTCGGGTAGACCATTACGACTCGGTGTCGCTAGGAGCTCATCGGGCAACCATCTCCTTTGAGCAGCTTCTCCTCCTGTCTCATGAAGAGCACATTGTTGTGCTTGGCCCACCGGGCTCCGGGAAGACAACTCTGCTCAAAGCGATCGCTGGAATACTTCTTGACCGAGTTGAAAATAGATCGAAGCAAGTACCACTGCCGCTCTATGTTCCATTGCGCACAGTGTCGACGCTTGCCCCGCCTCGGGGATTGCTTGTTGCCGCAGTCGAACAAGCGCTCTTGCTCAATGAGCGGCTTGGCAAGCAAGCCACCGCGTTTCCCTTGTTGAGGTTCCTGGATCTACTTGGCGTAAGCCTTCTGTTCGACGGAATTGATGAAATTCCCTTTGCGACTGGTATTGATGCGGCGTGGGGTGAAGCAGTGCAGTTGTTGGGCACTCTCAAGCACTCACGAGCATTGATAACTCATCGCACGGCTTTGATGCCTCGGATGAGAATTCCGGCGGCCACCTTCGAGATCGCGCCGTTCGGTATGGACGCCGTTCGTCAGCTCGCCTTGGCGGAGCTTGGCGATGAGCGAACCGCAGGCAGATTTGTTGTCGGTCTGACGAATTCGCCGTATGCAGACGTCGCCACGAGTCCATTGATGCTCACTCTGCTCCTGGGCGTCTTTACGCGGTTTGGAGAGCTTCCAAACAGGGGGCTTGATGTCTATCGACGCATGGTGTCCCTTTCGCTCAACGAGTGGGACGAGATGCGAGGCATTCGGCGCGAACACTCGGCTCGACTTTCAAGCGACCAACTGCATGGCCTTCTCTCTCATGTGGCGTTCGAGTCCACATCTCGTGGCTACTCCAACTTCTCAGAAGAACGGCTAGCTAGCTGGATCAAGCTTCACCCCAATCAAATAGTTAGCTCCGACTCTGGCGTTTCGATGGCCATTGACATCTTGCTCGGAGGGGGACTGCTCTTTAGGACAGGAACTGATTCAATCAGCTTTGCCCACAAGTCGATTCAGGAGTTCCTTTGTGCTGAATACATCGTGCGGCTTCCGTTGGCTCGTAGCGCCAAGTGGGCAACGAGGCTGCCGTCCGAGATGGCACTCGTCATTGGACTAAGCAGCGATCCAACCTCCTACTTCTGCGAGCTTGTGTTGAACAAGTATGTCGCAGACGACTGTCCGCCGGAGGCGGCTGCGAGGCTTGTTCATCGCCTCCGACTTGAGGGTGTTGCGATTCTGAGCAATAGTGATTCGATATTGGCTGCGGCGCTCCTGCTGATCCGTACGGAGTCAAGGGCGCCCCTTGAACTGCTCGCGCCGCCACCTAGCGCTCAGGTGTCGGCCGAGGCGGTTCTTTCCTACTACTCTCCTTCTCGGTCAACACAGAACGAAGTACAACTCCACCGAAGCAAGACACATCAGCGCCATCCGCTTCCAGAATCCATTTCCGTCTCAATGGCAGCATGGAGCGCTCTCACGGAAGCTGTCCCCCTCGCGCGCGGTGACGCCTAACCCCTTTCTCGCCGCGGGCGGCCCAGCTCGAATGCTAGGACGCACGGCCGGCCCAACATTGAAGTACCACTATCACGGGCACTGAGGGTCGGCTTTGGGGTCACTTTTCGAATGTCCCCTTTTTGGCCGCCAGTGTGAGTACGAGGCCGCGCCAGGAAGCTGACTTACGCAGCGTGTGGCCGGCCGGCCAAGGTCAGCTTGCGGCGACCCTAGGGAAAACCCGGTACCGGCCAGGAGCAGCCGTTCCGAAATGTCTGCTCTCCCTACGCCGATGCGTGAGGCAGATTGGGTCGCTCACCTAGAGATTTGCGAGATTGCTATTATTGGGCAACTACGAGGAAACCACATGACGGAAGCGTCTGCGACGGGGTCAAGAACGTCTCCCATCTCGCTCTTTAAGCTCACTGGCCTGTTCGGCTATAAGACTGTCGAACTCCGATTTGCGTCACCGGTGAAGATCGTCTCCGCAGAGAACGGAACCGGCAAAACGACGCTTTTGAACGCCTTGTACTGGACGCTGACGGGTCAGTTCTTTCGCCTCAATAGCATCAACTTCGCTGAGCTGCACCTGAACTTCTCAAACGGAAAAGTCGTCCAGCTCGCGAAGCCCGAGCTTTCCGATCTGAACTTCAAAGAGGTCGATGCAAGTTCGCTGACATTCTTCCGACGGTTTGGCTTAACACGAGCCGATCTAACTACTATGGCGCAACTCTTTCTATCAGAAGGAGATTCGCCGCAACTGCGCGACTTCCCGCCGTACAAGAAGATGTATGAGGATTCACCGTACGACCACGACGACATCCAAGAGAGACTCCAAAGCCTGATCGAGAGGCACGTCAATCAGGAAAAGTTCAGCGAGTTGAAGCGCGCCATAGATGACGGCCTGGACGGAACCAAGGTTCTGTACTTGCCGACCTATCGAAGGATTGAGGCCAACCTCCTGATGCAAAACCAGGTCAAAGAGGGCGCTACGGACCAACTGATCTACTTTGGTCTATCAGACGTTGAAAGGACGTTGAAGACGCTTACTGAGTCAATTCGCAAGACGACACTTGAAAGCTACCTCCGAATCAGCGGGAGGTTTCTTGATAACCTAGTCGAGAACAGTACGGGCCAGACAAGAATTGACCAAGGTCCGTCCGAGTTGGATCAAGAAGCGATGAAGACTGTTCTTGCTCGCATTGGCAAGAACAGCGAAGACCTCACTGTTAAGCGAATAGACGAGTTGATTGAGAGTGGCGAGATTGGCAGATCAAATCACTATCACCTGCACTACTTCCTTGCTCAGCTAACAAACATAAGCCGACTTCAAGCGAGCGAAGAGGGAGACATCGAGAGTTTCATTCGTGTGGTGAATCAGTACTGGAAGGCTGCTCAAAGCGACAAGAAGTTCGTGTACGACAAATATACCGTTGATGTGTATGTTAACAACACGATTACCGAGACGAAGATTCCTCTTCACGTACTCTCGTCAGGCGAAAAGCAGATTATTTCTGTATTCGCTCGGCTCTACTTCAGCAAAGCAACGGAGTATTTTGTAATTATTGACGAGCCAGAGCTTTCTCTTTCAATCGAATGGCAGCGCCTCTTTTTGCCCGACATTGTCGCGACACCAAAATGCCGCGGCCTATTGGCAATCACGCACTCACCATTTGTCTTTGAAAACAACCTGGACAGATGCGCGGCGTCACTCGTCACATCAACGTGGAGAGGGTAATGGATAGAGTGGCGAGCATGCGGAGGGCCAGGGAAGGCGCTCACACTTATCTGCTTCTGTATCTCAATCTTCGGTCCCGCGTGGGACCAAGCCGACTGATCTTTGCCCTCGAGGGGCGCGAAGACATTCCGATTTACGACATATGGCTTGCGCGTGAATTGGGTGAAGAAATAGCCGAGCCGCTTGATGTAAAGGGTAAGGGGAATGTACTTGAGCTGTCACGACTGATCTCGCTATCGGAGTCGGCAGAAAAAGACAAGGTCATGCTCTGCGTTGATCACGACTTTGACGGTACGCGAGGTTCCAGCATACCGGCAAACACTTACGTAACGAGCGCGTACTCCATCGAAAATTTGCTGGTTTCCGAGGCGTGTATTGACCGCCTGTTAATCCGGGCTTTCAATGCCGCCGGCGCCGAGCAAGAAGTGCGTAGATCAATCGTCGAGAGATTTGCCCGATTGCTAGGGGAGTTTAATGGCGCGATGCTTCACCCGAACGCTCACGCTCGATTTGCTAGGCTGTCGAAGATCGAATGTCCGGGATTTCCGGACCGGATAGAGCCAATCATTGACGTGACGCTTGATGCTGTCAGGGCCAAGGTTGATACAACCAACACTCAAGAGTGTGTGCAGTACCTTAGGCTCTCGGCTTCTCCGCTCCCGTCGGTGCTGCATGAGCACGTGGAGTTTCTTAGACAATCGAATCTGACAAGCACAGGGCGCGGGAAGTTCCTGCTGGATTTTGTACGGAAGTTCTTGGCTCAAGTCTTTGAAGATAGGCGTGCTGTCAATCCGCGGCTATTCAAAGAATCGAATAAGTCATTGCCCGACCCCTGTCACAACCTTCTGGTCAATCTCGCGAATGCCTCCCCTACTGCGTCCTGCTTCCGAAAGTTCGTTCAAGAGCAGGTGACCCGCTGGCGCGCAGATGGACTTGCTGCTCCAGGAACACTGTAGCGATTGCACGCGTCTGCCAAGCGTCTCCCGGGAACCGATGCTCAACGCTTCAATTGGTGGTAGGAAACTGATCGGCGGGCCTGGCGCTGCGCTGCTGCCGTCCTTGACCGTTTCTAGCTCCAGCGTTCCTCGGCGGCTTTGGGGGCTACCAGAACCGGAGCGCCGAATGGCCGCAACGGGTCGGGACTTGGCGGCCGCTGCCTGTGGGAGCCGACGCCGGCGGGGCAACCACCATGCGCCAGAGGTTCGCCCCGTGCGTCGTCGGCGATGTACGACAGCTTCCGGTGTACAGCGGCCGGAGACCTGGGCGGACAACGAATGGCAGGTTCCGGCGGCCGCTGCCGCCCAATCGCTAAACCCGACCGGCAGCACCCAGTCTGAAGCGGCCGCGGCTGCTGAGCGCCGCAGGAAGGGTCCTCATCAAGACTTGCAGCCAGCAGGGCACAAGGGTGCTGTCGGCGCGTGCGCCGCGTCCCGGACGCACACCACTCCGCAGGCCATCACGCCCCCGCATTCGGCCCCGGCCCACCCGCCTCCCCATCCCAATACTCCAGCGCCGCACTCGGCCGCGTGATGTGGTCCAGCCCCTCCGAAAACGCCGCGATCTTGTTCGAATCCGGGTACTCGCAAATCTCCACCGGCCGCTGCGTGCTGATCGACAGATACGCCAGTTCCTCGTCCGAGTCATTGATGATCTGATGCGCCGTCTCCGGCCCGCCGGTCGGGCAGCAGATCACGTCCCCGGCGCGAATCGCACGCGTCTCCCCACCGTAGCGCAGCAACCCGCGCCCGCGCACGATGAAGAACATCTCCTCCTCGGCGCGGTGGCTGTGGAACGGGCACGACGCCTTCCCGGGCGGCACGACGTCGTACGAGCACCCGAGGTCGACGGCGCCGAGCAGCGGGCCGATGCGTACCGCATGGCTCTCGTAGCGTTCGCCGCGCGTCTTGTGCGCGAGCGTCAGCTCGGCCAGGTTGCGCACTCTCGAATCGATCACTCCCATGGTCTGTCCTTTCAGGGCTGTGGATCGGCGTGAGCGTATCCGCATTGGCACGCAGTCGTGCGCATGCTTGAATTCGCGCACGACGCCCATCTTCCACCTGCCACATGAATGCCGTCTCCGTCCGCCAAGCGGTCCTCTCCGACCTCGAAGACCTGGTGCCGCTCTTCGACCAGTACCGCCGGTTCCAAGGCCAGCCGAGCGATCCCGCCGCCGCGCGGGCTTTCCTCAGTGAGCGCTTCGATCATGGCGAGTCGGTCGTCTTCATTGCCCATGACGGAACGATCCCGGTCGGATTCGCGCAGCTCTACCCGAGCTTCTCCTCCGTCTCGCTGTCCCGGGTCTTCGTGCTGAACGATCTCTTCGTCCACGAGTCCGGCCGGCGCAAGGGTGTCGCGTCCCGGCTGCTCGGGGCCATCGAGGCTTACGCGCTCGCCGTCGGCGCAACGCGCCTGTCGCTGAACGTCGCCCGAAACAATGGCTCCGCGCAGGAGCTGTACGTGTCGCAAGGGTGGAAGCCGGACGAGCAGTTCTATGCGTATCACCGCTTCCCACGTTAGAGGTCTCCGGCCGCCTGGCCGCCGCCTTGCCTCATCCTGGACACCCGACAATCGGCGCGCGGTCGCAAACGAGCGACGCGTCCGCCGGCGGCGCGTCAGCGGCAGCCGGCGCTGCCGCAGTGCGTCAGCACGGTGTCCGGCAGCGCGCCGGACACCGTGCCGGACACGGGGTCGAATCCTGTCTCGGCCATGTGCGAGGCCAGCCCCGCGTCCATCGTCTGCGCGTGCATGAAGAACCACCGCCCCAGCTCGGGCACGACCGTCCCGAGCGGAACGGGGTGTCCCTCTCGCGCGAGGCGAAGCACGTCCCGCATGGTCTGCAGCACCATCGCGTGCTGCCGGCTGTGGCAGTTGTCGGGCGAGAAGCCCGTCGCCTGCATCCAGCGGTCTTCGTGTCCGAAGTGCTCCACCGTGTGCTCCAGCAGCCGCTCGAAGGCGGCGTGCCCTGCATCGCCATCGGCCTCCTGCAAGGCCCGGCTCACGTCCGCGAGCAGCTCCACGAACTCCTGGTGCGTGCGGTCCATCTGCGGCTGGTTCACGCGCAAGGCTTCGGTCCAGACCAGTGCGCTCATCGAGGCTCCATGGATGACGGAAGCCGGGCAGGCTAGCGGAGCTGCCGCGTGCCGTCTTTGCGGTGGCTCAAGGGCCTTGTGGTTCCGCACAGGAGCTCTGCAGGTCGCGAGGCTCGATGCCGGACGAGCAGTTCGCGCGTATCACCGCTTTCCACATTAGGGGTGTCCGACCGCCGGCGTTGCACACTTCACACCCCGCGGCTGGCATTGTCCGCAAGCGCTGCCTAGCATGAAGCATCGCCCCCCGGCAGTTTCGAAGGCGGCACACCATGCTGGCACGCGTTCATACCCGCCAAGGTTGCGTGACCTGCCCGATCGGCGGTGATCCACCGGCAGCCCTGACGATCGTGGCCACGGTGGGCCACAAGTCGATGAACCGGGCCGAGGACGTGCGCGCAGTGCAGTCCGGCCTGAACCACGTGCCTGCGCCGATGGGCGGCCCGGCCAAGGCGTTGGCGGTGGACGGCGATTGCGGTGCGAAGACGGTCGCCGCGATCGAGGCCTTCCAGCTGAAGCACTTCGGCTGGAAGGACGGCGTGGTGACGCCCAGTGGCCCGACGCTGATCAAGCTGTCGGCGCTGCTCAGCGCCTTCGGGCCCCAGGCGGTGAGCGAGCCCGACCCGTCCCGCGCGCAAACGCTGCGCAAGCGCGTGCAGCGCGCGCACCAGCAGATGCCGGTGCTGCGCCAGGTGGCGATGGATGCCATCGCCACCGCCACCGCGGCCGTCACCTTCGTCGACAACGGCTTCCTGGCGCACATCGACGAGCTCGGCCCGCGCAATGCCTTTCGGGTGGCCGACCGCTACTTCGCGTTCGGGTCGCAGGCCGCCGTGGTCACGCGTGCGGAGTTGCAGTTCGTGCTGAAGATGTGCCGTCGCGTCGCCAGCGCCATCGCCGTGCGGCTCGGCGAGATCCACGGCACGCCGATGGGGCTGCCGCTGTTCGCGGCCGACACCACCGATGCCAAGTTCTACGCCTACACGCCGCGGCGCAGCGCACCGACCACCACCGCGATGGGGGCCAGCAGCATCTACCTGTGCGACCTGATCGACGACGAGGCGCCCGAGCGCTACCTGCGCATCCTGTGCCACGAGATGTTCCACTTCGTCGACGACGAGACCACCGAGCATGAGATCGTCGACCATGGCCCCGTCGGCGGCGCGCTGGACCTCACGCACGCGCAGCGCATGCACAACGCCGACAACTACGCGCTGTTCGCGATGCATGCGCACACCGGGCGCGCGCCGCCGACGTTCTAGCGGCGCCGCGCCCTCACCCGCAAAGTGGAACCACTCGTCGAGCGGCACGCACTGTTTGCTGCCGCACAGACTGGCCGCAGCGAGGGTTGCAGGCTCGTCGCCTCATCCGCAAGGCTCAGCATCGCCCGCCGGCAGCAAGGGCCGAGGAATTCATCGAGGTGCGGCACCCGCGCCTCCCAACCCGAAGGAGTGAGCGCCATGGCCAAGAACAAGTCCGAATCCGGTGTCTACCGTGTCACGGAGATCATCGGCACCAGCCCCACTTCGTGGGAGGACGCGGCCAAGAATGCCGTGGAGACCGCGGCCAAGTCCTTGCGTGACCTGCGTGTCGCCGAGATCTGCAAGCTGGACATGAAGGTCGACGACGGCAAGGTCGTGGCCTACCGGGCGCGGGTGTCCTTGTCGTTCAAGTACCAAGCCTGACCCGGCGTCACCACTTGTTGCGCAGCTCGCGCAGCTTGACGAAGACGGTCTTCGGATCGGGATGCTCGGGCAGGTCGGGAAAGACCTCGCGCAGGTGGGCGATGACGCTCGGGCTGGTCAGGCGCAGGAAGGTGTTGAACTGCTTCTCCTGGCCCAGCGTGGTCACCGGCGCCGCGGCCGCGTTCTGCACGCTCACTTCTGGCAATAGCGAGCGCGCGGCGGCGTTGTCGGGCTCGCGCGCGAGCGTGAACTTCAGGTTGTTCTCGATGTAGTCGTGGCCCGGGTACACCTGCGTGTCCTCGGGCAGCCGGGCCAGCTGTTCGGCGAAGGTGGTGTACAGCTCCTCGACGTTGCCGCCGTTGTGGCAGTTGCCGGCGCCGGCGTTGAACAAGGTGTCGCCCGAGAACAGCGCCGGTTTGTCGCCATGCGCGCGCAGGCAGATGTGGCACATCGTGTGGCCCGGCGTGTCCAGGCACTCCAGCTCGACGGTGCGGCCGACCTTGATCACGTCGCCCGCCTTGACGCCGCGGTCGACGCCGGCGATGCGTGTGCCCGCCAGATGGTGCGCGATCACCTTGGCACCAGTGGCCGCCACCACCGCGGCATTGCCGCCGGTGTGGTCGAGGTGCTCGTGGGTGTTGAGGATCTGCGTGATCTGCCAGCCGCGCACGCGCGCGGCGTTCAGGCACTTCTCGTGGTCCAGCGGGTCGATCGCCAGCGCTTCGCCGCTCTCGGGGCAGGCGATCAGGTAGTTGTAGTTGCGGTAGGCGTTGTCGGTCCAGATGCGTTCGACGAGCATGGCGGGCGGCTCTCTTCAGGGGGTGTAGACCTGCCGGAGCGTATCCGGATCCGCATGCACGTTGGTGACGTGGCCTTGGCCATCGAAGTGCACGCTGAAGGCGCCGCTGGAGGCGCGGTACTTCCACGGTGTGGACTGCAGTATCGGGGTCTCGTTGGCGACCGGGTAGCCGATGGCGTACAGCACCTGCGTGCGCGTCATCCCGCGCGTGACGTGGGCCGACTCGATGGCCTTGCGCACCTTGGCCGACGCGCCGGTGTAGGCCGCCTGTTTGCGCGGGTCCTTCTGCACCAGGTAGCGGCGGCCGAACTCTTCCATCGACAGCGTGCGGCTGTAGTCGTTGCCGATCTCCAGGCGCTTGCCCTCGATGTCCACCTGCAGGCGGTAGCGGCCCCAGCCGGCGTGCCGCATCGGCGTGCCGAAGGGAATCATCGTCTTGTTCGGATCCTGGTAGTTCGCGTCGGAGATCCAGGCGCCGTCGCTGCGCATGTTGCAGCACAGAAAGCCTTCGCCGAGATCGACGTTCTCCTGGGCCTGCACGGCCGGCGCGAAGGCGAGGGCGGCAGCGACGATGGTGGCGGCGAACAGCGGGGCGGCGGTCTTCATGGCGGCGACTCGGGCAAAGCGGCAACGCGTCGCATTGTGCAGAAGTGCAGGCCGCGGCGGACGAGAAATCGGGCGCGTTTCGGTTGGGGAATTGAGGTCGCGGGCTTTGGTCATGACCAAAGCCATGCCGTCACGGCTTAGGGGGTGCCGCCGCGCCGGTGCGGCCACGTAGGTGGGGGCGCGTGCGGCATCCGCCCCACGCCATCAAACAGGAACCCACCATGCCCATCGACGCCATCATCACCCTCGACACGCTGACCTGCTCGAAAGAGAGCGACGGCACCGGCCATTCCGAGCCCTACCTGTGGCCCGTGCTGCTGCGCGTGGACGACGAGACGCTCGCCACGCCCCAGCTGCTGAGCTCGCTGCACGGACCCGACCTGCTGGCGCGTGCCGTCGTCAAGCAGGACATGAAGCGCGGCGACTCCGCACCCGTGCCGCAGGGCCAGCGCAGTTTCACCTTCCGCTTCTCCGACAACCTCAGCATGCACAACGTGATCCTGGTCGTCGCGCTGCTCGAGCACGACGAGACGCCCGAGCGCGCGGTCAAGCAGGGCTACATCGCCTTCCGCAACGAGGTGCCGAAGGCCGTCGGCACGCTGGACCGGCTGCTGCGGCTGCAGAGCAACGATGCCACCGTCGTGAACGGCGCCATCGCCGAAGTGAAAACGCAGGTCGGCGATGCGGTGCGCGCGGCGATCAAGAACAACCTGACCGCCAGCGAAAAGCTGCGCGTGCTGCTCGGCACGCTGAACCTCGACGACGAGATCGCGGTGTCCCATGTGCGCTTCGCCCAGCTGACGACCGATGCCGGCGCCGTGCTCGACCAGGCCTTCTCGACGCTGCTGGTGCGCAAGACCGGCAGCAGCAATTCCACCGTCACCGACCTCTACAACCTGCGCGGCCGCTTCCAGACGCGCCGCGTCGTGCGCGACCGTTGCCAGGCCCGGGTCGACGCGGTGAAGGCCGCGCAGGAACAGGTCGACGCGTTTGAGCGCGAGATCGACGAGCTGCGCGAGCAGTTCCAGGGCGCCGAGCTGAACGCGCTGATCGCGAAGATCCGCGAAGAAGACCTGGACCCGGCGCTGGCCGCGCTGGACGCGGCACGTGCCGCGCTGGCCAGGTGCCGCGCCGGCGGCGTGGTGGTCGGCGGCACCGAAGGCGTGGTGACGGCGTGAAGGCGGGGCGCGCGATGACACCGACGCTTCGTCTGTTCGCCGCGCTCGCCTTGCTGGCGGGCACCGCGGCGCGCGCGCTGCCGCCGGTGCCGCCGGACGGGCCAACGGGTCCGCCGGTGTGCACCGACGCCGCGACGATCAAGCTCAGCAGCTCGGCGAGCGAGGTGACGTTCCCGAATGCGCGCACGCTGACGTGGTCGCTGTCGGCGCCCGTCGGCTGCAAGGGCCTGAGCCTGGAACTGGACAGCGCCGCGGTGCCGGCCATCGGCTCGCGCACCGATCGGCCGCCGCGCACCGAGCAACACGCACTGCGGCTGATGTGGACCGGCCTCGGCCAGCGCGCGCTGCTGCGCACGGTGCGCGTGACCGTCGTGGTGCGCTATCCGACACGCATGAGCATCGACGCCGGCACCGCGCGGCCGGTGCAGGCGCTGGTCGGCGCGCTGGATCCGAGCAACCTGAACCCGATGCAGGTGATCGAGCTGTGCAACGTCGACCTCGACCTGACCGGCCATGCCAACCTGATGCTCACCGACAACCGCAGCCTGGTCGCCGCGCCGGGCTGCGAGCGCGGTGCGCGATCACTCGGGCCGCGCATCTTCGTCACCGACAAGCGCGGGCCGGGCAGGTCGCTGTTCCTGATCCGCTCGGACAAGGTGAAGATCGCCGGCTTCCGACTCGAAGGGCCGACCGCGGGCATCGGCGACGACGACGACAACAACGTCGAGAGCGCGATCCGCATCTGGCCCTTCGGCACCGTCATGCCGACGCCGATCACCAGCATCGTGGTCTCCAACATGGAGATCTCGAAGTGGAGCGGGATCGGCGTCGAGGTGGGTGACGCCGGCGACGGGGCATTGCCCGGGCGCTTCAGCAACCAGACCGTCGGCGCGGTGCGCATCAGCGGCAACTACTTCCACCACAACCGGCACCGCGGCAAGGAGGGTTACGGGGTGCTGGTGACGGGCGGTGGTTACGCGCTGATCGAGCGCAACGTGTTCGAGGAGAACCGCCATGCGATCGCCGGCGGCAGCTGGGACGGCCGCGGCGACTTCTCGGGCTACACCGCGCGCGAGAACCTGGTGCTGCCCGGCGGCGGCCTGCACTGCGGGTTCGCCGGCATCTGCTGGCAGACGCACCAGATCGACATGCATGGCGACCGCGGCCACTTCGACAGCGACTGGTGCTGCGGCCGCGCCGGCGAGACGCTGATGATCGAGCGCAACACGCTGCTCTACACCGGCGGCTACCGCACGGTCGTCGTCAACGGCCAGCCGACGCAGGTGTGGAGCGACGGCCTGGCAATCAAGGTACGCGGCAATCCGATCGACAAGGCGGTGGTCGCCGGCAACGTGTTCCGGCACGGCAGCCGCGACGACGCGATCGCGCAGAACGGCGCACTGGGCATCATCGGCGACAACATCTCGAACCCGATCGATGTGCGGCCCGACAACGTCTTCGGCGCCGACCCGATGGCCACCCTCGGCCAATGCGATTTCGCCGGCGACGGCCGCCAGGACAGCTTCATGGCCAGCGGCGTCACCTGGTGGGCCCGCTCGCCGGTGACGCAGCAATGGCGCTTCCTGAATGCGCAGCCGCAGAAGCTGGCGCAGCTGATGTTCGCCGACGTCAATGGGGATGGGCGCTGCGATGTGGTGCTCAAACCCCAGGCGCCGGCGACGCAGCCGGGGTTCTATTCGAGCGGGGGGATGGGGGCGTGGACGATGATCGGTGCCAACGCGCCGTGAATCGCCTTTGAGAGCCATGCGCCCAAGGCGTATAGTTGCATCATGCTCACCGTCGTAGAGACGCTCCTGTTCCAGCGCCAGTGGCCGCTGTACTGGACGGAGGAAGAAAGAGGTTCCTTCGCGGCGTACATAGCCGAGCATCCATCCGCCGGTGATGTCGTGCCGGAGTCCGGCGGCATCCGCAAAGTGCGTTGGGGTCGAGCCGGATTAGGCAAGTCCGGCGGTGTGCGTGTCATCTACTTCACGCGCACCGCCGAAGGTGAAGTTGTTCTGCTGACGCTCTACGCCAAGGCCAAGACGGACAACCTCACCGGGCCCAAGTTGAAGGAGATTCGCCGTGCCCTCGAAGAGTAAGCCCCTCAGCAAGGCAGAGCTCGCTGCCTACGAAGCCCAGCGGGATCTTGCTTCCGAGCTCTTGCAGGCCGTGCGCGAAATGAAGGCAGGTCAGGTGCAGGTCGTCACGTCGCCCGTCATCGAAGCGCGCAAGAAGACCGGACTGTCGCAGTCCCAGTTTGCAGCCTTGCTCGGCGTATCCGTACGCACGCTACAGGGCTGGGAACAGGGGCGCAAGCAGCCGAGTGGCGCGGCGCGCACGTTGCTGGCCATCGCGAACACCAATCCCAAGGCGCTCTTGGCGGTGGCGGGCAAGTGATGCCTGCTTAACGCGAGAAGGCTGGCGCCACGGCCCCGCCGCGTGTGCCCCGATCCCAGGGTGCTCCCACCGCCGGTCTCCCCAATATCCGTTACGCTAGCCCCGTCCGCCCGCACCACCTTGCGTCCGGACAGGCTCGGCGCACCCGCCTCACCCGGCGGGTGCCGCCGACATCCACGGCGATTCAGCCCCGACACGATCGGGCTTGGGAGCGATGCATGGACCAGCAGCAGCCGCCAGCGACGCCTTTGCAGCTGCACGTCCCGGAGCCCACCGGGCGCCCGGGCGTTGCCACCGATTTCTCGTTCCTCCACGTGTCGCCCGCCGGCGAGGTGCGCCGGCCGCCGGTGGACACGCCGCACTCCGAGACGCAGGACCTGGCCTACGCGCTGATCCGCGTGCTCGACGAGCAGGGCCGCGCGGTCGGACCCTGGGTGCCCGATCTGGATGCGGTGCAGCTGCGCCGCGGCCTGCGCGCGATGATGAAGACGCGCATCTTCGATGCCCGCATGCTGATCGCGCAGCGCCAGAAGAAGCTGTCGTTCTACATGCAGTGCCTGGGCGAAGAGGCGATCGCGGTGGCGCATTCGCTGGCGCTGAAAGCCGGCGACATGTGCTTTCCGACCTACCGCCAGCAGGGGCTGCTGCTGGCGCGCGACGACGTGTCGATGGTCGAGATGATGTGCCAGCTGATGAGCAACGAGCGTGACCCGCTGAAGGGCCGCCAGCTGCCGGTGATGTACTCGTACAAGCGAGCAGGCTTCTTCACGATTTCGGGCAACCTGGCGACCCAGTTCATCCAGTCGGTGGGCTGGGCGATGGCCTCGGCGATCAAGGGCGACACTAAGATCGCTTCCGGCTGGATCGGCGACGGCTCCACGGCGGAGAGCGACTTCCACACCGCGCTGACCTTCGCCCACGTCTACCGCGCCCCGGTGATCCTGAACGTCGTCAACAACCAATGGGCGATCTCGACCTTCCAGGCCATCGCCGGCGGTGAATCGACCACCTTCGCCGCGAAAGGCGTCGGCTGCGGCATCGCCAGCCTGCGCGTCGACGGCAACGATTTCCTCGCGGTGTATGCGGCTTCCGTGTGGGCGGCCGAGCGCGCGCGCCGCAACCTCGGGCCGACCTTGATCGAATGGGTCACCTACCGCGCCGGCCCGCACTCCACGTCCGACGACCCGTCGAAATACCGCCCCGCCGACGACTGGCAGCGCTTCCCGCTCGGTGATCCGATCGAGCGGCTGAAGGTGCACCTGATCGGCCTGGGCGAATGGTCGCCCGCGCAGCACGAGCAGGCGCGCAAGGAGCTCGAAGCCGAGGTCGCCGCGGCGCAGAAGGAGGCCGAGTCCCACGGCTCGCTGCTCGACGGCCACATTCCGAGCGCCGCGTCGATGTTCGAGGATGTCTATCGCGACATGCCGTGGCATCTGCGCGAGCAGCGTCAGCAACTGGGGGTGTGACGATGTTGACCCGCACCGAACAAGCCAAGCTGGCCCTTGCCGAGGCCGGTCCGACGCAGCCGATGACGATGATCCAGGCGCTGCGCTCGGCGCTGGACGTGACGATGGCGCGCGATGACAACGTCGTCGTCTTCGGCGAGGACGTCGGCTACTTCGGCGGCGTCTTCCGCGTCACCGAAGGGCTGCAGCAGAAGTACGGCAAGTCGCGTTGCTTCGACGCGCCGATCAACGAAGGCGGCATCGTCGGCGCGGCGATCGGCATGGGCGCCTACGGCCTGCGGCCGATCGTCGAGATCCAGTTCGCCGACTACTTCTATCCGGCGGCCGACCAGATCATCTCGGAAGCGGCGCGGCTGCGCTTCCGCTCGGCGGGCGACTTCACCGCGCCGATCACCATCCGCATGCCCTGCGGCGGGGGCATCTACGGCGGCCAGACGCACAGCCAGAGCCCGGAGGCGATCTTCACGCATGTGTGCGGGCTGCGCACCGTGATGCCGAGCAATCCGATCGATGCCAAGGGGCTGCTGATCTCGGCGATCGAGTGCGACGACCCTGTCATCTTTCTCGAGCCGAAGCGGCTGTACAACGGGCCCTTCGACGGTCACCACGACCGGCCGGTGGTGCCGTGGTCCAAACACGAGCTGTGCAACGTGCCCGAGGGCCACTACACGACGCCGCTCGAATCGGCGGCGGTCTTTCGCAGCGGCGCCGCGCTGACGGTGCTGACCTACGGCACGATGGTCTGGGTCTCGGCCTGCGCCGCGGCCGAGACCGGCATCGATGCCGAGATCATCGATCTACGCTCACTTTGGCCGTTGGACATTCAGACCATCGAGGCCTCGGTGAAGAAGACCGGCCGCTGCGTCGTCGTGCACGAGGCCACGCGCACATGCGGCTTCGGCGCCGAGCTCGCTTCGATGGTGCAGGAGCGCTGCTTCTACCACCTGGAGGCGCCGATCGAGCGCGTGACGGGCTGGGACACGCCGTATCCGCATGCGCAGGAGTGGGCGTATTTTCCGGGGCCTGAGCGCGTGGGTGCCGCGTTCAAGCGTGCGGTGGAGGCTTGAGACCATGGGCATTCATGTCGTGAAGATGCCGGACATCGGCGAGGGCATTGCCGAGGTCGAGCTGGTGGCGTGGAACGTCAAGCCGGGTGACGAGGTCCAGGAAGACCAGGTGCTCGCCGACGTGATGACCGACAAGGCCACGGTCGAGATTCCGTCGCCGGTGGCGGGCCAGGTGGTCTCGCTGGGCGGCGAAGTGGGGCAGTCGCTGGCGGTGGGGTCGGAGCTGATCCGCATCGAGGTGGTTGGTGCGGGCAATCTCAAAGCGGGCGCTTCGCCACGCCCCGCCGCAGCCGCGCCAACGCCCGCACCTGCACCGGCGCCGCGCGAAGCGGACCGCGAGCCGGAGCCGGTCGCCGCGCCGGTCGCCGCGCCGGTCGCCACCGCGAGCCGCTTCTCCTCGCCGACAGCACCGACAGCGCCGACCCGCGCCCCCGGCGAAAAGCCGATCGCATCACCCGCGGTGCGCAACCGCGCCTGGGAGCTCGGCATCGAGCTGCAGTTCGTTCACGGCAGCGGCCCGGCCGGCCGCATCACGCACCAGGACTTGGACGTCTACCTCGCATCGCGCGGCCAGCCGATGGCCGCGCGCGGCACGGGCAGCGGATATGCCGAGCGCCACGACGAGGAAGCGGTGCCGATGATCGGCCTGCGCAAGCGCATCGCGCAGAAGATGCAGGAGGCCAAGCGCCGCATCCCGCATTTCAGCTACGTCGAGGAGATCGACGTCACCGAGCTCGAAGCGCTGCGCGCGCAGCTGAACCAGCGCTACGCCGCCGAGCGCGGCAAGCTCACGCTGCTGCCGCTGCTGGCGCGTGCAGTGGTCATCGCGCTGCGCGACTTCCCGCGGCTCAACGCGCGCTTCGACGACGAGGCCGGCGTGGTCACGCAATACGGCGCGGTCCACCTGGGCGTCGCCGCGCAGACCGATGCCGGTTTGATGGTGCCGGTGCTGCGCCACGCCGAAGCGCGCGACCCCTGGGGCATCGGCGCCGAGATCACGCGGCTGGCCGACGCCGCGCGCAAGGGCTCGGCCACGCGCGAGGAGCTGAGCGGTTCGACGATCACGATCTCCAGCCTCGGCCCGCTCGGCGGCATCGTCAGCACGCCGGTGATCAACCACCCCGAGGTCGCGATCATCGGCGTCAACCGCATCGTCGAGCGGCCGGTGCTGCGCGGCGGCGCGATCGTCGCGCGGCAGACAATGAACCTGTCGTCGTCGTTCGACCACCGCGTCATCGACGGCATGGACGCCGCGCGTTTCATCCAGGCGGTGCGCGCGCTGCTCGAATCGCCTGCCTTGCTGTTTGTCGAGTGAGGCTGGGTGCGCTGCGTATCATCGATGGAACGTGTGGAGAGCCGACATGCCGGATGTTGTTGCCGAACTTGCCGAGCGGGGGCGCAGTCTCGATCCCGAGGATCGCGCTCGCCTGGTGGAACTGCTGCTGGAGTCGCTTCACGAGCCGCCGCTGGCAGAAATCGAGGCGGCTTGGGAAGTCGAGATCAGACGGCGGGTGGAAGCTCACGATCGCGGTGAGCTGGAGACCCACGCGGCCGAGGATGTTTTCGCCGAGGCGCGCAAGATCGCGCCGTGAAGAAGGCTCGATTCACGTCGCTCGCGCGCGCCGAACTTCTGGCCGACACGGCGTACTACGAGGCACTTCGAAAGGGGCTCGGTGCTCGGTTCCGCGAGCAGGTCGAAATGGCCGCCTCGCGAGCGGCCGCCTTTCCGAAGTCGGGACGGATCGTGACGGGCGAGGTTCGGCGGCGACCGTCAACGATTTCCCCTACTCGATCGTGTACGTGGAGGCCGAGTACGGCATCCTCATTCATGCCGTCGCACACGAGCGCCGGATGCCGGAGTACTGGCTCACGCGTTTGAAGAAGTGACCATCTCATGCGCACGCAACACACCACGCTGCTGGTGATCGGTGGCGGCCCCGGCGGTTACGTCGCCGCGATCCGCGCCGGGCAGCTCGGCATTCCGACGGTGCTGGTCGAGGGCGAAAAGCTCGGCGGCACGTGCCTGAACATCGGCTGCATTCCGTCGAAGGCATTGATCCATGCGGCTGACGAGTTCGAGAAAGCGCGGCATTGGGCCAACAGCTCGCCGCTCGGGATTCACGTGCAGCAGCCGGGCATCGACGTCGCGCAGACGGTGCGCTGGAAGGATGGCATCGTCTCGCGGCTCACGGGCGGCGTCGACGTGCTGCTGAAGAAGGCCGGCGTGCAGGTCGTGCGTGGCTGGGCCACGCTGCGCGACGGCAAGACGGCCGACGTGCAGCCCGCCGGCGCTGAAGCCGTGCGCCTGCAATGCGAGCACCTGCTGCTGGCCACCGGCTCCGAACCGGTCGAGCTGCCGGCGATGCCGTTCGGCGGCGCGGTGATCTCGTCGACTGAGGCCCTGTCACCGGCTGCATTGCCCAAGCGGCTGGTCGTCGTCGGCGCCGGCTACATCGGGCTGGAGCTCGGTATCGCCTACCGCAAGCTCGGCGTCGATGTCGCGGTGGTCGAGGCCACCGAGCGCGTGCTGCCGAGCTACGACGAGGAGCTGACGCGCCCGGTGCTGGCCACCTTGAAGCGCCTGGGCGTCGTGCTGCACCTGGGCTGCAGCGTCGAGGGGCTGACTGCCGACGGCAACGCGGTGCGCGTGCGCAGCACCCGCGCCGATGACTTCGTGCTGCCGGCCGAGCGCGTGCTGGTGGCGGTCGGGCGCCGGCCGCGCGCACAAGGCTTCGGCCTCGAATCGCTGCAGCTCGAAGTGAGCGGCCGCGCGATCAAGGTCGACGAGCAGTGCCGCACCTCCATGCGCAACGTCTGGGCGATCGGCGACCTGACCGGCGAGCCGATGCTGGCGCACCGCGCGATGGCGCAGGGCGGGCTGGTCGCCGAGGTGATCGCCGGCCACAAGCGCCGTTTCGCGCCGGCGGCGATTCCGGCGGTGTGCTTCACGGATCCGGAGGTGGTCGTCGTCGGCCTCGATCCGGCCGAGGCCGAGCGGCGTGGTGTCGATTGCATCAGCGCGCAATTCCCGTTCGCCGCCAATGGCCGCGCGATGAGCCTCGAATCGACAGGAGGCTTCGTGCGCGTCGTCGCCCGCCGCGACAACCACCTGATCGTCGGCTGGCAGGCGGTCGGCCGCGCGGTGTCGGAGCTCGCCGCGGCGTTCTCGCAGTCGATCGAGATGGGCGCGCGGCTGGAGGACGTCGGCGGCACGATCCACGCGCATCCGACGTTAGGAGAGGCGGTGCAGGAAGCGGCATTGCGGGCGTTGGGGCGGGCGCTGCACGTCTGATCGCTCCTTGGTCAATCCCCCTCGACCTAGGGGGATGAAACACTTTCGTTACTTCAATACCATCCGCGCGGCCATGAGGGACCCGGGACGATGGCGACAAGCCACGCCGGGTAAACGGGAGGATGTATGCACGCAGCTGGTGTGCCCGCGGGAATCGTGCCGCGCGGCTTGGCCCTGATCCGGGTTCTTGGTTCTTGGCTTGCGCGAGGACTGGCAAGACTGCTCGGACAGGCGGGGCCACTGGCGTGCTGTTGGGCGATCCTGCTCGCAAGCTTCGCTCCGCACTCCCTCGCTGCCAACCACAGCGCATGGGTCCTGACCCACAGCCAGCTGTATCAGATCGATGCCGTCACAAGATCGCTGGTGCGCACGATCCCGGTAACGGGCACGGCCATCGCGGCCGACATCCACGGCGGCGTGTGGCTCACGACTTCCACCGCCGTCAAGCGCATCGATGGTAGTGGTGCCATGCAGATCGACCTGCCGATGGCGCTGCCGCACATGATGCACCACGTTTCGCTGGCGACCGATCCCAGTGACGGCAGCGTCTGGCTCAGCTACATCGCGACGTCGCCCGAAGGTGGCCCGTACAACAACAGGCTCGTGCACGTCGGCACCTCCGGTGCGGTGTTGAGCTCGACAACGTTCTCGATTCCATCCAGCAGCCGCGCCTATCTGGCAGTCGGCTTCGACGGTGCCGTCTTCGCGCTGTCGGACAGGACGCTGGTTCGCTTCACCGCACAGGGTGTGGAATCGGCCCGAACAACACTCAGCCTGCGAAATGGCGTCGCTATCGACGCCTCCGAAGCGCCGGTGTTGGATGCGCTCGGATCAGCCTTGTGGTATCGACCCAGCCCGGGCAGCGCTTCGAGCGGTTGTGGCACCGTCGCGACGCTTGCGCGTATCAACCTGAACGACCTAGCACAAGCTCCCACCGAACTCGGCCATTGCAACGCGATGCCCATGGTCGACACGCCCACGGGCGAGGTCTGGACTGTCAGGCCGGGGAAGAATCTGTCTCGGTTGAGCGCTTCGGGGGCAGTGCTCAGCAGCGTGACCTTCGCAGCCCAGTATGAGTCCCGCGTTGTCGCCCGGGATGCCCGAAGCGGCGAAATCTGGATGCTCACGCGCTCTGGTGGCGTGTACGTCCTGGCCACGAACGGTGTCGTCCTGGCCCAGATTGCGGGACCGAACGTGGGGGCCATTTCGTTGCCGCCATTTCAATTCGTGCCGACCCTGGATCTGTTGGCGCCACCGGCGCAGACGACGACGAACACCACGCCGACCTTCACCCTCGGCTACGGCACGCACTGCTTCGGCGTTCCGTGCGCGCTGCCCGCCGATCGCCTGGGCAACTTTCAGCTCACCGCCGTGCTGGACGGCGTCTCCATCGCCAACGGCTTCACCTACGACGCCGCCACTCGCCAGGCCAACCACGTGCCTTCGGCGGCGATGGCCGAGGGTGTGCATCAGTTCAACGCCAAGATCACGGATCGCTTCGGTCGGGAATCGAACGGCGTGGCCAGCAGCATCACGATCGACAGGCTACCGCCGTCGGTCCAGGGCTTGTCGCCGCCGAACAATGCGCGATTCAATCAGCCGAGCATCACGGTTAGCGGACAAATCGGCGAGCCCGGTGCGGTGACCTTGGGTGCGGTAACGCAGCAGGGCCCGACGTTCAACTTCGGTGTCGGCTTGACGCCCGGCGCGAACCAGTTGTCGCTCACAGCCACCGACGCAGCAGGCAACAGCGGGCAGACGCCGCTGACCTATCACTACCTGACGGTCGCCATCAGTTCCCCCACCGACGGCGCCACGGTGTCGACGCCCAGCGTTTCGGTGACCGGCATATTCGCAGGCCCCGCCGACACCGCCATCACGGTGAACGATGCTGCAGCCAACATCAGCGGCAGTAACTTCAGCGCCAATGTGCCCCTGGCGGTCGGGCCCAACACGGTGACCGTCAAGGTCACGTCGGCAGGCGTCACGGCCAGTCGCGCCATCATCGTCACGCGCTCCAGCTCCGGTGGCGGTGGCTCCCTCAATCCGACACCGAACGATCCGACGACGACGACGATCATGGGTCGATCGACGGAGTTCCTCTACAAGGGCGCGAACCCGATCCAGATCGGCGTGCTCCCGCAGACGATCGAGCCAAAGCGTGCTGCCGTCGTGCGTGGGAAGGTGACGGACGCGACGGGCAACCCGCTCGAAGGGGTGAAGGTCCAGATCCACAAGAACGCCACGTATGGCCACACGTTCACGCGCGCTGATGGCGTGTTCGACATGGCTGTCAATGGTGGCGGCCCTTTGCGCGTGAGCTACGTGAAGCCTGGCTTCATCGGCGTGCATCGCAATGTGCACGTGCGCTGGCAGGACTATGCGGTCGTTGATGACGTGGTGCTTACGGCGCTCGATCCTCTCGTCACGACGGTCAGTCTGGACGGTGCCCAGCCGATGCAGGCCGCTCGCGGCAGCGTCTCGACGGATGAAGACGGAACCAGAAGGGCGACGGTGCTCTTTCCGCAAGGCACGACCGCCGCGATGGTCCTGGCCAACGGCACGCAGCAGCCGTTGACGACGCTCGGCGTGCGAGCCACGGAATTCACCGTGGGATCGAAGGGTCCCGCTGCGATGCCGGCGCCATTGGATCCCACCACAGCCTATACGTACGCTGCAGAGTTCTCGGTCGACGAGGCCATCGCTGCCGGCGCCACCGAAGTGAGGTTCAGCAAGGCGGTCCCGATCTACGTCGAGAACTTCATCGGATTCCCCGTCGGGGGTGTCGTGCCCCTTGGCTACTACAACCGCGAGCTCGGCGTCTGGGTTCCGATGCCCAATGGCCGGATCGTCAAGGTCATGTCCGTAGGTGGGGGATCCGCTGCACTCGACATCGACGGCGACGGTGCTGCCGACAGCGGCGAGTCGCTTTCACAACTCGGGATCACGGCAGAGGAGCTTTCGCACCTGTCCAGCCTGTACGCACCGGGACAGAGCCTGTGGCGGGTAACGACAACCCATTTCACACCGCTCGACATGAACTGGGCGCCCCCGCCCCCGGGGCCACCTCCTTCACCCCCGCCGGCAAGCCGCCCGCCGGGGTGCTCGGGCACGGCGCCCGGCTCGATCATCGAATGCCACAATCAGGTGCTGCGCGAGGAGGTTCCGATCGCCGGGACATCGCTGGCATTGGCTTACAGCAGCAGGGACACCAGGACGTCGATCGGCGCACTCAGGACGGTCACGGTGCCGGTGGTCGGCTCTCCAAATCCCTTGGTGGTCGAGGTGCTGCTCGAAGCGCACATCGCCGGACGAAGGTTCTCGTGGAAGTTCCCGGCCTCGATCAACTCGACCCAGGACATTCAGTGGGATGGCCTGGATGCGTATGGCCGGGTCGTGTCCGGCGCCGCCGAGATGACGATCCGGATCGGATACGTCTACAAGTCCGGCTACACGATACCTGCTGATGTCCCGATGAGCTTTGGCAGACCCGGTGGCGGGCAGATGGACGTCGACGTGACCCGGACCAAGGTCACGAACTGGACGGTGCGCAGGTTCCCGCTGGAACTGGGGCGTCCGGACCAGCGAATGGGCGGCTGGACCCTTTCCGATCATCACCACTACGACCCGATCTCGCGCACGCTGCTGCTGGGGAACGGCGAGCAACGATCCGGAGATCCGGCACACCGGGTTGGCGGCGGGGGCGCTGTATTGACACGCGTTCTGCCACTGCCTGGTGAGGGGCCGATTCAGGAGAGGGCCACCGGAACGATCGCGGTGACTCCGAACGGTGCCATATACGCCGCACATCCGTATGGACACTGGCCGGTTGGGCCGGGCGTGCCTGACTTCCTAAGGTCCGGACTCATCACTGAGTACGGATTTGCAGTGAGGTCACTGTCGCCTAACAGCCGTAACCCTGATGGCTATGCGACTTCCATGACAGTGGATGCGTCGGGGTTCGTGCTGTTCAACGGATTTGGCCCTATCGGTGGTTCTGGCGAAGCCATTAGGCTCTTCGTCGTTTCGTGTGGAACGGGCAACCGGCGTTCAGTGAGCGTACGCGCCTGAAGTACGCGGCATAGCCGCGGCGAACGGGGAGACCGGCAGATGCGTCAGCTTGCCCAGCCGCAG
>NZ_JABRWJ010000011.1 GCF_013266755.1 Pseudaquabacterium terrae | reverse complement strand
TGAAGGAGGCGGCCGCGCGCTTGGCCATCGCCGCCGAAGCATGACCGATCAATAATCCGACCACGTCCTGCCTGGAGGAGTTTGGGTGTCTACAGGTGGGGGAATTTGAAGTGTCGATCGGGGCTACTCGCCCGACGACAACAAGCTGCGGCTGTACAGCCTCTATCGGCTCGACGCGGAGACCTTCGAGCGGGTCAAGGCGGCCGGCTTCAAGTGGGCGCCGAAACAAGACCTCTTCGTTGCGCCGATGTGGTCGCCGATTCGCGCCGACCTGCTGCTCGAGCTCTGCGGCGAGATCGGCGACGAAGACACCAGCCTGGTCGACCGCGCAGACGCGCGAGCCGACCGCTTCGATGGCTACTCGGACCGTCGCGGGCGGGAGGCCGACGCCGCGCGCCGGGCGGTCGCCGCGATCACCGAGCACATCCCGTTGGGGCAGCCGATCCTCATCGGACACCACAGCGAGCGGCATGCGCGCAAGGATCAGGAGCGCATCCAGAACGGCATGCGCAAGGCCGTGCGCCTGTGGGAAACCTCGACCTACTGGCAGGAACGCGCCGCCGGCGCCCTGCGGCACGCGAAGTACAAGGAGCGCGCCGACGTGCGTCACCGTCGCATCAAGATCATCGAGGCCGACAAGCGGCGGCAAGAACGCCTCGTTGAAGAGCGCCAGACGCTGACGAAGCTGTGGCAGCGAGAGGGCCTCACGCGCGACCAGGCGCTGACCATCGCGAACCACGAGCACATTCATCGTTGCTTTCCGCTTGCCGACTATCCCCGCACCCCACCTGCATCGCAGTACGAGGGCCAGATGGGCCTATGGTCTGCGCTCGAGGACCAGATCATCACCGTGGAGCAGGCGCGCGCGATCGCATTGGCGTCTCACCCGCCGACGATCGCCTGGGCCCAGCGCTGGATCGAGCACTACGATCATCGACTGACGTACGAGCGGGCGATGCTCGGCGAGCAGCTCGGCACGACCGGCAAGACGTTCGACTTGCAGCCGGGCGGCCGCGTGCTGGTTCAAGGCATCTGGTCGACCATCGTGCGCGTCAACCGCAAGGACGGGCAGCCGGTGTCGATCTCCACGAACCGGCGTGGCCGCGTGTTCGGCGCGGAGCTGGTCGCCGACTACCAGGCGCCGACCGCCGAGGAGGTGGCGCTCGTCAAGGAGGTCACCAAGCTGCCGCCGCTCGTGAACTACGCGGGGGAGGGCGTGCCGACCATCACGCAGGCCCAATGGAACAAGATCCCGAAGGACTACAAGGGCATGGAGCGCCGGGCCGCGACTGACACCGCCGGGGCCCATCGGGTCCGCGTGGCGCTGGGCAGCTACGTTCTCGGCGACGAAAAGGACTCGAACAAGCGCTACGCCTACGCTCGGGTCTTCATCAGCGATGCGAAGCAGGTAGCGCCGCCGGCGCCCAACGTCGATGCAGCGGCCAGGCCGGCGCTGCCCGCGCCGGAGCGCGTGGCCACCGCGGCGCCGCCGCAAGCTGCGGCACCGCGCGCACCGGCGGAGTTGAACGCGATGCGCGACCAGTTGCGCCAGGGCGTGCAGGTCGTGACCGTGCCGCAGTTGTTCCCGACGCCGGCGCACCTGGCGCGCCGGATGGTGGAGCTCGCAGAGGTGCGGCCAGGTCATCGAGTCCTCGAGCCGAGCGCCGGCTCGGGTGCGCTGTTGCGCGCGATCGAGGCGGTGACCGGCTGTGCAGCAGCGTGCACCGCCATCGAGGTGCATCCGGCCGCGTCCCAGGTGCTGCGCCTGAACCATCGAGAGGTCACGGTGCATCAACGGGACTTTCTGGCATGCACCGTCGAGCAGCTCGGCCGCTTCGACGTCGTGCTGATGAACCCGCCGTTTGCGGACGCGGCGGACATCAAGCACATCGAACACGCGGCCACGTTTGTCAAACCGGGCGGCACGCTGGTGGCGATCTGCGCGGGCGGGCCACGCCAGCACGCGACCTTGAAACCGATGGTCGAGCACCACGGCGGCACGTGGGAGCCCCTGCCGGCCGGCACCTTCGAGGAAGCCGGAACCAACGCCAACACGGTGCTGCTGTCGTTCACGGTTCCGGTCGACGAGACGGCGACGGCCTAACACCCACGACGCGCGGCGCCGCGAAGGCGCCTGCGGAGATCTCCCAAAGGCACCACCCATGAAGACGCTGCGGAACCTTCTGCAGGCAACGTTCAGTGCGCCGCGCAATGCGCCTCGTGATCAGCATCGCGCAGCGCGCCAGGAGGCCAAGCGCCTCGCGGCACTGCACAGCATCTGCATCGAGAAGCTGCCGGGCGGCGGCATGAACGTCTGGCCACCCGCGGGCTTCGTTGAAGACCCATGCGAAGGCGACCACTACGCGCACAACTGGGGCGACGCGCTCGAGCAGGTGCGGATGTATCTGCCGCCGGCCGTGCCGTAGACCTGACGCAGGCGCACGGACCGCTCTCTTCGGGGCTGGCTGCCCCGAGGGCGCGTGCCCCATGCCCCGCTGGTTGTCCGCACTGCGAACGTCGGTGTGTGAGGCAGGGTTGGTGCGGTCCGAGTCGACGTCATCGTGCCAACAAGGAACGCTTTCCCGCAACCGACTCCAGTTATTGATATCGGCCGCTCACGGTGTGGGTTGACCTCCGGTTGCGGTCAGGCGTTCACGGCGCGGCGCGGAAGGAAAGGGCGCCGCTGAAGGGCGATCAAGCCGGCTCGACCGTCGCGCCAGCCGCTTCGCTTGGTGGCACGTCGGCCGCAGAGCCGCCGGCCCTCGATGTCGTTGCGGCCGTCTTCGCTGCTCTTCGATCGGCCGCGCTCGGTGCAGCTCGTGCGCCAGGCGCCTCACCGCGCTCCCCCCACAAGCCCCCGTCGGTCAGCGAGGGGGACTTGTGGGGGGATCTGATGCGGTGAGACGGGAAGCCGGCGCACTGCGTCAGCTGCTGTGAACCCCACCCATCCCAACCCTTCCCGTGAGGGAAGGGCCGTCGCCCACCCCCCGCCGCCCCCGGGCGGAGCGAGGAGAGCCGAGCGAGAGGATCAGCCGAACGCGCCCGCAGTGGGTGGCGGGCTGGTCCCCTGGAGGAACACACCATGGCTTCGCTCGCAACTGCTCAACCCGCCCAGCCACTCGTCCGCACAACCTATCCGCTGCATGCGCTGCTGCCGTCGACGGACAACAACGTGCGCAAGAAGAAGCGAACCCCCGAAAGCGTGCTGGCGATGGCGCATTCGATCAGCGCCCATGGCTGTCTGCTGCAGAACCTGGTGGTCGTACCCGAGGCGAAGCAAGGCAAGCGCACGGGTCGTGCGTTCGTGGCCGCCGGCGAGACGCGGCGCCTCGCCTTGTGCCTTATCCGCGATGGAAAGGTGGACGACGTCGAGCCCATTCCCGCGGACTACCCGGTCGACGTGCTGGAGGTGCCTGATCACGAAGCTGCTGCCGCCAGCGCCACGGAGAACATCCAGCGCACGCAGATGCACCCAGCCGACGAGTTCAAGGCCTTCGCGCAGCTGTTCGACCAGTGCGGCAGCATCGAACAGGTCGCAGCGATGTTCGGCGTGAAGGAGCTGTTCGTGCGGCAGCGCCTGAAGCTCGCAGCAGCGTCGCCGGCACTCTTCGAAGTCTTCAGCAACGACGGCATGTCGCTGGAACAGCTGATGGCCCTGTGCATCAGCGACGATCACGCCGCTCAAGAACGGGTCTGGAACGCTGCGAGGTCGCAGCAGTGGGCTCGCTCGCCGGACAGCCTGCGACAGGCGCTGACGGCAGAAGAGGTGGCCTCCACGGCGCCGCTCGCGCGCTTCGTCAGCATCAAGGCCTACGAGAACGCAGGTGGTGCCGTTCGTTCGGACCTGTTCGGTCAGGACGCCGACACGTACCTGATCGACTCCACGCTGCTCAAGACGCTGGCCGAGCAGAAGTTGCAGAAGCACGCCGACGAGTTGCGCGGAGAGGGTTGGGCCTGGATCGAAGTGCGGGCCCAGGCGACCAACATGTATGACGTGAACTACGCGCGCGCGACCAAGGGCCTGCGAAACCTGAGCGACGACGAGCGCAAGAAGCTCGCGGACCTGCAGGCCAAGCACGACGAAGCGGATCGAGCACGCGATGCGCTGTACGAGCGCGATGATGAAGATCTCAACGATGCCGAGCAGGAGCAGGCGCGCACGCTCAGCGAGACGATCGAGCGCAGGCGCACCCAACTGAGCAGGCTGCGTGAGTCGCTGTCGGGCTGGACGCCAGAAGTCCTCGCACACGCTGGTGCGCTGGTCACCTTTGACAACAGCGGCAAGATCGTGACGTGCCGCGGACTGATCCGCCAGGAAGACCGCAAGGCAGCCGCCAAAGCCCGGGCGGCCGCCGAAGCAGCAAACGAGCCGAAAGTGGAGGGTGCAGAGCCGTCGAAGGTCGAGGCCCCTAAGTCGAGCGTGTCCGAATCGCTGATGCGGCGCCTGACCGCGCACCGCACGGTCGCGCTGCAGCGCATGCTCGCGGACAACACGCAGGTTGCCATGGCCGCCCTTGCGCACGCGCTGGTCCGACGCGTCCTCGATGACGAATCGTCGCCCCGCGTCGGCAGCGCCTTGGACCTGCAGGCCAAGGGTTGCGAACGCCAACTCGACGCCGCCACCGAGTCGACGGTGAAGGCCTCGCGCGCCTGGACGGAACTGCAGGAGCTGCGCCACCAGTGGGGTGAGCGGATGCCCGGCGATCCGGCGAGCCTGCTGCCCTGGCTGATCAAGCTGCCGATGTCGGAGTTGTGCGATCTCATCGCGCTGTGCGTGTCGCTGACCGTCAACGCGGTCCAGCCCTCGCACCTCAAGCACCCGAGTGACTCGCTGGGCGAAGCGGTCGGCCTCGACATGGCCGACTGGTGGCAGCCGACCGCTGCCGAGTACCTCAACTGCGTGCCGAAGGCGATGATCTGCGCTGCGCTGGCCGACAGCGGCATGACGGCCGAGGCCTCGACCTTGGAGAAGCTCAAGAAGGGTGAGGCGGTAGCCAAGGCCGAAGCCCTGCTCCAGGGCAAGCGCTGGTTGCCCGCGGCGCTGAAGCCGCGCGGCTGACGACGACGATGGCCGAGGCAGGGTGCTTAGCACCCTGCTGCGCGGCGCACGCAGAAGGGCGAGCAGCGGCGATGTCATTGTGCCGTCGAAGGAGCATCACCAGCCGCCCGCTCCAGGTTTTCGGCTGGGACCCTGTATCCACGAATTCGCTCATAACTGCATGAAGGTGCGGCTGCGCCTAAGTGCCGTCGTGCAAGAGGAGGCGCGCCGGTCCGGCGCGCGAGTCAGCGACGGGTGACCTCGGACGTTTTCGCGTCCGCGAAAACTGGGGCGCTGGGGAGCGCCGACTTCCAAGCCTTCGGCGCGCATGCCGACTTTCCGCGCGGCGAGTCGCCTGGGGTGTACTTTGCCGCTGCATCCGGGTCGCCGGCGAAGGCCAGCGGCTGCGCCGAGATTGCGTAGGCTTGCGCGGCTGTTGGCCGCTCCACTGGCCGCCTAGGACAGCACTTTCGCGGCATAAACGGCCGGCCGGCTGCGCGCGGCCGGCATTTATTCCACGTTGCTGTCCTCACCCCGACTGCAGCTGCCCAGCCCACGCCAGGCGACACGCCGATCACCACCGGGGCAGGCGACGAGACCACTCCCCGAGGCGTGCGCCAGTTCTTAACAACTGGAGCTTGGACCATGGGCATGCCTTTGAACTCCGTCTTGCGCGGCGACTGCATCGAAGTGATGCGTGGCCTTCCCGCCGCATCCGTTGACTTCGTCCTGGCCGATCCTCCATACCTGGTCAACTACGTCGACCGCTCCGGCCGGCGCGTGGCCAACGATCGGAACGACCACTGGCTGGTGCCGGCCTTCGAGGGCATCGCGCGGCTGATGAAGCCGGACACCTTCTGCGTTTCGTTCTACGGCTGGTCAAGGGCGGACCGCTTCTTCCACGCGTGGCGCCGCGCCGGCCTAGCGCCGGTAGGGCACCTGACGTTTCCGAAGCGCTACGCATCGTCGACGCGCATGCTGCGCTACCAGCACGAAGGTGCGTACTTGCTGGCGAAGGGGCGCCCGCCGAGGCCTGCTGCGCCCATCGGCGACGTGATCCCGCGGGAGTACACCGGCAATCGCCTGCACCCAACGCAGAAGCCGACGTCGATCCTCACGCCGCTCGTGCGATGTTTCTGCCCGCAGGGCGGCCTGGTGCTCGATCCCTTCGCCGGCTCGGGCTCTTCCCTCGTCGCAGCGCGCCTGGTCGATCGCTCGTTCCTGGGCATCGAGCTGGACCCGGCGATGCACGCCACGGCATCGGCGCGCCTGAGCGCGGGCCCGCGCCGACGGCCGCCGCTCCCGGCCGACGTGGGCGCAGCGGCGTGAAGGGGCGGGCGATGGACAGCGAGCGATCGGCGATCACGAGCGAAGAGCTCAAGCACTTCTTGTCCGGCTACGCGCGGTATGAGGCCTTGGGGCCTCTCGTGGAGTTGGTCGGAGGTGTGGCCGGGACGCCATGTCCTTGGCGCGAGGCGGCGGCGCAGGAGATCGCCCGCCGAGTGGCGACGCTGACGCGCGGGTTCTCGTTGCCCTTGCTGGTCGACCTGGTGACGGGTGCCGTCGATCCGCGCGAGGCGGCGCGAAGCCTGCACGGCAACAGGGACGGGTAGGGAGACGGGGCCGCAGGGCCCTGTTCGGTGCGGCCGCTCTCTTCGGGGCTCGCCGCCCCGAGGCCGCTGGGCACAGCCCTGCTGCAGGCGCGTGGCCGCTTTGGCGGCCAGGTTGTCGAGCGCCTGCTGAACGGATCGCCCGGCCTCGATCGTCGCGCCAGTCGCTTCGCTTGGTGTCACGCCGGCCGCAGCTGCCGGCCGGGTTCAGGTCCTTGGGCGGGCTGCTCTGCGCAGCGGCTTGAGTCGCGCCAGCCAAGCTGTCACGGCCGCTGCATTGCGGCGCTCCCCTCGGGGAAAACGGGGCAGCGCGTGCGCCAGTCGTCCCACCGTGATCCCCCCAACTGCGCCCCCGTCAGTTTGCGAGGGGGACTTGTGGGGGGATCTTCAATACGGTGGGCCGGGAAACTGGCTCACCGCTTCGGCTGCGAAGCCGAAACCCCACCCATCCCCAACCCCGTTCCCGTGAGGGAAGGGGCTTTCGCCCACCCCCGCCGCCCCCGGGCGGAGCGAGGTGAGTCCGAGCGAGAGGATCAGTTTTGAGGAAGCCAAGAAGGTTTCCGGCTGGCCGCTCACCTTGGAAGGATTCACCATGGCCTCGAAGAACCGCGTCAACCTCCTGGGCAACCTCGGTCGGGATCCGGAGATCCGCTACCTGCCGAACGGCACCCCGACTGCGCAGGTCAGCCTGGCCACCGCCGAGGCCTGGAAGGACAAGGACAGCGGCGACCGCAAGGAGCGCACCGAGTGGCATCGCGTGGTGTTCTTCGGCCGCCTGGCCGAGATCGTCGGCGAGTACCTCATCAAGGGCTCGCAGGTCGACATCGAGGGCAAGCTGCGCACGCGCAAGTTCACCGACAAGGACGGCATCGAGCGCTACACGACGGAGATCGTGGCGACGAACCTGCTGATGCTCGGCGGCAAGCGCAAGGAGGGCGCTCCGGAAGGCGAAGGGTCGGGCAACGATGACGGCGGCTACGTCGACGACGACCACCCGTTCTAACCAACAGGTGCGTGCCGGCGCGTGGAAGGCCACGCGACCGGCGCTGCTCGTGCAACACCCTGGAGGCGATGCCGATGAGCGCGACCGCTATCTATCGCTGCAAGCGCTGCAACACGACGCGGCGCATTCGCTACCGCGTGCAGATGTGCCATGTCGGCTACGGACGCAAGGAGCCGAGCTACTTCAAGGAGTCGGACGGAGCTCGAGGACCTGGCGGCGAGGTCTGCTGCGGACGACCGATGAAGTTCGGTTTCTTGCGGGCTACGCTGAACCCCGCGGTGAAGTGCAGCGCACGCTGCACGCACGCTGTCGGCTTCCAGTGCGAGTGCTCTTGCGGCGGCGAGAACCACGCGACGGGAGGAGGGCGCTTCAGCCAGCTGATGGCGTCGGCTGGGCATTGACGGACCGGTGCGAAAAAAATCGCCGGCCGGCTGAGGGCCGGCCGGCGATCAAGCACGCGAGGTGCGTCGTTGGGATCTGTCCTGACGCCCGCACCAATCTGCCAGCGTCGAGTTTGTACTGCGCAGCAGCGCTGCGTGTCATCGGACTTTAGGCATGTGCGCTGCCGCTCGGTACCGCGCGCATGCCGGTTCATCCTCTGAGCGAGGGATCGATCACGCGCCGTCGCTTCACGACGACGGTCGTCTGCGGGGCTGGTGCGTGCACGCGGTTCAGGCGCTTGGCAACGCCTGCCACGCGGATCGCGTGCTCGACGCTTGACGCATTGAGCGGCTGCACGACGTCGCCGTTGACTTGTGCGTAGGTGCCATCGTCGAGCTTCACCAGCGCGCCGGTGAGCAGGCCGCGCTGCACCACGCCCAGGACGGTGCCTTCGGTCGGTGGGCGCGGAAGGAATCGTTCAGCGCCAAAGGGCAGGAAGATGACCTTCGGTCGCGCGTACTCTGGCCGCTTCGTTCGCATCGAGGGTGGCTGCGTCAGCAGCGCAAGTCGAGGTACCGCCTGCGCTGGCTCAGGAGGTCGCGCTGGGTAGCGGTCGCCTCGCCGGTCGCGGCTTTCTCGGACGCTTCGAGGCGGGCGATCGACGCGTCAAGCCACCTACACTCGGCCTTGTCGGCTGGCTGCAGCCGGTGGCGTCGCCCTTCAGCGTCGAACTGCTTCGCGTCCATCCCGGTCACTGGCCGGAGGGCTTCGGCAAGCCCTTCGCGGCGCCGCTCGCGTGCCACGTCAGCCCCGGTGCGTTCCTTGCCACTGGACTTGTCGAGCCCTCGCGTCGGCTGGACGTCGACGCGCTTGGCGCCGAGACAAGGCTCATCGGAATAGGTGACCTTGCCGTCGACATCGCACCTGTAGACGTTGCCGTTGGAGTGGCGCAGGCCCGTCGGCTGAGCGATTGCAGCCGCCATCACCAGGCTGGTCGCCGTGGCGAAGGTCCACCGCAACGTTTCATGCATGGCTCGCGTCGCGCTGCTATGCGCCGACCGCCTCGCGGGTGCACTTCTTCACCGAAGAGTTCTTCGCCGCGCCGGCGAGCTTCTTCTCGGCCGCTGTTGCTTCGCAGGCAGCGGCAGCGTCCTTCTCGCACTTCTTCAGGAAGGACGTCTTGGCAGCGCCCGCGAGTTTCTTCTCGTGCGCGGCTTCCTTGCACGTCTTCTCGGCCGCGGACGCGTGAGCGCCGACAAGCAGCATGCAGGTGAGGGCGAGAACTTGCATCGGTCGCATGAACGTCCTTCAGTGTTTGTTCAGCGATTCTGGCAGCCTGGTCGCGCCGCGATGGACGGCGCTTGATGCGACCTGTGAATCACGGCGCACAAGCGACAAGGCCCCGCGATGCGGGGCCTTGGTTGCCGCCGAGAGGGCGCGCTCGGGGTTTCAGCCGCGCGGAGCCTTCTGGCCGACGATGACGACCTGTTGCACCGGGGTGTGGTCGGCCTTGGCGTTCGCGACGATCGTGTTGGCCAGGGCGCCCATGCTTCCCAGCGAGGCCAGCGTCACCATCGCGGCGAGGCCGAAGGCGATGGCTTGGGTGCTGATCTGCTTGAACATGGTGGGCTCCGGTTCGGTTCGTTGGCTGCGTTGGAGTGAACTGTAGGAAGCCGCCTGGCGGCGCGACATCGCGCTGCGACGAACTGTTGATGTCGGCGGATGAGCCGAAGCCGTGGCCGACGGACGTCGCGCCCGCGGCGGCGAAAAAGAGCACGGCCGGCGAGGGCCGGCCGTGCTTCCTAAGCACCAGGTGGTGCGTCGCTTGGGTCAACTGCTGGCTGCAGGCTCAGCTGGTCGCACGGGCTCGCCGTTGACGAAGGCCTTGTCGCCTTCGACTTCGATCAGCATGTCGCCGAACCGGCCGTGCCAGACGTAGCGGCGAACGCCGTCCGTGGCGAGCGGGAGCTCAGGCTCCAAGTTGTCGCCCGCGCCGACGTGGACTTCAGGGAGCGGGGAAGCCATGGCAAGATACCTGTATAAATCAACAGTATAGGCGTCGGCCGCAGTATCGCAAGCCCGTCGGGAGCTGCTGTGTCGGTCTGTACAGTCAGCCGCTATGTGCAACCTGTACAACATGAGCCCGAAGGGCGAGGTCGAGCGCTACATCGGCGCCATGTGGCGCGAACAGATGCGCTTGGACAACCCGGTGCCGCCGTTCGGGACCGGGTTGTTCGCACGTGCGGCCGCTGGCGGCGGCCTTGAGCTCGTTGCGGGACAGTGGGGAATGATCCGGCCGGGCTCGCCGGCGCGGCGCGAGATGGTGGGCAAGCGACCGAGGATGGTAAACAACAGCCGTGCCGAGACGGTCGCCAAGCTGGCGACGTTTCGGCAGGCCTGGGCGAAAGGGCAGCGCTGCCTGATCCCCGCCGAGTGGTACCAGGAGCCGAACTGGGAGACCGCGCGCAACGTCTGGTGGCGCTTGCGGCGCACCGATGGCGAGCAGTGGGCGATCGCTGGGCTGTGGTCCGAGTGGACGGACCGCGAGACCGGCGAGGTGGTGCCGAACTACACCGCCATCACCGTCAACTGCGATGACCATCCGATGCTCAAGCGGCTGCACCGGCCCGATCCGGAGCTGCCACCGGATCGCCAGGACAAGCGCTCGCTCGTGCACATCGATCCGGTGGACTGGGATGCCTGGCTGAACGGCAGTGAAGACCAGGCGCTGCAGCTGTTGCGGCCGCCGGCACTCGAGCTTTTCGATCAGACAGACGCGCGCCGGACCGACGAGCTGCTGCAGCAGCTCGCGGCCGAGCGCGAGCCTACGCTCTTCTGACGCATGAGGGACGTCGTGGCATCTTTGATTCGTGGTGAGCACCCGATCGTGCGTCGTGCGCTCGATCTGCTGATGGAGCTGCCGGAGGCCCCGGCGCTGAAGATCCTCGACCAGGCGCTGGAAGGCGTGCACGGGTCAGATCCGACGTTCGAGAACCATGTGCGCGGTTTGCGCGCGTCTTGGCTCGATCACCTCGATCCGCCGGCGCCGTTTGCGGAGCTCGTGCGACGCGCGTTCGCGCCGAAGCTCGATCCGCATGACTGGATGCTGCTGGCGGCCGATGATCAGCGGCTGCGCGCTGCCGACATCGGTCGGCTTGATCGCGCTGCAGTTCAGTGGGATGAGGCGATCGGAGCTTTCGCGGATCGATATCGGCTTTGGCAGTAACCCTTTCCACAAACAACGCGTGCACTCCTTGACGGGCGAGTTCTTCGCTGCGCCGGCGGCTTCTCTCGGTTGCAGCGGCGTCGCATTTTGCGGCGGCGTCCGTCTCGCACTTCTTGAGGAAGGATGTCTTCGCGGCGCCCGAAAGCTTTTCTCTGCCGCGGCAGCCTTGCGGGTCTGCTCGAGATCGATTCGGCCGTGGTCCGGGCATCAACAACTCGACGGATGAGCGACGTCGATCATCGTCCGGCTGCGAGATGCCTTCTCGTCCTTACCAATGCTTCGAGCTCATTGCGAGCAGAGGCATCGGACTCATCAAGGAGAAAAGCATGTCGAACGGTTCAGGTGGTTCCGGTCTTCCGGGGCCAGAAGGCAATCCCGATCTCGAACAGCCGCCGGCGTTCAAGGAAGGCATAGGAGGTGGACCCGCCATGCCGGCTGGTGGACTATCGGTCGAACAGAAGGAAGGCTACGACGAGGCCAGCGATGGCGCCAACTACCTTGCCGCAGGTTCAGCGGCGATCGCCGTGCTTGCCGGTGCCGCTTCGAGCGGCGGCGGAGCGCTCGTCTTCGGGCTGATTTCGGCCGGTTCCTGGTGGCTGTCCCAACAGTTGTCGGACATTGCCGAAGATCCACCTCGGCCGCACGAGCACCTGGTGACGTTTCGCGGTCGTTTGTGCCGCCTTCCCGCGACCGACGAGCCGGCGCTGTTGGCCTCGGGCATCGTGGTCCAGCGTGCTGCGTTCGCCTTGGTCACGGCTCGTGGACTCCTCGACAGCCTGGAACGTCTGGCCAGCGCCCGTTTGGCGGGCGACCTCGATTGGGCCGTTACGCACTACGGGGTCGCCAGTCAGTGCCATCAAGCGCTCGTCGTCGATGTCGCCACGTTCGCTTCGGCTCTGTACGCGGCAGGTCGGGCGATCGCCGGCTCTCCGTACGACCTGCCGGTGAAAGCTGCTGGGGGCGGCGTGCGCGCATGGATCGAGTCGCCTGGAATGGAAGCTCGGGTCCTGAAGGCTATGCACACCGCGGGCTACTCTCACGCGGAGTTCGACAAGGTGGTAGCTTGGTGGAAGACGGATCCCAGGTACTCTGGTCCAGAAACCACCTGTGGCCGCCTGTTCATGGCCTCAGCGAACGCGCTCTACACCTCTGCCCAGAGGCTGGCACTCTGAGTGGAGTGCGCCGGCAGCGCTGCTCGCCGCGGCCGGCGCGTTGGCGCCTTGGTGCTACACGGCCCAACCGGGGGGAGCCTCCGGCGGCCCCTGCGGGGGGGGCTGATAGAAGAAATCCCAACGGCCAAACAGCCATCTTGATGATCAGGCCAGCCCGGCCTGACTCAAGCCAACAGGCCTCCTCGAAAGACGGTGCGGTTCACCTATGGCGAACTGGTTGATCGCGCCAAGTCCGAGTATCCCGATCGCCCGGTGGTTCAGAAAGCCATTGCAGTCTCGGCCGGCCGCCGTCTTGATGTGGTCCGCATGTTCACGAAAGAGCGTGAACTGCCGGACCTCACCGCGCTGATCATCAACAAAGGGTCTGGCGAATGCGGTAGCGGGTTTACGCGGCACTTTGATCCAGTGGCAACCCGAGACCTCGTGTTCAATTTCGACTGGAGCGCTGTCACCGCCGACTTCGACGGCTTTGTCAAGTCGACCGAGACCGCCGTAATGCCCCGCAAGAAGATCAAAGAATCGCTTGCTCTGGAGCTGATGGCCGCGTACTTCAAGAAGCATAAGGCAGGCTTGCCCGCTTCAGTTCGAGAGCACAAGGATCTGATCGTTGAGCTCATCATGGAAGGCTTCTCCGAAGAAGAAGCCTTTTCTCAGGCGTGCAGATGACCTGACGCGACGTGATCCCTCCAGAGTTTCGCGGGCGCGAAACTCTGCCCATCGCCGGTGCGCCAGTGACGCGAGCGATGAATGTGGGGCGTCCGGCGCCGCCTGATTGGCTGCGCGTGCTGTTGATCGGCCTGCGATGGCGAGCGCTACCGCGCTTCGCCAAGATGGCTCGGGCAGCGCATACGCGCGATGTCGAACGTGCGCGGGTGCTCGCCCAGCGCCAAACCGTCACCTGCCACGCGCAGAGCGCCTACGGTTCCCCGCAAGAACTCGTCGCCTCGGCTGTCTGGTGAAGTCACGTCGAAGCCGAATATCCGCCAGAACGCTTTTCTGCCTTCCTGGTTGCCTTGGACGTGCAGCACGACGTCGAGCTTTGAGCCGTCGCGGGCGCAATCCACGGGCGCATCCCGGTACTCCGAGCTCCACGTGAACCGTGCCCGATACCTCGCTCGTGCGGCGCTGCCGGCCGCGCGCCTGATCGACACGCAACGCCCATGCGCCGATGTCGCCCGTGATCCAGACCTCGAGGAAGCTCCGATGTCACTGACGCCCGAAGCCATCCAGTGCATGACTTACGCCGACGCGCTGGCCGCGTTGACGGCCGATCCGAACACGACCTACATGCTGCGGCAGCGGATGCGGGAGGACAGCGAACGCGACGTGAACGAAGCCCGGTGCGATGCCCAGCTCCTGGCTGCGTTGCTCGAGCGGCGCGCCGTCGATGAGCGCAACGCCCAACCGGGCTGACGCGAGGCCTGAAGTGCGGCGCTACGGCGCCGGTCTTGTCCGACCAAGGTCCCGAGGACTGCGGAGAGGGGGCTTGCTGTGATGGCTGAAGGTAGCACGTCGTTCTCGCCGTCAAGGTCTGCGCGCTCCTTGAAGGGAGCGCTTGCGGCCTGGCGGCCGTCTGCGAACCCTGACGGCTGCGCTGCGACGTGCTGCGTGGGCAGCGGGCAATCCCGCCCGATGCCAAGGAGGCACTCGCTCATGACCCGCACGACCGCACTTTTCGTCAAGGATCTTCTCGGTGACTACCAGGTGGCCGCCGAGGACGAGGTGATCGCAGAGGCGAAGCGCGTGCTCGAGCGGCGCGTCCGAAAGTGCGCACCGATGAGCTCGCCGCAGATGGTCCAGGACTACCTGGCCGTGCAGCTGTCGCGGCTGGAGTACGAGGTCTTCGTCGTCATGTTCCTCGACGCACAGCATCGGCTGATCGAGATGCGGGAGATGTTCCGGGGCACGCTGTCGCAGACCAGCGTCTATCCTCGGGAGGTCGTTCGTGCGGCCTTGCAGTTGAACGCTGGGGCTATCGTCGTGGCGCACAACCACCCGAGTGGCGAGCCCGAGCCCAGTCGGGCGGATGAGTTTCTGACGAGCACCCTCAAGACTGCGATGCAGCTGGTCGACGTTCGCCTGCTCGACCACATGATCGTCGGCGGAGCACGGGTCATGTCCTTCGCTGAAAGAGGGCTCCTTTGAGCTCGATCGAGCTCTCGGCGGCCGTCCTGAAGGGGTCGCCATCCCTAACGCACAGGTGCTGCGGCAGCGGCGCGGATATACAATGTATATCCATTGCGTTACGGGGGAGCCATGCAAGTCGAAGTCGTGAAGTGGGGCAACAGCACCGCGGTGCGGCTGCCGGCCGCGATCCTCAAAGTGGTCAAAGTCGCGCTCGGCGACCAGTTGGAGCTGACGACGACCGAAGACGGCAAGATCGTCTTGCAACCGGTCAGGCACGAGTACCGGCTCGATGATCTTCTCGCGGGCATCACGAAGGCAAACCGGCATGCGTCCGTCGACTTTGGCGCACCGGTCGGTCGCGAGGGGCAGTGAACCGAAAGGCGGCCGCGCCGAGCCAAGGCGATGTGGTATGGCTCGATCACGATCCGCGGGCTGGCCGCGAGCATGCCGGACGGTATCCGGTGCTCGTGCTTTCGCCGCAGGCCTATAACGCAGCAGCAGGACTGCTGCTCTGCTGTCCGATCACGATGCAGATCAAGGGCTATCCGTTCGAAGTGACCCTGACCGGGATCAAGGGGCTGTTGGGTGTCGTGCTGGCTGATCAGCTGGGCAGCCTGGACTGGAGTGCGCGCAACGCAGAGCGTGCCGGGCGGGCTACGGATGACGTAGTGGCCGATGTGCTTGCGAAGCTGCGTGTGTTGTTGACGCAGCCTTGAAATGCCACGTGCGTGGCCGCATGGCTCACGACCAGCGAAGAAACCATGGCGACGGCCGGCGTGTATTCGGCCGTCATCGTGTGGGGGTGCTGCAGACGCAGCATTTACTTGAAATTGAAACCAGGGAGATTGATCGCTATGGGAAGCTTTGAGCAAGCGGGAGCCGGACTCTTCGCTACGGCCCTGTTCTGGGCTGTCATCGTTACCGCCCTGTTCGGGGCAGTCATCGTCTGGCGCATTCTGGGTGACGAATTGCGCCGCATCGTGGGTCATGTTCTCGGCGTGCCGCTCGCGCTGATTGCAGGCTTCGTCACCTTCATCGCCACGTGGCTCTTCTGTGGGTGGACCGTGCATGCACTCGGGTTGGTCGCGCCGTCTCCGGGAGAAGCAGACATCGCATTCCCTTGGGCCGCGTGGCTCGTCAGCTCCGCGATGCTTGGATGGACTGCAGCTGTCGGCTACCGACGCTTCATGGCCTTTGCTGATCATCCGGCCGAAGAGGGCGAGGGGATTCGGTCGTAGATCTCGCAGGAGGCATCATGACGGTCGGAAATGCGTTGCTGAGCTTGGGCGTGGTGGTCGGGTGCGCGCTCGCCGCGTTGGTCCTCGATGCCGGGTCCTTCGGTGTGGCCCCCGCCACGCAGGGCGAACGAGAGTTCATCGTCGAACTCCCGCAGTCGTCGTTCGCCTCGCATGTCAAGGTTCGAGCGGTGTCGGCGGTCACGACGGACGCGCTCTGCGTCTCCAGAAAGCACTTCTGGATGGCACAAGAAGCCTTCGATGTGGCGCAGCGCGACAGCGCGAACGCCCAGCCTGCGCAGTAGGCGTTCTGGCCATCATGAAAGACTTCGAGCGCCAGCAACGTGAGTGGGACTCGCGTGCACAGACCGCCCAGGCAGCAGCTGCTCAAGCCCTCGCGCGTCTTCTTGCCCTGGCCGAGAAGCATGACACCGGCCAGGCCAGGCGCGTTGCGCTGTTCCTGGCCAGCACGTACGACGGGCAAGCTTTTCCGTTCGACCTGTTCGAGCTCCGAGCGGTCGACGTTGCGATCTCCGACGACATGCTCGCGTGCATGGACGCCTTGCGCTGGGCCAAGGCCGACCTGCACAAGCTGGTCCCGGAGGGAGAGCGGCGTATCCTGGCGGTGTTGGCCGACTGGGGCATCGAGTGGCCGCAGCAATCGTGACTTCGCACAAGAAAGTGCCACCGGCAGTCGTGGGACGCCGGTGGCACATGAAAGCCGGTCCGGGAGGGAGGAAAGGGAGGTTGGACCGGCGGTCCGGAGTTTATGTCTCCGGTTCGTCAAGACGACAGCCCCTAGCGTCACCGCTTGCCTGACTGCCAGCCAGCCAAGTACAACGCCAAGGCTGTGTACAGATGCAAGGGACCATTCGATGACCACTGAAAACGAACGTCGCCATGCGATCGAGCAGGCGATCGCCAACACTCGCATCGAGGGGCATGAGCCGACGCCGGAGTTCATGGCCGACATGGAAGCCGTTGCGAAGGGCTCAATGACGACCGAGCAAGCGCGCGCCGCGAGCCTGGCTCGCGCGCTGGCCGCCGACGCCGCTGCCGTCCCGCCGACGTCGCGCTGACCGCCTGGCCATGCCTGGCAGCTTCGTTGATCCGTACAAGGATCCGCAGAGCGACGTGCTGCGGAACAAGGTCGGCCTGCGCAACGCTGAAGCGCTGAAGACTTTCGAGTACGAGCAGAGCGCAGCACGGTCGATCGACCTGCGTGATAACCACCCGGTCCACGGTCAGTTCGATCTGTCGCACCTCAAGGCGATCCACAAGGCGCTGTTCCAGGATGTCTACGACTGGGCGGGCGAGCTCCGCACGATCAACATCAGCAAGGGCAGCAGCAGCTTCACGAAGGCCGGCCAGCTCGATGCGATAGGCGCGCGCCTGGCCGATAACCTGCGGCGTGACAACCAGCTGCAGAACCTCCCGAAGGACCGGTTCGTGGACCGCCTGGCGCATCACTACGCCGAGTGAAACACCTTGCATCCCTTCCGCGAAGGCAACGGCCGCGCGACGCGCGAATTCATCGGCCAGCTGGCGCGCCAGGCCGGCTACGAGCTCGACCAGACCCGCATCGACAAGGTGAAGGGCGAATGGAACCTGGCCGCGCGGCTTAGCTTCCAGGGCGAGCTCGGTCCGATCAAAGACCTGTTCGCCGAGGCAATTCGGCCGATGCGTGCGGTGGCCTTCGAGAAGTTGCCGGAGGCCGAAGCCGTCGCACGGCATCCGGAACTGCAGGCGGCGTACGCAGGCCTGCGCGCCGTCGCGAACACGCTCGCAGACAAGTTTCCCGGCAACGCGCGTGCGCAGCAGCACTACGCGGCCCAGGCCAAGTCTGAAACCATGCGCTTGCTCGACGGTGGTCGGTTGCCCAAACAAGCATTGGAGCGGACAGCACCGATGCCGAGCATTGCGCGGCCGCTGCAACCGATCCAAGCGCCACCGCGGACCCAAGGCCCAGAGCGTTGAGGTTGCGGGCGGCGTTCAGGCTGTCAGGGCTAACGGCCCAAGAGCATGGCAGTGCCGCCGGCGGCCAGCACTGCGCCTGAGGCTGCGGCGACAAGGATCTGCAGCCATTGCGGCCACCCGGGCACGGACGTTGACAACTGCGCCGCCACTTCCATCCGCGCGACCAGCGCGTGCATCCGGGCGGCGAAGATTTCCTGGTAGGCCGCGCGCGCGGCCTCGTTCATCGTGGTGCGTAGTTCGGCCTTGGCTTGGTGCACGGCCTCGTTGGTTTGGCGGGTGATGAACTCGCCCACGCTCGCTTTGGCCGCATCGGAGCTAGCGAGAGTCGCGGCCTGCAGGCCTTGCGCGGCGCCCTCAAGGCGCGCGACGCCGGCGCTGATACCCGGTTCAAGCGACTCGAGCCGCCTGAGCAGTTCGTCGACGTCGTTGAGCAGCTGCTGCAGCAGCGCTTCGCGAACGGTACGCGCATCACTCATGGGCGGGCCTTCTTGGCGGATTTCCGCTTCACGTTGTCCGTGGCGACGCGCCGGGCGCTGCGCAGTCGGTACAGATAGGTCTTCAGCGTCGCCGGCGCGATGGATATCCCGCTGGCGGTGAGCGACTCGCTGATCACGGCGTAGCTGACGCCGCGGGCGATCGCCTGTTCGATATCGGGCAGGAGCTCGGCGATCCGGCCGGACAGCGACTGCGCGTCGGGTTTTGCTTCGAGCGCGGCCAGGCGCTTGCGGATGGTGTCGAGTGCGGGCACGGGCGAAGTATGCACTGTGTTCACTACGTGTTCACCAAGATGTCTACCGCCGACTGGCGATCAGCGTTAGGATGGATGCCAGCCGGTACGGCCTCGAGGGGAGAAGACGATGCGAGCGGATGTCAACAAGCCGTGGTTTGCGACGCCGGCCGGCGCCACGCTGTACATCGCCATCCACGCGCTCGCCGTGCTGGACGCGATCGCCGTGCCGGCCGCGATCATGTGGTGGTTCGCTCACCTAACGCGAGGCGGCGGTCCGTTCGGCACCACGGCCGCGGTGCTCACGACCTTGTGGGCGCTGAAGCGAGCGTGGCGCGCGATCTTTCGCATCGACGAGTACGACTGGATGGTCGTGAAGGCCCTCTTCATCGTGGCGCTGCTTGCCTTGGTCGTGACCGTGGTCCATGTCTGGCAATGGGTCACTCGCCTGATGGCTTGACCTTCAGGCGATCACACCGCATCGCGCCGCTCAAGCGCTGTTGCCGTTGGACAGGGACCTCCTCGAGAGCGGTATTGGGGAGCCGGCATTGCGGGAGTACCCAAGCGCCATCGAGGGCTTGGCCAGCAGTCCAGTGGACTGCTGGCTGCGGCGGTAGGGGCCGGCACGGTAGCGCTTCGGCCGGCCGAAGCCCGTAGCTCGCCGCACCCATGGCGCTTGTCTCGGTCGCGGCAGGTCGCGGCTAGCCGGAAGCGCTGGGTAGCGCAGCTGAAGGGGCGGGGTCCAACGAGGCTCCGTCCGCCTTGCGCCTGGTCGCGGCTTCCGCCCGAAGCCGTCGCACGTGGCTGCGTTGCATCGCATCGATGTCGGGCGTGGCCCTCGCGATTGCGCTGATCCTGTCGCCAGTGCCGACAGCGGCATGGACGGGCGTTTGCGCCCCGGCCGAGTCGTTGGCGGTGGCCGGTTCCCTCGGCGATGTCACGGCTGCCACCGGCGCGGCCAGCGCCACGTTCCCAGCACCTGCGGCACGTCGTTCCTTGCGAACTCGGGAGACGAGCTCGGTGAACGACCGCGGCTGCAACTCCAAGCCGAGCTTGGCTAACGCTTCGAGGATCGCGGCGCGGTCGACGCCGCGCTGCAGTGCGTCCTCGACCAGCGGAAAGAACTCGCGAAGCAGGCCGATCTTCGTTCGCTTGGAAGGGTCGTTGACCAGTTCGCGGAAGAGCTGTGCTGCGAATTGTTGTTGATCCATCGCGTCAGGTCGGGGGAGAGCGCCGGTCGCGGCAGTCTACCTGCACACGGTTGACTTCGAACGCTGAGGTGTTGACTCTGAGTTGTTCAAAGACTGGTTCCAGTTACCGAAGTGATAAGAAGCTCCAGTGAATGGCGTCAATCCGTTGGCTATCGTTGTCGCTTCGTTGTCTTTCGCAGGCCCGGTGCTTCGAACAAACAGCGAGGAGGGCTGAAGTAGAGTGCAGGATAGGCTTCGCCGGTTGATTTGTGCCACAACTGGCGGCATGATGAGCTAATGGCTCATGTACGCGGCGCCGCTGACCCCATCGCCTCATCCGCAGATCGCCCGAAACGGGCGACCCTGAACATCGACCTCGGGCCCCTACGGCCGGCGGTTGATGCCCGAGCCAAGGCCGAAGGCATGCGCGTCTCGGACGTAGTCCGCATCGCAGTCCAGGTGCACTTATCCGACGACCGCGAGGAGCCGCCGGCCGCCGGCGACGCCGGCGGCGTAGGCGAAGCCGTCTATCGCCCGAACCTCAGCGCGCGCGACGCCGCCAAGCTCGACGAGCTGCGTGCGCGCACCGGCCGCCGTACGCGTCAAGGCGTGCTGCGGGCGCTTATCGATGGCATCGCGCTCGCCCCGACTGGCGGGCCGGCTGGCAGCCAGAACCTCGGCGACGCTGTCCAGCAGCTGATCCGCTCGAATGCCGAGCTGGTGGCGATCGGTCGCAACCTGAACCAAGTCGCGCATTCACTGAACCTCTACCCCGGCAAGACGACGGCCGCCGATCGCGAGGCGCTCGAGCGGACCGTTGCGGCGGTCTACGACCACCTGGAGGCCGCTGCGCGCCTGGCGGCCGAGATCCGCCCGCTGGTGCGGCTGCCCGATGAGCCGCCGCCGGCGGCACCGCGGCGGGCGCGCAGCCCGCGCAAGACCACCAGGAAGACCGCTGCATGAGCCAGCAGCGCGATTCCGACGGCGTCCTGGTGGAATGGGGCACGCGGCTCTTCTATCCGCGCCCCAAGGCCCGCGGCGGCGACGACCAGCTCACGGTGAAGGGCTACTTGGCCGGGCGCCTCGCTGCTCGCCCGAGCGCCAACGCGATCCGGCAGCACGTGCGCGCCGTGGTCACGTCCGGCGGCAAGCAGGTGATGGTGAAGATCACCGGCGGCGGGCGCGGGCTGAGCGCGATCAAGGCGCACATGCGCTACATCAGCCGTCAGGGCAAGGACATCGCCGGCGGCCGCGGCGAGACGCTCGAGCTCGAGAACGAGCGCGGCCAGCAACTGCAGGGCCAACAGGCGATCAAGAACCTGGCCACCGACTGGCGCCTGGCCGGCAGCTACATCCATGACGACAGCCCGCGCAAGGAAGCCTTCAACATCATCCTGTCGATGCCGGAGGGCACGCCTCCCGAGGCGGTGCGTGCGGCGGCGCGCGAGTTCGCTCGCGAGACCTTCGAGGGGCACAAGTACGTGTTCGTGCTCCACACCGACACCAAGTCCCCGCACGTGCACCTGGCCGTGCGCGCCGAGCGCAGCGACGGCATCAGGCTGAACCCCCGCAAGGCTGACCTGCAGCGCTGGCGCGAGCGCTTCGCGGCGCGCCTGCAGGACCAGGGCATCAACGCGCTGGCCACGCCGGCTCGCCCGCGCGCCGTTCATCGCTCGTGGCAGACGCTATGGCGCGAGCGCGACCCGCAGCGCGTCAGGGTGCCGCGCAGTCCCGTCCGGCGGGGTCCCGGGCAGCATCGGGCGATGGCCGCGGCACATGAGGCGTGGGGGCGCGTCGAGGGCGCGCTGCGCGCGAGCGCGCGCCCAGAGGATCAGCAGCTGGCAATAGCCGTATCCGACTTCATTCGAGACACCTTCCGCGGTGTCGACGTCATGGGCGCACAGCCCACCACCCGAACCATCAGCAGGGAGCAGCAGCATGGCCAAACCAGAGGCGGTCGTCGACCAGGTCTTGGACGATTCGAGCGGGTTTACGGAGCCGGACAGCGACGAGTTGGAGGCAGGTTCGCTGCACCAGAGCCCAACATTGCGAGCGCTGGACCGCTCGCGAAAGCCAAGACCCTCGACGGTCTGCGAGAGCTGTCCGGCGTCCCTGTGGTTCGCTTCACCCGAGGAAGTGAAGTGCTACTGCCGGGTGATGCATCTCGTGAGCTGGAGCACCGCGACGCCCAATCACCTGACGCACTGCGACGGCCTGGATCTGGCGCGGCAGGAGGAGTAGCGGACAAAGGACGCGTCCCCCTCGACGGTCCGACGGACCGGGACATCGAGGCGGCGCTGCGACGGGCCAGGGAGCGTTTCGGCGACCGGCTGAAGCTCAGCGGCGACGACGCGTTCAAGGAGCGAGTGGCGCAGATCGTTGCCCGGACCGGCATGGATGTGCGCTTCACCGATGATCATTTGAACGCACGTGTCGACCAACTGCAGAAGGCTCGCGGCAAGCCAGGGCACGAGCGCTAAGGCACCGGCACGAACGAACCGTTGCCTTGACCCCGTCGCGATGCTAGATCGGCTGCGCCGAGGCGAGTAGGCGCTCGATGGCGAGCAGCAAGGCGGCGGGATCGGTCGGTTTCGTGAAGTGCAGCGCAAACCCGGCCGCCATCGCGGCCTCCTTGTCCGCCAGTTGGCCGTAGCCGGTCAGTGCGATCAATGCGCCGCATCCGCCCGGCAAGGCCTGCATCGCCCTCGCGAGGTCGTAGCCGTTCATGTCGGGCAGACCGATGTCGAGGATCGCGATGTCCGGCCTGAACGACCGCGCTTCCTTCATTGCTGCATCGGCGCTCACCGCGATCCGTACTTCGTATCCAGCCACCTCGAACACCGTGCTTAAGCTCTCAAGCGCATCGACGTTGTCGTCCACGATCAACACGCCCCTCCCGGTGGGAGAGCTGGCCTGAGTCGCGATGAACCCGTCCTCGGCGGCTTGCGAGTCCACAACCTGCAGGCAGATTTCAAAGGTCGAACCCCGGCCAGGACCGGCGCTTGCGGCCACCACCCGCCCTTCATGCAATTCGACGATCGAGCGAACGATGCTCAACCCAAGCCCAAGGCCGCCGGTGGGTCGGGCGGTCGTCTGTGGCGCTTGGTAGAACGGCTCGAAGACCTTCGAAAGCGCCTCCGCCGTCATGCCCTCTCCTTCGTCACGAACCTGAATGGCGACCTCCAGCCCGCGCGGGATCAGGCTCAGCTCGATCCGGCTCCCGCCGCCGAACCGAACGGCGTTTGTGAGCAGATTGGTGACGGCCTGCACCAAGCGGGTCTCGTCGCCCTGGACCCAGACGGGTTGCTCGGGCAAGGTCACGACGAGACCGGTGGGTTGATCCTTCAGCAGGGGCTGGACCGCTTCCGCCGCCTGTTCGATGACGCCGAACAGATTCAAGGTGCGACGTTCGATCTGAAGCTTTCCCGTCGCGATTCGCGATATGTCCAGCAGGTCGTCGACCAGCCGGCGCAGGTGGTCCACCTGCCGGCGCATGATCTGGCGCTCTCGCACGCTCGAGCTGTCACCCTGCAGATCCATCAGGTGCAGGGTGGTGACGATGGGCGAGAGTGGGTTGCGAAGCTCATGACCCAGCAGCGCCATGAATTCGTCCTTGGCACGGCCGGCTGCTGTGGCCTGCTGGAGCGCATCGGTGACCGTCGCGGTGGCGTCGGCGAGACGGTGCGACGCGGCGCTCAGCGCATTGGCCATGTCGTCGAGCTCGGCGATGCCGATTCGCTTCACCACGATCGGATGGGCGCCTGCGCCCAGCTCGACAGCCGCCTGGCGCAAACCGTGGATGCTCTTGACGATGCGCTGGGACGATCGCCACGCGAACGCCAGGCACAGCGCGATCGACGTAAGGATGCCCGCCACGTACCAAGCAATGCCGCGCTTGAGGGCCGCGTTGCCCTCGGTCGTTGGGGCCCCGACGGCCACGATCCACCCATGGTCCAGCCGGGTGAAGCCAGTGAACGCTTGTTCGCCGTCGATGGTCACTGAAATGCCCGATGCCGAGTCTTCCGGATGCGCCGCGATGAAGTCCTGCAGACTGCGCGTGGGCAGTTTGCCCAGCGTGGCTTCGTGGTTCTTCGAGCGGGCCACGCGTTGCAAGCCGCGGTCGAAAACCGAGATCACCCACTTCTCCTCGACCTGCTGCCTCTGGACGGCCTGGAGAATGCGATCAGGCTTGACCGCAGCGGTCAGCACGTACTTGACGCGACCACCCTCGGCGATCGGCACGCGCACGGGGAAGGCCATCGCGTTGCGTTTTCCGGCAGCCAGCATTCCGACCGTGGGCCGGCCTTCGCGCAAGGTCTCTTCCACTTCCGCGGGCGCGATCAGGCGGGCCTCGCCCGAACCAAAGGGCAAGACGCTCTTGAAGAGAAGCCCGCCCTCGGCGTCGACGAGGTTGACGCCCGCCCACCAGGAACGTGCTGCCACCTCAGTGCTGACGAAGTCGTAGAAGGCGCGGATGTCGCCCTGTGCGAGCAACGGCGAACGGCCCATCGCCTGCAAGGCACCGATGTTGGCATCGAGTTCCGACTCGACCGCGATGGCCAAGGCTCTGGAAATCTCGAGCGTCGAGCGCTGCAGATCGCGCTGCTGGGACTCGACGGCGGACCACACGCCGTACGCGCCCAGCACGGCCAGCGGAACGATGCCGATCGCTGCCAATTGCTGCAGCACTTGGCGCAGGCTCCGGTTGGCGGGATAGACAGCGCTCATGGGATGCGTTCAGACCGACAGGATGCCGAGTATCACGTCGTGCTCGCGTCATGACCGTCAACCAACGCCTGCAGCTTCGCAAGGTCTTTGTCAGAAACTGGACCTCTGCAGAAGGGCCGCTGCGTGCGCCAAGGGCTCCAGTCTGGCTCACAGGCGTGTTACGGTGATGCCGGCGGCATCACCCCGCCCGGCACGGCCTTGCGAAGTGGGCCGGGATCACCCACGGCCAGCAGCGCGCTCGGTCGGACGCTGGGGCCAAGCAACCCTTCGCGCAGCGCCCATCGCAATTGCAGCTGCAGGCTGCAACTCGACTGCGCGGGATCACTGTTCTTCGGGGAGTTGGGAGAACCCGGTCGGCAGCCCATCGTCACCCTCGACCCGGTAGATCGCCACGACACTCGGATGGGGCACGTAGAACGTTTGCTTCTGGCCGGCTCGCGTCAGAAGGACGTAGGACTGATTGGTGTGGTCAACGGAAAGGCAGCGCAACACAGGATGGCTGCGCTCGTTGTCCTTTACAAAGCCATCGTTGTCGCTCGCGTAGATGCGGCCAACGGGCGTGTTGCCGTCCAGAACGACGATGTATTGCATGCCTTGCATGATGACAGAGGGCCTGGGCCCCAGGCCGCCAGCTGCCGCCGTGGCTGCTGGCATCAACCCTCCAGCCGGTCAGGTTCGGCCGATCGATCGACTGGATCAGTGGATCGACGCTGGCCTTGCCGCGCGCCTACGGCGAGCGGGCTTGGAAACGCTCAACGACCTGCTCGTTGCGGCGGCCAGCGGGAGGCGCTGGTGGTTCTTGGCGCCCTCGATCGGTCCGAGGCGAGCGCAGGCGATCCTGGCAACCGTCAAAGGGCTTCTTCCCGGCGGCGAATAGCTCAGCGACTGCTTTCGACACCTGGCCGTGGCAGTTGGCCATCCGCCGGCGCCTCCGACGCGCGTAGAGAGCGTGTCAGCGCATGCAGCAACGGGGTTGCGCGCGCGTCATGCGAGTCAACCAACGGCTGCAGCTCCGTCAAAGCTCCCGTCAGGGACGTCACCTCTGCCTGCAGCAGCTGCAGTCGTCCCTCGTGTTCGCTGCGCCTCGTCGATGCCTTTTCGGCCTCGACTTGCTCCCGCGCGCGCTGCAGTTCGCGCTGCAGTTGCGTGCCGCGACCCGCGAGAAGTGCGTACAAGAGCGCCCACATGCCGCAGGCTCCAAGCAGAAGTGCCGGAGCTGCCTGCGCCAACAGGGCTCCCGTCGAACGCCACAAGCCAGCCAGGGTGCCGGCGACCGCCACGCCGTAGGTGGCAAGCATCATCGTCAACGAAGTGAGGAGGAACGCCCTTCTATCGAACCTCTCCGGCCGCAGGTAAGCGCGACGCGTCACAAGTGCGGTACCAAGAAAGAAGAGCGCAGCGATTGCCGTCGACCATGGCAGAGGCATGCCCACCGCGTGCATTCCGGGAAGGGCGATGAAAACGCCCGCTGCCAAGCAAAGCCACAAGTAGGGGAGGCGGATCATGCGCCGGTCAAACGTGCGCGCGTTGCGCTGAGGACCGCGCCCGTCTTGCCGCAACCTGGTTGCCCGCCAACGATAACCAAGCGCGGAGCATCCGCACGCCGAACGTCGTCGAATTAGAAGGACCGCACATCGGTGCGGTACACAGCCTCGGACGCTTCATCTGTCAGCAGCCGGCCAGGGACCGGGAGCAGACTCAAGGCAAGCGGCCGGCTTCCACCGCCTCGGCGATCGCGCTCACCGACTCCAACATCGCGTCGACTTCGGCTGCGTCATGCGGATCGAACGAGAAACGACGAGCGCGCGTCTGCTCATACAGCGCGGCGGCCCGGCTCTTGACCTCGTTGTCCGCACTCTCGCGCTCGATCCTGTGAAGGTTTGCGCAAACGGCCGCGATCATCTCGATCACGATTTCGGCCGTGATCTCCGGATCAGGCTTGATCGGGTCGATCGGGGCGACCGCGTATGCGGGAACGGCGTTCATGGTCGAAGGCATTCTGGCAGACGTGAACATCATTGTGGGCCTTTGCACGCCCAGCAGGGCGTGCGCGAAGTCGTCGAAGCGGTCTGGCAGCAGCTGGCGGGGAGCTGTATATTTGTACAGTGATTGTAGACGTTGTTCACCTTCGGCGCGAGGGGATGAAGCTGTCCCGCGACGAGCTGCGCGCCGCCGTGCCCAAGCGGGTCGAGCTGAGCATCGAGTCCGCTAGCGATGGTCCGGTTGCTTACCTGACGTTGCCGTGGGTCTACCAGGGCCAGGGTGCCTGGATGGAATCCTTGAAGGCCTGCCGAATTCGATCGCTCAAGGGCGACGCCTTCGTCCTCGTTGGGCGGGAGCGTGTCGGCAAGTTTTGGGAGGAGCGTTGGCTGCCGCAGGCCTGGTGGTGCCGACTGCCGCCAGGCGCCGCGGCCGCTCCGCCGCCCGAGGCCGACCCGCTCGCACTGCTGCGCCCGAACCCGCACCCATCGCCGGCGCCAGCTGAGCTGAAGCGCCCAGGGGGTGAGCGCCTCGTGACCAGCTGAGATCCGACGCGCCGTCGCTTATTTCGCGATGAGGAACGCGTCGCGGTTCTGGACACCGGCAATCCATGCCGGCGGCTTGCCGCGGCCGGTCCACGTCTTGCCCGAAGCCGGGTCGGCGTACTTCGGAACGCCCACCTTCGGGGTCGCCTTCGCCTTGGCCCGCGCACCGCCCTCGGCCTTCGCCGCCGGCGCTCCGGCACTGCCGTTGATCAGAAGCGCGCTGCGGTCCTTCGCGCCTGCGATCCAGGCGGGCGGCTTGCCGCGGCCGGTCCAGGTGTTGCCCGTCGCAGGGTCCTTGTACTTCGGCACGCCGACGGACGAACCGTTGACGGCCTGGCGCTTGGCAGCGCCGCCTTCGCGGCGGCCCTTGCCACCCCCGAAGCCAAGCATCTGAGCCGAGATGTCGTAGACCGCAATGGCCTCGCGAATCCGCGCCACCACTCCGGCTTTCTCAGTTTCCCGCAATGCTTCGGCCTGCGCCTGGAGTTTTGCAATCTGGGCGCTGATAGCGTGGAGCGTCGTCATCGAGAGTCCTTGAAGAGGTGGTGAGTGGCGCGGGCGATTGTGCATCGCATTGTGCGTCGCTCACGAGAACGAACGCCTGACGGACATAGCCGCCATGCTCGTCCGAATTCTCAATCAACGCATATACCCTCTCAGATCCATCCGCGTGGCGTACCGTTACATGAGGCGACCCGTCCACCCAATAGAAGCCGATGTCGGAGCCCCTTGGCAGCCATTTCAGGATCGTCATGACCGCCAAGGCGAAGTCGCCACGGATCATGGTGCGCGATCCGCGGCCTCGCAGAACTTGTGCTGCCAGCACATGCGACGCCACACCCATGGCGCGATAGGTTCGGGCTGAGCCCACAACCCCACTTCCTGTCGCTTTGCCTGGTCCTCGTGCGCGTAGACCGTCTTATCGCGCACGTAGCGCTTGTTCTGCCGGTTGGCCATGGCCAGCCCGACGTCCACCATCGCCAGGCTGAGATCCTTACCGGCAGCACGCACGCGGCAGATGTGACGCACTCGTTCTGTGCCGTCGTTGCCTTGACGCACGTCTCTTCCATAGCACTCGGCATCAGCGGCCAGGCCAAGCGCCAGGTCTTTCAGGTGCGTCGTGGCCTTCGAGGAGAAGGGCTGTCCAGGTCGATTTGCGCCATGAGATGTCTCCGGCGCGTCGATATCAGTCAGTCGAACGACGAAGCTCGCACCGCCACGCTCGCGCATCACCAGCGTGTCGCCGTCGGTGACGTGGATGACGGTACCGGCGATCGCGCTCGGCGCTTCGTTGGTCGCGCGCTTTGCTGAGGTTTCACCGTCGCTGCGCGCGCAGGCCGCAGTCGCCACCGCCAACGCTGCCAACGCTGCTCCGAACGTGACGGCTGGATGCATCAACGCTTCGCCTTCTGTCGCTGGCTCATCTGGGCGGGAGGGACACCAGCGTTGCCGACGACGTCCGGAAGATCGAACCACTTTGCTTGCGGACAGTTGCTCAGGTACAGCACCCGCCTGTGCGGCTCGACACTCCAGTACGTCTGAAGTGATCGGGTGCAGCTGGGCCCGGGCTGGCTGATCAGGGACAGGCAGACGATCGCTTCACAGGCCAGGCGCTCGTTGATAGTCATTGCCAGGGGCGCGGCCGAGCGCCCCTGGGGCGCGTTGTCGACGAGACTGATCATCTCGGTCAAGCCGACGATGCCTTCCATTTCCCGCTGGAGCACTGCGCCGGACGGGCCAACAACCGGCACACCGGCGCCTGCGCTTGCGGCCGACAAGGACAGTGCTCCGGCGAGCAAGGCGTTCTTCATCTTCGTGGTCTGGCTCATTTTTGCCTAGAACGGAATGTCGTCCATCGGGTCCAGCTCGCTCGCGTCACCGGCGGGGATCGATCCGTCGGCATCCGGACGGCTGCCCAGCATCTGCAACTGCTCGCCGTAGATCTCGGTGGTGAACCTCTCGACGCCGTCCTTGTCGGTCCACTTGCGCGTGCGCAGACGGCCTTCGATGTAGACCGAGCGGCCCTTCTTAAGGTACTCGCCGGCGACTTCGGCCAGGCGGTCGAACAGCACGATCCGGTGCCACTCGGTTTCTTCCTGGCGCTCGCCGGACTCTTTGTTCTTCCAGGCACGCGTGGTCGCGATGCTGAAGTTGCAGACCGTGCTGCCGTTGGGCGTGTAGCGGACCTCGGGGTCCCGCCCAAGGTTGCCGATGAGCATGACTTTGTTCAGCGAGGGCATGAGATTCACTCCTCCAAGTTGTGTGTCGAAGGTTTAAAGCAACACGCGTTGAGCGATCCACAACCCGGCAAGGTGCGCCGGGTAGTAGAGGTAGAACACCCACCGCAGCCGCGGCACCCGCAGCTGCACGCGCGTTGCGGCGAGAACGATGGCGAGCGCCGCGAACCCCCAGTGGTTGCCGTTGACGATCCCGACCAGGGCCGTGCAGACGATCACCGCCGCGGCTGTGCCGAAGGATGGCCTTCGGAAATAGTGCTGTGCAGCCACTGCCATCCCGATCGCCGGCCACCAGAACTCGACCAGCGCGCCGCCAACGATGAACACGACCGCCGCGAGCAGCATGCGGCGGGCGCCGCCTAGCTCGAGCAGGTACATGACCGCGGTGGCCACCAGCAGCGTTGCGAGGATGTTCAGCGGCAACCAGCCGCCGGCGAACTGCACCTTGCCGAGCGCGACGAAAGGCACCGTGGAGACAGCGGCCCCGATCGCCAGGTGCTTCATCGTCCGCTGGTATGCGCCGGCCGCCAGGGTCTCCGAGCGCGCCAGGTTGTAGGCCAGCACGACGGCGAATATCGGCATCGCCAGGCGGCCGGCCGAGAACATCCATGGTGTCGACCAATCGCGCAGGTACTTGTTGACGTGGTCGACCGTCATCAACAGCAGCGCCAGCCACTTCAGCGCTTCGAGCGTTCCGTCCGCGATGAGCAGCCGGGCTGCGCTCGCGCTGTTCGGTGTGCGGGTCGGGGCCGCCGGCGCGCTGCCGCCGTTGTCAGCTGCTACGACCATGGTTGCACGACGGTGCGCACGGCCAGTGGTGCTCATCGCACTCGTTCCGCGTGATCGCGACACGGCTGCACCGAAAGCACCAGGCTTGGCCAGGTCATGGCACTGCTCATCGCGAACGCTCCGGCGATGCACGCCGATGTTCGTGAGCCGGCACAGCCTGGGTCGTCGTGCGCGCCGCATCCTTGTCGACGATGCGGACCTTGGCCGAGAGGCCGGCGGCCTGCATGGCCGTGAGCTTCTCTGCCACCGCCTCACGGATTGCGGGCCGCTGCTCGGCGCGCACGGCTTGCCGATCCAATGCCATCTCGAGTGCAGCCATCACGCCCGCGGCCGCGCTGATGCCCTGCACGAAGGATTTGGCCTTGTCGTGTGTGCTGTCGGGTGGGATGCCGGCGGCGGTGTCGCGCTCGGGCGACGCCGGCCGCGATTCCCGTTGGGCCGCTGCCTTCACCCGCCCCTCGGCGAGATCCCTGGCTTGCGCCAAGCGTTCTTTCTCGGCCAGCGCGGCAGCTTGATCGCCCCTGGTGGGCACGTAGCCTCTCGCATCGATGCCGCGCGCGGTGGCGGCGATCCAGCCGTTGCGCTTGAACTCCATCGAGCCCCCAAGGCGCACCTTGGACCAGCCGCGCTCGGCAGCACGATCGAGCATGCCGATGATGGCCGCTGGCGCCTCGGATTGCGTCCGCAGTCCGGTCAGCCGCTCGGTGAAGGCGACTTTGCCCGGCTGGTCGCGGAATTCGTAGTCGTTGCTCAGCAGATGGCGATTGATCGTGAACCGCTCTTCGAGCGGAGGGATCGGCCGGTACCGCGGGCCCTCGACCGAGCCTTGGCCAACGACGGCGTCAAGTGCTTGGCGCACGGACTCAGGCGTCTTGCCCGCTTCTTGGAAGGCGTCCAGCTCGCAACGGGATGCCAGCGGCGAGATCGAGTTCACGCCCTCGACGTCTTGGTGCTGACGTGGCGCATCGCGCGTTGCATCGTGGCTGGCCAAATGCTCCGGCTGCGGCACGTCTTTCGGGGCGAACTGGGTCCAGACCGCTTGTGCGGACTCTCTGTCGTTCGCGGCTAGCTTTTTCAGGTCTCCGAGTACCGCGTCGACCTGCTCCCCGCCGCGCAGCCGCACGCTGGAATCGTCGCTGTAGCTGGCGTACCAGTCAGCGTTCTGGATGCGGGTGCCGAGCTCGAGCATGGCAGCGCTGAACGCGACCGGCGGCCGCTCATGCTGTGTGGCATCGGCCTGCGTTGCCGTCGCTCGCTCGGCCAAGGGCTGTAGGGCGGCCGGCGGCGCCATGCCGAGCTCGGCCAAGGCCACGCCTGTATCGCGCTCGCGGCGGGCGTCGACCGCCGCACGCGCGTCGTCGTCAATGGTCATTGCGACGGGCGCGGCTTGGGCCGCGACCTGGTCGGCGCCACTCTGCCGGACGCTTGCACCCTCGTCGTAGCTGGCGTGCCAGTTCTCGATGCGGGTGCCGAGCTCGAGCATGGCCGTGTCGGGGACCGCCGGCGGCTGTTCGATTGCGGCATCGGTGAGCGTCGCCGTTGCCAACTCGGCCGAGGCTTGCGGTGCGGTAGGCGCTGTCGTCCCGAGGTCTGCTGATGCCGCGCCTGTTTCGCGCTCGCGGCGCGCACCGGCCGCCGCATGCCCGCCCTCGTCGATGGTCATCGCGATGGGCGGCGCTTGCGCCGCGGCCGCGCGCGCGACTTCTTGATCATGGACCCAAGGCTTGTAGTCAGCGCCCTTGCGATCTTCCTTGGCTGCCGAAACCTCATCATCCGTGGCTCTTGGACTTGCCCTCAAGAACTCTTCATGCTGACGTGCAAACCTGGCTGCAGCCAACAGCTCAAGGCCCGTCCGCTCCTGATCGGTGACTGTCGGCGCGTCCTGATCGATTCTGGTGGTCTTTGAGGCTTTCACGGCCGCATCCGGCGGCGCAGCAGCAATGCCGAGCCGTTCGTCGCGTTGTGCCTTCCAGGCCTCGAAATCGCGCCGGCCTTCGGCATCGGCCTGCGACGGAATGCCCAATGTCGCGCGTGCGCCGAGAACGAGACTTGCGTGCTCTTCGATCGGAACGCCGCCGAGGCGGCCTTCCTCCCGCAGCGCGGTGGTCACCTGCGATGCCGTCATCCCCTTCGCGAACATGTGCTCGAGGTCCGGGGTGATGCCGAGCCGATCGGCGGTGTCGCGCTGCGCCTGGACATGTTCGTTCACCCAGGACGAGGGATCCTTGCCCACCTGGTGCCGCGGCAGTTCGGCGGGTTCGGAACGCGCTGCCGGTTCGTCCATGTTCATGAAGTTCTCCCCTTCAAAGTGCCAGGTTTGCGACCGTCTCGACGGGCGGCGCGGCTTCGTAGATCTCGATCTCGACACGGCGCTGCAGCGCCGACTTCGCGTCGACGGAGATCAGGCGATCGCCCGCGCCTTGCCACTGCAGCCGTACCCGATCGCGGCTGACGCCACGCTGCACGAGCCAGGTGCCTGCAGCCTCGGCGCGTCGCTTGGCAAGCGCTGACTCGGCGGGTGAGTCAGCGGCGGCGTCGGTGCGACCTCGGATCACGATGGCAGATGCCATCTTCGCGGCAGAGGCGATGCGCTCGGCCTGGTCGGGCGGCAGCTCCAGCTTCGCGGAGCCGAGCACGAAGGGCACGACGAAGACGCTCGAGCCGGACGAGGTGCGAGCGCCAGGCGCGCAGGTCTGAGCCGCGCGGCGCGCCGCGGCCAGGCTGTCCGCCGCGGCGCCGGCAACGGCGACGTTGGCACGATGCTCGGCTTCGGTGAGCGCGATCCTTGCCGCGCGGTTCTCGGCGCTGCACCGCTGCAGCTCGATGGCCTGCGCGCTGTTGATCGGCCGGCGCACGCTGTCGTCGACGGACGGCGGTTTCGGGGGAGAAGAGCAGCCGGCGAGCAGGGCCGCAGCGGCGAGAGCGCGAAGGTTCATGAGATTTCCTCGTGTCGGTTGGTGTCAGCGAAGCGCCGCCAGGCGCTCGTCGTCGATCGCTCCGTCGGCGTCGGCCAAGCTCGAGCCCGTCGGAGTGCCATGGGCGCCCTCGCCAGCGTCTTCTTGGTCGGCGCCCTTCGCGCCGACAGCGGTTCGCTCGAACTCGATCGCGCCGCACTCGAAGAAGGCGTCCACGAGGCTGGACACCTCGTCGCGGGTCGGGTCCTCCGACAGCCGCGGCAACCGGCCGAAGTCGCCGGCCAGCTGATCGAGCGTGAAGACTTCTTCGGGCTTTGCGAAGCGCATGCGTCCTTCGACGCGTGCCTGGTGCAGGCCAAGGTCGATCAAGGGAACCTCCGGAGGGGGAAGGACCCGAGGCGCGAGCAACGGGTCGGCGTAGTAGCGGATCTTTTCGGCGAGGATCGGCCGGCAGTTCTCGTACAGCACGACCTCGCGATCGGGCCCGAGCTCCTTGAACTCCTGCGGTAGCAGGAGCGCACGACGCTGGTCGCTCACATTGCGCGACGTCGTCGAGCCGCCGCGCGGCCCGTTGTTCACCGAGCGACCGGTGCTCGTGCCCTTCTCGGTGAGCGTCCCGAGCATTTCCGAGTACTCGTTCGCATCGCGCTGTTCGCGCGGGGCGTACAGGATCTGCAGGGCGTGGTTCGTGCTGAAGGTGCGCGACGCTTCCTTGCCGTAGGTGTCGTCGAGCTGACTCACCGCCTGGATGACGGTGAGCACGCGCAGGTTGTAGCCGGCGATGTAGCCGATGCCCTTGGCCAGGATGCCGACCCGTCCCATCGCCGTGAACTCGTCGAGCACGAAGAGGCATTGGTGTTTCAGCGCCGGATCGTGCTGTGGGAGGACCTCGGTGTTGAGATTGACCGACTGCGAGAAGAAGAGGTTCAGCAGCACCGCGGCGTCGGCCAGCCGGTTGGGCGGAATGACGACGTAGACGCTCATGCGCCGACGTCGCAGGTCGCCGAGGGAAAAGTCGCTCGTGCTCGTCGCCGCGTCGACCAACTGCTCGGACCAGACCGTGAGCGGCGCGTTGAAAGTCGCGAGGATGCTGGTGAGCGTGTTCTCGGACGTGCCGAGGAAGCGGTTCAACGCATCGACGCACACGTCCGACAGGGGGTGATCGGATTCGCGCCGCTGCGCGATCAGCTCGACCAGGTGGTCCTTCAGCGGCTTGCCCTTGCCACTGGACTGCCGCAGCATCTCGCCGATCGTCCGCGGCAGCTCGGGCGTCTCGAGGAGGTACAACCCCAGCCCCAGAAAGAGGTTGCGCGCCTGTTCGTTGAAGAACTTGTCCGTGCCCGACACGCCGCCACCCGAGCTGGGGTAGAGCACCTGCGCGATTCCGAGCAGATCGCCGACGCGGAACCGGTTTTGCTCGCGCACGGCGCCGAGCACATTCCAGCGATGCGAGCGGCCATCGCGTGCGAAGGGTGCCCAGACGTACACCGCTTGCCCGTGCTTCGCTCGGAAGCCCGCGGTCAGCTCGAAGTTCTCGCCCTTGATGTCGACGACCACGACCGAGTCGGACCACGACAGCAGGTTCGGCACGACGACGCCGACCCCTTTGCCCGAGCGCGTCGGGGCGCTCAGCGTCACCGATTGCTGGCCCGGCAAGGTGAGGAAGCGGTTGCCGAGCTTGCCAACGACGATGCCGGCCGTGTTGCTCAGCAGGCCGGCCTTCACGACTTCGCTGTGCTTGGCCCATCGCGCGCTGCCATGCAGCTCGCGGCGTGTGCCGAACCCTGCGGCTATGGCACACGGCAGCCCGAAGAACGCGATGCCGCAGACGATCAGGCCGACCTTGAGCTTCTTGCGGTCCTGTGGGTCCTCGGCTGTGTCCGCCCATAGGTCCCAGAAGCGACCAGTGCTCAACGATCTGGGTGCCTGCTTGTGCGCGACCAGGTAGACGGCCGTCGCGCCGCATAGCGTGCCGACGTACGACAGACCCAGGTACCCGATGACCGCGGCGCCGATCGCGATCGCCTTGAACGTCTGTGCGCCGTTGCCGCGTTTTCTCGGCGCCACGGCGGCCGGCGCGGCCGTGCTCGCTGTCTCAGGCGCCGCCATGAGCCAGACCCTTCGGCGCGTAGTGAACGCCGGTCACGGCGAATTTGCGGTTCGCACCGACGCGCGCGAAGTGCACGACGACGTCGATCACGCTGTAGGCAAGCTGCTTGATCTCGGGCATCGAGAGGCCGCCGCCGGCACCGGACTTGCGCGTGAGCAATGCGATGCGCTCGAAGGCCTCGTCGCACGAGCCCGCGTGCACGGTCGTGATGGACCCGGGGTGCCCGGACGCTGCGCCGTCGAGGAAGGAGAACGCTTCCTCGCCGCGGATCTCAGCCAGCAGCACGCGATCGGGACGCAGTCGCATGCAGGCCTCAAGCAGCTGGTCGGCCGTGACCTTGGCCGCGTTCTGCCGACCCTTGCTGTACAGCAAGTTCACCTTGTTCGGGTGCTTCGGCAGCTTGAGCTCGAGCGCGTCCTCGATCGTGATCAGGCGCTCGTTGGCCGGGATTTCCGCGGCCAGCGCCTTCATCATGGTGGTCTTGCCGCTGCCGGTCGCGCCGGCGAGCACGATGGTCTTGCGCGCGAGCACGGCCTGGCGCAGGAATTCGGCCAGGCGACCATCCTCCTTCAGCTGCAGGAGTCGTTCGTCGTCGGCACTGCGACGCGCATGCTCGTTCTGCGCGTGCATGAAGAGCCCCGAGCCCTCGAGATCCGACAGCGACATCACCGAGTCCATGGGCTTGCGCAGCGACACCGCGACGTAGTCGCTTGGCGTCGCCGGCGGTTGCAGGATCTGGATGCGTTCCTCGCTCGGCAGCGATGCGCTCAGCAGCGGCGCCATCACGCCGGTGCCCTGCACGGTGTAGGTCGCGACGGCGGTCGCAAGCTCGGTCATGCCGGCGAAGGTGATCGCGTCGTCGGCGAAGACTTTCCAGCCTTCGAAGGTCTCGACCCATACCTCGCCGGGCTTGTTCACGCAGACCTCGATCACGCCGGGACGGTCGAGGTACTGGCGCAGCGGCGCGAGCTTGCGACGCAGTGCGGTGGTCTCGTCGATCTCGGCATACGCGTTCGCCCGGCCTGTCCGTGCCCTGGGGAAGGTTGGGATCGGCTCGGCCGCCAACATCTGGGTGCCGTTCATCATTGCTCGATCTCCTCGAAAGTGACAGCGATGCCTTCGGCCTCGAGCGCGACCTGCAAGGTCCTGGCGATCGTCTTGACGGAGGGCGACGTCGGCGTGCCCTTCAAGCGCTGCATCAGCGACACCAGCTGCTTGATGAAGATTCGCCAGGTGATCGCTTCGCCGGTGTAGCCGTCGCCTTCGTTCGAGACGCTGGAGCAGCCGATCCGGATCTCGGCCTGGTCGTCGATGCATTCGACGAACCATCCCCAGTCCTCGCCGAACGGATAGCCGCTCGCGATGCCCGCCTCGATGAGGCGCTGCGCCACCCACAGCGCCAGCTCGAAGCCGTAGACACCAGGGTTCTCCTGGCACTCTTCGGGTAAGAACGGGAGGAATTTCGCGGACGCGAAATTGAGCTGTAATGTGCCCAGCTCCTTGGCCACCGCGTTCATGCGAAGAGCGCTCCGAACGCGTGATCGAGGTTCGAGCTGGCGCTCCCCGAGAGCCGCTTGAGCGTCAGCATGCGCAGGGCGTGGTCGCGCTCCTCGTCTGTCGTCGCGGCACGGAACCGGTCCCGCCAAGGGGTCGTGTCGGCGTGCACCTGAGCGAGCGACAACCCCGTGCCCTTCAGGCGCTCGAACACCTCGTTGGCGTACACCGTCGCGGCCGGAGGCACGACGCAGTTCCCCTCGGTGGCTGCTGCATGGAACAGCACGCCGAACTCGACTTGAACCGAGTCGCCCTCGTCCACGCGGTTCATCACCACGCGGACCTTCGCGCGCGGCACGCCGAGCTCCTGCAGGGCCCGGATCGTGTTCAGCGTGTCGCCGAGCTGCTTGCGCGAGTGCACAGCCGGCACCACGAACCAGTCGAACTCTTCATGAGCGCCCTGCAGCGAGCGCATGCCCTTCATGAACTCCTCGGCGTTGCTCGCTCCGACATCGACGACGGCGGCCTCGCGGCTCATGACCTCGTCGAGCAGTTCGATCAAGCGCTTTCCGCGATGCCGTTCGACTTCGACGCCGTCCAGCTCGGCATCGAGGTTGAGCGACTCGACGCTGTAGATCTGCGCATCACCAATGCGTGGCGCCAGCATGTGGGCGGCGAGTGTGGACTTGCCGACGTTGCCGCTGAAGTTGATCAGGACGACCTTCATCTGCTTCCTCCCATTCATTGCGGCACGAGCTTGTAGACGCTCGAGAAATCGAGATCTCGCGCGACGCGCACGCCGACCACGCCCCCCTGGTTCTGGTACATGAGCGGCGGGATGTTGATGGTGCTTTTCAGCACCTCTTCAGCGAGCGAGGAGCTGCGTTCGGCAGTCGACGGCAGGTACACCCTTTCGCCGCCTTTGTCGTCCGACCCGCCGGCGAGCTTGATGGCGTCCTCGATCAATGAGACGAGGAGGGCGGCGCCGATCCGCTCGGGCCAGCGGTTGTCGACGTAGCCGCCGATCCCGCTTTCGCCGAGCTGCCCGACCGCCGGGGATTCCAAGTCGACCGACACCGCCTGCGGCGTCAGGATGCGGGTCCAGATCACTGGAATTCGCGTGAGGCCCGGCTTCACGTTCACGATGCGGTACTCACCGTTGAAGTGGCTGCCCTTGTCGACGAGCACCACTTTCCCGTCATGCCCGGTGATGTCGCGCTGCGCAATGCAGCTGATGAAACCTGACGTCGCGGTCACGATCCGCGTCTGCAGCGTGCAGGGGATGATCACGCCCTGCGGAATCGTCAGCGAGCGATTGAAGGGCTTCTGCGCACGCACCTTCGGCGTTGCGCTGTGGTCGATGCCACCCAGGAGCCGGGACGTGTTGCCGTCGGCGTCACCAGGCCGGTTCGACGCGCCGGGTCCCCAGGGGTTGGGGTACTCGAGGCCGGACGGTACGTTTGGAGCCCTCTGCCCTCCGACGAGGGAACCTTCCGCGCTGTCGAGCTTCGCCTGCAGGCGCAGGCGATGGGCCTTCAGGTCCTCGATCGCTTTGTCCATCGACTCGCGCACGGGATCGTCACCGCCGGCCGCGTCCTGATCAGCGACATGCCTGCCCGAACTCCCATTGCCGGAGACGTGCTGCCGCGGCGCAGCGCCGCGAGCCTGTCCCGAGAACACTGGGGCATCGATCGGGTTGATCGTCTGTTGCGGCTGGCCAGCGCGAGAGCCAGCGGCGCGGCTGTTCGGCGCCGCTCCCGCTCCCGCGCCAGTGCGCACGACCGGTATCGGCTGCACATCGCCTGCCTCCCTGATCGCCGGCACCCGTTGCCCACGCTCTCCGATCGGTCCCGATGCCGCCGGCGCCGGCGCAGAGGCTGCTTGCCCCGTCGGAACAGTCCCCGCTCGCGCGTCGCCGAGCCGCAGCTTCTGCGCGTTCGCGCTCGCGACCGGCGGTGCCTTGTCAGGCTGCGCCTCACGGCGGCTGTCGAGGAAGCGCTTCGCGACGAAGCTCGCGACGACCACCACCGACAACGCCAGCAGGGAAAGCGCCAGGATGGCTGTTGCCGACACACCGGAGCGCCGCTGGGGCGCAAGTCCCGGCACCGCGTCGCCGGTCAGCTGGGCATCGCCATTGCCCTCGTATGGCACCGTGTTTGGCGCTTGTGTCATCGGTTCACTCCATCGCTGCCTGCTGCAACCTCTGCTCGCCCGATCACGGCGCGTGCAACGCCAGGCACTGCCGTTGCGCCCTTGGCCGCTGCGCCCTCGGGGTCGAACGCTTCGTTGACGACCGCTGCCACCGCCTCGCCCAGGCGCAGCACGAAGCGCCGCACAACCCGATCAGCCACCAGCAGCCCGTCCTCGCCCATGCGCACGTTCACCGTCTCCTCGCTGCCGTCGGCAGCATTCGCGAACACGGCCGGCAGCGGCCGGTTGCCCGGCCACAGGAAGTAGGTCGAACGACCGTCGTCGTAGACCATGGTCGGGACGATCTCTTCGCCGAGTTGCCCGACCGCAACCGAGTAGTCGGCGTTGCGAACGACCGGCACGGCCTGCATCCGATTGGCCACCAACCTTTCAGCCGACATCTCTGGCGGCCTGATGGGAACCGCGACCTGGCTGCGGGCCTGCGGCGCCGCCGGCGCCGGGAGCGTCATGACGACGCGCATCGCGGTGATGCCTCTCTCCTGCGCCACCAGCTCGAACGTGTGTCGCCGCTTCGTTGTGACGAGCGACAGGTTGTTCGTCGTCGCGCCTTCGCGCGGCTTGACGAAGATGTCTCGTCGGGTCTCCCCGACCGCGACGCACCAGGTGTCGATCGGCGTCTCGCAGGACGAGCCCTGGCCCGTCGCGTGCTCGCCGACCAGCTGCTCGTCGGCCGCCAGCACGATGTGCGTCACCTGGCCGCGCTTCGTATGCACGACCACGACCGCATCCGGCGCATATTCGACGCGCCGGATGCGTGGGTCCTGCGCCGAGCTCGATGCGGAACTCGCCTTCGAGCCCGAAGCCTCGGCGGCCTTGGCCCCTGCAGCGGGAAGGACCGAAGCGGCCACGACGATCGCAAGCAGATGATGGGCTTGCATCACACGCCTCCGGGCAAGCTGGGGCCACCAGCCGGTGCCGCCGGCTCGATGCGCGAAGCGGCGACTTCGGCGTCGGTGCGATACCCGGTCACCACGAACCCGAACGGGTTCTCCAGCCGGTCGACGTCCTTCTTGACCGCCCCCGGCCGGTACTCGTACCGGACGGTCGCGGTGTACCTGGTCACGATCGGCTGTGTCGTCGACTGGTTGCGCACCTCGCGCTCGTAGGTCACGAGCGCTTCACCGCCGCGCCCGTACTGCGAGCCCGTTGTCGGTCGCACGCTGATCACCGTCACGCGGCGCAGCTCATTGTCCTTGAGCTTCTCGTGCAGCGCCTCGGGCCCCGTGAAGAGCGTTTGGTAGGGCCGGAAGAGCTCAGGCGTACTCATGCGGGCCACCTGCTGGTAGTCCGCGCCGAGCATCGAGTAGTTGTAGGACTCACGCGCCCGAACGTAGACCGCGGCGTTGTGCAGGTCCATCGCGGCCACCTGCGGGACGCTCGACGAGTCGTCGAGATTAGGGAGCACGACCGTCTCGCCCGTGGTCTTGTCGACCATCAGGACTTTGGCCGCTGGCGGGGGCTTCAGGTACTGCGCGGTGGCTGCAGCCATGCCCAGCACGGCGATGCCGACCGAGGCGGCGGAGATCAACCACGCCCGGCGTTCAGACCGCGCGAGCACGGCACGGGTTTCGACCTCCCAGCCGCTGCTCTCGGCCAAGGCCTTGAGCGCGGCCGGCGATGCCGGCAGCTTCATCGTATCGGCGACGCTCATCACAACCCCAACGATGAGATGTTGGCGCCGAGCTTGCCGGTGCGCGCGGCGTTCTCGCGCTGCGCTTCGCGCGCCCGCGCCAGCTGCACCTGCGCGTCGGCCTCGGACGACGCGCGCACCAGTTGGATCTGGGAGAGCTCATGCTGCAGCAGTGCGCTTTCGGCGGCGATGCGCGCCTGAACCTCGGCAATCTCCTTGGCATCCTCCGTCGTGCCCGCGAGCTGCATCAGCTGATTGATCTGATCGACGCGCTTGCTGCCCCGCTCCAATGCGTCGTCGTAGTACGCCTGGTACTGATACGGCTTGCTCAGCTCGGCTTCACATCGAGAGCGCGCTGCGCCGGAAAGTTCGCCGCAGTCGTACACCATCGCTACGTCACGCAAAGCTTTCGCCTTGCCTGTCAAGCCGGCCTTCCCGAGCGTGTTGATGGACCTCAGAACGGTGTGCGCGTCCTTCGGAACGTAGTTCTGTAGCAGCGGGCTGTTGAGCACCTGGCCGAGGTTCCGGGCACCGGAGATCGCTTCGTACTGCTGCTTGAGTTGCTGGTACTGGGCGTACATCTGCTCCAGTTCCTTGATCATCGTCGCCGCATCCATGATCGCCTGCGCGAGGTTCGCTACATCGATCACCGGGATGCCGGCTTTGGCGGTGTGCGGTGCGATCCAAACCGCCACCACCATCATCAACTTCACGAGGGTTTTCTTCACTTTCCTCTCCTTTGCGTTGAACACTCGAAGCGCCGCTACCGGCGCCCACCACCGAACAGGCTGCTGACGCGCTGGTAAGCCGCCTGGCCGGCCGCGTGGCCCGAGCCGTAGCTCGGGCCGCCACCTCGTTGCACTTCGTTGGAGCGGCCACCGCCACTGCCGCCGCCGCCCGAGCCAGATCCACGCCCGACGCTGCCGAGGATGTAGCTCGCGACCATCGACGCCCCGGTCTGCACCGCCGGGCCTCCTGTCAATGCCGAAGCGAGCTTCGGCGACTGCCACAGCAGGACGGCGAGCAGCACATAGATCACAAGAAGACCGGCCGCCGCCTCGAGGCCGTTCACGTCGCCCTGCGCCTGGAAGGCCCCGGAAGCCACGACGCTCTCGATGCACTTGTTGACGACGAAGAGCGACATGCCGAGCGCGAAGAACACGAACCAGGTCATCACGACCGCGGACAATGCGAAGGACAGCCACGAGTCGAAGAAGCGCGACGTTGGCTTGAAGAGCAGGCAAAGAATCGCCGCTGGCCCAATGGCAAGTGCGAAGCTCAGGAAGATCTTGGAGATCAGCACCACCGCGGCTGCGACGAACAGGAATACGTCCAACCCCAGCGTGTAGACGATCCCGGCGACGACCAGATCGAGCCGCGTGATGCCGGCTTCCTTCCAGAGATCGTCGAGCGCATCGACGCCCGCCTGGAACGCGACATCCAGTGCTCCGAAAGCCGAGCCGACCGATGACGCTGCGCCGAAGGCTCCGCCGCCGCCTGACGAGATGAACATCGTGGCCATGCCGTCCTGCATGTTCTCGAGGACGGACGAGACGTTGCCGATGTAGAGACCGCCCCCGAGCGCGAAGCCGCAGATCAACGTGAACTTGACGACCTTCCAGGCGAAGGTATCGATCGCCTCGGACACTTCACCCCGCATGACGGCGAAGCCGTAGTTCGCGATGTACAGGGTCAGCATCACGAGCGCGAGCGGCATCAACGCGGCTGACAGCATGCTGACCGCGTTGTTCACGTAGCCGCTCAGGAACTGGTTCAGCCAGTTGCCCAGGTGCGAGAACATCACTGGACCTCTTCTGGTGGCAGTGCGAGCACGTTGTCCCTGGTAGGCTTCGCATAGAGCCCTTGGCACTTGACCGGTGCCGCCATGCCGATGCAGGCGTGCCATGCGCCCTTCATGAGCACGACCCAGGTCCGAAGCTTCTTGACCGTGCCGATGTCCGAAGGCTCGCAGCTCTCTGCCGTCACGACGGTGCTCGTGCATTGCAGGAGGCCGTCGGGGCCTTCGATCATCCAGTGCGTGTTCCCGCCGAACGGCGCGCCCACCTTCGCGATCTTCAGCTTCGGGTAGTGCGGATTGCGCGGCGGGAGCTCCACCTGGCGCTTGCCGTTCGCGTTGCGGACCGCTTCGTTGTAGGGCAACGTCGCAGTCAAGACGGGTGGCGCGGCCATCGCTTGGCCGATGACAATGACGATGCCGAGCGCCATGCCCGTGACGGTTCTGTTCATCTTCATGCGCTCCTCCGGAAGCGTTCGGCGGCCGCGCGAACCCGTGCGTAGAACGGCTCGAGCCACAGGTCCGGTTCATCACCGACCTCGGCACGAATCAGGTCAAGCAGCTGCACCGATTCCTGCGTTGTCGACAGCACGGCCAGCGCGTCGTCCATGCCGCGTAGGTTGAACTCGCACACGTTGCTCGTGCCGTTTTGCTTGATGAGGAACTGCCGTGCGCCGCGGCGCCCCAGGTCCTGCACGAGCTGAAACTCCGCATCCGTCAGTCCGAGCGCGCGGTATTCATCGCGATCGGCATCCTTGTTCGGCAGCACGATCTTGGTGACCGACTGCTCGACCATGACGCGCCCGTTCTCATTGCTCAGGAGGTCGCCGACCTCCTGGGTGTCGAAGATCCCGAGGCCGCTGCGCTTTCGGATCGTCTTTTGGCCGTGCTTGACGAACTTGGCGAAGATGCTGTCGCCCAAGGCCTTCCAGCACTCTGCGACGTGATAGATGAAGGGCGTGCCGTCGACGAGCTCGTCGTTGATGTTCAACAGATCCATCATCACCGGCACCCGGACTTCATCTGCGGCCAGGATGCCCGTGTAGTCGAACCCGAGGTAGCGATGGCGCTTGATCTCACCCAGGCTGTCCGGAGCGCGGTCGAACACCCAGCCCATCTCCCCTTGAGCCGTCCAGCGCCGGAAGCGGTCGTACAGGCTGTTCTCGCGGTCCCGCGGCAGCAGCCCGAGAAGTGTTCCGAAGCGCCGCTCCTCGAGCGGCATCTTGGCCACGCCGCGAACGGCAGCGTCGATCGCCGCGACTTCGTTCGGCAGCAACGGCAGTTGCGGCGTCTCGATGCACTGCTTCACGAGCGCCATCCAGTGCCCGACGCGGGCCTCAGTCACCGGACGCTGAAGCGGATTCAGGCCGGTCGGTTCGCCGTACTCGAACCGGCCGAAGGTGCCGCCCAGCGCCCTGATGATGATCTCGGTGTCCCGATCGAGCGAGAAGCTCACGATGCGTGGTGGCTGAGGCCATTTCGCGCTCAGCGCCATCAGCGCGGTGAGCAGCGTCGTCTTGCCGCTGCCCGTCGAACCGATCACGATCGTGTTGCCGGGCAGCTTCTTGCCGGCCGCGTCCTCGTCCGGCGAGGACACGTGCAGGTTCAGGTAGAAGGGATGGCCGGCCGGCGTGCGCATCAAGGCCAACGCTTCGCCCCACGGGTTGCCGTCGCGCTTGCCGAGCAAGAACGTGTGGCAGCAGGTGAGCGCTGCGAAGGCTCGCGAGGAGATCACTGCCTTGCGCGTGCGCCACTGGAAATTCCCCGGCTGCTGGCTGAACCAGCCGGCATCGCCGAGCAGTTCGACGGGCACCAGCTGCATGGCGTTGAACGCTGCCACGCGGCCCACAGCCGCTTGCGCGCGCATGCGCGCATCACCGGGGGAGTCTCCGAAGACCGCCAGCGTGTAGCTGTACTCACCCATCGCGAACAGGCCGTCCCCCAGCCAGTTCATCGCGTCGTCCATCGCAGCGACCTGCGTGTGAACCACGTCTTCCCCCGCGATCAGCTGGTTGCGCTGTACGCGCAGCGCCGCGAGCGCCGCGCGGCGCGGCATCAGCGCCAGGCATTGCGTCTCGATGTACTCGGAGTCGAGGTAGAGCAGCGGGCTCAATGAACCCGGCTCGACCTCTGCGGGATACTCCTTGATGTCGAGGATCGCGGCGTAGCGCTTCGTCGCCAGGCCCCGGATCTCGATCTCGGCGCCACCGAACGTGAGCCGCACATCCGGCAAGACCTTCCAGGCGGGCCCAGCCGGCACGCGCACCTTCTGCCAGATGCCATTGACCAGGTACGCGTAGAGCTCGCCGGCTTCCCAGTAGTCGCCGGTCGGCTCGGCGCGAACGCCGAGCGGCTGCGGTTCGAAATCCGACAGCGCCGCCTCGATCAAACCGCCGAGCTCGTCCATGCGCTCGATCGCCTCAGCGTTCCAGCGCTTCAGGTTATCGACTGTCCGCTGCCCTTTGCGCAGGCTCTTGTCGCGCGCGGTCTCGCAGGGGCGATAGAGCAAGGTCAGGAACAGTTCCTTGATCAGAAACGGCTCGGCCTGCAGCCGGTCCTGATACTGCTGGCTGAACGTCGCGCTGAATGTTGGCGCCACCGGGTCCATTAGCCGGTCCGTGCCGCGGCGCTGAATGCGGTGCATGTAGACCGCACACCTGCCTTCGGGCAGGTTGCGCAGCATGTTGCATAGGGCTTCGTGCCGTTCGGCGATGATGTTCGGTTGCACGCCCTCGAAGGTCACGCCACCGACGCGCCAGGTGCGCAGGTAGTCCCCGTTGCGCGTAATGGTGTCGAATTCGGACACCGGGCTCGAGATGCTCACGAACTCGCCGACATTCGTGTCCTTCTGCCCCCAGAACCGTGGGCTAGCGCCTCCAGACATCGTTCGCTCCTCTTGCGCGATAGGCGCTGTAGCTGCGCAGACCGAAGAGCCTGCGGTTGCTGTTCAAGTGGTTGAGCTTCAGGGCCTTGAACCATTGGGTCAGGCGCTGGTCATCGCGCGCCGTGACCGAGCGCATCCAGAGATAGACGGCGCCGTCGAGCGACACGCCTACAAGGAACGCCCACGGGCTGACGAGCGAGCCGACCCACAACGTCACGAGGGCGATCGGCATCAGGACGACGACGATCGGAATCAGGGGAACCCCGGCCTTCATCGCAGGCCGGGTCGCTCCCTTGTAGATCGCCTCGCGCATCACAGCCCCGCGGGGCTGCGCGTGGTCAGTAGCCATGGTCGGCTGCCGTCAGACGAACATCGCGGCCATCGCCGCCGCGCCGCCGCAGACCGCGGCACCGAGCAGCTTGTTCGACACGTCCCGGAAGCTGGCGCCGTCGAACATGATCTTGTAGCCGGCCATGCCGAAGCCGACGGTGCACAGCGCGAGCGTCACCGCCGCCACCGTGGCGGCAATGATGTTCACGCCGTCGACCACGCCTTGGATAGCGCCGGCGTGCGCGCCCTGCGTGACCGCGATCAGAACTGCACCCGCGATCCGGGGGGCGATCGTTCTGCCTGCAGCCAGGTGATGCTTGATGCGCCTCATTCGAAAGGACTCCTTCTGTTGTCATTGGTGCTGGGAAAGGGGGTGCCGTGGGGGCCGAGGCGGGTCGTGCGCACGCTGCACCCAGCAAGGCAGTTGTCTCGTCGCCTAGTCGGTGCGGGACCTCCTTTCCTGCTGCTGCCGGCTCTCCGTTTGCGCTCTCCATGCGTTCACGACGCTAGTGACGTACCCATGCCGGAAGCCCGTCTGAAAATTTCCGCTGTAGTAGCAAGACAGCGCCATGCGCAGTGCTTGCTGCTCCGATGCTTTCCTGCTCGCACGTTCGAAGCACTCGCCCAAGATCACCTGCATCGCCTGCAGGTTTGCGCACGGCTCGAAAGCGGTTTGCGCCGTGAGACCGAGGCGCGCGAAGTTCGAGCGATTGATCTGCGCCAGGCCGACCGAATAGTTCATGCCCTCCACTTCGAGCTGCCTGACCGTGGCCAACGCTTCGGCCATGCTTCTGGCCTGCCGTTCGAGCCGGGCATCCACGACACCGATCGCGAACTGATGCCCGCCGCTCTCCTGGTGCACCAGCGCGTGCGCTGTCGCCGGCGCGACCAGCGGTGCGCAGGCGGCGATCAGGGTGCCGAGGCCGGACATCCGCTCAGGCCTCGGTGCTGAAGTACCTGGGCAGCGGCTGAGCGGCGGCGTCTGCTGCGTCGGCCTCCGACTTGCGCGCCTGCGCGAACGCCTTCTTCTGGTCGGCCACCGCCTGGGCTTGCGCCGCGATCGTCGCCAGCTGCTGCGCCTGCTGGTGCATCTGTGGCAGCTGCGCCTGCTGCGTCTGCAGGTTGGTCACTTGGTTGATCGCACCCTGCTTCAGGTAGTACAGGGTCAGGGCCTCCGACTTCGCCTGGTTGTAGGCCGCGATATCCGCCGCCGTCGCACCCGGCTTCTTCGCAGCCGCCTCTGCGGCCTGCAGCTTCGGCTGGAATGCCGACTCCGCTGCGTCCCTGGCGTTCGCATACGCAATCGCCCCAGCAATCTGGCCCGGCAGCGAAGCCTCGAGTGAGGCCAACTCCTGCGCGTAGGTGGTGGCCTGGTGGGCGGCCAAGGCCGCCTTCCCCATCGCCAGCAGCGCGTCGTTCTCGGCGGCCTCCCAGGCCTTGTAGGCCTGCGCGGCGGCCGCGGCCTTGGCCTCGATGTCAGCCTTCATGGCAGGCCAGTCGCTCACGATGGCCTGCGGCGGCCGCGGGTTGTTGGGATCTTCAACCAGCTGCTCGATGTACGGTTGCGCCGTGGGCCCGCCGTACCAGATGCGGCCCCAGAGCTTGCCGTCGATCCATTGCTCCTGGACACCGGTGTAGAGGCAATAGCGGTACTGGTTCCGGGTGGCGTAGTAGGTGAACGGGCAGTTCTTGTCGGGCTCGGCCGGCTTCTCCTGCAACGCGCCTTCGTTCGCGCTCAGCTCACCGCCATTCCCGCCGCTGGCGTCCTTGCGCTTGCAGCTCGGAATCTTCTTGCCCTTGGACCACGCCTTCCACGCCTTGCGCATCGGCTCTTCGCATTCCTTCAGCGCGGTCGGACCCTTCGGGTTGGCGCTGCAGAGCACGACTTCGCACGGCCACGTTTCCTCGGCATGAGCCATGGTCGGGCATAGCGCTGCGGCCGCGACGATGAGCGCGAATTGCTGAAGCTTCTTGGTTGCTCTCATTGCGTTTTCCTTCACATCGAGTCGCCGGTCAGGAGACCCTTCACTTGATCCTGGCGAGCTCGCCAGGGCGTTGTTGATTCATCGCAGCGCTGCGCGCGGCCCGGTTGGTCTTGGCGAGCTCGATGCACTTCTTGAGAACGATCACGTTCGACTGCGGCAGAGCCATCCGCGCTGACGGCGCGCATCAGTCGGTGAGCCTCGTCCTCGCCCACATCGCCGTCCTGCCGCAAGACAGGCGGCGGTGATCCGCCGACAGCGGCGTCGCTGACGCCGACCATCTGCGCGCGGTGCGACGCACAGCGTTCCACTTGCACGTCCTCGGCTCCCCTGGGTTCTTTCCGACGAAGCGCCAGAAGTCTGGCGGTCAACGCCTGTTATGCGACAGACAAGTGACACTGTATGTCAGACGGTTGGTGAAAAGCTAGCAGATTGTTGTCAGAAGTTTGAAGCTAGGGGGGTCAAGGCGCGGCGATCCTGATGGTTGACCGGCAACGCTTTGTTAGCATCGCGCCCGCTTCGGATCAGCCAGCGCCCCCAGAGGGGGTTAGTCAACCAAAAGGTTCAGGGAGAACCCGTATGGAGGCCATTGCGCCCGCACATCAATCCGCGAAGGTGATTGCGCCAGAGCACGCCGGCGACCTGCGCCCCGCCGTCTTGGCGGGACCAGACCAACTCTCGCAAAGCGCGAGGGCGAAAATCATTGAGCTCTCTGGACCACGGCCCATTCGGTTTTTGACCGAGATGTTCCTCAATTGGGCCGTAATCGCGGCTCTAATCGCGCTCGGTATATGGGCTGACAACCTTGTAGTCACCATCCTGTGCATCATCGGCATCGGAACCCGCCAGATGGTCTTTGGCCTCCTCATGCATGAGCAGGTCCATCGGCTCGGGGCGCGATCCAGATTCGCCGATTGGTGGATCAACGTCTTCGCGGTCTATCCGTTGCTCGTGACGACCGTTGAAGACTACGCTGCGGTTCACCTTTCGCACCACAAGTACTTCTTCACCGATAAGGACCCGGACTTTGTCCGAAAGTCCGGGCCGGATTGGTCGATCCCTACGAGCCTTCGCTCATTTCTTTGGATCGTCCTCAAGGACCTTACCGGCATCAATACGCTGGGGCTGATACGAGGAAAGACGGCGCCGAAGGACGTGACGGAGTTTCGACGCAGAAACCCGACGCCCAAGTTGCTCCGCTGGATCTTCTTCGCAGCCGTCGCCCTAGCGCTCACCCTCGCGAACGCTTGGACCGTCTTTCTTGTGTACTGGGTGGTGCCGCTCCTGACGGTGACGCAGTTATTCGTGCGATGGATCGCCGTCATCGAACACAAGTACAACGTGCCCAACGCCACCGTTCACTCGGTCACGCCCCTCATTCGCCTAAAGTGGTGGCAAAAGATTCTCTTGCCTGACTTCAACTTTGCTCAGCACGTCTATCACCACATGCACCCGGGCGTCTCGTTCGCCAATTTGCCCGCTGTCCATGCGATCTACAAAGCTGAGGGCTTGGTAGACGAGACGGCCATTTTCAACGGCCAGGGTTCGTTCCTGCGCTATCTGGTCAAGCGAAAAGCGGGCTAGCCCTTTGACGGTGGGTTGCATGAGGTCAGTATTCAGGTTCTTTGCGCACCATGGAGATGTCGAGCTCGACAACGAGTTCCGTCGCGTCTATCAGGCTCCCGGTGCTACCTATTTGGGCATCAGTCTCGCCCTCGCGCTGCTAACATTTCTGAGTTTCTATTTGCTCGACTTCATCCATGGAGTGTTGCCGGCCGTTGGCGGGGTTCAGTCCTTTCGGTTGTTCGTCATTGCGCTGTTGGCGATCGGGTCCCCGCTGTGCTTCTATCGACGCGAGTTTGTGGCCAGGCACTACACTGCGTTGGCAAACGTCGTCATGCTTGGAGCCCTCCAAGCGGCCGCATTTGTTGCCTTTAACGCGCGAGCCCAACTTTCCCATGCCGAGCTGTATTGGGCGTTGACGTCATCGCTCTGCACGGGTGTGGTCGTCGTCCATGCGTTTTCGCGTCTCACCGTTCTCAACACAGCTGTCGTTGCCGGCATTTCATCAGTCACCGGGGTTGCATACGCTTTGCATATGCCGGGGCAGGGCGCCCAGATTGGGCGCCTCATCACCCACTTGGTCGTCGTCAATATTGCGGCCTTCGCACTCGCTCACAGCATTGAGAACCGTGAGCGGAAGCTCTTTCTCGCGCGCAAGGATAAAGAGCGCAGGAACATCTACGCGAAGGAACTTGAGGCTGCCAAGCGAGCAGCGGAGGAGGCCAACGAAGCCAAGTCGCGCTTCCTCGCGAACATGAGTCACGAGGTTCGGACGCCAATGAACGGCGTCCTCCAGATTCTTGAATCGGTGGCGAAGAAGGCCAATCAAGACGATCGCGCGCTACTAGAGAAGGCGCACAGCGCCGGGCATGCGCTGTTGCAGATTCTCAACGGCATCCTGGAGTACACCAAATTGAGCCACCGTGATTCTGACGCGAGGCGATGCGTTGTCAGCATTCCTGATGCCGTACGGACCGTGAAGGAGCTTCACGTTGCTGCAGCCACTTCGAAGGGCCTGAACCTGCACACTCGTTTGGACCTCGTGCCGTCGGTGACGAGAGTTGTGATTGACGAAGTCAGGCTTTTCGAGATCTTGAACAACCTGACGGGAAATGCGGTCAAGTTTACGGAGGCTGGCTTCGTCGAGTTGTCATCCAGGCTGGAACCTCGTCCAGGGGAATCGCTCCCGAAGGCTTGTCTGCACCTGCAGGTTCGGGATACGGGTAAAGGCATCCGCGAGGAGGATCTGGAGAAGGTTTTCACGCCCTTCTTCCAGGGCGACAGTGGAGCCGATCGTCGCGCAGGTGGTATTGGCCTCGGGCTGGCCATCGTCCATGAGTTGGTGAACGCGATGGGCGGCAAGATCGAGATTTCGAGCGTCGAGCACCTGGGAACAGTGGTTCGGGTGGCCTTGCCGGTCGAAGTTGCCCAGCCGGCGGCTTTCGCCGCAGTGCAGCCCCGTTCCTCCGGGGGGACGATCGTGGAGTCACTTTCCGAGGAGCTCGGTGAGTTCGCCGGCACAGTTCTGCTCGTTGAAGACAACGAACTGAACTCCATGCTTGCGTCCCGCATGTTGGAGGAACTTGGCCTTCAGGTAACCGTTGCGGCCCACGGTCGAGAGGCTCTGGAGATCTTGGGCCATCAGGCGTTCGACGTTGTGTTGATGGACTGTCAGATGCCGGTTCTCGACGGGTACGAAGCTACGAAGCGCATCCGGCAACACGAGGCCATGGCGGCCGCCAAGTCGCCCGTTCCGATCATCGCGCTGACGGCTAACACGTTGGCCTCGGACCGCGAGAAGTGCTTTGCCTCCGGAATGTCGGACTACCTGGGGAAGCCTTACACTGAGGCGCAGCTAAGGGAGCTCCTCACGCGCTGGCTCAGAACAACACACGAAGGGCGCGGGGTGGTGACATCGGTCACCGCGTAGGTTCGGCCCCATGGGTTCGCAAGCACAAGACCAAGCAGAGCCATCAAACTTGCCCGCCGCCGACCGAGACGCTGCGTACCGCCACTATGTGGCGGACGTCATCATCAGGCACGTCACCAAGGACGGCGCCCTTGAGATCACCGAGGGTTATCGACAGCTTAGGGCTGTCACCGGGAAGTCACTGGGGACCGTCAAGAATTGGTTGACGTATCGCGCCAACTTCCCCGACCTGCCCTCGCTGGCCCGGATCATCGAACACTACAAGATTCCGCCGGAGTCGTTCTACCCAGCGGCCTTGGACCGGCTCCTCGCAGGGGCGTCTTCAGACGCCGATCCGGCAAGTCCGCAACCTTCAGAGATGGCGGATCTTCCGATCATCTCGCTGTACCGACCAGGCGACCCCTCGTCGTCCGATAGGGCTCTTACCAAGTACACGGATCATCCGCGCGCTGCGGTGTTCTATCGCCAGGCGGGGAGCGACATGCTCGACCAGATACGGCCAGGCGAACTCGTTCTGGTCGACCCGACCTGCGAGCAGATCGCTGGAAGCGGCATGTACTTGCTTCGGTTCAGCGCCGCCGGGCAGGCGAACCAGACCGCGATCCGTATGGTCGAGGTCGTTTTTGGTGAGCCAATGGTCCGGCTCAGCTGTGGTTCTGCCATGCCGCCGACCAGCGTTCAGATGATCCCCTTGGTCAACGGACAGTTGCCGTCCAACATAGCGGTGCTGGCGCGCGTCGTTGGTCACCTGCGGCAGATCTGACCGGCGGTTCTCTCAGGAACAGCCGGCCATCCAGGTCCCTTGCCCGCCTGTCGCCTGTCCGGTGGACAGCCGGGTGCGCCGGTGGGGGGCGGCGCGGTAGCGCTTCGATCGCCCTGAGCCGATCGGACCCCGGACCCCGGACCCCGGACCCCGCGCACGACATGGCCGGCTTCGCTGACGGGTGAAGTGGTGGGACTGTAGGCCGGCTGCGGCTCGGGTCTGTTGGTGGACCCTCCAGGGCGCACCCATGCTTCGGCGAAGACCTGCTCGCACGAGCGGGCAGGGACTCCTGGACGGCGAAATAGAGTTCGAACGCCGGGGCATGGCATGGCAGGGTGGTCTGACGCGGCGGGAGTATCGATGCCGGCGGCTCACAGGCCACCCTCATAATGAACCAACGGCAGGCGGTTGGGCGCGGATTCCTCTTGGGCGATTTCGCAGCAGTCCGGCTGGGTAGTGCGTCGACGAAGGGGTGGGAAGCATCGGCCTGCCGTTGGTTCGTTTTTAGCGGTGGCGAAGGTGGTTCCGACATCATCGACGGTCGCGCCAGGCCCTGCTGAAGCGGTGCGCGCCGCGACCGCCTGACATGCCTAGCCTGCCAGATGAGCGCCACGCCATGGCACCAGGCAAGATCCGTCTGGTTCGACCATCCTCGCCATGCCCGTCGACCTCGCTCCGCCACTTCCCCTGGCAGCACCACTGAAACTGTTTGTCTCGTACTCGCGGCGCGACAAGGCCGCCGCGCAGGCGCTGGTTCGTGCGCTCGAGTCCGAGGGCTTCGCCGTGTTCATCGACCTCGAGGCGCTGGAGTTCGGCGAGGAGTGGCAGCGCCAGCTCGCGCAGTCGATCGCCGCGGCAGACACCGTGGTGTGGCTGGTGACGCCGGCGAGCGTGACATCGCGCTGGTGCCAGTGGGAACTGGGGGAAGTGGTCCGGTTGTGCAAGCGGCTGATGCCCGTGCGTATCGCCGACATCGACGCCGCCGCACTACCACCCGCGATCGGACGCGTCCACATGCTGCCGGCCGAAGGCGTGTACGACCCGGAACGGGACCAGGCACCGCTGGTGCGCGCACTGAACACCGACAGCGCCTGGGTGCGCGAGGGCACCGCACTGCTCGCGCGCGCACACCAGTGGCGTCCGCCATCCGAGGATGGGAGCGCCGCCGTTCGGGCAGACAGCAGCGCGCTGCTCTCGGGCGCGCAGCTGCGTCGTGCCGCTGCCTGGCACGAGCGTCGGCCGCCACGGGCACCGCCCGCTGCACGCCAGGTGGTCGAGCTGATCCTCGCCAGCCGCGACGCCGAACGACGGCGGCGCGCATTGGGTGCCGCCGCGATGCTTGGCGTCATCGCCATCGCGGCGACGGCCTGGTGGCAATGGGACGCAGCACGGCAACGCCGCACAGAGGCGCAGGCCAATCAGTCGCGCCAGCTGCTTGCGGCCGCCCACCAGGCCCAGGCCAGCGGCGATGCCGTGCGCGCGGCGCTGTTGGCTCTCGAAGCGATGCCGGATGCAACGCGCGGAATAGAGCGCCCGCTGCTTCCCGAAGCCGAGGGTCGCCTGTACGCGGCGCTGCAGTCACTGCGCGAGGAGCGGGTTCTGCCCGATCCTGCCGGCGTCACGCTCGGCGTGATGCCACAGGCCGCTGCATCGGCTGTTCCGCTGCTCGGACAGGACCACGCGCTTCGGCTGCTGGATGCCGAGAACGGCCGCTGGTTGGGAGAACATCGGGGGCCGGAAGTGATTCCGATCGCCCATCGCTGGAGCCCGGCCGCCCGGCGTCTGCTCGTGGTCACCACCGCGTTCGACCAGCAGCCGGCTCGGACCTACCTTTGGGACACCGGCCGCCCAGCGCTGATCGGCGCCCTCGAGGGCCATGCGGCCGAGATCCGCGCCACCGCCTTCAGCGGCGACGGTCGACGACTGGCGCTGGTCGACGAGCAGGGCGTCGTCAGCCTCCACGACGCAGCCGACGGCCGCCTGCTACGGCGCTGGCAGCACGACGGCAGCGTCGAGGCGCTGGCATTGGATGCACAGGGCCGCCGACTAGCCGGCGCGGACGGCCAGGGCAACGCGATGCTGTGGGACGCGGGTGCGGGCCGCCTGCTGCGTCAGCTGAAGGGACGGCCGGGCTTCGGTACCCAGGCGCTGTACTTTGCCGGGGACGATCGTGAGCTTGTCGCCGTGGGAGTGGACGGCTGGCTGCAGCAATGGCGCCTGTCTGGTTCGGCCGGAGCCACGGCGTCCTCCAGCTGCCCCAGGCCGCCGGCAATGCGTGCGCATACGCGACAGATCGGGGCCAGCACGCTGTCGGGAAGCCTGCTGGCCACCGGCGACAGCGGTGGCGGCGTGGCGCTATGGAGCCTGGCGGGCGAGCCTTGCGACGATGTCGCACCTGGACGCATTGCCCTGGATTCACCGGTGCGAGCGCTCGACGCCGGAACCGAGGGCGACACCGTGCTGATCCACACGCGCGACGAACCGCGCGGCATGCCGGCCTCCAGTACGTTGCACCTGTGGCAGCGCCACGAGGGCCCTGGTGCCGTCGAGCTGCGCGGCCATCCCGACCTGGCCGGCATGGCCCTGCTCGACGGCGGGCGCCTGCTGAGCCACGGCGGGCGCGAGCTGCGCATCTGGCGCATCGCGACGCCCGCCCAGCGCGATAAGCTGGCGGGCCACGCCGCCTGGGTCACGGGGGTGAGCGTCTCTCCCGATGGCAAACGGGCCTTGAGCCATGGCTCGGAAGCGACCGCTCGGCTGTGGGATCCAGCATCCGGCAGCGAGCGCGCCAGATTGGCGGCCGGAGGCACACAGGTGCTGGCGTCCGCCTTCTCCAGCGACGGGCTGACTGCCTTCCTGCTGGCCAACAACGGCGAGCTGTCAAGCTGGAGTTCCGCCGACGGCGGGGCAGTGGACCGCAAGCGCCTGCCGGACGGCGGATCGCCAGAGGCGGCCCAGTTCGCACCGGGCGGCCGACGCCTGTTGATGTCCCATGGTGCGCGGCCGGCCACGCTGTGGGATCCCGCGAACGGCAGCTTCGTGGCCCGACTCGATGCACCGGCCGCCGATCCGCCTGCGGGCGCCACGCTGAGAAGGCAGGTGGCGCGCGCCGCGTTCAGCGGCAACGGCCGGTGGCTGCTGACGGCCGCCGAATGGCAAGCGCCGATGGACAGCCCCGCCTCTGCTGCATCGGGCAGCGGCCAAGCTTTCAGCCTGCGCCTGGAGCCCGGGCTGCGGCTGTGGGATGCATCGAACGGCGCGCTGGTGCGCCGCATCGACATGAAGGGTGCGCCAGTCGAGACCTTCGTGACCAGCGCCGACGGTACGCGGCTGGCGGTGGGCTTTCGCGCCGGACGCGTGGCCGTGTTCTCGTTGCCCGAGGGCCGATTGCTGTTCGAGCGCGAAATGGGCCCGGCCGCTCGTGCGCCACGCTGGGCGGGCCTCGCCTTCAGCCCGGACGGCCAATGGCTGGCTGGCAGCTACGGAGGGGCGGGCGAAGTCTGGGGCATCGGTAAACACGAGCGCCATGTGATGCTGGTGCGCGGACTCTCTGAGGTCGGCGCGCCGGCCTTCACGCCGGACTCACGCCGGCTGCTCACCCGCGACGGTCGATCGGTCCGCCTATGGGACCTGGAGTCTGGCGAGGTGGCCGTCGCGATGGAGGGCCACCGACTCACGGTCGCAGCCTTGGCCTTCGACCCGAAGGGCCGCTGGGTGCTCAGCGCCTCGCTCGACCGGGATCTACGGCGCTGGCCGCTGCACGCATCTCGTGCCGAGCTGCAGGCCCGTGCCTGGTCCTCGCTGCCGCGCTGCCTGAGCGATGCCGAGCGCGCGCAGCTGGCCTTGGCGCCGGGCTCGGGCCCCTGCAGAGCGGCTGGCGCGCGGCCCTAGTCTTTGCGACGGTTGGCTCGGCGACCCGTCGCCAGCGCCACCGGAGGGCGGCGCCTTGCCGATCCCAGGATGTCGGCACGTAGGGGCGGCTCATCGAGGCACGTCATCACGAGCGAGCTGCGCACGACGATGGAACGGCTTGACCCGCCAGGCGTCAGCGGTAGTCATGCTCGTGCTGATCCCTCGCAGCGAGCAATACGACATCGAGCTCGCGAATTGCAAAGAGAAAGACGCATCCGGCATGACCGAAGGGAATGATCAGTTCCCGGAATTCCCTGTGCGCTTCAGATCGACGACAGGCGTGTGGAGCAAAGGCGAGGATCCCCATCGCGCGCTCCACCGCGTCGCGGAACCGGAAGATGCACATTTCATCCGGCGTGTTGCTTGCCAGCTCCCGTTGGATGATGTGTTCCTCGAGACGCTCGACGTCCTCCTGGAACGTGACGGTCAGAACAACCCGATACCCTTCGCTCACCCGGCGGTTCGCTTGTTCTTCGCCGCCACTGCATCGCGGATGCGCTGCTGTGCTGCTGTTGCACGCTGCTCCATGCCTGCCAGGAAGGCTTCAGCCGTCAGCAGGCCGACGCCCTTCTCAGCGCTGCGCAATGCCTTCTTCGCCCGGGCGACAGCGGCGTTCTGCTCAGCGCGGAACTCAGCCTCGCGGCAAACAGCATTCTCGATGAACTGCGTCAGCGATTCGCCTTCTCGCAGCACAGCCTCGAGGCTGGCCTTCGTCTCGGGCGCAACACGGATGGGCGGCAAGGTGGCGGAGCGACTCATTGGTAGATGTTGGCTCGTTTCAGGCCAGAAGGTCGATAACAGAGCCAACACCCCCGTTCAAACCGTGCATGCGGATTTCCCGCACACGGCTTACCGGTGGCCGGTCGGCTCGCAGCATTACGCGGATCTCCTGTTGCCAGGAGGCTTGCCGGGATAGCGGATCGTACCGCGCAGGCGATGGAGTCCAAGGCTTTCGAAGTAGGCGCGATCCCAGTGCGGCGTTTGGCCTGGGCGCAGGTGCCGACCGGCGCGCTTGACACGCAGGCTGCGCAATCGACGCACGACGTAGCCATCGATCGCCGTGAAGCGATCGGCCGCATTGCCGCTGCCAAAGTACTGCCCCCAGCCGCGTAGCACCGGGTTCAGATGGGCGATCACGTCGCGCAGATCCTGGTGGCAACGCCACCGCGGGGTCAGGTCCCTGACCCGCTCGCGCACCCGGTTCAGCGCCCGGCGGCTCGGCCACCGATGCAGGTAGTACCGCTTGAGCTTCTTCTGCTCCCACAGTCGACCGCTCATGCGCTTGCGCAGGTGACAGCCCAGGAAGTCGAAGCCTTCCAGTCCATCCTTCAGCGCCACGCGTCGCGTCTTCTGCGGATGCAGCTTCAGCCCCAGCCGGCCCAGCACGTGCTCGATACGACCTTGGGCTTCCTCGCAGCTTCGTGCACTGCGGCACATCACCACGAAGTCATCCGCGTATCGCACCAGCGTGCCCAGGTGCGCGCCATGCCTGGCCCATACCCGGTCCAGCACGTGCAGGTAGATGTTCGACAGCAGCGGCGAGATCACGCCACCTTGCGGCGTCCCCGCCACAGGATGGCGCACCGCGCCGTCTTCCATCACCCCAGCCTGCAACCACAACCGCACCAGCTTGAGCATCCTGCGATCACTGACGCGCTGACCCACCAAGGTGAGCAGCTTGCCGTGATCGATGCTGCCGAAGTAGTCCTGGATGTCGGCATCCAGCACGTGCTCGGCACCCTCGCGGCTCAGTTGCCTGATCCGCTCCAGTGCCATCGTCGCGCTGCGCCTCGGCCGGAACCCATACGAGCACGGCTCGAAGTCCGCCTCGAAGATCGGCTCCAGCACCAACTTGGCTGCCATCTGCACCACCCGGTCGCGCTCCGTGGGGATGCCCAAGGGCCGCATTCTTCCGTCTGCCTTGGGGATGTACACGCGCCGCACGACTTGCGCGCCATACTCGCCCGCGCGCAGCACTTCGCCCAGCTCCTGCAAGAAGCGCTCGACTCCGTACTGCTCCACGTCTTGGATCGACACGCGGTCGATCCCCGCTGCGCCGCGGTTGCGGCGCACTCGCCTCCACGCCTCGCGCAGGATGTCATCCCTGCACATCTGGCCGTACAACTCGTGGAAACGCCTTCCCGGTGCCCGCTTGGCTGCGGCCCAGAGCTGCCTCTGCAGTTGTCGCACGTTGTCGCGCGGCTCATCACCGCCGGGGTCGTTAGGTCCGGTCTGGCCGGCCATTCCCTTGCGCTTACCCGCTTCCTCAGCGTAACCACCGCAGGGACCCTTCCCTCCAGCCGCGTTATGCCGCACGGCCTTCGTCGGCTCGGCTCGCGCCTCGCCGTCCAGTACTACGATCCCCTCGGACTTCCGCTGCGCACGACTCGACTTCGCCTTGGGCTTATACGAGCTCGCTTGCCCCGACTCGGGCCGCGCAGACGGATCTCTCGTGTTCCGCTCCACTCCTTGCACGCGTGCTGCGCCCCATACCCCGCCGCAGCCTCTGGCGCGCTTCGGTCCTTGCGCCAGTGGTGTTGCCTTCGCCGTGACATGAGCGGCTCGGCCTGCGGGTTGTAACTTTGTCGAGGCTGCAGGCTTCACTTCATGTTGCGGCCCGCGTGCTTGCTCCCCGCTGTACGGCTTGCGCCGCTTCACGGGCTTCTGACGCCCCGCTCGGGCACAGAGGTCTCCCTCCAATACCTGGGGCCTGCTACCCGGCGCACCGACGCCTACCGGGACGGGACTCTCACCCGTAGGAGTGGCGCAGCAAGCCGCAGTCAGTCCTCCCCCTTCGGGGTTCGGCCTTTCCTTAGCGTCACGACGCACCATGCGGGAAGTGTATAGCAGTTGTTATACAACCGCAAGTTTAGCCGTCACCAAGGCCCAGCCGGACCGGCTATGACGAATCACTGCGGCGTCGCCTCCGCCCTTCTTCGCTCGCCGGTAGCCGCTTCTCGAAGAACACATCGGGATAGGGGTCATCGTTGAACGGCGGGATTTCGATCCAGCCCGACTTCCGATAGAGCTCGATGGCTTCGGACAGTGCGCTGTTGGTATCCAGGCGGAGCACGCCGATGCCCAAGTGGCTTGCGATGTCTTCAACCGCGGTCATGAGACGGCGCGCCAGTCCCAGGCCCCGTGCGGCCGGCGCCACCCAGAGGCGCTTCACCTCCGCCAGCTCGCTGCCATCTCCTTTGAGGCCCACGCAGCCTACGGGGAGTCCGTCCGACCAGGCGAGCAGGAACGTGCCGCGCGGCCGAACCATGTCGGCGGCTTCCGGGTCGCGTGAACGCGAAACATCGAAGCCAGAGGCAAATCGCTTGTTGAGTTCACCGTAGTAGGCGCGCAAGCAGGCCCGGGCGGGCTCGCTCGTCGCATCGGCTTCCTCGATGACCGTGCGCGAGCGCTGCAGTGCGCAGGCAATCACGTCCATGGCGGCCAGCAGCGTTTGCGGGTGAGGATGCTGGGCCAGCATCGTGCCCGCTTGATCATCGGACAGCTTCTCGTAGGCTCGAAACTCCCGCTGGCCCGCGCGCGTCAGACGCACAACTCGGCGTCGTGCATCGCCGGGATGGGCAACGGTCTCGACCAGGCCCTCTTCCTCCAAACCGCGCAGTAGCCGGCTTGTCAGACCGGAGTCGAGGCCCAGCGACTCGCGCAAGCGAGCCACGTCAGTGATTCCCCGCCCGATCGAGTTCAGGACGCGCGCGGCGCCGAGAGGCCGACCGCGGCCGAGGAACGAAGTGTCGAGGGCACCCACCTCGACCGTGACCGCCCTGTTGAAGCGGCGTACTCGTGCAACTGCATCTGGCTCCATATAGCTGACTTTAGTCAGTCATTTTCAAGGAGTCAACACGCAGGGCCCGAGTCTGCCCTGACGGCATAGGAGCGTTCTCAAGCCGCGCTTGCCGCTGCGGCGTCTCGCCATCCCCGGGGGCGGCGAGCAGCGACACACGCGTCTCGTCGAGCAAGGCCACGAGTTCGTCCGCGACGGCAAGCTGCTGGAATGCCGGTGCTCGGCGACGAGGCGAGCGACATCGCGAACCTGCTGCTCGGCGAGCAGGACCTGCAGGCCGGCGAACGCATCACTGCCGCCAGGCGCGGGCTGCTCCCGCTGCGGCGCGAGCTGGCCGCGGCGTTGTCGCAACTCCAGCGCGTGGAGGGAGACATGGGCTTCGTGCCCGCTGCGAAGCCGCGCCGCCGCGGGGCCTGAGCGCGGTGCACGGAGGCCGGTCCGAGGCCTGCGCCGCAGCTCACGTCGATTTGACGAGAGGGTATTCTCTGGATCCCTTGTCCCTCGTCGGCGTGAGGCGGGATCGAGCGACGGTAGACGGCCATGAGCCGCCGGTCACCAAAGGCAGCAATCGGGAAACATGGTGAGGTTTCGGCCGGTACCTTGTGGTGCGAACCCTCGATGGCCTGGCATCGGCCGATTCCCGCGCCGCGGCATGCGCGACATCCACGTACGAATCCGGATGCCGTGCACCGGCGGGGCGGAGACGAGGTCCGAACCGCTGACCTGTGAGCGGTTGCCTTCCTCGGCAGACTCTTGTCCGCACGAGCATCAGTTCAGGCGCGATCCCTTCGGCAGGGGCGCGGCGAGCCACTCGTGCACGTCGGCGCGGATGTGCCGGCCATCGAAGAAAGGCCTCGATGCGGCTCGGCACGTACGGCAGGTACACACGCGGCATCCCTGCCTCCTCCGGCGTGCGGTCGGCCTTGCAGCCGCAAGCGAGTGCGCTTTCACTCGGTGGTCGACCCGGTCAACGCGCTCGAGCAGGAGAAGGCACAAGGCAAGGCCGGTCGCATCGCGGCGAGCCTGCTGCGCATGGACGCCGTCGTGCTCGATGAGCTGGGGTACTTTCCCTACAGCCAGGCCGGCGGAGCATTGCTGTTCCACTTGCTCAACCGGCTGTACGAGCACACGAGCGTGATCATCACGACCAACCTCGACTTCGCCGAATGGTCCACCGTGTTCGGCGAGGCGAAGATGACCACGGCACTGCTGGACCGGCTCACGCATCACTGCCACATCCTGGTGACGGGCAACGACTCGATCCGATTCACGCGCAGCACGGCAGCGGCCAAGAAACGCGTCAGGGAGCGTGAGATGAGCCGCACGGCCAGCCAGGCGTCTTCGACGCCGTAGCGGGGCGCCAAGGCCCCTTCAGCGGCCCCGCGGAGGGCCGCCGCGCGACCTTCAGCAGCCAACGCAGATCGTCCCCCCGGCAAAGACCTACACTTATCCACAGCCGGCAGGCGTGCTGCCGGCTTCCATCAGGGGGTCAATGTTCGCTCGGCATAGTGGTCAAAATTCAATCGGCGCCGACACTGAACCGCCCTATTGAAGGTGATTGGCAGTGGATGACCGGTGAGTACTCTGTCGCGGCAGTCCGTACTACCTCGCGTAAAGTTCCTCGATCTGCGCGGCGTACCTCGCGGCGATGCTCTTGCGCTTGAGCTTCATCGTGGGCGTGAGCTCCTCGCTCCCCGGCAGCCACTCCTTGGCGACGACCTTGAACTTCTTGATTTGCTCGACACGTGAAAGGTGGCCGTTGGCGCGCTCGATAGCCGCCGCGACCTCGGCGAGGGTGGCGGGATCGTCGACAGACTTCCCGGCCGCGCCTTCGGTGCTAAGCGTGATCAGCGCGACGTTGTACGGTCGACCGTCGCCAATGCACACCGCCTGGCCGATCACGGGACTGGAGGACCTCAGGCAGGTCTCTATGTTCGCGGGCGACATGTTCTTGCCGGCCGCGTTGATGATGATCTCCTTCTTCCGGTCCACGAGCCGCACGTAGCCGTCGTCGTCGATCGTTCCGATGTCACCGGTATGCAGCCAGCCCTCGGAGTCGATGGCCTCGGCGGTCTGCTCGGGCTTATTGCGGTAGCCCCTCATGACAGTCCTGCCGCGCACGAGCAGCTCTCCGTCATCGGCGAGCTTGACCTCGACCCCGGGGATCGGCAACCCGACCGTGCCCACTCGTATGCGGTCAAGCGGGTTGACGGTCATGAGGCAAGAGGCCTCGCTCATGGCCCATATCTCGCAGATCGGGATCCCCACGGCCGCGAAGAACTCGAACACCTCGCGCGGCGTTGGCGCCGCGCCGGTAAGGAACCACTCGGCCTCATCCAGCCCCAGCTTCCGGCGGAATTTCGTGCCGACGAGCGCTTCGGCAACCTTCGCCTCTTCCTGGAGCATCAGGCTAGCGGACTTTCCCTCCTGCGTGGCGCGGGCCATCTTGATTCGGGTGTCGATGGCCCACCGCAACGTCCGACCCGCATCGCCGGCCTCCGACTCGATCTCCGCCTCCAGGGCCGCCTTCGTCTTCTCCCACATCCGCGGCACCGGAAGAAATATCGTGGGGCGAACCTCGTGCACGATGCCCATCACATTGCGCGCGTCCGGGCACGAGGTGACGGTGAAGCCCCAGACCCCCAGCGGCGAATAGTGCCCACTCCAACGATCACCGATGTGCGCGGCGGGCAGGAACGACACGGTGCGGCCTCCCGGCGTGACGGGCAACACCTGCTGCACCGCGCGGATCTCGCTCATCATGTTGCCGTGGGTGAGCTCCACACCCTTGGGCGGACCCGTCGTGCCGGACGTGTAGATCAGCGTGAGGAGGTCCTCGGGCCCGAGGGCCGACCACGATGCCTCGAAGTCGAACTGCGCGTCGCCGCCCGCCTCCAACTCCTCGAGGCTGAGCGTGCCTTCCGGCGCGCCGTCGACCACCACAATCCGATCGATCGGCGTGCCGCCATCACGCACGGCCAGCAGGTGCTTCAGGAACGCACGCTCGGTGACCACCATGCGGTTCCCAGCGTCGGCGAAGAGATACTCGATCTGCTCGCGCGCCGAGGTGTTGTAGATGGAGAACGCAACGGCGCCCAGGTGCATGGCAGCCAGGTCCACCACGTGGAACTCAGGCCGGTTCGTGAGCATGATGGCCAGCCGGTCCCCGCGCTTGACGCCCAGCGCCGCGAGACCGGCAGCAACTCGCCGCACCCGTGCGGCGAGCGCGCCATAGGTCAGCGAAACACTGCCGTCAGCAGTGCGGACGGCAACCTGGTCGGCCCTGGCGGCCGCGGTGATTTGAAACGCCTCGCACACCGTCCGCGCCTTTAGCGCGCGTTCGAACGCCTCGCCAGCGGGGGGCTTGCCGATGTTGGTTGCTCGCACTTGCGATGCGTGCCTTTCATGTGTGGTCATGGCGACGGCTCACTTCGACTTTGAACTGGAGGGGCGAGCTTCACCCGCCACCCAGTCGTTGTAGAAGTCGGGCATCGCGGACGCACGCCCTTGGAAGGCGGGCTTGCGCTTCTCGAGGAACGCCGCCACGCCTTCCTTGCCATCGCCGATGCTGGTCCAGAACATGGCGAGCGAGTCGATCCGGTGCGCCTCGCCCGGATGCGCCAGGGTGCCATTGCGCCGCACCATCTGGCGGCTCAGGGCTACGGCGACGGGGGACCGGCCCCGGGTCCAGGCGTCCGCGACTGTCACGGCCTGGGTCAGCAGGTCCTCGGCAGGGTGGACCTCGTCGACCAGCCCGAGCGCCAACGCCGCCTCGGCGTCGAGGATGTCGGCGCGCATGACCAGGTCGAGCGCCGCAGACGGGCCGACGAGCCGGGGCAGGTACCACGTCGAGCAGGCCTCCGGCACTATGCCGATCCGGCCGAAGACCAGCCCGATGCGCGCGGAGGCGGACATCAGGCGACGGTCCATCGCCAGCGTCATCGTGGCGCCGATTCCCACGGCCGCACCGTTGAGGGCGGCGATCACCGGCTTGCGGCAGTCGTGGATCGCCAGCGTGCAACGCCCACCGGTGTCGCGGACCGCTGCAATCGCAGGATCGTCGAGGTCGGCCATGTCGGGCAGACCTGGCGTGAGCTCTTCATCGAGCCCGAACACGTTGCCCTCGCGGCTGAGGTCCATGCCGGCGCAGAACGCGCGACCCGCTCCGGTCACGATGACGGCGCGGACCGAGTCGTCGTCGTTGACGGCGCGAAACGAGTGCTCGAGCTCCTCGGCCATCGTGACGGTGAACGCGTTGAGCTGCTCCGGCCGGTTCAGGGTGATCGTCAGGATGCCATCGCTGACGTCGTGCCGGATCGTCTGGAACTGCATGCTCAGACCTCCAGGGATGCGGTATGGCCGGCTGCCGAGAAGGCGTGGCGGAGCGCGGCGACGATGCGGTGGGCCTCGTCCATGATTCCGTCGACGATTTCCTGGCAGCTCTGGACGGAGTCGATGAGACCCTGGGCCTGGCCAGCCCACCACATGCCATCTTCCATGTCGCCGTGGGTGAGCACGCGATCACGCCCACGCGCGCCCGACGCGAGGTCCGCCACGTCGGCGAAGGTGGCACCGGGCAGCGCGGAGCGACGCGCAATCTCCTGGGAGATCGAGTTGCGGGCCACCCGAGCCGTGTTGTTGAACTCGCGGAACACCAGTTGGGTCGCTCGCTCGTCGTTGGCGACGATCTGGTCTTTCACGTTCTGGTGGACCGGCGCTTCCGTGGATGCCACGAAGCGAGTACCCATGTTGACGGCAGCGGCACCCAGGGCGAGGGCGGCGACCAGGCCACTGCCGGTGGCGAAGCCGCCGCTGGCGATCAGAGGGATCCGTACCTTGCGCGCAGCCGCAGGGATGAGGACGAGCCCGGGAACGTCGTCGCTGCCCGGGTGGCCGGCACACTCGAAGCCGTCGATGCTGATCGCGTCGACACCAAGCGTTTCGGCCTTCAGAGCGTGCCGCACGGCGACCGCCTTGTGGATGACCTTGATTCCCGCTTTCTTGAAGGCCGCGACGTGCGCCGCGGGATTGGCACCGGCCGTTTCGACGATGGTGATGCCGCTGTCGATGATCGCCGCCCGGTACTCCTCGTACGGCACGGGCTTGACCGTGGGAAGAAAGGTGAGGTTGACGCCGAACGGTCGGTCGGTCATGGTCCGGCAGCGCGCGATCTCCCTGACCAAGGCTTCCGGAGTCGGCTGGGTGAGCGCCGTGAGGAACCCGAGGGCTCCCGCGTTGGCCACCGCCGCGATCAGGTCGGCGGTGCCGACGGCGGTCATCCCACCGCACACGATGGGGTGCTCGATTCCGAACTCCTCGGTGAAACGTGTCGAGAGCATTGCGTCCTTTCGTTGGTGACGAGCCCGGCCAGGCTCATCCGGTGTCGTTCGAACTACCGAAGGCCAAGGCGACCGCGTGGGCCCTCGTCCTTGCCGGCTTGGTTGTGGCGCTCGGTGGGGTTCAGACGCCCAAGAAGCGGATGCCGCCGAAAGCGAAGTCGGCCGCGAGCCCTTCGAGGTGAAAGGCGCTGATCCCGTCACGTTCGCCCGGGACGAAGCGCAGTTCCCCGCCGTCGAGCGCGATCCGGTCGCCCTGCGCTTCAGCGCCGAGGGCGGCTGCCCACGTGCTCGCCAGCTTCGTCGGCTCGCGCGCTGTCAATGTCGCTCCGGTCACGTGGCCCGGACCGATCTGGGCCGGTGCCTTCGCAACCCATGCCGGACCGGCCCAGCGCCACGACGCAGGATGGTCCATGCGGTCTAGCGCGACGATCGCGCCCGGGACGTCAGCGGGGTGGAGATGAATGTCGGTGTCGCCCTCGCGGTCCAGCTCGTAGACGACGCGCAGGCCGAGCCGGCGGATTCGTGCGCGGGCGGCGGCGATGTCGTCGAGTTGGAACATGACCATGTAGCCGCCGTCGCCTCCGATCCGCTCGAGGTGGCGGCCGGCCGCCGTGCCGTCCTGGACCGGCGAGATGACCTCGACGAAGGTGTCGCCGAGCGCCATCACGCCGTTGCGTAGGCCGAACTGGGCGACCTCCGGGTCATTGAACGGTTCAGCGAGCGGGAGCGTCGCCCGCAGCGCCTCCACGGCCGCGTCGAAGTCGCGCGCCACGAGGACGGCCTGACGGATTCGGAGCATGGGAGTTAATTGCATGCCGCGAGCATAGCGACCAGCATGTTCAGGTCGACGCGCGAGATATGCATTCCCTGCATTGACCTCATTCCCAGCGTTCATTGGCGCGCCCCTAGCTGGCATGTAGTCTTCGGGCGCTCATCCATCCTGTCGCTCGCCGGAGCGCGTGTGCATTCACTTTAGGGACAGCATTCATGACCGAGACCAGTTACGAGCAGTTTAGCGGGACCTCCCCGGTTCAGCAGCGGCACAGCTTCGACGAGCAGGCACTGAAGGCATACTTCTCGCAGCACGTCGATAACGATCTCGCGGGGTTTCGAGTCTCCCAATTCCGGGGCGGCCAGTCCAACCCGACCTTCCTCGTTGAAGCCGGTGCACAGCGCTACGTGGTGCGCCGCAAGCCACCTGGGCCGCTCCTGCCTTCGGCGCATGCAGTCGACCGCGAGTATCGAGTCATGAAGGCGTTACGCGATACCGAGGTGCCGGTTCCTCGTGTCTACGCCCTCTGCGAGGACGACACGATCATCGGCACGAGCTTCTACGTCATGCAATACGTCGACGGTCGTGTCTTGTGGGACCCCAGACTGCCGGACATGTCGGCCACGGAGCGGGGCAAGATCTACGACGAGATGAGCCGGGTGATCGCCGCACTGCATGGCATCGACCCTGCGGCTGTCGGCCTTGCCGACTACGGACGGCCCGGCGCCTACATTGCGCGGCAGGTCGCCCGTTGGACCAGGCAGTACCGGGACTCGGAGACAGAGCGCATCGATGCGATGGACCGGCTGATCGCCTGGCTGCCCGCGCACCTGCCGCCCGAGGGGCCGCCCGCGCTCGTGCACGGGGATTTCCGGCTCGACAACGTGATGTTCAGTCATCGCGAACCCCGTCTCGTTGCCGTCCTCGATTGGGAGCTGTCCACCGTGGGAGACGCGCTCGCGGACTTTGCCTACCATTGCATCGCTTGGCGACTGCCCGCTGACTTGCGCGGCTTGGGCGACCTGGACGCGGCACAGGTCGCCCACGACGGCCTGCCCTCCGAGGCCCAGTACCGCACGATGTATCTCACCCGTCGCGGACTGCCCGAAGTGGACCCAAGCACTTGGGCCTTTTACGTGGCGTTCAGTTTCTTCAGGGTCGCCGCCATCGCTCAGGGCGTCATGGCCCGGGCCCTCAACGGCAACGCCTCGAGCGCGCATGCACTGGAGGCCGGACGGCAGGCGCGCCGCTTTGCTGAAATGGGAGATCGGCAGATCGACGCGCTGCACGCGAGCTGAGCCTTTGCAACGCGCCAGTTGACCGCAGCCACCCGCCGCCCAGGTCAGCCCCCGGCGAATCTCACAATCAACTGGCGCACCCACCGATTTCCCGGGTCGCCGTCCATGCTGGAATGCCAATATAAGTAGGCGTCATAGGGAGGCAGCGATACCGGGAACGGCAGGATCTGGTTGCCGAACTGCTGGTTCGTGAGCACAGCATGCTTGCCCGACATGGTCAGCAGAAGGTCTGTCTGGGCCACCGCTCGACAAGCCGCGAAGTGGCCTTGGCAGCGAACCGCCACCTGCCTTTGATACCCGAGGCGGCGCAGCTCGAGGTCTTCGAAACCTATGCCCGTGCGGCGCGAGCTCACGAGCACGTGTCGCTGCGCGAGGTAGGTTTCGATGTCGATTCGACCGTCCTTGATGGCGCGGTGTCCTGCCCGCGCAACCACCGCAAACGCGTCGGAGCGGACGCGCGTGGAAAAAACCTGGTCGGACGTCGGCAACTGCATGTCGATGGCGAAGTCGATTGCGCCAGACGCCAACTCCCCCTCCAACTTCCGGCGATCAACTCTTACCGTCGAAATGCGCACGTTCGGTGCTTCTGCAGAAACGGCCTGCATCAACGGGGCCAGCAATGCGGTTTCGACGTAATCACGCAGCCCGACGACGTATTGCCGCCGGCTCGTGGCGGCATCAAAGGCCTGTGCATCGTTCAGCAAACTCCCGATGTCCTGAAGTGATTCGCGCAGTGGACCAATCATTCGGCGGACGAGGGCGGTGGGCACCATCTTGTGGCCCTGCCTCTCAAACAGCGGGTCGCCCATCAGGTCACGCAGGCGGGACAGCGCGTGGCTGATGGCTGGTTGAGTGAGGTGCAGCCTGTCTGCCGCCTTGGTGATGCCGCCTTCCGTGTAAATGCTCTCGAGGACAACCAGCAGGTTGAGGTCTACGCGGGAGATATGCATGGGATGGATGAACCTCCATTGAAACTCTGCATCCGCGGCCTTCGATGCGCTCCTAGACTGGACCTCGAAATCATGCGGCGGGTGCAAACAAAAGACCAACGAATCCACGTTGGTCGTAGGGACAACGGCAGGACATGTCCGTCGAACAATTGCTTGATTCAGATGGCGGTCCGGCCATCGTCACCTGGGGCTCGAGAGGCCTCGGCTGCAGATGGCCGAAGCGCTCGGCGAAATGGGCGCCAAGATCGCGCTGACCGTAGATTGGACTCTCTATCGTCTGGGGAGAGCACCACATGAGTAAGGAGAGCACCCCATGAGCACGCTTGCAGGAGACCTGGCGCGCGCGTTAGGCGATGCCGCCGCCATGCAGCAGCTGTATGCCGACGACATCCGCTGGACACTGCCCATCTCCCTGGGCCGCATCGGCGGCACCCACGAGGGCAAGGCCGCCGTCATCGCGTTCAACAAGGCGTCCCTGGGGCCCTACAGCAAGTCCGCGGGCATGAAGGTCGACATCCACGACGAGACCGACGCAGGCGACGTCAGCATGGCCCGCTTCACCTGCCGCGCGACCGTCACTGCGACCGGTGAGACCTACGAGAACGAGTACATGCTCGTTGTGCGCGGGCGCGACGGCAAGATCGCCGAGGTCTTCGAGTACCTCGACACGCTCAAGGTCATGCAATACCAAGGCCTGAGGCGCTACCTTCCGGCGATCCCCGGGGTGGTGGTTGCATGAGCGCGTCCAACCGTCGGTGGCGCGTCGCGGCGATGCCCAGCGGGCAGCTGGAGAGCTCGCACTTTGACCTGGAAACCGCGGACCGGCCCGAGGTGCCCGACGGAAAAGTCATGTGCCGCGTGCTGTGGATCTCCATCGACGCGGCCCAACGAGCGTGGTTCCAGGGCGCCACGTACCGCGCGGCGATCCAGGTCGGCGACACCATGCCTGCATTCTCGATCGGGCAAGTGATCGAGAGTCGGTGTGACGACTTCGCGCCCGGCGACATCGTCACTGGGCATCTTGGCTGGCAGGACTACGCCGTCGTCGACCCGCATGACCTGAAGCGGCTCGTGCACAAGCGGCCGCTTTCCAACCACCTCAGCGTGTTGGGCATTACCGGCCTGACCGCGTACTTCGGCCTGCTCGATGTTGGCCAAGCGAAGCCCGGGGAGACCGTCGTCGTCTCGGGAGCCGCCGGCGCGACGGGCACTCTCGTCGGGCAGATCGCAAAGCTGCACGGGTGCCGTGTCGTCGGCATCTGCGGTAGCCCCGAGAAGCAGAAGTGGCTCACGTCGGAGCTCGGGTTCGACGCGGCGGTCAACTATCGCGACGACGCGTTCCGCAAGGCGTTGAAAGAGGCTTGTCCCAAAGGCATCGACGTCTATTTCGACAACGTCGGCGGCGTGACGCTGGATACGGCCCTCGGCGCGATGGCGTACCGCGGCCGCGTCGTGTGCTGCGGCGTGGTGTCGCAGTACGACACGAGCACGCCCGTGCGAGGCGCACGTGGTGTCCCCGGGGTGCTGATCATCAAGAGCATCACGATGCGCGGGTTCTTGTACACCGACTACGCCGAGCGCTTCGACGAGGGACTCCAGGCACTGCAGGGGTGGCTCGACGACGGGTCCCTGACGGTGACCGAGGACATCCTCGAAGGCCTCGAGAAAGCGCCCGAGGGCCTCATCGGGGTCCTCAACGGGAGCAACGTCGGCAAACGCATGATTCACGTGGCGGACCCGTCCTGAGATCGAACCGGACGATGAATGTCGTCCACCAGTACCGCGTGTCTCCAATCCGCGGCATGCGCTTCTCGCTGGCGGTACTCGGCGACACGTTCCAACTATAAGGAATCGGAGACAAAGTGCAATTCATTCAACTCGTGATCGGCGGCATCGCGCAGGGGTGCATCTACGGACTGATCGCTCTCGGCTTCGTGCTCATCTACAAGGCGACCGAGACAGTCAACTTCGCGCAGGGCGAGTTGATGATGCTCGGCGCTTTCTGCGGGCTCGCCGCGATGACCCTGCTTGGTTTCCCGTTTTGGCTGGCGGTCGTCGCCGCCATCCTCGCCATGGCGGCCTTCGGCCTCCTGCTCGAAACAGTGGTGATCCGACCGATCCTCGGCCAGCCGGCCTTCTCGGTCGTCATGCTGACCTTCGGCATCGGCTACGTCGGGCGCGGGCTGATCACGATGATCCCGAACATCGGCACCGAAACGCACACGCTGGCCGTGCCGTACAAGGACGAGATCTGGAACGCCGGCGGCTTGGTGCTGAACGTCGAACAGATGGCGGTGATCGCCGCCACCGCGGTGCTGTGCGCCGTCCTGTACGCCGTCTTCAAGTACAGCAAGATCGGCATCGCCATGCAGGCCTCGTCGCAGAACCAGTTGGCGGCCTACTACATGGGCATTCCTGTGAAGAGGCTGAACAGCTTGGTGTGGGGTCTCTCGGCGGCGGTCGCCGCGATCGCCGGCCTGCTGCTCGCGCCCATCACCTTTGTGCACGCCAACATGGGCTTCATCGGCCTGAAGGCCTTCCCGGCCGCGGTGGTCGGCGGTTTCGGCAGCCTGCCCGGCGCCATCGTCGGCGGCCTGATCATCGGCGTGGTGGAGTCGCTCTCGGGCTACTACCTGCCCGACGGCTTCAAGGACACCGCGGCCTACATCGTGGTTCTGGTCATGCTCATGGTGAAACCCAACGGGCTGTTCGGCGAAAAGCTCCGCAAGAAAGTCTGACCATGCGATTCATTTTTAAAACCGACTACAACCTGGACATCAACCTGGCCAAGCACAGCGGCCATGTCTTCTGGTACAGCGTGCTGATGCTTGTGCTCGTCGCCGCGCCCTGGCTGTTCGCCGAATATTGGCTGGCGCAGCTCACCTTCGTTTTGATCTACTCGATCGTGGGCCTGGGCATGATGCTGCTGGCCGGCTTCACCGGGCTGTTCTCCATCGGCCACGCTGCCTTCCTCGGTGTCGGCGCCTATACGCAGGCGGTGTTCGTCAACATGGGCGTGCCGTTCCCGATCGCCCTGGCACTGGCCGGCGCGGTGTCGGCGGCGGTGGGCGTGGTCGTCGGCCTGCCGGCACTGCGCGTCAAGGGCATCTACCTCGGCATTGCCACGCTGGCCTTCGGCTTCATCGTCGAAGAAGTGCTGGTCCGCTGGGAGTCCGTCACCGGCGGCAACGCCGGCATCCACGTGAAGCCCCCCGACATCTTCGGCCTGAAGGTCGACTCGGGCATCGGTTTCTACCTCCTGTGCCTGCTGGTCACCGTGGGCGCGACCTTCGCCATCCTCAACCTGCTGCGCTCGCCCACCGGCCGCGCCTTCGTGGCCATCCGCGACTCGGAGATCTCGGCGCAGAGCATGGGCATCCACCTGGCGCGCTACAAGACGCTGTCGTTCGCGCTGTCGGCAGCGCTCGCCGGCGTCGGCGGGGCGCTGTATGCCCACAAGCTGTCGTTCATTTCGCCCGACCAGTTCAACATCATCCAGTCGGTCGACCTGCTGTTGATGGTGGTGATCGGCGGCCTGGGCTCGGTGCACGGCGCTTTCCTCGGCGCGATCTTCCTGATCACCATGCCGCAGGTGATATCCCTCGGCAAGGACTGGCTGCCCGACGCCATCGGCCAAGCGCCCGGCCTGCAGTCAGTCGTGTACGGCGCGGTTCTGATCGCCTTCGTCCTGTTCGAGCCGCTCGGCTTGTACGGCCGCTGGCTGAAGGTGCGCACCTACCTGCAGCTGTTCCCGTTCTACCGCAAGGGCCTGTTCAAGCGGCAGAAGTCCTTCCAGAAGTCCGACCGTCTGAGGTAAGCCGACCATGAGCCAAGATTTCCTCCTGTCGGCCAGGAACCTCACCGTCCGTTTCGGCGGCGTGCTGGCCGTCAACAAAGTCAGTTTCGACGTCCACCGCGGCGAGGTGTTCACCCTGATCGGCCCGAATGGTGCGGGCAAGACCACGGTGTTCAACCTGATCAGCCGCATCTACACCCCCACTGCCGGCAGCATCGAGTACGAAGGCCGGGTGCTTACCGAGCAGCCGCCGCACCGCATCGCCGCGCTGGGCATCGCGCGCACGTTCCAGAACATCGAGCTGTTCGAGCACGCGACCGTGCTGCACAACCTGCTGATCGGCCAGCACGTGCACCACAAGAGCAACGTCTGGGCCGAGATGTTCTTCACCCGCTCGGTGCGCCGGGCCGAGGTCGAGTCGCGCGAGAACGTCGAACGCGTGATCGATCTGCTGGACTTGCAGAAGCACCGCGACTCCATGGTCGCCGGCCTGCCCTACGGCGTGCGCAAGGTGGTGGAGCTGGCGCGCGCCCTGTGCACCGAGCCCAGGCTGCTGCTGCTGGACGAGCCCTCCTCGGGCCTGAACGTGGAAGAAACCGACGACATGGCTTTCTGGATCCAGGACATCAAGAACGAGCTGGGCATCACGGTGCTGATGGTCGAACACGACATGACGCTGGTGTCCAAGGTCTCCGACCGCGTGCTGGCGATGAACCAGGGTGAGGTGCTGGCCATGGGCACGCCGCGCGAGGTGCAGACGCACCCCGGCGTGATCGAGGCTTACCTCGGCTCCGTCGAAGACGTTTCCTTTCTTCGCCGGGAGACCGTGTGATGACGACCAATCCCCCGCCGGTCAACGGTCTGCCGGTGCTCAAGCTCTCGAACGTCGAGAGCGCCTACGGCCCGATCAAGGCGATCCGCGGCGTTTCGCTGCAGGTGCGCAGCGGCGATATCGCCACCGTGCTCGGCTCCAACGGCGCCGGCAAGACGACGATCCTGAAGACCATCAGCGGCATCATCGATCCACGCAAGGGCAGCATCGAGTTCAAGGGTGCCAACATCACGGCCAATGAGCCGGCGCGCATCGTGCAGCAAGGCCTGGTGCACGTGCCCGAAGGCCGCGAGGTGTTCCCGCTGCTGTCGGTGCACGACAACCTGCTGATGGGCGCCTACACGCGTAGCGACCGCGACGGCGTGGTGCGCGACATGGAAACGGTTTACCGCTACTTCCCCATCCTGAAAGATCGCGCGGACCAGGATGCCGGACTGCTCTCGGGCGGGCAGCAGCAGATGTTGGCGATCAGCCGGGCGATCATGGCCGCTCCCGACTTGATCCTGCTCGACGAGCCGAGCCTGGGCCTGTCGCCCAAGTTCACGAAAGAGATCTTCGAGATCGTGGTGCGCATCAACCGCGAGCGCGGCACCACCATCCTGCTGGTCGAGCAGAACGCCAACATGGCCCTGAACGCCTCCGACTACGGCTACGTGCTGGAGAACGGCCGCATCGTGATGGAAGACACCTGCGCGCGGTTGCGCGAGAAGGACGACATCAAGGAGTTCTACTTGGGCATGAAGGAAGCCGGCGTGCGCGGCGAGCGGCGCTGGAAGAAGAAAAAGACCTGGAGATGACGCAATGAGCAACCTCTGGGACCTCTCCCACATCCAGCCCAACGAGACCATCGTGCTCGAGGGCGAAACCGTCCCCGCCATGTTCTGGAACGCCGTGGCCAAGCGTGGTCCGAAGGTGTGGATGCGCCAGAAGGACCTGGGCATCTGGCGCAGCTGGACTTGGGCGCAGACCGGCGAGGCCGTGCGTGAGATTGCCTGCGGGCTGATTAGCCTGGGATTCGCGCCGCGCGACACGGCCTCCATCCTGTCGAACACCAACATCGAATGGGTGCTGTCCGACCTGGCCGTGCTCAGCTGCGGTGGCGTCGCCAACGGCATCTATCCGACGGATGCCGCTTCTCAGGTGCAGTACCTGTGCGAGGACTCGGCCACCAGCATCCTGTTCGTCGAGGACGACGAGCAGCTCGACAAGGCGCTCGAGGTACGCGGTCAGCTGCCCAGGCTGCGCAAGATCGTCGTGTTCGACATGGAAGGCCTGCACGACCTGAACGAGCCGGACGTGATCAGCCTGGAGGACCTGCGCGTGCTCGGTCGCCAGTTCCTGATCGCGCATGCCGGCGAGCTGGAAAAGCGCGTCGCCGCCACCAAGCCCGAGGACCTGGCCCTTCTGGTCTACACCTCCGGCACCACCGGCAGGCCCAAAGGGGCGATGCATTCGCACCGGGGCTTGGTTTACGCCGTGCGCGGCTGCAACACGCTGCTGGCGCAGAACGAAACGGACGAGCGCATAGCCTTCCTGCCGCTGTGCCACATCGCCGAGCGCGTCGGCGGCGAGTACTTTGCCCTCTACACCGGTTCGATGCTGAACTTCGTGGAGAACCCCGAGACCGTGCCGGAGAACGTGCGCGAGATCGCACCCACGGTGTTCGCTGCCGTTCCGCGCGTGTGGGAGAAGTTCTATTCGGGCGTGATGATCGACCTCAAGGAAGCCAGCAAGCTGCAGCAGGCAGCGTATGCCTGGTCCATCGCCGTTGGCGCGCAGATCGCCGACAAGGTGCTGGCCGGCGAGCCGGTCGCCGGCTTGCTCAAGTTCAAGTTCACGCTGGCGCGCTGGCTGGCCCTGAACAACGTGCGCAAGTTGATCGGCATCCACCGCGCACGTTTCCTGGTGACGGGTGCGGCGCCGATCTCGCCCGACCTCGTCAAATGGTACCTGGCGCTGGGCGTGCCCATGCTCGAGATGTGGGGCATGACGGAGACCTGTGGCCCGGCCACCGGCGTCCCGGCAGGCCGTATCAAGCTGGGGTCCATCGGTCCGGCGGCGGGCTTCAACGAGATCAGGCTCGATCCGGCGACCCGCGAGATCCTGGTGCGCGGACCCAACGTGTTCATGGGCTACCTGAACCAGCCGGAGAAGACGGCGGAGACCCTCAAGGACGGCTGGCTGCACACGGGCGACGTGGGCACGCTGGACGCGGACGGCTTCTTCCGCATCACCGACCGCATGAAGGACATCATCATCACGGCCGGCGGCAAGAACATCACGCCGTCGGAGATCGAGAACGAGCTGAAGTTCTCGCCCTACATCACCGACGCGGTGGTGATCGGCGACAAGAAGGCGTATCTCACCGTGATCATCATGATCGACCAGGAGAACGTGGAGAAGTACGCGCAGGACCACGACGTTCCATTCTCCAACTACGCGAGCCTCACGCGCGCGCCGGAGATCCAGGGGCTGATCCAGCAAGAGATCGACCGCGTGAACAGGAAGTTCGCCCGCGTCGAGCAGGTCAAGAAGTTCTTCCTGCTGGACACGCAGCTCAGCGCCGAGGACGAAGAGCTCACGCCCACCATGAAGCTCAAGCGCAAGCTCGTGCAGCAGAAGTACGCGCCGCAGATCGAAGCGATGTACCGCTAAGGTCGGTCAGGCAATCACCCCAGTCCGCAAGGATTCATATTTCCTAGGAGACATCATGAAGCTGAAACTGGCCTTCCTCGCAGCCCTCGCAGCCCTCGCCTTGAGCGCCGGCATGGCGCAAGCGCAGAGCGCCACCCCCGGCGTGAGCAAGAACGAGATCGTCCTGGGCACCATCCTGGACCAGTCCGGCCCCCTGGCCTCGAACGGCAAGCAGTTCCGAATGGGTCTGCAACTGCGCGTGGACGAAGCCAATGAGATGGGCGGCGTCCACGGCCGCAAGATCAAGCTGCTGGTCGAGGACGACAACTACGACCCCAAGAAATCCGTGTTGGCCACCCAGAAGCTGATTGGCCAGGGCAACGGCATCTTCGCCGTGATCGGCCGCATGGGCACCGCGATGAACAACGCCTCGATGCCGGTGCAGTTCGAAAAGAACGTCATCAACTTCCTGCCGTACGCCGCCGCGCGCTCGATGTCCGAGCCGCCCCATCCCCTGAAGTGGGCCAACCAGCCGAGCCAATACGACCAGGCGCGAGTCGCCGCACCGCGGCTGATGAAACAGAACAACCTCAGCAAGGCCTGCATCCTGTACCAGGACGACGACTTCGGCGCTGAGGTGCTGCAGGGTGCCGAGGCGGGCCTGAAGACCATCGGCAAGGAGTTCGTCGAGAAGACCAGCTACAAGCGCGGCGCCACCGATTTCTCCACGCAGGTCGCGAAGATGAAATCCGCCGGCTGCGAGCTGGTGGTGCTGGGCACCATCGTCCGCGAAACGGTCGGCGCGATCGTCGAGGCCAGGAAGGCCGGCTTCAACCCGCTCTTCGTGGGCTCGAGCGCGGTCTACAACGAACAAGTCATCAAGCTGGGCGGCAAGCCGGTCGAAGGGCTGTATGCCGCCATGACGGCGGCGCACCCGTACCTCGACGCGGCCGAACAACCGGTGCGCTCCTGGGCCCGCAAGTATCAGACCAAGTACAACGAGGATCCGACGGTGAACTCCGCGAGCGGCTGGGGCGCCATGGACGCTTTCCTGAAAGTTGCCTTCAAGGTCGGCCCCAACCTCACCACCGATGCTTTTGTGAAGACCATGGAGACCATGACCTTCCCGCCTGACATGTTCGGCATGGCCGAGCTCACCTTCAGCCCGACCAAGCACCTGGGCAACCAGTTCTCGCGCCTGTCGCAGATCCAGGACGGCCGCTGGAAGGTGGTCTCCGACTACGTCGCCTTCTCCGGCTTGAAATCGGTGAAGGACAAGGACGGCAAGTTGGTGGTCCAGTCGGAATTCTTCAAGGACCGCTGATCCTCAGTGGCCACTCATGATTGAGGATCCGATTCTTACCAGCGACGAACGCGATGCGATTAACGCCGGCCGCTGGTTCGCCTCGCTTTCCGCCTCATTGCGCCACGACATTCTTCGACTCTCCAACGTCAAACGCTACGAATTCGGAGACCAAATCGCTGCCCGCGGCGATCCGTCGAAGTATTGGATTGGATGTGCCAAAGGGGCCGTGCGCGTGAGTTCGACCTCAATCTCGGGCAAGCAGATCACACTCACATATGTCGAGCCGGGCGACTGGTTTGGCGATGTCGAAATGGTGGACGGGGGCACACACACGCACGATTCTATTGCTCATGGAGAAACTACTGTACTTCGCGTAGCAAGAGCCGACTTTCAAATGCTGTTGAGCCTGCACATAGAGTTGTACGAGGCAATCTTGCGGCTGCACGCCCGGCGCATCCGTCAACTCTACGGAATCGTGACAGACCTGAACACCCTGACGCTGCGCGCGCGCTTGGCCAAGCAGCTCATTCATCTGGCGCGCAGGCCTAGCAAAAGAGACGTGTCTCACACTGTGGAAATGCGCGTCAGTCTACAGCTTTGGCAGCATGAACTCGCCCAGTTGTTGGGTGCTTCGCGCCAGCGCGTCAACGCTGAACTGAAGGCGATGGAGCGCGAGGATGTGATTCGCGTCGAGCGAAGCCGTGGTCTGGTGGTGCGCGACCATGATGCGCTCAAGCGAATCGTCAAGGAGGAAATCCGCGCCGGCATCCAATAGCGGTCGTCGGATGCGTTGCCAGATGTCGTGTACTGACGCCTCGGCGCGAGTACTCTGGCGAAGCTCGGTGCTGATCTACGGCGGCCTCTTCGCCCGCGTGCTCGGCATCGCCACCGGCCGCAGCGAGCCGGCGATTGGATGGGCCATTGCCGTGCCGGGCGCAGGGCTCGCCGCCGTCGATTTCGTTTTGATTTATGTGCGTTCGCGCTTGAAGGACTCTTCATGATCCGTCACGCCGAAGTGTCTGGGGTCCTCGGCACTCTGCGCCAATCGCGGCACGTACTCGATTTCCAAACCCCCTGAAGCGAGAATTTCCATGACCCCAAGAAGCATCCAGAAACTGTTCGATCTCGGCGGCAAGACCGCGCTCGTGACCGGCGGCTCGCGCGGCCTCGGCCTTCAGATGGCGCATGCGCTCGGCGAGGCCGGCGCGCGCATCATGCTGAGTTCGCGCAAGGCCGAGGACCTCGAACAGGCCACGGCCGAGTTGCAGGCCGCCGGCATCGACGCGCGCTGGATCGCGGCCGATTGCTCGAAGGAAGAAGATACGCGCCGCCTCGCGGACCAGACCTTGGAGCGCATGGGTGCGATCGACATCCTCGTCAACAACGCGGGCGCGAGTTGGGGCGCTCCTGCCGAGGAGCATCCGGTCGAGGCCTGGGACAAGGTGATGAACCTCAACGTGCGCGGCTACTTCATCCTCGCGCAGCAGGTGGCACGCGGCTACATGATCCCCAAGCGGGCCGGGCGCATCATCAACATCGCGTCGGTCGCGGGCCTGAACGGTAATCCTCCTGACATACAGACCCTGGCCTACAACACCTCCAAGACCGCAGTGATCGGCTTCACGCAGACGCTGGCGGCCGAATGGGGCAAGTACAACATCAACGTCAACGCGGTGTGCCCGGGCTTCTTCATGACCAAGATGGCGGCGGGCCTCATCAAGTCCCTCGGGGAGGAAAAGATGGCCTCGCACGCCCCGCTTGGCCGCCTCGGCGACGAGGAAGACCTGAAGGGCATCACGCTGCTCTATGCCAGCGACGCTGGCAAGCACATCACCGGCCAGTGGCTGGCCGTCGATGGCGGTGTAAGCGTCGTCTTGGGAGCATGACCCCACCCGGCGCCATGGCCTCCTGACATGACCTCCAAAGCCTCCCCGACATCTAACGCCCTGTCGTACACCAGCCAAATCCAAGGCCTGGCTGGTCGGCAAGGAAGGGCCCGGCGTTCCGCAGATCCTCGAGATGGGAACGATGACCCGGCTCGACTGCGCGTTGGGCACAGCGGCCTGATGCGCCGGGTGCCCAGCCTCGCGCTGCAGCGATTCCCCTGAAACGTGCCTTCAGGCCTTCGGCGAAGGCGTTGAGCGTGGCGTCCCGGGCCGCCGCGCGCGGGGTCTGCATTCAGTTCCCGGATGGATGTCTGTGGTCATCTTCTTTCCGGAACGGACAAGACCCGTGTCAGGCACAGAAGTCAATCGCCAGCGGCGAGCTGCGGCCGGCCTCGACCGTGACGGCCAGCGCCCCAGCCTGCGGCGAAATGTGTTCGGCATAGAAGCGCGCGGTGGCGATCTTCTCGCGCAGGAAGGAGCTGTCGCCCTCGCCTGACGACAGCAGTCGCTCGGCCACGCCGGCGGCACGAGCCATCTGCCACGCTCCCATCGCGATGCCGACCAGCTTCAGGAACGGCACGGACACCGCGAGCACGCCCTGGGGTTCGTCGGCCGCGCAGGCGATGATCGCCTCGGTCGAGGATGACAACGCCTCAATGACGGACAGGAGGGACCCGCGGACTGCCACGATGTCGGCGCCTCGGGGATTGGCGAGCTCCTGCGCTGTGGCCCGCATTTCGCGGAGCAGTCCACGAATCGCTTCCGGCCCGGGCGTGCGGCCGAGCTTGCGGCCAATCAGGTCGCTCGCCTGTATGCCTGTCGTCCCTTCGTAGATGCTCGAAGCGCGCACGTCGCGGTAAAACTGTGCCGCGCCAGTCTCCTCCACGAAGCCCGCCCCGCCGTGGATCTGGATGCCCAGGCACGCTACTTCCGCGCCGGTCTCGGTCATCCACCCCTTTAACACCGGGATCATCAGGTCGACACGATCCTGGTACTCGCGGCGCTGCTCAGTGCTCGGATCGCGCTTGGCAATATCGAGCCAGGACGCAGCCACATAGGCCACGGCTCGCATCGCCTCATTCTGCGCTTTCATCCACATCAGCATGCGGCGAACGTCTGGATGCTGCGCGATGGCGGCCGGCGCCGCAGTGCCTGCCGCGCGACCCTGCACACGCAGCCGCGCATAGGCCAACGCGTGCTGGTACGCACGCTCGCCGACACCGACGCCTTCCAGCGCCACTTGCAACCGTGCGTCGTTCATCATCACGAACATGCACGTCAGGCCGGCTCCAGGGGCGCCGACCAGCTCGCCCAGCGCACCTTCGGACTCGCCGTGCATCAGCACGCAGGTCGGGCTCGCGTGCTGGCCCAGCTTCTTCTCCAGGGCGAGAACCTTCACGTCGTTTTGCGGGCCGAGGCTGCCGTCGGCCTGGACCTGGCGGTTGGCGAGCAGGAACAGCGAGATCCCCTTCACGCCGGCAGGCGCATCCGGCAAGCGGGCGAGCACGAGATGCACGACGTTGTCCGCCATGTCGTGGTCCGCATAGGTGATGAAGCATTTCTGGCCATGCAGGCGGTACTTGCCATCGGCCTGCGGCACGGCACGCGTCCTGATGACCGACAGATCGGAGCCCGCCTGCGGCTCGGTCAGGTTCATGGCACCTGTCCATTCGCCAGTCAACATTCTTGGCAAGTAGCGCTTCAGTTGATCAGTCGAAGCGTGGGCGATCAATGCCTCCATCGCTCCGGTAGTCAACATCAGGTTCGCGGAGAAGGCCAGGTTCGCCGATTTCCACATCTCGCCCACTGCCGATGAGACGACGCGTGGCAAGCCCTGGCCACCGTGTTCAGTTTCGACGGACAGGCTGCACCAGCCGGCGTCGATGTACTTGCGGTACGCCTCCCTGAACCCCGGTGGCATGCGCACGCGGTGCTTGTCGAGCTGCGCGCCGATGCGATCTCCCACGACATTCAGCGGAGCGAATACTTCGCTCGCGAAACGGCCTGCCTGTTGCAGCACGGCATCGACGACATCGGCGCTGCAGTCCCGCAGGCCGGGCAGGTCGAGCACCCGATGCAAATCAACCAGATGCGTCAAAACGAAACGCATGTCCGCGATAGGGGCCGTGTAGGTGTCGGCGTTCATGACTACCGTGCTTCTTTCTGGCGTTGCTTCAGTTGCATGCATCCGGCAACACATCGAACCCCTGCGATGCACCGAGGCGAGCCTCCGACCGGCCAACTCGGCGCAACTGAGCAGGTCGTTGGAACTCGCGTGTTCGTCAGTGCCCGCTGTTGCGCAGTTGCGCCCGCAACTCGGCGCGGACTTGCGGCCGCTCCGCGGAAGGATCGGGCGGATTGGTTCCCGCTACCATCGCTTGGCTTCGACGCACGAAATTGGCAAGCGCCTTCGGATGGCTGTAAATGTAGAAGTGGTCTGTCCACGCTGCAGCACTTCAGCAGTGCCTGCGAGTCTGCGCCTAACAGCTTTGGCGGAGTCAGCTGCCGCGAGTGATGGGAGGCTCGGTGTCTTTGCCGTACGCACCGTACTTGCCCAATTCCCACTTGGCGACGGCGTTGCGGTGTACTTCGTCCGGCCCGTCCGCAAAGCGCAGCGTGCGAGCGCCGGCGTAGGCGTTGGCCAGCGGAAAGTCGCCGCTGAGGCCGCCACCGCCATGAGCCTGCATGGCCCAGTCGATCACTTCGCAGGCCATGTTGGGCGCAACGATCTTGATCATTGCAATGTCGTTCTTGGCGACCTTGTTGCCGGCGATGTCCATCAGCCACGCAGCCTTCAGCGTAAGCAATCGGGCCATGTCGATCTTGCAGCGCGCTTCGGCAATGCGCTCTTGCGTCACGCCTTGCTGGGCCACGGTCTTGCCGAAGGCGACACGCGAGAGGGAACGCTTGCACATCAACTCGAGAGCGCGTTCGGCAAGCCCGATCAGGCGCATGCAGTGATGAATGCGTCCCGGGCCGAGGCGCCCCTGTGCAATCTCGAAGCCGCGGCCTTCGCCGAGCAGGATGCTGTCCGCCGGTACGCGGACGTTCTCGAAATACATCTCGACGTGGCCGTGCGGCGCATCGTCGTAACCGAACACGCTAAGTGGGCGCACCACGCGAATGCCCTTGGCGTCGGCCGGAACCATGATCATGCTCTGCTGCGAATGGCGGGGCGCATCGGGGTCGGTCTTGCCCATGGTGATGTACACGGCGCAGCGCGGATCGGCAGCGCCCGAGATCCACCACTTGTGGCCATTGATTACGTACTCGTCGCCCTGACGTTCGATGCGCGTGCAGATGTTGGTGGCATCGGACGACGCAACCTCGGGCTCGGTCATTGCAAAGGCGGAACGGATCTGGCCTTCGAGCAGCGGCTTGAGCCAGCGTGCCTTGATGTCAGCCGAGCCGTAGCGGGCAATGGTTTCCATGTTGCCTGTGTCGGGCGCCGAGCAATTGAAGGCTTCGCTGGCCCATGGCACGCGACCCATGATTTCTGCGAGTGGAGCGTATTCCTGGTTGGTAAGGCCCGCACCTTCGTAGCCCGACGCGGATGCGCTGTCCACCGGCAAGAACAGGTTCCACAGGCCCGCCGCACGAGCCTTCTGCTTGAGGTTTTCGACGGTCGTCAGGGCCGTCCAGCGCTTGCCGGCCTTGGTGTTGGCTTCGAGTTCGGCGTCGTAGTCTGCTTCGGCCGGGTAAACGTGGTCGTCCATGAACTTCAGCAGCCTGGCCTGAAGCTCTTTGGTCTTGGGGGAGTAGTTGAAGTCCATCTCTTTTCCTTGGGGTGATGCTTGTAGCGGCAATGCTTGCTGGGGTGGTGCCGTTCAGGCTTGCTGCGCGAAGTTCCGCGCCGGTACGGCCATCGGGCGTGTGCTGGCACCGGAGGTGGCCGCCTGGGCATTTGGGGTGGTGCCGGCCTCGACGCGTTTGGCAATGCCTTTCAGGATCGCCGCAATGCGAAGCAGGTTGTAGGCCAAACAAAATTCCGGTCGGCCTTCAACTCCTGCGGTGTCATGAAGCCCGTGCGCTTGCAGTAGCGACGGATGTCATGGCCCAACAACATCCGAATCAAGCGATGTCTTGGGACATGTCCTGGCTTTGCTACCATGATTGACTGGGGAGTTGGTCTTGTTTGCAGCGCCCGGGGGGGTTCGACGGGCCAGTGTAGGAGCGCATCGAAGGCTGCGGATGCAGCGTTTCAATGGAGGTTCATCCATCCCATGCATATCTCCCGCGTAGACCTCAACCTGGTGGCTGTCCTCGAGAGCATTTGCACGGAAGGCGGTATCACCAAGGCGGCAGACAGGCTGCACCTCACTCAACCAGCCATCAGCCACGCGCTGTCCCGCCTGCGTTGATGCAGGCCGTTTCTGCAGAAGCACCGAACGTGCGCATTTCGACGGTAAGAGTCGATCGCAGGAAGATGGAGAGAGTTGGCGTCTGGCGCAATCGACTTCGCCGTCGACATGCAGTTGCCGACGTCCGACCAGGTTTTTTTTACGCGCGTCCGCTCCGACACGATGGCGGTGGTTGCGCGGCCTGGACACCGCGCCATCAAAGACGGTCGAATCGACATCGACGCCCACCTCGCGCAGCGCCGTCGGACTCGTTCAGTCCAGGCCAAGGCAAAACCTCGTCCGGCGCTAAGCCGAGACCTTTGGCAATGCCCTCCCATGTCTGCCGGTGGCGCCGCTATTTCTGCGGCTTGCAGCACATGTTTCGTGCTACCGCGGCGACGACCGTGGTGCAGTCGTAGAGAGGATGAGCACTATCACTTCCCCTCGCCCAACACCTGCCTGGCATACAACTTCTGCATGCCGCCCAACCAGCGAGCGTAGTCGGTGGTCTTACCTCGCAAGTAGTCCAGCACTTCAGGGTGCGGTAGCACGAGGAAAGTTTCGTCGCGCAGCGCCTGGGTCACACAATCAGCCACCTGCGACGGCTGCAGCATGCCGTCGACCCCGGCCGACCCGGCGCCGTCGGCGGTCATGGCGGTAGCCACTCCCTGCGGGCATAAGCACGAGACCCGCACGCCGCGCCGGCCATAGCCAATACGCAGCCATTCGGCAAACGCCACCGATGCATGCTTGGTAACGCCGTATGGCGCTGTCTCGACGATGTTGAGTAGGCCTGCGGCGGATGCAGTGACGACAAAACCGCCCTCACCACGCGCGACCATTTCGGGCACTACCACTCGCGCAGCCCACACGTGGGCCATGACGTGGATCTTCCACATGCGCTCCCACACCGCATCCTCGAGTTCGAAACCCCCGGTGACACCACCGATGCCGGCGTTCGAGATGTAGATGTCAACTTGGCCAAAGCGTGCCCGCGTGGCCGCCACAAGAGCCTGGATATCGGACTCGACGCTAACGTCGCAGCGCACCGCTATTGCGCGGCTTCTGCCGTCGGCGTTAATTTTCGAGGCGACTGAATCGGCCAGCGCCTGCTGTAGATCGGCGACCACGATGCCGCGCGCGCCGTCAGCTGCTAAGCGTTCCGCCAATCCGGCTCCGATGCCACTGGCACCGCCGGTGATGATGGCGACCTTGCCTTGAATGTTCATGTCGTGCTTTCTGCGAACGGGGCTTCAACGCCCCTCCAAGTGAGGTTCCCCTCCGCGCGACGAATACCGCCGCGGCGTCCTTGTAATAGTCGTGGTTTCGAAAGTGGGGATCACTTCCACCGCCTCGGCGACGAGCACGTCGCTCGGCTGCAGCGCAGGCCGGCGTGGAGGTTTCGCTTCCATGCAGCCGACGCAAGTCGGCAGCGCAGCCAGCTCGACGACCTAGTGCGGTGTGCCGAGCAGCCATGTACTTTATCCGCACAAGGCGACATCGTGATACGCATCCGAGCCAAGCTGCAAGCCAAGCAACTCGACACTGCGCTTGCGCAGCAACTGGGAATCGCTCCTCAGGGCGCGCTGCAGACACTGGTCGATGTAGGACCTGTCGCGCTGCAGCCGCGACAGATCGACCCACCAGCCCACGCCAGCCATAAGCCATTTGAAGTCGACCAAATTGAGAAAGGTGTCGTCCTCTGCCGGGTCTCTGGTGTGTGTCGCATTCATGGTTTCGCTTCCTACGCCCCGAGTACAGACGCACTGTCCCGAGAAAGATAGGTACAACAACTTCGAGCGCCCGCCACTAGCGCGGGCTTTTGCACACCTTCGATCTCGACGGTGTTTTCCATGCGCAGCAGCCGGAACCCGTCTTCCCGGGTTCGGCCGCGAGCAGCTTCACGTGATTGCGAACTCTTGAACCGGCGCGCACCGGTGCGAGGAAGCGCAGCTTGTCCATGCCGTAGTTCACCGATCTCCCGGGATCGAGCCTCGAGAGGAGTTCGTATGCGGTGATCGGGAGCAGCGAGAGCGTGAGGAAGCCATGAGCAACTGGTGCGCCGAAGGGGCTCTCACGTGCGGCGCGGTTCACGTCGACATAGATCCACTGCCGGTCTTCGGTGCACTCGGCTAATGCGTCGATTCGAGATTGGGGCACCTGCACTCACGTCGAAGTCCCCAAGTCCTTGCCGACGAAGTCGCCCAGGTTCTCGAACGTCAGATCGGCCATGACGCTATGGTGACGCGATCGCACGCCCGATCTATGCAGGCTCTTTATCCGTCGTATGCGAAGTTCTGATGGCGCCTGCTGTCGTCGGCGCGGACACCGCACGGTCTCAGGCCGTCCTCGGTACCTCCATCGCCTTGAGTGCGGTCAGCCGATGTGTGCCGTACGCCACCTCCAACGGGTGCTTGTGTTCGAGTCCGAACGTCAGCTCTGCGGCAATGAGATCGCCACGGCGGATGTCTCTTGAGGGTCGCGGGCCGACCGCCACCTCGGCAACTGACCCGCCCTGAAGCCGTCATCAAAACTGATGATGCGCAAACGAGACACTCGCCGGCCTCGCTCTCGGCCACAAGCTGGCATCGGCGACAGTCCGCTGTTCGGACGGCTGCTGCAATGGGCTCAGATGGCGCCTTGGAGTTCCATCGGGCTGCGCACCCTTCCATCGCCCCGGCTGAGTACCGCCCACGCCATGCGCGCGTTCTTTGCCGCGATCGCGCCCCTTGCCCCGGCGCTGCTTAAGCCGCACCGCCCGGCAGCTCAACCCGTCGGCTTCGCCTTTGGCCGCGTTGAACACCGCTCGCGCGCCCATTACCAGCAGCGAGCGCAGGGTCGGGTCTGTCGCCTCGGTGACGACCCCAGCCGCGTCTTGCCTCCCAAGCTGTACTGCCCCAGAACCAATCCGAGCCAGGCGCTAAGCTGCCGACCGTCCGCGAAATCGCGCCAGCTGCCGATCATCGCCACCAGCGCCGTCGCCGTGGTCTCGCCGACGTCCAGCACCCGCATCAGCCGCTGCACGCGCTCGCACTCGCGCCCATCTGCGCGACACGGGGTAGTACTGCGCGATACGTTCGTGTAGCCAGTCGACTTCGGTCAGCACGTCGGCTGCGACGAGTCGATCAAGCCCGGCAATTCCCCCAGCGCCTCGGCGGCGCCGCGCCGAAAGTGGCCGTTTTCGGCGGCAGCACGACGCCGATCTCGGCCAGCAGACCGCGGATGCGGTTGACCGTGGCGGTGCGCTGCTCGACCAACCGTTGCCGCGCCCGGTGCACCATCAGCCGCGCCCCTGCTGCACACGGTGCGGCTGATGGCGCTGAAGTTCTTCCCGCCGTGCGGCATGAGCGCCCGGCGCGGCCATAGCGACGCGCCGGACGTGGCGGCGATCCGTGAGGCGCTGCAACGGGCGAACATGCGCTTCGTGCCGGCCAAGAAGCATCGAGCGGGGCGTCACTGCCGCCGTGCACCATCGGCATGGAGGCCTGCACCGGCGCGCACTAGTGGGCGCGGCAGTTCGTGGCGCTCGCACCAGCTCCAGCAGTTTGCCGCGCGCATCAACCGGCCGCACCAGCTTCGGCCTTGCCGGCGTCGTTGACGCCGGAGCACCGCGAAGACGTTCTTGGCGATTTCGTCGCTGACGAATACGATGGTCATCCTTTCCGTGGTGGTCGATGAGAGTTCGCGCTTCCCGTCGTGACACTTCGTTGCCGCATCCCGCAGCGACGCAGGTATCTCGGGAAGGGAAAGTCCCCTGCATCGTTAGGCCTTACAACCCGACCGCAACTGCCCTCAACCGCAGGAGCAATGCATGCAGCCAACTACGCGCCGGAGAACACTTATCGCGGCCCTCGGCGCCGCAATCCCCGCAACTTCATCGCCGGCCACGCCGGCCAGCGCGCCTCAGGACCTCGCGAAGGAGAAGAAAGAGCTGCTCCGCCGCGCAAACGAACAATGGCAAGCTGAGTATCAGAAGCAGGTGGCTGCCACCAAGGCAGCGGAGCGACGCGGGGAATTTTCAAGTCTGGCCCCACCGAAGGCGCTCATACCGTTCAAGGATTGGGACTACTATTACACCCAAGGCATCTCCTTGTGGAAACCCAATGCTGGGCAGACGTTCAAGCCCGTCGCGGTTCCCGATAGGTTCGTCACCGACCTAACAAGTATCCCGCAGGCAGTGTGGAGCTTTGGGATCCGCCCCGAAGGCGCATACGCTTATGCCGCGGTTGTTCATGACTACCTATATTGGATGCAGGATCGCACACGGGAGGAGTCAGACGAAATATTCTTGACCGCGATGGTCGATTCAAAGGTAGAAGAGTCTCTAAGAAATCGAATCTACAACGCTGTTCGCGTCGGTGGAAACGCTGCCTGGAAGAAGAACGCAGAGCTGAAGAAAAGGGGAGAAAAACGAGTTCTACGACACGTGCCCAAGGACTTCACGATTGCGTGGAACGATTGGAAGTCTCGTCCCGGCGTCTTCAAGGACTAAGTCACCACTTGGTGCGCCACACGTGCGGCCCAACTTCTCGCTCCATCGGGCCGGCGCTCAACTTCGCCGTTATGTGTCTAGAGGCGCGTTCCTAGACTCGGAGACTGACATGCGCGTTCACAGGCAGCCACCGCTCTACCGTCGATCGCTCAAGGCCGGTATTGCCCTCCTCCTCTTGATCTTCATACTCGATTCTCGCGCTGACTGTCGATGGGTGACCCGAGGTTTCAAGTCCTACATGAAGTGCAGCGGAGACGCCGCCCGCGCCGCCGGTGCAGCCACGCAAGTTCTACAGGACAACATCGGAAGACCCGCCGAAGAAGGCATTCTCAAACCGATAGACCGAGCGCGACTTGATCTTCAGGCTGAGATTGGGCGACCTGCGCTTGCCAACTGGATAATTGAATCGAGGAACAACGCGCTGCGCGCAGGTACCCAGCCGATTCCCGAAGAAGTGTTTAACCGCGTCCGCTACTTCTTCGACGAGTCTCTCCTGCGCCGCGTTCGCTTTCGCATAGGCGAAGGGCACTTCATGAGCCTTCCGAGTGCCGCACAAAAGCTCGGAGACAGGCGCGCCATCACGCTCGACTATGTAATAGTCTTTCGCGGACCGACGGACGCCGCCAACGATGTCTTGTGGGCGCATGAGCTTACCCATGTCGTTCAATACCGAAGATGGGGCATATCGGACTTTGCGGTCCGCTATCTTCGTAGCTGGAACTCCGTGGAAGACGAGGCCCGTCGCGTTGAGCGCGAGTACGCCAGCTGGTTGCAAGGCGGTGGGCTGGCGGAAGTTTTGACTACTTCCACGATGCACAGAGTTGAAGTAACCGTAGCCAACGAAGCGACATCCGACCTCAGCTTCACAGTTGCGTGTGAGACAGCCCCGCTTATCACGCTACTGGGTCCTGCCGCATCATCGAGCTACGCCTGCGAAAACGCGCGGTACATGCAAATTGCGATCAGTACGGCCGGGAGCGCGGGACGACCTCCCACGCATCGGGTCTATCGCCTAGAGAATGGTGGTCAGTACGGGTTGTACTGGAGCGAATCTACCGGGGCATGGGACGTTCGAACCATTCGCTTCTAGGTCCGCTCTTGTCTCGCCTTGTCGGGCCGTCCCTCCGCTGGCGATCCCGCGGCTCTCTCGGCTTTCGGGTTGCGGCACATTCGACAGCGGTCTGCACGAGTGCCCAGTGCAGGCCTCCATGTCGATGGTGGACGGCGGCAGCGACGCCACGAGCTCCAGCAGCTTGCCGCGCGCAACGTATGCAATGGGATGGACGCCCCCACCTGATGACGGCATCGACGTGCCAGTGTGGAGGTTCATTGACGATGGTGATCTGCCCATCGACAACAACTGGGTCGAGAACCAGATCCGGCCCATCGCCATCGGGCGCACAACTGGTTGTTCGCCGGCAGCCTGCGCGCTGGCAAGCGCGCCGCGGCGATCATGAGTCTCGTGCACTCGGCGCGGCTGAACGGGCACGACCCGTACGTCTACCTGCTCGATGTGCTCGAGCGGCTGCCCACCCAGCCGGCAAGCCGCATTGGCGAGTTGCTGCCACACCGCTGGCATCCGGGATGATCGAGTTCCATGTCGAGCAACCTTCCACCATGAAGAACATCGAAGCGCTGATCGCCGAGGGTGGCGACATCACGCTCGGCGCGCTGCCACCGTTCGAGTGCGCGGCCACCGCTGCGGATGGTCACAACAGCTTGGCCATGCTGGTACGGCGCGAAGGTGAGTCCCTGCAAGCCCTGCTGAAACGACTCGACAAGGCGATCGGACTCGCATGGTCCGACGACCTGTTCATCGACGAAGTGAACGACGGGCGCAGCGACCTGGCCTGAGGTCGCGGCTCGAGTGGCTCGGCCCGGACGGGATGCCCGGACGCTTACCGCGCAACAGCCGACCGCTTCGGGGCGTCGAGTTCAAGACAGCGGAAGTCGCTGATGGGTCGAGCCTTGCCGATCACCTGGCCAAGCTCGTCGCAGGTAAGCCGTCATCAGGATTGATGATGCCCGGAAGGTGAATCTCGTCGTCGGCGGTCCCGGCCATGACCTGCCGTAGCGCGTCGTCCTCCGAAGCGGTCATCACGGCGCCCCGGCGCGCGGAATGTCCGGCCCAGTGCTCCCAACTCTGCGCGCGGCACCTCGGAGTTGTAGAGCTCGTTCGTGGAAGCACGACAGCAGCGGGCGGCTGCGGCCGATCGGTAATAGTCCGACCAGCACCGTCCTTGCCTGATCGCGTGACCGTGGGGAAGCATCCGACCCGACGCGCAGGCCCGCTTGGAGGTGTGCGCTAACAGGAGATGGTGCACACCATGAAGAGTGAACAGGAGCCTGAGAAGGCGAGCCGTCGACAGCACGACCGAGCCTTCAAGGAGGAGCTGGTGCGGCAGAGCCTGGAGCCCGGCGCGTCCGTGTCGGCGATCGCGCTGCGCAACGGCATCAATGCCAACATGCTGTTCAAGTGGCGGCGAGAGCACCTTCGAGCCACTGGGCAACGCCTGGCGCCGGCGTTGTTGCTGCCGGTTGAGATCGCGCCGCAAGCCGAGGTCGTGACGGTGCCTGCGCCGGTTGCGCCAGCCACACCCGCGCCGAGGATGCCCTCACGCGGCGGCGTCATCGAACTCGAGATCGCCGACGTGCAACTGCGTGTGCGCGGCCAGGTCGACGAGGCGAGCCTGTGCAGCGTCTTGCGCGCGTTGCGCCAGGCCCGATGATCGGGCCACGCGCGGGCACGCGAGTGTGGCTGGCCGCGGGCGTGACGGATATGCGATGCGGCATCGACAGTCTGGCCGCCAAGGTGCAGATGGCGCTGACCCAAGACCCCTACGCGGGTCATGTGTTCGCGTTCCGTGGCCGGCGCGGCGACCTGGTGAAGTTGCTGTGGAGCGACGGCGACGGCATGTGCATGCTGACCAAGCGCTTGGAGCGTGGACGATTCGTGTGGCCGATGGCCGACTCCGGCAGCGTGTCGTTGAGCGTCGCACAGCTGTCCATGCTGCTTGAAGGCATTGATTGGCGCCGGCCCGAACGCACCTGGCAGCCGAGCCGCGCGGCATAGAGGGCGGGTCGCCTGGCGGTTGACAGGTTAACGCCTGTAGTAATCGTCCCTCTCAGAGGTCATAGTCTGGATCGTGACCTCAGACGAACTGCTCGCCAGCAATGCCGCGCTCAGCGGCGAAGTGAAGCGCTCGCAGGAGGCGCTCAAGATCGCGCAGCTGACCATCGAGAAGCTCAAGGTCGAGGTCGCGTACCTGCGTCGCATGAAGTACGGCCGCTCCAGCGAGAAGCTCGAGCACCCGCAGCTCGAACTCGTCGGCGGCAACGCGGCGCCGCCCACGATCGTGGCGAACGCGGACGCTGAAGCCGGCGAAGAACAAGCGCCCAAGTCCAACGTCACGTCGATCGAGACAGAGCGCAGGAAGCGCGAGCCCAGGCCGCGGCCCGGCTTGCGTGAGCTGCCTGCACATCTCCCGCGGCGCACCGTGATGCATGCGCCACAGGCAGGATGCGCATGCGCAGCCTGCGGCGGTGGCTTGCGCGAGATCGGGCAGGACGTCTCGGAAGTGCTGGACTACGAGCCAGGCACCTTCCATGTGGTGCGCCACGTACGCCCGAAGCTGGCGTGTCGTGGTTGCCAAACGATCACGCAAGCGCCGGCGCCGAGCCGGCCGGTGGATCGGTGCCTGGCCGGTGCGGGCCTGCTCACGCACATCATGGTGAGCAAGTTCGCCGACCACACGCCGCTGTACCGGCTGTGCCAGATCTATGCGCGCGATGGCATCGAGTTCGGGCGTTCGACCATCACGGACTGGGTGAGTCAAGCCGGGTGGCTGCTGACGCCGCTGGCCGAGGCCGTCGGGCGCTACGTGTTGAGGGCCAACAAGATCCACGGCGACGACACGCCGATCCGCTGCCTCGGCGGCAAGGGCAAGAAGGCGCGCACGGGGCGGCTGTGGGTCTACGTGCGCGATGACCGTCCCAGCGGTGACCAGGCGCCGCCGGCGGTGTGGTTCCAATACTCCGCCGATCGCAAGGGCGAGCACCCGGCGCGGCACCTGAAGAAGTTCCAAGGCATCCTGCAAGCCGACGCGTACTCCGGCTACAACGAGCTCTACGAAGGCGGTCGGATCATCGAGGCTGGATGCTGGAGCCACGCACGCCGAAAACTGTGGGACATCCACGTGAAGCAGCATCGCCTGCCCGGAACGATGGCGCATGAGGGCTTGGTGCGCATCGGCGAAGTGTTCAAGGTGGAGGCCGAGGTCAACGGGCGATGGGCGCTGCGACGAAGGCGGATGCGCCAGGCGCGAACGGCGCCGGTGTTGACGGAACTGAAGTCCTGGATGAACGAGACCTTGGCGCAGGTCTCGGCGAAGTCGCCGCTGGCGTTGGCGATCGGCTACTCCTTGAGCAACTTGGACGGCGCTGACGAACTTCGTAGGCGATGGACGCATCGACGCGCACAACAATACGGCCGAGCGTGCGCTGCGCTGCGTGGCGATCGGACGGAAAAACTACCTGCACGTCGGGTCGGACGCCGGCGGGCACACGGCGGCGGTGATCTACACGCTGCTGGGCACGGCCAAGCTGAACGGGATCAACCCGCAGCGCTACCTGCGCCACGTCCTGGAACGCATCGCCGACCACCCGAGCAACCGCATCGACGAGTTGCTGCCCTGGGCCGTTGCCGCGAAGTGGGCTGACGCAGAAGCGCAAGAGCTGCCGCTGGCCGCCTGAAGCCCGGCACGGGGCATGGGCAAAATGGGCCCATGCGCATCAAGCTCATCGAAGACTTGCCCATGGCCACCAGCGCCGAGCTGTACCAGCTCAGCTGGGCGATCGACCAGCTGTTGGCCGATCCGCGGCGCATTGTGCAGGCACGAGGGCAACTGCACACCGGCCAGCAGGTCCGGTACCTCAACTGGGACGACGGCAAGCTGAGATCTGCACGGGTCGTCTCCATGAAGGACCGCCGGGTCACCGTGCTCGACGATGCAACCCGCGCGCACTTCACGCTGCCCTATGCGGCCATCGTGCCGACAGAGTCGACCGCATCCGAGGCCTCAGGCGCATCAGCAGAGCCAAGCCCGCCCAGACCGCCACCGGAGATCGCCGATCGTGCTGACTTCCGTGTCGGCCAGCGAGTGAGCTTCACTGACCAGCATCTGCAGCGCCGCGTCGGCCTGATCGTGCGCATCAACCAGCGAACCGCGACGCTCGATTGCGACGGTCAGACCTGGCGTGTTGCCTTCGGCCTGCTCAACCATCTCGTCGACGTCTGACTGCGGCCGTCAACAAGGGCTGTCGTCGGACTATTACGCCGATCGGATCAGAATGCGCGTTATGGACGTGCACGCCGAACCGTCGCCGCCAGCCGCCGGCCTTGCGTCGGCGGCCGCGCCGCAGCGCTTGCGCAGCATTGAGGAGCTGCCGGGTCCGCGCGGCTGGCCGCTCGTCGGCAACCTGCCGCAGGTACGTATGGCACGCATCCACCAGGACATGGAGCGCTGGAGCCGGCAGTACGGACCGCTGTTCCGGGTGCGGCTGGGGCCAACGCGGCTGCTCGTCGTTGCCGACCACGTCATCGTCAACGCACTGCTGCGCGACCGGCCCGACGGTTTCCGGCGCAGCTCGCGGTTGCGCGAGGTCGGTATCGAGATGGGCGGCACTCCGGGGTTGTTCTCTGCCGAGGGCGATGCGTGGCGGCAGCAGCGACGCATGGTGATGGCGAGCTTCACCCCGGGGCATATCCGGGCCTTCTTGCCGCAGCTGCGCGCTGTCACGAGTCGGCTGCAGGAGCGGTGGCGCAAGGCCGCACAGGCTGGCGTGTGGATCGACCTGCAGGCCGACCTGAAGCGCTTCACTGTCGACGCGATCGCGGGCCTGGCCTTCGGCACCGAGGTCAACACGCTCGAATCGGGCGACGACGTGATCCAGCGCCATCTCGACATCGTGCTCAGCGGACTGTACCGACGCGTGATGTCGCCGCTGCCGTATTGGCGCTGGATCCGACTGCCCGCCGACCGACAGCTCGAGCGCAGCAACGCCGCGGTGCGCAAGGCCATCGAGGGTTTCGTCGCGGCAGCGCGCGATCGGATGCAGGCAGATCCGACCTTGCACGAGCATCCCCGCAATCTGCTCGAGGCGATGCTGGCGGCGGCAGATGCGGGCGATGCCGGTGTCGACGACCGTGACGTCGCCGGTAACGTCTCGACGATGTTGTTCGCCGGAGAGGACACCACCGCGAACACGCTGGCCTGGCTGATCTGGCTGCTGCATCGCCATCCCGACGCGCTCGGTCGCGCTCAGCTGGAAGTGCGCGAGGCGGTTCCCGACCTCGCGGCGCTGACTCTCGAGCGAGTCGAGGCGCTGCACTACCTCGACGCCTGCGCGAGCGAGGCGATGCGCCTGAAGCCAGTGGCGCCGTTCCTCGGCATCGAGGCGCTGCGTGACACGACCATCGCCGACATACGCGTGCCGGCACGCACGCTTGTCTGGTGCGTCATGCGCCGCGACAGCGTCGACGACCGCTACTTTCAGAACGCGGCCGCGTTCGAGCCCGCGCGCTGGCTCGGCGATGCCGCTGCAGCGAAACGCATCGCGATGCCGTTCGGCTCCGGCCCGCGCATCTGCCCCGGGCGCTATCTCGCGCTGCTTGAGATCAAGCTGGCAATGACGATGCTGCTCGGCAACTTCGAGGTCATCGCGGTCGACACACCCGACGGCGGCGAGGCGCGCGAAGTCATGCACTTCACGATGAACCCCGTCGGGTTGCGCATGCGGCTGCGCGAGCGACCGAACTGAGTCAGCAGGCGAGCGCGGCAAATGCTTGCTCCAGATCGCCGATGCCGAGGGTCCGCTTCGGGAGGTGGTCAGCGTCGGCAACGGGTCGCGATGTGCCGGCGACTCTGTCGATTTCGGCGCGGCACTGCCGTCATCAAATTTGAGGATGCCCGCAACTGACGCTCGCGGCAATCACAGCCGGCCATCAGCCGTCGCTAGCCACGTGCAGGTTCCAGACATCTCACCTTTCGTACTCGGGTCGGAGTCGAGCAGCAGGAGGGAGATCACCAGAAGGTAAGAACGACTGCAGCGTGGCCGACCACGTGCACACAAAGGGGTTCTAAACCGCTTATCCTCCGCCCGTCCATCACGCAGCAGTGAAAGTAAATTGGGTATGGCCCGACCGCTGCGTGATACTTGAGCGGCCAAGCTGGAGGACTCGGTTGGCAGGCGCATTGCTCAGCTTCTTGAGAGGTGGTCGCGGAACGAAGAAACTCAAGAGCCCCCTGAAGCGGATCTACCGTGAGCTGGACAAGCTGGACGTCGCGGGAATCTCGGACGAACGCCTGTTGCGGTCCGCTGCGCTCCTGCGAGAACTCGCGGACGCGTTGTCAACCCATATCGACGTGAGCACTGGACTTGGCAGCGACAAGCTGCATCAGCTCTACCCTCCGATCTTCGCGATTGGGCAACGGTTGCGGTTCCAGGCGAGCCAGGCGGCCGGAACTGCGAGGGACACGACCAACCAACGCTCCTTCCAGAAGATCCTGTTCAATACGATGCGGCTGGAGATGCGGATCCCCAACATCCTGGACGTGGACTGAAGAGGCTCCGCCATGTTCCGAAGACTCCGGCGTGCGTGGCATGACAGCAAGAGCTTGGTCGCCGCGATGCAGATCAAGGAAGGCGGCCAAGCCCATCTTGGCGAGATTCTTCGTCTCACGTCGCGGGGACGAGCTGCATTGGATGCCGGAGACGGACCTGCCGCGCTTGAGGCGCTTCAACGCAAACACAATCTCGTGCGGAAGTCCTTCGGGGACGACCATCCTTCCACAGGTGCGAGCTGGGTCGACCTTGGGAGGGCCTACGAGCTGGCGGGCGAGTTCGACGAGGCGCGTGCTGCCTTCGAAGAGGCCCAGCGGATCAACCAGAGTTGTGGCCTTCACCCCCATCAGTTGACCCTGCTCGAGGACGGCCTTAAGAAGGTGAACGCGCGCCGGGGCCACACCTTCGCGGTCGAGATGATCTCCAAGGCGCAGATTGAGCGACTTCGAGGCGAGGGCGACGATGCCGAACTCATGCGCGCATGCGCGCAGGATGAGCAGGCCGATCTATTGATGCGGTCGGGCCGGTTCGCCGAAGCGCTGCCGCTGGCTCTCGACTCGCTCGCGATCTTCGAGCGTCGAGCACCCAACGGCGTGGACGAGGGGATCTGCTGCAGGTACTTGATGATCATTCATCGCGGCCTCGGGAACCTCGCCGTGGCCGCCGAGTTTGGGCGGCGCGGCGCGGCGTGCTTGGCGAACGCACGGCCCGGCTCGGAGTCCGCGATCACGCTCGCCGACGAGCTTGCAGTGACGCTAACCCTGCTCGCCGTAGAACGCGGCGACCCGTTGCTGGCGTCGGAGGCTTTGAACCTCTCCGTCGGGGCTCTCGAGCTCGCCGAGGCCAAGCTGGGCGAAAAGCATAAGGCCTCCCTGCGCATTCGGTCGAACCGGGCGGAAATGGCCTCTAGACTGAGCCACCTCTGCGCAAACGCGCTGCGGGCGGCGCCGCAGGGCGAAGCGAGCAGCGTGGAAGTCGAGGTGGCGCTTCCTACCCGCCTCTTCATTTCGCACCGCTACAGCGACAGCTGTTCGCGGAATGCGCTGCTTAAGGCACTCCCGAGCTACGTGCACCCCGTGGTCTTCGAGCCCGTGAGTGTGTCGATCTCCGAGTTCGTAAGCGAGAAGTTGATCAGCGGTGTGCTGGGGGCGGACGGCCTCGTCGCCATCGACAGCGAAGAGTCGAACGCGTCCTTCTGGACCGCTTTCGAGCGGGACCTGGCTATGCGCAACGGGAAGCCGCTCTTCGCATTCGACCCCAAGTCGGACGAACTCCGTCGGCACAGTGTCGAGCTGGCCCAGCTGATGGTCGCTCACTGTTGGCATCCCGACGACCGGACCGACGTCGACCGCGTGATCCAGTATCTCGCCGACGAGCGGGGCTTCGACGTCTTCGGAGACGTCAAGAGGTGGTGGCGAAGAAGGCAAACCGCATCCATCTGGGGTCTGCCCGCGAGCCGACGCGATCAGGCCTTGCTTGTCCTGCGTTCTCTCGGCGCGAACTACCTCGTCTTCGCGTCGCAAGCCTTCTTGGAGGACAAGTTGCTGGTGAAGCACGCCGCGGAGCAGCTCGCTGGGTACCCGGAGTCGACGCTCTTATGTTGGCTAGACGACCCGTCGAGCGTCGATGAGCCCCCCGTGCCGTTTCGGGAGGCGGACGGCGCGCGCGTCGTCACATTTAGCCGCCGCCCGTCGTCCAGAGATTTCCGCGTGACCGAGATCGACGACCTGATGGTGCGCCTGTACTGGCTGACCCATCAGCGTAGGGCGACAAAAGCCCAAAGCCTATAAGCGACTCCGGATGAGGCGGGGCACCATACGGTGCATGGTTCTCCGGGATGATGACGAGAGCAGGGACGAACGGCCGCGCGAACTTGGGGTGACGGGTCCGCACGCTAGTCGGACGGTCTGTGTTTGCCGCTCAGTCGATGCTCGTCGCCTTCATGCAACCGGCGGCGCCGCACCGCCGCACCAGCGTGTCGAGAAGAATGTAGTGCATCGTGCGGTTGAATGGCGCGAGCCGAAGGTACGCTCTGCGGGCGTTTCCACCATCTGCTTTTCGTCATCGAAACGGGCGACCTGGGCTTCCGCTTCGGGTCGGGAGCGGCCGGCTGGGACGGCGCTCCGGAGGACCGCGCCCGCTACTCGGTCCCTCGCGAGGTGAGAAAAGCAAGCATACCGACTCGACGGCCCCGCGAGCCGCGGCCGTCCGCCCTCACATTGCGAGAGCAGTCCAGTGAAACCTCTGCGCCTGCTGCTGCTATCCTTGTCGTTCAGCAGTACAGCCTCCCATCGAAACGATGAATCACGGTCTCCTGGCCCCGCAGTTTGGGGTTGGCCGCATGAAGTCTCACGACCCCGACAAGGGCGCCCATCCAGCGGCAGAGGACCTGTGGGGTCCGACGGATCCGAGCACCGGTCCGACCGTCACGTTCAAGCGTCGTCGTTTGGTTGAAGGCCCAGAAGTTGCTGCTGCCGTCGTGGCAGCCGCACCGGTCAAGGCACCCAAGGTCTACAAGCTCCAGGCGCCGACGGCTCCCTCCTTGCTTGGCGAACCCGAAGGCTCGGACGCCACGGCGGTCACGGAGTCCCCGGTCGCGCCAAAGGTCCGCCGGCGGCGCGATCCTTCTCGCAAGCCAACGCTCTTGCAGCACGTCGTGTTCGAGCACGAGCCCTCGGCTGATTCAGCTGTCGTCGAAGCAGACGCGCACGAAGACGGCAAGGTCGACACCAAGGTTCTGCGCAGCGCCTTGGAGCGACTCGACGAAGAACTTCGAAGAAGCATGCACTGCCGAGAAGCGTCGTTGGCACTCGACGCGCACTTCAAGCGCCTCGGCTTCTGAACATCTGCCCTGCGCCCTGACGCGGAATGACCTCGTGGCGCCGATCGCGCAAACGGGTCGGGTCGTGCTCGGGCCGGCCCTTCTTGCCCCGAAGCCCTTCCTGAGTTGCTCCGCCCGCCGCCGGTCGTCCGAGTGCAGGTAGACCGACGTGGTGCTCACCGACGCATGCCTTAGGTTGTCCCGCACGGTGGTGAGATCCGCTCCGCTCTCGAGCGCATGCGTGGCGTGCGTGTGCCGCATACAGTGCGGCGTCGCCTTGCGCAGCTTCTCGGCCAGCGACGGATGAAAGTCCTCCAACGCCCCGGCGGCCGTCCCGAAGAACCGCTTCGTCACCTCCCACAGCCGGCTGGTCGTGATGCCGGTTCCGTCTGCGGCCAGGCTGCCAATGATCGGTGTGCTTGACACCCACTTCGCCGGCGTCACAGCGAGGCCTCGCGCGACGAGGTACCTGTCGAGCGCCTCAGTTGCGATCGGGGTCAGCACCACCTTGCTCGCTTTGGAACCCTTGCCGATGACGTGGATCCAGCGCTCGGCGTATGGATCGATTTCGATGCGTCCCAACATCGCACCGACGAGCTCACCGGCGCGCAGCCCAGTGCCATATGAGAAGTCCAGGATGAAGCGCATGCGCTGCGCAGCGTCCGGTTCCCAGCCGTAGCTCCACTCGAGCCCATCGGCGATCGTGCGCACCAGGTTCCACTCGGAGCCGGTGAACACCCGTGAGGTGTCGAGTACCGCACCGCGGCCGCCGCTCACTTTCACGCCCGAGAAGGGGTTGGCCAGCACGTAGCGCTGCTCGATGAGCCAGCGGAAGAGGGCGTTCAGCACCGTCAGCGCGTAGCCCACCGAGCGGGTCGACAACCCACCCGTGAACGGTCGCCAGTCCGGCGCAGACCGAGGCCGAGCGGGTCCAATCCAACGCTGTCGCGGCGACGGATGTCGCAGGAAAGCACGATAGGCAACGGCGTCCTCTGTCGACAGCGACGACAAGGCGCAACCCCGTTCCACGATGGCCCAGAGGATCAAGCGCTCGGCTTCCTTGCGATACGCCCGCTGCGTGGCCGCAGCCTCGTGCATTGACAACCAGGCCTGCACCGCCTCGTAGTCGTTGCTGGCGCGCAGTGAGCACGTTGCCGCAGGCGCCCGGTAGGTGCCTCGCGTGCCATCGACTTCGCCCGGCACGACGATCCGCTCGAAGGGCATCACATCGGCATCCGGCAGCACCGGCACCAATACCCGGGCGCGCTCGGTGAGATCGGGGTGAGCCGAGAAGAACGCCTCGATCTCGCGCGCCTGAACCGGCCCCAGCCCGTCGACCGCCGTCCACCAGCGTCGCCTGCGGGGGATTCGCACGGTCAGGTCGGCCAACGTCCGAATGCCGGCGCGCCGCAGTACAGCCAGCGCCCGCGGTGCCAGCCAGCGCTCGATGTCGTCCCCGATCAAGGGTTGGGGTAGGGCAGTGGCGCGCAGCGCCTCCACGGCAGCCGCCACACGCCGAGCAGCTGCGGGCCCCTTCTTCGCCGAACCACGAAACAGATCGGCCAGGTCGTCGCGGTGCCGCATGCGGGCAAACGCCTCGAGCCGAGCCCGAATCCGCCCGATGACGCCTCGGGCGGACTCACCGTGCGCTCGCCGGTCGGCCAGGTATCGGTCGACCGCCTCGCGCGAATCCTCGCCCTCGTGCCAGGCGCGCAGCGCCGCAAGCTCGGCGGAGTCGGGCAGGGCGCCGTGGTCGCCGATCGTCGGCTGCGAGTCAAGCACTGTTACGGACCGGCGTGTTTTCACCCACGGCAGTTTGCTGCCGCGGAGACGCTAAGGCGATAAGAGTAGTTTTCACCATAGCAGACAGCAACCGGAACAAGCCTTTCATGCCGCCAGCGACTGGCCGTGCCATTGCCGAGTACGTGCGAGCGGAGCGACCGACGACGGCGAACCGACAGGTCTTCGTTCGACACGAGGCGTCAGTGGACGAGCCCGTAAGTCCGAACTTATTGAGCCAGCATGGAAACAATGAACTCAAGGATCCGGGCAGGCTCGGTTCCTCTACAGTTGATTCATGACAACGAATGGGCGGCCAATTTGCCTGACGTCGCCGGGTTGGTCATCGTGTGCGACGGTCGCACCTGGATAGTTGGCCCGGCCTATGAATCACTATTTCGCATCCACACGGAGCGACCGGTTGTGTTCGTTCGCAGTCGATCCAGCAGATTCGCACCGGACTTTGAGCGATTCAATCCCGTTCCCCTGTTTGATGACTCAAGGTTCAGTCACTATCAGCCCAACAGTGAGGGGCTAAGCGGTTACTCCCTAGTCACGGAATTCCTGGGAGGCGCAAGGCCCACTCAAGATTCGCGCCGGAACAGCAGGGGCGGGCAAGGAGGCTTCGCCGTGCGCGGAGACGCATCCGGCATGTCCGAGACCCACGCATCAGCGAACCAACTCCAGCTCCAGGATGGCAGCGCCATAGTTCTCGTCACAGCGCGCGCTGCCGGGACAGTCGGGCCTGCCGACCAGCAAGGGTTGCGCTCCGGTGTGGCCGGCAAGGGCGGCTGCGGCCGCTGACCCAAACGGATAGACGCTGAACGGCCCTTGCTGCGCGGGCTTGAGGCCGCGAAGGTCACGCTCGACCGAAGAGACGACGATCAGCAGCCGCATCGTGCCGGGCGGATCGGCCGCCATAAGCGTCAGATGCGCCGGACCCCCGCTGGGGCGCCTCAAGTCTTCCGGAAACCGGAAGGCTCGTCCCGCGTCTAGTTTCACGGCGCCGGTCAACGCGTTCGGGACCAGTTGCGTCAGCGGCCCCTGCCCATCGTCGGCCAGCACGTACAGGTATCCCGGGCGCGCTGCATGCACTGTGAACGCGAGCGCGTCGCGTCCGATGCGCAGCGTCTTCCTTGCCGCTGCGGCTTGGACGCCGAAGTCCTGAGACTCCGCTGCCACGACCCGTTGGTACTCTTGCCTCGGATCGAACGAGGATGGTGCAGGGGCTGGTGTTGGCGTCGATGCCGGCACCGGTGCGGGCGGTGGTGCCGACGAGACTGGCCCCGACGCCGAGTGCGGCGGTGGCGGGAAGGAGGGCGTCATCGGGCTTTCATGCCAGACCGAAAACACCACGCCGACACCGATCACCGCGAGGAATCCGTATGTGATGGACGGACTCATAGCGCGCATTGCGCGCGTGCTTGCATCCCGTGCGGGTTGGTGCGATTCGAGCGCCCGCTGCACCTGTCGACGCAACATCCGCAATTCGACGTCGTCTGGTTCCCGCGCCAGAGCAAGCTCGACGCGTTCCGAGAGTTCGTCCAGTTCGTGCTGAGAGCCAAACGTCAGCAGGCGACGATAGAGCGAAGGCGATTCCGAGCCAGGTGCAGCGGGCGCCGGGCGCGTCGGCTTCGTTCCCGGGCCGGTGCGAGCCAGCACATCCCGGACGGCGGCCACCACCGCATCGAGATCGCGCTTCGCGACACGGGGACTGGATTTCAGCCTTTGGAACGGGCGCAAGAGGTAGTCGAGCGCCGCCGGCACCTCGTTTTCGTCTACTTGAATCGGGAGAATGGTCCTGCGCCGCTCCACGGCCATGTCTACCTCGCGCAGCACGTGCCCCGACGCGCCCGCGTGCCGGGACAGCACGAGCACCACCGCCGAGCAGGCCGCGATGGCTTCACTGAGAGAATCCTGCCAGGTCGAGCCGACCGCAATATCGCGCGGCGCGAAGAAGCACCTGATCCCCTCGGCCTCAAGGTGTTCGACCACCCGCTGAGCGACCCGCAGGTTCTGCGTCGCGAACGAGACGAACACTACCCACATGGTTCGATCCTTTGCGGGGACTCGGCGCGAGGGTGACCTCGGCTAGGAAAGAATACACCGCGTGGGTCTGCGTCTGGAGCCCTGGTTGCAGGCGCGTGTCCCGGCCTGGTGCTCGAGCGCCTGCTGTTCAGATCGCCCGGCCTCGATCGTCGCACCAGTCGCTGCGCTTGGTGTCACGCCGCCCGCAGCTGCGGGGCCGGGGCTCATGCTGTTGGGCGGGCTGCTCCGCGCAGCGGCTTCGATCGCGCCAGGCAAGCTGTCACGGTCGCTGCAGGTGCTCCGTGGATCCTCCGTGTGTTGGAACGCAGTCTCGAAATTGTGCTCCTTGATGGGGCCGGCTTCGGTCGCCGACACAGTGCGTGGATGACCGAGAGGAGGCGCTGCCTCGTGCTGCTGGTTAAGGCTTCCCAGTTGCGCGTCGTGAAGCGTGCTTTGCCGTTCTCGATTCGCGCCAGGATGCTGTGGCCGTCGACTTGATGTCGTAGACCCACTCAGCGATCGTCGGCGGCGCCTTGGCAAGGTCGCGAGCTGTGGACTCAACTTGGCGGGAAGCGGTGCCTCCTTGGCCCGGCCAGGCCGATGTCATCGCTACTCGCGGGTGCTGATCGAGCCTCCCGCTCTCGGACTGGTCCGAGCGGCTTCTTGACGACGCTGTCCGGCAGCGCCGTCACGACGTCGTACTCGGCCAGCGGTCGCGTCCAGGCGTCGCGCTTCTTGAAGAGCAGCCAAGATTCCTGCTTTCCGGGCTTCGCGATCCGTACCAGCTCCTACAGGCCGGCCAGCTTCTGGCCGTGCAGCTCACGGCCGCGGCAGCAATTCCAGGCAAACGATGCGCATCGGGCAAGCTTGCGCGCGCCTGTACAGCGCACAATTCGAAGCACGGTCCTTCGTTTCCAACAACGCATGTGCTATTCCGCTCAAATCATCCACGACTACCGCCGCTACGTGCGGACGTTCGGCGCCGACATCGATCTGCGCGAGTTCGTCGATCTGTTCTGGCGGCGCAGGACCGATCCCAAGGTGAAGGTTCCGAAGGCGATGGAGCTGGCGTTCAGCGATCCGCAAAACGAAGAGCAGCGAATGATCAGGATGCTGATCGAGGAGCATGCCGCGGACCAGACCGTTCGATGGGAGCAGGACCTCTTCAAGCAGCGCAAGCGCAAGGCTGACGCCGAGCGCGCCCTGCAGAGCAAGCCGACGAAGGCCGCGGCGGAGAGCCTGCGCATCGCCATCAACAAGATCGAAGCTGCGATGGGCAAGCTGGCCGACATGCGCAGGACCGAACTGATCGACGACGACTGCCGCATCTATCCCGGCTACTACGCGCCGGTTCTGGTGGTCGAGAACGGCCGCCGCGTCGTCAAGCCGATGCGCTACCAGTGCCGCCCGGCCGGGAAGCCAGCGTTCTATGACACAAAGTACCCGGGAACGTACAACGCCAGGCGAGACAACCTCCAGGGCTTCTGGAAGGGCATCTTCGGGTACTCACATGGAATCACGGTGGTCAACGCGTTCTACGAGAACGTGAACCTCCATCGGGTGCAAGGGCGTGAGCTGGCAGAAGGCGAGGAGGTCCAGAATGCGGTGCTCGAGTTCAGGCCCCGACCGACACAGGACATGCTGGTCGCCTGCCTTTGGTCGCGCTCGATCCTTCCTGGGGAACCTGAATTGCTCTCATTTGCGGCCATCACCGACGAGCCGCCGCCGGAGGTGTCTGCAGCGGGGCATGACCGGTGCATCATTCCCTTGCGGCCAGAGAACATCGACGCGTGGTTGAACCCGGATCCAAGGCGGCTCGGTGATCTGTACGCAATCCTTGATGATCGGGAGCGACCCTACTACGAGCATCGGCTCGCAGCGTAGTCGCCCGAACCGCGCATTGGGCTCTTTCGCCTGAGGCACTTAGAATGCCGCGCCTGCATGACAGGCGCATCTCAATCGTTGGTATAAGGTTCTATGGCAACTGCATCGAAGAAGACGACAACGGCAACAGCCAAGAAGGCCGCGGCCGCAAAGGGCCCGATCCCCGCAAAGAAGGCTACAGCGCCTGTGGCCTCGAAACCGATCAAGGAGGCCCTCAACAAGACCGGACTGATCGCGCACGTGGCAGCGGCCTCCGGCGTCGAACCCAAGGCCGTCAAGGCGGTGTTCGCGACCTTGGAAGCGACGATGCTGGCGTCGGTGCACAAGAAGGGTTTGGGCGCTTTCACGCTGCCCGGACTGCTGAAGGTCACCGTGCTCAACGTGCCGGCCAAGAAGAAGCGCACAGGCATCGACCCGTTCACCAAGCAGGAACGCGTGTTCGCCGCGAAGCCTGCCACGGTGAAGATCAAGACCCGAGCGCTGAAGAAGCTCAAGGACGCCGCGCTGTAATCGAGCTGCGGCTTGAGAAGAGGGAAGGGCGTCGGCCCTTCTCCCATTGACCAAAGGACTTGGAATGAGCACATACCGCAATTTGACGGCTGAGATCGCCCGGCTTCAGGCCCAGGCAGACAAGCTTCGCGATGCCGAGAAGGCCGGTGTCATCGGGCGCATCCGCGAGGCGATCAGCGTGTACGGCATTTCCGCGGACGACCTCGGTCTGTCCAAGTCGGCAAAGGGCGGCGCAGTACGAGGCGCAGCGGTGACGCAGGCGCCGCAGTTCGGTGTGGCCAAGTACCGCGATCCAGCAACCGGCAAGACATGGACTGGCCGCGGCAAGCCGCCCGCCTGGATCGCCGGCGCCAAGGACCGCTCCGCATTCCTGATCGCCTCGGCGAAGTCGAACGGCGCGGAGCCGGCGGTGGTCGCGAAGGGCAGGGGCCGGCGCAGCGCGGCGGCCGCGAAAACGGTCGGCGAACCCAAGTACCGCGACGCGGCAACGGGCAAGACGTGGACCGGCCGCGGAAAGCCCCCGCTGTGGATCGCCGGCGTCGAGGACCGGACTCCGTACTTGATCAAGCCGTAAGTACGCCTGTCGGCCTCCCGGCCGGGCCATGAATCGAGCTGCTTCATCATGCGCGCCGTCAATGCTGTCGACGGGGTCCTCGAGGAGCCCCGAGTCCGGCATCTCGCTCGACAGACGTCAACAGCGAGCCGAGCAAGGTGGGTGGCAAGACGGGTCTAGCTCGGTGCCGGCATCGGCATATCCTGACGGCGACCACGAACTCGGAGGGTCAACGGCCTTCGACAAGGCGTCGCCGGCGCGTTTTCGGCTCGTCTAAGCCTGAGCCTCGTCGCTGCCAACTCCACTGTAGCGATGCCCGTCACGAAGGTGGCGCCGGGCTCTGGCATCCTGCGTGCTTCAAGTCGACGACTTCCTCGAGGAAACGACAACCATGCAGACGCTTGACGAGATGCGGGACCGCATGCTGCTGACCACCGACCAGCACGCCCAGATCGGCGCCTGGATCACCCGTGCGCGCACTCCTGAAGGGATCATGGCGATGCCGCCGTCCCTGTGGCGCAAGCTCGAGTTGGCCAGCGTCCTGCTGAACATCGATGGAGACCTGTCCCAGCCGCCGGCGCTGCATTCTGACTATCAATAGTTGTCCAAATGGCGTTGGGCCCGTGATGGTGGACTCGGGGGCGTCAGGCCCTCAACGGGCGCGCAGCAGGTGGTCGGTCTCGCCCTTCTTGTCGGCGCCGTTCTTGGCGGAAGCGCCGGGAGGGAAGAGCTGGATCAGTTCGACGGCGCTTTGCAGCAGGGCGTCGCGGTAGCGGCCGAAGTACTGCCAGTTGCAGTAGGCGCGGTTGATGGCGACGGGACCGAACGAGGCACCCAGCTCGACGAGGGCCTGCACGTCGACGAGCGGTTCCTGGACCTTGAAGCGGTTGTCCTGCTTGGCGTAGACACCTTCGCCGTACTTGGCCTCCATGAGGCCGGCGTGCAGGTTCTCGAAGTCCCAATACAGGGCGACTGATCGGCTGTCGTCGTGGTCGTTCGGGTTCAAGGTCTTGTCCCTGCCGTTCTTGTCGAAGTCATCGTAAGGCCTTCGGGCGAGGTTTCCTTGGCCTACTACGTCGAGACAAGTGGGGACGCAGATGGCGCGGGTGGGGCCAGGTCTGCCTACAGGTCTCGGTGGGCCTGGACGTGTCCCCGCTGCGCGGGGCCGGGCTGTTGCGCTGCGCGTCGAGCCGCTGTCAAAAGGCTCAGCGTCTCGCCCCTTGACGGGCTGCCATCCCTCACGCAGATCCGAGCAGGCCGGCGCTGCCGGCTGAAGCACGCCGCGGCCCCTTCCCTTGCCCGGGGATCGCGGGCCCTGATTCCTTCACGCTGCGCGTGAACGAGGCCCGCTTGGCGAACTGACCGGCTTGCAGGTCGCTGCGCTCGGTGCGCGCCAGCCAGATCGCCACCCCGGTCACCGCCACGCCCGACGCCGGGCCGCTGAAGTCGGGAGTGCGAGAAGTGCTCGCAGCAGCTCGACCACCGCGCCAGTCGCTTTGCTTTGTGGCACGTCGGCCGCAGGGGCGCCGCTGCTCGTGAGCGTTAGGCCGATCTTCGCTGCAACCGCTGAGCCAGGCAAGCTGGCACATCAGCCGCGACGCTGCGCCGACCGTGGGAGGGAGCAGCCCGTGCGCCAGTCGTCCCACCGCGCTCCCCCCAGCTGCGCCCCCATCCGTGGGTGAGGGGGACTTGTGGGGGGATCTTCAAAGCGGTGGGCCGGGAAACCGGCTCACTGCTTCGGCTGCTGATGAACCCCACCCATCCCCAACCCCTTCCCGTGAGGGAAGGGACCATGCCCACCCCCCGCCCGCCCGTGGGCGGGAGCGAGGAAGTCCGAGCGAGAGGATCAGTTTTGAGGGCAACCCGGATCGGGGCCCGGCTGGTCGCTCACGTCAGGAGATATGGCCATGGCCAACGTTCAAGTGTTTCAACGTCACGCGCACCTGGCGGGCGCCGTCAAGCTCGAATTCGTCAACGGTCGCGAGGGCAAGATCGCCAAGGCGGTGGTGACCGCAATCAGCAATACGCGGCGCGGATCGGGCGAGACGCGCGAAGAGGAATCGACCGCGATCCAGTGGACGCTGTGGGGCAAGCAGGCCGAGAACGCCGCCGAGTACCTGCGCAAGGGCTCGCACGTCAACATCGCCGGCCGGCTGCGCAACAACAACTACGAGAAGGACGGCGAGACCGTCTACGGCATGGCATTCACTGCCGAGGAGATCGACTACCTCGACAGCCGCGCCGAGAGCGAAGCCCGCCGCACCCACCGTGACGATGAAGGTGCGCCAAGCGGAGGGAGGCCCACCGCACCGGCCGTGAACAGCCGCAAGCCGCGCAACGCGCGCCAGCCGGCGCAAGCCGACGCCTGAACCCGAACCGGGTGGGCGACAGGTTGGTCAATAGGCCACCGAGCCGCGCCCGCCCTTCGAAGCCGACCCAACGATCGAAGGAACATCATGTACTCGACCACGACACTGGCCACCCCGGCCTTGGCCACAAGGTTTGCCTCCAACGCCCGCGTGATGCGTGGCGACCAGCCCCTGAGCGAAGACCAGATGCGCGCCGCGGCGCCGTCCATATTTGCCGAGGGCAAGCACGCGAGCCGTTCCGAGCGCTACACCTACATCCCCACCATCGATGTGCTGCGCGGCCTGCGCAAGGAGGGATTCGAGCCCTTCATGGTCGCGCAAGGCGCCAGCCGCATCGAAGGCAAGGCCGCGTTCACCAAGCACATGATCCGCATGCGGCATGCCGGGCAGGTGCAGACCCGGCCCGAGGCGAACGAGATCATCCTGATCAACAGCCACGACGGCGCCAGCAGCTACCAAATGCTCGCGGGCATGTTCCGCTTCGTGTGCTGCAACGGCCTGGTGGTGGGCGAGGTGGTGGAGGACATCCGCATCCCGCACAAGGGCAACATCCAGGGTGAGGTGATCGAAGGAGCCTTCCGCGTGCTCGACGAGTTCGAGGCGGTGGAGCAGCAAACCGAGGCGATGAAGGCCCTGCCGCTTGAGCCGCGCGAGGAGATCGCCTTCGCGACGGCTGCGCTGGCACTGCGCTTCGGCGAGCGCCCGGTCGAAGAGACGGGCGGACACCGGCCGGCGCCGGTGACTGCCGAACAGCTCAATGAGGCGCGCCGCGTCGACGACATCGGGCACAACCTCTGGACCACGTTCCAGCGCGTGCAGGAGAACGTGATGCGTGGCGGGCAGCCGGGCCGCAGCGTGCAGGGCCGCAGGCTCCAGACCCGGCCGGTCGGCAGCATCGACCGCGGCGTGAGCCTGAACCGTGCGCTGTGGATGCTGGCTGAGGAGATGCGACAGATCAAGGCTGCGTCGTGACGACGTGAGCCGGGGCGATGACTTCGGGGCTGAAGCCATCGCTCAATCGCCCCTTGGGTTTGCACTGGCCGTAGGGCGATCGATCCCGCAACGATGACTTTCCCCTGAAAGTCATCGCCGCCGCACAGGCGTCCCGCGCCGATCATCGATCGGGCGTGGTGCTCGCGCCGGCTGCCCGTCGCCGACATCGACGAGCTGTGCAGTTTGCTGCCGCTATTCCGCCCGCAACGCCTCCACCGGATCCAGCCGCGCCGCCCGCCGCGCCGGCAGTACCCCCGCCGCCAGCCCGATCACCAGGGCCACGCCCTCGGCCAGCACGATGAACAGCAAGGGCGTCTGCACCGGCAGCGCCGGCACCGCCAGCCGCAGCGCCTGCGCCAGCGTGATGCCGATCGCCAGGCCGAGCAGCCCGCCGGCGGCGGACAGCACCACGGCCTCGCCGAGGAAGAGGCGCAGCACGGTGGCGCGGCGCGCGCCCAGCGCCACCAGCAGGCCGATCTCGGCGGTGCGCTCGGCCACCGCGATGGTCATGTCGTGACGATGCCGACGCCGCCGACCAGCAGCGAGATGCTGCCCAGCGCGGCCACCGCCATCGTCAGCACATCGAGGATGTTCGACAGCGTGCGCAGCATGTCTTCCTGCGTCACCAGCGTGAAGTCCTCGCGGCCGTGGCGCGCCGCCAGCACGGCTTTCGCGGCATTGGCCACCTGGTGCGCATTGGCGCCTTCGGCGTAGCTCAGGTTGATCTCCATCAGCCCGTCGCGGTTGAAGAGTTCCAGCGCGCGCGCCGCCGGGATGTAGGCCACGTCGTCGAGGTCGATGCCGAGGAACTGGCCGCGCGCTTGCAGCACGCCGATGACGCGGAACTGCAGGCTGCCCACCCGCAGCCGCGTGCCCAGCGGGCTGTCCGCGCCGAACAGCTCGCGCTGCAGCTTGGCGCCCAGCACGACGAAGTTGCGCGCGCTGTCGGCATCGTCGGGCGGCAGGAACCGGCCGCTGCGGATGCGCAGCTTGAAGGCCTCGATCAATGTCGGCGTGGTGCCATAGACCATCACGCGGCGCAGCCGGCCGTTGCCTTCGACCTCGGCATTGCCGGTCACGCCGGGCGCGACCTGCAGCACCTGCGGCACGCGGCGCAGCGCCTGCGCATCGGCCAGCGTCAGCGGCCGCACCGACGACGGAAAGCCCGGGTTGGCGCCGCCGGTGGTGGTCCTGCCCGGCGTGATGCCGATGACGTTGGTGCCGAACTGCGTGAACTCGGCCAGCACGAAGCGGTGCAGCCCCTCGCCGATGGAGGTCAGCAGGATCACCGCGGCGATGCCCACCGCGATGCCCAGCAGCGTGAGAAAACTGCGCAGCCGGTGCGCGCTGAGCGCGCGCCACGACATGCCGATCGCATCCTGCAGCCACATAGGCCCGCGCCCTTGCTAACGCCGCCCCAGCGCGGCCACGGGGTCGAGCGCGGCCGCGCGCTGCGCCGGCAGCACGCCGAACAGGATGCCGGTGATCAGCGCGGTGGCCAGCGCCGCGAGCACCGCCCAGGTCGGCGGCCAGGCCGGGAAGGCCGGGTAGAGCTGGCGGATCACGAAGGCGCCGAAGTGGCCGACGCCGTAGCCGAGCACCGCGCCGGCCACCGACAGGCGTGGAGTACTCGCCGACCTCGCCGACGATCTTGGCCACCGTGCCGGCAAACGACGCCCGCAGCAGCGTGCGGCTTTGCTCGACGCGGGTGACCTCCACCCGCGCCTGGGCCTGCCGCACGTCGGCCTGCGCGGCGGCACAGCTGCCGCTGCGCGCGTCGGCCTCGCTGCGCGCGGCGTCCTCACGCGCCGGCGCGTGGTTTCCAGCTGCGCCTGCGCCAGCGCCTGCTGCGCCTGCTGGTCGTCGTTCCACAGCTTCATCAGCAGCTGGCCCTTCTTGACGCGGTCACCCTCCTTGACCGCCAGCAGCTCGATGCGGCCGCCGCTGATGGTCGACAGCTTGGTGCGCTGGCAGGCCTCGATGCTGCCGGCGCGCGTATTGGCAACGGTCGATTCGACCCTGCCGCGCGTGACCTCGGCTACCACCACCGCGACCGGCTTGCTGCGGCTGAACCACGACACCGCGGCGATCAGCGCGGCGATCAGTGCCAGCAGCAGCAGGCCGCGGCGCCACCACCCTTGTGAGCGGGAAGGGGGTTCATCGTCGCGGCGATTCTGCCCCCGGGGGCCGGTCAGTCCCTGGCGCCCGCCGCCTCGGTCAAACCCCGCCTGCGGACTTCGAACGCAAGCAGCGGGCCACCTGCGGCACGCCGACATCGCGCGCCGAACACGGGACACCTACCATCGGCCAATTGCGTGGCACACGCCGCGCCGCCGGTGGATATCGCTGCGCTGAGCTCATCGAACCGACTGGAGCCTCGGTCCCAACCCGTCCGTGCAACGAAGTCAGGACCAGTGCCCCAACGGAATCGGCGTGCCGACACCTCGGTCAGATGCGGAGGACCGGGTTCTCAATGACGAAGGCGACGTAGACGAAGCCCTGCCAGGTCGAGACAGAGGTGAAGTCCGCCACCCACAGCTGTTCGGGCGAGCCGCCTTGACCTGCCGGTTCACCCGATCCAGCGGACACGCCGCCTTGGCATCCGGCACGGTGGTGCGCACCGCCTTGCCTCGGCGCGCACCACGCAGCCCGCGCAGCCGCATCAGCCGCTCGACGGTGCAGCGCGCCCACGGCCGTGCCTTCGCGCCGCAACTGGCGCCAGACCTTGTCGGCGCCGTAGACCTGCAGGTTCTGGTCGTACACCCGCTGCACCTGGGGAAGCAGCTGAGCATCGCGTGGGCTCGCTCGGGCAGCAGCGCGGGATCGCGTTGGCCCGCCGCATGACGCCGATACGCCGACGGGGCCGCTTGCTTGGACCTTAACTTCTGTCCCGCACCGACTTGGCTTGCAGTGCGTCCATGCACGCAGCGAACACATCCGTGTCTTCACAGATTCGTGCCCCAGCTCTGGGGCCAACAATATCACCAACAGCCAACCATTGCGTCTCCTTGTCCCCGACTAAAACTGCCCGATCTATCGCACTTGTCTTTATCAAGAGTTCCAGCTCAAACTCTACCCCAGAGCGGCCGGACTTAAATCCTCGAAGATCCATAAGTATGACATCAGAGATCTCCATAAGCGATCCCACGGTCGCTTGCCAATTGGATTGCAAGCAAAAGACTTCATTTACATGGAATCGCCCTTCCCTGTCCGCTCCAAGGAGAAGAGTACCGCCTCTTAAAAACTCCTCATGGCCAGTTCCTGCAAGATACTGGACGACCTTCCGAGCGTCAACGTTAAGCGTCGCCAGATCTGGTCCGCCGATTTCGAGAATCGGCCCAAAATAGCGCCACTGCGTTTGCAAGTTCTCGAGCAAATCTCTTTGCCTTGTGGTGGAAGAGAACACCCGGAGCATGAGTAGTGTTCTTGTTGCAGCCGGTTTAGCGATACGCCCCAATGTCGTCACATATCCGCCGATGATTGCCGCGACCCAAGCCAACCATACCAAGACCAAGTGCCATAACGGCCGCTTCGGTCCATCCGCTGCCAGCACAATCAAGAATGTCGCAAGCGAGACTCCTAGCGCTGCCATAAGTGATATGTCACTAATGATGCCCGCCCGATATGCGCACAAGACAATTTTCGGTACGCGCGTGGCGGCGTAGAATGGAATTGCGATCGCGACCATGGAAGTGCTGACAATCACGGGGCTGACGCCACCTGCTTCGATAGCGTCCAACACATTTGCGCAGGTGCCTGGCGTCAGTGCAAAGAACGTGGCGAACAGGGTCAGCAAGAAGATGAACGCGATACACACCAGGGGCGCCAAGAGAGCCCGGCACTTTCGACTGAATGCTCCCGCGATGAACGCGAATGCCAAGAGCGCTTCAAAAGCGAGATCTCCATCCTTCTCAGACAACGCGAGGAGGAGGACGAAACCAGTTGCGAGAACAACCAGACAAACCGATCCCCGCGTTCCCCGCAAAGGGGTCAAATTGGAGTAGGCCGCGCCTGCGGCCAAGAGTGAGACGGACAACATATCGAGCGTAATAGGGGAACTGTAGAGTCCGGCCGCGATGAGGATTGCTCCACTGATATAGATGAGTAGCGCAACAACAGTGGCGGTCCTGATGCGAGTTTTTCGGCACCTGCTTGCGTTTTGAATCTCCTGGAGTGAAACGCGACAAGTGGCGCTCGCATTGGCGGACAACTGGGGGCGCACTCTTTCTGGCAAGACAAGCTTGGACGCCATTAGGCGTGATACTCGCCGACCGTACGCAGCAGAGACAAGCGGCGCCACCACTACCGCCGCCACTATTGAGAACAGAAGGATGCCCGCAAGCATCTCGCGAGGGACGAGTCCGTCGTATATCTCTACCCCACTCGCAATTTGAACCAAGCACTCGTTAATCATTGCACCCCTCGACTTCTGTTAGCCGTGGCTACATTCAGGGCTCGCCGTCGATGCGATAAGATCCGAGTAGTGCACTTGATGGTCGGCATCCGGGCTGTAGTGTGCCGGCCGGCGCAGGATTGGCCGCGCACAATCCGATTGCAGTCAAGCTCGCATGCTGTCTTGCGCCCTCGCGCAAGCGGCTAGTTCCCCTCACGCAGGGCCAGTGCATACTTGTTGCGGTGCAGCACGTACAGATGCCATCGATTTGCTAGCCAGCCGAAAGCCATCGCCGCCACGATCAACCAAAGGAGTAATAGGGCTCCGTAGACTGTCTTGTCGTCCACCCAGGCAAGCAGATCCATAGCGATCCTCGTAATGAGTGGGTGGCAAAGGCAGACCAAGAAAAACGTTCTGGGCATCCGCCGGTGGAGAGCCCACGCAGAAGGCGCGACGGCGGCAAACCAAGAAAAACCCGTCTCATGAAGGGCACTCGCACCATCTTCACGGACGAATATCGATATGCGACCCATACACTAGTGGTCCGGCTCCAATGAACTTGGATCACGCCGCAGAGGGGATAGGATTCATTCTCGAAGCACTTCCGAATTCGATCAGCGGAGCCCGCGCGCTCGATCTCGACCAACGTGCTGCCGTCGACCGTGATGGCCAAGCGGGCCTGCGTTGAAGTCGGCGTTGCTGAACTGCGCGAACGTCACAGTTGCTGTGTTTGAGGCAGTCCATGGTTGTCCGCTGGGTGGCAGTTCAGTTCACGCGTACGCGCACCGGCGGTGACTCGGCCTGCGCCGCCGGGCTGCCGCCGAGCACAAAGGCCTGCAGCCGGTGGTCGCCCGGCTGGCCCAGCGGCACGCTCATCACGTGGTCGAAGCGGCCGTCTGGCTGCGTTGCCACTCGCTCGACGGCGGTCTTGCCGTTTGGGTCGATGACGTGGATGGCGACGGGCACACCTCCCATGGCAGGCGTCACCCGGCCCAGCACGCCCAGCTTCTCGCCACTGCGCGCTTCCTTCTGGCGCGGTTCGGCTTGCACGACCACCTGCCGCACGGCCTTGACGAAGGCGGTGACCCCGCCCACCGGAATGATGCGGTCGAAGGGCCGCCCGACCCAGCCTTCGAGGCTGATCATGGCCTTGGGCGGGCCCTGGTCCTTCGGCCGGTCCTGCATCCACTCGGGTACGCGGTCGGTCCACATCACCGCATGGATGCGCTTCTCGCCCTTGGGCGGCAGCCACACCGCGCCATGGTCGAAGGCGACGAACCAGTCGCGCGGCACGCCGCGCGCCATCAGCTCCATCGCGATACCCTGGTCGTATGGGTTGCGTGCCAGCACGTCCAGCTCCACCGCACGGTAGGGGCTGGCGCCTTCGGCCTCGAAGTCACTGAAGTTCTCCTGCGCCTCGTTGTTGTCGAAGCTGACCTCGCCGTTCATCCGTTCGATCAGCACCTTCACACAGGTGTGTTCGCCCACGCTGGGGCGCCACTTGCGCGCGGCCTCGACCACGCGCGTCTCGCCCGGATTCAGCCTGCCCACCACCACGGTGTCGAAGGGCGTCCAGGTGCCGTTATCGCCCACGCCGGGCGGCGTGTTGACGTAGAAAGTCACGCGCACGTCGTCCGGCGTCTGCACCACGCCCTGGTTGCTGATGCGCGCGAACAGTGTGTTGTCGTGGCCTACCCAGGGCGGGTCGCCGTTGCCGATGGGCTTGGTCTCGTCGCCGGGCTCATGGTTCTGGAACAGCATGCGCGGCGGCGAGGTCTCGTCGTTCTTGACGCTGTTGGCCCAGATGTCCTCCGTCTCCCACGGTGGCGATGCCCACGGCGTGATGCGCAGGTCGAACTGGCCGTTCGGGTCGGCGGCAGGCAGGTGGCCCCATTCCACCCGCACGCGATAGCGCGCCGGGCGGTCCTGCGTGCGCGACACCACCGAGATGCGGATGGTGCGCGCCGGGTCGGTGAAGACCTCGCCCACGACCATCAGCCGCGGGCTGGGCGAGATCTCCGGTGGCACCAGCGAGATCATCGGCTCGCGGTTGTTGCTCTGGTTGTTGCTCTCCAGCGCCTTGGTGATCAGCACGCCGGCCTGCACGCCGGCCTCGCCGCCGGGCACGCTCTTGTCGAAGGCGAAGTCCTGCGCCGCGCCGGCAGCTGCATCGGGCCGCTGCCGCACCTCGACGAAATAGAACAGCCCGTCGGTCACGCGCAGCCGGATCACCTGCCGCACGCTGTCGCCCGTGGGGTCCTGCGTCTTGCCGTGGGCCACGAGCTCGATGGTCTGGTCCAGGTCGGCGGGCGTGCCCCACTGCAGCTTCAGCACGTTGCCCGAGGCGCCCTGGTCCAGCCAGTCGCCGCGCAGATGCTGGTTGTAGCCGCTGTACAGGGGCAGGCTGTCGTGGAAGCCCATCAGGTCGAAGGCGCCCGCCGGACCGTCGTACAGGTCGCCGCTGGCGAAGAAGTGCGACAGCTCGTGCGCCATGCGCCCGGGCTTGCCGTCCTCGGCCATCCAGGTGCCGCCGCGCGGCGCCGGGAATCCGATGTCGAAAGGCCCCAGTGGCAGCGCCGGGTTGGCCGACTCGGCATGGAAACCGGTACCCACCCAGCAGCACGAGCCGCGCATCCACGGCCCGGCCAGCACCAGGAAGTGGTCGGCGTACTGGTCGAACACAGCCGCACCCAGCGCGGCCTTGGCACCGATCAGCGCCTCGGCGAACGCGAAGTCGGCCTGCTGCAGGAAACCCTGCGAGTCCTGAGCCTGCTTGAGCGCCTGCTTCTTAGCGTCCAGGCGCGCCTGGGCGGCGTCGATGTCGGCCTGGGTGGAGGCCGGGTTGGCCAGCACGGTGTCCAGGTCGGTCTGCGCGCCGGCCACGCTGGTCTGCGCCCGCGTGACGTCGGCGGGGCCCCAAGCGTAGAAGTCCCAGGGCTGGCTCAGCGGCTGCCAGTCGGTGACCAGGAAGTCGCCGCCCAGCTGGCCGTAGGTGGCATCGCTGAAGTAGCGGCTGACGCCGCGCTCGGGGTGCGACACCAGGCGCTGCACGAACTCCTTGGCGTTGGCAAACGGACCCACTTCGGCCGCGGCCCAGCCCGGGATGGCGGCTTCGGGGTCGATGTCGGTCGGCCGGGCCAGCACCACCAGCACCTTCTGGCTGGCACCTTTGGCCTGCATGTCGTAGCGCCGGTCGGGCGGGAAGTCGCGGCCCACCACCAGCTTGGCATCGGCATCACGCTCGGGCGTCGGCCCCAGCGTGTCGCCGCGGCGCTCGAACACGTCGCTGCTGACGATGGTGCGCGCGGGCGTGGTCACCTGCACCGTGCCGCTGACCAGGTCGCGCAGCACCACCACGCGCAGCCGGCTGGCACTGCCCTCGATCACCCGGGCCGCGGCGCCGCCGATGGTGACCTGGTTTTCGTGCCACTGCGGCGAGAACCCGGCCCCGTCGATCTGCACCACCGTGCCGGGAAGGCCAGAGCGCGGGCTAACCTTCGAAATGTACGCACAGCCGGCGAGGCCCGCGCACGCGAGCACCACCAGCAGCCGGCGGGCGAAGCCTTGCCTGGATTGCATCGGGGTGTCCTCCCACGGTTGGCCTTCCATCGTCTATAGGCGATGGCCGTGGGACCACAAGCTGGAAGGGGGGCGCAAGCTCCCCAGATGTGCGGAGGACCGACGACGCCTGGAGGGCCGCCGCCGGAGTAACCTGCGGTTGGAGCAGGGTCGCGGGCCATCCGGAACCGACAACTTTGGAGGTGATCCCTCGTGTCGAAAATCTACGTCTCCCCCACCTACGTCGACTTGCACGAACAATCGCACGGCGACCATCGGCCAGTTGCGGCGAATGCAGCACGCGGTCACCGCGATGGAAGACTACGCGGCACGCGACGAAAGTTCCGCCGTCGCCTCGCACTGTAGCCGGGCCGCCGGCTGGGCACCCGTGGTCGGAGGTAGCGCCCGGCTCATGACTTAACATAATTTCCATTGCCGATGATTTAGTTGGTCACCCGCTACGGGCACGACTGGACGGCAAAGAAGAAGGCGCTGGCCGAGGAGCCTTCCGCGAGCAAGAGCGTCTGCAATGCCGACGCACTTCACAACACATATATTGCATTGATCTGGCAATAACATTCGTTGTACTTCTGTCCAGCGCAAACCGAACATTGCCATTACCAACCGTTGTCACCGGAGCCACCTATGCCGGTCGAACTTCCAAACCTTCCCTACGCCGACGGACTGGCGCGCGCTCGAGATCGCGACGAAGGCCAACGCCGACACGCATCGTGGACGGAGACAACTTGTTCAACCGGGAGCTGCCAAGGCCAGTTTTCCAACGCGTCCAGCGGGCGCGCGGCGCAAGCAACTACGCGAGCCGACCGGGTTGCGGCACCGCTGCCCGCTTGAGTTCTCCATTCGAACCGGAGCAGACCATGTCAGCGCCAAGCAGCGATGCCATTTTTCCTGTGCCCGCGTCGTGGCAGCGTCGAGCCTGGTTCGACAACGCGGCCTACCGCCGCGACTACCAGCGCTCGATGCACGACCCACAGAGGTTCTGGGCCGAACAGGCTGAGCACCTCGACTGGTTCCACCACCCCACCAGGATTCGCGACGTTTCCTACGGCCCGGAGGACATTCACATCCGATGGTTCGAAGACGGCGTGCTCAATGCCAGCGTGAACTGCCTCGACCGGCATCTGCTCGAGCGCGCACGGAAAGCCGCCATCGTATGGGAGGGCGACGATCCGGCCGAGAGCCGCACGCTCAGCTACGCCGAGTTGCACGCCGAGGTCTGCCGCTTGGCCAACGGCCTGAAGTCGCTCGGCATCTGCAAGGGCGACCGGGTGACGGTGTACCTGCCGATGGTGCCGGAGGCGGCGGTGGCGATGCTCGCCTGCGCGCGCATCGGTGCAATGCATTCGGTGGTCTTCGCTGGTTTCTCGGCCGAGTCGCTCGCCGGGCGCATCCGCGACTGCGACGCCAAGCTCCTAATCACCGCCGACGAAGGCATGCGCGGAGGGCGTCGTTTTGCGCTGAAAGCCAACGCCGATGAAGCCTTGAAGCGTTGTCCATCGGTTCAGGCCTGCGTCGTGTTGCGCCGAACCGGTGGCGAGGTCGCTTGGCTCGACGGCCGCGATCGCTGGTACCACGAACTCGTCGACCATCAGGCTTCGAACTGTGAGCCCGAGACGATGAACGCCGAAGACCCGCTGTTCGTCCTCTATACCTCGGGTTCAACCGGCAAGCCCAAAGGTGTGCTGCACACCACCGCTGGCTACCTGCTCGCGGCGTCGCTGACGCACCGCTATGTGCTTGACTACCACGACGAGGATGTGTTCTGGTGCACTGCAGACATCGGCTGGGTCACCGGGCACAGCTACATCGTCTACGGTCCGCTGGCCAACGGCGCCACGACCGTGATGTTCGAAGGCGTGCCGACCTGGCCAGACGCATCGCGCTTCTGGCAGGTGATCGACAAACACCGCGTCAGCATCTTCTACACCGCACCGACGGCGATCCGGGCCTTGATCCGCCAGGGCGATGCCCCGGTGCGAGCTACCAGCCGCAAGTCGCTGCGCCTGCTGGGCTCGGTCGGCGAGCCGATCAACCCCGAGGCCTGGCTGTGGTACTACAACGTCGTCGGCGAGCAGCGCTGCCCGATCGTAGACACCTGGTGGCAGACCGAGACGGGCGCCAGCGTCATCGCCCCTCTGCCGGGCGCCATTGCCACCAAACCCGGTTCGGCGACGCTGCCATTCTTTGGCGTCGAGCCGGTCATCGTCGACGAAGACGGCCGGGTTCTCGAAGGCGAATGCGAGGGGCGCCTGTGCCTGCGCGACGGCGGGCCGGGCATGTTGCGTACGCTCTATCGCGATCACGATCGCTTCGTGCAAACCTATTTCAGCGCCTGTCCAGGCCTGTATTTCACCGGCGATGGCGCGCGGCGCGACAAGGACGGCTACTTCTGGATCACCGGCCGCGTCGATGACGTGATCAACGTCTCCGGACACCGGCTGGGAACGGCCGAAGTCGAGAGCGCGCTGGTCGCGCACCCCGAGGTCGCCGAAGCGGCGGTCGTCGGCTACCCGCATCCGGTCAAGGGCCAAGGCATTTACGCCTACGTCACCCTGAAGGCGAACACCCAGCCGAGCGATGAACTGCGGAATGCGCTCGGGCAATGGGTGCGCAAAGAAATCGGCCCGATTGCCGCGCCCGACCAGATCCAGTGGGCCTCCAGCCTGCCCAAGACGCGCTCCGGGAAGATCATGCGCCGCGTGCTGCGCAAGATTGCCGCCGGCGACACCACCGACCTCGGCGACACCTCGACCCTGGCCGACGCGACGATGGTCGAAAGCCTGATCGACGGTCGGCGCACCATCGCCGCGGTGACGCCGTAGCCGCGCACACCGTCATGCAAAGGCCAAACACCGAACCGCTTGCAGGTCCCGGCGCTGCAAAGCGAATGGCCGCGGGCGGGACGCGCCACGCGGTAGCCGTGAAACGCGCTCGAGAAGCCGCTTCGATCGACGATGGCATGCGTGTCCTCGTCGACCGGCTCTGGCCGCGCGGCCTGACCAAGGAGCAGGTGGCGGCCGACCTGTGGCTGCGCGACGTGGCGCCCAGCGACGCGCTGCGGCGCTGGTACGCCCATGAGCCGAGTCGCTGGGCGGTCTTCGTCCAGAAGTACCGCACCGAGCTCGAACAGCGGCCCGACCTTCTGCGCTTGCTCGACGATCTGCGGCGCAGTGGTCGGCTGACGCTGCTCTACCACGCCAGCGATGCACAGCACAACCAGGCCGTCGTTCCGCACCAGGTGCTCAGCGAGCGGCGCTTTTCCGACCCACGAATCCAGAGGAGTTGAACCATGAAGGTCAGTGACATCATGACGGCGCCCGTCGTCACCATCACCCTCGATACGCCGGTGCACGAGATCGCGGCCCTGCTGCTCAAGCACCACATCAGCGGCGTGCCGGTGGTCGAGAACGGCCGCGTGGTCGGGCTGGTCAACGAGTTCGAGCTACTGCGGCGCCACGAAATCGGCACCGAAAGCAGCGCGCCGGAGAGGTCGTGGTGGACGCAACTCATCGAGCGCGATCCACGGCCGATCGAGTACGTCAAGTCGCACGCGCGGCAAGCGAAGGACTTCATGACCCGGCAGGTGATCACGGTGACCGAAGACACACCCGTGCAGAAGGTCGCGTCGATCTTCGCCGCGCGTTCCGTCCGGCGCGTCGTCGTCTTGCGCGGGCAAGAACTGGTCGGCATCGTCACTCGAGCCAACCTGGTCCAGGCGCTGGCCCTGACGTCACAGGCAAAGCCGTCGCCTCGCGTGCAGAGCGACGAGGCGATCCGCTTGCGCCTGCTCGCGGAACTGGTGGGGCAGCCTTGGTGGCGGCCCAGCCAGTCGACGGCGTTCGTGCGCGAAGGCGTTGTTCACTACCAGGGTCTGATCGAAAACGAGGACGAGCAGCAGGCGGCACGCGTCGCGGCGGAAAACGTGCCCGGCGTGCGTGGCGTCGAAGACACCCGCACGCTGTGGGGCGCTTGGCAGTCGATGTATTGAGTCTTCGCGGTGCGCGAGGTCCTCGCGCGACCGAGCCTTACCCGAACACCTCGTGCAACCCAGGAGTTGAGCGATGAACTCGAAAGACATCATGACAGCACCCGTCGTCACGATCACGCCGGACACCCCGGTGCACGAGATCGCCGAGCTGCTGCTCGAGCGGCGCATCAGCGGCGTCCCGGTGGTCGCCGGCGGCGAGGTTGTCGGCATGGTCAACGAAGGCGACCTCCTGCGCAGGCACGAGATCGGCACCGACAGCGACACACGCGAGCGCTCGTGGTGGGCGCGATTCATCGAGCGCGACCAGATCGCCGCCGACTACGTGAAGTCGCATGCGCGCAAGGCGAAGGACATCATGAGCCGGCAGGTGGCCTCGGTGACGGAGGACGCACCGGCCAGGCACATCGCCTCGATCTTTGAGGCGCGCCACATCAGGCGCATCCCGGTGCTGCGCGACAGGCAGTTGGTCGGCATCGTGACCCGCGCCGATCTGATCCGGGCGCTTGCGCTGGCAATGCGTGATCTCGAAGCGCCGCGTGCGCAGAGCGACGAGGCGATCCGGGTTGGACTGTTGCGCGAACTGGAGCGGCAGCGCTGGTGGCGGCCCGACTGGTCGGCGCTGGACGTGCGCGATGGCGTCGTGCACTACCGCGGCCTGACTCGCAGCGACGCTGAGCGACAGGCTGCACGCGTCGCGGCGGAGAACGTGCCCGGAGTGCGCGGCGTCGAGGACGATCGCATGCCAGGCGTCGCCTGGCAGCCGATGATCTGACGGGCGCCACGGGACGCTGCATCGACGTGTGAAGGATCAACGATGACTATGCTGCCCGCCGACTGTGCTGCCGTGACGGCGGCGCCAGGAACACCACCGGCGAGCGGGCTGGAGAAGTTCCTGCGATTCCTCTCCGTCGTCACGATGCTGATGACGGTGCCGCAGGTTCTTGCCGTCTGGGTCGGCCGTGATGCAGGCGGCGTCTCGCTGCTGTCATGGGGGGCGTATCTGTTCTCCGCCTGTCTGTGGTTCGTGTACGGGTTCCGCAAACGCGACAAGACGATCTACCTGGCCTGCATCGGGTGGATCGTGCTCGACGCGGCGATCGTCATCGGCGTCATCGTCAACCGCTGAGGCGGATCGGCACCAGCACGTGTGCGATCGGGCGACGGGGTAGTCGAAGAACAGATCCTCGCCCGACAGGCCCGCAGTGGCCAGCTTTCGAATCGCGTCGTCGTAGTCGGTGCCGCTGCCGATCGCATGCTCGAAGATCGTCGGGTTCGAGGTCAGCCCGGTCACCGACAGCTCGCGGATGTAGCGCGCCATCGTGCCGCTCGTCAGCAGCTCCCGGGTAATGTTGTCGAGCCAGAGACGCTGCCCCAGGTCGCGGAGCTTTCGGGTGTTAGGGTTCATTGTTTCTCTTGCACTCATTTCAGTCCCTCGCCTGTCTTTTCGACGTGGCCGCCAAACTCGTGCCGCATCGCCGACAGAACCTGGTTGGAGAAGTCGGCTTGGCCGCGCGACGTGAAGCGTTCGTACAGCGCGGCGCTGAGAACATGCACCGGGACAGCTTCGTCGATCGCCGCCTGGATCGTCCAGCGGCCTTCGCCCGAATCGGAGACGCGGCCGCCGTAAGTTGCGAGTTCGGGATCCTGCTGCAAGGCCTGCGCGGTCAGGTCGAGCAGCCAAGAGCCGATCACGCTGCCGCGGCGCCAGACTTCAGTGATCTCGGGAAGGTCCATTTCGTACTGGTAGCACTCGGGGTCGCGCAGCGGTGTGGTCTCGGCATCGTGCTCGTGCGTGCGCTTGCCGACGTTGGCGTTGCGCAGGATGTTCAAGCCCTCGGCGTACGCCGCCATGACGCCGTACTCGATGCCGTTGTGGACCATCTTGACGAAGTGGCCGGCACCGTGTGGGCCGCAGTGCAGGAAGCCTTCTTCGGCGCTGCCGGCACCGGCCTTTCGGCCGGGGGTTCGTGTTGCCGCCGCGACGCCGGGGGCGAGGGCGGAAAAGATCGGCCGCAAGTGCTCGAAGATGTCGTTCTCGCCGCCGATCATCAAGCAGTAGCCGCGCTCGAGGCCGGCGACGCCGCCGCTGGTTCCGACATCGAGATAGTGAATGCCGCGCGCCCGCAACTCGGTGCCGCGCCGAATGTCGTCGCGGTAGTGCGAATTACCGCCATCGATGACGATGTCGCCGGCGTCGAGCAGCGCAGCGAGATCGCCGAGCACCTGGTCCACGCTCGCGGCCGGCAGCATCAGCCAGATCGCGCACGGCTTGGGCATGCGCGAGACCATTTCCTGCAGCGACGCGGCGCCGATGGCGCCGTCTTTCTGCAGACTGGCGACTGCCGCAGCGCGCCTGGCATAGACGACGCACTCATGGCCTCTTCTTAGCAGGCGCCGAACCATGCTCGAGCCCATCCGACCCAATCCAATCATGCCGAGTTGCATTCGACGTCTCCGGTGGTCGGGTCGAGCGCTTGTTTTGCCAACTCGCATCGGCTATGCCGCGCGTGTCGCCCAGGTCGCTGCAAGCAGCAACGCGAAGCCCGCGACCGCGGCGCTGGCGTGGACGACGATGAGCCATTTGGGCAGTGGCAACTGCTTCCAGTGATAGTTCAGGTTCAGGATCGCGCCGCCGCCGGCAGCGGCAAGAAAGAGCGCGAGCGCGACGAGTGCCATGGCCGGCAGCCCGACCGTCGCAGCGGCGTACAGCAGCAAGGTGACTGCGGCGGCAGCCAGGAAACCGTGCAACATGGCCAGCGCTGCGGGCGGCGACCGATTGCCTGCGAATCGGATGCCTGCCATGAGCAGCCCACCCGCTGCTGCGATGGCCAACAAGACTGTCGAAGTAAGAAGAATCGATGCGGGTTCCATGGTGTACTCCATTGCAATGCCACTCGAGGTCCGTCCAAACATGATCGATGCCGACACGCCGCCGTCCGTGCTGTGGTGCACTCACGAGGACGCGCTTTGCGGTTTCGAGCGAGGTTTCGATGTGGCACTGGCGTGCCGTCCGAAGTTCGCAGCGCCAAGTCGGTAACGGGTTAGATGCAGCTGCGACATCGAGCGTTCCCGCACCAGTCCCGGCAGAAACTCGACCATGAACCGGTGTCGTGGTCAACCACTGCCGTCGCCCGCAATCGGTGTGCCCAGAGAGTCGGACGGGTAGGTGATCTCCTGGCCGCACACGCGCGCGAAAGGCGTCAGCCTGTGCGGCTGCAGCCTCGTCGGACTGACGATCTCGCATGTCGCAATGCCATGCACGACGAGCGCGTCGGCGATCAGCGAGCGGTGGCACCGCCACGGCACCGCTTCCGCACACATCAGCGCGAGCCGGTCCCCCCGTGCCAGTTCGATCAGCCGCGCGAGGTTGCCCGCGAAGTCAGCCGTCTGCATGTAGTCGGCATAGCCACGAAACGACAGGTTGCGCCAGCCGGCGTTCGGAGAATCCGGCGTCGTGCGCCGAAAGCCGCCGAGGCCGGGCGCGCGCTCATAGCCGATGCTCGCGGCGGCGAGCGATACGGGCAGCGCGTCGGGGTTGAACTGTGGGTTGTGCCGCGAGCGCGGCACCGTGCGCACGTCGATCAACTGCGTGACGCGATGAACGCGAAGCAGTGCCACGAACGCCTCGATCGGCCGGGTCGAATGGCCGACCGTCAACACGCTGAACGCGCCGCAGTCTTCGCGCAGCGGCGCATCGGGCCCGGCGGCCTCGCGCCGCGCGGCCTTGGCCGGCGTGGACCGTCGCCGCGGCGTTTCAGCCGCCGACGAGCTTGCGGACGCAGCGCCGCAACACAGGCAGGAGGTCATCATCGAACCAGGGATTGGCCTTGAACCAGGCGACGTTGCGCGGCGAAGGGTGCGGCAGCGGGATGAAGCGAGGAGCATGGTCTCGCCAGCCCCGGGTCGTCGCCGTCACCGACGTGTAGCCGGCGCCGCGAAGGAAGTGAGCTTGCGCGTAGCGGCCGACGAGCAGCGTGAGCTCGATCCTCGGCATCTGGGCGAGCAGCCGATCGAGCCACAGCTGCGCGCATTCGCGCCGTGGCGGCAGGTCGCCGCTGGCCCCGCGGCCCGGGTAGCAGTAGCCCATCGGCACGATCGCCACGCAGGCGCTGTCGTAGAAGGTCTCGGCACCGATGCCCATCCAGTCGCGCAGACGCTCGCCGCTGCGGTCGTCCCACGGCACACCGCTCGCGTGGACCTTCGCGCCCGGCGCCTGGCCGACGATGAGGATCCTTGCCGTCGCGCCCGCCTGCAACACCGGGCGCGGGCCGTGCGGCAGATGCGCATCGCACGCGCGGCAGGCCCGCACCGCCTCGAGCAAGCGGTCGAGCGCGGGGTGAACTTCGATGCGCGCGCTCACGGCGATGTCAATCGGCTGCGGTTTCACGATCAGGCTAAATCATCAAGCGATTCCAGTCGCCGTAGCGCTCCCGAATCGGACCGCGGCGGATGCTGAGCAACACCAGTGCAGCGCCCAACGCCACGCTGACGCCGGTCGCCACCATGCTTGCGCCGAACATGAAGGGCACAGCCATCAAGAAGGCTCCGAGTGGAACGTTGAGGTATCGCACCGGCCGCGCGACTTCAGCCGCGGCGATCGAAACGACGGTCAAGACCAGCGAGCCGATCACGTGGTGGGCATTCGCCAGGCTGCCATCGACGCTCAAGGTCATGCGCGTGAACAGCAGCGACAGGCCGATGAGTGCAGCGAGAGCCAGGTTCCACGGCAGGCTGACGCCGCCGCCGAGCATGTGCCTGATCACGGCGCCGGGCGACCGGTCGAACTCGTCTCCGATGGGCTCTGCATTTGCCGGCGTCGGCACTTCGTCGGTTCCGCCGACAAACAGCACGCGCAGCCAGTTCTGGCCGGCCTTCGCGCGACGGCGCAGGAACTGCAGCGCCGCGAGCAGCTCGTCGAGCGAATACGGGATCTGCAACAGCACCGCCGCCGCACCGATCAGCGCAATGGTGCTCCACGTGCCGAGCACGACCGGCTGGATGATGATGAAGAAGATCGAGGTGATGCCGAGCGGCGCGATCATCAGCCCGAACAGCACCACCAGCCACGGCATCGTGCGCCAGCGCATGCGCGAGCCGACGATGCCGGTGAGGATCTCCAGCAGATAGGTGTAGCCGCCGACGGCGGCATCGGAGACCGGCCACGCTCTCGAAACCGACGAGGTGATGATCTCCTCGGTACCGTTCTGTGGATCCAGCGGCGAGCCGGTGAAGAACGGATCCCAGACATCGGGAATATGGCCAAGCTGGTAGGCGGCGAGGTATCGCGACACGTACAGGCCAATGATCGCCAGCACGATGATCGGCAAGCGCTGCGTCCAGCCGGACGGGTTGTAGCTCCAGTCCGGCGGCACCACGGGCCCGGTGACTGCGGCGATCGCCGACGGGCCGGGCTCGGGCTTGGTGCAGACCGCAAGTGCGAAGATCAACGCCCCGACCAGCGTGTCGGAAAGATAGGCTGCCGCGTTCGCGGTCGAGAAAATGAACGGCACGCCCATCACCAGCGCGCCGATACCGGCACACAGCCAACGCGCCCAATGCGCGCGCCACGACAACGCCAGCGCGGCGCAGACGAGGAGCATGGCGCCGAGAACCATCTCGCTCCCGCGCAGCAGCGATTCCTCGACGTTGATCAGCAGCGGCTGCGTGACGAGCCAGGTGGCCAGGCCCATGTTGACGAAGTGCGCCCAGCGGTTGGCGCCGTGTTCGGCCTTGACCTGCGCCTCATGGCGGACGCGCAGTTGCTCAGGGTCATGGCCGAGGTCGTCTGCCCTGCTTATCCAGGTTGGCGGCGTTATGCGATTGGTTTCGTACCAGGCGGCCGGGTCGTTCTTCAAAGCCGCGACGAGCTGCGGCAGTTCGTCTTCCAATCGGTGCCGAGGCTCCCAGCCGAGCAGATCGCGGGCGCGCCGGATGTCCAGCGCGTAGTGGTCGTCTGCCATCGCGACCATGAAGGGTTTGATGAACGGCGCCTCGCCCGCGTCGATGGCGTCGGGGACGACCGGCTCGAGCTTGCCCTGCGCCCACGCCCCTGCGGCGGCGATCGGCTTCGGCACACGCAGCGTCTGCCAGTCCTCCACGCCCTGAATGAGATAGCCGAGCTGATCCTGCAGCGCGTCATAGCCGATCGCGTCGGGCTCGCCGATCAGGATCTCGGTTTCGGGCGGCAGCACATCGCGGCGATCGACGGTACGGCGGAACGCTTCGAGCATGTCGTCGCGGTGAAGCATCGCCTGACCGACCAAGGTGCTGCCCGAGTAGAAGTAGCTCTGGAAATCACGTTCGTAGATGCGTGCCATTTGCCGGGCCATCGTCGGCACCATCGAGTGCTCGTCGTAGACCCCGGCCAGTCGCAGGACGACGTAAGGAATGTGCTTGTGTTCAGCCTTGATTTGCGCTTCGGCGGCCGCCTTCGATTGCGGATAAGCCCATCGCGGATCGATCGGCTGTTGCTCGTCGATCCTCTCGCCGGGACGGCAAGGCGCGTGCACCAGCATCGTGCTCGCATAAATGAACTGTTCGATTTCGAAGTGCTGCAGCCCGCGCAAGAGCCGCCGCGTGCCATCGATATTGACGGTTTGGTAAAGCCGGTTGTCCTCCCCGGTGAAGTCGAAGTACGCGACCAAGTGGATGACGCTGGCGATGCGCGAGCCGAACGAGTCGCGCAACCTGTGCAGTGCCAGCTCGACCGAGGCGTCGGCGCTGAAGTCGGCCTCGAACACCGGGAAGTCGGTGCCCTGTGCCTTGAGGTCGAGCCCGACTATCCGGTAGTCGCGACCGAGCGCCTCGGCGAGCGAACGGCCGAGGTTGCCGGTCGCACCAGTGATGAGGACGATCGGCCTGCGGTCTGAATCCGTCATCGCGGCAATCTCACCGGTAGCCGATGCCCATCACGTAGTCCCGCAGAAGCGACGCTTCGTACTTTTCCTCTGCCATCAGAGCCCGCAGCGCATCGCGCGCATTGACAACGCCCGATGGTCTGGACCCTTCGTCGATGACGGGGACGTGTACGAGGCCGCGCTTCTCCATCATCGACAAGACATCGAGCAGGGAGTCGGTCGGGCGGCAGGAGGTGACATTCCGGGTCATCACGTCAGCGGCGGCGGTCGTGCAGGCGCTCTCCCCGCAACGACCGATCTGCCGGACGACATCTGTCTCAGTGATGACACCCACCATCGTCCCATCGGGATCGCAGACGACGACGAGAGCGATCTGGGTGTCCGAAAGCCGTTTCGCGACATCCACGAGCGACGCGCCGAGGTCTATCGTCTCCAGTCGCGAACGTGCGACGGCATCTATGCTGCTGACAAGCTTCGTATTCGTCATGGCGTCTCTCCGTGAGCCTTTCAATCGATTGCGTGAAGGGCCGTGCCCTTGTGCGCGGCGATGTGCTCGGACTTGTCGCTCTTGATCTCGTATTGCGGCTCGTCCTTGCTGGCATGGTGGGTGTACCCCCTGTAGTGGAAATCTTCTAGGTTCACCTTGATGACCTTGCCGCTCACCTGCCCGGCTTCAGAATTCGATCGGACGTGATCGCCGACCTTGATTGTTTTAGTCATGTTCGGTCACCCCCCGCCGCTCGCGCATCGCGCGACCGACGCGGTCGAGCTCTTCGTCGCTCAACAGCCGCGCCGCCATCGGCAGCAACTCCCGTTCTTCGCGCTCGATGTGCCGCTCGTGAAAACCGACCAGCGCCTCGACATCTTCGGACTCGAGTGAGACGCGCTCGCCGGCGACGACCCGCTCGAGCACCGCACGCACGAGTTGCCAGCGCACTTCGAGCTCGTGGTGCTCGGCCGCAAGGCTTTCGGTCAATTCGCGCAGGCACACGGCATCCGAGCCGGCCATCGATTCGATGAGCGCGGGGAAGAGGTCTTGTTCCTCGTCTGCATGATGATGCCGCGCCGACGTATCGAAGTAGCGCATCACGTTGGCTGCCGCGGTGCGCGCCTCGGCGTCCGCGCCGCGGGTCGTCAAGTGCGGCACAAGGCGCCGCAAGGTCGAACACTGACGTTCGATGCGCGAATGGCACGCCGACAGCATTGCGAGCGGCACCTCGAATCCGGCGGCCGGGGCCGAATGGCCTGGCACATCGACCGTCATGCCTGGCACGCTGGCCTGCCCCTTGGGCGACCTGCTGGCGCGACCTGAAGCCCGCTCGAACTTCGTCATTGCATGAACCAGCCGTGACTCACCACGAACGACTGACCCGTGAACGCAGCGGAGGGGAATGCGCTGAGAAATAGCACGGTCTGCGCAACATCCTCCACGGTCGTGAACTCGCCATCCACCGTGTCGCCGAGCATGACCTTCTTGACGACCTCGTCTTCGCTGATGCAGAGTTCCTTGGCCTGCTCTGGAATCTGCTTGTCCACAAGGGGCGTGCGCACGAAGCCCGGACACACCACGTGCGAACGCACATGGTGCTGGGCACCTTCTTTGGCCAGCACGCGAGCCAGTCCCAGCAGGCCGTGCTTGGCGGTGACGTAGGCCGACTTGAGTGGTGAGGCCTCGTGCGAATGCACCGAGCCGGTGTAGATGACGACACCGCCTCGGCTGCCCTTGTACATGTGTCGCACAGCCGCGCGTGTGGTCAGGAACGCGCCGTCGAGGTGGATGGCGAGCATCTTCTTCCAGTCCGCGAAGGCGTACTGCTCGATCGGATTGACGATCTGGATGCCCGCATTCGACACCAGGATGTCGATGCTGCCGAACTGCGCGACCACCGCATCGATGCCGTGATCGACCTCGGCCTCGACCGTCACGTCCATCGCAACGCCGATCGCCCGACCGCCTTGCGCCGTGATCTCCCGTGCGACCGCATTCGCCGCGTCGAGCTTGAGATCGGCAATGGCAACGGTTGCGCCTTCAACCGACAGCGTCTGCGCAATTGCCCTGCCGATGCCGCTGGCCGCACCCGTGACGACGGCCACTTTGCCTTCGAGTCTGTTCATAGTTTGCTCCTGTACGTTGATTGAGTTGCTGTCAACTGGACGATACGCATCGACTGAGCGAAGCAGGCATCACGCGTCTTGGCCGAAGCCGGGCACGAAGAAACGGCTCGCCTCCACAAGCTCGTCCCGATGCAGCCGTCCCGCGCACTCCAGGCACCGCTTGCCTGACGGCGTCAGGCGCACCTCCACGCGACGCTCGTCGCCTCGAGTCGCGCTGTAGCTCACCAGACCCGCCGTCTCGCAGCGCGAGATGAGTGCCTCGACGCTGTGATGCTTGATTTGCAGGCGCTCGGCAAGCTCCGGCACGGTCGACCACTCGCGGCCTGGGAAGGCATCGATCTGGAGCAACAACCGGTACTGCAGCGCAGTGACCCCGTTGCGGCGCGGCACCTCCCTGGTCAACCTGAGGAACCGGCGCAGCCAGCAGCGAAAGCGCGCAAGGGCCACGAGGTCTGCCTTTGATAGTTTGCGGCCCGGCATCCGAGATTGACCCTTCATGATGCCCTTATATCACGTCGTGATAGTGTCGGGCAGAACCAAGCAATCACCCTTCCATGAAGCTCAATATCCTGTCCGACCTGCACATTGGATACAGTTCGCTCGACACGCCGCTGAACGACGCCGACGTGATCGTTCTGGCGGGTGACGTCGCACCGCCGCGGCAGGCGGCGCAGTGGGCCATGCGGCTGACCAAGCCCGTCATCTACGTGCTCGGCAATCACGAGTTCTACGGCAGTAGCCTTGAGGCTGCTGTTGGCGAACTGAAAAGACTCTGTGACGGCACGCAAGTCCATGTGCTGGACAACGATGAAGTCGTCATTGGTGGTGTGCGCTTTCTCGGTACCACTTTGTGGACCGACTTCATGCTGTTCGGCGACGGCGCCGAGCGAGCGGCTGCCATCGCGGAAGCGCAATGCCGGATGCGCGACTTCAGCCGCATCCGGATCAACGACGGGCCGAGTGCGTTGTTCACCCCTGCCGATTCGGTTGCCCTGTTCGAGCGCAACGCCAAGTGGCTCGATCGACGCCTCGATACACCGCATGCCGGGCCGACGGTCGTCGTCACCCATCACGCACCGTCACTTCGGAGCATCCACCCGAGGTTTGCCGGATCGCTGCTGAACGCCTGCTTCGTCTCGGACCTCGAGCACCTTGTCGGCGCCGATCGAGCGCAGTGGTGGATCCACGGCCACACGCACGACAGTTTCGACTACGTACTGAACGGCACCCGCGTGATCTGCAACCCGCGCGGGTATGCGAAGGCCGGCGTCAACGAGAACGCACGGTTCGACCCGGATTTCACGATCGAAGTCTGAGCAACACCCTGACGAGGAAAGAACGATGATCACCACCGCACTGACCAAGATGTTCCGACTGGAGCACCCCATTGTGCTGGCGCCGATGGGGGGCGTTTCTGGTGGGCGCCTGGCTGCGGCGGTTTCCAACGCCGGTGGATTGGGTCTGGTCGGCGGAGGCTATGGCGATCCTGCGTGGCTGCGCACGGAGTTGTCGCGGGTCAAGGGAGAGACCTCCAGACCTTGGGGCGTCGGCTTGATCACCTGGTCAGTTGACACTGGCCTCGTCGAGTCGGTGCTCGGCCACCGACCGCACGCGGTGATGCTGTCGTTCGGCGACCCGAGGCCTCACGGGGCGGTCATCAAAGCGGCCGGATGCAAGCTGATCTGCCAAGTGCAGGACCTGGCCGGAGCGCAACTGGCCGTCGAGGCGGGAGCGGACATCATCGTGGCACAGGGCACCGAGGCCGGTGGCCATGGCGGCGGGCGCTCGACGCTGCCACTGGTGCCAGCGGTGGCCGATGTGGTGGCCCCGATACCGGTGGTGGCCGCCGGCGGTATCGCCGATGGCCGCGGACTGGCGGCGGCACTGATGCTTGGCGCCCACGGCGCGCTGATCGGCACGCGCTTCTATGCCAGCGATGAGGCACTCGGCCATGGCCTGGCCAAGCGATGCATCGTTGCTGCACACGGTGAACAGACCGCGCGCACGACCGTGTTTGACACCGTGCGGGATATGGCCTGGCCAGCCCCGTACACGGGGCGTGGGCTGCGCAATCGCTTCATGGAACGCTGGCACGGTCGTGAGCGCGAACTGTCGGCGGCGCTGGACGCCGAGCGCGGGCCTTACCAGGCGGCCACGCGAGAGGGTGACCTCGACACCGCGGTGGTGTGGGCCGGCGAAGCCGTCGACCTGATCGTGAGCGTGGAGAGCGCGGCGACGCTCGTGCGGCGCATTGGTGCGCAGGCAGAGCGGCAACTGACCATGGGCGCAAACCTCGCGCAAGGTCGCTCCGGCGGATCAACGCGGGAATGCGACACATGATCGCCACATCCAACGGCGTAGGACCTCAATCGACAGGAGACGCAACATGGCCATGCATGCCTCCAAGCTTCGGGGACGCGAGCAAGTCGCGCACGGCACGATGGCATTCCATCTCGACAAGCCCGCCGGTTTCCAGTTCAAACCCGGCCAGGCGATCGACGTCGTGCTCCTCGAGTCGCCGGCGGGCGACGCGCAGAACGCACGCCACACCTTCTCGATCGTCAGCGCGCCCTTCGAGAACCAACTCGCGATCGCCACGCGGATGCGCGACAGCGCGTTCAAGCGCACGCTCGGGGCCTTGCCGGTCGGCGCGCGCATCGCGATCGAAGGCCCGTCCGGCTCGCTCACCTTGCACAACGACCGCGCGCGGCCGGCCGTGTTCATCGCAGGGGGCATCGGCATCACGCCGTTCATGAGCATCGTGCGACAAGCAGCCCATGATCGGCTGCACCAGCAACTCGTACTGCTCTATTCCAACCGTCGACCGGAGGACGCGGCCTACCTTGCCGAGTTGCAAGAGCTCGAACGACACAACGCGGACTTCAGATTGATCGCAACGATGACGCTGATGAGCAGTTCGAGCCAACCATGGACCGGCTCGCAGGGCCTGATCGACGCGGCACTCGTGAAACGCGCAACCGATGCGCTGATCAAGCCCATCTACTACCTCGCAGGCCCGCCCGGCATGGTCGAAGCGATGCGACAGACCCTGAACGACGCCAGGATTGATGACGACGATATCCGCAGCGAAGAGTTCTACGGCTATTGAGTGCGGGAACGCAGCGCGCCACCGTTCCATCCTATGACTAAGAGCCGACACCATGCAAACAGCACAGACCTCCGTACGCACGTCACAACAGCCGGCCATGTCAGCCGCGACGACCGACATCGAACTCGTCCAGCGCGCCGCCAGCGGCGATGACTTCGCCTTCGAATCCATCATGCGGCGCCACAACAGGCTGCTGTTTCGCACCGCGCGCAGCATTCTGAAGAACGACGCCGAGGCCGAAGACGCATTGCAGGAGGCCTACCTGCGCGCGTGGCGGGCACTGGCGACGTATCGCTGCGAGTCGAAGCTCTCGACCTGGCTGGTGCGCATCGTCATCAACGAGGCCTTGGGGCGGCTGCGCCGGCGGTCAAGCGCGCAAGTCATTCCCCTGGATACCGCCATGGAATCGGCCGATCCCGACACGCAGCAATCGATGCAGGACGACCCCGCCCAACGGCCCGAGCACGTCGCGATGCGTACGCAAATCCGTCGACTGATCGAAGCCCGTATCGACCGGTTGCCTGAAGCGTTCCGGACCGTCTTCATGCTGCGCGCGGTCGAGGAGTTGAGCGTCGAGGAGGTGTCCACGGCGCTGCAGCTTCCTGAAGCCACGGTGCGCACGCGCTACTTCCGCGCCCGCGGCCTGCTGCGCGAGGGCTTGTCGCGCGACGTCGACCTCGCCATCAGCGAGGCTTTCTCGTTCGACGGTGCGCGCTGCGACCGCATCGTCGCCGCTGTGCTGGCCAGGCTCCCCGAGAACCGAGCCATCCCCCGATCCTGATCCACGACCCACCCCACTGGAGTTGACCATGTCCTTCCTGCTGATGCCCGACCCGATCACTGCTCGCCGCCTGTTCCTCGGCCAGTCCGGACTGGTCCTTTCCGGCGCAGCGGTTGCACTGCTTGCCGGCAAGCATGCGCTGGCCGCCAATGCCGGTGAAGCCACCGCGGCCGACGCGCAGATTCTCAACACCGCACTCGGCGCCGAACTCGAAGCGATTGCGGCCTACCAGCTCGGCGCCGAAAGCAAGCTGCTGCAAAAGCCCACGCTCGACCTCGCACTGACCTTCCAGGGTCATCACAAGGAGCATGCCGACCTGCTCGCCAAGACGGTGGAGAAGCTCGGCGGCAAGCCGGTGGCAGCCAAGGCGAAATACAACTTCCCGGTCGCGCAGCTGAAGACGCAGGCCGACGTGCTGAAGTTTGCGGCGAGGCTCGAACAGGGCGCCGTCAGCGCCTATCTCGGCGCTGTGCCGCTGTTCGGAAACCGCGACCTGGCGAAAGCCGCCGCCAGCATCCTCGGCGACGAAGCGATGCACTGGGCCATCCTGCGCCAGGCGCTGGGTGAAGTGCCGGTACCGTCGGCCTACGTGTCGTGACGATTCGCGCGGCGCTTGCCGGTGTGCTCGCGCTGTGCGCGGTCGCGCCGGCAGGGGCAGCGCCGGACGTGCGGCGCGGCGAGCAACTCTACACCCGCTGCCTGGCCTGCCACGCGCTGGCCTACGACCGCGTCGGTCCACGGCATTGCGGCCTGTTCGGCCGGCTGGCCGGCAGCGTGCCGGGCTTCGAGTACTCGACAGCGATGAAGAACTCGAAGATCACCTGGGACGAGAAAACGCTCGACCGCTTCCTTGCCAAGCCGCTGGCCATGGTTCCCGGCAGCACGATGACCTACGACGGCGTCTCCGAACCGACGGAGCGGGCGGATCTGATCGTCTACCTGAAGCGGGCCAACCGGACGCCGGAATGCGGCAAGTAGCGCAGCGTTCATCGCCGGAAGGCACCTTCCGGTAAGACGGGTGCCGGGTCAGGCGCGATGAACGATGACGCCTTCGATCGGATCGACCGCAGCCGTCCACGGCGCGCGTTCGATGACCTGCAGCGTGTCGTTCAGGCCAGCTTGCCAGCGAGCGTGCACGCGGGCTGCCGAAAAGTCGATGTCCTTGGTCTGGTCCTCTCCGTCCAGGCGCGACGCCAGCAACGGGATCACGTGCATCACGGTGCCGCATCCCCATGAGGCCAGTTCCTTGACCGCCGCCGACTCACGCTGTTTGGCGGGCAAGTGGCGCGCGAGTTCACGAACGACATGGCGCAGATGGTGGATCTGCTGCTGGCGCGCGATGTGGCTGTCGGCGCGGCTGGCGTACTGGATCTCCTTCTGCCGCCCCATCACCTCCCAGAGCGACTGCGGCTCCTCGCCATCCGGCTGCCAAACGTTGACCGCGAAGATCACCGAGTCGCGCCGCGGCCTGTCGTCGAGCACCGCTTCGATCGGTGTGTTCGAGTAGATTCCGCCGTCCCAGTAGGGCTCGCCATCGATGCGAATGGCCGGAAAGGCAGGCGGCAGCGCGCTCGAGGCCATCACATGGTCGACACCGAGCCGCTCGTCGCGGCTGTCAAAGTAGCGCATGCGACCGGTGCGCACGTTGACCGCGCCAACGGTAAAGCGGGTCGAATGATCGGCGAGGGCCTCGAGATCGGTCAGTTCTCTCAAGCTGGCATGCAACGGTGCCGTGCTGTACCAGGACGCCGCCTCGATGCCGACACGGGCATGCGCGCCGAGCCAGGCCTGCACGTTCGGTTCGAACAAGCCCGCGACGCCACCCAGCAGGGTATCCAGGTTGCCGAAGAAGTTTTGCGCCACCGGCCCCAGGCCCAGTGCCGCGATCGGTCGCGTCTTCTCGACGCGATGCCAGAAATCGTGCAGGCGCGCGAGCCGGTGCTCAGGGCGGTTGCCTGCGATCAAGGCGCCATTGACCGCACCGATCGACGTCCCGATGACCCAGTTCGGCGCGATGCCGCAGTCATGCAAGGCCTGGTACACGCCGGCCTGATAGGCACCGAGTGCACCCCCGCCTTGCAGCACCAGCACGACCTGGCCAGGCAGGGCAGCGCGTGGCGATGAGCCACGCGCGCGCATGCTCGCGGCTCTGGTGGCAGCACCGGATCGACGTCCTGCGGTCATGAAGACGCCCCACTGACGCGCTTGGCCGACATGCTGCGCTTGCGTGCCTTCGCGCCCGGCGGTGTTTGGGCCTCCGCGCCGGACACGTGCCTCAGGCCGGCCAGTGCCGGCGTCACGACCTTCAGGTCGGCGCTGTCGGAATAGACGGCGTAAGCGGGATAGAGGAACTCCGGGGCGCCAGCCACACGGCGCAGGCGGCCGCTCTCCAGTTCGGCGCGCACCGCACTCAAGCGAAAGTACCCGGAACCGCCCGCTTCCAGCAGGTAGGCCCGCCCCAACGGGCCGAGGCCCGTGAACACGCCGGCACCGGAGAGTTCGGGAAACGCCAGGTTGTGTTGCGCCGCGAACTCGGGGCCCCAGTCGACGAAGACATAGTCGGCCGGGCGCGGGGCGCCGCCACGCCGCAGCGTGGTGACGAGCACGAGCTTCTCCTCGATCAGCAACTCGATGCGCAGGCCGGGCCTTTGCTGCGGGGCATAGACGATCGCGATGTCGAGGATGCCTTCGGACACCTGCGAGATCAGGCTCTCCGGGGCACCGACCTCCGTGCGCAGTGCGAGGTGCGGCGCAGCGCGGCGCATCCAGAGCAGCCAGTCGAGGAGCAGCGGATCCCACAAGCTGATTTCGCATCCGACCGTGACCACCGCACGCCGGCCCGCCGGCACGGCGACCTGGTGGCGCGCCCTCTCCCAGACCTGGATCAAGGTCGGCGCATAGCGCATGAAATGCTCGCCAGCAGACGTCAGCGACGCCCCTGACTTGTTGCGCCGGAAGAGCTGGCGTCCGAGCAACTCTTCGAGCGTCCGTACGCGCGCGCTGACGGCTGTCTGCGTCACGTGCAAGCGCTCTGCGGCACGTAGAAAACTGCCGCTCGCCACGATCTCGAGAAAGGTCCGGGCGAGAGTGATGTCCATGGTGATTGGATGCTCGGCGGGGGCGATATTGACAACACAAGTATTGCACTGAACCGGCAATGGAACTCGTTTTACTTGTGGTTCGAGGGGAACGAATATCTCGATACGGCAAACCGTCCGCCAACGCCCCACTTCTTCACACCTCACCCACGGAGATCAACATGCAAGACGTTCGACGCAAGGTGCTCAAGGGCATGGGTGCCATCGGCGGGGGAATCGCGGCACCGAGTTTCTACATGCTCAATGCATGGGCCGCGGACTTCCGCAACAACCCAGGCAGTGCGAAGACCGTCACGCTCGGTTTCAACGTGCCGCAGAGCGGCCCCTATGCCGACGAGGGCGCCGACGAACTGAAGGCATTCAAGCTCGCCGCCAAGCACCTGAACGGCGAAGGTGACGGCGGCATGACTAAGACGTTCAAGCCTTCGTCGCTGAAGGGCAACGGAATCCTCGGCAAGAAGGTCGCGTACGTCACCGGGGATACCCAGACCAAGGCCGACGCCGCACGCGCCTCGGCGAAACGCATGATCGAAAAGGACGGCGTGATCATGTTCTCGGGCGGCTCGTCGTCGGCGGTCGCGGTGGCCACCCAGTCGCTGGCGCAGGAAATGGGCATCCTCTTCATGGTCGGTTTGAGCCACTCCAACGACACCACGATGAAGGACCGACGCCGCTACGGCTTTCGCCACTTCTTCAACGCCTACATGTCGGGCCAGGCCTTGGCACCGATCCTCGCGCAGGAGATGGGCAAGGGCCGGCGTGCCTACCACCTGACGGCCGACTACACCTGGGGCTGGACGCAGGAAGAGTCGTTGAAGAACGCCACCGAGGCGCTCGGCTGGAAGACCACCAAGGCAGTGCGCACGCCGCTCGGAGCGGGCGACTTCTCTCAGTACATCACGCCGGTGCTGAACTCCGGCGCGGACGTGCTGATCCTGAACCACTACGGCAAGGACATGGTGAATTCGCTGCGCCAGGCAGTCCAGTTCGGCCTGCGCGACAAGATGGTCAACGGCAAGCAGTTCGAGATCGTCGTGCCGCTGTACTCGCGGCTGATGGCGCAAGGCGCCGGCGACGCTGTGAAAGGCATTCTCGGCACGGCCAACTGGCACTGGACATTGCAGGACGAGGCGACCAGGGTGTTCACCAAGTCGTTCGGCCAGGAGTACGGCGAACCGCCGTCGCAAGCCGCCCACACCTGCTACGTGCAGACCTTGCTGTATGCCAACGCGGTCGAGACGGCCGGCACCTTCTACCCGCCTGAAGTCATCAAGGCGCTCGAAGGCTTCCAGTTCGACGGGCTGGGCAACGGGCCGACCGAATACCGCGCCGGCGACCACCAGTGCTTCAAGGATGTGCTGGTGATGCGCGGGGCCGAGAAGCCGACGAACCGCTTCGGGCTGCTCGAAGTTGTCAAGGTCGTGCCACGCAAGCAGGTCGAGTACGACCCGAGGATGGGCGGCGGCGAGCTGGGTCCCTACACGGCCTGACCCCGCTACACGCGCGCCCCACGATCGTCGTCGCAGATCCTTGTCAGACCAGCCCCAGCCACCATGGACGCGCTGCTGCTGCAACTGCTGAACGGCCTCGACAAGGGCGGCGCCTATGCGCTGATCGCGCTCGGCCTGACTCTGATCTTCGGCACCCTCGGCGTCGTCAACTTCGCGCACGGCGCCCTCTTCATGCTCGGTGCGTTCTGCGCCGTGGCCTTGAACCGGCTGCTCACGATCTCCAAGCAGGTCAAGGATGAGAGTGTCACCTTCTTCGACTCGTACAAGGAAGTCCCGTACCTGAAGATCTGGTTTGGCGAGGCCGGCGAGCGCCTGATCGACTACGCGGTGCCGCTGTCGATTTTGCTCGCCATACCGGTGATGCTGCTGATCGGTGTGGCCATCGAGCGCGGCCTGATCCGCCACTTCTACCGGCGAGCGCATGCCGACCAGATTCTGGTGACCTTCGGCTTGGCGATCGTGCTGCAGGAGATCATCAAGGCGTATTTCGGCGCCAATGCGATTCCCGCTCCGGCGCCCGATGCCTACTCCGGCACAGCCAGCATCGGCGCCTGGCTGGGCCTCGGCGATGCGCTGAGCTACCCGTGGTGGCGGCTGATCTACTTCGGCTTCTCGCTGCTCGTGATCGGGGCGGTGTTCGCCTTCCTGAAATACACCACCTTCGGCATGGTGGTGCGCGCCGGCATGCGCGACCGCGAAACCGTGGCGCTGTTCGGCATCGACATCGAGCGTCGCTTCACGATCGTGTTCGGCATCGCCGTGCTCGTCGCCGGCGTGGCCGGCGCGATGTACACGCCGATCCTGGCGCCGGACTACCACATGGGCATGGAATTCCTGGTGCTGTCATTCGTCGTCGTGGTCGTCGGCGGCATGGGTTCTCTGGGCGGCGCCGTGACGGCCGGATTCATGCTCGGCATCCTGCAGTCGCTCGCATCGATGAACCAGGTCAAGAGCCTGATTCCAGGCATCGACCAGATCATCATCTACCTGGTCGCCGTCGTGATCCTGCTGGTGCGCCCGCGCGGCCTGCTCGGTCGCAAGGGTCTGATGGAAACATGAGGACGGACGCGCCATGATGACCGCTGCCCGCAAGGATCTCGTGCTGTTCGGCGCATTCGCATTCGGGGTGCTCGCGATGCCGCTGTGGATGGCGCCGCTCGGCGCCGGTTACCCCGATCTGCTGCAGCGGTTCGCGATCTACGGCATTTTCGCGATCGGTTTCAACATCCTGTTCGGCCTGACGGGCTACTTGTCCTTCGGTCACGCCGCGTTCCTGGGCGCCGGTTCCTACGCCGCCGTGTGGTGCTTCAAGTTGCTGACGGTGAACGTGATTCCGGCCGTGCTGTTCGGAACGCTCGTCGGCGGTCTGTTCGCGCTCGTCATAGGCTACGTGTGCCTGCGCCGCTCCGGCATCTATTTCGCGATCCTGACTCTCGCGTTTGCACAGATGTCCTACAACCTCGCTTACTCGGTGCTCACGCCGCTCACCAACGGCGAGACCGGCCTGCAGATCAGGCGCACCGACCTGCGCCTGATCGACACCTGGCTCTCCGGTCCGAGCAGCAGCATCCCGTCGACCCACCTCTTCGGCATCTCGATGAGCGGCTACAGCGGCTTCTACTTCTGCGCGGCACTGCTGATTGTGGCGTTCTATGTCGCGATGCGCATCACCCGTTCGCCGTTCGGCACGATGCTGCAAGCGATCAAGTCGAACCAGAACCGGCTCAGCTACACCGGCGTCAGCACACGGCCCTATGCGCTCGCCGCGTTCGTGATCTCGGGCCTGTACGCCGGTCTGGCCGGCGCGCTGCTTGCCGCGACCGACCCGCTGGCGGGCGCCGAGCGCATGCAGTGGACCGCCTCGGGCGAAGTGGTCCTGATGACCATCCTCGGCGGCGTTGGCACCCTGCTCGGACCGGTGGTCGGCGCGGTGATCATCAAGTACTTCGAGAACATCTTCTCCGCCTTCAACGCCCAGACCTTGCACGGATTCTTCGCCGTGCTGCCCGATCCGCTCGAAAACGCCGTGGTGCCCTTCGCCGGGTTGTTCGTCGGCGAAGGTTGGCAGCTGACGCTCGGCGCGCTGTTCATGATCGTCGTGACCTTCCTGCCGGGCGGCGTGATGGAAGGCACCCGGCGCCTGGCCGCTGCTTTCAGGCGCCGTGCCCGCCGACGCGAAGCCCGCGTCGCGTCGGCTCCGTCGCGCAGCGCCGCGTAGGAACACGCGCCATGTCGATCCTGCACGTGATGGGTGTCAGCAAGAGCTTCGACGGACTGAGGGCGCTGAACGACGTCAATCTCAGCATCGATGAAGGCAGCGTGCACGCGATCATCGGTCCGAACGGCGCCGGCAAGTCGACCTTGCTCAACTGCTTCGTCGGCAGGGTCGCGCCGGACAGCGGCTCGGTGAGCTTCGGCGGCCGCTCGCTGATCGGCTTGCATCCGCACCAGATCAACCAGGCGGGCATCGCTCGCATGTTCCAGACGCCCGAGATCTTCGGCGACCTGAGCCTGCTCGACAACGTGATGATCCCCGCGCTGGCACGGCGCGACGCCGCATTCGCGCTCAAGCTGTGGTCGCGCACCGACGCCCAGGCCGAGGTGCGGGATCGGGCCGAGCACATGCTCGAAGACGTCGGCCTCGCCAGCGTGCGGCACGTCATTGCGAACAGCCTGTCTCGCGGCGACAAACGCCGGCTCGGACTGGCAATGTGTCTGGTGCAGGACCCGACACTGCTGCTCCTGGACGAGCCGACCGCCGGCATGTCCCGCGCGGACACCAACAACACCATCGATCTCTTGCAGCGCGTTGGCGACGGCAAGGTCACCAAGGTGATCATCGAGCACGACATGCACGTGGTGTTCTCGCTGGCCAGCCGCATCAGCGTGCTGGCACAGGGCAGCGTGATCGCGGAGGGCGACCCGAGCTCGATAAAGCGCGATGAACGAGTGCAGCAAGCCTACCTAGGAGGGGCGCGCCTGTGAATGCAACACTCGTACCGTTGAGGCCGCAGGTCTCGTCCGAGCCTGCATCGGTGGCTTCGCCGTCGACCTGGTTCTCGTGCCACGACCTGCACGCCTACTACGGCGAAAGCTACATCGTGCAGGGCGTCGGCTTCGCCGTGCGTGAAGGCGAGATCGTCGCGCTGCTCGGTCGCAACGGCGCTGGCAAGACCTCGACCTTGCGCACGATCGCGCGGCTTGCAGACCCGCAGTTGAAGAACGGCGAGATCTGGCTCGCCGGCAAACCGCTGCACCGGATGTCGGCCTGGCAGGCCGCGCGCAACGGCGTCGGGCTGGTGCCCGAGGACCGGCGCATCATCGCCGGCCTGACGGTCGAGGAGAACTTGCAACTGGCCCAGATCGAGCCCCCACGCGGTTGGTCGATCGAGCGCTTGTACGAACACTTTCCACGCCTGGCCGAGCGGCGCCGGCAGGACGCGGTCACGCTGTCGGGCGGCGAGCAGCAGATGCTGGCAGTGGCGCGCGCGCTGGCTCGCGACGTGAAGCTGCTGCTGCTGGACGAGCCCTACGAAGGACTTGCGCCGGTGATCGTTCGCGACATCGAGCAGATCCTCGAGGAGATCAAGTCGCTGCGCTTCACGACGATCATCGTCGAGCAGAACGCGATCGCTGCGCTGCACCTGTCCGACCGCGCGCTCATTCTCGACATGGGACAGATCGTATTCGACGGCAGCGCGCGCGACGTGATCGACAACAAGGACCTGCGCCAGCAGTACCTCGCCCTGTGACGCGGCGATTGGGGGCTTTCCCGCGGCACCACTCATCCAGCAGGAGAGTCAACATGGATCGAAAGCTTCATCTTCTCGAAGCCTTCGTCGCACAGGACGACCAAGGCGCGTCGTACAAGGTCTTCGGCTACGAACACCTTGTCCACGCGCCAATATCGGCCGGGTTCCAGCAGTGGGAGCCCACGGGGGTTGCGGAATACAAGCTCGCGAGTGGCGAGCACCTCGAACTGGAGCATGACGGCGTGTTGCGGGTCGCGGCGAGCGGGTTGCGGCTGAAGCGGCAGTGATGCGCGAGCGCAGCGATACGCTCACACGGGGTGCGGAATTGTCGGCGGTTGCTTGCCCTATTTCGACAACGCCGATATGGTCGGCCCCATGTGCATCATCCCCTCCACTGCCGTGCATCGCGGCGCGCCCTGCCAAGTTGCCTCCACGGCAGCTGGCTGCTCGCGTGCGCCTGGCTTGTCGGCCGGGACGGGGAATCCACCCCGTCTGCCGGCCGCACATCTCTGAGCCCGGCGATCACTTCCACCCCTACTGCGCAAACCTCAGATCGCCGGGCCCCAAGCCCGCGCGATGGTGTGGGTCTGCAGGCCGCAGACAAGCACCCGACATCTGAAGGTGTGCCCCATGGAAGTCTTGGCGCTCGAGCGTACGCTCACGGAACTGGACCACGTCCGACTGACGAATCTCGTCCATCGCGATAGCCGCGACGGATCGTTTTCCTCACGCGCTCTGCACATCGGGGACGACCTCGACGCAGCCGCCATCGTGCCTTCGCGCCAGGTGTCGCCTGACGTGGTGACGATGTACTCGCAGGTCCTGCTGGTGGACCCTGCGACCGGCCAGCGCAGCCAGCTGACGTTGTGCTATCCGGCGGATGCAGAACCTGGCGCAGGGTTCGTCTCCGTCCTGTCGCCGGTGGGATGGAGCCTGCTCGGTCTGCGCGTCGGGTGTGTGGCGCGCTGGCTGACCCCGGCGGGGGATGAGAGAGTGGCCGAGATCCTGGCCATCCTCTTCCAGCCGGAGGCAAGCGGCGACTACTCGATGTAGTTGCCGCCCGGAGCGCACTTCGCGCTCCCCGAACTGCACACCGTTGACGACGGACCTTCGCGGGCAACTCCCGGGTGCAAACCCGCCTGCACACAGGGTCCGACGCCCATTCGACGACCCAGGTCATGAGGAGAAACCGTAATGACCCAATTCAGATCGATCCTGGTGGCCACCGACTTTTCGGTGGACGGAAACAATGCCGTACTCCGGGCCGCGCTTCTGGCCCGGGAGCATGACGCACGACTGAGCATGCTGCACGTTGTGAAACCGGCCGGATGCAAACCCCTGCGCGAGTGGTTCTCGCCTTCGATCGACATCGGCCTCAAGTCCGCACAGGCGCGAGCGACACTGCGCCGATTCGCGGCCGAGATCGTCGGCCGGCACGACGTGGTGGTGAACATCGATCTGCGGGTAGGCGACCCTCTCGAGGAAATCTTGCGCGCATCGGAACGCGCAGAACTGGTGGTGCTCGGACAGCGCGGCAGCAACCCCTTCAGGGATCTGGTGGTCGGCAAGACCGCTGACCGCCTGCTCAGAACGTGCCGCCGCCCTCTGCTCATCGTGAAGCAATCGGCTGATGCTCCGTATCGGCGCGTTCTGGTGCCGGTCGATTTCACGCCGAGCTCTGACGCGGCGGTCGGCGCCGCTGCCTTTCTGGCGCCTGACGCCTGCATCCAGGTCTTTCATGCCATCAGTTCGGCGCGCGAGGCGGTGCTGCGCGAAGCCGACGTGCCCGAAGCCGTCATCCGCGAGTCCCGAGCCAGAGAAGAGGCCGGCGTCATCGCCCGCATGCGCCGCAGCGTTGCCAGACTCGGCCTGGACAGCCGACGCATGAGCTTCACGCTGGGCCGCGGGCTGGCCGCCCATTCAGCATTGCACAAGGCGCAGACGCTCGGTGCCGATCTGATCGTCGCCGGTAAGCGGGGGCGTTCGACCATGGCGACCTTCTTTCTGGGCAGCGTCAGCAACCGCCTGCTGGCCGGCTCCCACTGCGACATGTTGATCATTCCGCGCCCGGTCAGCAAGCCGGTGCCCCGTCGACCTTTGGCGCTGGTGCGGTCACCGGGCCACGACACAGCCCCCGACACAGTGCGTCTTGCCCGGGGCGCCGCAGCGATGGCGGGCGCTCTGACCGGCCCGCAGGTGCCGGCGCCAGCGACTCGTGCCCGGCAGGGCCTTGGTCAGTACAGCAGGACTGACGCATGAAATCCAGCTTCAGCAATCCATGGGTCGATGCAGTGCTCGAGCAGATGTGGGTCTACTGCCAGGTCACCGAAGTCGTGGCGAAGTGCATCGATGCCGAACTTCTGTCCGATCCGCAAGCGCTGACGCAGTGCTGTCTGCACCCGTCGGAGCAACGTCTGAATCCGCTGGAGTTCCACGGCAAGCGACGCTCGGCAGCGTCGGTTGCACCGGCATCGACAGTGCCGCGCGCTCGCGGCCGCCGTCACGAAGGAAACATCTCATGAGCAACGATCCACTCGACCTTGGCTCGACGCTGGTCATCAATTCGGGGACGGTGCGTTACCTGAGCCTGGCCAAGCTGGCCAGCAGGACAGGCGCGGATGTGGCGAGCCTTCCGCATACCGTCAAGATCCTGCTGGAGAACATCGCCCGACGGGCCGGCGGCCGCGACGTGTCGCACGCCGATGTCGCGGCGCTGGCCCGGTGGCCGAACGGCGCCGATGCGTCCATCGCGTTCATGCCCGCACGCGTACTGATGCAGGACTTCACTGGCGTTCCAGCCGTCGTGGACCTCGCGGCCCTGAGAAGCGCGGTCGCCCGATCAGGCGGAGACCCCAAGCGGGTCAATCCCTTGGTCCCGGTCGACCTGGTCATCGATCATTCGGTTCAGGTCGATCGCTTTGGCAGCATCGATGCTTACGCCGCCAACCTGAACTGGGAGTACCGGCGCAACCTGGAACGCTATGCGCTGCTCAACTGGGCCCAGCAAGCGTTCGAGGGCTTCCGCGTGGTGCCACCGGGCATGGGGATCTGCCATCAAGTCAATCTCGAGCATCTGGGGCGCGTCGTGATCGCGCGCGACGGCTGGGCCTTTCCGGACACCCTGGTCGGGACCGACTCGCACACCCCGATGATCAACGGCCTGGGCGTGCTGGGGTGGGGCGTCGGTGGCATCGAGGCCGAAGCGGCGATGCTCGGCCAGCCCATGTTTCTGCCCAGGCCAATCGTCATTGGAGTGCGCACGCGCGGGACGCTGCCACCCGGCACGACGGCCACCGATCTCGTCCTGACCCTGACCCAGATGCTGAGAGCTCACGGCGTGGTCGGCAAGTTCGTCGAGTTCTTCGGGCCGGGATTGAGCAACCTCGGCATCGCAGACCGCGCCACGCTGTCGAACATGTCACCCGAATTCGGCGCCACGTCCACGCTCTTCCCGGTCGATTCGACCACCTTGAAGTATCTGCATCTGACCGGGCGCGGAGCCAGCGTCGACCTGGTCGAGCGCTACACGCGAGAGCAGGGATTGTTCAGAACCGACGCCGACGCCGAGCCCCGCTTCACCGAAGTGCTGGACCTCGACCTGGCGAAGGTCGAGCCGAGCGTCGCCGGACCCAAGCGGCCTCAAGACCGCGTCGCGTTGCCGGGAGTCAGGCAGTCCTTCAAGTCCGCACTCGCCGGGGCCGGAGCCGACGCGAGTGCCAAGGACATTGCTCGGCTCGTGGACGAAGGTGGCGCTCCAGCAGGCGAGGTGCTCGAGGCCCCGCCGGAGCATATCGAGCAGCCGAGCGCAGCCGCGTCCGTGACCCATGGCTCGGTCGTCATCGCGGCCATAACGAGTTGCACAAATACGTCGAACCCCGCCGTCATGATCGCGGCCGGCCTGTTGGCCCGCAAGGCGGTGCAGGCAGGCCTGCAGTGCCGGCCGTGGGTGAAGACCTCTCTGGCGCCGGGTTCGCGCGTCGTCACCCAGTACCTCGACAAGGCAGGCCTCACGCCCTACCTCGAGAAGCTCGGTTTCAATCTGGTGGGTTACGGATGCACGACCTGCATTGGCAACTCCGGCCCATTGCCCGATGAGATCGCCGCAGTCATCAGCCAAAAAGATCTGGCAGTGGCGGCAGTTCTATCGGGCAATCGAAATTTCGAGGGCCGCATCCACAGCCAGGTGAAGGCGAGCTACCTGGCGTCGCCGCCCTTGTGTGTCGCGTACGCGCTGGTCGGAACGATCATGTGCGACTTGACCGTGGATCCGCTGGGGACCGATCCGAACGGCAAGCCCGTCTACCTGAAGGACATCTGGCCCACCGCCGAAGAAGTTGAATCCTTGGTCGCCGCCTCGGTGTCATCGGATCAGTTCGACCTCGAGTACGGCCGCATATTCGAAGGCGATGAGAAGTGGAAGAGCATGCCGGCGCCCACCGGCACCTTGTTCGACTGGGCCGGCGAATCGACCTACGTTCGCGAGCCGCCCTATTTCATTGACTTCGCACGCGTACCGGCACCGATCTCGGACATCAACGGAGCCAGAGTCCTTGCACTGCTCGGGGACTCGATCACCACCGATCACATTTCGCCCGCCGGGTCCATTGGCGTCGATTCACCGGCGGGAAAGTATCTTGAGGCGCATGCCGTGCCGCCGGTGGAGTTCAACAGTTTCGGCTCTCGACGAGGCAATCACGAGGTCATGATGCGCGGGACGTTCGGCAACATTCGCCTGCGCAACATGATGACGCCCGGAGTCGAAGGCCCCTGGACCCTGCACGTTCCCAGCGGCGACAGGATGAGCATCTACGACGCCGCGCTCCGTTACCAGCAAGAGCGAACGCCTCTGGTCGTTGTCGCTGGCAGGGAGTACGGCTCGGGAAGTTCGCGCGATTGGGCAGCAAAGGGCGCGACGTTGCTGGGCATCAAGGCGATCATCGCCCAGACCTACGAGCGCATCCACCGCAGCAACCTGGTCTGCATGGGCGTCCTTCCATTGCAGTTCAAGGACGGAGATTCAGCAACGTCTCTAGGCCTGACCGGCTTCGAGACCATCTCCATTGCCGGAATCGGTGCTGGCATCACACCGCGGCAAAGCGCCAGGGTTTGCGCGAAGCGGCAGGATGGATCTCGAGTTGAGTTCGATGCGATGGTGAGGATCGATGCGCCGGCCGAGATCGAGTACTTCGAGCACGGCGGCATCCTGCAGATGGTGCTGCGACAGCTTCTGTCGACCTGAGCACGACCTGAGCCCTCGAGGTTGGGAGGCGCCCTCCCGCGTGTTCGTGCTCTCTCACACGCAGCGTCGCACCATCATGTCCTTGATCTTCATGATGGCCGATGCGGGGAGCAATCCCTTGGGGCCGACGTCAACACAGTTCAGGATGGATCGACAGCGGAACGCGTCGCGGATGCGGCGCGCCCGCGCCTTCAGCGCTGGAGTTCAGCGCGCTTGCCCACGACCTGCGCCCACTCGTCAGCGTCCGGCAGCCCCGCCTTGGTCCTGGTGATTGGCTTCCAAACCTGCGCCAACTCCGCGTTGAGCGGCGTGAAGTCCTGCTGATCACCGGGTACGTCTTCTTCGGCGAAGATCGCGGAGACCGGGCACTCCGGCACGCACAACGCACAGTCGATGCAGTCATCAGGATCGATGACAAGAAAGTTCGGCCCTTCACGGAAGGCATCGACCGGGCAGACGTCAACGCAGTCGGTGTACTTGCAGCGGATGCAAGCCCCGGTGACGACGAAGGTCATGTCCGCGCCCTCGCCCGCTCGACCGCAACAGGCGCCCCTGGAGCAGCACAGTCGATGGCGCCTTGCACAGCGCCGGGCGCCAACTTGCCGAGCCGCACCTGCCACAGGTCGCCGCAAGTGCCGAAGACGTCGCCCGGCCCGAACATGCCGACGAACGCGGCAGCGAACCAGCCCCGCGGCTGGTGAGTGCGCGCGATACCGGCACCCGCATCCAGACCAGCAGATGGATCAGTGGCTTGCCCATGGGAGATCATGAGGACATCCGTAAGATGCACGCACCTGACCCAGCGGCGAAGGGCTCAGCCCCTCCTGGCCGTCGGCGCAGTTCCTGATCCTGCGACCGGACAGGTGGCGCCGCTCTCCGTCTTTTCTCCCAACTCGGCGAGCCGGGCGCGAAGCGCTCCTTCGGAAACGTGGCGGGCGGTGCCATCGCGTCCCACGGCCACGGACCCCAGGGCCGCACCCTCCTCGTCAACGACCACACCGAAACTGAGTTCGACGTACAGCTTGCGACCGTCCTTGTGGATCGCTCGTGTGGTTCGCACCTGCGCGCCATGGCGGGTGTGCCCGTTAGCCATGGCTCTGTGATAGCCCTCCCAGTGCGCGCGGCGGAAACGCTCAGCGATGATGATGTCCAGGCTGCTGCCAACGGCCTCGGCAGCGGAGAATCCGAACACGGCCTCGGCACCGCCGTTCCACACCCGAATGACTCCGTCAGAGTCGGCAAAGATGACGGCATCCGGTGTCTGATCGACGATGTGACGAAAAGGCGCGCTGTGCTCGGGATCGAGGGGTTGAATCGCCGGCATTTGGAATCCCTTTCCCCGGCGGCGCCTATGACTCGCCGCGCTGTGTCATACCGGGCACGGCGAACCCGAACTTCACCGATTGAAGTTCGTCCCTGTGCAGGCGAGCCAGTTCCTCGACGCGCGCCTCGCCCGCAGGCGTAAGGTGTACCTCGACACTGCGCTGGTCGCCACGGCTTGTCTTGCGTTGCACCCATCCCGCCGCCTCACACCTCGACACGAGCGCCACCACTCCGTGGTGCTTCGCCTGCAGGCGCTCGGCAAGCTCCGTGAGCGTGGCCCACTCACGGCCGGGAAAGCCCTTCAGCTGCAGCAGCAGCAAATACTGCAGTGGCCTGACGCCGTTTTCGTGCGTCACCTCTTCGCTGAAACGCAAGAAGCGGCGCAGCTGGTAGCGAAAGTTGGCCAACGTCTCGAAATCGGCCTTAGACATCTTGCGAGCGGACATCCGCACACACTCCTCCATGCACGACTGCATATCATACCGTGATAGACCTCATTGCGCCGCAAGCGCTCGATTGCAGGTTGACCGCATCCCGTGCCCGGCCTGCGGTGGCTGTGATGCAACGCTCGACACCATGGCACGGGGGACGGCCCACGGCAAGAATCGGCAGCTCAACGGGACGTTTGCGCGATGGCTCACTTCACGCCCAGCTCAACACCCGATCCCCAACGACAGCGTTGAGACGCCCGGTTCGGGATGCCGACTGTCAACAACGAGTTGCAGCCCGCCGGTCGCCAACCGTTGGCGACGTACCCTGCACGCCGATGGAAGTCTTCATGCGCGATTCGCTTCGGGAGCCCCCATGCAGGGCAGTCGGACTGTGAATTCGGCCCCGAGACCGGGCCCAGCGCTCTTGGCGTGGATGCTGCCCCCATGCAGTTCAACGAGGCGCTTGGCGAGGTGCAGACCCAGCCCGATACCACCTCGACGCTCTTCGGCTGTTCGTGCTTGCTGGAACCGCTCGAAAATGAAAGGCAGCAGTGCGGCTTCGATGCCTTCACCGCTGTCCGCCACGTGGATGAAGGCGTGCGAGCCCTGCTCGAAGGATCGAATGCACACTTGCCCCCCTTCCGGCGTGAATTTGATCGCGTTTGTCAACAGGTTGACCAGCACCTGCTGCAGCCGCCGGGCATCCGCCCGAAACCGCAGTGGTTCTGAGGCTTCGCGGCGAAGGCTGATTCGCTTTGCTTCGGCGGCGTGCTCGACCATTGCCAGGCTTGCCTGAATGACTCCGTCGAGCTCCAGCTCGGCCTGCGTCAGTTCCAACTTGCCGGCGCCGATTCGGGTCATGTCGAGCAGGTCATCGACAAGCGCGGCCTGCAGGCGCACGCACCGCTCTATCGCGACAGCGGCGCGAAGAACCGTGTGCCGGTCTTCCGGCGAGCGCTGCAGCACCTGCGCCCAATTGGCGACGGCCGCAAGTGGCGAGCGCAGTTCGTGGCTGACCAATGCAACCGCCTCTTCAGCGAGACGCTGCGCGGGCTCGACACGCGGGCGGGCATCGCTCCCGAGCCAGCGCCGTTGATAACCGCCAGCGGATCCATCTGGGTCCACGCCGTCCGCGTCTTTCCGTGTCAGGAGCCTGTCGTGCATCTTCGTCTCCGTCGCGTTCACGTAACCGCCCGCAGGCAAGTTCGAGCTGATGAGCATGCACGTTCTCCTTGGCAATAGAAGGATGGGTAGGACGCGGCAAGGTTAGAGCGTGTACAGGCCGCTGGCTTCCGGCTGAAAGAGCACTGCTGCCACTACTGCCGCTCCCGTTTGACCGTGAGGAGTGCGCCAGCGAGCGATGTCGCCAATTCGCAGACCGATCAAGCTGGCGCCAAGCGGTGACAGCACGGAAACGAAGCCGGCGCTCGCGTTTGCCTCTGGCGGATAGCAAAGCGTCAGTGCGAAGGTCGCGCGGCTGTCCAGATCGGCCAGCAGGATCTGCGAGCACATGGTCACCACGCCGGGTTGGACCTTTTGGCTTGGTACCCGCTCGGCGGAATCAAGAGCCGCGCTGATTGACAAGGTTTGCGAAGCATGAGCTGGATCGCGAATGAGCCTTTCCAGGCGAACATGATCCAGTTCCGTGAGCGTGCGCTCATCGTGTGTCGCGAATTGCATCGAGCAGTCCCGTCGAAGGCGAAGGTCACTCGCGGATGCGAGTGCGCCGCAGCGCTGAGCGAGGAGCCCGGTGATCGAAAGTTTGCGCGAAGAAGCGGAGGTGGATCGCCGGGCTCAGGAATGTGTAGCAGGCTGAATGAGTCGGCGTCGTAGCCAAGAGGACGACGCCTGCGGGGACCAACCCGTCGTGCCGTAGCACGACGCGGCGACCGCCGCTGTCGACCTCATGACATGGAGACTCATGCGAGCCATGGTAGCCCTGTTCAACATTCATTCCGGGAAGTCGCTCCATAGACCTTGCTTCAATTGCCGATTTCCGGCAAACGCGAAATCGCGCGGCATGGGTGCGCTCCACGTCGAGCTGAAACCATGATCATCGCGCGACCCTGGTGCGGGATCACCGACGAATGAGCCTCCAATCCAGCTGTTTCGTATTTGTCGAGTAAACTTGATTCGTACCGATAAATCCGAAACATCATGCGCTCGTGGGCACAGCCGCTCCCTCCGATGGACGACGTTCTGCTCGCCCTCGAGCACGCGTTCATGCATCACACCGAACCGCATGCGCGGCGCGGCGGTGTAGCCCTGAAGCTGGCCGATCTGGACGTTTCCGTGCGGCCCTTGTCGGGCGACATCGACGACTTTGCGGTCGAGCTGTCGAAGCGGCTTGCCGAGGTCGCCTGCTTCGGTCTCGCGACGGCGCTGACCGATCCGTCGCCCGCCGGCACGCGCATGCGCATGGAGCTCATCACCACGCTTGCGCGCATCGAGGCCTCGCAGGGCCTGCGCAAGGAACGCCCCACCGACGCCAGCGGCGAGACGCTGCTGACGACTGCCGAGGCGGCGGCGCAGCTGGGCATGAGCCGCCCGCACGTGTCCATGCTCTGTGACCAGGGCAAGCTGGGCGTCGTGACCCGGTCGGAAGGTGGCCACCGCCGCATCCGCCAAGCCGCGGTCGATGCCTATCGCAAGACCCATGCTGCCGCGGGCACGGCGGCCTGAGCCCGGCGTCGACACGCTGACCAGGAGCCGCGCCATTGCCCCGTTCCCTGACTGAGCTGCTGCCCTGGCTGCTGCTGTTGCCGTTCGCGGGCAGCGCGGTGGCTGCTTTGTTGCCCACCGCGCGGCGCAACCTCGGCACGGCCTGGTCGCTGGCCGTCGCGCTGGCGGTTGCGGTGCCGATCGCCGCGCTGTATCCGCAGGTGAGCGCCGGCGGCGTGGTCACGCAGCGCGTGAGCTGGCTGCCGACGCTGGGCTTGGACATCCTCGTGCGGCTCGACGGATTTGCCTGGATGTTCGCGATGCTGGTGACCGCGATGGGGCTGCTGGTGATCGTCTACGCCCGCTATTACCTGTCGCCCGAGGATCCGGCGGCCCGTTTCCATTCCCTGCTGCTCGGATTCATGGGCGCGATGCTGGGCATCGTCGTCTCGGGCAACCTGCTGCAGCTGGTCGTGTTCTGGGAACTCACCAGCGTCTTCTCGTTCCTGCTGATCGGCTACTGGTACCACCGCAAGGACGCGCGGCGCGGCGCGCGCATGGCGTTCACCATCACGGCCGCCGGCGGGCTGGCACTGCTCGGCGGCGTGCTGGTGCTGGGACACGTGGCGGAAAGCTACGAGCTCGATGTCGTGCTGGCTGCGGGTGATCGGGTTCGAGCCGATCCGCTGTATGCGCTCGCGCTCGCGCTGATCCTGGCCGGTGCGCTGACCAAGAGCGCGCAGTTCCCGTTCCACTTCTGGCTGCCGCATGCGATGGCGGCGCCGACGCCGGTGTCGGCCTATCTTCACTCGGCGACGATGGTGAAGGCCGGCGTGTTCCTGCTGGCGCGCCTGTGGCCGGTGCTGTCCGGCACCGAGCTGTGGTTCTGGACGGTCGGCGGCGCCGGTCTCGCCACGCTGCTGCTGGGCGCCTACGTCGCGATGTTCCAGAACGACCTGAAGGGGCTGCTGGCCTATTCCACGATCAGCCACCTGGGCCTGATCACGCTGCTGCTGGGCCTGAACACGCCGGTCGCCGCCGTGGCCGCGGTCTTCCACATGCTGAACCACGCGACCTTCAAGGCCTCGCTGTTCATGTCGGTGGGCATCATCGACCACGAGACCGGCTCGCGCGACATGCGCCGCCTCGACGGTCTGTACCGCAGCATGCCCATCACCGGCACGCTCGCCATCGTCGCCTGTGCTGCCATGGCGGGGGTTCCATTGCTCAACGGCTTCCTGTCGAAGGAGATGTTCTTCGCCGAGACGGTGTACCTGCAGTCGCACCCCTGGATCGAGATGATGCTGCCGCTCGCGGCCACCGTGGCGGGCGTCTTCGCCGTCGTCTATTCGCTGCGTTTCGGCCACGACGTGTTCTTCGGCCCGCCCGCGCGCGACCTGCCGCGCGCACCGCACGAGCCGGTGCACTGGATGCGCGTCCCGGTCGAGCTGCTGGTGCTGGCCTGCGTCGTCGTCGGCACGCTGCCGGGCTGGTCGATCGGCCCGCTGCTGGCCACCGCCGCCCGGCCCGTGGTCGGCGGCACGTTGCCCGAGTACAGCCTGGCCGTGTGGCATGGCTTCAATGCGCCGCTGGTGATGAGCCTGGTGGCTCTGACAGTGGGCCTGGTCGTCTACCTGCGCTTTGCCGATCGGTTCAAGCAGCGCCGCGGCCGCACCGCCCCGCTGCTGCTGGGACTGGACGGCAAGCAGGCCTTCGAAACCGCCCTCGCCGCCGCGACCCAAGGCGCCAGGCACGGGCTGCGCTGGTTGGGCACGCGCCGGCTGCAGGCGCAGCTCCTGTGCATGCTGGTCTTCGCGTCGGCGGTCGGGCTGGGCTCGGCCCTCGTGGTGCCGCTGGAATGGGGCACGCGCGAGCGCGTGCCGCTGTCCGCGGAGTTCGCCCTGTTGTGGGCGGTCGGCGCGATCTGCGCCATCGGCGCGGCCAGGCTGGCGACATTCCACCGCCTGGTCGCGCTGACGCTGCTGGGCGTCGTCGGCCTCGTGCTGTGCATCACCTTCGCCTGGTTCTCGGCGCCAGACCTCGCGCTGACGCAGCTGGCGGTCGAGGTGGTGACCATCGTGCTTTTCCTGCTGGGGCTGCGCTGGCTGCCGCTGCAGGCGGCGGACGATCCCCGCACCCGTGCGCGTGCGCGCTGGCGACGCGGGCGGGACTTCGTGCTGGCCGCGGGCATCGGCGCGGGACTGGCCGCGCTGTCGTACGCCATGCTCACCCGGCAGGCGCCTCTGAGCATCGCCCCCTTCTTCCTCGAGCACGCGCTGCCGCTGGGCGGCGGCACGAACGTTGTCAACGTGCTGCTGGTCGACTTCCGGGCCTTCGACACGCTGGGCGAGATCACGGTGCTCGGTATCGTCGGCCTCACTGTCTTCGCGCTGCTGCGGCGCTTCCGGCCGCCGCGTGAGGTCATCCACCGGCCGGCACAGCAGAACGTGGTGCACGAGGATGATAACAGCGACCTGGCGCGGCCCGACGAAGCGGCCGAGCACGCCTACCTGGAGGTGCCCGGCGTGCTGGTGCGCCTGCTGCTGCCGGTGGCCGCGCTCTTTGCGGTCCATCTCTTCATGCGCGGGCACAACGAGCCTGGCGGCGGCTTCGTGGCCGGTCTGGTGCTCGCCATCGCGTTCATCGCCCAGTACATGGTCGGCGGCACCCGCTGGGTGGAAGACCGCCTGTCGCTGCAGCCGTCGCGGTGGATCGCGCTGGGCCTGCTGGCCGCGCTGGCCACCGGCGCAGGCGCGCTGGCGTTCCGACATCCGTTCCTGACCACGCACACCGCGCACGTGACGCTGCCGATGATCGGCGAGGTGCACCTGCCGAGCGCTGCCTTTTTCGACCTCGGCGTGTTCAGCGTGGTGGTGGGGACCACGCTGCTGCTGCTGACGGCCGTCGCCCACCAGTCGCTGAGGGCACGCCGACGCCCATTGCGGACCTCCGATGAGGAGGAAATCTGATGGAGGTCGTGCTGTCCATGGCCATCGGCGTACTCGGCAGCGCGGGCGTGTGGCTGATCCTGCGCCCGCGAACATTCCAGGTGCTGATCGGGCTCGCGCTCCTGTCGTACGCGGTCAACCTCTTCATCTTCAGCGTCGGCAGCCTGACGCTGGACCAGGAGCCCATCGTGCGGGTCGGCGCGTTACCGACGCTCGACAACTATTCGGATCCGCTGCCGCAGTCACTGGTGCTGACGGCCATCGTGATCGGGTTCGCCACCACGGCGCTCTTCCTCGTGGTGTTGATGGCGCTGCGCGGTCTGAGCGGCAGCGACCACGTGGATGGCGAGGAGGAGCGGCCGTGATCGCCTTCGAAGCGATGAGCGATCTGATCGTCCTGCCGGTGCTGCTGCCGATGGCCACGGCGGCGCTGATCCTGCTGGCCGGCGAGAAGCGCCGCCAGCTCAACGCGGCGCTGGCCTTGGTGTCGACGGCCTCAGGCCTCACGCTCGCGATTGCACTGCTGGCGTGGGTGCACACGCAGGACGCACCCGGCAGCTTCGGCGTCTACCTGCCGGGCAACTGGCCGGTGCCCTTCGGCATCGTGCTGGTGGTCGATCGACTGTCCGCGCTGATGATGGTGCTGACGTCGGCCTGCGGGCTGGCCGCGCTGTTGTTCGCGCTGCCGCGCTGGCAGCGCGCCGGCGTGCACTTCCACCCACTGTTTCAGCTGCAGCTGATGGGGCTGCAGGGCGTGTTCCTGACCGCCGACCTGTTCGACCTGTTCGTGTTCTTCGAGGTCCTGCTGGCCGCCTCCTACGGCTTGCTGTTGCATGGCGGCGGCAGCCAGCGCGTGCGGGCCGGCCTGCACTACATCGCCATCAACCTCGTCGCATCCATGCTGTTCCTGATCGGCGTCGCGCTGCTGTACGGCGTCACCGGGACGCTCAACATGGCCGATATCGCGCGCAAGCTGCCCCTGGTTCCGCCGAGCGACCGGGGGCTGCTGCACGCCGGGGCAGCGCTTCTCGCCACGGCCTTCCTGGCCAAGGCCGGCCAGTGGCCACTGAACTTCTGGCTGCCGCAGGCCTATGGGTCCGCGGGTGCGCCGGTTGCGGCGCTGTTCGCGGTGCTGACGAAGGTGGGCGTGTACGCCGTGCTGCGCCTGTGGACGCTGTGCTTTCCCGCGTCCGCGGGTGACTCGGCGCTGTTCGGTGCCGAGATTCTGATCTGGACAGGCATGTGCACGCTGGTCTTCGGCTCGATCGGCATGATGGCGACGCAGGAGCCCAATCGCCTGGCCAGCTACAGCATCATCGTCTCGGCCGGCACGCTGATGGCCGCCATCGGCTTCGACCGTGAGGCGCTGAGCGCAGGTGCGCTGTTCTACCTGGCCAGCTCGACCCTGGCCGGCTGCACGCTGTTCTTGATGGTCGAGCTGCTCGAGCGCCGGCGCGACGTCGAGTTCGCGCCCCCGCAGAGCCAGCCCCAGGGCGAAACGCTGCCGGACTTCGTGGACGCCGCCGCGGCCGAGCCCGCCAACCTCGACGATGACGAGCAAGCGCTGATCGGCCGCGCGCTGCCGGCGGCGGTGGCTTTCCTGGGTGTCGGCTTCACGCTCTGCGCGATGGTGGTGGCCGGGCTGCCGCCGCTGTCGGGCTTCGTCGGCAAGGTGGCCATGCTCGCTGCGCTGCTGGATGCCGCGCGCCCGGCCGCCTGGACGCTGTTCGGGCTGCTGATCTTCTCGGGCTTGCTGGTCGCGACCTCGCTGCTGCGGGTGGGCGCGCGCCACTTCTGGCTGCCGCAGGAGCGGCCGTCACCCCGGCTGCGCATCGTCGAAGGGACACCGGTCGCATTGCTGCTCGCAGCCCTGGTGATGCTGGCGATCCAGGGTGAGCCGGTGCTGCACTACATGCGCTTGACGGCGCAGGGGCTGCATGCGCCCGACCAGTACATCGAAGCCGTTCTGTCCGCCCGGCCGGTGAGCCTGCGTGGGCAAGGAGGGCCCCGATGAGACGCTGGGTGCAGTCCCCGCTGCTGTCCGCCGCCCTGGCCGTGATGTGGCTGGCGCTGAACCGCAGCGTCAGCATGGGGCACGTGCTGCTGGCCGTGCTGCTGGGCCTGGTCCTGCCGCTGCTGCTGTCGCCCCTGCGGCCCACGCCCGGCCCGATGCGCCGACCGATGGTCGTGCTGCGGCTGGTGCTGCGCGTTGGTGCGGATGTGGTCGTCTCGGCACTGCAGGTGGGGCGCGGCGTCCTCACCGCGCATCGCCGGGAACCGCGCGCGCGCTTCGTGCTCATCCCGCTGGAATTGCGCGACCTGCACGGCCTTGCGGCGCTGGCCGTCATCACGACGGTTGTTCCGGGGACGGTCTGGGCGGAGCTGGCGCCCGACCGCTCGGCGCTGCTGCTGCACGTCTTCGACGTCGACACCGACGACGCCGAGTTCGCCGCCCACTTCAAGGCCCGCTACGAGCGGCCGCTGCTGGAGATCTTCCAATGAGTGCCCTGCTCTCGATCGCGACGACGGTCACGCTGCTGCTGTACGCCGTTGCGATGGTCTTGGCGCTGGTGCGGCTGCTAGGCGGACCGCGGGCTCAGGATCGCGCGCTCGCATCCGACTTCGTCTTCGTCGTCGGCATGCTCATGATGTTGGTGCTGGCCATTCGCTACGACAGCCAGATGTACTTTGAAGGCGCTCTGCTGATGGCGCTGTTCGGCTTCGTTGGATCGATGGCAATGGCCAAGTTTCTGCTGCGTGGCGAGGTGATCGAATGATTGCCGCGAACTGGACCGAGTGGATCGTCGCTGGCCTACTGCTCGCCAGTGGCACAACCGTGTTCGTCGCGGCGCTCGGCCTGGTGCGCCTGGCCGACTTCTTCACGCGCATGCATGCGCCCGCACTGGCATCGACGCTTGCGGCCTGGATCGTCGCGCTGGCCTCGATCATCCACTTCACCGGCTCTGAAGGCTCGCTGGCGCTGCACACGTGGCTGGTGGTCATCGTGCTGTCGATCACCGCGCCGGTCACGACCATCGTGCTCGCGCGCGCCGCACTGTTCAGGCAGCGCCGCGCAGGCGAGAGCGTGTCGAGGCCGCTGGCACGAATGGAATGATTCGTCGCGAGAGTCGGCAATGGGTGCATGGCTACTGGACGCGTCTCTTCAGCGTCCGGTGCGCAACCGCTACGATGCGCATGTGTCCTTCCACCTTCGCCCCAACCATCGCCATGCCGCTCCGCGCATTGCGCTGGGGTGCGCACGTCCCACGCTAGCGGGGATCGCGCGCGTCCGGTCTGGTGTGGCGGTCGGCGAGCCCTTCGGGCTGCAGACCGCACTTTCCTGAGCCCGGCGATTCGACTGTCCCTTCTCGCGCACACCTTCGATCGCCGGGCCCACTGCCCGCGCTGATCAATGGTCGCCCTCGCGACCGAAAGGACTGCACGATGGACACGTTGCTACTCACCGAGCGCACGCTCACGGACCTCGACCACGCTCGCCTGAAGCGACTGCTTGCCGGCACCCCTGCCGGCCCGGGCCAAGCCACGAGCGCCGCGCTGCGCGCGGCGCTGGACAACGCCGACCTGGCGCCTTCGCGCGCGATCCCACCGGACGTGGTGACCATGTATTCGCGCGTCCTATTGGTCGAATCCACCAAGAACCAACACCAGGTGCTGACGCCGTGCTACCCCGAAGACGCTGAACCGGCGGCAGGGTTCGTCTCCGTGCTGTCGCCAGTGGGTTCCGCCTTGCTGGGCCTACGCGTCGGTTCGCTGGCAGTCTGGCAGACGCCTGCAGGAGACGAGGTGCAGGCTCGCGTATCGGCCATCCTCTTCCAGCCTGAAGCCAGCGGCGACTTCGTGCTGTAGCGGGAGAGCACCATGGCTAGCATCAATTCGATTCTTCATGTCACCGACCTCACCGAAGCCGCATTGCCTGCACTTCAGCGCGCGGTCCTTCTTGCCGCCGAGAACGAGGCCCGCCTGACCATTCTGACCGCCGGGCCCGGCAAGTCGTGCGGTGCCCGTCGCTCACTCTACGACGCGCATCTGGCTGAGCGGCGTGTCCGCCGGATGCTGAATCGGCTGGGTCGCGAGCTGCGCGCCGGTCACGAAGTGCGCTGGATCGCAGTGCCACGGGAGGTCGATGCCATCGAGCAGATCCTGCGTGCGGCAGACGACGCGGACCTGGTGGTGCTCGGCGGTGGGTCCGACTGCTCGCTGCGCTCGCTTCTGTTTGGAACCACGACCGAGCGCCTGGTGCGCCTCTCGCGCCGGCCGGTGCTTGTCGTGAAGCGTCCGCCGTCACTGCCATCTGCGCCCTATAGACGCGCACTGCTGCCTGTCGACTTGGCTGACGCCACCTTCCCGGCCGTCGGATGGGCGGCCCGCGTCGCGCCGCAGGCATCCTTGCATTTGCTGCACGCATTGTCCGTTCCGATGGCGAGCCGGCTGCGCATGGCCGACTGTTCGGACGAGTTGGTGCGTTCCACCGTTCAACGGGCGAAAACGGTCAGCCAGCATCGCCTCTGGCACTTGGCGGCGACTCTCCCGGCACGCCGAACTCACACGACTGTGGCAGAGGGCCTGCCTGCGGTGCTGACGCTGCAGAAGAGCCGCGAAGCCGCTGCCGATCTGATCGTCGTCGGCAAGTCCGGTCGGTCGTTGCTCGGAGACCTCCTGCTGGGCAGCACGGCTCAGCGCCTGTTGTCCGAGGCGGACACGGATCTGCTGGTCGTTCCCAAGACATCACGCTCGCCCAGCGGATCGAGTTCAGCGAATGCAGAAGGGAAGTCCATGACTGCAGTTGAAGGGCGGCATGAATTGCACCCATGCTTGCGGGGTCAGGGCACATCATCACTGCCCGTCCCGCCGGCCCGCCAGGCAGGCAGGCGCCAGTCCATTGCCACGGATGCGGCGCGCAGTGCGGTCGCGGTGGCGGCCGCGGCCACCAGGGCGCCCCACTGGGGCATGTCTGCCGCGTGCGCCAGCACCATGACCCAGCCGCCGACGAACGAGCAGATGGCGTAAGGCCGATGGTCGCTGAACGCGCGCGGGATCTCGTTGCAGACCACGTCGCGCAGCACGCCGCCGAAGACCGCGGTGACCATGCCCAGGATCACCGCGATGATCGACGGCATGCCCGCGTCGATGGCGATCTGCGTGCCAAGGGCCGTGAAAAGGCCGAGGCCCAGCGCATCGGGCCACTGCATGGCACGTTCGGTCGGCTCGAGGTGGCGCGCACGCATGAACAACATCGCGCCGATGCACAAGGCCAGCAGCGCCCAGACCCAATCCGCATGCTGCACCCAGAACAGCGGACGACGATCGAGCAGGATGTCGCGCACGGTTCCGCCTCCGAACGCGGCCAGCCCGGCCACCACGCAGATGCCCACGGCATCCAGTCGCTTGCGTGCCCCCTCGATCACGCCAGACAGGGCAAAAGCGATCGTGGCGACCACTTCGACGGCGATCTGAGTGTGGGACAGAGTCCAGGGAATGGTGTTCGCCATGATGTCGCCTACTCCTGCCAGATCCTGAAACTCGGCGTGCCAAAGACGCACACGCCGGCCACGCACACACCCTGAAGGCGTCCACCAGGAACTCGATCATCAGCCGGACCTTGGCGCGACGAACTTGCGCGAGGGGCAGACCGCGTAGACGCCCAGGTCGATCGAACGCCAGGCCGGCATCACCTCCACCAGCGTGCCGGCCAGCAGGTCCGGCCCGATCAGGAAGCTGGGTTGCAGGCCGATGCCCTGGTCGTGCAGTGCGGCCACCCGGCAGGTGTCGCCACTGTTCGTGCGCAGGCGCGGAGTCACCTTCACCGAGGCGACGCCCTGCAGGCGCGCCCGTGCCTCCAATACCGCGGCCTGTCGATACCGGGCAAGAACGCTTTCGGCGACCCCGGACAGGCGGAGCCTCCCTTCGTAGGGAATCTCAACCGCATGCGTCAGGACCAGCGTCGCCTGCGGTGCCACTTTCTGCGCCAGGTCGATGGACGATCGGCTCCATTCAGAAAAGTCGACAGGTACCAGGACCCGTCGGTACGCTGCGTGCGGGATCTGACGCACCATGAGCACGGGACGCGATGATCGCTTGGCAATGCGTTCGGCGGTGGAGCCGAAGACCACACCCCGAAAGAAGCTCGCACCGCGTGTACCCGTCACCATCAAGCTCGCGTCCACTTCATCCGCATAGCGAGTGAGCGCTTGGACGGGATGTCCGACGCCAAATGGGTCCGGACGGCGGCAGATTGACGCTGCGCGAGTTCCGCGGCCAGCGCCGCCAGACGCTGACGCGCTTCATCCTGGATCACGTCGGCCGTGGCGTCATCGAGCCATCATCGCATGTCGTCGAGTGCGGTCCCGCCCAGCGTGTAAGCCAGCGTTAACCCTGCACCCATTTCCTCTGCAAGCAGGGCTGCTCGCCAAGCTGCGTGCTTCGCCGGCGCGGAGAAATCCGTTGCGGCAATGATGGGACGGACGGTTGTCATCGTCGAGCCTCCGATGCGGGTGTGCCCCGGGCTTGGTTTCGATTGCGGACTCTGGCGGATGTCGTCAGTGGGCCAACTGCTGATATCGACTAACTACAGGTTCCGAGCAACATAGCCGAGCGGCGACAACACCATCGCAGTCGCCCCGGAATCTGCACGCCGTGGCAGCCGTTCTTGAGCGCTACGTCGGCGAACCCACATTCAACCCCGCGGCCAGGTCGGATGCCTTACGACGCCCATGCAGTCGGCTATGCGGCCACCGTGATGCCTGGTCCGTGGGCGCACTCAGGGTGCTGGCATCACGGTCTACGCCCAATCACGTCGTCCAGGCGCGCATCCTGAAGGCATTGACGAGGAATTCGATCAGCAGTCGGACCTTTGGCGAGACGAACTTGCGCGAGGGGTACACCGCGTAGACGCCCAGTTCGATCGAGCGCCACCCGGGCATCACTTCCATCAGCGTGCCGGCAAGCAGGTCGGACCCGATCAGGAAGCTTGGCTGTAGCACGATGCCCTGATGGCGGAGCGCGGCCACGCGGCAGGTGTCTCCGCTGTTGGTGCGCATTCGCGGCGTCACCTTGACGGAGGCAGCGCCCTCCGGCCCGGTGAACACCCACTGGTCGCCCATCGAGAACAGGCTGTAGGCCAGCACATCGTGGCTGGCCAGTTCGGACGGGTGGCTGGGGTGGCCGCGTGCCTGGAGATAGGCCGGCGACGCGCACAACACCATGCGCGTCGAAGTGAGCAGTCGACTGATCAGTGACGAGTTGGGCAGCCGCGCGATGCGCACCGCCATGTCGAACCCCTCCTCCACGAGGTCGACCACGCGGTCGGCCAAGGTCACGTCCAGCACCACCTTTGGGTTCTGCGCCATGAACTCGGCCCACAGCGGCGCGAGGTGCAGCAGGCCGAAGGAGAACGGCACGTTGATACGCAACAGGCCGCTGGCCTCGCCGCTCCTTGAGGTGATCTCTGCTTCGGCCTCGTCGACACCGCCCAGCAATTCGCGACAGCGCGCCTGGAAGACCTCGCCTTCCGGCGTCAATGAAAGCTTGCGTGTGGTGCGATGCAGCAGCCGCACCCCGAGCCGCGACTCCAACTCCGCCACGTAGCGCGAGACCGCCGCCTTCGACACGTCCAGCGCCTCCGCAGCTTTGACGAAGCTGCCTGCATCGACCACGGCAACGAAGGCCTGCATTTCGATGAACTTGTCCATCTCGGGCGGGATTGTCTCGCATACCGAGACAGTTCGACCAGGCTTGGCCAGTTTATCTCTCGCCCTTGCACTTCTAAAGTCCAACACATCGCAGCCAATCGCGCTGCACCCACCAGAGGAAGCAAGTCATGAAGATCACCGTCATCGGCGCCGGCAACATGGGCTCGGCATTCGTCAGTCAACTGGTCCGCGCAGGCCACCAGGTCAGCGTGACTGCACGCAACGGTGCCAAGGCCGCTCAGGTGGCAGCGGCCAACACCGGCACCAGCGCCGTGGGCATCTCCGGCGCCGCAAGGGGCGCCGATGCCGTCATCCTCGCCACCGGCTTCGCCGATGCCGTCAACGCTCTGCAGGCAGTCGGCGACCTCAAGGGCAAGGTGGTCATCGACATCACCAACCCGCTGACGGCCGACTACATGGGCCTGACGATCGGCCACAGCACGTCGGCGGCCGAAGAGATCGCCAAGGCTATCCCGGGCGCCGAGGTCGTCAAGGCGTTCAACACGGTCTTCGCGCAAGTGCTGGCCGAAGGCCCCGACTTTGGAAACGGCCGCAAAGTCGAGGTGTTCGTCGCCAGCGACAGCGAGCGCGCGAAGCAGACCGCGGTCGCCATCGCCGAGAGCATCGGCTTCGGGGTGGTCGATGCCGGCGGACTGAAGAACGCGCGTTATCTCGAGCCACTGGCCGGCTTGAACATCTATCTTGGCTACGGCGCCGGTCTCGGCACGGCCATCGCGCCGACCTGGATCCGCAAGGCCTGAGCCGTACAACGTCCAACGATCAAGGAGCATCCAAATGAGCAACCGTCTACTCGGCCGCGTCTTGGCCACCAACGCCGGCTGGGCGCCACTGGCCGTGCGCATCCCCATCGGCATCATCTTTGTCGCGCACGGCGCGCAGAAGCTGTTCGGCGCCTTCGGTGGCTATGGTCTGGAAGGCACGGGCCAGTTCATGTCCTCGCTGGGCCTGACGCCCGGCTACCTTATGGCCTTGCTGGCCGGCAGTGCCGAGTTCTTCGGCGGCCTGGCGCTGCTGTTCGGCGTTCTCGTGCGGCCGGCCGCCGCGGCGCTGGCCTTCGCAATGCTCGTGGCGATCTTCTCGGTGCACATCGGCAACGGCCTGTTCATGGACAAGAACGGCTACGAGTTCGGCCTGGCGCTGCTCGCCGCGTCGGTCTCGCTGCTGATCAGCGGTGCCGGCCGGCTGTCTGTGGACGCGGCGCTTGCCGAGGGGGCCGGAGCGCGGTGAACGCCGCAAGCATCAGCCACGTTCAGCCAGGAGCATCGTCACCATGACCCGCCTGCCCAGCCTGTTCGTCTCGCACGGCGCACCGACCTTCGCGATCGAGCCCGGCCTCGCCGGGCCGAAGCTGACCGCGCTGGGCCGGGCGCTGCCCCGGCCGCGTGCCGTGCTGGTGGTGTCGCCGCACTGGATGACGCCGAGTCCGCGAGTGGGCCTGGTGACCCGTCCGCAGACGATCCACGACTTCGGCGGTTTCGACCCGGCGCTCTACGAGATCACCTACCCGGTCGACGGCCACCCGGCACTGGCGCAACGCGCGTTGGAATTGCTGCGCGACGCCGGTTGGGCACCGCAGCCCGACAAGCGTCGCGGCCTCGACCATGGCGCCTGGGTGCCGCTGCGTCACCTGTACCCGGCGGCCGATGTGCCCGCCTTCCAGGTCTCGCTGCCGGCGCGGCTGGACGGCGACAGCGCCTGGGCCTTCGGCGCGGCACTCGCGCCGCTGACCGACGAAGGCGTGCTGATCGTGGGCTCCGGAAGCCTGACCCACAACCTGACGGAGTTCCGCTCCGGCGCGGGCAGCGACGAGCCCTATGCCGCCGAGTTCGCGAGTTGGGTGCGCGATGCCGTCGTTCGTGGGGACAGTGCCCAACTGCGTCAGACGCTGGCGCAGGCGCCGCACGCGCGGCGCGCGCACCCCACCACCGAGCACTTCTGGCCGCTGCTGGTGGCTGCGGGCGCAGCCGCCTCGCCGCTGCCGACCACGGTGATCGAGGGCGGCATCACGCATGGCGTGCTGTCGATGGATGCATTCATTTTTGGCGCTGCCGGACCGCTGGGCAGCGACGCGACTTGATCGACGAGGACCCCATGCACACCCAAGACCTGTTCGTCCAGCGGCCGGCGAAGCCGAGCCAATTGGTGCTGCTGTTCCACGGTGTCGGCTCGAGCGCGCGTGACCTGGCGCCGCTGGGCGAGGCCCTGGCGCCGCACCTGCCGGATGCGATCGTCAGTGTGCAAGCGCCCGAGGCCTCGGGGCGCGGCTGGCAGTGGTTTTCCGTCCAAGCCGTCACCGAGGCGAACCGACCGGCGCGCGTCACGGCCGCTATGCCGGGCTTCGTGCGGGCAGTCATGCATTGGCAACAGGACTGCGGCGTTGGGACGGCAGCAACGACGCTGGTCGGCTTCTCGCAGGGCGCGATCATGGCGCTCGAATCGACCCAGCTTGACAACCCGCCTGCTGCCCGTGTGATCGCGCTGTCGGGCCGTTTCGCACGGCCGCCGCGCATCGCCCACGGATCGGTCCGCACGCACCTGCTGCATGGCGACGACGACACCGTGATGCCTGTGCAAGGGGCCGTCGATGCGCTGGCACGACTGCAGGACCTGGGGGCCATCGCGACGCTCGACCGTTTCCCGGGGCTGGGCCACGGGGTGGACGGACGTGTGGTCGATGCCATCGTCCGCAGGCTGACCGATGCGGTGCCTGCGCCGATCTGACCAACGCCACATCCCTAGGCCGACATGTCCAACAACCGCTCGCCCGCGCAACTCGAATCCGACTTCGTCGCGGTCGCTCGAGTGGCCGCCAGGCGCGATTCCCAGCCCACTGCGTTCACAACGCTGCTGCACATCGGGGACGAGCACCTCGTCGTACTGACCGGGCATGGTGGTAAGCCCGAGACCGTGCAACAGCTCGATCTCGGCCCACCACGCATCGCCCGAGACTACTTTCGGCACGACCCGCCGACCTCACAAGAAATCGAGCGCGCCATCGACTTCACCGAGGACGAGATCATGCGGCTGGGCAAGGCGGCCTGGTCGACACCACGCTGTGGAGCACCTCTCCCGCATTGCAGGCTTGGGCCTCTGTGTCCGGCCCGGCGATGACGATCGAGACCATCGAGCAATGGTTCCAGCGGCTGGCCTCGGCTTCGCTGGGCCAGCCCGCTGCGATGCAAGGCCTGCCCTCCTGGCGCGAGGCAGCTGCAACCTTGCTCGTGGTGCGCGAATTCATGCATCACCGCGGCTACACCTCCATCGTCTTCGTCGAGCCGCGGTAAGCCTTGTGGAGTGGCCGGCGCGGGCGTACAACCAGCGCCCCTTCACACTGTCCAGGAGCCACGCATGGCCACCTACAAGGTCGGATATTTCGTCGGGAGCCTGTCCTCGACGTCAATCAACCGTCTGCTAGCCAAGGCGCTCGTGAAGCTGGCGCCGCCCGAACTGGTTTTGAGCGAGATCGCGATCAAGGATCTGCCGCTGTACAGCCAGGACTACGACTCCGACTACCCCCCGGTGGCCCGCGCCTTCAAGCAGGCCATTGCCGACGTCGACGCGGTCCTCTTCGTGACGCCCGAATTCAACCGCTCGATCCCCGGTGGATTGAAGAATGCCATCGACTGGGCGAGCCGGCCCTGGGGCAAGAACTCCTTCGCGCAGAAGCCTTCGGCCGTGATCGGTACTTCGCCGGGTGCCATCGGCACCGCCGTGGCGCAGCAGAGCCTGCGCGGCGTGCTGTGCTTCTGCAATTCGCCGCTGATGAATCAGGTCGAGGCGTACATCCAGTTCAAGCCCGAGCTCATCACCCCCGACGGCGAGGTCACCGACGAAGGCACGAAGAAGTTCTTGCAGACCTACATGACAGAGCTGCACGCCTTCATCGTGCGTGTGCTGACCGTGCTGCCGCGCAAGACCTGAAGGCTCGCCATCGCGCACCGTTCAGCCTTGATACGGCAACCTTCGAATGGATCGTCTCATTCGCCTTCGGCGAGACGCAGGCCCGCCGGCAAAGGCGTCTCCCCAAAGCTAGTCTTACTGTCAAAAGAGTCGCCTTGCGTTTGCGCGTAGGCAACACGGACATCGGGCCAGCGTCTTGAGCAAGGCTGCGGCGATAAGCGGCCGCAAAGTCGTGATCGAGGATGGGACGTGGCGCTGCGTTTCGCACATCAGGAATGGCTGATCGACGAAGCGCTGCGCGAGACCTTCCCAGCAAGTGATCCCATCAGTCCCGCCACGTCCAGCGAGCGTCGCCACATTGTGGTCGCCACCGACTTCTCCAAGACCTCAGTTGCGGCCGTCGAACGCGCAGCGCAACTCGCGGTGACGCACGGCGCGCGGTTGCCCGCCAGTGCAGGATAGATGCCTGAGACGCCTTGCCCCATGTCGGCGGGGCAAACCCATTCAGCGGATGCGAGAGTTCTAGCCGCTCAGGGAATGCACCGCGACGTTGGCCAGCCCCCACAAGGTCAGGCCGAACAAGGCAGCCAGGACAAGGGCTGTGGCGATCAGCACCACTGGCTTACCCCGGGCCAGTTGGTCGCTGGCCGCGCTCCGCCGTCCGACGCCAAAGAAGGCCCACAACACGTTCCGTACATTGATCAGGGTTTCCATACGCCAAGACCTCGCTTCCTGCACTGAACTGTGCCACGGCACGAGGAAAGTACCCAGACTCAGTTGATGGAAGAAACTGCGTATCAGATAGTCCGTGATCCGGTCATTTCGCGGTGAACGATGGCATTCAGTACAGTTTGCAGTCTGCCTATATTGGTCATATCAGATGAGAATTGCTGATCCAGCAACTGCTCCAGCATGAAACGCTACGAAGCCTTGGCCCGGGAGGTCGCAGAGACCATCACCAAGGGCCAGCTCCTCCCCGGTGAGCGACTTCCTTCGGTCCGAGAGACCAGCCGAAGTCGCGGGGTCAGCCCTTCGACCGTGTTCGAGGCGTACTACCTGCTGGAAGCGCGCGGCTTGATCGAGGCGCGCCCGCGGTCCGGTTACTTCGTCAGTCACGGCATCGCCCAGCAGATCGAGCCCGAAGCCTCGACACCGGTGACAAATGAACGAGCGGTCGAAGTCTCCGAGCTGGTTTTCCACGTGCTCGGCGATGCCAAGAACAGAACGCTGGTGCCGCTGGGCTCTGCCTTCCCCAGTCCGACCCTGTTTCCCTTGCCAAAGCTGGCAGTCGCCCTCGGCAGGGCAGTCCGACGGCTGGACCCGTGGCGCACGGTCGAGGACCTGTCTCCGGGGAGCCCGGCACTGCGACGCCAGATCGGTCTTCGCTACCTGGCGATGGGCTGCGGTGTCGACACGGAAGAGTTGGTCATCACCAATGGCGCCATGGAGGCGCTGAGCCTGTGCCTGGGCGCTGTGACCAAGCCCGGAGACCTGGTGGCCGTGGAGTCGCCGACTTTCTATGGTGCACTCCAGGCCCTCGAGCGTCACAACCTGCGCGCCGTGGAGATTGCGACGCATCCGCGATCCGGGGTCGACGTGGCGGCGTTGGCCGCAGTGTTGGAGCGGCACGCGGTGAAGGCCTGCTGGCTGATGCCGAACTTCCAGAACCCGCTTGGAAGTCTGATGCCGGACAGTTCGAAGCAAGCGCTGGTGGAACTGCTGACCAAGCACCAGGTGCCTCTCATCGAAGACGACGTTTATGGTGAGCTGTACTTCGGCTCACACAAGCCCAAGCCTGCCAAGGCCTGGGACCGCACCGGCCTGGTCATGCACTGCAGTTCCTTCTCGAAGTCGCTGGCGCCCGGCTACCGCGTGGGATGGGCGGCGGCAGGCCGATTCGCCAAGGACGTTGCCCGGCTCAAGCTCATGAGCTCACTTGGAGCGCCCGTACCATCGCAAGAGGGCTTGAGCGAGTACCTGCGGCACGGCGGTTACGACAGGCATCTGCGACAGTTGCGGGCCACCCTGGCGAAGCAGCGATACGTCGTATTGCGCGCGATCGCGAAGTGCTTCCCCGCCGGCACGAAGGTGACACAACCGGAAGGTGGCTACTTCGTGTGGGTCGAGTTGCCCAAGACCGTCGACGCGCTGGAACTGCACCGCTTGGCGCTGTCCCACGACATCAGCCTGGCTCCAGGTCACCTGTTTTCTGCGGACCACCGATACAGGCACCATGTGCGGGTGAACTTTGGCCACCCGGACAACAAGCGCTTCGAAGCCGCGCTCAAGACGGTGGGAACCATCGCGAAAGCGCTTGCCTGATCATCACTGCCCGGCTGACTTCGCGTCGTAGGCGTCGATGGTGCGCGCCGAGTAGACCATCGCGGCGCCGGCGTTGACCATGATGGCGACGCCGAGCGCATCGACGATCTCTTCCTTCGACGCGCCCGCCTTGATGGCCGCCTCGGTATGGGCATTGATGCATCCGTCGCAGCGCAAGCTCACCGCGACGGCCAGTGCGATCAGTTCGCGCGTCTTGAAGTCAAGGTGGCTGGACTTGGCGTTGGCATGAGAAAGTCCGGCATACGCTCTCACCAAGTCCGGATTGGCGGCTGACATTCCTCTCACTGCTGCGTTGATCTGATCGCGGTAGGCGTTCCAGTCCATCATCATGTTTGCATCTCCTTGATGCTGGTCATCGATTCCATCACGCGGCCCGGACGGACTTCAAGCCGGTGGCCGTGAAGCACGGCTGAGCGCGCAACAGCCCTAGAAGCCAGGGATCCAACCTCCTTTGTTCGCTCGCGCCAGCTGGTCGGGCGTGGAGCGGATGTGAACCTCGAGGGCCAGCGCAGCACGGGCCTCCTGCCCCGACATCGCCATCTCGAAGATTTGTCGGTGCTCCGCGTGCACGTCACGGCTGTCGTCGGCCAGGCCGATGGCGAAGCGCCGGTAGCGTTCGCTGTGGCGGCCCAGCAGGCGCAGCACCTTCATGGTCCACGGCGAATCGCAGGCGGCGATCAGTGCCTCATGAAAGCGCGCATTGAGCTGCTCCCAGCGCGGTCGCTGCTCGGGGCGTATTGGCTGCTCGAACGCCGACAGCTCGCTGAATGCCTGCTGCAGTTGCGCGCGCCATGCGGCATCGCCGCGCCGGATCGACTGGCGCAGCGCGTCGATCTCGATGTGCAGCCGCAGGCGCGTCAGGTCCTCCAGATCGGCCAGGGCCATCGGAGCGACGCGGAATCCGCGCTGGCCCTCGGCCACCACCAGCGCGTCGCTGACCAGCCGGGTGATCGCCTCACGCAAGGTGCCGGCACCGACCTCGTAGCGCGCCTTCAGGTGCTCCACGCGCAGCTTCTCGCCGGGCCCGAGCCGGCCCTCGACGATGTCGTCGCGCAGCCGTTGGTAGCTGCGCTCGATCAGCGTGCGCGAGGCGGTGCCGCCCGCATCTGCGTCGCCATCGGTCTTGTCGTCGACCAGCGCGAGGAGTGCCCGCTTGGCCATCAACTCACTCCTTCGCGCGGTCGCGCACGCGCTGCAGCCGGTAGCTCAACTGCGGCCGGGTCAGGCCAAGCGCGCGCGCGGCCGCGGCCAGGTTGCCTCCGGCGCGCGCCACGGCCTCCTGGATCAGCGCGTCCTCGAGTCCGTCCAGGCTGAGGCCGCGGCCGATCATCTCGTCGTACAGCGCCGGGCTGCCGCTGGGCGCGCTGCGCACCAGTTCGCCGGCGGCATTGACCGTCACCGGCGGCTGGCCAGGCAGCGTGGGGAACAGCTCGTGCACGTCCACCGGCTCGCCGGGGCTGGCGAGGATCACGCCGCGCTCGATCAGGTTCTCGAGCTCGCGCACGTTGCCGGGCCACGGGTAGCCGCGCATCGCATCGAGCGCGCGGTCGGTGAAGCCGGGCACGCTCTTGCCGTGCAGCGCGCAGAAGCGGGCCAGCAGGTGCGCCGCGAGCGGCTCGATGTCGTCGGCGCGCTCGCGCAGCGGCGGAATGCGGATCGGGTAGACGTTGAGCCGGTACATCAGGTCGCTGCGGAAGCGGCCGCTGGCCACCGCGGCCTGCAGGTCGACGTTGGTGGCTGCGACCACGCGCACGTCGACCTTGCGCGTCTGCGTGCCGCCCAGGCGCTCGATCTCGCCCTGCTGCAGCACCCGCAGCAGCTTGGCCTGCGCGGTCAGCGGCAGCTCGCCGAGTTCGTCCAGCATCAGCGTGCCGCCGTCGGCCCGTTCGAAGCGGCCGGGCCGTGCAGCACCGGCGCCGGTGAAGGCGCCCTTCTCGGCGCCGAACAGCTCGCTCTCGATCAGATCGGCCGGCAGCGCCGCGCAGTTGACCGCGACGAAGGCCTTGCCCGCGCGCGGGCTCATCGCATGCAGCGCGCGCGCAAAGCGCTCCTTGCCGACGCCGGTCTCACCGGTCAGCAGCACCGTCACCTGCGTCGCCGCGGCCTTGCGCAGCAGCAGCGCGGCGGCGTCGAAGGCTTTGGAGCGACCGATCAGGGGGCCCAGTTCGTCGGCCGGCTGCAGCGTCGAGCGCAACGTGTCGACCTGCGACTGCAGGTCCTCCAGGCGCACGATCATCGAGTCTTCGGCGTAGTCGCGCGCCATCACCTCGGCATCGGGCCAGTCGGGCAGTACGCGGCCTTCGATGCGGCAGTTGGGCTGACCGCAGGCGGCGCAGGCCACTTCCTTGAACAGCGTCGGCCGGCCCATGAAGGCGCTGGTGTAGCCCGAGGCATAGCCCAGCAGCATCCAGCACACCGGTTCGCTTTGCGGGCCGAAGTTGCGCACATGCGTCTCGACCTCCCAGGAGTGATCCCAGCGGAACACGCCGTGGAAGCGGCCGGCGGCCACGTCGATCTCGCAGGACTCGGGGGTGACCTGTACCGCGCCTTCCAGCATGTGCAGCTGCGGGCCGACGGCGAACATGTCCAGCACCGATGCGTCGCCGCGCACTTGGCGCGCCAGCCGCGCGTCGCGCTCGCCCGATGAATAGCCGGCGCGCATCAGCAGGCGGCGCGTCTGCTCGCGACCGATGGTGCCCATCAGTTCACGTCGCAACTCACCGAGCGCGGCGGCATGGACCAGAAGCATGCGTTGGCCGGCGAGCCAGATGCGCCCGTCGCCGGCCGAGAAATGGACCATGCGGCGCAGGTCGGCGTCGGGAGGGAGCGGTGGCGGGGTTTGCCCAGTCATGGGTGAATTATCGATAACAGCCACTCTTTGTCCAGCGGGGATCCGCCCACCGAGGTCATCAAATCATCACTTTCCCGCCGCGAGGCATGACCAAAAGCTCATGCTGCGCAGCGCAAAGTTCCGGGCGGACGATGGGGCGTGTCGTCCCGGCCGGGGCTGATTGCGCTGTCACGGCATGACATCTTGGGGGTAACCCTTAGATTATCGAGATTCCGGGCGACGCCGGGCCGAACTGGCACGCTCTCTGCGTTGTGCTTGGCATGTCCGCCCAACGCTTCGCCCCCTTCGCAGCGCAGCCCCAACAGCTGCCCACCGTCGACACCACGCAGCGCTTCGTGCGCGTGATCGAGCAACGGCCGGACGGCCTGGTGGCCTTCGAGTTCGCGATCGGCTGGCCCGAGCTGGCGGTCGAACTGCTGCTGCCCGTTCCCGCCTTCACCGCGTTCTGCACCGCCAACCGCGTGCAGCGGCTCGACGCTTGAGCGCCGGGCCCCGATCACTTCCCGCACGACAAGCCCAGGAGACCCGCACGATGAACATCGACCTGCAAGCGCGCGAGATCAAGCCGCTGCGCAACACATACGCTCACGTGGCCAGTTATGTCGGCGACGACAAGCCGGCCTCGCGCTACCAGGAGGCCACCTACGGCGCGCAGCCCTCGGCCAATTTCCACTACCGCCCGACCTGGGACCCGTCGCACGAGATCTTCGATGCCTCGCGCAGCAAGATCGTGCTCGCCGACTGGTACGTCCTGAAGGATCCGCGCCAGTTCTACTACGCGGCCTGGGCCATGGCGCGCGCGCGCCAGCAGGACGCGATCGAGTCCAACTTCCAGTTCGTCGAGTCGCGCGGCATGGTCGACAAGATCCCCGATGCGCTGCGCCAGAAAGCCCTGCAGGTGCTGATGCCGCTGCGCCACGCCGCCTGGGGCGCGAACATGAACAACGCGAGCATCTGCGCCTACGGCTACGGCACGGCGTTCACCGCGCCGGCGATGTTCCACGCGATGGACAACCTGGGCGTGGCGCAGTACCTGACGCGACTGGGGCTCGCGCTCGACGATCCGTCGGTGCTCGATGCGGGCAAGGCGGCTTGGCTGGACGATGCGCACTGGCAGGTGCTGCGCCGCTGCGTCGAAGACACGCTGGTCGTGCAAGACCCGTTCGAGCTGTTCGTCGCGCAGAACCTGGCGCTGGACGGCCTGCTGTACCCGCTGGTCTACGGCAGCTTCGTCGACGACCACCTCGCGCTGCAGGGCGGCACCGCGGTGGCCATGCTGACCGCCTTCATGCCCGAATGGCACGACGAGAGCGCGCGCTGGGTCGATGCGGTGATCAAGGTCGCTGCCGCCGAATCCGAAGCCAATGCGCTGCAGATCTCGGCCTGGGTGCAGGCCTGGACCGAGCGTGCGCAGGCCGCGCTGGCGCCGGTCGCCCGCCTCGCCCTGGGTGATGCCGGCAGCCAGGCGCTCGACGACGCCGCCACGCAGCTCGCCGAACGCTGCCGCAAGGCAGGCCTGCGCGGCTGAATCCACTGACCGAGTCGCCTGAATCGCCTCAAGGAGCCCCCTTCATGTCCAACGTGTTCATCGCCTTCCAGCACAACGAGGAGTCGCGGCCCGTGGTCGAGGCCATCGTCGCTGACAACCCCGCCGCCGTGGTCGTGCACTCGCCCGGCCTCGTGAAGATCGACGCGCCGAACAGCCTGCAGATCCGCCGCGCAACGATCGAGGAACTGACGGGCCGCCCCTACGACCTGCAGGCGCTGCACGTGAATCTCGTGACCCTGTCGGGCCACATCGATGAAGACGACGACCAGCTCACGTTGAGCTGGAAGCACTGAACAGGAGACAAGCAATGGACACCCGTGTCGTCAAGAAGAAGCTCGGTCTGAAGGATCGCTACGCGGCGATGACTCGCGGCCTGGGCTGGGAGACCACCTACCAGGCGATGGACAAGGTGTTCCCGTACGACAAGTACGAGGGCATCAAGGTCCATGACTGGGACCAGTGGCAGGACCCGTTCCGCCTGACCATGGACGCGTACTGGAAGTACCAGGGCGAGAAGGAGAAGAAGCTCTACGCGGTGATCGAGGCCTTCGCGCAGAACAACGGCCAGCTCGGCATCAGCGATGCCCGCTACGTCAACGCGCTGAAGCTCTTCATCCAGGGCGTGACGCCGCTGGAGTACTACGCGCACCGGGGCTTCGCGCACATCGGCCGCCAGTTCACCGGCGAAGGGGCTCGCGTGGCCGCGCAGATGCAGTCGATCGACGAGCTGCGCCACTACCAGACCGAGACCCACGCGCTCTCGCACTACAACAAGTACTTCAACGGCCTGCACCACTCGAACCACTGGTTCGACCGCGTCTGGTACCTGTCGGTGCCGAAGTCCTTCTTCGAGGACGCGATCACCGGCGGGCCGTTCGAGTTCCTGGTCGCCGTCAGTTTCTCGTTCGAGTACGTGCTGACCAACCTGCTGTTCGTACCCTTCATGAGTGGCGCGGCGCACAACGGCGACATGTCCACCGTGACCTTCGGCTTCAGCGCGCAGAGCGACGAGAGCCGCCACATGACGCTGGGCATCGAGTGCATCAAGTTCCTGCTGGAACAGGACCCGGCCAACGTGCCGATCGTGCAGAAGTGGATCGACAAGTGGTTCTGGCGCGGCTACCGGCTGTTGACGCTGGTGGCCATGATGCAGGACTACATGCTGCCCAAGCGCGTGATGAGCTGGAAGGAAGCCTGGGAGATGTACGCCGAGCAGAACGGCGGCGCGCTGTTCAAGGACCTGGCCCGCTACGGGATTCGCGAGCCCAAAGGCTGGAAGGACGCCTGCGAAGGCAAGGACCACATCAGCCACCAAGCCTGGAACACCTTCTACAACTACAGCGGCGCCGCGGCCTTCCACACCTGGGTGCCGACCGACGAGGAGATGGACTGGCTGGCGGAGAAGTACCCGACGAGCTTCGACCAGCTCTATCGCCCGCGGCTCGAGTTCTACCGCGAACGGCAGCAGGCCGGCCAGCGCTTCTACAACAAGACGCTGCCGATGCTGTGCAACACCTGCCAGATCCCGATGCTGTTCACCGAGCCCGGCGACGCCACCAAGATCAGTTACCGCGAGAGCGACTGGCGCGGCAACAAGCACCACTTCTGCAGCGACCACTGCAAGGAGATCTTCGACGACGAGCCGGAGAAGTACGTGCAGAGCTGGCTGCCGGTGCACCAGATCTACCAGGGCCACTGCTTCGACCCCGGCACCGACCCGACGGCCGAAGGCTTCGACCCGCTGCTCGCGGTGCTGAAGCACTACCAGCTGGAGATCGGCCGGGACAACCTCGACTTCGAAGGCTCGGAAGACCAGAAGAACTTCGCCGCATGGCGCGGTGATGTCGTGCAAGGAGAAAAGTCATGAGCGTCGTTGCACTTGAGCGTTACGACATTGCCGCGCGCGACCTTCGCGAGAACTTTCCCGCCCCGCTGCTCTACATCGGCTGGGAAGACCACCTGATGATCTGCTCGCCGGTGTGCTTGCCGCTGCCGCCGGACATGCCGTTCGGCGCGCTGGCGACCGCGGTGCTGCCGGGGGTCTATGGCGAGCACCCGGACTTCGCGCGCATCGACTGGCGCCAAGTGCAGTGGCTGAAATCGGGCCAGCCGTGGACGCCGGATCCGGCGAAGTCGCTGGCGGACAACGGCCTGACGCACAAGGACGTCATCCGTTTCCGCACGCCGGGCCTAACCGGCATCCAGGGCTCGTGCAGCTGAAGGGGGCCGTGCCATGAGCTTTCAACTCACCATCGAACCGCTGGGCGCCACCATTGCGGTGGAAGAAGGCCAGAGCGTGCTCGACGCCGCGCTGCGCCAGGGCATCTACATCCCGCATGCCTGCGGCCACGGCCTGTGCGGCACGTGCAAGGTGCAGGTCTGCGATGGCGAGGTGGACCATGGTCACGCCAACCCCTTCGCGCTGATGGAAGTGGAGCGCGACGAAGGAAAGACTCTGGCCTGCTGCGCCACGCTGCAGTGCGACGCGACGATCGAGGCCGACATCGAGGACGAGCCCGATGCGCAGGTGATTCCGGTACGCGACTTCGCCGCCACCGTGCGCCGCATCGTCGACCTGACGCCCACGATCAAGGCGCTGCACCTCGCCATCGACAAGCCGATCGGATTCCAGGCCGGCCAGTACGTGCAACTGGAGATTCCGCGGCTGGGACAGAGCAGGGCCTTCTCCATCGCCAATTCACCGGCGGACGTCGAGCGCAGCGGCGAGATCGAGCTCAACGTGCGCATCGTGCCCGGCGGCCAGGGCACCGGCTACCTGCACCAGCAATTGAAGATGGGCGACCGCCTGCGCCTGGCCGGCCCGTACGGCCGCTTCTTCGTGCGGCGTTCCGCGCAGCGCCCGATGGTCTTCATGGCCGGCGGCTCGGGGCTGTCGAGCCCGCGCTCGATGATCCTGGACCTGCTCGATGGCGGCTGCACGCTGCCGATCACGCTGGTCTATGGCCAGCGCGTGCGCGACGAGCTGTACTACGACGCCGAGTTCCGGGCGCTTGCCGAGCAGCACGCCAACTTCAGCTACGTGCCGACGCTGTCGAACGAGGCCGAGGGGACCGACTGGGGCGGCGCGCGCGGCTTCGCGCACGACGCGGCCAAGGCGCACTTCGGCGGCACGTTCGCTGGTCACCAGGCCTACCTGTGCGGCCCGCCGCCGATGGTGGAGGCCTGCATCGCCACCCTGATGCAGGGGCGATTGTTCGAGCGCGACATCTTCACCGAGAAGTTCCTCTCAGCGGCCGATGCGCAGGGCGCACGCAGCCCGCTGTTCCAGCGCTTGTGAGCAGGTCGTGACCATGAATGTCGACACCAGACCCACGGTCAGCGTCTGCGTTGTGCAGACCGGCGAGACCTACGCCTGCGCCACCGACGAGAGCCTGTTGCGCGGCATGTTGCGGCTGGGCCGCCGGGGCATCCCGGTGGGCTGCGTCAACGGCGGCTGCGGCGTGTGTAAGGTGCGCATCGTCGAGGGCTGCGTGCACGCACTCGGCCCGGTGAGCCGCGCGCATGTGAGCGCCGACGAGGAAGGTGCCGGGATGACGCTGGCCTGCCGCGTGGCGCCGAGTTGCGCCTTAACGCTCGAAGTAGCCGGCCGCCTGGTACGACCGTTTTCGCGAGCGCTTTCGCGATCGTTTTCAAGTGGGCCTGCCGCCGCGGTGGCGAGCCCCCAATCCACGCTGTGAATCAACCAGGAGACGAATGATGGGTGTACTGCGAATCGGGCATGCCAGCCTGCGGGTGATGGACATCGATGCCGCCGTGCGGCACTACGAGAACGTGCTGGGCCTGAAGACGACGATGGTCGACAAGGCCGGCAATGTCTACCTGAAGTGCTGGGACGAGTGGGACAAGTTCTCGCTCATCCTGACGCCGTCGGACCGCGCCGGCCTGAACCACGTGGCCTACAAGGTCGAGAAGGAAGCCGACCTCGAGCTGCTGAAGCAGAAGATCGAGGCCTGGGGCATCGCGACCACCACGCTGCCCGAGGGCACGCTGCCCGCCACCGGCCGCATGCTGCAGTTCAAGCTGCCCAGCGGCCACGAGATGCGGCTGTACGCGATGAAGGAGTACGTCGGCACCGACGTGGGCACCTATTGCCCCGACCCCTGGCCGGACGGCCTCAAGGGCGCCGGCGCGCACTGGCTCGACCACCTGCTGCTGATGTGCGAGATGAACCCGGCCGCCGGCGTCAATACCGTGGCCGACAACACCCGCTTCATGACCGAGGTGCTGGACTTCTTCCTCACCGAGCAGGTGATGGTCGGCCCCGACGGCAGCATCCAGGCCGCGACCTGGATGTCGCGCACCACCACGCCGCACGACATCGCCTTCGTCGGCGCGCCGACCAGCGGTCTGCACCACATCGCGTTCTTCCTGGACTCGTGGCACGACGTGCTGAAGGCGGCGGACGTCATGGCGAAGACCAAGACGCGCATCGACGTCGCGCCCACGCGCCACGGCATCACACGCGGCGAGACGATCTATTTCTTCGACCCGAGCGGCAACCGCAACGAGACCTTCGCCGGGCTGGGCTATCTGGCGCAGCGTGACCGGCCCGTGACCACCTGGAGCGAAGAGCGCCTGGGCAGCGGAATCTTCTTCCACACCGGCGACCTGGTGCCCTCGTTCACTGAGGTTTACACCTGAAGTACGCGGCCATGACAAAAGACTGAGGCAGTGACCATGACGAACCCCGAGATCGGCCGGTCGGTGACCGCGGCCGGCATCCGCACCAACCTGCACGACGTCGGCCAGGGATCGCCTATCCTGATGATCCACGGCTCGGGCCCCGGCGTCTCGGCCTGGGCCAACTGGCGGCTGAGCATTCCGGTGCTGGCGCAGCGAGCCCGCGTGATCGCGCCCGACATGGTCGGCTTCGGCTTCAGCGATCGACCGGCCGGCCAGCGCTACTCGATGGAGAACTGGGTCGCGCAGGCGGTTGGCGTGCTCGATGCGCTCGATGTCGAACGCGCCGACCTGGTCGGCAATTCGTTCGGCGGCGCATTGGCGCTGGCGCTGGCCATCCGTCATCCGCAGAGGGTGCGCCGCCTGGTGCTGATGGGCTCGGTGGGCGTGCCGTTCGCGATCACGCCGGGCCTGGACGCGGTGTGGGGCTACGAGCCGTCGCTGACGACGATGCGTGCGCTGCTCGACGTCTTCGCGCACGACTCGAAGCTCGCCACCGACGAACTGGCCCGCCTGCGCTACGAGGCCAGCATCCGCCCGGGCTTCCACGAGTCCTTCTCCGCCATGTTCCCGGCGCCGCGCCAGCGGTGGGTGGATGCCATGTGCAGCGCCGAGGCCGACATCCGCGCCCTGCCCCATGAAACGCTGGTGCTGCATGGCCGCGAGGACCGCGTGATTCCGCTTGCCAACTCGCTGACGCTGGCGCGGTGGATTCCCAACAGCCAGCTGCATGTGTTCGGCCATTGCGGCCACTGGACGCAGATCGAGCATGCGGCGCGCTTCAACCGGCTCGTCGGCGACTTCTTCGCCGAAGCCGACGCGGCGGCGTCCTCCGCCACGACGAGACAGGCATGAAACAGTTCCTCAACTTCATCGGCGGCGAATTCGTCGCCACCGGCAAGACCTTCGAGAACCGCGCGCCGGTCGACAACCGGCTGATCGGCCTCGTGCACGAGGCCGGCCAGACCGAAGTGAACGCCGCGGTGCGCGCCGCTCGCGCGGCGCTGAAGGGCGACTGGGGCCGCATGAGCGTGGCCAGGCGCGTCGAGCTGCTGCACGCGGTGGCCGACGAGATCAACCGACGCTTCAATGACTTCCTCGCTGCCGAGATGGCCGACACCGGCAAGCCGAAGTCGCTGGCTTCGCACATCGACATCCCGCGCGGCGCGGCCAACTTCAAGGTCTTCGCCGACATCGTCAAGAACGTGCCGACCGAGAGCTTCGAGATGACGACGCCCGACGGCGGCACGGCTTTGAGCTATGCGCTGCGTACGCCGGTGGGCGTGGTCGGCGTGGTCTGCCCCTGGAACCTGCCGCTGCTGCTGATGACCTGGAAGGTCGGCCCGGCGCTGGCCTGCGGCAACACGGTGGTCGTCAAGCCTTCCGAAGAGACGCCCGCCACCGCGACGCTGCTCGGCGAGGTGATGAAAGCGGTGGGCATTCCCGACGGCGTCTACAACGTCGTGCACGGCTTCGGACCCGGCTCGGCGGGCGCCTTCCTGACCCAGCACCCGGATGTCGACGCGATCACCTTCACCGGCGAGACACGCACCGGCGAGGTCATCATGGCGGCCGCCGCCAAGGGCGTGCGCCCGGTCAGCTTCGAGCTCGGCGGCAAGAACGCCGGCATCGTGTTCGCCGATGCCGACTTCGACAAGGCGGTTGCCGGCATCACACGCAGCGCGTTCGAGAACTGCGGCCAGGTGTGCCTGGGCACCGAACGCGTCTACGTGCAGCGGCCGATCTTCGATCGCTTCGTCGCCGCGCTGAAGGCCCGGGCCGAGGCGCTGAAGATTGGCCCGTCCGAAGAGCCCGGCGTGGGCTTAGGCCCGCTGATCTCGCGCGAGCACCAGCAAAAAGTGCTTGGCTATTACGCAAAAGCCGCGGCCGAAGGCGCTACGTTGGTGACCGGCGGCGGCGTGCCGGCGATGACCGGGGCGCTGGCCGAAGGCTGCTGGGTGCAGCCCACGATCTGGACCGGCCTGCCGGAGACCGCGAGCGTCGTGCGCGAGGAGATCTTCGGCCCCTGCTGCCACATCGCCCCTTTCGACACCGTCGACGAGGCGATCGCGCTCGCCAACGACACCGACTACGGCCTCGCGACCACGGTGTGGACACAGGACCTGTCGACCGCGCACCGCATGGCGCGCGAAGTGCACGTGGGCCTGTGCTGGATCAACAGCTGGTTCCTGCGCGACCTGCGCACCGCCTTCGGCGGCAGCAAGGCCTCGGGCATCGGCCGAGAGGGTGGCGTGCATTCGCTCGAGTTCTATACCGAACTCCGCAACGTGATGGTCAAACTTTGAATGAGGACGAAACGATGAACCCCGACAAGATCCAGCAGTACGGCGACGAGCTGTACCAGGCGCTGCTCGACCGCCAGCCCGTCGAGCCGCTGACCGACCGCGAGCCCTCGATCACGCTGGACGATGCCTATCGCATCCAGCTGCGCATGATCCAGCGCCGCCTCGACGCCGGCGAGACCGTGGTCGGCAAGAAGATCGGCGTGACCAGCCAGGTCGTGATGGACATGCTGAAGGTAGACCAGCCCGACTTCGGCCAGCTGCTCTCGGGCATGGTGGTGCATGAAGGCGAGGCGATCCGGGTCGACACCATGATCGCGCCCAAGGCCGAGGCCGAGGTCGCCTTCGTGCTGAAGAGCGACCTGCAGGGCCCGGGCGTCACCGCGGCCGACGTGCTGCGCGCCACCGCCTTCGTGATGCCGTGCTTCGAGATCGTCGACTCGCGCATCCGCGACTGGAAGATCAAGATCCAGGACACCGTGGCCGACAACGCCTCCTGCGGCGTGCTGGTGCTGGGCGGCACGCGGCGCGACCCGCGAGAAGTGGACCTGGCGCTGGCCGGCATGGTGCTGGAGAAGAACGGCGAGGTGATCAGCACCTCGACCGGCGCCGCGGTGCAGGGCTCGCCGGTCAATGCGGTGGCGTGGCTCGCCAACACGCTGGGACGGCTGGGCATCGCGCTGAAGGCCGGCGAGGTGATCCTGTCCGGATCGCAGTCGCCGCTGGTGCCGGTCAAGGCCGGCGACAGCCTGCATTGCAGCGTCGGCGGGCTGGGCAGCACCAGCGTCCGCTTCATCTGAACGAAAGCATGCGATGAAACTCACTCCCCAGACGATTGCCGGCCTGGCCGCGCACCTCGAATCCGCCGAGCTGAACGCGCGCGACGTCACCAAGATCACCGACGAACACCCGGAGATGGATTGGGACGATGCCTATGCCATCCAGGACCTGATCCGCCGCCGCAAGGAAGCCCGAGGCCAGCGCACCGTGGGACTCAAGGCGGGCCTAACCTCGTTCGCGAAGATGAAGCAGATGGGCGTGGACACGCCGGTCTTCGGCTTCGTCTCCGACTACATGGCGCGGCCCGAGGGCGGCGAGATCAAGACATCGGAGCTGATCCATCCGAGGGTCGAGGCCGAGATCTGCGTCGTGACCAAGGCGCCGCTGCGCGGCCCGGGCTGCCATGTGGGCGCGGTGCTGGCCGCCATCGACTTCGTGGTGCCCGCGGTCGAGATCATCGACAGCCGCTACCGCGACTTCAAGTTCGACCTGAAGAGCGTGATTGCCGACAACACCTCGGCTTCGCGATTCGTCGTCGGCTCGCGCATGCGGGCGGTCGACGGGCTCGACCTGCGCACACTCGGCGTGGTGCTGGAGAAGAACGGAAAGATCGTCGCGATGGCCGCCGGCGCCGCCGTGCTCGGCCATCCGCTGACCGCCGTGGCGATGCTCGCCAACCACCTGGGTGCACGCGGCCAGGAGATCCCGGCGGGCAGCTTCGTGATGACCGGCGGCGTGACCGAGGCAATTGCCGTCCAGGCCGGAGACAGCGTCATCGCGCGCTTCCAGGACCTGGGCAGCGTCGGCATGCGCTTCGTCTGACCACCGCTTCCGGAGACCACCGTGACCCATTTGCACTACCGTGCGTGGCGGCGCCTGAGCGTGCTTGTCGCCGCCGCATCGCTCGCCGCCTGCTCCGCGACACCACCCCCCGAGCCCAAGGCGCCCAAGGCAGCCAAGCCCAACATCCTGCTGATCCTGGCCGACGACCTGGGCTATGCCGACCTCGGCGCCTATGGCGGCGAGATCGCCACGCCCCACATCGACCGGCTCGCCAAGGGCGGCGCCACGCTGACCAACTTCTACGCCTCGCCCTTCTGCTCGCCCACGCGGGCGATGCTGATGTCGGGCACCGACAACCACCTGGCCGGCTTCGGTGACATGGCCGAACTGATGCTGCCCGAACAGCGCGGCAAGCCCGGCTACGAGGGTTACCTCAGCACCAGGGTGGCGGCCGTTCCCGAAGTGCTGCGCGCCCACGGCTACCGCACGGTGATGGCCGGCAAGTGGCACCTGGGCAATGCCGAGGAGCAAAGCCCGGCGGCGCGCGGCTTCGACCGTTCGTACGCGATGACGATGGGCGGCGCGAGCCACTTCGGCGACCAGTTCGGCATCGTCGCCACCGACCCGAGCAAGCCGCCCAAGGCCCTGTACCGTGAGAACGGCAAGCTGGTGGACACGCCGCGCCAGCACTTCTATTCGTCCGAAGCCTTCGCCGACCGGCTCGTGCAGTACCTGGACGAGACCCGCGGCGACGGCCGCCAGCCCTTCTTCGCCTACCTGGCGTTCACCGCGCCGCACTGGCCTCTGCATGCCAAGGACGAGGACATCGCGCGCTATGAAGGCCGCTACGACCAAGGCTACGACGCCCTGCGCGCCGAGCGTTTCGAGCGCCAGAAGAAGCTGGGCCTGATCCCCTCCGAATCGAAGCTGTACACCGGCAACCCGAAGTGGCCCGGCTGGGCGCGGCTCACGCCCGAGCAGCAGCGGTCCGAGGCGCGGCGCATGGCGGTTTATGCGGCCATGGTGGACAACATGGACCGGCAGATCGGCCGCGTGCTGGCGCACCTGGCGAAGACCGGCGAGCTCGACAACACCGTGATCGTGTTCCTGTCGGACAACGGCGCCGATGGCAACTCGGTCTACGACGTGGCGCGCACGCGGGAGTGGGTCCACAAGGACATGGACAACAGCACCGCCAACGTCGGCCGGCCGGGCTCCTTCGTCGAGTACGGCCCCGGCTGGGCCCAGGTCGGCATGACGCCCTTCAACATGTACAAGTCGTTCATGTACGAGGGCGGCATCAGCGTGCCGGCGATCGTGTGGGCCCCCGGCCAGGGCGTGCTGGCGCAGCAGCGGCCGCAGGTGGGCCACGTGATGGACATCGCGCCCACGCTGTACGAGCTGGCCGGTGCCACCCATCCGGCGGCGAAGGGGCCGGGGGCCGGCGTGCTGCCGGTCAAGGGTCGCTCGCTGCTGGCCTTCCTGCAGGGCAAGTCAACCTCGGCCTACGCGCCCGACGACGCCATCGGCTGGGAGCTGGGCGGCCGCAAGGCGCTGCGCAAGGGCGACTGGAAGATCGTCTACGCCAATTCGCCCTGGGGCAAGGACACCTGGGAGCTCTACAACTTGGCCGAAGACCGCACCGAGCAGAACGACCTGGCGGCCCGGCACCCGGCCAAGCTGGCCGAACTGCTGGCCGACTGGCGCCGCTACGTCGCCGACAACGGCGTGCTGGAGATCCCGGGCCTGGCCACGCGTGCGGGCTACAGCAACGGCGCGAAGTACTACGACGACCTGAGCATCGAAGCGGCGCAGCAGCCGCGGGCGAAGTGACGCCATGGGCAGGACCATAACCCGCAACCTGCTCGGCCTGGCCGGCGTAGTGGTGGCCGCGGCCACCGTCGGTGCATCGCTGATGGCAGCGGCGGCCGAGTTGCGCGCACCCGTCGCCTCGCGGGCCGCTTCGTCGGGGCTGTGCGAACGCTACAGCGGCCTGCCCACGGAGAGCGGTCCGCAGGGCGGCATGGTCCGTGTGGCGGGCGGCCGCTTCAGCATGGGCTCGGACCACCACTACGCGGATGAGGCGCCGGCGCAGGAAGCCGTGGTCGAACCCTTCTGGATCGATCGGCACGATGTGACGAATGCGCAGTTCGCGCGCTTCGTCGCCGCCACCGGCCACGTGACCGTGGCCGAGCGCGCTGCCACCGCCATGGGCGTGCACCAGAGCGTCGCCACCTCCGCAGTGTTCGTGATGCCCCAAGGTCGCCAGGCCGGCACCTGGCGGCTCGTGCCCGGCGCCGACTGGCGCCATCCGCAGGGGCCCGCCAGCAGCATCGAAGGACTTGACAACCACCCGGTGGTGCAAGTGGCCTACGACGACGCTCTGGCGTATGCGCGCTGGCTCGGCCGCGAGCTGCCGACCGAAGCGCAATGGGAATTCGCCGCCCGCGGCGGCCTGCAGGCGCAGCCCTACGTCTGGGGCGATCGCTTCGCGCCCGAAGGCCGCGCCATGGCCAACACCTGGCAGGGAGCGTTTCCGCTGGTCAACAGCGCTGACGACGGCTTTGCGGGCACGTCGCCGGTGGGCTGCTTTCCGGCCAACGGCTACGGCCTGTTCGACATGGCCGGCAATGTCTGGCAGTGGACGGCGACCGTGTACGCATCGGCCCGCGAGCGCGGCACCGGCTTCAACCCGGGCCGGCCGGCCGACACGCTGGCGCAACGCGCCGCGGCGGCCGGCACAGCGCCCGCCCGCGTGATCAAGGGCGGCTCGCACCTGTGCGCCCCTAGCGTCTGCATGCGCTACCGCCCCTCCGCACGGCAGCCCGCCGAGGCGGGCCTGGGCACCTCGCACATCGGCTTTCGCACGGTCGCCCCCGTGCTCACCACCACCGCGTCGCGCTGATTCACAGCGCACCCCAACGGACCAACTCCAGGAGTCACTCATGACGAAGAAGATCAGATGCGCGCTCATCGGGCCGGGCAACATCGGCACCGACCTGCTCGCCAAGCTGCAGCGCAGCCCGCTGCTGGAACCCGTGTGGATGGTCGGCATCGACCCCGAATCCGACGGCCTGAAGCGGGCCCGCGAGATGGGCATCAAGACCACCGCCGAGGGCGTCGACGGCCTGCTTCCGCACGTGCTCGCCGATGGCGTTCAGATCGCGTTCGATGCCACCAGCGCCTATGTGCACGCCGAGAACTCGCGCAAGCTCAACGAGCTGGGTGTGATGATGATCGACCTGACGCCGGCCGCGATCGGCCCGTACTGCGTGCCGCCGGTGAACCTGAAGGAACAGGTCGGCCGGCGCGCGATGAACGTCAACATGGTCACCTGCGGCGGCCAGGCCACCATCCCGATGGTCTACGCGGTCAGCCGCGTGCAGCCCGTGGACTACGGCGAGATCGTCGCCACCGTGTCGAGCCGCTCGGTCGGCCCGGGCACACGCAGGAACATCGACGAGTTCACCCGCACCACCGCCGGCGCCGTCGAGCGAGTGGGCGGCGCCAAGCGCGGCAAGGCCATCATCGTCATCAACCCGGCCGACCCGCCGCTGATCATGCGCGACACCATCCACTGCCTGACGGTGGACGAGCCGAAGGTCGCGCAGATCGAGGAGTCGGTGCACGCGATGGTCCGCGAGGTGCAGAAATACGTGCCGGGCTACAGGCTCGTCAACGGCCCCGTGTTCGACGGCCGCCGCGTTTCGATCTTCATGGAAGTCGAAGGCCTGGGTGACTACCTTCCGAAGTACGCAGGCAACCTCGACATCATGACCGCCGCCGCGGCACGAACCGCGGAGCTGTTTGCCGAGGAAATGCTGGCCGGCCGGCTGGTACTCGAACCCGCTGCTGTCGCAGCCTGACAGGAGAATCGACCATGAAGAGCCCACTCGAAGGCAAGCGCGTCACGCTGCACGACATGACACTGCGCGACGGCATGCACCCGAAGCGCCACCAGATGACGCTGGAGCAGATGAAGGCCGTGGCCTGCGGCCTGGACGCGGCCGGCGTGCCGCTGATCGAGGTCACGCACGGCGACGGCCTGGGTGGCAGCAGCGTGAACTACGGCTTCCCGGCGCACACCGACGAGGAGTACCTGTCGACGGTCATTCCGCTGATGCGGCACGCCAAGGTGTCGGCGCTGCTGCTGCCCGGCATCGGCACCGTCGACCACCTGAAGATGGCGCACGAACTGGGCGTGCACACGATCCGGGTCGCCACGCACTGCACCGAGGCTGATGTCTCCGAACAGCACATCGTCGCCGCGCGCAAGCTGGGCCTGGACACGGTGGGCTTCCTGATGATGGCGCACATGAACAGCCCCGAAGGCCTGGCCACGCAGGCGCGGCTGATGGAAGGCTATGGGGCGAATTGCGTCTACGTCACCGACTCGGCCGGCCACATGCTGCCCGACGACGTGAAGTCCCGCCTCGCCGCCGTGCGCGCCGCGCTGAAGCCCGAGACCGAGCTCGGCTTCCACGGCCACCACAACCTGGCGATGGGCGTGGCCAACAGCATTGCCGCCATCGAGGCCGGCGCGACCCGCATCGACGCCGCCGCCGCAGGCCTCGGCGCTGGTGCCGGCAACACGCCGATGGAGGTGCTGGTGGCAGTGTGCGACCGCATGGGTATCGAGACCGGCATCGACGTCTGGAAGATCCAGGATGTGGCCGAAGACATCGTCGTTCCGCTGATGGACTTTCCGATCCGCATCGATCGCGACGCCCTGACGCTGGGCTACGCCGGCGTCTACGGCAGCTTCCTGCTGTTCGCCAAGCGCGCGGAGAAGAAGTACGGCGTGCCGGCGCGGGACCTGCTGGTCGAACTGGGCCGACGGGGCATGGTCGGGGGCCAGGAGGACATGATCGAGGACACCGCACTGACCTTGGCCCGCGCGCGAGGCCTGATGCCGGCCCGGGCCGCCTGAAAGGAGACCACGATGCCGTTCGCCCAGATCTACATGATCGAGGGCCGCACTGCCGAGCAGAAGCAGGCCGTGATCGAAAAGGTGACCCAGGCGCTGGTCGAGGCCGTCGGTGCCCCGAAGGAAAACGTGCGGGTGTGGATTCACGACGTGCCGAAGGAAAACTGGGGCATCGCCGGGGTCAGTGCGAAGGACCTTGGACGCTGACTGCTGCGGGGGTGGCTATGGCCCACTGCACTGCGGTGCAGTTCGCGATCGTGGACACCTCGCGCGTCGCTTCCCAGGTGCCGATGAGGAGGGGGCGAGATTCTGTGCGAGGCGGCGACCTCGCACGCCAGTTGACCCATCGCGGACTTCGACTTGCTTCTAAGCCTAATACGCCCTTCGGTAGTTGCCAGGCCCCTTGGCTTGCACCTGCTGCGTCTATCGTGACAAGTCTGAAATCTCCAGCAGCAACCCGGGCCGCTCAACCGATAGACAGAATTATCATTGTCGTCCATAGCTATCGGCATGCCGGTCTTGTGACGATACCGGACCATGCATGACTTGCTCCGCTATCTGCTATCCGCTCGCCTTGCGCCTCCTGACATACCGTCGACTCGGGGCACCGAGCACGCGGGCCACGGCCCGCTCGCCCGGACGAACCAAAGATCAGGGCACTGACTTCGGGGTCTCGCCCCTTTTCACGGCTTCCTTGTTCTCGGCGCGCTTCGAGGCGCGAACGGCCTTGCGCTCGGCAGAGGTGCCCGACGCGGCTGAGGCCTTGTCCGTATCGGCTTCGATGGTCTTCGAAATCTCGCCCCTCTTCACGGCTTCCTTGTTCTCGGCACGCTTCGCCGCGCGAGCGGCCTTGCGCTCGGCGGAGGGGCCTGAAGCAGCGGACGTCTTTTCAGCGACAGTTTCAGCGGCTTGGGCGCTGGTGGCAAACATGCCAGACGCAATGGCGATGAGCGAAAACAGACGAACGTTCATGATGCTAGAGAGTTCCTGTTGCGCGCCGACCGTCTCTCGCGCTAGGCGAGAAGTCGATAGGGATTTCAACAGCCTGTTAAACGAGAAGTATGAGCTACCCAGCGCTCTGGACCGCAGCTTCCAGACCGGCCACAAGGCGCTGATGACCGTCGGCTTCAAAGAGATCCACCCACTGCCACCGGCCAAGGCGCTCAGGAACTTCACACGCATGCAGCCGGGCCGGCACGATGTATAGCCGCCCGGGGGGCTTCTCCTCAGCGCGATCAAGCGCATAGCCAATCTCCCTTTGCACGAAGCCATCCTTCTGGATTGACGTTTGAGAGAGACAAACCACGACGACATCCGATCCTCGAACGGCCTTGGCGATCTCCGTCTTCCAGTCCTGCCCAGGAAGCAGATCTATGTCATCGAGCCACGGCTTGAAGCCATCCCGGCTCAGTAGCTGATGTAGTCTTCGCGCGGCTGGTTTGTCTTCTCGCGCATGGCATAGGAATACTGTGAGCGGTCGTCTGAGGAGTCGCGGAAAGTCTTCGAAAGGTTCATCAGATGCCTCGATCTCACAAGGCTCTTCAAGCAGCAGTAGCGAGTCGGAGAGCCGGTCGATAGCAGCGGCAAAGTCAGGATCGACAGGGCGGTCGGCATCCAGGAAATCGCTGAAATAGGCAAACTGCCGAACATAGGGAACGGCGACCTGGGTGATGTCGAACCCCTTCTCAACGAGCTTGAGGGGAGCTGCGAAATCTCCGACCGTTTCCCTTAGCTGCGTCAGTGCATACTCCACTTCCATGCGTTCGGTTCGATCGACATTTGCGGGGACGACGATCGTTTGCAACGGGCGACCGCATCGCTTGTGGTGAACAGCGTCAGAATGAAAGTGGTACAACCTCTCCCTGGCTAGGTCGATGTTTCGGAGATTCAGTGCGCTCATTAACACAACGACATCGGCCAGTTGGCACGTGGCGATCTCGACTAGATCGTCAAAACCGCTTGGACTGTCGAGTAGGACGATGTCGTAGCCGACTTCTCCAGCAAGCCATTGCGTAGTGAGCCACGCAAAGAATCGTTCGCCATCGTGGGTTTCGAAGAAGCGCTTCGCATCAAAGCGCGCAGCTGACTGAGCATACTGTTCAAAGTTCTCACGCGAGCCGCAGGTCATCAAGTCGAGACGAGAGCCAGTCGTGATAGCGAGGGAGCACACGTACGAGCGCCAGTTCTTGAATTCTGCGCGCCTGTTCTCTTCAAGGTTGGTCGTGGCGCGTTCGTAGGCCATGATTAGGTCGAGCAAACCGGGCGAGCTGCGAACCTGCCGACGTCGTGAATCGTCGCAAAGATACTGCTCCAGTCCGGGCGCCATCAGATCAAAGTCGACAACTAGGACACGCCTGCCCCTGCGTGCCATGGTCAGGGCAACATTGGCAAGCGCAAACGACCTACCCACGCCGCCTTTGAAGGAGTGGAAGGCAACAATCATGCGTGTCTTTCGTAATGGGCAGGAGCCCAGAATTGTGCGACAAGGTTACATCGATTCGAGGTACTCTAACAGGCCGTTGAAATACCAATCGACGGTCGCCCTCGCCTGAGCAAGGATGGCGCCGGGTGACGAGGGACGAGCCAGCGATGCGAGGAACCGATAGCTACTGCCAGAGTCTGTTCTCGACGATCAAGCTTGAGGACTTCGTGCCGGCCAAGCATCCGCTGCGGACCGATTCGCAATTGGGTTAACGAGGCGCTGGCGAAGATGGATGCGAGCTTCTCGGCGATTGTACGAAGCCGACGTCAAGGGTGGGACGGCCGAGCATCGCGACGCCAGAGAAGCTCGTAATGTCGGGTTTTGGCCAAGTAGAAATGTCGCATTCTGACCCCCTGGGGTACGGCGATGGCGACCCTGGCGACGATCACGATGGGCATACGCGAGGCCGATCGACTGGAGACCATCCAGGCGGTGGTGGACCGGATGCTGCGTGTGGGCCAGGCGGCGCGGCGGCTGGGGTTGAGCAGGCGCCAGGTCGGAGCGGCTGCTGGATCGCTACCGAGCCGAGCGCGCCTTCGGGCTGGTGTCGCACAACCCTGGCCAGCGCAGCAACCACCAGCTCGCGCCCGGTCTGGCCGAACGGGCCATGCGACTGATCAGCGGTCGCTATGCGGACTTCGGACCGACGCTGGCGCGCGAGAAGCTCGCGGAATGCCACGATGAGTTCATGGCAGCGGAGACGGTTCGATATCATGACCGAAGCGGGCTAGTGGACGCCACGCCGGCAACGCGCACCGCAGATCCACCAACTGCGCAACCGCCGAGCGTGTGTGGGCGAACTGATCCAGATCGACGGCAGCGATCATCATTGGTTCGAGGACCGTGCGCCGGCGTGCACGACTGCTGGTGTTCGTCGACGATGCGACGAGCCGATTGATGGGGTAGTCGTACCTTTCTTGCAGTTTCGTGCGCGTGGTGGGCGCCTACGTCGCGGAAAGCGATTCCTTCACGGCCAGCAAGCGCGGATGGTTCTCGCCCAATACGCCTCCTGCCAGTCCGCCGTGAGGACCGCTCCGACCCAGTGGGGGCATCGTGCACCACGGGGTGAGCGGGAACGCTGGTCGGCGGACCGGTTTACGCGAGATCCGGGCTCATCGATTACCTGAGACCGCTGATGCCGCCGAAGCTCGCGCCTTCTCCTGTGCGAGGCGATTGACCGCCGCCTTGAGGACATCAATCACCGATACCGTCACCCCTTGTTCCGGCGGCAGCGTGGCCCGTTCCACCCTTCGCAAGGCCAGCGTGCTGCCCGGCAACGCCCATGATTCCAGCAACGAGCCGCCGTTGCAGGTCTGTGCGCTGTCGCGGTCGCCCAGGTACTGCGCCCGCTCGCCCTCCGAAAGCATCCGGCCTGCCACGCGACAGGCTACGGCGGCCCATCTGTCTCCGTCTAGTTCCCACGCCAGCACATGACCGTCCCAGTCGCCGGTAGCCAGCAGTGGCTTAGTGGGATGCAGCGCTAGACCGCCAATAGTGGACGTATGCCCGCTCAACGGCGGCCCGATCGGCCGGCGCGTTGCAAGATCCCACAGGAATAGCTCCTGGCTCTCGCCTGCCGATGCCAGCACGTTGCCGCCTGAATCGAACGCGAGCGCTTGCACGGTCGACTTGTGGCCGACCAGGGGCAAGCCGCTCTCGCGCCCGCCGGGCAGATCGAAGAGCCTAATCGTCTTGTCGGTCCCGCCTGCGGCCACACGGCGGCCATCCGGCGTGATCGCGATGGCGTTGATGCGCGTGCCCGGCACGGCGATGCGGCCGGCGAGTGTGCGCAGGGTCATGTCAACGAGGATGAGCTCGTCATTAGCCGACGCCAGCAACATCCGGCTGTTAGGGGTGATTACCAACTGGCCGACCTGAGTTCGTCGGCCGGTGTCCAGGCGCTTCCCGGACCGGCCGCGCCAGTCCCAGAAGTGGAGTGCGCCGTCGAAGGTTGACGCGACCAGGGTGCGGCCATCGGGAGTGAATGCCAGTCCGTACACGTCTGCTCCGGGTACCGACAAGGCGGGTTCGAGCGCCCGCCCGCTCTGGAGATCCCACAGCCGCACGGTGCGATCCGTCCCGCCCGATGCCACCACTGTATCGCTCGGATCGATGGCCACGCGCCAGACACTCGATGTGTGGCCGGTCAGCACGCGAGGTACCTCGCACCGCGTCAAACAGTGCCAGAGCAGCACGTTGCCGGCGGCGCCGGCTCCCGCGAGCCACTCCCCGTTCCTGCTGAAGGCCAACTGTCCGATTCCCTTCGACAAGGGACCCTGCAGTGGTCGCGCAAGTGGGTGGCGGATCGACAGGTCCCACATCAGGATCTTGTGATCGCTGCCTCCGCTGACGAGTCCGGTGCCGGATGGAGCGAACGCCACCGACCACACCGCGCCCCGATGTCCTTGCAGCGGCGGCGCGGCGGCGACTTGCTTCTGCACATCCCACAGGCGGATCGTCGAGTCGCCGCTCGCGGACGCCAGGTAGCGACCATCCGGGCTGAAGGCCACCGATTCCACGTACCCGGCATGGCCCTCCAACGCTGGTCCGATCGCCTGCCGCGCGTCCACGCTCCACAAGCGCACGGTACCGTCGAGCGCTGCGGACGCCAGCGTCTTGCCGTCAGGTCCGAGGGCCAGAGAGCGAATGCCGAGTCGATGTCCTGTCAGTCGCGGACCGACTTCGCTGCCGTTTGCAGGATCCCACACGGCAATCGTCGCGTCCCATCCGCCCGAGACCAGGTGGCCGTCGTTCAAAAACCGGACGGCCCATACACCGTTGCCGTGCGCGTACATGCTCTGCGACGTCAACGCGCCGGAGGCTATGTCAATGATTCGGACGTTGCCGTTGATGAGGCCGCAAGCGAGTTGCGTGTCGTCTGGATTCCAGTCAAGCGCCAACACGTTGCTGCCGGCCTCGATCGAACGCCGAACTGCGCGCGTTGCCGAGTCCCGAATCGTTATCGAGCCACTCCAGTAGCCAGTCGCCAGCCATTGGCCGTCGCGGCTGAAGGCAAGCGCATGGATCGCTCCCCGATCGGACAGCTGCCGATCGAGCAAGCGCCCGGTGGCGGCATCGTGCCAGGTCATCGCACCTGCCTCGTCGCCCGCGACGATGGTCCGGCCGTCCGCACTGACGGCGACCGCGCGCACTGTGCTCCCATGTTCATGCAGGAAGCGCGCAAGGTGAGGCGAAGCCTGCAGCGTCTGCAGCAGAGCAGTGCGTCCATTCCCCGTTGGATCTGTCTGCCACGCTGCCGCCGCAAGCGCCAGTGCCAGGTCGGGCTGTGTGCTGATCAGGCTGGTGCCTTCCGCAGCGAGCCGGCGCGAGGTGGCGAGCCGCGCTTGCTTCTGCGCCTCGAGCTGCTTGAGATAGGCGAATACCGCAAGCACGGCAAGCACGATGGCCGCAAATGAGACGGCACCGATGAGCTGTTGTACGCTGGTTCGACGATGGCGCTGGCTTTGGACGATGAACTCCGACTGCAATACCGTCGGCTTCGGAAATCGCCCGATCTGCGAGCTCACCTGAGCCAGCCAATGCTCGGCAGCCCGCAGCGCTTCGCCGCGGAGCAGGTAGCCCCTGCGACGTTGGTTGAACTGCCAGTTGTCTGCAGCGATCAACAGCCGCCGATGTTCGCGCGCCAACGGGAAATCGGTGCGAACCGCCGTATCGAGCCCCGCCACGGCTTCGTCGAAATTCGCGTGAGAGCGCATGAGGATCCATTGCGGTGACCGCAGCGGTGCGGGCACGAGCTCGTCGTCGCCGTGGTCGCGTATCGACACGGGCACGATGCGCTTGCCGAGCGTCGCTGCAAGAGCGACCTCTTCGCGGCAGGGCTCAGATCGTACGGAATCCGGCGACAACAGGAACACGAAGACGTCGCTTGTCGCGATTAGCAGTTGTAGCTGAGCACGGTAGTCGTCTCCACGCACCAGGTTCCAATCGCCGGTCGCTTCCACCTGCCGCTCCCGCAGCGCGGCCTCCAGACGTCTGGCGATCTGCTCATCTTCACGAGCGTATGACACGAACACACTGACGGTCTCAATTGCGGTAACCATGCAAGCCTTCCCATCGCGTTGAGACAGGCCCTACCTAGCCTGCATCTTTCGCGAGCAACGAGGTAGGCGGCCCAATCCGGCAGCACGTGGTCATAGGCGTTCTAGGGCAGTCGAGGGGGGCGCTCACTGCCCTAGTGTACCGACGGGTCAATGCGGCTCGGCAAGGCTGGACGCCGCGCAGTGGAGGCGTTAGACGGTGGGGACATCGTCAGCGACGGCGCCGTGATGCTGCTGCGGCAAGCCGATGAACGCATCGGGTTGACCCGTGCAGCGGATCGAGCCTTTGCCTGGCGACGCCGTGCGGGCTGAGGCACCGAATGGCACGCCTGAGCGTCGGTGCGTTACGCCCACCTCCGACGTCAAACTCGGGTACTTGACGCGATACGGGCCGCCAAAGGTGTGTGAGTTGCTCGAGCGCGAGGACGGGCTGTCCGTCACCATGGCGTATGGGATGTCTCAGCGTTGAACCGGCTTCATTCCGGTAATCGCGATCACGAAACTTGCCCGCCGCCTACAGCAGCGCCGGATTTACTTCGACACGGATATTCGACCAGGAGCACGTCGCGCGCCGGATCCAGAGCGGCCTTCGACGGGCAGACCAGCACCGCACTGGCCTCGCGCAGCGCATGGCGAATGCCCTCATCCCATGCTTGGCCGAGCCTCAGACTCTGGATGCCGTGTGTGCGGACGAAGTCCTCGGACAGCTGGCAGTCGTCAGGTCCCGGCCCGGGGCGATCCAGCCAAAGCCGCACACCTTCGAGCGCAAGGGCTGCACCGGCGGCCTTACGCGGTCGCGCTTGTCGGGGGCGGCATGGCTAACAAGGGCGAAGCTCACGCGATTGAGGTGCGCTCGAAGGGGTCTGGCATTGTCGCCATGAGCAGCATGCCGCTCGGTTGCTGCGCTCCTCAGGAAAGGCGTCGCCACATGCTGATCAAGTCTCACTCAAATTGTCGGTAATACTGTTATGTAAAGTACGAACCGATGCGTGGAAGGGGAAAACCCTTGGAGGGCTTGCTTCCGTCCCTGCGCCTGCTCTACTTCGATTCCGAGGGCGCCCTCTTGCCAGATAATGACTTGTCAAGTGCGCTGGTTCACCTTCGTGGTGCGCACGGCCGGAAATCACATGCCACGCAGAATTCCGAAGGCCTTCATCAGCTATCGCCATCTCGACGCACAACATGGGACGCGCGTCAGGGCCTTCGCCTTGCGACTCCGTGATGCTGGCGTCGATGTAGCACTCGACCAGTTTTTTCTTGACGAGCATCACACAGGGCCTGACGAAGGCTGGCCGAAGTGGAGCAGCGACCACGCGTCGAAATCTGCCTGCGTTCTGATCATCGGCACGGTCGGATGGTTCGACAGCTTCGACAAGATGCCTCGCCTGGCCGGCGCGGGTCTGGGCTCGGCGTGCGAGGCAGATGACATCCGCACCCGGATCTACGAGGCCGGCGGCCGGGCAGAGGGAATCCGCGTCGTCATTTTCGACGACGCCGATGCTGCGCACATATCACAAGGTCTGAGGCAATACCCATACTTCCGCGCAGACCGAGACTTTGCCCGCATAGCTGAATGGGCGAAGACATTGACTTGCGGCGGAAGCCTTCACCATCAAACGGAGCCTCAACAGAACTCCAGCGCCGATCGCTCACGTCGGGACCGGCGTATTGCACTGGGTTTGTCTGCCGCGGTGGCAGCCATAGGAGCATTCACTTGGGCGTGGCCCCTAGCTCAGTCGTCCTGTATGCTTAGGCTGAAAGTCGTCGAGGCACCGGTCGAACCCGTTGTCGCCGAAGTCACGATGTCGGGAGAGACGCGCGCGCATCGGTTCTCTCAGCGGCTACAAGCAGTGTTCGAAATCAGTCAGGATTCGCAGCGGTCGCGGAATTGGAATCTGTTGCTCAGAGCCGCCGGGGGAGATCCTATCGCGTCGTTTGACATTGAAGGGTGCCCCTACGAATCGAGGGACTATCGCAGCGTCGATGGAGTACACATTCAACTTTCGCGAGGTGGCGGATGAGGGCCTCGATCTTCCTATGGACGGCAGCGCGTCGGGTGATTCTCTTGTGCCTACTCATCGCGCAAGCAACTGCAGTACATTCACAAACGGCGATCATGGGAACCGTCATGGACAGGTTGACGGACGCCCCGCTCGAGGGCGCTCGCATCGATGTCAGGCGCGACACCCAAGAAATTGCATCCGTTCCTTCCGATGCAAGTGGCAACTTCGAACTGATAGTCCCGATAGCATCTGGCACCAGGACGACCAATCTTCAGTTGGCAGTCAGCAAGGAAGGGTACATCGACTCGGCGCAGGTCGTGACCGTGGTTGCCGGAAAGACCATTGATTCTCGCTACAACTTCGTTCTGCAGCCGAAAGCCTTGGCGGATTGCACCTCAAAGCGCGCAAGACGCGTCGTCGTGGGCAGCTTCCGCCCCCCTGCGGACCTGCCTGGGTCAGGCGACTTCAACGCCCAAGTGTTGGACGCATTGAGCTTCGCACTGAAGGATCTGAACCTGTCGCGCATTCGGCGCAGTGCCAGCCCCGACTACGTCGCGTGCTCCGAAATCAAGAAGTTGGAACTCTTGCCACGCTACGCGAAGGTGCTCAAGGCAGATGCGGTAGTTGCGGGAAGTGTGGCGAAAGCAAGCCAACCGCCAAAGTTCGACCTCGAAGTATCACTCGGATCCCAGCATGAGCCGGACAATGCTCAAAGGCGCAGAGTCAGCAGTTCCAATGTGAACCTGGACCGACCTACCGCCGCTCGGCTGTCGAACGAACTACTGTCGGGTGTGGTCCTCGGGCTCGTGTCTGGCTATCTGGAAGCCGGCGAGTTTGCAGAGTGCGTGGAGATATCACGCGCCGCCCGGCAGCTGTTCCCGAAAGGTCTTCCGCGGGAAGTAGAGGCCGTATCTGAGAAATGCAAAGCGAGCCAGGGCTCGTCCAGGCTCATTGCGGGAGATCTGAAATGACTCGCGTACTGGGCAGGATTGCGCTGGTGCTTGCGATTCTTATGGCTTGGCAGTTCGCCAGTGCACATACGGAACCACCGATGGCGAAGACGTTCGAGTTGGTGCGAGAAGGTAAGCCAATCCCGCGGTATCTCGACCATGCAAAATACAGGGTCGCTCTGTTCAGCTACGAGGATCCTGACGAGACTGGACTTGGCGAAGTGATAGCGCGCTTGCTTGGTCGGGAGTTGGTGATTGCCAATAGCGACCTGAGCTTCGGCGTGATCCGATTTGGACGCCTGGGTAGCGCTGATACTCGCGACGTTGGCGACTACTTTGAGCAAGTCGAGTTGCTTGCGAACGCGCAGAGGGCGACGCTGACGGTTTGGGGGACGATCCGCGCGATCGGAGAAGAGCTGGCCATCGAATCCTATCTCCAGATTCCAGCGAACGTTGCGTCTACGTATCTCAGAGCGAGGTTCCGCCTGCCGGATGCAATGGGCCGCGGGACACTGATAGGCCGCCTTGGTTCCGATCGAATGCTGCTCCAACGACTAGTCTTGAGCAAAGAGGCTGTGAATCAACTGCTGACTGGCGCCGAAGTGCTTACCCACGCGCGGTCGCAACCTGACGCAGACGCGCGCGCTTTGGGCGCAACGGATGGCAGTTGGTCGGTTCTCGACAAGAAATCCCGTCCGGGATGGGTCTTGCTCCGCAAGGGGAACGCGCGAGGCTGGGTTCCGATGCGCACCGGATGCGAGGACTCGTGTGCATCGATCTTGGAAGTCGGAGCGTTTCTCGGATCGCTCGTCCGCTACATGGATTGGAAGGTCCTCGACTTTGAGCGTGCCGCGCGACAAATCCCGAAGTTCACACCAGGCCTAAGCAGCGCGGTCCGTGAGTTTGTCGACCAGGCGCAGACCCTCGATCAATTCGCAATGTATGGCGACCGAGCAATGTCCAACCAATTAGATCGGTGGGCTGCTGCCGCGCCCGGCCCTGGCGGTGTCGCTCCTTCGTTCGGTGCTGGAAGCTTCAACCTGGACTTGATAGTGAAGGTGGCCGGGCTGGCTGATAGGAGCTTCGTTCGCACTAGAACCCCCTATGACGAGCAGAGGTTTGACCCCCGCCGCATACGTGAAATCACCGTCAGAGCTGCACAGGCCCTGCAGGACGACCCGCTGAATGTCGAGCTCCTCGGAAACCTGGGGCTGTTGTACAGGTATCTTGGAGACAGGGAAAAGGCGCAGCTCGCGGGGAAATTGCTTCTGGAGGCTCAGCGGTCCAGTCGCGACAACGTGCTGATCAGAATCACTCCGTGACCAAGGTCTCGACTCGACAGGCATCAAGAGCCAAGAACTTGATTGAGGCGCAGAACACGCGAGGTCGTGCTGCTCCCCGGCCGTTCAACATAGAACCTTGTCGCTCATGATTCTGTGCGGCTGATTATTATAGTAATGTCCGGTTTTGGCTAAGTAGAAATGTCGCATCGTGGCCCCTGTCCGAGGGGGAAGGAGCGATGGCTACGACGGAACCATCACAATGAGCATGCGCGAAGCGGATCGGCTGAAGACGATCCAGGCGGTCGTGGATGCTGGGTGTGGGCCACGCGGCGCGGCGGATGGGAAACGAGCAGGTCTGTATCCCTGTCGTCCCGAAGAAGCCACCGTTCGCCTTGAAAGCACGCCGGGCAAAAGCCCTGGCCACCGCCGAGCGCTGAACGACTTGCCCCCCGTCGGCGTCTTGCGTGCGCGAGGCGCCACGCCGCCGGTGGACAAGTTATCTGCAGCGCCGCACCGCCCTCACCTGCGAATGCACCGATGCGACATTTGAACTTGGCCAGCAGGGCGACACTTCAACTTGGCCTTGACACACACAATGTAGGCGCCGATTGGCAATGTCGGGTTTTCGCCAAGTAGAATTGCCGCATCGGAGCCCATGGGGAGCGGCTCTTTCTGGGCGCCTGGCCGGTTTCGGCGCCGACTGCGAAACCCGCGCGCGTCCGCGCTTGGCCTGTTCCGCGCAGAACAACGAGGGGCCCCTATTGAACACCGGCAGAAATTGGAGGACTGGCCTGACGCCATAGCTCGTCGAATTCCCGGTGGAGAATCGAGAAGAATGGCGAGCTTGTGAGGCAGCGCATCACGGGTCCAGCACCCCAGTTGAGGGCGTGAAGGTACTGAACCAGTACGGCCGAATGATCGGTAAGCGTCAGGGCAAAGTTGGGAGTGCGAGTTCGAAGTTGACGGTACTCGATCAGGTCGCTTGACAAAGCTAGTTCACTAAAGGACTTGGAAGAAAAGGCAATCTGGGCGCGAACGACCATGGCCGCTTCATTCGCTTGCGCGCTGCGCTCCAAGTCGTCAATCGACGGATTTTCGGGGTGCAACGTTAAGAAGCGAAACTGAATCCCGTCCTTCTCCGCGCGGCGTCGAATAAGGCTAGCGAAGTCCTGAGTTCTTACCCAAGCGTTCAAGGAGACCCCCATCATGCAAACCGATCTGTTTGCCTGCTCCACGATCCGTCTCCATTGAGAGTCAGCGCCGAAGACTGCGGACGATTCAAAGAACTCCACGGCTGTGCGCCCGTGCGCGCTATCCGCGGATTGAGCTTCAAGAATAGATGCGATCAGCTCTTGTGCGGTGTGGGAGCGCAGGTTTCCTTTGAACTGCGGAGGTAGGACGGCATCGGACAGGTCAGGGTCAACAATGAACAGAAGAACGCGCTTCCCAGCTCCCCAAAACGCGCCAAGCTCTGCCAGACACCACGGCGACTCGATCGAGCGCCGTGTTGCGATGCTCACGCAAACCTCGCAAGAATTGATCGCTGTTCGAAGTTGCTCGGCCAACGATTCGCCACCAGCCATCGTTTCAGGATCCCATCTGTCGATTCCAGCCGCATCCAACGCCAGACACAGCGTGGAATAGATCGCCGCGTCTTGGAAGCTGTGACTGATGAAGGCGGGCATTCGAGTGCTCCAGTGACGTTAGATGGCTGGCAAATTTAAGCGGGTCGTTCGAGACAAACAAATGGGATTGGGAAATCACCTCTCGCAAGGCAAACAGGGCGCTTCGATCCTTCCTCTGTACAAGGCTGGGACGCAGCGCTCACAGCGCTTGGCGGCGGATGGCGCTAACAATGGAGTCGGTGTTCCAGTGCACCATCTCGTGAGAAGAGAACTGAACTGATTGGGGAACTCGTTGTTGTCCCCAAGGGATGACACCGATTATGGGCTTGCTGTAGTAGTTGGCGTATGCGATCTCCTTGTCAATCCAGAAGCGATGTGCCGCATACATCCCAGCGATGACGAGTACGCATTGCACCGGCCGGACCTGCGCATTGATCATGGCCTCCAACTTGCGCTGCCCGACTGTGGTGTTCGGATCGGCCAGTGGATCATGCTCAGGTGCTGAGTAATTGCGGTACTGAAAGTACGGCGCAGCGTCAAGCAGGTCGACAAGTCGGTAATACGCATCGCCGTACCGCCAAGCGTGACTGATGAAGATGTCATAGTTGCGCAACTGAGGCATGTCTTGTTGTATCGTTCTCGTCGGATGCCGATTCTGCGGCCTGGTCCGGCCTTTTCGCAAGCGGTTGGTCCCGTGGCTGGACCCGTTGTCATAGGTGTGACGGGCTATCGCAGGCGTTTACCGCCGATGCCAAAGCGTACCTACATTCCTGCGGGGAAAGGGGTTGGGCCGTGTTGGAAGTCGCTTGTCGAGGTCGTCAGCCGCATCGTTCTTGTTGCTCTTGACGTACGGCTTGACGAATTGCGGAGCCATCAACCGCGGCGTGTGGCCCATCGACCCAGCTTGCGCGCCCAGCGATGGCACTCGAGCAGGCCTCCATGCCAATCATGCAAGGGGGAAGGTTGGCAGAACGCCGCAACCTGGCCGCGTCGCAGTTGCTTGCGCAGCACGACCTTGCCGTGCGCGTTGACGCCGTGTACCTGGAAGACGTTCCTGGCCAGATCGAGGTGGGAGCGTCCATCCCATTGCATACCTCGATCCCCTCGCTGCGCCACCGTCTCGCGCATGAACTCATCCACTCGGTTACGCCAGTGTCCATGCTGGGGATGCGGAAACGAGTGCCGCGCACTTCATGACACAGCAAGATTAGGCCTTCGTGACCGTGGGCACGGGCTCCGTGGCTTGAAGGTCCCTAAGCAGTCGTGAGGGACTTGCAAAGAGGGATTTGTCCACCTTCCACCGTGAGAAGTCTGGAATAAAGTAGCTGCGAACCGCTTTTGCAATATCCTGTCCGGTATCCGGATCGACCAATGACCATCGCAAAAGCACATCGAAGGGAAGCAACGATATGGGAAACAGGGTTTGGCGCCCCGTGGTTGCCTCGCGCGCCAGCGCCCACGAGGCTTCATTCAAGACCCACGGACTTGCAATCGACGTCTCCGACAAGACGAGGATGAGCTTGTCATATAGGTTGATTGCCTTGGTCAGCTGCGGAATAAGCTTCTCGCCGCCCCGAATGTCTTCAGGCGCATACCAGGTGCGAACGCCGTTTTGGACGAGATGCTCGTAGAGCATGTCGCAGAATTCCCGGTCGCGGCTTGAATGGCTGATGAAGCATGAATGAAAAGAGATGGGAGCGGTGTCTCGTACTAATTCAGGCAGGTAGTCGATCTGCAGCTCTGACAGGCCGACCTGCCGCAGAAACTCTCGGGGCAGTGTCCCGGATCGGCTGAGCGTTGCGATGTCTAGGTGCGAGGGGCCGTGGTGTCTCGCGGTGGGCAAGTCGATGGTCGAAGATAGATCGCAGTTCAAGAAGGCGGTTCGTATGAGCGTCGCGCCCCGCATGTCGACCTTCGCTAGTTCGCAATCGCGAAACGTGGCCAGGCCAAGGTAAGTGTCCGACAACGACGCCGAGCGCAACTCCGCAAAATTGAAGGTTGCAGCCAGCAGGTTTGCCTTCGCCAGCCGGGCTTGCTCCAATCGCGCCGGGTAGTTAATCTGCGAGACGAAGGGGGGCCTGTCACTGAACGAGCCCGGTCCGAAGTAGGCCCCGGTGAGGTCGGCGCCCTGAAGGTTCACGCCGCTGAGGTCGGCGCCTGCGAAGTTGGTCCACCTGAAGTCCAGGCCCTGCAAGTCAGCGCCGGACAAGTCCACGTGTTCGACCGACTCGGCAAACTGCCACTTCATGAGTGCGTTCCCGCCCTTTCTTGCGGCGGCCAATGCATAAGGATCTGCCATGGGATTCGAAAGGTCTTTAAGGCCATCGTCCGGATGGCCGTCGGCCCCTTGCGCAGTACAAAACATCAGGCTGGAGGTGCTGACGAGATTACACGAAGGTCGATCGTTAGGGTAGAGGGCATCCGGCGAAGTGACGTCGCGATAAAAGGTGGCATGCGAGGCGGTTCGTGAGGCGGCGCCCACGCGCCTACGATGCCACGCAGCATTCCAACCCGCAGGCCTGCGAACCGTGCGGCCAGCCCTCCGCCGGACGGCAGCTGGCATGTGATGCATCAGGGAAGCCTTGCTGCACGTCTCGACTTCAGGACCCACTCGCCAATGCCGGTTGCGGCGAACATGGGCGCAAAGCTGCCATTGATCAACGAAACAGCTAGTGACCGGCAGGTGACCTTTGAAGTTCGACTCCGTCAACCTTGCTTCAGCCTGCTGACGTACATCCCTGCGTATCCAGCGACCATTCCGCCCACGCCCGTTCGGCCCCCCCGACATGTCGTCGCAGCCAGTGAGGCACGGTCCTTGCGTGCGCCGAGCGCGCATTTGTCATATATGTCGCGCACGATCGTGCCGAACAGGCGCTTGACGGGTAGCCGTGGCTTCGGTGATCTTCGCGCCTTCGGCGCGTTCGGAAGGCCGGTGTCTCTCGTGCGGGCTGCCAGTCAGTGCGCATTGCCGCACACATCGTCGCCTAGAACCGCATCCTTCATGCCCAGGTGCAGCGCCCAGACCGCCTGTCGTGGCAGCATCCAAGGTGGGTGGCAAGACGGGTCCAGCTCGACTTCCTCGAGGGAACGACAACCATGCCGACGCTTGACGAGATGCGGGACCGCATGCTCCTGACCGCCGACCACCACGCCCAGATTGGCGCCTGGATCGCCCGAGCGCGCACTCCAGAAGGGGACATGGCGGTGCCGCCGTCCCTGTGGCGCAAGCTCGAGTTGGCCGGCGTCCTGCTGAACATCGATGGCGACCTGCCCCAGCCGCCGGCGCTGACCACGCTGTGATGAGGGGAGTCGGCAGGACGGGGAGCGCTTCCCGCGCCATCGATGTGCGCGACAGCGGTCAGCACGGTGCCGTCGAAGTGCCGGCCGGCGTAGCGGCCGATGACTGAGCCCTGCACCGATGTCGGTACGCGCGAAGAGAGCCGAGCCGGCGAAAATTGCTCTTCAGGCTGTGCGTCGGATCACCCACGTAAGCGTCGCGGCTTCCGACCAGGCGCTGCGCGATGTGCCACGGCCTCGCGCTGTTTCTGAGCCTCGGGCCAACGTGAAGGTGATTTCGGCGGTTGAGTGGGCCAGCTATCGCAGAGTACGCACGACATGTAAGTGGCAATGCCGGGCATCGCGCAGGCAGTTGACCACCGTCGAGTGCACGCCGGCGGCGTAGCTGTCGACGACGCGCGCGTGGCAACCGATGATGCGCGCGGCGAGCACGCGTTCATCGCTCAAGTCGTCCACCGTGGACGAAAGGTAGACGCGGAACGCGGACTCGTCACCGGAAAGGGCCATCGCCGAAGGCGCGGTTGCTTGGTGGGCACCCGCGTAGCTTCGCTGTGGCGGACTGTCCATCTGCGAGGGTGGCGCACGACTCCTGCCAGCCGAGGTAGCAAGCCTCCAGCGGGTGCATCTCCAGGACGCTTTCCTGCGCGATGTGCACCTCGGTACCGACCGACACCGCCTTCAGCGTGACGGTGGTCTGCATCAGGCCGGGCAGGCCAGCATCCTCGAAGCGGCAGTCGTAGCGCACGCGCTCGCTGGGCACCAGCTCGAGGTACTGGCCGCCGAAGGCGTGGTTGTTGCCCGACGTGAAGTTGGTAAACGACATGCGCTAGCGGCCGCCGACGGTCGCTTCCATCGAATGCACGCGGCCGTGAAGCCGTTGGGCGGCAGCCAGTGCGCAAAGGCATCGGGAGACTGGCGAATCTAACTCCTACCGCTGAACGGTCGGCGAGTCGGTGACCACCCAGGCCATGGGCGCGGACCCGCTGGACCGGCCTTGGCGGAAGTGGGGGCGCGCTAATTCCCACGGGCCAAGCCCACCGGGCGTGTCAAGCGCCGGCTCCGCAATCCGTAGGAGGTGCGGAAGGCGCAAACTCACTAAGCTTTCAAGCGGATCAAAGGATCTCTCATGGGTGAACGACTACGCTACCGCCGCCGGCCGGGCCAGCCGGTGGTCGCGGTGCAGCTCAAGCTGGACACGGAAGGCTTCAGGTACCAGAAATGGGGCGAAGAGCAGCGCTGCAAGGCCAACGACTGGCTGGTGGACAACGACGGCGAGGTGTACACGGTGGACGCTGACTCCTTCGCGCGCACCTACACGGCCGAAGGCCAGGGCACGTATGTGAAGTCCGGCAAGGTCTGGGCCGAACAGGCGACTGAAGGCGGTTCCGTGGCGACGAAGGAAGGCGGCACGAACTACGCGTCGGGCGACTGGCTTGTGTCCAACGAAGAGGATGGGTCCGATGCCTACGCCGTCAGCGGGAAGAAGTTCGAGGAGTCGTACGAACTGGACGAGTGACAAGGTCGAGCAAGCCAAGGGAGGCGCGCGATGGATTGTTTCGTGATTCGAGGGTTTGGGGAAAAGAAGGACTCCGGCGGAGGAGGGCCTGATCAAAAGTGGGGACGAGACCTCAGCCAAACGACCCGGTCGACCTTGGCAACCGGTTTCACTAGGAAGATACTGCGCCGCACCGGTCTCGCAGGGAGGCGATATGCCATTCGGAACTGAAGGCAAGGAAGGCGGCATTGCCCTGGCCCTGTCGGGCGGTGGCTTTCGGGCGGTCCTGTTCCACGTCGGCGTGCTGTGGCGCCTCAACCAGATGGGCGTTCTTGGGCGGCTTGCGCGGATCTCGAGCGTATCGGGAGGTTCCATCACCAGCGGGCTCCTCGCCATCCGATGGAAGTCCCTGCAATTCGACTCCACCGGCCTCGCGTCGAACTTCGAGGACCGGGTCGTCGATCCCCTGCGCAGCTTCTGCACCAGGAACATCGACGTGGCCTCCGTGCTGTCGGGTGCGCTGAATCCCTTCAAGTCGGCAGGCGAGGAGGTGGCGGATGCCTATCGCAAGCATCTGGAGATGGGCGCATCCCTGCAGAGCCTGTCCGACTCGCCGCGCTTCGTGTTCAATTCGACGAACTACGCCTCCGGCGTGAGCTTCCGGTTCTCGAAGCCGTATGCCGGCGACTATCGCATCGGCCTGATCGAGAACCCGACCTTCGATGTCGCCACCGCGGTCTGTTGCTCCAGCGCGTTCCCGCCGGTGCTGGCCCCCGTCGAAGTGGATGTCGATCCGGAAGATTTCAAGCATGTCAAGGGTGCCGATCTGTGGGATCGCCCGGGCTTCCGTCAACGGCTGCAGCTGGCCGATGGCGGCGTCTATGACAACCTGGGCCTGGAAACGGTCTGGGGGCGCTATGACACGGTGCTGGTCAGCGACGCCGGCAAGCCCTTCGAGCTCGACGCGGGCGTCAGTTCGTTGGCGCCGAAGCAGATCTTCCGTGTCATGGACATCGCGCTCAACCAGGCGTTGGCGCTGCGCAAGCGCATGCTGATCAACGAGTACCAGTCCGGTCGGCTGAAGGGTAGCTTCTGGGCCATCGATACCCCGATCTCGGACTATTCGCCGAGTCCGCCCGCTCTGCGCGTCTCGCCCGAAAAGATCGCCGACTTGAGCGCCATTCGCACGCGCCTGGATCGATTCAAGGAGCAGGAGCAGTGCGAATTGATCAACTGGGGCTACGCCGTGTGCGATGCGGCCGTTCGTGCCCACTCGCCACAGGTCATCGCCAGGGAATCGGCTCCACAGCTGCCCTACCCAAAGTTTCCGCTCGACTAAATTCTTTGCGGAGCATGGAATGAGCTCTCAATTCCTTCGGATCGAGATGGGCAAGGCGCTGCACGGCGATTGCCTGTTCGTCGAATGGGGTGGACCGGCCGAACGGCATCGCATGCTGATCGACGGCGGCCCGATCGGCGCCTACGAGGAGTTGTCCCGGCGCATGGCCGAGCTGTCCGATGAAGAGCGGCAGTTCGAGCTGATCGCGCTCACCCACGTGGATACGGATCACATCGAAGGCGCCGTGCGCCTTCTGGCGGAACCGCGGGATCGGTGGCCCTTCCGCGTGAAGGACGTCTGGTTCAACGGCTGGCACCACATGAACGGCGTGCTGGGCGGTCGGCAGGGCGAATTCTTCAGTGCCCTGCTGACGCACCGGCTTCCCGTGGGGGCCTGGAACAACGCGTTCGGTTCCGAAGCCGTCGTCGTGCCGCCGGAAGGTCCGTTGCCGTTCGCGGTGCTGCGCGGCGACATGAAGCTCACGCTGCTGTCGCCGACGCCCTCGAAGCTCGAGAAGATGCGGGACGCCTGGCGCAAGGATCTCAAGAAGTCCGGCATCAAGCCCGGTGACATCGACGCCGCCTGGGAAGAGCTCAGCGGCCAGAAGCGGTACCTGCCGGACGAAGGTCTGATGAGCAGCAGCGACTCCGACATCGCCAACCTGCTCAAGGCGCAGTTCAAGCCCGACAAGGCCGCCGCAAACGGCGCGAGCATCGCGTTCCTTGCCGAGCATGCCGCGGGCAGCTGCCTGTTCCTAGCCGACGCTCACCCCGACGCCATCGTGGCATCCCTGAAGCGCCTGCTGCAGGAGCGGCGCATCGATCGACTCGTGGTCGATGCGGTGAAGGTCGCTCACCACGGCAGCAAGAACAACACCAGCGAAGAGCTCCTGGGCCTCATCGACAGCCCGCGATACCTGTTCAGCAGCAACGGTGCCCAATTCCAGCATCCCGACGAAGAGACCGTCGCGCGTGTCCTGGACAAGGCCGGCGGCCGGCAGCTTGAGCTGCATTTCAACTACCACACCGACTTCAACAAGCGGTGGGAGGATGCGGACCTGCAGAAGCAACGCAACTACCAGGCGTTCTACAACAAGGCCGAAACCGGTCCGCTCGTGCTGAACCTCGGCGCTACGCCGACCCGGTCCTGACATGCCGGCGAAACTGACCTCCACCACGATCGAGTTTCACCGCTTCGGTGGCGAGGGCGACGTCCTGCTGAAGGACAAGAAGTACATCCGCACCTGTGGCTATCAGAAGGCTGCCGAAGAGGTCGCTGTTCGCATCGATCCAAAGGAGTTCCGGCGCAACCTGAACCGGCTGCGGTATGACATCGACCGGACGCCAGAAACCGTGGCCGCGGCGAAGACATCGCTCGGCAAGGAAGCAGACTACTTCCTGGCGCAGTCGCAACGGGTTCCAGGGCGGGCTGAGGCCCTGCATCAGCTGGACATCGTGACGCACGCGTCCGAGTTGCGCGCCTATCCCTTCGAGGCCCTCTACGCGACCCTACCCGACAGCGTGCTGGCTTCAGCCGAAAGCGGCGTCATCCTCACGCGCCGCATCCGGTCGAACTTCTCCGAAGAGGTGCCGCCCTGGCCGGAGATGCCCTCCGTCCTGTTCGTCCATGCGGAACTGGCGCACGACCTGTCGCAGGACCTCGTCGACAAGCATGTGCGGGCCTTGACGCAGGCGCTGGCGCCGTGGGGAAACGCCAGCACCCTGGAAAAGAAATCCCTGCTGGTCGTTCAAGCGATCGATTCGATTGCGAAGTTGGGGACGGCACGCGCGCGCGGCAAGTTCAGCTACATCCATGTGCTCGCTCACGGAGCCCGAGTGGACGACGAGGGCTTGGACGAGTCCGAATGCGAGTGGGGACTGCGTCTGGGCCAGCCCGGATCCCAGGCAGTCTCCGCGGAGGAGATTGCTCGTGCGCTGCAGCCTCAGGATCAGCATCCGCTGGTCGTCACGCTCGCAGCCTGCGACAGTGGAAACGCGGATCGCACGGAGCTCGGAAACTCCAGCCTCGTCGAGACGCTGCACCGCAACGGCATTCCGGTGGTCATCGGATCGCAGTTTCCTTTGACCAAGCCAGGCTCGGTGACGCTGGCCGAGGTGTTCTATCGAGAACTGCTGTCCGGCGGTGACGTTCGTATTGCCCTCCACGCTGCCCGCGTCGCACTTCGGCAGAAGGCACGCGAAGCGAAAGAGGCAGAACACGATTGGCTGAGTCTTGTCGGCTATGTGCGTTTGCCGCCAGAGGGTTATTCTCATTACCTGGAGGCGTTCAGCTTGAGGGTCCAACTCCGCATGCTGGAAGCTGCGCGGAATGACGCCGAGGCTCTCTTTTCCGGGAACAGTTCGCCTGTCCGAGACGACCTCGATCGAATCGGCGACCGTCTTCAGGAGCGGATCGCGCAGCTCCAGGCTCAGTTTGCTGGAATGAACGACCCTCAGCAGAGGGCGGTGCGGGCCGAGTGTGTCGGGCTTCTGGCATCCGCCAACAAGAGCCTCGCCGAGTTGCGCTTCATGCAGGCGGCCTGCTTTCCCGCAGACCGGGAGGAGCTTCAGCGCCTCAGCCGTGAGGCCCTCCAGGAGGCGGTGAAGTGGTACGGACAAGCGTATCTGCAGGACCTGTCGCGGCATTGGCAAGGCATGCAGAAGCTCGCGCTCGAGATGGCCTTGACGGGGCAGCTGGCCAATCCCGTCGAGTTGATGTTCGTTCGGCACGCGGCAAGAAACGCCATCGACCTGGACCCGAAGGAGTATTGGGCCTGCGGAACGCTGGCAGAGGCGATCATGCTGGAGTCGCTTACGACGGGACCTACAGGCCTGGCCGACGCACGAGCGGCACTGGCAGAGCTCCGCAAGCGTTCCGCCAACGATCCGAAGGACCAGGGATTTGCCAAATTGTCAACGCGCCGGCAGCTCAGGCGATACATGATGTGGTGGACGCTGGCGAACGGGTATTTTCCCAAGCGGGGGATGGACCTCTCCGGCCATGCGGCGGACCTGGTTCAGCTTCTGGGAAGCTGATGGACCACCGCGAGACCCTAAACGGGTCGTTCAGGACCGACTACCGAGCGCATCCTAGTCACCTTCTGCGTGCCGGTTTTGACGCCTTCGGGCATCGACCCAGGGGAGATCCTTTCTGCACCGGTGCACCGGCGACTCGTGCTGTCTCCTGCACCGCTCGGTCCCGAATCCTTCCAACGGGAGCTGGAGTGATCAGCTGTCTGAACCTCGCTGCTGCTCAGCCGGGTCCGCGATGCTCCACCAGCTGCGCCAACGCCAGGTCAAGCACGCCACCGCGCTGTTGCCAACCAGCGAGCACGTCCGTCAGCTCGCTCAGGCGCTCGGCGGACTCGCTGGCTTCGCCGACCGAGTGCGGATTCAGCGTCTCCGGCCTGGCCTCTCGCGGTGAAAAGCTCCGCAAGCTTGACGAGGCTGACCCAGACATCATGCACGGCTTGAGCGGATTGGGGATTGGCACCGAGCAGCACTTCGCCGGCTTCGAGACTGCACTCGTAATAGCGGATCGCGCGTTCAGCGTCTCCAGCCTGCCCGCGCGCGGCCTGGGCAGACCGGGAGTTAGCGTCAAGGAGCGCTTCGTCGACTTCGAGGCTGCGCTCATAGTAGATGAGCGCGCGCTCCGCATCGCGCTGGCCACGCGAAGAAAGAAGGCCCGCGAGATTGATGAGGCTGACGGTAACATCGCGCGCGGCCTGTGCGGAGCCTGGGTTCGCCTGAACCAGTGCTTCGCGGAGTTCGAGGCTGCGCTCGAAGTAGCTGAGCGCACGCTCGAGAGCACCGCTCTGGCCGCGCGTGGCAAGAAACGCCGCCAACCTCTCTAGGCTGAACGAGACATGGCGGGCAGCTTGGCCGGAGCTGGGGTTCGCGCGAAGCAGCACTTCGCATGCTTCGAGACTGCGCTCGTAGTAACTGATCGCGCGCTCGGCATCGCCGCTCTGCCCACGCTCGGCGAGAGGCAAGGGTTTGAACGTCTTACCAGGGGAGCAGCCGACCGCTTTGGTAGTGCACATGCCTTCGTGACCAACCGGCGATTTGCGAAGCGGGAGCGCTTTGAACGGCAGGCGCGGCGCAGACATTCGTTGTCGAGTCCGCGCAGACGCGTCGCACCAGGCGATCGACGAGCGGCCGACTGAAGGCACCTCGAGCGGCTTCAGATGGCTGAGAGCCGTCGCGCAAAACTCTCACCAGCGGTGAGAGAAATGCATCGACCACTCGCGGAGCGTCTGGCCGAGCGAGCGTCAGCCATGCCACCATTCTCCTCACCGGAAGAATACGCCCCAGAGGTTCCGAATGCCAGTTCGAAGATCTCCGTTCGGCTCTGCGGGCGAGGGCAGGGTATCGAAGCTGTTGCGCATGAGTTGCAGACCCACGCCGCTCGTCGACACCAGGGGAGCCTGTTCTCCGATGCCCTTCGTGCATGTGTTGAACTTCAGCACCCAGTTGTCCGAACCGCCACTCGAGTTCATCGGGCGAACCATGCCCGCGAACTCCGGGTCGTAGGCGCTCCATAGTCCCTTGTGGCAGAAGCCTTGAAAGTCCTTGACGGTCAACAACTGGCCGTTTCGCGTGAAGGTGTTGTTGTAGCTGGCCCCATCAGCCAGGCTCGTGGGCAACGCCTCGACCGACGACCACACACCTTCGGACATGCGTTGAACTTGGCGGGTTGAGAACTCGTACGCATACATTGCGCCATAGTCTGTCACCACCGCCTTCGTGAGCCCCCCCGTCAATCTGAAGGCGAGTTCCTGGACCTGAAACGGTCCTTGCGACGTCGCGCTGGAGGCGGCGTAGTTCGCCGGGCGCGTTCCATTGTTCTGGCGCCAGATCACCAGGGTTTCGCCACGCAGGCCCCGTGCCACCGACCCGAGTCCGGCTTCCGCACCGCGCGTATCCAACACTTCCTGCGGCCCGACTGAAGCTGAGGTCCCGCGATAGACCACGATGTCCTTCGTCGCATTCTGCGACGCCTCGGCTGCCAGTATCCAGTCGCCTGCGCCATCGATGGCCAGAGTGAGCTTGGACAGGCGGACGTCGCTGAAGAGGCGTTGCCGAATGGTCGCGCTTCCGCTCGCCTGCCAGGCAACCGTCTCGTGCGCATCATGTAACGACGTCCCGCGGCGCGTCCAACCAGTCATCAGAAAGGCAAGATCCCCACGGCTGCTCAGGACGATTGAGCCCGGATCGGCGGGCGAGTCCGGGCCCCGCACGACACCGCCCCAGGAGCCCGTGGCACTGGAGTAGCGCGCGAAGTGCAGGTAGTTGCAGCTGCCAGAGGTCTTGTAGGTGGTCGCGTTGCATGCAGCGGAGGCGCGCCAGACCACCACTGCATCGCCATTGGGAGCGACCGCAAGGCGAGGGGCGCCCAACGGGCTTAAGCCGCCATCGATGGCTACCACCGGACCGAATGAGGATGCGCCCGCGGTGGGACCCGGACTACCCTGGACGGCATGCAGCACCGGCCTGCCGTTGGCCATCCGGACGAAAATCACGTGAGCGTCGCCATTGTCTGCCAACCCGGCCGACAAGTCCTCGATGTCGGCTTCGCCTGATGCGATCTTGCGCCCCGGTTCCCAGGTTCGGTTGGCCAGCGGGCTTGCGGAACACGTCTCGCTCGATACGAGGCAGGCAAAGTCTGACATCTTGCCGACTGGCAGGATCTGATGGCCCGTGGCCGGGCCCAGAAATAGGACGTTGTTCCCGTCGACCGCGAGGTAGCTCTGGGTCTCCGGGTAGTACCGGTAGACATACGGGGGATAGGCGATATTGGACTGACGTGACGGCAGGAGATGCGGATGCGCAGCCTCCGCCCAGTCAAACAGCCTCTGTGGGGTGAGTGCCGCTATAGAGTTGTCGGCAGTATGAACAGGGGACGAAAAGGTGAGCGCGATACCGAGCAGCCCACTGGCAAGAGCGGTCCTAACGCATGCAGCGGATCGATCAGGGCGGCTGCGGGTAAACGGCTTCATGTTTGAGATTCCTTCCTTGGCGCTCGTAGATTCGTCGACAACCAATCGGACGTGACGTGTCAGTAAACGATCACGCGCACCGGCGGCGGCGAGAGCCATGCCGCGACCACCGACTGCATCAGGGCGCCCATCATCTGGGGCTGCTGGCGCTGAAGCTCCCGCTGGTGTTCGAGATTCACGCGCTCCTCGTGTTCGATCGAACGCAGCAGCTTTGCCGACTCGGCGTCGCCCGCGTCCGACGCCAGCCGGAGCCACGTCTTCGCTTGCGCGATGTCCTGACGCATGGAGTCGAATCCCGTCGCATACATGCGCCCGAGCGCCGCCTGCGCCGGAACGTGTCCGCCTGCGGCGGCCTCGCGCATCAGGCGCAGGGCAGCGAACGGCTGCCGCGGGATGCCCGCGCCGCGCATGTGCAGCAGCGCTAGGGCGTATCGGGCCTCGGCAACGCTGCCGTTCGCAGCCTTCTCGAGCCAGCGGGCTCCTTCCGCGGCATCCTGCGGCGCGCCGGTCCCGTTGACGTACGCCATGCCGACGTTGTAGGCCGCCGGGGCGACGCCGCCTGAAGCCGCAGCGAACAGCAGTCGCGCCTGCAAGGCCGGATCAGGAGGCAGCGTGCGATCCCGGACCATCTCGGCAAGACGGAAGCTCGCCCACGCATGGCCTCGTTCGGCGGCGGCCGCGAAGTGGCGCCGCGCCGCGGCCGGGTTTCGGGGCACACCGGCCAGGCCGAAGAGGTGGATCTGGCCCATCTTGTAGAGCGCCGCCGGATCGAGCTGGTCCGCTGCTGGCGCGAGGTCGCCCAGCGATTCGCCTCGCCACAGGTCCGCATCGGCGGTGGCTTCGGCGCCGCCTGTGACCGCCCCGGCGTCGCGCTGTGCGTGGTCCGACGAAACCAGGCGGCAGCCTGTCTCGTCGCAGAGGCGGATCCTGCCCGGCCCGTCGGCACCGATGGCCGCGCCAGGCGCTCCGAGCGCGAGCAGGAGCGCGATCAGAATCGTATGCAGGCGACCGCAAGAATGTTCGGGGCGGATCATCGTCAGCTCCCCACTTTCAGCCGGCCCCCAGTGCCGAGCCCGCCATCGACGTTTTGCGGCCGATAGTTACGCAGCGAGACGACCATGGCGTTGTAGGCTTCCGCAAAGGCAGCGACCGTGGCCTTTCCGGCTGGCGTCTGGCTGTAGGCCGCCAGCGGGCCACCGCCATCGGTCGAGAGCGTTCCGGTCAGGCCGGTTCCCCAGGACGTCGCAGTGCCGTTGCCCAGCCCGGAGGCAACCTGCACCCGGCTGCGGATGTCGTCGATGCTGAGCACGACCGACACGCTCGAGTCCTGCTTGAACGCCCGCACCGGGTTCCCGAACACCTTGCCTAGCACGCCAGTGAGATTGACGTTCGTCTTCTCTCCTTCAGAGAACATGATCGACGGCGTCATGAAGTAGTCGGTTGCCACGACCTGTCCGCCATGGAGGTTCGAGCCGGGTCGCACGCCGTCCTTCGTCTGCCGATTGGCGACGGCGTCGAGCACGGCCGAACGGTCGAGATTGCCGACGGACGTCAGCACGAAGCAGTTCGACTGCTGCACAAGGGTGCGCACGAGCGGCTCGATCGTCGTGATCTTGGAGGTCTGCACGAAGCCCCCCCACCAGGTGCTGCGACGGCCGTCGTCCACCGTGAGGGTTCCGAGGGGACGCTGGCAGCGCTGAAGCTGCTCGTCCGCGCCGACGCTGGTCTGCCCGGCCGAGGCCAGGCTGCTCGATCGCGGCGCGCTCGCGATGCAGCCGCTCAGTCCGCTGAAGGCCAGGGCCATCAGCAGCAGCGAAGCAGTGGGGACACAATTCGGCGCAAGCGCGGAGGTATTCAAGGCGGATCTTCCTTCCCGGAGCCCGCCGCCAGCGTGGATCGGCGGGGGCCGGTTGTGGGTTGATCCACGCGCCACCAGTATTCGGAAGGCCCCCGCCTTGCGGCTAACGGGCCCCTAACGAAACCTTCACGATTGCACTCGTGCCTCCCGAGCGTCCTAACCGTGGTTAGGATCGGTCGGTCGATTCGGGAAAGGCGGACGCTGCGCTGTCCACCAGGCCGATTGCGTCCATGAAAGTACCCAGCAGCCAGTTTCTCTACCGCTTCGCCGGCGCCGAGTTCAACGAAGCCACCGGCGAGCTGCTCGTCGACGGAAGGCCGGTTGCGATCGAACCGCTGCCGGCGCGGGTCCTGCTCATGCTGCTGCAGCATCCGAACGAGGTCGTGACCAAGGACGAGCTGTTCGAGTCCGTGTGGGACAAGCGCATCACCGTCGACAACGTGCTCGCCAACGCGATCACCAAGTTGCGCAAAGCCTTGGGCGGCGTGGCCGCCGGCTGTCTGCGAAGCGTGCCCCGGATCGGCTACCGGCTTACGGGGCGGGTCGAGCGCGTCGCCGTGGGTTCGGTGCCGCTATCCCCTCTCCCCTTGGAGGCCGGCATGGCCGTTCCAGGCCGGTCCGGCTGGTCCCTCCGTCGGCCGCTGGGCGATGCGTCGTCGTCCCGCGTATGGCTGGCCGAACATGGCAAGCTGGGCCATCGACGGGTGTTCAAGTTCGCCGTCGATGCGCAGTCCCTGCGCGCGCTGAAGCGGGAGTACATGCTGTACCGGCTGCTTCAGCGCGAGCTCGGCGAGCATCCCGGTTTTGCCGCGGTCGTCGACTACAACTTCTCGGACCAGCCCTACTTCCTGGAGTGCGTCTACGGCGGCGAAGACCTCCTCGCCTGGTCGGACGGTGGCGCCCGCCTGACCGAGATGCCACTCAAGGAGCGTCTGGCGCTCTTCGTGCAGATCGCCGGCGCCGTGGCAGCTGCGCACCGTGTGGGTGTCCTGCACAAGGACATCAAACCGCGCAATGTGCTCATCGACCGTGACGGTGACGCGTGGCGAGCCCGGTTGACCGACTTCGGCAGCGCGCGCGCCCTGGATGCAGAACGTCTGAGGGCCATGGGGCTCACCGCGATGGGACTGACCGTCACGCAGGGCATCGACCCCGAGGTGCTCAGCGGTACACCACTCTACCTTGCGCCCGAACTGCTCTCCGGTGAGCCGCCGACGACGCGCAGCGACATCTTTGCCATGGGCATACTGCTGTACCAGGTGGTTGCAGGTGACCTGCGGCGACCGATGGCCAGCGGCTGGCAGCGGCACATCGTCGATCCGCTGCTGGTTCAGGACATCGATTCCGCCACCCAGGGCGAACCCGAGCATCGCCTCGCCAGCGCAATCGATCTCGTGCACCGGTTGTCCACGATGGATGAGCGCAGAGCGGCCGCCGAGGCTGCTGCCCATGAAGCTTCCGTGCTGCAGACGCTGAAGCTACGCGAGCAGCGCCGGGCGCTGCAGCGTCCCTGGGCACTGGGTGGTGCGATCCTGTTGCTTCTGGGTCTGGGGCTGAGCCTTTGGCAATTGCAGCGGGAAAGGACAGCTCTGCATGCAGCGGAGCTATCTCAGCGCCAAGCCCACCGCGTCACCGAGTTCCTAGTCCAGGATGTGCTCACAACGCCAGACCTGTTCAAGAGCGCGCAGGGTCGGCCTCGATCGATGTTCGAAGTACTTCACCACACGGCCACGGCAGCGGGCGACCGATTCAAGGACGACCCGCGGGCCGAAGCCGAGCTGCGCCGTCACGTGGCGCGCCTGTATCAGCGCATGCTCAGCACCAATGACGCGTTGAGACAGTTCGATCGTGCGATCGAGTTGCTGAACGCAAGCGCGCGAACCGCGCGCGATCGGGCGAAGGTGCTCGAGATGCGGTTGGAACGAGCGGAGTTGCTGTTTGAAATGAACGAGCATGACGACGCTCGGCGTGAACTGGATCGGATCCAAGGTTTGGTCGGTGGTGCCGACCTGGAGTCCGGCGCGGAGTTGTCATTTCTTGTCCAGCGTGCAAGGGTGTCGCGAGCCCTGGCCGAAACTCGTTGGGACGAAGCACTGGTCGAGGCGCGCGGACTGAAAGCGCGTGCCGACCGCACGCCGCACCTTGACGCCGAGCTTCGCAACACGGCGTGGAGGCTGCTCGCGCAGATACTGTGGTTGACGGATCAACCTGAAGCCGCTGAAACCTTGCTGAAGGAAAACATTGCCGATTCCGCAGTCGCCGCCAACGAAGCCGCCATCGCCATGGCGCGCGCCGCGATCTTCCGCGCCGCGCAGCACCGTGACGCGAAACGCTGGGCGCCTGCGCATGCCATCCTGGTGCAAGCGCGGGAGCGATTGACGCAGGTACCGGTGCCCAGCTTGCTGCACATCGCTTACATCGACTCCGACCGAGGACATGTCTTCAAGGGGGAGGAGCAGATGCAGAGCGCGCTCGAACAGTACCAGAAGGCTGCGCACGGCTTTGGCGCTACGCTGGGGCTCGATCACCAGTGGACGCGTGTCACGCTGAAGAACCAGGGGGATGCTGCATTGGGAGAGGGCCGCTTCGAACAGGCGCGCCACTTGTACGAAAGCAACCGCACGTGGTTTAACGCCAACGCCACGGGCGGTCGATATCCACCGCTCGACATCCACTTGGCCGCTGCCTGGAACCGGACCGGCCGGAGCAGCGACGCGCTCGACCTCATGGCGACGCTGCTCGCTGAGCGACACGACGATCTTGCCAAAGGCGAAGGAATCATGCTTCACATGGCCCAGGCCGAACATGCGCTGGCCCTTGTGCAACTGGGTCGCAGGGCCGAAGGCCTGCCCTTGCTGCGGCGAGCCGCTCACAGCATTCGCATGTCGCCGAAAGGCGAAGTCCGACCACGCTGGTTCTGGGACCGATATCGCTCCGAGCTGCCCGACCTGAACCACTGAGGGGATAACGGCCAGGAATGCCGGCCGCGTTGGGTTGGTCGGGTGGTCGCGCTTTTCGGGCAGATTGGTGTGCACGATCGCCGACGGCCTGGAGTAGTCCTACGGCTGGAAGGCTCCGGCCGCACAGCGGCTGCGGTTCATCCTGGACTTCGGCTACGGCACTGGTCTGCGCGCCCGCGAGCTGGTCGCCACCAAGCTCGGACGGATCGAGGCCAATCCCCACGGCGACCACTGGCTGCACATCGTCGGCAAGAGCTCAAAGGTGGCAAGGGTGGCCCTTCCTCCCATCGTTCGCGAAGCGCAGAATCGCTACCTGACCACCTGACCTGGCGCGGCGCGGGCTTACAGTGACGCTGGCGAAGTGGGCTTCCTCCACTCGCCTGCTGAGGATCATCCACGACTTTACATAAGTTCTCTTGACGATGATTTAAGTATAGCGGCAACGCTCTAATAACACGTCACTGCCACGGGCAGCCGCAATCGAACGCGTTGGCGCCGGCGCCGCTCCCGCCTCGAAGCTCATGTTGCTTCGAGGTACCCCAATCGACGGGACACCTCGACCGCGCAGGCTCTCAACGGCGACGCGACCCTGCCATTCCAGTCGTTGTCGAAGGTCGCCTCGGGGCCCATGCAGGTGATCCCGAGCACCAGGTTGCCCGCAGAGTCGAAGACGGGCGCACAGAACGCATTGATGCCGGGAATCGGCTGCCCGATGGTGCGCGAAATGCCGTGCTGCCGGGTCTCGAGGATGGCTTCCTCCACCTGCGCGCGGTCCAGCTGCATCGGACCGCCAATGCGGCAACTCAGTGGCCGAGCGGGCGATGCTGATCTGCGCCAGCAAGGATCGGCCGCCGAACCGGTCACTGTGCCGGCTGCTGAACAACCCGAGGCTGACGCAGCGCGGTTCGGTCAGAACAGCGGCCGCCGCCGCGGCCGCTCAGCAATCCGCGCCGGCGTTGGCTCGTACCAGCCGGTGACCTCGATCGTCACCTCGTCGCTGTCCGCGCGCGCGGTTCCACCCGTGGAAGCGCAGGTCGAGTACCTCGCCGCGCCGCAGCACCGCGTAGTTCCGATCGCGCCGCGCCAGACGCGGGTCGATCGCAGAGTGGACGGTGACGCGACCGTCGGCCGACCGCACAACGAGCCGCACGGCATTGATGTGCGAAACCTCAGGCTCGACCTCACGCAGCTGGATCTCGCGTACGCGGCGGCCGAGCGAGAGTCGGTGCGTCGTCTCAGCGGCGGCGCCGATCTGGTCCGGGATCGTCATCCCGTGGTTGCGCCAGACCTGCTGGCCGTCGTGGCGGGCGAAGACGAACGGGCACGACCCCCACGGCTGGCTGGCGTGCAGCGCGAGCACTCGGCCGCTGTCGTCGCGGGTCGGCACCGGCACGCCGTTGACCATCACCGAGACAGACTCGACGACGGTGCCGACGACGAACGAGCGGTCGTCGGCGTGGTTGCGTTTTGGCTCTTCCTCGGGCCCGGGCGGCGCGCGGCGCAGCCGCGAGGCCGCAATCGAGAAGCGGTGCTCGCGACGGCCGACGACGGTCTGGCCGGATTCGTCGTACTGCTGCTCGACAGCACGAACGGCAGCTGCGCCGCGTCGTCACCCGGCAGCGCCGGCGGCGGCTCCGGTCCCGGCTTCGGCACCTTGAAGAAGAAGCGCCGAGGCACGACGATCGCCTCGCCGGGCCTGAGCACGCCGCCAGGCAGCGGATCGAGGTCGACACGTTGCCGACGCTCGACGCCTGCGTCGCGTTCGGCGGCCGGCGCGGCATCGTCGGCCGCGCGGAAGCCGGCGCCGACCGCGAGCGCGTAGCGGATCTCGTCGATCGGCACGTTAGCACCAGCCCGCGGCTGCCGAGGCGCCAGCAGCGGATCCGCAGGCGGCCGTCGGCGCCAGGGGTCAGCGTTCGCACGTCGTCGCCGGCGCCGACCGTCACCACCGCCTGCGGCAGCGGGCGCAGCGCCTCGTCCTGCACCGTCAGCAAGAACTCGGCGTACAGCGCCGACTCGATCCGCGGCGAGGCGGCGACCAGCAGCACCGCGGTCCAGACGAGCGCCGCCGCGCTGCCGGCGACCGCCGACCCGCGCAGCAGCCGGCGCAGCAAGTTCGACGCCGCGCGCTCGCCGCGCCGGCGCGCCCGCAGCACGTCGAGCGCGACGTAGCCGAGCACGAGCGCGAGCGCGACGCCGGCCGCCGGCGCGAGACCGAAGCGGGCGGCGATCGTGGCGACCAGCGCCGCGACGCCGGCAAGCAGCGCGAGCAGCGTGCCGCGGCCGCGCAGCGGCGAGACAGGCGGCGACGGCGGGACCGGCTGCGGCGCCCGCTGCTCGTGCACCGCGCGGATCGCCTCGACGAGCTGGCGCCAGCGCGGGTCGGCGCGGTCGCCGTGCCAGTCGATGAGGTCGATCGACTGCCGGCTCCGCAGCCCGAGCGGCGGCAGCACGTCGTCAATGTGCGCCGGCACGCAGCGGTCGAGCCGCTCGGCCTCGTCAGCCTCCTGCTGCACCCAGCGGCCTTCGACCGGGTCGACCGCCGCGGCCGACCAGACGACGACCACACAGCGCGCGGCGCCGAGGTGCTGCTCGATCGTGTGCCGCCACTCGGCCGAGCCGGGGATCTGCTGGTCCCACCAGACGCCGAACCCTTCGGCGCGCAGGCCGTCAGCGATCTCGGCGACCGCTTCTCGGTCGCTGCTGCGGTAGCTGAGGAAGACGTCGTGCGCGCGGCAGCAGCGTCGTTCATGGATCGGCGGCGTTGCCGGCGAGGCGGGTGTTGACGTCGCCGAACAGCAAGTGCGCGTCGGAGGTCGGCGAAGTCGCGCCGTGTTCGGCGCGCAGCCGGCGCAGCACCGGGCCGAGCAGGCGGCTGTCGACCGCGTTGGGAACGGTGCAGGACCTGTCGTCCTGCTCGAGCGCGCGCTGTCGTACCAAGTACTCGACCGCGCGGGAGTTGCTGTCGAACGCGACCACCCTAGTAATGCATGGCACGTCTGACACCAGCCGCGGCGCGCTGGCGTCGTCGCTACTGGCGAGCACGAGTCCGCTGATCGATCCGCTGAGGCCGCGAATCGCGCGCCACGCCGCCCCAGGCGACGGCGACCAGACTTGACTGCCGCGCGCGTCGGCCGCCGCGCCGGCAGTGATGCCGTCAAGCGCAAATCAGTCGGTCGGCGAAGCTCGCCATCTTCGTTTCTTCACCGCTTCTCGATACGGCAGCTTACAGGGCGCCCAAGGGCGAGGCAATCACGTCCGCGCCTCAGGAAGCCGTGCGCCAGGATGCCGAAGTCAAGGAAGGGATCGAGCTTGTCTCAAATGAACCCGAGCAGATCCGATCGGGCGCTGACCTCGGTGTTCGCGATGAAGTCGGCCGCGGTGCTCCTGGGCCAGTCAGTACAGCGTCGTCTGCTCCGCGGCGCTCATAGTGAACCGGTCGCCATCCGCGCCCGCCGGTGCTGCCGGCCGAGGGCTCGCACGATGGTGCCCGCGGTGGTGAGCCCTTATGGTCTGAAGCCCTGCTCCGCGCCTCAATCGCCACAAGTGTTGTCCGCCGATGTGTGCCCGACGATCAGGGCCGCCAACGGATGCCTGTGTGCGGGTCGCACCGGCGGCTATACGGCAATGGGATCGGAACGGCGGACGATTCTTGTGGTTCGGGTGCACTTGAAGGTCGGCTTCGCAGCGCCACCTCGGGTGTCGGCTATGAGCCGTGAGCGGATGCCGGCGAGCGACAGCTGACCGGCATCATCAATTCTGATGATGTGCGGAGCCCTCTCCAACGGTTGGACTTCTCACGAGGACAAGCCTCGCCCGCCCTGAGCCTCGGCCGCGAGGCCCGGACGAACGGTGCCTCGCCCTTTACGGTGCGTGACCCGCTCCGCCGATTTGGATGGGAGGGGTGCAGACATGCCGGCGAGCCCGGGACCAGGTTGCCGGTGACAACCGCGTAGCGGTCGCGCCGCGCCTGACGTAAAGCCGGCCCTTGACACCGGTCGCCGCCGACCCACCATCTGGTCGTAGCCGAGCTACTCGACCATCAACCGCCATCTATCGGAAAATCGCGGCGTTGGTGCAGCTCCATGTCCAGCGTTGAAGAGCACAGCGTTCGGTCAGGCGTGTTCGTCTCCTACTCCCGCAAGGACGGGGAGGCGTTTGCCCATGACCTGCGAACGAGGCTGCAGGAACGGGGCATCGTCGTTTGGCACGACCGCATCGGCATGGAAGGCGGCCGCGACTGGTGGGAGCAGATCAAGCAAGCACTGAACCGCGTCGAGTTCATAGTGCTGGTGATGACGCCCGCGGCATTGCAGTCGGACGTCGTTCGCAAGGAATGGCGCTACGCCCGCCAGCAGGGCGTCTGCGTTTACCCTGTGATCGCGCAGCCGGGACTGGACATCGCCGGGTTGCCGCGCTGGATGAGCAGCGTGCACTGGTACGACCTGGCGCACCAGGAGGCCCGCTTCTTCAACGACCTCAACACGCGTTGCGAACGGCGACGTGTGCCCTTCATGACGGAGCCCCTGCCGGCGGATTACGTTCCGCGCAGCGTCCCCTTCGAGCGCTTGAAGCGCCTGCTGCTCGCGCCCGGCAACCAGGAGCCAGTGGCGATCACAGCGGGGCTTCGAGGCGCCGGTGGGTACGGCAAGACCACACTCGCGCGCGCGATCTGCTGCGACGAGGACGTGCAGAACGCGTTCGATGACGGCGTGCTCTGGGTTACGTTGGGAGAAGCGCCCGACACACCGGCACTGCTCGGCAAACTCAACGACCTGATCAGGACGCTCAGCGACGAGCGGCCGACTTTCGAAGGCCTCGATGCCGCCGCGACGCGTTTGCGCGAACTGCTGGCCGACCGCGACATCCTTTTGGTCATTGACGATGTCTGGCGGGCTGCGGACCTGCGGCCTTTTCTCAAGGGCGGAGCACGTTGCGCTCGGCTGATCACGACGCGCCGGGCTGGCACGCTGCCAAACGACGCGACCAAGGTTCCGGTCGACGAGATGAGCGGCACCGAAGCGGCCGAGCTGCTTCGCAAGGGCCTACCCGTGGGACACGACGAGGCGATCTACGCCCTGGCTGCTCGGCTGGGAAAGTGGCCGCTGCTGCTAAAGCTGGCCAATTCCTTGCTGCGCAAGCGCATTCACCACGGCCAGTCTTTTGTCAAAGCCCTGGGCGCTATCGCGGAGGATTTGACCAAACGTGGGGTGACGGCGTTCGACCCTCAAATCGCGGAGGAACGGGACGATGCTGCGGCGAAGACGCTGGAGCTGAGCTACGCAGGTCTCGGCTCGTCGGACCGGCAGCGGCTGCTGGAACTGGCCGTGTTCGAAGAGGACATGGATATTCCGTTGCACGTCCTGGAGCGCTTCTGGTCGCATACTGGTCGGTTGGACTTGACGCAGACCGATGAGACCTGTCTGCGCCTGTTCGATGATTCACTGCTGGTACAAGTGGATCTGGACGAGCGTTTTGTCCGTTTGCACGATGCGATCAGAGCCTGGCTGATCGCACGGCCTGGAAGAAGGTCGCTAGCGCAGCGTCATGGCCAGCTGCTCGCGTCGTATGAGGCGCCGGGGCGGCCTTGGCACCAGGTGGACGACGACGGCTATGTCCATCAGCACCTTGCACGGCATCTGGCGGCGGCGGGGCGGCATGCCGACCTTCGTAGCTTGCTGCTGGATCCCGATTGGATGCGAGTTCGGCTCACGGCGCGCGGTGCGAGGGACAACGCGCGGTCCGATGTCTTCGGACTCCTGTCTGCGTTCGACGAGGCGGCTCCGGAACCAGACCTCACGCTCATCAGACATGCCCTGCAAATGTCGACGCATGTGCTGGTTGCGTCGCCCGATCAATTGCCTCTGCAGCTGTATGGTCGTTTGGGAAGGAGTGCAGCGCAGGCCCTTCAATCGCTGTGTGATCGAGCTCTCAGTCGCGCCTCCCACCGCGCCTTGTTCCCCCTGCGTCCCGGCCTGACACCACCAGGACCGCTAGCGCTGACATTGACCGGCCACACAGAGTCGATCGGAGGAGTCGTACTGCTGGACGAAGGCCGGCAGGCCTTGTCGTGGTCGCCCGACAGAACGCTAAAACTGTGGGACCTTCGGCGCGGCGAGCTGCTGCACAGCCTCGCCGGCCACGACCGCGGGGTTGACGGCGCCACAATCCTGGCGGAAGGCTGGCAGGCGCTATCGTGGTCGAAGGACGGCACGCTCAAGCTATGGGACCTAGAGCGCGGCGAGCTGCTGCGCAACCTCACCGGTCACGAGAACGAAGTCCTGGGCGGCACGCTCATGGCGAAGGGTCAGCAGGCGCTGTCTTGGTCGCACGACCGCACGCTCAGGCTGTGGGACCTTCAGCGCGGCAAGTTGCTGCGCACCCTCGCCGGCCACCAGAAGTCTGTCAACGGTGCCGCGCTGCTGGCCGAGGGCCGGCAGGCACTGTCTTGGTCGCACGACGGCACACTCAAGCTGTGGGACGTCCAGTGCGGCAAGCTGCTGCACACCCTCGCCGGCCACGAGGACTGGGTCTGGGGTGCCACGCTGCTGGCGGAAGGCCGGCAGGCGCTGTCGTGGTCGAGGGACGGCACGCTCAAGCTATGGGACCTAGAGCGCGGCGTGTTGCTGCACAACCTCGTTGGCCACGAGAGCTGGGTCCGCGGCGTCAATTTGACGGCCGACGGCCGGAGGGCCCTGTCTTGGTCGTACGATAACCTTCTTAAGGCGTGGGACCTGAGGCGCGGCGAGTTGTTGCGCGACCTCGTCGGCCACGCGAGCATGGTTAACGGCGCGGCGTTGCTAGACGATGGCCGGCAGGCGCTGTCGTGGTCGGCAGACTACACGATCAAACTGTGGGACCTGCAGCGCGGCGCATTGTTGTACACCTTCGCTGGCCACGAAGACGCGGTCATTGGCGCGACGCTGGGGGCTGGGGGCCGGCAGGCACTGTCGTGGTCGAACGACCTCACGATCAAGCTGTGGGACCTGGAGCGTGGCGAGCTGTTGCACAACTTCTACGGCCACGAGCAGTGGATCACGGGCGCGAAGCTGCTGGCTGAGGGCCGGCAAGCGCTGTCGTGGTCTCACGATGGCACGCTCAAGTTGTGGGACCTGGAGCGCGGCGAGCCGCCGCACGACCTCACTCGTCACGAAAGCTCGGTCATCGGTGCCACTTTACTTGCCTCGGGCCGAAAGGCGCTGTCTTGGTCGGACGACCGCACGCTCAAACTTTGGGATCTGGAGCGAGGCGAGTTGCTGCATAACTTTGCCGGTCACGAGCAGTCGGTCATGGGTGCCACGCTGCTGGCCGCTGACCGGCAGGCACTGTCGTGGTCGGACGACGGCACGCTGAAGCTGTGGGACCTGGAGCGTGGCGAATTGCTGCACAACCTTCCGGGACATGAGTACGGGGTCGGCGCGACGTTGCTGGCCGGTGGCCGGCAGGCACTGTCGTGGTCCCCCGACGGCAGCTTCAAGCTGTGGGACTTGGACCGCGGCGAACTGCTGCATGACCTCCCCAACGAGTCCCCCGTCTTCGGCGCCTTGCCGCTGGGCGAGAGCCGGCAGGCGCTGTCATGGCTGGGCGACGGCACCCTCGAGCTGTGGGACCTGGAGCGCGGCGAGCGGTTGCGCAGCTTTGGCGGCCACCGCGCCCCGCTCGTAGGCGCGACTTTGCTGGCCGAGGACCAGCAAGTGCTGTCGTGGTCGGAAGACCACACGCTCAAGCTGTGGGACCTGCAGAGCGGAGAGCAGTTGCACGACTTCGTGGGACGGGGATCGGTCACTGGCGCGACGCTGCTGGCCGATGGCCGGCAGGCGCTGTCGTGGTCGAGCAGGGGCGCGCTCGACCTGTGGGACCTGCAGCGCGGCGAGCTGCTGCGCAACCTTGCCGGACACGAGGACTGGGTCATCGGCGCGATGCTGCTGGCCGAGGGCCGGCAGGCGATGTCGTGGTCGGTCGACCGCACGCTCAAGCTGTGGGACTTGGAGCGTGGTCTGCTGCTGCGCACGCTGTCAGGCCATGAGGGCGCGGTCATCGGTGCCACGCTCTTGGGACCGCAGGTGCTGTCAAGGTCGAACGATCGTACTTGCAGGTTGTGGGATATCGACAAAGGCAACTGCATCGACGTCTATCTCGCGGACGCAACGTCCACGGCGGTTGTCGCCGATGTGAACCGGCAAAGACTGCTCATGTTCGACTTGACCGGCCGGGTGCATCTCCTGCGTTTGCTCTCTGATTGACCGGAGGGGGTGCCGACGCGGGGGCCCCTTTCTCCAGCGCCCTTGATTCAAAGGGCTCTTCTCGCCGATGACCTAGAAGAACATAGGTCCGCTTGTGTCCGTGGCGGAGATCGGGACGTCCTTCTCTGTTCCAAACGACTATTGCGATAAGTCTTCTTATCGCCTTAGCAACGCCACGGCAGTAAACTGCCTCGCGTGAAAACACGCCCGTCCGTAACAGCGAGCGTCCAGACGGATGAAGCCCCTGGCCACGCCCTGCCGGATAGCGGTCAGATCTCGGCGCTTCGCGCCTGGCACGAAGGGTTCAGCTCACGCGACGCCGTCGAGCGGTTCTTGCCCGGCGTGCGCTCGGCCGGTGAGTCTGCCCGCGGCGTGATCGGCAGGATCCGTCGCCAGATCGCTGCGTTCGCGCGCGTGCGACACCGCGACGACCTGGCCGCCCTCTTCGAGGGGCCGGCGAAGCACAGTGCGGCGGCCGCGCGCCGGGTCGTCGCGGCGGTGGAGGCGCTGCGCACGACCGCCCTGCCCCGCCCGCTCATCGGCGACGACGTCGAGCGTTGGCTGCCGCCTCGAACGATCGAGCCGCTCCACGCGGCGGGAATCCGCACGCTCGCAGACCTGACGGTTCGGGTGCCGCGGCGCCGGCGTTGGTGGAGTGCCATCGCCGGGCTCGGCGTCGCGCATGCGCGCCAGATCGAGGCATTCTTTGCGGCTCATCCAGACCTGACCGAGCGGGCCCGTGCGCTGGTGGTGCTGCCGGCGCCCTCGGACGTCTCACCCTGGGAACGGATCGTCGTTCCGGAAGAGGTGGACGGGTCACGGGGCTTGCATCGGGCGCCACGCGAGTCGTGTGCCCTGCGGGCCAGCAATGACTACGAGGCCGTACAAGCCTGGTTGTCGATGCACGAGGCGCCGGCCACCCAGCGCGCCTACCGCAAGGAGGCCGAGCGGCTGATCCTCTGGGCCATCGTCGAGCGCGGCTGCGCGCTGTCGTCGCTGGCCACCGAGGACGCGGTGGCCTACCGGACGTTCCTGCGTCATCCGAGCCCTCGGGGCCGCTGGGTCGGACCGCCCCGCCCTCGCACGGCGCCGGACTGGCGGCCGTTCTCCGGCGCGTTGTCGGCGCGGTCGACGGCCTACGCCCTGTCCGTGCTGAACGCCCTCTTCCGCTGGCTCATCGAGCAGCGCTACATGCTGGCCAACCCCTTCGCGGGGCTCAAGGTGCGGGGCACCAAGGCTGCCGTACTGGACGCCGGCCGGGCCTTCACCGAGTCGGAGTGGAACCTGGTGCGCACGCTCGCCGACGGCCTGGAGTGGTCCTACGGCTGGGAGGCGCCGGCCGCGCAGCGGCTGCGGTTCATCCTGGACTTCGGGTACGGGACGGGCCTGCGCGCCAGCGAGCTGGTCGGCGCCAAGCTCGGCCGCATCGAGCTCGATCCGCACGGAGATCACTGGCTGCGTGTCGTCGGCAAGGGATCCAAGGCGGGCAAGGTCTCTCTGCCGCCGATCGCCCGCGAAGCGCTGGATCGCTACCTGGCCCAGCGCGGGCTGCCGGTGACACCAGCGAAGTGGGCCTCATCCACCCGGCTGCTGGGCAACATCCCGGCTGCGGTTGGCGAGGCGGATGAAGCCGGCGGCATCACCACCGGGCGGCTCTGGGCGCTCACCAAGCGGTTCTTCGCGACTGCCGCCGGCGAGCTGCAGGAGGTGCACCCGGCGCTGGCCGAGAAACTCAGGCGGGCGACGCCGCACTGGATGAGGCACACCCACGCGACGCACGCGCTTGAGCGTGGGGTGGAGCTCACGACCGTGCGGGACAACCTGCGGCATTCGTCGGTGTCGACGACGTCGATCTATCTGCACACCGATGACCGAAGGAGGGCGGAGCAGATGAGGAGGGGGTTTTCTGGAGCGAAGGACGCGCGGTAGACCACCCCTGCCCGACATTGACCATGGGCAGTCCTTCAACGCCCGCTTGAGTTTAGGGTTGTGCGACACCTGCCGTTGCGCCGGCGATGGCGCAGCCGCGGTGCCTCCTGGCAGGTGTTGCATAAGCCTCTAGGGAGGAAACCGCGGCGAATGCCACGGTGGCCCTTTGGTGCGGTGGCTATGGCGATTGGACCCCGGCGTCGCAGTGATGGCACTGCGCGCGAAGCCTGGTCGATAGGGCGCAGACCACGCGAGGGATGCGAATGCACAAGGTTGCGATGCAGTGCAGGCCTGCATTTGACCGACGCGGAAGTTGACTTGAGCCGCACACGAATTTCTCCACCCGGCGCCCGAGTCGAAGTCGCGTAAGTCGGAGATGATGGTGCGTCTTCATCATGCAGGCGGCCCACGAATTGAATCGCCACGCGAGAAGACTCGCAGCACCACCATCGCGTGGCCGCAGTGCGCGCAGGTGAAGGTTGGAGTGGGCGTCGCCGCGAGTTCGTCGGCTTCCTCGGCGGGTGCTGGCGGCGTTACGTGCAGCATCTCGCGCACCATCGCCAGGTTGCCCTTCCGGCTGCTGTTGGCCAGCAGTCCATAGTGCCGAATCCGGTGGAAGCCGGAAGGCAGGACATGGAGCAGGAACCGACGCATGAACTCCTCCGGGGCCAGCGTCATCGTCTTGTGGCGCGTTCTGCCCTTGGCGCGGTAGTCCTTCCAGCGGAAAGTGACGCCGCGCTCGTCCATCCCCAGCAGCCGGCTATTGGAGATCGCCACGCGGTGCGTGTAGCGGGACAGGTAGGCCAGCACGGCCTGCGGCCCGGTGAAAGGCCGCTTGGCGTAGACGACCCACTCGCTGCGGCGCAGCGGCGAGAGCCAAGCCCTGAACGCCCCAGCGTCGGCCAGGCTCACGTGCTCGCCGAAGAACTTCAGCTTGCCACCCTCGTGCAGCCGCTGCAGCTCTTCGAGGAAGCGCCGCCGGAACAACCGTGAGAGCACACGCACGGGCAGGAAGAAGCCAGGTCGGCAGGCGATCCAGCGCGTGCCATCCGGCCCCAGCCCGCCGCCGGGCACGATGCCGTGCACATGCGGATGGTGCGTCATCGCCGAGCCCCAGGTGTGGAGGACCAGCGTCGCGCCAATGCGTGCGCCCAGATGCCTGGGATCGGCGGCGATGGTCTGCAGCACCTCCGCGGCCACGTCGAACAGCAGGCCGTACATCGCGGTCTTGTTCTGATAGGCGATGTCCGCCACCGGCGCCGGCAGCGTGAAGACGACGTGGTAGTACTCGACCGGCAGCAGATCAGCCTGTCGCGCCTCGAGCCAACGCTGGGCCGCGCTGCTCTGGCACTTCGGGCAATGCCGGTTGCGGCAGGAGTTGTACGAGATCTGTTCGGTGCCACAGCCGATGCAGCGCAAGACATGTCCGCCCAGCGCCGCGCTGCGGCACTGGGTGATGGCCGACATGACCTTCAGTTGCGCGAGGCTCAAATGGCCGCGCTGGACCTCACGCCAACCGGGGCCGTGGATGCGGAAGATGTCGGCGACCTCCAGAGCGAGCCGCCCCACGAGCGCGACCTACGGTGCGGGCAGGACCTCCAACGGGCTGACCACCTCGCGCAGGACTTCGGTGGCGACGTGCGCGTAGACGGTCGTGGTCTCGAGCTTCTTGTGACCCAGCATGACCTGGATCACCCGGATATCGACCTTCTGTTCCAGCAGGTGCGTGGCGAAGGCATGCCTGAGCGAATGCATCGTCACGCGCTTGTCGATGTGGGCGGCATCGGCGGCGTCGTGGATTGCACGGTTGAGCTGCCGCGGCGTCAGCGGCTCGACCGGGTTCAGGCCCGGAAAGAGCCAGCCACCCGGCAGCATCTTGCCTTGAGCATGGGCGACGCGCCACCATGTGCGAAGTCGCTGCAGCAGCAGTGGCGAGAGCATGGCGTAGCGATCCTTGCGCCCCTTGGCCTGCTCGATGCGCAACGTCATGCGCTGGCTGTCGATGTCGCCGACCTTCAGCGCGACGACCTCGCTGACGCGCAGGCCCGCGCCGTACGCCAGGGCCAGGGCGGTCTGATGCTTCAGGTTGGACGCCGCAGCGATCAGCTTCGCAACCTCCTCGCGGCTAAGCACCACGGGCAACTTCTGCGGCAGGCGCACCGACTGCATCCCGACCATCAAGTTGGGACTTCGCACCGTGACGTCGAAGAAGAACTTCAGCGCCGTCAGGGTGGCGTTGAGCGTGAACGGCGAGGTGCCGCTGTCGACTAGGTGCAGTTGGAAGGCGCGCAGGTCCTCCACCGTCGCGGTGTCGGGAGAGCGCTTGAGGAACGCCGCGAGCTTGCGAACGGCCCGGACATAGCCTTCCTGTGTCCTGGGCCCCGAACGACACCCGAACTCCCCCACTGATCGACACGTAAATTCCCCCACCCTGGCCACCGTGCCGTGATGGTGCAGGCCCCCGGCGCTCGCCGGCGGCCTCCATGCAGGTAGGACGTTAC
>NZ_JABRWJ010000010.1 GCF_013266755.1 Pseudaquabacterium terrae | reverse complement strand
CAAGCCAATTTAGTGACTACAAAATCGAGAAAACAAAAGCGCCTCAAGGGCGCCAATGTTCAGCAATCACGCGGACTTGCGCCCGCATGATGACTACGTGGATGGGAGGAACTTCGGGCTAGGCCCGGACAAGACGCCCGGCTTCTTTGTGAACGGCACACGGCGGCTGCGACGTCAGCCATGAACAGCTGAAGGCCTGGGTCGAGCAGGAGTCAGGAAAATCAAGGCGCGGTAGTCCGGGGCGCGGGTCATCCCATGCCGGGTTTCGGTTGCCTGCGCCGAAGCAGCAGATAAGCCGCCGGAATCACGAACATCGACAGCAGCGGCGCTGAGATCATGCCGCCCACCATCGGCGCGGCGATGCGCTGCATCACCTCGGAGCCGGTGCCCGAGCCCCACATGATCGGGAACAGGCCGGCCAGGATCACGGCGACGGTCATCGCCTTCGGCCGCACGCGCAGCACCGCGCCGTCGCGGATTGCGTCGAGCAGATCCTGCTCGCTCACCTGCCCGTGGGCCAGCCGCTCGTTCCACGCGTTCTTCAGGTACAGCAGCATGATCACGCCGAACTCGGCCGCGACCCCGGCGAGCGCAATGAATCCCACCGCACCGGCCACCGACAGGTTGTAGTCCAGCAGCCAGAGCAGCCAGATGCCGCCGACGAGCGCGAAGGGCAGCGTGGCCATGATCATCAGCGCCTCGTCGAAGCGCTTGAAGGTCAGGTACAGCAGCACGAAGATGATCAGCAGCGTGAAGGGGACGACGACCTTCAGCTTGGCGATCGCGCGTTCCAGGAATTCGAACTGCCCGGACCAGGCGATCGAGTAGCCCGGCGGCAGCTTGACCTTCTCGCCCACCACACGCTGCATGTCCTGCACTGCCGAGCGCAGATCGCGCCCGCGAATGTCGACGTAGACCCAGCCCGACAGCCGTGCGTTCTCGCTGCGCAGCATCGGCGGGCCGTCGCTGATGCGCAGCGTGGCGACGTCGGACAACACGAGCCGTGCGCCACGTTCGCTGACGATGGGCAGCAGGCGCAGTTTCTCGAGCGAGTCGCGGACCTCGCGCGGGTAGCGCACGTTGATCGGGAAGCGCTGCAGGCCTTCGATCACTTCGCTGCCCGGACCGCTCAGGTTGTCGCCGCCGATGGCCGATGCGACGACCGATTGCACGTCGGCGATGTTCATGCCGAAGCGCGCGGCGGCGTCGCGGTTGATCAGCACGTCGACATAGCGCCCGCCGGTCAGCCGCTCCGCCAACGCACTGCTGACACCGGGCACGTCCTTCAGCGCCCGCTCGATCTCGCCGGTCAGGCGATCGATGACCGCCAGGTCCGTGCCTGCTACCTTGACGCCCACCGGGCTCTTGATGCCGGTGGCCAGCATGTCGATGCGGTTGCGGATCGGCGGCACCCAGATGTTGGCCAGGCCCGGCACCTTGACGATGCGATCGAGCTCTTCGATCAGCTGATCCTGCGTCATGCCGGGCCGCCACTGCTCGCGCGGCTTGAACTGAATGGTTGTCTCGAACATCTCCATGGGCGCCGGGTCGGTGGCCGTCTCGGCGCGGCCGGCCTTGCCGTAGACGCTGGCGACCTCGGGCACGGTCTTGATCAGCCGATCGGTCTGCTGCAGCAACTCGGCCGCCTTGCCCGCCGACAGTCCCGGCAATGCCGAGGGCATGTACAGCAGATCGCCTTCGTCCAGGCGCGGCATGAACTCGCCGCCGACGTGCTGCAGCGGCCACAGGCTCGCGACCAGCACCACGGCGGCGACCGCGAGCGTCAGCTTCGGCGCGCGCAGCACCGCGTTCAGCAGCGGCCGGTACAGCGCGATCAGCACGCGGCTCAACGGGTTGGTCTTCTCATCCGGGATGCGGCCGCGGATCAAGTAGCCCATGAGCACCGGGATCAGCGTGACGGACAGGCCCGCCGCCGCCGCCATCGCATAGGTCTTCGTGAAGGCCAGCGGGGAGAACAGGCGTCCCTCCTGCGCCTCCAGCGTGAACACCGGAATGAAGCTCAGCGTGATGATCAGCAGCGAGAAGAAGAGCGCTGGACCGACCTCGGCCGCCGACGCGCCGATCACCTGCCAGCGCGCCTCGCCTTCGAGCCGCTCGTCCGGATGCTCGTGACTCCAGCGTTCGAGATGCTTGTGCGCGTTCTCGATCATCACCACCGCTGCATCGACCATCGCACCGATGGCGATCGCAATGCCACCGAGCGACATGATGTTCGCGTTGACGCCCTGGTAGTGCATCACGATGAACGCGGCCAGAATACCGAGCGGCAGCGAGACGATGGCGACGAAGGCCGAGCGCAGGTGGAACAGGAAGACGAAGCACACCAGCGCGACGACGATGAATTCCTCCAGCAGCTTGAAACCCAGGTTCTCCACCGCGCGTTCGATCAAGCCCGAGCGGTCGTAGACCGGCACGATCTCGACGCCCTTGGGCAGGCTGGCCTGCAGCGACTTCAGCTTCGCCTTGACCGCCGCAATCGTCTCGAGCGCGTTCTTGCCCGAGCGCATCACGATCACGCCGCCGGCGGCCTCGCCCTCGCCGTCGAGCTCGCCGATGCCGCGGCGCATCTCCGGACCGACCTGGATGCGTGCGACGTCGCCCAAGCGCACCGAGACGCCGGCCTCGCTGCTCGCGAGCGGGATCTTGCGGAAGTCGTCGAGCGACTGCAGGTAGCCCGAAGCGCGCACCATGTACTCGGCCTCGCCCAGCTCGAGCACCGAGCCGCCGGCCTCCTGGTTGGCCTTGCCGATGGCCTCGGCAATGCGTCCGTGGCTGATGCCGTAGGCCGCCAGTTTGTCCGGATCGAGCACGATCTGGTACTGGCGCACCATGCCGCCGACCGAAGCGACCTCGGCGACATTCGGCACGCTCTTCAGCTCGTACTTCAGGAACCAGTCCTGCAGCGCACGCAGCTGGCCGGCGTCCTGCGTCCCGCTGCGATCGACCAGCGCGTACTGGTAGATCCAGCCGACGCCGGTGGCATCCGGTCCGATCGAGGCCTTCGCGGCCGGCGGCAGGCGCGACTGCACCTGGTTCAGGTACTCCAGCACGCGTGAGCGCGCCCAGTACAGGTCGGTGCCGTCCTCGAACAGCACGTAGACGAACGAATCGCCGAAGAACGAGTAGCCGCGCACCGTCTTTGCGCCCGGCACCGACAGCATCGTCGTCGTCAGCGGGTAGGTGACCTGGTTCTCGACGATGCGCGGCGCCTGGCCGGGAAAGGTCGTGCGGATGATCACCTGCACGTCCGACAGGTCGGGCAGCGCATCGAGCGGCGTCTTCGACACCGCGTAGAGGCCCCAGCCGCTGATCATCAGCGTGGCCAGCAGCACCAGGAACCGGTTGCCGATCGACCAGCGGATCAGCGCGGCGATCATCGCGAGCTCCCCGTGGCGGTCGGTGCAGGCTCGCTGTTCAGGCGCGCCTCGACGCCCTTCAGGCTGGCCTCGGAGTCGATCAGGAACTGCGAGGACACCACCACGCGCTGGCCCGCCTGCAGGCCGCTCTTGACCTCGGTCAGGCCGCCGTTCTCGATGCCGATCTGGATCTCGGCGGGACGGAAGCGGCCGTTGGCCTCGGCCAGCATCACGACCGTGCGACGACCGGTCTGGATCACCGCTTCGGTCGGCACCAGCAGCACCGTGCCGGCGCGCGTGTCCATGAACTGCATCTGCACGAACATGCCGGGCACGAGCCGTCCGCCAACGTTCGCCAGCTCCACCCTGGCCTTCAAAGTACGCGTCGCCGCACTGACATCGGGCAGCAGCGCCTGCACCTTGCCCTCCAGCGTGGTGCCGGGCAGCGATGGACTCGTGGCCCGCACCTTCGCGCCCGGTCGCAGCAGCGCGGCCTGACTCTCGGGCACCTCGGCCTGCGCCCAGACGGTGCCGGTGCCGTTGATGCGGAACAGCGTGGCGCCCGCCATCACCGTCATGCCCTCACGCGCCATCAGCTCGCTGACCACGCCGGCGATCGGCGCGCTCAGCGTCCAGCGCGGCTGCGCGCGCCCGCTGCGCTCGACCAGCGCGATCTGCGCGTCGTTCATGCCGGCCTGCCGCATGCGCTGGCGCGCCCCGTCGACCAGCGGCGCGAGATCGCTGCCCTGCATGCGCCGCAGCGACAGGAACTCTTCCTGCACCGCGAGCCAATCGGGCACGAAGAGGTCGGCGAGCGGCTGCCCCTTCACAACCCGGTCGAGCGCCGCGCGGACATGCAGCTTTTCGATGAAACCACCGGCGCGCGCCGGCACCAACAGCTGCTCGCGCTCGTTCCACACGATGCTGCCGACGGCGGACACCTGCGGCGACAGCGCGCCCTCCACCACCGCCGCGGTGCGCACGCCCAGGTTCTGCTGGATGCGCGGGCTCACGGTCACCCGGCTGCCGTCGCCCTCGCTGTCGGCATAGACCGGCACCAGCATCATGTCCATGAACGGCGACTTCGCCGGCTTGTCGAACTTGTTCCCCGGCACCATCGGGTCGTGGTAGTAGAGCACCCGCTTGCCGGTCGACGGATCGATGTCGCCGGCCTTGATGCCCGATGCGATGTGGCGGCGGGTCGCCGCTTCGCCCTGCGTGATGCTCTGCGGGACGGGCTCGGTACCGCCCGCGGCCTGAGACGCCGCGGTGTCGGGCACCGATGCGCCGGGCGCGGCGCTGATGCCGCGCTGCATGCCGGCGATGTAGAGGGCGTGCCCGGCGCCACCGAGGATCGCGGCCGCGCCGACGGCGATGGCGAGCAGTGTCAGTCTCTTCATGTCATTGCTCCTTCGCCACGGCAGTGCGGGCTTCGCTCGGCACGAGGTATTCGAGTTGTGCCCACAAGGCTGCCGCGTCCATCTCCAGGCGCAGGCGTTCGATGCGCAGGTCGACCTCCATGCGCCGCGCTTCGAGCACGGCGCCCAGCGCTCCGCCACCGCCGCGGTAGGCGGCCACCGCAGCCTGCGTGCGCTGCGCAGCGAGCGGCAGCAGCGTGTTGTCGTAGTGCACGAGCCGGTCGCGCTGGCCGCGCCACGCCTGCAGCCAGCCGCGTACTTCGGCTGCATGCTCGCGCTCGGCTTCCTCGCGCTGCGCGCGCACCTGGTCGACGAGCGCCAGCTTCGCGGCCAGTTCTCGGTCTTGCCGGTTCCTGCGGTCCCACTGCAGCGGGACCGAGACGTTCACCGACACCATGTTCGAGTACGCCGAGCCGCGCTGGCTGAACATCAGCTCGACGCTCCAATCGGGACTTCGGTTGCGCTCGGCGACATCGGCCTCGGCGCGCGCAACGCCCTCCTGCCGCGCGATCACAGCGAGCTCCGGGTGATGCGCCACCCGCGCGTCGACGGTCGCCGCATCGGCGTCTGCAAGCTCCAGCGCGGGCGGCGGCGCAAGCGGCTGCCGGGCGTCGTCTCCTACCCAGCGTGCGAGCCGGGTCTTCGCGACGGCCACCTGCTGCTCGGCCTGCTTCACGCGCTCGTCGATCTGCGCGGCGGCCGCCCGCGCGGCGAAGATCTCGGCCTGTGCGCCCCGCCCGCCGCGCCACGCTGCCTCGGCCGCTTCGACCTGCAGCGCCGCCTCGCCGCGCTGCGTCTGCAGCAGCTCGAGCACGCGCTCCTGGAAATGCCGCTCGAGCCAGGCCTTGGCCGTGTCCCGGCGCAGCGCGGCGAGCGCCGCCGCGCGCATGGCCTCGGCCACCTCGGCCTCGCGCTCGAAGCGGCCGGCGCGCGCGCTGCGCTTGTCGGCGCGCGTGAGCTCCTGCATCACGCCGACCGAGCGCATCGTCATGAAGTCGCGCGACAGGCTGAAGCGGTCGGAGCCGTCGACGGGCAGGTTATTGATGCCGGCCTTCAAGCTCGGATCGGGCCGTTGGCCCGCGGCGACCGCCATCTCGCGCGCGGCACCCGCGGCGGCGTCCTGGGCGACGAGTTGGCGCGAGCGCTGCTGGGCGAGCTGCAAGGCGCGATCGAGCGTCAGCGTCGCCGTGCCTTGTGCAGCCGCGGCCCCCGCGACCGCGATGGTCGACACAAGAGCCCAGCGCGCCAGCGTGCGCCCGGCAGGCCGGCAGGACGGGAATGAAATCGTGAACATGGCGTCTCCAGACACTCGGAACCGTCCGCGACGGATTCCTGGTCCCGGCCGGCGCAGCGACGAATCGCAAGCGTGTGAGGGCCGGGCACGACTGCTGCGCCGGGTCGACCCTTCGGGTCTTCAGCGCAGCGTCGGCTGGAGGATCAGATTCGGTAGACGCAGAGCAGCACGGCCAGCGGCGGTGACGCGGCGACCAGTGCATCGATGCGTGCCGCGGCGGGACGCGACGGTGGACCTTCGATCGGCGTGAGCGGCACTGCGTACAACGCGGTCAGCAGCGGCAGCGGCACCGACACCGCCGGCACCTCATGACTTTGCTGGCCAAGCTTGCAGTGCTCGGCGCAAAGGTTCGCTGACTCCTGATCGAGGGCGCCCATGCCCATGCACCCCGGCATGGCCGACGAACCGGACTGGATGCCGGCGTCGTCAGCGACCCCGCCCACATCGGTCATCGCAACACGAGCTGACATCGTCGCCAGGTTCGGACACGCGTACGCCGAGACGGCCAGCTGGGCCAGCAGCAGCACGCAGGCCAGAAGGCGAGCGATCGATCGATTCAGCGAGCGGGTCATGCTCATGATGTTGGACGAATTCTAGGGCGGCAGGCTTGACTTGCGACAACGGAACGCGCTTGCCATCGCAGTCCGGTTCGTCGTGGACCGCCTCGACGCCTTTCGCCGCTACTGCTTCAAGGTCAGCCGCAGCGCCACATCGCTGCTGGACTTGTTGGTCCACATCCAGCAGTAGTCCTGGTCCCGCTTGACGGCCAGCTTGCCGTTGCGCTTCACCACCGCATCCTGCTTGGCCGGGAAAACGACCTTCTTGCCCTGGTGGTAGTGGATGTTGAAGTCGAGCGCCGCATCGGCATCGAACGCCCACTCGATCGCCTTGCCCTTGCGCAGCGGCCCGCAGACCTCCGCGAACTTCCCCGGCGCGACGGTCGTCGTGCGTTCGAAGCGCCCGTTGGCGTCCCAGCCGATGTCGATGATCTCGGCGAGTGCGGTGCCCGAAGCGCTGCCGAGGATCAGCAGGACGCCGGCATTGCGGCGCCAGGTGGAGGTCTTGGTCACTTGCTCTTCTCGATCTCGGTGACGGTGAACTTGCCGCCTTCGTTGATGGCCTTGAACTTGACCTTGTCGCCGGGCTGCAGCTTGTCCAGCACGGCCTTGTCCCTGACCTGGAACACCATCGTCATGGCGGGCATGTCGAGGTCCTTGATCTCACCGTGCTTGAGCGTGAGCTTGCCGGCGTCCTTGTCGACCTTGCGGACTTCAGCGTCGGTGAGGTGGGAGGCCGCGAACGCGCCGAACGACAGGGCCGCGAGCGCGGCGAGCGCGGTGAGCTTGAAAGCGATTCGATTCATGGGGTACTCCTGGGAGGGCGCCACGCTCAGGCGGCGACGATGAGTTTTCCGACCATGCCGGCCTGGTAGTGGCCGGCGATCAGGCACGCGAATTCGAATTCGCCCGCGCGGTTGAAGTTCCAGACCAGCTGGGCGGACTTGCCCGGCGGCACGTGGGCCATGTACGGCTCTTCATGCTCCATGGTCGGAAACTTCACCATCAGCGCGGCGTGCGCCTCGTTCTCCTTCTTCGTGCCGATCACGAACTCGTGCAGCATCTTGCCGGCGTTGTGCACGTTGAAGCGCACGGTCTCGCCCTGGCGCACCTCGATGCGGTCGGGCGTGAACCGCATGGTGTCGAGCATGCGAACGTCGATCGTGCGCTTCGCCGCCTTGGCGTCGCCGGCGATGCCCCAGTCCTTCTGTTCCTTCCTGACCGGGCCGGCCTTCTTCGGGTGCTTCTCGTCGCCGTGCGCGCCGGCGCCGGTCGTGGTCCCGAGCAGGCTCGCCGCAGCGGCGAACATCAAGCTTCTCTTGCTGTGTTGCATGACATCTCCTTTGGGCGTCAGCGGTGGTGGCTGTGCGACGCGTCGCTGCCGGATGGGGTGGGTTCGGGCACCGCAGCAGCGTAGCCACGCAGCTGGTTGTAGGTACGAACCTGCTCGCCGCTGAGCAGGGCGGTCTGGGCAAGGTGGGTCTTGAGGTGCTCGGCGCGCAGCCGGGCCTGCAGCTGGCCGACGTCGCGCGCAGCGTCCTCGACACTTTCCGCACTTGCGCGGCGGTCGGCGAACAAGACGTCGAGCCGACGCTCGGCCTCGACGAGCCTCGCGCCGAGGTCTCGGGCGCGCTGCTTGTGTTCGCTCATCAGCCGCTCGGTCGCCGCGGCCTGCTCGGAGCTCAATGCGAGTTGCGCGCGCAGCTCGAGCGTGTGGGCGGGACCCGGGTACCCGTTCAGCTCTGCCGCCTTCGCCAGCCCCGCACCCTGGCCGTCGATGAGGGCGGCGATGTCACGCTCCGACAGCGACTTGATGCTTCGGTTCTGCTCGCCGGCGTAGGCGTTCGCATGGCCCTGAGCCGACGCGGCGGTCGACGCCACGAGCACCAGCGTCGTGAGGCCGGCAGTGAGGCAGGTCCGCGTCGTGCGGCGCATGTTGGTCTTCATCGGATGATCTCCTTGTGGGGGTCAGTGGCCAGAGTGGCCCGAGGGCTTGCGCACGCGCACCTCGGTCGGGGTCGTGGGTCGCGCAAGCGCTGGCATCGAGCCGCTGCCTTCGGCCTTGAAGCGAGCCGGCTCGGTCAGCGCGCCGGTCCACTCGTAGGCCACGGTGCCGGCGGGATGCTTGAACCAGCCGGGATCCTTGTAGTCGCCCGCCTTCTGGTCTTTGCGCACCTTCACGACGCTGAACATGCCGCCCATGCCGACCGCGCCGAAGGGTCCGGTGCCGGTCATCATCGCCGCGGTGTTGTCGGGCAGCGGCATCTCCATCTCGGTCATGTCGTGCATGCCGCGTTCGCCCATCACCATGTAATCGGGCATCAGCTTCGTGATCTGGCGCGCGAGCCCGCGGTGGTCGACGCCGATCATCGTCGGCACGTCGTGGCCCATCGCGTTCATCGTGTGGTGGCTCTTGTGGCAGTGGAATGCCCAATCGCCCTCCTCGTCCGCCAGGAACTCGATCTGGCGCATCTGCCCGACGGCGACGTCAGAGGTCACCTCGTACTGCCGCGTGCCCTTCGGTGTCGGCCCGCCGTCGGTGCCGGTGACGAGGAACTCGTGCCCGTGCAGATGCATCGGGTGGTTGGTCATCGTCAGGTTGCCGATGCGAATGCGCACCTTGTCGTTCTTGCGCACGACCAGCGGATCGATGCCCGGGAAGATGCGGCTGTTCCAGCTCCACAGGTTGAAGTCCAGCATCGTCATGATCTTCGGCGTGTAGCTGCCGGGATCGATGTCGTAGGCGTTGAGCAGGAAGACGAAGTCGCGGTCGACCTCGTCGATCAGCGGATGCTTCGCTTTCGGATGGGTGATCCAGAAGCCCATCATGCCCATCGCCATCTGCACCATCTCGTCGGCATGCGGGTGGTACATGAAGGTGCCGGGGCGCCGCGCGACGAACTCGTAGACGAAGGTCTTGCCTGGCTCGATCGCCGGCTGCGTCAGGCCGGTCACACCATCCATGCCGTTGGGCAGGCGCTGGCCGTGCCAGTGGATGCTGGTCACCTCGGGCAGCTTGTTGGTGACGAAGATGCGCACGCGGTCGCCTTCGACGACCTCGATCGTCGGGCCGGGACTCTGGCCGTTGTAGCCCCACAGGTGCGCCTTGAAGCCGGGTGTCATCTCGCGCACGACGGGCTCGGCGACGAGGTGGAACTCCTTGACGCCGTTGTTCATGCGCCAGGGCAGCGTCCAGCCGTTCAAGGTCACGACCGGGTTGTAGGGCCGGCCCGTGGCTGGCTGCAGCGGTGGCATCGTGTCGGGCGTGGTCTGGATCACCGGCTCGGGCAGCGCGGCCATCGCCACCTTGCTGACGGCCGCGGCACCGATGGCCACGGTGGTGGCGCCGGCGCGCCCCAGGAAATTGCGTCGGGAAACCATGTCTCGTTCCTGTGTTCAGTGCGCGGCGCCGCCGCCGGCTTCAGCCGTCATCGCGGCAGCGGCGGTCGGCGCAAGGCTCGGTTTGCCGAGCAGCGCGATGTCGAGGTCGGCCTGCGCGAGCCAGAACTCGCGCAGTGCATCGATGGACGTGTTGACCGCGGCGATCTGCGATCGCGCATCGGCCAGCAGCTCGAAGACGCCGATCAGCATGCCGTTGTAGCGCAGCAGGTTCTCTTCGGCGATGCGCTGGCGCAGCGGCAGGACCTCGTCGCGCTGGTGCTTCGCGATGTCCCAGGCGCTGCGGTAGGCGCCGTAGGCCTCGCGCACTTCGGAGCGTGCGTTGATGGCCGTGTCGGCCGCGCGGTGCAGCGCCTGGCGATACACCGCCTCGGCACGTTCGACGCGTGCTCCGCCCCAGTCGAACAGCGGCAGCTCGAGGCTGATCTCGTAGCCGCGCTGCGCCGGCGCCTCGTTCGAGCTGTTGCGAACGAGGCCGAGCTCGAGCACGTTGATGAACCGCGTCGTCCGCGTGAGCCCGAGGTTGCTGGCCGTCTGCTCGGCCATGCGCTTGGCGGCCAGCACGTCCAGCCGCTGGCTCATCGCCGTGCGCTCCAGGTCCGGCAGGTCCCGCGGATCGTTCGGCAAATCGGGCAGCCGCTCGGGCAACGTGAATTGAGCCTGCGTGCCCCACAGACCCAGCAGCCGCGTCAGCCGCTCGCGCGCGGCCAGCCGCGCACGCTGCGCGCGCGCCAGGTTCTGTGCGGCATCGGCGGAGAAGCTCTGCTCGCGCAGCTGCTGCAGCTTGTTGAAGTTGCCGACCTGTGCCATGCGGCGCGCCAGCTCAGCGCTCGCGTCCGCGGTCTGCTGCACCTGCTGCGTGTAGCGCAGCGCCTGCTCGGCGGCCACGGCGTCGATCCAGGCTCGCCGCGTCTGGCCGGCCAGCGCGACCACCTGGGCCGCGACGTCGGCCTGCGTCTGTTCGAGCCGGCGTTCCTCGGCACGTTTGAGAAGCGGCAAGGACAGCAGGCGCGCGACGTTGACGTGAAGGCCGCGTTCGAGCTCGACTTCGTCGCCGCGGCGCAGCCGTCCGAAGCTGAAGCCCGGGTTCGGCAGCTGGCTGGCCTGTACTCGCTCGGCGTCACCGATGCCCAGCTGCTCGAAGGCCGCCTGCAAGCCCCGGTTGTTGAGCAGCGCGACCTGCACCGCGGCATCGGCGCCCAGCGCTTGCTCGAGCAGCTCGGCGACGCGCCGATCGACCTGCTGCCGGTCCTCGTCGGTGCGGCTCCAGCGCAGGTCCTTGTCGAGCTTGTCCTTGCCCAACGCCTGCACGGGTGCAAACCCCTTCTCCGGGTTCAGCGAAGCGCAGCCGATGAGGACGAGGCCGAGCAGCATGGCGGTCAAAGTGCGCGGCCAGGCAAGACGAGGCGGGTCATTCTTGGATACCGTGTTCATCTGCCCGCCCCTCTAGTGATGCTGGTGCCCGCCGCCGCGCGGTGCGGGCTGGCTGGCCGGAGGGTTGACCGTCGTGGGGCCGCTCGCGGCCGAAGCCGGCGCCGCCACTTTGTCGGGCTGCTGGGCCTCGCGCGCATAGGCACGCCAGCCGCCGATGCGGCCGACCTCGTCATTGGCCTCCTTCCACGACCGCAGCTTCTCGTCGTGCTGGCCGCGGTACTGCTTGAAGGCCGATTCGTGGGTCAGGCGCGGCACGAGGGCCTGCGGATCGAGCGGGTCCGGGCGCGCGGCGCCGGCGGCATGCGCCAGCAGCCCCAGCAGCGACCCGATCAGCACATGGGCAGGCCATCGCCTGCTTGACCGGATGGAAGACATCGTCAGTTCTCTCGCGTGAAGGCGCCGATGATTCCGTGGGCCGCGACACGGCGGCGGGACGGAAGATCAGGCTGAAGTGGCCGGCGCGCTCGCTCGAGCGCACGCGGCCCGCCGCATCAGGCGGGCGAGGATCGCGGGGGACGTTCGAGTCCGTCGGGCACGATGACCGCGAACCCGGTGGCGACGGTGGGATCGATCGCCGTGTCCGGCGTGATGACACCGAAGGATGGCGACGCGCTGGGGAGCGCCGTCGCGTAGCAGCAGTAGGCGCAGGCACTGCACTTGGCGCTGCTCATCGACGCAGCCGCGCCGTCGCCGTCGGCCGAACGATCGGCATCAGCACTGGCGCCGTGCCCCGCGTGGTGGCCCTGCTGCACATGGTGCGCGGCGTGATCGCCGACCGCGGCGTGATCGCCGACCGCGGCGTGCTCGGCGTGCACCGCCGCCGCCTGCTGCTGCCGCTGGTGGTTCGGCCCGCAATGCAGCATGGCCGACGCAGCGAACCCCTGGACGGGGATCGCCAACATCAACAACCACATCAGGAAGGTCCGGAGCACCGGGGACATCGTCATAGCTTACCGCACGGTCATTGCGCCCGTCCGGGGCGCAACCCGCCTCGTGAGCGCGACCCGTTCGCACGCGCTGCCGGTTCAACGCTGCCATCCTGCGACAGCGTCTCGATGATCGGGCAGTCGGGCCGGTCGTCGCCATGGCAGCAGTGCACGAGGTGCTCCAAGGTCGCCTTCATCGACTGCAGCTCCTTGAGCTTGGCGTCGAGCTCCTCGATGTGCGCCTGGGCCAGCGCCTTGACCTGACGGCTCGGGCGCTTGCGGTTCTGCCAGAGCCCCAACAGCTCGCGGATCTGCTCGATCGAAAAGCCGAGGTCGCGCGACTGGCGGATGAACCGCAGCGTGTTGACTTCCCTGTCGGTGTACTGCCGGTAGCCCGAGTCGGTGCGCGCGGCTTCCGGGAACAGGCCGACGCTCTCGTAGTGGCGGATCATCTTCGCCGAGACGCCGGAGGCCTTGGAGGCCTCGCCGATGTTCATGGTGCTGCTCATGGGGTCCTCATCAGGTTGCTGCGCGGGGTTGGACTTCGGCACCTGGGCCGGTGGGCGTCTCGGCCGCGCCGTGCCAGTGGCGCAAGGTCAGTGCGTTGAGCACCACGCTGACGCTGCTGAAGGCCATCGCAGCGCCGGCGATCACCGGGTTCAGCAGGCCGAGCGCCGCCAGCGGTACGCCGAGCAGGTTGTAGCCGAAGGCCCACCAGAGGTTCTGCTTGATCTTCGCGACGGTGCGGCGCGAGATGTCCAGCGAATCGGCCACGAGCCGCGGATCACCGCGCATCAGCGTGATGCCGGCGGTTTCGGTCGCGACGTCGGCGCCGCCGGCCATCGCGAAGCCGACCGACGCCGCGGCGAGCGCCGGACCGTCGTTCAGGCCATCGCCGACGAAGGCGACCACGTCACCCCCGGCGCGCAGGCGTTGCACCGCGTTCGCCTTGTCGCCCGGCAGCACTTCGGCATGCACCTCATCGATGCCGAGCGCGGCGGCCACCGCGGCTGCGCTGCCGCGGTTGTCGCCGGTGAGCATCACGGTGCGGATGCCCAGCTCGTGCAGGCGCGCGATCGCCGGCGCAGCCGATGCCTTGACCGTATCGCCGAACGCCAGCAGCCCGAGCAACTGCTTCGACGGACCGTCGGTGCGGATCAGCCAGGAGATGGTTTTGCCCTCGCGCTCCAGGCGCTGCGCCGCGGCAGCCAGCGTACCGGCGTCGACGTCCATCTCGCGCAGCAGTCTCGTGCTGCCGAGCGCCAACGCCTGCCCCAGCACGACCCCTTCGACGCCCCGGCCGGGCAGCGCCTTCGCCTCCGTCACGTCGGGCACCGCCAGCCTGTCGGCACGAGCCCGATTCGTCACGGCAACGGCGAGGGGATGCGAGCTGCTGCTCTGCAGCGCGGCAGCGAGCCGGATGACGTCCTGCGGCTCGACGCCACCAGCCGGCTCGACCGCAGCCAGCGCCGGCTTGCCTTCGGTCAGCGTGCCGGTCTTGTCGAAAGCCACTACCGTCACGGCGTGAGCGATCTCCAGCGCCTCGGCATCCTTGATCAGGATGCCGCGGCGTGCGGCGACACCGGTGCCCGCCATGATGGCGGTCGGCGTCGCCAGGCCCAGCGCGCACGGGCAGGCGATCACCAGCACCGCCACGGCGTTGATCAGCGCCTGTTCCCAGTCGCCCGTGATGCCGACCCAGGCCAGGAAGGTGAGCAATGCGATCCCGAGCACCACCGGCACGAACACCGCGCTGACGCGGTCGACGATGCGCTGGATCGGCGCCTTCGCCGCCTGTGCGGATTCGACCATGCGGATGATGCGCGCCAGCGTCGTTTCGGCGCCGATCGCGAGCGTCGTCACGACCAGCGCGCCCTCGGCGTTGATCGAGCCGCCGGTCACCTTGTCGCCGGCGGACTTCGCGACCGGCAGGCTCTCACCGGTGATCAGCGACTCGTCGACGTGGCTGCGGCCCTCGACGATCTCGCCGTCGACCGCGACACGGTCACCGGGACGCACGATCACCAGGTCGCCGACCACCACCTGCTCCACCGGCACATCGAACTCTGCACCGCTGCGGCGAACGCGGGCGGTCGACGGGCGCAGCGCGTTGAGCGCCCGGATGGCATCGGCCGTCTGGCGCTTCGCCCGACCCTCGAGCCACTTGCCCAGCAGCACCAGCGTGACGACAGCGGCCGAGGCCTCGAAGTACAGGTGCGCCATGCCGTGGGCCGCGTGCCGGAACATCAGGTACACCGACAGTCCGAAGGCGGCGGACGTGCCCAGTGCGACCAGCAGGTCCATGTTGCCGGTCTTGGCACGCAGGGCCTTCCAGCCCGCGCGGTAGAAGCGCGCGCCGAGCCAGAACTGCACGGGTGTGGCCAGCGCGAGCTGGACCCAGGCCGGAAGCGTCCAGTCGACGCCAAACACTTGCAGCAGCATCGGCGCAACCAGGGGAAGCGTCAGCGCAGCGCTCACCGCCACAGGCCACCATGAAGGCAGCGGCGGCGTTCGCTCGGCCTGGGCCTCCTGGAGCTCCTTGGCGACATAGCCCGCCTTCTCGACCGCCACCTTGAGTGCCGCGACCGGCACAGTCGACAGGGCCCGGACGGTCGCCTTCTCGGTAGCGAGGTTGACGGACGCCGAGGCAACGCCCGGCACCTTCAGCAGCGCCTTTTCGACCCGCGCGACGCACGAAGCGCAGGTCATGCCGTCGATCCGAAGCGACCATTCGTTGGTGGCCACGTCGTAGCCCGCCTTGCGGATCGCCGCGGCCAACGCATCGGCGCTGACGCCCGGATCCGCGCTGACGGACGCCTCCTCCGTCGCCAGGTTCACGCTCGCCGACTGAACGCCTGGCACGGCTTGGAGCGTCTTCTCGACCCGCATCACGCAGGAGGCACACGTCATGCCCGTTACCTGCAGGCGGATACCCAACGGATTGGCAAGGGCGGGAGCGTTCATGGATCCTCGACATCTGTAGTGCTCGATCGTGACCGCATCGTCAAGGTTCCCACACTGGCAAGGTCAAGCACACACCATTAGCTGCCGCAACAGGATTGTGGGTATTGGACCAGGCCGTTGACTTTCCAACGGTAGCAAGGTCCAGAGTTTGGTCCTCGACGAACCATCCCTGGAGACCCAATGCTTGCCTTCGAAGTCAACGACATGACCTGCGGCCACTGCGCCAGCACGATCACCCAGGCCGTGAAGGCGGCCGACAAGGGCGCCGCCGTGGCGATCGACCTGGCAAGGCACCTGGTCCAGATCCAGCCGACCGAGGCGGACGCCCAGGAGCTGAGCGATGCGATCAAGGAGGCGGGATACACGCCCGTCCCGGTTCAATCCGTTCGACGATAGTCAGCCTGCGTTGCCGGTGTCCTTGCCCAGCAAGGCCGCCAGCTCAGCGGGGACCGCGCGTGGCGCAAACGCGCTGACATCCGCTGTTCCGGGATTGCCCTCCGGCAATCGGCCGCTGAGGTGCCCCAGTGGCACGAGCAAGAGCCTCCACAGCTGACCGACCACCTCCCGCGCATCACCCAGCTTCCAGGCGACGCGAAGCATGAGCCAATGCACGTGCAGATGGCGCCCGAAGTCCCGCTGTCCCAGGACGTGCGCGCGTCGCAGCGCCGCGAGCGCCGCCGCCGGATCGTCCGCGCCAAGAAGCCCCACGGCTTCAGAGACGGCGCCGTCGAAGGCGCGGATCCGGGGTGATGGTCCGTTCATGTTCATGCATTTCTCTCAGGCGTCAGGGATCTGGTGGTGGTGGTGGTGGTGGTGATCGTGCACTGCCGCATGGCCTTTGCCGCGCGCGATCAGCCAGCGATTCAGCGGAAACGCGGCGCCAGCGGCGACGAGCAGCGCAAACGCCAGGGCGGCCCAGAACAGCGGCGAGGACACCGGCGCATCCATCGCGCCTGGCACCGCCAGCATCACGAGGTTGTCGACCATCTCCATCACCGCGATGGAAGCCGTGTCGGCGAGCAAGGCAAGCCGGGCAGCCCGTCGCAGTCCCAGGCCGGCGCGAAGCAGCGGCAGCATCGTGAACGCGTAACCGAAGCCGAATGCGAGCACCACCGCCAGGCCGATCGTGGCCATGTTCGAGAAGCCGAGCGCGGTGCCGATGAACATGCCCAGGACTTCCCCCACGGCACAACCGGTGAGGCAGTGCAGCGTTGCCCAGAAGGCAGTGCGGTTCAAGCTGATGGTGGTGTGCGGCTCGTCGTGATGCTGGTGCCCAGCGTGACGGTGGTCGTGCGCGTCGTGCAGCTCTGCAGTCTGGCTCATGGTGGCGTCTCCGAAAGTTCGGCGGTTGTGCGGGGACTGAACCGGGTCCGGTTGGCTGCCCGGTAGCTCTACTGTCGACCTTCCCACAATGGCAATGTCAAGCACTTGCCGCCTGGGCGATTGACCCGCCGCAGCGCACGGCCTTATCGTTGTCCGCCCTGCCCCATCGACCTCCTTTCCTGCCATGCCGCACCGCGTTGCAGTCCTCGTGTTCCCGGGCTTCCAGCTGCTGGACGCGGCCGGGCCGATCGCAGCGTTCGAGGTCGCCGGCCATTACGCGGTGCGCATCGTTGCGTCAGAGCCTGGCGCCGTGCGCAGCTCCTCCGGCGTGTCCTGGCTCGCCGACCCGCTGCCACGCAGCAGCGATGTCGACACGGTGCTGGTCTCGGGCGGCGACGGCATCGATGAGTTCCTGGGCGACGCCCGGATGCAAGGGTTCCTCCGCCGTTGCGCGGACCGGCAGGCCCGTGTGGCCAGCGTCTGCTCGGGCAGCCTGATGCTCGCCTCGACCGGCCTGCTCGACGGCCGCTGCGCGACAACGCACTGGTGCCGCACGGAACAGTTCGAGCGGCTGTTTCCCGAGGTGCGCCTCGAAGCCGATCGCATCTTCGTCAAGGAAGGACGCGTCTGGACGAGCGCCGGCATCACGGCCGGCATCGACCTGGCCTTGGCGATGATCGCCGAGGATCACGGCGACGAGCTGGCGCGTGCCGTGGCCCAGGAGCTGGTCGTGTACTACCGCCGACCCGGCGGCCAGTCGCAGTTCTCGGCGCTGCTGTCGATGCAGCGAGCGCACGGTCGCTTCGTCACGCTGCTGGACCATGTGCGGCGCAACCTCACCGAACGCCACAGCGTCGACGATCTTGCCGCCAAGGCCTGCATGAGCCCGCGGCACTTTGCACGGGCATTCCAGTCCGAGACCGGCGTCACGCCGGCCAAGGCGGTGGAACGGCTGCGGGTCGAGGCGGCACGCGCGGCGCTGGACAGCGGCGCTTCCTCGGTGCAGCGGGTGGCGGTGGACTGCGGCTTCGGCGACGTCGAGCGCATGCGGCGCAGCTTCGTCCGCCTGCTCGGCGTGCCGCCGTCGTCGCTGCTGCGGCACGCCTCGCCCGCTCAGTGAAGCGGCGCCCCGGACGCCGAGCTGATGAGCCGGTGATAGAACGCGATCATCTCCGCGTAGTTCTCGATCGACAGCCGCTCGTCGGTGCCGTGGAAGCGCGACAGGTCCGTCTCCTTCACCCGCACCGGCGAAAAGCGGTACACGTGATCGGCGATCGGCAGCATGTGCCGCGAGTCGGTTGCCGCCACCATCAGGCCGGGCGCGACGACCGTGCCGGGAAAGATCTCGCGAACCGTCGTGTTCATCAGGCGATAGGCCTCGGAGCCGGTGGGAGAGACCGGCGAGGCCTCGGCCGCGAATCCGAAGCGCTCGATCTTCACGGCCCGATTGGCGATCGCGTCGTGCGCGTGCCGAATGACCTCTTCCTGCGTGTCGCCCGGCAGCATGCGGAAGTTGACGAAGGCCTCGGCCTGCGCCGGAACGACGTTCACCTTGTTGCCCGAGTGGAACACCGTCAGCGCGGTCGTCGTGCGTGTGAACGCGTTGGAGCCCTTGCTCTTCTCGAGCTCGCGCTTGACCAGCGGCTTGAACAGCCAGAGGTTGGACAGCAGCAGTCGGCCGGCGCCGCTCATCTCCGGCGCCAGCGTGTCGAACATCTCGGCTGCCACCCCGTCGATGCCGGAGGGCATCTGGTTCGCCTCCAGCCGCGCCAGCGCGGCGCTCAACATGCCGATCGCGGTCTCTCGCGGCGGCATCGAGGAGTGCCCTGGCTCGTCGTAGGTGTGCAGCGACAAGGTCATGATGCCCTTCTCCGCAACGCCGATCAGGGCCACCGGCTTGTCCAGGCCCTTCATCACGCCTTCGGTGATCAGCGTGCCCTCGTCCATCACGAAGTCCAGCCGCACCTTGCGCGCGGCGAGCAGCTCGGCGATCTTCTTCGCGCCGCGCTCGCCGCCGCCTTCCTCGTCGTGGCCGGAGACGATGTAGACCGTCTGGCGCGGCTTGAAGCCCTGCGCGATCAGCGACTCGACAGCTTCGAGCATCGAGAACAAGTTGCCCTTGTCGTCCCAGGAGCCGCGGCCCCAGACGAAACCATCCTTGATCGTGCCGGCGAAGGGGTCCACGGACCAGGCCTTCTCGGTGCCCTCGGCGATCGGCACGACGTCCTGGTGCGCCATCAGCATGATCGCCTTGGCGCTCGGGTCGCTGCCTTTCCAGGTGTAGAGCAGGCTGTGGCCGCCGACGATCTCGCGCTCGAGCGTGCGGTGGATCAGCGGGAACGATTCTTCGATGTAGGCGTGCAGCTTCTGGAACTCGGCTGCCGACGCGTCCGGCTTGTTGTCGTAGGTGATGGTGCGAAACCGCACCGCACCGGCCAGCCGCTCGGCGGCACGGGTTGCGTCCACCTTCGCGTGGGCGACCGGCGGGACGTCGACCTGCCGGCCAGTCTTTCGATAGGTGTTCGCCAACACGGCGATCGCCAGCAGGGCCAGCAACGACAGCAGGCCGAGCAGCGTTCTCTTGAGCATGACTTCACTCCTTCGATGAGATCTGCGCGAGCGCCGCCTTGGCAATCTGCGCTTCGACGTGGGCGATGCGTTCCTGCTGCAGGTCCGTGAGCCGGCGCACACGGTCTGGCCCCGCCTTCTCGGGTGACCCGCAGTCGAACGGCGGATGCGGGTCGTATTCGAAGGCGAGCTGGAGCGTCTTGGCGACTTCCTCGCCCGCCAGTTCGGCGGCGAGCGCCAGGCCGAAGTCGATGCCGGCCGTGACACCGCCGCCGGAGATCCGGTTGCGGTCGCGGACGACGCGCTCGGCCACCGGCTCGGCGCCGAAACGCGGCAGGTACTTGCGCCACATCCAGTGGCAGGCCGACCGGTACCCGTTCAACAGCCCGGCCGCGCCGAGCACCAGCGAACCGTTGCACACCGACGTGACGTAGCGCGCCGTCTCCCCCTGCTGGCGCAGGAATCCGAGCGTCACCTTGTCGGTGAGCAGGTCGTCGATGCCGAAGCCGCCGGGCACGCACAGCACGGTGAGCGGCGGGCAGTCGGCAAAGCGGGTGGTCGGGTTGATCTCGAACCCGACGTCGGTCACCACCGGCTCCTTCGTCTTCCAGAGCAGGTGCACCGCGGCGTTCGGCACCCGGCTGAGCACCTGCGCCGGACCGGTCAGGTCGAGCTGCGTGACGCGCGGGAAGAGCAGGAAGCCGATGTGGAGCGGGTCGTTCATGGTGGCATCTCGGTGTCTCGATGGATGAAGGATCGGCGCTGGCGAGCATGGCTGCAATGTCGTCCTGGCCGCTTTTTCTGCCAAACGCGGCCGGGCCGCTTGACCTTCCCACCGGGGCAAGGTCGACAGTTCCGGTCATCCCAACCGGAGCTCTCCATGCAACACGACTCATCCCTTGCCCTGCCCCGGGGCTGCAACTGCGCCGTCCGCTGCGGATGCGATGCGGCCGACCAGGGCTGCCTCTGCGGCGACCGCAGTGCACCGACCGCGACCACGGAAAAGCCTGGCCGGCGAGCGCTCATCCGGCTTGCGGGCAGCCTCGCGATGCTCGGCGCGCTGGGCGCCTGCAGCGCCTTCATGCCGAAGAACCTGGACTACGCGGCGGCACGCGCGTCTGAACAGGGCGCCTATCGCGTCTCCTACAAGAGCGATACCACGCCGATCCCGATCAACCGCCTGCACAGCTGGACACTGCACGTCGAGCGCCCCGACGGGCGCCCGGTGACCGACGCCACGGTGAAGGTCGACGGCGACATGCCGCAGCACATGCATGGCCTGCCCACCCGCCCGCGGGTGACGCGCAACCTGGGCAACGGCGACTACCTCGTCGAAGGCATCAAGTTCCAGATGGGTGGCTGGTGGGTGATGGAGTTCGCCGTCACCAGCGGCGAGCGCAGCGACGTCGCCAAGTTCAACCTGATGCTGCAGCACTAGCACCATGAACCGAAGGACTTGTGCGCTCGTCGGCGCGCTCATGGCTTGCGTTCTGACGCTCTCCGCCTTCGCCGCCCCGCGCGCCTTCTGGAGCGAGTCGGAGTTGTCGGCGCTGCGCGGCCTGTGGATCGGCAGCCTGAAGCCGCTGCCGCCGGATCCATCGAACCGCGTCGCTGACGACCCGCGTGCCGCCGAGTTCGGCCAGCGACTGTTCTTCGATACGCGCCTCAGCGGCAATGGCAAGGTCTCGTGCGCCAGCTGCCACGCGCCGGGCAAGCAGTTCCAGGACGGCACGCCGCTGGCGACCAAGGGGCTCGGCACCACCGATCGCCGCACCATGACCATCATCGGCACCGCACACAGCCCCTGGCAGTTCTGGGATGGGCGCAAGGACAGCCAGTGGTCGCAGGCGCTCGGGCCGTTGGAGAGCGCCGTCGAGCATGGCGGCAACCGCGCGCAGCTCGCGCACCTGGCGGCCCGGCACCATCGCACCGAGTACGAGGCGCTCTTCGGTCCGCTGCCCGACCTGGCCTCGGTGCCGGCCCACGCCGGTCCGGTTCAGGACCCGGCGGCCCGCGCGGCATGGGAGCGCATGACGCCGGCCGCGCGCGATGCGGTGTCCCGCGTGTTCTCCAACCTCGGCAAGGCCATTGCCGCGTACGAGCGGCAGATCATGCCGGGTGCGTCACGCTTCGACAGCTACGTCGAGGCCGCCATCCGCAACGATGTGCAGCAGATGAAGGCGACGCTGACCCCCGACGAAGTGGCCGGGCTGCGCCTGTTCCTCGGCAAGGCGAACTGCCTTCAGTGCCACAACGGCCCGCTGTTCACGAACAACGACTTCCACAACACCGGCGTGCCGTTCGCCAAGGGCCTGACCTCGGACACGGGTCGTTCGGCCGGCGTGAAGCAGGTGCTCGGCGACGAGTTCAACTGCCTCGGTCCGTACAGCGACGCCAGGCCCGAGCAGTGCGGCGAGCTGCGATTCCTCGTCACCGACAGCCCGAACCAGCTGCGGCAGTACCGGCCGCCGTCGCTGCGCAATGTCGCCGAGCGGGCGCCCTACATGCACGCCGGGCAGCTGGACTCGCTCGACCAGGTTGTCGAGCACTACAACCGCGCGCCCGCGGCGCCCAAGGGCCACAGCGAGCTGAAGCCGCTGAACCTGAACGACCGGGAGGCCACCCAGTTGATCGCTTTCCTGCGCACCCTGAGCGGGCCCGTCGCCGCCGATCCGAAGTGGCTGCGCGAGCCCGTCGCCCACTGACTCGAGCTTTCCCTGATGGGAACCTCAAGCTGTGCTGGTCGCCCAGAGATCGCCCGGCATCGTCATCAGCTGGCTCGGCAGCTCCCACTCGGCGGGGGCCTCCTGCGGTGCGTCCGTGGTCGAAGCAGCGCCCAACGCTTGAACCTGCTCGACCTGCAACAGCGCGTCCTTGAAGTGCGCCTGGAACTGCTTCGACGACCAGGGCTTCGACAGGTACCGGAACACGTCGACCTGGCGCTCGTTGTCCAGCAAGCGCACCAGGTCCGTGGGGCCCAGCAGCATCATTCGGACGGCGTTCGGCTGCAACTCGCGCGCCTTGATCAGCAATCCGATGCCATCGAGCACCGGCATGCACAGGTCGCTGACGACGATGTCGAACGGCCGTGACCGCAGGCAGCTCACCGCATCGAGGGGGTGATCGCAGACCTCCACATTCACTTCTTCGGCGAAGTGACGCGTGAGCTTCTCGCCCAGGCTGTGCGCGACCAGCGGATCGTCATCGACGACAAGAACGTTGCGTGCTGCTCGGCGCCGCACCGAAACCGGCAGTTGGTGGCCAGTGCGCAGCATCGCCTCGAAGGCCTCCGGCGCGACCGGCGGGCTGAAGTGGTAGCCCTGAAACAGGTCGCACCGGCTGGCCGCCAGCACCTCGAGCTGAGCTTCATTGGTGACGCCCTGGGCCAGCACCTTCATGCCCAGGCTGTGCGTCATCGCGACGATGGCGCGGACGATGGGCAGCGCCTGCGCGCCGTCCGTGGTCGCCGTCATCAGCGATCGGTCGATCTTGACCACATCCAGCGGCAGGCTGCGCAAGTGGGTGAGGCTCGCATAACCGGTGCCGAAGTTGTCGAGCGCGATCTGGAGTCCCTGTTCGCGCAGCCGGTGCAACTGTGCGGCCGCGTGGTCGGTGTCTCGCGTCAACGCGGTTTCGCAGAGCTCGATGCCGAGCCGGCACGGCTCGAGGCCGGTGTCAGCGACCAGGCGCTCGAGTCGAACTGCAAAGTCGGGCGTCCTCAGTTGCCCGCCTGAGATGTTGACCGACAAGCGCACCGCGGGAAGACCTTGGCGCTGCCACTTGCGGGCCAGCAGGCAGGCCCGGCGCAACACCCAGTCGCCAATCGTGCCGATCAACCCTGCCTGTTCGGCCAGCGGGATGAAAGTCTTCGGATCCACCGAACCGAGGGCCGGATGCTCCCAGCGCAACAAGGCTTCAGCTCCCGCGATCTCGCCGGTGTCGATCGACACCTGCGGCTGGACGACCACGTGGAACTGATTGGCCGCGATGGCTTCGCGCAGGGCCGCGACTATCTCGGAATCCGGCATGGGCTCGACCGAGTACGAACCGGCGAGCTTGGCGTTGTCGATAACGTTCATTGGCAATGGCACCCTGTCAGCTGCGCCGCGTCCTGAGGCATCAACGACTTGAAGATCCCTTGTGCCGGCCTGCGCGGCCGGCGAAGGAAGTAGTCCAGGTCCTCGGCCTCCGGCACCACGAAACGCGGCGGGATCGGATCGTGCTGACGCAAGTCCTCGCCGACGCTGCCGGGGGCGTTGCCCTGCGTTGCGGGGAGCGCGATCTGCATGGTGCATCGAGTGCTTTGATCTTGGACCGAGAGAGTTTCGGCGATGCGTGGTCGCCAATCAAGGCGACCCCTGTGGGGAGTCCTGGTGTCCTGCAGTGGGGCCGCTTGGCGCATGTGGGCGGTGCAATCTCGTGGCGCAGAGCGCCGGACGCCGGCGACCCTGTCGACATCGACGCACTGAGCGCGGCTCGAAGCCAGCCTTCGAAAGCTGCGCCGAGGTCCAGGCGCGATGCCGCTTGACCTTGCCGTCGGGGGAAGCTTGAAGCTGGGAACCGGTCGCGCTGGGCGGCCGCGCTTTCCCGGCGAGCGATGCACCGGGGCACTGACCACACCTCGCGAATCGCCATGCTGTCCCATTACTTCGTCGATGTCACCGGCCTCGTCGCCCTGTCCTTGAACCTGAGCGCGTTGGTTCGCTCGAGCGATCGGGCCTTGGTCAAGACGACCGGTTGGGCGTCGGCCACCTGGGCGCTGAACAACCTCTTGATCGGTGCGCATACCGCGGCAGCCCTGAGTGCGCTGAGTGTCGGCCGCCAAGTGAGTGCGTCAGTGCTGCGTGACCACCCCGCGCGAACGAAGGCCATCGCGTTTGCGGCCTTTGCAGCCGCAACCTTGCTCATCGCGGTGGCGACATGGAGCGGCTTCGGCACGATGTTCCCCGTGCTCGGTTCTCTCATGGCCTCCTATGCGATGTTCTACATGCGAGACGCCGCTCTGCGCTGGGCAATGGTCGCCGTCAATGCACTGTGGATGGTGAACGCGGTGGCCGCCGGCTCCTGGTGGCAGATTGCTGCGAACGGCATTGCCGGCGCAGCAGGCGTCATTGGCGCTTGGCGCGCACGACCACGCAGACGAGATCAAGTAGCGGCGGGGACTGGGGCTTGTTGCTGCGCCGTCTGAAGTGCCGCAGTGACGGCGTAGGGCACGCATCGGCGCACCGGGAGTGTGCCCTCGCAGTGAACCGGATCAGAAGCCGCTCTTGGGCCGAACGATGCGCAGGTCCTGGTGCATCGCACCGACCGTGACGGATCGGTACTCGACGGCCTGCCGGTCGTTGACGACGAGCACATAGCGGCGGCCCTGGTCGGTGCCGACGGCCTGATCCTGCACCAGCAGCGCGAGCGGCGCGGCGCCGGTGCTCAGCCGAGCGCGCACAACCTGACCGGGCATCAGCAAGCCGGGGTCGTCGAGCCTGGCGCGCAGGCTGAGCGTGCGGGTGTCCGGGCTCGCCTCGTTGTCGCTGACGCCGATCGGCGCCAGCGCGAGCTCGCGGCTGTCGCGCGCGTCCATGAGTCGCGCGCGCCACGTCGCGGTGCTGCGCGTTGCGGCCAGACGCTCGAGCAGCGCCGGCTCCGTTCGCGCCTCGCGCTCAGGCGTGGCCGATGGCGCCTGGGGAGCCCAGGCCGTGCATCCAGGCCATCAGGCCGCCGTGGGTGGGCGGCGTTGCATCGTTGCGCCGCGTTCTGTCGGCACGCGGCTGCTTCTCAGCCCGCTTCGGTATGGGCATTGCCGCTGCCGCGTCGCTCGACAGCGTGCGCAGGATCGGGCAGTCGGCGCGCTGGTCGCCGTGGCAGGCCGATGCCATTGTTTCGAGCGCGGCCTTCATCTGCGCCATCTCGGCCATCTTGCGGTCGAGGTCGGCGATGTGCTCGCGCGCCAGCGCCTTCACGTCGCGGCTTTCGCGCTGGGTGTCAGCCCACAGGCCGAGCAACTGCTCGATCTGCCTGATCGCGAAGCCGAGCGAGCGCGACTGGCGGATGAATCGCAGCACCGTCACGTCGCGAGCCGTGTACTGGCGATAGCCGGCATCGGTACGGCTGGCCTCGGCGATCAATCCGAGGCTTTCGTAATGGCGGATCATCTTGGCCGTCACGCCCGCGGCATGGGCAGCTTCACCAATGTTCATGGGGTAGGCCACGTGATTCTCCGGCGAAGAGGACTGGGGGAACACTTGGACCTTCCTGTCGTGGAAGGGTCAAGCGGCCTTTGATGTTCCGAGTTTCGTCGCCTGCCGTTGTGGCAGCAATGTCGAGATGACCTCTTTTCCTGCCATGCCGCGTCGCGTTGCCGGCGGCCCGGTCACTCGCAGCACGGCTTCCTTGCCTGCACCGGCGGACACTTCACCGAGCCGTAGGAGCAGAAGACGCAGCAGTCGCCAGGTAGCGGCGCCAGCAGCGTCTTGCACCCGGCGCATTCGTAGAAGAACTGGCAGGCGTCGAGCGGCATGGTCTCGCACTTGGCGTGGCCGCATCGAGGGCATGTCACCGTGGACTCGGCGAGGATGGCATCCATGCGGTCACCTGCGCTTGCGAAAAGCACATTGTCCCAAGCTCCGATGGGGAGGAGCCCTGATGGAGGTCGTGCTCTCCCTGGGTTCCGGGCACGGTCTGGGCGGAGCTCGCGCCGGACCGCTCGGCGCTGCTGCTGCACGTCTTCGACGTCGACACCGACGATGCCGAGTTCGCGCGCCCAGGACCGCGTGCTCGCGTCCGACTTTGTCTTCGTGGTCGGCATGCTCATGATGCTGGTGCTGGCGATTCGCTACGACAGCCGGATGTACTTCGAAGGCGCCCTGCTGATGGCTGTTCGGCTTTGTCGGATCGATGGCCATGGCCAAGTTTCTGCTGCGTGGCGAGGTGATCGAGTGATGGCCGCATGCATGCGCCTGCACTGGCATCGACGCTTGCGGCCTGGATCGTCGCGCTGGCCTCGGTCATCCACTTCACCGGCTCTGAAGGCACGCTGGCGCTGCACACGTGGCTGGTGATCAGCGCCGCGAGAGTCGGCAATGCGTGCATGGCTACTGGACGCGTCTCTTCAGCGTCCGGTGCGCAACCGCTACGATGCGCATGTGTCCTTCCACCTTCGCCCCAACCATCGCCTTGCCGCTCCGCGCATTGCGTTGGGGTGCGCACGTCCCACGCTAGCGGGGATCGCGCGCGTCCGGTCTGGTGTGGCGGTCGGCGAGCCCTTCGGGCTGCAGACCGCACTTTCCTGAGCCCGGCGATTCGACTGTCCCTTCTCGCGCACACCTTCGATCGCCGGGCCTACTGCCCGCGCTGATCGATGGTCGCTCTCGCGACCGAAAGGACTGCACGATGGACACAATGCTGCTCACCGAGCGCACGCTCACGGACCTCGACCATGCTCGCCTGAAGCGACTGCTTGCGGGAACGCCCGCCGGCCAGGCGACGAGCGCCGCACTGCGCACCGCGATGGACAACGCCGACCTGGTGCCAGCGCGCGCGGTCCCGCCGGACGTGGTGACGATGTATTCGCGCGTGCGACTGGTCGCGTCCACCACGAGCCAACCCCAGGTGCTGACGCTGTGCTACCCCGAAGACGCCGAGCCTGCCGAAGGGTTCGTCTCCGTGCTGTCGCCCGTGGGTTCAGCGCTGCTGGGATTGCGCGTGGGTTCTCTGGCGGCGTGGCAGACGCCTTCAGGACAGGAGGTGCGGGCGCGCGTATCGGCCATCCTTTTCCAGCCCGAAGCCAGCGGCGATTTCGTGCTGTAGCGGAGGGCACCATGACCAACCTGAGCTCCATTCTTCACGTCACCGACCTGAGCGAAGCCGCCGTGCCCGCACTTCAGCGTGCGGTTCTTCTTGCCGCCGAGAACGCGGCCCGCCTGACCGTTCTGACCGCTGCGCCCGACAAGTCATGCATCGGCGCTCGCTCACCCTACGACGCGCATCTCGCCGAGCGGCGTGTCCGCCGCACGCTGAATCGGCTGACGCGCGAACTGCGCGCCGGACACGAAATGCGTTGGATCGCCGTCACACGCGAGGCCGATGCCGTCGAGCAGATCCTGCGTGCCGCAGACGACGCCGATCTGGTCGTGCTCGGGGGTGGGGCCGGCTGCTCGCTGCGCTCGCTGCTGTTCGGGACCACGACCGAGCGCCTGGTGCGCCTGTCGCGCCGGCCGGTGCTGGTCGTGAAACGACCGTCGTCGCTGCAGTGCGCCCCTTACAGACGCGCACTGGTGCCCGTCGACCTGGCGGATGCCACCGTTCCTGCCGTCGGATGGGCGGCCCGCGTCGCGCCGCAGGCATCCTTGCACCTGCTGCACGCGTTGTCCGTTCCGATGGCGCGCCGACTGCGCATGGCCGACTCTTCGGACCAGTTGCTGCAGTCCGTCATTCACCGGGCGAAAGGGGTCAGTCTGCATCGCCTGATGAACCTGGCGGCCAGCCTGCCGACGCGCAGGACGCTCACGACGGTGGCCGAAGGCCTGCCTGCCGCGGTGACGCTGCAGAAGAGTCGCGAGGGTGCTGCCGATCTGATCGTCGTCGGCAAGTCCGGTCGGTCATTGCTCGGAGACTTCTTGCTGGGGAGCACGGCGCAACGCCTGCTGGCGGAAGCAGACACGGATCTGCTCGTCGTCCCCAAGACACGCTCGCGCGGTGAATCGAGCGCATCGAAGGTGCTCCAGCGACGGCCGATGTTGTCGACAGAGTCCTGACCTGGGAGTCCGGGCCTGACCGGTCAGGAAACGTCGGCATCGTCACTGCCCGACCCGCCTGCCTGCCTGCCAGGCAGGCAGGCGCCAGTCCGTGGCCACGGCGGCCGCGCGCAGTGATGCCGCCTTCTCCTGCCAGATCCTGAAACTCGGCGTGCCCAAGACGCTCACGCGGGCCACGCACGCTCCTTGAAGGCGTGCACCAGGAACTCGATCATCAGCCGGACCTTGGGCGCGACGAACTTGCGCGACGGGTAGACCGCGTAGACGCCCAGGTCGATCGAACGCCAGGCCGGCATCAGCTCCACCAGCGTGCCGGCCAACAGGTCCGGCCCGACCAGGAAGCTGGGTTGCAGCACGATGCCCTGGTCGTGCAGCGCGGCGACGCGGCAGGTGTCGCCGCTGTTCGTGCGCAGGCGCGGGGTCACTTTCACCGAGGCGACGCCCCCGGGCCCCGTGAACTCCCACTGGTCTCCCATCGAGAACAGGCTGTAGGCCAACACGTCGTGGCGGGCCAGATCGGACGGGTGGTCGGGCTGGCCGTGCGCGCGCAGGTAGCCCGGTGATGCACACAGCACCAGCCGTGTCGACGTGAGCTGCCGGCTGACCAGCGACGAGTTGGGCAGGCGCGCGATGCGCACCGCCAGGTCGAACCCTTCCTCGACGATATCGACCACGCGGTCGGCGAGCGTCACGTCGAGCGCAACCCTCGGGTGCCGAGCCATGAACTCCACCCACAGCGGCGCCAGGTGCAGCAGGCCGAAGGAGAAAGGCACGTTGATGCGCAGCAGCCCGTTGGCCTCGTCGCTGCGCGAGGTGATCTCCGCCTCGGCTTCCTCGACGCCGCCCAGCAGTTCGCGGCAACGCGCATGAAAGACCTCGCCCTCCGGGGTCAGCGAGAGCTTGCGCGTGGTGCGATGAAGCAGCCGCACACGCAAACGCGACTCCAGCTCGGCGACGTGGCGGGACACCGCCGCCTTGGACATCTCGAGCGCAGCCGACGCGCCGACGAAGCTGCCTGCGTCGACCACGGCCGCGAAGACCCGCATTTCTTCAAACCGGTCCATTGTCTTGAATTCCGGGATGGTTGATCTCATTCAAGCATGTTTATCTCGATCGCCGCAACATCTAAAGTTCTGGCATCGATTCACCACCTTGGACGAACACACCATGAGCACCACCCCCCTTTCCCGCACCTTCCAACGACTGCTGGCCAGTGACGCCGGCTGGGGCCCGCTGGCCGTGCGCCTGCCGATCGGCATCATCTTCGTGGCGCACGGTGCGCAGAAGCTCTTCGGCGCCTTCGGCGGCTACGGCCTGGAAGGCACGGGCCAGTTCATGGCGTCGCTGGGCTTGACGCCGGGCTACGTGATGGCCTTGCTGGCCGGCAGTGCCGAGTTCTTCGGCGGCCTGGCACTGCTGCTCGGCGTGCTGGTGCGGCCCGCTGCCGCAGCGCTGGCCTTCGCGATGCTCGTGGCGATCTTCTCGGTGCACATCGACAAGGGCCTGTTCATGGCCAACAACGGCTACGAATTCGGCCTGGCGCTGCTCGCCGCTTCGGTGTCGCTGCTGATCAGCGGTGCGGGTCGGCTGTCGGTGGATGCCGCCCTGGCTGCGCGCGCAGGCGCCCGTTGAACCTCCGGGCCGCGCCAGCCCCGGGGCGCGCACAATGCCGCCCCTTCCCCATCTCGACCTGGACGACCCGCCATGCCGCAACTGCATTTCGTGACGCAGGGCCAGGGCCCGCTGGTGGTGTTGAGCCATGCGCTGGGCTGTGACCTGACGATGTGGGACGGCGTGGCCGCGCAGCTGCAGCCGCACTTCACGGTGCTGCGCTACGACCACCGAGGCCACGGACGGTCGCCCGCCGGGTCAGACGCGTTCACGGTGGCCGACCTGGCCGACGATGCCGCCGAGCTGATCCGCGCGCACGGCGGCGGGGCGGCGCACTTCGTGGGCCTGTCGATGGGCGGCATGACGGCCCAGGCCCTCGGCGCTCGCCATCCGGCGCTGGTGCGCAGCCTGGTCATCGCCAACTCGGCCAGCCACTACGACGAGGCCGCGCTCGCGTTGTGGCGGATGCGAATCGCCACGGTGCAGGCGCAGGGCATGGAAGCCATTGCCGACGGCGCCCTGCAGCGCTGGTTCACGCCCGAGTTCCGCGCCGACAGCAGGGGCGGACAGGCACGCGTGGCGGCATTGCGGGCGGTGCTGGTGGCCACGGCCCCGGCGCCTTATGCGGCGGCATGCGCGGCAGTGGCCGGCATCGATCTGGAAGCGGGCAACGCCACCATCGGCTGCCCGACGCTGGTGATCGCGGGCGATCGCGACGACGCCACGCCGCCGGCGCTGTCGCGGGCGATCGCCGACAGTATTCCGCGCGCCCGACTGCAGAGCCTCGACGCCGCGCACCTCAGCGCGGTGGAGCAGCCCGAGGCCTTCGCGCAGCTGCTCAGCAGGTTCTGGGACAGCCTGCCCGCCGTGCGCTGACGCGGCGGCCAGGCCGCCGGCACCCGCTGCTCAACGCCCCGCCGCGCGGCGCAGGCGATCGGCAAACTCGCGCGCCGCCGTGCTGCGCGACGCGCCGCGCCGCCACAGCAGGCCGGCGTGTCGCACGATCATGGGCGCGGTGAGCGTCATCGCCGTCACGTCGGGTGCCAGCCGCGCTGCGCGCTCCGGCACGATGCTGGCCAGGTCGCCGTGGCGGCAAACGGCGATCAGTGCCTCCACCGACGCCACCTCGACCCGCACCGCCGGCTGCACGCCCGCCAGGCGCAAGCCTTCTTCGATGAGCTTGCGCGTCGTGAAGCTGCGCGGCAGCAGCGCCAGCGGCAGCCCGGCCAGGGCCTTCATCGCCACCTGCCGGCGCGCGGCCCACGGGTGCGCCGGCCCGACCACCAGCAGCAAACGTTCGTCGAACAGCGGCTCGGTCTCGAGCTCGGCATGGGCCGTGGGATGGAATGCGATGCCCAGGTCGAGCTCACCGCCCAGCAGCTGATCCTCCAGCGGCGCAGCGCGCAGTTCACGCACCTCCACCGTGATCTTCGGATGGGCCTGGCTGAAGGCCGCCGTCGCGACCGGCACCACCGTGTTCAGGAAGGTCGGGATCGCGCCCACCGTCACCGAGCCCGCCTGCAGGCCGCTCAAGTCCGCCAGCGCCATGCGCCCGGCCTCGATCTCCTTCAGCGCCCGCGTGGCGTAGATGCGGAACTCCGCACCCGCCTGCGACAGCTTGAGCCCGCGGCCGAGGCGCTCGAAGAGCGCCAGGCCGAGATCGTCTTCCAGCTGCCGCAGCCCGTGCGACAGCGTGCTTTGCGTGACGAAGAGGTTCTGCGCCGATTGCGTCAGGTGCTCGGTGCGGGCGATGTCGAGGAAGTAGCGAAGCTGCCGGATCTCCATGCCTGCATGCTAAGTCGATCGTTCGACGATGTCGAACATTCCATGGAATCCAAATCATTGGATTGTTGGGAGCGTGCGGCTTAACCTGAGGTCATCTTGTACCCATCGGCAGCCCCCATGACGGACCGTCTCCTCATCGAACGCATCGAAGCCCGCATCCTCGACATCCCGACGATCCGGCCGCACAAGCTCGCCTTCGGTGCCATCAGCCGGCAGAGCCCGGTGATCGTGCAGCTGTGGCTGCGCAACGGCGCCACCGGGTTCGGCGAAGCGGCCACCATCGGCGGCCCGTCCTGGAACGAGGAATCGCCCGAGAGCATCCACCACGCCATCACGGCCCACCTCGCGCCCGCACTGCTCGGCCAGGACGGCGCGCACTTCGGCGCCGCGCTGGCGCGCATGGACCTGGCCTGCCGCGGCAACGCTTTCGCCAAGAGCGCGGTCGAGATGGCGGTCATCGATGCCGTCGCGCGCAGCCTGCACCTGCCAGCGTGGCAGTTGCTGGGCGGCAAGCGCCACGCGAGCCTGCCCCTGGCCTGGACCCTGGCCAGCGGCGACGTGTCGCGCGACCTGGAAGAGGCGCAGTTGCGCCTGGAACAGAAGCGCCACCGCATCTTCAAGATCAAGATCGGCGCCCGCACCCCTGAGCAGGACGTGGCCCACGTGGCCCGGATCGCGCGCGGCCTCGCCGGCCGCGCCACGCTCACCGTCGACGTCAACCAGGCCTGGGACGGCAGCACTGCACGCCGGCACCTGCCCGCGCTGATCGACGCTGGCGTCACGTTGATCGAGCAACCGGTGGCCAGGTGGAACGTCGAGGCCCTGAAGACGCTGACCGCCGAGCTGGGTGGCCGCGCCAGCCTGATGGCCGACGAGTCCGTCTGCACGCCCCAGGACGCCATGTCGCTGGCCCGCGTCCAGGCTGCGCAGGTCTTCTCGCTGAAGGTGGCCAAGCACGGCGGCCTGCTGCGCACCCGCGACGTGGCAGCCGTTGCCGAGGCCGCTGACATTGCGTGGTATGGCGGCACCATGCTGGAGACGTCGATCGGCAGTGCCGCCTCGGCGCACGTGTTCTCCACCCTGGGCCCGTTGCACCACGGCTGCGAGCTGTTCGGCCCGCAGCTGCTGGTGGACGACCTGGTCACCGAGCGCATGGCCATCCGCGACTTCGAACTGCAATTGCCCGACGGCCCGGGCTTCGGCCTCACCGTCGAGCTCGCGCAACTGAATCGCTTCGACCGTGCGCGCAGCGGCCTGAAGGCCGTGCACGTCGATCTCGGCCAGCGCGCCACCCTGGCCTGAGGAGCCATCACATGCTGTTCCTAGTTCGCATGGACGTCCACATCCCGCACGAGATGCCGGCCGAACGGGCCGCCGAGATCAAGGCGCGCGAGAAGGCCTACGCGCAGGCGCTGCAGCACGACGGCCGCTGGCGTCACCTGTGGCGCGTGGTGGGCGAGTACGCCAACTACAGCGTCTTCGATGTCGCCGGCAATGACGAACTGCACGAGTTGCTGTCGCAGCTGCCGCTGTTCCCCTGCATGACGCTGCAGGTCACGCCGCTCGCGCAGCACCCTTCGGCCATCGCCTGACCCCCACCATCACGAAAGACACGATGAAGCACACCACATCGGCCACACTGGCCGCCGCGCTGACCGGCGCGCTGCTCATGGGCAGCGCGCTCCCCACTCACGCCCAGGCCACCGACTGGCCCAACAGGCCCGTGCGCTGGGTCGTGCCCTTCCCGCCGGGCGGCGCGATGGACGTCATCGCGCGCATCCTCGGCGACAAGGCCGGCAAGGCCCTGGGCCAGACCTTCGTCATCGAGAACAAGGCCGGTGCCGGCGGCAACATCGGCGCCGAGATGGTGGCCCGCGCCCCGGCCGATGGCTACACGATGATGATCACGTCCATCGGCATGGCCACCAACAAGGCCCTGTACGGCAAGCTGGGCTACGACCCGGTCAAGGACTTCGCCCCTGTCAGCCTGCTCGCCGTGGTGCCGAACGTGCTGGTGGTCAACACCAGTCGCCAACAGGCAAAGACAGTGGCCGAAATAGTGGCCGCGGCGCGCCAGTCGCCGGGCAAGTACACGTACGCCTCGGCCGGCAACGGCACCTCCATCCACCTGGCCGGCGAGATGTTCACGGCGCTCACCAAGACCGACCTGCTGCACGTTCCCTACAAAGGCAGCGGCCCGGCCGTGGCCGACCTGCTGGGCGGACAGGTGGACTTCATGTTCGACAGCATCACCTCGGCACGACCGCACATCGCCTCCGGCAAGCTGCGCGCCATCGCGGTGACTACGCCCAAGCGCTCGAGCACGCTGCCTGGCGTGCCCACGGTCGCCGAGGCCGGCGTGGCGGGCTACGACGTGTCGCCCTGGTTCGCGGTGTTCGTGCCGACCGGCACGCCCCCGGCGGTCATCGCGAAGATGAATGCCGCGCTGTTGGCGGCGATGAAGCAGCCCGAGGTGGTGGCGCGCTTCGAGCAGATCGGTGCGGAAGCCATCGGCTCCACCCCGCAAGGCCTGGCCCAGCACCTGGCAAGCGAGACCACGCGCTGGAGCCAGCTGATCGCCGCGCGCGACATCAAGCTCGACTGACCTGCCTGCGTGTCGTCAACCCACCCTGCCCCTTGCCGGAGCCCTGCCATGTCCGAACTGAATCAGAAGCAATTGCTCGAGCTCGTCACGAGCGTGAACGTTGCACCGGGCAACGCCCGTGTTCGTGCCCTGGTGGCACGTGTCGTCGGCGACCTCTTCAAGACCATCGACGAACTGGACGTCAGCGCCGACGAGTTCTGGAAAGCCGCCGACTGGCTGTCGCGCCTGGGCACGAGCGGCCAGGTGGGGCTCATCACCGCAGGCCTCGGCTTCGACCGCCTGCTCGACATCCGCGCTGACGAAGCCGATGAACGCGCGGGCCGCAGCGGCGGCACGCCGCGCGCCATCGAGGGGCCGCTGTACGTGGCCGGTGCGCCGCTGTCGAAGGTGGAAGCCCGGTTGGACGAGGGCAACTCCGCCGGCGAAGTCTTCGTGATGGAGGGCCAGGTGCGCACGCTGGCCGGCCAGCCCGTGGCGCACGCGCTGATCGACGTATGGCACGCCAATTCGCAGGGCGGCTATTCGCACTTCTTCCCCGGCCTGAAGCCTTATGAGTTGCGCCGCCGCATCGAGACCGACGCCAAGGGCCACTACCGCTTCCGCACCGCGCTGCCGCCGGGCTATTCCATTCCGCCGAACAGCCCCACGTCCGAGCTGTTCGAGGCCCTGGGCCGCCACGGCCACCGCCCGGCGCACGTGCACTTCCTGGTCGCGGCACCGGGCCAGCGCACGCTGACGACGCAGGTGAACATCCCGGGCGACACCTACATCGACGACGACTTCGCCTTCGCCACGCGCGACGGCCTCATCGTCGAACTGGAGCGCGGTGTGGCGCCGGCGGGCTACGAATCGCTGGGCATCAGCGCGCCTTTCGTGCGTTCGCGCTTCGACTTCGTGACGCAGCCTGCGGCGACCGCCGGCGAGGCTTCGCCTGCCGCGCGCCTGGCTCGGGTTCAGGCGACGGCCGGGCGGGGCTGACATGATCAACAAGCTCGCAAACTCGGTGGCCGAAGCCCTGGCCGGCACGCCCGACGGCGCCACCGTGCTCATCGGCGGCTTCGGCACCGCCGGCATCCCGAATGAACTGATCGACGGTCTCATCGAACAGGGCGCGCGCGAGCTCACGGTGGTCAACAACAACGCCGGCAACGGCGACAGCGGGCTGGCCGCGCTGCTGAAGGCCGGGCGCGTGCGCAAGATCGTCTGCAGCTTTCCGCGCCAGGCCGACTCGCATGTCTTCGATGCGCTCTACCGCAGTGGGCGCATCGAGCTGGAACTGGTGCCGCAAGGCAACCTGGCCGAGCGCCTGCGTGCGGCCGGTGCGGGTGTCGGTGCCTTCTTCACGCCCACCGGCTACGGCACCGATCTCGCGAAGAACCCCGACGGCAGCGCCAAGGAAACACGCGTCATCAACGGCAAAGGCTACGTGCTCGAGTACCCGATCCACGGCGACCTCGCGCTGGTGAAGGCCGAGCGCGGCGACCGCTGGGGCAACCTGGTCTACCGCAAGGCCGCGCGCAACTTCGGACCCGTGATGGCCACCGCCGCGAAGCGCACCGTGGCCACGGTGCACGAGGTCGTCGAACTGGGTGCGCTCGATCCCGAGAGCATCGTCACGCCGGGCCTCCACGTCAGCCGCATCGTGCGGGTCGAACGCGTGGCCACGGCGGCCGGCGGCTTCAAGAACGCGGCCTGAGGAGACACCATGACAAGCTATCAACGTCGCAGCAAGGATGAGCTGGCGCGCCGCGTTGCGCAGGACATCTTCGACGGCGCAGTCGTCAACCTGGGCATCGGCATGCCCACCACCGTGGCGAACCACCTGCCGGCGGGCATGGAGGTCGTGCTGCACAGCGAGAACGGCATCCTCGGCATGGGGCCGGCGCCGGCCGATGGCGACGAGGACTACGACCTCATCAACGCCGGCAAGCAGCCGGTGACCCTGCTGCCCGGCGGCGCCTACTTCCACCATGCCGACAGCTTCGCGATGATGCGCGGCGGGCACCTCGACATCTGCGTGCTGGGCGCCTTCCAGGTCTCGGCCACCGGCGACCTGGCCAACTGGAGCACCGGCGAGCCCGGCGCCATCCCGGCCGTGGGCGGCGCGATGGACCTGGCGATCGGCGCCAAGCAGACGTGGGTCATGATGGACCTGCTCACGAAACAGGGCGCCAGCAAGATCGTGCAGGCCTGCACTTACCCGCTCACCGGCGTTGCCTGCGTGAAGCGCATCTACACCGACCTCGCCACGCTGGCCTGCACGCCGCAGGGCCTGCAGCTGATCGACAAGGTCGATGGCCTGGACCTTGCGGCGCTCGAAGCCCTGGTCGGCCTGCCGATCCGGGCCTTGCACACCCAGGACCTGATCGTCCAGCGGCCGGCGAAGCCGAGCCAACTGCGCATCCATCGTCTTCGTTGACCGCGGCGAGCCTTGTGGACTGGCCGGCGCGGGCGTACAACCGGTGCCCCTTCACACTGCCCAGGAGCCGCGCATGGCCACTTACAAGGTCGGATATTTCGTCGGGAGCCTGTCCTCGACGTCAATCAACCGTCTGCTTGCCAAGGCGCTCGTGAAGCTGGCGCCGCCCGAACTGGATTTGAGCGAGATCGCGATCAAGGACCTGCCGCTGTACAGCCAGGACTACGACTCCGACTACCCCCCGGTGGCCCGCGCGTTCAAGCAGGCCATTGCCGACGTCGACGCGGTCCTCTTCGTGACGCCCGAATTCAACCGCTCGATCCCCGGTGGATTGAAGAATGCCATCGACTGGGCGAGCCGGCCCTGGGGCAAGAACTCCTTCGCGCAGAAGCCTTCGGCCGTGATCGGTACTTCGCCGGGTGCCATCGGCACCGCCGTGGCGCAGCAGAGCCTGCGCGGCGTGCTGTGCTTCTGCAATTCACCGCTGATGAACCAGGTCGAGGCGTACATCCAGTTCAAGCCCGAGCTCATCACCCCCGACGGCGAGGTCACCGACGAAGGCACGAAGAAATTCTTGCAGACCTACATGACAGAGCTGCATGCCTTCATCGTGCGTGTGCTGACCGTGCTGCCGCGCAAGGCCTGAAGGCTCGAAGAGTTGCTCGACGCGCCTTACGATGGCCTCTGGCAGCGCACGCGGTTCAGGTCGCGGTCGTCGCCGTGGAGCTCGGCGCACCGGGCCCGCCGAAATCGAGGCGCTGCTGATGGGCACGGGGCTGCTGGAGGACGCGGCCACCATCGGCGTTCCCGACCCCGTCAAGGGCACGGCCGTGGTCTGCCTGTGCGTCGCACGGCCCGATACGGACCGTGATGCGCCAGTGAAGGTCGCTAACGGGCATTGCACGCAGCGCGAGTCGACACGACGCCACAGCACATCCTCCAGCAATTGGGAACGCGAGGCAGGAAGAGCGGAAGGGCGACGCAGGGCATGTCAGTACTCCCAAGGCAAGCCCGAGGACGACTGGCCGGCCGCCGTTTGACGGCGCGCAACGAGCCGTCTGAGCCACTGAACGCCATCGTCCACATAGCTGTACACCACCGGAACGACCAGCAGGCTCAGCACCGTCGAAGTGACCAGGCCGCCGATCACGACGATGGCCATCGGCGCGCGGAAGGCAGGATCGCCGGACCAGCCCAGCGCGACGGGCGTCATGCCGGCGCCCATGGCGATCGTGGTCATGAGGATCGGCCGGGCTCGCTTGCGGCAGGCGTCGAGAATGGCCACTGCGCGGTCCAGCCCATGGCCTGCTGGTCGACTACATCGTCATCGCGCGCCGGGACCGAACGCGGCGCGTGACGCCGAGGAGTTCGGTGAACTGGCCGTCGGCTTCGGCGTCGCGATGCTGACCGGCGTGCTGTGCATCTACATGGTCCTGGTGCTGCTGCTCAAGGACTTCGCGCAGCCCGGCACGATCCTGAGCGCCCTGGTGCTGTCGGTGCCAGGGGCCATCCTGGCCCTGTTCCTGACGGGATCGGCCCTGTCGATGCCGTCCATGATCGGCTTGATCAGCCAAAAGCCGGCAGGCGAGCGCGATGTCAGTGCTGCCGACCGCGAACGGCGCGAGCTCATTTGCGCTTCTTGTGGCGGCCGACCCCGCGCCAACGAGTCACCTGGCGTCAATGCAGCTTGACGAGCGGACGGGTGCGCCGCGCGATGCCGCGGGACAGCGTTTCCAGCGCCACCTTGGCGGTGCCGTGCAGTGTCAGCTCGTGCTTCTTGTAGGGCGACAGGTACATCAGGCGGGCGAATGCGCCTTCCACCATGAAGTTGCGGCCAACGAGGCCGCCGATCATGTTGCCGACCGTCCCGAACTTGCCCAGCGACACCAACGATCCAAAGTCGCGGTAGCGGTACTCCTGCAGCGGCTTGCCGACAAGTCGCCTGCGAATCTGCTTGTACAGATGCAGCGCCTGCTGATGCGCGGCCTGCGCTCGAGGCGGGACCGTGCCGTCGCGCCACGGGCATGCCGCGCAGTCACCGAACGCAAAGATGTTGTCGTCGCGCGTGGTCTGCAGCGTCGGGCGCACGACCAGCTGATGGACGCCGTTCGTTTCCAGCCCCAGGTGCTGGAGGAAATCCGGCGCCTTGACGCCGGCGGCCCATACAACGAGCTCGGCCGGCAGCACTCGACCATCCACCAGCCGCACGCCGTCACGCAGCACCTCGGCCACGCGCACGCTGGTATTCACCTTGACGCCCAATTGGGTCAACAGCGCCTGCGTGACGCAGGACAGTCGCGGCGGCAACGCCGGCAGCACGCGGTCCGACGCTTCGATCAACGACACCCGCAGGTCCTTGTCCGGATCGACGCGATCGAGGCCATAGGCCAGAACCTCCCGCATCGTTCTGTGCAATTCGGCGCCCAGCTCCACGCCGGTGGCGCCGGCACCGATGATGACCATCTTCAGCTGCTCGGGGCGCAGCGGCGCTGCTTGCGCATGGGCACGGATGCAGGCATCGACCATGCGGGCATGGAAACGTCGCGCGTCGACCTGCGACTCCAGCTTCATCGCATGCTCCGTCACGCCGGGCGTGCCGAAATCGTTGCTGCGGCTGCCGACCGCAATGACGAGCGTGTCATAGCCGAACTCGCGCTGCGGCGTGATCTCGCGGCCCTCCGCGTCGTGTGATGGAGCGACGAGAACGCGCCGACCCTCACGGTCCAGCCCCGTCATCTCGCCGATGCGGTATCGGAACCGGTGCCCGTGCGCGTGCGCCAGGTAGTCCACCTCATGGACCGCGAAGTCCATGCTGCCGGCAGCGATCTCGTGCAGTTTGGGCTTCCACACATGCGTGCGATTGCGGTCGATCAGCGTGATGTCGACTGCGTGGCCGATACGATCGCCCAGGCGCGTGGCGAGCTCCAGACCGCCGGCGCCGCCGCCGACGATCACGATGCGGTGTCGGGTCGAGGCAATGTTCATCCAGCAGATTCTCGGCCTCGGATGCCTGCACGATGTGCCGCAACGATGGCCTGCGGCAGGCCCTCCGTGCCGTTGTTCGGCCCGCCAGCGGCACATCGTGCGGACGATCCCGCCGCAGTCACGGCGTGCCGCGAGGGCCGTGGGATTTCGCAGGATATGCCGCCGGACAGCACACAACGGCAAGAAGCGCTGCGGCTGCTCACCTATCCTTCTTGCAACACAGGCAGTCGGAGAAATGCAATGACGGACCGCATCTTCCCCCCTTCAGCCCACCGGCCGGCGAGAGTCGAACTGCGTTTTGTTCACCGGCGCAACGACCGCAAGTCGCTGGCGTTTCCTTGCGATTCAGCAGGTCGTGTCGACCTGGATGCACTCGATGAGCGCAGCCGCAACGACTACCTGTTTGCCCGCGCGCTGATGGGACGCGACTACGCGTTCCCGGTGATGGCCTCCTGCGATCGCTGAATTTCAATTCTTGAGGAGCCCATGAATCTCACAACACTCCTGGCCGGCCTGCTGGCCGCCCCGCTGCTGGCGCATGGCGCGGGCGGCCACCATTCGGTCGACGACGCTGACATTCTGCCGGCGGGCGCCTGCGAACAGGAGAACTGGGCGAGCCGCGCCCAGGGCGGTGTCCGCCTGCTGCACGTCGGCGGCGCGTGCCGGCTCGGTCCCGTGCAGCTCGGTGCCGCGGCGGAATACACGCGCGACCAGGGCGCTTCGGCGACGGCGTGGGGCCTGGAGGTGAAGTGGGCTCATGCAGTAACGCAGAGCCTGAGCGTCGGCGTGGTGGCACAACCGGTCTGGCAGGCGCACCTGCGGCCGCGGTACCAGGGCGTGAGCGCGCTGGCGCTCGCCACCTGGCGGCCACGCGACAAGCTTGCCTTTCATGCCAATGCGGGGCGCGATTTTTTTAACGGCGGCGAAGGCGAGAAGCGCGGCGGCATTGCGGCCGAATGGATGCCGACGCAGGACTGGTGGCTGACCGCGGAGCGCTACCGAGAGCAGGCGACGCACTTCACGCGCGCCGGCGTACGCTGGCTGGCGGCGGAACACTGGAGCGTGGACATGAGCCGGTCCCACCGTCTGGCGGGACCGGCGCCCTCGAACTGGACGATCGGCTTGAGCCTCGCCTTCGGCGCGGACTGAGCACCGCGCGCGCAGCGCTAGAAGCTGTGCTTGACCCCGAAGTCGAATCCGTTGGATGACTGGCCCGGGGCCGTCACGGCGCCGTTCAGGGCTGAGGCAGACGCGCCCTCGTTGCTCACGTGAGCGGCGGCCGTATACAAGGCCGTGCGCTTCGACAACGGATGGACATAACCAACACTCCACTTCCTGGCCGTCGGGCTGCCTGCCGCATCAGTGCCGTAACGCGAGTACGCAACCCGGATGGTGCCGACGCCGGCGGGGACCAGCGCGCCCGCCAGCCAGCCCTTGGCGCTGATCGCGCCTTTCCGGTCCCATTCGACCATGCCCATGACGTGGGCCCCACCGAAGTTGTAGCTCGCGCCCGCATTGCTCTGCCGGACCTCGCCCGCTGCGTAGCGAGTCCGGCTGGTTGCGCCGGAGACCGTGAACTTGCCGGTCGAGTAGACGGCGCGGATGCCATGGCCGGTGCCATCCTTGGCGGTGGCGGTACCACTGGGATTTTCACCCAGGTAAACCATGGCGTGGAATTGGATGCCGGAGCCATTGAATCCCCCGGGCCCATATCCGATCGCGGCGGCATTGAATCCATGACCGTAGAGATACGACACGCTGTTGGAGGCGCGGACCAGGGTCGGGCCGGTGATCGCGGAATTCAACACCTGGCTGCCTCCGCTGCCGCTGAGGTCGAATGGATCGAAGTCGGCGATATTCAGGTACTGCGGCACGAAGTCGCGGCCGAGGCGAATCTCACCCCAGTTGCCTCCCAGGCTGACATGCGAACGGCGGTTGAACGTCAGACCCCCATTGCCTCCAATACCGGAGGACTGGTTATTGGAGTTGGTGATCTGGCCGCTGCCGGTGTCGGCGTTGAAGCCGCTTTCCAGCCAGAATCCGGCCTTGAGGCCGTCACCAAGGTCCTCGAAGCCCTTGAAGGCGAGCCGGGAGGCGGCAAGGTAGCCATTGGCCAGTTGAGTCTGGTTCGAAACGCTGCCGGAACCATGTGCCACGGCCAGGTCCACGGCACCGAACAGGGTCACGTTGGACTGAGCGAAAGCGGTTCCGGCGAACGAAGTCGCGAGGACGGCAGGCACGATCGCTTTCAATGCGGTCAATTTCGATGGCATTCGATTTGTCTCCAAAAGGTTGTCGGGGTTTTCATTTCGTCCGCAAGCGCTGCACCGCGCCCGTCAAGGCCAGCCCCGCGAGTGCCAGCGCGAGCAGCGTCCACAGCACGCGCGCCGCGAGCGTGGCCCCCAAGCCCGGGCTGCCGGGCAGCGAGCCGATGTGCAGCGGGTAGACGACGTTGAGATAGCGCACGCTCAGCGGCTGCTCGGCGGCGCGCACGATGCGCAGCACCGAGGCGTCGGCTGCGCTCACGAACACGTTGTTCAGACCGATGGGATGCCACTCGTCGCCGCGCATCCGAACGCGCACCACACCGTTGCGGGGCGGGTAGATGCGAATGGGGCGCGCCTGCGGCAGCGCTGTCGCGGCAGCGGCAAGGGCCTGGCCCAGCGTCGCCGCCTGCGGCCCGCTGGCAGCCGGCGCAGCGACGCTGGGTGCGGCGGCCGCCTGGCCCGGCCAGGCCGACAATGCCGCGCGCGCCCAGTCCGGTGAGCGCAGCACGAAGCCGGTGACCAGCATCATCGCCAGCGGCAAGACGACCACCGGTCCGACCAGGCGATGCAGGCGCCGCCACGGCGTGCGCGCCGGCAGGTGCCGCACCCGCCACCAGACCCGCAGCCCCATCGCGACAAGCACCAATGCGGTCAGCGCGATCGCGCGCAGCAGCCACGGTCCGACGTCAGCGAGCAGCAGGCGTTCATGCAGGCCGTACAGAAGCGTCCTCGCCTGGCTGCTGTCCGGCTGCAGTGCGCCGGCCGTGCCATGCAATGCATCGACTTCGGCCCAGCCACTCTCGTTGGATTCCGAGGCGAGCAGGCGCACGCTCACAGGCGCATCCGCTTTGCCCGGCAGATTCACGTACTCGAACTTGGCCGTCGGATACCGGCGCGCCAATTCGGCCAGGCCCTGGTCCACCGCCTGGGCCCAGGCCTGAACCGCGGGCGGGCTCTCCTGCGGCGCCGGCAGCGGCTGCATCCACAACAGGGCGGCGCCGCCCAAGGCCTGAATCGCGAGCAGCGGCGCGAGCACCCAGCCGAAGCGGCCGTGCCATTGGTAGGCGAGCTTCATGCGACCTCCCGTTCACGGCTGCAGTCCGCGGCGGCCTGTGCACTGCGCTGGCGGCTGATGTACTGGCCCGGCGTCATGCCGCAGGTGTTCTTGAAATACCTGCACAGATGACTCTGGTCGTAGAAGCCGGCCAGCAGCGCTGCAGACGCCGGCGACTCGCCGCTGGCGAGCAGCGACTTCACCTTCTGCAGACGCAGCCCCCAGATGTAGCGGCGCGGCGAGTCGCCCGCATGTTGCCGGAACACCGCGCAGAAGCGCCAGACGCTGAGTCCGGCCTTGGCGGCCAGCTCATTGAGCGACAGGCGTTCGTCGAGATGCTCGTCGATGTACGTGATGGCCCAGGCGATGCACGGATGGTTGGTCACTTTCGATTCCTTTAGCGGCGTTGCTTTCAGTTTCCTGACGGGACAAGAGTAGGAGTCGAGAGCAGCAACTTCAAATCGATTGCCGTCCCGGCAAACGCACAGCATTGCGTTGTGATGGCGTGGATCGGCACGAAATCTCGAATGCGAGTAGCGCGCAAAGCCCAGCAATTCCATCCAAGAAGCTCCGCGACACGGCATCTAGAGTCGCCTCGCGAAGACGCACAAGATCCTTCCTCTGCAATTGCGCCGGATTGATCGTTTTTCTTGTTCCAACCACCAGACGATAGGAGAAGCAATGAAGACTCTCGGCAAGCTTGCCCTCGTGGCGAGCGTGATTGCGGGCCTGGGCGCCGCGACCGTGGCACAGGCCCATGGCATCTGGTTCGCACAGCGCTCGAACCAGCTCGCACTGATCTACGGTGTCGGCGCGGAGGACCTCGACGCAGTGAAGCGCCTGCCCAAGGTGAAGACCGTCGCGGCTTACGACGAGAACGGCAAGGAGGTGCCGACGCAGCTCGCTCCCAACGGGCCGCTGCTCGTGCTGAACACCGACAACCAGCCGGCAATCGTCGCCGCCATCCTCGACAACGGCCTGTGGTGCAAGACGCCCGACGGCAAGTGGCACAACAAGGGCAAGGACGAGGTGCCCGATGCGACGATCAGCGAGCACACCGTCAAGTACACGGTCCACCTGCGCCGGCTGAATGTGGCGCCGCCCGTGCTGCACGCCCACAAGCTGCAGATCGTGCCGCTCGTGAAGCAACTGCCTGAGCAGATGGGCCAGGCACTCACGGTCCGGGTGCTGTATGAAGGCAAGCCCGTGCAGGGCGCCAGCGTGCAGCCCGACTACGTCACCGACCCCGACTCCGAACCGGTGAAGACCGGCGCCGACGGCACCGCCACGATCAAGGTGCGCAACCAGGGCCTCAACGTCGTCGTTGCAACGTTCGCCACGCCGCCCGCGAATCCTGCGAAGACGAATCGCGACGAACACCTCGCGACGCTGTCGTTCGTGCTGCCGCACCTGCCCGAGTGATCGTGCTCGCCTGGAACGGCATCCGCAGTTGGCTGCGCAGCCGCCGCCCGGTGCATACGCTCGCCCCGGCGCTGAAGGTGCGCGTGCGGCGCATCGTCGACGAGACTGTCGACATCAAGTCGTTCGAGCTCGTGAGCGCCGACGGCTCTGCGCTGCCCGCCTGGAGCGCCGGCGCGCACATCGACATGCGGCTCGACGACGAGACCGTGCGCCCCTACTCGCTGTGCGGCGCGCCCGGCGCACGCGACGCGTACCACATTGCGGTCAAGAACGAGCCCGACTCGCGCGGCGGCTCGCGCGCGATGCACCAGCGCGTGAGGGTCGGCGACACGCTCGTCATCGGCGGCCCGCGCAACCACTTCGCGCTCGTCGACGGCGCGCGCCACCACGTGCTGATCGCCGCCGGAATCGGGATCACGCCGCTGTTCGCGATGGTGCAGGAGCTGCAGGCTCGCGGCGCCTCGTACGAGCTGCATTACTTCACGCGCTCGATCGCCGAGACCGCGTTCCACCAAGTGCTTTCTGCGCCGCCGTACGCCGGCGGCGTGAGCTTCCACCACGCCGTCGGCGGGCGGCTGCGCGAGCTGCTGCGGCGGCTGCTGTGGCAACACCCTCCGGGCCACCACCTCTACATGTGCGGCCCGCGCCGCTTTACGGCGGTCATCGACGACGTCATCGCCGGCATCTGGCCGTCCGAGGCGATTCACGTCGAATACTTCGGCGCTGACCCGGCCGCCGAGGCGGCGCCGAACCGCGCGTTCGAGGTCAAGCTGGAGCGCTCGAAGCGCACGATTGCGGTGGCCGCCGACGACAGCATCGCCGACGCGCTGTGCGCGCACGGCATCGACGTCGTCACCTCGTGCCGCGAGGGCGTCTGCGGCACCTGCCTGACCGGCGTCATTGCCGGCACGCCCGACCATCGTGACGCGTTCCTCAGCGACAAGGAGCGCAAGGCCGGGGACAAGATCATGATCTGCGTTTCGCGCGCGAAGTCCGCGCAGCTCGTGCTCGACATCTGACACTTTGGGTTGCGCGCTGGCGTCGCTCGCGAGATGCGCACCGGCGGCGGCGTGAGGCCGTCCGACGCGGCGTAGTCGTTCAGCGTGCGCAACGCCGGCTGCACGAAGGCCTCGCCCAGCTCGATTGCCGCGCCGCCCAGCACGATGCAGCCCGGGTCATAGGCCGCGGCCAGGTTCTGCAGCAGCACGCCCAGGTAGGTGCCCGCCTTCTTCGCCGCGCGCTGCGTCTCGGCGTCATCGGCGCCCAGGCGCCGCTGCACTTCGGCCAGGGGATCGGAAGCGGCGGGACACCAGCAGTTGCTCAAGGGCATCAATCGGATGGCGCTGGATCAACCAGCAAGTCGCACTCTCATGGATGCGGTCGGCCGCCTGATCGTTCCTCACGCGGCCATCGCCGGCACGGTGGATGAAATGCCCACGCACGGCGACTTCGTGGCCCGCGTGCGAGCTGCTGCCGAACCGCGATTGCCAGCCCGCGCTGGCGGCCCGCCGCCCGAGCCTCACGCGCCCACCCAGCGCAGCGTGGAAGCGCGCAGATGCGCGCGCATCGCCGCCTGCGCGGCGATCGGGTCGCGGGCCTCGATGGCCGCCAGCACCGCCTCGTGTTCGGCGAGCGCGGCCTTCCAGGTCCGCGTGCTTTCGAAGCGCGAGCTGATCTTGGCCGAGATCGGGCTGTGCCGCTCGTCGAACAACTCGGCGACGAGCCGCACCAGCACCGCGTTGCCGGTGACCTCGGCCAGCGTCAGGTGGAACTCGCGGGGACGCGGCCAGTCGCGCCATCACCGCTGGCCAGACGTCGGCATGCAGCCGCTTGTACTCGGCGATGCGGTCCGGCTCGATGCCGATGACCATGCCCATGCGTTGCATCGTGGGGGACTCCCGTATTCAAGTGGCGGCCATCGCCGCGCGCAGCCGGGGCTGGGCCAGCGCGGGCACCCGCGTGCGCGCCAGCGCGATGCAGGGCTCGATGCGGCGCGCCTTCTTCTGCGCGTGGTTCTGCGCGATGTCGGCCAGGCGGTGGGCGAGGAAAGGATTCAGCAGGCGGTCGCGCAGTTCGACGAGGTAGGCGCGCGCGCCGGGCCCGTCGCCCAGCGCATCCAACACCGGCAGCACCTCCTCGCGCCAGGCGGCCTCCAACGCGTCGCGCAGCGCCGGCGTCTGCATCGCCTGCAGCACCGTCATGTCGGCCGGGTGGGCCTGCTTCATCCACGCATCGGCCAGCAAGGTGTGGCCCAGGTTCAGCAGGAAGAGCTTGCGCCGCTCGAAGCGGTCCAGATCGTCGGTGAGCACGATGGCGGGGTGGCGGCACGGCAGCACCAGCCGCGGCTGCTGCTCGATGGCCCACAGCGCGTAGGGCTCGGCCACCGCACCCACCGGCTCCAGCGCCTGCGAGACGATGCGGTCCACCAGCGAGTTGGCCCACACCGGCTGCCGCTGCAGCCAGTCGATGAAGGCGGGCGCGCAGCCCCATTCGCGCGCCAGCGTGACGACGATCGCGCGAAGTTGATTGCCGTTGCGCGACACCAGCTCGCAGGGCAGCAGCGTCAGCTCGGCGTCGGGCCGGGCGTGCCAGCGGTCGTGCAGCAGCACCAGCAGCTTGGCCGGAAAGGCAGCCGGCGCCGGCGCGGCATCCGGCAGCAGATGCGGGCCGTCGGCGGCCTCGAGCTGCCAGCCCTGGTCGGCCGTGTTGGAGACGAGCACCCGCACCGGGCCGCGCATCCGCTCACGCACTGCGTGCCAGTGCACGCGCGCATCCAGCGCCTCGCGCACGGCGTGGCCGGTCTCGTGGCGTTCCAGCGGCGCGCCGCCCGCGAGCCCGCGCACGATCACCGGGTAGCCCTCGGCACGCGCCAGCGCCTGCATGCGCGCCACGGCGGCCGGCTGGCCGCTGGACTGCACGACGGTGATGCCCCCCAGCGCCTCGCCCCGCTCGCTGGCCTGCGACACGAACAAGTCGACATGGGCCTGCAGGAAGCGGCCGGTGCCGAACTGGAGGATCGGGGGCTCGGGACTCATGGCAACCTCCACCAGCACGTCAGCACTCCACCAGGGCCTTGATCACGCCCTCGGCCGGGTCGAGCAGGCGCTCGAATTGTGCGGGCAATTCGTTCAGCGCCAGGCGGTGCGTGGGCAGCGCGCGGTCGGGCACCTGGCCGGCGCGCATCGCCGCGGCCACGGCCTCGAAACTTCCGCGGTGGCGTTGCGGCTGGACAGCAGCGTGGCCTCGCGCTTGTGGAACTCGGGGTCGGAGAAGCGGATGTCGCCTTGCACGATCGAGATCAGCACATAACACCCGGCGTGAGCGACGAAGCGGAACCCGCGCTCCATGGCCTGCGCATTGCCGGTGGCGTCGAACACCGCATCGAAGAACTCGCCGTCGGTCAGGCGCGCCAGCTGGGCGTCGTCGCACTCGCTTAAGCCCACGGTCGCGCTGACGCCGACCTCGCGCTGCGCGAAGGACAGGTAGGGCATGACATACACCGCATCGCCGGCCACCCGGCCGCTGCCGGCATCGGCCTGCTCGACCACGCCGGACAACTCGTGCCCCATCACCCGCGGGTAGCTGAGGTAGGGCTGGTTGCCGGTGACGATGTGCAGGTCGGTGCTGGCTGGACCGCCAGGCATGACTGCGGACCGGCCGGCGCATTTGATGCGCCGCTCGCGCCGTCGTGTCGGCGGCAGCGCTTCCGAGCTACATTCCGGTGCATGAAGCCGTCCAAGAACACGGCTGCGGCGATGGACGCGGCACCGGCCGACCGTCCGCGGCCGCCCTCCACCGGCTGGTGGGCGGCGGTGTCGCGCACCCCACGCGGCGGCATCGCCGTCGCGCTGCTGCTGCGCGTGGTGTTGTTCAGCACCGTGGTGACGCTGCTGCTCACCGTGTTTCAGCTCAGTCTGAGCTACCGCAACGAGCGTGCGCGACTGGACGGGCGCTTCGCCGAGATCGAGCAGGCCAGCGCGCGCAGCCTGGCCGAGAGCCTGTGGGCGGTGGACACGCGGCAGATCGAGGAACAACTGGACGGCATCGTGCGCCTGCCCTCGATCAGCGGGGCCGAGGTGCGCGACACGGGCGCCTCCGGCCGCCCGTTCACCCTCTTCCGCGGCCAGCGCCAGGCCAACGGGGTGGTCAAGGAGATTCCGCTCGCCTGCTGCGGCGCCAAGCCCCAGCCGATCGGCGTGCTGCGCATCGAGGCCACGCTGGACGAGATCTATCGGGACCTGGCCGCGCAGGCCCTCGTCATCCTGCTCAGCAACGGCGCCAAGACCTTTCTGGTCGCGTTCTTCATCCTCTTCATCGTCCACAAGCTGGCGACGAGCCACCTGCGCGACATGGCCGCCTCGGCGCGCAGCGTCAGCCTGGAAGGCGACACGGTGCCGCTGCGGCTGCGGCGCGCGCGCAGCGAGGGCGACGAGCTGGACCAGCTGGTCGATGCGCTGAACGCGATGCGCGAGCGGCTGGCCAGGCAGGCGCTGGAGTTGCGCAACGCCGATGCCCGCATGGCCGCCATCCTCGACAACCTGCCGGACCTGGCGTGGATGAAGGACACCGAGGGTCGGTTCACCGCCGTGAACCGGGCCTTCGCGGCCGCCAAGGGCTTCGCCGACCCGGCCGAGATGTTCGGCAAGACCGACCTCGATGTTCACCCGCCCGGGCTGGCGCGCAGCTACCGCAACGACGACGCCGAGGTGATGGCCGCGCGCGGCACGCGCCGCATCGAGGAGCAGCATGCCCGTGCCGATGGCAGCGTCGGTTTCATCGAGACCCTCAAGACCGCGCTGATCGATGCCGACGGACGCGTGGCGGGCACCGTGGGCATCGCGCGCGACATCACCGAGCGCCGCCAGGCCGAAGCCGACCGGGAGGCGCGCCGCGCGGCCGAGATCGCCAGCGAGGCGAAGAGCGCCTTCCTGGCGCACATGAGCCACGAGATCCGCACGCCGATGAACGCCATCATCGGCATGGGCTATCTGCTGCTGCAGGAGGAACTGAAGGCGCCCCAACGCGACCAGGTGCAGAAGATCCACCGCGCGGCCACGCTGCTGCTGGGCATCATCAACGACATCCTCGACTTCTCGAAGATCGAGGCGGACCGGCTGGACCTCGAGGCGATCGTGTTCGACCCGCGCGACGTGCTGGAGGGCGTGTCCGACATCGTCGGCCTGGCCGCGAAGGACAAGGGACTGGCGCTGCAGGTGGAGCTGCCGCCCGGGCTGCCGAAAGCGCTGGAGGGCGACCCCTCGCGCCTGCGACAGGTGCTTCTGAACCTGGGGCAGAACGCGGTCAAGTTCACCGAACGCGGCGGCGTCACGCTGCGCGTGCGGGTCGTTGAAGCGCAAGCCGACGCGGTGCGCCTGCGCTTCGAGGTGCAGGACAGCGGCATCGGCATGTCGATCGACCAGCGGCAGCGCCTGTTCCAGCCGTTCACCCAGGGCGAGGCGTCCACGAGCCGGCGCTACGGCGGCACCGGGCTGGGCCTGGCGATCAGCCAGCGCCTGGTGCACATGATGGGCGGCGACATCGACGTCGAGAGTCTGCCTGGGCAGGGCAGCCGCTTCGGCTTCGAGCTGCGCCTGCCGCTGCGGTCGCCGGCCAGGCCCCAGCGGGCGCCGGCGCCTGCGGACCCCTCGCGGCTGATCGGCCGGCGAGTCCTGCTGGTCGAGGACAACCCGATCAACGCCGAGATCGCCCTGTCGCTGCTGCGACGCGCCAAGCTCGAAGTGGACGTGGCCGAGGACGGCGAGCAGGCGCTGCAGATGCTGGAAGGCGCCCGCTACGACGCCGTGCTGATGGACTGCCTGATGCCGGTGCTCGACGGCTACGAGGCCACGCGGCGGTTGCGCCAGGATCCCCGCTGGCAGGACCTGCCGGTGATCGCGATGACTGCCAACGCGCTGGTCGGCGAACGCGCGAAGGTGCTGGCCGCGGGCATGAACGACCACATCGCCAAGCCCATCAACGTCGATGAGCTGTACGGCACGCTGGCGCACTGGGTGGGCCCGGCGGTGCCGCCGGCGTGAGCTACTTCCGGCGGTAGTCGTACCACAGCTCGGGCCGGTTCACCGGCGTGCCGGGCGTGACGAGCGGGTTCTTCAGTTCGATGATGACGCGCTTGTCCAGCTGCGCGCGGCGCAGGCGCTCGCCGAAGTGCTGGTCGAAGAGCCGGTCGGCGGAGCCGTCGGCGATCGCCTTCTCCAGCCCCTGGCGGATGATCTCGGACAGGCGCGTGTTGCCCTTGTTGAGCATGAAGTACGCGGTGTAGTAGGGGTAGTACAGCGCGATGCGCGGTTCGACCTCCAGTGCATCGGCGTTGCTGGCCTGCTCGTTCCAGATCTCCAGGACGCTGCGGGGAAAGTAGTCGAACCGGTTGCCGACCAGCATCTTGAACAATCCCTCGTAGCTCGGCCCGATGATCACGGGAATGCCGTTGGCGCGCAGGATCTCCGTGTCGGGCCAATACTGCCCCTGGGCCAGGCGCAATCGCTTCACGTCGTCCAGGCTGTTCACGCCGGCGAACTGCGCCGCGTCGCCCTTGCGCACCAGCCCCAGCCGCAGGCCCAGCACGCCTCGGTTGATCGGGATGTACACGGCCAGCAAACGCGCCTCGCGCTCGGCCGAGCTCGGCATCGGCGCGACGTCGATCGTTCGCCCGGCCTCGAGCTCCAGGATCTGGCGCTCCTGGTTCATCGGCGACTCGGCATGCTCGACGCGGTAGTCCGGGCCGACCTTGGACAGCGCCAGCTTCAGCAACTCCCGCGCGTAATCGAAGCGACGATCGCCTTCGAACTCGGGCCGCGGGAAGCGGACCACCTCGGCGGCGGCGGCGCCCTGGGCGGCAAACAGCAGGACGATCAGCAGGCGGGCGAGCAACTTCATGGACACCTCATGGCCGGCCATCTCCACGGGAGACGAGCACGTTCCATTCTGGGCGCAATGACGCGAACGAGGAAGGCGTGAGTGCCCCACCAAGGGCGCGTGCCGCAGGGCCGGCCGGGGGCTCAGCCGTGCCAGGCAGCGACGAAAGCGCGCGCCCGGCGTGCAATCTCGTCGAGATCGAACGCCGGCTTGAACAGTGCGCCGCCGATGCCGAAGCCGGTGGCACCGGCCGCGCGCCAGGCGGCCAGGTGCTCCGGCTCGAGGCCGCCGACGGGCCACAGCGGCGTGTCCTCGGGCAGCACGGTGGCCAGCGCGCGCAATGCCGCCGGACTGCTGCCTTCGGCCGGGAACAGCTTGAGCGCGTGCGCGCCGGCCCGCAGCGCGGCGAAGGCCTCGCTGGCCGTGAAGACCCCGGGCGCAGCGATCAGCCCGCGCGCGATCGTGCGCGCGACGATCGCCGGATCGAAATGCGGCGACACGATGAGCCGGCCGCCGGCCTGCGCCACCGCATCGACGTCGGCCTCGGCGAGCACGGTCCCGGCGCCGACCAGCGCATCGGCGGGCGCCATCGCCGCCAGCGTGGCGATGGCCGGCAACGCCCCGGGCCGGTTCAGCGGCACTTCGACGCCGCGCAGGCCGCAGTCGAACAGCACCCGGCCGACGTCGGCCGCGCGTTCGGGCTGCAGCCCGCGAAGAATGGCCACCAGCGGCGGCAGGTCGGCGGCGAAGGCAGGTCTCATGACGGGTGCTCCGACAGGCTTCGAAGGAAGGTCCGCCAGGCGGCGAGCTGCGCCGCCTGCGGGTCCAGCGTCTCGGTGCGGCCGCCGAAGTGGCGCGCACACCGGGCATGGCGCTCGGCCAGCGCCGGCTCGCCGAGCAGGCGCACGGGCTGCCCCGGCGGCAGGCCGCGGCGCAGCGCGTCGCGCCATTCGGCGGCGATGAGCAGGCCACTGACGTAGTCGGCCGTGCCGGCGGCGGGCGCGCCCGCCGCCATGACGCGGGCCCGTGCGCCGAACAGCGCATGGCCGAGCTCCTCGTCGCCCAGGGCCTGCACGCCGCGATCGAAGGCCGCGCCGGCATCGTCGGCCGCAACGGCCATCAGCGGCGCCAGCGTGCCCTGCGCGCGGAGCGTCGCGAACAGCTCGCCGCTCAGGTAGGTGCGCAGCTCGGCCACCACGCCGCCGTGCAGCCGCACCCACTTGCTGTGCGTGCCGGGCAGCACCGTCCAGCCATCGCCGGCGGCCAGTGCGTCCGCACCGAGAAGTTGTGTCTCTTCGCCGCGCATCACGTCCACGCGGCCGGCGCCGTCGCGACAGCACAGGCCGGGCACGATGCACCAGTGCGCGCCAGCCGGCGCGTCCGCCACCGGCACCACGTGGCGCGGCAGCTCGGCCAGCGGCACACCCGCGTCGAGGTACGGCACCTCCTGCCAGCCCAGCGCCGAGCCGACCATGCCCGACATCACGACCGGCACGCCCCGCGCCGCCGGCCAGCGCGCCAGCAGGTCTTCCAGCGCGCCAACGAAGCGGCCACGGCAGGCCAGGCTGCCCTGCTCGTCGCGGTGCAGCGCCAGCACCTCGCCGGCGTCGTCCAGCAGCCAGGCACGGCGATTGGTCGTGCCCCAGTCGATGCCGACGAACGCGGGCCGGCGCATCGCGTTTTCTGTCATGAGGATCCTAGGTCGATGGGCCCGGCCGGCGCTCGAACAGGCGCTGCAGCGCGCAGAACGCGAACAGCAGCGCGCCGATGACGATGCGCGTCCACCAGGAGCTGAGGCTGCCGTCGAAGCTGATCAGCGTCTGGATCATGCCCAGGATCAGCACGCCGAACAGCGTGCCGGCCAGGGTGCCGACGCCGCCGGACAGCAGCGTGCCGCCGATCACCACGGCAGCGATGGCGTCCAGCTCCAGCCCCATCGCGTGCAGGCCATAACCGGACAGCATGTAGGACGCGAACACCACGCCGGCCAGCGCCGAGCACAGGCCCGACAGCGTGTACACCAGCACCATGGTGCGTGCGACGGGCAGGCCCATCAGCAGCGCCGAGTGCTCGTTGCCGCCTAACGCGTAGACAGCGCGTCCGAAGTCGCTGGCATGCGCCAGGTACAGCCCGGCCGCCAGCACCGCCACGGCGACCAGCGCACCGACGCTGACCGAGGCCTCGCCGCCCAGCGGCACGCGGGCCTGCGCGACGGCGACGAAGCTCTCGTTCTCGATGCTGATCGAGTCGATGCTGATCACGTAGCACAAGCCGCGCGCCAGGAACATGCCGGCCAGCGTGACGATGAAGGGCTGCAGCCGGAAGCGCTGCACCAGCCAGCCCTGCAGCGCGCCGAAGGCGGTGCCGAGCACGAGCACCAGCGCGATGGCCGCGGCGGGCGACCAGCCCTGGCGTTCCACGAGCCACGCCAGCAGCATCGTCGCGAACGCGATCACGGCGCCCACCGACAGGTCGATGCCGCCGGCAAGGATCACGAAGCTCATCCCGACCGCGACGATGAGCAGGAAGGCGTTGTCGATCAGCAGGTTCAGCAGCACCTGCGCCGAGAAGAAGCCGTCGTAGGCAACGCCGCCGTAGCCGAACATCGCAGCGAACAGCGCTGTCGTCACCGCCAAGGGCACGTGGCGCGGATCGAGGCGCGGACCGCGCACCGGCGGCGCACGCCCGGTGAGCGCTTCAGTCGCGGTCATGAGAGCACCCCTGGCGCTTCGCGCCTCCCCGCCAAGCGGGGCTGAGCCCCTTCGGGCGGCCGGGCGGGGCTCATCGGCGCACCCTCCTGGGCGGGCACGTTCATCGCACAGCCCCCGGCGCGGGACGCACCGCCCACTGCCGCACCATCGCCCGGAATTCCGCCGATTGCAGCAGCATCACGACGAACACCACCGCCGCCTTGACCAGCAGGTTCATTTCCGGCGGCACGCCGATCGAGTAGATCGTGGAGGTCAGCGTCTGGATGATCAGCGCGCCGAGCACGGTGCCGGCCAGGCTGAAGCGGCCGCCGGTCAGCAGCGTGCCGCCGAGCGTGACCGCCAGGATCGCGTCCAGCTCCATCAGCAGGCCGGCGTTGTTGCCGTCGGCGCTCTTGACGTTGGAGCTGATCAGCAGCCCGGCCAGGCCGGCGCACAGGCCGCAGAACACGTAGGCGGCCACGGTGATCCGCTTCTGCCGCACGCCGGCCATGTGCGCGGCCGCGGGATTGATGCCGATGGCCTGCACGAACAGGCCCAGCGCGGTGCGCGTCAGCATTCCGTGCAGCGCCAGTGCCACCGCGCCGGCCACGAACACCGAGAACGGCAGCCCCAGCAGGTAGCCATTGCCGAGGTGGAAGTACGGCGGGTAGTACACCGTGATGATCTGCCCGCCGGTGAGCAATTGCGCGATGCCGCGCCCGGCCACCATCAGGATCAGCGTGGCGATGATCGGCTGCATGCCGACACCGGCCACCAGCACGCCGTTCCACAACCCGCACAGCGCGGCCACGCCGAGCGCCGCCGCCAGCGCCACAGGCATCGGGAAGCGGCTGTTCATCGTCGGTACGCCGTCGACCACCGTGAGCTGGCCGCCGACCATCAGCGCGGCGATCGCCGCGCTGATCGCCACCACCGCACCGACCGAGATGTCGATGCCGCGCGTGGCGATCACCATCGTCATGCCGAGCGACACCAGCACCAGCGGCGCAGCGCGGTTGAGGATGTCGATCAGGCTGCCGTAGAGATGCCCGTCGCGCCAGCGCAGTTGCAGAAAGCCCGGGTTGAAGGCCGCGTTCAGCGCCAGCAGCGCGAGCAGCGTAAGTACGGGCCAGAACAGCCGGTGGCCGAACAGGCGGCGCGACGCGCTCATGTCACCGCCCCGGTGATCAGCCGTCCGATGGTCGCCTCGTCGCTGCCGCCGGGCAGCTCGCCGACGAGGCGCCGCTCGCGCAGCACCGCGATGCGGTCGGCCAGGCGCGCAATCTCGTCGAGCTCCGACGAGACGAACAGCACCGCCAGTCCGGCGCGCGCCAGGCGCACGATCTCGTTCATGATCTCCTGCTTCGCCGCGACATCGATGCCGCGTGTCGGTTCGTCCAGGATCAGCAGCCGGGGCTCGGTCGCCAGCCAGCGCGCCAGGATCGCCTTCTGCTGGTTGCCGCCCGACAGCTGACCGATGGGGGTATCCGCATCGGCGGTGCGGATGTCGAGCGCGCGGATGTAGCGCTCTGCGATCTCCTGCTGGCGCCGCCGCGACAGGACCTTCCACAGCCCCTGCCGCGCCTGCAGCGCCAGCACGATGTTCTCGCGCACCGACAGGTCGGCGACGATGCCGTCGATCTTGCGCTCCTCCGGGCACATCGCCAGGCCGAGCGCGACCGCCTGCGCCGGATGCTCGAAGCTCACCACGCGGCCATCGACGCGCAGCTCGCCGCGGTCGGGCCGGTCCATGCCGAAGAGCAGCCGCGCGAGCTCCGTGCGGCCCGAGCCGAGCAGCCCCGCAAGCCCCAGCACTTCGCCGGGCCGGATCTGCAGGTCTGCGGGCTGCAGCGCGCCGCGGCGCGCCAGGCCCCGCGTCTCGAGCAGCGGCGCGCCGCCGCCCGACGCCGCGGCCGGCTGGCGTGCGCCCTCGGCGGCCAGCTCGCGGCCGATCATCGCCGCCACCAGCGCCGGCGCGGGCAGCTCGGGCGGCGTGTATTCGCCGACGAACTCGCCGTTGCGCAGCACCGTGATGCGGTCGGCCAGCGCGTAGACCTCGTCGAGGAAGTGCGTGACGAAGAGGATCGCCAGCCCCTGCGCGCGCAGCCCGCGCAGCACGGCGAAGAGGTGCTGCACCTCGTCGGCATCGAGGCTGGAGGAAGGCTCGTCGAGGATCAGCACGCGCGAGTGCATGCCCAGCGCGCGCGCGATCGCCACCATCTGCTGCACCGCCACCGGGTAGCGGCCCAGCGGCTGCCCCACGTCGATGTCCAGATGCAGTCGGCGCAGCAGTTCGCGCGCTTCGCGCACCATGCGCGCGCGGTCGATGAATCCGGCGCGCCGCGGCAGGCGGCCGGCGAAGATGTTCTCGGCCACCGAGAGGTTGCCGCAGAGGTTCACCTCCTGGTAGACGGTCGCGATGCCGACGCCTTGCGCCTCGGCCGGCGAGCGCGGGCGGATCGGCTCACCGGCGAGGCGGATCTCGCCGTCGTCGGCCGGGTGCACGCCGGTGAGCACCTTGATCAACGTGGACTTGCCGGCGCCGTTCTGTCCCATCAACGCATGCACTTCGCCCGCGCGCAGGTGCAACTGCACGTCGCGCAGCGCCTGCACGCCGACGAAGCGCTTGGTGATCCCGGAGAGCCGCAGCATCCGCTACTTGTTCTTGTTGTAGACGTCCAGGCACACCGCGGCCAGCAGCACCCCGCCCTTGATCACCTGCTGGTAGTCGATGCCGATGCCGAGGATGGACATGCCGTTGTTCATCACGCCCATCACGAAGGCGCCGATCACCGCGCCCATCACCTTGCCGACGCCGCCCGAGGCCGAGGCGCCGCCGATGAAGCAGGCGGCGATCACGTCCAGCTCGAAGCCCAGGCCCGCCTTGGGCGTGGCCGTGTTCAGTCGCGCGGCGAAGACGAGCCCCGCCAGCGCGGCCAGCACGCCCATGTTGACGAAGGTCAGGAAGGCCAGGCGCTCCGTCTTGATGCCCGACAGCCGTGCGGCCTTCTCGTTGCCTCCCAACGCGTAAAGCCGGCGGCCAGGCACCGTGCGCGAGGTCACGAAATCGTAGGCCACCATCAGCACGAACATCACGATCAGCACGTTGGGCAGGCCCTTGTACGAGGCCATCACCCACGCCAGGCCGACGAGGATCGCGGCGAACACCGCGTTGCGTGCGACGAAGAGCGCGAAGGGCTCCAGCTCCATGCCGTGCATCTGCGCATGGCTGCGCGCGCGCCACGCCGCCACGACCATCGCCGCGGCCACGCCGACGCCCAGCAGCAGCGAGGTGAAGCGCAGCTCGGACCCCGCCCCGGAGGCGAAGACCTCGGGGATGAAGCCCGAGCTGAGCAGCTGGAATGTTTCCGGGAACGGCCCGACCGACTGCCCCTGCAGCAGCGCCAGCGCGAGTCCCTTGAACACCAGCATCCCGGCCAGCGTGACGATGAACGAAGGAATCTTGAAGTAGGCGACGAACCAGCCCTGCGCCGCGCCGATCGCCGCACCCGCGGCCAGGCAGGCCAGCGTGGCCGGCACGAAGTGCCAGTCGAAGTTCACCATCAGCACCGCCGCGAGCGCGCCGATGAAGCCGCACACCGAGCCCACCGACAGGTCGATGTGCCCGGCGACGATCACCAGCAGCATGCCCAGCGCCATGATGACGATGTAGCTGTTCTGCAGCACCAGGTTCGTCAGGTTCAGCGGCTGCAGCAGCGTGCCGTCGGTCATCACCTGGAAGAACACCATGATGGCGACGAGCGACAGCAGCATGCCGTACTCGCGCAGGTTCTGCTTCAGGAAGTGGGCGGCCTCGCGCGCGCCGGCGGCGTCGCGCCGCGGGGTGGAGAATTCGGCTTCAGGCACAGCGCTCATTGCGACTCGCGTTGACGATGGCATGCATGATCCGCTCCTGCGACGCTTGCGCCACCGGGAATTCCGCGACGAACTGGCCTTCGTTCATCACGTAGAGGCGGTCGGCCAGGCCCAGCAGCTCCGGCATCTCGGAGGAGATCAGCACGATGGCGCGGCCTTCCTCGGCCAGCCGCGCGATGAGGGAGTAGATCTCGAACTTCGCGCCGACGTCGATGCCGCGGGTCGGCTCGTCCAGGATCAGCAGTTCGGGCTCGGAGAAGAGCCACTTCGCCAGCACCACCTTCTGCTGGTTGCCGCCCGAGAGGTTGACCACCGGCTGGTGCACGCCGGCGCAGCGCGTGGCGAGCTTGCGCCTGAAGTCCTCGGCCACGCGGTGCTCGCGGCCTTCGTCGATGACGCCGTGCCGGGCCACGCCCTCGAGGTTGGCCAGCGTGGTATTGCGGGTGATCGAGTCGTTCAGCACCAGCCCGAGCGACTTGCGGTCCTCGGTGACGTAGGCCAGGCCCGCGTCCACCGCCTTCTGCACGGTCGACAGGTCGCGCGGCTCGCCGTGCACCAGTGCCGTGCCGCGGATGCGCCTGCCCCAGCTGCGGCCGAAGACGCTCATCGCCAGCTCGGTGCGGCCGGCGCCCATCAGGCCGGCGATGCCGACGATCTCGCCGCGCCTGACCTGCAGGTTCACGCCCTTCACGACGGCGCGTTCGGCATGCAGCGGGTGGTGCACCCACCAGTCGCGCAGCTCGAACACGGTGTCGCCGATCTTCGGCGTGCGCTTCGGGTAGCGGTCGGCCATCTCGCGGCCGACCATGTGGCGGATGATCAGATCCTGCCGCGGCACCACCGTGCGGCAGTCCAGGTGCGCGACGGTGGCCCCGTCGCGCAGCACGGTGATCGCATCGGCCACGCGCTCGATCTCGTTGAGCTTGTGCGAGATCAGGATGCAGGCGATGCCTTGCCGCTTCAGCTCCAGCAGCAGGTTCAGCAAGGCAGCGCTGTCGCTCTCGTTCAGGCTGGCGGTGGGCTCGTCGAGGATCAGCAGCTTCACTTCCTTGGCCAGTGCCTTGGCGATCTCCACCAGCTGCTGCTTGCCCACGCCGAGGTCGGTCACCAGCGTGGCCGGCGATTCCTTCAGCCCGACGCGCGCCAGCAGCTCGCGCGCGCGGCGATGCGCGAGCGCCCAGTCGATGACGCCGCCGCGTGCCGTCTCATGGCCGAGGAACACGTTCTCGGCGATCGACAGCAGCGGCACCAGCGCCAGTTCCTGGTGGATGATGATGACGCCGCAGGCTTCGCTGTCGGCGATGCCGGCGAAGCGGCGCAGCTCGCCCTCGAAGCGGATCTCGCCCTCGTAGCTGCCGTGCGGGTAGACGCCCGACAGCACCTTCATCAGCGTGGACTTGCCGGCGCCGTTTTCGCCGACGATGGCGTGGATCTCGCCGGCGCGCACGGCCAGGTTCACACCGTCGAGCGCGACCACGCCGGGGAAGGTCTTGCGGATGCCCCGCATGTCGAGCAAAACGTCCATGGATGTCAGCGCCCTGCGGAGCCGTTCGCGCCATCACGCGGCGCGAGGCGGCCCGACGGCTTTCAGCGCAGCTGCGACTCCTTGTAGTAGCCGCTGTCGACCAGCACCTTCTTCCAGTTGCCCGAATCGACGGCCACCGGCTTCAGCAGGTAGGACGGCACGACCTTGGTGCCGTTGTTGTAGGTCTTGGTGTCGTTGATCTCCGGCTGCTTGCCGGCCAGCACGGCATCCACCAGGTTCACCGTCACCCGCGCCAGGTCGCGCGTGTCCTTGAACACGGTGGAGCTCTGCTCGCTGCGCAGGATCGACTTCACCGACGGGACCTCGGCGTCCTGCCCGCTGACCACCGGGCAGGGCTGCTGCGCGCTGCAGTAGCCCACGCCCTTCAGCGACGACAGGATGCCGATCGAGATGCCGTCGTACGGGCTCAGCACCGCATGCAGCTTGTCACGCCCGTAGAAGGCCGACAGGAGATTGTCCATGCGCGCCTGCGCGGTGGCGCCGTCCCAGCGCAGCGTGCCCACCTTGTCCATGCCCATCTGCTTGCTGCGCACCACCAGCTTGCCGCTGTCGATGTAGGGCTTGAGCACGCTCATCGCGCCGTCGTAGAAGAAGAAGGCGTTGTTGTCGTCCGGGCTGCCGCCGAAGAGCTCGATGTTGAAGGGGCCCTTGCCCTGCTTGAGACCCAGCTTGTCGACGATCGAGCCCGCCTGCAGCACGCCGACCTGGAAGTTGTCGAAGGTGGTGTAGTAGTCGACGTTCTTCGTGCCGCGGATCAGCCGGTCGTAGGCGATGACCTTGACGCCCTTGTCGGCCGCCTTCTGCAGCGCGCCGGACAGCGTGGTGCCGTCGATCGCCGCGATCACCAGGACCTTCACGCCCTTGGTGATCATGTTCTCCACCTGGGCCAGCTGGTTCGGGATGTCGTCCTCGGCGTACTGCAGGTCGGCCTTGTAGCCCTTGGCCTGGAACTCCTTGACCATGTTCTGGCCGTCGGCGATCCAGCGCGACGACGACTTGGTGGGCATGGCGATGCCGACCGTGCCCTTGTCCTGCGCCGCGGCGGGCTGCAGGAACGCTGCCGTGCACGTCGCCGCTGCGGCCAGCCGGGTGATCCATTTCTTCATCAACGTCTCCTGATCGGTGCTTGCGCTTCAATCAATACTTGCGCTTGGGGAATTCCTTGGCGGCGACTTCCATCGGGAAGATGCCCTCCTCCGTGACGATGCGCTTGGGCAGCGTCTTGCCGGCCTTGAGGTCCTTCACGGCCTGCATCAGCTGCCCGCCGAGCAGCGGGCTGCACTCGACGCTGACGTTGAGCTTGCCGGCCATCATGGCCTCGAAGGCGCCCTTCACGGCGTCGATCGAGATGATCACGATGTCCTTCGCCGGCTTCAGGCCCGCTTCCTCGATGGCCTGGATCGCGCCGATCGCCATGTCGTCGTTGTGCGCGTAGAGCACGTTGATCTTCTTGCCCTCGGCCTTCAGGAAGGCTTCCATCACCTCCTTGCCCTTGGCGCGGGTGAAGTCGCCGGTCTGCGAACGGATGATCTTGAACTTCGGATCGGCCTTGACGATTTCCTCGAAGCCCTTCTTGCGGTCGATCGCCGGCGCGGAGCCCACCGTGCCCTGCAGCTCGACGATGTTCACCTCGCCCTTGGCGTCCTTCATCTTGTCGACCAGCCAGCGGCCGGCCTTGCGGCCTTCCTCGACGAAGTCCGAGCCCATGAAGGTGACCCACAACGAGTCGTCCTTCTCGTTGACGGCACGGTCGGTCAGGATCACCGGGATCTTGGCCGCCTTGGCCTCGCGCAGCACGGTGCCCCAGCCGCTTTCGACCACCGGCGAGAACGCGATCACGTCGACCTTCTGCGCGATGAACGAGCGGATGGCCTTGATCTGGTTCTCCTGCTTCTGCTGCGCATCGGAGAACTTCAGCTCGATGCCCGCGTCCTTGGCCGACTGCTTGATCGATTCGGAGTTCGCGGTGCGCCATTCGCTCTCGGCGCCGATCTGGCTGAAACCCAGCACGATCTTCTTCTGCGCCATGGCGGGCAGTGCGCTGGCGAGCGCGGCAGCCGCGGTGGCGGCCAGGACGGTGCGACGTGGGATGTTCATGCTCTTGTCTCCTCTGCTGTCGTGCGCGTGATCACGCGTGGATGTAGGCGGTCTTGACCGTGGTGTAGAACTCCACGGCATGGCGGCCCTGCTCGCGCGGGCCGTGGCTCGAACCCTTGCGTCCGCCGAAGGGCACGTGGAAGTCCACCCCGGCGGTGGGCAGGTTCACCATCACCATGCCGACCTGGGCATGACGACGGAAGTGAGCGGCATGCTTCAGGCTGCCGGTGCAGATGCCGGCGCACAGGCCGAACGGGGTGTCGTTGGCCAGCGCCAGCGCATGCTCGTAGTCCTGCGCGCGGATCACGCAGGCCACCGGGCCGAAGATCTCCTCGCGCGCGATGCGGTGCTGCGGCTCGGCGATGAACAGCGCCGGGCTCATGTAGTGGCCGCGCGTATCGCGCTGCAGGCGCTCGCCGCCGGCCAGCCACTCGGCGCCTTCGGCGCGGCCGATCTCCAGGTACGACAGGTTCTGCTCGAGCTGCGCCTGGCTGACCACCGGGCCGATCTCCGTGCCGCGCTTGAGCGCATGGTCGACCACCAGCGCCCGCGTGCGCTCGCGCAGCGCGCTGACGAAGCGGTCGAAGATGCCCGGCGTGACGATGATCCGGCTCGACGCCGTGCAGCGCTGCCCGGTCGAGAAGAAGCTGCCCTGCACCGCGCAGTCCACCGCCCGGTCGAGCTCGGCATCGTCGAGCACGACGAGCGGGTTCTTGCCGCCCATCTCGAGCTGCACCCTCGCCTGGCGCGCCGCCGCGGACTTCAGCAGCCCTTGGCCGACGGACACCGAACCGGTGAAGCTGATCGCATCGACCAGCGGGCTGTCGACGATGGTCTGCCCCACCAGTCGCCCGCTGCCCATCACCAGGTTGAACACGCCCGCGGGCAGGCCGGCGCGGCTGATGATCTCGGCCAGCGCCGCGGCGCAGGCGGGCACCAGCTCGGCGGGCTTGAAGACCACCGTGTTGCCGTAGGCCAGCGCCGGCGCGATCTTCCAGGCGGGAATGGCCAGCGGGAAGTTCCACGGCGCGATCAGCCCGATCACGCCCACCGGCTCGCGCGTGACGTCCACCTCCACGCCGGGCCGCACCGAAGCCAGCTTCTCGCCGGGGATGCGCAGCGCCTCGGCGGCGAAGAACTTGAAGATCTGGCCGGCGCGCGCCGCCTCGCCGACGCCTTCGGGCAGCGTCTTGCCCTCCTCGCGCGACAGCAGCCGGCCGAGCTCCTCCTTGCGCGCCAGGATCTCGCTGCCGATCGCATCCAGCACCTCGAAGCGGCGCTGCGGCGTGCTGTGGGCCCAGTCCTCGCGCGCATCGGCTGCCGCGCGGATGGCGGCCTCGGTCTGCGCGGCATCGGCGCGCGCGAACTCGGCCACGGTGTCCGACAGGTCGGACGGGTTCTCGCTGGAGCCGAGCGTGACGCCGGTCTCCCAGCGGCCGTTGATGAAGTGCTTGAGTGCTGCCATGTCAGTGGCGCCCGGCCGCCCGTAGGCACTGACGCGCCCCCTCGGGGGGCCGCGAGCGAAGCGAGCTTGGGGGCATGTTCATTACAGCGCGTGCACGTCGCCGAGGGCGAAGCCGGTCGGCTCCGCCGCGAGCGGGTTGACCAGCGGCTCGCCGAAGCCGGGCAGCTCGATCTCGAAGCGGTCGCCCGGCTGCACCTGCACGCCGTCGGCGAAGCTCAGCGTCGCGGTGCCGAAGAAGTGCAGGTGCACGTCACCCGGCCGACGGTGGGCCGCGTACTTGAAGTGATGGAACTCCAGGTTGGCCAGCGAATGGCACATGTTGGCATCGCCGGTCACGAAAGGCTTCTCCCACACCAGCTCGGCGCCGCGGCGGATGCGGCTGCTGCCGCGCAGGTCGTCCGGCAGCGCGCCTAAGCGCAGCTCGGGTCCCACGGCGCAGGGCCGCAGCTTCGAATGCGCGAGGTACAGGTAGTTCTGGCGCTCGGTGATGTGGTCGGAGAACTCGTTGCCGATGGCGAAGCCCAGGCGCGCGGGGCGGCCGTCGGGACCGATGACGTACAGGCCCACCAGCTCGGGCTCTTCGCCGCCGTCGAGCGCGAACGCGGGCGACTGAAGCGCCGCACCCGGCGCGGCGACGATGCTGCCGTCGCCCTTGTAGAACCACTCGGGCTGCACGCCGGCGGATTCACCAGTGGGGCGGCCGCCTTCGACGCCCCACTTGAACATGCGCATCGAGTCCGACAGCGCCGCTTCGTCACCGCTGAGCTTGTGGTGCATCGCATCGCGCGTCGCGGCGCTGCCCAGGTGGGTCAGGCCGGTGCCGCTGACCAGGCAGCGCGCCGGATCCGGGTGCGTCAGCGGCGGCAGCACGCGGCCTTGCGCCAGCAACTCGGCGCAGCTCTCGTTGCCCGCCTGCATTGGCAGGCCCTCGACGAAGTCCTGCAGCGGCGTGCGCGCCTGCAGCGCGGCCAGCGCCAGCGCGTAGCTGCTGTCGAAGCCCTCGATCGAACGCACCGGCTCGCCGCGGCCGGCCGTGACGGCCACGCGTTGGCGGCTTTGCGCATCGAGGTACTGGATCAGTCGCATCGTGTCTCCTGCGGGGTCGGGCGCGGCTGCGGCCGGCCGGGGTGCTCTCGCGGCGCATCCTACGAAGTCACCCGATAACTAACCAATAGATATTGAGCAATGATCGATATACGATCTGGCATACCTGATTCAGAGCCCTGAACGATGCCCGCTCCGTACACCCACTGGTTCATCCGCGCGCGCCTGAAGACGCGCCAGTTGCTGCTGCTGGTGGCGATGGAGGAGGAAGGCAACATCCATCGCGCGGCGCAGGTGCTGAACATGACCCAGCCCGCGGCCTCGAAGCTGCTGAAGGACCTGGAGGACGCGCTGGGCGCGTCGCTGTTCGAGCGTCTGCCGCGCGGCATGCGGCCGACCTGGTACGGCGAGGCGATGATCCGCCACGCCCGCATGGCGCTGGCCAGCCTGTCGCAGGCGCATGACGAGATCGAGGCGCTGAAGGCCGGCCGGCTCGGGCAGGTCAGCATCGGCGCGATCACCGCCCCGGGCATGACGCTGCTGCCGGCGGCGATCGCGCTGGTGAAGCAGGCGCATCCGAACCTGCGCGTTGCGCTCCAGATCGAGACCAGCGATGTGCTGATGGAGCGCCTGCAGCAGGGCAAGCTCGACATGGTGGTCGGGCGCCTGTTCGAGACCCACGACAAGCGCGCGCTGCGCTACCAGTCGCTGGTGGAAGAACCGGTGTCCGCGGTGGCGCGGCCCGGACACCCGCTGCTGTCGGTGGCGCGCCTGGGCCTGCGCGACCTGGTGGGTGCGGGCTGGATCGTGCCGCCGGTGGGCAGCGTGCTGCGCCACCGCTTCGAGCTGATGTTCCAGGAGGAAGGGCTCGAGCCGCCGGGCAACCTGATCGAGACCACCGCGCTGCTGTTCATCACGCGCATGCTGCAGCGCAGCGACCTGCTGGCGGTGGTGGCCACCGATGTCGCACGTTATTACGCCGAGCACGGCATGGTCGCCCTGCTGCCGATCCACCTGCCCTGCAAGATGGACAGCTTCGGCCTCATCACGCGCACCGACCGCCTGTTGTCGCCGGGCGGCAAGGCGATGCTCGAGGCGCTGCGCAAGGCCGCGCTGGCGGCGTACGGCATCACGCTCGACGCCGCGCCGTGAGGCAGCGCCGGGCGCGCCGCCACCCGGGCCGCCGGTTCACATCCAGCCGCCGTCGACCTTGAACTCCTGCGCAGTGCACAGCCGCGCGTCGTCGGAGGCCAGGAACAGCACCATCGCCGCGATGTCGCGCGGCGCCAGCCGGTCGCTCAGGCACTGGTTGCGCTCGAGCGCGGCCTCGCCCTCGGGCGTCAGCCACAGCTTCACCTGCCGCTCGGTCATCACCCAGCCGGGCGTGACCGTGTTGATGCGGATGCCGTGGGCGCCGAGCGGCTTGGCCAGGCCGCGCGTGAGCCCGTTCACCGAGGACTTGGCGATCGCGTAGCACGGGTACGCGCCCTCCTTCAGCTGCCAGCCCGAGGAGCCCAGGTTGACGATCGCGCCGCCGCCCAGCCGCTGCATGCCGGGCACCACCGACTGGATCGCGAAGAAGGCCGGGCGCTGGTTCAGCGCCATGCGCTCGTCCCAATACTCGGGCGTGACGTCCTCGAACGCGTGGCGCTCGTCGCTCGCCACGTTGTTCACCAGCACGTGGAAGTCGCCCACCGCGGCGGCCGCCTCGGCGAGGCTGCGCCGCAGCGCGTCCAGGTCGCGCACGTCGCATCGCGCCCACCAGGGCTTGGGCAGGCCCGCGGCCGCCAGCCGCTGCGCCAGCGCGGCACTGGCCTCTTCCGCCACGTCGATGAAGGCGACCTGCGCCCCCTGCACGGCGAAGGCTTCGACGATGGCTTCGCCGATGCCCGAGCCGCCTCCGGTGACGAACACGCGGCGGCCCTTCAGGCTGGGGTACGAGGTGGGGGCGGCGGGCGCGGGCATGCGGTTCTCCGTGTCTGTATATCTAAACGTGTATGTCACTAGTTGATTTCGTTATTTTTCTGATATCAGTGTGCGGCGATATGCTCGCGGCCGTCAAGTGCCAGGAGAGCTCATGGATTCGAAGAAGCCGTTCCGCCGCAGCCAGGCCTGGTTCGGCAGGACCGATCGCGACGGTTTCGTGCACCGCAGCTGGATCAAGAACCAGGGCTACCCGCATGACCTGCTCGACGGCCGCCCGGTCATCGGCATCTGCAACACGTGGAGCGAGCTGACGCCGTGCAACGGCCACTTCCGCGAGCTGGCCGAGTTCGTCAAGCGCGGCGTCTACGAGGCCGGCGGCTTTCCGCTGGAGTTCCCGGTGATGTCGCTGGGCGAGACGCAGCTGCGGCCCACCGCGATGCTGTTCCGCAACCTCGCCAGCATGGACGTCGAGGAATCGATCCGCGGCAATCCGATCGACGGTGTCGTGCTGCTGATGGGCTGCGACAAGACGACGCCGGCGCTGCTGATGGGCGCGGCGAGCTGCGACCTGCCGACGATCGGCCTGTCCGGCGGCCCGATGCTCAACGGCAAGTTCCGCGGCAAGGACATCGGCTCGGGCACCGGCGTGTGGCAGATGAGCGAGATGGTGCGCGCCGGCGAGATGACGATGGATGAGTTCACCGAGGCCGAAAGCTGCATGCACCGCTCCAAGGGCAGCTGCATGACGATGGGCACCGCCTCGACGATGGCCTCGATGGTCGAGGCGCTGGGCATGGCGCTGCCCGAGAACGCGGCCATCCCCGCGGCCGACACGCGGCGCAACCGCCTCGCGCAGCTGACGGGCCGGCGCATCGTCGAGATGGTCAACGAAGACCTGCGCATGTCGAAGATCCTGTCGCGCGCCGCCTTCGAGAACGCGATCCGCACCAACGCGGCGATCGGCGGCTCGACCAATGCGGTGATCCACCTGCTCGCCGTGGCCGGCCGCATGGGCGTGCAGCTGACGCTCGACGACTGGGACCGCCTGGGTGCCGAGGTGCCCTGCCTCGTCGACCTGCAGCCCTCGGGCCGCTTCCTGATGGAGGACTTCTTCTACGCCGGCGGGCTGCCCGCGGTGATGCGCGAGATCCGCCACCTGCTGCACACCGACGCGCTGACCGTCAACGGCAAGGCCGTGGGCGAGAACATCGAGAAGGCCCCGTGCTGGAACCGCGAGGTGATCCGGCCGTACGACGAGCCCTTCAAGCCCGCCGCCGGCATCGCCGTGCTGCGCGGCAACCTGGCGCCCGACGGTGCGGTGATCAAGCCTTCGGCGGCCTCGGAGCACTTGCTGAAGCACCGCGGCCGCGCCGTGGTGTTCGAGAGCATCGAGGAGTTCCACGCGTGCATCGACGACGAGGCGCTGGACATCGACGAGACCTGCGTGATGGTGCTGAAGAACTGCGGCCCGCGCGGCTACCCGGGCATGGCCGAGGTCGGCAACATGCCGTTGCCGCCGAAGGTGCTGCGCAAGGGCATCACCGACATGGTGCGCATCAGCGACGCGCGCATGAGCGGCACCGCCTACGGCACCGTGGTGCTGCACACCTCGCCCGAGGCGGCCGCGGGCGGGCCGCTGGCGCTGGTGCGTAACGGCGACGTCATCGAGCTCGACGTGGCGCGCCGCCGCCTGCACCTGGACGTTTGCGACGAGGAACTGGCGCGCCGCCGCGCCGACTGGACCGCGCCGCCCAAGCCCGAGCGCGGCTGGTACAAGCTGTACGTGGACCACGTGCAGCAGGCCCACCTGGGTGCCGACCTCGACTTCCTGGTCGGCGGCAGCGGTGCGCCGGTGCCGCGCGATTCGCACTGAACCATGACCACCTCCCCCCGCCTGCTGTCGCCGCTGCGCTGCCTGTGGGACGCCGCCGCCACGCTCGGCGAAGGCACCTGCTGGTCCGAGCGCGAGCAGGCGCTGTATTGGGTCGACATCCTGGGCCACACGCTCTACCGCTGCGATGCGAACGGCGGCGAGCGCCGCCAATGGCACTTCGACGAGACGGTCTCGGCCGTGGCCGAACGGCAGGACCGTCCGGGCCTGGCCGTCGCGCTGCGCCGCGGGCTGGCGCTCTTCGACCCCGACAGCGGCCGGCTCGAGCGCCTGCACCAGCCGGAGCCCGAGCGCACCGGCAACCGCTTCAACGACGGCAAGTGCGACCCCGCCGGCCGCTTCTGGGCCGGCAGCATGGATTTCGACTGCCGCGCCCCCACGGGCGCGCTCTACTGCTACGGCGCCGATGGCCGCGCCGTTCGCGCGGCAGACCTCGGCTGGGCGGTGACCAACGGCCCGACGTGGTCGCTCGACGGCCGCACGCTGTACGTCAATCACACGGTGGAGCGCGCGGTCTGGGCGTTTGACGTCGATCCCGGCAGCGGCCGGATCACCCGGCCCCGCCTGTGGCTGCGTTTCGATCCCGACGACGGCTACCCGGACGGCATGACGACGGACGCCGAAGGCCGCCTGTGGATTGCGCACTGGGGCGCCGCCTGCGTGAGCTGCCACGACCCGGACACGGCCGCGGAGCTGCTGCGCGTGCCCTTGCCCGCGTCGCACATCACCAACGTCGCCTTCGGCGGCGCGGCGCTGCGCACGCTGTTCATCACCAGCGCCCGCTTCGGGCTGGATCCGGCGCAACTCGCCGCCGAGCCGCAGGCCGGCGCGTTGTTCGCGATCGACACCGATACGACCGGCCTGCCGGCGAACGCGTTCGCCGGCTGATCGACGGACAGACGCGTCCTTCATGCACTAGGACGCAACGCTCAGGCGATGCACCGTGGTGCTGGTGAACACCTCGCCGGGCCGCAGCACGGTGCTCGGACCCTGCGCGCGATTCGGCGCGTCGCCGATGTGCTGCGTCTCGAGGCACAGCGCATCGCCCTGTCGCAGCATCGCCCCATGGCAGCCTTCGAGCGTGCCGTCGAGGAAGTTGCCGGAATAGAACTGAACGCCGGGCTCGGTCGTCTCGATCTCCAGCACGCGGCCGCTCGCCGGGTCTTCCAGCCGGGCCGCCCGGATCAGGCCGGGGCCGGCGCGGTGAAGCTCGAAGAAGTGGTCGTAGCCGCGGCCGGCGCGAAGCTGGGGATGCGGCGCGCGCAGGCCGTCGCCGATGCGGCGGCCGGCGCGGAAGTCCAGCGGCGTGCCGGCCACGTCGTCGAGCCCCTGCGGGATCATGGCCGCGTCCAGCGCGGCATGGCGGCTGGCGTGCAGGGTCAGCCGGTGGTCCTCGATGCTGCCGCCGCCGGCCAGGTTCCAGTAGGCGTGGTGCGTCAGGTTGATCACGGTCGGCCGGTCGGTGACGGCGTGGTAGTCGATGCGCCATTCGCCGGCACGCGTCAGCGTGTAGCGCACGCGCACCTGCAGCCGGCCCGGGAAGCCCTGGTCGCCGTGTTCGCTGACGAGCGCCAGCTCGATCGCGGCACTGCCGTCCGCCGCGTCCGGCATCGGCGTGACGGTCCAGAGGCGGTCGGCGAAGCCTTGCGGGCCGCCGTGCAGCGTGTTCGGCCCCTCGTTCACCGCCAGCTGCACTTCGCGACCGTCCAGCGTGAAGCGCCCGCCTGCGATGCGGCCGGCGTAGCGGCCGACCAGGCTGCTGACGTTGCGCGCGCGACGCAGGTGCTCGTCCAGCCGCGCCGGTCCCAGCACGACGTTGCCGCGACGGCCGTGCCGGTCGGGGCAGTGCAGCGCGGTCACGATGCCGCCCAGGTCGAGCACCGACAGCGAGACGCCGGTGCCCGCGTCGAGCAGGTATTCGGTGACCTCTTGGCCACCCGCCTGGAAGCCGGCGCTGCGCTGCTGCAGCCGGAGGTTGCCGCTGGTACTGGAATCCATCACGAGACCTCGATGCCCGGCAGCGCACGACCCGCCGATCCGTCGACGTGCGAAGTGCTGCCGCTTATTAAATTCGATGTCCGAACTATACGCAGCGGCAGTCGCCCGCGCTGCACGGTCGCCTAGGGGAAAGCGAGCGTGCCTTGGTCCTTCAGGCGATGGTCAGCAGCGCCTTGCGTGGCGCCGCCAGGGTGGCGCGGGGCACGAGCTCGGTGGGCAGCACGATGTTGCGGGGGCCGCCGTAGGCGGTGTCGTGCGCGCGCGCCTCGATGCGCGCGAGCAGCAGCCCAGCGCGATGGCATCGCTGGCGGCGAACACCGCGTCGGGCAGCGGCTGGCCGCGGTGATGGCGCAACCACGACTCCAGCGCATCGCGGCCGGCCTCGACGCTGTAGGCGCCCCGCAGCACGTGGTCGGCCGGCGGCGCCACGCCGGCCGTGGCATGGGCCCGCAGGTAGCCCCGAACGCGCCGCTCGGCGCCGAGCGTGCCGAGCGGGCCACCCACGTGCAGGATGCGCTGGTGCCCCATCGCCAGCAGCCGGCTGGTCATCTGGAATGCGCCGGCTTCCTCGTCGGACTCCAAATTCACGGCGCCGGCGATCGCATGGTTCGCATGCACCGAAACCACCGGCGTGTGCTCGGGCAGCCACTGCGCGGCCTCGGGCTCGAGCAGCGGCGCGAGCAGGATCAGACCGTCGATGCGCCCGTCGCAGAAGACGGGGATGCGCCGCACCGCCTCGTCCCAGTTGCCCAGCGTGAAGACGGTGACGGTCTGGCCGCCTGCCGCCGCGCCCTGGATGATGCCGTTGAAGACTTCCAGGAAGTACTGGTTGGGCTCGTCGCCCACCAGCGTGGCGGCGACGCCCAGCGTGTTCATGCGCCGATGCGCCAAGCCACGCGCGGTGGCGTTCGGCCGGTAGCGCAGCTTCTCGGCGGCCGCCAGCACACGCGCGCGCGTCTCGTCGGAGATGCGGGTCGACGTCTTCGCCGCGTTGAGCACGGCGGACGCGGCCATCGCCGAGACGCCGGCTTCGCGGCCGACGTCCGCCAGCGTCGCGGCCCGGCGGGTCTTGCGCGGCTTGGGCTGGGCGGCCACGTCCTTCACGCGCCGGCAGACGCCGCGCGGGCGGCGTATGCCGGCCCGATCAGCGGACGCGTGAGGCGGTAGCGCACCAGCGCCGCCGCGCCCACGGCCACGGCATCCACGCCCAGGCGCGACGTGCGCACCGGCAAGAGCGGCACGCGCTGAAGCACCGAGCCGGCCAGCTTCTCGGCAAGCAGGTCGCCCACGGGCACGTCGCGCCAGCCCAGGTTGGGCGCGAAATGCAGGAAGCCGCTCGCCTCGTCCACCCCGCCGGGCAGGCCGACGCCGATGCCGATGACCCGCTGCTTGGCGCCGTCGAGCCGGCCGGCGACCTTCAGCATGGTGGCCGCGAGCACGCCGATGCTGGCCTTGGCGCTGCGCGCGCCACCGTAACCCGAACGCCCCTGCGCCAGCACCTCGCCGGTCAGCGAGGTGACCACCGCGCGCACGCCCTCGATGCCCACTTCCGCCCCCAGCAGCACCAGGCGCCCGGGGTCGATGAACAACGGCGTCGGCCGCCGCCCCAGATCGCCGGTGACAACGACCTCGTGTTCGATCAGCCAGCCTTCGTCGATCAGCTCGCGCACCAGCATGCTGACGGTCGACTTGGTCAGCTGCACCGCAACCGCCAGGTCGGCCCGCGACAGGCCGGGGTGCACGCACAGGTGCCGGACCAAGGTCATCCGGTTGATGCTCTTGAGCAACTGCTGGTGGCCCGCAGCATCGGCCAGATCAACCAACAATGTGCGCCCTCCTGTCGCCGGTTCGATTCATGGAGCGTAACGGACTCCGGGCGGCAGGGGCGCAAGCGCTGCCGAACGTGGTCGGCGAACGACAGGACGAGAACGGCGCATTGAAAACGCGCCGCGGGACGATTCAGGCAGCCACTTCTACGGAACACACGAGGCGACGACCGGAAGCGCGTAGGCCGACGCGGCCACGGCGTCGGTCGCGAGACCACGCTGGCACCGCGGCGGTTCGCCGAGTCGATCAATGCCTGACGACCGTTCCTGCCGTACTCGTTGTCGACCCATAGGAGTGCCAGGCGGCGCGCGCCCATGCCGTAGGTGGCCAGCGCTGTCAGGCGCGGGATGGCGCCTTGCTGCGTCAGCGATGTGCGCAGCAGCGTTGGATGAACCTTGCGAGCCAGCGACACGGCCTCCCCGCCCGTGAAATGCGGAATGCCCGTGCCGACGGTCTGCCGGCGACCACGACTTCTGCGCGGACATGGGCGGTCGCGCAAACAGCCGCAACGAGGGCGACAACGATGTTGGCCAGCATGACACCTCCTGTCGTGGTTTGCGATGCCGCAGGCAGTGCGGACGAAAGGACGCCAAGACCCGACCTGCATTCGCAGGACCTGCACCACCGGGTCGATGCAGGCACCGGGTCTGCTGCGACGGCAGCGCGACCTTCGATGGCGTGATCAGAAGGCCATGCGCAGCCCAGCCTGCAGCACACGCTCCTGGCTGATGTACCTTCACCGCGCCGAAGTTGTGGTTGGCGGTGACGCTCAGCGACTTGTTGGTGTCCTCGCCTCCAACGCGGGCCTTGTTCCACTCGTATGCGACGCCGGCGTAGGTGGCGCCCGCCGCATAGGCGACGCGCACGCCATGGAAACGGTCGGTGGTGTTCTCGCCCGGCGCCCAGGCCCATGGCCGCGATCGCCATTGCGGCCTTTCAAGCGGCCTGAGACGTCGCATCAGCGGACCTCGACGCGCTCGCCCTGCTCCGGCACGCGCGCCGGCCAGCCGAAGCGCTCCTCGATCGCCAGGCGCAGCGCATCGGCGGCGGCCGGCTCGCCGTGCGTCACCAGCACCTCGCGCGGCGGCGACGGCAGCCTGCCGAGCCAGCGCAGCAGGCCATCGCGGTCGGCATGCGCCGACATCGCTGCCATCGGTGCGACCTCGGCGCGCACCGTCAGGTACTGGCCGTGCACCTTCAGCGAGGTGGCGCCGGCCAGCAGCGCCGCGCCGCGCGTGCCCGGCGCCTGGAAGCCCGGCAGCACGATGCTGTTGCGCGGATCGCCGGCGAAGGCGACCAGGTGGTGCAGCACGCGGCCGCCGGTCAGCATGCCGCTGGCCGAGACGATGACCGACGGCCACTTCAGCATGTTCAGCCGCTTCGAGTCCTCGACCGTCTCGACGATCCTCGTGCCGGCGGCGATGCGCGCGCAGTCGGCCTCGTCCAGGCGGTGCAGCTCGTGCCAGGCGGTGTACAGCCGCGTCGCGCCGGCGGCCATCGGGCTGTTCAGGTAGATCGGCAGGTCGGGGATGCGCTGCGCGGTCTTCAGCAGCTGCAGCGCATGCAGCAGCGCCTGCGCGCGGCCGACCGCGAAGGCCGGGATCACCACGATGCCGCCGCGCGCCGCGGTGCGCGCGATCACGTCGGCGAGCTGGTCCAGCGGATCGACGGCCTCGTGCAGCCGGTCGCCATAGGTCGATTCGATGATCACCACGTCGCTGGCCGATGGCGGCGCCGGCGGCTCCATCACCAGGTCGTCGTCGCGGCCGAGGTCGCCCGAGAACAGCACCGAACGGCCCTGCGCCTCGAGGCGCACGCTGGCCGCGCCGAGGATGTGGCCGGCCGGCTGCAAACGCGCGCGCAGGCCGGCGATCGGCTCGAAGCTGGCGTTGAAGTCCTGCGGCACGAACTGCCGCAGCACGCGCTGCGCATCCTCCTTCTTGAACAGCGGCAACGCCGGGCGGTGGCGCGAGAAGCCGTGGCGATTCGCGTAGGCGGCCTCTTCCTCGAACAGATGTCCGGCATCGGCCAGCAGCAGGCGGCACAGGTCGATCGTCGCGCGCGTGGCGTGGATGCGGCCCTGGAAGCCCAGGTTCATCAGGCGCGGCAGGAAGCCGCTGTGATCGAGGTGCGCATGGGTCAGCAGCACGGCGTCGATGTCTTCGGCCGGCAGCGGCAGCGCGTTCCAGTTGCGCAGCCGCAGCTGCTTGACGCCCTGGAACAAGCCGCAATCGACCAGCACGCGGCGGCCGTCGTGTTCGACCAGGGTCTTCGAGCCGGTGACCGTGCCAGCGGCGCCGAGGAATTGGATCTGCATGCGTCGCACGCTAACGCGCCAAGGACGGACGGTGCCGGCTTGCGCAAACGCAAGGCGCGCTGCGGGTTACGGAAGTGCCAGCTCGCGGCGCCGGTCACGTGCGGCCACCGGCGTCGTGCACCTGCACGCGCGCACCCGACTGCAAGGCCGCCGGAGGGTAGACGACCACCCGCGCGCCCGCGGCCACGCCGCTGCGCAGCCAGGCTTCGCTGCCGTTGCGGCCGCCGACGTCGACGCGCTGCAGCTGCGCGCGTTCGTCGCGCACGACGAACACCGCCATGCCGGCGCCGCCATCGTCGGCCACCGGAAAGACCGCGCTCACCGGCACCTTCACGGCGCCCTCCTCGCTCAGGGTCACGATGCGCACGCCGACGCGGAAGCCGTCACCCAGCGCCCGCCACTGCGGCGGCGCGCCGTCGAGCGCGACCAGCTCGATCAGCACCTTCACCCGCTGCTCCTCGACACCGAGCGCCGAGACCTTCGTGAAGGCCGCCGGTTCGACGCGCCGCACCCGCCCCTGCAGTGCCGCCGGCCCGCCCCAGCGCTCGATCGACACGCGGCTGCCGGGCACGGCCTTCAGCGCGTCGCCGGTCAGCAGCTCGGCCACCACCTCGAGCTCGCGCAGGTCACCCAGCTCGATCAGCGGGGTGCCGAGCGCCAGGCTGGCCTCGCTGCCCTGCAGCACGCGCAGCACGGTGCCGGCAATCGGCGAGCGCAGCGCGAAGGCACGCCCCGCCGCGGGCTGCTGCACGGCGGCCAGCGCGGCGCGCGCCTGGTCGACGCCATGCGCCGCGACGCGGCGGTCGCTCTCGGCCGCTTCGAGCTCCTTCTGCGCGGCAACGAGCGAGAGCCGATCCGACTCGAGCCGCGTCGGTGCAACGAATCCCTGCTGCGCCAGCTGCTCGCTGCGCAGCGCCTCGTTCGCCGCCTGCTGCCGCGCGACGCGGGCGCGTTCGACGCGTGCGCCGGCGCGCTGCACCGTCGCGAGCGTGATCTCCAGCTGGGAGCGCTGCTCGCGCAGCGTGCGCTCGTCGACCAGCGGCGACAGCACCGGCTCGATCGTCGCGATCACCGCACCCGCCTCGACCCGGTCGCCCTCGCGCAGCGCGATGCGCTGCAGGCGCCCGGCCAGCGGCGCCGACACCAGGTAGCGCTCGCGCAGGCGCGTTCGCGCGTCCTCCTCGATCGCCATCTCGAAACGGCCCTGCGTCGCCACGGCGGTCTCGACCACCAGCGGCCGCGGCGCGAACGCCCAGGCCAGCAGCAGGCCCGCGGCCACCACGGCACCGGCCAAGCCGGCGAGCGTCGACTTCTTCATCGTCATTCCCTCGTCTTCAGCACCGCCACCAGGTCGAGGCGGTCGATGCGCCGGCGCACGACCAGCGCGCTGGCGATGCCGGCGGCCAGCACGCACAACGCGGCCCAGGCGTAGGTGCGCGCGCGGATCGTGGCCGGGAACATGAACTGGTCCGAGCGCAGCAGCTCGTTGACGCCGTTGACCAGTGCCCAGCCGGCCGCCATGCCGAGCGGCAGCGCGATCAGGATGGCGAGCGCCAGCTCGCCCAGCAGCAGTGCCGACACCTCGGCGCGCGAGAAGCCGAGCACGCGCAGCGAGGCCAGCTCCCAGCCACGCTCGGCCAGCGCGATGCGCGCGTTGTTGTAGACCACGCCGACCGAGATCACCGCGGCAAACGCCGTCAGCATCGTGCTCATGATGCGCACGTTGCGCGCGCTGATCTCCTGCATGTTGCGCAGCATCGTGGCCTTGCTGAAGGCGCCGGCCGAGCGCGGCAGGGCCTGGGTCGCCTCCAGCAGCGCGCCTTCCTTGCCGGGCTCCAGGCCCAGCACCCAGCCGGTGGCGACGTCGCCCTCGCCGAGCGCGCGGTTCAGCGCGCCGCGCTCCATGTAGGCGTTCAGGCCCATCATCTCGCGCACCGTGCCGCCGACGGTCAGGGCCAGCGTGCGCGGCGCGCCGACCAGCACGTCGGCCTGCACGGCGTCGCCCACGCGCAGCCCCAGCTTGTCGGCGAGGCGGTCGGTCAGCACCAGGGCGCCGCCGTCCAGCAGCGTCGCCTGCCCGGCCACGTCGATCACGCGATAGAGATCGGGCCGCGCCGCGTAGGCGCGGATCATGCTGCGCTCGCGGCGATGGCGGTGGATCAGCGTGACCGGCACGAAGCGCGTCGATTCGACGGCGCGCACGCCGGGCAGCCGCATCAGCTCGAGCCGCGCCGCGTCGTCGACCGGCTCGGCCGTCCACACCGTGACATCGCCACGCAGCCCGAGCTCGAATTGCGTGTGCACGATCGTGTCGATCGCATCGCGGAAGAAGTTGCCCATGATCGTGATCGCCACCGCCGCGGCGATGCCGCCGATGCCCATCGCCGTGCGCAGCGGCCGGCGCTCCATGTTGCGCACGATCATGCGCAGCGCCGGCGCCATGCGCCGGATGCCGAGCTGTTCCAGCAGCGTGCGGCGATAGCGCCCCGGCGCGGGCGGGCGCATCGCCTCGGCCGGCGGCAAGCGCACGGTGGCGAGCACCGCATGCAGCGTGCCGAGCACCGCGGTCATCAACGCCACCGCGGCGCTGGTAGCCACCAGCCACGGCGCGAGGCGGTGCTCGAAGCGCGGGAACTGGAACAGCTCGGCATACAGCCCGGTGAACATCGCGCCCAGCCGGCTGCCCAGCAGCAGCCCGAGCCCGAGGCCCACGGCGACGATCAGCAGCACGAGCTTCAGGTAGTGCGCACCGATCGCGAGATCCGCATAACCCAGCGCCTTCAGCGCGGCGATCTGCTCGCGCTGCGTGCCGACCAGCCGCGAGATCACCACGTGCAGCAGGAAGGCCGCCACGCCGAGGAAGATCGCCGGCAGCACGGTGCCGATCACGCGCTGCTGCTTGATCTCGTTGTCCAGCATCTGGTGCGACGGCTGTTGCGCGCGCCCCTGCACGTCGCGCCCGCCATACGGTGCGAGGCGATGCGCGAGCGCATCGATGGCGGCCTGAGCGTCCGCAGCCGGGGCCAGCCGGACGGCCACCTTGTTGAATGCGCCCTGCATGTCGTAGGCCGCCGCGAGCACGCGCCGGTCGAGCCAGAACACGCCGTAGCCGCGCATGTCGGGCATGCCCCACAAGCCGGCGAAGACGAACTCGGGCGACAGCGCGATGCCGCTGATGCGCAAGGTGCGCAGCCGCCCGTTGATCTGGGCCTGCAGCTCGTCGCCGGGCTTCAGGCCGCGCGCCAACGCGAAGCCGCGCGACACCAGCACGGGGATGCGCTGGGCCCCCGCGCTGTCGTCGTCGGCCTGCAGCGGCCGGCCCGAGGCCACCGCGACGACGTTGAGCCGCTGGGCCTGCCGCAGGTCCAGCCCGATCAGCTGCCCGATCACCGGATCCGGCACGCCGGGGATCGTCACGCGGACCATCGCGTCGAGGCCGGTCTGCACGTCGGCCACGCCGGGCAGCTCGCGCAGGGCGTCCTCCAGCGCGCCGGGCGCGCGCTTCAGTGCGGCGAAGACGTCGGCGAAGCGGCCGGCCGCATAGTAGTCGTCGCGCGCCGCGGCGAGCGAGTCGACCGCCGACAGGCTGGTGACGAAGCCGGCGATGCCGGCGGCAACCACCAGCGCGATCGTCAGCGCCTGGCTCCACAGCAGCCGCAGGTCGCGCCAGAGCTTGCGATCGAGTGCCTTCATGTCGCCCCGCGTTTCACCACGCGAGCTCTGCCGGGGCCAGCTTGCGCGCCGGCGTGTCGATGCGCTGGATGCACCCGTCGCCCAGGCGGATCACGCGATCGGCCATGCCGGCGATCGCGGCGTTGTGCGTGATGACGATCGCCGTCGTGCCCTGCTCGCGGTTGACGCGGGCGATGGCCTCGAGCACCAGCTTGCCGGTCTGGTAGTCGAGCGCACCGGTCGGCTCGTCGCACAGCAGCACTTCGGGCCGCTTGGCGATGGCGCGCGCGATCGCGACGCGCTGCTGCTCGCCGCCGGACAGCTGCGCCGGGAAGTGGTCGCGCCGCTCGGTGAGCCCCACCTGCGCCACCGCGTCATCCACCGGCATCGGGTTGCGCGCGATGTCGGTGACCAGCGCGACGTTCTCGCGCACGGTGAGGCTGGGGATCAGGTTGTAGAACTGGAACACGAAGCCCACGTGCTCGCGGCGATAGGCCGTCAGGGCCGCTTCGCCGGCGCCATCGAGGCGGCGGCCCGCGAACTCGAGCGTGCCCGTGCTCGGCACGTCCAGCCCGCCGAGGATGTTGAGCAGCGTCGACTTGCCACTGCCCGAGGGCCCGAGCAGCACGATGAACTCGCCGCGCGCGACGTCGAGGTTCACGTCGTGCAGCGCACGCACCTCGACCTCGCCGCTGCGGTAGGTCTTGGCGAGGCCGCGGGCGCGGAACAGCAAGGCACCGTCCGGCGTGGCAGCCACGGAGCGTTCAGCGGTCGGCCGGAACGCCCGGGTTGCGCACCAGCAGCACCGGCACCGGACTGCCCCGCAGCACCATCTCGGCATCGCTGCCGAGCGCCAGCCGCAGCATGCCGCGCCGGCCGTGCGTGCCCATGACGATCAGCGAGGCCTGGCGGTCCGCCGCCTCGCGCAGCACGATGTCCGACACGCCGTGGCCGAGCTCGCAGCGCACGCTGCCCTCGACGGTGCAGCCGGCCTCGCGCGCCTTGGCCACCGCAGCGGCAACGAGTTTTTCGCCGGCCGCCTTCAGCGGCTCGATCAGCTCGTCGAGCGGCCGCGTCGCCACGATGTCGGTCGCCGGCAGCGTCACCTCGACGGCATGCACCACGTGGATCGACGAGCCGAGCCGCGCGGCGAGCGCAATGGCTTCTTGCAGGCCGCGCAGCGCAGTGGGGCTGCCGTCGACGGGAACCAGGATTCGTTCGTACATGTTCAGCCTTTCGTGGGGTCAATGCGCCATCAGGACCGGCACCGTCATGGCGTCCAGCAGTCCGCGGGTGGCGCCGCCCAGCATGCGCTCGGTCCAGCGCATATGGCCGTAAGCACCCATCACCAGCATGTCGGCGTCGAGGTCAGCGGCGCGCGACAGCATCGCCTCCGCGATGGCGATGCCACTGGTCTCGACCGACGTCTCGGCGGCCACGCCATGCCACGCCAGCCATTGCCGCAGCGTACCCAGCCGCTCGGCCAGCGGCGCCGAGCCCTCGAGCGAGCCTTCCTGCCAAGCCACGACCTGCACCTGCTCGGCGCGGCGCAGCAGCGGCAGCGCATCGGCCACTGCACGCGCGGCCTCGCGGCTGTCGTCCCACGCCACCATCACGCGCTGGCCGATCGTGCCGAACTGGCCCGCATAGGGCACGATCAGCGTCGGCCGCGCGCTGTGCAGCACCACGCTCTCGACCGTGTCGCGCTGCAGCAGGCAGTCGGCCCTGTCGGGGTCCGGCTGGCCGACGACGACCAGATCGCTGCAGTGCGCGTGCCGCACGAGCGCGACCGCCTTGTCCTCTTCGACGACCACCGTTTCCGCCGAGTGCAGCCGCGCATCGCCGCAGGCATCGGCAAACTGCCGCGCTGCCTGCTGGGCCTGCCCATGCAGTGCCGCCCACGCCATGCCGGCGAACTGGTCGAGCATGGCAGCACCATCGACGCTGACCGGCCACGGGATGCGCCCGGTGGCGGCCAGTCCGACCAGGTGGGCGTCCAGCGCACGCGCCAATCCGATCGACACACGCGTACGTTCAGCGCAACGCGCATCGTTGTCGAGCAGGACGAGCAGGCTGCGGTAGGTCATGGCGGTTTCCTTGATCCTTCGTTCGAAGCGCAATCGAGTCGCGGAGGTCGTTTCCGCATCGCGCCACTCTAGGCCGGCATCGTCGCTGCGGCTTGCGCCGGATCAATGCACGACCCGCCAGCGCAAGCGGAGCGAGGCGTGGCCCTCAGCCCCGCTGTGCACCACCCGCTGCTGCATCCTCGTTCGCGCGCGATCGAGACGCCGGCGGAAGCTGCTAGGCTTGCCCGTTCAGCCTCTCCCCGTCCGCGCGTGAACCCTCAAGCCACCCATGTCGCCGTGCTCGACGACGAGCCCGACATCACCCAGCTGCTCGCCAACTACCTGCAGATGCAGGGTTTCCGGGTCAGCCAGGTGCACCGCGGCGCCGCGCTGATGGCGCTGATGCAGACCGACCCGCCGGCCCTGGTGCTGCTGGACCTCGGCCTGCCCGGCGAGGACGGCTTCACGATCGCGCGGCAGCTGCGCGAGCACTGGCACTGCGGGCTGGTGATCGTCACCGGCCGCGGCGACGCGGTGGACAAGGTCGTCGGCCTCGAGGTCGGCGCCGACGACTACGTGACGAAGCCCTTCGACATGCGCGAGCTGCTGGCGCGCATCAAGGCCGTGCTGCGCCGCCTGGCGCCGGCGGAGCCGCCCGCGGCCGTGCGCCCCACGCCGAATGACACCGCGCCGGCCCGGGACAAGCTGCTGTTCGCCGGCTGGACGCTCGACACCGCTGCGCGCCGCCTGACCGGTGCGCAGGGCGAGGAGGTCGCGCTGACGACCGGCGAATTCGACCTGCTGTGCGCCTTCGCGCGACATCCGGGCCGCGTGCTGTCGCGCGACTTCCTGCTCGAGCAGACGCGCGGCCGCGAGGCCGGGCCCTTCGACCGCACGATCGACGTGCAGGTCGGCCGGCTGCGCAAGAAGATCGAGGCCAATGCCGACGATCCGCAGATCATCAAGTCGGTGCGCGGTGCCGGCTACCTCTTCGTGCCGCCGGTGGCGGCCGGCTGAGCACCCGTGATGCACTCGGCCGGCATCGACGACACCCAGCTCTTCCGCACGCTGTTCGCGGCCTATCCCGATGCGCTGATCGTCGCCGACGCCGTCGGGCTCATCGTGCAGGCCAACCCGGCGGCCGCTCAGCTGCTGGGCTACTCGATCGACGAGCTGGTCGGCCTGAACGTCGACGCGCTGGTGCCCGACGGCATCCGGCCGCGCCATGCCGCGTACCGCGAAAGTTATGGCCACAACCCGCGGTCGCGGCCGATGGGCACGCAGATGGAGCTGGTCGCCAAGCGCCGCGACGGCAGCGAGGTGATGGTCGAGATCGCGCTCAGCCCGCTGCAGAGCCAGGGGCTGCCACTGGTGGTCGCGGCGATCCGCGACATCGGCGCCTATCCGCGCGTCAAGCAGGCGCTGCAGCGGGCGCGCTACAGCGAGCACCTGGCCCAGCTCGGCCGCCTGGCGGTGGACGCGCGCGATCCGCAGGTGCTGCTGCAGCAGCTGCCGGCCACCGCCGCGCAAGCGCTGGAGGCCGAGGTGGCGCTGGTCTTCCTGCTCGAGCCGGACCGGCTCGAGTTCCGCGTCGCCGGCGGCGTCGGGCTGCTGCCCGGCGAAGGCCTCGGCGCCCGCGTGCCCAACCGGCCCGACACGCCACCGGGCTACGTGGTCGCGCATGGCGAGCCGGTCACGGTGACCGACTACCGCAGCGAGACCCGCTTCCGGGTACCGCCGGCCTACCTGACGGATGGCCTGGTCAGCGCGCTCGCGGCGCCGTTGTCCGACCGCGGCCGCACGATCGGCGCGCTGACCGTGTGCTCCCACACGGCGATGCGCTTCGGCGACGACGAGCTGCGCTTCCTGCAGTCGCTGTCGAACCTGCTCGCCACCACCGTGCAGCGCGCCGAATCCGAGGAAGCGCTGAAGCACGCGCAGCGGCTGGAGAGCGTGGGCCAGCTCACCGGCGGCATCGCGCACGACTTCAACAACCTGCTGACGGTGATCCAGGGCAACCTGCAGGTGCTCGAGGAGTTGCCCGCGCTGGCCGGCGACGCCTTCGGCCAGCAGCTCGTTGCCGCCGCGGCGCGTGCGTCGCGTCGCGGCGCCGAGCTGACCGGCAAGCTGCTGGCCTTCTCGCGCCGCCAGGTGCTGCAGCCGAGCGCGGTCGACATCGGTGCGATGCTGGCAGCGCTGGCGGCGATGCTGCGCCGCACGCTCGACCAGCGCATCACGATCGAGGTGCATGTCGCGCCCGGCTGCCCGCCGGTGCTGGCCGACCCCGGGCAGCTCGAATCGGCCCTGCTGAACATCGCGATCAATGCGCGCGACGCGATGCCCGACGGCGGCACGCTGCACTTCAGTGCGATGCCGCGCGACGGCCTGCCCGCGGACCTGCGGCTGGAGCTCGATCCGGCCGGCCCACGCAACGGCGCCTATGTCGCGATCGCCATCGGCGACACCGGCGCCGGCATGTCCGACGAAGTGCGCGAACGCGCCTTCGAGCCCTTCTTCACGACCAAGGAAGCGGGCCGCGGCACCGGGCTCGGGCTGTCGACGGTCTACGGCTTCGTGCGCCAGTCGCGCGGCGTGATCACGATCGACAGCACGTTGGGCGTTGGCACCACCTTGACGCTGTACATCCCACAGCCCGAGGGCGCCGCGCCCGTCGCCGGCGCCGATGCCGCCGCGGCCGGCAGCGTGCCCGCCGGCCTGCGCGTGCTGCTGGTCGAGGACGATGCCGAGGTCGCCACGGTGGTGCGGCATTTCCTCGAGTCGCTGGGCTGCGAGGTGACGCAGGTCAGCAGCGCCGAGGAGGCCCTGCCCGCGCTGTCGGCGGACGCCGGCTTCGACCTGCTGCTCAGCGACATCGCGCTCGGCGCCGGCATGCGCGGCACGCAGCTCGCGCACGAGGCGCAGCGGCGCATGCCGGCGCTGGCGATCGTGTTGATGTCCGGCTATTCGTCCGAGCTGCTGCAGGCCGACCGCGAGGCGCTGGACACCTGGCAGCTGCTGGCAAAGCCCTACTCGCGCGAGCAGCTGGCCACGGCGATCGCGCGCGTCGTTCGGCGCCCCTGACGGCGCTGGCTCCGCGGGCGAAGTGGCGGCGCGCACAGTCGGCGAGCTCGGCGAAAGCGGCCGGCAGCGAAGCGGCATCGCCGGCATCACCCGATCAGTCGCTGGCCTGGACCTGGCGGCGCCGCTCGACATAGTGGGCGCCGGTGGCGGCAGCGTTGTCCGGGCAGCTGCCGCTGCCGTTGCAGGCCACCGCATCGATCGTGTAGATGCGCACCGTGCGCGCGACACCGGGCGCCGACTCGCCTTCGTTGAAGAGCCGCGAGTCGCAGCTGACGGTGACGCGGGCACCGCTGCCGGCGCCCAGGTCCAGCGTCTGGCTGGCGCCGCTGCAGGCCGCCCAGGCGCCCTTGAAGGCCTGGTACAGGCCCCACTCGGTGCCGGCGCGTGCCGCCTGGGCGGCGCGTGCGGCCAGCAGCGCCTGTGCGCTGCCCGTCTGCGCCGCGCCGCCCAGGCGCACCAGCGCCGCGGCCAATGCCGCCAGCACCACGACAACGACGATGGCGACGATCGCCCCGAAGCCGCGCTGCGCCGGCCTCATGGCGCGTTCTCGACATGGGCGCCCATCGCCAGGGCGGCGGTCTCGCCGTTGCGCGCCAGCGTGATCTCCATCCACACGAAGCCGCTCTGCTGCGTGGCGCCGCGGTTCGGGTCGTAGACGAAATTGCAGGCGCGCACGCGCGTGGCCAGCACATCGGCGCCGGCCGCCGAGGGGCAGGCCGCCGGGTAGGCGGCGTTGAAGCCGTAGCGCTTCAGGCGGTAGAGCGTGCCCTTGCCGTCGCCGTGCGCATCCAGCGTGCCGTCGGCGCCGCTGCAGACGTAGAACACCGCCTGCTGCGCGTCCGGCACCAGGCTGAAGCGGCCGCTGGCCTGGCCGAGCGGAAACTGCTGCGGCACGATGGCCAGGCGATAGCGGCCGAAGGACGCGGCCGGGATCGACAGCGCGGTGATCGCGGCGCGGTTGCTGCCGACGTACACGTCGCCCGGCGACTGGTTGCCCACCACCACCCAGTCGCCGGGGGCCGGCAGGCTGGGCAGCACGCTCAGCACGTCGAACGCGGCGGTGGCGGTCGCCGGGTCCAGCGCGGCCGCGCAGTCGGCCGCCGGGGCGCAGGCCGGGGCGGCATCGTTGACCGTGTCGGGGCCGGCGCGGTAGCGGCCGCCGCCGGCGCTGGGCACCAGCTCGAAGCAGGCACCGCCCGGCGTGCGGATCGAGTTCGGCACGGCGTGCCGCACGTCGCGCGTCATGCGGCGCAGCGCGGTGTCGGCCTGGGCGGCCAGGTCGGCGCGCGCGCGCGCAGCGAGGTAGCCCTCGAGCGCAGGCCGCAAGAACACCAGCAGCGTGGCGGCCAGCACCGAGCCGACCACGATCACCAGCACCAGCTCGACCAGCGTGACCCCGCGTGTGCCGTGACGCCGCTGCATGCTGGCCTCAGGACGCGAAGTCGGTGCGCCAGCCGCTCAGCCGCAGGCTGCCGGCGCCGCGCGTGACGGTGACGTCGATGCGCAGCGCCGCCGCCACGCCGCCCAGCGGCACGCTCTGCACCTGCACCTGCACCGACCAGCCGGCCAGCGCGGCGATCGGGTTGCCGTCGATGTCGCAGACCTGCCCGCTGCTGGCATACCCGTGGTAGTCGCGCACGTCGTTGAAGGCCGTGCGCGCGCAGCCCGCCGGCGCCGCGTTGGCCGCCGCGGCGTAGGGCTTGAGCGCGATCTCCTCCAGCATCTCCTCGGCGATCGCCAGCATCTGCTGCGCCAGCACCGGATCGGCCGAACCGCGCGCGACGGTCGAGAACGCCAGCAGCACGCCGGCCAGGCCGACCGCCAGCACGACGATGCACAGCACCAGCTCGATCAGCGTCATGCCGCGCGGGCGCCGCCTATTCCACATGGCCGGTCTCCCCCACCAGCATGATCGCCGGCTGGCCGGCGATGGTGATGCTGCGGTTGACCACGCTGGCGCCCGCGCCGTCGCTGCTGACGCGGCCCGACGGCTGGAAGTAGATCGGACCGGGCGGGCTGACGACGGCCGCGGCGCCGCCCCGCGCGTCGGCGCTGCGCGCCGTGCCGTCGCTGCCCTGCAGCACTGCGCTGCACGCGGTGGCGGGGTTGGCGGCGGCGATGCGCAGCGTGACCTCCCCCGCGCCGATGTCGGCGCACACCAGCCGGCGATGCCCGACGGCGCTCTGGTGCGCGCGCTGCAGGGCGGCCACCAGCTGCGCGCGCCAGCCGTCGTCGCGCACGCTCAGCCAGCCCTGCAGCCGGGGCATCGCGGTCGCCGCCAGGATGCCGGTCAGCAGCAGCACGGCCACCAGCTCGGGCAGCGTGAAGCCGCGTTCAGAAGAGCTCGCGCGCATGCAGCGTCCGGCGGGTTTCGGGGGCGTGGATGCCGTAGCTGGCGCGTGCGGCGGGATCGCGGTCCCAGGTCGGGGCGCAACTGCCCTGCTGCCCGCGCAGCCAGGGCAGGCCGGCGCCGGTGCTGGCCGGATGCAGCGCCAGGCACGACTGGTCGACCGTGCCCGCACCGAGGTTCAACGCGATGTCCACGCTGCCGGTCATCGGCGGGCTCGGCGCCGACAGCAGCAGCGTGCCGTTGCCGGCGACGATGCTGACGGCTCCGGGCGTCGTGCTCCAGGCGGTGCTGGGCGCGCCCTTGCCGTCGAGCGTGCCGCTGCGCGCCACGGCGGCGGCGGGCACCACGGTGCAGCTGTCGGCGCCGTTGGGCAGCCACGAGCGGCCGCTCCAGTACTGCGCCTGCACCGGCAGCGACAGGCTCGATGTCTCCGAGCCGAAGGCATTGGACAGCCGCAGCCGGCCGAAGCGCAGCGGCGTGGCCGGGGCCACCGGCGCGGCGGCCATCGTCACGCCGTCGCTGTCGACCGGCGCGGCGCTGATCGTGATCGCGGCTTCGACGCTGGGTGCCGGCGGCCGCCCGACCTGGTGGCGCGCCGACACGGCCGCCTGGCCCAGGCTCCAGCTGCCGCTGGGCGCCGTGGCGCCGGCACCGAGCAGCGCGCCGGCCGGCAGGCCGGCGGCCGAGAAGGCGAACGGGCTCCAGCTCGTCAAGTCCAGCCGCGCAAAGCTGCCGCTGTAATTGAGCGTTATCACGCCGCCCGCGTTTTCGGCCCGCAGCGTGAAATCGGTACCGAAGCCGTCCTGCCCGAAGTAGCTGAAGGCATTGCTGCAGGCCGGCTGCACGCTGCCCGGGGCGATCGAGAAACGGTCGGGCACGAAACGCCCGATGCGGGCACTGGCCGGCCCGGCGACGTTGCCGGCGCCGAGGTAGTCGCCGTCGGCCACGGCGGCGCTCAGCGTGATGATGCCGACCTCGTCCCAGGCCAGCGCGCTCGGCGCGGCCACGCCGTTGCTGAACGACGCGCCGGCCACCAGCGCGTTCGACAGCGTGCCCGCGGCGCCGCCGGCCGGCGCCACCAGCGCGCGCGCCAGCAGCACGCCCTCGGGGGTGGACTCGCGGCCGTAGTTGGGCGTGACGGCGCCGGTCGAGGCGACCGCCGAGATGCGGGCGCCGAAGCGCTCGCCGGCGCGCACGAAACGCGGGCCGCCGGCGTCGGCCGCCGCCGGGTTGGCCAGGAACGGGCTGGCCGTCTGCGTGATGCTGTCGACCACGAAGCCCGCCGGCCGCGTCACGAAGGTGTTACTGGAACCCGACAGCGTCGCGCCGTTGACCAGCTTGCTCACCCATAGCCCCACCTGGCCCACATCGGCGAAGGTGAAGCTGAACGGCGCATTGCCCGCGCCATCGAAGCTCATCGGCACCGCCGTGCTGGCGATCGGGGCGCCGCTGTCGTTGCGCTGGATCGGGGTGGCGCTGCCACCGTTGAGCACCATCAGGTTGGCACCGCTGCACAGGGCCGGGTTGCTGCAGCGATAGGCCCAGTTGACCGTGATGGCGCCGGTCAGCGCTGCGCTGCACGCCGCCGTGGTGGTGCTGCTGCGCACCGCACGCAGCACATGGCCGGCCGACGCGGTGCCGGCGGTCTGGACCGGGATCGTCGCCGCCGCGCCGCCGGCCGCTGCGGCGATGATGAAGCCGGCGCTGTTGAAGGTGGTGGAGCAGCTGTTGGCAGTCGTGCAGCTGGCGCCGTTGGGGCAGCACCGGCGCGCGGCCACGGCCGGCAGCTGCTCGCCCGAGAGCGTCACCGCCACCACGCCGGGGTCGGGCGCGCCGGGGTAGCTCAGCGTGGTGCTGGCCACGCCCGCGGCATTGAACGTGACCGTCGTCGCGCCCAGCGTGGCGCCGCTGGTGGCCAGCGTGGCGCTGCTGCCGGCGGCGCCGGCGTAGGCACTGGTGCAGGGGCTGCTGTTGTCGGCGCACGCCGTCACCGTCACGGTGCTCGGCAGGCAGTTGATGCTGCTGGCCGGCAGCGCCAGCTCGTAGTGGTCGGGGCCGGTCACCGTGCCGGGATCGAAGGCCACCAGCAGGCCCAGATTGACCAGCGAAGGGTTGCCGGTGGACACCTTGCTGCCGCTGGCACCGGCGGCCGGCTGCAGGGCATACGAGGCGCCGATCACCGCGCCGTTCGGGCCTGCGCCGGTGCCGATGCTGAACGCGCCCGTCATGCCGGTGGCCGCCGCGACGCTGCCGTTGCCGTTGACCGCGCTGTAGAAGGCCACCAGCATCGTTTGGGCGCTGGTCGTCGTGACCGACGGCGTGGCATAAGCCGTCGCAGCGCCGTTGCTGCGCGCCGCGCTGGCGTTGACCGGGTTGCCGCCGTCGACGCCGCGGAACGCGACGATTGCGATCGCCGTCTGGTCACTGCGCGACAGCGTCCACGTGTAGCTCGCCGGCTCCGCGGCGCCGGCGAGCTTGCGGTACACCACGGTACCGACCAGGTTGCCGTCGTCGGTGCCGATCACCACGCTCCAGCCGGCCGGAACGCCGGGCATGTTCTGGGCCAGCGGGTAGTTGCCGTAGCGCTGGGTCACCTGCGCCAGCATCACGTCGCCGGCGGCCAGGCCGGCGGGCCGCGCCACGGTGAGGGTATTGGTCGCGCTCGAACTGGCCACGCTGCTGGCGCCGACGTAGCTGATCGCGGCGCGCGCCGGACCGGCGCAGAGCACGGCCGCGAGCAGCGCGGCGCGCAGGGCCCGAGCGAGGCAGCGCATGGCCGGTCGTGGCGGCGCGGGGCCCGTCTCAGTTGCCGGCAGCGATGCCGTTGAAGGTCGCCGTGTAGGTCGCCGTGCCGACCGTCTTGCTGACCTTGCAGACTGCGGTGTTGCCGTTGGTCGTGCCGATGTCCGCGCCGGCCACGTCGGGTGCGGCGGCGTACGCCGCCGCCAGGCCGCCCTGCAGCAGCGCGCCGACGTCGGTGCAGGCGTCCACGGCCACGCACTTGTTGGCCGTGACGACGTTGTTGGTCAGCGCGCAGCCGCTGAAGTTGAGGTTCATCGCCGCGGCGGCGGCGCCGGCGATGCCGTCGGCCGCGGCCTGCTCGGCGTCGCCGCGCATGTTGATGAACCGCGGCAGCGCGGCGGCGGCCAGTATGCCGAGGATCACGATCACGACGATCAGCTCGATCATCGTGAAACCGGATTGACGGGTCTTCATGGAGAGGTCCTTTGCTTGATGGAGGGAACAGGAAAAACAGGATCGGGCATCACGGCGCCGCGGCGTTGCGGGGGATCGGTGCTGGTTCGGCCACGCAGCGCGCGCGGGCGGCGGCGTCTTGGCGCGCGAGGTCGCAGCCGTCGGCCAGCACCGAGGCCGCACGCCGTTGCACGGCCGCCGTCTCGGCACTCGCCAGCGCGGCAGCCCGCTGCAGCCGCGCCAGCTGCTGCAGCGCCAGCGCGACGACGATGCCGATCACGATCAGCGTCAGCGCGAATTCCAGCTGCGCCGTCCCGGCGCGGCGGCGTCGCAGTTCCCGCATCGGCATGCTCCTCGGGCCAGGTCACGGGATCGGATCGGTGCGGGCGCATCGTGAGCTCAGCGCCGCAGCGCCACGCTGCCCAGGTCCCACACCGGCAGGAAGACGCCGAGCGCCAGCACCAGCACCAGCAGCCCGAGGCCGATGATCAGGATCGGCTCGATCTGCTGGCCCAGCGTCTTCAGCTCGTACTGCACTTCCTGGCTGTAGAGCTCGCCGACCTGGTCGAGCAGTTCGTCGAGCGCGCCGGTCTGCTCGCCGACGGCGATCATCTGCAGCACGACCGGCGTGAAGACCTGCGCCGCGGCGGCGGCGCGCAGGATCGACTCGCCATGGCCCACGCTGTCGCGCATGCCCTCGATGCGCTGCGCGATGTGCTGGTTGTCCACCGTCTGCGCGACGATGCCCAGCGCCTGCTCCACCGGCACGCCGCTGCGCAGCGCGAGCGCGAAGCTGCGCGCGAAGCGCGCCAGCATGCCCTTGCGCACGATCGGGCCGGCCAGCGGCAGGCGCAGCTTGAAGCGGTCCCAGGCCAGCCGGCCCGCTGCCGTCGCGATCCAGCGCCGCAGCGCCCAGCCGCCGGCAGCCCCGCCGAGCAGCAGCGTCCAGCCGTAGTGCACCGAGAACGACGACGCGCCGAGCAGCACCCGCGTGGCCAGCGGCAACTCGGCGCCGAAGCTCTTGAACACCGTCGCGAAGGCGGGAATCACCATCACGTTGATGACCGCCACGCCGATGGCCATCGCGGCCAGCACGAACATCGGATAACGCAGCGCCGACTTGATCTGCTGGCGCATGACCAGCTCGAACTCGAGATGGTGGAACAGGCGCAGGAAGATCTCGTCGAGCCGGCCGGTCGACTCGCCCACCCGCACCAGCGCGACGTACAGCCCCTCGAACACCTGCGGATGCCGGGCCAGCGAGGTCGACAGGTCGAGCCCGGCGTTGAGGCCGCCGCGCAGCTGCTGCAGCGTCTGCTTCAGCCGCTCGCTGGTGGCCGACTCCTGCAGCCCGACCAGCGCCTGCATGATCGGCACGCCGGCGCGCAGCAGCGTGTGCAGCTGGCGGCTGAACAGCAGCAGGTCCTCGGCGCGCACCGGCGGCAGCAGCCATTGCCGCAGGTCCGGCCGGGGCAGCGTCCAGCCGCTCGTCGGGCGGCCGGCGGCCGGCACGATGGTCAGCGGCGTGATGCCGGCACCGAGCAGCTGGTCGGCCACCCGCGCGGCACTCTCGCCGTCGAGCACGCCGTCGACCGCGCCGGCGGCGGATCGCCCGGTGTACGCGTAGTTCATGCGTCGTCCGCGCTGCCGATGCGCATCGCGTCCTCGATCGTCGAGCGGCCCTCGAGCACCAGCGCCAGCGCGCCGCGCGCGAGCGTGTGGCTGCCGATCTGACGCCGCGCCGCCTCGGTGAAGACCGCCGGGTCGGCGTCGTGCAGCGCGGCCACCAGCGCCCGCGTCATCTCGATGAATTCGTAGACGCCGGTGCGGCCGAGGTGGCCGGTGTGGTTGCATTCGCTGCAGCCGGGCGCGCGCTTGAGCCGCGCCTGCGCCAGCTCGCCGGGCGTGGCCAGCGCGTCCAGCCAGGCCTGCTCCTGCGCGTCCGGTACATGCGGCACCGCGCAATGCGGGCAGACCAGGCGGATCAGGCGCTGCGCCAGCACCAGCTGCAGCGTCAGCGCCACCATGTAGCGCGGCACGCCCATGTCGAGCAGGCGCACCGGTGCCCCGGCCGCGTCATTCGTGTGCAAGGTGGACAGCACCAGGTGCCCGGTCAGGGCGGCCCGCATGCCGATCTCGGCGGTGTTGCGGTCGCGCATCTCGCCGACCAGGATCACGTCCGGGTCCTGCCGCAGCGCGGCGCGCAGCACGCGGTCGAAGCCGAGCTCGATCTTGTCCAGCACCTGCACCTGGTTCAGGCCGGGCAGGCGGTACTCGACCGGATCCTCGACCGTGACGATCTTGCGCTCGGTGCTGTTCAGCGCCTGCAGCGCGGCGTACAGCGTGGTGGTCTTGCCGCTGCCGGTCGGGCCGGTGACCAGCAGCATGCCGCTCGGGCGCCGCAACGCGCGCTGCAGCGCGTCGGCCACCCGCGGCGGCAGCTTCAGCCCGGCCATCGACAGCAGGCCGCCGCCCTGGTCGAGCAGGCGCATCACCACCGACTCGCCGAACTGCGTCGGCAGCGTCGAGATGCGCACGTCGATCGCGCCGGCGCGCAGCTTGACGGCGAAGCGGCCGTCCTGCGGCAGCCGCCGCTCCGAGATGTCGAGCCCGGACATCAGCTTCAGCCGCAGGGCCACCGCGTTGGCGATCTTCGGATCGGCCTCGGTTTGCACGTGCAGCACGCCGTCGATGCGGTAGCGGATGCGCAGGTGGCGCTCCTGCGGCTCGATGTGGATGTCGGAGGCGCGCACGCGCAGCGCCTCGGCGAACACCGAGTACAGCAGCCGCACCACCGGCGCGTCCTCGCTGCTGGTGGTGTTCAGGCCCAGCAGGTCGCCGAGGTCTTCCTGCGCGCTGGCCAGCTCGCTGCCGAGCTCGCGCGCCAGGCCGCTGATGTCGTCGCCGTGGCGGTACGAACGGTCGATCGCGCTCAGCAGCTGGCCCTCGGCCACCACTGCCAGCTCGATCTCGCGCTTGAGGATGCGGGCGATCTCGTCGTAGGCGGCCAGGTCGGTCGGATCGGCCATGCCCACGCGCACCGTGGTCGCGGTCTGGTCCAGCGGCAGCGCCCGCAGGCGCCGGGCCTGGGTCTCGGGCAGCAGGCGCGCCACCTCCTCGGGCACGCTGCGCCGGCTCATGTCGACGAAGGGCGCGCGCAGCTGCTGCGCCAGCACCTGGGCGATCTGCACGTCGTCGACCCAGCCCTTGTCGATCAGCGTGCGGCCGAGCCGCCGGTCGGTGCCGCGCTGCGCGGCCAACGCCTGGCCGAGCTGTTCAGTCGTTATCAGCCCGGCCTGCACCAGCAGGTCACCGAGGCGCACGCGTTGGGGGCGGGTCATCGGGGCTTTCAGCGTCCGGCGGCGGACATCGACACGTCGGCCTCGGGCCAGGCGCCGCCGTCGGCGATGACCGAGGGCTTGATCAGGATCACCAGCTCGCGCTTGGTCAGCGATCCCGTCTTCTGGCGGAACAGCCCACCGATGATCGGCAGCCCGCTGACGCCGGGCACGCCGCTGCGGTCGTCGCGCAGCTCCTGCGTCATCAGGCCGCCGATGGCGACGATCTGGCCGTCGCGCATCCGCACGATGCTGTCGGTCTCGCTGACGGCGCTGAGCGCCAGCGGCAGGCGGAAGCTGCCGAGCGCGCCGAGGTCGACGTGCTTGGTCTTCTCGCTCACGCTGCTGATCGTCGGGTGCACGTGCAGCATCACGTTGCCGGCGTCGTCGATCTGCGGCGTCACGTCGAGCGCCACGCCGCTGAAGAAGGCCTGCAGCGACAGGCTGGGGGTCGACACGGTGCCGCCCGCGGCATTGGTGGTCGTGGTGGTCGACACGCCGGTGACGAACAGCTCGTCGCTGCCGACCTTGAGCACCGCCTTCTGGTTGTTCAGCGTGGCGATGCGCGGGCTCGACAGCACCTGCACGTTGCCCTGCGTCTCCAGGAAGTTGAGCATCGCGGCGAAGTTCGAGGCCTGGAACGCGAGCCCGTAGAAGCCCTTGCCGAGGGCCTCGGCGGCCAGCCCGGCGCCGGCGGTGAGGGTGTTGATGCCGTCGCTGATCGGCGAGCCCTTGGGCGCCAGCGTGGCGCCGGGCGCCGCCGCGCCGATGCTCAGGCGCCCGCTGCCGGCGCTGCCGAAGGCGGCCCAGTTGACGCCGGACTGCGCCCCCTGGCTGAGCTCGACCGAGACGATCTTGGCCTCCAGCATCACCTGGCGTTCGATGCTCAGCTGCATCGCCGCCAGGTAGGCCTGCACCTGGCGCAATTCGGCCGGCGCGGCCCGCACGACGATCACGCCGGCCGCCGGGTTGATCACCACGCTGCGCTGCTCGGCGCTGCCGACCAGCGCCGCCAGCGAGGCCCTCACCTCGCGCCAGAAGTCGGCATCGGAGGTGGTGCGCACACGCGCGGTGTCTTCGTTGCGCGCCTGCGTCGACGCGGCACCGCTGCCGCTGCCTGTGGCGCCGGCGGCGCTGCCGGCCGGCGTGCTGCCGCCCTGCGACATCGAGCTCGACGTGACGCGGATGTCGCTCGCCCCCTCGCGCCGGCCCGACAGGTAGTTGATGCGGAACAGCCGCGTCTGCACGGTGTTGGGCTGCACATGGATGCGGTTGCCGGCGACGCGGAACTCGTAGCCGTACAGCTCGCGCAGCGACTCCAGCGCCTCCAGCAAGGTGGTGTCCTTCAGCGTCAGCGTGACGTTGCCGGCCACCTCGGGCGATACCAGCATGCTGTACGGCGTACCCGCGCCGAGCTGCAGGAAGACCTGCGCCGCCGGCGCGTTGTTGACCGAGAGGTCGAAGCGCGCCTGCGATCCCGCGGGCGGCGGCGCATCCAGCGCCGCCGCGCCGGCGGACAACGCCAGCAGCGCGCAGGCGGCCAGCAAGCGGCGTGGGGCCATCACGGCTGGGCCCCCGTCCGCGCCGCCAGCTTCGGCAGCGCCACCGGCGGCAACGCGGCCGGCAGCGATCCGGCCTTGCTGATGCCGGGTGTCAGCGCCAGCCGCTGCGCAAAGTGAGGTCCGCGCAGCAGCACGCCCTGGTGGTCGATGGCCACCACCGTCAGCGCGCCGACCCGATCGCCGATGTGCACCAGGCGGCCGTCGAGCAGCGCACTCGCTCCGCCCGCGGCGCCGACCTGCACCGACTGCAGCCGCGGCCACGACGGTGGCGCCGGCTCGCCGGCCGTCGCGGCCGTCGCGGCCGGTGCAACGCGTGCCGGCGGCTGGGTCGGATCGGCCAGCGGCGCACCGGCAGCGGCATGCACGCACGCGCCGGCGGCAAGTAGGAAGGCGGCATGACGCAGGTGCATCTTCAAAGCTCCAGCCAGCTGCGCTGCTCGCTCAGCGTGTACAGACGCACGGTCAGCACGACCGTCGGGTGCTGCTCGACCTGCAGCCGCAGCCCCCCCCACAACATCCGCTGCGGCAGCGCTTCGATGGCCTGCAGGCCACCCAGCAGATCGGCATAGCGGCCCTCGAGCACGAGCTCCACGCCGTGGCGATAGAGCGGGGTGGCGGCGGCCGGCGCGCCGGCGCCCGCGGCTGCAGCCTCGGTCGGACCGAGCGACAGCATCGACCGCACCTGCACGCCCGCCACGCCGGACAGCAGGCGCGCCAGCAGCGGCCCCATCTCGGGCGCCGCGACCAGCGTGGCACGCAAGGCGCGCAACTCGGCAGCGGCGTGGTCGACACGCGCCTGCCCCTGCGCCACGTCGCGCGCCAGCTGCTGCTCGACCGCGACGCGCCGCGCCTCGTCCGCGCCGGCGCGCTGCAGCGCCGCGACCGCCACGGCATGGCGCGCGCGCGCGGCGCTCCAGTCGGCCAGCGCCGGACGGAGCAGGAAGAAGTCCGCCATCAGACCCAGCAGCGCGAGGCTCGCGGCGATCAGCAGCAGCCGCTCGCGCGCGGCACGGGCGTCGAAACGACGGCGGCCGCGCGCCAGCGCGGTGCAGACGCGGTCGTGCAGCACGATCGCCCCGCTCATCACGGCTGCACTGCCGCAGCGCCGCGCAGCGTGAACTCGACCGCACCGGCACCGTCGTCGCTACCAGGCGCGACCGCCTTGACACTCAGCTGCGTGAACTGGCGCCCCCTGAACATCGGCTCGGCATGCAGCCGGCGCAGGTAGTCGGGCAGCTGGCGCGGGTCGGTCATGCGCCCGTCGAGCTGCAGCGTGCTGCCGTCCGGCGCGATGTCCACGCGCGTCAGCCACAGCCCGCCCTGGCTCTGACGCGCCAGCGCGAGCAGGTGCTCCGAATAACCCGCAGGGCCGGCGGCCGGGATACTCGCCAGCGCCGTGCGCAGGCCACGCTGCGCGGCCTCCAGCGCGCGCAGCCGGGCCAGCTCGGCGTTCAGCCGGGCCACGGCCGGCGGCACCTGGGCGGCCGGCTGCGGCGCCGGCAAGGCGGCGGCCGCCGCGTCGGCCCGCGCTGCGGCGCTGCGCTCCAGCCCGTGCAGCGCTAGCGTGCCGGCAGTCACCACGGCCAGCCCGGCGGCCAGTGCCGCCAGCGCGGACCGGCTGCCCGGACCCGACGGCCGCGCCACCAGGCCGGCATCGAGCAGGTTGACCTGGTGCACCACGGTCACGCCCCTTCGAGGCCGCGCAGCGCCGCGCCGACGGCCGGCAGGTAGCCGGCCTGTTCCGCGGCATCGCCCAGCTCGGGCACCGCCGACAGGTCGAGCACGGCACCGAGCTCGAAGGCCGTCACCGGCACGTCGACCAGTTGCCCCAGGTAGTCGATGAAGTCGTGCAAGGGCGCGCCGGGAGCCACCTGCAGCCGCGCCAGGTCGACATGGCCATGCTGGCGCTCGATGTTGTCGAGCGTGCGCTGCAGCTCGAGGCCGACGCGCTCGTGGTGCGCGCGACGGGCCGACGCGTCGGCGCCTGCCAGCCGGTCGAGGCCGAGGTCGATGTCGCGCGTCACCAGCAGGTCGGTGCCGACGGTGATGACCAGCGTGCCGAGGGCGCTGCCCACATGCAGCAGTGCCTGGCCGCGGCCGGGCTCGGCGCACAGCAGGCAGAGGTTGCGCAGCGCGCTTTCGGGCACGTCGATCGCCTGCCATGGCCAGCCGGCATCGCGGCCGGCGCAGACCAGCGGCTCGAGCACCGGGCGCGCGGCGGCCACCGCCAGTACCGAGCTGCGGCGCCGCCCTTGCGGGTCGGGGGCGATGTCGAGCAGGTCGATGCCTGCGCCCTCGACGGCGAAGTCCACCGTGTCCTTCAGGCGCCAGCGCAGCGCATCGCGCCATTGCTCGCGCGGCACGTCCTCGGGTGCGTCCAGCACCTGCAGCCGGTACTGGCCGTGCCGCAGCAGCAGCACGGAAGGTTCGCGGCGCAGACGGCGCGCACGCCGCAGCGCGCGCAGCGCCAGCGCCGGCTCGGCCCAGCTACCCGTGCAGGCCCAGCGCAGCGCCGGGCGGCAGGCGGGCTCGTGCACGACATGCACCGCGCGCACCCGGTCCCCCTCGGGCGCCAGCGCGACCCAGCCGCGATCGGCCTCGCGGCGAAACCAGGACGACAGCGCAGCCGGCATGCGCGCTCAACCCCAGCGCGTGTTCATGTCGACCACCAGCGGCTCGTCCGCGCCCGCGGACCCGACCCGCTCGGCCAGGGCCTCCTCGAGCATGCGTCCCCACGAGCCGGCCGACCGTTCGAGATCTTCTTCCCGGCGCGACACCAGCTCGTCCGGCGACAGGTCCCGCACGGCGGCCATGCCGTCCACGCCGCGCTGCTCGCCGCGCTGAACCTGGTTTGCAATGCGGGCACACAGGTCCTTGTAGATCTGCGACACGCGCGACGGCGTCACGTTCAGCTCGGCGGCCAGCTCGATCGGCGACAGGCCGATGCCGAGGTAGGCGTCGATCACCCGGCGTTCGCGTTCGGGCAACGCCGCGAAGAACGGGCCGAGCCGGCGCAGCACGATCGCCGTGTCGACCCGCGCCTCGACCTCGTCCTTCGCCGTGCAGGGCGTGCGCAAGGACTCGTCGTCGGCCCGGTCGTCGTCGCCCGACAGGCTCTCGATCTGCAGCGATTGCGCCACCTGGTCCAGTTGATCGATCTCGTCGATGCTCATGCCGCACAGCGTGGTCAGCTCGCCCAGCCGGGGGGTGACGCCGTTCAGCGCGCGCCAGCGTTCGCGTGCGATCTGCAGCACCTGGAGCTTGCGCCGTTCGGCACGTCCGAGCTGGTCCATCTGGCGCAATTCATCGACCATCGCGCCCTTGACCCGCAGCTGGGCGTAGCGCACGAAGGCCTGGCGCGCTTCGTCGCTGTCGCGATCGCCGGCCCACTGGAATGCCAAGGCGGCCTGCGCGACGCCGATCAGCCCGACCTGGATCAGGTCGGCCTTCTCGACGTTCGAAGGCATGCGTCGCATCATCGCGCTCGCCTGCTTGCGGACCCACGATTCGTTTCGGGCGATCAGTGCCGAGCTGACGTGCTGCATCGAGTTCATGGCGGGAGTCTCTTGGATGGGATGGCGGTGGCGTTTGAGATCGCGCAGGCGGTCAGCGCCGCAGGACCGAAGGCGCGGGCAAGCTCGCCGCAGCCGAGGTCCAGAGGTCGCCGGGCATCGTCGGCAGCGTCTGCGGCATCAGCAGCTCGCCGTCCGGCCCGTGCTGCATGGCGGTCAGGCCGGGCTCCAGCTCCTCCAGGCGCCGCAGCTCGCGCTCCACCGGCGTTGGCTGATAGGGAGCGCCGTCCACCGCGATGTCCAGGATGCGCAGCGCACGCTGCCGGTCGGTCAGGTCCAGCGCCGCCTTCAGGTGCTGCAGCAGGTGGTCCAGGACGCCGCCGCGCGACAGGTAGCGGAACACGTCCTGCTGGCGCGGATCGTCGGCCACGGCGGCCAGCTCGGCCGCGTCCAGCACCATCATGCGCACCGTGTTCGGCTGCAACACCTTGACCAGCTTGAGCAGCGTGCCGCCGTCCAGGACCGGCAGGTTGCCGGCAGCCAGGAGCACGTCGACCGGGCCGGCGCGCAGGCGTTCCAGCGCATCAGGGCCGCTGCGGCAGGTGTCCACCCGCAGCTGCTCCTCGAAGCGCAGCAGCACCTGGCGCTGGATGCGCTCGAGCATCACCGGATCGTCGATGGCCACCAGCAGGGTGCGCACCGGCGCATGCCTGCGCCGCGGCTCCAGCAACGCGCGGCCCACCCGCAGCAGGTCGTCGATGGCGCCTGCGGCCACCGGCGCGCCGACGAAGTGGCCCTGCACGCGGTCGCAGTGGTTGGCCGCCAGCAGCTCCAGCTGCCCTGCACTCTCGACGCCCTCGGCGACGACCTTCATGCCCAGGCAGTGGGCCATCGCCAGGATGGCGCGCGTGATCGACAGCGCCCCGGCGCCGGCGGTGATGCCCGGGATCAGCGAACGGTCGATCTTCACCACGTCCAGCGGCAGGCTGCGCAGGCAGGCGAGGCTGGAGTGGCCGGTGCCGAAATTGCCCAGCGCGACCTCGACGCCCAGCGCGCGCAGCCGGCGCAGCCGTGCCGCTGCCTGGTCCGGCCGCGCCATCAGCTGGTTCTCGCTGATCTCCAGGCCGAAGCGGCGCGGCTGCAGGCCGGCTTCGCGCAGCCGGCGCTCGATGCCCTCGACGAAGTCGGCCTGCTGCAGTTGGGCTGCCGAGACGTTCACGCTGATGCGCACGCCGGGCCAGCCCGGCTGCTGCCACGCGGCCGCCTTGCGGCACGCGCTGCGGATCACCCAGTCGCCGATCGCCGCGCCGAGGCCGGTCTCCTCGGCGATCGGCAGGAAGCGCTCGGGCGGCACCAGGCCGAATTGCGGATGCTGCCAGCGCAGCAAGGCCTCGACGCCGACGATGCGCCCGGTCACCAGGTCGGCCTGCGGCTGGTAGACCAGGTGCAGCTGATCGCGCTCGATCGCGTGCCGCAACGCCGCTGCGAGCGCGAGGTGGTCCGGATCGGCATCCAGCCGGTCGCGCCCGTAGGTCGCGCTGCGGCCGCAGCCGCTGCGCTGCGCCTGCTCCAGCGCGATGCCGGCGTGCCGCATCAGCAGGTCGGGGTCGGCCCTGTCGGCATCGGCGCTGGCCAGGCCGATGCCGGCGGTCACCACCACCTCGCGACCCTCCACGACGATCGGCGCGGCGATCGTGTCCTGCAGCAGCAGCACCAGCTGCTCGCAGGCTTCGTCGGGTGCCGCCGGGGCCGCCAGCGCGACGATGAACTCGTCGCCATTGCCGCGCGCCAGCAGGTCGCCGGGCTCCAGGCAGGCCGCGATGCGCGTGCCCATCGTGCGCAGCACCTCGTCCCCGGCCGGCAGGCCCAGCGCGGTGTTGATGCGGTTGAAGTGGTCCATGCCGATGCACAGCAACGCCGGGCGCCTGCCGAGCTGCCGGGCGTCGGCGATCACCTGCGGCAGCAGTTGCCGCATCCGATGCGCGTTGGGAAGTCCGGTCAGCGCATCATGCTCGGCAAGGAAGGAAATGCGCTCGCGTTCGGCATGCCGCCCGCTCGTGTCGCAGGCCGAGGGCACCAGGAAGGCCACCTTGCCCGCGCCGTCGAACACCGGATTGAGCGTGAAGTCCGCCGTCGTCATCCGCCCGTCGGCACGCTGCAGGTGCACCTCGAAGCGGCTCGGCTTGCCGTGCAGCCCGTCCTCCATCGCGGCCTGCAGCCGCTGGCGCTCGTGCGGGTTGACGGGCCACCACGGCGTCGCGTGGAACGGCAGGCCGATCACGTCGGTCAGCGTCGTGCCCACCGCGTCGAGCGAGGCCTGGTTGGCATGGAGCAGCGTGCCGTCGGCCATCAGCAGCTGCACGCTCACGTTCGGGCCGAGCCGATCGAGGATGGTCGCGAGCGCAATCGAGTCGCGAGAGTGCGCCTTGGGCGATCGCTGCTGTACGTCCGTCGTTTCCATCGTTTGACCTCAGGTGCTGCCGATGCCGCGCAGTGTTCTCGCTCAACCCGGCGCGGGGTTGATCTGCATCAGTTGCGCGGCCGCGGCGCGGCCAGCCGTGACATCTGCACGTTGCGATGGCTGCGCGTGAGCAATGTCACGGCAGCACCGACGGCGCGCGCGACGCGGGCGTGACTTGAGGCTCGTCAACGTGCAGCGCGGCGCGCGCCTCAGACTGGCCGGCATGGACCATCCGGCTGTCCGCTCTCCCGAGCCTGCACTCGCGCGCTTGCGTGAAACGCTGCAGCGAACCCACCGTGCGCTTGCGCAGGCGCAGCGCGACTGGCTGAAGATGGCCGACGCGGTCGCGATGCCGCTGGTGGTGCACGACCGCCAGCAGCGCGTGCTGCGTTGCAACCGTGCCTATGCCGTGCGGGCCGGTGCGCCGGCCGGTGACCTCATCGGGCGGCCCTACTGGAACTGCTTTCCGAAGCGCGAGGCGCCGCTCGAGGGCGGAGCGGTCGGCGGCGAACCCGGCAGCGCCCGCAGGCCCGACAGCAACCTGTGCCTGGACAACGGCGAATTCTTCCTGGTCCGTGCCGAGCCGGTCGGAGAGGCGGGCGACGGCCAGGTGCTGCTGCTGTTCGAGGACGTCACCGTGCGCCACCGGGCGGCCGATCAGGCGCGCGCGATGCAGGACATCGCGGCCGCCGCCGCGGCGCATGAAGGCGAAGTGGAACGCGTGGTACGGCACGTCACCGAGGTGGCGGCGCGCGTCACCGCTGCCGTGAGGGCCCGTGTCGAGCTCGCCGGCTCCGGCGCACCGCCGCTGCGCTGCATCGACGACTACGACGCCGCGACCGGCCGGCACGCCGGCGGCGAGCCCACGCGCGACGCGGCCTTCGACGCCGCCGGCGCGCTGCATGCGGCGGTCACTGTCGGCGACGCGCGCGTCGGGCTGCTAAGCCTCGTGCCTGCCGATCCGTCGCGGCGGTGGAGGCCCGACGAGGTCGAGTTCGCCGAGCGCCTCGCGGACAAGATCGCGCTGGTGATGTCCCTGCGCGCCGCGCGCGACGGCGAGCAGGCGTTGCGCCAGTCGCAGGCGACGTTCCAGGCCATCTTCGAGCACACCACCGACGGCATCGCCGTGATGGACGTCGCCACGCGGCGCGTGACGCTGGTCAACGGCAGCATGGAGCGCCTGCTCGGGTACGGCCCCGGCCAGCTGCACGGCCTGCCCATCGCCACGTTCATCGACCCCGCGGCGCTCGAGCAGGTGCTCGGGGAGTTCGACCGCGGCGCCCGCGGCGAGCTGCACTTCCGGGCCGGCCTGCCGCTGCGCAAGTCGGACGGCAGCGCCGTCGTCGTCGACATCACGGGATCTCCGATCCTGCTCGGCGACAGGCCCTGCCTGCTCGGCTCGGTGCGCGACGCCACCGCCCGCCACGAGGCCGAGGCGACGCTGCGCGCGCAGCTCGACGAGCTGCAGCGCTGGCAGCAGCTGACGCTCGACCGCGAAGAACGCGTGCTGGCACTCAAGCGCGAGGTCAACACGCTCGCGCGGCAACTCGAACACCCGGCGCCCTATCCGAGCGCCGACTAACACCCGAAACGAACGGAGCAGACGATGGACCGAGCAGCAGGCATGACCACCGGCATCGAGAAGTGCCCCACCGGCATCCCGGGCCTGGACGAGATCACCGCCGGCGGCCTGCCGCGGGGCCGTCCGACACTGGTCTGCGGCGGTGCCGGCTGCGGCAAGACGCTGCTCGGCATGGAGTTCCTGATCCGCGGCGCCCTCGACTGCAACGAACCCGGCGTCTTCGTCACCTTCGAGGAAACGCCGCCGGAGCTGACCCGCAACGTCGCCTCGCTCGGCGTGGACCTCGATGCGCTGGTGGCGAGCGGGCGCATGGCGATCAAGCACATCCAGCTCGACCGCAGCGAGATCGAGGTGGCCGGCGACTACGACCTGGAGGGCCTGTTCATCCAGCTCGGCAACGCGATCGACTCGGTGGGGGCCCGGCGCATCGTGCTCGACACCATCGAGACCTTGTTCGGCAGCTTTCCCAACGAGACCATCCTGCGCGCCGAGCTGCAGCGCCTGTTCAGGTGGCTCAAGGCCCGCGGCCTGACCGCGGTGATCACCGGCGAGCGCGGCGACCGCACCTACACCCGGCATGGCCTGGAGGAGTACGTGGCCGACTGCGTGATCGTGCTCGACCACCGCATCGTCGACCAGATCGCGACGCGGCGGGTGCGCGTCGTCAAGTACCGCGGCTCGGTGCACGGACCCGACGAGTACCCGTTCCTGATCGACGCCGACGGCATCTCCGTGCTGCCGATCACCTCGCTGAACCTCACGCATGCGGTGTCGTCCGAGCGCGTGCCCAGCGGCGTGCACCGGCTCGATGCGCTGCTCGGCGGCGGCGGCTACTACCGCGGCAGCAGCATCCTGGTGTCCGGCACCGCCGGCACCGGCAAGTCGAGCCTGGCGGCGAGCTTCGTCGACGCCGCCTGCCGCCGCGGCGAGCGCTGCCTGTACCTGGCGCTCGAGGAATCGCCGGCGCAGATCGTGCGCAACATGCGCTCCATCGGCATCGACCTGCAACCGTGGGTCGACGGCGGCAAGCTGCAGATCCTGCCGTCGCGCTCCACCGCCTGCGGGCTCGAGCTGCACCTGGCGACCATCCACCGCGCCGTCAACCGCTTCCACCCGCAGGTGGTGGTGATCGACCCGATATCGAACCTGACCACCATCGGCTCGGCGCTCGAAGTGCGGGCGATGCTGACGCGCCTGATCGACTTCCTGAAGAGCCTGCAGATCACCGCGCTGTTCACCAGCCTGAACCACGCCGGCAATACGCTGGAAGCCACCGACACCCACATCTCGTCGCTGGCCGACACCTGGCTGCTGCTGCGCGACGTGGAGAGCAACGGCGAGCGCAACCGCCTGCTCTACCTGCTGAAGTCGCGCGGCATGGCGCACTCGAACCAGATGCGCGAGTTCCTGCTGACCGACCGCGGCATCGAGCTGCGCGATGTCTACCTCGGCACCGCCGGCGTGCTCACGGGCACGGCGCGCCAGGTGCAGGAAAGCACCGAGAAGGCCGAGACGCTGGTGCGGGCCCAGGAGGTGCAGGCCCGCCGGCGCGACATCGAGCGCCGGCGCGAGGTGGTCGAGGCCCGGATCCTGATGCTGCGCGCCGAATCGGCCGCCGAGATGCTCGAGGCCGAGACGCTGATCGCGCAGGCCGAGCGCAGCGAGGTGCTGCTGGAGACCGACCGCTCGGCCCGGGCCACGCTGCGCAAGGACGAAGCGGCCGCCGGGGAGCGCGCATGAACGCGCCCGCCATCGCCGGCCCCGCCGTCGCTGCCGCCGGCGAGGTGTGGGAGCTGCGCCTGTACGTCGCCGGCCAGACCGCGCGCTCGATGACCGCCTTCGCCAACCTCAAGCGCATCGCCGAGCAGCACCTGCGCGGGCGCTACCGCATCGAGGTGATCGACCTGAAGGCCGACCCGCAGCGCGCCGACGAGGACGGCATCCTGGCGATGCCCACGGTGGTGTGCAAGCTGCCGCCGCCGCTGCGCAAGGTGGTCGGCGACCTGTCGGATACCGAGAAGGCCCTGGTGGGCCTGAAGCTGGTACCGCTGGCCGCCCTGCCCTCGCAAGGGACGGCATCATGAGCGATCGTCTCGAACCGACGGCGACGCAGGCCTTCGAGCACGCGCTCGAGGACGATGCGGCGGCCGCTTATGTGCTGCGCCTGTACGTCACCGGCGCCACCGAGCGTTCGGCGCACGCCATCGCCAACCTGCGCGCGGCGTGCGAGCAGCACCTGGCCGGGCGCTACGAGCTGGAGGTGATCGATGTCTACCAGGAGCCGCTGCTCGCGCTGCAGGGCCGCATCCTCGCCGCGCCGACGCTCGTCAAGGACGCGCCGCCGCCGGTGCGCCGCCTGATCGGCGACCTGTCCGACCGCGTGCGTCTGTTCGCCGCGCTCGACATCCGCAGCCGCTGAAGCGATGCGTGCCGAGCCCGACCTGGTGAGCGAGAACGCGGCGCTGCGCGAGCGGCTCGACGAGGCCGAGGCGGTGCTGGCCGCGCTGCGCAGCGGCAGCGTCGACGCGCTGGTGACCGGCGCGCCGGGCGCGCACAACGTGTTCACGCTGGAGGGCGCGGAAACGCCGTACCGCGCCTTCGTCGAAGCGATGCACGAAGGCGCCGCCACGGTCGATGCGTCGGGCTGCCTGCTGTATGCCAACGAGGCGCTCGCGCGCCTGCTGGAGCGCCCGCTGAAGACGGTGATCGGCACGCTGGCGCGCGAGATGGCCGTCGCCTGCGATCGCGCGGCGCTGGACGCGCTGCTGCGGCCGGACGCCGCGGCCGGCGTGCCGCAGCAGATCGACCTCGCCGGCGGCGACGGCAGCGGCCGGCCGGCGCTGGTGACGGCCACGCCGCTCGGCGGCACCGAAGGCCGGGTCGCCCTGGTGGTGTCCGACCTGCGCGAGCGCGAGCGCGGCGCGCTGGCGCGGTCGCAGCTCGAGCAGTCCGAACGCTCGCGGCGGGCGCTGCTGAGCCTGCTCGAGGACCAGCTGCGCGTGGAGCAGTCGCTGCGCGCCGGCGAGCAGACCTTCCAGGCGATCACGGGCGCGACGATGGATGCGGTGATCCTGATGGACGGCACCGGCCGGATCACGTTCTGGAATGCCTCGGCCGAGCGCATGCTCGGCTACACCGCCGAAGAAGCGGTCGGCGCGGAACTGCACCGGCTCGTGGTGCCGGCGCGCTACTACGACGCCTTCGCCGGCGGCTTCGCCCGCTTCGTCGGCGACGGCGGCGGCGCGGTGATCGGCCACGTGGTCGAGATGCACGCCCTGCGCAAGGGCGGCGAGGAGCTGCCGGTCGAGCTGGCGATCTCGGCGGTCCGGCTGCACGGGCGGTGGTGCGCGGCCGGGTTCGTCCGCGACATCTCGGAGCGGCTGGCGCGCCAGCACGCGATCGAACGCGCCAACCGTGCGCTGCGGACGCTGAGCGCCGGCAACGAAGCGCTGGTGCGGGCCGCCGACGAGGACGGGCTGATCGCGCAGATGACGCGCATCCTGTGCGATATCGGCGGCTACCCGATGGCCTTCGTCGGCTATGCGCTCGACGATGCGCCGTGCTCGATCGAGCCGCGCGGCTGCACCGGCATCGACCCCGCCGCGCTCGCCGCCGGCCCGCTGACATGGCGCGACGACGCGCACGGCCAGCACGGGCTGGCGCGCGCGCTGCGGCTCGGCCGGACGCAGCTGATGCGCGCCGGCGAGGCCGTGCAGGGTCCCCCGTGCGGGCCGCGCGTCTTCCAGCACTGGCCCGGCCTGCTCGCACTGCCGCTGCGGCTGGCGGCCGGCGAGCGACCGCTCGCCGCGGTGGTCATCGCCGCCGCCGACGACGAATCGTTCGATGCCGCCGAGGTGCAGCTGCTGGAGGAGCTGGCGGCCAACCTGGCCTACGGCGTCTCGAACCTGCGCGCCCGCGCGGCGCAGCGCATCGACATCGCCGAGCGCCGTCGTGCCCAGGAAACGCTGCATGCGGCACTGGTCTCGACCATCGACGCGATCGCCGCGACGGTGGAGATGCGCGACCCGTACACCGCCGGGCACCAGCGGCGCGTGGCCGCGCTGGCGGCGGCGATCGCGCGCGAGATGGGCCTGGCCGAGCCGGCGGTCGAAGGCATCCACTTCGGCGCGCTGATCCACGACCTGGGCAAGGTGCAGGTGCCGGCGGAGCTGCTGTCCAAGCCGACGCGGCTGTCGAAGCTCGAGTTCGAGCTGATCAAGACCCACGCCCAGGCCGGCTACGAGATCGTCAAGGACATCCGCTTTCCGTGGCCGGTGGCCGAGATGGTGCACCAGCACCACGAGCGCATCGACGGCAGCGGCTACCCGCAGGGCCTGAAGGGCGACGCCATCGCGCTCGAGGCACGCATCCTCGCGGTGGCCGACATGGTCGAGGCGATGTCCTCGCACCGGCCCTACCGCGCCGGCCTGGGCATCGAAGCGGCATTGGCGGAGGTCGAGGCCCGGCGCGGTTCGTGGCTCGACCCGCAAGCGGTGGACGCCTGCCTGCGCGTCTTCCGGACCCACGGCTTCAGCTGGGACAAGTCATGACCACCCTGTCTGCCCCCTTCGCCCGCCGCAGCGTCGCCGTGCTCGGCGCGCTGCTCGCACTGTTCGGCCTGTTCACGATGGCCGGCTGGCTGCTGCGGCAGCCCCAGCTGGTGCGCCTGGTGCCCGGCTTCCTGATGGTGTTCGACACCGCGCTGGGGTTCACAGTGGCCGGACTGGCGCTGCTGGCCGGCGTGGGGCTGCCCGCGTGGCGGCGCACGGTCAAGACAGCCGCCGGCGTCGCCCTCGCCGCGCTCGGGCTGCTGGTGCTGGCGGAATACGGCTTCGGCGCCGACTTCGGCATCGATGGTCGCGCGCTGCACACCTGGCTGATCGATCCCGGCCGCAATCCGTTTCCCGGGCGTCCCTCGCGCGCGACCGCGCTCGGCATGGTGCTCGCCGGCAGCATCTTCCTCGTCGTGCCGCGGGCACGCACCGCACTGCACCGGCTCGGCGTGGGCACGCTCGCCGCGATGCTGGGCGCACTCGGCCTGCTCGCGCTGATCGGCTACCTGCTCGGGCTGCCCGGCACGCTCGACTTCTACTTCCTGTCGCAGGTCGCGCTGCCCACCGCCAGCGGCTTCGTGCTGCTGGCGCTCGCGCTGTGGCTCGACTGGCGCGTCGAGCCCTGGAGCAGCGTCGCGCTGCAGCTGTCGCTGCGCCGGCGCCTGTCGCTGGCGCTGCTGGCGTTGACGCTGCCATCGCTGGCGGTGACGCTGTCCATCACCTACCTGCAGATGCGCCAGGCGGCCACCGCCAACGCGGTGCGCGAGGTCGAGGGCAAGGTGGTGCTGGCGGCGAAGCACCTCGACGAGCTGGTGAACACCTTCGCAAACAGCCTGCGCGTGCTGAGTGTCAACCCGGTGCTGCACAAGGCGAGCGTGCCGGAGCTCGAGGCGCATTTCCGCGAGACGCTGAACTACCTGCCGATGCTGGCCTCCTTCGAGCTGGTGGACCGCGACGGCGTGATCGTCGCGACCACGCGGCCCGAGAATCGCGGCCGGCGGTTCGCGCAGCTGCACGACGCGGCCCTCGAGGCCTTGCGCCGCCAGGCGCAGGACGAGCCGCCGGATGCGCTGTTCATCGACGTCCAGCGCAGCGAAAGTGCGCTGCATGCACTGAGCGGCGCGGCCGACGGCGCCGGGCGCTCGTTCGCGGTGCTGGTCGCCACGCTCGACCGCCGCCACCTGCTGCAGCGCATCGCCGACGTCGGCGAGGGCAGCGGCGACGGCGACGGCGACGAGTACGCCTACCTGCTCGATGGCCAGGGCCGCATCGTCGCCAGCGTGGACCCCGACGTGACGCGCGAGACGGTCCACCCGCTGGCGGCCGCGCTGCGCACGGCGACGGCGCAGCGCGGCTCGTTCGATCTGCCGCTCGCCCACGCCGGAACCTCTCCGCTGCCGCCCGAACGCCTGCTCAGCAGCTATGCCCGCCTCGGACCGTTCGGCGACAACCGGTTCGCCGACTGGACGCTGGTGCACGCGGTGCCCGCGCGCGAGGTGCTCGAGCCGATGCATCGCCTGTTCGGCTTCGTCGCGACTGTCGCGGCAACGATGGCCGGCGCGGCCGTGCTGCTGGGCCTGAAGCTGGCGCGTTCGATCTACCGGCCGGTGCGCGAGCTGTCCGCCGCGGCGACACGGCTGGGCGAAGGTGATGCATCGGCCCGCGCCGGTGCCGCGTCCGGTGTTTCCGAGCTCGACGGGCTGGCGCGTTCGTTCAACCGCATGGCCGAGCGCATCGTCGCGTCCCAGCGGGCGATGCAGGACAGCCATGAAGCGCTGCGCGCGCTGGGCGAATCGAATGCCGTTGCCGCCGCCGTGATCACCAGCGCCGCCGAAGGCGTGATGGTCCTCGACGCCGAGTTGCGCATCGAATCGATCAACCCGGCGTTCGGGCACATCACCGGCTTCTCGCCGGCCGAGTCGTTGGGGCGGACGCCGCGGCTGCTGTTCTCGGGCCGCCACGACGACGAATTCTTCCGGCGCATCCGCGAGGCGGCAGATACCACCGGCCACTGGCACGGCGAGATCTGGAATCGCCGTCGCAGCGGCGAGGTCTATCCGCAGCAGACCTCGATCAGCCTGCTGCGCGACGCCGACGGGCGGGTCAGCCACTACGCGGCCGTCTTCAGCGACAGCACCGAGCGCCACCGCCTCGAAGCGCGGCTGCGCGAGCTGGCCTCGGTGGACGGGCTGACCGGCATCGCGAACCGGCGCGTCTTCGACGAGGTGCTGGCGCGCGAGTGCCAGCGCGCCCAACGCAGTGGCCCGCCCTTGTCGTTGGTGATGGCCGACATCGACCACTTCAAGCGCTACAACGACCGCCATGGCCACCAGGCCGGCGACGACTGCCTGCGCCAGGTGGCGCGGGCGATCGCCACCGCGGTGGGCCGTGTCGGCGACCTGGCGGCGCGCTACGGCGGCGAGGAATTCGCCGTCGTCCTGCCGAACACCGACGCCGCGGCGGCCGCGCTGGTGGCCGAGCGGATTCGCGCCGCTGTCGCTGCGCTCGCGCTGCCGCATGGGGCCTCGGAGACGGCCGCGTGCGTGACCGTGAGCCTGGGCGTGGCCACGCTGGCCGCGCAGCCCCTGCCCGGCGCCGCCGACACGCCGCAGACGCTGCTGGCCCGGGCAGACCAGGCGCTCTACCGCGCCAAGGCCGCCGGACGCAACCGGGTCGCGACGGCCGCGAATGCAGCATCGCCGGCGCCGGACCAAGGCATCGGGCGCGGCAGCACTGCGCTGGCGTGATCGATCGACGCGGCCGCTGACCCGCCGATCAGCCCAGCGGTGCCGGGCGCGTGGGCCGGACCGCCGGCGGCAGCGGCACGGTCGGCGGCGTGTCCCAGATCGAATGCCCGGCGGCACCGCGCCGTGGCGCCTGCCGCGGCGGCAAGACCGCGGGCCGGGGCGCGAGTGCCGCCAGCGGGCGCGGGTGTCCGAGCAGGAAACCCTGCAGCTCGTCGCAGCCGTGGGCCTGCAGCGCGGCCATCTGGGCCGGCGTTTCCACGCCTTCGGCGTTGACGCGGATGTTCAGCGAATGCGCCAGCGAAATGATCGAGTGCACGATCAGGCTCACCTTCGGATCACTGCCGAGGTTCTGCGTGAAAGCGCGGTCGATCTTGACCTTGTCGAACGGAAAGCGCCACAGGTAGGCCAGGCTCGAATAGCCGGTGCCGAAGTCGTCCATCGCGATGGCGATGCCCATCGCCGACAGCACCTGCAGCGTGCCCAGGGTCTGCTCGGTGTTGCTCATCAGCAGCGACTCGGTGATCTCCAGCTCCAGCCGATGAGGCGCCAGGCCGGCATCGGCGAGCGCGGCGCTGACCACCGCCACCAGCTCGCCGCGGCCGAACTGCGCGGCCGACAGGTTCACCGCCACGCTCAGCGGCTCGGGCCAGCCGGCGGCGTCGGCGCACGCGCGCCGCAGCACCCAGCGCCCGAGCGCGTCGATCAGCCCGCTGTCCTCGGCCAGCGGAATGAACTCGGCCGGCCCCACGGCGCCGCGGCTCGGGTGCTGCCAGCGCAGCAGCGCCTCGTAGCCGGTCAAGGTCAGGCCGTTGGCCGCATGCAGCGGCTGGTAGGCCAGCGTCAACTGGTTGCCGGCGATGGCGTCGCGCAGCTCGCGCGTCAGCATGCGCCGGTCCTGCAGCTGCTCGTCCATCGTCGCGTCGTAGAAGCTGAACGTGCTGCGGCCGGTGGACTTGGCGCGGTACAGCGCCAGGTCGGCCTTGTGCAGCAGGTCCTTCAGCCCGGTGGCGTCGACCCCATGGATCGCCGCGCCGACACTGCCGCTGCAGTGCACCTGCGCGCCGCCGGCCTCGTAGGGCGCGGCCAGCGCCTGCACGATGCGCTCGGCCAGCGTCGTGACGTCGGCCGCGCCGGCCACCCCCGTCTGCAGCACCGCGAACTCGTCGCCGCCCAGCCGGGCCACGTGGTCGCCGTGGCGCACCGCATCGCCCAGGCGCTGCGCGGCCTGGCGCAGCACCTCGTCGCCGGCGGCGTGGCCGAGCGAGTCGTTGACGTCCTTGAAGTGATCGAGGTCGATGCACAGCAGCGCGAAGCCGGGCCCGCCCTCGCCATGGCGCCAGCTGGCCTGGCGCAGGGCCTCGTGAAAGCTGGTGCGGTTCATCACGCCGCTCAGCACGTCGTGATGTGCCAGATAACGCATGCGTGCCTCGGCCGCACGCTGCTGCCGGCCGCGGCACCAGAGCTGCCACCCGGCCAGCGCCACCAGCAGCGACAGCAGCGCGGCCACCGCGCCGGCCACGCGCGCGAAGGCCCGCTCGATGCTGGCCGCCTGCGCCACCTGATCGACGTAGACCTCGACGATGCCGAGCACGCGGCCGTCGCGCAGCAGCGGCACGTAGGCTTCGCTGTACACCGCGGGCCGATCCGGCCGCTGCTCGCGCTTCAAGACGATCAGGCTGCTGCCGGCCAGCGCAGCCGCCGGCGCCGAGTAGGCGTCCGGCCTGGGCCCTGCCGCCGCTGGGCCGCCGCTGGCGGCGTCGCGATCGAGCTCGTCGGACACCAGCAGCAGGATGCCCCGGCGATCGAACAGCTTGAAGCGGAACACCTGCGACGCGTGGCGCAGCCGTTCGAGCTGCTGGCGCGCACCGGGACTGACGCCGCGGCCTTCGAACAACGCCTCCAGGTCGGGCACCGTCGATCCGGCCAGGTGCGCCCAGTTCAGCGCCGAGTGCCGCGTGTCGCGCTCGAGCTGCTCCTGCGCGGCCTGGCGCAGCACGCCGGCGAGCAGCGCGATGACCAGGGCCAGCCCCGCACCCCACAGGACCCACCGCTTCCAATCGCCGAGTCCGTGTGCCACCGCTGTCGCTCCTGGCCGCAGCCCTGTCGCCCGCTCGAACGGCGCGGACGGCCACCGTGGCGCCAGCGTGCCGGGGAACCGGGGGCGCGGGGTTGACCGGGCGCAAGCGCGGCGCAGCGCGCCGATGCGTGTCCCGAGCCCAGCGGCGCGCGCAGTCGGCCGTTCGTGAACCACTGCACGCCGCGCGAACCGGCGATATCTCCCTACAGCCTGACTTGATGCAGATCAGCTCGCGCGTCCGCTCGCCTTCGAAACTCCTTGCAAACGTTGCAGCCACGCCGGCCGCCGCTGACGCCAACACCCGACCGCAAGGCCATCATGCACACCATCCTCATCGTCGACGACCTGCCGGCCAACCGGGAATTCCTGATCACGCTGCTGCGCGGCCGCGGCCACCGGCTGCTGGAAGCCGGCGACGGTGTCGAGGCGCTCGAGATCGCCCGCCGCGAACGGCCGAAGCTCGTCATCGCCGACATCGTGATGCCGCGCCTCGACGGCTACTCGCTGGCGCGGCGCCTGGCCGACTACCCGCAGCTGCGCGAGACCCAGGTCATCCTGTGCTCGGCCGCATACGACGAGAAGGAGGCGCGGGCCCTGGTGCGGCACTGCGGCGTGTGGCGGCTGCTGGCCAAGCCGTGCGAGCCGGAGCTGGTGCTCGACGTCGTCGAGCAGGCGCTGCGCGAGACCCGGCCGCGCGAGGTGTCCCCGGCCGGCACGCCGGTGACGGACGAACAGCTCGGCGTCGTCGGCGACAAGCTGCACCAGAAGATCGCCGAGCTGGAGCGCCTGCAGGGCGAGCTCGAGCGTCGCGTCGAGGACCGCACGCGCGAATTGCAGCGCGAGGTTCGCGAGCGCCAGCAGGCCCAGCAGGCGCTCGACGCGGCCAACCGCCGCCTGCGCGAGGAATCGCTGCGCGACGGCCTGACCGGCCTGTACAACCGGCGCTGCCTGGACGAGGTGCTGCAGCGCGAGATCGCGCAGGCGGTGCGCCACGAGCGAAGCCTCAGCCTCCTGCTGATCGACATCGATCACTTCAAGCAGTGCAACGACCGCTTCGGCCATGCCGCCGGCGACGCGATGCTGCGCGCCGTCAGCACGCACCTGCGGGCCGCTTTCCGCGAGGAGGACACGGTGTGCCGCTACGGCGGCGACGAGTTCGTCGTGCTGATGCCGGGCACCACGCCGGTGGCGGCGCGCGACTGCGCCGACCGCCTTCGCTCGCGCATGCGCGAGCTGCAGATCGTGCAGGAAGGCAGCGCGCTGCCGCCGGTCACGCTGTCGATCGGCGTGGCCTCGATGACGACGTCGCGGCGCAGCGTCACGGCGATGCTGCAGGCCGCCGACCGGGCGCTCTACCGCGTCAAGCAGGCCGGCCGCGACCAGGCGCAGCTGTCGTCCGACTACATGGCCCTCGACCTGCTGCCGCCGCACAGCGCCGCCCTCGCATGACTTCACAGGCGCATCATTCGATGCCGGGCAACCGTCCCGGTCAGGGAGCAACCATGTCCGACAGGCCCTCACACGAGCTGCGCGGCAACGAAGCCCCGCACCGCACCAAGCTGTTCGACAACGCGATCGTCGGCAACGCGCAGGAAGCGCTCGACTTCATCGGCAACATCCTCGAGTCGTCGACCGAGTACTCGGTGATCGGCAAGGACCTCGACGGCAAGATCCTGCTGTGGAACGAGGGCGCGCGGCGCCTCTACGGCTACGAGCCCGAGGAGGTCGTCGGCAAGGCCAACTCGAACATCCTGCACCTGCCCGAGGACGTGGCGGCGAACCAGCCGCGCCAGATCCTCGACGTGGCGCTCGGCGCCGGCAAGTGGGAAGGCACGATCGGCCGGCTGCGCAAGAACGGCGAGCGCTTCATTGCCCGCGTGGTCATCACGCCGCGGCGCGACGCCGCCGGCAAGGCGGTGGGCTACCTGCTGATCTCGAAGGACATCTCCGACGAGATCCGCCTCACCGAGCAGCTCAAGGCGACGCAGTTCTACACCCGCTCGCTGATCGAATCGAACATCGACGCGCTGATGACCACCGACTCCGTCGGCGTGATCACCGACGTCAACCAGCAGATGGAGGCACTCACCGGTCGCACCCGCGAGGAGCTGATCGGCACGCCGTTCAAGGGCTGCTTCACCGACCCGCAGCGCGCCGAGGAAGGCATCAAGCTGGTGCTGCGCGAAGGCAAGGTCACCAACTACGAGCTCACCGCGCGCGCCAAGGACGGCCGCCGCACGCTGGTGTCGTACAACGCCTCGACCTTCAAGGACGCCGAGGGCAAGCTGCAGGGCGTGTTCGCCGCCGCGCGCGACATCACCGAGCAGAAGCAGCTGGAAGAGCAGCTGCGCGAATCGCAGTCGTACAACCGCGGGCTGATCGAGGCCTCGGTCGACGGGCTGATCACGGTCGATCCGTCGGGCACCATCAGCGACGTCAACGCCCGCATGTGCCAGATGAGCGGCTATGCGCGCGAGGAGCTGATCGGCACCCCCTTCGTCGACTATTTCGTCGACGCCGAGCGTGCGCTCGCCGGGGTGCGCGAGACCTTCGACAAGGGTGTCGTCACCGACTACGTGCTGACGCTGGCGATGCGCAGCGGCGCGCAGCTGGCCGTCTCGTTCAACGCCTCGGTGTTCCGCAACGAGGCCGGCGAGGTCGGCGGCATCTTCGCCAGCGCCCGCGACATCACCGAGCAGGCGCGGCTGCAGAGCCAGCTCGGCGACGAGCGCACCTACAACCGCGGCCTGATCGAGGCTTCGCTCGACGGGCTGATCACCGTCGACCCGATGCTGGTGATCACCGACGTCAACGAGACCATGTGCCGCATGGCCGGCTACAGCCGCGCCGAGCTGGTCGGCTCGCCGTTCCCGCAGTACTTCACCGATGCGCGCCAGGCCGCCGACGGCGTGCGGCTGACCTTCGACAAGGGCGCCGTCACCAACTACCAGCTGGTGCTGCGCAGCCAGGACGGGCGCGAGCAGCTGGTGTCGTTCAATGCCGCGATCTTCAAGGACCAGGCCGGCACCGTGCGCGGCATCTTCGCCAGCGCCCGCGACATCACCGAGCAGAGCCGGCTGCAGGACCAGCTGGCCGAGGAACGCGCCTACAACCGCGGCCTGATCGAAGCCTCGGTCGACGGCCTGGTGACGGTGGACGAGGCGATGATCGTCACCGACGTCAACGACACGATGTGCCGCATGGCCGGGCGCAAGCGCGACCAGCTGATCGGCTCGCCGTTCGCCGCCTACTTCACCGAGCGCGAGCGGGCCGAGAACGGCGTGCGCCTGACCTTCCGCGAAGGTGCGGTGACCAACTACGTGCTGACGCTGCAGGCCGCCGACGGCCGCCAGGTGCCGGTGTCGTTCAACGCCGCGGTGTTCAAGGACGTGGCCGGCAAGGTGCGCGGCATCTTCGCCAGCGCGCGCGACATCACCGCGCAGCAGCAGCTGGAGATGCAGCTGCAGTCGTCGCAGTTCTACACCCGCTCGCTGATCGAATCGAACATCGACGCGCTGATGACGACCGACTCGCTGGGCATCATCAGCGACGTCAACGAGCAGATGGAGGCGCTCACCGGCCGTTCGCGCGCCGAGCTGATCGGCACCGCGTTCAAGGACTACTTCACCGATTCGAAGCGCGCCGAGGAAGGCATCAAGCGCGTGCTGCGCGAGGGCCGCGTCACCAACTACGAGCTCACCGCGCGGGCCAAGGACGGGCGCGAGACGGTGGTCTCGTACAACGCCGTCACCTTCAACGATGCGCAGGGCAAGCTGCAGGGCGTGTTCGCCGCGGCGCGCGACATCACCGAGCAGAAGAAGCTCGAGGAGCAGCTGCGCCAGTCGCAGGCCTACAACCGCGGGTTGATCGAGGCCTCGGTCGACGGCCTGGTCACGGTGGACCCGTCGGGCACGATCAGCGACGTCAACGACCGCATGTGCCAGATGACCGGCTACGCGCGCGGCGAACTGGTCGGCACGCCGTTCACCGACTACTTCACCGAGCCGCTGCGTGCGCGCGACGGCGTGGCGCAGACCTTCGACAAGGGCGTCGTCACCGAGTACGCGCTGACGCTGATCGCGCGCTCGCGGCGCCTCTTGCAGGTGTCGTTCAACGCCTCGGTGTTCAAGGACGAGGCCGGCCAGGTGCGCGGCATCTTCGCCAGCGCGCGCGACGTCACCGACCGCGTGCGGCTCGAGGAGCAGATGCGCGAGCAGCAGACCTACCTGCGCGGCTTGATCGAGTCCTCGGTCGACGGGCTGGTGACGGTGGACCCCGAGGGCTTCATCACCGACGTCAACGAGCAGATGTGCCGCATGAGCGGCTTCGCGCGCGGCGAGCTGATCGGCTCGCAGTTCAAGAAGTACTTCACCGAGGCCGAGCGCGCCGACCTGGGCGTCAAGCGCACGCTGGCCGACGGCATCGTCACCAACTACGAGCTGACGCTGCGCCACAAGGGCGGGCGCAAGGCCACGGTGTCGTTCAACGCCTCGGTGTTCCGCGCCGCCGACGGCATGCTGCAGGGCATCTTCGCCAGCGCGCGCGACATCTCCGACCAGGCGCGGCTGCAGAACCAGCTCAACGAGCAGCAGGCCTACAACCGCTCGCTGATCGAGGCCTCGGCCGATGCCCTCTTCGCGATCGCGCCCGACGGCGTGATCACCGACGTCAACGAGGCCGCGACGCGGCTCACCGGCTATTCGCGCAAGCACCTGGTGAACTCGCGCTTCGCCGAGTACTTCACCGCCCCCGCCCAGGCCGGCGCCGGCGTCGAGCAGACGATGCGCGACAGCCGCGTGCTCGGCTACGAGCTGGTGCTGATCACGCGCCAGGGGCGGCGCATCGCGGTGAGCTTCAACGCCGGCGTGTTCACCGACGCCGCCAGCGCGCCGCTGGGCATCCTGGCCGCGGCGCGCGACATCACCGACCAGAAGGCGCTCGAGCAGCAGCTGCGCGACCAGCAGTTCTATTCCCGCTCGCTGATCGAATCGAACGTCGACGCGCTGATGACCACCGACCCGGTGGGCGTGATCAGCGACGTCAACCAGCAGATGGAGGCGCTGACCGGCTGCACCCGCGAGGAGCTGATCGGCACGCCGTTCAAGGACTACTTCACCGACCCCGGCCTCGCCGAGGAAGGCATCAAGCTGGTGCTGCGCGAGAGCAAGGTCACCAACTACGAGCTGACCGCGCGCGCCAAGGGCGGCACCGAGACCGTGGTGTCGTACAACGCCACCACCTTCTACGACCGCGAGGGCAAGCTGCAGGGCGTGTTCGCCGCGGCGCGCGACATCACCGAGCGCAAGCGCTTCGAGCTGACGCTGCAGGAGAAGAACCTCGAGCTCGAGAGCGCCAGCCAGTCGAAGGACCGCTTCCTGTCGAGCATGTCGCACGAGCTGCGCACGCCGCTGAACGCGATCATCGGCTTCACCGGCACGCTGCTGATGAAGCTGGCCGGGCCGCTGAACGCCGACCAGGACAAGCAGCTGCGCACCGTGCAGGGCAGCGCGCGCCACCTGCTGTCGCTGATCAACGACCTGCTGGACCTGACCAAGATCGAGTCCGGCAAGGTCGAGCTGAAGCTCGAGCCGGTGGTGTGGGCCGAGGTGCTGGACGAAGTGGCCGCCACGCTGCGCCCGCTGGCACAGCAGAAGGGCCTGGTCTTCGAGCTGCGCCTGCCGGCGCAGCCGCTGTCGCTGCGCACCGACCGGCGCACGCTGTCGCAGATCGCGATCAACCTGATCGGCAACGCGATCAAGTTCACCGAGACCGGCGGCGTCACGGTCGAGCTGCTGCAGATCGGCGATGGCGCCCAGGCGTGCACCGAGGTGCGCATCACCGATACCGGCATCGGCATCAAGCCCGAGGACGCCGACAGGCTGTTCCAGGCCTTCAGCCAGCTCGACTCGGGCTCGATGCGCCGCCACGAAGGCACCGGCCTCGGCCTGCACCTGTCGCAGAAGCTGGCGCAGCTGATCGGCGGGCGCATCACGCTGCACAGCGAGTTCGGCCGCGGCAGCTGCTTCACGCTGCGCATCCCCGCCTGAGGACGCCATGGCCCGCATCCTGGTCATCGAAGACAACCCCGAGAACCTCGACCTGATGGTCTACCTGCTGCGCGCCTTCGGGCACGAGCCGCTGGCCGCCCAGAGCGGCGAGGAAGGGCTGCTGCTGGCGCAGCGCGAGCGGCCGGACCTGGTGCTGTGCGACATCCACATGCCGCGGCTCGACGGCTTCGGCGTGCTGCAACGCCTGCGCGCCGATCCGGCGCTCGCGCGCGTGCGCTGCGTCGCGGTGACGGCGCTGGCGATGCTGGGCGACCGCGCCAAGGTGCTGGCGGCCGGGTTCGACGACTACCTCAGCAAGCCGATCGAGCCGGAGCGTTTCGTCGGGCAGGTGGAGACCTTTCTCGGCCTCGCACCGCACGAGAACACCGCGGTCGAAGCGCCATCGCCAGCGCCGCCCCACCCCTCCCCGGGCCGGCGGGCGGTGGTGCTGGTGATCGACGATTCGGCGACCAACCGCAACCTCATCGAGTGCACGCTGCGCCCCTTCGGCTACCAGGTGACGCTGGCCGACAGCGTGGCCGCGGGCCTGCAGGCGGCGCGGGCGCAGCGGCCCGACCTGATCCTGTCGGACATGCACATGCCGGGCCAGGACGGCATGTCCCTGCTCGAGTCGGTCAAGGCCGACCCGGCGCTGGCGACGATTCCGTTTGTCTTCATCACCTCGTCGGTCTACGGCGACAAGGATGAACGCGAGGCCCTCGACAAGGGTGCCGCGCGCTTCCTGCTGCGCCCGATCGAGCCCCAGGCGCTGCTGCGCGAGCTGGCAGCGCTGCTGCCGCCCTCCGAACCGAGGCATTCATGAGCACCATCCTCGTCGTCGACGACCGCCCGACCAACCGCCAGTTCCTGCTGACGCTGCTGGGCTACGCCCGGCACCGCCTGCTCGAAGCCGCCGACGGCGCGCAGGCGCTCGCGGCGGTGCGCGCCGAGCGGCCCGACCTGGTGATCACCGACATCCTGATGCCGGGGATGGACGGCTTCGAGTTCGTCAAGGCGTTGCGCGCCGATGCCGAGCTGGCCGCCACCCGGGTGATCTTCTACAGCGCCACCTACGCGGAGCCGCAGGCCCGCGCGATGGCCGCGCGCTGCGGTGTCGGCACCGTGCTGCCCAAGCCTTCGGAGCCGCAGGCGATCCTCGCTGCCGTGAACCATGAGCTGGGCCTCGACGCGTTGCCCGTCGCGCTGCCGCCGGGCGACCTGGTGCATGGCTCGGTCGAGCTGCACGAGCTGCACCGCATCGGCGACAAGATCGGCCTCTACCTCGACGACCTGGACGTGGCGCGCCGCATGATCGAGCGCATCATCGGCCATGGCCAGGCGCTGGCGCAGGACCGCGGCCGCATGACCGAGCTGTCGCTGCGCTTCGAGCGCAACCTGGGCCACCTGCAAAGCATCACCGCGCGTCTGACCGCACTGGAGGAGCTGGGCCTGCGCCTGATGGCCGAGCGCAGCCCGGCGGAGATGGTGGCGCTGTTCCTGCGCGCCGCGCTGCGCATCCTGGGTGCCCGGACGGTGGCGATCTGCCTGCTCGACCCGACCGAGCAGCGCGTCGCCCAGCTGCTGGCCGAAGGTGCCGATGCCCAGGCGCTGCGTGCCGGCGCGCTCGAGCGTGGCAGCTGGCCCGGTGCCTTGCTCGACGCCGCCGAACCGCAGACGCTGAGCGCCGGCACCGCCGGCGCCGCCTGGCCGCAGGCCCTGGGCGGCAGCAGCGAGCTGCTCGGCCTGGCGATCCGCGGCGGAACGCAGCTGCATGGCTGGCTGTGCTTCGGCGACAAGCTCGACGGCAGCGCTTTCGACGCCGACGACAGCCGCGTCGCCAGCGCGATGGCGGCGCAGTTCGCGGTGGCCTACGAGAACGTGCAGCTGTACGACCTGGTGCAGGGCCATGCGGCGCAGCTGCAGATCGCCGCCGAGGAAACCCGGCAGCGGACGAACCAGCTGCAGGCCAGCCAGGCCCGGCTGGCGGGCCTGATCGACTCGGCGATGGACGCGGTGGTCACGGTGGACGGCGCCCTGCGCATCGTGGTCTTCAACCCGGCCGCCGAGCGCATGTTCGGCCATGCCGCCGCAGCGGTCTGCGGTGGCCCGCTCGACCGGCTGATCCCGCAGGCCTGGCGCCATGCGCACCACGACCACGCCGCCGAGTACGGCCGCGCGGGCACCACCAACCGCCGCATGGGTGCGCTGCGCCCGATCAAGGGCCTGCGCGCGAACGGCGAGGAATTCCCGATCGAGGTGTCGCTGTCGCGCTTCGAGGCCGCCGGCGAGACCCTCTTCACCGCCATCGTGCGCGACGTCACCGAACGCGAGCGCAGCGACCGGGCGCGTTCGGAGCTGGCGGCGATCGTGCAGTCCTCCAGCGACGCGATCATCGGCAAGACGCTGGACGGCATCATCACCAGCTGGAACGCCGGCGCGCAGCGCCTGTTCGGCCATGCCGCCGCCGAGGCGATCGGGCAGCCGATGACGATGCTGCTGCCGCCCGAGCGGCTGGCCGAGGAGCAGCGCATCCTCGCCGCGCTGCAGCGCGGCGAATCGATCGACGGCCTCGAGACCCAGCGCCTGCGCCGCGACGGCAGCATGGTGCACGTGGCGCTGACGATCTCGCCGATCCGCGATGCCGAAGGCCGCGTGACCGGCATCTCGCAGATCGCGCGCGACATCGGCGAGCGCGTGGCGCTGCAGCAGGCCGTGCACGAGCGCGAGGTGGCGCTGCTGCGGGCGCAGAAGATGGCCCACCTGGGCCACGTGATCACGCGGCCGGACGGCTCGTTCGAGCGCTGGTCCGAGACCCTGCCCGCGCTGGTCGGCACGCACGCCGACGGCCTGCCGCGCAGCACGCAGGACTGGCTGGCACTGGTGGACCCGCGCGACCGCGAGCACTTCCGCGAGGGCTGCCGCGCCGCCGCGCGCGACGGCCGTGCCGCCGACCTGGAGTACCGCGTGCGCCACCCGAGTGACGACACGCCGATCCACGTTCGCCAGTCGATGGAGCCGATCGTCGCCGAGGGCGACGCCGCGGCGGGCCGCTGGTTCAGCACGCTGCAGGACGTGACCGAGCAGCGCCGCGCCGAGCGCCGCATCGCGCGGCTGAACCGGGTCTACGCCGTGCTGAGCGGCATCAACACGCTGATCGTGCGGGTGCGCAGCCGCGACGAGCTGTTCCGCGAGGCCTGCCGCATCGCCGTCGAGGCCGGGGCGTTCAAGCTGGCCTGGATCGCGGCCATCGCGCCCGGTAGCGGCGCGGCCAGCATCGCGGCCTGGCACGGCAGCGAAGCCGCGCCGCTGGCGGCGTTCGCGCTGCCGGCCCTCGACGGCGCGCCCGACGACGGCCACCCGGTGCGCGCCGCCGCGCTGGCCGCGGTGCCGCTGATCTGCAACGACCTGCATGCGGACTTCGGCGCACGTGTCACGCTGCGCGACAGCCTGCTGCAGGCCGGCTACCGCGCGCTGGCCTGCTTGCCGATCATCGTCGACGGCCGCGTCGATGCCGTGCTCTCGCTGCTGGCCGAGGATGCCGGGGTGTTCGACGCCGCCGAGCTGCGGCTGCTGAACGAGCTGGCGGGCGACGTCGCGTTCGCGGTCGACCACCTGCAGAAGGAGGAGCAACTGCACCGGCTGGCGCACTTCGACCCGCTGACCGGCCTGGCCAACAGCAGCCTGCTGCGCGAGCGCCTGCGGCAGCACATCGCCGAGGCGGCTCAGGCCAACGAGCGCGTGGCCTTCGGGCTGCTGGACCTGGATCGTTTCCGCTACGTCAATGAAACGCAGGGCCGGCAGGCCGGCGATGCGCTGCTGCAGCAGACGGCCGGCCGGCTGGTGGAGTGCACCGGCGATGCGGGACACGTGGCGCGCATCGGCGGCGACGTCTTTGCCGTGACGATGCCCGGCCTGGGTGCCGAGAGCGACGTCGCGCGGCAGTTCCGCCGCGGTGCCGAGCACTGCTTCGGCGTGCCGTTCATGCTGGGCAGTTGCGAGCTGAGCGCATCGGCGCGCATCGGCATCGCGGTCTATCCCGACGACGGCAGCGACGTCGAAACCCTCTACCGCAACGCCGAGGCGGCGCTGAAGAAGGCCAAGGCGGAGTCCGAGCACATGCTGTTCTACAACCCGCGCATGACCGAGGCGGTCGCGCAGCGCCTGGCGCTCGAGAGCGAGCTGCGGCGCGCGCTGGCCAACGACGAGTTCGTGCTGTTCTACCAGCCGAAGATCGACCTGCGCAGCCGCCGCATCGTCGCGGTCGAGGCGCTGCTGCGCTGGAACAGTCCCGAGCGCGGGTTGGTGGCGCCCGGCACCTTCATCCCGCTGCTCGAAGAAACCGGGCTGATCGCCGACGTCGGGCTGTGGGTGCTCGACGCCGCCGCGCGCCAGCACCGGGCCTGGCGCGATGCCGGCCATGCGGCGCCGCGCATCGCCGTCAACGTCTCGGCGGTGCAACTGGCCCGCGCCGATTTCGTCAGCACGGTCGAAACCGTGCTGCAGCCCGGCGGAACGGCGCACGGCATCGATGTCGAGATCACCGAGAGCCTGCTGATGGCCGACATCGGCAGCACGATCGCCAAGCTGCACGCGCTGCGCAGGCTCGGCATCGACCTCGCGATCGACGACTTCGGCACCGGCTATTCGTCGCTCGCCTACCTGGCCAAGCTGCCGGTGCAGGTGCTGAAGATCGACCGCGGCTTCGTGCACTCGATGGTCGACGACCCGAACAGCATGACGCTGGTCTCGACGATGATCACGCTGGCCCACTCGCTGCGGCTGAAGGTCGTGGCCGAGGGCGTGGAAACCGAGGAGCAGGCCCGGCTGCTTCACCTGTTGCGCTGCGACCAGATGCAGGGCTACCTGTGCGGCCGGCCCATGCCGGCGGCCGAGCTCGCGCAGCGGATCATCGAAGGCGAGCCCGCGCTGGCGCCGGCCTGACGCGCGTCGCGAGCGGTAGCGATTTCGCGTCCGCGCGCGGCGAATGCCTGCTCTAATGGGCCGGAAAGGCGTTCCGGGAGGGGCCGACGATGGCCGTGGATGCATCCCTGCTGCTGGCAAGCGAATCGCCCGACGCGCTGGTGCTGTCGACGCTGCAGGGGCGCGTCGAGCACTGGAGCCGCGGCGCGGCGGAGATCTTCGGCTACGCCGACGACGATGCCTGCGGCCAGGACTTCGCCGCGCTGCTGGTGCCGGCCGACCAGCAGGAGGAACACGCCGCGCGGCTGCAGGAGACGCAGGCCAAGGGCGCGACCACCTACGAGGCGATGCGCCGCCGCAAGGACGGTTCGCTGCTCTACGTCGACGTGTCGACGCGCCTGCTGCAGGGCACCGGCGGCGCGCCGCTGGTGCTGTCGGCCGAGAAGGACGTCACCCACCTGAAGGTGCGGCGCGACGCCAAGCTGATGGAGGCGCGCTTCCGCGACCTGCTGGAATCGACGCCCGACGGCATCGTCATGGCCAATCCGAGCGGCCACATCGTCATCGCCAACACGCAGGCCGAGCGCCTGTTCGGTTATGACGCCGGCGAGCTGCGCGGCCGCTCAGTCGACTCGCTGCTGCCCGAGCGTTTCCGGCGCGCCCATGTCGGCCACCGCTCGAGTTATTTCCTGCAGCCGCGCAAGCGCGCGATGGGCTCCGGGCTGGACTTGGCCGGCCTGCGCAAGGACGGCAGCGAGTTTCCGATCGAGATCAGCCTGAGCCCGTTGCGCACCGAGGAGAGCGCGTTCGTGCTGAGCGCGATCCGCGACATCAGCGAGCGCAAGCGCTTCGAGCTCGCGCTGCAGGAGAAGAATGTCGAGCTGGCGGCCGCGAACCAGGCCAAGGACCGCTTCCTGGCCAGCATGAGCCACGAGCTGCGCACGCCGCTCAACGCCATCATCGGTTTCACCGGCACGCTGCTGATGCAGCTGCCGGGGCCGTTGAACGACGAACAGCAGCGCCAGCTCAACACCGTGCGTTCGAGCGCGCGCCACCTGCTGGCACTGATCAACGACCTGCTCGACGTGGCGAAGATCGAGGCCGGCAAGGTCGAGCTGAGCCGCGAGGCGATCGATTGCGCGGCACTGATCGGCGACATCGTCGCATCGCTGCGGCCGCAGGCCGAGGCCAAGGGGCTCACGCTGAGCGTCGAGCTGCCGGACGAAGCCGTGCTGCACACGGACCGCCGGGCGCTGCAGCAGATCGTGCTGAACCTGGCCGGCAACGCGATCAAGTTCACGCCGCACGGCACGGTTCGCGTGCGGCTGCTGCGCGCGGCCGGCGAGCCGTCGGGCAGCACCGAGATCCGCGTCGAGGACAGCGGCATCGGCATCCCGGCCAGCGAGCAGGGCAAGCTGTTCGGCGCATTCGCACGCGTCGGCAAGGCCGGCGCAGGCATGCCCGAGGGCACCGGGCTCGGCCTGCACCTGAGCCAGAAGCTCGCGGGCCTGCTCGGCGGGCGCATCGAGTTCAGCAGCGAAAGCGGCGGCGGCAGCGTCTTTTCGTTGCTGTTGCCCGGGGACTGATCATGGCGAAGGTCCTGGTCGTCGACGACCATGCGCCGAATCGCGAACTGATCGTCGACCTGCTGCGGCATCGCGGGCACGAATCGGTCGAAGCCGCCGACGGCGTCGAGGCGCTCGACGCGGTGCGCGGCAGCCACCCCGACCTGGTGATCTGCGACGTGCTGATGCCCAACATGGACGGCTACGAGTTCGTGCGCCAGCTGCGCGCCGACAGCGCGATCGCCGCCACCGAGGTGGTGTTCTACACCGCCACCTTCCTCGAGCAGGAAGCGCGCAACCTGGCCCTGAGCTGCGGCGTCTCGCAGGTGCTGCTGAAGCCGTGCGAGGCGGAACACGCGCTGGCGGTGATCGATCGCGCGCTGGCCCACGCCGGGCCGCCCGCACCGGTGGCCGACGCCGCGGGCTTCGAGCGGCAGCACCGCCAGCTGCTGGCCGACAAGCTGGTGCAGAAGTCGGACCAACTGGCGCAGACGTCCGATCAGCTGACGCAGAAGGCCGACCAGCTCGAGCGCGCCAACCTGCGGCTGGCCGCGCTGACCGAGCTGAACCTGCAGCTGGCCTCCGAAAGCGACCCCGACGCCTTGCTCGAGAAGGTCTGCCGCGGGGCGCGCACGCTGATCGGCGCGCGCTACGCCGTGCTCGGCGTCAAGGACATGGCGCATGCCGTGCTGACCCGCGTCACCACGTCGGGCATGGCCGATTCGGAGGCCGCGCCGGTCAAGCAACTGCAGGTCGACGTCGGGCTGCCGCGCCGGGTGATGGAGGAGCGCGTGGCGCGGCGCATCTTCAACCCCGGCGGCGACCCGGCGGCGGCGGGGCTGTCGGGCGCCTACCCGCCGGTGCACTCGGCGCTGATCGTGCCGGTGGGCTCGCTGACGCGGGTGCACGGCTGGATCCTGCTGATCGACAAGCTCGGGGCCGACAGCTTCGACGCGGACGACGAGCGTCTGCTGGGCATCCATGCGGCGCAGGCCGGGCGCATCTACGAAAGCGGCAGTCTGTACCGCCAGCTGCAGGTCAACACCGACCGATTGCGAGCCGAGATAGCCGAACGACGTGCCGCGGCGGAGAAGCTGCACGAGAGCGAGCTGCGCTTCCGCCAGCTGGCCGAGAACATCCGCGAGGTGTTCTTCCTGACCGGCGCCGAGCCGTCGCAGCTGCTGTACGTCAGCCCGGCTTACGCGCAGGTGTGGGGCCGCAGCACCGCCAGCCTGCGCTGCGCGCCGCAGCACGATGTCGGCACCATCCACCCCGATGACCGCGCGCGCGTGCAGAGTCTGCAGCAGCAGGCCGATGCCGCTGCGCCGTTCGACTACGAGTACCGCATCGTGCGCCCGGATGGCGGCGTGCGCTGGATCGGCACCCGCGGCTTTCCGATCCGCGACGCCGCGGGCAAGGTCTACCGCATCGCCGGCATCGCCGAGGACATCACCGAGCGGGTGCGCCTGGCCGCCGAGCTGCAGGAGCGCGCCGCCGGCCTGGCACACGCGCAGGCGGTGGCGCACCTGGCACACGTGATCACCCGGCCGGACGGCTCGTTCGAGAGCTGGTCCGACTCGCTGCCGGTGCTGGCCGGGGTGACGCCGGTCGACCTGCCGCCCACCACGCGGGCCTGGCTGGCGCGGGTGCATCCCGACGACCAGGCGCTGTTCCGCGCCACGTGCATCCGGGCCGCGGCGCAGGGCGTGAAGGTCCAGGTCGACTATCGCCTTTGCCGCGACACCCGCTGGATCCACGTGCACCAGGAGATCGAGCCGCTGGGCGACCTCGATCGGCCCGGCCGCTGGTTCAGCACGCTGCAGGACGTGACCGGGCAGAAGCTGGTCGAGCAGCGGATCGCGCACCTGAACCGCGTGCACGCCGTGCTCAGCGGCATCAACGCGCTGATCGTGCGCGTGCGCAGCCGCGACGAGCTGTTCCGCGAGGCCTGCCGCATCGCAGTGGAGGTCGGCGAGTACAAGCTGGCCTGGATCGGCACCGTCGACGCGGCCACCGGGCAAGGGCGGATCGTGGCCTGGCACGGCGCCGACGACGATTTCGCGGTCACGGTGCGGCTGAGCGTGCACGCCGATGCGCCGACCCGGGACCGGCCGGCCAACCGCGCGATGCGGCTGATGCGGCCGGTGCTCTCCAACGACATCCCCGCTGATGCCACGCTGGACGCGCCCGTGCGCGACGCGCTGCTCGGCCTCGGCCTGCGCTCGCAGGCCTGCTTCCCGCTGCTCGTCGACGGCCGGTCGATCGGCGTGCTGACGCTGTGCTCGCAGGAGCTCGACACCTTCGACGACCAGGAGACCGCGCTGCTGGGCGAGCTGGCCGATGACATCGCCTTCGCCTTCGACCACCTGCACAAGGCCGAGCGACTCGACCACCTGGCCTACTACGACGCGCTCACCGGCCTGGCCAACGCCAGCCTGCTGAACCAGCACCTGGCGCAGGGCATCGCGGCGGCCGCCGCCGAAGGGCAGTTGCTGGCGCTGGCGCTGGTGGACCTGGAGCGGTTCAGGACCTTCAACCACTCGCTCGGCCGCCATGGCGGGGATGCGCTGCTCAAGCAGGTGGCGGCGCGGATGAGTGAAGGGCTCGATGCCCGCGCACGGCTGGCGCGCCTGGACGCCGATCACTTTGCACTGTTGCTGCACGACGTGCGCGATGCGGCACTCGTGGGCCGCCAGCTGGCCGAGCAGTACCGGCGCTGGTTCGAACCGCCGCAGGTCATCGCGGGCCACGAGTTGCGCGTCGCCGCCCGTGTCGGCATCGCGCTGTATCCCGGCGATGGCGAGGACGCGGAAACGCTGTTGCGCCATGCCGAGGCCGCGGTGCGCAAGGCCAAGCGCGGCGCCGAGCGGGTGGTGTTCTTCGACGCCCGGATGGCCGAGAGCGTGGCCGGCGAGCTGGCGCTCGAGGAGCAGTTGCGCCGCGCGCTGGAGCGCGGCGAGTTCGTGCTGCACTACCAGCCGAAGGTCGACCTCGAGACGCGCCGCCTTCTCGGTGTCGAGGCGCTGATCCGCTGGAACAGTCCGGAGCGCGGCCTGGTGGCGCCGGACCGCTTCATCCCCTTGCTGGAGCAGACCGGCCTGATCGTCGAGGTCGGGGCCTGGGTGCTGCGCCAGGCGGTGGCCGACCATGCCGCCTGGCGCGACATGCAGCTCGCCGCGCCGCGAATTGCCGTCAACGTCTCGGCCGTGCAGCTGCGCGAGCCGGATTTCCTGGCGCGCGTGGAGCGGGCCCTCGATGCGGGCGAGCACCCGCACGGCATCGACTTCGAGCTGACGGAAAGCGTCATCATGGAGGACGTGCAGGCCAACATCGGCAAGCTGCAGGCGCTGAACGAGCTGGGCATCGAGCTGGCGATCGACGATTTCGGCACCGGCTACTCGTCGCTGGCCTACCTGGCGCGGCTGCCGGCGCAGATCGTCAAGATCGACCGCGCGTTCGTCTCGACGATGCTCGACGACCCGAATCACATGTCGCTGATCTCGACCGTTATCTCGCTGGCGCATTCGCTGCGCATGAAGTCGGTGGCCGAGGGCGTCGAGACGCCCGAGCAGGCCAAGCTGCTGCGCCTGCTGCGCTGCGACCAGATGCAGGGCTTCCTGGTCTGCCGCCCGCTGCCGTTCGACGCGATGACCGATTTCATCCAGGCCGGTGCGCAAGGGCGCTGAAGGCTTGACGAGGTGGTGATCGACCCCGCGTCGTTCGCCTGTTCGCCGGCTTGCATGCCCCGCTGGCAAACGCTCAAGCGTGTCCGTCGAGTCCCGTGCGCAATGCCTCGGGAATGTCGGCGGCCAGGCGGTCGATGGCCACCCGCGTCTTCATCGGCAGGAACGGCGTGTGGGGCCAGATGGCGTGCACGTCGACGCGCTGTGCATGGCGCCCCTCCCAGACCCAGCGCAGCGCGCCCGCGCGCACATGGGCGGCAGCCAGCCAGCGCGGCAGGCGCGCCAGGCCGCGGCCGGCCAGTGCCGCGTCGGCGATCGCATCGAGATCGTCCATGCGCAGGCGGCGCTGCACGCGCAGCACCTGTTCCACGCCATCGGCGCCGCTCGCCAGCCACGGCGACTCAGGGCCGGTGCGCGCATAGACGATGCCGACGTGGCGCTCGAAGTCGTCTGCCGTCTTCGGTGTGCCGTGCCGCCGCAGGTATTTCGGCGCAGCGCACAGCACGAACTCGAAATGTCCCAGCGAGCGTGCCGCCAGCGTGCTGCTGTCGCGCAGCGGGCCCAGCCGCACGCCGAGGTCGAATCCCTCCTCGAGCAGATCGACGACACGGTCGCTGAACGAGATCTCCAGGTCGAGCCGCGGGTGCTCGACCAGCAGCCGCGCGAGGATCGGCGCGGCGAGGCGGCGGCCCAGGTGCAGCGGCACGCTGACGCGCAGCCGCCCCGTCAGCTGGCGATCCTTCGCATCGTTCCGGCGGGCGCCGTGCACGGCTACCGGTTCGGCGTGGGCGGCGGCCGCATGCTCGAGCTGAGCCTCGGCGCGGCCGACGCGGGCGGCGCGGCGCGCTTGTTCGGCAACGTCGCGCGCAACGTGCCTCCGGGTTCGCCCGCGCTGCCCAAGCTCGTGCAGGTGCTGGCGGACAACGAGGTCACGCTGGCGAGCGACCGAAGCGGCGCGCGACCTCGTCGCCAAGGACGTGCTCGAGCGCCTGGCCTCGTGGCTGCTGGACTCGATGAGCCGGACACCCGGCGGCACGCAGGTGATCATCGACATCCACGGCTACCGCATCGATGTGCTCGACACCGACAAGCTGCGCGCGCTGGCCAGCCGCGGGGTTGCAGCGTAGCCGGCGAGCTGCGCACGGCCTGTCGACAGGCCTAGACTTGGCCGAGGACCACCGTCGGGAGACCTCCCATGCTCCAGCTCGCCGAAGCCGACCACGTCGAGATCCTGGTGCTGGTCGACAACGTGACCGACAACCTCTCCTCCGTGCCCGACTACGTGGACAACGAGGTGCCGCGGCTGTGGAAGCGCGGACTGCGGTTGTGGTCGGGCCGGTGCATGTGTTGTGCGGCGCACGGGCTGTCGTGCGCGATCACGGCCACGCGCGGCGACACGGTCCGCACGCTGCTCTTCGACACCGGCCCCGACGACTGGGTGTTCGAGCGCAACGTCGAGCGGCTGGGCTTCGACATGGGCAGCGTGGAGGCGCTGGTGCTGTCGCACGGGCACTGGGACCATGCCGGCGCCATGCTGCGCGCGCTCGAAATGATCGCCCTGCGCAACGGCGGCTGTGCGATTCCCACCTACATGCATCCCGGCATGTACCGCACGCGCGCCATGAAGGCGCCAGACGGCTCCATGCGGCCCTTCGGCGACGTGCCGAGCGCCGCGCAGCTCGAGCAGGCAGGCGCGCGCGTGATCCACGCCACCGAGCCGCAGCTGCTGCTGGACGACCTGTTCTACCTGAGCGGCGAGATCCCGCGCGTCACGCCCTTCGAGACCGGGATGCCGGGGCAGATGCGACGCACCGAGGACGGCCAGGACTGGGAACCCGACCCCCTGCTGATCGACGAGCGCTTCGTGGCGATCAGCGTGAAGGACAAGGGCGTCATCGTTCTCACCGCCTGCTCGCACGCCGGCGTCGTCAACGTGATGACGCATGCGCGCGAATGCTTCGCGGGGCGGGCGCTGCATGGCGTGATCGGCGGCTTCCATCTGTCCGGCGGCAACGAGCGCGTCATCCCCGACACCGTGGCCGCGTTGCGTTCCTTCGAGCTGAAGACCATTGCCGCCGGGCACTGCACCGGCTGGCGCGCGGTGAACGCGCTGGCGGGTGCGTTCGGCGACGCTGTCGTTCCTACCGCGGTGGGCAAGCGGTACCGCTTCTAGCGGCTTCCGGCAGGTCTGCCCCTGGCCGCGGCGAGCTTGCGCCCGGTCAAGGCGCGTCCCGCGACGCTCGCCTACGCTGAAGCCACCAGCCGAGGAGACCCACCGTGACCGCCATGCCCGTATCCGCCACCCGGCCCGTCGTGTCCGACGACGGCTTCGACGTGCTCGACGCCTGCCACCGCCAGATGCTGTTCACGCTGGGCAAGCTGTCGGCGCTGATCACGCGGCTCGCCGGCATCGGCCCGGACGAGGAGGCGCAGGCCCTGGCGCGCGAAGTGTTCGACTTCTTCGACACCACCGTGCGCCGCCACCACGAGGACGAGGAGCGCCACGTCTTTCCGCCGCTGGTCGCCGCGGGCGACCCCGACACCGTGCAGGCGGTGCTGCGCCTGGCGCAGGATCACGACTGGCTGGAGGAGGACTGGATGGAGCTGCAGCCGCAGCTCGCGGCGATCGCCGCCGGCCAGGCCTGGTGCAATGTCGAGGTGCTGCGCGACGGCGCGGCGGTGTTCAGCGCGCTTCTGCACGACCACATCGCGCTCGAGGAATCGATGATCTATCCGCAGGCGCGCGAGCGTCTGCGTGAACGCGCTCGGTGCGACATGGGGCGCGAGATGGCCGCGCGCCGGCGCGCGGAACGCCAGCAGGGGCGGCGCACCGCGCCATGACCAGGAGCCCGGGCTTGGGGCTCGGGAGATCGGCTCAGCGCGCCGCCGATGTCAGGACCACCGGGCCGGCCGGCGCGCTCGGCGGCGCGTCGCCGGGCGCATCGGGCAGCGCGAGCGCCACGATCACCGCGGCGATCAGCATGCTGCCGATCACGCCCAGGCACTGGGTGCGCTCCAGGTCCTTGTCGCTCATGTCGCTGCTCCTCGGGGTGGGTGACGTGAGCGTGATCGTGCAGCGCTGGGCGGGCCGGCTGATTGATGCCCATCAACCCGCGCGATGCCGGGTTTGACGATCCGCAAGCCGGCGCCACCGCATTCGCCCGAGCATCGGCTCCCTCTACGCGACGCGGAGGCCGCATGTTCCAGGTACGCATTCACGGCCGCGGCGGCCAGGGCGTGGTCACCGCGGCAGAGATGCTGTCGGTCGCCGCGTTCGTCGGCGGCCGGCACGCGCAGGCCTTTCCGAGCTTCGGCTCCGAGCGCACCGGCGCGCCGGTGGTGGCCTTCTGCCGCATCGCCGACTCGCCGATCCGCTCGCGCGAGCCGATCGTCGCGCCCGACGCGCTGATCATCCAGGACCCGACGCTGCTGCACCAGGTCGATGTCTTCAGCGGCCTGCATCGCGGCGGCGCGATCCTGATCAACAGCGCGCGCAGCTTCGAGGCGCTGGGCCTCGGCGACTTCGCGGCCGGCTTTCCGGCCGAACGGCTGATGACGGTGCCGGCGACCGAGCTGGCACTCGAACACGTCGGCCGCCCGCTGCCGAATGCCGCGCTGCTCGGTGCCTTCGCGGCGCTCTGCGGCCTCATCCAACTGGCAGACGTGCAGGCGGCGATCGAAGCGCGCTTCAGCGGCGCGCTGGCCCGCGGCAACGTCGCCGCCGCCACCGCCGCCCACCAATGGGTCCGCCAGCAGCAGCGGCAGCCCGCGGAGGCCACCGATGCTTGAACAGTGCGAAGGCTCGTTTGCCGTGGCGCAGGCGGTGGCCGCCTGCCGCCCCGAGGTGATCTGCGCCTACCCGATCTCGCCGCAGACGCACATCGTCGAGGGCCTGGGCGCGCTGGTGAAGGACGGCACGCTCGAGCGCTGCGAGTTCATCAACGTCGAATCCGAGTTCGCCGCGATGAGCGTGGCCATCGGCGCCTCGGCGGCCGGCGCGCGCGCCTACACCGCCACCGCGAGCCAGGGGCTGCTGTTCATGGCCGAGGCCGTCTACAACGCCTCCGGCCTCGGGCTGCCGATCGTCATGACGGTGGCCAACCGCGCGATCGGCGCGCCGATCAACATCTGGAACGATCACAGCGACAGCATGGCGATGCGCGACGCCGGCTGGATCCAGCTCTTCGCCGAATCGAACCAGGACGCGGTCGACCTGCACATCCAGGCCTTCCGCATCGCCGAGGAGCTGTCGCTGCCGGTGATGGTGTGCATGGACGGCTTCATCCTGACGCATGCCGTCGAGCGCATCGACCTGCCAGATCAGGCCACCGTGGACGCGTTCCTGCCGCGTTATGAACCACGCCAGCTGCTCGACCCGGCCGAGCCGGTGAGCATCGGCGCGATGGTCGGGCCGGAGGCCTTCACCGAGGTGCGCTACCTGGCGCATGCCAAGCAGCTGCAGGCACTCGACCTGATCCCGCAGGTGGCCGATGACTTCCGCTGCCGCTTCGGCCGCGGGGTCGACGGCGTGTCGGGCGGGCTGATCAGCCGCTACCGCAGCGACGACGCCGAGACCATGGTGATCGCGCTCGGCTCGGTGCTCGGCACCATCAAGGACACGATCGATGCGCTGCGCGACGAAGGCCACCGCATCGGCGCCGTCGGCATCACCTCGTTCCGCCCGTTCCCGATCGCCGCGCTGCAGGCGGCGCTCGGCCGCGCGCGGCGCATCGTGGTGGTCGAGAAGTGCTTCGCGGTCGGCATCGGCGGCATCGTCGAGCGCGACGTGCGCATGGCGCTGCGCGAGCATCCGCTGCCGGTGCTGGCGGTGGTGGCCGGCCTGGGCGGGCGCGCCATCACGCAGGCCTCGCTGCGGCGGTTGCTGCTCGATGCGCTGGCCGATCGGCTGGGGCCGCTGACCTTCCTCGACCTCGACCACCCGCTCGTCGAGCGCGTGCTGGCGCGCGAACGCGCCACGCGCCGCTCCGGCCCGATCGCCGAGGGCGTGCTGCGCGACATCGGCACCGTCGCCTCGCGCATCGGATAAAACCATGGACGCGATCAAGTTCTACCAGACCGGCACCTTCACGGTCGGCAACCGCCTGCTCGCGCCGCAGCAGCGCACGGTCCAGGCATCGGAACAGCGCAGCAATGCGCTGAACTCCGGCCACCGCGCCTGCCAGGGCTGTGGCGAGGCGCTGGGCGCGCGCTACGCCATCGACGCCGCGATGCGCGCCACCGGCGGCCGCCTGATCGCCGCCAACGCCACCGGCTGCCTCGAGGTGTTCTCGACGCCCTACCCCGAGACCTCGTGGCAGATCCCGTGGATCCACTCGCTGTTCGGCAACGTCGCGGCGGTGGGCACCGGCATCGCCGCGGCGCTGCGCGTGCAGGGGCGCGACGACGTGCGCGTGGTCGCGCAGGGTGGCGACGGCGGCACCACCGACATCGGTTTCGGCTGCCTGTCGGGCCTATTCGAGCGCAACGACGACGTGCTCTACATCTGTTATGACAACGAGGCCTACATGAACACCGGCGTGCAGCGCTCGTCGGCCACGCCGGCTGCCGCGCGCACCGCGACCACGCCGGCCATCGGCGCGCGGCCGGGCAACGTGTTCGGCCAGGGCAAGTACCTGCCGGGCATCGCGATGGCGCACGAGATCCCCTATGTCGCGACCGCCACGGTCGCCGAGCTGCACGACCTGGAACGCAAGGTGCGCACCGCGATGGCGATCCGCGGCGCGCGCTACCTGCACGTGCTGGTGCCCTGCCCGCTCGGCTGGGGCGCGGCCTCGCACGACACCATCCGCCTCGCGCGGCTGGCCCACGAGAGCGGGCTGTTCCCGGTGTTCGAGGCCATCGGCGGCGAGCTGACCGGCAGCTCGAAGATCCGGCGCCAGGTGCCGGTGCAGGACTACCTGAAGCCGCAGAAGCGCTTCGCCCACCTGTTCGGCGATGCGCCCGACACCGAGACGCTCGAGCGGCTGCAGGCGCTGGCCGATCGCAACATCCGGCGCTATCGGCAAGTGGACGCGGCAGGAGCCACGGCATGAGCAGGCACAAACCCTTCGCCATCACGCTGGACGTCGGCTCCTCGCTGGCCAATCACACCGGCTCGTGGCGCACCGAGCGGCCGGTGTATGTGCACCGCATGCCGCCGTGCAACCAGGAATGCCCCGCCGGCGAGGACATCCAGGGCTGGCTCTACGAGGCCGAAGCCGGCCGCTACGAAGCCGCCTGGCGCCAGCTGGTGCGCGACAACCCGTTCCCGGCGGTCATGGGCCGCGTCTGTTATCACAGCTGCGAGAGCCGCTGCAACCGCGGCCGGCTCGACGCGCCGGTGGGCATCAACGCGGTCGAGCGTTTTCTCGGCGACGAGGCGATCCGCCGCGGCTGGGCCTTCGATGCGCCGCCCGCGCCCAGCGGCCGGCGCGTGCTGATCGTCGGTGCCGGGCCGTCGGGGCTCTCGGCGGCCTACCACCTGGCGCGGCTCGGCCACGCGGTGACGATCCACGAGGCCGGCCCGCGCGCCGGCGGCATGATGCGCTTCGGCATTCCGAAGTACCGCCTGCCGCGCGACGTGCTCGATGCCGAGGTGCAGCGCATCGTCGCGCTCGGCGTGCGCATCGAGCTCGGCCGCAAGGTCGAGCACATCATCGACACGATGCGCGAGGGCGGCTTCGATGCCGCCTTCCTCGCCGTCGGTGCGCACATCGCCAAGCGCGCGTTCATCCCGGCCGGCGATTCGGCGCGCGTGCTCGATGCGGTGGCCGTGCTGCGTTCGATGGAGGGCGAAGCACCGCCGCTGCTCGGCCGGCGCGTCGTCGTCTACGGCGGCGGCAATACCGCGATCGATGTCGCGCGCACCGCGCGCCGCCTCGGCGCGACTGAAGCCGTGATCGTCTACCGCCGCACGCGCGAGAAGATGCCGGCGCACGACTTCGAGATCGAAGAGGCGCTCGAGGAAGGCGTGACGATCAAGTGGCTGTCGACGATCCGCGAGGCCGGCGACCACGACATCACCGTCGAGCGCATGGTGCTCGATGCCAGCGGCTTCCCGCAGCCGACCGGCGAGCTCGAGACGCTGCCGGCCGATGCGCTGGTGCTGGCGCTCGGCCAGGACGTCGACCTGTCGCTGCTGCATGGCGTGCCCGGCCTTCGCATCGAGGACGGCGTGGTGCAGGTCGATCAACGCATGATGACCGGCCACGCCGGCATCTTCGCCGGCGGCGACATGGTGCCCGCCGAGCGCAACGTCACCGTCGCCATCGGTCACGGCAAGAAGGCGGCGCGCCACATCGACGACTGGCTGCGCTACATCGAATTCAAGCCCGCGCCGAAGCCGCCGCCGGCTGGCTTCGAGACGCTGAACACCTGGTACTACAGCGACGCACCGAAGACCGTGCGCCCGCAGCTCGACCTGATCCGCCGCCAGTCGAGCTTCGACGAGGTGCAGGGCGGGCTCGACGAAGGCAATGCGCTGTTCGAGGCGCGCCGCTGCCTGTCGTGCGGCAACTGCTTCGAGTGCGACAACTGCTATGGCGTCTGCCCCGACAACGCGGTGATCAAGCTCGGCCCCGGCAAGGGCTTCGAATTCAAGCTCGACTACTGCAAGGGCTGCGGCCTGTGCGTTGCCGAATGCCCGTGCGGGGCGATCGAGATGGTGCCGGAGCTGCGATGAGCGGCACGCACACTGCAACACAGGACACCGTGCGGCGCGCTCCCGCTTGATCGCCGTCAAGCGGCTGCTCGCGGCAGCGCCTACGCTCCTTGCACCCTGACAAGAGCGTTGCCGATGCCAGCCATCCTGACTGCGAACCTGCCCTACCCGCTCCTGTTCGAGTCCAACCCGCAGCCGATGTGGATCGTCGACAGCGCCAACCTGCGCTTCATCGCCGTCAACGCGGCCGCGATCGCGCACTACGGATTCAGCCGCGCCGAATTCCTGGCGATGACGATCGCCGACATCCGGCCGCCCGAGGAACGGCCGCGGCTGGCAGGAGTGCTGGCCGATCTGGCGCGCGACACCGCACAGGCCCGGCACGAGATCGGGGTGTGGACCCATCGTTGCAAGGACGGCCGTTCGATCGAGGTCGAGATCTCGTCGACCGGCCTGGTGCTCGACGGCCGTGCGGCGCGCCTGGTGCTGGCGCACGACGTGACCCAACGGCGCGCGCTCGAACGCGAGAACCAGGCCGCGCGCGCCCACTTGCAGGACGTGCTGACGCGGGTGGACGACGGTTTCCTCGCGCTCGATGCCGAGCAGCGCTGCACCTACGTCAACCCGCGCGCGGCACGGCTGCTGGGCCGCGACAACGCGGACGGGCTGCTCGGCCGCCATCCGTGGTCGGACTCTCCGCAGCTCGCCGGCTCGCCGTTCCAGCACGCCTGTGCGCAGGCGGCCGCGACGCAGCAGGCCGGCGTCGTCGAAGTCTGCCCCGGGGCGGACGCGCGCTGGTTCGAAGCCCGGCTCTATCCCTCGCCGGACGGCCTGTCGATCTACCTCACCGACATCAGCGCGCGCAAGCAGGTGGAGACGCAGCTGCGCGAGTCCGAGGCCTACGGCCGCAGCCTGTTCGAGCAGCTCAGCGATGCCGTGCTGCTGATCGACCGCCAGCATCGCATCCTCGATGCCAACCCGCAGGCGCTGGTGATGCTGGGCTACGCGCGCACGGAGCTGCTCGCACTCGTCGCGGACGACCTGGTGCCGCCGGCGCAGCGGGGGCGCGTGGCCGAAGAAGTGCAGGCGGTCCTGGGCGGCAGCCGGCACCTGGCCGAATGGCAGATCGTGCGCAAGGACGGCAGCTGCTTTGCGGCCGAGGCCAATGCGCGCGCGCTCGACGATCGCCGCCTGCTGGCGGTGGTGCGCGACATCACGACGCGGCATGCGTCCGAGCAAGCGCTGTTGGCATTCCAGTTCGAGCTGTCCGAGCTGACGCAACGCCTGCTGAACCAGGAGAAGACCACCACGCAGCGGGTCGCGCAGGTCTTGCATGACCATCTCGGCCAGACGCTGGCGGTGGCGCGCCTGAACCTCGACGCCTGCATCGCGACGCATGCGGCCTCGATGCCCGCACCGCTGAGGCAGCAGAGCACCCGGATCGCCGCACTGCTCGAGCAGGCCGTGAGCGAAGTGCGCCAGGTGCTGACCGACCTGCGCCCGCCGCTGCTCGAGGAGCAGGGGCTGGCCGCAGCGCTCGACAACGAGATCCGCGTGCGCACCATCGCCGATGGCAGCGCGGACCTGCTGCTGGAGACGTCCGACGAGCTTGCCGCGTGCCGTTGGCCCGACGATGTCGAGTACGGCGCGTTCATGGTGGCGCGCGAGGCGATCGCCAACGCCCAGCAGCATGCCGGCGCGTCGCTGATCCGCGTGGTGCTCGGTGGCGACGCGGATTCTCTCAGGCTCGATGTCATCGACGACGGCGGCGGCATCCCGGCGCCACTGATGCGCGGCCGCCCCGGCCACCTGGGCATCGTCGGGATGCGCGAGCGCTCGATCGCGATCGGCGCGCGCTTCGGTGTCGACGCCGAGCCCGACGGCGGCACCCGCGTGTCGCTGTGCTGGGAGGGCCGTCGTCCATGACCGACGTCTACCTCGTCGACGACCACGCGATGATGCGTGACGGGCTGCGCTCGGTGCTGGCCGCGGCGGGCCACCGGGTCACCGGGGAATCGGCCGACCCGACGCAGGCGCTGGCCGATCTGCAGCGGCTGGCGCCGGCCGTGCTGCTGCTCGACCTGCACCTGGGCCTGCGCTCCGGATTCGAGCTGCTCACCGAGCTGCAACGCCGCAGGCTCGATGCCCGCACGATCGTCCTGACGATGTCCGCGCAGCCGCGCCATGTCGCGGAGGCGCTGCGCCTCGGCGCCGCGGGCTATGTCCTGAAAGGCGCGTCCGCGGCCGAGCTGCTGAGCGCCATCGACACGGTGCTGCAGGGCCGCCGCCACCTGGGCAGCGACGTTGCCGAGCTCGCCGTGCAGGGGCTGACCGAGCGCGACGGCGATGCCGCGCTCGCCAGCCTGTCGGCCCGCGAGCGGCAGATCGTCGCGCTGGTCGTGCGCGGCCAGTCGAGCCCCGAGATCGGCCGGCTGCTGCACCTGTCGCCGAAGACGGTCGACTCCTACCGCAGCCGCTTGATGGCCAAGCTGGGCGTTGCCGACCTGCCCGCGCTGGTGCGGTTCGCGATCCGGGCCGGCCTGATCGATGCCGACGACGACTGAAGGCGCGCAGCGCCTGCACGACCGCCTGCCAGCGCCGATCCAGGATCCCCCGCAGACGCGGGCCCCGCCGCCGCCTAGATTGACGGCTACCGGGAAGGTTCTTCGCGTCCGCCGGACGCACCTCCCGGCCTCAGGGCGGCCATGCCGGCATCGAACCCTTCGACCCACCCGCTGCAGGTCATCCTGCTGGTGGCGCACGTCGCGCAGCGGCAGCGGCTGCGCGGGCTGCTGGGCAGCATCGCACCGCGCTGCCGGGTCGCCAGCGCGGCGAGCGCCGGCGAAGCGTCGGCGCACCTGGCGCGCGAGCGGGCCGAGCTGCTGGTGCTGGAGCTCGCCGTCGCGCAGGGCCGGCCGCTCGCGCTGATCCACCACCTCGCGCGCGTCGCTCCAGCGACCGTGGTCGTCGCCTTCGACGAGGCCGCCACGTGCCTGCCGATCCGGCCCTACGACGTCCACTGCTGGACCGATGCGCAAGCGGCGCTGCGGCGGGCGATCGATGCACTCCGGGCCGCCGGCCCGCAACCGTTCCTTCCGCGTCACAGAGGCACTTCATGATTCCTGACCTGCACCCGCCCGGCACGCCCGTGGACCCGGTGCTCGATGGCCTGCTGCGCTGCGCCGCAGCGCTGGCCGGCTGCCCGATCGCCGTCGTGAGCGCGGTCGATCGACCTGGCTTCGAGGCGCGCGTCGGCGCAGACTTCGACAAGGCCGCGTTCGACGCGGCATTCGGCGTGCATGCGCTGCCCGGCGACGAGCCGTTCGAAGTGCCCGATGCGTCGGTCGATCCGCGCCATGCCGGCCACCCGCTGGTCAGCGCTGAACCGCGCCTGCGCTTCTGTGCCGGCGTGCCGATCGGCAGCGGCGGGCAGCGCATCGGCGCGCTGTGCGTGATCGACCACCGGCCGCGGCAGCTCGACGCGCAGCAGCGCGCGCTGCTGCGCGACCTGGCGCGCGCCGTCGAGCAGCGCATCGCCAGCCGCGATCTCGAGCAACTGCGCCGCGACAAGCTCGTCTGCGAGCGCGCGAGCCGGGCGAAGACCGCATTCGTGGCGCAGGTCAGTCACGAGCTGCGGACGCCGTTGAATGCCGTGCTCGGGTTCACGCAGCTGATGCAGGCCGACGGGCAGCTGCCCGAGCGCGCCCGGGGTCAGCTGCAGCACATCGCCGCCGCGTGCGACCACCTGCTCGCCCTGGTCGACGACATCCTCGACCTGGCGCGCATCGAATACGGCGGGCGCGCCATCGAGCCGCAGCCGCTCGACGTGCGCGGCGTGCTGCAGTCGAACCTGGCGCTGGTCGAACCGCTTGCGCTCGAGCGCGGCATCCGCGTGATGCCGGTACGCGGCCCTGACGCCGCCGTCGCGCTGGCGGACCGCCGTGCGCTGGGTCAGGTGCTGCTGAACCTGCTGTCCAACGCAATCAAGTACAACCGCGAGCGCGGCCGGCTCTGGGTCGAGCTGCGCAGCGTCGGCGCCGAGGTGGCCATCGGCATCGGCGACGAGGGCCAGGGCCTGTCCGCGGAGCAGCGCGCGCGGCTGTTCCGGCCCTTCGAGCGCCTGGCCGCGAAGGACGGCCGCGTCCCCGGCACCGGCCTCGGCCTCGTCATCTCGAAGCAGCTGGTGCAGGCGATGAGCGGACGCCTCGAAGTGCATCGGCGTCCCGACGGGGGCTGCCAGTTCGAGGTCTGGCTTCCTTCGCAGCCATTCGTTGGCGCAGCGCGAGCGCCACTGGCTGGACGACGCTCACCACCGGGTGATCGGAGACGTCAGACATGTGCAGACGACGATGAACCCGACCCCGCCACGCGCTCCTGCGCAACCGCGTCACTGGACTGAGTTTTCGCCGATCCGGTGAGCCGGGAGATCGCGGTCGAGCAGGCGCCGCGCCGCTCTTGCGAATTCGCAAGCCACCCGCCGCCCGCTGCCGTCACAGTGGCCCGACACCCCGGGAGCCCCGGATGAAAGTCGGTCTGTTCATCCCCTGCTACGTCGATGCCTTCTTCCCCGAGGTCGGCATCGCGACGCTCGAGCTGCTCGAGCGGCTGGGCTGCGAGGTCGACTACCCGTTGCACCAGACCTGCTGCGGCCAGCCGATGGCCAACAGCGGCTGCGAAGAGGATGCCCGCGGCGCCGAGGCGCTCTTCGTGCGCAACTTCGCGGCGCACGACTTCATCGTCACGCCCTCGGGCAGCTGCGCGCACCACGTGCGCAAGCACCTGACGGCGATCGAGCAGACCCCCGAGGTGGCGCGGGTGCGCGCACGCACCTGGGAGCTGGTCGAGTTCCTGCACGACGTGCTCGAGGTGCGCGAATTCCCGTGGGCCGCGTTCCCCCACAAGGTGGGCCTGCACATCGGCTGCGCGACGCTGCGCGGGCTCAACGAGGCGCAGTGCTCGGAGATCGGCAGCCCGCAATGGAACAAGCCGCGCGCGCTGCTCGAGAGCGTGCGCGGCATCCAGCTCGTCGCGCCACAGCGGCCCGACGAATGCTGCGGCTTCGGCGGCAGCTTCTCGGTGTTCGAGGAGCCGGTGTCGGGCCGCATGGGCCACGACAAGGTGGCCGACCACCGCGGCGCCGGCGCCGACTACATCGTCTCGCCGGACATGTCCTGCCTGATGCACCAGAAAGGCTGCGCCGAGCGCGCCGGCCTGCCGCTGCAATTCCGGCATATCGCGCAGATCCTGAACGGGGATCATTCATGAAGCGCATCGACCACGCCGAGGCGTCGTCGACCTTCATCGCCGCGACCCGCCACGTCGAGTTCCACGACAAGCGGTTGTGGGACCTGCGCGGCAAGCGCGACCATGAAGCCCATGGCCTGCCCGAGTGGGAGACGCTGCGCGAGCTGGCCTCGGCAATCAAGGCGCACACGCTGACGCACCTGGCCGACTACCTCGAGCAGTTCGAGCGCAACGCGCAGGCCAACGGCATCGTCGTGCATTGGGCACGCGATGCGGCCGAGCACAACGAGGTCGTGCACCGGCTGCTCGCCGCGCGCGGCGTCACGCTGCTGGTCAAGAGCAAGTCGATGCTGACCGACGAGTGCGAGATGCGGCCCTACCTCGAGCAGCGCGGCATCAGCGTGATGGAGACCGACCTCGGCGAGCGCATCCAGCAGCTCGACGACGAGCCGCCGAGCCACATCGTCGTGCCGGCGGTGCACAAGCTGCGCAGCGATGTCGCCGCAGTATTCGCCCGCACGATCGGCACCGACCCGGCCAACCACGACGTGCCCTACCTCGCCGAGAGCCAGCGCCGCCACACGCGGCCTTCGTACCTGGCCGCCGGCGCCGGCATGACGGGCGCCAACTTCGCGGTGGCCGAGACCGGCAGCTTCGTAGTCTGCACCAACGAGGGCAATGCGGACCTGAGCGCCAACCTGCCGCCGCTGCACATCGCCTCGATCGGCATCGAGAAGCTGATCCCGAAGCTCGAGCACCTGGGCGTCTTCGTGCGCATGCTGTCGCGCAGCGCGCTCGGCTCGCCGATCACGCAGATCACCTCGCACTTCCGCGCACCGCGCCCCGGCGCCGAGCTGCACGTGGTGCTGGTGGATAACGGTCGATCGGAGCGGCTCGGCATGCCCGACTTCTGGTATTCGCTCAAGTGCATCCGCTGCGGCGCCTGCATGAACACCTGCCCGGTGTACCGGCGCTCGGGCGGCCTGTCCTATGGCGCCACCTACTCGGGCCCGATCGGCGTGATCATCGACCCGACCTTCAACCTGCGCAAGTACAGCGCGCTGCCGTTCGCTTCCACGCTCAACGGCAGCTGCACCAGCGTGTGCCCGGTGAAGATCAACATCCACGAGCAGATCTACAAGTGGCGCCAGGTCATCGCCGAGCGGCGCCAGCTGCCGCTGGTCAAGCGCGAGGCGATGCGCGTGGCCGGCAAGATCCTGGCGCGCCCGCGCCTGTACCGCGCCGCCGTCGAGGCCGCGGCCGCCGGAATCGACCACCTGCCGCGCACGCTGATCTACAACCCGTTCAACGCCTGGGGCCGCCAGCGCGAGGTGCCGGCCGCGCCGCCGCTGACCTTCCGCCAGTGGTACCTGAAGACGCGCGGAGGCTCGGCATGATCGACAGCCGCGGCCTGATCCTGGCGCGCGTGCGCGCCAACCATCCGGCAGCCGAAGCGCTGCCGGCGAGCCCCGAGTTCCCGCGCGTCATCGATTCGCCGTGGGATGACTTCGCGGCCGCGCTGGCGCGCATGGGCGGCACGGTCGCCGCGCCGGCGCCGGACCAGTCGCTCGACGCCTGGCTGCGTGAACGCTTCGCCGATGCACGCGTGATCTGCTCGGCCGTGCCCGAAGCCGAAGGCACGCGCCGGCCCGATCCGACGCAACCGCCGGCGGCGCTCGACGACGTCGACGTCGGCGTCGTGCGCGCGGCCTTCGGCGTCGCCGAGACCGGCTCGGTCGGCTTGAGCGAATGTGAGTTCGGCGTCAACGCGCTCGGCTTCTTGTCGCAGCACCTGGTCGTGCTGCTCGATCCGGCCGCCATCGTCGCCGACCTGCACCAGGTCTACCGCGACCAGGCGTTCTTCGGCGCGCGCTACGCGGTGCTGATGACCGGACCTTCGGCCACCGCGGACATCGAGGGCGTGCTGGTCCGCGGCGCGCAGGGCATTCGCACGCTCACCGTGATTCCGCAAGCAGGACAGAGGAGCGCGCAATGACCTGGCAGCAGATCTACGACCCGTTCGGCAGCATGCTGATCTCGACCACGCTGGCCGCGGTGCCGGTGGTCGTGATGCTCGTGGGCCTGGGTTTTCTTCACCTGAAGGCGCACATCGCCGCGGCGGCGGGCCTCGTCGCCGCGCTGGCGATCGCCATCTTCGCCTACGGCATGCCGGCCGAGATGGCCGGCAAGGCCGCGATGCTCGGCGGCTTCACCGGGCTGCTGCCGATCGGCTGGATCGTGCTGAACATCATCTTCCTGCACCGCCTGGCCGACGACAGCGGCATGTGCAAGATCCAGGAAGACTCGATCGCCAACATCACCAACGACCGGCGGCTGCAACTGCTGCTGATCGCCTTCTCGTACGGCGCGTTCTTCGAGGGCGCGGCCGGCTTCGGCACGCCGGTGGCGGTGACCGCCGCGATCCTGATCGGCCTGGGCTTCTCGCCGCTGGCCGCCTCGGGCCTGTCGCTGATCGCGAACACCGCGCCGGTGGCCTACGGGGCACTGGGCACGCCGATCATCACGCTGGCCAAGGTGCACGGCTACGACGTGATGGAGATCTCGGCGATGGTCGGCCGCCAGCTGCCGTTCTTCTCGGTGCTGGTGCCGTTCTGGCTGATCTGGGCCTTTGCCGGTCGCAAGGCGATGTGGGAGATCTGGCCCGCGATCCTGGTCTCGGGCGTGAGCTTCGCGATCCCGCAGTTCCTGGTCTCGAACTACATCGGACCCGAGCTGGTCGACGTGATCGCGGCGATCAGCTCGATGGTCTGCCTGGTCGCCTTCCTGCGCGTGTGGAAGCCGAAGACGGTGTGGACCTCGACCTCGCTGAAGCAGCACCGCGCGCAAGAGGCCGCGGCCGAGCAGGCGCAGCGCGCCACAGGCGGATCCGGCGCGCCGGGGCTCGCGCTCGCGGGTGCCGGCGGCCCGGCGTTCGCGATGCAGCAGACGACCGGCGCCGCGGCGCAACCCGCGCCCGGGCCGGCACCGCTGGGCGTCAAGCAGTTCACGAAGCACCCGCGCGCGGCGGTGCTGCGGGCATGGCTGCCGTGGCTGGTGCTGACGGTGTTCGTCTTCATCTGGGGCCTGCCGCCGGTGAAGAACGCGCTCAACGGCCTGTTCGCGCCGGCCTTCCCGATCGACGGCCTGCACAAGCTGATCGAGAAGGTGCCGCCCGTGGTGCCCAAGGCCACCGCCGAGAGCGCGGTCTACACCTTCAACCTGCTGTCGGCCACCGGCACCGGCATCCTGCTGGCGGCGCTGATCGGCGGCTTCCTGATGAAGTACCAGCCGCTGCAGATCCTCAAGACCTACGGCGCCACGCTGTGGCGGGTGCGCTACTCGCTGCTGACGATCGTGCTGATGCTGGGCCTGGGCACGCTGACGCGCTACTCGGGCCTCGACACCACGCTCGGCCTGGCCTTCGCCGGCACCGGCGCGCTGTACCCGTTCTTCGGCACGCTGATGGGCTGGCTCGGCGTCGCGCTGACCGGCTCGGACACCGCGTCGAACGTGCTCTTCGGCGGCATGCAGAAGGTGGCGGCCGAGCAGCTCGGCCTGAGCCCGAACCTGATGGGCGCGGCCAACAGCTCCGGCGGCGTGATGGGCAAGATGATCGACGCGCAATCGATCGTCGTCGCCTCCACCGCCACCGGCTGGTTCAACCACGAGGGCGACATCCTGCGCTACGTCTTCATGCACTCGCTGGCGCTGGCCTGCCTGGTCGGCATCCTCGTGACGCTGCAGGCCTACGTCTACCCGTTCACCTTGCTGGTGATCCATTGACGTGCCGCAAGGCACCTGCACACCCCATCCCGAACAATGTCCTGCAGCAAGAGGGCATGGTTCACATCGATGTCTAACGCCTTAACTGATCGGAGAGAACCTATGAACGCCAGACCGTCCGCCCTCGCCCTGCTCGCCGCAGCCCTTGTCGCGCTGTCGCTGCCAGCACAGGCCGCCGACGTGGCCGCCGCCGAGGCCCTGGCCAAGAAGAGCAACTGCATGAAATGCCACTCGGTTGCGGCGAAGAAGGAAGGGCCTTCGTTCAAGGAAACCGCCGCCAAGTACAAGGGCAAGGGCGACGCGGAGCAGAAGCTCGTCGTGCACCTGACCACCAGCCCGAAGGTCAAGGTCGACGGCAAGGACGAGGAACACGACAACCTGAAGACCAAGAACGAGGCCGACGTGAAGAACGTCGTGCAGTGGATCCTGTCGCAGTGAGTGGGCGATGGGCTTCAAGCTGCTCGATCGGCTGCGTGCGCGCCTCGGGCGCCACGCGCCGCTGAAACTGGCGCTCGTCGCCACCGTGCTCGGCCTGGTGGTCGGCATCGGCGGCATGGCCGGCGCCACCGCCGGCCTGTCGTGGACCAACACCGAGAAGTTCTGCACCGGTTGCCACGAGATGCGCGACAACGTGTATGCGGAATTCAAGGGCACGATCCACGACACCAACCGCAGCGGCGTGCGCGCGGTGTGTTCCGACTGCCACGTGCCCAAGGAGTTCTGGCCGAAGATCTATCGCAAGATCGAAGCGACCGGCGAGCTCTATGGCGCGATGGTCGGCAAGATCGACACCAAAGAGAAGTTCGAGGCCCATCGCTACGAGATGGCCAAGCGGGTGTGGGCCCGCATGAAGCGCACCGACTCGCTCGAATGTCGCAACTGCCACACGGCGGCGGCAATGAGCCAGGACGCGCAATCGCCCAAGGCCTGGGCGCGCCACGAGAAGGCCAAGACCGACGGCAAGACCTGCATCGATTGCCATTTCGGCATCGCGCACAAGGAGCCGGAAGGCCCCGGTCCGCAGGAACTGTCGGTCCACGCAACGAAGTAACTCCGTCCTGGAGGACGCCATGAAGCCAGCCTTCGCCCGCTCCGCCCGCTTCGGGTTTGCCGCCCTGGCCTTCGCCCTGATCGCCGGTTGCGGCGGCGGTGGCGGCGGTGAATCGACACCGCCCCCGCCGACCACGCCACCGCCCACCGCGGAGCCACCGCCGGTCGCCATGCCCACCGGCACCTCGCCGGTCACGCTGACGGCGAACACGCCGCCAGCCACCTTCGCCGCATTGGCGCCGAAGGTGACGATCGGCAAGGTGACGATCGCCGGAGGACCGCCGACGGTCGACTTCGCGGTCACCGACGTCGACGGCAACGCGATCATCGGGCTTGGCAGCACGGCCAAGTCCGCCACCGCGTCCGTTGCGAGTTATCCGAACATCGCGTTCTCGCTCGCCAAGCTGGTCCCCGGCAGCAACGGCAGCCCGAGCAAGTGGGTCAGCTACATCGTGACAACCGTGCCGTCGACCACCGCGGCCGCCGCACCGACGCGACCGACGACCGACAACACCGGCACGCTGGTCGACAACCGCAACGGCACCTACAAGTACATGTTCTACCGCGACGTCACCAAGGTCAAGGACGCCGTGGCGGCGATGACGGTCAGCGGCAGCAACAACAAGGCCGACCTGGGCGACCTGACGTACGACGCGAACCTGACGCACCGGCTGACGCTGCAGCTGTCGGGCAACGCGCCCGGCACCGGCACCAACACCGCCAACGCCGTGCAGGTGACGCCCGGCGTGCCGCTGGTCAAGCCGGTCGATGCGATCCACGACTTCATCCCGGCCACCGGCAAGCCGGTCGGTGCGGGTGATGCCAGCCGCGAGATCGTCGCCACCGCCAAATGCAACGAATGCCACCAGAAGCTCGGCGGCATTCCCGGCGACAGCCCCGAGAGCTCCGGCGCCGGCTTCCACGGCGGCAGCCGCAACGAGACGCGCTACTGCGTCGTCTGCCACACCGACCAGCGCAAGTACGGCCGCAGCGAAGCGAAGTACGACGCGGCAACGCGCAAGTTCACGTCGAACACCGAGGTGGTCGACGGCCGCGCGGTCGGCGACCTGCCGAACCACATCCACAAGACGCACATGGGTGCGCACCTCGCGAAGCAGAACTACAACTACGGCGGCGTTCAGTACAACCACGTGAAGTTCCCGCAGGACATCCGCAACTGCACCAAGTGCCATGACGGCAGCACGACCTCCACGGCGAAAACCGCGCAGGGCGACAACTGGAAGAACGTGCCGAGCCGGCTGGCCTGCGGCGCCTGCCACGACGGCATCAACTTCGCCACCGGCAAGGGGGTGACGATCGCCGACGCGGCCAAGGGGCTGGCGTCGAGCACGCACGGCCACGTCGGCGGTGCGCAGGGCGACGATTCGTTGTGCGCGTTGTGCCACAAGCCCGCCGCGATCGACCTGGCGCACCTTCCGGTGACGCCGCCCAGCGCGAGCAATTCACTGCTCGCCGGCGGCACCAACAGCAATACCAATGCGGCGTGGATCGCGTCGAATACCAGCCGGCTGCCGCCGGGCGCGATCAAGGTCAGCTACGACATCAAGAGCGTGGCGCTGAATGCGGGCCGCAATCCGGTGATGGTGTTCCGCATGCTGCAGAACGGCGCGCGCGCCGACTTCAACACCGGCGCCAAGGCCGAGCTGTGGGACAACTTCATGGGCGCGCCCAGCGTGTACTTCGTCTTCGCGGTGCCGCAGGACGGCGTCGCGGCGCCGGCCGACTTCAACGCCAGCGTCTCGAGCTACCTGCGCAGCCTGTGGAACGGCAGCGCCAGCGGCACCGCCAAGGGCACGCTGGCCGGCCCCGATGCCGACGGCTACTACACCGCCACGCTCACCGGCGCGACCATTCCCGCCAGCGCGGTGATGCTGACCGGTGGCCTCGGCTACTCGTACAGCGTGATCAACACGCTGCCGCTGACGCAGACCAACCTGGCGGACTATCCGGTCGCCGCGGCCACCGCGACCAGCGGCCTGAACCCGGCGATGCCGAACAAGACCGGCGGCCTGATCGTCATCGCGCCCAATGCGCAGAAGGTGGCGGACGGCTTCAGCGGCCGGCGCGCGGTGGTCGAGGACAAGCGCTGCAACAACTGCCACCAGGAGCTCGGCACTTTCACCGAAGAGGCCTTCCACGGCGGCCAGCGCAACGACGGCACGACCTGCTCGTGGTGCCACACGCCCAACCGCACCAGCAGCGGCTGGGCGGCCGATTCGACGAGCTTCGTGCATTCGATCCACGGCGGCAACAAGCGCGAGGTGCCCTTCACCTGGCACGCGCTGAGCACCACCGAATCGTTCGCCGACATCAAGTACCCGGGCGTGCTCAAGCAGTGCGAGGGCTGCCACCTGCCCGGCACCTACGACTTCAGTGCCACGGCATCGGCCAATGCGCTGCCGAACCGGCTGCACCGCGGCGCGGCCACCGGCACGTTCAGCTCGACGGCATCGGCGCTGAGCCTGTTCTCGATGTCGCCGTACATCACCAAGGACTTCGCCTACGGCGGCGGCTTCAGCTTCAACGTCGGCACCGGCGCCACCACCGCGGCGGCACCGACGACGCTGGTGAACTCGCCGATCGCCACCGCCTGCGTCGCCTGCCACGACTCGAGCCTCGCGATCTCGCACATGCGCACCAACGGCGGCTCGTTCTACGCGCCGCGCAGCGAGGCGCTGGCCCGCGGCGAGCAGTGCATGCTGTGCCACGCGCAAGGCAAGGTCGCCGACATCAAGGTGATGCACGAGAAGTGAGGCAGCCATGCAACGCACGATCGTTCGCGCTGTGCTCGCCGCACTGGTGCTGGCCGCGGGCGGCGCCCTGGCCGCCGCGCCGGCGGCCAGGCTTCCGGCAGCCCCGGCGCTGGTGGACATCAACAGCGCCGGCCGCGCCGAGCTGAAGACGTTGCCCGGCATCGGCGACGCCGAGGCCGAGCGCATCGTCGCGCACCGGCCGTACCTGACCAAGGCCGACCTGGTGCTGACGAAGGCGCTGCCGGCGGGCGTGTACCTGCAGATCAAGGGTCGCGTGATCGCCAGGCAGAAAGGAAAGCCGCGTGCTTAGGCTGTTGTCAGCGGCCTGGCTGGCTGCCACCCTCGTGGCCTGCGGCGGTGGCGGCGGGGCGGCCGGCACGCCCCCGCCCGACCCGGTGCGGCCGCCGACCATCGACACCGGCCCCGCCGCGCTCGCCGCCGCCGAGTCGATCACGATCCGCGTCGACAGCGCCCGCTTCGCCGGCAAGCCGGTGATCGAATTCACCGTGACCAACCACGCCGGCGCCGGCATGACCGGCCTGCAGCCGGCCGACCTGCGCTTCAACATCGCCAAGTTGATGCCGATCGGCGATGGCGAGCCAGCGCGCTGGCAGAACTACATCAACCGCTCGAGCGGCGGCCTGGTGCAGGGCAGCCAGGAGCGCGTTGCCAACGGTTATGCCTTCGGCATGCTCGAACGCCTGGGCAGTGGCCGCTACAAATACACGTTTGCCACCGACATCACGAGCCCCGCCGCCAACGCCTGCCCGGCGCCCTGCACCGGCGCCGACGGCAAGCCGATCGACCTGCGCTTCGACGCCGGCCTGACGCACCGCGTGACGGTGCAGCAGGCCAACCGCAGCTACCCGGAGGCCACCGGCGTGCTCGACCTCGTGCCCGCCGGAGGCGCGGTGAACCTGCAGCGCGACATCGCCGCCAGCGTCACCTGCAATTCCTGCCACAACGTGCTGAAGGCGCACGGCAACCGCACCGATACGAAGCTGTGCGTGACCTGCCACAACGGCGGCACTTCGGCCGCGGGCGGCGCCAACGTCGACTTCAAGGTGATGGTGCACCGCATCCACTACAACGCCGCCGGCGCCGCGCTGCCCAGCGTGCGTGCGGGCGTGCCGTACAAGGTCGGCAGTGCCGATTTCTCCTCCGTGCGTTTCACGCAGGACGTGCGCAACTGCACGCGTTGCCACGACGGCACGCCGGGCGCCGCCAATGCGACGCCGCAGGGTGACCACTGGAAGAGCCAGCCCAGCATCGAAGCCTGCGGCAGCTGCCACGACAACGTCTACTTCGGCAGCGCACCCGACCCCACCAGGCCCTACCAGACCAAGGCACACCCGGGCGGCGTCGCCACCGACAACGCCGGCTGCGTGCTGTGCCACGCCGCGGGCAAGTTCAAGGACGCGAAGGACGTCGCGATCGCGCACGACTTCCCGGCCCGGCTGAAGGCCGCCGCGGCGCGCTTCCAGCTGAACATCGTGTCGGTCAGCGGCACCACGCCGGGCGCGAAGCCGGTCGTGAATTTCTCGGTGACCGATCCGACGGCCGGCGGCGCGCCCTACGACCTGAAGACCGACCCGCATTTCACGGCCTCCGGCGGCGCCAGCACGCTGGCGATCAAGATCGCCTGGACCACCGCCGAGTTCGGCAATGACGGCAGCGGCCAGCCCTTCGGCCAGCCGGTGACGATCAACGCGTTGACCGCCGCGGTGCCGGCCGGTGCCGCAGGCACCTACACCGTCACGTCGCCGGTCGCGCTGCCCGCGGGCCTGGCGGGGACCTTGCGCGTCACGCTCGAAGGCCACCCCGCCGGTGACGTCACGACGCGCGGCCAGTACACCGACCGCCTCGCCGTGAAGACGGCGTTCAGGGACGCCGCGGTCAGCGGCAGCGTCGTCGCGCGGCGCAGCGTCGTCGACATCGCCCGGTGCAACGTCTGCCATGACAGCCTGAGCCTGCACGGCAACAACCGCAGCAACGAGATCGGCGCCTGCACCGTCTGCCACAACCCGAACGCCACCGACGCGGCGCGGCGGCCGTCGAGCAACGGCGTGTTGAGCGGCGGCGCCGACGGCAAGGCCGAGGAGTCGATCGACTTCAAGACGATGATCCACGGGCTGCACGCCGGCGGCTTCCGCAGCAAGGGCCTGGTGGTCTACGGCTTCGGCGGCAGCGTCAACGATTTCGGCCACGTCAACTTCCCCGGCAGGCTCAGCGACTGCGCAACCTGCCACGTCGGCGAAACCTACCGCCTCACCGGTGCGTGGACCGCGCCGGCCGCGGCCGGCATCCTCGGCTCGACCAGCTCGACCGGCGCCTCGCGCACCGATGCGGCGGACAACCTGCGCACGTCGCCGACGGTGGCGGTGTGCGCCTCCTGCCACGACGGCGCGGTCGCCCGGCTGCACATGCAGGACCCGGCCAACGGCGGCAGCTTCGGCGCGACGACGGCGACCCTCGCCGCCAACCCGGAGGGCTGCGTGCTGTGCCACGGCGAAGGCCGCGTCTTCGATGTCAAATCCGTCCATCGCGTGAAATGAGCGGCCGCGCCATGATCCTGCTTCGACGCTTCATCACGCTGCTGCTGCTCGCGCTCGGCCTCACTGCTCACGCTGCCGACTGGACCCGGCACGACACCGAGTACAGCCCCAAGGGCGCCGACACCTGCCTGAAGTGCCACGACGCCGACAGCGACACCGACACCTTCACCGCGGCCGCCATCTTCAAGGGCAAGCACGCGCAGCGCGGCAATGCGCACGCGCCCTTCGGCCCCGGTGGGCTGCAATGCGAGGCCTGCCACGGCCCGGGCGGCCGCCACTCGGCCGGCGGCAGCAAGAAGAAGCTGACCACCAACAGCTTCAAGCCCGATTCCTTCCTGCCGGTGGCCGAGCGCAATGCCGCCTGCCTCGCCTGCCACCAGGGCGAACAGCGCAGCGCCTGGCACGCCGGCGCCCACGCGCGCAGCGACGTCGCCTGCACCGATTGCCACAAGCTGCACACCGGCAACGACGCGGTGCGCACGAAAGCCAGCCAGCCCGAGGTCTGCTTCACCTGCCACAAGCAGCAGCGCGCCGACTTCCACAAGACCTCGGCGCACCCGGTCAAGGCCGGCCGCATGGCCTGCTCCGATTGCCACGACACGCACAACGCCGGCAGCGCGACCGCGATGCTGAAGCGGCCGACCGTGACGCAGACCTGCCAGAGCTGCCATGCCGACAAGCGCGGCCCGTTCCTATGGGAACACGCGCCGGCGGCCGAGGACTGCACCCAATGCCACAACGCCCACGGCTCGGTGCGCAACGCGCTGCTGACGAAGAGCCCGCCGCTGCTGTGCCAGCAATGCCACAGCGTCGCCGGGCATCCGGCGGTGGCGCGCACCGGCGCCGCGCTGCCCGCCGCCAGCGGCGGCACCGCGGCCGGCGGCTCGGTGTTCCTGCTCGCCGGCAGCTGCACCAACTGCCACTCGCAGGTGCACGGCTCGAACCATCCTGCCGGCACCAAGCTGCTGAGATGAACGGGCGCGCGATGAAGTCTCACACCCCCTTGTGGCTGCTCGGTGCGCTCGGCGCGCTGGCGGCACCCGCCTTCGCCGTCGACACCGCCGCCTGGAAGTGCGAGACCTGCCCGTTCGAGGCCGGCTCGAGCGGCAGCATCGACGCCGGCCTCGCGCTGCAGTCGGGCAAGTCGGCAAAGTTCGCCGACTACAGCGGCTACGACCGCTCCGGCGCCCACGTGCTGCTTGGCGGCACGCTGCGCCACCGCGGCGCCGACGGCCTCTTCGCCGACCTCGCGGCCGCCGATCTCGGGCTCGACAGCCGCTCGCTCGCCGCCGAGCTAGGCCGCGAGGGCCGCTATGCATTGCGCTTCGGCTACAGCCAGCTGCCGCGTCATTTGACGGATAGCGCCACAACACCCTTCCTCGGCCACGGCGGCGCCGTGTTGACGCTGCCGGCCGGCTTCCCGGCGCCGACGACGGCCGCGATGCCGCTGGCCGCGACGCTGCAGCCGGTCGACATCGGCTACGACCGCAAGATCCTCGACCTCGGCGCCACGCTGCCGACGGCCGGGCCGTGGAGCTGGCGCGCCGACCTGCGCCACGAGCGGCGCGAAGGCACGCAGCGCGGTGCCGGCTCGTTCTTCTCGACCACCTCGCAGCTGGTGTTGCCGGTCGACCAGGTGACCGACCGGCTCGAGCTCGCCGCGGCGTACAGCGGCCACGCGCTGCAGGCCACGCTCGGTTACCACGCGTCGATCTTCCGCAGTCACACGCCGGCGCTGACCTGGTCGAACCCGTTCAGCATGGGCACGCTGAGCGCGCCGGCCGGCCAGCTCGCGCTGGCGCCGGACAACCAGCTGCACCAGCTGATCGCCGCCGCGGCCTGGTCGCCCGGCGGCAGCCTGCGCTTCAGCGGCGACCTGGCCTTCGGCCGCTTGACGCAGGACGAACCCTTCGTCGCCGCGACGCTGAACCCTGCGCTGACGGTGCCCGCGCTACCGGCGGCCTCGCTGCACGGCCGCGTCGACACGCTGGACGCCAACTTGCGTGTCAGCGCGCAGCCGCTGGCCGCGCTGCGTGTGCATGCCAGCGTCACGCGCAATCAGCGCGACAACCGCACGCCGGCGCTGACGATGCCGCTGGTGGCGACCGACCTCTTCAGCGGCGTCGGCACCCGCACCACGCTGCCCCACGGCTTCACGCGCGACCGCTTCAGGCTCGGCGCCGACCACCGCGGCCCCGGCAGCCTGAAGCTCGCCGGCGGCCTGGAGCACGAGCGCATCGAGCGCACGCTGCAGGCAGCGCGCATCACGCGTGAAGACACGCTGTGGCTGCGCGGCAGCGTGCAGGTGCGCGACAACGTGGGCATGACGCTCAAGCTCGCGCACGCCCAGCGCAAGGCGTCCGACTACCGCCCGGTCGAGGGCATCGAGCCGCCGGAGAACCCGCTGCTGCGCAAGTTCAACCAGGCCGACCGCCGGCGCAGCAGCGCCGCGCTGCGCAGCGATCTCAGCTTCGGCGAGAACCTGGCGCTGGGCGTTGCGGTCGATGTGGCGGTCGACGACTACACCCGCTCGGCCGTGGGCCTGACCGATGCACGCAGCGCCGACGTCTCGGCCGACCTGGCCTATGCCGTCAGCGAGGCGACGCGGCTGAGCCTGTTCGCGCAGGCCGACGCGGTGCAGTCGGTGCAGGCCGGCAGCCAGAGCGCCGGCAACCCTGACTGGACGGGTCGCGTGAAAGACCGCGTCGCACTCATTGGCGCGGGCGTCACGTACAGCGCGCTGAAGGGCCGGCTCGAGCTCGGCGCGAACCTCGCGGTCTCGCGCGCACGCAGCGAAACCATCGTGCGCACCGGCGCCTCGGCACCGCCCTTCCCGGCCGCCACCACCGAGCTCGACAGCCTGAAGCTGTTCGCCCAGTGGCGCTTCAATGACCAGCTCAGCCTGCATGGCAGCTATCGCTACGAGCGCACCGCCGCGCGCGACTGGCAGCTCGACGGCGTGCAGCCGGCCACGGTGCCGAACCTGCTGGCTTTCGGCGAGCAGCCGCCGCGCGGCACCGTGCACCTGCTGGGCCTGGTGCTGCGCTATCGGTTCTGAGTGCGCGCGGTCGACGGCGCGCGGTAGGTGCTGCGGTCGGCGTTCGTTTGTTGATGCCGATCAACCGCCGCCGCAGCGCGCGGCCTACGCTGCAGTCACTTCAACGCCGGCGCCGTGAAGCGCCACCACCGGAAAGGTTGTCCGATGTCACCTCCTCCGATCGAAGCCGCCCTCGAACCGATGGGCCTCGTCGCACCGCGCACGCAACCCATCCCGCGCTACCTCGAGCAGGTCTACTGGTGGGCCTACGTGCATCCCAACGCGGTGCAAGTGTTCGAGCGCGAGTGGCTGGTCAACCTGATCCTGTTCAACCACTACGGCCGGCTGCGGGACGCAGCGCTGGACGCAATAGGCCATGAAGTGAGCGGCCGTACCCTGCAGGTGGCCTGCGTCTACGGCAACCTGACGCCCAAGCTGCGCCAGCGCCTGGCGCCCGACGCCTCGCTCGACGTGGTCGACATCCTGCCGGTGCAGCTGAGCAACCTGGCGCAGAAGCTGCCCGCCGACCGGCGCGTCGCGCTGCTGCAGGGCGACTCGTCGTCGCTCGACTGCGACGACGCCCGCTACGACCAGGTGCTGCTGTTCTTTCTGCTGCACGAGCAACCCGAGGCGGTGCGCCGCGCTACCTTGAGCGAAGCGATGCGCGTGCTCAAGCCGGGCGGCAAGCTGGTAATCGTCGACTACCACCGCCCGATCGCTCTGCATCCGCTGCGCCCGCTGATGCGGCTGGTGTTCGACAAGCTCGAGCCGTATGCTATCGACCTGTGGCGCAACGACGTGCAGTCCTTCCTGCCGGCCGGCACGCCGCAGCCGCAATCGAAGCGCACCTGGTTCGGCGGCCTGTACCAGCAGCTCGTCTATCGGCGCTGAAATGAAGCTGCCATTGCGATTGAGGCCTCAGCGAGATCAGGCCGCCAGGGCGCCCTGTTGCGCTCGTGTCCCCCGGTCGCTCCGCTCCCTCCTCCTCTTACCTCGCTCCACAGGGCACCCTGCCGTCCTGATCCGGCACGTCTCTGGTATTCATCCTTCGCACGCCACAGCATCGCGCTTGCCAAGGGCATGGGGTGCCCGCTGCAGCGAGGTAAGAGGAGGAGGGAGCGGAGCGACCGGGGGACACGAGCGGCAGCGGGTACCCCGTGGCCTTGGCTCGCTCGGTCTCTGCATGCGCGGTACGGCGCTGGAGCAACTGAAATGGAAACCCTGCGCAGCGATGTCGTGATCGTCGGCGCCGGCGGTGCCGGCCTGCGCGCGGCGATCGCCGTCGCCGAGGCCGACGCCGGCCTGCGCATCACGCTGGTCTCCAAGGTCTACCCGATGCGCAGCCACACGGTGGCGGCCGAAGGCGGCGCCGCGGCGGTGACGCAGGCGCACGACAGCCTCGAGCACCACTTCAACGACACCGTGTCCGGCGGCGACTGGCTCAGCGACCAGGACGTCGTGGAGACGTTCGTCGCCGAGGCGCATCGCGAGCTGGTGCAGATGGAGCACTGGGGCTGCCCGTGGAGCCGCACCGACGACGGCCACGTCAACGTGCGGGCCTTCGGCGGCATGAAGATCGAGCGCACCTGGTTTGCCGCCGACAAGACCGGCTTCCACATGCTGCACACGCTGTTCCAGACCTCGATCAAGTACCCGCGGATCGAGCGCCTGGACGAGCACTTCGTCGTCGACCTGCTGGTCGACGACGGCCGCGCGCAAGGCATCGTCGCGATCGATATCGCCAGCGGCGAGTTCCGGCGCATCGAGGCCCGGGCGGTGATCATTGCCACCGGCGGCGCCGGCCGCGTCTTCCGCGAGAACACCAACGGCGGCATTGTCACCGGCGACGGCATGGCGCTGGCCTACCGCCACGGCGTGCCGCTGCGCGACATGGAGTTCGTGCAGTACCACCCGACCTGCATGCCGGGCACCGGCCTGCTGTTCACCGAGGCCTGCCGCGGCGAAGGCGGCTTCCTGGTCAACAAGGACGGCTACCGCTACCTGCAGGACTACGGCCTCGGGCCGGCCGAGCCGACGCCGCGCAACAAGGCGATGGAGCTCGGGCCGCGCGACCGCCTGAGCCAGGCCTACTGGCACGAGAAGCGCAAGGGCCGCACCGTGCACGGGCCGCACGGCGAATCGGTGCACCTGGACCTGCGCCACCTCGGCCACCGCAAGCTGCGCGAACGGCTGCCGCAGATCTGCGAGCTGGCCGAGCAATACCTCGGCATCGACCCGGCGAAAGCGCCCATTCCCGTGCTGCCGGCGGTGCACTACACGATGGGCGGCATCGCCGCCGATGCGCGCACCGCGTCGCCGCTGCCGGGGCTGTACTCGGCCGGCGAATGCTCCAGCGTCGGCCTGCACGGTGCCAACCGGCTCGGCTCGAACTCGCTGACCGAGCTGCTGGTCTTCGGCAAAGTGGCCGGCATCGAGGCCGCACGTTACGCGCGCAGCGCTGCGGTGCCGAACAGCGCGCTGCTCGAAGCCCAAGCCGCCGATGTCGAAGCGCGCGCGCTGGCGCTGGTCGGCCAGGCCGGCAGCGAGCGCATCGCCGCGCTGCGCGGCGAGATGGCGCGCAGCATGGAGAACGGCTGCGGCATCTACCGCAGCGGGCCCGAGATGCAGGCCACCTGCGACACGCTGGCCGATCTGAAGCAACGCTATCGCCGCGTGCACGTCGACGACCGCTCGCGCGCCTGGAACACCGAGTGGCTGCTGGCGATCGAGCTCGGCTTCCAGCTCGACGTCGCGCAGTCGATGGCGCACTCGGCCCTGGAGCGGCGCGAATCGCGCGGCTCGCACCAGCGGCTCGACGGCTTCGAGACCCGCGACGATCAGAAATTCCTGAAGCACACCCTCGCCCGCTACAGCGGCGCGGACGCACCGCCGCGCATCGACTACGCCGACGTGACCATCACCCGCAGCCCGCCCGGCACGCGCGCCTACGGTGCGGCCGGCGAGCGCGCCGAAGCCGAACGCCACGCCGCGGAGGCCGCACGATGAAACCGACGATCCGCATCGAAGTGCTGCGCTACAACCCCGAGCGCGACGCGCACCCGCACCTCGATGCCTTCGACGTGCCCTGGACCGACGACATGTCGGTGCTGCAAGGGCTGCAGGCGATCAAGGACGACATCGACGGTTCCTTGAGCTTCCGCTGGTCGTGCCGGATGGCGATCTGCGGCAGCTGCGGCGTGATGGTGAACGGCAAGCCGCGCCTGGGCTGCCAGACCTTCCTGCGCGACTACGCGGCCGCCGGCACGCTGCGCATCGAGCCGCTGGCGCACTTTCCGATCCAGCGCGACCTGGTGGTCGACATCGGCGACTTCATTGGCAAGCTGCAGAGCATCACGCCCTACATCGTGCCGAAGGAAGCGCGCACGCCGGATCAAGGCGAATACCTGCAGACGCCGCAGCAGCTGGCGCAGTTCGAGCAGTTCAGCTCGTGCATCAACTGCCTGCTGTGTTATTCCGCCTGCCCGCAGTACGGGCTGGACAGCCAGTTCATCGGCCCGGCGGCGATGGCGCTGCTGCACCGCTACAACGCCGACTCGCGCGATGGCGCGCGGCCGCAGCGCATGGCGCTCGTCAACGCCGAGGAAGGCGTCTGGAGCTGCACGGCGGTGGGCTATTGCAGCGGGGTCTGCCCCAAGGGGGTCGACCCGGCGAACGCGGTGAACCAGAACAAGGTCGCCAGCGCGAAGGACTACTTCCTGCGCTTCGTGGCGCCGCGCGGAGACTCGCGATGAGGCCGAAGCCCTATGTGCGGCCGATGGCCGGCTGGTGGCGGCGCGATCCGTTCTTCATGCGCTACATGGTGCGCGAAGCGACGGCGCTCGGCGTCGCGGCCTATGCGCTGGTGCTGCTCGCCGGCGTCTGGCGGCTGGCGCAGGGGCAGGCCGCGTTCGAGGGCTGGCTGCAATGGCTGCGCAGCCCGTGGTCGATCGCCTTTCACCTGCTGCTGCTGCTCGGCATGGCCTACCACACGCTGAGCTGGTTCCAGATCATGCCGAAGACGATGCCGCTGCTGTTCGTGCGCGGCGAACGCGTGCCGGCGAGCACGATCACGCGCGCCGGCCTCGCCGCCGCGCTGCTGGTCACGCTGGTGGTGCTGGCGCTGGCCTGGGGAACGCGATGAGCAAACGCTCCAACGCCCCGATCTTCTGGGCGCTGTTCGGCGCCGGCGGCATGCTCTCGGCGCTGTTCGGGCCGGTGCTGGTGCTGATCACCGGCGTGCTGGTGCCGCTCGGGTGGCTGCTGCCGCGCGAGCTGATGAGTTACCCGCGCATGCTGGCCTTCGCACAGCACTGGGCCGGCAAGGGCCTGCTGTTCGCGCTGATCGCGCTGTTCGCGTGGCATGCCGCGCACCGCATCTTCCACAGCCTGCACGACGTCGGGATCCGCACTGGCGTGTTGTCGAAGCTCGCCTGCTACGGCGGAGCGCTGGCGATCACGCTGGCCGCCGCGGCGTGGCTGCTGGCGATCGGGTTCTGAAAGCTGGTGCGGCTGCGGCCGCACGCCGCGGTCTTGACGCCCTTCGCGCACCTCGGTGGTTCTGCAAAGCCGGGTGCGGGCCGCGCAGCCCGCGCCCGGCTTTGCCGCCTCGGCCACCGAAAACATCGACCACCCGCATTTGACGGAGATCAACCCTTCGGCCCCGCAGCGGCGAAATGATGCGTCCCAAGGATCACCCCAACGCCCACCATGCTGACTGCCACCGACTTGGTCTGCTGCCGCGGCGAACGCCCGTTGTTCGACAGCCTGAGCTTCACGATCGGCGCCGGCGGCTGGCTGCACGTCAAGGGTGAGAACGGCGCCGGCAAGACGACGCTGCTGCGCACGCTGGCCGGCCTGGCGCCGGCCGATCGCGGCGTGGTGTGCTGGTATGGCGACGAGGTGCGACCGGACAACGCCGCTTATCGCCGCGCGCTGGTCTACCTCGGTCATCCGGCGGCGCTGAAGGACGAGCTGACGGCGCTGGAGAACCTGGCGCTCGCGCTGTCGCTGGACGGCATGGCCGCCGGCGAGATGGCGCTCGTCACCGCGCTGCGGCGCGTCGGCTTGAGCGGCCGCGAGACGCTGCCGGTGCGCCAGCTTTCGGCCGGGCAGAAGCGCCGCGTGCTGCTGGCGCGGCTGCTGCTGCGCCCGGCCGCGCTCTGGCTGCTCGACGAGCCCTTCGCCGCGCTCGATGCCGAGGGCATCGTGCTGCTGTGCGGTCTGATCGGCGAGCAGCTGGCCGGCGGCGGCATCGTCGTGCTGACCAGCCACCAGCCGGTGGCGCTGCCGAACGGCCGGGAGCTGCAACTGTGAACGCTGCGTTGATCGCGCTGCAACGCGACCTGCTGCTCGCCACGCGCCGGCGCAGCGAGCTGCTGACGACGCTGTTCTTCTTCGTCGTCGTCGTCAGCCTGTTCCCGCTCGGCATCGGGCCCGAGCCCGAGCAGCTGCGGCGCATCGCGCCCGGCGTGTTGTGGGTCGCCGCGCTGCTGGCCACGCTGCTCGGCCTGCCGCGCCTGTTCGCGGCCGACCATGCCGACGGCACGCTCGAGCAGATGGCCCTGTCCTCGCAGCCGTTCACGATGCAGGTGCTGGGCAAGGTGGCGGCGCACTGGCTCACCTGCGGCCTGCCGCTGGTGCTGCTGGCGCCGCTGCTGGGCCTGCAGTTCGGCCTGCACGGCGACGAGCTGCTGGTGCTGATGACCTCGCTGCTGATCGGCACGCCGCTGTTGAGCCTGGTCGGCGCGATCGGCGCGGCGCTGACGCTGGGCGTGCGCGGCGCGGCCGTCGTGCTGTCGCTGCTGGTGCTGCCGCTGTTCGTGCCGGCGCTGGTGTTCGGCGCCGGCTCGGTGGACGCGTACATCGCGGGTTTGCAGGTCAATGCCCACTGGTCGGTGCTGGGCGCGATGCTGGTGCTGGCCGCGATGTTCGCGCCCTGGGCGACCACCGCCGCCCTGCGCATTGCGATGGAGTGAGCAAGCATGCGACTCAACCATTTCTCGTCGCCGAGCAGCTTCTACCCGCTGGCGGGCCGGCTGCAGCCGTGGTTCGCGCTGGCCGCGCTGGTGCTCGCCGCCGCGGGCCTGTGGCTCGGCTTCTTCGTCGCGCCCACCGATGCGCAGCAGGGCCAGGGCTACCGCATCATCTTCGTGCACGTGCCGGCGAGCTGGCTGTCGATGTTCATCTACCTGGCGATGGCCTTCTGGGCCGCGGTGGGGCTGGTGTTCAACATCCGGCTGGCGTCGATGATGGCCTCGGCGCTGGCGCCCACCGGCGCGCTGTTCGCCGCGCTGTCGCTGTGGACCGGCGCGCTGTGGGGCAAGCCGATGTGGGGCACCTGGTGGGTGTGGGACGCGCGGCTGACCTCGGAGCTGGTGCTGTTGTTCCTGTACCTCGGCTTCCTCGCGCTGCAGTCGGCGATCGACGAGCCGCGGCGCGCCGACAAGGCCGGCGCGATCCTGGCGATCGTCGGCGTGGTCAACGTGCCGATCATCTATTTCTCGGTGCAGTGGTGGAGCACGCTGCACCAGGGCGCGTCGGTGTCGATGACGCGCTCGCCGTCGATGGCGCAGACCATGCTCTGGGCCATGCTGCTGATGGCACTGGCCTTCTGGCTGTACTCGGTGGCCGTCGCGCTGGCCCGGGTGCGCAGCATCATCCTCGAGCGCGAGCGTCATACCGAATGGGTGCAGCACCATGCAGTGGCTTAGCGTCGGCGACTTCTTCGCGATGGGCGGTTACGCCTTCTACGTCTGGGGCAGCGTCGGCGCCTGCGCGCTGGCGATGCTGATCGAGCCGTGGCAGCTGCGGCAGCGCCGCCGCGCCGCGCTGCGTGCCGTGCAGCGCGAGCGCCGCCTCGGAGCCGCGCGATGAAGCCGCGCCACCTGCGGCTGGCCCTGATCGCCGGCGGCCTGGCCGGCGTCAGCGCCGCGTCGGCGCTGGTGCTCAATGCGCTGAACAGCAACGTCGCCTTCTTCTACACGCCGACGCAGATCAGCGCCGGCGAGGCGCCGAAGGACCGCGCGTTCCGCGTCGGCGGCCTGGTCAAGCCGGGCAGCGTCCGGCGCGAGCAGATGACGGTGCACTTCGTCGTCACCGACACGGCCCAGGAGATCCCGGTGCACTACACCGGCATCCTGCCGGACCTGTTCCGCGAGGGCAAAGGCACCGTCGTGCAGGGTCGCCTCGCTGGCGACCGCTTCGCCGCCAGCGAGGTGCTGGCCAAGCACGACGAGAACTACATGCCGCCGGAAGCGCAGCACGCGGTTGATCAGGCGCACAAGAAGGGAGCCCGTCCATGACCACCGAGCTCGGCCACCTGGCCCTGATCCTCGCGCTGCTCGTTGCGCTGGTGCAGGGCACGCTGCCGCTGGTCGGCGCGCAGCGCGGCGTCGGCGGCTGGATTGCACTCGCGCGGCCGGCCGCGCAGGCGCAGGCCGCGCTGGTGGCCTTCGCCTTCGGCTGCCTGATGCTGGCCTTCCTGGCCAACGACTTCTCGGTGCTCTACGTCGCGCAGCACTCGAACTCGCAGCTGCCCGCGCTGTACCGCGCCGCCGCCGTGTGGGGCGGCCACGAGGGCTCGCTGCTGCTGTGGCTGCTGATGCTCAACGGCTGGACGCTGGCCCTGAGCCTGCTGTCGCGCCAGCTGCCCGATCAGATGGTCGCGCGCGTGATCGGGGTGCTCGGCCTGGTGGCCAGCGGCTTCCTGCTCTTCATCCTGCTGAGCTCGAACCCGTTCGAGCGCCTGCTGCCGGCGGCGGCCGACGGGCGTGACCTCAATCCGCTGCTGCAGGATCCGGGCCTCGTGTTCCACCCGCCGATGCTCTACATGGGGTATGTCGGTTTCTCGGTGGCCTTCGGCTTCGCGATCGCGGCGCTGCTGGCCGGCCGGCTGGACGCCGCGTGGGCGCGCTGGTCACGGCCATGGACGACAGTGGCGTGGCTCAACCTGACGCTGGGCATCGGCCTCGGCTCGTGGTGGGCCTACTACGAGCTCGGCTGGGGCGGCTGGTGGTTCTGGGACCCGGTGGAAAACGCCTCGCTGATGCCCTGGCTGGTGGGCACCGCGCTGATCCATTCGCTGGCCGTCACCGAGAAGCGCGGCGTCTTCCGCAACTGGACCGTGCTGCTGGCGATCACCGCGTTCTCGCTGTCGCTGCTGGGCACCTTCCTCGTGCGCTCCGGCGTGCTGACCTCGGTGCACGCCTTCGCCAGCGATCCGAAACGCGGCGTCTTCATCCTCGCCTTCCTGGTCGCGGTGGTCGGCGGCTCGCTCGCGCTGTTCGCCTGGCGCGCGCCGAAGGTCGGCTCAGGCGGCGTGTTCGCGCTGCTCTCGCGCGAGACGCTGCTGCTGGCCAACAACGTGCTGCTGCTGGTGGCCGCCGGCTCGGTGCTGCTGGGCACGCTGTACCCGCTGTTCATCGATGCGCTGGGGCTGGGCAAGCTCTCGGTCGGCCCGCCCTACTTCAACACCGTGCTGCTGCCGATCATGCTGCCGCTGCTGGCGCTGGTGGCGCTGGGCCCGCTGGCCAAGTGGAAGCGGCTCGACGCTCGCGACATGGCGCGCCGGCTGCGCTGGGCCGCGCTGCTGGCGGTGGCCGGTGCCATCGGCATCCCGGTGGCGATGGGCCACTGGACGCCGCTGGTCGGGCTGGGCCTGCTGGCCGCCTTGTGGATCGCCGCCTCCACCGCGGTGCAACTGCGCGAGCGGCTGCGCGCCGGCCGGCCGCCGGCGTCGTTCTGGGGCATGCACCTGGCGCACCTCGGCCTGGCCGTGCTGGTGGCCGGCATCACGCTGGTCAAGGGCTACGAGATCGAGAAGGATGTGAAGATGGCGCCCGGCGACACGCTGGCGATCGGCGGCTACACGCTGAAGATGCTGCGCGTGCAGAGCGTGCCGGGGCCCAACTACACGGCGCAGCGCGGCGAGCTCGAGCTGGCGCAGGACGGCCGCGTGCTGCGCGTGCTGCAGCCGGAGAAGCGCGCCTATGCGTCCTCGCAGATGCCGATGACCGAGAGCGCGATCGACAGCGGCTTCACGCGCGACGTCTACGTCTCGCTCGGCGAAAAGCTCGACGAGCACGGCGCGTGGAGCGTGCGGGCCTACATCAAGCCCTTCGTCTCGTGGATCTGGGCCGGCTGCGTGCTGATGGCGCTGGGCGGCGCGGTGGCCGCGTCAGATCGGCGCTATCGACTCAAGCGCACGCTGCAACGCGAGGCCGCCGTCCCGCAAGGAGTCACCGCATGAAGCGCTACCTGATCCCGCTGGCGCTGTTCCTCGCGCTGGCCGGCTTCCTGGCCCGGGGCCTGACGAGGGACCCGCACGAGCTGCCTTCGCCGCTGATCGGCCGCCAGGCGCCGCTGTTCGAGCTGCCGCAGCTGCAGGCCACCGCGGCATCGTTCACGCCGGCCTCGATGCGCGGCCAGGTCTGGCTGCTCAACGTCTGGGCATCGTGGTGCGGCGCGTGCCGCCAGGAGCATCCGGTGCTGATGGCACTGGCCAAGCGCGGCGACGTACCGCTGGTCGGCCTCGACTACAAGGACGCGCCGGCCGACGCGCAGCGCCTGCTGGCGCAACACGGCGATCCCTACCGCTTGTCGGCGGTCGACCGCGACGGCCGCGCCGGCATGGACTACGGCGTCTACGGCGTGCCCGAGACCTACCTGATCGACCGCGACGGCATCATCCGCTTCAAGCAGGTCGGCCCGCTGACCGAAGCGGTGCTGCGCGACAAGCTGATGCCGCTGGTCAAGGAGCTAAGGAAATGACCCACCCCCGAAGCGCCTTCGGCGATGCCCCCTCGGGCTTCGCCCTCTCCCCCTCGAGGGGGCCGAGCCCGGACGCGAAAGGTCCAGTGGACCTTTCGCGCCTGGCGAGGAGCTGGGCCGCAAGGACCAGCGCGGCCTGCAAGGCACGCCAGCGGACCGGCAGAGCCGGATCCGCGGCGGCCGCTTGGCTCGCAGCGCTGCTGGCCGCCTGCGCACTGGCCGTATCGGCCAAGCCGGCCGAGCCGCTCGCCGACGACGAAGCCGTCGAGCAGCGCCTGATCGGCATCGCCGACGAGCTGCGCTGCCTGGTGTGCCAGAACGAGTCGCTCGCCGGCTCGCGCGCCGAGCTGGCGCAGGACCTGCGGCGCGAGATCCGCACGCTGATCAAGGCCGGCAAGAGCGACGCCGAGGTGATGGACTTCCTCGTCACCCGCTACGGGGATTTCGTGCGTTATCGCCCGCCACTGAAACCCAGCACCTGGCTGCTGTGGGGAGGACCGGGGCTGCTGCTGGTGATCGGCGCCGGTGCGATGGTGGCGATCCTGCGCCGCCGCGAAAACACCGGGCCGGCGCCCTTGAACGACGTTGACCGCGCCCGCGCCGCGCGGCTGCTGCGAGGAGATGCGTGATGGGGACCTTCCTGTTTGCCGCGGTCGGGCTGATCTCGATCACGCTGCTGGTGTTGCTGCGGCCATGGCTGGCGGCACGCGCCGGCACCGGCCGCTCCAGCGCCGCGGCATTGAACGTCGCCGTGGTGCGCGACCAGCTGGCCGAGCTCGAACGCGACCTCGCCGCCGGCGTGCTGGCGCCGGCCGATGCGCGCGAAGCGCGCGACGAATTGCAGCGCCGGCTGCTCGACGACAACGGCGCGACCGGCGCCGCGGCTGCGGCACGCGGCACGCCTGCGGCACGCGGCACGCCTGCGGCAACCATGCTGCTGCTCGCGCTGGCACTGCCGCTGGGTGCGAGCGGCCTCTACGCGCTGCTCGGCACGCCGGCCGCGATGCTGGCCCAGGCGGCGCCGCCCGCGCTGGCGGCGCGCGGCGCGCCGGACGACGCCACGCACCGCGGCATGGCCGCCGGCCCCGCCAGCCCCACCGGCCCCGAAAGCACCGCTGCCACCGGCACGCCGGACGTCGAGCGCATGGTCGCGGGCCTGGCCGCCAAGCTCGAGAAGAACCCCGGCGACAGCGCCGGCTGGGCGATGCTGGCGCGCTCGTACCACGCGCTCGGCCGCATGCCGCAGGCCAAGGCCGCGTTCGAGCGCATCGGCGCGCCGCTGCAGCGCGAGCCGGCGCTGCTGGCCGCCTATGCCGATGTGCTGGCCACGCTGGCCCAAGGCGACATCGAAGGCCAGCCGCTGAAGCTCGTGCACGCGGCGCTCGATATCGACCCGGACCACGGCATGGCGCTGTCGCTCGCCGCGACCGCGGCCTACAAGCGCGGTGACAAGCCACGCGCCGCCCAGCATTGGCGCCGCCTGCTGGCGCAGGTGCCGCCCGGTTCGGCCGACGCGCAGTGGCTCGAAGCGCGCCTCGCCGAGATCGCCGGCAGTGCAGCCGCTGCGCGCTGAGATCCGGACCAGGCGCTTTCGGGTCGAGCGGCTGGCCGTGGGCGGCTTGCTGGTGCTACTCGGCGCTGTCCTGTCCGTCTCGCTCAAGCGCCAACGCGACGCGCTGGGAGCGCAGGAGAGTGACCGCCTCCAGACCCAGGCTCGTGTCGTCGATCAGAACCTGATCCGCCAACTGGAGGGCGCGAACAAGGCGCTCACGGGCGTCCGTGATGAGATCGAACGCCTTGGGCCCGGCGGTGGCAAGGCGGTCATCGCGGGCCGACTCAAGTTGCTGAGCGATGCGATGCCCGGTGTTCGCACCGTGTCCGTCCTGGATGCACACGGAACGATCGTGGCATCCAGCCACCCTGAATTGATCGGCACGAATTCAAGCCAACGCGACTGAGCCTGGCGTTGGAGGGCTCCGGACTCGCCCTGTTCGACTGGGACATCGCAGGCGACCGCATCTACCACGACGCGCAGGCGTCGGCGATGCGAGACGAGCCTGCAGTGGAGACCACGGCATCAGCCGCAGAGTGGCGGTCGTTTGTGCATCCCGACGACTTGGATGCGATGCGAGCGAGCCTGAAGGCAACCCTGAAGGCCGAAGTGCTGGTGTATCACGCCGAATTCCGGATTCGCAAACGCCTCGGAGACTGGTTGTGGGTGCACGCCCGCTGGCGCGTGGTGGAGCGCGACGTCAACGGCCGCGCGGTACGGCTGGCCGGAACAGTTCACGATCATCCTGGAGGGCCTGCGCAGCGCGACCAACGCGAAGACGCTGGCGGGAAAGCTGGTGGAAACGCTAGGAGCCCCGACGGCGCTGGCGGGCAAGCTTTGCGAGATCACGGCCAGCGTTGGCGTGGCCTTGTGGAATGCGGGCGATACTGACGACGCGGAGCTGCTTCGGCGCGCCGATGTAGCACTCTACGAGGCCAAACGACGCGGCCGCAATGGTTACTTCTGCGAGGAGGCTGATGCACTGTCTACGTCCTTCTCGGCGCTGGGTGGACCCTCGGACTTTGTCAGACACTGAGGCCTTGAGGTGAACCTCGCACGCTTGCTGCTGCGCTCCGCGCAGACCGCCGGTGCGCGCCCCGCGGTGCTGCTCGGCATCACGCAGCTGCACGACTACGCGGGCCTCGCGCAGCGCGCCGCCGCGCTGGCAGGCGCCTTGCGCGATCGCCTCGGGCTGCAGCCCGGCGAACGGGTCGGACTCTTCACGCACAACCATCCAGCGGTGCTCGAGATCCTGTTCGGCTGCTGGTGGGCGGGCCTGGCCGTCGTGCCGGTCAATCCGAAGCTGCATCCGCGCGAGGCGCACTACATCCTCGCCCACAGCGGCGCGTCGGCCGCCTTCATCGGCGGCGACATCGGCGGCGGGCTGGGCGATGCCGCGCTGCCGCTGCCCGAGCTGCGCGCGCTGATCGACATCGACTCGGCCGGCTACGCGGCGCTGCTGCAGGCCGGGCGCATCGACGCACCGCTCGAGCGCGCCCCGGGCGACCTGGCGTGGCTGTTCTACACCTCGGGCACCACCGGCCACCCGAAGGGCGTGATGCTCACGCACCGCAACCTGCTGACGATGACGCTGTGCTACTTCAGCGACGTCGACACGGTGCGGCCGCAGGACAGCGCGCTGTACGCGGCGCCGATGTCGCACGGCGCGGGCCTGTACTGCCTGCCGCACGTGCTGGCGGCGGCGCGGCATGTGGTGCCGGAGTCGCGCGGCTTCGACCCGGCGGAGATCCTGGCGCTGGGCCGACGCCTGCGCGGCATCTCGATGTTCGCCGCGCCGACGATGGTGCGCCGCCTGGTCGAACACGCCGCCGCGGCCGGCGAGCACGGCGCCGGGCTGAAGACCATCGTCTACGGCGGCGGCCCGATGTACCTGGAGGACATCCGGCGCGCGCTGCAGGTGCTGGGCCCGCGCTTCGTGCAGATCTACGGCCAGGGCGAGAGCCCGATGACGATCACCGCGCTCGCACGCGCGCACTTCAGCGACACGGCACATCCGCAGCACCTGGAGCGGCTGGCGTCGGTCGGCGTCGCGCAATCGGCGGTCGAGGTGCGCATCGTCGATGGCGACGGCCACGCGCTGCCGCCGCAGAGCACCGGCGAAGTGATCGTCCGCGGCGACAGCGTGATGGCGGGTTACTGGCGCGACGCGGCGGCCACGGCGCAGGCGCTGCGCGAAGGCTGGCTGCACACCGGCGACGTCGGCAGCCTCGACGGCGACGGCTTCCTGACGCTGCGCGATCGTTCGAAGGACGTGATCATCAGTGGCGGCTCGAACATCTACCCGCGCGAGGTCGAGGAGGTGCTGCTGCGCCACCCGGCGGTGGCCGAGGTCTCGGTGATCGGCCGGCGTGATGCCGAGTGGGGCGAGGTCGTCGTCGCCTTCATCGTCGCACGGCCCGGGGCGGTGCTGGAAAGCACGGCGCTCGACGCGCTGTGTCAGCAGCACATCGCCCGCTTCAAGCGGCCGAAGGAATACCACTTCGTCGATGCGCTGCCGAAGAACCACTACGGCAAGGTGCTGAAGACCGAGTTGCGTGCCCGCCTGGCCGCCACCGCGCCGCCGGCCTGACCCCCCTTCCCCGCAACAGAAAGGCCCCGCAGCAGTCTCAGTGCAGGATCGGGCTGACCATCGGCGAGCCGAAGTCGCGGCCGATCAGCGTGCGGGCGAACAGGTAGTTGTTCAGCGCGCGGCGGCTCAGCGCATCCATGTCGACGTGGCCGTCGGCATCGCACGGGAACGCGAGAGCGCGTCCGGCCTGGAACAGCGACTGGAAACGCAGCTCGTAGCCGGTCTGCGCGCTCGTCGTCGAGATGGTCGGCATGTTGGTCTCCGGTGCGTTCGTGCTTCGATGGAGACAACTCTAGGCAGGCTGTGCAACTGCTCCCGCAACCCAGCTTGTCATCGCGCAACGTCGTGTGAACGCCGTGTAGCGCGCGCGTGACAAACGCCGCGCGCCTGCTCGCGGCTTGTCCCGATTGAACCCCGGTCGATCGAGCGCTACGTTGTCGCATGGACCGCCTCCCGCCGCTCAACGCCCTGCGAGCCTTCGAAGCCGCTGCGCGGCACCTGAGCATCACGCTGGCCGCTGACGAACTGCACGTCACCGCCGGCGCCGTGAGCCGACAGATCAAGAGCCTGGAAGAGGCGCTCGGCCTGCCGCTGTTCGAGCGTGGGCATCGGGAGATCACACTCACTCGCAAAGGCGCCGACTACTACCGCAGCATCACCGCGGCGCTCGACCTGATGCGCGACGCAACGCGCAAGCTGACGCGGACCCGGCAGCGCAAGCAATTGAAGATACGCGCCTACACCACCTTCGCGATGCGCTGGCTGATTCCGCGCCTGTCGGGCTTCCATGCAGCGCATCGCGACATCGAGGTGTTGTTGAAGGCATCGCTCGAGCCGGTGGATTTCCGCAAGGAAGACATCGACGGCGCGATCCGCCTCGGCGATGGCCGGTTTGCCGGCGCACACAGCCACCGGCTGGTCCCGAACATCCTGTCTCCGGTGGCCAGCCCGGCGCTGCTGCAGTCCGGCCCGAAGCTGAAGAAGCCGGCCGACCTGGCCCGCCACACGCTGCTGCACTCGATCGCCCGGCCGGACGACTGGGCCACGTGGCTGGAAGCCGCCGGCGCCGGCAACAGCGTCGATGCCCGTGCCGGCATGACCTACGAGAGCTCGGCGATGGCGTATGCCGCCGCCATCGAGGGCCAGGGGCTGGCGATCGCGCAGCTCTTTCTCGTCGCCAAGGATCTGGAGGATGGCCGGCTCGTGCAGCCGTTTCGCAAGACGGTGGACATGGGCGACTTCACGTACTACCTGCTGACACCGAGCCACCGCGAGGAGAGCGCCAACATGGCGACCTTCCGCACCTGGCTGCTCGATCAGTTCAGGACCTGACGCACCGCCGGCCGTGCCGTCGCCCGCCCGACCACGGCGCGCGCGTAGAGGTAGTTGTTGCGTGCCCGATCGCTGAGCGTGTTCATGTCGACCCGGCCTTGCGCGTCGCAGGGGAAGACATAGCCGCGGCCGGCGACGAAGAGGTCATCGAAGCGCAGTTCGTAGGTGTGTTCGGTGCTGGCGCGGGTCATGGTGCTGCTCCTGGTTGAACCGGGCCGCTGCTGGCCCTTGCGTTCAACTCTAGGCAGCCGCCGACGTCGCTTCAATCGAGTTCGCGGCCCGCTTCGCTTGAGCAAATCTCAAGCTGCGGTGCAATGAGCCGCTCGCGCCTGCTGCAGCACCTGGATCTCGTCCTCGTCGAAGCCTGCCGCGTGCAGGACCTCTCGCGTGTGTTCGCCGCAGGCCGGCGCCGGGCGATGGGCTTGCGCATTGGACGTCGCACTGTCGACCGGAAAGCCCGGCATGCGCAGCCGGCCATGCTGCGGATGGTTCACCTCTGCCAGCATCGCGTTGGCCGCCACTTGCGGATGCTCGAGCAGGTCGTCGTAGCCGGCGACGCGCGCGCACAGGATGTCGGCGCCGCGCAGCAGCGGCAGCCACTCGTCGGTCGTCCGCGTCTGCAGCACCTCGGTCAGCAGCGTCACCATGTCGTGCCGATGGGCGACCCGCGACGGGGAGCTCGCGAAACGGGGATCGCTCACCAGGTGTGGCAGGCCGAGCAGCTCGCACAGCCGGACCCAGCGCTCGGGCATGTAGGCAGCGATCATCAACCAGCCATCGCTCGTGCGGAAGGCCTGATTCGGCGCCGCGTACGGCGCGGCGCTGCCCGTGCGCTCGGGCAGACGGCCGTCGGCGCAATAGCTGGTGATCGACGACTGCTGCAGCGCCAGCGCGCTGTTCAGCAGGTTCACGTCCAGTTGGCCTCCCTGCCCGTCGCGCGCACGCTGCGCCAGCTTCGCCAGCACCGCCATCACGGCAACATAACCCGTCATCACGTCGACCACGGGCGCCTGAACCTTGCACGGCTCGGCGCCTTCGGTGCCGATCAGGCTCATCAGTCCGGAGTCGGCCTGGATGATGCCGTCGACCCCGGCGCGCCCGGCGTATGGCCCACGCTGCCCGTAGGCCGAGATCGAGCAGTAGATCAGCGCCGGATGCTCGACCACCAGCGCCTCGAAGCCCAGGCCCAGGCGGTCCATGACGCCGGGCCGCATGCTCTCGACCAGCACGTCGGCCTGGGCGATCAGCCGCCGCGCCGCCGCCAGCCCGGAACCGGATTTCAGGTCCAGCGCGACGCCGAGCTTGTTGCGGTTGAAGGCATGGAACAGCGCCGAGTCGTCGCCGATCCAGCCGGGTCCGAGGCCGCGGCCAAGCTCACCTTCGGGCGCCTCGATCTTGATGACCCGCGCGCCCATGTCGGCGAGCAGCATCGTGCAGGTCGGGCCGGCCCCGATCTGCGTGAAGTCGACGACCGTCAGGCCGTCCAGTGCGTGGCGCAACATCGTGTTCAAGCCTCCGTGGGATGGGCGCTGCGCTTGAACGCGCCCTGCGCGGTCGCAATCAGCTGGCCGGACGAGTCGACCAATTCGCCGCTGGCGAAATACAGCGAGCGGCCGCGGCGCGTCACGCGGCCCGTGGCGCGCAGCCGGCCAACGCCCGCGCTCGCGAGGTAGTTGATGTTCAGCGTCACGGTCACCGCATGACCGAGCGCGTCGCCATCGGCTGCCACCAGGCCGGCGTACCCGCAGGCCGCGTCGAGCAAGGTCGCGACCACGCCGCCTTGCAGCTTGCGCTGGCGGTTCAGGTGGCGCGGCTGCACGTCGAGCTCGAAGCTCGCCCGTCCGGCGGCGATATCGACGAGCCGGATCGCCAGGTGCTGCAGCAGCGGGTTGTCGGCCGCTGCAGCGACATCGGCGACACCATCCAGCAGCGCGGCACTCATGGCGCCACCTTGATCTGGTGGTCCTTGATGACGCGTTCCCAACGCTGCAGTTCGCTGGCGATGAAGGTCTTGAGCGCTGCCGGCGTCGAGCTCTGCGTCTCGAAACCCTGTTGCGCGAGCTGCCGGCTCACCGCCGGATCCTGGAGTGCTGAGACCATCGCCGTGTTGAGCTTGTCGACCACCGCTTTCGGCGTCTTCGCCGGGGCCAGCAGGCTGTACCAGAGGCTGGCTTCGTAGTTCTTCATGCCCGCGTCGCCGAAGGTCAGCAGCTCGGGCATCAGCGCCGAGCGCTTCTGGCCGGCCACACCGATCGCGCGCAGCTTGCCCGATTGCACGAAGGGCGCCGCAGACGCATAGGTCGCGAACGAGATCTGCACCTGTCCGGCCACCAGGTCCGAGATCGACGGGCCGGTGCCGCGGTACGGCACGTGCAGCATCTCGGCCTTGGCGAGCTTGGCGAACACCTCGCCGGCCAGATGCTGCGGCGTGCCGTTGCCGGGGCTGCTGTAGCTCAACTTGCCGGGGTTGGAGCGGGTGTAGGCCAGGAACTCCGGCAAGGTCTTGTAGGGCTGCTGCGGATGGGCCACCAGCAGCAGCGGCACCGACGCGATCAGCCCGACCGGCTCGAAGTCGTGCTCGATGCGGAAGGGCACCTTCATGTCGAGGAACGGATTCATCGTCACCTGGCTCGACGCGATGACCAGCGTGTGGCCGTCGGGTGCCGCGCGGGCCACCTGGTCGGCGCCGATGTTGCCGCCGGCCCCGGGCTTGTTCTCGATGACGATGGTCTGGCCCAGCAGCTGCGCCATGCGCGGCGCAAGGGCCCGGGCCAGGATGTCGTTGCCGCCGCCGGGGGCGAACGGCACGACGAGCGTGATCGGCTTCTGTTGCGCAAAGGTGGACTGGCCGAGCGCCGGTGCGGCGGCGACGCCAGCCAGCAGGGCCGCGGCAAGCACGACGTTCCGTCGCGGGAGTCGGAGAGAGTTCATGGTGATCCTTCGAAGGCAATGATCGATTCAGCGTCCGGCGAACACCGGCGCCCGCTTGTCGGCGAAGGCCTGGCGCCCTTCGATCCGGTCCTGCGTATCCCGCAGCGCGCCCCAGGTCAGCTCGGTGAGCTGCTGTGCATCGCTATCACTCAAATGCAGCGTCTGCCGCGACAGCCGCTTGATCGCCTGCACCGCCAGCGGCGCGTTGGCCGCGATGGCGGCGGCGAGCGCGAGCGCACGGTCGAGCAGCGCTGCCGGCTCGACCACCTCGCTGACCAGGCCGATGTGCTGCGCGTGCGCGGCGCCGATGCGTTCGCCGGTCAGGGCCATCTGCATCGCATGCGCCGGCGGCACCGCCCTCAGCAGCCGATGCAGGCCGCCGACGGCCGGGATCGAACCGACGCGTGCTTCCGGCAAGCCGAACTGCGCAGTGGCCGACGCGATGCGCAGGTCGCACTGCAGCGCCAGCTCCAGGCCCGCGCCGAGGCAGTGGCCGTTGATCGCCGCGATCATCGGCTTGTTCAGGCCCAGCTCGGCCAGGTCCATCAGCCGGATGTACAGGCCGAGGTCCGCCGCGGCCTCGGTGCTGCGGAACACGGCTTCGGCATACGAGGCGGGCGAAGCGCGCGTGCCCTTGAGGTCGGCGCCGGCGCAGAACGCGCGCGTGCCGGCGCCGGTGAGCACGGCGACGCGCAGGTCACTGCGGTCGCGCAGCTCGACCAGCGCGGCCCGCAGCGCGCGCAGCGTCTCGATGCCGAGTGCATTCATCGCATCGGGCCGGTCGATCGTGATGATCCCGACGCCGTCCTGCGCGTCGAATCGGATGGAGTTCATCATTCGACCTCCCCTCACACGCTCGGCGACGACAGGCTGCGGCCACCGCAGACGTACAGCGTCTGGCCGGTGACGTACGAGGCCATCGGGTCGAGGAAGAAGACCACCGCGTTGGCGATGTCGTCGGCGCTGCCGATGCGCCGCACCGGCACCGAGTCCTTGAGCCGGGCCTGCACCTCGGGCGCGAAGTTGCGGAACAGCGGCGTGTCGACGATGCCGGGCGCCACGGCGTTGACCGTCACGCCCTTGGCGGCGAACTCGATCGCGAGCGAGCGCGTCAGGCTCACCACGCCGCCCTTGGCGGACGCGTAGTTGGCCTGGCCGAAACCGCCCAGCCAGGCGCGCGACGAGATGTTGACGATGCGTCCGGACTGCCGCTCGACCATGCCGGGCAGCACCGCGCGGCAGCACAGGAACTGCGAGCGCAGATTGGTGTTGATCACCAGGTCCCAGTCCTCGTCTGTCATGCTCAGGAAGCGCTTGTCGCGCACCGCGCCGGCGTTGTTGACCAGGTGGTCGATGCGGCCGGCCTGCTGCAGCACCTGGGCGATCGCATCGTTGACACCCGTGGCGTCGGTCAGGTCGACCGTGACGCCGAGCGCGCGGTGGCCGTCGGCCTGCAGCGCGGCAACGGCCTCGTCGAGCGCCGCGGCATCGCGGTCCAGCAGCGCGACGGTGAGGCCTTCCTGCGCGAGGCGCTGGGCGATGCCCAGGCCGATGCCGCGCGCGGCGCCGGTCACCACGGCGACTTCGCCGGCGTTGAATCGTTGGTTCTGCGTGCTCATGCTCAGACTCCCAGCAGGTGGACCGAAGACGCGGCGTGGTCGACGCCGGCGATGCCGCCGCCGGTGCATTGCGTCAGCCCGATGCGCGCGCCCGCGACCTGGCGCGTACCGGCGCGGCCCTGCAGGTGCCACATCACCTCGACCATTTGCGCGACGCCGGTGGCCCCCAGCGGATGCCCCTTGGCCAGCAGCCCGCCGCTGGGGTTCACCGGCACGCGGCCGCCGAGCCGGGTTGCGCCCGACTTCAGCAGCGCCACCGCGTCGCCGCGCGGCGCGAGCTGCAGCGCCTCGTAGTACAGCAGCTCGGCGATCGTGAAGGCGTCGTGCAGCTCGACGACATCGACATCCGACGGCGCGACGCCGGCCTGTTCGTAGGCCTGGGCTGCCGCACGCGCGGTGATCTCGGCATCGAGGATGTCGTCGTCGGCGCGCTCGCGCAGGCCCGAGACGACCACCGACGACAGCAGCTTCACCGGCCGCGTCGCCACGCGATCGGTGCGCGTGCTGAGCACGACGGCGGCGGCACCATCGACCTGCGACGGGCAGCACTGCAACAGCGTCAGCGGGTCGGCGATCATTCGCGAGGCCAGCACCTCGTCGATCGTGGTCTCGCTGCGCTGCTGCGCGTATTCGTTCAGCGAGCCGTGGTGCCGGTTCTTCACCGCCACGGCCGCCAGGTCGGCCGGCTGCGCATCGCGCTCGTGCAGGAAGCGCGTTCCGCGCATCGCGTAGACGGCCGGCAGCACCATGCCGGCGCGGGCATAGAGCTCGGTCTTGTGGTCGTTGCGCTGCAGCGGGATGGTGCCGCCGCCGAGCGCGGTCAGTTGCTCGATGCCGAACACCAGCACCGTGTCGTATTGCCCGGCCATCAGCGCGTGGCGCGCCAGGTGCACCGCGGTGGCGCCGCTGGCGCAGGCGTTCTCGACGTTGTAGACCGGGATGCCGCGGAAGCCGAGGTCGCGCACCACGAGTTGGCCGAGGATCATGCCGCCGAGCACGTTGGCGCAGTAGATCGCCTGCACGTCGCCCACGCCGACGCCGGCGTCGGCCAGGGCCTTCAGGATCGCCTGCTGCGCGAGCTCGGGCGCCAACACGCCGGGGTGGCGGCCGAAGCGCGTCATGGCGCCGCCGGTGATGTGGATGTCTTGCATGGATGTCTTCCGGTGGGGTGAGTGGCGAGGCTCAGGAGCCGACAGTGGTGAAGACGTAGCCGAAGCTCGCGTCGGGACGCGCTCGGTAGCGCGCGCCGATCACCGGGCGCGCCGCACCGACCAGGCGGCCGAAGATGCGCACCGGCCCGGGGAAGTCGACGAAGCCGAGCGCGTAAGGCGCCAGGCCGGTCTTCGCACCGGGGTGGATCACCGTGTAGCTGTAGACGCAGCCGATGTCGGCGACGGGCACGGTCTCGTGCCGATGCGCCAGTGGTGCCTCGGCAGGCAACGCAGGGAACACGATCTCGCCGGTGGCGACATCGCGCGAGGCGAGCAGCGCGGCTTCGGGTCCGGTGCTCCACAGGGGATAGGACAGTTCGGGCATGGGGCGGGGTCTCTCGTTGCGGGGGTGAATCGGTGGCGTGCTGCTAGTCTTGTTTCCAGCAGCTCGATTCACAAACGAGATTTGCGGCGACTTCGATTGAGCAAAAGTCAATCAAGCGGCGCGACCGCACACGCGGCCGATCTCACCGAACGACGGCGAGTCAGGTCGTCAGCCCACCATGCTCCACGCGGGTCGGACGCGCAGGGTGACCTCTCGGCGGCACAGGCTGACGAACTCCTGCGCCGCGCGTGACTGGGGCAGGCGGGGATTGAAAGCCAGCAGCGCACGAAAGTGCAGTTCGAACGCCAGCGGAATGCAGCGCAGGCCGAGCGCGACGAACTCTCGCGCCACCAGCGGATTCGTCACGGCCAGTCCGGCGCCTGCCAGCACCAGCGCACACTGCGTCGCGCTGAAGGGGGTTTCGATCACGAAGCGCGGTTCGATGCCCTGCTGCGCAAAGGCCGCTTCCAGGCGCCGCTGCGCAGGATCCAGCGGCGACAGCGCCACCAGCGGCACCTCTCGCAGGTCCTGAATCTGCAGCGAAGCCCTGCGCGCCATCGGGTGGGCCGCAGGCAGGACGCACACGGCCGCTACCTCGTAGAAGAGCGAGGAGATCAGGCCGCTGGTGTCCGCCTCGTCGCCAAGAAACGCCATGTCGACCGCGCCTTGAAGCAAGCTCTCTCGCAAGCCCCTCGAGCTGTCCACCAGCAACTGGCATCGGGTCCGCGGATAACTGCGCTGGAACTCGGTCAACGCCCACGGCATGACACTGGCCGCCAGGGCATGCAGTGAGCCGATTCGCAGCACGGTCTCGGCATGCGTCTGCAGTGCAAGGATCTTGCGCTGCACCGCATCGAGCCCCTCGTAGACCCGCTCCACCTCCTCCATCAAGGCATGCGCCTCCGGCGTCGGCACCAGCTTGCCCTTGCGGCGCTCGAACAGCTTGAGGCCGGATCGGCCTTCGAACTGTTGAAGGATCTGTGTCACGGCCGGCTGGCTGACGTGCAGCGCAGCGGCGGCACGGTTGGCCGTGCCCAGCCGCATGACCATGCGAAAGACTTCGATCTGACGTGCGCTGACCTCTTTGGGATCCTGCATCAGCGTGCCCTCGCATAAGTTTCACTTATTCTAGAGTTGGAAGAGTCGAGACCACAGGAGGGCCGATCGTTCCTACCATCTGCTCATGAATCAGCGCTTCTTGACTGTGGACGACAGCGCGGCGAGGCCGGCTTCGATCAGACGCAATGCGATGGCCGGCCTGCGCTGCATGGGCTGCACGCGCCGATATCCGTTGCAGGACATGCCCACGGGCTGCCCGGAATGCGCCGGCCGAGGCACCCCCGCCAGTCTGGAGGTCGTGTACGGCGCACTGCCGAAGACCCTTCAGCCCGCCAGCTCAGGTTATAGGTGGGGGGCATGGCTGCCGTACACGCAGGGCATCTCGCTGGCCGAAGGCAACACGCCCTGCATGGACCTTCCGCGGCTGGCGCGCGAGCTGGGCGTGCGGCAGCTGAGTGCCAAGGTCGAGGCGATGAACCCGACCGGCTCGCACAAGGACCGCATGTCGGCACAGGGCATCAACCGGGCGCTGGATGTCGGCGCGCGCACCGTCGTGCTGGCGTCGAGCGGCAATGCCGCCGTTTCAGCGGCCGTCTATTGCGCGGTTGCGGGCCTTCGCTGCGAGGTCGCGACGTATCGCCAGATGCCCGAGCCCTATGTGCGGGCGCTCTCCCGCTTCGGAGCAAAGCGCGTGCTATTCGATCGAAGCCGCGACCGATGGGAACATGTGCGCCGGCAGGTCGAAAGCGAGGGCGCATTTGCCCTCACGAACTACCACGTACCCGCCATTGGCAGCTCGGTCTTCTGCGTCGAGGCCTACCGCGCCGTGGCGCTCGAGTGCGCGGCCGACGCTTGCCTGCCAGACCACATCATCGTTCCTACCGCACGAGGCGACCTGCTCTGGGGCCTGCACAGCGGCCTGCGCGACTTGCTGGCGGCGGGCCTCATCCCGCACATGCCGAAGCTCTGGGCGGTCGAACCCTTTCCGCGCTTGAGCCGCGTGCTGGCCGGTGCTCCGCTTCAATCGGAGTTCGAAGGGCTGACGGCCCAGTCCTCGATTGCCGGCAGCACCGTCACGCTGCAGCAGGAGCTTGCGGTCCGCCAATCCGGCGGTGGCGCCGTCGTCGTCAATGACGCGGAAGCCGCCAAGGGTGTCTCTCAGCTGGCAGCCCAGGGCTTGTGGGTCGAGCTGTGCGCCGGCGCGGGTGTCGGCGCACTGGCGAGCCTGCGCAGGCAAGGCGACATCGCGCCGTCGGACCATGCCCTGCTGCTGCTGACTGCCCGAGGCGATCGCGACAGCTTTCATGTCGCGCAGTAGCCCATCCATCCCATTCCCGCCACCAGGAACCGTCAATGCCGATCCGCCCGCTCCAGGCCTTGCTTATCGCCGGCTCATTGTTCGCTTTCAACGCTCAAGCCGCTTACCCCGACCGACCCATCCGCCTGATCGTGCCCTGGGCGGCCGGCGGCAGCACCGACGCCGTCGCCCGGGCCGTCGCGCAGCACATGAGCGAAACCATGGGCCAGAGCGTCGTGGTGGACAACCGCTCGGGCGGCTCCGGGCGCATCGGCACCGAGGCGGCTGCCCGGTCGGCACCCGATGGCCACACGATTGCCATCGTCGAATTGCCCCACGCGATCGCGCCCGCGGTGTTCATCAAGATGCCGTACGACCTGCTGCGCGACTTCACGCCGGTCTCGATGCTCGGCACGTCGCCACTGCTGCTGTTCGTCAACGCATCGCAATACCGCAGCGGTGGCATCCAGGAATTCCTCAAGGACGGACGGGCCAGCGCCACGCCGCTGCCGCTGGCGCACAGCGGCAACGGCACCGTCAGCCATCTCGCGGGCGAGCTGTTCGCCGCAGCGACGCGCGTGAAGATCAATCCCATTCCGTACCGCGGTTCTGCGCCAGCCCTGGTCGATGTCGCCGCGGGCCTGGTGTCGAGCCATTTCTCGACGCTGGCCAGCGGTGCGCCGCTGCTCGGCGCGGGAAAGATATCGGCGCTGATGGTGACGGGGCCATCCCGCGTCGCGGCGCTGCCCAACGTGCCCACCGCTTCGGAGGCCGGGATTCCCGGCATGGTGTTCAGCCAATGGTGGGCGCTGGTGGCACCGGCAACGACGCCGACCGAGATCGTTCAACGACTCAACCGCGAGGTGGCCGCAGCGCTGGCCCATCCGGCCACGCGCGAGCGACTCACCACGCTGGGCATCGAGGTGAGAGCATCGACCCCCGACGAGCTGCGCACGTTCATGCGCAGCGAAGTCACGCAGTGGGCTGACGTCGTGCGCAAGGCTGGAATCAATCCGGAGTGACGAAACCGAATGAACCCTGATCCGCTCGACGACACGCACGATGCCGATCCCGGCGAGACCGCCGAATGGCGCGATGCGTTCCAGGCGCTGATCGCCGCCCATGGCCCCCAGCGTGCTCGATGGATGCTCGATCAACTGGCGCGCCTCGCGCGGCAGCAACGCATCGGCTGGCAACCCGAGCTGGTGACGCCCTATGTGAACACGATCGCCGTCGAGGCCCAAGCGCCCTTTCCCGGCGACCTGGCGATCGAAGAGCGGCTGGCTTCGCTGATGCGGTGGAACGCGCTGGCCATGGTGGTCCGCGCCAACCACTCCTACGGTGAGCTCGGCGGCCACATCGCCAGCTACGCGAGCGCCGCCGATCTCTTCGAGACCGGCTTCAACCACTTCTTCCATGCGCGCTGCGCGCATCACGGCGGCGATCTCGTCTTCTTCCAGCCGCACAGCGCGCCCGGCGTGTACGCGCGCGCCTTCCTCGAAGGCCGGCTGAGCGAAGACGACCTGAAGCACTACCGGCAGGAACTGAGCGCCCCGTCCTTCAGCGAGGGCGAAGGCGCACGCGGCCTGAGCAGCTATCCGCATCCCTGGCTGATGCCGGACTTCTGGCAGTTTCCGACCGGCTCGATGGGCATCGGCCCGATCAGCTCGATCTACCACGCTCGCTTCATGCGCTATCTCACGGATCGCCGGCTGCTCGATTGCAGCGCGCGCAAGGTGTGGGGCGTGTTCGGCGATGGCGAGATGGACGAACCCGAGTCGATGAGCGCGCTGACGCTCGCCGCGCGCGAGAAGCTGGACAACCTGGTCTGGGTCGTGAACTGCAATCTGCAGCGCCTGGACGGGCCGGTTCGCGGCAACGGCCGCATCATCGACGAGCTCGAGCAACTCTTCGCCGGTGCCGGCTGGAACGTCGTCAAGCTGCTGTGGGGCAGCGACTGGGACGGCCTGTTCGCCCGCGACACCAGCGGCGCGTTGGTGCACGCGCTCGCCGACACCGTCGATGGCCAGATGCAGACCTTCGCCGCGAAGGACGGACGTTTCAATCGGGACAACTTCTTCGGCCGGAACGAAGCGCTGCGCCAACTCGTCCAGGGCATGACCGACGAGCAGATCGACCGCCTGAAGCGCGGCGGTCACGACATCGTGAAGATCCACGCCGCCTATGCCGCGGCCGCCGCTCACAGGGGACAGCCCACCGTGATCCTGGCCCACACGAAGAAGGGCTACGGCATGGGCGCGGGGCAAGGCAGGATGACCACGCACTCGCACAAGAAGTTCGAGGATGCCGACCTGATCGGCTTCCGCAATCGCTTCAATCTGCCGCTCAGCGACGAGGAGGCCACGTCGCTCACCTTCTTCAGGCCGGGCGACACCAGCCCGGAGATGCAGTACCTCCAGGCGCGGCGCCACGAACTCGGCGGCTCGATGCCGCGGCGAGCAGCGGACTGTGCCGTGGTGCCCAAGCCCGACATCGCCGCCTACGCGCAGTTCGCGCTGGCTGCCGACGGCAAGGAGATGAGCACGACGATGGCGTTCGTGCGCCTGCTCGGCGCACTGCTGAAGGACGCGGTGCTCGGTCCTCGCGTCGTGCCCATCGTCGCCGACGAGGCGCGCACCTTCGGCATGGCGAACCTGTTCAAGCAGGTCGGCATCTACTCGAGCGTCGGCCAGCGTTATGCGCCGGAGGACATCGACACGATCCTCAGCTACCGCGAGGCCACCGACGGCCAGATCCTCGAGGAAGGCATCAGCGAGGCCGGCGCCATCGCCAGCTGGACCGCGGCGGCCACCAGCTACAGCGTGCACGGGCTGGCCATGCTGCCGTTCTACATCTACTACTCGATGTTCGGCTTTCAACGCGTGGGCGACCAGATCTGGGCCGCCGCCGACCAGCGCGCGCGCGGCTTCCTCCTCGGCGCCACCTCGGGTCGCACGACGCTCGGCGGCGAGGGCCTGCAGCACCAGGACGGCACCAGCCATCTCGTGGCCGCGACGATCCCGAACTGCAAGGCCTACGACCCGGCGTTTGCCGGCGAGATGGCGGTGATCGTCGATGCCGGCATCCGGGAGATGATGGTCGAGCAGAAGGACGTCTTCTACTACGTCACGCTGATGAACGAGAACTACGCGCAGCCCAGCCTGCCGCCGGGCGTGACGGACGACGTGCTGCGCGGTTGTTATCGCCTTGGCGTGTTCCCGGCCGACAGTCGCACGCCGCAAGTCACGCTGCTGGGCTCGGGCGCAATCCTCACTGAGGTGGTGCGCGCTGCGCAGCAACTGGGGGCGCAGGGCATTGCGGCCGAAGTCTTCAGCGTCACGAGCTGGAGCGAGCTGGCGCGCGATGGCGCGGCATGCAGCGCTGCCGCGCAGCGCGGTGAACCGGTCACCGTGCCGTTCATCGCCAGACAGCTGGGCGCGGGCCATGCGCCCATCGTCGCGGCGACGGACTACGTGCGAGCCGTTGCGGAGAGCGTACGCGCCTGGTTGCCCGAAGGCCGGCGCTATCTGACGCTGGGGACCGATGGATTCGGGCGCAGCGATACGCGTGCGGCCCTGCGCAGCTTCTTCGAAGTCGATGCGTCGAGCATCGTGCGGGCTGCGCTGCACGTGCTCGGCGCTTGAGACCGGCCCATCGGCGCGCGGCTTACTCGCGCACCAGGGTGGCCGGCGCGATGCCGAACATGCGCCGGCAGGTTCGGCTCAGGTGCGCGGAGTCGGCGAAGCCGGCATGCTGCGCCGCCGCCGTCCACGATTGCCCGGCCATCGCGGCCGCCACCGCCGTCTCCACGCGTGCCCACAGCAGGTAGGCGCGAAACGAGATGCCGGTCTGCGCGACGAACAGGTGCCGGAAGCGGCTCGGCGACAGGTGGGCGACGGCGGCAGCATCGGCGAGTGACAACGGCGCATCGAGCCGCTGGCGCACCCACGCGATGCTGCGGCCGATGCGCGGATCGACGCTGCCCGGCGCGGGCGCCGGCCCGGCGAGCTCGGCAATGGCCTGCCTGGCCAGCGCCACCAGCGTCTCGTCGTGGGCGCGCTGCGCGTGCGCGTGGCGCAGCGGACGCACCAGTGCGTCGACGATGTCCCGAGGCAGGTCGGCGATGGCGGTCGAAGCGTGGCGCTGCAGCAGCACCCTGCCCGGCGCTGCCTCCGGCTCGACGAACAGGTGCACCACCGCGTGGCCGCAACCGTCGAACTGGTGCGCGTGGTGCGGCATCACGATGGCGCCGTGGTGCTCGTGCCAATCGGCCGCGTCGCCGCGCATGCGAAAGCTGGCATCGAGCGCCAGCGTGATCTGCACCGCGTGGTGCGCATGCCGCTCCACGCGCCCCGCCTGGCGGCCGATCCACAGGCTGCCGCCGCTCCACAGAAGCACGCGGCCGACGCCCGCCACAGGGCGACGCGACGCCGTGGCGCCGGTCTCGATCGGCGGGTGCATGTCCATGCGTCGTCTGCCCTTCGCGGCGAAGTCTATGAGAACAGCCGTTTCGTTCAAGTCGCGAACGGGCCGGATGACCAGAATTCAACTCACGGATCCGCCGGATTCGATGTTTCAACCCCTCAGGAGATCCTCATGAATGTTGCCGCCACCCCTTCGTGCCAATGCATCGACTGCCCCGGCGCCAGCTGCCGTTGCGGCTGCCAGCACGCGCAAACCGCGCCGCCGGCCGTGGCCGCGAGCCCGTCGTGCGCCTGCGGCCCGCGCTGCGGCTGCGACGCCGCGGAACAGGGCTGCCTGTGCGGTCCGCTGCAGTCCTGAGCACAACCGGCGCTGAAAGCGCCGCGTGCCTCCGCCCGCGCAACCCAAAAGTGCGCGAGCATTGCGCATGCAGAAGTCTCGGTTGCTCCTCTTGCCGCTGTGCCTGGTCGCGGCCTGGCCGCCGCCCGTGGCGGCGCAGTCGCCAACCGCCCCCGCCGCGACCGGGCCGGACGTGTTCGATGCCGCCCGCGACAGCGTCCGCTCCACCGCCGAGTGGCTGGCGCGCAGCGTGGACAGCTGGTTCGGCGACCGGCCTTTCGAGGAAGGCGGCAAGGTGACCGACGGCCGCGTGGTCCTGAACCTGCTGCATCGCCGCGACGAGGGCACCGAGTTCAGCCTGCGCTTCAACGCCCGGTTCCGGCTGCCGAACGTCGAGCGCAGCACGTATCTGTTCCTGGGCCGCGACGACGAGCGCGAACTGGTGACCGACACGCCCGCGGCCTTCACCCGGCAGGACCGGCTGCAATCCGAACGACGCGCGGAGCGCAGCTTCTTCGCCGGCCTGGGCTACGACTGGCGCGAGAACGTGGATTTCCGGCTCGGCCTGCGCGGCGGGCTCAAGCCCTATGCCCAGGCCCGCTTCCACCAGCGCTGGCCAGTGGGGCAGCGCGGACTGGTCGAATTTCGGGAGACGCTGTTCTGGACCCTGGCCGATCACCTCGGATCCACCACCGCGCTGTCCTACGAGCGACCGTTCTCGCGGACATTGGCGTTGCGCTGGTTGAGCGCCGCCACGATCACGCAGCGCAGCAAGGAATTCGACTGGTCCAGCGACCTCGGGCTGATCAAGGATTTCGGCTCGGAACGCCGGGGCTCGGTGGAGGGCATCGTCAACGGCCTCACCGGCTCGGGCGTGGCGGTGCGCGAATGGGGCGTGCAGACTCGCTGGCAGCAGCCCCTGCACCGCAGCTGGCTGCACGGCGAGCTGATCGTCGGCCGCTTCTGGGCCCGTCCGGATGCTGCCGCCCGGCGCCAGGCGGTGTGGGCGCTGGGCCTGGGCATGAAGATGCGGTTCTAGGCCGCGCGCGTTGGCGGCGTCCTGGCGATCGGGCCGGGCCGCGGAGGCGGTGGCCGGGAGGACGACTTGCTCCAGTGAACTTCGATGAAGCCATCCGACCCCAGCACCTCCGCCACCCGCGAGAACCGGACACTCTGGGTGCTGGTCATCGCCGTGTCCGTCGGTCTTGGATGGATCCTGCTGCCCTTCTACGGCGCCATCCTGTGGGCCGCGATCGTGGCGCTGCTGTTCGAACCCGTGCATCGTCGCCTGCTGGCCCGGCTCGGACGCCGCCGAACGCCGGCGGCGCTGGTGACACTGCTGCTGGCGCTGCTGATCGTGGTCATTCCGTCGGCCATCGTCGCAACGTCGCTGGCGCGCGAAGCGGCGGGAGTGGTCCAGCGCGTGCAGTCGGGCGAGGTGAATGTCGCTGCCTCGCTGCGCGGCGCATTCGAGGCGCTGCCGGCGTGGATGACAGCGCTGCTCGATCGCGTCGGGCTCGCCGACTTCGATGCCCTGCAGCAGCGCTTGACCACTGCATTGACGCAGGCGAGCCGCTTCCTCGCGACCCAGGCGCTGAACATCGGGCAGGACACTTTCGAATTCGTCGTCGGCCTGTTCGTCATGCTGTACCTCGCCTTCTTCCTGATCCGCGACGGCGAGGACATCGTGCGTACGCTGAGGGACGCGGTCCCGCTCGCACCAGCCCACAAGCAGGAGCTACTGGACACCTTCAGCGCCGTCGTGCGCGCGACGGTCAAGGGCACCCTGGTCGTCGCGGCCGTTCAGGGCGCACTGGGCGGCATCGCCTTCTGGTACCTCGATGTGCACGGTGCCCTGCTGTGGGCCGTGCTGATGGCCTTCCTGTCGCTGCTGCCCGCCGTCGGCCCCGCGCTGGTGTGGCTGCCGGTCGCCGGCTACCTGCTCCTGACGGGGGCCCTCTGGCAGGGCGTCGGGCTGATCGCCTACGGCGTGCTGGTGATAGGCGTCGTGGACAACCTGCTGCGGCCGGTGCTCATCGGCAAGGACACCCGGATGCCCGACTACCTGGTGATGATCACGACACTCGGCGGCATGGCGCTGCTCGGCATCAACGGCTTCGTCGTGGGGCCGGCCGTCGCGGCCATGTTCATCGCCGTCTGGCACCTGCTGCGCAAGCAGTGACGATGGCATCGGTCCACCGTCAGCAGCCGGCTCGAACGCCGAGCTTGCGCAGGATGATCTCCAGCGGGCACCAGCGGGTGAGCGCGCTCTGCAGCAGGTTGGCGCCGACGAAGGCGGTGAACGCCAGCCACCAGGGGCTCACGAAGAGCGGGCTGCCCGGCACGCCGAGCGCGAGCGAGACGAGGATGAACGTGCCTGCGAACAGGCGAACGATTTGCCAGGAAGTCATGTGGGGGCTCCTTCAGGGGTGGACACGGCGGGCACGTCCGCCGGGGCCCGGCGGTACGCGACGAAATAGAGCAGCGGGATCACCACCAGCGTCAGCACCGTGCTGACCAGGATGCCGAAGATCAGCGAGACGCCCAAGCCGTTGAAGATCGGGTCGTCGAGGATGAACAAGGCGCCCAGCATCGCGGCCAGGCCGGTCAGCGCGATGGGCTGCGCGCGCGTGGCGGCCGATCGCACCACCGCGTCCTTCAGCGCCACGCCCTGCGCGCGCTGCAGGCCGATGAAGTCGACCAGCAGGATCGAGTTGCGCACGATGATGCCGGCCAGTGCGATCATGCCGATCATGCTGGTGGCGGTGAACTGCGCGCCCAGCAGCGCGTGGCCCGGCATCACGCCGACGATGGTCAGCGGGATCGGCGCCATGATGATCAGCGGCGTCAGGTACGAACCGAACTGCGCCACCACCAGCAGGTAGATCAGGATCAGCCCGACCGCGTAGGCCGCGCCCATGTCGCGGAAGGTCTCGTAGGTGATCTGCCACTCGCCGTCCCACTTGATGGCGTAGCCGCGCCAGGCATCGTCGGGCTGGCGGATGAAGTACTCGGCCAGGCGGCCGCCGTCCGGCGTCGCGATGGCCTGCAGCGCGCCGCGCATCCTGAACATGCCGTACAGCGGGCTGTCCAGCGCGCCGGCCATGTCGGCGACGACGAAGTTCACCGGTAGCAGGTCCTTGTGGTGCACCGGCTGCTCGCGCTGCGTGTCGCTCACCGTGACCAGCTCGCGGATCGGTACCAGCTGGCCGGCCGCGCCGCGCACTGCCAGCTGCAGCAGCAGGTCCAGCTCGCCCTGCGCCGCGGCGGGCAGCTGCAGCAGGGCCGCCGCCGGGTACTTGCTTTGATCGTGCAGCCAGGCCGCGGCCTCGCCGGCCAGCCCCGCGCGCAGCGTGCTGACGATGGCGCTCTGCGGCACGCCCAGCATCGCCGCCTTGCGGCGGTCCACCAGCAGCAGCTTGCGCGGCGCGGCGGCGATGCTGCTGTCGTCGACGTCGACGATGCCGGGTGTCTTCTCGAACACCGCGCGCACCGCCTGGGCGACCTGGCGCCGCCCATCGGCGTCGGGGCCGTAGACCTCGGCGACGATCGGCGCCAGCACCGGCGGGCCCGGCGGCACTTCCACCACTTTCACGTTCGCGCCGAAGCGCCGGCCGATCTTCTGCAGCTGCGGGCGCAGGCGCATCGCGATGGCGTGGCTCTGCTCGCTGCGCGCGTGCTTGTCGACCAGGTTCACCTGCAGGTCGCCGACCTCGCCGCCCGAGCGCAGGTAGTACTGCCGCACCAGGCCGTTGAAGTTGATGGGCGCGGCGGTGCCGGCGTAGGCCTGGTAGTCGGTCACCTCGGGCTGACGCGCGAGGTGAGCGGCCAGCTCGCGCAGCACCGCGGCTGTCTGCTCCACCGGCGTGCCGGCCGGCATGTCGACGATGACCTGCAGCTCCGACTTGTTGTCGAAGGGCAGCATCTTCAGCACCACCAGGCCGAGTGCCGGCAGCGCCAGCGACACGGCGATCAGCGCGGCCACGCCGGCGCCCAGCAGGGCGCGGTTGCGCGCGCCGCGGCGCTCGTCCAGCAGCGGGCGGAACACCGCCGCGAAGAGCGGGCCGAGGCGGGCCGCCAGACCGTGATGTGCGACGGGCTGCTGCGCACCGGGCGCAGCGGCGGCGTGCGCCCCCGTCTTCGTGTCGTGGCGCCCTGCGGGCGCGTGCTTCATCCACAGCCGCGCCAGCCACGGCGTGACGATGAAGGCGATGGCCAGCGACAGCAGCATGCCCATGCTGGCGTTGATCGGGATCGGGCTCATGTAGGGCCCCATCAGCCCGGAGACGAAGGCCATCGGCAGCAGCGCGGCGATCACCGTCAAGGTGGCCAGGATGGTCGGGCCGCCGACCTCGTCGACCGCGCCGGGGATCAGCTGGGCCAGCGTGCGGTCCGGATGCAGCGCCTGGTGGCGGTGGATGTTCTCCACCACCACGATCGCGTCGTCCACCAGGATGCCGATCGAGAAGATCAGCGCGAACAGCGACACCCGGTTGAGCGTGAAGCCCCAGGCCCAGGAGGCAAACAGCGTCACGGTGAGCGTCAGGATCACGGCCGCGCCGACGATCGCGGCCTCGCGGCGGCCGAGCGCGACGAAGACCAGCGCCACCACCGAGGCGGTGGCGAACAGCAGCTTCTGGATCAGCTTGCGCGCCTTGTCGTTGGCGGTGGCGCCGTAGTTGCGCGTCTCGGCCACCTCGACGCCGTGCGGGATCACGGTGTTGCGCAGTCCCGCGATGCGGCGCATCACCGCGTCGGCGACATCGATGGCGTTCTCGCCCGGCTTCTTGGTGATCGCCAGCGTGACTGCCGGAAACTCGCCGCCCTTGTCCTCGCCCTTCGCGCCGGCGATGCCGTGCCACACGTAGCGCTGCGCGGGCAGCGCACCATCGCGCACGGTGGCCACGTCCTGCAGGAACACCGGCTTGCCGGCATGCACGCCGACCACCAGCTCGCCCACCTCGCGCGCATCGCGCAGGAAGGGCCCGGCTTCCAGCGCCACCGAGCGGTTGCCGCCCAGCAGCTCGCCCACCGGCATGCCGAGATTGGCCGACTGCAGCGCGTTGCGCAGATCGGCCACGGTGGTGCCGGCGCCGGCCAGGCGGGCGGGATCGATCTCGATCAGCACCGCGCGGCCCGGGCCGCCGAGGGTCGCCACCTCGCGCGTGCCGGGCACGCGCTTCAGGTCGGCCTCCACGCTGTGGGCCACCCGCTCCAGGTCGAAGGCGCCGCTGGCCTCGTTCTTCGTGAAGAGCGTGAGCGTGACGATGGGCACGTCATCGATGCCCTTGGGCTTGATCAGCGGCTCGCCCACGCCCAAGCCACGCGGCAGCCAGTCGGCATTGGCATTGACGGTGTCGTACAACCGCACCAGGGCCTCGGTGCGCGGAACGCCGACCTTGAACTGCACCGTGATCACGGCCAATCCCGGGCGCGAGACCGACATCACGTGCTCGATGCCGGCGATCTGCGACAGCACCTGCTCGGCCGGCGTGGCCACCATCTGCTCCACGTCGCGTACCGACGCGCCGGGGAACGGGATCATCACGTTGGCCATGGTCACGTTGATCTGCGGCTCTTCCTCGCGCGGCGTGACCATCACCGCGAAGGCGCCGAGCAGCAGCGCCACCAGCGCCAGCAGCGGCGTGATCTGCGCCGACTGGAAGAACGCGGCGATGCGGCCGGAGATGCCCAGGGACGTGTTCATGCCGGGCGTCCCTTCAAGGCAGGCGGGCGGCCGCCTGCGGCTCGAGCACCACCTGCTCGCCGGCCGACACGCCGGCCAGCACCTCCACCCCATCGCCCTGGATGCGGCCGAGCCGCACCTGGCGCAGCAGCGGCCGCCCCTCGTTGCCGATGACGTAGACGGCAGTGAGCTCGGCGCGGCGCACCACCGCGCGCGCCGGCACGTAGAGCCGCGCCTCGGCGCCGCCTGCCACCGGCAGCCACGCGCGGGCGAACAGGCCGGGCGTGGCGCCGCGCAGGCCGGCGGGCAGGTCCAGCCGCAGCTCGAGCGTGTGCGTGGCGGGGTCCACCGTCGGCAGCAGCTGCGTCTTCAGCGGCGTGATGCGCCCGGCGGCCAGGCCGGGCAGCTCCACCTGCAGCGGCTGCCCCGGCGCCAGGCGCGCCGCCACCCTCTGCGGCACGGCGACGCTGACGCGCAAGAGACGCGGGTCGTGCAGCGTGAGCAGCGCGCGGCCGGGCATCGCCATGTCGCCCAGCACCACCGCCACATCCGACACCACGCCGTCGTAGGGTGCCTTCACCACGTAGAAGCCCGACTGCGTGCGCGCGGCGCCGGCGGCGGCCAGCTGCGCGGAGGCCTGCGCCTGCGTCGCCTTGTATTGCGCCTCGGCGCGGTCCAGCGCCGCCCGGCTGATGTAGTTCTGCTGGAACAGCTGCTGCTGCCGCTCGAAGTCCTTGCTGGCCGCGTCCTGCGCGGCGCGGGCGGCCTGCACCTGTGCCGCGCCGGCGGCGGCGGTCTGCTCGGCCGCGCGCGCATCCAGCCGCAGCAGCACCTGGCCGGCACGCACCGCGTCGCCCGCCTTCACGTCCAGCGCCACGACGGCGCCGGGCACCTGCGCCGCCACCACGGTCTGGCGAACGGCCTGCACCACGCCATCGAAGCCGCTGACGTCCGCGGCGCCGCTGGACGTGACCGGCGCGGTCGGCAGCGCGGGCGTTGGCGCGGTGGGTGGCGCCGGCGGGCTGCCGGCCGACGCGCCCAGCGCCAGCGCCAGCCACACGGCGCCCAGGAGGGTTCGGCTTGCATCGAATGCCATGGCGTTTGCGGAAGGGTGGTGGTGAAGGAGGCGGATGGGGTCGGGCTTGACGTGTATTATTAGCTACGTAGTTAAATAGTCAAGTACGTATTTAGTCAAACCATCGGAGCAGCATGCGGCGCTGAGGCATCATGTCGGTTCGACAACCACCCCCGCTCGGCATCAGCATGGAAGGTTTGCCCCCCGAGGCCCTGGAACAGGTGGCGGCGTATTTCCAGGCGCTGTCGGAGCCGACGCGCCTGCAGATCCTGAACCTGCTGCGCAGCGGCGAACGCAGCGTCGGCGAGCTGGCGCAGCTGTGCGGCTACACCTCGGCCAACATCTCGCGCCACCTGGCGTTCCTGACGCAGCAGGGACTGGTGGAGCGCGAAAGCCGCGGCACCAGCGGCTACTACCGCATCGTCGACCCGAACGTCTACGCGCTGTGCGACCTGGTGTGCGGCAACATCGCGCGCCAGCTCGAACGCCGCGCCAGCGGCCGCGCGGTGTTCGCCCGCACGGCGCCGGCAGCGCCCAAGGCCAGGGCGCGCCGGACCTGACGGCGCCGATCGATTCGCGTCAACCGAAGCAGCGCTCCTCCCGCGTGCGCGCCTTCGGCGTCGCGAAGGCGCGGCTGCTCGAAGCAGCCTGCGCCGCTGGCAAGATCTGCCCCCTCTTTGACGTGGCGCAAGCTCGCGCCAGGGGGCGCTCCCTACGATAGATGCATCTCGAATGCACCTTCGATAACGGAGCGAACCATGAGCGTGAGTGTTCCCATCGCGGCGACGGTTGATGTGCGGCCAGTTGCACCGCGCGACCGCCACCTGCGGCGGCGCTTGATACGCGCAACGACTCACTCCAACGTTCAACAGGACCAGACATGAAGAGCACCAGCAGGCTGTGGCGATGGCTCGGCCTCATCTGCGTTCTCTCGTTCGGGGCACTCGGGTACCTCGGATGGGAGATCTATCTATCGGCGCCGCCGATCCCGAAGGCCGTCGTGTCGACGGACGGCGACGTCCTCTTCACCGGCGAGCAGGTCCAGCTGGGCCAGCAGGCCTGGTTGTCCGCGGGCGGCCAGCAGCTCGGCACGGTGTGGGGACACGGCAGCTACGTGGCCCCCGACTGGTCGGCCGACTGGCTGCACCGCGAGGCGGTCGCGCTGCAGGCCATTCGCGCTGCCGAACAGCCGCGCGGCGGCAGCCTGTCCGAAGCGGACCGGGCGGCCGTGAACGCCCGCGTGCGCGACGAGATGCGCCGCAACACCTACGACGACATCGACGGCACCGTGAAGGTGTCCGCCGAGCGCGCACGGGCGATCAGGCAGGTCGCCGCGCACTACGAAAGCCTGTTCGGCAGCGACCCCGCGCTCGCCAAGCTGCGCGAGCAGTACGCGATGACCGACGGCGCGCTGCCCGACCCCGCCGAGCGCCGGGCCCTGGCCGCGTTCTTCTTCTGGTCGGCCTGGGCGGCGGTGACGAACCGGCCCGGGGAAACGGATCTCTCGTACACCAGCAACTGGCCGCACGAGCCGCTGGTCGGCAATACGCTGTCGACGTCGGCGGCGATGTGGTCGATGGCCAGCATCATCCTGCTGCTGGCCGGCATCGCCGCGATGCTGTGGCTGCAGGGCCGCGGCGAGCACGAGGAAGAAGCGCAGGTGCCGAAGGCCGATCCGCTGGCGGGCGCGAAGGCGACACCGTCGATGAAGGCCACGCGCAAGTACTTCTTCGCCGTCATCGGGCTGATGCTGCTGCAGATCGCGATGGGCGTCATCACCGCGCATTACGCGGTCGAGGGCCAGTCGTTCTTCGGCCTGCCGCTGGCCGAGGTGCTGCCGTACGTCACGAGCCGCACCATCCACACGCAGGTCGGCATCTTCTGGATCGCCACCGCGTGGCTCGCCACCGGCCTCTATGTCGCGCCGCTGCTGTCGGGCAAGGAGCCGAAGCTGCAGAAGCTCGGCGTCGATGCGCTGTTCTGGGCGCTGATCGTCGTCGTGCTGGGCTCGACCATCACCGGCTGGCTCGGCACGCTGCAGCACCGCGGCATTCACTTCGCCTTCTGGCTCGGCAACCAGGGCCTCGAGTTCACCAGCATGGGCCGCGTCTGGCAGCTGCTGCTGTTCGCCGGCCTGCTGTTCTGGGTCTTCCTGCTCGGCCGCGCACTTTGGCCGGCATTGAAGAAGCCTTCGGAGACGCGCGGCCTGATCGCGATGGTCTTCCTGTCGGCCAGCTGCATCGGCGGCTTCTATGCCACGTCGCTCACCTGGGGCCAGCACACGCACTACTCGATGATCGAGTACTGGCGCTGGTGGCTGGTGCACCTGTGGGTGGAAGGCTTCTTCGAGGTCTTCGCCACCGCCGTGGTCGCGCTGATCTTCACCAACCTCGGCCTCGTGCGCGCGGCGAGCGCGAACCGCGCGATCGTCGCCGAGACCATCGTGTTCCTGTTCGGCGGCATCCTCGGCACGCTGCACCACCTGTACTGGACCGGCACGCCGACCTCGGTGATCGCGGTGGGCTCGGTGTTCTCGGCGCTCGAGGTCGTGCCGCTGACGCTGATCGGCCTGGAGGCGCTGCAGACCTGGCGCCGGTCGCGCAACGTGGCGTGGCTCGGCGCGTACAAGTGGGTCATCCTGTCGTTCGTCGCGGTCGGCTTCTGGAACACGGTGGGCGCGGGCCTGCTCGGCTTCGCGATCAACCCGCCGGCGTCGCTTTACTACGTGCAAGGCCTGAACATGACGGCGGCCCACGGCCACGCGGCGCTGTTCGGCGTCTACGGCATGCTGGGCATCGGCCTGATGCTGTTCTGCCTGCGCGGGCTGTACGAACGAAACCTGCATGCGGACAAGTTCCTGACGCCCGCGTTCTGGAGCCTGAACATTGGCCTCGCGATGATGGTCTTCATGTCGCTGCTGCCGGCCGGCATCTACCAGGCCTGGGCCAGCCTCTCGAAGGGCCTGTGGTACGCGCGCTCGCCGGAGATCATGCATTCGCCGGTGATGGAAACGCTGGTGTGGCTGCGCGTGCCCGGCGACATCGTGTTCGCCGTCGGCAGCGTGTTCCTGGCGCTGTACGCGCTGAAGCTGCTGCGCCGCGGCGCGGTGGCGCGGCAGCCCGCGCTCGGCGCGGTGGCCAGTACCGCATTCAAGCATTGACCCGGATGCCACCGCCATGAAGCTGACCGCATTCACCGACTACAGCCTGCGCGTGCTCATCTTCCTGGCGGCCGAACCCGGCCGGCGCGCGACGATCGCCGAGATTGCCGCCGCCTTCGACATGTCGGAGAACCACCTGACGAAGATCGTCCACTTCCTCGGCAAACAAGGCTGGTTGACGACGATCCGAGGCAAAGGCGGCGGCATGGCGCTCGCGCGGCCGAGCGACGCGGTGTCGATCGGCCAGGTCGTGCGCGACACCGAAGGCGCCGCGCTGCCGGCCGAATGCTTCGAGGCCGGCGGCGGCCATTGCGCGATCGCCGGCTGCTGCCGCCTGCGCGGCGTGCTGGCCGACGCCGTGCAGGCCTTCTACGCCACGCTCGACCGCTGCACGCTGGCCGACCTGGTGCGCGATCAGCCGTCGCTCGTCAGCGTGCTGAACATCGGCAGACCACGATGAACGACCGGACTTCCGCATCGCCGTACCCCTACATCGGACCCGCGCTGATGCGCATGCCGATCGAGCAGGCCCTGATGCGCGTGGTCGACCCGGAAGTGGCACTGTCGATCGTCGACGTCGGCCTCGTCTACGGCGTCACCGTCGCGGACGGCCGGCTCCATGCGGTGATCACGATGACCTCGGCCGCTTGCCCGGTGACGGACCTGATCCTCGAGGACGTCGAGACGGCGCTCGACCGGGTGGCACCCGAAGGTTTCGAGATTGCCGTCGAGCTGGTCTGGGAGCCCGCCTGGAGCCCCGACCGCATGAGCCCGCGCGCCAAGGCCTTCATGGGCTGGTAACGCTCATGGTCGTCCGCGTGCTGTTCGGCCTGGTCGTGGCTGCATCGCTGCTGGCCGGCATCGTCGGAGGCCTGGTTCGCGCCGGCTGGCCACTTCCGATCGAAGCGAGCGCCTGGCTGACGCAAGCCGTCGTCGCGCACGCTTTCCTGATGGTGTGCGGCTTCCTCGGCACGGTCATCGGCATCGAACGCGCGGTGGCCGTCAAGCGGGCCTGGTCATTCGCGGCGCCGGCAGCATCGGGAGGGGCCGGCGTGCTGGCACTGGCGGGCCATTCCGCAGCGGCCGCGGCGCTGGCGGTCTTCGCCGCGGCGGTCTTCGTGCTCGTCAACGTGATCGTCGTGGCGCGCCAGCGCGCCTCGCACACCGGGCTGCTGCTGATGGCCGCGTTGGTCTGGCTGGCCGCCAACCTGGGCCACGCGCTCGACCTGCTTCGCGCGGCCGTCGTGCCGCTGTGGCTGGCCTTCCTGGTGCTGACCATCGCCGCGGAGCGCCTCGAGATGGCACGCCTGATGCGGCGCAGCGCGCGTGCTGGCGTGGCGCTGTATGCGGCGCTGGCGGTGATGCTCGGCGGCGCCATCCTGTCGTCGGTCTCGGGCTGGGGCGGCGTCACCTACGGCGCGGGCCTGTTCGGTCTCGCGCTGTGGCTGCTCACCTTCGACATCGCGCGGCGCACGGTGGTTGCGCGCGGACTGAGCCGCTACATGGCGATCTGCCTGCTGCTGGGTCATGGCTGGCTGGCGCTCAGCGGTCTGGCCTGGGCGGCCACGTCCCTCGGCCTGCCGTGGCGCGACGCCGCGCTGCACGCGCTGGCCCTCGGCTTCGTGTTCAGCATGATCTTCGGGCACGCGCCGGTCATCCTGCCCGCGGTGGCGCGGGTGAAGCTGCACTTCAGCGCGGCGTTCTACGCGCCGCTGGCGCTGTTGCATGTCTCGCTGGCCTGGCGGCTCTTCCTGGCGCCGCTGGCTCCCGACTATGCTCGCACCGGCTCGGCGATCAACGCCGCCGCCATCGGCCTCTTCGTGCTGACCGTCGCGGGGTCGGCGCTGGCCTGGCGCATCAAGTACTCGTCCATCGATCGACCCCATCATGAGCACCCTGTTCGCCATTGAGGAGCCGCCGCAGCCACCCCCGAAGCGCTTCGCGCTCTGGGACTTGGCGTTCCGGCCGTTCTACCTGCTCGCCAGCGGGTTCGCCGCGCTGTCCATCGCCCTGTGGGCGCTGCAGTTCTCCGGCCTGCTCGGGCGCACCTACCTCGACGGCCCGCTGTGGCATGCGCACGAGATGGTGTTCGGCTTCACGCTGGCGGTGGTGGTCGGCTTCCTGCTCACCGCAGGAAGCAACTGGAGCAACCTGCCGACGCCCACCGGCGTGCCGCTCGCGGCGCTGGCGGCACTCTGGGTCGCCGCGCGCGTGCTCGTGCTGACACCGTGGGGCTGGGCCGCCGCGGCAGCCAACATCGCGTTTCCGCTGGCGGCGGCCATCGCGCTGGGCATTCCGTTCCTGCGTGCCAGGACCCGGCGCAACTACTTCTTCGTCGGCCTGCTGGTGCTGCTGGCCATCGCCGCCGCGTTCATTCACGCCGGCCGGCTCGGCCTCATCGCGGCGCCGGCCTGGGCCGGCATCCAGCTCGCGCTCGACATCGTGCTGTTCATCGTCGTCGTGATGGGTGGCCGCGTCATTCCGATGTTCACGAACAACGGCGTGCCGGGCGCGACCGCGGTGCGCAAGCCCCTGCTCGAGAAAGCCGCGCTCGGGGGGGTGCTGGCGCTGCTGGCGGCCGATGTGCTCGGCATCCACGGCATCGCGCTGGCAGTCATCGCCGCGGCGGCCGCCGTGCCCATGCCGCCCGCTGGGCCCTGTGGCAGCCCTGGCGGACGACCCGCGTGCCGCTGGTATGGGTCCTGCACGTGGCCTACCTGTGGATTCCGGTCCACCTGGTGCTGCGTGCGCTGGCCAGCGTCGGTTGGGTCTCGAGCTCGACGGCCAGCCATGCGCTGGCGGTCGGGGCCATCGGCGGGCTGATCATCGGCATGATGACCCGCACCGCGCGCGGCCACACCGCGCGGCCCTTGCGCGCGGACGGCTTCGACACCGCCTGCTACGTGCTGGTGCTGCTGGCAGGCATCGTGCGCGTGCTGCTGCCGTGGGCCGTGCCCCGGCTGATCACCGAGGCCCTGCTGGCTTCGGCCGCGCTCTGGTCGGCCGGCTTTGCGCTCTACGCGCTGCGCTACTGGTCGTTCCTCATCCGCCCGCGGCTCGATGGGCGCCCTGGATGACCATGGACTACGCGACCCTCAAGACGATACACCAGCTCGCCGTCGTGATCTCGCTCGTCGGATTCTTCGCGCGCGGCGCCGGCGCACTGCTCGGTGCCGAGTGGGCGACTTCACGCGCCGCGAAGACGCTGCCGCACATCGTCGACACGGTGCTGCTGCTGTCGGCGCTGGCGCTCGCCTGGATGCTGAAGCTGACGCCGGGCAACGCGCCATGGATAACGGCCAAGATCATCGGCCTGATCGCCTACATCGGCCTCGGCGTGGTGGCGTTGCGGCCCTCGTTCACCAAGCCCGTCAGGGCGGCTGCGTGGCTGGCGGCCCTGATGACCGCCGCGTGGATCGTGTCGGTGGCCGTCACGAAGCATCCCGCAGGATTGCTGTCTCTCTGATCGGCAACTGAACGACGTGCATCCCGGCACGGGCCGATTCGCGCCGCTCCAGCGGCGATCGAACGACCGGCCTGGCACCGCGCTTCTCGACCGGCCGCACCTTGAACACGCCGGGGTCATCGGCCAGGTCGAGCAGCAGCATCCGCACGCGCCCCTGCCACAGTTCGCCCAGCAGACGCAGCTCGCTCGCCGAGCCCTGCCCTTGCGCGCAGCGGGCGAGCAGCAGCTCGAGCACCGGATCCGAAGGCACCAGCGACAGGTCGGCAGCCGCATCCACGGCCTGGCCGGTGTCGATGCGCGTGAACCGCAGCGACAGCGGCAGATCGGGGGAGAAGCGGATCAGGCCGGCGCGATTGAACCGTCCGCCCAGGCCCTTGAAGCCGGTGCTTCCCGCCGCACCCGTGAGCTGCTGGACGACTGCCGCCACCACGCCGGTGCTGCCGGAGCGGGCACCCTCCTGGAACTCGACGCGGATGGCGCCGCGCTCCGGCAGTGCGTCGGGATAGAGATGCGCCAGCGACAGCCAGGTCAACCAGTAGGCAGCAGCGACGGTCGGGCACGAATGGCCCGTCAACCGAACCGCGTCTGCATAGCTGTACTCCAGCTCACCCGCCGTGGCACAACCGAGCAGCTCCGCCAGCGGGTCGCGCACGCGAAGTTTCGGAACCTGGTCGAAGAAGTCGGGCAGTTCCATCGGGCCATTGGGTCAGACCTCGGCAAGCAGGGGCTTGAGCAGGCTCAATTCCGTGGGGCTCGCCGCAAGCCGTTCGGAATCGAGTGTGAAAGTGATCACGCCGGGTTCGCCGGCGAATAGCGGCCGGGGCGATGGTTCCAGACGAGCACGGCATTCACTGCGAGCGAGCCCAGCACCGACCAGCCGACGCGCTGCACATCCAGCACGAAGAACGCACCCGCCAGGATGCCGAGGTCGATGGCCATCTGGACCTTGCCGGCGGGCCAGCCGGCGCGCTTCTGAAGGTAGAGCGCGAGGATGTTGATGCCGCCGAAGCTGGCCTGGTGCCGGAACATCACGAGCAGGCCGGTGCCGATCAGCACGCCGCCCGCGAGCGCCGCGTACATCGGCGATGCCTGCACCGCCAGCACGTGGCGCACGGCCTCCACGCCGAGCGACAACCCGGTCACCGCGGCCAGCGTCTTCAGCGTGAAGCGCGCGCCCATGCCCTTCCAGCCCAGCACGTAGAACGGCAGGTTGACCAGGAAGAGCGCGACGCCCAGCGGCATGCCGGTGGCATAACTCAGCAGGAAGCCGAGCCCCGGCGTGCCGCCGGTCATCAGCCCGGCGCTGTTCAGCAGCGCGAGCCCGAGCGAAGCGAAGATGACGGCCGTCGCGCCGGCCTGCAGGTCGTCGACGACGCTGTGTGACGGTCCGGCCATCAACGTGCCCTGCGCCGCCGCGCCATCTCGCCGCCGATGGCGGCGATGGCCGCCGGCCCCTGGGCCTCGTGGCGGGCACGCGCCTCGGGAAATCCGAGCTCGTCCTCCAGTCTCAGGTGGTCGTCGTGCAGACGAACGAACCGATCGACGGCCTCGGCGAAGCCGGTGCGCTGGGGCGCGGATCCGGTCCCGATCTGCTGCAGGAACGGAGCCAGCTCAAGCCATGCGCTGCGAATCAAGGCGTGGTCCTGCAGCATCTGCTGCGCCGCCTTGCGCAGCTTCACGTCGTCGGCAATCTGCAGGATCGGCACGACGTGGCGCTCCTCGTCCTCGTGATGCGCCGGCGCAGCGAGACCGAAGTAGCGCACGATGTCCTCGGCCGCCTGTCGTGCCTGATCGTCCGCACCGTGCGCCAGCAGATGGTCCTGCAGGCGCACCAGCAGTTGCAGCGAACGCCGCACGCGGTCGTGGCACGCCGACAGCATCTCGAACGGCTGCTCGAACGTGGCGGCGAGGGATTCGAACCCGGGAAGCGGTTGCGGCATGCGACAGGATAGTCCGCGGGCCGCCGTTGCGTCCTTGACGAAGCTCAAGGCCCTGGGGGTGCGCGGTACCTAGAGTTGGCGCCATGGTTCCGCCCCGTTCGCTCGCGCTCCGCCTGGTCATCACCGGCGTCGCCTTCCTGGCCGCGGCGCTCGCTTCGATCACCGTCAGCCTGTGGGTCACGTGGCAGCTCGAAGGCGGTGCCGCCGCGGTCAACGAAGCCGGGCGGCTGCGCATGATGACCTACCGGATGGCGCTGGAGGCGCGCGAGGGTCGACGCGAGCTCCTGCCCGCACATGCCGCGGCTTTCGAAGCGACCCTCGGACTGTTGCGAGACGGCGACCCGTCGCGGCCGCTGTTCGTGCCCGGCTCGGACGAGACGCGTGACGAGCTGGCGCGCGTGCGCGAGCACTGGACGAGCTTCTTCGCCGAGGTGTCCGCGCCGCGTTCGACGATCGATCCCGCCGTCCTCGTGCGCAGCATCGACAAGCTGGTCGGAGCGATCGAGCACCGCCTGGCGTACTGGACGGCGGCGCTGCGCACGTTCCAGCTGGCGATGGTCGCGCTCGCGGTGGTCGGCGCGATGCTGCTGCTGTACACCAGCCACGTGCTGGTGCTCGAGCCGCTGCGGCGCGTGGGCGCGGCGATCGCATCGCTTCGGCAGGGCGACCTGAAGGCGCGCGTGCAGGCACCGTCGACCAGCGAGTTCCGTGATCTCGCCGAAGGCTTCAACGCGATGGCCGGGCGGCTCGAGTGCCAGTACGCCGAGCTGGAGCACGCCGTGCGCTCGAAGACGGCCGACCTGCAGGCGCAGCAGCAGCGGCTGGCCGCGTTGTACGAAGTCAGCGCGCTGATCGCGCGAGCCGAGACGCTCGACGAGATGGCCCGCGGCTTCGTCGGCCAGGTGCGCCTGGCCGCCCGCGCGGATGCCATCGCGCTGCGGTGGTCGGATGCCGGCAACCAACGCTACCTGCTGCTCGCCCAGCAAGGCCTGCCGCCGAGCTTTGCGGCCGAAGAGCAGTGCCTGCAGGCCGGCAAATGCCATTGCGGGCAGGCCGCGCAGCCCGCCGGCTCGCGCGTCATCCCGATCCGCAGTGATGACCACACCCAGGGTCACTGCCGCAAGGCCGGCTTCTCGACGCTGCTGACGGTGCCGATCAGCCTGCACCACCAGATCCTCGGCGAGGTGGACCTGTTCTATCGCACGTCGACGCTGCCTTCCGAATCCGACCGGTCGCTGATCGAGCTGCTGGCGAGCCACCTGGCGGGGGGCATGGAAGGCCTGCGCGCTGCCGCCGCCGACAAGGAAGCCGCCGTGTCGACCGAGCGCTCGATGATCGCGCAGGAGCTGCACGACTCGATCGCGCAGTCGCTGGCCTTCCTGAAGATCCAGGTGCAGCTGCTGCGCAATGCGCTGGCCCGCGGCGAAACCGACACCGTGGCCCGCACGGTCGGCGAGATCGAGGCCGGCGTGCTCGAGAGTTATGGCGACGTGCGGGAGCTGCTGATCCACTTCCGCACGCGTGCCGACACCGAAGACATCGAGCCGGCATTGCGCACCACGCTGCGCAAGTTCCAGCTGCAGACCGGCACCTCGGCCGACATCGACGTCATCGGGCACGGTGTCGCGCTGCCCAACGACGTGCAGATCCAGGTGCTGCACATCGTGCAGGAGGCGCTGTCGAACGTCCGCAAGCACGGCCACGCCACGGCGGTGAAGCTGCGTGTGGTGCAGGCTCCCGCCTGGACCTTCGAGGTCATCGACAACGGTGCCGGCTTCGACACCGCATCGTCGCGCGACGACAACCACGTCGGGCTGCGCATCATGGCCGAACGCGCCGCACGCATCGGCGCCCGCCTGTCGGTGAAGTCCGGGCGGGGGTCGGGCACGACCGTCGCGCTGTCGCTGCCCTCGCCGCAGCAACCCGTGCACGACGTTGATCAAGAGGCCGACCATGTCCCCGCCGATTCGCCTGCTGGTCGTTGACGACCACACCCTCTTCCGCCGCGGCCTGACGATGCTGCTGGCCCTGCACGGCGAGCTGAAGGTCGTCGGCGAGGCCGCCGACGCCGGCGAGGCGCAGCGCCGCGCGCGCGAGCTGCAGCCGGACGTGATCCTGCTCGACAACCACCTGCCCGGCGTGCGCGGCGTCGATGCGCTGCCGGGGCTGCGCGAGGCGGCGCCGCGCTCGCGCGTGCTGATGCTCACCGTCAGCGAAGACGAGGACGACCTGGCCGCTGCTCTGCGCCAGGGTGCGCACGGCTACCTGCTGAAGACCATCGAAGGCGATGCGCTGCTGGCGGCGATCCGGCGCAGCGTCAGCGGCGAATCGGTGATCAGCCCGGGCATGACGGCCAAGCTCGTCTCGGCGTTCCAGAGCACGACGCGCCCGCCCGTCCCCGAGCCGGCGCAGCGCAATGCGATGTCCGCGTTGTCGCCGCGCGAGCGCGACACGCTGCGCGAGATCGCGCGCGGCGCAAGCAACAAGGAAATCGCCCGCAGCCTCGACATCGCCGAGGCGACCGTGAAGATCCATGTGCAGCACATCCTGCGCAAGCTGAACCTCGGCTCGCGCGTGCAGGCGGCGGTCTTCGCCAGCGAGCATGGCCTGTCCTCTCAGCCGGAGTAGTCCTTTCGAACTAGGTCGCGCTCCGGCGGCCTAGTTCCACTGCCGCTCACTCCGCAGCCTATCAGTGGATGTTGCCGCGGGCGCATCCGGCCGACAGTCCACGTATCCAAGGAGCCACCATGGCCATCGCCACCGCCACCGCCGTTCCGGCCTCGTTACCTTCGTCGGGCACCCGCAGCAAACGCCTGTCGGTGCTGATCGTCAGCACGCTGGCCTTCACGGCCTGCTTCATGGTCTGGATGATGTTCGGCGTCATCGGCATCCCGATCAAGAAGGCACTGAACCTCAACGCCACCCAGTTCGGGCTGCTCACCGCGATGCCGGTGCTCACGGGTTCGCTGATCCGCGTGCCGCTGGGCATCTGGACCGACCGCTTCGGCGGGCGCATCGTCATGGCCGCGCTGATGGCCGCGACGATTCCGGCCATCTACCTGATGGCCTACGCGACCGCGTACTGGCACTTCCTGGTCATCGGCCTGTTCGTCGGCCTGGCCGGCGGCAGCTTCTCGGTCGGCACGCCGTATGTCGCGCGCTGGTTCCCGAAGAACCAACAAGGCTTCGCGATGGGGGTCTACGGCGCGGGCAACTCCGGCGCCGCGGTCAACAAGTTCATCGCACCGGTGCTGATGGTCGCGTTCGGCTGGGCGGTGGTGCCGCAGGTCTACGCCGCGGTGATGCTGGGTGTGCTGGCGCTGTTCTGGATGTTCAGCGCCAGTGACCCCGCGCACCTGGCGCCGAGCACGCTGAAGTTCAGCGACCAGCTGAAGGCGCTGAAGGACCCGAAGGTGCTGAAGTACTGCCAGTACTACAGCATCGTGTTCGGCGGCTACGTCGCGCTGTCGCTGTGGATGGTGCAGTACTACGTCGGCGAATACGGGCTCGACGTGCGCATCGCCGCGCTGCTGGCCGCCTGCTTCTCGCTGCCGGGCGGCGTGCTGCGCGCGGTCGGTGGCTGGCTGGCGGACAAGTACGGCGCGCATTCGATCACCTGGTGGGTCATGTGGGTCAGCTGGATCTGCCTGTTCCTGCTGTCGTATCCGCAGACCAGCCTGACCGTGCAGACCATCCACGGCGTGACGACCTTCCACATCGGCCTGAACGTCTACGGCTTCACCGGCCTGATGTTCATCCTCGGCATCGCCTGGGCCTTCGGCAAGGCCAGCGTCTTCAAGTACATCAGCGACGACTACCCGAAGAACATCGGCGCCATCAGCGGCATCGTCGGCCTGGCCGGCGGCCTGGGCGGCTTCGTGCTGCCGATCCTGTTCGGCGCGCTGCTCGACCTGACCGCCGTGCGCTCGTCGGCCTTCATGCTGATGTACGGCGTGGTCTGGGTCTCGCTGATCTGGATGTACTTCACCGAAGTGCGCCGCGCACCGCTGCTGGGCGACCCGATGTCCCTCGCGGCAACACCTGTTCGCGCCTGACGCGAAAGAAGGAATCAACATGACAAGCGTCACCCACGCGGCACGACCCGCGAAGCCCGGCCGCGTCCTGCACATCTGGACCCCGGAGGACAAGGCCTTCTGGACCCGCGAAGGCGAGGCCATCGCCAAGCTCAATCTGTGGATCTCGGTGCCCGCGCTGTTCCTGGCCTTCGCCATCTGGCAGGTCTGGAGCGTGGTCGCCGTCGGCCTGCCGGCGCTGGGCTTCAAGTACTCGACGAACCAGCTGTTCTGGCTGGCCGCGGCACCCGCGCTGTCGGGCGCGACGCTGCGCATCTTCTACTCGTTCATCGTGCCGCTGGTCGGCGGCCGGCGCTGGACCGCGATCTCGACGGCGACTCTGCTGATCCCCGCCATCGGCATCGGCTTCGCGGTGCAGGACAACACGACGAGCTACCCGACGATGCTGATGCTCGCGCTGCTGTGCGGCCTGGGCGGCGGCAACTTCAGCTCGAGCATGGCCAACATCAGCTTCTTCTTCCCGAAGGAGCGCAAGGGCTCGGCGCTTGGCGTGAACGCGGGCCTGGGCAACCTCGGCGTCTCAGTGGTCCAGTTCCTGAGCCCGCTGGTGGTCACGGCCGGCATCTTCGGCGTGTTCGGCGGCGATGCGCAGACCATCATCAAGAACAACCAGCAGCTGCAGGTGTGGACGCAGAACGCGGCCTTCATCTGGGTGCCGTGGATCCTGCTCGCGTCCGTCATCGCCTGGTTCGGCATGAACGACATCGCCGACGCGAAGGCCTCGTTCGCCACGCAGGCCACGATCTTCGGCCGCAAGGACAACTGGCTGATGTGCGTGCTGTACCTCGGCACCTTCGGCTCGTTCATCGGCTATGCCGCCGGCTTCCCGCTGCTGATCAAGAGCCAGTTCCCGGGCGTCAATCCGCTGGCCTATGCGTGGCTTGGGCCCCTGGTCGGCGCGGTGATCCGCCCCTTCGGCGGCTGGCTGGCCGACAAGTTCGGCGGCGCCCGCGTGACGCTGTGGAACTTCGTCGTGATGGCGCTCGCGGTGCTCGGCGTCGTGACCTTCCTGCCAACGGGTGGCCAGGGCGGCAACTTCACCGGCTTCTTCCTGATGTTCCTGGTGCTCTTCATGACCACCGGCATCGGCAATGGCTCGACCTTCCGGATGATCCCGGTGATCTTCCTGAACCTGAAGCTGCGCGATGTCGACCCGTCGAACGCACAGGCCGTGGCGCAGGCCACGCGCGAAGGCAACACCGAAGGTGCCGCGACGCTGGGCTTCACCGGCGCGATGGCGGCCTACGGCGGCTTCTTCATCCCGAAGAGCTACGGCACGTCGATCGCGATGACCGGTGGCCCGGAGGCCGCGCTCTACGTCTTCTTCTCCTTCTACCTGGTGTGCATTGCGATCACCTGGTGGTACTACGCGCGCCGCAATGCGCCCTCGCCGTGCTGATCGCGTGCTGATCGCATGCTGATCGTGCCGATACCGAAATGACACACGCCATTCACGCAACGTTACGCGCCCACACCCCCGATTCGCACGGCATTGCTGCGCGCTCCACACACTGCGCAGCGATCCGAGCCCCCTTGCCTTCCAGGAGCCCTCGATGAGCCACTTCCTCGACCGACTGACCCACTTCTCGCAGCCGAGGGAGGACTTCTCCGACGGCCACGGCGTGGTCACCGGCGAAGACCGCACCTGGGAGGACGCCTACCGCAGCCGCTGGCAGCACGACAAGATCGTGCGCAGCACGCACGGCACCAACTGCACCGGCTCGTGCTCGTGGAAGGTCTACGTCAAGGGCGGCATCGTCACCTGGGAGACGCAGCAGACCGACTACCCGCGCACGCGCCCCGACCTGCCAAACCACGAGCCGCGCGGCTGCGCCCGCGGCGCGTCGTACTCGTGGTACCTGTACAGCGCCAACCGCGTGAAGTACCCGATGGTGCGCGGCCGGCTCCTGAAGCACTGGCGCGCCGCGCTGGCGGTGGCCAGGAGCCCGGTCGACGCGTGGGCCAGCATCGTCGAGAACCAGGGTGCGCGCGACGAATGGACCCGGCAGCGCGGCCTCGGCGGCTTCGTGCGCTCGACCTGGGACGAGGTCAACCAGATCATCGCGTCGGCCAACATCTACACCGCCAAGAAGCACGGCCCCGACCGCATCATCGGCTTCTCGCCGATTCCGGCGATGAGCATGGTCAGCTACGCGGCCGGCTCGCGCTACCTGTCGCTGATCGGCGGCGTCTGCATGAGCTTCTACGACTGGTACTGCGACCTGCCGTCGTCGAGCCCGCAGACCTGGGGCGAGCAGACCGACGTGCCGGAATCGGCCGACTGGTACAACTCGACCTTCATCATCGCCTGGGGCTCCAACGTGCCCCAGACGCGCACGCCCGACGCCCACTTCTTCACCGAGGTTCGCTACAAGGGCGCGAAGACCGTCGCGGTGACGCCCGACTACGCCGAGGTCAGCAAGCTCGCCGACCTGTGGATGCACCCGAAGCAGGGCACCGACGCGGCACTCGCGATGGCCATGGGCCACGTGATCCTCAAGGAGTTCTACTTCGACAAGCGCAGCACTTACTTTGACGACTATGCGCGGCGCCTGACCGACCTGCCGATGCTGGTGCTGCTGGAGGAGAAGACGCTGGCCGACGGCCGCAAGGTGCTCGCCAGCAAGCGTTACCTGCGGGCCAGCGACTTCCATGGCCGCCTCGGCCAGGACAACAACCCGGAATGGAAGACGGTCGCCATCGACCAGGACGGCAAGGTCGTGCTGCCGAACGGCTCGATCGGCTTCCGCTGGGGCGCGAAGGACCGCGACGACGCCGGCAAGTGGAACCTCGAGAACAAGGAAGCGCGCAATGCCCGCGACGTGACGCTGCGCCTGTCGGCCACCGAGGGTGCCGAGCACGAGCTCGCCGACACCGCGTTCCCGTATTTCGCCGGCATCGAGACGCCGCACTTCACGGCCAATGCCCAGGGCGGCGACGTGCTGGTGCGCAAGGTGCCGGTGCAGCGCATCAACCTGTGCAAGGAGCCCGGTGAAGACCACCCCGTGATCGTCGCGACCGTCTTCGACCTGATGGCCGCGCACTACGGCATCGACCGCGGCTTCGGCGACGGTGCCAAGAGCTACGACGAGAACGTGCCGTACACGCCGGCCTGGGCCGAGCACATCACCGGCGTGCCGCGCCAGCAGGTGCTCACCGTGGCACGCCAGTTCGCCGACAACGCCGACAAGACGCACGGCAAGTCGATGGTCATCATCGGCGCGGCGATGAACCACTGGTACCACTGCGACATGAACTACCGCGGCATCATCAACATGCTGATGCTGTGCGGCTGCATCGGCCAGTCCGGCGGCGGCTGGGCGCACTATGTGGGCCAGGAAAAGCTGCGCCCGCAGACCGGCTGGACCGCGCTGGCCTTCGCGCTCGACTGGGTGCGCCCGCCGCGCCAGCAGAATTCCACCAGCTTCTTCTACAGCCACACCGACCAGTGGCGCTACGAACGGCTCGGCGTCGACGAGGTGCTCTCGCCGCTGGCCGACAAGAGCGAATTCGGCGGCAGCCTGATCGACTACAACGTGCGCGCCGAGCGCATGGGCTGGCTGCCGTCGTACCCGCAGTTCAAGACCAACTCGCTGGACGTCGTGAAGGCGGCCGCCAGTCACGGCAAGGACACGGTGCGCCACGTCGTCGACAGCCTGAAGGACGGTTCGCTGCAGCTGAGCTGCGAGGACCCCGATCACCCGGACAACTGGCCGCGCAACATGTTCGTGTGGCGCTCGAACATCCTCGGCTCGTCGGGCAAGGGCCACGAGTATTTCCTGAAGCACCTGCTCGGCACCTCGCACGGCGTCCAAGGCAAGGACCTCGGACCGGGCGACGCGAAGCCGCAGGAAGTGCGCTGGCACGACCAGGCTCCCGAAGGCAAGCTCGACCTGCTGGTGACGCTGGACTTCCGCATGAGCACGACCTGCCTGTACTCCGACATCGTGCTGCCGACCGCCACCTGGTACGAGAAGAACGACCTCAACACGAGCGACATGCATCCGTTCATCCACCCGCTGTCCTGCGCGGTGGACCCGGCCTGGCAGGCGCGCAGCGACTGGGAGATCTACAAGGGCTTCGCGAAGGCCTTCAGCGAGCTCTGCGTCGGCCACCTCGGCGTCGAGAAGGAAGTGGTGATGACCCCCCTGATGCACGACACGCCGGCCGAGCTCGCGCAGGCGCTCGACGTGCACGACTGGAAACGCGGCGAGGTCGACCTGATTCCCGGCAAGACCGGACCGCAATTCACCGTCGTCGAACGCGACTACCCCGCCACCTATGCCCGCTTCACCGCGCTCGGGCCGCTGCTCGAGAAGATCGGCAACGGCGGCAAGGGCATCGGGTGGAACACGGTCGACGAGGTGCGCCAGCTCGCCGAGCTCAACGGCAAGGTGCATGAGGCCGGCCCGACCAAGGGCATGCCCAAGATCGACACCGACATCGATGCGACCGAGGTCATCCTGATGCTCGCGCCGGAGACCAACGGCCACGTCGCGGTGAAGGCCTGGGAAGCGCTGTCGAAGATCACCGGCCGCGAGCATGCGCACCTGGCGCTGCACCGCGAGGACGAGAAGATCCGCTTCCGCGACGTTCAGGCGCAGCCGCGCAAGATCATCTCGTCGCCGACCTGGAGCGGGCTGGAGAGCGAGAAGGTCTCGTACAACGCCGGCTACACCAACGTGCACGAGCTGATTCCCTGGCGCACCCTCACCGGTCGCCAGCAGTTCTACCAGGACCACAAGTGGATGCGCGCCTTCGGCGAGGAGTTCACGAGTTATCGGCCGCCGGTGGACATGAAGGCGATCCTCGGTGCGAAGGACATCAAGTCCAACGGCCACAAGGAGATCGCGCTCAACTTCATCACGCCGCACCAGAAGTGGGGCATCCACTCGACCTACAGCGACAACCTGATGATGCTGACGCTCAATCGGGGCGGCCCGGTGGTGTGGCTGTCGGAGGACGACGCGAAGGAAGCCGGCATCGTCGACAACGACTGGATCGAGCTCTTCAATGCCAACGGCGCGATCGCCGCGCGCGCGGTGGTGAGCCAGCGTGTCAACAAGGGCATGACGCTGATGTACCACGCGCAGGAAAAGATCATCAACACGCCCGGCTCGGAGATCACCGGCCAGCGCGGCGGCATCCACAACTCGGTGACTCGCATCGTGACCAAGCCGACCCACATGATCGGCGGCTACGCGCAGCTGAGCTACGGCTTCAACTACTACGGAACGATCGGCACCAACCGCGACGAGTTCGTGGTGGTGCGCAAGATGCGCAAGATCGATTGGCTCGACGGTGAAAGCAGTCCGCCGCCGGGCCGCCCCAAGGCGGACGCGCCCCCTCGGGGGGCCGACGCCGCAGGCGTCTTGGGGGCCAATCACCCTGGAGAGCAAGCATGAAAGTCCGCGCCCAGATCGGCATGGTGCTGAACCTCGACAAGTGCATCGGCTGCCACACCTGCTCGGTCACCTGCAAGAACGTGTGGACCAACCGGCCCGGCATGGAGTACGCCTGGTTCAACAACGTCGAGACCAAGCCCGGCATCGGCTACCCGAAGGATTGGGAGAACCAGGACAAGTGGAACGGCGGCTGGATCCGCAACGCCGACGGCTCGATCGAACCCAAGCAGGGCGGCAAGTGGAAGCTGCTGATGCGCATCTTCGCGAATCCGAACCTGCCGCAGATCGACGACTACTACGAGCCCTTCACCTTCGACTACGACCACCTGCAGTCGGCCCCGGAATCGAAGGCCTCGCCCACGGCGCGCCCGCGCAGCCTGATCACCGGCAAGCGGATGGAGAAGATCGAATGGGGCCCGAACTGGGAAGAGATCCTGGGCGGTGAATTCTCGAAGCGCTCGAAGGACAAGAACTTCGATGATGTCCAAAAGGACATGTACGGCGAGTTCGAGAACACCTTCATGATGTACCTGCCGCGCCTGTGCGAGCACTGCCTGAATCCGGCCTGCGTCGCATCGTGCCCGTCGGGCTCGATCTACAAGCGCGAAGAGGACGGCATCGTCCTGATCGACCAGGACAAGTGCCGCGGCTGGCGCATGTGCGTGTCGGGCTGCCCGTACAAGAAGATCTACTACAACTGGCAGACCGGCAAGGCCGAGAAGTGCATCTTCTGCTACCCGCGCATCGAAGCGGGCCAGCCGACCGTGTGCTCGGAAACCTGCGTCGGCCGCATCCGCTACCTCGGCGTGCTGCTCTACGACGCCGATCGGATCCAGCAGGCGGCGAGCACCGAACGCGACCGCGACCTGTACCAGGCGCAGTGCGACATCTTCCTCGACCCGAACGACCCGAAGGTCATCGAGCAGGCGCGCGCCGACGGCATTCCGGAAGCCTGGCTCGCCGCGGCCCGCAAGAGCCCGGTGTGGAAGATGGCGATGGACTGGAAGGTCGCCCTGCCGCTGCACCCCGAGTACCGCACGCTGCCGATGGTCTGGTACATCCCGCCGCTGTCGCCGATCACCGCGGCGGCCAATGCCGGCCACGTCGGCATCAATGGCGAGATCCCGGATGTCTCGAGCCTGCGCATCCCGGTGCAGTACCTGGCCAACCTGCTGACCGCCGGCGACACGCAGCCCGTCATCCGGGCGCTTGAACGCATGCTCGCGATGCGCGCGTTCCAACGCTCGAAGCACGTGGAGGGCACCGAGAACCTCGCCGCTCTGAAGCAGAGCGGCCTGACCGTCGACCAGGTCGAGGACATGTACCAGATCATGGCCATCGCCAACTACGAGGACCGCTTCGTGATCCCGTCGACGCACCGCGAGTACGCCGAGGATGCCTTCGATCTGCGCGGCGGCTGCGGTTTCTCGTTCGGCAACGGCTGCTCGGACGGTGCCGGCGAGACGTCGCTGTTCGGCGGCAAGAAGCGCCGCACGATTCCGATCAAGGCGACGGTGTAAGGAGCGCACGATGAGCAATGCCAAGCGACTGACGAAACGCGTGCTGGCCGCGCTGCTGCGTTATCCCGACGCCGACTTCCGCGCCGCCATCCCCGATCTGCGCGCCGCGCTGGCGGCCGAAGGCGGCCTGCCGAGGCCGCGCCTGGCCGAGCTCGACGCGCTGCTGCGCCAGCTGCAGGCGATGGACCCGTTCGAGGCCGAATCGCGCTTCGTCGACACCTTCGACCGCGGGCGCGCGACCTCGCTGCACGTCTTCGAGCATGTGCACGGCGACTCGCGCGATCGCGGCCCGGCGATGGTCGACCTCGGGCAGATGTACGAGCGCGCCGGCCTGCTGCTCGGCGGCGACGAGCTGCCCGATCACCTGTCGGTGGTGCTGGAGTTCGCATCGACCCAGCCCGAGCGCGTGGCGCGCGAGTTCCTCGGCGAGATGGCGCACATCCTGAACGCCGTGTTCAGCGCGCTGCGCGAGCGCGAGAACCCGTACGCGTCGGTGATCGCCGCGGTGCTGGAGCTGGCCGGCCAGAAGGTGCAGGCGGTGCCGGTGGTACCCGACGAGGACATGGACCAGGCCTGGGCCGAGCCCCCGGCCTTCGACGGCTGCAGCTCGCGCGGCCAGGCCAGTCCCGGAACGCCGCAACCGATCCAGATCGTCCGTTCGACGAAGGCCAATACCACCACTTCGCAAGGAGCATCGGCATGAACGCCGCCACGCCCTGGCTCGATACGCTGCTGTTCGGCGTCTACCCGTACATCTGCCTGACCATCTTTTTACTCGGCAGCCTGATCCGCTTCGACCGCGACCAGTACACCTGGAAGAGCGACTCGTCGCAGCTGCTGCGTTCCGGCAGCCTGCGCTGGGGCAGCAACCTCTTCCATGTCGGCATCCTGTTCCTGATGGTCGGGCACACCGTCGGCATGCTGACGCCGCACGTCGTGTACGAGCCCTTCATCGGCGCCGGCACGAAACAGCTGGTGGCGATGATCTCCGGCGGCCTCTTCGGCGTGCTCGGCTTCGTGGGTCTGAGCATCCTGCTGCACCGGCGCCTCACCGACCCGCGCATCCGCGCCACGTCGAAGACCAGCGACATCGTGCTGCTGCTGCTGCTGTGGGCGCAGTTCGCGCTCGGCCTGGCGACGATCCCGCTGTCGGCGAGCCACCTGGACGGCGGCATGATGATGAAGCTGGCCGAATGGGCGCAGCGCATCGTGACCTTCCGCGCCGGCGGCGTCGAGCTGCTGGCCGATGCCGGCTGGGTGTTCAAGGCCCACATGGTGCTCGGCATGAGCCTCTTCCTGGTCTTCCCCTTCACGCGGCTGGTGCATGTGTGGAGCGGCTTCGGCACGCTGGCCTACGTCTTCCGCCCGTACCAGATGGTGCGCAGCCGGCGGCTGAACCTGCCGCAGGGCCACCTCGCGCCGCAGCGTCATATCGCCGGACACGGGGCGCCGATCCCGTCGGCGTCCAGCGCGACGCCGCCCCGCGCGCAGCAGGCCGTCGGCCAGCGCGCGCAAGCCTGAAGGAGTGTCACCATGCCCGACGTCCTCGACATCGAAGCGCCAGCGGCCGCCATCGCCACGGTCAACGGCGTGGCGCTGCACGAGCCCGGCGAGCGCCTGTCCCCCGATGCGTTGCGGCAACGCGCGTGCACCGAGCTGCTGCGCCAGGAAGCCACGCGCCGCGGACTGACGGGAACCACCGAGCACGCGATCGAGTCGCTGCTCGAGCAGGCCCTGGTGGTCCCCGAGCCGACCGAAGCGGCCTGCCGCCGCATCTTCGACGCCAACCCGGCCCGCTTTGCGCGCGGCGAGCGGCTGCGGCTGCGGCACGTGCTGGTCGCGGTCACCGAAGGCATCGACGTCAACGCATTGCGCAAACGCGCCGAAGCCCTGCTGCTCGAGCTGCGCTGTGCCGACCCGGACAGCGACGTCTTTCGGACCCTCGCGAAGCGCTGGTCGAACTGCCCCACCGGCGCCGACGGCGGCGATCTCGGCTGGGTGACGCGCGACGACTGCGTGAGCGAGTTCGCGCGCGAGGTCTTCGGCCAGCAGACGGTGGGCATCCTGCCGCGCCTGGTGCACAGCCGCTTCGGCTTCCACATCGTCGAGGTCAGCCAACGCGAGACCGGCGTGCAGGCGGGCTTCGAGGAGGTGGAGCGCAGCATCGCAGCCACGCTGCGCCAGCAGGCCTGGGCGAATGCCTTGCGCCAGTACCTGCAGCTGCTCGCCGGCCAGTCGAGGATCGACGGCGTCGACCTGCAGGCCGCGGACAGCCCGCTGGTGCAATAGCCGGCGACCATGGACGACCTGCTGCTGACGCGACTGCGGCGCTTCCACACCGACACCTTTCCCGAACACCGCCTGCACTTCCAGGATCTGGTCGAACACGGCCAGCATCCGACGACCCTCTTCATCGGCTGCTCCGATTCGCGCCTCGTACCCTACCTGCTGACCGGCGCCGGACCGGGCGAGCTGTTCATCGTGCGCAATGTCGGTGCACTGGTCCCGCCATGCTGCGGGACCGCGGATGGCGGCATGCACGGCACCGCCGCCGCGATCGAATTCGCCGTGCTGAACCTGCACGTCAAGCACATCGTCGTCTGCGGCCACAGCCACTGCGGCGCGATGAAGGCGCTGTACGAGGACCTGTCCCCCGAGGCCGTGAACCTGGGCGCCTGGCTCGAGCTGGCCCGCGAAGCCGCCCTGCCCGTCTGCCCGACGCCCGAATCACTGCGCCGCACCGAACAGCGCGCCATCGTGCTGCAGCTGGAACGGCTGATGGACTACCCGATGGTGCGCCGCCGCGTCGAGCGCGGCGAGCTCGCGCTGCACGGCTGGCATTACGTGATCGAGGACGGCGAGGTGCATGTCTTCGACCTGAAGCGCGGCGCGTTCGTGCCGGCCTCCGAAGCCGAGCACAGTGGGGATGGTCCGTTCGCGCTGAATGGGGACTCGGCGGTCTTCAATGAGATTGATGAGGCGTTCGGGCCGGGGGTGGTGCTGGCGGGCGGCGCAGGCACGTAAATCAAGCATCTGGCGGCTGATCGATCCGTCCTCGCAGAGGTGCCATTCGCCAGGCGTCGGGGAGAACAGCGCCGACCGCAGGGTCGCTACACTAGGCCATGACCCAGGTGTCGATCGCCCAGCTTCGCCATCTGATTCGTACGCTCAGCTACGTCGTTTCAACTCACGCCGCGGACGAACTTGAAGATGACAACCTCACCATCCTCGACCTCGAGAACATCATCCTCACGGGTCAAATCATCGAGCGTCAGCGCGACCGCACGACCCGCGAAACCAAGTACATCATCCAAGGCGTCACGCTCGAAGGCGCAGCCGGCGAAGTCGTCGCCAAGGTCGGCCCGAGCGGCAAGCTCATTGTCATCACCATCTACGTCAGTTGAGACCACCTGCACCTTCTGCGGCGGCACCAAAGTCCAGTTGAAGTACGTCACACGCAGTTATGGCAAGGGATCGGACCTGCTGGTCGTCGAGCGAATTCCGATGTGGTCCTGCCCGAGTTGCGGCGAATCGTATTTCACTGCGCAAACGATGCACGAAATCGAACGGATCAAAGCGCTGCGCAAGTCTGTCGCAAAGCCGCGAAGCGTTGCGGTAGCTCAGTTCGAAGCCGCCGACGCCTGATCTAGATCCATCCCTCTTCGTCACGAATGCCGCGATCGAAGTCGCGGTGCTGAACCTGCACGTCAAGCACATCGTCGTCTGCGGCCACAGCCACTGCGGCGCGATCAAGGCGCTGTACGAAGACCTGTCCTCCGAGGCCGTGAACCTGGGCGCCTGGTTCGATCTGGCACGCGAAGCCGCCCTGCCCGTCTGCCCGACGCCCGAATCACTGTGCCGCACCGAACAGCGCGCCATCGTGCTGCAGCTGGAACGGCTGATGGACTATCCGATGGTGCGCCGGCGCGTCGAGCGCGGCGAGCTCGCGCTGCACGGCTGGCACTGATCGAAGACGGCGAGGTGCACGTCTTCGACTTGAAGCGCGGTGCGTTCGTGCCGGCATCCGAAGCCGAGCACAGTGGGGACGGGCCGTTCGCGCTGAATGGGGACTCGGCGGTCTTCAATGAGATTGATGAGGCGTTCGGGCCGGGGGTGGTGCTGGCGGGTGGCTGAGGCCGGTTGCGTCTGGACGGTCGCGCGCCGGGCGGCGTAAGCTGCGGCCTCGTTGCGACCGGTTGACACATGAGCGCCCGGAGCCTGCGGCTGGGCGCCTCGGTGTCTGTCAATGCACATTAGGCGTTAGACCCCCGGGCGGCGGCGCGTCAAGCAGAGGACATAGAGGAGTGGAGCGATGAAGCACAGAGAGATCATGCTCAGGATCCTGGTCGCCGGAACGATCCTCCTGCCTGTCGTGGCAGTGGCCCAGCAGTCCGAAAAGATCACGCTCGGGTTTCTCGGCGCTGGCCCCGCTCCCACGCTCGCGGCGCCCGATCCCTTGTTGCAGACATTCCGTCAGAGCCTTGCCGCACACGGCTACGTCGACGGCCGCGACGTCATCATCGAAACGCGCTGGGCGGGAGGGCAGCTCGACCAGCTTCCCGCCTTGGCAGCCGAAATGGTCCGTCTCCGGGTGGACATCATTGTCGGAGTCGGTGCGGTGGCAGTCCGGGCGGCGAAGAGTGCAACGACGACGATTCCCGTCGTCTTCGAAGTGGTCATCGATCCCGTTGCGAATGGTTTGGTCGCGAGTCTGGAGCGGCCTGGCGGCAACCTGACCGGACTCACCACCTTTGACCCGCAGGAGGCCAGGAAGAAGCTCGAACTGCTGAAGGAGGTGTTGCCTGGGTTGGCACGCGTGGCTCTCCTCGGGGACCAGGCGCTTCGGGACTCGCAGGGCCATGAAGAGCAGGCGCGCGCATTGGGTCTACAGCCACAGAGCCTCAAGATCGCTGGGGCCAGCCCCGATCTGGAGGACGTTTTCCAGGCCATCAGGAAAGAGAGCGCTGGTGCTCTCCTGGTACTGGCACAGCCCGCTACCGCCATTCATCGCAGACGCATTGCCGAGATGGCAGCGAAGCATCGGCTGCCTACATTGTTTTCCTCGTCAGGCGCAGGAGGGCTGATCGAGTTTGGAACCAGTCTCGTCGAGGTGTCGCGGCGCATGGCGACCTACGTGGACAGGATTCTCAAAGGGGCAAAGCCAGCCGACCTGCCGGTTGAGGTTGTCATACGCCAAGAACTTGTCGTCAACTTAAGCATAGCTCGCGAGATTGGCGTGACGATTCCGCCAGAGGTGCTCAAGCGCGCAGACCGGGTGATTCAATGAGGGCCGCGCGCACTCACCTTCATCGCAAAGCTGATCGAAGCCGTTGCCTGGCCGGTTGGGTACTTCTGCTCCGCAACACATCGCGCAACTTCTTCCGCATGTCAGAAGCTGAAGGAGCGAGCTGCGACGTGACGCTCACGACCTGCCGCTCGCACACCACCTTCCAGCAGTGCGTCAGCCCAATTCGATTCGTCGACAACGCGCGCCAAACTCAACAGTCGGCCGGCACACGTCAACGCCATGAGCCCCCCACCCGGCCTTGACCTGCATCAGGGACACCGCGCCCCCACACCCCTAGAGTCCCTCGATCCTCCCGATCGAGCGACTCATCCGTGATCCCCCCCGACCTCGCGACCCTGCTCGAGCGCAGTGGCCTCAAACCCCTGTTGCTGTGCGGCCGCACGCTGCTGCCGATCCTGCAGGGCGGCATGGGCGTGGGCGTGTCCGCGCATCGCCTGGCCGGCAGTGTCGCGGCTGAAGGGGCGGTCGGCACGCTGTCGTCGGTGGACCTGCGACGGCACCATCCCGACCTGATGGAGCGCACGCGTGGCCTCGGCGTCGGACCCGCCGCGAAGGCCGCGATCGATGCGGCCAACCTGGAGGCGCTGGAGCGGGAGGTGCATGCGGCGCGCCGGCTGTCGCAGGGCCGCGGCTTGCTGGCGATGAACGTGATGCGCGCCGTCAGCGACTATGTCGCCTACGTCAAGCGCTCGCTGCAAGCCGGCATCGACGCGATCGTCGTCGGCGCGGGGCTGCCGCTGGACCTGCCGGACCTGGCGTCCGACCACCCGACAACCGCGCTGGTGCCGATCCTGTCGGATGCGCGCGGCGTGCAACTGGTGCTGCGCAAATGGGAACGCAAGAAGCGCATGCCCGACGCCGTGGTGCTCGAGCATCCGCGCCTGGCCGGTGGTCATCTGGGCGCAGCGCGCGTCGAGGACCTGAACGACCCGCGCTTCGAGTTCGAGCGCGTGATTCCGGAGACGCTCGCGGTGCTGCGCGCGGCCGGCATCGAGAAGCACACGCCGATCATCGCGGCCGGCGGCATCCGCAGTTTCGACGACGTGAAGCGCGTCGTCGCGCTCGGCGCCTCGGCGGTGCAGCTGGGCACGCCGTTCGCGGTGACCACCGAGTGCGATGCGCACCCGGAGTTCAAGCGCGTGCTCGCCGAGGCGCGCGAAGAGGACAAGATCGAGTTCGTCAGCGTCGCCGGCCTGCCGGCGCGGGCGGTCGCGACGCCGTGGCTGAAGGCCTACCTGCGCGCCGAGCCGCGGCTGCAGGCCGTCGCGCAGGTCAAGCAGCGTTGCACCAAGGCCTTCGACTGCCTCGCGCAATGCGGCCTGCGCGACGGCAAGGTCGGCTGGGGGCAGTTCTGCATCGACCAGCAACTGGCCGCCGCGCTGAAGGGCGACGTCAAGCGCGGCCTGTTCTTCACCGGCCGCGGCGCGCTGCCCTTCGGCGCGCAGATCCGCAGCGTGCGCGAGCTGCTGATGCGTTTGCTCGGCGGCGATGCCGTCGCGGTGGCGCCTGAGCCGCAGTTGCTCTGCCATGCGCCCTGACACCGGCTGGCGCTTCAACCGGCTGTTCGACGCGCCGCATCGCCTGGCGTTCGCCGCCGCGACCTGGATGCTGATGCTCATCAGCCTGTGGTGGGCGATGGTGAACCTGGCCGGCGGCGAAGGGGTCGCCATGCACTGGGCCATGGCCCCGGCCACCGCCCACAGCCTGCTGATGACCTTCGGCTTCATGCCGCTGTACTTCATCGGCTTTCTGTTCACCGCGGGCCCGAAGTGGCTGGGGCGGCCGGCCGCTGCGGCCAGGGACCTGCTCGCGCCGCTGGCGGCGCAGGTCGTCGGCTGGATGGTCTTCATGCTCGCGATCCACGGGCGCGATCCGGTCTTCGGCCAGTCGGTGGGTGCGATCGGCCTCGGCGCGGTCGTGTTCGGCTGGGCCGGCGTGATCCGACGCTACCTCTCGATGTGGGCGGCCAGCAGAGTGGCCGATCGCGTGCACCCGACCGTCGTGGCCGTCGGCTGCGTGTTCGGTCTGATCGCGCTGGCCGTCGCCGCGGCCGGCGTCGCAATGGGCGACCCCCCGCTGGTCCACGGCGCCACGCACGCAGCGCTGTGGGGCTTCGTCGGGCTGGTGTTCGCGACGGTGGCGCACCGGATGATTCCGTTCTTCTCGGCCGCCGCGGTGCCGTCGCTGGACGCCTGGCGGCCGCTGTGGCTGCTGTGGTGCTTCGTCGCGGTGTTCGCGCTCGAGGCGGCGTTTGCGGCCCTCGATGCCGTCGCGACCATTGCGCCGCACAGCCTGCAGATCGGCCGCGCCGCCGCCGAGGGGCTGACCGGCATCGGCCTGCTTGCGCTTGCTGTGCGCTGGGGCCTGGTGCAGAGCCTGCGCGTGCGGCTGCTGGCGATGCTGCACCTCGGCTTCACCTGGCTCGGCATCGGCCTGCTGCTGAGCGGCGTGTCGCACGCGGTGGCTGCTGCCGGCGGCGCACCGGCCTTGCTCGGGCTCGCGCCGCTGCACGCCTACACGATGGGCTTCCTCGGCTCGACGATGTTCGCGATGGTCACCCGCGTCAGCTGCGGCCACGGCGGCCGCACGCTGGCCGCCGACGACTTCGTCTGGCGGCTGTTCTGGGTGCTGCAGCTGGCCATCGTCGCGCGCCTGGTGGCCGCAGTGCTGCGCGAGGCTTCCGCCGCCTGGAGCGTCGCGCTGATCGCCGCCGCGGCGGTCGGCTGGGCCGGCGTCTGCCTGGCCTGGGGCGCCCGCTACGGCCACTGGTACGGCACGCCCCGCCCGGATGGCCGACCGGGCTGACTTCCCTCCGCTTCAACGACAAACACAACCTCACATGCAAAGTCCACGAGCGCCCGAGCTGGTGTGCCCCGCCGGTTCGCTGCGCGCCCTGAAGCTGGCCATCGACGCCGGCGCCGACGCCGTTTACCTCGGCCTGCGCAATGCGACCAATGCGCGCAATTTCGCCGGTCTGAATTTCGACGACGCCCAGTTGCGCGAAGGCATCGCCTATGCACACGCCCGCGGCCGCCAGGTGCTGATGGCGCTGAACACCTATGCCGACGCGCGCCAGGTCGATACCTGGACCCGCGCCGTCGATGCAGCCGTCGAGCTGGGCGCCGACGCGCTGATCGTCGCCGACATCGCGGTGATGGCCTATGCACGCGACAACCACCCGGGCCTGCGGCTGCACCTGTCGGTGCAGGCCTCCGCGACCAGCCACGAGGCCATCGCGTTCTACCAGCGCCACTACGGCATCCAGCGCGCGGTGCTGCCGCGCGTGCTCACCTTGTCGCAGGTGGCCAAGGTGCTCGAGCAGACGCCGGTCGACATCGAGGTCGTCGGCTTCGGCAGCCTGTGCGTGATGGTCGAAGGCCGCTGCGCGCTATCGTCCTATGCGACCGGCCAGTCGCCGAACAACGCCGGCGTCTGCTCGCCGCCGTCGGCGGTGCGCTGGACCGAGAGCGCGGAGGGCGTCGAAGCCCGCCTCAATGGGCTGCTGATCGACCGCTATGCGCCGACCGAAGCGCGCGGCTACCCGACGTTGTGCAAAGGCCGCTTCGATGTCGACGGCGCGCGCGACTATGCGCTCGAGGAGCCGACCAGCCTGAACACGCTGGCCATCCTGCCCGAACTGATCCGCATCGGCGTGAAGGCGATCAAGATCGAGGGCCGCCAGCGCAGCCCGGCCTACGTCGAGCAGGTCACGCGGGTCTGGCGCCAGGCCATCGACTCCGCGGCCGCGGACGGGCGGCGCTTTCGCGTCGAGCCCGCATGGACGACGACCCTCGCCCACCTGGCCGAGGGTCAACAACACACGCTCGGAGCCTACGACCGGCCATGGCGATGAAGACCCACCAGGCGGGCCCGCCGGTCCGCGATTTCCAGCTCACGGTCGGCCCGGTCCAGTACCACTGGTCGCGGTCGGAATTGTTGAGCTTCTATGCGCGCGTGGCCGAATCGAGCGTCGATTCGATCGTGCTCGGCGAGGTCGTGTGCTCGCGCCGGCACGAGATGAAGACCCCGGACTGGCTCGCGCTCGCCCGCGACCTGCGTGCCACCGGCAAGGAAGTGATCATCGCGACGCAAGTCCTGATCGAATCGGAGGCCGATGTCCGCGTGCTGCGGCGCATTGCGGAAGAGCCCGAGTTCATCGTCGAGGCCGGTGACGCATCGGCGCTGAACGTGCTGGTCGAGATGAAGGCCTCCTTCATCCTCGGCCCGCACATCAATGTTTACAGCAAGCCGGCGCTGCGCGAATACGTTCGTCTGGGGGCTGTGCGCTGGGTCGCACCGGTCGAGCTGTCGCTGGCGGCGGTCGCCGGCGTGCATGCCGACGAGCGCACGCTGCCGACCGAGGTCTTCGCCTACGGCCGTTTGCCGCTGGCCTTCTCGGCGCGCTGCTTCACCGCGCGGCACCATCGGCTGAGCAAGGACCAGTGCGAGTTCCGCTGCCGCGACGACGACGACGGGCTGCTGCTGTCGACCGCCGATGGCCGGCCCTTCCTGGTGCTGAACGGCATCCAGACCCAGTCGGCCGGGCTGCAGTGCCTGATCACCGAACGCACGGAGTTGCTCGCGGCGGGCGTGTCGCGGCTGCGGCTGTCGCCGACATCGCAGCACTTCATCGAGGCCGTCGAGGCCTTCGAGCGGGTGATGAACCGCGGCGGCAATGCCGACGAGGCCTTGCTGGCCTTGAATGCGCTCGCGCCGCCGGGCGGCCTGGTCAACGGCTTCGCCGCCGCGCGCGCCGGCATCGAGCGGGTGCAGCGGCCATGATTGCGCGCCTGCCGCTCGGCTTCGAACTCGCCGCGCGACTGCGCCCGGTGCTGGCGCGCCTGCCGATGCATCCGCCGGCGTTGCTGCTGGCGACGGCACTCGATCGGCTGCTGCTGCCGAAACTGCCTTCCGACGCGCGCGAGGCGCTCTCCAACAAGGTGGTGGCCGTCGACGTCACCGACCTCGGCCTGACGCTCAAGCTCGAGCTCGGCCGCCGCGGATTCAGCGTCTGCTCCACCGCGCAGCCCGCGGCGCTGCGGATTGCAGCCGCCGCGCCGGCGTTCTGGCGCCTGCTGGCCGCCCAGGACGATGCCGACCGGCTGTTCTTCGAACGCCAGCTCGTGATGGAGGGCGACACCGAAATGGCGCTGGTGCTGAAGAACACGATCGACGCCATCGGGCCGCTGTGGCCATGACGATGAATGTGCTGCCGCTGATGCGCGGCGTGATCGCCTCCGTGCTGCTGCTGATCAACACGCTGTGGTGGTGCACGCTGCTCTTCGGCCTGGCGCTGCTGAAGCTCGCGCTGCCGATCAAGGCGCTGCGCCGCCGGCTGGAGCCCGCCCCTTCGCACGCTGCAGCTCGTGCCTGGCAACGGAACGCAGATGCACTTCGTCGGGCCCATCCATGAAGCGCAGCGCCCGGCCCCAGCTCCACATCCGCGCCAGCGGCGTGTCCGGCGTCAGCCCCATCGCGCCGAAGACCTGCATCGCGCGGTCGACGACCCGCGTCTGCAGTTGTGCGGTGACCACCTTGATCGCCGCAACATCGATGCGCGACGCGGCCAGCCCTTCGCTGTCGAGGCGCCAGGCGGCGTGAAGCACGAGCAGCCGCGCCTGGTCGATCTCCAGGCGTGAGTGCGCGATCCAGTCCTGGACGTTGGCGAAGTCGCCGACGCGGCAGCCGAAGGCGCGGCGCTCGAGCGCGCGTTCGCACATCAGCTCCAGCGCCAGCTCGCACTGCCCGATGCTGCGCATCGCGTGGTGCACGCGACCGGGTCCGAGGCGTGCCTGCGCCATCGCGAAGCCGCCCCCGTGGTCGCCCAGCAGATGGCTCTTCGGCACGCGCACGTTCCTGAACACCAGCTCGCAGTGCCCTTCGAGGGCCTGGTGGTCCATCACCGGAATGTTGCGCTCGACCACCAGGCCCGCCGCATCCATCGGCACCGCGACGATCGAGTGCCGGCCGTGGCGGCCGCTGCCGTCGGGCACCGTCAGGTCGAGGACCATCACCAGCGCGACCTGGCACAGCGGGTGGGCGGCGCCGGTCGTGAACCATTTGCGTCCGTTGATCAGCAGCTCATCGCCGTCGACGCGCATCGTCGTGGCGATCTGGCTCGGGTCCGAGGAACCGACGTCGGGCTCGCTCATCGCAAAGCAGGAGCGCATCGTGCCGTCGAGCAGCGGCTGCAGCCAGCGCGTGCGCTGCTCGGGTGAGGCGAACAGCTGCAGCAGCTCGATGTTCCCCGAGTCCGGCGCATTGCAGTTGAAGACCTCGGCCGCCCACGGCAGGCGGCCCATCACTTCGGCGAGCGGCGCGTAGTCGAGATGGCTCGTTCGCGTGCCGGGCTGGTCCTCGCGCAGCGATGGCAGGAACAGGTTCCACAAGCCCGCTTCGCGCGCCTGCTGCTTCAGGGGCTCGAGCACGTCGAGCGGATAGACGCCCTCGTCCGCGTAGCGCTGCCAGTCCGGCAACGACGGAATCACCAGGTCGTCCATGAAGCGCCGCAGCCGCTGCCTGAGCTCGAGGGCGCGAGGGGAATGCGTGAAGTCCATGCGGCCATCGTCGCCGGACGAGCCGCGCCGCCCCTGTCCGCTGTGGGACACGAATGCCTGCCGCCGAGCCCCCGCCGGCCGGCATCTGACGACTCCTTGCGCGCCCTCAATGCGCGAGAAGGCAGCGGTTCTCACCATCCGGGTTGTCCCCGACTTCACACCACCCTTCGACTGGAGCCCTCCCTCATGGCCCTCGCCACCTACGGAACCAAGATCGACCTGCGCGAGATCCCCGTGCGCGACCGGCACGCGCTGGTCTTCAATACCTACCGGCTGCTCGAGTCCGGCCAGACGATGGAGCTGGTCATCGAGCAGGACCCGGAAACGCTCTTCCACCAGTTCCAGGAGCGCCACCCGGGCGGCTTCGGCTGGGACACCCTCCAGCGCGGCCCGCAGGCCTGGCGCGTGCGCATCATGCGCATCAAGCCGACCCGGGCGGACGGCTGCGGCTGCGAATGCTGCTGCTCGTAGGCGCCCAGCTCGCGGCCGCGGCGAAACGCCGGTCCCGCGCATGATGCAGCGCAAGCCGCGGCGGCGCTGCTGCAGCGACGATCCCCAGATGAGCGATCCCACCCCCTTCGAGCAGTTGCTGTCGGCCGCCCGCGCGCAGCCCGATCCGCAGGTGCTGCTGTTCGTCTTCGCCCGTGCCGAGCTGCCGCCCGATGCCACGGCCGAGCAGCGCGCCCGCTTCGAGGCCGGTGTCGGCGGCGAGCTGACACCGCTGATGTGCGTCGAGAAGTCGCTGGATGAGCTGACCACGTTCGATGCGCTGGTGGCCGAATCGCGCGATGTCGGCCCCCCTTGGACCGTCGTGTTCGCCGCCGGTCTGGGCGGCCGGGATGGTGCGCCACCGGCCCCGCGTGCCGTCGAGGGTGCGCTGACGACGATGGTCGAGCGCGTTCGCAGCGGCGCGGTGGACGCGTTCCTCGCGCTGTCCGCCAAGGGCGAGACGATGCACTTCGTCTGAGGCCGCTCGACGTCACCGCTGCTTTGACGACCATCAACAGCGCGGCCGGTTCGCACCGATAGCCTTGCTCCGTGAAACGAAAGCCCGCGCAGGACCCCGCCATGGACGCCATCGCCCAGCCCGCCACTTCGGCTGCAGAGAGGACCCTCTCCGCCGCCGACCTGAGTGTGGTCCTGGCCCGGGCGAACGAACTGGTGCGTGCAGCGAAGCACGGTCCGCTCGCTCCGGTTCTGCGGGGCAAGAACATCGGGCTCGTCAGCGCCCGGCCCGACGATGCCGACGCCCGGCTGCTGCGGCAGGCGGCGACCGCGCTGGGCGCCCAGGTGGCGCATGTTCGCCCCAGCCTGACATCGGCCAGCTCGGCGGCGGACATCGCGGACACGGCGCGCATGCTCGGGCTGCTGTACGACGCGGTGGACATCGCCGGGACCCCGGCCGATGTCGTCCGCCAGGTCGCGCAGTCGGCCGGCGTGCCGGTCTTCGACGGCATCGGTTCGCCGCATCATCCGCTCGCAGGCCTGGCGACGCGTCTCGAAGGCGGCCTCTGCGCGGCGGACGCGCGGCGATTCATTCTGCAGGCGGTCTTGCTGACGGCGATGTCCTGATCGCCACGCAGCATCAGCTGCGCCGCACGCTGAAGTGCGCAAACGCGCGCTGGAGCCCTGAGAGGGTGTCCGTCGACGGGTATGCAGCGGTTGTCGGCTCGGGCCGATGCGGGCTGCCGGGAACCGCCCGCGCGATCTGAAGCGCATAACGACGCACGCCGAGCGCTGCCAGCTGCTGCGCGAGCACCAGCAGATCAGCTTCCGAGAGCACGCCCGGATGCGCCGTCGTCCGGCACTCCAGCTCGACGCCGCTGCGCAGCACCATCGACAGACTCTCCGCCACGGCCTTCGAGCTGCCCGCGACGCTGGCGATGCCGTCATGCAGTGCCGCCTCGGACAAAGGCGCCTTCACGTCGAAGCCGATCCAGTCGACCCGATCCAGCACCTCCGCCAGTCGCCGCGGATAGATGCCCGCGGTGTGCAGGCCAACGCTGAAGCCCAGTGCCCGCACATCGGCCATCGCCGTGCCGAGCTGCGGATCGATGGTCGGCTCGCCGCCGCTGAAGACGACGGCGTCGACCAGTCCGACGCGGCGTTTCAGCAGCCCGAGGACGTCGGGCCATGACCGGCCCTCGTCACCCCCTTCGCGCCGCTGCAGATGCGGGTTATGGCAATACACGCAGCGCCACGGGCAACCCTGGACAAAGACCACCGCCGACAGCTTGCCTGGATAGTCGATGCTCGTGAACGGCGTCAGCCCGCCGACCTTCAGCTGCGCGGGCCGCGGCTCAGGCGGCTGCCGACTCGCCATCGCAGCGCCGCTCCTCGAAGCAGCGCCGTTCGTTGAACTCGCCCTTCTTGCCGGTGTTGAAGGACGAGACGGGCCGGTGATAGCCCATCACGCGCGTCCAGACCTCGCAGCGCTGGCGTTCGTCGTCGTCGAGCGCGATGGACGCGGTGGTCGTGACGGTGTTCGGCGTGTCGAGCGTGGTGTTCATGGGGTCGAAAGCTCCGGTTGAAGTGGAAGGGGTCAGGCCGCCGCGCGTTGTTGCTTGCGCGCGAGGCGTTCCTCGTCGCATCGGGGACAGAACTCGTGCTTGCCGCTCAGGTAGCCGTGGGTCGGGCAGATCGAGAAGGTCGGCGTGACGGTGATGTACGGCAGCCGGAACCGCGACAGCGCACGCTGCACGAGGCGGCGGCAGGCGTCGGCGCTGCTCAGCGGCTCGCTCATGTACAGGTGCAGCACCGTGCCGCCGGTGTACTTGCGCTGCAGCTCGTCCTGGCGCTCGAGCGCCTCGAACGGGTCGTCGGTGAAGCCGACCGGCAGCTGGCTCGAGTTGGTGTAGTACGGCTGCTCGGGCGTGCCGGCCTGCAGGATGCCGGCGAAGCGCCGCCGGTCCTCCTTCGCGAAACGGTAGGTCGTACCCTCGGCCGGCGTGGCCTCCAGGTTGTACAGGTGGCCGGTCTCTTCCTGGAAATCGCGCATGCGCTGGCGGATGCGGTCGAGCAGGCGAACGGCGAAGGCATGGCCGAATTCGCTCGTGATGTCGTGCTCGTCGCGCGTGAAGTTGCGCACCATCTCGTTGAGGCCGTTGACGCCCAGCGTCGAGAAGTGGTTGCGCAGCGTGCCGAGGTAGCGCCTGGTGTACGGGAACAGCCCCGCGTCCATGTGGCGCTGGATCACCTTGCGCTTGATCTCGAGGCTCTGCTTGCCGAGCTCGAGCAGCCGGTCCAGCCGCTGCAGCAGCGCAGGCTCGTCGCCGGCGTGCAGGTGGCCCAGCCGCGCGCAGTTGACCGTGACGACGCCGAGCGAGCCGGTCTGCTCCGCCGAGCCGAACAGGCCGTTGCCGCGCTTCAGGAGCTCGCGCACGTCCAGCTGCAGCCGGCAGCACATCGAGCGCACCATGTTCGGCTGCAGCTCGGAATTGACGAAGTTCTGGAAGTACGGCAGCCCGTAGCGCGCGGTCATCTCGAACAGCGCGTCGGCGTTGGCCCCGTGCCAGTCGAAGTCCTTCGTGATGTTGTAGGTCGGGATCGGGAACGTGAACACCCGGCCCTTCGCATCGCCGGCCGTCATCACGTCGATGTAGGCGCGGTTGATCAGGTCCATCTCGGCCTGCAGCTCGCCATAGCTGAACGGCATCTCGACGCCGCCGATCACCGGCACCTGCTCGCGCAGGTCTTCGGGGCACACCCAGTCGAAAGTCAGGTTGGTGAACGGCGTCTGCGTGCCCCAGCGCGAGGGCACGTTGAGGTTGTAGACCAGCTCCTGGATGCACTGGCGCACCTGGCGGTAGTCGAGCGCATCCTTGCGCACGAACGGCGCGAGGTAGGTGTCGAAGGACGAGAAGGCCTGCGCACCGGCCCACTCGTTCTGCAGCGTGCCGAGGAAGTTGACGATCTGCCCGACGGCGCTCGACAAGTGCTTCGGCGGCCCCGCTTCCACCTTGCCCGGCACGCCGTTCAGGCCTTCGTGCAGCAGCGTGCGCAAGGACCAGCCGGCGCAGTAGCCGCTCAGCATGTCGAGGTCGTGGATGTGGAAGTCGGCATCGCGGTGGGCCTGGCCGATTTCGGGCGGGTAGACGTGGTCGAGCCAGTAGTTCGCGGTGACCTTGCCGGACACGTTGAGGATCAGGCCGCCGAGCGAGTAGCCCTGGTTCGCGTTGGCGTTGACGCGCCAGTCCCGCTGCTGCAGGTACTCGTTCATCGACGCCTCGACGTCGACCGCGCGGTGCTGCTGCGGTGTGCCGTCGCCCTTGATGACGCGGGTCGGGAGGTCAGTGGGGTTCATTGCGATTGGCGCCTTGTGCGCTAGATGTAGTGTCCGAACGAGTGACGGACACTATATGTAGTGTTGACAGTGCGCGGAGAGCGGCAGGCGACCCGTTTGACCCAGGTCAGGCTCGGGCTGAATTTGTTTCGCCGCGTTGGCGCTGCTCAGCCGCCGCGGACCTTGCGCAGGTCGTCGAACGCAGGCACGGCGGCCAGCGTGAGCAGCATCACGGCCAAGGGCACGGTGCACAGGTAACCGGCGTGGCGGAATCCGACGGCGCCGAGCAGTCCGCCGACGAAGAAGCTGATCGCCAGCCAGACCAGCAAACGAAGCCGCCTGCGGTTGGCGAGCACGCGAGGCCCCTGCGTTGCGGGATGGTTCCAGTACAGCAGCCTGCCGCATTCGATGCCGATGTCGGTGATCGTGCCGGTGATGTGCGTGGTGCGGATCTCGGACCGCGAGATCTTCGAGATCGCCGCGTTCTGCAGACCCATGATGAAGCACAGCAGCATCACCGTCGCCGGAACGAAGACGGCATGCAGGTACTGCAGCGCGCCGCCCGCCATGCCGAAGCACAGCAGCAACACCGCCTCCAGCAGCAGCGGCAGTGCGTAGGCGCTGGACAGGCGCCGGCGCCGCGCGTAGTTGATCAGCATCGCGGACGTCATGGCGCCCAGCACGAAGGACAGCAGGCCGCCGAACCCGGACAGCACGACGTCCATCGACCCCAGCACCACGCCGTCCGCCATCGACGAGACGATGCCGGTCATGTGCGACGTGTACTGGTGAACCGCCAGGAACCCACCGGCGTTGGTCGCCCCCGCGACGAACGCCAGCGCGTAGCCCAGGTGTTCGTTCGCTTCCGCGGTGCGGTCGGCGCCGGTCAGCAGGCGGGCGTAGTTGATCGGCATGGTCGGCGCTCGCTCCTCGGGCGGAGGAAGCCCGCCTGCACGACGGGATCTCCGTGGCGGTATGTTAATGTCATGCACACTGCGTTTGACTACGATGTCCATTGCTTCGACGACCGCAGAGGAGACATTTCATGATGATCAGATCCGCCATCGTGCTGGCCGCGGTGCTGGCCGCAGGCTGCAGCTCGACCCCGCTGACCGAGGCACCCCTCGGCACGGAGGCCCGGCCCGGCACGGCCAGCCGGCCGGCGCCCCCCGGGCCGCACACCAGCAGTGACCCCGTCGTCAGGGTGCCGCCTGCAACGGCGCAACGCGATGCGCAGGCGCCGACCGAACGCACGGTCTACTTCGAGTTCGACAGCGCGTCGATCCGCGACCAGGACAAGCCGCTGCTCGAAGCCCACGCCCGCCATCTGGCGGCGAACCGCGCGGCCAAGGCCCGCATCGAAGGCCATTGCGACGAACGCGGCGGGCGCGAATACAACCTCGCCCTCGGGCAGCGGCGCGCCGAGACCGTGCTGAAGACGCTGCAGCTGCAGGGAGCCTCGGAGGCGTCGATGGAGGCGGTGAGCTTCGGCAAGGAAAGGCCGGCGGCCACCGGCCACGACGATGCCGCGTGGGCCAGGAACCGGCGCGCCGAGGTTCATCAGGTCAAGCGCTGAGGCCGGCTGCGCAACGCCCGGTTTGCGATGCCCGACAACCTCGACCATGCGGACCACGTCAGGCCCTTCGTCCACGAAGGCTTGACGTCGAAGGCGCTGCACTTCTCGATCTGCGAGATCCAGAGCCGCATGAAGCTCGACGATCCGACCGCGCTCGACCTCGAGTACACGCGCACGATGATGGGCTTCCTGCTGTTCCAGCCGGACCCGCGGCAGATCGCGATGATCGGCCTCGGCGGCGGGTCCATGGCCAAGTTCTGCCACCGCTACCTGCCCGGCACGCGCATCCAGGTCGTGGAGATCAATCCGCACGTGATCGCGTTGCGGGATGAGTTCCACGTGCCGGCGGACGACCATCGCTTTCGCGTGATCCACGGCGACGGCGCGCAGTTCGTGCGCTACCGTTCGACCCGCTGCGACGCGCTGCTGGTCGACGGCTTCGACAGCAGCGGGCAGCCTGCACGGCTGTGCACGCAGCGTTTCTACGACGACTGCCGGGAGATGCTGCAACCCGGCGGCATGCTCGTCGTCAACCTGCACTACGGCCACCGCCACTACGACACGCTGGTCGAGCGCATCGGCCGCAGCTTCGACGGGGCGATCCTGGTCGTCGACGACGGCGATTCGAGCAACAGCATCGTCTTTGCGTGCAAGGGCCATGCGCTGGATGCCGTGCCCGGCAGCGTCGCGCGCCGCCCCGCCGGCCTCGACCGGGCGGGGGCCGGCCAGCTGCAGGCGGCGTTTGCGCTGGTCGGCCGCGCGCTGAAGGATCGGCAAGCTTGAGCGAAGCGCCCGCGCGAGGCCCGTTTCGCGACGGGTACGATGTGCATCGCGTGACCATCACGTTGCCATCCCGAGGATCCATGGAGCTCAAGACCGCGCGGTTGACGCTGCTGATCGACCCGAACAAGAAGGCGGCCTTCGAGCGTCTGTGCGCGCAGCTCGACCTGACGCCGTCGCAGGTCGTGCGCCAGATGATTCGCGACTACCTGGCGCAGCACGGCGCCGCCTACGTGCCGAGCGGCGAGGAAGACAAGCCCGCCCCGTCGAAAGCCGCTCGATCGAAGGCGGGCGCTGCCCGCGCGGTCAAGGTCGGCCGCAAGCGTTAGCGCAGACCTTCGTCAGCCCGCCTGCCAGCCGACGTTCGCGCGCGCGAAGAACTGCTGCAGCTCGCCGCTGGCCACCAACGCATTCACCGCGCCCTGCAGCGCCTGCGCCAGCGCGCCGGCATCGCGCCGCACCGCCATGCCGACCGCCCAGCCGCCACGCGGCGCGCGTGGCGACGGCAGCGGCTCGATCGCGAAGCGCGCATCGCCGCGCAGCACCGATTCGAGCTCGGACGCGAGGCCGGAGGCCACCGGCACGTCGCCGCGCTGCAGCGCGCGCGCGGCCGCGGCGCCGTCGGTCCATTGCGTGCTCAACTGCTGCCGGTAGGCGCCGCCATCGGCGCCGATCAGCAGCCAGCCGGCGAGCGAACGGCCCGGCACCGCCACCGGCAGCCCGGCCAGTGGCGCCAGCGTGTCGAGTCGCGGCACGTCGTCGATCCGCCGCGCAATCGCCACGTGCTCACGACAGTAAGGCGCAACGATGCTCACCTGCGGATTGGCCTCCATCAGCGGCCGCTCGACCGGCACGTGCAGCAGCACGTCGGCCGGGCCGTAGCCGAGGTAGTGGCCGCGCCAGACCATGTTGCGCAGGTCATCGTTCATGTTGTCGTCGGCATGGAAGGGCAGCAGCGCCGCCTTGACGCCGAGCGCCGCGGCCAGCGCACCGGCCAGCGCGACATCGATGCCCTGACCGTCGACATGGAACGGCGGCATGCCGTGGTACAGGCCGACCTTCAGCACGCCGCGCTCGCGCACGCGCTCCAGCGGCGTGGCCGACAGCGCCAGCGGTGCGAGGCCGGCTACGGCCGCCGCGCCGAGCCGGCGCAGGCAAGCGCGCCGCGTCGTGATCAGCGCGCTCACTTCTGCGCCGCCTGGAGCGGCTTCTCGCGCCGCGTCTCCAGGTAGGCCTTGATCGCCCACACGGCCTCCTGGTTCATCACGCCCTCGAACGGCGGCATGTAGACCGCGCCGTTGCGCACGCGGCCGCGCCGCACCGTGGTCGCGAAGTAGTCGTCGATCTCGGTGACACAGGCCTGGCGGCGCGCGCCGTCCTTCATCGGCGCGCACTCGTCGTCGAGCTTGCGCAGGTCGGGCGCGATGCCGCCGGAGATCGCCTCCAGCCCGTGGCAGCGCGCACAGTTCTGGTTGTAGGCCGAGCTGCCGACGCGCACCGCCGCCTCGCTGGCGCGGTACGGGTTCTCGGCGCGCCAGCTGTCGCCCAGCTTGGGCAGCGCGCTGGTGTCGACGGCCTGCGGCGTCACGTCGCCGTGGGCCCAGGCGGCGGCACACAGCGCCAGCGCGGCGAGCGCGCCGGCGGCGCGGGCGGCCCTGGTCAAAGAAGAAAGGGGTGAAGAAGTGCGGGGGCGCGGCATGTCAGGTCTCCGTCAAGCTGGGGTTGGACGATGGGCCCGACCGCAAAGCGCGTGCCACGCACCGGTGCTGCAGCCGGGTACACAAATCGCTTGGCAGGTGCCGGACTTGCGCCAGATCAACACAACACGCCGAGTCCGAGGCACCCTCCACCGATCCGCTCGCTGCGCATCGGCACAGGGTTTGGACGGAGACAACCTGCCACGGCAGGAGAACAGGAAGCGACGATGCCTCCAGGCCACGCGGTCCAGACCTGGACCACCCCCTCGGCGCTGCCCCTGGCACGCCATCCGGCGCGCGCCGAGCTGATCGAGCAGTCGCACCTGCGCTGCGCGGCGCTCGGGCTGACGCGCGTCGAGCGGCCCGACTTCGAGCCACTGCTGCGCAGCGACCTGACCATCGCGCGCGAGCGCAACCAGCGCCTGTTCGCGCACGCCGCGCCGGTGATGGAGATGCTGTTCGAGCAGATCGTCAACACCGAAAGCATGATCGTGCTGACCGATGCCCAGGGCACCATCCTGCATTCGGTCGGCGACGATGAATTCCTGGCCCGCGCCGGCAAGGTGGCGCTGGCACCGGGGGTCAACTGGGCCGAACAGTCCAAGGGCACCAACGCCATCGGCACGGCACTGTTCGAGGAGTGCCCGACGCTCGTGCACGGCAGCGAGCACTTCATCCATGCCAACAGTTTCCTGACCTGCTCGGCGGCGCCGATCTTCGACCCGCGCGGCGGCATGCTCGGCGTGCTCGACGTCACCGGCGACCAGCGCTCGTACCACCAGCACACGATGGGGCTGGTGCGCATGTCGGCGCGCATGATCGAGAACCACTGGCTGTCCGACGACTGCGGCAACCGGTTGCGGCTGCACTTCCACAGCCGCGTCGAATTCATCGGCACGCTGCTCGAAGGCATCCTCGTCGTCGGCGCCGACGGCCGCATCGTCGGCGCCAACCGCAGCGCGCTCGACCAGCTCGACGTGAGCGGCGCGGCGCTGCGCATGCAGAGCCTGACCTCGCTCTTCGGCACCACCGCCGCCGCGGTGTTCGATCACTTCCGCGCGCCGCTGCCGCTGCCGATGCGGCTGTGCCTGCCCAATGGTCGGCAGTTCCATGTCAACGCGCGCTTCAGCGGCGCAGCGCGGTCGATGGCACTGGGGCTCGGTAGCGACGAGCCGGCCGCCGCCCGGGGCGCGCCGCCCGGAGTTGCCGTGCCGTCGCCCGGAGCGGCCCGCCTGCCCTCGCCTGCCGCCGACGCAACCAGCGCCCCCGCCGGGCTGTCGGCATTGCAATACCTGAAGACCGGTGACGCGCAGATCGAAGCCACCATCGGCAAGGTTCAGCGCGTGCTGAACCGCGACATCCCGGTGCTGATCCTCGGCGAGACCGGCACCGGCAAGGAATTGCTCGCACGGGCGCTGCACCAGGATTCGAACCGCGCGCGGCAGGACTTCGTCGCCGTCAATTGCGCGTCGATTCCCGAGTCGCTGATCGAGGCCGAGCTGTTCGGCTACGAGGACGGCGCCTTCACCGGCGCACGCCGCAAGGGCGCGCCCGGGCGCATCGTGCAGGCCAACGGCGGCACGCTGTTCCTCGACGAGATCGGCGACATGCCGCTGGCGCTGCAGGCCAGGCTGCTGCGCGTGCTGCAGGAGCGCTGCGTGATGCCGCTGGGCGGGCAGAAGGCGATTCCGGTCGACATCGCGGTGATCGGCGCCACGCACCGCAACCTGCGCGAGATGATCGAGGCCGGCAGCTTCCGCGAGGACCTGTACTACCGCCTGAATGGCCTGGTGGTGCGGCTGCCGGCGCTGCGCGAGCGCAGCGACCTGCAGGCGGTGGCGCAGCGCATCCTGCGCGCCGAATGCCCGCAGGATCCGCCGCGCATCAGCCCGGCCGTGATGGCGCTGTTCGAGCGCTGCGCATGGCCCGGCAACATCCGCCAGCTTGCCAACGTATTGCGCACGGCCGCGGTGATGGCCGCGGGCGAGCCGCAGATCGACGAGCAGCACCTGTCCGATGACTTCCTCGAGGACATGCGCCGCGTGCCGGCGATGACGGCGCGCGCCGCCGCGCGAATCGCGGAAGCAACGCCCGAGACGGCTGCGCCGATGGTGATCGAGACCGCGGCTGCGCCGCCGGCGCCTGCCCCGGCCGAGGCCGCGCGCACGCTCGGCGAAGCCGAGATCGAGATGATCCGCCGGGCCCTCGAAGCGGCCAACGGCAACATCTCGGTGGCCTCGAAGCGCCTGGGCATCAGCCGCAACACGATCTACCGCAAGCTGCGCTGGGGCCGCGCGGATTGAAGCCAACGGCACAGGGAATTCCCTGTGCCACTGCCTGACGCCGCTGTCCCGCGCTGGAGCAACCCGCAGCGGGTGTTGCTCCAAAAACCCCGAATTCCTTGTCTCCTGAGCCCGCGTGCAGCCGGCACGCGACTTGCGCAATGACGTCTGCCCGGCGCGGCTTGTCGCCACGCCGGGAACGTCACCACCGCCGCAACCCCTCAGGAGACCACCATGTTCTGGACCCAGCCCGCCTTCGAAGACCTGCGCTTCGGTTTCGAGATCACGATGTACATCTCGAACCGCTGACCCGAGCCACCGGCACCGCTCCAGCATGAAGCCCCCAAGCTCACTGCGTTCGCTGCCCCCCGAGGGGGCGTCAGTGCCTTCGGGCGGCCGGGCGGCACTGTCATGAAAGTCCTCGTGCTGGGTTCGGGCGCCGGTGGCGGCTTCCCGCAATGGAACTGCAATTGCCGGCTCTGCGCCGGCCAGCGGCAGGGCGAGGTCGATGCGTCGGCCCGAACGCAAAGCTCGATCGCCGTGTCGCAAGACGGGCAGTCCTGGGTGCTGCTGAATGCCTCGCCCGACATCGGGCAGCAGATCCGCAGCCAGCCGCAGCTGCGCCCGCGCAGCGGCCTGCGCGACACGCCGATCAAGGCCGTCGTGCTGATGGACGCGCAGATCGACCACGTCACCGGCCTGTTGAGCCTGCGTGAAGGCCCGCGCATCAAGCTCTACGCGACGCCCTGCGTCTTCGAGGACCTGACGACCGGCCTGCCGCTGATCAACGTGCTGCAGCACTACTGCGGCACGCGCTGGCACATGCTGCCGGTGGCGGGCCACCAGACGAGCGCCGAGTTCGCGATCGCCGGCTTCGACACGCTGCGCTTCACCGCGATCGCCATTCCCGGCATGGCGCCGCCCTATTCGCCGCACCGGCGCGAGCAGGTGACAGGCGACAACATCGCGCTGCTGATCGAGGATCTCGCCACCGGCCAGCGCCTGTTCTACGCGCCCGGGCTGGCCGACGTCGGCGAGCAAGAGCTGCAGTGGATGCGCCGTGCCGACTGCCTGCTGGTCGACGGCACCTTCTGGCAGGAGTGCGAGATGCGCGACGCCGGGCTGAGCGCCAAGACCGCGCGCGAGATGGGCCACCTGCCGCAGCAGTGCAGCGACACGCGCACCGGCATGGCCGAGCTGATCGGCGCGCTGCCGGCGCAGCGCAAGGTGCTGATCCACATCAACAACAGCAACCCGATCCTCGATCAATCGAGTGAGCAGCGCCGCGTACTTCATGCGTCAGGCATCGAAGTCGCCCACGATGGCATGGAGATCCTGCTGTGAACCAAACCACCTTCGGCAGCGCACCGCCTGCGGCCGACCCGCGCGAGCCGTGGAGCGCCGAGGCCTTCGAGGCCCGGCTGCGCGAGCGCGAACCGCGCTACCACATCCACCACCCGTTCAACCAGCGCCTGAACCGCGGCGAGCTGCAGCCGTTCCAGGTGCGGGCGTGGGTCGCGAACCGCTTCTACTACCAGGTCAACATCCCGCTGAAGGACGCGGCCGTGCTGGCCAACTGCCATGACCGCGCCGAACGCCGGCGCTGGATGGAACGCATCCTCGACCACGACGGCCGCGGCGATTTCGACGGCAACAACGCCGGCGGCATCGAAGCCTGGAGCCGGCTCGGCACGGCAGTCGGCCTGTCGCGCGAGGACCTGTGGTCGCACCGCCACGTGCGCGCCGGCGTGCGCTTCGCGGTCGACGCCTACGTCAACTTCGCGCGCTCGGCTCCCTGGGAGGAAGCGGCGATCTCGTCGCTGACCGAGATGTTCGCGCCGAAGATCCATGCCGACCGGCTGGCCCACTGGCCGCGGCTGTACCCGTGGATCGAGCCCGATGGCCTGGCCTATTTCCGCAGCCGCATCCCGCTCGCGACGCGCGACGTCGAGCACGGCCTGGAGGTCGCGCGGCGCTGGTGCAGCACGCGCGCACGCCAGGAGCGCGCGATATCGATCCTCGACTTCAAGCTCGACATCCTGTGGTCGATGCTCGACACGATCGCGCACGCCTATCCCGATGACCTGCCGGCGGAGTCGCGGCCATGAGCGCATTGCAAACAAGACCGGCCGTGGCCGCGATGTTCCGGCTGCAGTTCGAGCCGGCGCAGGACTGCTGGGTGCTGCTGTATCCCGAGGGCATGGTCAAGCTGAACACGCCGGCCGCCGAGATCCTGCGCCGCTGCGACGGCCGGCGCTCGGTCGAGCAGATCGTCGACGAACTCGAGCAGGCCTTTGCGCAGGCCGCGCTGCGCGACGACGTCTGCACCTTCATCGACGAGGCGCGGCAGCGCGGCTGGCTGCAGTAGGCACCGGGTCATGCGCACCGCCGCCGCCGCGACCCGGCCACCGTTGTGGCTGCTGGCCGAGCTGACCTACCGCTGCCCGCTGCACTGCGTGTTCTGCTCGAACCCGATCGACTATGCGCAGCATCGGCAGGAGCTCGACACCGCCGACTGGAAGCGCATCTTCAGCGAGGCGCGTGCGCTGGGCGCGGTGCAGCTGGGGTTCTCCGGCGGCGAGCCGCTGCTGCGTGACGACCTCGAAGAACTGGTCGCCCATGCGCGCGGGCTCGGCTTCTACACCAACCTGATCACCTCCGGCGTCGGCCTCACCGAAGCGCGCGCGAAGGCGCTGAAGGCCGCCGGCCTCGACCACATCCAGCTCTCGTTCCAGGACTCGACGCGCGAGCTGAACGACTTCCTCAGCTCCAGCCGCACGTTCGAGCTGAAGGCCCGCGTCGCCGGCATCATCAAGTCGCTCGGTTATCCGATGGTGCTGAACTGCGTGATGCACCGCTACAACCTGCCGCACGTCGGCCGCATCATCCAGATGGCCGAGGCCTTCGGCGCCGACTACCTCGAGCTCGCCAACACGCAGTACTACGGCTGGGCCTGGCTGAACCGCACGGCCCTGATGCCCACGGTGCACGAGCTGCGCGAGGCTGAAGGCGTCGTCATCGCGCAGCGCGCCCGGCTCGACGGCCGCATGAAGGTGATCTGGGTCTCGCCGGACTATGCCGACGCCAAGCCGAAGCCCTGCATGGCCGGCTGGGGCGCCGTGTTCATGGTGGTCGCGCCCGATGGCACCGCGCTGCCCTGCCACAGCGCGCGCATGCTGCCGGGCATTGCGTTTCCGAATCTGCGCGAGCAGTCGGTGCGCGAGGCCTGGTTTCACAGCGACGGCTTCCAGCGTTACCGCGGCCAGGCCTGGATGTCGTCCACCTGCGGCAGCTGCGACGAACGCGGCCACGACTTCGGCGGCTGCCGCTGCCAGGCCTTCCTGGTGACCGGCGACGCCGCGGCCACCGATCCGGTGTGCCCGAAGAGCCCGCAGCGCGGCCGCATTGACGCGATGCTGGCGGGAGCCGATGCCGAACGGGCATGCGCGAGCGGCGCGGTTGCGCCGCAGCCGCTGCGCTTCGTGCCCGGCGCCGCGCAGCAGGCGGGGCTCGTCTATCGCTGCGACGAGAACTCGCACGCGCTCGGCAAGACCGGAGCCGCGCCATGCTGAGGCTGCGCGGGCTGACGCAGCGCTACGGCAGCCGCGTCGCGCTGGACGCGCTGGACCTGCACATCGCGCCCGGCTGCTTCGCGGTGCTGCTCGGGCCGAACGGCGCCGGCAAGTCGACGCTGTTCCAGGTGCTCACCGGCCTCTTCGCTGCCGACGAGGGCGAGTTTCAGATCGCCGGCCACTCGATGCGCCACGATCCGCGACAGGCGCTGGCGCAGATCGGCGTCGTCTTCCAGCAGCCCTCGCTCGACCTCGACCTGAGCGTCGCGCGCAACCTGCAGTTCCATGCCGACCTGCAGGGCCTGCCGCGCGCGCTGGCGGCTGAGCGCATCGCGACCGACTCGGCGCGCTTCGGCCTGAGTGCCGAGCTCGGCCGCCGCGTGCGCGAGCTCTCCGGCGGCAATCGCCGCAAGGTGGAGCTGGTGCGTGCGCTGCTGCACCGGCCGCGCCTGCTGCTGATGGACGAGGCCAGCGTCGGCCTCGACCCCCGCTCGCGCCGCGACCTGCTCGCTGCGCTGCACGACGAGGTGCGCCAGCGCGCCGTCACCGTGCTGTGGGCCACGCACCTGGTGGCCGAAGCCGACGGCGCCGACCGCGTCCTGGTGCTGCACCACGGCCGATTGCTGGCCGATGGCACGCCGGCGCAGGTCACCGAAACCCTCGGTGGCCCGACGCTCGAGGCCGCCTTCATTCACGCCACGCGACCGGAGTCGCCATGAAAACCTTGCTGCTGCTGTCGCTGCTGACATCCATGATGAGCGTCCATGCCGCCGGCAGCGGCCTGGCCTACGTCTCGAGCGAGAAGGATCACGCGATCACGCTGGTCGACCTGCAGACGCTGGCGGTGGTCGGCAGCATCCCGACCTGCCGCCGCCCGCGCCATCTGCAGCGGCTGCCGGGCGATAGGCAGCTGATGGTCGCCTGCAGCGAATCCGGCCGCGCCGACATCATCGACCTGGCGACCCGGCGCTCGGTCGGCAGCATGCCCCTCGGCGACGACCCCGAGCTCTTCGACGTCTCGCCCGACGGCCGCACCGCCTACGTCTCGGCCGAGGACGACGGCGCGCTGAACGTCTTCGACCTCGTCGCACGCCGGCAGCGCGCCAGCGTGCCGCTGGCCAAGGAGCCCGAGGGCGTGAAGGTCTCGGCCGACGGCCGGCGCATCTACGTGACCTCGGAAGTCGCGAACATGGTGCACGTGGTCGACGCGGCGACGCTGCAGGTGCTGCGCAACATCCCCGTCGGCAAGCGCCCGCGCCGCTTCGCGTTCAACGCCGACGGCAGCGAGCTGTGGGTGACGAACGAGCTCGGCAGCAGCGTCAGCATCGTCTCGACGGCCGGACTGACGGTGCTGGCCACCGTCGACTTCGCGCTGAAGGGCCTGCGCGCCGACGACATCACGCCGGTCGGCATGGTGCTGTCGCGCGACGGCCGCACGATGTACGTCGGCCTGGGCCGCGCGAACCACGTCGCCTTCGTCGATGTCGCCAGCCGCCGGGTCACGCAGCAGGTGCTGGTCGGCAAACGCGCCTGGGGCCTGGGCCTCAACCGCGACGGCTCGCGGCTGTTCGTCGTCAATGGCCTGTCCGACGACATGACGGTGGTCGACACCGCCGCGGCGAAGGCGTTGAAGACGGTGCCGGTCGGCCGCGTGCCGCACACGGTGGTGATCGATGACTAAGTCGTTGCTCGCCGCGCTGGCACTGCTGCTGGCCGGTCCGGTCGCCGCCGCCACGCTGACGCTGGGCGTGCTGCAACGCGCCGACGACGAGCGGCTCGCGCCGGCGCGGATCGAGCAGGCCTACCCGGGCCACCCCGGCGGATCGCTGCAGGCGGCGGTCGAGCTGGCGATCGACGAAAGCCGCTTCGCGCTCGATGCCGCGAAGCTGCGGATCGTGATCGACGTGCACGCCGCGCGCAGTGCCGACGAGGCCACCGCGCTGCTGCAGCAACTGGCCCGCGCCGGCGCGCTGGGCGTCGTGCTCGACCTGCCGACGGCGTGGATCGCTGCACTGAAGGCCGCTGCGACACCGGCGCTGCTGAACGCCGGCGCCGGCGACGAGGCCCTGCGGCAGCAAGGCTGCGCGCCGCAGCTCTTCCACACGCTGCCGAGCGAGCGCATGCGCGCCGATGCGCTGGCGCAGGCACTGCTGGCGCGGCGCTGGAGCCGCGTGCTGCTGCTGCACGGCCCGGGTGACGACGATGCTCAGCGCCTCGCGCTGGCGCAGGCGGCCCTGAAGCGCCATGGCCTGAAGCTGATCGCCACCCGGGCCTTCAGGCGCTCGGCGGACCCGCGCGAACGCGAGCTCGCCAACCCGCGGCTGCTGACCAGCGCCGCCGGCGGCGACTACGACGCCGTCTGGGTGGTCGACAGCGACGGCGAGTTCGCCCGCGGCCTGCCCTATAACACCGTGCTGCCGCGGCCGGTGGTCGGCGATGCCGGGTTGGTCGCCGTCCCCTGGGCCGCTCATTTCGAGCGCTATGGATCACCCCAGCTGGCGCGCCGCTTCATGCGCGCCGCGCGGCGGCCGATGACCGGCCACGACTGGGCCGGATACATCGCCGCCAAGGCGATCCTGCAGGCGGCGCTCGAGCAGCCCGTGGCGCCGAACGCCGCGCAGGTGCTGAGAGCCCTGCAGCGCAGCGACTTCGCGCTCGACGGCTTCAAGGGCGTGCGCCTGGGCTTTCGCGCCTGGGACCGCCAGCTGCGCCAGCCGCTGCTGCTGAGCGACGGCCTCGCGGTGCTCGGCAGCGCGCCGGTCGACGGCGTGCTGCACCCGGTCAACGTGCTCGACACGCTCGGCAGCGATGCCGCCGAGTCGGCCTGCAAGGCGGGCCTGTGATGCGCTCCGCCCATGCGCTGCTGGCCCTGCGCGCGATCGTGCAGCGCGAGCTGTTGCGCTCGCTGCGGCAACACGGCCGGCTGCTCGCCGCGCTGCTGCGCCCGGTGCTGTGGCTGGCGGTGTTCGCGGCGGGCTTTCGCAGCGTCTTCGGCGTCGCGATCGTCGAGCCCTATGACACCTACATCCCCTACGAGCTGTACATCGCGCCGGGGCTGATCGGCATGGTGCTGCTGTTCAACGGCCTGCAGTCGTCGCTGGCGATGGTCTACGACCGCGAGATGGGGCTGATGCGGCTGCTGCTCACCGCGCCGCTGCCGCGGCCGTGGCTGCTGCTGGCCAAGCTGCTGGCAACCGCCGTGCTGAGCCTGGCGCAGGCGCTGGCCTTCGTTGGCGTCGGCGCGCTGCTCGGCACCGTGCTGCCGCTGCAGCCCGCGGCGCTGCTGCATGCCCTGGCCGCCACGCTGGCCGGCGCGCTGATGCTGGGCGCGCTCGGGCTGCTGTTGTCGGTGCACGTGCGGCAGCTCGAGAACTTCGCCGGCACGATGAACTTCGTCATCTTCCCGATGTACTTCCTGTCGACGGCGCTGTATCCGCTGTGGAAGCTCGAGGAGTGCGGCGCGCTGTGGGTCTGGCGCGCGGCGCAGTGGAACCCGTTCACGCATGCGGTCGAGTGGATCCGCTTCGCGCTCTACGGCAAGGACCCCGGCCTCGCGCCGTGGGTCGTGCTGGGCACGCTGGCGCTGTGCTTCGTGCTCGCCTGCCGGGGCTACGATGCCAGGCGCTTCGGCGCCGCGGCGCAGCGGGGCGGCGCATGATCAGCCGCCGTGCCGTGCTCACCGCCGCCGCGGCGCCGTGGCTCGGCGCGCGCGCCGAGGCCTTTCCGCAGCGCCCCGTCAGCTTGTGGGTGCCGTGGGCAGCCGGCGGCGCCACCGACCAGACGCTGCGCCTGCTGGCCGAACTGGCCGGCCGCCTGCTCGGCCAGAAGGTGCTGGTCGAGAACCGCGGCGGCGCCGGCGGCACGCTGGTGATGCCGGTGCTGCAGCAGGCGGCGCCCGACGGCCACACGATCGCGCAGATGCCGCAGCCGGTGTTCCGTGCGCCGCACCTGCACAAGCTGTCCTGGGATCCGATTCGCGACACGACGCCGATCCTGCAGTTGAGCGGCGTCAGCTTCGGCGTGCTGGTGCCGGCGAGCGCACCCTGGCGTTGCATCGACGATCTGCTCGCCTTCGCGGCCGCGCACCCCGGTGCCTTGAGCATCGCCACCAACGGCGTCGGCACCACGCCGCACCTGGTGCTGGACGAGCTGTTCACGCGTCATCACCTGAGCACCATCCATGTGCCGTACAAGGGCACCGCCGAGCAGATGCTCGCGGTGGCCTCCGGCCAGGTGATGGTCGGCGTCGGTGCCACCGGCTTCGCGCCCTTCGTCGACTCGGGCCGCCTGCGCCTGCTGGCGATGACCGGTGCCGCCCGCGCTCGGCGCTGGCCCGGCGTGCCGACGCTGGCCGAACTGGGCCACGGCATCGTCGCGATGTCGCCCTACGGCCTGGCCGGCCCGCGCGGCCTGGCACCGGCGGTGGTGCAGGCGCTGCACGACGCCTTCAAGACCGCGCTGTTCGATCCGCCGCATGTCGCCGAGTTGGCGAAGTTCGACCAGGAACCGGCCTACCTCGGCAGCGCCGACTACGGGCGCAGCATGCGCGAGGCCTTCGCCGCCGAGCGGCGGGTGGTGGAGCGGCTGGGGCTGCGGCCGGCCGCTGATTGAGCGGCACGGCAAGCGAAGGACCTGAGCGCGCGTTCAGTGATAGTCCTGCTCCAGTTGGTGACGCACCGCCAGCACGAGAACGTCGCGAGGACCGGTGATCTCGTACAGCGCGACGTAGCCGGTGGATCCCGACGGCACGATCAGCTCACGCCGCGTCGAGCGACTGCCGTCGCCGGCCTTCCGGAAGCTGAAAGGCGTCACCGCCAGCTGCGCGTAGATGGCCTGCCTCAGGGCGCCGATCACGCCTTCGGCGCGGTCGAGGTCCTCGATCGTCTCGGCGCGTTCGAGCAGGTAGTCGAAGAGCCTGACCAGATCCTCAGCGGCGGCGGGTGCGAACCGGACTCGAAAGCTCACCGCTGCCGCAGCTGACGGCGCCGCTCATCGAGCCGCGCCTGCAGCTTGCCCAGAACCTCATCGGCGTTGACGGCTCTCCCCGTGCGCTGGAACTCCAGCCATGCTGCCTCCCCGTGGGCCAGGAACGCGGCCTGCACGCGTCGATGCTCGACCGCGCGACGCACGGCCTCTTCGACGAATTCGCTGAGCGTTTCATTCGCGCTGAGCACGGCATCGAGCTCAGCGCGCAACTCCGGCTCGACGCGGACTTGCGGGATGACGGCGGTCTTCATCTGCGGCAGTGTAGTGCAAATGCACTGCATCCGCCGCGGCGGCGCTCAACCCGGCTTCTTCGCCCACGCGTTGCACCACCCCGCCGCCGCGATGTGCTTGCGGCCGAACATCGCGCAGCCGCCCCAGGGGTCGTTGGCGGCGCCCTGGAAGAAGCTGCAGTTGGCGCAGTTCTGCGCCGGGCTGTGCTTCGGATAGCGCTGGCGGTCGACCTTCGCCGTGTCGTGCTTGTAGCCGAGCGCGACGGCGGTCTCGTCGGCCTCGTCGACGCGCGCCGGCGCGGCCGGCGACAGCGCCGGCGCGGCCAGCGCGGCGCCGCTGACGCTCACTGCGCGCATTAGGAAAACGCGCCGCGATGCCGCGCCGCTCACGACTTGCCCCCCGCCTTCGGCAGCTTGAACACCCACACCATGCCGCCCTGCTCGAGGTAGTTGACCTTCTTGGCCACCTCGCCGCCCCACAGCGGCACCGCGCCACCCCAGCCGGACACGACGCTGATGTACTGCTCGCCGCCCTGCATCCAGGTCACCGGCGGCGCGACGACGCCGGAGCCGGTCTGGAATTCCCAGACCACCTTGCCCGTGCGCGCGTCGGCGGCCTTCAGGTAACCCTCGGGCGTGCCCCAGAACACCAGGTTGCCGCCGGTGGTCAGCACGCCGCCCCACAGCGGCGCGCCGTTCTTCACCTCCCAGACGATCTTGCCGCTCTTCGGATCGACCGCTCGCAGCGCGCCGATGTGGTCCTCGTGCAGCGTCTTGATCGTGAAGCCGGCGCCGAGGTAGGCCGCGCCCTTCTTGTAGGCGATGGGCTCATTCCAGATCTCCATCGCCCACTCGTTGGCCGGCACGTAGAACAGCTTCGTGTCCGGGCTGTAGGCCATTGGCATCTGGTTCTTGCCGCCGAGGAAGCTCGGCGCCGATACGATGGCCGCGCCCTTCTTGCCGTCGCTGCTGGCGGTGGGGTCGCCGGGCCGGTTGGCATCGATGAAGTTCGGCTTGCCGGTCTTCAGGTCGATGCTGCTGGCCCAGGTGATCTTCCTGACGAACGGAAACGCGTTCAGCAACTGGCCGGTGGCCGCGTCGTTCACGTAGAAGAAGCCGTTGCGGTCGGCCTTGCCGCCGACGCGCCGGCCGTCCATGTCGAAGGTGACGAACTCGTTGACGCCGTCGAAGTCCCAGCCGTCGTTCGGCGTGTTCTGGTAGTGCCACTTGATCTGGCCGGTCTTGACGTCGATCGCGACCGTCGAGCACGAGAACAGGTTGTCGCCCTTGCGCAGGTGGCTGTTCCACGGCGCCGGGTTGCCGGTGCCGAAGTAGGCCAGGCCGGTCTTGGCATCGTAGGTGCCGCCGAGCCAGGTGGCGGCGCCGCCGGTCTTCCACAGGTCGCCGGGCCAGGTCTGGTTGGTCGTGCCCGAGAGGCCGTTTTCCTTCGAATTGCCGTCCGGGTCGTAGGTGTAGCCCATGTGGCCTTCGACGGTCGGGCGCGACCACACCAGCTGACCCGTCTTCGCATTGCGCGCCTCGACGCGGCCGACCACGCCGAACTCGCCGCCCGAGACGCCGGTGAGCACCAGGCCGTTGGCGATGATCGGCGCGGCGGTGGCCGAATAACCCGCCTTGTAATCGTCGATCTTCTCCTTCCACACGACGCTGCCGGTGTCCTGGTCCAGCGCGACGAGTTGCGCATCGAGCGTCGCGAAGATCACCAGCTTGTCGTACAGCGCCGCGCCGCGGTTGATGACGTCGCAGCACGGCATGATGCCGTCGGGCAGGCGGTGCTCGTACTTCCACAGCTTCTTGCCGGTGGCTGCGTCCAGCGCAAAGAGTCGCGAGTACGACGCGGTGACGAACATCTTGCCGTCGTGGATCACCGGCTGCGATTCCTGGCCGCGCTGCTTCTCGCCGCCGAACGAGAAGGCCCAGGCCGGCACCAGCCGCGACACGGTGGACACGTTGACCTGCTTGAGCGGCGAATAGCGCTGGCCCTGCGTGTTCAGGCCCCAGGTCAGCACGTTGCCGCCGGCGGTGGCCTCGGCCTGGATCATCGAGTCGGTGACCACGGCGTGCGCTGCCGCCGAGGCCAGCGCAGCGGCGCAGAAGAGTATCGAGAGCTTCGGTTGCATGGCCGCTCCTTTCAGAAGAAACCGAGCTTGTTCGGGCTGTAGCTGACCAGCAGGTTCTTGGTCTGCTGGTAGTGGTCGAGCATCATCTTGTGCGTCTCGCGACCGATGCCCGATTCCTTGTAGCCGCCGAAGGTGGCGTGTGCCGGGTAGGCGTGATAACAATTCGTCCACACGCGGCCGGCTTTGATCGCGCGGCCCATGCGATAGGCTGCTCCGCCGTCACGCGTCCACACGCCAGCGCCGAGGCCGTACGGCGTGTCGTTGGCGATCTGCAGCGCTTCTTCCTCGGTCTTGAAGGTGGTCACCGCGAGCACCGGGCCGAAGATCTCCTCGCGGAAGATGCGCATGCTGTTGTTGCCCTTGAAGAGCGTCGGCTGCACGTAGTAGCCGCCGGCGAGGTCACCCCCCAGCTCGGCGCGGCCGCCGCCGATCAGGCACTGCGCGCCTTCGGCCTTGCCGATCTCCAGGTAGGACAGGATCTTGTCCATCTGCATCGCCGAGGCCTGCGCGCCCATCATCGTGTCGGTGTCGAGCGGGCTGCCCTGCTTGATGGCCTTCACGCGCTCGAGCGCCCGCGCCATGAACTTGTCGTAGATCGATTCGTGGATCAGCGCGCGCGACGGGCAGGTGCAGACCTCGCCCTGGTTGAACGCGAACAGCACCAGGCCTTCGATCGCCTTGTCGAACAGCGCGTCGTCGGCATCGGCGATGTCGGGCATGAAGATGTTCGGGCTCTTGCCGCCGAGCTCCAGCGTCGCGGGAATCAGGTTCTGCGCCGCCGCCTGCGCGATGACGCGGCCGGTGGCGGTGGAGCCGGTGAAGGCGATCTTCGCGATGCGCTTGCTCGACGCCAGCGGCATGCCGGCTTCGCGGCCGAGGCCGTTGACGATGTTCAGCACGCCCGGCGGCAGCAGGTCGGCGATCAATTCGGCCAGCACCATGATGCTGATCGGCGTCGACTCTGCGGGCTTGAGCACCACGCAGTTGCCGGCACCGATCGCCGGTGCCAGCTTCCACGCCGCCATCAGGATCGGGAAGTTCCACGGAATGATCTGGCCGACGACGCCGAGCGGCTCGTGGAAGTGGTAGGCGATGGTGTTCTCGTCGATCTCGCTCAATGCGCCTTCCTGCGCGCGCAGGCAGCCGGCGAAGTAGCGGAAGTGGTCGACCGTCAGCGGGATGTCGGCATTCAGCGTTTCGCGGATCGGCTTGCCGTTGTCCACCGTCTCGGCGTAGGCCAGCACTTCGAGGTTCTGCTCGATGCGGTCGGCGATCTTCAGCAGCACGTTGGCGCGCTCGGCCGGCGCCGTGCGGCCCCAGGCATCGGCGGCCGCGTGTGCGGCGTCCAGCGCGAGCTCGACGTCCACGGCGCCGGAGCGCGCCGCGCGCGTGTACGGCTTGCCGTTGATCGGCGTGATGACGTCGAAGTACTGGCCTTCGACCGGCGGCACGAAGCGGCCGTTGATGAAGTTGTCGTACTGCGGCTTGAAGGCGAGCTTGGCACCGGGGGTGCCGGGGGCGGCGTAGAGCATGGAGGTCTCCTGCGGGGTGGCGAACGGTTGGACGAACACACCGCTCGACGTCAGTCCTTGCCGAGGCGGTTCGATGTCTCAACCGCAATCGCCGTGCCATCGTGCCGCCGGGCCGGATCGGGCCTGCGGCCTCAGGTCTAACCCGCGTTTCGAGCGCCGCGGACGCGTGCCGCAACCGATGGTGCTGGCACAGGTGTCACACGATGGAGCATTCAGGTTAGGGGGTTGGGGAGACACAGGCGGATGAAGAGAATGCGCGCCCATTGCGCTGAAGGCGCGAACCTTCCGGCCCGGACCCCGGGTCCGGACTTGATCACCATCGTCAGGGAGGACGATCGATGCACAAGCACTCAGTCATTGCCGCGATTGCGGCCAGCGTCTTCATCGCCGGATGCGGCGGTGGCGAAGCGGATGTCAACGAGAGCGCCGCGCAGCCGAAGGCCGTGCAGGCACTGGCTGCCGCGGCCGCGGCGCATGCCGGTTCGCCCTCGGGGCGGCAGCGGGCCCTGGCCGCGGCGGCCGGCAGCTACTCCGCCGACCTTGCGACGCAGCTCTACGCCCTGGCCGAATCGGCGTATGCCGCGTACTTTCCGAGCAAGCAGTCGACGCGCACGTTCGAGGGCTGGTCCTACCGCTACTACCCGGAGACCGGCATCCACCTGGCCGTGATCGGCAACGGCGTGTTCGCGCTCGGTGGGCCGTTCGGGACGGAAGTGATGTCGCTGGGCGCCATCACGAGCTACGTCACGGCGCCTGCCACGGGAAAGGACCGGCCACTGACGGCAACGATCCTCGGGCAGTGCCCGGACGTCGTGGCCTCCACTGCGCCCGGCTTCCATGCCTGCATGGTCGGAAACCTGACCGGCGCGCAGACCTTCGACACTGCGAAGACGTGCCGGCTCGACATCGCCGACGACGGCGCCCTCACGCTGTCGTCCGACGGCAAGTCCGGTTCGGTGGGACCCACCTACTCGAGCGTGAACTTCACGAAGAGCGGGTCCTTCGGCAACTTCATCCTGATGGTGAGCAACGCGGGTGACTCGAGGTCGGCGAAGATGCAGGTGATGGCCAACCCGACGATCTCGTTCGCGCAAGGCGGAACGCTGAAAGCCGAGTTCACGCCCGCCGGGGCGCTCACCGCCAGCATCTCCTGCATGCTGAACGCGCCGAAGTAGCGGCCCGCCGCAGGCGGCGTTCTCAGCCTGCGGCGACGCCCAGCTCGCGCAGCCGTCCCAGCCAGCGCCGCCGCGCGCTGTCCTTGCCTTCGACCATGCCGATCAGCGTCTCGTGGATCGGCGCGATGCCGACGAAGCCGAGGATGTTGCGCTCCAGCGCCTTGACGCTGTGCGCGCGGTAGACCCAGCGATAGACCAGCGCCGGCATGCCCAAGCGGAAAGTCGAGCGCCGCCATGTCGAGCGTGCGCACTTCGTGGCCGCCGTCGCGCGCGCCTTCGGCGTAGGCGGCGGCGAGCGCATGCGCGTAGTGCTGGCCGGCAGGATCGGGATGGCCCTGGATCAGCAGGATGCGCTTCGCCTTCATCAAACGATCGTCTGAGGCGCTCACGTGGCCCCCTTGGCCCTGCGGGCCTTCCCCCCAGGGGGGAGCGAGCACCTTCGGAACGGCCGTGCGGTGCTCACGTGGCCCCCTTGGCCCTGCGGGCCTTCCCCCCAGGGGGGAGCGAGCACCTTCGGAACGGCCGTGCGGTGCTCACTGCACCGTGCCGGTCGCCAGGAAGCTCTGCACGAAGGCCACGAGGCCGGTGACTTCCGGGATCCGCACGTCGCGGCGGCCCTTCTCGGCGAAGATGATCAGGCCTTCGCGCGCCAGGCGCGACAGCGCGCGGCTCACCGTCTCGAGCGTCATGCCGAGGAAGTTGCCGATCTCGGCACGTGTCATGCGCAGCGTGATCTGGTCGGTGCGCAGGCCGCGCTGCGCCAGCGCTTCGGCCCAATGGCGCAGGAAGTCGGCGACGCGCGCATCGGCCGGCAGCGTGCAGACCGACATCATCGAATCGCGGTCGCCGGCGATCTCGCGGCTCATCGCGCCGTGCAGCAGCGCCAGCAGCGCGGGCCGGGCCGCGCAGGCGGCCAGCAGCGCCTCGTAGCGGATCACCCAGACTTCGCCGGTGTCCAGCGCGATGGCGTCGCAGGCGTAGCAGCCCTGCGCGATGCCGTCGAAGCCGAGCCAGTCGCCGCGGAACTTCAGGCCGACCACCTGCTCGCGGCCGTCGGCGGCAAGGTTGACGACCTTGGCGACGCCGGAATTGAGCACGTAGAGCGCGCCGAAGCTGGTGCCGGCCTGGCAGATGCGATCGCCGGCGTGCACGATGCGGCGCTGCGGCTGCAGCGCGTCGTTCAGCTGCTGCAGCATCGCGGCGATCGGCGCGGCGTCGAAGACCTCGCGGCGCGGCGCCACCGGCGCACGCGGCGCCTCGTCGCGCTGCAGCGATTGCAGCGTGGCCTGGCCGATCACGGCGTTCTGGTGGCTGGCGGCGGTGGCGAGGGCGGTGGTCAGCATGGTCGGGGCTCCGGTCGGGGTGCGTGTTCTGCGATGGAAGTCATCGTAGGAAGGATCCGGCAATGGCCGAACAACGCCCGATGTCGCTCGGCAACGCTGTGTGAATGGTCGGTATCCGCTGGGTAACGGCGCGCCCGACTGTCAAGGCCAGCGCTTGCGCTGCGTCAACGCCGCGGCATGCCGTCGTTGAGGCGGAACAAGGCAGGGCGCGGCGGCCGCGGCCAACAATCGGCGCCACGCCCTGACTGCCGTACCCACCCGATGCCCCTGCGCCGTCGCGACCTGCTGCCCCTCGCCTCCCTCGCCCTCGCCGGGCCCTGGCTCGACGCCGCTGCGGCGGCCGAGTCGCCGCCGCCGGCCATCCGCCTCGCCGCCGGGTGGCGCAGCGAGGCCGCCGCCGGCGAAGCCGCGGACCGCGTCGGCATCATCGAGGTCGACTGGGCGAAGGAGCAGGTCCGGCTGCTGGCCGACCTGCCCGCGCCGGGCCGGGTGCACGGCGTGGTCGCGCTGCCCGACGGCGGCTTCGTCGCGGTGGCGACGCGGCCGGGCCACTGGCTGCTGCGCTGCGATGCCGAGGGCCGCGTGGTCGCGCGGGTGATCACCGGACAGGAGTTTCCGGGGCGCACCTTCAACGGCCACGTGACGCTCAGCCACGACGGCCAGTGGCTCTTCACCACCGAGACGAGCTCGCCGACCGGCATGTCGTGGGTCAGCGTTCGAGACGTGCGCAACCTGCACCGCATCCACCAGTTCCTGAGCGCCGGCTTCGATGCGCACCAGTGCCTGCTCGACGATGACGGCAATGTCTTCATCGCCAACGGCGGCATCCTGCGCGCCGAGGATGGCCGCAAGATCGACCTGGACCGCATGCGGCCGTCGCTCGCGCACATCGACCCGGATTCGACCGAGGTGCTCGGGCAATGGCGCCTGCAGGACCAGCGGCTGAGCATCCGGCACCTGGCGTGGTCGCAGCAGGCGGACGGCAAGCGCGTGCTCGGCGTCGGCCTGCAGGCCGAACACGACGATCCGAGCCGCCGGCGCGAGGCGCCGGTGCTGGCCCTGTGGCGCGGCGCCGAGCTGAGCATGCCGAGCGCCGATGCCCAGGCCGCCGGTTATGTCGGCGACATCGCGCTCGGGCCCATGGGCGGCTTCATCCTCAGCGGCCAGAAGGCCGCGCGCGGGCTCTGGTGGCATCCTCGCGCCGCGCGCACGATGACCAAGGTCGCCGAGCTCATCGAGGCGTGCGCGCTGGCGTCGCTGCCGCTCGACGGCGTGCCGGCCGTGCTGATCGGTTCGGCCCGGGGTATCGCCTTCTGGCACCCGACGCGCAAGCCACGCATGCTCGCGTGGCCCAAGCCGATGCTGCCGGACAACCACTGGGCGCTGCTGGCCCGCCAGGCGTAACCGACCGCCGCCGCAGCGGATTGCCGTTAGGCTGCGCTGTCGCATCCATCGCTGCCCGCCATGAGCATCCGCCATCTCGACAAGCTGCTGTCCCCGACATCGATCGCGGTCATCGGCGCCAGCGACCGCAGCGGCAGCGTCGGCGCGACGGTGTGGCGCAACCTGCGCGGCGGCGCGTTCGCCGGGCCGGTCCACGCCGTCAATCCGCGGCTCGCGCGGCTCGACGGCGAGCCTGTCTTCCCGAACGTGGCCGCGCTGCCGCAGGCCCCCGATCTGGCGCTGATCTGCACGCCGCCCGCGACCGTGCCCGGGCTGATCGCCGAGCTGGCCCAGCGCGGCACGCGTGCCGCGATCGTGATGAGCGCCGGGCTCGATGCGGCGCAGAAGCAGGCGATGCTCGATGCCGCGCGGCCGTACCTGCTGCGCATCCTCGGCCCCAACTGCATCGGCCTGCTGGCGCCGCATGCCGGCCTCAACGCCAGCTTCGCGCACACCGATGCGCTGCCGGGCGAGGTCGCCTTCGTCTCGCAATCGGGCGCGCTGGTCACGGCGGTGCTCGACTGGGCGCGCTCGCGTCGCATCGGCCTGTCGACCATGGTGTCGCTGGGCGAGCATGCCGACGTCGACTTCGGCGACCTGCTCGACTACCTGGCCAGCGACGTGCGCACGCGGGCGATCCTGCTGTATGCCGAATCGATCGGCGAGGCGCGCAAGTTCATGTCGGCCGCGCGCGCTGCGGCGCGCAACAAGCCGGTGATCATCGTCAAGGCCGGCCGCGCCGGCGCGGGCGTCGCGGCGGCGGCGTCGCACACCGGCGCGCTGGCCGGCGCCGATGCGGTGATCGACGCCGCGATCCGCCGCGCCGGCCTGCTGCGCGTGCAGACGCTGGCCGAGCTGTTCATCGCCGCCGAGACGCTGGCGCGCTTCGGCGGCAACCGCGACGCCGCGCTGACGGTGATGACCAACGGCGGCGGTGCCGGCGTGATGGCGGCCGATGCGGCCGCGCTGGCCGGCGTGAAGCTCGCGCCGCTATCGCCTGAAGTGCGCAGCCTTCTCGATCAAACGCTGCCGGCGAACTGGTCGCGCCAGAACCCGGTCGACCTGATCGGCGACGCGCCGGTCGAGCGCTACACCGCGGCGCTGCAGGCGCTGCTCGGCGACCCGCAGGCGGGAGCCGTGCTGTTCATGCACGCACCGACGGCGATCGTGCGCAGCGCCGACATCGCGCGCGCCTGCGCCCCGATCGCGCGGCGCGCGCCGGGCCGCGTGATGGCCTGCTGGCTCGGCGATGCGGCGGTCGCCGAGGCGCGCCGCATCTTCGAGGACGCCGGCATCGCGAACTATCCGACGCCGGAGGATGCCGTGCACGCCTTCGGCATGCTCGACACCTATCGCCGCAACCAGGCGCTGCTGACCGAGGCGCCGCCGCTGGGCGCCGACGGTCCGGCGGCCGACCTGGCCGCCGTGCGCCGGATCATCGACCACGCGCTCGCCGACGGCCGCGAACTGCTGGCCGAGGACGAGGCCAAGGCCGTGCTCGCCGCCTGCGGCATTCCGGTCGTGCCGACACAGGCGCTCGGGCCCGACCCCGAAACGCTGGAGGGCGCGGCGGCAGACATCGGCTATCCCGTGGTGCTGAAGATCCGCTCACGCGACATCAGCCACAAGTCCGATGTCGGCGGCGTCGCGCTCGACATCGCCGATGCCGTCGCACTGCGCAGCGCGGCCCATGCGATGCTCGAGCGCGCGCGCGCTGCGCGCCCCGACGCGCGCATCGACGGCTTCACGCTGCAGCCGATGCTGCGCCGGCCGCATGCCCACGAGCTGATCGTCGGCACCTCGATCGATCCGGTGTTCGGCCCGGTGCTGCTGTTCGGCGCCGGCGGCACCGCGGTGGAGGTGCTGGCCGACCGCGCGATCGCGCTGCCGCCGCTGAACCGCCCGCTGGCGCGCGAGCTGATCGGCCGCACGCGCATCGCCCGGCTGCTCGCCGGCTACCGCGACCGCCCGCCGGTGGCGATGGATCCGCTCGCCGACGTGCCGATCGCGCTGGCGCGCCTGCTCGCCGACGTGCCCGAGATCGCCGAGCTCGACATCAACCCGCTGCTCGCCGACGAGCAGGGCGTGATCGCGCTCGATGCGCGCATCGTGCTCGCGCGCCATCGGCCCGGCGGACGTGCGCACTTCGCGATCCTGCCCTACCCGGCCGAGCTGATCGAAGAGGTCGACTGGCACGGCCGGCGCCTGCGGCTGCGGCCGGTGCGCCCCGAGGACGAGACGCGCCAGCGCGAGTTCTTCGCCGCGCAGCCGCCCGAGGATCTGCGGCTGCGCTTTTTCAGCAGCCGGCGCGAGCTGCCGCGCACCGAGCTGGCACGCCTGGTGCAGATCGACTACGCGCGCGAGATGGCCTTCGTCGCCGAAGCGGCGGACGGCGACGATGCGGGCGCGCTGCTCGGCGTGGTGCATGCGGTGTGCGACCCCGACAACGTCGAGGCCGAGTTCGCGCTGATCGTGCGATCGGGGCTGCACCAGCGCGGCCTGGGCCGGCTGCTGTTGGGGAAGATGACGCGCTATCTGAGCGGCCACGGCACGCAGCGGCTGGTCGCGCATGTCCTGCGCGAGAACACCGCGATGCGCGGCCTCGCGCAGTCGATCGGCATGAAACCCGCGGCGGGCAGCGCGGCCCAGGGCGGCGACGCGCTGCGCTACGTCGCCGAGCTGCCGCTGCCACCGGCAACGTAACGAGCGTCGTCGCTGCTGGCGACGGTTCAGTGCACTAACAGCACGGGGATGCGCGTGCCGGCGAGCACCCGCGTGGCGGCCGACCCGAGCACGACGTTGCCGATTGCCGAATGGCCGTGCGTGCCCATCACGATCAGGTCGAAGCCGCCCTCCTGAGCGATCGCCGCGACCATCTCGCCGGCATGGCCGACGGCATGGCGCGGCTCGAGATGCCAATCCTTCTGCGCGGCGAACTTGCACACGGGAGAGAGCACGCGCTGCGCCTGTTCGTCGTACCAGCCTTGCAGAACGGCGCTGTCGATCCAGGTCGCGGCGCCCGGCGGCACCGCGGGCACCACGGTCAGCGCGGTGAACTGGTGTCCGGCGCCGAGCAGCTCGTCGTGCGCAGCGATGTAGGCGAGCATGCGCGTCGTGGTCGGGCTGCCGTCGACGGCGAGCAGGATCTTCATGGCGGTTCCCTTTCCGGACTGTCAGGCCGCCATCGTGATCGCTGCCCCGGCTGGCGGCCTTGCGCTGGGTCAAGCCAGGCGCGGCCGGCGGCCGCGGGCCTCGGCCGGGCAAGAAATCTGCCTCAATGCAGCACCAGCAGCGGCACCGGGCTGCGCGCCAGCACGGCCTTGGTGCACGCGCCGTGCAGCAGCTCGCCGAGCAGGCCGCGCCGATGCGTGGTCATCACGATCAGGTCGCAGCCGTGCTCCCGCGCGGCATCCAGGATCGCAGTGTCGACGAAGGCCGACTGCACGTGATGGCCGCTGAAGCGCACGCCGGCATCGCGCGCGCAGCGCTCGAAGCGGCCGAGCAGGTCATGCGCATGTGAGGCCGTTCGATCGTCGTGCAGCGCCAGCTCGCGCTCGACGAGGTGGGCCGGGCGGCCGACGGCCGGCAGCGGCAGAGAGGGCTCGGCGACGAAGCCGGTGATCGCCGCGCCGAGCTGTTGCGCCAGCGCGATGCTGCCGGCGATGGCCTTGTCGGACAGCGCACCGCCGTCGATGGGCACCAGCAGGTTCGAATACATCTCGGGCTCCTCGCAATTCGGATCGCGACAAGCCACTGTAGGCAGCGCGTGGCGCAACTGCGATGCGCCAGATCAAGAAGGCTGCTGCCTCAACGCCGCCACGCGCGCAGCGCGAACCACGCAGCGGGCACCGCAGGCAGCAACGCCCATGCCGGATCCAGCCGCGGCGGCCAGCCCAGCAGTCCCGGTGCACCGGGCAGCAGCAGCAACACCACCAGCACCACGCCGACAGCGGCGACCAGGCCGTGAAACACCGGGTTGGTCGTGTCGCGTTGGCCGCGGATGCCGCGGAACCAGCGCAGCAGCAACAGGTTGCCGACGACGATCGACGCCAGGCACAGCAGGCGCAACACCTCCGTCGTCGCGCCCGCCGCGGCGGCCACGGCGTACACCGCGGCGACACCCGCGAATCCGATGCCGCCCGCCATCAGCGCCTGCGCCACCGCGCGCGGCTCGAACAGCCGCGCTCCGGCCGGCCGCGGCGGCACGCGCATCAGGTCGTGCTGCGCCGGCTCGGCCTCGAAGACCAGCGAGCAGGCCGGGTCGATGATCAGCTCCAGCAGCACGACGTGCAGCGGCAGCAGCAGCGGCGCGCCGCCGCCCAGCAGCGGGATCAGCGCCACGCCGACGATCGGCACGTGCACCGCGAACAGGTAGCCGAGCGCCTTGCGCAGGTTCACGAAGATGCGCCGGCCCGCAGCGACGCCCTGCACCAGCGACGCGAAGTTGTCGTCCAGCAGCACCAGCGCCGCGGCCTCGCGCGCGACGTCGGTGCCGCGCCGGCCCATCGCGACGCCGACGTCGGCCGCGCGCAGCGCCGGCGCATCGTTGACGCCGTCGCCGGTCATCGCGACGACTGCGCCCTCGGCCTGCAGCGCGCGCACGATGCGCAGCTTCTGCGCCGGCTCGATGCGCGCGAAGACGTTGCAGTCGCGCAGCGCGCGGCGCAGCTGCGTCTCGTCCAGCGCGGCGAGCTGCGCGCCGGTCATCACGATGGCGCTGGACAGGCCGGCCTGGGCGGCGATCGAGCTCGCCGTGGCGGGCGCGTCGCCGGTGATCATGATCACCCGCATGCCGGCCGAGCGGCATTCGGCGATCGCTTGCGGCACCTCGGCGCGCAACGGGTCCTCGAAGCCGAGCAGGCCGACGCAGCGCCACGCGCCCGACGCGGCATCGGATGCGTCGTTCGCCCGGGCGACCGCCAGCACGCGCAGGCCGCGCTCGCTCATCGCGCGCGCCGCCTCTTGCAGCGCGGCCCGCCGAAGCGGCGCCTCGGCACAGAGCGCGAGCACCGCTTCGGGCGCGCCCTTGATCGCGCCGACCGAGCGGCCCGTGGCGTCGCGCCACTGCCGCTCGACATAGGGGCGGCCGACGGCCGTGCCGTGGTAGCGCTGCGCACGCCAGTGCGGCGGCGCTGCAGCGCCGGCCGCGGCGATCGCCTGGTCCATCGGCTCGATGCTGCTCGGCGCGCAGGCCAGCGCCGCATGGTCCAGCAGCGTGCGCAGCGGCCCTGGCCCGGGCAGCAGCTCTGCGGGCGCGGCCTCCTGCGCACCATCGTGCAGGCGCTGCAGCGTCATGCGGTTGTGCGTCAGCGTGCCGGTCTTGTCGACGCACAGCACGCTGACGGTGCCGAGCGCCTCGATGGCCTGCGCCTGGCGTGTCAGCACCTGTGCCTTCGCGAGCCGCCACGCGCCGAGCGCGAGCATCACCGTCCAGACCACCGCGAACTCCTCCGGCACCAGCGACATCGCCAGCGTCAGCCCGACCAGCAGCCCGGCGGTCCACGAGCCGTCGCGTGCGGCATACAGCGCGCCGGCGACGAGGCAGGTCACGACGGCGGCCAGCGCGACGATCTGCACCAGGCGCTTCAGCTCGCGCTGCAGCCGGCTGGGGTTCGGCTTCAGCTGGGCCAGCGACCCGCCGATGCGGCCGAGCGTGGTGCGCTCGCCGGTGGCGCTGACAACGGCCACGCCTTCGCCCTGCACCACCAGGCTGCCGGCGTGCAGCCGCGCGGCGTCGGCCGCTGCCGCGGCGTCGGCCGCTCCATTCGGATGTTTGGCGACCGGCGCCGATTCACCGCTCAGCAGCGACTCGTCGACCCCCAGGCCGCTGCCGCCGATGAGCAGCGCGTCAGCGGCCAGGCGGTCGCCTTCGGCCACCAGCAGGCGGTCGCCACACACCAGGTCCTCGCTGGCGATCATCTCGGTGCGCCCCGAGCGCACGACGCGGCAGCGCGGGCTCGACAGATCCTCCAGCGCACGCAGCACACGCTCGCTGCGGTGCTCCTGCCATGCCGCCAGCGCGCCGACCACCAGCACCGACGCGAGCAACAGCAGCGCATCGGTGAACGCGCCGACCAGCGCATAGACCCCGGCGGCCGCGAGCAGGAGCAGGAACATCGGCTGCGCGAAGGCGCTGGCAGCGATGCGCAGCAGGCCGCGCCGGTCCGGCTGCGGCAGGCGGTTCGGACCGTCGGCGCGGCGACGCGCGATCACGGCGGCGGCGTCGAGGCCGTGCGGGCCAGGGTCGGGTGGCGGGCGCGAGGCATGGTCCATGCCCGCAGGTTGCCCGACGGCCCCGGAGCGGAGTTGATGCAGCGCAAGGCCGCGCGCGCCGGCGCTTTCTAGACTGGCCTTGACGACTTCAGCAGCCCATCGAAGGAGTGGCTCACATGTTCCGACACATCCTCGTGCCGCTCGACGGCAGCGCCACGGCCGAACGTGGACTGCAGCAAGCCATCCGCCTGGCCACGGCGCACCCCTCCTCGATCCTGCTGCTGCACGTCATCGACGACTTTCCGACGATGCGCGAGTTCGCGAGCTACGAGCTGCTCGCCCAGGAGCAGGAAGCCCGCGCGAACGTGCCCGCCGCGATGCTCGCCGCCGCCGTGCAGCAGGCCGCGCAGGCCGGCGTCACGGCGGCGAGCAGGGTGGCCTTTGCCGTGCTCGACCTCCCCGACACCATCGTCGACATCGCGAGCAAGGAACACTGCGAGCTGATCGTGCTGGGAACACACGGACGCCGCGGCCTGGCGCGCGCAGTGATCGGCAGCGTTGCCGAAGGCGTCGCGCGGCGCAGCCCGGTGCCGGTGATGCTGGTGCCGCCGGCGGCGGGCACGGTCGCCGAGACCGCGACCGCAGGTCGCCCCCCGGCCCACAGGAGCATCGCATGACTCACGCCGCGACACGCATCATCCGCGACGAGCACCAGGCCCTCGCGGCCATGCTGAGCTCGGTGCTGCTGCTGCTGGCACAGCATCGCCGCGACAAGAGCCTGCCGGACTTCGGCGCGCTGCGCGCGATGCTGTTCTACCTCGACGAGTTTCCGGAGCAGCGCCACCACCGCAAGGAGACCGAGCTGTTGTTTCCGAAGCTGCGCGCGCGCACGCCGCTGGCGCGCGAGCTGCTGGATCGCCTCGACGAGGACCACGCGCGCGGCGAGGCGCGCATTCGCGAGCTGGAGCATCGCCTGCTGGCCTTCGAGATGATGGGCGAATCGCGGCGCGAGGCCTTCGAGCAGGCCGCCGCGCAATACGTCGACTTCTATCGCTCGCACATGGCGCTGGAAGAGCGCGAAGTGCTGCCGCTGGCCGAGCGCGTGTTGACGCCCGAGGACTGGGCCGATGTCGACGAGGCCTTCGAAGCCAACCGCGACCCGCTGACCGGCTGCGCGCCGGAAGCCGCGTACGAGCAGCTGTTCTCGCGCATCGTCGCGCTGGTACCGGCACCGCTGGGGCTCGGTCCGGCGCGCTGAGTCCAAACGCCGCGCCGCGGCGGCGCCAGTCAGCAGACCAGCCGCGCGACGTCCTGCCACAGCCCGTGGCCCAATGCCCACGCCGATGCGCCGGCCACCGCGGCACCGGCCAGGCGCACGCCCCAGCGGCTGTCGGCACCGGCCTTCGGCCGCCACCAGCGCTGCAACAGCCGTGCACCGAGCTGCAGGCCGAGCCCGGAACCCAGGCCGAAACTGGCCATTACCGCCGCGCCGTGCCACGGCGCGGGGCTCAGCGAGGCCAGCATCAGCGCCGAATACAGCAGGCCGCACGGCAGCAGCGCCCAGAGCAGCCCGGCGATGCCGCTGGCCAGCAGCGGTCCGCGCACCGAGCCGTCGTCCCAGCCCAGGGTGCGCAGCCTCAAGCCCTGCCAGGCGCGCTGCGCCAGGCGGTCCAGCGCCGCGGGTTGGCGTCCGCGCCACAGCAGGCTGATGCCCAGCGCGACCAACGCCACATGCAGCATCGCCCAGAACGGCTTCAGCAGGCCGATGCGGTCTGCACCCCAGCCCAGCAACGCGGCCGACGAGGCCGCCGCCGCGCCGAGCAGCGCATAACCCGCGATGCGGGCGGCCTGGAAGGCCCACAGCCGCTGGCGCGTGCAGCCGATGCCGGCGCTGGCCGCGCCGCACATCGCAATGCAGTGCGGCGCGCCGGCCAGGCCCATCAGCAGCGCGCTGATCAGCAGCCCGAAGACCATGGGCGATCCGAGGCGGCTAGACGATGCGCGAGAAGCGCGCGCGGCAGCGTTCGGCCTGCAGCGGCTTGTCGAAGACCATCGCCACCGCGCGCACGAAGTACCAGCCGAGCGGCGTGACCTGCAGGCCGTCGTCCTCCAGCTCGACGAGGCCCTGCTCGGCGAGCGAGCGCAGCCGTTCGAGCTCGGGCGCGAAGTAGTCGGCGAAGCGCACCAGGTGCGCGGCATCGATCGATTCGTAGTCGACGCGGCCCTGGCACATCACGGCCATGATCACCGCGCGGCGGATCAGGTCGTCGCGCTCCAGCGCGAGCCCGCGTACCACCGGGAACACGCCGTTGCGCAGCGCGTCGTAGTACTCCGGCAGCGTCTTCGCGTTCTGGCTGTAGCTGGCACCGACCTTGCCGATCGCCGACACCCCCAGCCCGAGCAGGTCGCAATCCGGCTGCGTGCTGTAGCCCTGGAAGTTGCGGTGCAGCCGGCCCTGCCGCTTGGCCACCGCGAGCGCATCGTCGCGCAGCGCGAAGTGGTCCATGCCAATGTAGTCGTAGCCCTCGGCGCCCAGCGCATCGATCGCCGCGGCGAGCATCGCGATCTTGTGCGCGGGCGCGGGCAGGTCGGCGCAGACGATGCGGCGCTGCGGCTTGAAGCGCTCGGGCAGGTGCGCGTAGGCATACAGCGCGATGCGGTCGGGCCGCAGCGTGCGCACCTGCGCCAGCGTGCGCTGGAACGATTCCGGTGTCTGCTTCGGCAGGCCGTAGATCAGGTCGACGTTGATCGACTGGAAGCCGATGCGCCGTGCCGAGGCCATCAGCGCGAGCACCGACTCGTAGGGCTGCACGCGGTGCACGGCCTTCTGCACGTCGGGGTCGAAATCCTGCACGCCGAAGCTCAGCCGGTTGAAGCCGAGCGCGGCCAGGTGCTGCAGGCGCTCAGGCGTCACGGTGCGCGGATCGACCTCGATCGACAGCTCGGCATCCGGCAGCAGCCGGAATCCGCCGCGCAGCGCCGCCATCAGCCGCGCCAGCTCGGCATCGGTCAGGAAGGTCGGCGAGCCGCCGCCGAAGTGCAGCTGCGACACCGAGGTCGCCGCGCCGAGCACCGCGGTGTGCAGTGCGATCTCGCGCTCCAGCGCATCGAGGTACTCGGCGGCGCGCTCGTGGTGCTTCGTGATGACCTTGTTGCAGGCGCAGTAATAGCACAGCGACTCGCAGAACGGGATGTGCACGTAGACCGACAGCGGCGCCCGCGTGCCGGCGCTGGCGCCCAGCGCGCCGATCGCGCGTCCCGCGCCGGTGCGGTCCTGCAGCGCGCGGCGATAGGCCGCGGCGTCGAAGGCCTCGACGAAGCGGTCGGCCGTCGGATAGGACGTGTAGCGCGGGCCCGCGACGTCGAAGCGGGCGAGTTGGTCGCCGCGCACGGGCGGCTGGGGGGCGAGCGTCGTCATGCCGCAACTTTGTCCCGGGGGGGCGCCGCACGGCTTGATCCAGCGCAAAGCCCGGCGATGAATGCTGACGACAATCAATTCCATCGTTGAGGTGCCTCATGCTCGATCCCTGCCACGCCACCCTCTCCACCGAACCCATGCACGAGCTCAAGGTCGCCTGTTCCAGCTGCAGCCTGCGCGAGCTTTGCCTGCCGCTGGGCATGCGCAGCGCCGACGTCGAGCGGCTCGACACGCTGGTGGCCAACCGCCGCCGCGTGCGCCGCGGCGGCGCGCTCTTCCACGTCGGCGATCCGTTCACCGCGCTGTACGCGGTGCGCACCGGCTTCTTCAAGACCTGCGTCGCGACCGAGGACGGTGCGAGCCAGGTCAGCGGTTTCCAGATGGCCGGCGAGATGCTCGGCCTGGACGCCATCAGCCACGACCGCCACACCTGCGACGCGATCGCGCTGGAAGACTCGCAGGTCTGCGTGATCCCGTACGACCGGCTCGAAGCGCTGTCGCGCGAATTCGTCGAGCTGCAGCAGGCCTTCCACAAGATCATGAGCCGCGAGATCGTGCGCGACCACGGCGTGATGCTGCTGCTCGGCAGCATGCGTGCCGAGGAGCGCCTGGCCACCTTCATCCTGAACCTGACGCGCCGGCTGAAGGCCCGCGGCTTCTCGCCCACCGCGCTGGTGCTGCGCATGACGCGCGAGGAGATCGGCAGCTACCTCGGGCTGAAGCTGGAGACCGTCAGCCGGACCTTCTCGAAGTTCCACGAGGAAGGGCTGCTGGCGGTGCGGCAGCGGGAGGTGCGGGTGCTGGACGAGGAAGGCTTGCGGCGGCTGGTGAATGCGCCAGGCGTGTGACGCGCGCCGCCCGCACGCATCAGGCCGCCGTCCCTGCCAGTGCGTCAGAAATGAAGCCCTGATCGGTCAACGCTCGCACCACGCCGCGAAGCAGCATGTTGTGGCTGAACCCGATGCAGTACTGCCGCGAGCCCGGCTTGATCGGCTGCAACATGCCGGCGTCCACGAGCTTGCGGATCTGGTACGTGCGCTGATTGGCATTGAGCCGGGGCATTGCCGACTCCAGGTCGCCGGCCTTGACGACGCCTGACTTGATCGTCGATGCCAGCACGGCTTCCTCCTGCGGGTTGATGAGCTGGCGCTGCCGCGCGTGCGTGACCGCAGGGAGCAGCACCGTGCTCTGCAGGTGGTGGTAGTCGGCGAGCCGGTTCACCTTGTTCAACTCGTCGCGCACGCCTGCGAGCACATAGGTGCACCAGCCTTCAAGGGCCGCATCCGTGCCGGCATCGGCCGCCGACAGCATGGCGTAGTAGCGGTTGCGGTCGGCGCAGAACACCGCAGCCGGATTGAGCAGGCGACCGGCGGCGCTGACCTGAAATCCGTACTTGATCAGCAGCGCGTAGGTGAACAGACGCACGACTCTTCCGTTGCCATTGCCGAACGGGTGGACCCACGCGAAGCGGTGATGTGCCAATGCCACTTTCATCAGGTCGTACTTGGGCGGGTCAGGCCGGTTGACGAAGCTCACCAACTCCTGCATGTACTCGGGCACGCGCATCGCATCGGGCGGCAGGTGCGTGGCCAGGGCAATGCGCACCGGCCCTCTTCGGTAGGCACCTGGCGTGGTGTCCCCTTCACGCTGGAGGCCCTCGACGGTCGTGGCGTGCAAACCGCGCAGCAGATGCTCGGACAGCGGCTCGCCGGGTAGCATGGTCTGCTCGATCTGCTGCATCGCGCGCTCGATGTTGTCGATTTCGAGCAACTGATCCCCGCGGCCCGTACCATCGGCCACCTTGGCGTCGACATAGTCGGCCAGGGTCGTGTGATTGCCTTCGATCCGTGCAGAGGCCAGGCTCTCGAGCAAGTGGAAGACATGCTTCAGTTGCAGGAAGACCGGCCAGGGCGTGGTTCCCTGGATCTGAAGCCGCCTCAAGTGTTCCAGGTCGGTCAGCACATCCAGCAGCGGGGACGCAAAGCTCGGATTGAGCAGGCGCAGATCGTGATGGACAAACGTGGCCATGGGTCACCGTCATCTGCGACGGCCGTCAACAAATTCTGGACTCTATGTCAAGAACATAAGTGTTGACAACAGCTTACGAAATCGCCTGGCGCAAGCTTTCTTGAATTTCGGCCCATGCGATCTGGAACCGACCCGGGACTATCGCCCGCGCGGCACCGGCTTCGGACACGCCTGCGGCCTGCCGTCGACCGGCAGCGGACACCGGTTGCGCTCGAACGGTGACGCCGACAGCAGCGTCGTCAAGGCGCTCGACAACATCGTCGCGCCCCAGAAGACGAAGAACGAGACCGTGTAGACGGCCGAGCGCGACAGCTCCAGCGGCTCGCCGTCGAAGCCGCGCAGGGCCTCGGGGTCGACCAGCGCAAAGACCACCGTCTCCAGCGCGCCGGCGGTCAGGAAGGCCGGCCAGGCGATCCACATCACGCGTTCCTTCATCGGGGTCTCCTCGGCGTTTGTCGTCGTTCTAACGCTTGACTGGCGCGTCCGTTGCCGGCGGCGGCGCGGCGGCATGGTTGCGCGCCTGCACGGCGGGACGCAGCGCGGTCGGTGCCGGCGTCTGCAGCACGACGGTGTCGGCGGCGCGCATCGCGATCGCCGCGGTGGCGCTGGCGGCGATGACCACCGCGAGCGGCCCTCCGACGACGAGCCACATCATCGGCTCTTGCCACCAGCGGCCGGCCCGCGACGGGGCAGCGACCGGCGCGGCGCCGTGAGAAGGAATGGAGGTGTTCATCGTGAACCTCGTGCAATCGGCGCCGTCAACGCGGCACCAGGAAGGTCGAGCGCTCGTGCACGCTGCGCGCGGCGTCGCCGTCGGCCGCGCGGCGCTCGATGTGGAAGGTGATCGGCTGCGAGCTGCCGGCGAACTGCGGCGCAGCCTGCGGCGGCAGCTGCACGCGCACCGGCACCCAGCGCGCCTGTGCCGGGCCGATCTCGACCGGTGCGGCGCCGGCCAGCGCGAGCCCCGGCAGCCCGTCGACCGTGATCGAGTAGTGCTGCGTGCGCTCGGTGCTGTTCATCACCTGCAGCCGATAGACGTTCTCGACGCGGCCGTTGTCGACGAAACGCGCCAGCGCGCCGCGGTCGCGGATCACGTCGACCTTGAACGGGCTGCGCAGCACCAGGCTGGCGACGAAGCCGATGCCGATCGCGCCGAGGATCGCGCCGTAGATCAGCACGCGCGGCCGCAGCACGCGGCGGATCATCTGCGCGCGCGTCCAGCCCTGCGCCAGGCCGTTCTCGGTGGAGTAGCGGATCAGCCCGCGCGCATAACCGAGCTTGTCCATCACGCCGTCGCAGACGTCGATGCAGGCGGCGCAGCCGATGCAGTCCGACTGCAGGCCGTTGCGGATGTCGATGCCGGTCGGGCAGACCTGCACGCACAGCGTGCAGTCGACGCAGTCGCCCAGGCCCCTGGCGCGCGGGTCGACCTTGCGCGAGCGCGCGCCGCGCGGGTCGCCGCGGCCCGCGTCGTAGCTGACGATCATCGTGTCGGCATCGAACATCGCGCTCTGGAAGCGCGCGTACGGGCACATGTACTTGCACACCTGCTCACGCATGTGGCCGGCATTGCCGTAGGTGGCGAAGCCGTAGAACAGCACCCAGAACCATTCCCACGGGCCGAAGGCCAACGAGGTCGCTTCGGCCGCCAGGCGCTGGATCGGCGTGAAGTAGCCGACGAAGGTGAAGCCGGTCCACAGTCCGATCGCGATCCACGCCGCGTGCTTGCCGCCGCGGCGCCACAGCCGGTCCCAGGTCCACGGGCCGGCATCGCGCCGCATGCGCGCCGTGCGGTCGCCTTCGAAGCGCTGCTCGACCCACAGGAAGATCTGCGTGTAGACGGTCTGCGGGCAGGCATAGCCGCACCACAACCGCCCCGCGATGGCGGTGAAGAGGAACAGGCCGAGCGCACTGAGCACCAGCAGCGCGGTCAGGTAGATGAAGTCCTGCGGGTACAGGACCAGGTCGAAGATGTAGAAGCGGCGCGTTGCGAGGTCGAACAGCACGGCCTGCCGGCCGTTCCACGGCAGCCACGCCAGCCCGTAGAAGATCGCCTGCGTCAGCCACACGAAGGCCCAGCGCCAGCCGTTGAACCAGCCGCTGACCGAGCGCGGATAGATCTTCGCCGAACGCTCGAACAGCGAGATCAGCTCGGCGCTGCCGTCAGGGGTGGCAGCGACCGGCTGGATCGGGATCACGGGGCGGGAAGACATCGAAACCGGCCAACGCTTGATCAGTGCGGGTGAGATTGACCCCAGACGTAGCCCGCCAGCACGCGGATCTGCGACGGCGTCAGCTTGTCTGCATGCGCCGGCATCGTGTTGACCTTGCCCTGGCGGATGATGTTGGCGATGGCCTCGTCGCCCCAGCCGTGCAGCCAGACCCTGTCGGCCAGGTTCGGCGCGCCGAGGGCCGGATTGCCCTGCCCCTTCATGCCGTGGCAGGCGGCGCACGCCGTGAACTTCGAGCGGCCGAGGTGGGCCTGGATTTCATTGTGCGGGCTGCCGGACAGGCTGAGCACGTAGTTCGCGAGGTTGCGCACGTCGTCGCTCGAGCCGACGGCGGCGGCCATCGGCGGCATCGTGCCGATGCGTCCCTTGGCGATGGTGTGGATGATCGCGTCGGGCGAGCCGCCGTACAGCCAGTCGGTGTCGGTCAGGTCCGGAAAGCCTTTGCTGCCGCGCGCGTCCGAGCCGTGGCATTGCGCGCAGTTGTTGACGAACAGGCGTTCGCCGACGCGCAGCGCCTGGCCGTCGGCCGCCAGCTGCTCGACGCTCATCGCATCGAAGCGCGCATACAGTGGCGCCAGCTCCTGGTTCGCACGCTGGATCTCGGCCTCGTACTGCGCCTTCTGCGACCAGCCCAGGCTGCCCTGGAAGCTGCCGAGCCCCGGGTAGAACACGAGGTAGATCGCCGAGAAGACGATGGTCAGCACGAACAGGCCCATCCACCACATCGGCAGCGGGTTGTTCAGCTCGCGCAGGTTCTCATCCCACACATGGCCGGTGGTGTTGTCGGCGGCCATCGCCTTGGTGCGGGCGGCGATGATCAGCAGCACCAGGCAGGCGAGGATGCTGACCGCGGTGACCACCGCGATGTAGGTCGACCAGCCCTCGTTGAAGAAATCGCTCATGGCAGGGGCTCCGTTCTATTCCGAATCCAGCGGCAGCCGCGCCGCTTCGGCGAAGCGGGCCTGGTTGCGGCGCGCCCAGGCCCAGGCGCAGATGCCGGCGAAGACCAGCAGCGAGACCAGCGTGACGGCCGAGCGCAGGTCATTGACGTCGATGTTCATGGCGATCCTCTCGAGTTACTTGCGCGCGGTGCCCAGCACCTGAAGGTAGGCGACCAGCGCGTCGAGCTCGGTGCGGCCCTTGACGGCATCGGCGGCGCCGCCGATCTGCACATCGGTGTAGGGCACGCCGACCATGCGCAGCGCCTTCATGCGCGGCGCCATCTGCTGCGGATCGACCGCCGCGGTCGCCAGCCACGGGTAGGACGGCATGTTCGATTCGGGCACCACGTCGCGCGGGTTCAGCAGGTGCACGCGGTGCCATTCGTCCGAATAGCGGCCGCCGACGCGGTGCAGGTCCGGCCCGGTGCGCTTGCTGCCCCACTGGAACGGATGGTCGTAGACGAACTCGCCGGCCACCGAGTACGGCCCGTAGCGCATCGTCTCGGCGCGCAGCGGGCGGATCATCTGCGAGTGGCAGTTGTAGCAACCCTCGCGCAGGTAGACGTCGCGGCCGGCCAGCTGCAGCGCCGAGTACGGCTCGAGCCCGGCGACGGGTTGCGTCGTGCTCTTCTGGAAGAACAGCGGCACGATCTCGACCAGGCCGCCGAACAGCAGCACGACGATGATCAGCGCGATCATCAGCACGCTGTTGGTCTCGATGCGTTCGTGCGAGAACGCGGGAGCTCCGGGATCGGACATGATGAATTCCTATTGATTATTCGGCGCGGCCACGAATCAGGCACCGGCCAGCGCTGCAGGCGCTTCGGACTGGCGTGCCGGCTGCGGGCCTCGTGCGGTCATCCAGGTGTTCCAGGCCATGATCAGCATGCCGGCCAGGTACAGCAGGCCGCCGATCGTGCGCACGACATAGAACGGGAACGTCGCCTTGACGCTCTCGACGAAGCTGTAGGCCAGCGTGCCGTCGGGGTTGATCGCGCGCCACATCAGGCCCTGCATCACGCCGGCGATCCACATCGCGGCGATGTACAGCACGATGCCGATGGTGGCGACCCAGAAGTGCAGCTCGATCGCCCGCACGCTGAACATCTGCTTGCGGCCGAACATGCGCGGGATCAGGTAGTAGAGGCTCCCCATCGAGATCAGCCCGACCCAGCCGAGTGCGCCCGAGTGCACGTGGCCGACGGTCCAGTCGGTGTAGTGCGACAGCGCGTTGACCGTCTTGATCGACATCATCGGACCCTCGAAGGTCGACATGCCGTAGAACGACAGCGCGACGATCAGGAACTTCAGGATCGGGTCGTCGCGCAGCTTGTGCCACGCGCCCTGCAGCGTCATCACGCCGTTGATCATGCCGCCCCAGCTCGGCGCCAGCAGGATCAGCGAGAACAGCATGCCGATCGATTGCGCCCAGTCGGGCAGTGCGGTGTAGTGCAGGTGGTGCGGACCCGCCCACATGTAGGTGAAGATCAGCGCCCAGAAGTGCACGATCGACAGCCGGTACGAGTACACCGGGCGCTCGGCCTGCTTCGGGATGAAGTAGTACATCATCCCGAGGAAGCCGGCGGTCAGGAAGAAGCCGACCGCGTTGTGGCCGTACCACCACTGGATCATCGCGTCCTGCACGCCGGCGTAGGCCGAATAGCTCTTCATGAAGCCGGCCGGCACCGCGGCGCTGTTGACCAGGTGCAGCAGCGCGACGGCGATGATGAAGGCGCCGAAGAACCAGTTCGCGACGAAGATGTGGCGGATGCGGCGGGTGGCGATGGTGCCGAAGAAGACCACCGCGTACGACACCCACACCAGCGTGATCAGGATGTCGATCGGCCATTCGAGCTCGGCGTACTCCTTGCCCGAGGTGTAGCCCAGCGGCAGCGAGATGGCCGCGGCGACGATCACCGCCGTCCAGCCCCAGAACGTGAAGGCTGCGAGCCTCGGCGCGAACAGCGTGACGTGGCTCGTGCGCTGCACGACGTAGTAGCTGGTCGCGAACAGCGCGCTGCCGCCGAAGGCGAAGATCACCGCATTGGTGTGCAGCGGCCGCAGCCGGCCGTAGCTCAACCACGGGACGCCCATGTTGAGCTCGGGCCACGCGAGCTGCGCGGCGATGAACACGCCGACGGCCATCCCGACGACGCCCCAGACCACCGACATCACGGTGAACTGGCGCACGGCGGTGTCGTCGTAGACCGCAGGGGGCTGCGTGAGCGGTGAAGCGGTGGCGTGGTTCATCGGGCAAGACCTCGAGGTTTCAGCGCTGCGATTGTTCGAGGGCCGGGCGGTCGCGGAGTTGATCGGGCGCAAGCTTCGAGGCGATGTCCGACAAGTTCACTGGGCCATCCCAGAGGATGCGTTCGCCCTCCCGTTCGAGGTTGTCGAACTGGCCGCCGTGCAAGGCCCAGGCGAAGACGACGATGATGGCCAGCACCAGGACCACCGACAGCGGGACGAGCAGGAACAGGATGTCCATCGTGGGCGCCTAACGTTTGAAAGGGTTGGGGTCAGCCGATGCGCCGCAGCCGCTGCGCATTGAGCACGACGGAGAGCGAGCTGCAGGCCATGCCGAGACCCGCGGCCCAGGGCGGCAGCCAGCCGGCGAGCGCCAGCGGCACGCACACCGCGTTGTAGGCCGCGGCCCAGCCGAGGTTCTGGCGCAGCACGCGCAGCGTGCGCTGCGCGAGCGCGCGCGTCGCGACCAGGTCGACCAGGCTGCCGCGCAGCAGCGTGAAGTCGGCCTGCGCGCGCGCCAGCGGCGCGCCCTGGCCCATCGCCAGCGAGACGTCGGCGCGCGCCAGCACCGGGCCGTCGTTGATGCCGTCGCCGACCATCGCGACCCGATGGCCCTGGCCTTGCGCTGCGGCGACGATGCGCAGCTTGTCTTCCGGCGATGCACCGGCATGTACCTCGCGTACGCCGAGTGCCGACGCGACGCGCTGCGCCGCGGCCGGCCGATCGCCGCTCAGCAGCATCGTGCGCACGCCATCGGCGTGCAGGCGCTCGAGCGCGGCTCGCGCATCGGGGCGCAGGCGCTCTTCGAATTGCAGCCGTGCGACGGCTTCGCCGTCGACCGACAGCCACGCGGCACCGTGGTCGTCATCGTCATCGTCGTCGGCCGATGCGCCGGTGCCGGCGAAGGCCTGCGCACCGAGACGCCAGCAGCGGCCGCGGGCATCCCGGCCCTGCACGCCCTGCCCTGCAGTCTCGTGCTGGTCGGAAAGCGGCGACGGCTCGATGCCGTCGCGGTTTGCCGCATCGACGATCGCGCGCGAGACCGGATGCAGCGATCCGTTGGCCAGTGTCAGCGCGGCCTGCAGCGCGGTGTCGGCGCGCCAGCCAGGCGCCGGCAGGACCTGCTTCAGCGCGATGCGGTCCTCGGTCAGCGTGCCCGTCTTGTCGAACACGATGAGGTCGGCGCGGGCCAGCGCTTCCAGCGCGGCCAGGCGTTGCACCAGCACACCGCGGCGCGCGAGCGTTCCGGCGGCCGTCAGCAGCGCCGATGGCGTGGCCAGCGACAGCGCACACGGGCAGGTGACGATCAGCACAGAGACTGCCACCCACACGCTGCGCGCCGGATCGATCCACCACCACGCCAGCGCACCGCCGCAGGCCAGCAGCAGCACGCCCCACAGGAACGGCAGCGCGATGCGGTCGGCCGCGCGCGCCAGCGGCGGGCGGTCGGCCGCGGCGCGCGCCATCAGCGCGACGATGCGGGCATAACGCGTGTCCTCGCCGAGCGTCTGCAGCCGCTGCAGCACCGGCGCGCTGACATTGAAGCTGCCGGCCAGCAGCCCGTCGCCGGCGTTGCGGCGCAGCGGCGTCGATTCGCCGGTCAACAGCGCCTCGTCGACCAGCGTGCTGCCGTCGACCAGCGGCCCGTCACCCGGGAAGGCCTGGCCGGGGCGCACGCGAACGGTGTCGCCGTGCACCAGCGCGGTCAACGCGATCATCTCGCCGCGGCCATCGGGCGCTATGCGCTCGACCGTCTCGGGCAGCCGCGCCATCAGGTCCTCGAGCTGGCCGACGCTGGCATGGCGTGCGCGCAGCTCGAGCGCACGGCCGGCGAGCAGGAAGAAGACGAACATCGTCAGCGAGTCGAAGTACACCTCGCTGCCGAGCACGCCGCCGGGATCGAAAGCCGCCGCGGTGCTGGCGGCGAAGGTGACGACGATGCCCAGCGCCACCGGCACGTCCATGCCGATCCGGCGCCGCGTCAATTGATTGATGGCACCGCGCAGGAACGGCGCGGCCGAGAACAGCAGCACCGGAATGCTGAGCAGCCAGCTTGCCCACTGCAGCAGCCGCGCGATGTCGGGGCTGATGCCCTCGGGGCCGGCGACGTACGCGGGCGTCGCGTACATCATCACCTGCATCATGCAGAAACCCGCGACGAAGAGCCGCCACAGCATCGCGCGCCATTCGCGCCGGCGCGCGGTCTCGGCGTCGAGCGCATGGGCCGGCAGCGCGCGGTAGTCGCCGGCGCCTTCGATCGCCGCGACCAGCGCGGACGCGCGCGTGCGCGCCGGATCCCAGCGCAGCTGCGCGCGCCGCGTCGCCGGGTTGACGTCGGCCGACTCGACGCCGGGCAGCCGCTTCAGCGCGTCCTCGATCAGCACCGAGCACGCGGCGCAGACCATCCCGTCGATCAGCAGCGTCGAGTCGGCGCGTCGCGCGGCGTCGGCGCCGGACCAGCGGGTGAAGCGCGCGAGCTGCGTCGGGTCGTCCCAGGCCAGGGTGCTCATCGTCCGGCGTGCGGCGGTGCTGCGTTCAGACGCGGCGCGGCGGCACGCCGGCCGTCGCCAGCTCGTGCAGCAGCGTCAGGTCGAGCAGCTCGATCGTGTAGCCGCGGGCGCGCACGGCGCCCCGCGTGATCAGCTGCCGCAGCACACGCGAGAACGTCTCCGGCGTCGCGCCGAGCTGCGAGGCGATCGCCCGCTTGCGCTGTCGCAGCACGACCTGCGGAACCCGCGCGACGCCGCCGGTGACCGGCGCCTCGGCATGCTGCAGCAGCCAGGCCGCGAAACGCGACTCCGCGCTCTGGCGGATCAGGCTCAGCTCGGCACCGAGCATCGCCTGCACGCGTTGCACCAGCGATCCGGCGCTGGCCGCCAGCAGCATCGGGTGGCGCAGCCCGCAGCGCAGCAGGTCGGCATGCGCGAAGGACAAGGCGAGCCCGTCCTGCTCGACCAATGCGTCCTCCAGGTAGCCGCTGCCGTCCATCAGCCAGGCGCTGGCGTTGTCGATCCACTGGCCGGGACGCACGTCGCGCGTCTGCTGCTGCATGCGGCCGCGTTCGGCCAGGCCCATCGCCACCTGCCCCGACAGCAGCAGCCAGTGGCGCTGCGCCGGCTGCTCGCGCGATAGCAATTGCGCGCCCCTGAACAGCGACACCGGCAAGGCCACCGGCAGCAAGGCCTGCAGGCCGTCGGCTGGTGCATCGGGTGCCGCGGCGCTCAGCGCATCGAGCCAGCCCTTGGGGGAAGGTGCGAGCGTGGCATGCGCAGGATCGGCAGGATCGGCGGTGGCTTGAGAGAGGGATGTCATGGTCGGCTTCCGCGAGTGACTGCGATCGGCCGATCTTCGGCGCGCACGCCGCGACAGGCATTGATCACCATCAAGGCATCGCGTGCCGGGCCATGTGAAGCTGCCTTCAGCGTCCGCCCAGGAGAGCCCCGCGCATGTCTGCAGTGCCTGTCCCCGCCGCCCGACCGGCATCCGCCGCCTTCGACGACGGCTTCGACGTACTCGACGCCTGTCACCGGCGCATCCTGTTCGCGCTCGGCAAGCTGTCGGCGCTGGTCACGCGGCTGGCCACGATCGGCACCGATGCCGAAGCGCGCGCTATCGCCGCGGAGTTGCTCGGCTTCTTCGCCTTCAGCGTGCCGCAGCACCACGTGGACGAGGAGCGGCATGTCTTTCCGCGCCTGGCCAGCGACGGCGACGACGAAACGGTGCAGGCGGTGCTGCGGCTGCAGCAGGACCACCTCTGGCTCGATGAGGACTGGATGGCGCTGTCGCCGCATCTCGCGGCGATCGCCCGCGGCCAGGCCTGGTGCGAGCTCGACAGCCTGCGCGACGGCGTGCTGGTCTTCAACGCGCTGATGCACGACCACATCGCGCTGGAAGAGTCCTTGATCTATCCACAGGCGCGCGAAAGGCTGCAGGGCCAGCAGCGGCGGGACATGGGCCGGGAGATGGCGGCGCGCCGGCGCGCGCAGCGCGTGCCGGCCTGCTGAACCGCGCCGCGCTACATCTTCACGTCGTGGCGCGCGCCGCCGGAGAGATCGGCCATCTCGGGCTTGATGTCGGCATAGCGCAGCACCTTGCCGCCCCACTTCGCGGCGAACTGCTGCGCCGGGTCGAGCGCCGCGAAGCTGGCGAAGGTCGGTCCCATCGAGCCGTGGCGCCTGCTGCCGACCACGTAGAGGCCCGCCTTGGCATCGAACCAGTGGCCCGCCGGCTGGTCCCAGTCGGCGAGCGCCATGTCCTGCACATAGGCGGCGCGCACCGCGCGCACCTGCTCGGGCCGCAGCAGCGTCGAGAAGAGCTCGACGGTGTCGCAGAAGAACACCGGCGTGGCGGCGCCGGCGTAGTGCACCTGCGCCTTTGGGCCGGGATAGTCGGCGAGCAGCATGCCGTCGAGGTCGCAGGCGGTGGCGCCGTCGACAGGCTTCGGCATGGCGGCGATCTCGCCGGCGGCCTGTCCGCAGCCGGCGAGCACCGCGGCGCAGCCGGCCAGCAGCAGGTGGCGGCGATGCAGCGTGTTCATGATGATCGGAACCTCCAGGTGGCGACGCCCAGCGGCGCCGCGATCCAGCCGAGCATCACCAGCGCCATCAGCCAGGGCTTGGCCAGCGGCGCCGGCACGATGCCGGCGAGCCCGTAGAGGTTCTTGACCTCCTCGAGCGAGAAGACGTTGAGGATGCGGAACACGTCCGCGGGATTGAGCAGCAGCAGGTACGGGAAAACGTCGCCGCCGACTTCGCCGCCGCTCGTCACCAGCAGCCCGAGCAGCAGCAGGTCGTACACCAGCACGAAGAAGAACCACAGCGCGATGGCCAGTCCCGATGCGCGCGCGCGATCGGCGGCCAGCACCGAGACCATCACCGCGAGGCTGAGGAACACCAGGCCCAGCAGCACCGAGCTGACGAGGAAGCCGCCGTAGGGCTCGAGCGCCGCCTTGCCGGCCTGCGCACCGAGCATCAGCGCGACGAGGCCGAAGCCGCACAAGGTCGACAAGCTCAGCGCCGCCGCCAGGCCCAGGTACTTGCCCAGCAGCAGCTCGAGCCGCGTGATCGGCATCGCCAGCACCAGGTCGAGCGTGCCGCGCTCGGCTTCGCCGACGACGGCATCGAAGCCGAGCAGCAGCGCGATCAGCGGAATCAGGTAGATCACCAGGCTGACCAGGCTGGCGATCGTCGCCTCGGTGGAGCGCAGTCCGACAGCGCCTTGTTGCGCGCCGCCGAAGTACGCGATGACCAGCGCGAAGACGGTGAAGACGAGCGCCACCGCCAGCACCCAGCGGTTGCGCAGCCGGTCGCGCAGCTCCTTGGCGGCGACGATCAGGACGGGGCGGGCTTCGATCATCGCGCGAGCTCGAAATAGACGTCTTCCAGCGTGGGCTCGTGCACCTGCACGTCGTCCACGCCGCCAGGCACCGCGGCGATGGCCGCCAGCAGCGGCATCTTGGCGTGGCGCGGGCACAGCGCCCGCAGCCCGTCGACCAGCCAGCGCGTTTCGGCCAGCGGCAGCAGTGCCAGCGCGCGCTGCAGCGCCGGCACCGAAGCGGGCGCGGCACGCAGCGTCACGCGCAGCGGCAGCGCCATGCGCTCGCGCAGCGCCTGCACGCTGCCCAGCGCCTGCACGCGGCCGTTGGCCAGCAGCGCGAGCCGGTCGACGCGCTCCTGCAACTCGGCCAGGACGTGCGACGTGATGACCACCGTCGTGCCCTGCTCACGCAGCGTCGCCAGCGTGGCGTGGAAGTCGCGCGTCGCGACCGGGTCGAGCCCGGTCGTCGGCTCGTCGAGGAACAGCACCGCCGGCTCACCCAGCAGCGCCTGCGCGAAGCCCAGCCGCTGGCGCATGCCCTTGCTGTACTCGCGCACCGGGCGATCGGCGGCCTGCTCCAAGCCCACGCGCTCGAGCAGCGGCGCGCACCCTGCCGCGTCGGCACCCTTGAGCTTCGCGAAGTAGCGCAGCGTCTCGATGCCGCTCAGGTTGTCGTATAGCACGACGTTCTCGGGCAGCCAGCCGATGCGCCGGCGCACGTCGCGGAAGCCGCGTCCGTCGACCGGCGCGCCCTGGATGCGGATCGTGCCGGCGGTCGGCTTCAGCAGCCCGAGCATCAGCTTGATCAAGGTGCTCTTGCCGGCGCCGTTGTGGCCGATCAGGCCGAACAGCTCGCCGCGCCGCACCTCGAGGTCGACGCCATCGACGGCGCGCACGGCGCCGAAGTGCTTGGTCACGCCGGCCAGGGCCAGCGCGGGATGTTCAGTGCTCGCCATTCGAAACGCTCCACAGCGCCGGCTGCTGCGGCGCGAGCCGCGGTTGGGGATCCACGACGCTGGGCACGCGCAGCAGCGGGAACTGCTGCGCGACGAGCCGCAGCGCCTGCACGGCAGGGCTCGCCAGCAGCAGCCGCGCCGACGGGTGGCGCCAGACCAGGCGATCGACGACGTCGTTGGCCTCGTAGCGCACATCGCCGCGGCCGTCGCCGTCGCGGTCCCAGCCGACGTAGTTGCTCCAGTGGTTGCCGTGCCTGGCGCCCCAGGTCTCGTCGCGCGCGCCGACGTAGCGCACCTGCTCGCGGTTGCCGACGAAGTCGTTGCCCTCGACTTCGTTGCGCGTCGAGCCGGCCGACAGGTGCACGCCGACCTGGTTGCCGATCACGACGTTGCCGCGCAGCTGCGCGTACTCGACGTCGTAGATGAAGAAGCCGCGCGCGTTGCCGGAGACGACGTTGCCCTCGATCACCGAATCCTGCAGCGTGCGCAGCATGATGCCGTGGTCGCTGTTGCCCCAAGCGCGGTTGTTGCGCACGATCTGGTCGCGCACCTCCATCAGCGCCAGGCCGCCGCGGTTGCGGTAGCTGTCGTTGTCCTCCCACAGGTTGTGGTAGGAATTCATGTAGTGCGTGCCGTAGCGGCTGTGGTGCAGCCGGTTGCCGCGGAACACCGCGTGATGCGAGACGTCGACATAGAGCGCGTCGCGCACGAACGAGATGCGATTGCCGCTGATGCGCGCACGCTCGGTGTTGTAGAGCTGCACGCCGTTGCCGCGCTGCGACGATGCGTGGTCGCGCTTGCCGACGATCAGGTTGTCCTCCACCGTCACGTCGTCGGCCTTCTGGATCCACAGGCCGAACAGGTTGTAGACGAGGTCGCAGCGGCGCACTGTCGTCCGGTGCGAACCCGGCGTGACATAGATGCCGGCGTTCTGCTCAAGCAGGCTGGCGCCGGAGTCGCGCACGATCAGGCCCTCGATGATCACGTCGGGCGCGGTGATGCGGATCGTGTCGCCCTGCAGCCCACCGCTCAGCGTCGGCCGGTCGATACCGCGCAAAATGAGCGGCTTCGTGATCTTCAGGTTCGCCGTATAGCGGCCGCGCTGCACTTCGACGATGTCGCCCGGCGCGGCGCGGTCGATCGCGGCCTGGATCGAGCCGCCGGGCTGCACGGTCCACGTGGCGGGTGCGGCAGGTGCCGCGGCCGTGGCCAGCGGGGCCAGCACGCAGGCGATGAGGGCCAACAGGATCTTCATGCGACGAAGCGGCCGGCCGCCTTCAGCGCCAGGAACAGCGCGGCGCCGATCAGCAGGTTCTTGAAGCCGACGTAGCAGACCATGTCCATCACGTTGGCAACGCGGTAGCGGCGGCCCCACCACGGCCCGTCTTTCACGTAGCGCTTGGCGCCCAGGCGGATCAGCACCTCGTAGACGCTCCAGCCGAACCACCAGCCGATGACGGCGCCGGCGCGCAGATGCCCGAGCGCTGCCAGCACCCAGACGATCGTGGCGCCGAGCGCGAGCGAGATGCCGGCGGCGCGCAGCGCGAGGTGCGGCGCGGCGACCCCGCGGCGCCACGGCCACGCGTGGTCCCAGGCCTCGGCGCAGAGCCAGCCGCAGACGCCGGGCTCGCCTTGCAGGTAGGCGGGCACGACGGGCTCGGTGGGCATGCGGGGGTCGACCATGTCAGTTGCTCGACCGCGCTGTTTGCGAGCCGAGATCCATAAGACGGGACAGCGTGAAGGACCGCTGGCGGCCCTGAGCGGTCGTGGCATGTCGTTGGCTTGCGGAGTTCGGCGCGGCAAAGCCGGGCGCGGGCTGCACGGCCCGGGCGAGATGGCGGTCGGCCCTGGGGGGCCGACTGCTCTGCGCTGCTCGCAGACGCGGGATGGGTCCACAACTCGGCCCTGAGTACAGGGCCTCAGACACGTGGACCCAGCTCCCTTCGGTCGCCGACCCGCGCCTGCTGCGCTGCTCGACGCTCATCTCTGAATGCCCGGGCCGCGCAGCCCGCGCCCGGCTTTGCAAAACCACGGAGATGCGCGAAGAAAACCCGACACCCGTCACGCAGAGGTTTCTCGTCGCACGCCACCCCGTCTCTGCAAAGCCGGTGGCGGGCACGCTGGCCGGG
>NZ_JABRWJ010000001.1 GCF_013266755.1 Pseudaquabacterium terrae | reverse complement strand
TGTCCGGTACATTCTGGATTCGGCATTGCCTCCGCCCTTCGTCAAGATTCAGCACCTCGACAAACGGGCATTCCAGGGGCAATGCCGTCCTCGCTTTCACGGGGGTAGCGTGAAATTTCCGGGCTAGAGGCGGTCTTCGATGCGGCCTACGCCGCGCGGCCGCTGGAGTGAAGTCCCCAGGATGCCGTCGCGTCGGTGACTGCCGGTGCGGCGGTGCCTGCCGCAGCATCGCCGGATGAACACTTCCACTCCCCTGGCCGGTCGCATCGCCCTGGTCACCGGTGCCGGCGGCGGCATCGGCCGCGAGATCACCCGGGCGCTGGCCACGGCCGGTGCCCAGGTGATCGCGCTGGACCTGTCGGCCGACGCGCTCGCCGCCACCGCGCAGGCGCTGCGCGAGCAGCAGCTCGCGATCACCACGCTGCAGGCCGACATCGGCTCGGCCGACGAGGTGCGCGATGCGGTCGCGCGCATCGTCGCGGAGCACGGCCGGCTCGACCTGCTGGTCAACAATGCCGGCATCGAGGAGGAGCACACGCGCCTAGCCGACGGCGACGAGGCGCTGTTCGACCGGCTGATGCGGGTGAACGTGAAGGGCACCTGGTTGTGCATGAAGCACGCGCTGGCGCCGATGCTGGCGCAGGGCGGCGGCTGCATCGTCAACATCGCCTCGGTCGCTGGCCTGGTCGGCGCGCCGCTGCAGAGCGTCTACGCCGGCACCAAGCACGCGGTGGTCGGGCTGACCAAGAGCGCGGCGGCCGAATACGCGCGCAAGAACATCCGCGTCAACGCGGTGTGCCCCGGCATCACCCGCACCGCGATGTTCGAGCGTGCGCTCGAACGCGCGCCGCAGCGCGCGAAGGCCATCGATCGCGCGCAGCCGATGGGCCGCATCGGCGAGCCGCAGGAGATCGCGCAGGCGGTGCTGTGGCTGGCATCCGACGCGGCGAGCTTCGTCACCGGGCAGGCGCTGGCGGTGGACGGCGGGCTCACCGCCGTCTGAGCCATTCCAGGCCGATCAGCCGATCAGCACGTTCAGGATCGCGTTGCCGATCCCCATCAGGGCCGCGCCGGAGATCAGCCCGGCGCAGATCGGCTCCATGCCTTCGACCCAGATCGCGTGGGCGCGGGTGCCGGGCGCCTTGTGGCGCAGGGCCATGCCCCAGAAGATCAGCGCGCCGACCCACATCGCGAAGGTCGACTCGGGCGGCAGCACGACGCCCAGGCCGATCGACACCGCCGTCAGCGGAAAGCGGCCCTTGGTCACGATGCGCGCGACTTCGATCACCACCGCGGCGATCGCGGCAATGACCATCGCGGTGATCGCCGACGCCGGCAGACCCTGCACGCCCTTGGCGATCAGCTCGGCGACGCCTTTCCACTGAATGATCGCCGGGAACGCGAAGGCGTCCGAGACCAGCGTCGCGGTCGAGCGCTGGCCGCTCGCATCGGGCGGCAGGAAGAGCAGGAAATACAGCGGCACGCAGGCCATCACGCCGGCGAACAGGCCGATCACGTGGCCGATGGCCTGGTGGCGCGGCTTGCCGCCGAGCATGTAGCCGGGCTTGATGTCCGACAGCAGGTTGGCCGCGTTCGACGCGATCTCGCTGGTCATGCCCGCCGGCAGCAGGTTGCTCGCCGGGTTGCTGCGGTCGAAGGCGCCGATCGTGAACTGCGTGATCTTCGACAGCGACCCGGTCGGCGTCCACGAGGTCAGCGCCATCGCGTTGGTGCAGATCACCGTCAGCACGAAGATCAGCGGCAGCGACACCAGCGCCAGCAGCCACGGCACGCCGAAGAAGGCATGCGTGATCCACGCGCCGAGCAGGCTGAACACCGGCACGCCGACCCAGGAGACCCACAGCGGCAGCTCGATCGCCGACAGCAGGTCGGGCCCTTTCGCCGGCGCGGCCGTCGCGGCCGCCGCCGGCGCACGCGGGCCCATCGACTTGAACGCGGCGCGGAACAGCTCCGGCCGCGCTCCCAGGCTGACCAGCGAGCCGACCACCATCATCGTCACGCCCCACCACATCGACCACTGGTTGACGATCTCGGCGCGCGAGATCGGCACCACCGCGCCGCTGGGCGAGATGCGCTGCACGATGTCGCCGGCCTGGATCATCCAGGGCGCGAGGATCACGAAATTGATGAAGGCGCCGAGCACGCAGCTGGTTGCCACCGCGATGCCCATCAGCCCGCCGACGCCGAGCATCGCGGCATCGAGCGTCAGCCGCAGGCCCAGGGCGCGGAAGTCGGTGCCGAGGATCTTCGGCGTCGCCCAGGCGAGCCTGGCGGCCGCTTCGTAGTAGTAGGTGTCGAGCCGCTCGTGGAAGGTCCACGGCTCCTTCAGGCCTGCCCACTGATGCAGCCGCAGCAGCTTGAACTGCACGAGCTTCATCCAGCCGTCGCCAACGAGCGCCTGGTACACCGCAGTGCCGACGGCAACGATGCCGAGCAGGCGCGCCTTGAACATGCCGGCGCCGGCGTGGCCCGAATACAGCGAATCGAGCACCACGCCGCTGGCGCGGCCTTCGGGGAACGGCAGCTGGTCCTCGTTGATGAAGCGCCGCTTCATCGGGAAGGCGATCAGCACGCCGATGATCGAGATCACGACCATCCAGACCATCATCTGCCACCACGGGATGATGTGGCCGGTGACCAGCATGTAGGCGCCGAGGCTGGAGTACAGCGGCGTGATCACGTAGCCCGCCGCGGTGGCGATCGACTGGGTGCAGTTGTTCTCGAGGATCGTGAAGTCGGGGGCCATGCCGACGCCGTGCATCAGCCGGTACATCGCGAAGGCCAGGATCACCGAGGTCAGCCCGACGCCGATGCCGATGCCGGTCTTGGCGCCGATGTACAGCGCGGTGGCCGCCAGCACGCCGCCGAGCAGGAAGCCGGTGAGCGCGGAGCGCAGCGTCAGCTGCGGCATGTCGCCGCGGAAGACGTTCTCCAGCCACCAGCGGTCCTTCTGCTCGCGGCTCCAGTCGCGGACCTGCTGCTCGTCGAGTTGCTGCAGCGCCATCTCTGGCTTCGCTGCGCCTACCAGGCGCCGGTGTTCGGCATCGAGGCCCACGGCTCGGCCGGGGCCAGCGGCGTGCCGGCCTGCAGCAGCTCGATCGAGATGTTGTCCGGCGAACGCACGAAGGCCATGCGGCCGTCGCGCGGCGGGCGGCTGATGAGCACGCCGTGGTCGACCAGGCGCTGGCAGGTGGCGTAGATGTCGTCGACCGCGTAGGCGATGTGGCCGAAGTTGCGGCCGCCGCCGTAGACCTCGGGGTCCCAGTTGAAGGTCAGCTCGATCTGCGCCTGGGCATCGCCCGGCGCGGCGAGGAAGGCCAGCGTGTAGCGGCCGGCCGGCACTTCCTTCTGCGACATCACCTGGAGGCCGAGGGCGTCGCGGTAGAAGCGCAGGGACGTTTCCAGGTCGGTGACACGCACCATCGTGTGCAGGTATTTCATCGTCGTTGTCCTCGAGAGCCCTGTTGGCGGGGCGATAGGGGCCGATCTTGCCGCGAAAGCAGTTACGTGACCTCGTCGATTCCACCGGGGGGCTGGATGCGCGTGCGTGCCGCGCTGGCTAGCATCGCCGGCTTTGCCGAAACGCATGACTGCCGCACACAAACCCCGTTTGACCAGCCTCGCTTGGCCACTCCTGGTCGAGCTGCTGCTCGGCATCGGGGTCGGCGTCGTCGGCACGGTGCTGGCGGCGAAGCTGTCCGATGCGAGCGGCGCGGCGTTCGCGCTGGCCAATCATGTCGCGGCCATGCTGTTCCTGCTGTTTCGCATCGTCGGCGCTGGCATCAGCGTCGTCGTGTCGCAGAACCTGGGGGGCGGCCGGCGCGACCGCGCCGACGCGGTGGCCTTGGCGACGCTGGGTGCCAGCGGCTGGATCGGCGGCGCCGGCGCGCTGCTGGCCGCGGCCGGCGCTGCGCCGCTGCTGCGGCTGATGAACGCGCCGGCCGACGTGCTGCCGCTGGCGCTGCCGTTCCTGGTCGCGCTGGCGCCGGCGCTGCTGCTCGACGCCTACAACGCCTCGATGTCCAGCGTGCTGCGCGCGCATCTGCGCACGCGCGAGACGCTGGCGGTAATCGTCGTGATGCATTGCGTGCACCTGGCGCTGCTGCTGCCGGCGGTGAAGACGTTCGGCCTGGTCGGCTATGCGCTCGCGCTGGCCGTCAGCCGGATGCTCGGCTTCGCGCTGCACCTCGTGCTGTGGCGCTCGCGGCTGGGCCTGAAGCCGCGCGGGCCCGACTGGCTGCGGCTGCCGCGCGAGGAGCTCGGCGCGGTGCTGCACATCGGCCTGCCGGCGGCGGCCGAGAACATGGGCTGGCGCGCGGCCTTCATGGTCAGCCTCGCGGTGGTCGGCCAGTTCGGTGCGCAGGCGCTGGCCACGCATGCCTACGTGATGCAGGTGATCCACGTGATCCTGCTGTTCGGCCTGGCGACCGGGCTGGCGGTGGAGATCGTCATCGGCCACCAGATCGGCGCCGGGCACTTGCACGACGCGCACAAGCTGGTGCGGCGCGCGCTGGCGCGCGGCATCGTCGTCAGCTTCGTGCTCGCGCTGGCCGCGGCGCTGGGCGGGCGTGCGCTGCTCGGGATCTTCACGCAGGACGAGCGCATCCTCGCGCTCGGTGTCACGCTGCTGTGGCTGACGGTGCTGCTGGAACCCGGCCGCACCTTCAACCTGGTCGTCATCAATGCGCTGCGGGCCACCGGCGATGCACGTTATCCGGTGGTCGCCGGCGCGGCGTCGATGCTGCTGGTGCTGGCCGGCGGCAGCTGGCTGCTCGGCGCTTACCTCGGCTGGGGCCTGCCCGGCGTGTGGATCGCCTACGCGGCCGACGAATGGATCCGTGGCCTGCTGATGTGGCGGCGGTGGGCGCGCCATGACTGGGTGCCGTACGCGCGCGCGACGCACCGGCGCATGCGCGCGAGCGCGCTCCCGTAGCGGTGCCGCTTGGGCGGTGCGCGTCACGTGCCTGGTCTTGACCCTGCGACGCGCGATCATCGGTGTCCAGCAACGGCGAAAGGCCTGCCATGCGACGCTCCACCTGCGCTTTCCTGGCCGCGATGGCCGGCGTCGCCACCGCCGGCGCGAATGACGCCCCGGACTTCGAGAACGGGCGGCTGACGCTGCCGCGCGTCGACACGCCGCAGCAGGTGGGCCGCTTCCAGGACGGCGTGCTGGAGGCGACGTCCGACGGGGTGTTTGGCTTGCGCAGCGTGCAGGAGCTCGGCAAGGGCCGGCTGGCGCCGGTGCTCGGCATCAGCACGGTCGAGGTGATCAAGACGGCGAGTGCGCCTGCGGCGGTCTTCGTGCGCGTCAGCGGCGCTGAACCGGGCTGCGGCTTCGCCGGCCCGGCGCGGGCGCATCAGCGGCGTGTGGGCACGAGCTTCGAGGTGCAGGTGAGCGTGCCTTACGTCAATCCGATCGATATGCCGCAGGTCTGTCCGGCGAACATCCGCCCCTTCCGCATCACGGTGCCGCTGGCGGTCTACGGCGCGCAGGCCGGGACCTACGGCGTCACGGTCAACGGCGTGCACACGGCGCAGTTCACGCTGGACCGCGTGAACGCCTTTGCGGACGACTGCGACGTGCAGAAGTACGGGAACTGCTCCTGACGCGCCCCGCCGCGCGGCGGCGGATCGGCGTCCCTCGTCAGCCCGGGTGGTCCGGCGGCACGTTGAACACCTGCCGCAGGTAGGCCAGGAAGGTCTGGTCCTCGCACAGGATCTTGCCGGGGCTGTCCGACAGCTTGGCCACCGGCTGGCCGTTGCACTGGGTCAGCTTCATCACGATGTGCAGCGTGTGCAGCCCCATGTCGTTGGTCAGGTACGTGCCGATGCCGAAGCCGCACTGCGTGCGGTCGGCGAACAGCCGGTAGAGGCGGAAGGCCTTCGGCAAGGTCAGGCTGTCGCTGAACACCAGGCGCTTGGTGTGCGGGTCGATGCGCAGCTTGGCGTAGTGCTCGAGTGCCTTCTCGCCCCAGGCCACCGGGTCGCCGGAGTCGTGGCGCAGCCCGTCGAAGAGCTTGGCGAAATAGAGGTCGAAGTCGGCGAGGAAGGCGTCCATGCCGACGACGTCGGTCAGTGCGATCCCCAGGTCGCCGCGGTACTCCTGCACCCACGACTCGAGCGCCGCCTTCTGGAAGTCGCGCAGCCGCACGCCGGTGGCCTGCCAGGTCTGCAGGTACTCGTGCGCCATCGTGCCGATCGGCACCAGGTTCAGGTCGCGCGCGAGCAGCACGTTCGAGGTGCCCTTGAAGTACTGCGGCACGTCGCGCTGCAGCTTGCTGACGACCTCGCGGTGCCACTCGCCCGAGAAGCGCCGCCGCACGCCGAAATCGAAGAACTCGAACGGATGGCGGCGCTTCGGCTCGCGGCCGATGTCGCGCAGCAGCTCGATCTTCTCGGCCAGGCGCCGCCGGCCCTCGGCCATCACCTGCGGCGTCTCGAAGTGCCGGAAATACAGCTCGTTGACGATCGCCAGCACGTGGATCTCGAAGGCCATCACGTGCACCTGGGGCCCGCGGGCGACGATCTCCAGCGTGCCGGCGTTGTCGCGCACCTCGATGAAATCGCGCTGGAACTGGAAGATGCGCAGGAAGTCGACGAAGTCGCTCTTGATGAAGCGCAGGCCCGCCAGGTAGTCGAGCTCGTCACTCTGGAAGCGCAGCGTGCACAGGTGGTCGAGCTGCTCGTTGATCTCGGCGATCAGGTGCGTCAGCGGGTAGTCGTGCGCATTGCGGCAGACGAAGACGTATTCACTTTGCACCGCGGGGTGCCGATGCAGCATCGCCTGCCACATCGTGAACTTGTACAAGTCTGTCTCGAGCAGACTGCGGATCACCGGTTGCATGGCGCAGTATAGAAGTGGGCCCTGCTGCGAAGGGCCCATTGGGACACCGGGGAAACCTCAGGCCGCCTTGACCTTCAGGCGCCAGGCATGCAGCAGCGGCTCGGTGTAGCCCGACGGCTGCTGCTTGCCCTTGAAGACGAGATCCAGCGCCGCGCGATAGGCAAAGCTCGAAGCGAAGTTCCCGGCCATCGGCCGGTACAGCGCATCCCCGGCGTTCTGCTGGTCGACCACCGCTGCCATGCGCTCGAAGGTCGCACGCACCTGCGCTTCGGACACCACGCCGTGGTGCAGCCAGTTGGCGATGTGCTGGCTCGAGATGCGCAGCGTCGCGCGGTCTTCCATCAGGCCGACGTTGTGGATGTCCGGCACCTTCGAGCAGCCGACGCCCTGGTCGACCCAGCGCACGACATAGCCGAGGATGCCCTGCACGTTGTTGTCGAGCTCCTGCTGGCGCTCGGCGTCGGACCACTTGGCCGCGGCGACCACCGGGATCTGCAGCAGCCCGCCGAGCAGCGCCTCGCGCTCGCCGTCGGCATCGATCTTCTCCAGGTCCTGCTGCACGCTGGCCACGTCGATCTGGTGATAGTGCAGCGCGTGCAGCGTCGCGGCGGTCGGGCTCGGCACCCAGGCGGTGTTGGCGCCGGCCTTCGGATGGCCGACCTTCTGCTCCAGCATCGCCGCCATCAGGTCGGGCATCGCCCACATGCCCTTGCCGATCTGCGCGCGGCCGCGCAGGCCCATGCCGAGGCCCACCAGCACGTTGTTGCGCTCGTAGGCCTGGATCCAGGCGCTGGACTTCATGTCGCCCTTGCGCAGCATCGGGCCGGCCAGCATCGCGGTGTGCATCTCGTCGCCGGTGCGGTCGAGGAAGCCGGTGTTGATGAAGGCGACGCGATTCGCCGCCGCGGCGATGCAGGCCTTCAGGTTGACGCTGGTGCGGCGCTCCTCGTCCATGATGCCGAGCTTGACGGTGGCTTCGGGCAGACCGAGCAGCTGTTCGACGCGGCCGAACAGCTCGCTGGCGAAGGCCACCTCGGCCGGCCCGTGCATCTTCGGCTTGACGATGTAGACCGAGCCCTTGCGCGAGTTGACGATGCCGTTGGCGCCCCGCTTCTGCAGGTCGACCAGCGCGATCGTCGTCGTGATCACCGCATCGAGGATGCCCTCGGGGATCTCGCGGCCATCGGCGCCCCACAGGATCGCCGGATTGGTCATCAGGTGGCCGACGTTGCGCACGAACATGAGGGACCGGCCGTGCAGCCGCACCTCGCCCTGGCCGTTCGGCGCCGTGTAGATCCGGTCCGGATTCAGCCCGCGGGTGAAGGTCTTGCCGCCCTTGGCCACGCTTTCGGTCAGCGTGCCCTGCAGGATGCCGAGCCAGTTCGAGTAGGCCAGCAGCTTGTCCTCGGCATCGACCGCGGCGATCGAGTCCTCGAGGTCGAGGATCGTCGACAGCGCCGATTCGATCACCACGTCGGCAATGCCGGCGGCATCGCCGGCGCCGATCGTCGTGGCGCGGTCGATGCGGATGTCCAGGTGCAGGCCATGGTGCCGCAGCAGCACCGACGACGGCGCGGCCGGGTCACCCTGATAACCCACAAGTTGCGCGGCATCGACGAGTGTCGCGCTGCGGCCCCAGGGCAGCGACACGATCAGCTGGCCGCCCTGGATGCGGTAGCCGGTGGCCTGTGCGTGCGAGCCGGCCGCGCCGTTGCAGATCAGCGGCGCCGCCTGGTCGAGCACGCGCCGCGCATAGGCGATCACCTGGTTGCCGCGTGCCGGGTTGTAGGCGCCGCCGCGCTCGGCGCCGCCGGTCTCCGGGATCACGTCGGTGCCGTAGAGCGCGTCGTACAGCGAGCCCCAGCGGGCGTTCGCCGCGTTCAGCGCATAACGCGCATTCAGAATGGGGACGACGAGTTGCGGCCCGGCCTGCAGCGCCAGCTCGTCGTCGACGTTGGTGGTCGTCGCCCGCGCGCCCGCGGGCGGGGCCTGCAGGTAGCCGATCTGCTCGAGATGGGCGCGATAGGCGGCCTGGTCGGCAATCGGGCCGGGATGGGCGCGGTGCCATTCGTCGAGCGCGGCTTGCAGCCGGTCGCGCTCGGCGAGCAGCGCGGCGTTCTTCGGCGCCAGATCGCGCACGATGGCGTCGAAGCCTTGCCAGAAGGCGGCTGAGTCAACGCCGGTGGCCGGCAGCACGCGGTCCTCGATGAAACGGTACAGCTCGGTCGCGACCTGGAGCGAGTGGCAGGAAGTGCGCGCGGTCATGGTGATGTCCTCGAAAGTGTCAGGAGTCGGGGAAGAACGAGAGCACGTCGCGCAGGCTGCTGCCGATGCGCGAAGGCTCGGTGTCGAGTTGTTCCAGCGGTGCGCCGGCTCGGTTGACCCACAGCGTCGTGAAGCCGAACCAGGTGGCGCCGATCGCGTCCCAGCCGTTGCTGGAGACGAACAGGATCTTCTTCGCCGGCAGGCCGAACGCCGCGGGCCCCAGCGCATAGACCACCGGATCGGTCTTGAAGCGCTGCACGGCGTCGGCGCTGAGCAGCGGGTCGAGCAGCTCGGCGAAGCCGGCGCTCTTGACGGCGACGGCCAGCATGTCGGGATCGCCGTTGCTCAGGATGCCGGCGCGGATGCCGCGGGCTTTCAGCGCGGCGAGCACGTCGCGGTTCTCCGGAAAGGCCGACAGGTGCCGGTACTGGTTCATCAGCCGGTCCTCGGCCTCGCGCGCGAGCGCCAGGCCGAGCTTCAGCGCCGCGAAGCGCAGCCCCGCGCGCGTGAGGTCCCAGAACGGCCGGTAGCGGCCGCTCATCGACAGCAGCCGTGCGTACTCGATCTGCTTGTCGCGCCACAGCGCCGCCAGCGCATCGCCGCGGCCGGGGAAGAGCTGCTCGGCCAGCAGCCCGACGCTGTAGACGTCGAACAGCGTGCCGTAGGCGTCGAACAGCACGGCTTCCGGCGATTGTGTCTTGGGCAGCATGACCCCGGACTGTATTGCGAACTTGACTCCGTATTAACTTCCGAAATTGCGATTGATTCGTGACTGATTGATGTGTAATCATCCGCGGCCATGGATCGCCTGAAGCAGATCGAATCCTTCACCGCGGTGGCCGGCAAAGGCAGCCTGACCGCCGCCGCGCAGGCCGAAGGGGTCGCCCCGGCGGTGATCGGCCGGCGCATCGATGCGCTGGAGGAGCGGCTGGGCGTCAAGCTGCTGGTGCGCACGACGCGGCGATTGACGCTGACCCATGAAGGCAGCGCCTTCCTCGAAGATTGCCAGCGCATCCTGGCCGAGATCGCCAATGCCGAAGCCAGCGTCAGTGCCGGCGGCGTGAAAGCCAGTGGCCACTTGCGCATCACGGCGCCGGCCGGCTTCGGGCGCCGCCACGTCGCGCCGCTGGTGCCGAAGTTTCTCGCGCTGCATCCCGACGTCAGCCTGTCGCTGAACCTGTCGGACCGCGTCGTCGACATCGTCAACGAAGGCTTCGATTCGGCCGTGCGTGTCGGCGACCTGCCCGATTCGAGCCTGGTCAGCGTGCGGCTGGCCGACAACCGGCGGCTGTGCGTCGCGGCGCCGGCTTATCTGAAGCGTGCCGGCACGCCGAAACATCCGCAGGAGCTCGGCCGCCACGAGTGCCTGCTGCTGTCATCGGACGCCAGCCAGACCCGCGGCTGGGCCTTCACCGTCGATGGCGATGTGATCCACCTGCGCCCGGGCGGACGCCTCGATTGCAGCGACGGCCAGGTGTTGCACGCCTGGTGCCTGCAGGGCCTGGGGCTCGCCTGGCGCAGCACCTGGGAGGTGGAGCAGCAGATCGCTGCGGGCCAGCTGCTGGAAGTGCTGGCCGATTTCGCTGCACCGCCGAACGGCATCTATGCCGTCGTGCCGCAGCGCAAGCACCTGCCCTTGCGCGTGCGGTTGTGGATCGATTTCCTGAAGCACAGCTTCGGCGACGCCACCTACTGGAAGGGGCCGCCGCCGGCTGCCGCCTGAAGGTTCAGGCCTCAGGCTCAGGCCTTCAGGCACTCCGACATGAACTTCTTGCGCTCGGCGCCCTTCTTGTCGCCGGCGTCCTTGTTGCAGGTCGTCATCTTGCTCTGCTGCGTTTCCTTCTTCGCCGACAGGCAGGTCTTCATGAAGGCCTTGCGCTCGTCGCCTTTCTTGTCGCCGGCCTCCTTGTTGCACGCGCCCATCTTGGTCTGCTGAGCGGTTGCCGCCTTGGGCGCGCTGGCGGCCATGTCGGGGGCTGCCTTGTGGGTCGACGCCTGCGCCAGTCCGGCACACAGCACGAGCGACGCCAACGCGACGCTGATCTGCTTGAACATCATGGGATCTCCTTCCTCGTGTGATCGGCCCACCCAGGGCCGCAGCCGATTGGAGCACCGCGCTCCAGGGCCGGCAACGAGACAACGCGGCACGCTGTCGCGCCGCACACACGCCATTCGTTACAGGATGCGCCGCGGATGCGCCAACGATTCGTGCGCCGCATGCAGCCGGCGTACGAGCACGCGGATGAACGCGCCGTCGAAGAGATGGCGCGTCGCCTGGCTCAGCGATTGCATCGTCTCGGGCGTGAAGGCCAGCGTCGTCGCCTGCTCCGAGACGATCACGTCCGCGGCATGGGTGCGCAGGTCCGGGTTCGGCGCGAGGTACGCCATCTCGCCGACGGAGGTGCCGGCGCCGAGCTGCGCGACGCGATTGCCGTCGCGGTACACGTCGATGCGGCCCTGCGTGATGATGTGGAAGGTGCGGCCTTCCTCACCCTTGCGGTACAGCGCGGCGCCGAAGGCATGGCGCTGCCAGCGCCCGCGGTGCACCACTTCCCAGATCTCGACATCGCCGAAGTCGGCAAAGAATTCGAGCGAGCGCAGCAGGTTGAAGCGCTCGGAGTGCAGCACGTCCTGCAGCTGGCCGCGCGGCACCTCGGCGTTGGCGACCAGCGAGGACCAGTCGCGCGCGAATTCGTCCCAGTCGGCGTAGCGGTCCTCGCGGCTCTTCGACAACGCGCGTTCGAGGATCGCCTGCATGCGCGGCGGCACGTCCTCGCGCAGCAGCGTCAGCGGCGGCGCCTCGCCGTTGTAGATCTGGTGCATCAGCGCCGGCTGCGTCACCGCATCGAAAGGCGGCCGGCCGGCGACCAGGTGATACAGCACCCCGGCCAGCGAATACTGGTCGGCGCGCGAATCGAGCGCGCTGCCATCGAGCTGCTCGGGCGACATGTAGGCCAGCGAGCCGACGCGGAACACCTGCGTGCGCTCGCTCATCGTGTCGAGCACGCTGCCGAAGTCGCTGATCTTGACGTCGATCACGTGCTCGCCCTGCATCACGGCGAGGATGTTGGCCGGTTTGACATCGCGATGGATCAGCCCCTGGCGCGCGACATACCCGAGCGCCATCGCGCACTTGAAGCCGATTTCGACGATCTGGTCGAGCGACAGCAGCGCGTTGCTGCGGCAGAAGCGCCGCAGCGTGACGCCGCCGACGTACTCCATCACCAGGTAGGGCATCACCGGGTCGGGCACCGCGTCGAAGATCTCGACGACGTTCGGGTGCTTCAGCTTGCCGGCCAGCGCCGCCTCGGCATCGAAGAAGTGCGCGCGGTAGTGGTTGTCGGCGCTTTCGCCGCCGGTGGCCGCGCGCACGCGCTTGACCGCCACCAGCCGGTCGCGGAAGTCGTCGCGGGCGAGGAACACCTCGCTCGTCGCCCCTTCGCCGAGCCGCGATTGCACGCGGTAGCGCCCGATCCAGGCTGGATGATCGGCTGGGGGCGAGGTGGCTTCGGGTGTCGAGCTCAAGGTCAGGCCGCAAGGGGTCGGTCGATTATGCAGGCCGGGTGCCGCCCAAAGGGCGAACCTTAGAATCCGCGCCCATGATCCAAGCCAAGCAGGAGCTGTTGCAGACGCTGCAAGCCACCGTCGCGCAGCTCGCGCCCGACGCCGGTTTCACGCCGGCCTTCGAATCCCCGAAACAGGCCGCCCACGGCGATTTCGCGATCACCGCGGCGATGCCGCTGGCCAAGGCGTTGAAGCGCAACCCGCGCGAGCTGGCCGCCGAGTTGGTCGCCGCGCTGCAAGCGCAGCCGGCGTTCCAGCGCTGGGTCGAATCGCTCGAGATCGCCGGCCCCGGCTTCATCAACCTGAAGCTCAAGGCCGCGGCGCGGCAGGCGGTGGTCGCCGAGGTGCTGCAGGCCGGCGACAGCTTCGGCCGCCGCGCGGCCAACGGCCGCAAGCTGATGGTCGAGTTCGTGTCCGCCAACCCGACCGGGCCGCTGCACGTCGGCCATGGCCGCCAGGGCGCGCTCGGCGATTCGATCTGCCGGCTCTTCGAGTCGCAGGGCTGGCAGGTGCAGCGCGAGTTCTATTACAACGATGCCGGCGTGCAGATCGCCAATCTGGCGCTGTCGGTGCAGAGCCGCTTGAAGGGCCTGCAACCCGGCGACGCCGCGTGGCCCGCCGATGCCTATAACGGCGACTACATCGCCGACATCGCCGCGGACTTCCTGGCGAAGAAGCTGGTGCATGCCGACGACCGCGAGTTCACGGCCTCGGGCGACATCGACGACCTCGACAGCATCCGCCAGTTCGCGGTGGCCTACCTGCGCCACGAGCAGGACCTGGATTTGCAGGCCTTCGGTGTGCACTTCGACCACTACTTCCTCGAATCGAGCCTCTACACCGAGGGGCGAGTGGATGCCACCGTCGCGCGGCTGCAGGCCTCGGGCAAGACCTACGAGCAGGACGGCGCGCTGTGGCTGCGCTCGACCGACTACGGCGACGACAAGGACCGGGTGATGCGCAAGGGCGACGGCACCTACACCTATTTCGTGCCCGACATCGCGTACCACGTCACCAAGTGGGAGCGCGGCTTTCACAAGGTCATCAACGTGCAGGGCACCGACCACCACGGCACGATCGCCCGCGTGCGCGCCGGGCTGCAGGCGGCCGGCGTCGGCATCCCGCAGGGCTGGCCCGACTACGTGCTGCACAAGATGGTCACCGTGATGAAGGGTGGCGAGGAGGTCAAGCTCTCCAAGCGCGCCGGCGGCTACGTCACGCTGCGCGACCTGATCGACTGGACCAGCCGCGACGCGGTGCGCTTCTTCCTGATCAGCCGCAAGGCCGACACCGAGTTCACCTTCGATGTCGACCTGGCGGTCAAGGCGAGCGACGAGAACCCGGTCTTCTACGTGCAGTACGCGCACGCGCGCATCTGCTCGGTGCTGGCCGAATACGCCAAGCGCGGCGGTGCGATGGCCTCGACGAGCGCTGATCTCGGACTGCTGACGGCGCCCACCGAGCAGGCGCTGCTGCTGAAGCTCGCCGCCTACCCGGACATGCTGTGCAGCGCGGCGGCCGACATGGTGCCGCACGACATCGCCTTCTACCTGCGCGACGTGGCCGCGGCTTTCCACAGTTATTACGCCGCCGAACGTTTCCTCGGCGTCGATCCGCCGCTCGAGCGCGCCCGCATGGAGCTGCTGTCAGCGACGCGCCAGGTGCTGCGCAATGCGCTCGACCTGCTCGGCGTCGGCGCGCCGGAAGCGATGGCGCGCGAGGCGTCCCCGGAGGTTGCATGAAGGGGAAGCCACAACGCGGTACGCAGCGCGGCGGCTTCGTGATGGGCCTGATCGTCGGCCTGCTGCTCGGGCTGGCGCTGGCGCTCGGCGTCGCGCTGTACATCACCAAGGTGCCGATTCCCTTCGTCAACAAGGTGCCGATGCGCACGGCAGAGCAGGATGCCGCGGAAGCGGCGAAGAACAGGAACTGGGACCCGAACGCACCGCTGGCCGGCAAGAATCCGGCGCGCCCGGCGCCGGTGGCTGCTGCCGCCAGCGGCGTGGTCGAAGCGGCCTCGGCGCCGCCGCCGCGGGTAGCGGCCAGCGCGCAGGCGCCGGCCCAGCTCGCTTCGGCGCCGAAGCCGGGCCGCGATCCGGCGGCGATCCTCGCCGGCCAGGCGCCCAAGTCCACCGCTTCGGCGCCCGAGGCGTTCAGCTACTACGTGCAGGCCGGCGCGTTCGCGCGGCCGGAGGATGCCGAGCAGCAGCGAGCGAAGCTGGCGATGCTCGGCGTCGGCGCCCGCGTGATGGAGCGCGAGCAGGCCGGCCGCATGGTCTACCGCGTGCGTGTCGGCCCGTTCGATGCGCGCCAGGAGGCCGAGGCCGTCCAGGGTCGCCTGGCGGCGTCGAGCGTCGAGGCCAATCTGGTGCGGGTCGACCGCTGAAAAGCGCACGCCGATTGAACTTCGGCCGCGCGGCCGGGTCCCTCGCGCCGCGGACAATGAACGTACCGAAAGGACTGATCGAATGAAGCGTCGTGAATTTGCCCTCGGGGTCGGTGGTGGCGTGGCCTCGCTGCTGGCGATGCCGGCCTGTGCCCAGGGTGACCCGGCCGAAGGCAAGGAGTACACGCGGCTGCAGTCCCCGGTGGCGCCGGGCACGCCGGCCGGCAAGATCGAGGCGGTCGAGTTCTTCGGCTACTGGTGCCCGCACTGCCATGCCTTCGAGCCGGCGCTCGACGCCTGGGTGCGCAAGCTGCCGGCCGATGTCGTGTTCCGGCGCGTTCCGGTGGCCTTCAACGCGCCGCAGGAGCCGTACCAGAAACTGTTCTACGCGCTCGAGGCGTTGGGCCAGCTCGAGGCCATGCACCGCAAGGTGTTCAACGCGATCCACGTCGACCGCGTGCGGCTCGACAAGGACAGCGAGTTGCAGAAGCTCGCCGGCGCCAACGGCATCGACTATCCGAAGCTCAAGGACACGATGGCCAGCTTCTCGGTGGCGACCAAGTGCAACCAGGCCAAGCAATTGGCCAACGCCTACAAGATCGACGGCGTGCCGACGCTGGCGGTGCAAGGCCGCTACATGACCTCGGTCGGCCAGGCCGGCAGCCACGAGGGCGCGCTGCGCGTGATGGACGGTCTGATCCAGAAGGCCCGCAAGGGTTGAGCAGCCGGCCCCGGGAGTACGCGGGCCGATGAGTTCGCGCAGGAATTCCCACCTTCCGCGCACAGGGCGGCACGAGCTTGCGTCTAGAATGGCCTGCAAGTTTTGTGCCGCCAAATGACGCCTTCATTCCCCATTCGACCCGCCGCCTTCTGTTGCGCCGCAGCACTGGCCGGCGCCATGGGCGCGGCGCAGGCCGAAAAGACCGACCGCAGCAAGCCGATGACGCTCGAGTCGGACAAGCCCTGCGTGGTCAATCTGGTCAAGCAGACCAGCGCCTGCAGCGGCAACGTCGTCATCACGCAGGGCACGCTGCTGATCCGCGCCGACAAGGTCGAGCTTCGCGAGACAACCGATGGCTACCAGGTCGCCAGCGCGACCGGCGCCGACGGCCGCCCGGCGCAATACCGGCAGAAGCGCGACGGCGTCGATGAGTATGTCGAAGGCGCCGCAACGCGCATCGACTACGACAGCCGCGCCAACACGCTGCGCTTCGAAGGCCAGGCCACCGCGCGCCGGCTGCGCGGCACCGTGACGGCCGACGAGATCCACGGCGCCGTGATCGTGTGGGACAACACCGCCGAGATGTTCAGCGTGCAAGGCGGCGCAGCCACCGCGGCCAACCCCGGCGGCCGCGTTCGCGCGGTGCTGGCCCCGCGCGACGCCGCCTCGGCGCCGCCGGCGGCCGCGGCCAGCGCGCCGCTGCTGCGCAGCACGCCTTCGCTCGGGGAGCGGCGTTGAACGCACGCGGCCCGTCGGGTCTCGCGGCCGCCGTGCGCGCGCTGCCGGCGAGCCGGCTCGAAGTGGCGGGGCTGCAGAAGACCTACGGCTCGCGCAAGGTCGTCAAGGAAGTGCACCTGGCCGTCGGCGGCGGCGAGGTCGTCGGCCTGCTGGGCCCGAATGGCGCCGGCAAGACGACCACCTTCTACATGGTGGTCGGCCTGGTGCGCGCCGACGCCGGCGAGATCCACATCGACGGCGTCGCGGTGCACGGCAAGCCGATCCACCAGCGCGCGCGCATGGGGCTGTCCTACCTGCCGCAGGAAGCCTCGATCTTCCGCAAGCTCAACGTCGCCGAGAACATCCGCGCAGTGCTCGAGCTGCAGACCGGCCCCGACGGCAAGGCGCTTCGACCCAAGCACATCGAGCAGCAGCTCGAACAGCTGCTGCACGACCTGTCGATCGAGAAGCTGCGCGACTCGCCGGCCCCGGCGCTGTCCGGCGGTGAACGCCGGCGCGTCGAGATCGCCCGCGCGCTGGCGACGCAGCCACGCTTCATCCTGCTCGACGAGCCTTTCGCCGGCGTCGACCCGATCGCGGTGATCGAGATCCAGCGCATCATCGGCTTCCTGAAGAGCCGCGGCATCGGCGTGCTGATCACCGATCACAACGTGCGCGAGATGCTCGGCATCTGCGACCGCGCGTACATCATCAGCGAGGGCCGCGTGCTTGCCGAAGGCACGCCGTCCGAGATCGTCGAGAACCCGGACGTGCGCCGGGTGTATCTCGGCGAGCACTTCCGCATGTAGGCGCCATGAAGCCGCCTTTTCAGTTCCGCAGGCCCGCATGAAGCCGTCCCTACAGGTCCGGCTGTCGCAGCATCTGGCGCTGACGCCGCAGCTCCAGCAATCGATCCGGCTGCTGCAGCTGTCGACGCTGGAGCTGCACCAGGAAATCGAGCAGATGCTCGAGCAGAACCCCTTCCTGGAGGTCGAGGGCGACCAGGCGCCGATGGAGTTCGGCCTCGAACGCGTCAGCGCGCCGGAGAAGGTGGCCGACAGCGCGGTCGACCGCCCCGCTGAGCGCGACGAGCCGGCCGGCGACTCGGGCGGCGACGAGCCGGCCGGGGTCGACTCGGCCGAGTTCGGCGTGGCCGAGCGCGAGGACTGGGACAACGGCACCGAGGCCGAGGACTTCGACGGCATCCGCGAGCTGCCCTCGTCCAACTCCAGCAGCACCAGCGGCAGCGGCGGCGACGACGAGTTCGAGCCGATCGAATCAGCCGATGCCGGGCCGACGCTGCAGGAGCACCTGCGCCGCCAGCTGCTGGGCATGCGGCTGTCGCCCGAGGACTTCGCCGCGGTCACGATCCTGATCGAGTCGTTGAACGACGACGGCTACCTGGCCGACCCGCTCGAAGAGATCGCCGAACGGCTGGTCGGCAGCGGCGAGGAATTCGCCGAGGGCCGCGAAGAGCTGCTCGAGCGCCTGCGCTGCGCGCTGAAGTGGCTGCAGAGCCTGGAACCCGCCGGCGTCGGCGCGTCGAACCTGGGCGACTGCCTGGTGCTGCAACTGCGCCAGCAACCGCGCTGCGAAGCGCAGGCGGTGGCGATCATCATCTGCAAGCAGCACCTGGAGCTGCTGGCGCGGCGCGACGCCAAGAAGCTGATGGCCGCCACCGGCGCCGACGAGGTGCTGCTGCGCGCCGCGCAGGCGCTGATCGTCGCCTGCGAACCGAAGCCGGGGCGGCCGTTTTCGCGCGCCGAGGCGAACATCGTCGTGCCCGACGTGATCGTCACGAAGTCGGGCCGCGGCTGGAAGGTTCAATTGAATCCCGACGTGATGCCCAAGCTGCGCATCAACGACCTCTACGCGCAGGCGATCCGCGGCCAGCGCAACGGCTCGGGCACCGGGCTGTCGTCGCGGCTGCAGGAAGCGCGCTGGTTCATGAAGAACATCCTGCAGCGCTTCGACACCATCCTGCGCGTCAGCCAGGCGATCGTCGAGCGCCAGAAGGCCTTCTTCACGCACGGCGCGATCGCGATGAAGCCACTGGTGCTGCGCGAGATCGCCGACGAGCTCGGCCTGCACGAATCGACGATCTCGCGCGTGACCACCGCCAAATACATGAACACGCCCTACGGCACCTTCGAGCTGAAGTATTTCTTCGGCTCGTCGCTGAACACCGAGGCCGGCGGCAACGCGTCGAGCACCGCCGTGCGGGCGCTGATCAAGCAGCTCGTCAGCGCCGAGAACCCGGCCAAGCCGCTGTCGGACAACCAGCTGTCGGACATGCTGGCCGAGCAGGGCATCCAGGTCGCGCGGCGCACGGTGGCGAAGTACCGCGAGGCGCTGAAGATCGCGCCGGCGAACCTGCGTAAGGCGATGTGAAGGCCGCGTTGTTTCTTCCCTGCGCCGCGGGCGTCGAGGCGCTGCTGGCAGCCGAATGTGCCGACATCCTGGGCGCCGAAGTGCGCGTCCAGGCGGCGCGCGGCGGCGTCACGGTGCATGGCGACGCCGTCACCGCGATGCGGCTGAACCTGCACAGCCGGCTCGCGCAGCGCGTGCTGTGGCCGCTGGTGCACGGGCCCTACCAGAGCGAGCACGATCTCTACGCGCTTGCCGGCCACGTGCCCTGGGGCGACTGGATCACGCCGCGGCACAGCTTTCGCATCGACACGACGGCGCAGCGCTCGCCGCTGCAGAGCCTGAATTTCGCCACGCTGCGCGTGAAGGACGCGCTGTGCGACCGGGTGCGCGATGCCACCGGCGAGCGGCCCAACGTCGACACGCGCTTTCCGGACCTGTCGCTCGCGCTGCACCTGTCGCCGACGCACGCCACGCTGTACGCCGACACCTCCGGCGAGGCGCTGTTCAAGCGCGGCTGGCGCGAAGCCAAAGGCGAAGCGCCGCTGAAGGAGACGCTGGCCGCCGCGATGCTCGCCGCCGCCGGTTGGCGCGGTGCGCCTGAGGACGGCCCGCTCTTCGACCCCTGCTGCGGCGCCGGCACGATCGCCATCGAGGCCGCGCAGATCGCCTGCGGCATCGCGCCCGGGCTGCAGCGCCGTTTCGGCTTCGAGAAGATGCTGCCCTTCCGCACCCACCAGGCGCTGTGGCAGCGGATGAAGACCGAGGCCCGCGCGCAGCAGCATGCGCCGGCGGTGCCGGTGTACGCCGGCGACGTGTCGTTCCGCATGACCGACTTCGCCACGCGCAATGCCGAGCGCGCCGGCGTCGCGAAGGCGATCGAGTTCAAGACCGCCGATGCGCTGCAGCGGATGCCGCCGGCCGAAGGCGGCACGATGATGTTGAACCCGCCTTACGGCGAGCGCATAGACGCCAAAGGACGCGGCAGCCAGAACAGCCGCGAGTCCTTCCAGGACGAAGGCTCGCCGGCCGACTTCTTCCGCCAGCTCGCCACGCACTGGAAGCACCACTACGCCGGCTGGACCGCCTGGGTGCTGAGCCCCGACATGAAGCTGCCGCAGGCGCTGCGGCTGAAGGAAAGCCTGCGCGTGCCGATGTGGAACGGGCCGATCGAATGCCGGCTGTTCCGCTTCGAGCTGGTCGCGGGCTCGGCACGCACGCCGAAGCCGGAAGCCTGACGACCGCGCCACGCGTGACGCGGTCTTTGCAGGTTACTCCTGCGCGAACACCAGCTTGATCTCGACGCTCTCGGCCTTGCCCGAGGCTTCGAACTTCCACTTCGACAGGGCGCTGACGGCGGATTCGTTGAAGACTCGGGCCTTGGCCGGCATCGCTTCGACGATCTGCACGTCGGTGACCGCGCCGCTGCCGTCGATCGACAGCTTGGCCTTCAGCACGCCGTCGGTGACCTTCTTGCGCACGGCTTCCTCGGGGAATTCGGGCGGCACCTTCTTGATCACCTTCGGATCGGCGAGCGCCGCGCCGGCGCAGCCGATCGCCAGCAGCAGCGCGGCTGCGGCGGCGCGCAGGGTCTTGTGATGAACGCGGGTCATTTCAGGCTCCTTGGGGTCAGGCCACCGATGCGGCATCGGCAGGCAGGCGGAAGAACTCGACCGTCGACACCAGCCGCTTGGCATGCGTCTTCAGCGATTCGGTGGTCGCAGTCAGCTCCTCGACCAGCGCGGCGTTCTGCTGCGTGGTCTGGTCGAGGTCGGTCACGCTCTGGTTGATCGAGCCGATGCCGCTCTCCTGCTGCTGGCTGGCGAGCGACACCTCTTCGATCAGCTGGCGCACGCCGACGACCTCGGTGACGATGCCGCGGATGCGTTGGCCGACCTCGGACACGGTGTGCGTGCCCTGCTCGACCTTGGCGGCCGAGTCGTCGATCAGGCCCTTGATCTCCTTGGCCGCGGCGGCGGCGCGCGCAGCGAGCGAGCGCACCTCGCCGGCGACGACCGCAAAGCCGCGGCCATGCTCGCCGGCCCGCGCCGATTCGACCGCCGCATTCAGCGCCAGGATGTTGGTCTGGAACGCGATGCCGTCGATCACCGAGATGATGTCGCGGATGCGGTGGCTCGACTCGGCGATGCGCGTCATCGTGCCGACCAGGCCCTCGACCGTCTCGCCGCCCTCGATCACCGCGCTGCGCGCCTTGGCCGCCACCTCGGCCGCCTGGCGCGACTTCTGGCTCGAGCCGGCGACCGTCGCCGAGATCTCTTCCATGGCCGACGCCGTCTGCTGCAGGTTCGTCGAAGCGCGTTCGGTGCGCGTCGACAGGTCGGCATTGCCATGGGCGATCTCGTCGGAGCTGGTCGAGACGTCGCGCGCCGCGCTGTGAACGTCCTCGATGACCCGCCTCAGGTGCTGCTGCATCTCGCCCATTGCGCCGAGCAGCGTACCGATCTCGTCCTGCGCCGAGCTCTGCACGCGCTGCGACAGGTCGCCGTCACGGATGGCGCGCGCCGCGGCGATTGCCGACTGCAGCGGCACGGTGATCGAGCGCGCGATCAGCACCGATGCGACAACGGCCAAGGCGACCGTCAGGCCACCCAGCGCCACCAGCGCGAGCGAGCTGGTTTCGGCCAGGCGCTGGCCGGCGACCGCGCGTTCGGCGGCCAGCTTCTGCACCGCAGCGTTCAATGCGGCGAGCGATTTCTCGTAGGCCGCCTGCACCGGGCGCAGCTCGACCAGCAGCGCGCGGCGTGCATCGTCCGGGCTGCCGTCGAGCGTCGTCAGGTAGGCGCCGGTGGCCTTGGTGAAATCGTCCTTGCCGCTCTTCACCGCGGCGATCAGCTGCTGCAGCTCGCCGTCGCCGCCGAGTGACGCGAGCTTGCCGAAGCGCTCCTCGCTGTCGGCAAAGGACTTGGTGATCAGCTCGCGCTGGCGTTTCAGGCCGCCGGCGGTTTCCAGCAGCAGCAGCTCGCGGCTGGCGCGGGCAATCAGCCCGGCATTGCGGTCCAGCGCATTCGCCAGGTCGACCCTCGTCAGGTCCTGGCCAGCGGTGGCTTCGAGGTCCGCCGCGAGGCGGCGGGCATTCCAGGCGCTGAACGCGCAGATGGCGGTCAGCAGGACGATCAAGGCCCCAAAGGCAAGGCCCAGGCGTGTTCCGATGCGGAACTTCCACAACCAGTTCATGACACTTCTCCTCAGCGCTCCCACGCTGTGGGGAAGTATCGACAGCGGTCTGTCGGGCTTAAGGGCCCAAGAAGCGGGGGAAAGTGAATCTTCTTTGGACGAGCGGCCGTTGGCGTGACGTGTTTGTGGTTACCACGTGGTTACGGCGCTGGGGCGCTCGCCAGCTGCCGCCCGGCCACCATCATCCAGCCCAGCGCCGCGGCCAGCAGCGCCAGCGGCAGCAGCGCGCCCAGGTTCATCGCCGTCCAGCCGCCGGTCGTCACCAGCGCGCCGCTGGCGAACGAAGTGAGCGTCATCGTCAGGTAGACGCAGAAGTCGAGCGCGGCCTGCGCCTGCGTTTTCTCTTCCGGCCGCCAGGCCTGCGTCGCCAGGCTCGAGCCGCCGATGAAGAGGAAATTCCAGCCGACCCCGAGCACCATCAGCGCGCCGAGGAAGTGCATCACGTCCTGGCCCGACAGCGCGAAGGCGACGCAGGCCAGGTTCAGCAGCAGGCCGATGCCCATCACCGGCAGCGGCCCGAAGCGCTGCACCAGCCGGCCGGTGAAGAAGCTCGGCACGAACATGCCGAGCACATGCCACTCGAGCACCAGCGCGGCATCGGCGAACGGGTGCTTGCACTGCTGCATCGCGATCGGTGTCGCCGCCATCAGCAGGTTCATCACGCCGTAGCCGATCGCGCAGGCGCCGGCGGCGACGATGAAGACCGGCTGGCGCACGATGTCCTTCAGCGGCCGGCCTTGCGCGCCCTGGCCGCCCTGGCCCGGCAGCGGCGGGAAGGTGATGAAGGACATCACCACCAGGCTCAGCAGTGCGACGCCCGCGAGCACGGCATAGGCACCGGCGAAGGGCTGCGCGAGCAGCGCGCGGCTCTGCTGCGCGAGGTTCGGCCCGACCACCGCACCGAGGATGCCGCCGGCCAGGATCCACGAGATGGCGCGCTCCTTGAAGTCGGGCCGGACCAGCTCGACCGCGGCGAAGCGGTACAGCGAGCCGTTGGCGTTGTAGTAGCCCGCGACCAGCGTGGCTGCCGTCAACAGCCAGAAGTCGCGGGTCACCGCCGCATAGGCGCTGACGAGCGCGCTGGCGATCGCCACCAGCAGCCCGAGCTGGAAGGCGCGGCGGCGGCCGAAGCGGCGCTGGTGGCGCGCGACCAGGCCGGTGGCCAGCGCACCGCCGGCAACATAAGCGGTGATCGGCAGCGTCGCCATCCAGCCCACCGGCGCCAGCGCCAGGCCGACCAGGCCGTTGATCGCGATGAAGGTCACGTTGTTGACCATCAGCAGCCCGCTGCACAGCGTCAGCAGTACCAGACGCGGGTTCATGCCGCGGCTTCCAGCGCCGCAATGACGGCGAGCGCCGCCAGCGGCGCGGTCTCGGCGCGCAGCACGCGCGCGCCGAGCGACACCGGCTCGAAGCCGCGTTGCCGCGCGAACGCCTGCTCGGCCTCGGTCAAGCCGCCTTCGGGGCCGCTGAGGAAGGTGACGTTGCGCTGGTCGCCGCGCGCCGCCGCCAGTGGCCGCGCATCGGCGTCCAGGCTCAGCAGCAGGCGCTGGCCGCTGTCTTCATCGCCTCGCGATTCGAGCCACTCGCGCAGCGGCAGCGGCGCGTGCACCGTCGGCACGCGGTTGCGGCCGCATTGTTCGCAGGCGGCGATCACGATCGCCTGCCAGTGAGCCGCCTTGCGCTCGGCGCGCTCGCCGGCCACGCGCAGCACCGAGCGTTCGCACACCAGCGGCTGAATCGCCGTGGCGCCGAGCTCGGTGGCCTTCTCCACCAGCGTGTCCATGCGCTCGTTGGCCGGCATCCCGAGCGCCAGCGTGACCGCGCGCGCCAGCTCACGTTCGACGCTCGCATGCGCGAGCGCACGCACGACGACCTCGCGGCGGCCGATTGCGCGCACCTCGGCACGCCATTCGCCGCCGCTGCCGTCGAACAGGCACAGCTCGGCGCCCGGCTGCAGCCGCAGCACCTGGACGTGGCGGGTCGCGTTCGGCGGCAAGACGGTATCGAGGCCGGCGGCGAGCGCGGCCGGCACGTGCAGGCGGGGAATCATTCGCCGCAGTGTGCACCAGCGGCGGCCCTGCGCCGGGCGGCGCCCTGCGCTACTCGGGCGTGGCTGCGCGGTGGTGGACCACCAGGCCGCGGCAGAACGCCTCGGCCGCTTCGGCGCCCTTTTCCTTGCGCACCATCTCGATGAAGCGGTTCGCCAGCACGCGCAGCTCATCGGTTCCGTTGCACTTCTCGATGTCGAGCACCACGCGGTAGCCGGCGACCAGGCCCAGCAGCGGCCGTGCCTGCGAGGTCATTTCGTCGTAGAGGTCGCGGTAGTTCATCGTCGCCAGCAACTCGGCGAGCGCCGGTCCGCTGGACAAGGCGTCGGCCGGCGGCGCGGGCACGGCGGAGGCCGCGCGAGCCGCTGCCGCGGAGGGTGCGGCCGGTGCTGCGCCGGCGGCGATCAGCCCGCGCTCGACCAGCAGCTGCAGCGTTTCCGCGGTGCTGCCGGCAACCAGGCCCAGCCATTCGACGCCGCTGCGGCTGCCGTCGATGATCAGCAGCAGCGTGCGCGCGACCCGCGGCAGGTCAGGCGTGCGCTCCCGCAGAGCAGCTCGGCCAACATCGGTCTTCAGATAACGCGCATCCATGGGGACGGGGGTGCCGCTGTCGTGCAACGGTCCGGCGGTCAGCGCCGGGCGTCGCGCAATTCACGGCGAAGTATCTTGCCTACCGGAGTTTTCGGCAGTTCGGTCCGGAACTCAATGACCTTGGGGCGCTTGTAACCCGTGAGGTTTGCCTCGCAGAAGGCGCGCACGTCGGCCTCGGTGACCGCGCCGTCCTTCTTGACCAGCACCACCTTGACGGCCTCGCCGGCCTTTTCGTCGGGCACGCCGACCGCGGCGCATTCGAGCACGCCGGGCATCTGGCTCAGCACATCCTCGATCTCGTTCGGATAGACGTTGAAGCCCGAGACCAGGATCATGTCCTTCTTGCGGTCGACGATCTTGAAATAGCCGCGCTCGTCGACGACACCGATGTCGCCGGTGCGGAAGTAGCCGTCGGCGGTCATCACCTTGGCCGTCTCGTCGGGCCGCTGCCAGTAGCCGGCCATCACCTGCGGGCCGCGGATGGCGATCTCGCCGGGCGTGCCGGGCGGCACCTCGTTGCCGTCGTCGTCGAGCAGTTCCAGCTCGGTCGAGGGCATCGGCAGGCCGATCGTGCCGGTGTAGGTGGTGGTGTCGACCGGGTTGCAGGTCGCTGACGGCGAGGTCTCCGACAGGCCGTAGCCCTCGCAGATCGGGCAGCCGGTCTTCTCGAGCCACAGCCGCGCGGTGCCCTGCGTCACCGCCATGCCGCCGCCGACCGAGATCTTCAGGTGGCTCCAGTCGACCTTGTCGAAATCGGCATGGTTGGCGAGCGCGCCGAAGAGGGTGTTGACCGCCGGCAGGCTGTGGAAGGGCTGGCTCGCCAGCTCCTTCAGCACCGCCGGGATGTCGCGCGGGTTCGGGATCAGGATGTTGCAGCCGCCCATGCGCAGCGACAGCATCATGTTCGTGTTGAAGCCGAAGATGTGATACAGCGGCAGTGCGCAGACGGTGACGATCTGCTCGCCCGACGGAATCTTCTTCAGCGCCGGCTGGTACCAGGCCTCGGCCTGCAGGATGTTGGCGACGAGGTTGCGATGCAGCAGCACCGCGCCCTTGCTGACGCCGGTGGTGCCGCCGGTGTATTGCAGCACGGCGATGTCGTCGGGCCCGACCGAGGGCGGTGTGTAGCGCATGCGGCGGCCCTTGGCCACCGCATCGTTGAAGCGCACCGCGCCCGGCAGCGAGAAGGCCGGCACCATCTTCTTCACGCGCCGCACGACGTGATTGACGATCATGCCCTTGACGAAGCCGAGCGAGTCGCCCATCGCGGCGAGCAGCACCTTCTTCGTCGGCACGTTGTCGATCACCTGCTGCAGCACCGAGGCGAAGTTCTCGATGATGACGATCGCCTTGGCGCCCGAGTCCTTCAGCTGGTGCTCGAGCTCACGCGGCGTGTACAGCGGATTGACGTTGACCACCACGAACCCGGCCCGCAGGATGGCCGCTACCGCGATCGGGTATTGCGGCACGTTGGGCATCATCACCGCGACGCGGTCGCCGCGCTCGAGGCCGCTGGCCTGCAGGTAGGCGGCCAGCGCGCGCGAGGCCTCGTCGACCTCGCCGAAGCTGACCGAGCGGCCCATGAACTTGTAGGCCGAGAGGTCACGGTACTTGCGGAAGCTCTCGTCGACCAGCGCCACCAGCGACGGGTAGACGTCGGTCTTCACCTCGGCCGGCACGCCGGCGGGGTATTGCTTCAGCCAGATCTTCTCCATCAGTCGCTCGCATCCCGAAATTGGCCTCGGATTCTGACCGAGCAGCGTGTCACGGGTGATCAGGGCATTCGATAGCGCCACACGGGTAATCCCCAGGCGCAGCGTGCGAGACGAGCGCTTCAATCGTTGCCGCAGGCCATGAGGCGCGGGGGGACCCAACCATGCGTGATGCCGTCATCCGGAGGTGGTCATTCGTGCTGCGTGTGCTGTTCGGCGCCTGGCTCGTCGCGCTGGCCGGGGCCGGCACCGCGGCACCGGCCGGCTTCAGCGCCTGGGCCGATGCGGCCGGGCCGCGCCACCGCACCAGCCTGACGCTGCAGCTGCAGGCCGGCAATGCCGATGTCGGCCGCAGTGGCCAGCTGTTCATCGCCGCGCTGACGCCCGGCGGGCAGTGGTACGGCTTCACGCCGGCCGGCTGGACCCCGGTGAGCGGCAGCTTCCCGCCCTACCAGCAGGTCACGCTCGGCACGCACACGGTGCCGCTGCTGCAGGCCACCGACCTGCAAGGCCTCGAAGGCACGCAGGTCTACGCTGGCTACGGCAGCCACCTCGACGACCTGCTGGCGCGCCAGGCCTACGCGCGCATCTACACGGTCGGTGGTGCGCTCGCCGGCGCGGCGGCGGCCGGCGACTTCATCACCTTCTCGATCAACGTGCAGGATTTCAGCTACCCCGAGCTCAGCGCAGTGACGGTGCAGCGCATCGTCGAGCTGCACGAGCAGTACCGGCTGCCGGTCGACATCTACCTGAGCGACACGATGCTCGATGTCTACCAGCGCGACCATCCGGCGCTGATGAGCCGGCTGACGAGCTCGCCCTACGTGGGGCTGAGTTACCACATCCGCCCGCCGAAGCCGTACTACCTGAACTACGACTGGGCCAATCTCGCGGCGCTGCCGCTCGCCGAGCAGGTGGCGCGCATCAAGACCTACGAATCCAGCGTGGTCGACTTGGCGACCGGCCAGCCGACCAGCCGCGCGGGCGGCTACCAGCAGCTGGTGGCGCTGCCGAATGCGCGGCCGGCGATCACCGCCGCGCTGCAGGTCGACCAGCCGCTGCTCGATGCCGCCGCCACCGCCTTCCGCGAGCTCGGCGCCACCTGGTCGCTGGCGCACGGTCTCGGGTCGCTCAATCTGGGTGATAGCGTGCGCGGGCTCTATCTGCGGCCGGAGCATTACGACCTGAAGCTGTTCGAGCTGGCCGGCCAGAGCGCGGCGTCGGTGATCGATGCGGCTTTCGCCTCGGCGCACGATGCGGCCGGCGCGCGTGCGCCCTTCTTCGTCGGCGCCAAGATGCACGACAACGACTTCTTCGCGCAGAAGTCGGCCTGGAATGTCGTCTACGTCGACGGCGGCAAGCGCCCGCCGTGGGACCCGGCGCTGAAGTCGGCGCTGAAGTCGGCGGCCGACCAGGCGGCGCAGTGGACGATCTACGAGGGCGCGCTGCAATACGCGCAGTCGCAGTCGGCGCGGCTGGGCGTGGCCGGCGCGGCTGGCATCGCGCAGCTGCGCGGCACCGCTGCGGCGGCCGGCGGCGCGCAGCTGCACGTCTCCGGCACGATGCACATCGAATCAACGGTCACCCACTGGCCGAACATCGATGCGCTGATCAGCTTTTTCCAGCGCGCGGTGCAGGCCGGCCGGGTCGGCAGCCAGGCCAGCGGCATGAAGTGGTCGATCGGCGCCGACATCAACTGGCTGCTCAACGAGCCGCGCGCCGGCGAGGTGATCAGCACGCTGCGCCCGCTCGGCGTCGAGTTCGACGTGCATGCGCACAGCGCGACCGACCGCGCGCGCTGCGCCGAGCGCATCGTCGCGCTCGGCGGCGTGCCGAGCACGGTGGCCTCCGGCCTGCTGACGAGCGAAATCGATGGCCTGCGCGAGGCGCAGGTCGGTGCCAACGACTACCGCTGGCGGGCCCAGACGCTGTGGGGCATCGTGCTCTCGACCGGCCACGGCACGGGCAGCGACGACACCGCGGCGGGCCTGTGGCGGCCGCGTTCGACCGCCGACTGGAAGGCGCACGATCCGCTCGCCAACCTGGTCGCCGTCGGCAATGGCGGGCGCACGCTCGCCGCGGCCGAGGCGCTGGCCAACCAGCTCGCCGGCGGCGCGCTGGTGCAGCCGGTCTACAGCAGCACGATCAACGTCGCGCCGAAGACGCTGACGGTGATCGATACCAGCGACGGCATCGCGCAGATCGAGAGCTGGGCGGCGCGGGTCGGCCAGATCGCCGGCGTGCGCTGGAACACGATCGCGGCGACCGCGGCGGCGTTCAAGGCCGCCGGTGCGCTGCCGAGCCGCATCAATCCCCAGACCGCGGCGCCGGGCCGCACGGCCGATGCGCGATCCGGCCGGCGTTGAGACGGCCTGGCAGCTGCGCCTGCTCGGCGACCTGCGGCTCGCCGGTCGCGCCGGCGATGTGCGCCTGCCCAGCCGCGCCGCGACCGCCTTGCTGGCGCGCCTGGCGATGGCGCCCGGGCGCGCGTTCGGCCGCGAGGAGCTGATCGAGCTGCTGTGGCCCGGCGTCGCGCTGGAGGTCGGCCGCAACCGCCTGCGCCAGGTGCTGTCGACGCTGAAGAGCCTGCTCGAGCCGCCCGGCGCACCGCCCGTGCTGCAGGCCGACCGGCTGGCGCTGCGGCTGCGCGATGGTGCGCTGGCCTGCGACGTGCCGGCCTTCGAAGCGGCCTGCCGCGCCGGCCACACCGATGCGGCGCGCGCGCTGTACCGCGGCGAGCTGCTGCCGGGCTTCTACGACGAATGGATCGGCGACGAGCGCCTGCGGCTGGCCGCGCTGGCCGATCGGCTCGACAGCGGCGTCGCAGCCGCGGCGCGCATGCCGGCATCCCCTTCAACGCGCACGCCGCCGGCGCCTGCCGCGCCGGGCTCAGCGCCGTCGCCGCCCGACATGGCCTGGTCGGCGCCGCCGCTGCCGCGCTACCTGACGCGCCTGCACGGCGTCGAGGCGCTGGCCGAACAGTTGCAGCAGGCGGTGCGCGAGCATCGCCTGGTCACCGTGCTCGGCCCCGGTGGCCATGGCAAGACGCGGCTGGCGGCCGAGGTGGCGCAGCGCTTCGCCGCCGCCGAGCCGTGCTTCGACACCATCGCCTTCGTGCCGCTGGTGGCGTGCCGCGGGCGCGAAGCGCTGCTCGATGCGCTGCTCGTCGCGCTGCGCCAGGAAGGCCGCGCCGGCACGCCGCTGGCGCTGATCGGGGCGCTGCTGGGCGATCGCCGCGCGCTGCTGGTGCTCGACAACCTGGAGCAGCTCGACGATGCCGGCGTCGGCGTGATCACCACGCTGCTCGAACGCAGCGCCGGCCTGCACGTGCTGGCGACGTCGCGCCGCGCGCTCGGGCTGGACGGCGAGCGCGAATTCGTGCTGCCGCCGCTGCCGCTGCCGGCCGCGGCGGACGACGGCGACGACGTGGCGCTGGCCGCCAACCCGGCGGTCGCGCTGTTCGTCGACCGCGCCCGGGCGGTGCGGGCAGACTTTCACTTGAGCAGCCGCAACCGCGACGCGGTGCGCGCGCTGGTGCGGCTGGTCGAGGGCATGCCGCTGGCGATCGAGCTGGCCGCCGCGCGCGTGCGCAGCCTGCCGCCGCCGCAGTTGCTTGCGCTGCTGCAGCAGGCGGCCGCCGCGCCGCAAGGCGATGCGCTCGCGCTGCTGGCGCGCAGCGGCCCGCGCGGCGGCAGCGATCCACGCCACGCGTCGATGCTGGCCGTCGTGCAGTGGAGCTGGCAGCTGCTGACGCCCGAAGCGCGCGGCCTGCTCGGCGCGCTGGCGGTGTTCGCCGGCGGCTTCACGGCCGCGGCGGCGCAGGCCATGGGCTCGCCAGCCGCCACGCCGACCGGCGTCGCGCTGGCGCTCGACGAGCTGGTCGCGCAGTCGATGCTGCGCCTGGCCGCTGATGATGAGCGTTATGAGCTGCCCGAGCTGATCCGCCTCTTTGCCGCGGCGACGCTTGCCCCGGCCGACGCGCCGGCGCTGCGCGAGCGCCATCGCCGCTGGGTCACCGACTGGGCGCGCGGCCTGCCGCTCGACGCGCCGCTGCACGAGGCGCGCGCCGAGCTGGCCAACATCGCGGCGGCGATCGCCAGTGCCCATGCCGATGGCGCGCCGGGCGATGCCGCGGCGCTGGCCGGCGCGCTGCAGGGAGCCTTGACCGATCTGTCGCTGCCGCCGGGCGCGTTGCGCGCGCTGGCCGACAGCGCCGCGGCGATGGCGCACGCCGAGCAGCGGGCGCTGACACGCGCGTTTGTCGCCCGCGCGCTGCTGCGCGCCGGCGACCCGGCCGGCGCGACGCAGCAGGCCGACGCGGCGCTGGCCGAGCTGCCGCCCGGCGGCCTGGCGCGCGCGCAGGTGCTGGCGCGGCTCGCCCACCTGCGCTGGCGCACGCGGCGCGATGCGGCGGTGCTCGGCTGGCTCGACGAGGCTGCAGGCCTGGCCGACGCCGCCGGCGCGCGCTCGCTGCAGGCCAGCATGCTGGCGACGCGCGGCGCGATCATGCGCCCGCGCGACCGCGCCGCGGCGATCGCGCTGCAGCGGCGCTCGCTGGCGCTGTGGGCCGAGGCGGGTGATCGCCACGGCGTCAACACCGGCCGCGCGAACCTGGCGATCGCGCTGGCCGAATCGCCCGCCGGCTGCGCCGAAGCGTTGGGCCTGCTCGACCAGGTGCTCGCCGACACGCGCGCCGGCGGTGATGGTGCACAGCATGCGCACGCCAGCAATGCGCGCGGCGAAGCGCTGAGCCGGCTGCGGCGCTGGGACGAGGCTGCCGACGCCTACCGCGACTGCGTGCGCATCGCCTTCGCGCTGCCCGAGCCGCTGCCGCTGGCCTACGGGCTGTGGAACCTGCCGCGCATGCTGGCGCGGCAGCGCCGGCCGCTCGACGCCGCGCGGCTGATGGGTTTTGCGGAACGCCATGCGCCGGTGCACTGCGGTCCGCTCGGCCGCTCCGACCGCCGTGACCTGCTGCGGCTGCGCCGCCTCTGCGCGCGGCAGCTCGAAGCGGCGGCGGTGGCCGCGGCCTGGCGCGAAGGCGCCGCGTGGACGCTGGCCGAGGCGGTGCGTCACGCGCTGGAGCCACCCCCCTGAACGAGGGGATCGGCGGCCCGCCGGATCTAACGATCGTCTAACGGTCGCTCGCGACAGTGGGCCCCAAGCCAAGCCCACCGCCTCGAAAGGACCGACCATGCATCCGATCACCACGCTGACCCCGAGCGCCACCGCCGACCTGGCCGCCGCCGGCCTGATCGGTGACCTGGCCGAGGGCGACGAGGCCGAGGCGCTGGACGACGCCGGCTGGGCGCCCGAGCAGTCGTTCAGCACGCAGTTCTGCTTCGCTTTCGAACGTCCGCAGGACGGCCCCGCTGACGGCGCGGCGGGCGACCTGCGTTCGGCCGCGCGCATCGCCGGCACCTACACGGTCGGCTACAACGCCGCCAGCGGCCTGCTGGTGCTGTCGGGCACCTTGAACGTCGACGGCGCCACCTACTTCATCGACGACCAGCTGACGATCGACCAGGCCTCCAGCTACGACGCCTACCTCAGCGCCGGTGCCGGCCGCGCACCGTCGAACGACGAGCGCCGGCTGACCGCGTGGTCGGTCTCCGGCATGCCGGAACAGAACGGCTCGCTGAAGCTGCTGGCCGGGCTGGCGGTGATGGCGCACCTGGGGCTGCGGCGCCACGGCTGAAGCGGGGCGCTCAGCGCGACAGCAATTCGAGCTCGAAGCGCCTGCGGCCGCCGATGCGGTAGACGCTGAAGTCGGCCACGTCCAGCGTGGCGATGCGGTGAATACCGGTGTGCTCCGCCAGCCAGACGAGCTCGAGGTCGGCCCAGTCCGGATCGACATCGGCGTACTTGTCGAACAGCCCGGCGATGCGTGCGTGGCCCGCCGCGTCGGGCGCCTGCACCTGGATCACGCCGCGATCGGTGAGACCGGCCAAAGCGGCGCGTTGGCGCGCCGGCAGGAAGTGCGCCGCCTCGCACAGCACCGGCGCCACCGTCAGCCACGCGTCGTGGTTTTGCGCGGCCCACGCGGTGACCGACGCGTGGAAGGCATCGAGCCGGTCGAACAGCGCGACCAGCACGCCGGTGTCGATCAGCAGGCTCGGTTTCGGCGCCGCCGATGGTGGCGCCGCAGTCCGTCGTGGAGCGCCTTTCAAGTCCGACGGCGAGCGGCACGCTCGCGCACACGCAAGCGCACAGCGGCCTTGTCAGCGCCGGTTCCCAGCGCCACCGCGCCGATCAATCCCGCATCGGAGAGCGCGCGGTAGTTGGCACTCGGCTCGGCCGCGTGCACCGGCGTCGCACCGGCCACCGCTTCGGATGCCGCCGCGACCAGGTAGGCCGCGAGCGACTCCTGCACCACCAGGCTCTTCGTGACGCCGCGCTCGGCGCAATAGCGCTCGAGCGCCGCTTCCAGCCCGCCATCGAGACGAACAGTGAGGGTCATGGCCTACCCCTGTAATACAACTCGTTGGGGAGCGTATTACATCCAGCCGGCCGTCGGTCGGCCGGGAGCCCGCACTACTCGACTGCTTTGACCATGTCCTCGACCACCTTCTTCGCATCGCCGAAGACCATCATCGTCTTGTCCATGTAGAACAGCTCGTTGTCCAGGCCCGCGTACCCCGCGGCCATCGAGCGCTTGTTGACGATCACCGTCTTGGCCTTGTAGGCCTCGAGGATCGGCATGCCGTAGATCGGCGTGCCCTTGATCAGCGCGGCCGGGTTCACGACGTCGTTGGCGCCGAGGATGATCGCGACGTCGGCCTGGCCGAACTCGCCGTTGATGTCCTCCATCTCGAACACCTGGTCGTAGGGCACCTCGGCCTCGGCGAGCAGCACGTTCATGTGGCCCGGCATGCGGCCGGCGACCGGGTGGATCGCGTATTTCACGTTCACGCCCTTGTGCATCAGCTTCTCGGCCAGCTCGTTGACCGCGTGCTGCGCACGCGCCACCGCCAGGCCGTAGCCCGGCACGATGATCACCGTCTCGGCGTTGCCGAGGATGTAGGCCGCGTCGTCGGCCGAGCCGCTCTTGACCGGCCGCTGCTCCTTCGAGCCGACCGCCGGCCCGCCCGCCTCGCCGCCGAAGCCGCCGAGGATGACGTTGAAGAACGAGCGGTTCATCGCCTTGCACATGATGTAGCTCAGGATCGCGCCCGAGCTGCCGACCAGCGAGCCGGCGATGATCAGCATGCTGTTGTTCAAGGAGAAGCCGATGCCCGCGGCGGCCCAGCCGGAGTAGCTGTTGAGCATCGACACGACCACCGGCATGTCGGCGCCGCCGATCGGGATGATGATCAGCACGCCCATCACGAAGCTCAGGGCCAGCATCGCGTAGAACGCGGTCCAGTCGCCGGTGAAGGTGAACACCAGGCCCAGGCCGACCGTCAGCAGCCCCAGCACCAGGTTCAGCATGTGCTGGCCGCCGAAGACCACCGGCGCGCCCTGGAAGAGGCGGAACTTGTAGGTGCCCGACAGCTTGCCGAAGGCGATCACCGAACCGCTGAAGGTGATCGCGCCGATCGCCGCGCCGAGGAACAGCTCGAGCCGGTTGCCGGCCGGGATCGGCGAGCCCTTCGGCGCGATGCCGAAGGCCGCCGGCTCGGTCACCGCAGCGATGGCGATGAACACCGCCGCCAGGCCGATCATGCTGTGGAAGAAGGCCACCAGCTCCGGCATCTTGGTCATCTCGACCGTCTTCGCGCGCCAGGCGCCGTAGGCACCGCCGGCGACGAGACCGAGCAGCACCCAGCCCAGGCCGATCGCGACGTTGCCGCCCATCTGCTGCGCCAGCTTGACGATCAGCGCCGCGGTGGTCAGCGCCGCGATCGCCATGCCGACCATGCCGAACAGGTTGCCGCGGATCGAGGTCGTGGGGTGCGACAGGCCTTTCAGGGCCTGGATGAAGCAGATGCTCGCGACCAGGTACAGCAGCGCGACGAGGTTCATGCTCATTGCTTGTTCCCCTCGAGCAGCTTGGGCGCCTTTTCTTTCTTCCTGAACATTTCCAGCATGCGCCGGGTCACGAGGAAGCCGCCGAAGATGTTCACCGCCGCCAGCGCGACGGCGAGCACGCCCATCGACTTGCCGAGCGTGGTCTCGGTCAGCGCCGCGGCGAGCATCGCGCCGACGATGACGATCGCCGAGATCGCGTTGGTCACCGCCATCAGCGGCGTGTGCAGCGCAGGCGTGACGGTCCAGACCACGTGGTAGCCGACGTAGATCGCCAGCACGAAGATGATCAGGTTGGTGATGGTCGGGTTGACGATGTCCATGGCTTCACTTCCTCTTCACTTCACCCGACTGGGTCATCAGGCAGGCCACGACGATGTCGTCGTCCATCGGCACGTTGAACGTCGCTTCCTTGGTCAGCACCAGCTTCAGGAAGTCGAGCACGTTGCGGGCGTACAGCGACGACGAATCGGCCGCCACCAGCGCCGGGATGTTGGTCTCGCCGACGAGCGTCACGCCATGCTTGACGACGGTCTTGCCGGCCTCGGTCAGCGGACAGTTGCCGCCGGCGGGTGCCGCCATGTCGACGATCACCGAGCCCGGCTTCATCGACTTCACCATCTCCTCGGTGATCAGCACCGGCGCGGCGCGGCCCGGGATCAGCGCGGTCGAGATCACGATGTCGGCGGCGGCGACGCGCTTGGCGACCTCGATCTTCTGGCGATCGAGCCAGCTCTGCGGCATCGGCCGCGCATAACCGCCGACGCCCTCGGCCGCTTCTTTCTCTTCTGCCGTCTCGTAAGCCACGTCGATGAACTTCGCGCCCAGCGACTCGACCTGCTCCTTCACCGAAGGCCGCACGTCCGACGCTTCGATCACCGCGCCCAGACGCTTGGCGGTGGCGATCGCCTGCAGCCCGGCGACGCCGACGCCCAGGATCACGATGCGCGCGGCCTTGATCGTGCCGGCGGCGGTCATCAGCATCGGGAACAGCCGCTGGTACTTGTCGGCGGCCATCATCACCGCCTTGTAGCCGGCCACGTTGGCCTGGCTCGACAGCACGTCCATGCTCTGCGCACGCGTGGTGCGCGGCGCGGCTTCGAGCGCGAAGCTGGTCAGCTGCGCGGCGGCGATGCGCGCCAGGGCGTCCTTGTCGAAGGGGTTCAGCATGCCGACCAGCGCCGTGCCCGGTTTCATCAGGCTCAGCTCGTCAGCATCGGGTGCACGCACCTTCAGCACCAGCTCGCAGCCGAAGGCGCCGGCACGGTCGGTGATCTCGGCACCGGCGGCGGCGTAGGCCTCGTCGGTGGCTGCCGCCGCGATGCCGGCGCCCGATTGCACCCGCATCGTGTGGCCCTGGGCCTTGAGTTTCTTGGCCGTCTCGGGGGTGACGGCGACACGGGTTTCCCCCGCCACCGTCTCGAGCGGTACGCCGATCAGCATGCTTTCTCCTCGCTCGCCCCCTTCAAGTACGGGCTTGTACGGCTGGGGCACTTCCTGCAAGAAGCTTACCTGAGTTCCCTTGCACGACCGCCGCTAGGATCGGCGCATGAGCACCGAGCGTTGGAAACCCAGCGTCACTGTCGCCGCGGTGATTGCCGACGGCAACCGCTTCCTGCTGGTCGAGGAGCACACCGCGGAGGGCTTGCGGCTGAACAACCCGGCCGGGCACCTCGACCCCGGCGAATCGCCGCTCGAAGGCGCGGTGCGCGAGGCGCTGGAAGAGACCACGCGGGTCTTCGTGCCCGACGCCTTGCTCGGCATCTACCTCGCCCGCTTCCAGCGGGCCGGCACCGGCGAGGACATCACCTACCTGCGTTTCGCCTTCACCGGCACGGCGGGCGAACCGCTGCCCGGCCGCACGCTCGACCACGGCATCGTGCGCACGCTGTGGCTGACGATCGACGAGATCCGCGCGCGCCGCGCCGAGCACCGCAGCCCGCTGGTGATGCGCTGCATCGACGACCACCTGGCCGGCCGCCGCTTTCCGCTCGACCTGGTCAGCGCCGATCCGTCGCTGTACGCGCCCCTGCCGTCATGAGCCGGACTCGAGCGCAGCCGCGGCGCGCGGCCGCATCGCCGCGCGCAGCGCGATGCGGGCGGCGATGCGCGACGCGGCGGCCGTGCCCGGGGCGCCGGCCAGCGCGTGCTGATCGGCGACCAGCTGCGCGGCCTGCGCCGGATCGTTGAAGGACTTCGCGGCACTCGGCAGCAGCCAGACATTGCCGCCGAACGGGCCGGTGCCGGCCAGCTTGGCCAGCGCCGCCCAATGCTCGCGGCTGAAGGCATACGCCTCGGCGCCGAACACGCCGGCTTCGCCGACCAGGCCGGGCAGCGCCGATGCGATGTTCGGCGGCAGCGTGCCGGCGAGCGACAGCGCCAGCACCTCGTCGACCAGCGCGCGCGTGCGGCCGCCGGCCAGCGCGCCGGCCAGCAGCCAGCGCTCTTCCTCGCCGCCGGCGGCCAGCAGCTGAGCGCGCAGCCGATCGAACTCGGCGCGCGTCGCGTGCATGCCGACAGCGCCCAGCACGCCCGGGCGCAGTGCCGCCGGCAGCGCCGCACGGCCGGCGGCATCGGCGTCGAAGCGTGCGCGCGCCTCGCCGATCACCGCGGCATCGTCGAAGCGCGCCAGCAGCTCGATCAGGCGGGCGCGCAGGCTGGTGTCCTCGGACGCCTCGCCGGCTTGCACCTGCCAGCCCAGGCGCTGCAGCTCCGGCGCCAGCAGCGCGCGTGCACGCTCGCGCAGTCGCTGCTGCACCGGCAGCCCGGCCAGCGCCTCGTCGAGCAGCACCAACGCATCGCCGGCCTGCGCGAAGAGCGCACCGCGCCCGGCGCCCTGCGCCGCCGGCAGGCGATCCAGCAACGCGAGGTAGGCGCCGAAGGGCAGCGCGCCGGCCTGGGCCAGCGCAAAGCTGTCGCTCAGCAGGGTGCTGCGGTCGGCCGGCGCCAGCGTGTGAAATTGCGCCGTCAGCTGCTGCAGCGCCGTGGACGCGTACATCACGCGGTAATAGCCGCGGCCGCCGGCATTGGCCAGCACCGGCGGGCCGTCGCAGCCGGCGAAGGTCTGGCGTGCCGTGTCGCCGGCGAGCAGCACGGTGGCACTGGCCTGGCCCTGCTGCAGGCGCACCGGGATTTGCCAGCGTTGTGCCGACGGCGCGGCGCCGGCGTCGGCGCTGAAACGCTGCTGGCTCAGCGTGACCACGCGCTGCCCGCCCTCGCAGGCCTCGTCCAGTTGCACCAGCGGCACGCCGGGCTGGTCGGTCCAGCTCGCGGCCAGCGCGGCGACGTCGCGGCCCGAAGCCCGGCCCATGAAGTGCCACAGGTCGCCGGCGCTGGCATTGGAATGGCGCCGGTCGCGCATGTAGGCCGCGAGACCGCGGCGGAAGGTCTCGTCGCCGAGCCACTGCTCCAGCATGCTGAGCACCGCGCCGCCCTTGGTGTAGGTGATGTCGTCGAACTGGTCGCTGACCTGCCGCTCGTCGACCGGGCCGGAGCGGATCGCGCGCGTCGCACCGCTGGCATCGCGGGCCATCGTCTGGTCGATCCAGCGCCGCGTGTGCAGCGGGGTCTGCCACTGCGGGTTGAAGTGCTCGCTGGCCTTGTTTTCCATCCAGGTCGCGAAGGCTTCGTTGAGCCAGATCTCGTCCCACGACGAGGCCGTCACCAGGTTGCCGAACCACTGGTGGGCGATCTCGTGCGCCAGCAGCGCGAAGACCCAGCGCGGCGTGTCCGGGCCGCTGTGCTTCGGGTCGACCAGCAGCAGCGACTCGTTGTACGAGATCAGCCCCCAGTCCTCCATCGCGCCGTCGCGCACGCCGGGCACGGCGATCTGGTCGAGCTTGGGCAGCGCGTAGGGCTGGCCGAAGTAACGGTTGTAGTAGGGCAGCAGCAGCTGCGTCGCGCCGAGCGCGTAGCGTGCCTGCGCGGCCTTGCCCGGCGCCGTCAGGAAGCGCAGCGGCACGCTGGCGGCGCGGCCGGTGAGCGTCTCGAAGTGCCCGACGGTGACGGCGACCAGGTAGCTCGGCATCGGCGGCGTCGGCGCGAACGTGTGCAGCGCCTGCGCACCGTCGCGGCGCACGCGCTCGACGGGCATGTTCGACGCCACCTGCAGCCCCTGCGGCGCGCGCACGGCGATGCGGAACACCGCGCGGAACGCCGGTTCGTCGAACGATGGGAACAGCGTGCGCGCGAACACCGCCTGCAGCTGCGTGGCGAGCATGCGATCGGCGCCGCTGCCGATGCGGTACAGCCCTTCGCCGGAGTTGCGCACGCGCCCGCGGTAGGTGATGTGCACGCAGTGGCGGCCGGCCGCGATCGGTGCGCCGTCCGCCGGCACCAGGCGCCACAGCGAGGCGGCGGCATCGGGCTCGATGCGCAGCGTGCGCTCGGCGCCGCGTTCGCTCTTCAGCGTGACCGCGCCGGTGGTTTCGAGCTCGTGCGCGTGCAGCAGCAGCGCCGGCAGCGCGCGGCGTGCGCGCAGCTCGATCGCCACCGTGCCGTCGAAGTGCTCGCGCTGCGGGTCGAGGTCCAGCGTCAGCGTGTAACGCAACGGCAGCGCGTCCTTCGGCAGCCGGCCCGGCGTGCGGTCGAAATCAAAGCGCGGCTGCGCCTGCGCGACGGCCAGCGCCAGCAGCGAGACGAACGCGGCGACAACGGCCCGAAACCCGGTGATCGACAGTCGGCCCATGGCCCATCCCCCCTTGAGGGCGCCGACTCTACGCGCAGGTTTGGCCGGCCGCACTTCCTAGAATCGCAGCCAGCATGATCAGCCCCCAGCTCCCTTCGTTCGCGGCCCCCAAGGGGCGCTCCTGATGAAACAGCGCATCGTGGTGGGCCTGTCCGGCGGTGTCGATTCCGCGGTCACCGCTTGGCTGCTCAAGCGCGCCGGCCACGAGGTGGTCGGCATCTTCATGAAGAACTGGGAAGACGATGACGACGACGAATACTGCTCGTCGAACGCCGATTTCGTCGATGCCGCGGCGGTCGCCGACGTGATCGGCATCGAGATCGAGCACGTCAATTTCGCCGCCGACTACAAGGACCGGGTGTTCGCCGAGTTCCTGCGCGAGTACCAGGCCGGCCGCACGCCGAACCCGGACGTGCTGTGCAACGCCGAGATCAAGTTCAAGGCCTTCCTCGACCATGCGATGCGCCTGGGCGCCGGCAAGATCGCCACCGGTCACTACGCCCGCGTGCGCGAAACCGCCGGCGGCCGTTTCGAGCTGCTGAAGGGCCTCGATCCGGCCAAGGACCAGAGCTACTTCCTGCACCGGCTGAACCAGACGCAGCTGGCGAAGACGCTGTTCCCGGTCGGCGAGCTTCGAAAGACCGAGGTGCGGCGCATCGCCGAGGAGATCGGGCTGCCGAACGCGAAGAAGAAGGACTCGACCGGCATCTGCTTCATCGGCGAGCGGCCGTTCCGCGAGTTCCTGAACCGCTACCTGAGCCACGAACCGGGCCCGATCCTCGACGATCGCGGCCGTCAATTGGGCCAGCACGTCGGGCTGTCGTTCTACACACTCGGCCAGCGCCAGGGCTTAGGGATCGGCGGCGTCAAGGAGCGCGGTGCGCCGCGCGGCGGTGGTGAGCATGCGCCCTGGTTCGTCGCGCGCAAGGAGCTGGACACGAACACGCTGCGCGTCGTGCAGGGCCACGACCATCCGTGGTTGCTGTCGTCGGCGCTCGTGGCCGACGACCTGAGCTGGGTGGCCGGCCGGGCGCCCGAAGCCGGCCTGCTGGCCGCCAAGACCCGCTATCGCCAAGCCGACGCGGCCTGCCGCTTCGCGCCCGCCGAAGACCGCTTCGCGCTGCAGTTCGAGGCGCCGCAGTGGGCTGTCACGCCCGGACAATCGGCGGTACTCTACGACGGCGAGGTCTGCCTGGGCGGGGGTGTGATCGCCGGCAGCACGGCTTGATCCGAACCGCGCGCCGCCTCGTATCCGCAGGGAGAGTTCACCGCATGTCGTCGACCGTTCACCGCTCGATCCCGCGTCGGCTGGCCGCACCGCTGCTGGCACTGCTGCTGGCCGCCTGTGCCACCCCCTCCGAGCCGCCGCCCAGCAACCGCAAGGAAGTCATCCACGTGGTCACCGCCGCCGGCGAGCTGCAGCGCTTCAATGCCGGCCGGCCGCAGCAGCCGCTGGCGAAGCTGCCGTTGCGCGGGCTGCCACCCGGCGAGCGGCTGTTCGGCATCGACTTCCGGGTCTCGCGCGGTGTGCTGTTCGCACTCTCCTCGGTCGGCCGGCTGTACACCATCGACACGCGCAGCGGCCAGCTGACGCCGATCGGCACCACGTCGATCGCCCTGCCGCTCGAGGGTGAACGCTTCGGCTTCGATTTCAACCCGGTCGCCGACCGCATCCGCGTGGTCAGCGACAAGGGCCAGAGCCTGCGCCTGCATCCGGAGACCGGCGCCGCGATCGACGGCGATGCGGCGGTCGACGGCCCCCAGCCCGACCCGGTGCTGCATTTCGCGCCCGGCGATGCCCACGTCGGCCGGCTGCCGCAGGTGGTGGCCGCCGCCTACACCTACAACAAGCGCGACGACAAGCTGACCACCAACTACGCGCTCGACGCCGGCATCGGCGCGCTGCTGATCCAGGGCTCGCGCGAAGGCGCGGTGCCGGTGGTCTCGCCCAACACCGGCCGGCTGACGACGGTCGGCAGCCTGGGCGTCGGCGCGCTGCAGGACGCCGCCTTCGACATCGCCGACATCGACAACAGCGCGCTCGCCGCGCTGCGCATCGGCGAGCGCACGCGCCTCTATGCGATCGACCTGGCGAGCGGCCGGGCGACGCTGCTCGGCACGCTCGGCGACGGCCAGCCCGTGTGGGGCATGGCGATCGAGCCATGACCGGGCCCGCCCCGCTCATCGCGAGCCTGCTCTGCACGGCGCTGCCGCTCGCCGCCGCGCCGCTCGAAGTGCGCGTCGCCGACGCCGCGGGCAAGCCGATCGCGGGCGTCGTCGTCTTCGTCGAATCACCGGAAGCGCGCTCGGCGATCCGCCCGGTCGCCGGCACCGAGATCGCCCAGGTCGGCAAGCAGTTCGTGCCGCCGGTCACGATCGTGCCGGTCGGCAGCGCGATCAACTTTCCGAACCGCGACACGGTGCGGCACCATGTCTATTCGTTCTCGCCGGTCAAGCCGTTCGAGATCAAGCTCTACGTCGGCACGCCGGCGAGCCCGGTGGTGTTCGACAAGCCGGGCATCGCGGTGCTCGGCTGCAACATCCACGACAACATGGTGGCCTGGGTGGTGATCGTCGACACGCCGTACTACGGCCAGACCGGCGCCGACGGCAAGCTCACGCTGCCGAACCTGCCGACCGGCAACTATCGGCTCCGCACCTGGCATGCCGGGCTGCCGGTCGGTGCCGCGCCGTCGGACCAGGCGCTGGTAATGGGCAGCGGCGCTCAGCAGGCGGCGGTGACGCTGGCCGGCCTGCGGCCGTGAAGCTGAGCAACGGGCTCCGCTTCGGGCGCTGGCGCCTGTCCAGCCGCATCGCCGGCTTCTCGCTGCTGCTGCTGCTGCTGGTGCAGTTGGCCGGCTTTGCCGCGATCCGCGCCAGCATCCAGCGCAATGCGCAGGCGCAGCTCAGCGAGCAGCTCGCAGTCGGCGAGCGCACCTGGCGGCGCCTGCTCGACCAGCGCGCGGCCAAGCTGACGCAGGGCGGTGCGGTGCTGGCGGCGGACTATGCGTTCCGCGAAGCGGTCGGCACGCAGGACATCCCGACCATCGTCTCGGTGCTGGACAACCACGGCGCGCGCATCGATGCCAACCTGACCGCGCTGCTCGGCACCGACCTGGCCGTGCGCGCGACCGGCGACTCCAGCGACGCCGCGCTGCTGCCGGTGCTGACGCGCCTGGCGCCGCAACTGGCCAGGCAGGGCAGCGCGATCGCCGCTGTCGGCGACCGCGCCTACCAGTTCGTGATGGTGCCGATGCGCGCGCCGGTGCTGGTCGGCTGGGTGGTGATGGGCTTCGTGCTCGACGCCTCGGTCGCCGCCGACATCCTTGCCGTCAGCGGCGTGCACGGCACGCTGGTGCTGGAGCCGGCGAACGGCGCGCCGCGCGTGCTGCTGACCAGCCTGCCGCCGGCGCTGCCGGCCGCCGCGGTGGCCGCCGGGCCGTCCGAAGGCGAGCTGCTGCTGGCCGGCGCGCAGTACCGCGTGCACGGCACCGTGCTGTCGGACGAGGCCGGCCAGCGCCTGGGCCTGCGGCTGACCGGCTCGCTCGAGCGCGCGATCGAGCCTTACCGCGACCTGCAGGTCACGCTGGCCGGGCTGACCGCGCTCGGCGTGTTCCTGTTCGGCCTGGGCAGCGCCTGGACCGCACGCCGCGTGACGCGGCCGCTGTCCGACCTGGCCGAAGCCAGCGAACGCCTCGGCCGCGGCGACTATGCGGCGTCGCTGCAGCACACCGAGCGTGCCGACGAGGTCGGCGACCTGGCGAAGGCCTTCGACCACATGCGCGTCAACATCGCCGCGCAGCAGACCGAGATCCGCCAGCTCGCCTACTGGGACCGGCTGACCGACCTGCCGAACCGCGTGCAGTTCCGCGACGCGGTGCGCTCGGCGATCGAGGCGGGCAGTGGCAACGTCGCGGTGCTGATGCTGGACCTGGACCGCTTCAAGAACGTCAACGACGCGTTGGGCTACGCCAGCGGCGATGCGCTGCTGAAGGGCGTCGCCGCCCGGCTGCAGGAAGTCGCGCGCAGCGGCGACATGGTCGCGCGCCTCGGCGGCGACGAGTTCGCGCTGCTGATGCCGCAAGCGGATGCGGCGCAGGCGGTGGCGCTGGCCGAGCGGCTGGCGCAGGCCTTCGAGCAGCCGCTGACGGTCGAGGACCAGATGATCGACCTGTCGGCCGGCGTCGGCATCGCCTGCTGGCCCGAGCACGCGGCCGATGCCGATGCGCTGCTCAGCCGCGCCGAGGTGGCGATGTACGCCGCGAAGGCGCGCACCGCCGGCGCCCAGGTCTACGACCCGGCGACCGACTCGAGCAGCGCGACCAACCTGTCGCTGCTCAGCGAGCTGCGCCACGCGCTCGATCACCAGGAGCTGCGGCTGTTCCTGCAGCCGAAGATCCATCTCGCCAGCGGCCGCGCGATCGCTGCCGAGGCGCTGGTGCGCTGGCAGCATCCGCAGCGCGGGCTGGTGCCGCCGATGCTGTTCATCCCGTTCGCCGAGCAGACCGGCTTCATCCGCCGGCTGACGCTGTGGATCTTCGAGGAAACGGCGCGCGTGCAGCCGGCGCTGCAACGCCTGGGCGTGCAGCGCATCTCGGTCAACCTGTCGACGCGCGACCTGCTCGACCAGGAGCTGCCGGACAAGCTCGATGCGCTGCTGCGCCGCCATGGCGCGCTGCCCGAGGCCTTCTGCCTGGAGATCACCGAGAGCGCGATCATGGACGACCCGCAGCGCGCCGAGGCGACGCTCAATCGCCTGTCCGAGCGCGGCTACAAGCTGTCGATCGACGACTTCGGCACCGGTTATTCGTCGCTGGCTTACCTGAAGCGGCTGCCGGTCGACGAGTTGAAGATCGACAAGAGCTTCGTGATGGCGATGGAGGGCGAGGCCGGCGACGCGAAGATCGTGCGCTCGACGATCGACCTCGCGCACAACCTCGGGCTGACGGTGGTCGCCGAGGGCGTCGAGAACGCCGCGATCCTCGAGCAGCTGCGCCTGCTGCACTGCGACGAGGCGCAGGGCTACCACATGAGCAAGCCGCTGCCGGTGCCGGAGTTCGAGGCCTGGGTCGTGAAGTGGGCGGCACAGGCGCCGCACGCCGCGGCGTCAGCCGCGGCTTTGGGAAGCTAGGCGGCGCCAGCCGCGGCTTTCGGTAGTTAGGCTTCCGCGCGCCAGTCGAGCAGCAGCGCGGCGACGCGCTCGGGCTGCTCCATCGTCAGCAGGTGGCCACAATCGACCAGCCGTTCGAAGCGCGCCTGCGGCACCGCGGCGGCGATCTCCTCCGAGCACTCCGGCGGCGTCAGCACGTCCGAGTCGCCGCAGGCCACCAGCAGCGGGCAGCGGATCGTCGCCAGCAGCCCCCGGCTGTCGGCGCGCGCCATGATGGCGCGGTTCTGTCGTGCCAGCTGGGCCGCGCCGGCCCGGCGCACCATCGCCAGGTAGTCGCCGACCAGGTTCGGCAGCCGTGCCGGCGCGCTCGGGTGGAAGGCGAACGGCAGGTTGGCGCGCAGCACCTCGTCCATGCGGCCGGCCTCGAACAGCCCGACCGCCTCGCGGCGCAGCGCCAGCATCTCCGGCGTGTCGGGCCGGGCGGTGGTGCCCAGCAGCGCCAGCGCCTGCACGCGCTGCGGTGCCTGGCGCAGCACCTCGAGTGCCAGGATGCCGCCCATCGAGGTGCCGGCCAGCGCCAGCGGCCCGGCGTGCTCGGCCAGCAGCGCGGCGGCCATCTCGGGCAGCGTCGCAAAACGCCCATGCGCGTCGGTGACATGGACCGGCCCGCGCGCGGCGGCAGCGAGCGGGTCGGCGATGCCGCGCCACAGGGTTTCATCGCTGGCGAGGCCGGGCAGCAGGAGCAGGGTCGACATGGCGCGGCAGTGTGCCAGTGCGCTTATTCGGATTCCGCGCATGCATAGCGCAAACAATTCGCTTGCCGAACTTGGGCCAGCTCGAATAATTCGCTTTTCGCATAAGAACGATGGCTCGCCATGAACTTCCAGCAACTGCGCTCGGTGCGCGAGGCCGTGCGCCAGCGCTTCAACCTGACCGAGGTCGCTCAGGCGCTGCACACCTCGCAGCCGGGCGTCAGCCGGCAGATCCGCGAGCTGGAAGAAGAGCTCGGGATCGAGATCTTCGTGCGCGCCGGCAAGCGCCTGACCGGCCTGACGCCGCCGGGCGAGACGGTGCTGCCGATCGTCGAGCGGCTGCTGCAGGAAGCGGCGAACCTGAAGCGCGCCGGCGACGATTTCGCGCGCAGCGGCTCGGGCGCGTTGACGATCGCGGCCACCCACTCGCAGGCACGTTATGCGCTGCCGGCGGCGGTGCGCGACTTCCGCGCCAGCCATCCGCAGGTGCAGCTGCATCTGCACCAGGGCTCGCCGCAGCAGGTGGCGCGCATGCTGCTCGACGGCGAGGCCGACATCGGCATCGCCACGGAAGCGCTGGCGCAGCACAGTGAGCTGCTGGCGCTGCCGTGTTACCGCTGGACCCACTGTGCGGTGGTGCCGCCGGACCATGCGCTGGCTGCGGACGCCGCCGCCGGCAAGCCGCTGACCTTGCAGCGCCTGGCGCAGTTCCCGCTGATCACCTACGAGGCCGGCTACACCGGCCGCGCCCACATCGACCAGGCCTTCGCGCGGGCCGGCCTCGATCCCGAGGTCGTGCTGGTGGCAATGGACGCCGACGTCATCAAGACCTATGTCGAGCTCGGCCTGGGCGTCGGCATCGTCGCGGCCATCGCCTACGACGACGAGCGCGACCGCCACCTGCACGCGATCGACGCGCGCCACCTGTTCGCCGCCAACATGACGCGGCTGGCGCTCAAGCGCGGCAGCTACCTGCGCGACTACGTCTACGACTTCATCACCACGTTTGCGGCGCCGCTGACGCGCTCGGTCGTCGAGCGGGGATTGGCGAGTGAAGAGGGCGAGGACCCCGAGCTCTAGTCGAGCGACCGTCGGCGACACTCGGCCCGCCAGAAGGAGGACCGATGACGCCCGACGAATACGAACAACACGATGCCCTGGGCCTGGCCGCGCTGGTGCGCAGCGGCGAGGTGGACCCCCAGACGCTGATCGACGCTGCCGCGCGCCGCATCGACGCCGGCAACCCGGCGTTGAACGCGGTGATCGCCGACTGCCGTGACTACGCGACATCGGCGCTCGCCAAGCGCCGCGCTGCCGGCCGCGAGCGCGACGGCGTGTTCGCCGGCGTGCCGGTGCTGGTCAAGGACCTGCTCGCCACCGTCGAAGGGCTGCCGACCTGGCATGGCAACCGGCTGCTGCAGCGTTCGCTGCCGGTGGCCACGCACGACAGCGAATTCATCCGCCGGTTGCGCGCGACCGGCGCGCTGATCGTCGGCAAGACCAATACGCCGGAGTTCGGCCTGACGCCGTTCACCGAGCCCGAGCTGACCGGCCCGACGCGCAACCCCTGGGACACCACGCGCACCGCGGGCGGCTCCAGCGGCGGCTCGGCCGCGGCGGTGGCGGCGGGTTTCGTGCCGCTGGCGACCGGCGGCGACGGCGGCGGCTCGATCCGCATCCCGGCCTCGTGCTGCGGCCTGTTCGGCCTGAAGCCGACGCGCGGCCGCGTGCCGAGCGGCCCGGACCTGGGCGAGCTGTGGAGCGGGCTGGCGATCGAACACGGCCTGACGCGCACGGTGCGCGACAGCGCCGCGCTGCTCGACGCGGTGGCCGGCGCCGACAGCGGGCCGCCTTGCGCCGCGCCGTCGCAGGCGCGCGCGTTCGTCGACGAGGTCAGCACCGCGCCCGATCGACTGCGCATCGGCGTGTCGACGGAGCCCTGGCTCGGCCATGCGGCGGTGAATCCCGACTGCCTGGAGGCGGTGACGCGCAGCGCGGCGCTGCTGCGCTCGCTCGGCCACGAGGTCATCGAGACGCGCGTGCCGGTGAACGGTGAAGCCTTCGCGATGGCCTTCCTGCAGGTGCTGGCGGCCAATGTACGCGGCGAGATCGAGACCATTGCCCACGCGCTGAAGCAGCGCGCACGGCGCCAGGACTACGAGGCGACGACCTGGGCGCTCGGACTGCTCGGCCGCGCCGTCAGCGGCGACGAGGTGATCAATGCGCAGCGCACGATCCAGCTGACCGGCCGGCGCGTCGGCGCACTGTTCGAATCGATCGACGTGCTGCTGACGCCGACGCTGGCGACGCCGCCGCCGCTGATCGGTGCCTTGAAGCCGACGCCCGCCGAGCAGCGGCAGATCGAGTTCCTCGGCGCGATCGGCTCGCCGTGGCTGCTGCGCAAGTTCGGCGCCTTCCGCCAGATCGCCGACAAGGCCTTCGACTTCATCCCGTACACCGCGGTCTTCAACGGCACCGGCCAGCCGGCGATGTCGGTGCCGCTGCACTGGAACGCCGCCGGCCTGCCGATCGGCGTGCAGTTCGTCGGCCGCTTCGGCGACGAGGCGACGCTGTTTCGGCTGGCGGGGCAGCTCGAGGCGGCGCAGCCGTGGGTTCAGCGCCGGCCGCCGCGATCGTTGATTGCCTGACGGCGGCTGGCATCCTGGGGCAAAGCACCGATGTCGTCACTACGACTTGACCTAGACAAGTTGTCTAGTCATACTAGACATGCGGGGGGTGGTGCCTCCGCAGAACTGCAAGACTTCCAAATTACTGAGTCGCAACTTGATCAAGGAGATCGTCATGTCGAACCCAGCAACCTGCATTCGCTCTCGCCCGAGGCCGGTAGCCCACGACTGGGCCATCGCGGCCGGAAAGGAGGCGTGACTCACGCCTCAATCAACGAAAGGTAAGGAATGTCGACTCAGCGCCAGCTAAATTGCGCGCCGGCCGGGGAGAGACTGGCAAGGCCGCATGCCGCTGTATTCGACTCACACAAGGGCACTTCGAATGGCAAAGACACTTGCCGCGATCATCGATGGTGTTCTCGTTCCTCCTGCCGAAGTGAAGGCACTTCGCGCACTTGTGCACCTGCGTCGCCCGGCAACCGTACCGGAGATCGCAAGGTCCATGAACGACGAACTCAGCGATGCATCGCTGTACACCTTGCTCGGCCGGTTGGCCGGACAGCGCGGGCTGGTGACCCGCGAAGAGGCGACCGTCGACGTACAGGGAACTGCACTAAGACGAGTCTTGTGGCGTCCTCACCCGGCGTCGGTACGTCATTTCAGTGATCCAGAGGAGACCACGGATGACACCACCTTCGCAGAAGGACCCAGAGCGCGAGCTCGGGCCCCCGGGTGACCGGATAAAAAGACTGGCACAGCGATGCGGCCCACTACGGGTTGTCCTGTCGCACAGCCACATCCTGCAGATCATCGAGGATCATCAGGCGATGTGGCTAGAGTGCCGGTCAGATGCCGAAAGGCATCAGATCCGGTCGCGCATGCGGCGCCAGATCGCACGAGCGATCGGCGTCACAGCGGGGCTCGATGTGAGCGCGCATGGGGTGTATGTGCTCGCCGTCGGGGATCTTGTCCACGGCGCGAGTTTGATGGTTCTCGGAATAGCGGCGGCCTACTGGCTGAGCAAGGGAGGCGGGTAGCCGGCAGCAATCGGCGTCGAGTGGAATGGCCGGGCGAGACCAGGTCGAACGCGATCAACGGTCGTGCGGTGGGGGACAGCTCGCGAGGGGCTGCGCTTGCAGAGCGCAGCCCTTTGTCGCTCTTGGCGGTTCGAGGCTCATTCCGCTGCTAGGGGTGCGGCGAATCAGAGCTTCAAGGGGTGGGGTGGACGTCCTACAACCTGGTGAGCTCAACCGCTCAGATCAACGCCGCCGGATCATCCACCGGCTCGCTGAAGCGCGTCACGCGGCGCGGCTGCAGGTGCACGCGCTGGCCGGGCGCGAGCTGCAGCGTATCGCGCAGCTGCAGCCAGCGCGCACGCGGCAGCTCGACATCGACAGTGCCTTCGTCGTCGCGCTTGAGCTCCAGCCGCGTCACCGGGCCCAGCGTCAGCACCTGCGCCAGCGTCGCGCTCCAGGTGCCGTCGCCGGCGTGCTCGACGATGTCGAGCTCGTGCGGGCGCACGTACAGCGCTTCGCTGCGGCCGTGGAACAGGTTGACGTCGCCGAGGAACTGCAGCACGAAGGGTGAGGCCGGCTTGTCGTAGACCTCGTCGGGGGAGCCCACCTGCTCGATGCGGCCCTCGTTCATCACGACGATGCGGTCGGACACTTCCATCGCCTCGTCCTGGTCGTGCGTGACGAAGACGCTGGTCACGTGCATCTCGTCGTGCAGGCGGCGCAGCCAGCGGCGCAATTCCTTGCGCACCTTGGCGTCGAGCGCGCCGAAGGGCTCGTCGAGCAGCAGCACCTTCGGCTCGACGGCCAGCGCGCGGGCCAGCGCGATGCGCTGGCGCTGGCCGCCCGAGAGCTGGTGCGGGTAACGATCGGCCAACCAGTCCAGCTGCACCAGCTTCAGCAGCTCCATCACCTTGGCCTTGATCTGCGCATCGCTCGGCCGCGTGTCCTTCGGCCGCACGCGCAGCCCGAAGGCGACGTTCTCGAAGATGTTCATCTGCGGGAACAGCGCGTAGTGCTGGAACACGAAGCCGACGCGGCGCTCGCGCGCGCTCGACGAGGTGGCGTCCTCGCCGTGGAACAGCACCTGGCCGCTGTCGGGCACGTCGAGCCCCGCGATGATGCGCAGCAGCGTGGTCTTGCCGGAGCCCGAGGGCCCGAGCAGCGCCACCAGCTCGCCCGACTCGACGGTCAGGTTCAGGTTGTCGCAGACCTTCAGGTGGCCATAGCGCTTGTTGAGGTCCCGAACTTCTATGCTCATGTCTTCACCTCGGCCTTCGCCGCCTTCATCTGCTGCTGCACGCGCCGCTCGACCGCGAGCTTGAGCACCAGCGTCACCAGCGCCAGCAACGCGAGCAGCGACGCGACCGCGAAGGCGGCGGCGAACTGGTATTCGTTGTAGAGGATCTCGATGTGCAGCGGCAGCGTATTGGTCTGGCCGCGGATGTGGCCCGAGACCACGCTGACGGCGCCGAACTCGCCCATCGCCCGCGCGTTGCACAGGATCACGCCGTAGAGCAGCGCCCACTTGATGTTCGGCAGCGTGATGCGGCGGAACAGCTGCCAGCCCGAGGCGCCGAGCACGGTGGCGGCTTCCTCCTGCTCGCGCCCTTGCGCCTGCATCAGCGGGATCAGCTCGCGCGCGACGAACGGGAAGGTGACGAACAGCGTCGCCAGCACGATGCCCGGCACCGCGAAGATGATCTTCAGGTCGTGGTCGCGCAGCCACTCGCCGAACCAGCCCTGCAGGCCGAACACCAGCACGTAGATCAGGCCCGCGATCACCGGGCTGACCGAGAAGGGCAGGTCGATCAGCGTCAGCAGCAGGCTCTTGCCCTTGAAGTCGAACTTCGCGATGCACCAGGCCGCGGCGACGCCGAAGATCGCGTTCAGCGGCACGCTGATCCCGGCGGCGATCAGCGTCAGCTTCACGGCCTCCCAGGCGTCGGGCTCGGTGATCGCGGCCAGGTAGACCCCGACGCCCTTCTTGAAGGCCTCGAAGAAGACGGCGGCCAGCGGCAGGAACAGGAACAGCGTCAGGAAGGCGAGCGCGATGCCGATCAGCAGGCGCCGCACCCACGCCGGCTCGGCGGTCGGGTGCCGCATCGCTGACGGCGAAAGGGAGCGGCCATCGGTCGCCGATGCGACGGGCCGAGAGAGGGCGACGGTGTTCATCCTTGTCCTTGCCGCCGCCGCGCCCAGCCCTGCAGCGCATTGATCACCAGCAGCATCAGAAAGCTCGCCGCCAGCATCACGACGGCGATCGCCGTCGCGCCGGTGTAGTCGTACTGCTCGAGCTTGGTGATGATCAAGAGCGGCGTGATCTCGCTGACCATCGGCAGGTTGCCGGCGATGAAGATCACGCTGCCGTATTCACCGAGCGCGCGTGCGAAGGCCAGCGCAAAACCGGTGATCAGGGCAGGCAGCACGATCGGCAGGATCACGCGGCGAAAGGTCTGCCAGCGGTTGGCGCCGAGGATCGCCGCGGCTTCCTCGTATTCGCTCGACAGGTCCTCCAGCACCGGCTGCAGCGTGCGCACGACGAAAGGCAGGCCGATGAACAGCAGCGCGACGAAGACGCCGATGGGCGTGAAGCTGATCTTGACCGGCAGCCACTGGCCGATCCAGCCGTTCTGCGCGTACAGCGCGGTCAGCGTGATGCCGGCCACGGCAGTGGGCAGCGCGAACGGCAGGTCGACCAGCGCATCGACGATGCGCTTGAACGGGAACTCGTAGCGCACCAGCACCCAGGCGATCACCAGACCGAAGACGGCGTTGGCCAGCGCCGCCAGCAGCGAGGCGCCGAAGCTTAAGCGGTAGCTGGCGACCACCCGCGGCGAAGCGACGGCATCCCAGAACGCCGGCCAGCTCATCGTCGCGGTCTTCAGGAACGCGGCCGACAGCGGCACCAGCACCACCAGGCACAGATAGGTCAGCGTCAGCCCCAGCGCCAGGTCGAAACCGGGCAACACGGAATGGCGGCGCAGCAGGGCACGGGACAGCAGCATCGGCACACAGTCGACGAAAAGCGCGATGCTAGGCAGCCCGGCTGCCGGGCCGAACGACCCATTCGGCGTTTGCTTATTCGAAAACCGACGAAGCGGATCGTGCCGGACCGCTGCCTACAATTTGGCGCAATGAGCCCGCCCGCCTTGCCCGAGAGCTGCGATGTGCTGGTCGTCGGCGCCGGCCCGGCCGGCAGCGCCTGCGCGACCGCGCTGGCGCGCGCCGGGCGCGACGTCGTGCTGGTCGACGCGCAAGCCTTTCCGCGCGACAAGGTCTGCGGCGACGGGCTGATCCCCGATGCGCATCGCGCGCTGCAGCGCCTCGGGCTGGCCGGCGAGGTGATGGCCGCGGCGCGCAGCGCGCGCCATGTCGGCTGCATCGGCCCGCGCGGCGGCCGCATCGACGTGCCGGGGCGGCTGGCGGTGCTGCCGCGGCGCATGCTCGACGACATCGTCAAGCGCGGCGCCGAACGCTCCGGCGCATGTTTCTTCGCGCCGTGGCGCTTCGAGGCGCCGCTCGAAGACGGTGGCCGGGTGATCGGTGCGCGCCTGAAGCAGGGCGATCAGCGCCGCGCGCTCCATGCACGCTGGACCGTCCTGGCCACCGGCGCCGTGCCGCAGGCGCTGCTGGCCGCCGGCATGTGCGAGCGCCAGACGCCCAGCGGCATCGCCCTGCGCGGCTATGTGCACAACCCGGCGATGCGCGGCCGCATCGAGGCGCTGGAGGTGGTCTGGCACAAGCGCCTGCGCAAGGGCTACGGCTGGATCTTCCCGTGCCCGGACGACACCTTCAACGTCGGCGTCGGCCTGGCGCACAGCCACGCCAAGGGCTCCGACGGCCACGCGACGATGGCCGACGTCAACCTGCGCGAGATGTTCGCCGCCTTCGCCGAGGTCTACGCGCCGGCGCGCGAGCTGCTGGCCGGTGGCACGTGGCTGGGCGCGATGAAGGGCGCGCCGCTGCGCTGCTCGCTCGACGGCGCGAAGCTCGCGCGGCCCGGGCTGCTGGTCACCGGCGAGGCCGCTGGCAGCACCTATGCCTTCACCGGCGAGGGCATCGGCAAGGCGCTGGAGACGGGCCTGCTGGCCGCCGATGCGCTGCTGGCGGATGACATCGATGACGCGCTGATGGCACGTTATCAAACCAGCATCGCCGCGCTGAAGCCGCGTTTCGACCTCTACGAGCGCGCCAACCGCGTCAACGACCATCCGTGGCTGGCCGACCTGCTGATCTGGCGAGCAAACCACAGCCCGCGCATCCTGCGCCGCATGGAAGGCGTGCTGGAAGAGACCGGCAACCCTGGCCACCTGGTCAGCCTGCGTGGCCTGACCAAACTCTTCCTGCCGATCCCCTGAGAAAGCGTCACCGACATGTGCCAGCTGCTCGGAATGAACGCCAACACGCCGACCGACGTGATGTTCTCGTTCACCGGCCTGGCCACCCGCGCCGCCGAGCACAAGGACGGCTTCGGCATTGCCTTCTTCGAAGACCGCGGCGTGCGCCTGTTCGTCGACCCGCACTCGGCGCTGGTGTCGCCGGTGGCCGAGATGGTGCGCCGCTATCCGATCAAGAGCGACAACGTCATCGCCCACATCCGCAAGGCGACGCAGGGGCACATCGCGCTGGAGAACACGCATCCGTTCATGCGCGAGCTGTGGGGCCGCTACTGGGTGTTCGCGCACAACGGCGACCTGAAGGGCTTCGATCCGCGCTTGCACGGCGCCTTCCGCGCCGTCGGTTCAACCGACAGCGAGCGTGCCTTCTGCTGGCTGATGCAGGAGCTGGCGAAGGCGCATGCCAGCGTGCCGTCGACGCCTGAGCTGACCTGCACGCTGCGCGAGCTGCTGCCGACGATCGCCCGCCACGGCACCTTCAACCTGCTGCTGTCGAACGGCCAGGCGCTGTGGGCGCATGCGACGACGGCGCTGTACTGGCTCGAGCGCCGCCACCCGTTCAGCGCCGCGCACCTGGCCGACGAGGACCTCTCGGTCGACTTCGGCGCGCTGACGCAGCCGACCGACCGCGTCGCGGTGATCGCCACCGAGCCGCTGACGCGTGACGAGCCGTGGACGGCCTTCGCGCCGGGTGAGCTGCGCGTCTTCGTCGGCGGGCGCACCACCGACTGAGCCGCGCCGGTGGCCGCTGATGCCACCGAACCGGCGTTTCGCCCGGCGCTGCGCCGGTGCCGCGACGCCGCCACCTAGACTGACGCCGATGCTGCACGCCCCCCCGCCCACGCCGCTGCCGCGCGCCGCCGCCGCGCGCTTCGCCCGCTGGTGGTACGGCGATCTCGGCCCCGAGCTGCGTGCCGAGGCCGAGGCGCTCGACCGGCGCCTGGTCCAGGGGGGCATCGGCTTGTGGCTCGGCGTGTCGGCGAGCCTGTCGGCCACCGTGCTCGGCTTGCAGGCGTCGGGGCTGCCGCTGCACTGGTCGGTGTCGGTCGCGCTGCTGTTCGTCATCGGCAGCGGCCTGGCGATGCGCCGCGCCTGGCTGCAGCCGGAGAAGTTCGATGGCCGCCGGCTGCGCAGTGCGGCGCTGCTGATGGTGCTGGCGACCTATGCCGGCGCACTCGGCGGCATCTTCGCCGGGCTGTGGGACGCCGGCGTGCCGGAGGGCGCCGGGCGCCTCGCGCGTGCGCTGTGGCGCGCCACGCCGGCGCAGCTGCTCGCCGGCATGGCCTTGCTGCTGCTGCTGTGGGCCGTGGCCTCCGGGCGGCGCGCGCAGATCCAGCGCGCGCTGCTGCGTTCGCAGCTCGAAGCGGAGCGTGACGCCGCCGCGCGCCATGCCGCCGAGGCGCGGCTGAAGCTGCTGCAGGCGCAGATCCAGCCGCACTTCCTGTTCAACACGCTGGCCGCGCTGCAGCACTGGGTCGATACCGGAGACCAGCGCGCCGCGCCGCTGCTGCGCTCGCTGACGAACTTCCTGCGCGGCTCGACCGAGCTGATGCTGCGCGAGCAGATCACGCTGGCCGACGAGCTGCCGCTGGCCGAGCACTACCTCGGCATCATGGCCTCGCGTTTCGGTGAGCGGCTGCGCTACCGGTTCGACGTTGCCGACGATTGCCGCGTCCAGCCGCTGCCGCCCGCGCTGCTGTTGACCTTGCTGGAAAACGCTGTCGAGCACGGCATCGCGCCGCTGCTGCGACCGGGCTGCATCACGTTGCGCGCGCGGCGCAGCGACGGCAGATTCGAGCTGACGATCGCCGACGACGGCGCCGGGCTGGCGGCGGCCTGGCACGACGGCGTCGGGCTGACCAATTCGCGGCTGCGGCTGCAGCACCGCTTCGGCGCGCGGGCGCGGCTCGAACTGCGCGCGGCGGCACAGGGCACCGTGGCCCGACTGACGATCGACGACGAGGAGCGCAGCGTCGCAGGGAGCGCAAATGAGCACTGACCGCATCGACTGGAGCCAGCTCTGGTACCCGGGCCCGACACGGGTCTTCAGCGACGCCGAGCTGGCGCGCGCCGGCGGCGACCGGCCGAGCCGCACGCTGGTCGTGGTGGTGCTGATCAATGTCGCGCTGGTCGTGCAGGGCCTGCTGCAGGTCTGGCCGGCGCAACAAATGCCACGCCTGCTCGCGCTGCTGGTCGGCCTGCTGTGGCCGGCCTGGCACGTGGCGCTCGCGCTGTGGCGCCGGCCGACGCGGCGCCGGCTCGCGCTGGCGTCGGTCGGGGCCGGCGTGGTCTGCACACTGCTGATCATGGCGCTGAAGTGGCGGCTCGCGGGCGATCCGTCGCTGCGCTGGTTCATCAACACCACCTTCATCGTGCTGCTCGGCTGCACCGTCGGCTTCCTGTTCGTCACCCTCTACCGCGGGCACCAGATCGACGCCCGCCTGCGCGAGCTCGCCGAGCGCGAGCAGGCGATCGACATGGCGCGCCAGCTGGCCACCGCGCAGATCCAGCCGCACTTCCTGTTCAACTCGCTGGCCTCGCTGCAGCACTGGGTCGACGCCGGCGATCCGCGCGCGTCGAGCCTGCTGCAATCGCTGACCGGCTACCTGCGCGCCACGCTGCCGTTGTTCAAGCGCGAGCGGCTGACGCTCGGCGAGGAGCTCGATGCCGCCGCGCGCTACCTCGAGGTGATGCAGGCGCGGCTCGGCGAGCGGCTGCGCTTCGTGATCCACGCCGATGCCGCGGCGCGCGCGCAGCCGCTGCCGCCGGGGCTGCTGCTGACCTTGGTCGAGAACGCCGTCGAGCACGGCGTGGGCCCGAGCATCGCCGGCGCCGAGGTGCAGATCACCGCGCGCCGCGACGGCGAGCGTGTCGTCGTCGAGGTGCGCGACAGCGGCGCCGGGCTGCCGGCGCGGCTCGACGAAGGGCTCGGCCTGAGCAACTCACGCGCCCGCCTCGCGCAGGCCTGGGGCGAGGCGGCGCGGCTCACGCTGCTGCCGCAGCCCGCGGGCGGCACCTGTGCCCGGCTCGAGCTGCCGGCGACTTCCGTTGTCAACTGACGCACCGAGATGAACCGCATCACCGCCCTGATCGCCGACGACGAAGAAGCCCCGCGCGCGCAGCTGCGGGCCGCGCTGCAGCGGCGCTGGCCCGGGCTGCAGATCGTCGCCGAGGCGGTCAATGGCGTCGACGCCTGGGACGCCTTCCTCGAGCACGAGCCGGCGCTGTGCCTGCTCGACATCCGCATGCCCGGCCTGACCGGCATCGAGGTCGCCGAGCGCATCGCCGGTCGCGCGCAGGTGGTCTTCGTCACCGCGCACGGCGACCATGCGCTGGCGGCCTTCGATGCCGGCGCGGTCGACTACGTGCTCAAGCCCGTCGATGACGAGCGGCTCGCGCAGGCGCTGCAGCGCGTGCAGGCGCGGCTGGCGCTGCCCGCGCCGCCGGCCGCCGCAGACGCGGTGGCGCTGCAGGCGCTGCTCGCGCAGCTGTCGGCGCAGGTGCGCCGGCCGGCCCCGCTGGAGGTGATCCAGGCCGGCGTCGGCAAGGAGGTGCGGCTGATCCGCATCGAGTCCGTGGTCTATTTCGAGTCCGACGCGCGCTACACCCGCGTCGTGCACGAAGGCGGCGAGGCGCTGATCCGCACGCCGCTGAAGGAGCTGCTGGCGCAGCTCGACGCGCAGCGTTTCTGGCAGGTGCACCGCTCGGTGATCGTCAACCACCACCACATCGCCGCGGCGCTGCGCATCGACGAGGGCACGATGCAGCTCAGCCTGCACGGCCGGCCGGAGAAGCTGCCGGTGTCGCGGCACTTCCAGGGGCGGTTCAAGGGCCAGTGAGCCGTCGGGCCGTTCCCAAGGCGAACACCGGAGGCCGCCAGGCCCAAGCTTGCCTCATGACCGCCCGGCGGAGCGGCCGCGGTACCCCGCGGACGAGGGGCGTGATGTGCGCGACACTCGGCAGCTTCGCCCGCCATGCCCATGCCACCCATGCCCGCGTTGCCCGTTCCCCGCTTCGACACCTTCTACCGCCACGCCGAGCTCGGCCAGCTGCTGCAGGACTATGCCGCCGCGCGTCCCGAGCTGGTCACGCTCGAATCGATCGGCAAGAGCCACGAAGGCCGCGACATCTGGCTGGTCACGCTGACCAGCGCCGCCACCGGCACCGACCGCGACAAACCCGCTTTCTGGGTCGACGGCAACATCCACGCCGGCGAGCTGACCGCGTCCACCGCCTGCCTGTACTGGCTGCACCAGCTGGTCAACGGCTACGGCAAGGAGGCGCAGATCACGCACCTGCTCGACACCCGCGCGATCTACATCTGCCCGCGCCTGAACCCCGACGGCGCCGAGCTCGCGCTGGCCGACAAGCCGCGCTACATCCGCTCGTCGACGCGGCCCTACCCGTTCGACGAGGACCCGGTCGAAGGGCTGACGGTCGAGGACGTCGACGGCGACGGCCGCGTGCTGCACATGCGTTTGCCCGATCCGCACGGGCCGTGGAAGTGCCACCCCGACGATGCGCGGCTGATGGTGCCGCGCGAGCCGGGCGAATTCGGCGGCCAGTACTACCGCGTGATGCCCGAGGGCACGCTGACGCACTTCGACGGCCTGCAGATCAGCGTCAATCCGAACCGCGAAGGGCTGGACCTGAATCGCAACTTCCCGTCGTACTGGCGGCAGGAGTACGAGCAGATGGGCGCCGGCCCGTACCCGACCAGCGAGCCCGAGGTGCGCGCGATGGTCGCCTTCATCACGCAGCATCCGAACATCGGCGCGGCGGTCAGCTTCCACACCCACTCGGGCGTGATCCTGCGGCCGATGGGCACGCAGAGCGACGACGACATGACGCCCGAGGACCTGTGGGTCTACAAGCGGCTGTCGGCGCTCGGCGAGAAGCTCACCGGCTACCCGGCGATCAGCATCTACCACGACTTCAAGTACCACCCGAAGGAAATCATCACCGGCACGCAGGACTGGGTCTACGAGCACCTGGGCGCGCTGTTCTGGACCGTCGAGATCTGGGCACCGAACAAGGAAGCCGGCATCACCGACTACGACTGGATCCACTGGTACCGCGAGCACCCGGTCGAGGACGACCTGAAGCTGCTGAAGTGGAGCGACGAACAGTGCGGCGGTAACGCGCACGTGACGTGGTACCCGTACCGCCATCCGCAGCTCGGCATGGTCGAGCTCGGCGGCTGGGACCGCCTGAACTACTGGCGCAACCCGCCGCCGCACCTGCGTGAGCGCGAGGCGGCGCGCTTTCCGGCCTGGCTGACGCAGCTGGCGCTGTCGCTGCCGAAGCTCGAGGTGCTGCGCACGGAGGTGCGCGCGCTCGGCCCCGACACCTGGCGCGTGCGCTTCGCGGTCGCCAACGCCGGCTACCTGCCGTCCAACGTCACCAAGCGCGCGATCGAGCGCAAGACCGCGCGCGGCGTGGTCTTCGAGCTGCACCTGCCGCCGGGCGTCGCGCTGATCTCGGGCAAGCAGCGCACGGTCGGCCCGCAGCTCGACGGCCATGCGCCGAAGAGCTCGCTGCAGGCCTTCCTGCCGAACAAGGAGATCACCGCCGATCGCGCGGTCGCCGAGTGGGTCGTCAAGGCGCCGCGCGGCACGCACCTGGCGTTGACGGCGAGTGCGGATCGGGCCGGCACCGTGCGCACGGAAGTGGCGCTGGACTGAAGCGTCGGCGCCGATCGACGGTGGCCGCGCGCTTTACGAGTTAGCTTTTGCCAGCCGCGCGAACGCGCGCCGGATCTCGCCCTCGTTGAGCCCGGCGTAACCGAGCACCAGCGCCGGCGGCAGCCGGTGCTGCGTGCAATAACCCGCCAGCGGCAGCACGCGGATGCCGCGCCGCGCCGCCGCGTCGACCAGCGCCGCCTCCTTGGTGCGCGCCGGCAGCCAGGCCAGCAGGTGCAGACCGGCCGCGATGCCGTGCGGCAGCCAGCCGGGGAAGTCCTGGGCCAGCGCATCGATCACCGCGTCGCGGCGCGCGCGGTACACCGCGCGCATGCGGCGCAGGTGCCGGTCGAGCTCGCCGCCGGCGAGGAAGTCGGCATAGGCCAGCTGCTCGATGAGCGGCGTGCCCATGTCCGACAGGCGCTTGAGCTCGGCCAGCGTGTCGCCCAGCGGCGGCGGCGCGACGATCCAGCCCAGCCGCAGCGCCGGCGCCAGGATCTTGCTCGCCGAGCCGGCGTAGATCACCCGTGACGGGGCCAGCGACTGCAGCGCGCCGATCGGCTCGCGGTCGTAGCGGTACTCGGCGTCGTAGTCGTCCTCGACGATCCAGCCGCCGCGCGCCGTCGCCCAGGCCGCCAGCTGCTGGCGGCGGGCCGCCGACAGCACCGCGCCGGTCGGGAACTGGTGGGCCGGCGTGACCAGCACCGCCTCGGCGCGGCTGGCCTCGAGCAGGTCGACCCGCAAGCCCTGCTCGTCGACGGGAATGTGCACGGCCTGCAGCCCGGCCGCGCTGATCGCATGCTGCTGGTCGGGGTGCGTCGGGTCTTCGATGCCGAATCGCCGCACGCCGTGCCGGGCCAGCGCCTTGGCGACCAGCCCCAGGCCTTGCGCGAAGCCGCTGCAGACCAGCACCTGCGAGACATCGCAGCGCACCTGCCGCACGCGGCCGAGGTAGTCGGCCAGGCCCGTGCGCAGCTCGGGCGTGCCGCGGGCGTCGCCGTAGCCGAGCGCTGGCGGCGTCAGGCCGCGAAGCACGCGGCGCGCGCTGCGGCTCCAGCGCGTGAACGGGAACAGGCGCAGGTCCGGCACGCCCGGCTTGAAGTCGAAGGCCCAGGTCGGCGCCACCGCGGCACGCTGCAGCGGTGCGGTCTCGATGCGGCCGGCGGCGACCGTCGTCGCGGCGCCGCGGCGCGTCGCGAGAAAGCCTTCGGCCGCGAGCTGCTCGTAGGCCTCGACGACCACGCCGCGCGCCACGCCGAGATCCGCGGCCAGCGTGCGCGTCGACGGCAGCGCGCTGCCCTGGCGCAGCCGGCCGCCGCGGATCGCGTCGCGCAGGGCCTGCTCGAGCTGCAGGTGCAACGGACCGCCGCTGCCGCGCAGCAGTTTGATCGGCAGCTCGGGCTGGTCACTGGACCTCGATTTCGACATCGAACTGGATCTTACGGGCAGACCAGTTCGCGGCGAGCATCGCGCCCATTCCCTATCCCCCAAGGAGCGTGCATCGTGTTTCCCGTCGACATCTGGCTCGCCTACACGCTGGCCTGCGTGCTGCTGGTGCTGGCGCCCGGCCCCGACAACTTGCTGGCGATCGGCCGCGGCCTGAGCCAGGGCCGGCGCGCGGCGGTGGCATCGGCGCTGGCCTCCGGCGCCGCGACGATGCTGCATGCGCTGGCCGCGACCTGCGGGCTGACGGCACTGATGCAAACCTCGGCGCTGGCTTTCTGGCTCGTCAAGCTGCTCGGTGCGGCCTACCTGGTGTGGCTGGGCGTGAAGGTGCTGCGCACGCGCGGGCTGATCAGCTTCGCGCCGGCCGAGCGCCAGCCGCTGCGCCGCATTCTGCTGACCGGGCTGCTGTCGGGATCGCTGAACCCGAAGCCGGGGCTCTTCGCGCTGGCCTTCATCCCGCAGTTCGTCGACCCGGCGCGCGGCTCGGTGACGGCGCAGATGCTGGTCTACGGCGCGTGGTTCGCGCTGTGGACGGCGCTGGGCTTCGCGCTGATGGGCGTGTTCGCCGCGCGGCTGTCGAACTGGCTGCGTGAACGCCCGCGTGCGGTCGCCGGCCTGAACATCGGCGCCGGCCTCGCCTTCGTCGGCGCGGGCCTGTCGGTGGCGGCACTGCGGCGCGCCTGATCGGCCTTCGATTTCCAAAGGCGCGACACTTCGGGGATGACACGCTGCCTGCTGGTCGACGACGACGCCGCGATCCGCACGCTGCTGGTCGATTTCCTGCAGCAGCACGGCATCAGCGTCGAGGCGCTGGCCGACGGCGCGTCGTTCCGGCGCTGCGCGGTGGATGCCGAGGTCGATCTGCTGCTGCTCGACCTGATGCTGCCCGACGACGACGGCCTCGCGCTGTGCCGCTGGATCAAGCAGCGGCGCCCGGCGCTGCCGGTGATCATGCTGACCGCGCAGGGCGATCCGATCTCACGCGTGCTCGGGCTCGAGATCGGCGCCGACGACTACCTGCCGAAACCCTTCGAGCCGCGCGAGCTGGTGGCGCGCATCCGTGCCGTGCTGCGGCGCGGCCGCGCGGTGGCCGCCGCCGCAGGCACGGAGCTGCAGTTCGCCGGCTGGCGCTTCGACCGGCTCGAGCGCCAGCTGCACGCGCCCGACGGGCTGCTGGTGGCGCTGTCGGCCGCCGAGTTCCGCCTCTTGAGCGCCTTCGTCGAGCATGCCGGCCAGGTGTTGACGCGCGAGCGGCTGCTGGAGCTGACGCGCAGCCCGGGCACCGAGGCCGCCGGCCGCAGCATCGACCTGGCGGTGTCGCGGCTGCGCGGCAAGCTCGCGGTGACCGGCACGCCGCTGATCCGCACGCTGCGTGGCGAGGGTTACCTGTTCGATGGGACGGTGAGCGCGGCATGAGCTGGCGCCGCCTCGACACGCTGTTCCTGCGGCTGTTCGTGCTGTTGTGGGTGATCCTCGTGGCCGCTCACCTGGTCGCCTATGCCGTCGTGATGGGCCAGGTTGCGCCTGGCCGGGCGGCCGACGTGGCGCGGCTGCCGATCCTGACCTCGCTGCCGCCGGGGCCGCCGTTCGAGCAACCGCGCGGCGCGATGCCGCCGCCACCCCCGCCACAGCGATCGGACATGCCGCCGCCGCCAGCTCCCCCGCCCGGCGAGCCGCCGGGCCAACCACGGGGCGATGGGCCGCCATCGCTTCCGCCGGCGATGCTGTGGCTCGACTACGGCCTGCGGGCCCTGGTGATCGCCTTCGGGGCCGCGCTCGGCGCGCGGTGGCTGGCTGCACCGATGCGCCGCCTGGCCGGCGCATCGACGGCGCTGGAAGCCGGCCTGGCGCGCGGCGAACCGCTGCCGGTGCTGGATGAACGCCGCGGCAGCGCCGAGATGCGCGAGACCGCGCGGGTTTTCAACCGCATGGCCGTGCGGCTGCGCGAGCAGTTCGACGCCCGCGGCCTGCAGCTGGCGGCGACTTCGCACGACCTGCGCACGCCCTTGACGCGCTTGCGCCTGCGCCTGGAGCCGCTGCCCGAGGCGCAGCGCGCTGCCGCCGCGCGCGACATCGACGAGATCGATGCGCTGCTCGACGACACGCTGGCCGTGCTGCGCGAGCAGCGCGCCGGCAGCGCGCCGCAGCCGATCGATGCCCTCGCGCTGCTGCAGGCGCTGGCCGACGACTTCGCCGAGCAGGGCGAGCCGGTGACGCTCGACGACACGCTGCCGCCCCTGTTGCGTGTTAGCGCGCGGCCGGCCGCCTTGCGGCGCGGCCTCGTCAATCTCGTGCACAACGCGCTGCGCCATGGCGGCTCGGCGCGCTTGAGCGCCCAGGCCGGCGTCGGCGGCTTCGTCGAGCTGCTGGTCGACGACGACGGCCCGGGCATTCCGCCCGAGCAGCTCGAGCGCGTCTTCGAGCCCTGGGTGCAGCTGGCGCCTGGACCCGAAGACGGCCCGCGACTTGGCCATGGCCTCGGCCTGGCGATCGCCCGCGAGCTGGCCGAGCGCGACGGCGGCCGGCTGGTGCTGGCCAACCGGCCCGGCGGCGGGCTGCGCGCGCGGCTGGTGCTTCCGGTGGGCTGAGTCACGTCGTCGCGCCGTTTGTGTCCGGGCCGACACACGGGCCACGAAGTCGAGCAACGGCGCTTGTGCACAGTGCAGGCATCGCGGCGACGCCGCTTCAGCCAGCCCCAGGACCCCATGCGCTTGCACGACGACCACCACGCCCACGACGGCGGCCTCGCCACCGACCTTCCGCTGCTGATCCGCCAGGCCGCAGACCGCCGCCGCGCGCTGCGCTGGCTGGCCGGCGGCGGCGCGGCCGCCGGGCTGCTGCTCGCCGGCTGCGGCGGTGGCGGCGATGACAGCACGGCCACGACGACGACGGGCACAGGCACGGGCACGGGGACGTCCATCGGCACCGGAACCTCGACCGGCACCGGCACCACCAGCTGCTCGGTGATTCCCGAGGAGACGGCCGGCCCCTACCCCGGCGACGGCTCGAACTCGAGCAACGGCGGCGTCGCCAATGCGTTGATGCTGTCGGGCATCGTGCGCAGCGACATCCGTTCCAGCATCGCCGGCGCCACCGGCACGGCCGCGGGCATCCCGCTGACGATGCGCATCCAGGTTGTCAACACCGGTGCCTCGTGCGCATCGCTGGCCGGTCATGCGATCTACCTGTGGCACTGCGATCGCGACGGCAACTACTCGATGTACTCGGCCAGCGTCGCCAACCAGAACTACCTGCGCGGCGTGCAGGCCACCGGCAGCGACGGCGTGGCGGTGTTCCAGACCATCTTCCCCGGCTGCTACGACGGGCGCATGCCGCACATGCACTTCGAGATCTACCGCAGCACGAACACGGCGACCAGCTTCTCGAACAAGCTGAAGACCTCGCAGATCGCGTTCCCGACCGATGTCTGCACAACCGTCTACAACACCAGCGCTTACGCGACGAGCCTGCGCAACCTGGGCCGCATCAGCTTCACCAGCGACAACGTCTTCAGCGACGGCTACAGCACCCAGCTCGCGACGCTGACCGGCAACACGAGCGACGGCTACGTCGGCACGCTGCAGGTCGGCATCTCCGCCTGACGCTGATTTCGCGCACTAGCCCAGATCGGGCGCCAGCTCCCCCGCCGCCAGCACGCGCTGCAGCGTCGTGCGCAGCCGGTTGGCGTCGATCGGCTTGGTCAGGAAGTCGTTCATGCCGATCTCGGCCGCGCGCTCGCGTTCGGAGGTCAGCGCCGCGGCGGTCAGCGCGACGATCGGCAGCTGCAGCAGCGAGTAGCGCTCGCGCAGCCGGCGTGTCGCCTCGTAGCCGCTCATGCCGGGCATCTGCACGTCCATCAGCAGCGCGTCGTAGGGCTGGCCGGCCGCCACGGCACGCTCGACGGCGACCAGCGCCTGCGGACCGTCGGCGGCCTGGCCGACCTGCACGCCCCACTGCTCCAATATCGCCGCGGCGATCATCATGTTGACCGCGTTGTCCTCGACCAGCAGCACGCGCGCGCCACGCAGCGGGTCGTGCTCGAAGGCGCCGTGGGCCGACGCGGCGGCCAGCTCGTCGACCGGCGGCAGCGGCAGCTCGGCATGGAAGCAGCTGCCGCGCCCCGGGCCGCTGTCGACGCCGACCTGCCCGCCCATCAGCTCGGCCAGCTCGCGGCAGATCGACAGCCCGAGCCCGGTGCCGCCGAAGCGCCGGGTGATCGATTCATCGGCCTGCGTGAAGGGCTTGAACAGGCGCGATTGCGTCTCGGCATCGATGCCGACCCCGGTGTCGTGGACCTCGAAGCGCACCCAGTCGTCGAGCGAGTGGTCGCGCGCCGTGTCCGCCTCGTCGCCGTCGGCCGGCCGCTGCACCAGGCGGCGCACGACCAGGCGCAGCGCGCCGTGGTTGGTGAACTTCAGCGCGTTGTGCAGGAAGTTGGCAAGGATCTGGCGCACGCGCAACGCGTCGCCGCGCACCACCGGCGCCAGCGCGGAATCGATCTCGACCGTGAACTCGAGCCCGCGGCTGTCGGCCAGGGCTGAATAGGCCTGCTGCAGCGAGTGCAGCAGCTCCAGCAGGTCGAAGGGATTGCTCTCGACGTCGAGCTTGCCGGCCTCGATCTTCGACAGGTCGAGGATGTCCGAGATGATCGCCGACAGCGTTTCGGCGCTGGCGCCGATCTGCTCCAGGTACTGGCGCAGGCGGCTCGGCTCGACGTCCGGCATGCGCGCCAGCCGCGCCAGCCCGACCAGGCCGTTCAGCGGCGTGCGGATCTCGTGGCTGGTGTTGGCGAGGAACGCGCTCTTGGCGCGGTTCGCCGCTTCGGCCTCGTCACGGGCACGCGCCAGCGCGGCATCGGCCTGGCGCTGTGCGGTGACGTTCTCGGCGATCCAGATCGTGCCGTTCTCGCCCGGCCGGTCGGGGTCGATCGCCTTGGCCCGCATGCGCACGGTGAAGGTGCTGCCGTCGCGGCGCATCGATGGGCGCTCGAACTCGACCTGCTCGCCGCGCCGCAGCAGCGGGCCGACGATGCGGCCGAGGTCGTTGTAGTCGTCGTCGCTGGGCCAGACCACGCGCCCGGGCTGGCCGACCAGCTCGCCCGGCGGCCAGCCGTACATCTGCTCGAAGTGCGGATTGACCATCACGAACTGGCGTTCGCGCGTGAAGGCGATGCCGACCGACGCGTTGTCGAGGATCGCCTCGCGCTCCAGCCGCGTGCGCGTGGCCTCGGTGAGATCGCGCGCATTGATCACCAGGTAGACGCGGCCGTCGCGCGCGAAGCGCGCCGCCGAGACCAGCAGCGGCACCACCGTGCCGTCGCGGGTGACGAAATCGATCGGCACGTCGCGCACCGCATCCTGCTGCGTCAGCGCCTGCATCAGCCGCTGGCGGTCCTCGGCCGAGCGCCAGATGCCGATCTCCAGCGCGCTGCGGCCGATCACCTCGCCGTCGGCGTAGCCGGTCAGCCGCTCGAAGCTGGCGTTGACCATCTCGTAGCGGCCGGTCTGCAGGTCGGTCAGCGTGATGACGTCCGGGCTCATCGACACCACCTGCGACAGCAGCGCCTGCGAGCGCCGCAGTGCGCGCTCGGCCGCGTTCTGCGAGGTCTCGTCGACGTAGATCGACAGCGTCGCCGGCGCGCCGTCGGCATCGGCGCGCACGGCGGTCTCGGTGACCTGCAGCGTCATGCCGGTGCGGGTGACGATCTCGTCGTCGAAAGGCGGCAGCGCCTCGCCCGGCGCCAGCCGCGTGATGCAGCTGAAGCGCTCGCGCGCGCGCAGCGCGCCGTCGCCCGGCGGATGCATCGTCGTCAGGTCGAAGCCGAGCATCGAGCGCGCCGCGTCGAAGCCGAACAGCGCCGCGGCGGCGGCGTTCGCATCGAGCACGACACCCTGCCGGTGCAGCACCAGCGGCGACGGCGTGCGGCGGAACAGCTCCTCGTAGCGCAGCTCGGTGGCCCGCAGCGCCTCGCGCGCGCGGCGTTCGGCGGTGATGTCGCGCGCGGCGCCCCAGTAGCCGATGAAGCGGCCCTCGGCATCCAGGCGCGGCTCGCCGCTGACCAGGAAGTGGCGCAGGTCGCCGCCCGGCAGCTGCCAGGCGACGGCGACGTCGCGGAACACCTCGCGCGCTTCCATGTCGGCGCGCAGCGTGTCGAGCAGCTCGTCGTCGAACTGCAGCTCCGGCAGGCCCCAGGCCGGCCGCCGCGGCAGCGCGCGCAGCGCGACGAACTGGCCGTGCGCATCGCGCTGCGAGACATGCGCCATGCGCAGCTGCGCGTCGGTTTCCCAGTAGGCCGACGCGGCGATGCCGAGCAGGCCGCGAAAGCGCCGCTCGCGCTCGCCGGCATCGTGGCCATGGGCCTGCACCAGGCGGCGGATCATCTGGCCGGCACCGGCGCCGATGGCCACCGCCGCCAGCTGCACCCCCGTGCGCACGGCGAGCGGCGGCTGGCCGTCCGGGGCCGGCGGCAGGAAGCCGCTCCACTCGGCCGCCGTCAGCACCCCCACGACGGCGGCTGCGCCGGCGGCGGTCATCGGTCCCTGCCGCTCGTCGGCGACGGCGCAGACCAGGCACGCGAGCAGGCCGAAGAAGGCGAGGCCGGGCGACTGCAGCCCGAGACCGGTGGCCAGCGACGCCGAGCCGACGACGACCAGCGCGCCGAGCGCCACCGGCAGCAGCGCGCGCTGCGCCTGTGGCTGCGACAGCCGCGTCGCCGCCATGCTGCCCAGTGCCAGCACGGCATAGCCGCCGGCGAGCAGGCCGGCGGGGGCGCTCAGCGCGTCCGAGCGCAGCAGGTGGCTCAGGAAGCCGACCGTGGCGGCCGCGGCGGCGGCGATGAAGAAGGCCCGCAGGATCGCGCCCCGCAAGGCCAGGTGGGGGGATGTCTCTGGCGGCACGCGTGAACTTCTCGTAGTCGCGGCGCGCAGTGTCGCAGGGATGACACAGGCTGGCTGCCCGGGTTTCGCCGGTCTGCGTTCCCGGGGGGGCCGGCCCGGCGCCGGCTTGCGGCTCACCGGGTGCGAGACTACGATTTGCCGCAGTCCAGGACGGCGTAACGGCGCGCAGCCCTGCCAGGGGGAGCAACCGACCGGCCGCCACAAGACCGGCACTTGCGTCTTGCCCAGCGGTCCCGGAGACCGGACGGGCAGCGACGAAGCGGCGAGGTGTGTCCATGACTCGAACTCGTTTGGCACGGCTGGTGCCGGTTTGCGTGCTGGCGTTGGCCGGTGTTGCCGGCAGCGGCGCGGTGCAGGCCCGCGACGTCATCACCTGGGGCTGGATCGACAACGCGCCGGGCTCGATGCCCACCGGGGCCGACCGCAACCAGGGCATCGAGGACCGCATCCGCCAGCTGCTGAAGGAACGCCTGACGCAGTACGACCACGAAGAGGTGCAGGCGCCGATCCCGCGCGTGATGAACGAGATCCGCTCCGGCAACCGCTGGTGCGCCACCGGCTTCGTCAAGACGGCCGAGCGCGAGACCTTCGCGACCTTCTCGCTGCCGGCGTCGTTCTGGCTGCCGCCGCAGCTGGTGGTGCGCAAGCCGCGGCGCGCGGAGTTCGAGGCGCTGGGCGAGCTGTCGCTGGAGCGGCTGCTGGCCAATCCGGCACTGCGCACCGGCGTCGTGCGCGGGCGCGCCTACAGCCCGGTGATCGACGGGCTGCTGCAGAAGCATCCGCCGGCGCAGGTGCACTCCGACTATGTCGACGGGCTGAAGATGCTGCTGGCCGATCGGCTCGATTACGTCATCGAGCTGCCGATCCGCGCCGCCTACTTCGGCAAGCGCCTGGGCGGCGACGAGCTGGTGGGTCTGCCGTTCAAGGAGATGTCCAACCACATCACGACCCATGTGCTGTGCGCGAAGAACGAGTGGGGCGCGCGCGTCATCGGCGAGATCGACGCCGTGTTGCGCGCCGAGCGAGCGACGCCGCGCTACCGGCAGGCGGTCGAGCAGTGGTCGGATGCCGACGGCGTGCGCCAGATCCGCAGGCTCTACGACGCAATCCTGGTGAAGCCGGAGCAGTGATCGACTCCATCGCCGCCCGGCTGCTGCGCATCATCTTCGGCGCCTACTTCGTGGTCACGGTGATCGTGACCGCGGTGCAGCTCACCGCCGAATACCGCCACACCGAGCAGCGCCTGCTGCAGGAGATCGAGAGCCTGCAGCAGACCTTCGGCCCCGGCATCACCGACGCGATGTGGCGCTTCAACTACGACGTGCTGCGCGGGCTGCTGTCGGGCATGCGCGAGCTGCCGATCGTGATGGGCGTGAAGGTCGAGGACCTGCAGGGCACGGTGATCGAGGCCGCCGGGATGGTGCTCGATGCGCAGGGTCGCCAGCTGCGCGCCGGACCCGGCGGCGGCTTGCAGCCGGCCGATCCGCGCGGCGGCCTGTTCGGCGAGATGTTCAGCCGCACCTTCGCGGTGGTCTACGTCGACGAGAACGGCCGCCAGCATCCGATCGGCCGCTGGACCGTGTATTCGAGCCAGCAGGTCGTGCTCGACCAGGTCAAGTACGGCTTCTTCCTGATCCTCGTCAACTCGGTCATCAAGACGGCGGCGCTGTGGTTCATCTTCCTGTTCGTCGTGCAGCGCTGGCTCGGCAAGCCGCTGCGCCAGCTGAGCGAGTTCGTCGGCGGGCTGAACATCGACAACCTCGGCGACAAGGTCTTCGAGCTGAAGGATCGCGGCCGCCACGAGCTGCACCAGCTGGCCGCCAAGCTCAACGAGATGACCGCCAAGCTGCGCCGCTCGGTCGCCGACAACAGCGCGCTCACCGAGCAGCTGCGCGGCAGCGAGGCGCAGCACCGCGGCATCGTCGAAGGGGCGCTCGAGGGCATCTCGCGCGTCTCGCTCGAAGGGCGCGTGCTCAGCGCCAACCCGGCGTCCGCGCAGATGCTCGGCTACGCCTCGGTGGACGAGCTGCTGGCCTCGGTGCACGACGTGAAGCACCAGCTCTATGTCGATCCGCAGGAGCGTGCGGCGGTGCTGGAGCGGCTGCTGACGCAGGGCACCATCGCCGGCCGCGAGGTGCAGCTGCGGCGCCGCGACGGCAGCACGCTGTGGGTGCTGATGAACGCGCGGCTGGTGCGCGACGAGCACGGCCAGCCGCTGTACATCGAGACCTTCGCCAGCGACATCTCGCAGCGCAAGCACGACGAGGCCGAGCTGGTGCGCCACCGCGACCACCTCGAGGAGCTGGTGCACGAGCGCACCGCCGAGCTGACCGCGGCCAAGGAGCGCGCCGAGGTCGCCAACCGCGCCAAGAGCGACTTCCTCGCCCGCATGAGCCACGAGCTGCGCACGCCGCTGAACGGCGTGCTCGGCTTCACGCAGCTGATGCAGCTGGCGGCATCCGTCGGCAGCCGCGAGGCCGCGCACCTGCGCATCATCCGCAGCAGCGGCGAGCACCTGCTGCGGCTGATCAACGACATCCTCGACCTGTCGCGGGTCGAGGCCGGGCGCCTCGAGCTGCACGCCAGCGCGGTCGAGCTGGTGCCGTGCCTGGCCGAGGTCGTCGACGCGGTGCGCGTGAAGGCCGAGGAGAAGGGCCTGCGCTTCGTCTTCGACGCCGCGCCCGGGCTGCCGCGGGCGGTCGAGGTCGACGACAAGCGGCTGCGGCAGGTGCTGCTGAACCTGCTCGGCAACGCGGTCAAGTTCACCGCCCGCGGCGAGGTCGCGCTGCGCGTGCAGCACGGGCCCGACCTGCCCGGCCGCGCGCGGCTGCGCTTCGAGGTCAGCGACACCGGCCCGGGCATCGCCGAGCAGCACCTGGACGCGATCTTCCTGCCCTTCGAGCAGGTCGGCGACATGCAGCAGCGCGAAGGCGGCACCGGGCTCGGGCTGGCGATCAGCCGCCAGCTGGTGCGACTGATGGGCGACGAGCTGCGTGTTCACAGCCGGCTGGCGGGCGCCGATGCGGAGGACGGCGGCAGCCGGTTCTGGTTCGAGCTGTCGCTGCCGATCGCCGGCGGCGGTGCGGGCGCCGAGGCACCGCAGCTCGTCACCGTGGCCTACAGCGGCGAGCGCCGCCGCGTGCTGGTGATCGACGACGTGGTCGAGAACCGCGCGCTGGTGGTCGAGCTGCTGCAGGGGCTGGGCTTCGACACCGACGAGGCGGCCGATGGCCGCGCCGGCATCGAGCGCGCGCTGGCGCAGCGGCCCGACCTGATCCTGATGGACAACGTGATGGCCGGCACGAGCGGGCAGGAGGCGACGCGGGAACTGCGCGCGACGCCCGGCTTCGCGACGCTGCCGATCATCGCCGTGTCGGCCAGCGCCAGCCTCGCCGACCAGGCGGCGAGCCTGGCCAACGGTGCCAGCGCCTTCGTCGCCAAGCCGATCGATTTCGACGTGCTGCTGCGGCACGTCGGCGAGCTGCTCGGGATCGAGTGGGTGCGGCGCTCGCGCCGCTAGGGGCTCAGCGGGCGGCGGCCAGCTGCCGGCGCGTGGCCTGGGCCGCGGCGCGGGCGGCGCTGGCGAAGTCGGCGCCCGACGAGGCGTAGAGGATCGCGCGCGACGAGTTGACGATGATCGGCCCGCTGGTCGTGCCGCCGGCATCGCCGCGCCAGCCGGCGCGCACCGTGGCCGCCGCATCGCCGCCTTGCGCACCCACGCCGGGGATCAGCAGCGGCAGCGTCGGCGCGATCTCGCGCACGCGGGCGATTTCCTCGGGATAGGTCGCGCCGACCACCAGCCCGAGCTGGCCGTTGCGGTTCCACGGCCCGGCGGCGAGCTGCGCGATGTGCTCGAACAGCGGCGTGCCGTCGGCGAGCTTCTGCGCCTGCAGGTCGCTGCCGCCCGGGTTGGAGGTGCGGCACAGCAGGATCAGGCCCTTGCCGTCGTAGCGCAGCCAGGGCTCGATCGAATCGAAGCCCATCAACGGCGACAGCGTCACCGCGTCGGCCTGGTAGCGCTCGAAGGCTTCACGCGCGTACTGCGCGGCGGTGGAGCCGATGTCGCCGCGCTTGGCGTCGAGGATCACCGGCACGTCGGGCGCGACGCGGCGGATGTGCGCCATCAGCCGCTCGAGCTGGTCCTCCGCGCGCTGCGCCGCGAAGTAGGCGATCTGCGGCTTGAAGGCGCTCACCAGGTCCTTGGTGGCATCGACGATGGCGGCGCAGAAGTCGTGGATGCGGTCGGCGTCGCCCTTCCAGGCGCCGGGGAACTTCGCGGGTTCGGGGTCGAGCCCGACACAGAGCATCGAATCGTGGCGGCGTTCGGCGGCGGCGAGGGCGGCGGTGAATTTCATCGGCGGCGGGGCATGCGGTGGCGGCGGGACGCCGATTGTCCCGCGCCGTGAAAATGCGCGGTCATGGAGATATTGACCACCGCCCGACTGCGCCTGCGCGAGTTCGACGAGAACGATGCCGCCTTCATCCACGCTTTGCTCACCGACCCGGCGTGGATCGCCAACATCGGCGACCGCGGCATCCGCAGCACCGAGGACGCGCGCATCTACATCCGCGACAAGCTGGTCGAGAACTACGAGCGCCTGGGCTACGGCTTCTGGGCCGTCGAGCGGCTCAGCGACGGCCTGCTGATCGGCATGTGCGGCCTGACGCAGCGCGAGTCGCTGCCGGCACCGGACATCGGCTATGCGCTGCTGCCGGCCTGGCGCGGCAGCGGCTACGCGCGCGAGGCTGCCGCCGCCTGCCTGCACCACGCGCGCGAGGTGCTGCGACTGCCGCGCGTGCTGGCGACGATCGCGCCGGAGAACGCGGCGTCGGCGCGAGTGCTCGAGTCGATCGGCCTGCGGCCCGAGGGCCGCGTGCACAACGAGTTCGGCGAGAGCTGCCTGTTCGGCTGGCCGGCAGGCGCCTGAGACAGGCTCAGGTGCGGCGACGCGCCTGCAGCGCGAGCCCGGCGAGTCCGAGCGCCAGCAGGGCCAGCGGCGTCGGCTCCGGCACGGCGTTCGCGACCGTCACGGTCACCGTCGCGGCGCCATGCTGGCCGGCGGCGTTGCCGGTCCACCAGGCAGCCTTGGTCGGGTCGTTGAGGTTGCCGGAGTCCCAGCCGAAGAAGTACGAGATCGACGACGTCGGGCTGTCGAAGGTCAGCCAGTCGAAGCTGTTGGCGCCGCTGTGCAGCCACTGCGTGACGGCCGAGCCGTTGTACACGAACGAGTACGGCATGTCGGTCACGAACTGGCCGTCGGTGTACTGGCCGCCGAGCAGGCTGCCGAGCGTGCCGCCCACGGCGCTGGAGGTGACCGAGAAGTCGATCACGTTGTAGGTGCCGGCGCCACCACCGGTACCGTCGGTCACGAACTGGCCGGTTTCCCCTGCGAAGGACCAGTTCCAGACGATGTCCGCTTGAGCGGATTGCGCGATGGCGGCAAGGGCCGCCAGCGCCAGGATCTTTTTCGACAGCATCACGTTCTCCCACATACCCATCCGGGCGACCGGCCTCGAGAGCAGGTTTGGTGCCAGCAACGCTAAGTCATTGATCTGTCAGTGAATTCGAGCTTCTGCTATTGCGTGATGTAAACATGTCCGACAGCACGGACGCGTTGGCCCCTGCCAGCCGAGAGGGCCGGCGCGGCGAACGGGGTCGCCCTACACCCGCTTCGCCAGGGACGCCGCGGCGCCGGTGTAGCCCGCCGGCGTCATCTTCAGCAGCCGCTCCTTTTCGGCGTCAGGCAGCGCGAGGCCGGCGATGAAGCCCTGCATCAGTGCCTGCGTCATCGGCTGGCCGCGGGTGAACTTCTTCAGCTGCTCGTAGGGCTCGGGCAGGCCGTGGCGGCGCATCACGGTCTGGATGGCTTCGGCCATCACTTCCCACGCGCCGTCCAGATCGTCGGCCAGCGCCTCGCGGTGCACTTCGAGCTTGTCCAGGCCGCGCGTCAGCGAATCGAGGCCCAGCAGCGCATAACCGAGCGCGCTGCCCATGTTGCGCAGCACGGTCGAATCGGTCAGGTCGCGCTGCCAGCGGCTGATCGGCAGCTTCTGCGCCAGGTGCGCCAGCAGCGCATTGGCGAGGCCGAAATTGCCCTCGGCGTTCTCGAAGTCGATCGGGTTGACCTTGTGCGGCATCGTCGACGAGCCGACCTCGCCTTCCTTCAGCCGCTGCTTGAAATAGCCGAGCGAGATGTAGCCCCAGACGTCGCGCGACCAGTCGATCAGGATCGTGTTGCAGCGGGTCATCGCATCGAACAGCTCGGCCATGTAGTCGTGCGGCTCGATCTGGATCGTGTAGGGGTTGAAGGCCAGCCCGAGGCGCTGCTCGACGACCTTGCGGCTGAAGGCCTCCCAGTCGAACTCGGGGTACGCGGCCAGGTGCGCGTTGTAGTTGCCGACAGCGCCGTTCATCTTCGCCAGCAGCGGCACCTGCGCGATGCGCTCGCGCGCGCGCTGCAGCCGCGCGACGACGTTGGCGATCTCCTTGCCGACGGTGGTCGGGCTGGCCGTCTGGCCGTGCGTGCGGCTCAACATCGGCAGCTCGGCCAGCGTGTGCGCCATCGTGCGCAGCCGGTCGACCACGCCGTCGAGCGCCGGCAGCAGCACCTGCTCGCGCGCGGCCTTCAGCATCAGCGCATGGCTGGTGTTGTTGATGTCCTCGCTGGTGCAGGCGAAGTGCACGAACTCGGCCGCCGCTTCCAGGTCGGCGTGGCCCTTGAAGCGCGCTTTCAGCCAGTACTCGACCGCCTTGACGTCGTGGTTGGTGGTCTTCTCGATGTCCTTGATCGCCTTGGCGTCGTTCTCGCAGAAGCGCAGCACCAGCGAGCGCAGGTAGCCGCGCGACACCTCGCCCAGGGATTTCAGCTCGCCGAAGCCGGCATCGGTCAGCGCGATGAACCATTCGACCTCGACCTGCACGCGCCGGTGCATCAGCCCGAACTCCGACATCAGCGGCCGCAGCGCCGTCATGCGGCTGGAATAGCGGCCGTCCAGCGGCGACAAGGCGGTGAGGGTCGAGAGCGTCATGGCGGTGTCCGAAGGCGGCGCGGCAAACCGCGAATTCTATTCAGGGCCCCGGCGCTGCCTCGCGCATGCGGCGGACCCGCTCGGCGTCCGGCGGGTGCGTCGCCAGGCCGATCGGCAGCTCGATGCCGGGCCTGGCCTGCTGCTGCCGGCGCAGCCGCTCGAACAGCACGCCGAAGTCCGCCGGGTCGATGCCGTTGGCGCGCATCAGCCGCGCCGCATCGGCATCGGCCTGGAATTCGAACTCGCGCGCATACGCCGCCTGGCCGAGCAGCACCGGCGCGGCGGTCAGCAGCGTCGAGAAGTCGCCCAGTACCAGCGAGGACAGCGCGCTCAGCAGCCCGACCTGCACCACCGAGCGCATGCCGTGGCGATGGCGCACGTGGCCGAGCTCGTGGCCGAGCACGCCGACCAGCACGTCGGGCCGGTCGGTGAGCAGCTCGACCAGCGCGTCGGTGACCACGATGTGGCCGCCCGGCAGCGCGAAGGCATTGGCGCCGAGGCCGCGCTCGGTCGACGCGCGAAAGTGCAGCTGCCAGGCGGGCAGCGGCGCGGCGGCGCCGCGCGCGCGCTCGACCGCCTGGCCGCGTTCGAGCGCGGCTGCGAAGCGGGCGCGCAGCGCGGCCTGCCGTTCGGTTGGCAGCTTGCTCGGCTGCAGCCACTGGTGCTCGAACTGCTCGAAAGCCAGCGCGCCGAGCTGCTCGTCGACGCCGATCGGCGTCAGCGCGACCAACCCGTGCGCTGCCGCCGGCAGGCCCCAGCGCCAGCTGCCGACCAGCACCACGACCAGCAGCGCTGCGGCCAGCGCGACGCCGCGCCAGCTCTGCATCCAGCGCACCACCAGCCGCTCGCGCAGGCCGCTCGCGGTGGCCCAGGCATCCCAGGCCGCGGCGTCCGGAGCGCTGATCAGCCCCTGCCCCGGCAGGTACGCCTGGCGCGCGCCGTGGCGCTGGCGCTCCGGCCAGCCGACCTGGCGCAACGGCACGCTGCGGCTGACCCCGTCGCCCTCGATCAGCAGCCGGCGCTCGCGGATCGCGAGCCGCACCGGCTGCGCGCGCGCCGAGTGGCCGTCGAAGTAGTCGGCGACGAGGACCGGCGGTTCGGTCACAGCCCGATGTCGATGCCCAGCAGGTCGCCCGCGGCGTCGCCGGCCGCTTCAGGGGTGCCGCGCGCCGCCGCTGCGGCGCTCCATTGCTCGATGTCGTCGGCGGCATCGATGCTCACCGCTTCGAGCCGCAGCCGGGTCATCGCGATCACCGCGAAGGGCCGGTACAGCCCCAGCGTCACCAGCATCAGCACCAGGTTCTTGGCCATCAGCCCCATCAGCGCGCCGAAGCCGAGCCGGCTGTCGAAGCTCAGCCGCGGCGAGCGCGTGGCGCTCCAGACCAGGTTCTGCAGCCGCGCGACCGCATACGACTGCGTCAGCAGCAGGGTCACCAGGTAAGCCAGCAGCAGCAGCCCACCGAAGCCGATCGAGGCCCGGAGCGCCGCGTCGCCCCGCAGGTGGCGCATGTCGGGCAGCACCGCGGCCGCGGCGATGCCGATCAGCCCCAGCGGCAGCACGCTGACTAAGAAGGTGCGCAGCGCCCAGCCGTAGAAGGAGCGGGTGCGCACGTCGAGCTGCGTGACCTCGCCGGCCAGCGCGTAGTGCCCGTGCTGGTAGCGCTTGATGCGCGCCAGCGTGTACGGCAGCAGCAGTGCGATGGCCAGCATGCTGAAGCCGGCGATCGCCGCGCGCAGCGCCGAGGGCTCGGGCTGGCCCGGCTGGCCGAGGCCCGCGCTGGCGACCAGCATCACGGCAAGCGGCAACAGCAGCGGCAGCAGCGCGGCATAGGCGCCGCGCAGGTCGCCGTCGAAGCGCATGCGCAGCCCGCGCCAGCTGGTGTTGGCCAGGCGGAAGCGCAGCGACGATTGCCACAGCGCCGGCCACAGCAGCGCGAACGCGGCGCCGGCCAGCGCACCGGCGGTGACCGAGAACTGCCCGGCGCCGACGTAGACCGCCCCGAAGACCAGCATCAGCAGGAAGCCGCGCAGCATCTTCCACGGGTCACCGTGGAAGCCGAGCGCGTGGCCGCCGACGACGGTGTTGGCGTGGAAGTAGCGCAATCGCCGCGCCTTGGCGAACGGGTGGTACAGCCCGAGCGTGACGATCGTCAGCAGCAGATTGACGATCCAGATGCGGAAGTACTCGCTGCCGGAGCCGGTGAAGCGCAGCGGCAGGTTGCCCGCGCTGGGCGGCGGCGCCGTGGCCCGGCGTACCGGTGCGGCACGCGACTGGACGGGTGCGGCTGCCGGCGGCAGCGGCATCGTGTTCTGGAAATCCATCGATCCTCCCTGGACCCCTTCCCTGAGGTGGCGGCGATTCTAGGAGCGGCCGGTGGCATGCGCAGCCCCCATCCGACGGATGGCGCGCAGTGCGCCGTGACCGGCGCTCGCGTTTTCCGCACCGGCCGCCCATCGCCAGCCGGCGGTGGCGCCGAAACATTTTTTGCATTTTTGTATTTTTTGCTGGTGTCTGCGCGTTCAGGCTGGTTATGCTGGCCCGGCAGCGGCCTTGTTTCCGCCGCCCTGGGAGCGCGTATGCACACATCCGGCTTGCTGCGGCGCCGCTGGCGAATGCTCGGGCTGGCCATGGTGCTGGTGCTGACGCTGGCGCCGGCAGCGCAAACGGCCGAGGACCTGCTGTCTCCCGACGAGCGGGCCTGGGTCAACGCGCACCCCACGGTGCGGCTGGCCACCAGCAGTGACTACGGGCCGTTCACCTTCATCGACGGCGATGGCCAGGTGCGCGGGCTGTCGATCGACTACGTGCAGCGCATCGAGCAGTTGACCGGCCTGCGTTTCGAACGCCAGCCGCCGGCGGGCTTCAGCTTCAACCTGCAGCGCCTGGGCCAAGGCGAGATCGACGTGCTGATGTCGCTGCGCGACACGCCCGAACGCCGCCAGACGCTCGGCTTCTCGCGGCCGTATGTGTCGGTGCCTGCGGTGCTGGTGCGGCGACGCGAAGCCGGCCGGGCGCTGGCGCCCGAGCTGCAGATGGGCGAGCGCGTGGCGGTCAGCAAGAACTACGCGGTCGGCCCCTTCCTCGCCGAGCGGTTCCCCGCCAACCCGCAGGTCGTGATGGCCGACGACAAGCTGCTGCTGCGTGCGCTGGCCTCGGGCGAGGTCAATGCGGGCGTGCTCGACCTCGCCGGCGCCACCTACCTGATGCGCACGCAAGGCATCGGCAACCTGCAGATCGCCGGCGATGTCGGCTTCGCCTACGACCTGGGCATCGGCTACCGCAAGGACTGGCCGATGCTCGGCCGCATCCTCGACAAGGCGCTCACGCGCATCGATCCGGCCGAGCGCCAGGCGATGGCCGACCGCTGGTTCCTCGCCAACCCGGATTCCGGCGCCTTCAGCCGCCAGCTGCTGTGGACCATCGGCGTGCTGCTGGCGGCGGTGCTGGCCGGGCTGCTGATCGTGCTGGCGTGGAACCGCTCGCTGCGGCGGCTGGTGGCGCAGCGCACCGCGCAGCTGCGCGAGGAGCTGACCGAGCGCCAGCGCCTGCAGGACGCCGACCGCGCGCGCCAGACCGCCGAGATGGCGAACGCGGCGAAGTCGCAGTTCATGGCGCAGGTCAGCCACGAGCTGCGCACGCCGCTGAATGCGGTGCTCGGCTACGCGCAGCTGCTGGCCGTCGACCCCGGCCACCCGGTCGACGACACGCAGCGCAAGCGCATCGGCCACATCGAGGATGCGGCGCGCCACCTGCTGCTGCTGATCGAGGACATGATGAGCTTCTCGCGGCTGGAGGCCGGCACCTTGTCGCTGGAGATTCGGCCGACCGTGCTCGGCGAGGTGCTGGCGCGCTGCCTGGCGCTGGCCGAACCGGCGGCGCAGGCGCAATCGCTGAAGCTGCGCTGCGAGCTCGACGAACTGTGGCGGCTGCGCGTGATGGCCGACCCGGTGCGGCTCGAGCAGGTGCTGCACAACCTGCTGTCGAACGCCATCAAGTACAACAAGCCCGGCGGCTGGGTCGAGGTGCGCGGCGCCGCGGCGCCCGACGGCGAGGTCTGCGTCGAGGTCGTCGACAGCGGCATCGGGCTGACACCGACGCAGCAGTCGCAGCTGTTCCAGCCCTTCAACCGCCTCGGCCGCACCGACAGCCAGGGCACCGGCATCGGCCTGGTGATCTGCAAGCAGTTGATCGAGCGCATGGGCGGCGCGATCGGCGTGAAGAGCCGGGCCGAGCACGGCAGCACGTTCTCGCTGTGCCTGCCGGCGGCGGGGGTCTAGCTAGCGGCAGGCTCCGTCACGCCGCTGCGTGCCGCAGCAGGCGTCCGGCGCGCGGCAGGGTTTCGCCAGCGCGATCCTCGCCGCGGTGGCTCAGCACGCCGTTGACGAAGACCTGCGTGATGCCTGCGCTCGGCGCCTGCGGATCGTCATAGGTCGCGCGGTCCTGCACGCGGGCCGGATCGAAGACCGTGACGTCGGCGAACCAGCCCGGCTGCAGGCCGCCGCGCTCATTCAGGCGGAAGTGGCGCGCCGACAGCCCGGTCATCTTGTGCACCGCCTGCTCCAGCGTCAGCAGGCCGCGATCGCGGCAGTAGTGCGCCAGCACGCGCGGAAACGCGCCCCACAGCCGCGGATGCGGATGGCGATCGTGCGGCAGGCCGTCGGAGCCGATCATGCTCATCGGGTGCGCGATCACCCGCGCGACGTCGTCCTCGTGCATCTGGAAATAACACGCGCCGCCCGGCTGCAGCCGGCGGCAGGCCTGCTGCTGCGAGACGCCCCATTCGGCGGCGATGTCGGCGAGCAGTCGGCCGCTCATGTCCGGATAGGGTTCGGACCAGGTCAGGCGCACGTCGATCACGCCGTCGACCAGGTCCTCGCGCAGCACCGTCGAGCCCGCGGTGTAGGGGTAGACATCGAGCGCCAGCGGCTGCCGCCGCGCCAGCGCCTCGATCAGCGGCAGCGTCTCGCGCGTGCGGCCCCAGTTGGCCGGGCCGGCGCACTTGTGGTGCGAGATCACCAGCGGCACGCCACCTTCGAAGGCGGTGTCGCCGGCTTCGTGCAGCGCCTCGATGATCGCCTGCATCTCGCTGCGCAGGTGCGTCGCATAGACGCCGCCATGGCGCGCGACGGTGCGCGCGAGCGGCAGCAGCTCCTCGGGCGGCGCAGCGAAGGCCGGCTCGTAGAACAGCCCCGACGACAGGCCGATCGCACCGTCGGCGAGGCAGCCGTCGAGCAGCGCGGCCATGCGCTTCACTTCAGCCGGTGTCGCCGCGCGGTCGAGCCGGTCCATCGTCGCGAAACGCAGCGTCGTGTGGCCGATCAGCAGCGCGACGTTGACTGCCGGCCGCGCGGCGTCGAACGCTTCGCGGTAACTCGCGACGCTGGCGTGGCGGAACGAGTCGCGGCCGAGCAGGTTCAAGGGCGGCGGCGGATCGTCGCTGAGCCAGGGCAGCAGCGAGATGCCGCAGTTGCCGGCGATCACCGTCGTGATGCCTTGCGACAACTTCGGCGTCATCGCCGGCTGCTGCAGCACGATCGCGTCGTCGTGGGTGTGCACGTCGATGAAGCCGGGCGCGACCACGCGGCCGCGGCAGTCATGGTGCGCGAGGCCGCTCACATCGTGCGTCAGCGGCAGGGCGTGCCCGATCGCCGCGATGCGCTCGCCGATCAGCAGCACGTCGGCCTCGACGCCGGCCGCACCGCTGCCGTCGATCACCAGCCCGCCGGTGAGCAGATGGCCTCGGCTCACTCCGCTTCGCCCCAGTTCAGCTGCGGGTGATGCCGCGTATCGAGCCCGTGCGTCGCCAGCACCTGGCGCACGCCGGCCAGCCGCCGCACCGCCTTGTCGCCCAGGCGCTGCGCGATCAGCACCGTCAGCACCTCGATCACGGTCAGGTGCGCGAGGTAGGCCTCGGTGCCGACATGCATCACCGGGTCCTCGGGCACGCGGATGCCGAGCACGATGTCGGCCTGTTTCGCCAGGGGGGTGCCGGCCTGCGTCAGCGCGATGACGGTGGCCTTCTGCGCACGCGCGACGGCCACCGCTTCCATCAACGAAGGCATGCCGCCGACGTGCGAGATCGCGAACGCGACGCTGCCCGAGTCGAGCGTCGCCGCCGACACCAGCTGCAGGTGCTGGTCGAGGTAGGCGTTGGCCACCAGGCCCATGCGGAACAGGCGCGCCTGCATGTCCGAGGCCATGAACGACGAGGTCGCGCCGACGCACCAGCAATCGATGCGCGACGCGCGCACGATCGCCGCCGCGGCGGCCTCGAGCGCATCGGTGCTCAGCTGCGCCTGCACGCCGTTGACCGCGGCGGCGGCGCTCTTGATCACCTTCGAGACGACCTGCTCGGTGCTGTCGTCGAGCTGCACGCGCCGGTGCAGCGGCGAGCCGCTGACCGCCAGCTCCTGCGCCAGCGCGAGCTTGAATTCGCGCAGCCCCGCGAAGCCCAGGTCGCGCGCGGTGCGCATGATCGTCGGCACCGAGCTGCCCGAGCGCTCGGCCAGCGCCTCGAAACTCTCGTTCAACGCGCGCTCGGGGTCGCTGCGGATCAGGGCCAGCACCTCGCGCCGCGCCGCCGACAGCGGCTCGGCGCCCTCGGCCAGCAGCTCGGTGATGCGTTGCAGGACGCTGGTCATGTCGGTGTCAAAAACAAGTGACGATCGCGTCGATCACGCGGTACGCGTCGTCGACGATCGGCATCCAGCGCCACTTGTCGAAGGTGGTGCAGGGGTGCGACAGGCCGAGCACGATGCGGTCGCCGACGGCCAGACTGCCGAGCTCGCCGCGCAGGTAGCCGTGCTGGTCGTTCAGGCCGCTGATCGTCCAGTCGGCCGGCACGGGTTGCAGCGTGCGGCGGCCGCGCGCGATCACCTGCAGCGGGATCGGCCAGCCGAGGTCGGACGAGATGTCGCGCTTGCCGACCGCGAGGATCGCCAGACCCGGTTCGGGCAGCGACTGCACGACGGCCCAAACTTCCATCGCTGCTTGCAGGCCCTCGGCGTCGCTGCAGCCGACGCGCTGGTTGACCAGCGACACCAGCCGCCGGTAGTTGCCCTGGTCGTGCGTCACGTAGCAGCCGGAGCGCAGCAGGCCGCTCACTTTTCGCGTCAGCTGTGGTTTCAGTCCCGGCACGACGAGGTCGAAGATCGCCGAGCCGCCCGCCGAGACGATGACCTCGTCGTTGTCGAACAGGTTTTCGCGGTCGGCCAGCAGCGCGATCTCGGTGACACGCTGCATCAGCGCGTCGGTGAAGGCGCGGTCCTGGGCATCGTCGCCCTGCGCAGCCAGGCCCTCGTAACACTCGACGCCGGCGAGCGTGACGGCGGGACTCGCATGCGCGCGGCGGGCCAGTTCCGTGGCGGCTTCGGTCGTGCGGCAGCCGGTGCGGCCGCCGGGCAGGCCGACCTCGAGCAGGACTTCGAAAGGCGTCGCCGGCTGCCTCGCCTCGATCAACTCGAGCTGCGCAATCGAGTCGAGCAGGAACAGCAGGCGCAGGCCCTCGTGCTGCGTCTTCAATGCCGCGATGGCCCGCAGATCGGCATCGGCCAGCACCTGATTGGCGATCAGGATGCGCCGCGCGCCGGCCTCGACGGCGACCCGCGCCTGGCCGACCGTCGCCAGCGTCAGGCCCCAGGCGCCGGCATGGAGCTGGCGCTGGAACAGCTGCGGCGACATCGACGTCTTGCCGTGCGGCGCCAGGCCGATGCCGCGCTCATCGCAGAAGCGCTGCATCCACTGCAGGTTGTGCTGCAGCGCGCTGCGCTTGATGACGGCCAAAGGCAGCGGCAGGTCGCCATCGAGCACGCTCCAGCCCTGCGCGCCGATCTGCGAGCGCCTCAGCGGCGGCGCGGACGCCGGGTAGCCCTTGCTGGTGGGATCCAGCAGCGGGTCGAGCACGTCGTTCATGCGAAGAGTTCCTTGATGCGGATGCAGGCCGAGAAGCGGCCGGGTGCGCATTCTTCCAGGGCCGGCCGCGTGACGGCGCAGGCGTCGATGGCATGCGGGCAGCGGGTGCGAAAGACGCAGCCGGACGGTGGGTCCACCGGGCTCGGAATGTCCCCCTTCAGCACGATGCGCTGCGTCGGGATCTCCGGGTCCGGTTTCGGCGAGGCGGCCAGCAGCGCCTGCGTGTACGGATGCAGCGGGCGCTCGAACAGGTCCTCGGTGCGCGCCACCTCCATCACGCGGCCGAGGTACAGCACGATCACGCGGTCACACAGGTACTCGACGACATCGAGGTCGTGCGAGATGAACAGCATCGTCAGCTGCAAGCGCTCGCGCAGCTCGCTCAGCAGGTTGACGACCTGGGCCTGGATCGACACATCGAGGGCCGACAGCGGCTCGTCGGCGACGATGAATTCGGGCTCCACCGCCAGCGCCCGCGCGATGCCGATGCGCTGGCGCTGGCCGCCGGAAAATTCGTGCGGGTAACGGCTGGCGTGCTCGGGCCGCAAGCCGACGAGCTGCAGCAGCTCGGCGATGCGGGCCTCGGATTCACCCTTGCCGCGCGCCAGGCCGTGCGCCGCCAGCGCCTCGCCGAGGATCGCGCCGATGCGCATCTTCGGGTTCAGGCTCGCATAGGGGTCCTGGAAGATGATCTGCAGCTTGCTGCGCAGCGCACGCATGCGCTTCGGCGCCGCAGTGCCCAGGTCCTCGCCGCGGTACAGCACCTGGCCCGAACTGGCATCGATCAACCGCAGCAGCGTGCGCCCGATGGTGCTCTTGCCCGAGCCCGACTCGCCGACCAGCCCGAGCGTCTCGCCGGGCTGGATCGTGAACGACACGTCGTCGACCGCGCGCACCGGCCGCGCGGTGGGGCCGAAGTAGCGCTTGAGCTGCTTGACTTCGATCAGCGCCGGAGAAGCGTTCATGCGGCGAGGGCTCCGAGGTCGGCGTGGGTCAGCACGCAGCGCGTCTGCCGCTGCGCGCCGTCGTCGCGCAGGGCCGGCATCGCGGCATCGCACTCGGCGCGCACATGGTCGCAGCGCGGCGCGAAGGCGCAGCCCGGCGGCGGCGCGAACGGGCTGGCGACCTGGCCGCGGATGGCGATCAGGCGACGCGGGCCGCTAACGCCAGAAAAGCGCGGCTGCCGGGCCGGCAGGCAGGCGAGCAGGCCCTGCGTGTACGGGTGGCGCGGCCGCGCGAACAGCTCGCGCACGGGCGCGGTCTCGACGATGCGGCCGGCGTACATCACCGCGACCTGGTCGGCATGGTGGGCGACGACGCCGAGGTTGTGCGTGATGAAGAGGATGCTGGTGCCGGTCTCGCGCTGCAGCCGGCGCATCAGCTCGAGGATCTGCGCCTGGATCGTCACGTCGAGCGCGGTGGTCGGCTCGTCGGCAATCAGCAGCGTCGGATCGCAGGCCATCGCCAGCGCGATCATCACGCGCTGGCGCATGCCGCCGGACAGCTGGTGCGGATACTCGTGCAGGCGCTGCGCGGCCGCGGGGATCTCGACCAGCTCCAGCATGCGCAGGGCCTGCGCGAGTGCGCCGCGCCGGTCGGCGCCCTTGTGCAGCCGCACGCTCTCGGCGATCTGCTCGCCGATCGTGAAAACAGGGTTGAGGCTGGTCATCGGCTCTTGGAAGATCATCGCGATCTGGTTGCCGCGGATCCGGCGCATCTGCGCTTCTGGCAGCTGCAGCAGGTCGACCCGCCGTCCCTCACGATCGACGAACCACGCCTCGCCGCTGACCGTGGTCCTTGCGGTGCGCGCGAGCAGGCGCATCAGCGTCAGGCTGGTCACCGACTTGCCGGAGCCCGATTCGCCGACCAGCGCGGTGGTCTGTCCCGGATGGATCGCGAAGCTGACATCGGCGACCGAATGCACGGCGCCCTCGTCGGTGTGGAAGCAGGTGCTGAGGTTGTTGACCTCGAGGCGCGGTGGCGTGCTCATCACATCGACTTCTTCAAGCGCGGATCCAGCAGGTCGCGCACGCCATCACCGAGCAGTTGCAGCGACAAGGCCGTGACGATGATCGCCAGCCCCGGGTACAGCACGACGCCGATCGCCTGGTGCGCGTACTGCTGGCTGCCGGCGACCATCGTGCCCCAGGTCGGAATCTCCGGCGGCACGCCGACGCCGAGGAAGGACAGCGCGGCTTCGGCGAGGATCGCGTAGGCGAAGATGAAGGACGACTGCACGAGGATCGGCGACACCAGGTTGGGCAGGATGTGGCGGCCGAGGATGCGCGGGGTCGACAGGCCCAGCGCGCGGGCCGCCTCGACGAACAGCAGCTCGCGCACCACCAGCGTCGAGGCGCGCACGACCCGCGCGACGCGTGGCGTGTAAACCAGCACCAGCGCCAGCACGACGTTCAGCAGCGAGGGCCCGAGGATCGCCACCAGCGCAATCGCCAGCAGAATGTCGGGCAGCGACATCATCGCGTCGACGATGCGCATGATCGGCGCGTCGAGCCGCCGGAAGAAGCCGGCGATCAGGCCCATCAGCGTGCCGCCGACGATCGCGCCGAGGGCCGTCAGCGCGGCGATCGCCAGCGAATAGCGGCCGCCGAAGGCGATGCGCGAGAAGAGGTCGCGGCCGAGCTCGTCGGTGCCGAGCAGGTGGTCGGCGCTCGGGCCTTTCAGGCGCTGCAGCACTGCCGTGTCGTTCGGGTCGTGCGGCGTCAGCCATTGCGCGGTCAGCGCGATCAGGCCGATCGCCAGCAGCAGCAGTGCGGCGATCAGCACGACGCGGCGCCGGAACAGCTTGAGCAGGGCAGTTTTCATCGTCTCTAGAAGCGCACGCGCGGGTCGACCACCGTGTAGAGCAGGTCGACGAGGAAGTTGATCACCACGTAGATCACCGCGATCACCAGCAGCGCGCCCTGGATCACTGGGTAGTCGCGCCGCAGCACCGCGCTGACGACCAAGTTGCCGACGCCGGGCAGGCCGAACACCGTCTCGGTGACGACCGCGCCGCCGATCATCAGCGCCAGCGTCAGGCCGATCACCGTGACGATCGGCACCAGCGCGTTGCGCAGCGCGTGCTTCAGGATCACGATCCTTTCGGGCAGGCCCTTGGCGCGCGCGGTGCGCACGTAGTCCTCGTTCAGCACGTCGAGCATCGATGCGCGCGTGAAGCGGATGATCAGCGCCGAGTTCAGCAGGCCCAGCACGGCAGCCGGCAGCACCAGGTGGCGCAGCCGCTCGGCCAGCGGCGCGCCGGGATCGCCATAACCCGACACCGGGAACCAGCCCAGCGACACTGCGAACAGTTGCATCAGCACCAGGCCGAGCCAGAAGCTCGGAATGCTGGCCCCGAGCATCGCCAGCGACGTGAAGACCTGGTCGATCCACTTGCCGCGGAACACCGCGCCGACGATGCCGGCGGGCACGCCGATCAGCGCGGCAATCGCCACCGCCAGCAGCGCCAGCAGCGTCGTCGGCTCGGCCCGCTCGGCCAGCGCCTGGGTCACTGGCCGCTGCAGGAAGATCGATTGGCCGAGGTTGCCCTGCGCCAGCTCCTTCAGCCAGTAGCCGAACTGGATCGGCAGCGGCCGATCGAGGCCGTACTGCTGCTGCACGCGGGCGATGTCTTCGGCCGTGGCCTGGTCACCGAGCAGCACCGCGACCGGATCGCCCGATGCGGCGCGCGTCAGCATGAAGACCAGCACCGCGACGATCGCCATCACGACCGCCATGCCGGCCAGTCGTGACCCCAGGTACTTCCACATCGCGGCGCTCAGCCCTTCAGCTTCACGTTCCAGAAGAACGGCCACGTTGCGGGCGTGTAGCCCTCGAGGTTCGGCGCCTTCGCCGACAGGCTGTTGAACTTGCCGACGTTGATGTACGGCACCTCGTCGTAGACGACCCGCTGGATCGGACCCCACAGCGCGGCGCGTTTCGCCGGGTTGGTTTCCTGGTTGAACGCGGCCAGCGCGGCGGTCTTCGCCGGCGTGCCCCACCAGCCCGGTGCGCCATCGCCCAGTTGCGGCGGCGACAGCATCGGCTCGGGGAACTGGCCCGAGTGCGTGATGTACAGGTCCCACAGCTTCGGGTCGTTGCGTCGCTGCACCAGCGTGGCCCAGTCGACGACGTTGAGCTCGGGCTTGAAGCCGGCGCGTTTGAGCTGCTCGGCGAGGATCAGCGCCATGTTGTAGTGGAAGTCGTACTGCCGGCTGGTCAGCACGCGGATGGTCTCGCCCTTGTAGCCGGCGGCTTCGGCGGCGGCCTTGGCCTTCGCGGCATTGCGCTCGTTGTACGCGGCCACGCCGGCGTCGGAGTAATACGGCGTGCCCTTCGGAAAGTGGTTGCCTTCGGCGATGAAGAAACGCGTATCGCCGAAGCCGGCCGCCAGCATCTCGCCCTGGCCGACGGCGATCTGCAGCGCGCGCCGCAGCGGCAGCGAGGCCATCGCGCCTTCCTTGGTATTCAGCACCAGGTAGGGGAAGCCGAACGACGGCGTCATCACCGGCACGGTCTTCGTCGCCGCCTTCTCCAGCCGCGGCAGCGCCTCGATCGGCAGCAGGTCGGCGTACTGGAACTGGCCGGCCAGCGCCCCTTCGACGCGCGTGTTCGCATTCGGCACCGGCACGAAGCGCAGCTCCTCGACAGCAGCTTCCCGCTTGCCGCCGTAACCGCTGGGCGCCTCCTTGCGCGCGCTGTACTGCTCGAAGCGGATCAGCAGCACGTACTGGTCCGGCCGCCGCTCCTTGAAGCGGTAGGGCCCCGTGCCGATGAACTGCGTCAGCGGCGTGGCGATCGCCTCCTTGGCCATGATCGCCGCCATGCCGCTGGGCAACGCGAGCTGCGGCAGCAGCGGCGCGTACGGCGCCTTCAACACCAGCTCGACGCTGTGCGGACCCTTGGCCTCCAGCGAAGCCAGCTCCTTGCCCACTGCCTTGCCGCGCGGCGCCATCTCCATCCAGCGCTTCAGGCTGGCGACCACGTCGTCGGCAGTCAGCTCGCGCCCGCTGTGCAGTTGCACGCCCTTGCGCAGCGCAATCGTGTACTTCAGGCCGTCCTTCGACACCGCCGGCAGCGCCTCTGCCAGCATCGGCACGATCGCCCACTTGGCATCGAAGGTGTACAGCGGCTCGTAGACGTGCTGCATGATCGTGCCGACCAGGTCGGCGGTCGAGGCCATCGGGTCCAGCGTCTGCGGCTCGGCAACCATCGCCAGGTTCAGCGCCGACTTCGGTGCCTGCGCATGGCTCGCGAAGGGCAGCGCCGAGGCGGCGCCGCTGCCGGCAACCAGGGCCAGCCAATGCCGGCGGGAGGCGGGAAGCATCCGGGTTCTCCGTTGGCGTGAAATGGAATTTCAGCGAACGGACGATATTAGGACTACATGGCACCAAGAATCGGTGAAAACCCGCAATTCTTGGCTGGTGATTGAAATTGCATTTCAGTTCGGTGATCATTCGGCCTCCGTCACGGAGATTCCGACATGCCCCTCGAACACCTCGGCAACCCGCCGCTCGCTTCCGACCGCCAACCGCGTCCGTTTTCGCCTGCCGTGCGCGCCGGTGACTTCGTCTACGTCTCCGGCCAGGTGCCTGCCAATGCGGCCGGCGAGATCGTCGTCGGCGGCATCGAGCTGCAGACGCGTCAGGTGTTCGAGAACCTGAAGCAGGTGCTGGCGCTGGCGGGTTGCACGCTGGACGATGTGTGCAAAGCAACCGTTTGGCTGCACGACGCGCGCGACTTCGGCGCCTTCAACCGGGTCTATCTCGAACAGTTCGCCGGCAACAAGCCCGCGCGTTCGACGACCGAGGCGCGGCTGATGGTCGATGCGAAGGTCGAGATCGACGTGATCGCCTATCGTCCGAAAGACGCGGCTTAAGCGAATCGCAGCGCGCGCCGCGTGGCCTCCGGCGCGACGAAGGCGAGCAGCCGCAGACCCTCGGCGCGCATCTCTGCGCGCGCTGCCGCGCTCGGGCGTTCGAGCGCGCTGATCACCAGCGTTGCCGCATCGCCGTCTCGCTCGACGTTCCAGGTCGCGCCGACGAAGCCGTCGACCAGCACCGTCGCGCGGATGATGCCGTTGACCGTGAAGATCGCTGCCTTGTGCGCCGGGTCGAGGATGCGGCGCCGATCGTCGTGCGACAGCAGCAGGTTGTCCCATTCGGGCACGAAGCGCACCGGCGCCGGCGTGTCGGCCCGCGGCCGCGGTGCGCGCGGCAGGTCGAAGAGCTCGCGGCCTTGGCTGTCGCGAAAGGTCTTCAGGCTCGGCCGCAGGCGCTCGAACACCGCGCCGAGGCCGCTCAGTCCCGACCAGACCATCGCATCGCGCGCGCTCGCCGGGCCGAACGCCGCGAGGTAGCGGCGCACCAGCGTGTCGGGCGTCGCCGCGCTCGCCGGCGTCTGGCGCAGCCAGTGATCGAGCAGGCCGAGCGGCGCGCTGCGGCGCTCGTTCCAGGATCCGGCCGGCGGCAGCTGGGCCAGCCCGAGCTGCGCGCGCGCGGCCTGCGCCAGTGCGTCGGCCGGCCGGTCGGGCCAGTGCTGCTGCAGCGCGGCACCGAGCTGCGCGCTGGTCAGCGGTCCCGCGGCCAGCAGCGGCCGCGCTGCGGCAGCGACCTCCGCCTGCGCCAGCCCGGCGAGCTGGCGGCCGCGGCTGGCCTGCACGCCGCGTTCGAGCACCGGCGTCAGCAGCGCGCGCCAGGCCAGCGCATCACGCGCGCTGACCAGGTGCAGCGTCGCGCGCATCAGCGCCAGCCGAACGACGCGGCGTTTCGCAAGCGCGGTTTCCAGCGCCGCGCGCTCGAAGCCTTCGAGCCGGCTCCACAAGCCGATGTACGGTGGGTTCGGCGCCTGCGTCTGCATGCCGGCCAGCGCCTCGATCGCCTTCACCGGCGGCAACGCGGCCCGCTCGAGCAGCAGTTGCCGCGCCAGCAGTGCGCGATTCAGCGCACGGGTGTCGAGGACGGGGCAACGTTCAGCCATCGGATGCCTTCGAAAAGCTTCTGGAGCTTGGCGCCGCGCGCCGGGTTCAGCTGCGTGACCCAGGCGAGCTGGCCGCGCAGCTGCTGCGGGTCGTCTGCCGGCGACGGCCCGTCGCGCGTGCACCGGTGCAGCCGGGCCTTCAGCCGATCGAAGCTCGCGCGGTCGAGGTTCGGGTGTGCATTGACCACGATGCCGGCCACTTGCTGACGCTGGTGCGCGGGCATCGTCAGCGTCTTGCGCGGCTGCAGCGCGAAGCCCTCGTCGCGCACGATCGCCTCGACCCAGGCCTGGAGCTCGCGCCGGCGCTTCGCGCACGCCGCCGGGCCGGAGATCACCAGGTCGTCGGCATAACGCGTATACGACGCGTCGAAGCGCTTCGCCAGGCCGTTCAGCCGCAGATCGAGCCGGAAGCAGCACAGGTTGGCGAGCGCCGGCGAGGTCGGCGCGCCTTGCGGCAGGTGCGCCGAGGCGAGCCGCTTCGCGCCGAGCACATCGAGGCCGCCGTCGTCCTGCAGCCGTTCGCGCAGCGCCACCGGCGTGCGCGCCGTCGTCAGTGCGGTCAGCGTGCGCGCGGCACCGTCGGGATAGCCCAGCGTGTGCCACAGCGCGTGCACGCGTGACGCGGGGATGCTGTTGAAGAAATCGCGCAGGTCGAAACGCAGCACGACGGCGCGGCCGGCGTGCGCCGCCGCGTGATCGATCACCGAGCGGCCGCTGACGTAGCCCATCGCGGCCTCGTGCGCGGGCACGTGGTCGAGCAGTCCGTCGAGCAGGTGGCGCTGCACCGCTTTCAGCGTGGCCATCGGCGCCTCGATCAGGCGCAGGCCGCCGCTGCGCTTTGGCATCAGCAGGCAGCGGTAGTGCGTGGCGGCGGCGCGCCCGCCGGCGCCGGGCGGGCGCCAGGCCCGCGCCGGCGCGGCGAGCCAGGCCAGCTGCTCGCTGTCGAGGCCGAGCCAGCTCGCCAGATCGGCGTGCGTGGCCAGTGCCGGCAGTTCCAGCTCGTGCAGGCCGAGCGGCCGGCGCAGCATCGTCGCCGGCCGCAGGATCAGGTGGCGGATGCGCGGCGGGTGTTCGGCATCGAAGGCTGGATCGAATGCCGGCAAGACGGCGATGCGCCGGCCGAGCGCCTGGACGTCCTCACGCAGCGGATCGAAGGGCAGCAGCGCATCGACCAAGCCCGCGAGCCACGCCGGACGCTTGCCGAGGGTGCTCGCCGCACGCGCCAGCAATGCGTCGCGCAGGCATCCGCCCGGCAGCAGGGCGTCGGCCAGCAGTGCATGGGCGAGGGCACGGGCCAGCCACTGGCGGTAGGTCGACGAAGCGGGCATCGGCGGGGCAAAGGTGGCGCCGGTGGCTTCCCAACTGAGCAGGTGATGCGCGACCAGGTCTGCGCGTCAGCGCAGGTCCGGTCACGCGCCGAAAAGATCGAGTGCTGGAACCTGCCGCGGGGAAACCCCGCGGCCCGAAACCACCGCACGGGGTCGGTGAGCCTCGGCAAGACTTGGGAAGGCCGGCGCCGCGGCGATCTTAGCCGCGTCGATTGCGTGGCAGCAACATGGCGGCAAACCTGCTCCAGCAGAATCGGTGACAGGAGAACACGCATGAGACAGCGACACCTGGCGGCCGCCGCGCTGCTTGGCCTGGCCAGCACCTGCGCCACCGGGCAGGCGGTCTTCGACACCGCGACGCAGCAGCTGACGGTGCCGACGATCGACGTCGGCGGCCAGCTCTACCGCAACCTGGTCGTGCGGCTCGATGCCGACGGCCGCTTGACGATCATCAGCCTGCAGCCCCCCGTCGACGATGCGACGCGTTTCGCTGCCGCGACGACGGCCGCCAACAGCGCGAGCAACGCCTGCGCGGCGATCCGGCCGTTCTACTGGGAGGTCGGCGACAAGGTCCAGCGCCAGGCCGGCGGCTCGGTGCGCGCAGCGGGCAATGCGACGGTCTACGAGGCCGGCACGGTGATGAACATCGCATCGGCATCGAAGTGGCTGTACGGCGCCTACGTCGCCGAGCAGCGCGGCGGCGCGCTGACGGCCGAGGACATCACCTTCCTGAACTTCACCAGCGGCTACGTCAACTTTCCGGTCAACGGCTGCGAGCCGGGCGACACCGTGGCGTCCTGCGTCGCGCGCGGCAGCAACGGCCAGCAGACGCCGGCCGAGATCGGCCGCTTCCATTACAACGGCGGCCACATGCAGAAGCACGCCAGCCTCGCCTCACCCGGCATGAACCTCGGCGCGCTGAACAACGCCACGCTGGCCGCCGAGATGCGGCGCGTGCTCGGCACCGACATCAGCTTCAGCTTCACGCAGCCGCAGCTGCCCGGCGGTGCGCGCACCACGGCGCGCGACTACGCGACCTTCCTGCGCAAGCTGCTGAACAGGCAGTTGAAGCTCGGATCGATGCTCGGCCACCACCCCGTGTGCACGAACCCGGCCACGTGCCCGAGCGCCACGTCCGCGCCGGTACCGGCGCAGATGAGCTGGCACTACGCGATCGGCCACTGGGTCGAGGACGACCCGGCGACCGGCGACGGCGCCTTCAGCAGCGCCGGTGCGTTCGGCTTCTACCCGTGGATCGACGCGGCGCGCAGCCACTACGGCGTGATCGCGCGCGTCGCGCTGTTCGGCAACGGGGCGGAGTCGGCGGCCTGCGGCGCGGCGATCCGCCGCGCCTTCATCAGCGGCGTGGTGCCGTGAGGCGCTTCAGACGTCGAACTTGACGCCTTGCGCGAGCGGAAGGGCGCGCGAGTAGTTCACCGTGTTGGTGACGCGGCGCATGTACGCGCGCCAGCTGTCCGAACCCGACTCGCGGCCACCGCCGGTTTCCTTCTCGCCGCCGAACGCGCCGCCGATCTCGGCGCCCGAGGTGCCGATGTTGACGTTGGCGATGCCGCAGTCCGAGCCGCGCGCCGACAGGAAGGTCTCGGCCTCGCGCAGGTCGTTGGTGAAGATCGCCGACGACAGGCCTTGCGGCACCGCGTTCTGCAGTGCCAGCGCGTCGTCGAAGGCTTCGTAGCGCAGCATGTAGAGGATCGGCGCGAAGGTCTCGTGGCAGACCACCGCCGTCTGGCCCGGCATCTGCACCAGCGCCGGCTCGACATAGAACGCGTTCGGCTGCGCATCGGCGAGCACGCGGGCGCCGCCGGCGACCTGGCCGCCTTGCGCACGGGCATCGGCGAGCGCCTTCTGCATGCCGTCGAACGCGGCCTGGTCGACCAGCGGGCCGACCAGCACGCCGCTCTCGCGCGGATCGCCGATCTTCAGGCTCTTGCGCGCACGCTCCAGGCGCGTGACCAGCTCGTCGTGGATGCTGGTGTGCGCGATGACGCGGCGCGTCGTCGTGCAGCGTTGGCCGGCGGTGCCGTAGGCCCCGAACAGGATGCCGCGCACGGCCATGTCCAGGTCGGCCGACGGCGTCACGATGATCGCGTTGTTGCCGCCGAGCTCGAGCAGACAGCGGCCGAAGCGCGCCGCGACGCGCGGACCGACCGCGCGGCCCATGCGCGTCGAGCCGGTGGCCGAGACCAGCGCGACCAGCGGGTGATCGACCATCGCCTCGCCGGTCGCGGCACGGCCGTTCAGCACCTGGCTCAAGTGCGCCGGAGCGTCCGAGCCGAAGCGCGCCAGCGCGCGCTCGAACAGCGCCTGCGTCGCCAGCGCCGTCAGCGGCGTCTTCTCCGACGGCTTCCAGACCACCGAGTCGCCGCAGACCAGCGCCAGCGCGGCATTCCAGGCCCACACCGCGACGGGGAAGTTGAAGGCCGAGATCACGCCGACGACGCCCAGCGGATGCCACTGCTCCATCATGCGGTGGCCGGGGCGCTCGCTGGCGATCGTCAGGCCGTGCAGTTGTCTGGACAAGCCGACCGCGAAGTCGCAGATGTCGATCATTTCCTGCACTTCGCCTTCGCCTTCGCTGGTGACCTTGCCGGCCTCCAGCGTGACCAGCGCGGCCAGCGCCGACTTGTGCGTGCGCAGCTCCTCGCCGAACAGGCGCACCAGCTCGCCGCGGCGCGGTGCCGGCACGTTGCGCCAGGCGAGGAAGGCGGCATGCGCGCGCTCGACGGCGGCATTCATTGCCTCGGCGCCGGCATCGGCGACGCGGCCGAGGATCTGGCCGTCGATCGGCGAGCGGGCTTCGAGGGTGCCGGCGTCGAATGCGGCGGCGGGCACGCCGAGCGTGCTGAGCAGGTGTTGCGGGGTCATGCGGGTCCTCTTGGGATTTCAGCCGATCGATTCGACTTGCCGCGACTGTTGATACGCGCTGCCGAAGCGGTTGGCCAGGAAGGCCGGCAACTCTACCTGTTCCTGCCGGATGAAGCCCCGTTGCGGCAGTTTGCCCTCACGGAACAGATCGACCGCGGCGCAGATGCCGGCGGCGGTGGTGATCTGGATCGCCGACAGCGGGTGGCCCTCGCTGCGGTCGGCAAAGATCTTGCGCGCGAACACTTCCTGCAGCAGCGCACCGTTCTTCATGCCCGAGACGGTGACGAAGACCAGCACCACGTCCTGCATCGTCGCCGGCATCGAGCGCCGCATCACGCCCTTCAGCAGTTCCTGGTCGCCCTTCAATTGCAGGTCACCGAGCAGGAACTGCATCAGGTCGCGGTGGCCGGGGTAGCGCACGGTCTTGTAGTCGAGGTTGCGTACCTTGCCCTGCAACGTCTCGCACAAGGTGCCCAGGCCGCCGGAGGTGTTGAAGGCCTCGTACTCGGTGCCGTCGAGCGAGAAGTGCTCCAGGCCTTCGAGCGGCAGCGCGTTGATCAGCTGGCCGTCGAAGATCGCCTCGCAGGGGTGGCAGTACTCGTTGATCAGGCCGTCGACGCTCCAGGTCAGGTTGTACTTCAGCGCATTGGTCGGAAAAGCCGGCAGCGCGCCGACGCGCATCTTGACGTCCTGCAGCGAATCGAAGCTCTTCGCCAGGTGGTGCGCGACGATGCCGATGAAGCCGGGCGCCAGGCCGCACTGCGGCATGAAGGCGGTCTTCGCGCCTTCGGCGATGCGCATGATCTCCTTGGTCGCCGCGATGTCCTCGGTCAGGTCGAAGTAGTGGCAGCCGGCTTCCAGCGCCAGGTGCGCGGCGGTGATCGCCAGGTGGTAGGGCAGCGCGTTGACGACCGCCTGCTGCCCGCGCAGCACCGCGGCCAGCGCGGCGCGATCCTCGGTGTCGACGACCTGCGTGATCACGCCCTGCCCGGCGCAGCGCGCCAGTGCCGCCGCATTGCGGTCGACCACCGTGACCTGGTAGTCGCCGCTGTCTCCCAACAGGCGGGCAATGGTTTGGCCGATGTGGCCGGCGCCGAGCAGGGCGATGCGCATGGACGTCTCCGTGATGACTAGCGAATCCCGCCAGTCTAGGAAGCGTCACCGACGAAAGAAAGCGCGAGTTCGTCGAAAAAACTTAAGATCTCGACGAAACGTCAATCGGATTCGTCGAAATGGCTTTGGACACGGTCGACCGCGACCTGATCACGCTGCTGCAGGTCAACGCCCGCGAGAGCACGGCGAACCTGGCGCGCAAGCTCGGCATCGCGCGCACGACGGTGGTGGCGCGCCTGGCCCGGCTCGAGCGGGATGGTGCGGTGGTGGGCTACACCGCGCGGCTGGGGTCGTCGGCCGGGGTGCCCGCGGTGCAGGCGCACGTGGGCATCACGCTGCAACCCAAGAGCGGCCGCGATGTCGTGCGGCGCCTGCAGAAGCTGCCCGAGCTGCAGTGGCTGAGCTCGGTCAGCGGCGAGTTCGACTACATCGCGATCCTGAAAGCCGAGACGACCGCCCGGCTGGACCAGTTGCTCGACGAGATCGGCGAGCTCGACGGGGTGATCAAGACGCACACCTCGGTGGTGCTCGCGGTGCGCGTCGATCGCAATGCCGGCTGAAGCGCGCGGCGCCTTCGGCCTGCCTTCAGCTTGGCGCCATCACCTTCGGCACGGCTTCGTCGACCGCCTGGTGCACCAGGTCCAGCAGCACCGACAGCTTCTTCTCGTTCGGCACCGCGTTCCACGGACTCGGGTCGACGTCCGGGCGCGTGTTGACGAGCACGCGCGACGCGCGCAGCCGCTGCTGCGCGAGGATGCGGCCGTCTTCGAGGTCGATCAGCGCCAGCCGCAGGTGCGCGTAGGGCGCGAGCCAGCCGCGCGCGTTGACCAAGGTCTGCTGGTTGAACATCTCCTCGGTGTGGTTGACGTAGTAGCCCAGCCCTTCGAGCTGGCCGACGCCGAGGTTGCCATGGGTCGCCTGCAGCCAGGCATCGGAGCGGTGCTTGGACAGCAGCAGCAGGTGCGTCGCGCCGGTCGCGCGCAGGTCCTTGATCACGTCGTTCGGCAGCCGCGCGCGGTCGCCGGAGAACCACAGGTCGTGGCCCTGGAACAGCGTGGCCTCGGTCGGCGCGACCAGCGTCGTGCGCGCCTTCGGATCGCCGCCCAGCACGGCGTTGCGCATCAGCTTGACGATCGCCGTGTCCAGCGCACCGGGCGCCAGCGCCACGCGCGTGCGCTGGTGCTGGCTGAGGTTGCTGCCGACGGTGTTGGCCTCCATGACGTTGACCATCTCGTCGCCGATGAGCGACATCAGAACGAGCGTGCGCGTCCGCGCGGTGCGCTCGCCCGTCGCCTGCGCCGACGCATGGTCCGCAGCCAGCGCCCCACCCAGCAAGACCGTTCCCCGAACCAGACATTCACGCCGCTTCATCACCGACCACCTCGCGCATCGAAAGGCCGGAACGCTAGCACGGGCGGCCGGCGGCGCACCGCAGCTCCCCGCCCGCTCGCCGATCAGAGCAATTCCTCATCGACCAGCTGCTGACCCAGCCACTGCTTCAGGCTCTGCGCGACGGTGAGGTGCGGCTCGTCGCGGTGCACGACTTCCGCGCCGGCGTGCTGCGAGATCCATTCGATGCGACCGTCGTCGGCCAGGCGCAGGCGGTAACTTTCGGGCAGCCGATCGCGCTGCAGCAGGCCGGCAACCTCCGCGGCCAGCGCCGGGCTGTCGATCACCAGGCCGGCCTCGGTGTTGCTGCGTGCCGAGCGGTGATCTAGGTTCATCGAGCCGATGAACAGGAAGCGGCGGTCGACGACGGCGAGCTTGGCGTGCAGCCGGCCGACCGAGGCCGAGCCGCGCGGCGCCGCATCGTCACGCGCGGCGGCGCGCTGTGCCAGCGGCATCAGCTCGTACAGCTTGACGCCCATCTTCAGCAGCGCCATGCGGTGCTTGGCGTAGCCCGCGTGCACCAGCGGCTCGTCGGTCGTCGAGATCGAGTTCGTGATCAGCTTGTAGTGCACCTTGTTCAGCAGCGCGGCCTTGATGGCCGTCACGCTCGATGCGGCCGGCACGACGTAGGGCGAGGCGATCAGCACTTCCTCGCGCGCCGTGCTCACCAGCTCGGCATGGCGGTGGGCGACCGCACCATCGGCGCCAGGACCACGCTCGTCGGCCTTGGCCGGCGCATCGGCCAGCACCTGCGCCGGCGCGAACAGCAGCGCGAGGCGCCCTTCGGCCAGCTGCTGCGCGACGCCGCTGCGCCCGAGGGCGTCAGTCGTCGCCAGCGCCGGGTCGAAGACCACGGCATCGGCGGCGCTCGAGAAGGCTTGCGTCGCCGCCGCGGGGTCGAAGCCGGCAGCCTGCAGTGCGGCGATCGGGTACACGTGCTCGCTGTTCCAGTAGCCGTCGAAGGCCGCCGACAGCTCGGCCACGGCCGGGCCGGTGGCCAGCGTGTCGAGGTCGATGAAGTTGACGGCGTCGGCGCGGCCGAAGTACTCGTCGGCAATGTTGCGGCCGCCGGTGATCGCGATGCGGTTGTCGGCGACGAACAGCTTGTTGTGCATGCGCCGGTTGATGCGCGCGAACTGGTGCAGCGACAGCACGATGCGCGTGGCGAAGCCGGCGTCGCGCACCGGCAGCGGGTTGAACATCCGCACCTCGACGTTCGGCAGCGCGGCGAGGCCGGCGAGCATCGCATCCTGGCCCGCGGCGTACAGGTCGTCGACCAGCAGGCGCACGCGCACGCCGCGCGCGGCGGCGTCGCGCAGCGCACGCAGCAGCTGCCAGCCGCTGCGGTCGTGGGCGAGCTGGTAGTACTGCAGGTCGAGCGACTTGGCGGCGCGCTGGGCCAGCGCGATGCGCGCCTCGAGCGCCTGCGCACCGTCGGGCAGCAGCCGGAAGCCCGACAGCGCCTGCTGCGCCTCGGGCGTCGATTGCGCGGCGATCTGAGCCAGCGACGTGTCGGCCACGTCGTGGCGGGCCTGGCTCGGTGCACGCTGCACGCCGCTGGGCAGACCCGCGCAACCGCCCAGACCCAGCATCACGACCAGCGCGAGCATCGAAAGGCGGTTCGTCATGGTCGGCTCCGGGGGTGTCGCCCGCCCCTTCGCCCGCCGTCTCCGGCCTCCTGCGAAGGGGTGACGTCACTCTAGGAATCGGGCCTCTTCATCACGAGTGACGACTGCGCCGGGGGGTGGTGACATTGATCACAGCGCCGTAGCGGCCCACAATCGCGCTCCATGACGCAGCACCCGTCAGTCGTCGACGACGCGATCTCGAAGTCGCTGCTGGCCGAGATCGGCAAGCAAGGGGGCACGCGCAACTTTCCGGCGCATGCGATCCTCATCAACGAGGGCGACGACACCGACTCGCTGTACATCGTGCTCAGCGGCCGGGTGAAGGCCTACGCCAGCTCCGAGGAAGGGCGCGACGTCGTGCTCGGCGAGATGGGCCCGGGCGAATACTTTGGCGAGCTGTCGTTCGACGGCGGGCGGCGCTCGGTGTCGGTGATGGCGCTGGAGCCGACGAGCTGCCGGGTGGTCCCTGGCGAGCAGCTGCGCCAGTTCCTCGCCGACCATCCGGATTTCGCGGTGCACCTGGCGGTGAAGCTGAGCCGCCTGGTGCGGCGCCTGACCGAGCAGGTCAAGAGCCTGGCGCTGCAGGATGTCTACGGCCGCATGGTGCGCGTGCTGATGGAGCTGTCCGACCCGGTGGACGACGAGCGCATCGTGCGGCAGAAGCTGACGCAGCAGGACATCGCCGACCGCGTGGGCTCGTCACGCGAGATGGTCAACCGGGTGCTGAAGGAATTGGCGACGGGCGGCTACGTCAGCGTGCGCGACGGCCGCCACGTGATCCACCGCAAGCTGCCGGCGGCCTGGTAGGCGCGCGCCGGCCGCCATCGCCCGCGCGTCGGGCGCTCAGAACAGCCCCCCGATCACCGCGATCGTCATCGCCGGGGCGACGAGGCCGACGCACAGGATCACGATGGCGAAGAGGACGTTGTCGAAGCCTGCGTTCATGAGGGACTCCTGAGGGGTCGTTGGGGCCGGTGCAACATCGCCCCGGTGTGCAACAAATTTAGGCGGCGCCCCCCAGGCCTTCGAGACGATCACTGCGCAGCGCCGGAGTGCGCTTTGTCACTACCGCAGGTGCCGCGGATCGACGCGATGTGCAGATCGCACAATCCTGTTCCGTCCCCGCTGCTGAAACACCAATGCTGATCACCATCGAACCGGGCGTGCGCCTGTTCGTCGACATCGAGGGCCCCGCGTTCGTGCCCGACGGACCGCGCCTGCGCGAGAAGCCGACGCTGCTGTTGCTGCACGGCGGCCCGGGCTACGACCACTCGGGCTTCAAGCCGGCCTTTTCACGCCTGGCCGACATCGCGCAGATCGTCTACGTCGACCACCGCGGCCACGGCCGCAGCGACCGCCGGCCCGAAGCCGAGTGGACGCTGGACACCTTCGCCGACGATGTCGTGCGGCTGTGCGATGCGCTCGGCATCCAGCGCCCGATCGTGCTCGGCCAATCCTTCGGCGGCTTCGTCGCGCAGCGCTACATCGCGCGCCATCCGCAGCATCCGGCGAAGGTGATCCTGTCGAGCACCTCGCCGCGCCTGTCGCTCGAGCGCAAGCTGGTGATGTTCGAGCGGCTCGGCGGCGCGCAAGCGCGCGCGGTCGCGCAAGCCTTCTGGACGCAGCCGAACGCCGAGAACTGGGCCGAGTACAACCGCGTCTGCAAGCGCTGGTACAACACGCGGCCACCGGCGGATGCCGAGGCCGCCGAGCGCATCATCTTCAACGAGCCGATCCTGTTCGCCTCGGCCGGCGGCGAGCAGCAGACGATGGACCTGCTGCCCGGGCTGGCGCACGCGCAGTGTCCGGTGCTGGTGATGGCCGGCGCACAGGACCCGGTGTGCCCGCTGGCCGATGCCGAGGACATCGTCGCGGCGCTGCCCGAGCGCTGGCGGCAGTTCGCGGTGTTCGACCGTTCGGGCCACGGCGCGTGGCGCGACGAGCCCGATGCGGCATTCGCACGGCTGCGCGATTTCGTGCTGCAGGCCTGAGAGCCCGCCCGGCCGCTCCGAAGGGGCTCGCACCGCAGTGCGAAGCACGGAGTTCGCCCAGTGAGACCGATGGGTGACCCGGCGTGGCCGCCGGGCGTCGATAAGTCTGGCTTATCCCTCGCCGCCGAAACCCGATTGCCGCGGGTTGGGCGGCGCTCCTAGCATCGGGGCCTCCGCTTTCAGCGACGAAAGGACTCCCGCATGCGCACTTCCTTCTGCCTGGCCGCCGCCGCGTCGGCCGCTGTCCTCGGTGCCGCGTTCGCGCCGGCCCAGGCCCAAGGCACCGGCACGCTCGACAAGATCAAGTCCAGCGGCTCGATCACCGTCGCCTACCGCGAGTCGTCGATTCCCTTCTCGTACCTCGACGGCAACGCGCAGCCCACCGGCTTCGGCTGGGAGATCTGCCAGCGCATCGTCGCCGAGGCAAAGAAGGCCAGTGGCCGCGCCGACCTGAAGGTCGCGACGCAATCGGTGACCTCGCAGAACCGCATCCCGCTGCTGGTCAACGGCACCATCGACATCGAGTGCGGCTCGACCACCAACAACAGCGACCGGGCCAAGCAGGTCAGCTTCGCGACCAACTACTTCTACACCGGCACGCGCTTCCTCGTGAAGGCCGATTCGCCGGTCAAGGCGCTGGCCGACCTGAAGGCGAAGAAGGTCGTCTCGACCACCGGCACGACGAACTACCAGATCCTGCGCCGGCTGAACAACGAGCAGAACCTGAACTTCGAGCTGCTGGCGGCCAAGGACCACGCCGAGTCCGCGCTGATGGTGCAGCAAGGCCGCGCCGAGGCCTTCGGCATGGACGACATCCTGCTGTACGGCCTGCGCGCCAGCGCGCAGAACCCGGCCGAGTGGGCCGTCGTCGGCGAGCCGATCCAGGTCGAGCCCTACGCGATCATGCTGCGCAAGGACGATCCGGCATTCAAGAAGCTGGTCGACGACACGTTGGCCGGCATGATGAAGAGCGGCGAATTCGAGACGCTCTACAAGAAGTGGTTCCAGTCGGCGATTCCGCCCAAGGGCATCAACCTGAACGCGCCGATGAGCAAGGAGCTGCGCGACAACCTGAAGGCGCTGTCGGACAAGCCGGCGCTGTGAGCCGCTGCGACCCGCAGTGCAATGACGCTTGGCGATTTTCGGACGAGCACCATGGGCGTTAGCGACTGCAGCGACATCGTCGGCGTGCTCGGCGGCATGGGTCCGGCGGCGACGCTGGACTTCCTGCACAAGATGCTCGAAGCCACGCCGGCACGCTCCGACCAGGAACACGTGCCGGTGCTGGTGGCGTCGATCCCGCAGGTGCCCGACCGCACGGCCGCGTTTCGCGGCGAAGGCGATTCGCCGCTGCCGGCGCTGCTGGCCAGCGGCCGGCGCCTGGCCGAAGGCGGCGCCGGCGTGCTGGTGATGCCGTGCAACACCGCGCACCTGTGGTTCGACGCGCTGCAGTCGGCGCTCGGCCTGCCGATGCTGCACCTGGTCGACGCCGCGCTGGCCGAGGCGGTGGCGCTGGCCGGTCCGGCGGCGCGCATCGGCCTGCTGGCCACCGATGCGACCTCGGCCGCCGCGCTTTATCCGAACCGCACGCCGGCCGGCAGCGCGCTGCAGTGGGTGATGCCGACCGCCGGCGAGATGCTCGACGCGGTGATGCCGGGCATCGCCGCGGTCAAGGCCGGCGATCACGCACGCGGTGGCGCACTGCTGCAGCGCGCGGCCGATGCGCTGGCCCGGCGCGGCGCGCAGGCGCTGGTGCTCGGCTGCACCGAAATCCCGCTGGTGCTCGATGCCGAGCGTTCGCCGCTGCCGCTGATCGACGCCACCGCCGCGCTGGCGCGGCGCGCGGTGGCCTGGTCGCTGGCGCGGCGGGCGGGCGCGGCGGTCGCGATCGCCGACTGACCGGCATGACCCACGCGACGCCGCGCGGCCGCACGGTCTGCATCGTCGGCGCCGGCATCGTCGGCGCGGCCACCGCGTATGCGCTGGCGCGCGAGGGCTGGCAGGTCACGCTGGTCGATGCGCGGCCGGCGCCGGGCCTCGGCGAAAGCCGGGCCAATGGCGCGCAGCTGAGCTACAGCTATGTCGAGCCGCTGGCGACACCGGCGGCGCTGCGTGCGCTGCCGGGCTGGCTGCTGTCGGACGACAGCCCGCTGCGCTGGCGGCCGCGCCCGGAGGCCGCCCACCTGCGCTGGCTCGCCGCGTTCGTCGCCGCCTGCCGCTGGAGCGAGGTGCGCCGCACGACCGCCGCGCTGCTCGCGCTGTCGGGCCTGAGCCGCACGACGCTGCAGCGCTGGCTGGCCGAGCAGCCCGGCATCGCCGGCGCCGCGTTGCACCGCCAGCCGGGCAAGCTGGTGCTGTACCGCGATGCGGCGGCCCGGGCCGCGGTCGAACGCCAGCTCGCATGGCAGCGCGCGCTCGGCTGCACGCAGCGCGTGGTGAATGCCGACGAATGCCGGGCGCTCGAGCCGGCGCTCGGCGCCAGCGCGGCGGCCGGCGGCGGGCCGATTGCGTTCGGTGTCTGGACGGCCGACGAGGAAGTCATCGATGCCTCGCTGCTGGCGCAGGCGCTGGTCGACGCGAGCGGCGCCACGCGCTGTTTCGGCAGCCCGGCGCTCGGCTTCGAGCTGCGCGGCGGACGGGTCGTCGCGCTGCGGCTGGCCGGGCGGACCCTCGAGGCCGATCAGTTCGTGCTGGCCGCCGGGCCGGCCTGCGCCGAGCTGCTGCAGCCGCTGGGCTGGGCGCCGGCGATCGAGCCGATCCGCGGCTACAGCATCACGCTGCCGGTGGTCGATGCCGCGGTGGCGCCGCGCGCCAGCGTCACCGACCAGGGGCGCAAGCTGGTCTACGCGCGGCTGGGCGAGCAGTTGCGCGTCGCCGGCTTTGCCGAGCTGTGCGGCCTGGACCGGCGCATCGACCCGCGCCGCATCGCCGCGCTGTGCGATGCCGTGCGCGAGACCTTTCCCGGCGCCTGCCGCTTCGTCGACCCGCAGCCGTGGGCGGGGCTGCGGCCGGCGACGCCGGGCGGGCGGCCGCTGGTCGGCGCGACGCGCTGGCCGGGGCTGTGGCTCAACGCCGGCCACGGTGCGCTCGGCTTGACGCTGGCCGGCGGTTCAGCCGCGCTGATAACGGATTTGATGAGCGGCCGCCATGCCGCGATCGAGACGCGGCCCTTCAGCGTCGAGCCGGCCTGATCCGCTCCGGCGTCACGTGTCCGCCGTCACCGCGCGGAACGCGGCGATGAAGTCGGCCACCGGCCGCGTCGAGCGCTGGCCCTGCGGCAGCAGCGCGCGCACCTCCACCGGCACCTCGGGCAGCAGCGTGCGCACATGCAGCCGATCGCCTTGGCCGGCGCGCGCGGTGAACGAATCGATGATCGCCGGCCCGAAGCCCTGCTCGGCCAGCACCATCGCGATGTGGTGGGTCTGCACCGTGATGCCGGCGCGCGGCGCGAGGCCCAGCCGCGTCCACTGGTCGGCCAGCATCGCGCCGAGCGGATCGCGCTCGTCGATGCGAATGAAGGGCGCACGCAGCAGCTCCTCCAGCGCGACGGTCTGGCGCCGGTCGGCCCGCGGCGTGGCGACCGGCGAGACGCAGACCAGCCGCCCGGTGGCGACGACCTCCTCGTGCAGCGCCGGGTGCGGCAGGCTGCCGTAGACGATGCCGACATCACCTTCCTGCAAGGCAATCGCGCGCACGATCTCGCGCGTGTGCAGCGTCTGGATCGACACCGGCATGTCCGGGTGGCGCTTGCGGAAGCGCTGCAGCGCCGCCGGCAGCGCATGCACGGCGAGTGACGGCACGATCAGGATGCGCAGTGGGCTGTCCGCGCCGCTGCCCAGCGCGAGCGCGAGGCGCCGCACCGATTCGAGCTGCGACATCAGCCCTTGCACCTCGGGGTACAGCGCCTGCGCCTCGCGTGTCGCGACCAGCCGGTTGCGCTGGCGCGTGAAGAGCGCATAACCCAGCTGCAGCTCGGCATGCTGCAGCGCCTGCGTGATCGCCGGCTGCGAGACGTGCAGCAGCCGCGCCGCGGCGCTGGCGCTGCCGGTCAGCATGATCGCGTTGAAGACTTCGATGTGCTTGAGGCGCATGACGGCGGCCAACAGGGGTTGGCCGATTCTGCAGCCGTGACTCGGGTGCGCCCCGGCTGGCGGCGGTGCCGCCGCTGCCTACACTGCGGCCCGATGCAAACCCTGCAAACCGAAGACGGCCTGCCGCTGCACCTGCGCCACTGGGCGCTGGCCGCAGCCGCCGGCAGCGCGCCGGCCGCGCGCGGCAGCGTGCTGATCGTGCATGGCCTGGGCGAACACATCGGCCGCTACGCGCATGTCGCGGCGCACCTGAATGCCAACGCCTGGCACGTGATCGGCTACGACCAGCGCGGCCACGGCGCATCCGGCGGTGCGCGCGGCGCGATGGCGACGCCCGACAGCCTGCTCGACGACCTGGCGCGGGTGATCGATGCGCTGCGGCAGGCGCGCCCGGGCCCGCTGGTGCTGCTCGGGCACAGCATGGGCGGGCTGATCGCCGGGCGCTTCGTCGCCGAAGGGCTCGCGGCGCAGCCTGCGCCGTGGTGGCGACCGGTCGAGGCGCTGGTGATGTCGTCGCCGGCGCTCGATCCGGGCATGAACGCCTTCCAGAAGGGCCTGCTCGCGCTGCTCGGCCCGCTGGCGCCCAACCTGGCGGTCAACAACGGGCTGAACCCGGCCTGGGTGTCGCGCGATCCGGCGGTGGTTGCCGCCTATGTCGAGGACCCGCTGGTGCACGACCGCGTGACGCCGCGCCTGGCACGCTTCATCGTCGATGGCGGCGAGGTCGTGCGCGCGGCCGCACCCCGCTGGACGCTGCCGACGGCACTGCTGTACGCCGGCGCCGACCGTTGCGTCGCGCCGCGCGGCAGCGATGCCTTCGCCGCCGCCGCGCCGCGCGACGTGGTGTTCAGCAAGCGCTACGACGGCTTCTCGCACGAGATCTTCAACGAGCCCGAGCAACGCGAGGTGCTCGCCACGCTGTCGCGCTGGCTTGTCCCGCACGGTGCGCTCAATTCGTAGCCGGCCTAAACTCCGCGGTCCCCCGCCCAGTGGAGCCACAAGCACCATGAACGCCCGCGATCCGCAGCTGCCACTGCAGCCCGACGAAGCCCAGGCCCTCGGCCGATTCACAGAACGCCGCTGGGACGAAGCCATCGTCCCGGCGCTGACCGAGTACATCGGCATTCCGGCCAAGAGCCCGATGTTCGACAAGGAATGGCAGACCCGCGGCTACATCGACCGCGTGGTGCGCGACGCCGCCGCCTGGGTCGAGAGCCGCAAGGTGCCCGGCCTGACGCTCGAGGTCATCCGCCTCGAAGGCCGCACGCCGGTGATCTATTTCGAAGTGCCGGCGACCAAGGCCGGCTCGACCGACACGGTGGTGATGTACGGCCACCTCGACAAGCAGCCCGAATTCAACGGCTGGCGCAACGACCTCGGCCCCTGGACGCCGAAGTACGAGAACGGCCTGCTCTACGGCCGCGGCGGCGCCGACGACGGCTACGCGATCTATGCCGCGGTGACGGCGATCGAGGCGCTCGATGCGCAGGGCCTGCCGCGGCCGCGCATCGTCGGCCTGATCGAGAGCTGCGAGGAAAGCGGCTCGTTCGACCTGCCGGCCTACCTGGGCACGCTCAAAGCCCGGCTGGGCAATGTCAGCCTGGTCGTCTGCCTCGATTCGGGCGCCGGCAATTACGACCAGCTGTGGCTGACCACCAGCCTGCGCGGCATGGTCTCGGGCGTGCTGAAGGTCGAGATCCTGACCGAGGGCATCCACTCGGGCGACGCCAGCGGCGTCGTGCCGTCGAGCTTCCGCATCCTGCGCCAGGTGCTCGACCGGCTGGAAGACAGCCGCACCGGCCGGCTGCTGCCCGAGGGCTTCCATTGCCAGGTGCCGACCGAGCGGGTCGATCAGGCGCGCGCCGCGGCCGAGACGTTGGGCACCGAGGTCTGGAAGCGCTTCCCCTGGGCCTGCGGTGCCGACGGCGCCAGCGCGCTGCCGACGACGACCGATCCGGTCGAGGTGCTGCTGAACCGCACCTGGCGGCCGACGCTGTCGGTGGTCGGCGTGGACGGCTTCCCGGAGCTCGGCAACGCCGGCAACGTGCTGCGGCCGTACACCGCGTTCAAGCTCTCGCTGCGCCTGCCGCCGCTGGTCGACGGCCACGAGGCCTCGCTCAAGCTGAAGGCGCTGCTCGAAGACAACGCGCCGTACAACGCCAAGGTGGTGTTCCAGCCGGACGGCCGCGCCGGGGCGCTGGGCGCCACCGGCTGGAACGCGCCGTCACTGGCGCCGTGGCTCGAGGGCGCGCTGAATGCCGCGTCGAATGCGCACTACGGCGCGCCGGTCGGCTACATCGGCCAGGGCGGCACGATCCCGCTGATGAGCATGCTGCAGCAGGGCTTCCCGCAGGCGCAGATGATGGTCTGCGGCGTGCTCGGGCCGAAGAGCAATGCCCACGGCCCGAACGAATTCCTGCATGTGCCCTACGGCAAGCGGCTGACCGCGGCGGTCGCGCAGGTCATCGCGGCGCATCCCTGACGGTTTAGCGGCGCGCCAGGGTCGTCGTGTCGGCGGCGCGGCGCGACGAGGCGCGCGCCGCGCCATCGGCCGCTTCGCCCGCCGGCAGCAGCCCGCCTTCGGCGCGTGCGGTGAGCACGTCGGCCTTCACCGCGGAGCGCGCCAGCGCGAAGACCGGCCGTGCCGACGGCGACTTCGGCGCGCCTTCGCTCATGCCGGCGGGCAGCAGCTGGTGGTTGGCGCGGGCGATCAGCACCTCGGCCTTCACGTCGGCGCGGCTGTGCGTCGAGGCGGGAATCGAATACAGCGTCGGGTCGTCGGCCAGCGCGGCGCCGGAAGCCAGGGCGACGGCGGTGGCGATCAGCAGGGAGCGGGTGGTGGTCATGGTGAAACTCCTGTCGGTGGGGGCCGGGCGGGTTGCTTGCGTCGGCCTGGGTGCACTGTAGAAATCGGTCCCTGTTGCGACGAGTGAGTGCTCCGCTCTGTGCGGGTGACTTCGATCACTGTCTCGGATCGCGCCGGGGGGCCGGCATGGGTTGAACTGTAGGCATTCGCGTAACGCGAATAAATGCCTCCGCCAGCAACGCGCCATTGCCAATCCGCGAATAATCGGCCCATGGACCAGCTCAAGGCAATGCGGGTGTTCGCCCGCGTGATCGACGAAGGCGGCTTTGCCGCCGCGGCCCGTGCGCTCGACCTGGCGCCGGCGGTGGTCACCCGCCTGGTGGCCGACCTGGAGGCGCACCTGGGTGCGCGGCTGCTGAACCGCACCACGCGGCGCATCGCGCTGACCGAGGTCGGCGAGGCCTTCCTCGAGCGCACGCGCCGCATCCTCGGCGAGATCGAGGAAGCCGAGGCCCTGGCCGGTGCCGCGACCACCGACCCGCGCGGCCACCTGCGCGTGCTGGTGCCGCCCGCGCTGGCCGTGCACCAGCTCGCCAAGCACCTGCCGCGCTTTCACAGGCAGTACCCGCAGGTGACGGTCGAGCTGCATTCGCCGGGGCCGGTCGAGACGCTCGACGAGGCCTTCGACCTGACCCTCTTCAGCGCGCGTCAGCCGCTCGAAAGCGGTGATTTCGTCGCCCGCCGGCTGGCCCGCACCGAGGTGATCCTGTGCGCATCGCCCGAGTACCTCGACCGCCGTGGCCGGCCGCAGCATCCGAGCGAGCTGGCGCAGCACGACACGCTGCTGCCGCCGATTTCCGAGCTGCAGCGCGGCATCAGTTTTCACCGCGGCCATTGGGGCGACGACGAGCCGGCCGGCGAGATCGTCACGCTGGTGCCGCAGCGGCCGCTGCTGTCGACCTCGCACACCGACACGATGTACGCCGCCGCGCTGCACGGGCTGGGCATCGCCGGCTTGCCGTCGTTCCTGATCGAGGACGCGCTGCTCGAGCATGCGCTGGAGCGCATCCTGCCCGAATGGGGGCTGTTCTCGATGACGCTGTGGGCAGCGATGCCGACACGCAAGCACGTGCCGGCGCGCACGCGGGCGTTTCTCGATTTCCTGATTGGCGTCTTCGGCGGCGAGGACCGCGATCCGTGGCTGGCCGCGGCCGGCTGCGAGACGCGTTCCTGCGCCGGCTGCCCGATCGAGCAGGCCGCCGCCGTGCAGCCTCAGCCAGCGCCGCTCAACGCATCGTGAACCCGGTCGCCGTCAGCGGTCCGGTCATCGGCTCGAGCAGCGCAATCAACGGCTTGAGTTCCCGGTAGCGCAGTGCGACGCGCGTCGCATAGGCGAAGAAGCGGCCGAGGTCGGCGCTGTAGCGCGGCTTGCCGTCGCGGTGCTTCAGGCGGCAGAAGATGCCCAGCACCTTCAGGTGGCGCTGCAGGCCCATCCATTCGAGCGCGCGCCAGCACTCGCCGAAGTCATCGGCCATCGGGTGCTCGCCGAACACGCCCGCTGAGCGCGCCTGCTGCCACCAGCGCGCCGCCCAGTCGATCTCGCGCTCCTCGTCCCACGAGACGAAGGCATCGCGCAGCAGCGAGGCGATGTCGTAGGTCACCGGGCCGCGCACGGCGTCCTGGAAGTCGAGGATGCCCGGGTTCGGCTCGGCGACCATCAGGTTGCGCGGCATCCAGTCGCGGTGCACGGCGACCTGCGGCTGCGCCAGTGCGCTGCGCACCAGCAGCCCCGTCAGCCGGTTCCACTGCGCGCGTTGTGCGTCGTTCCAGGTGATGCCGTATTCGCGCTCGACGCACCAGTCGGGGAACAGCGCCATCTCGCGCTGCAGCAGCGCTTCGTCGTAGGCCGGCAGGCCGCCCGGGTCGACCTGGCGCTGGAACTGCACCAGCGCGGCCACGGCGCCGCGCATCAGCTGGTCCGCGGCCGGGGCATCGGCCTGTTGCAGCGCATCGAGGTAGAGCGTGCGGCCGAGGTCGGCCAGCAGCAGGAAGCCGGCGTCTGCGTCGCAGGCCAGCACAACGGGCGCATGCAGCCCGGCCGCGAGGATGCGCTGGGCGATGTCGACGAAGGGCCGCACGTCTTCCAGCGGCGGCGGGGCGTCCATCACGATCAGCGAGCGCTCGGGCCCGTGCAACCGGAAATAGCGGCGGAAGCTGGCATCCGCCGAGGCCGGCTCGAGGCTCGTGAGCTCGAGCCGGTGCTCGGCGCACAGCGGCGTGATCCAGCGCTGAAAGGCGGCTTCGCGGTCGGCGCTCGGCCAGGAAATCGGTGCAGGGGAAGCGGACATGCGGGGCACAACCGAGCGCTGAGGCCCTCGTGGATAATCGATCGATTCTACGAATCGGCCGCGCTGGGCCGCGCCGGGGCCACCCCCGACGCCCGCCGTCCGCCATCCCCCAACGCGCACTTTCACACGCGCAACTGCCGCGCCTTCCGGATCGTCTTGCCCGCCCGCATCCGTCCCTCGTTGCGCCGTTCCTGCCGCCTGAGCCTGCACGCCGTGCCGCTGGCGGTGCTGGCGCTGGCCGCCGCGGGCGCGCGCGCGCAAGCGCCGGTTCCGGTGCCGGCCCCATCGGCGCCGCTGGCGCCGATGGCGCTGAAGCCCTCGACTCAGCTCACACCGACACCGCGCGGCGACCAGGTGCGCCAGCGGCCGATCCTCCTGCAGGCCGACGAGCTGCGCGCCCGGCCCGACCTCGACGCCGTCGCCGAAGGCGACGTTCAGTTCCGCCGCGCCGGCACCTTCATCCGCGCCGACCGGCTGACCTACGACAGCCCGGAGGACCTGGCGGTCGCCCGCGGGCAGGTGCGCATCGAGCGCGAAGGCAGCATCTACCGCGGTCCCGAGCTGCAGCTGAAGGTGCAGCGCTTCGAAGGCTTTTTCCTGCAGCCGGAGTTCGAATTCCTGCAGCTCGGCTCGGGCGGGCGTGCCGATCGCGTCGACTTCATCGATTCGTCGCGCTCGCGGCTGACCAACGCGCTGTACTCGAGCTGCCCGCGCGACGGCTCGCAGGATCCCGACTGGCTGTTGACGACCAGCCGGATCCGGCTCGACATGGAGGCCAACGAGGGCCTGGCCGAAGGCGCGGTGCTGCGCTTCCTCGGCGTGCCGATCCTCGGCGCGCCGGTGCTGAGCTTTCCGCTCAGCGACGACCGCAAGACCGGCTGGCTGCCGCCCGACATCGGGCTGTCGAGCCGCAGCGGCTTCGAGTTCGGCGTGCCGTACTACTGGAACATCGCGCCCAACCGCGACGCCACCTTCACGCCGACGCTGCTGACCCGGCGTGGCCTCGCCGGCACGGCGCAGTTCCGCTACCTCGAGCTGCATGACAGCGGGCAGCTGCAGCTGCACCTGCTGCCGCGCGACCGCGTGGCAGAGCGCTCGCGGCACGCGTGGACCTTCGAACACGACGGCAACCGCGCCGACTGGCGCTACAAGGCCTTTCTGTTCCGCGTCTCCGACGACGCCTACTGGGAAGACTTCCCGAAGCAGATCCACAGCTTCACGCCGCGCCTGCTGCCACTGGACGTGCAGGGCGAGCGCGTGCTGCAGACGCCTTTCGGCCCGGGCCTGGCCTACGCGCGGCTGTTGAACTGGCAGGTGCTGACCGCCAAGGACCCCACCGCGGCGATCGTCGCGCCCTACCAGCGCAGCCCGCAGCTCGGGCTGCGGCTCGAGCCGACGCTGCCGGGTCGGCTGCACGGCGTGCTCGAAACCGAGCTCAACCGCTTCACCCGCCCGAGCGTCGGTGGCGTCAAGGACGATGCGCTGACCGGCTGGCGCGCGCATGCGCTGGGGCAGGTGAGCCGCCGCTTCGGCAGCGCCGGCTGGTGGCTGACGCCGAAGCTGACGCTGAACGCCGCGAGCTACGCGACCGACCAGCCGATGAGCGACGGCGCGAGACACGCGAGCCGCGTCATCCCGACCTACAGCACCGAGGGTGGCATGGTCTTCGAGCGGCCCAGCCGCTGGTTCGGTCAGGCGATGCGGCAGACGCTGGAGCCGCGGCTGCTGTACGCCAACACGCCCTACCGCGACCAGAGCCGGCTGCCGAACTTCGATTCCGCCGACCGCGACTTCAACGTCGTCACGCTGTTCGACGACAAGACCTTCTCCGGCATCGACCGTGTCGCCGATGCGCACCAGCTGACCGCAGGCGTCGTCACGCGCCTGGTGCATGCGGCCAGCGGCGCCGAGCTGCTGCGGCTCGGCCTGGCGCAGCGGCTGCTGTTCCGCGACCAGCGCGTCACCGTGCCGCCGGCCGGCCAGCCGCTGACGAGCCGCGTCTCGAACCTGCTGCTCGACGGCGCAACCTCGCTGCTGCCCGGTTGGACGCTCGATGCGGCGTTCGAATACAACCCCGATACGCGCCGCACCGTGCGTTCGAATGCCACGGTGCTGTACCAGCCGGGGCCGTTCCGCACGATCAGCGCGAACTACCTGCTGACGCGCGGGCTGTCCGAGCAGCTGGGCGTCGGCTGGCAATGGCCGATCTACCGCGGCACGGCGCGGCCGGTCGGTGCGTCCGGCGGCTGCGGCGGAACGCTGTATGCGGTCGGCCGCTTGAACTACAGCCTGCAGGACAGCCGCATGACGGGGCTGATCGCCGGTGTCGAGTACGACGCCGGCTGCTGGATCGGCCGCCTCGTCGCCGAACGGCAGTCGACCGCCCGCAACCGCGCAACCACGCAACTGTCCTTGCAACTCGAGCTGGTCGGGCTCTCCCGGCTGGGCTCCAATGCGCTGCAGGTGTTGAAGGACAATATCCCCGGGTACCGGCTGCTGCGCGATCCGCACGGCGTGCCGCCCCCGATCGCCGACCCGAGTGGTCCGTAAGGTATGAAACTGCATTCCCTTCTTCGAGCCGGGAGCCGCATCACGCTGGTCCTGGCCGCCGCCGCCGCGATGTTGCCGGCGCTGGCGCAGAGCGCGCGCGGCGCTTCCGCCCAGCGCAACGGCGATTACATCGTCGCAGTCATCAACTCCGAGCTGGTGACCGCCTTCGAGCTCGAGCAGCGCCTCGCGCGCACCCGCGCCGACGCCCAGCGCAGCGGCGCGCGGCTGCCGCCCGACGCCGAGCTGCGCCAGCAGGTGCTCGATGCGCTGATCGACGAGCGTGTGCAAAGCACCTACGCGCGCGAAAACGGGCCGAAGATCGACGACCAGGAGCTCGAACGTGCGGTGGTCAACGTCGCCTCCCAGAACCAGCTGACCCTGCCGCAGCTGCGCGAACGCATCCGCACCGAGGGCATGGACTTCACGCGCTTTCGCAACAATCTGCGCGACCAGATGCTGGTCGAGCGGGTGCGCGAGCGCGAGGTCACCGCGCGCATCCGCGTCTCGGATGCCGACATCGACCGTGCCGTCGACCAGCAGCGCAGCGAAGCGGCCGCCGACGTCGAGCTGAACCTGGCGCAGATCCTCGTCACGGTGCCCGAAGGCGCCAGCGAGGCGGTGGTCGCCGAACGGCGCGCGCGCATCGACCAGGCGGCCGCCCGCGTGCGCGCCGGCGAAGATTTCGCCAAGGTCGCGCGCGAGGTCTCCGAAGACAGCAACCGCGCCACTGGCGGCGTGATCGGCCGCCGCCCGGGGCGCCGGCTGCCGGACCTGTTCGTCGAGGCGACCAAGGGCGTGGCGGTCGGCCAGGTGACCGCGCAGCCAGTTCGCAGCGGCGCCGGTTTCCACCTGCTGAAGGTCATCGAGCGCTCGGAGGGCAACGCCTTCAAGGTCACGCAGACGCACGCTCGCCACATCCTGATGCGGGTCTCCGACCGCTCGTCGGCGCAGGCCGTCGCCAACCGGCTCGAACAGCTGCGGCGCCAGATCGAGCGCGGCGAGCGCAAGTTCGAGGACATCGCCAAGGAGCTCTCCGAGGACGGCAGCGCAGCGAACGGCGGCGATCTGGGCTGGACCTCGCCGGGCAACTTCGTGCCGGAGTTCGAGGAGGCGATGAACCGGCTGGCGATCAACGGACTGTCGGCGCCGGTCGTCTCGCGCTTCGGGGTGCACCTGATCCAGGTCGTCGCGCGCCGCGATGTCACGCTCGATCCGAAGGACGTTCGCGAGCAGGCCCGCAACATGCTGCGCGAACAGCGCTTCGAGCAGGCGTACCTCGATTGGACCAAGGACCTGCGGCTGCGGGCGTACATCGAAATGCGGGAACCTCCCCAGTGAGCGGTCCGACGCGCTGATGGCGCACCTGCCGCGCAAGCGTTTCGGCCAGCATTTCCTGGTCGATCACGGGTTGATCGACGCGATCGTGCGGGAGATCGCGCCGCGGCCCGGCCAGCCGCTGATCGAGATCGGCCCCGGCCTGGGCGCGTTGACTCAGCCGGTGCTGGAGCGCTGCGGCGCGCTGACGGTGATCGAGCTCGACCGCGATCTGGCAGCCCGCTGGCGGCAGCGCCAGGGCATCACCGTGATCGAGGCCGACGTGCTGACGGTCGACTTCGAGGCCCTGGCTGCAACGGCTGGCGCGCCGCTGCGGCTGGTCGGCAACCTGCCCTACAACATCTCGACGCCGATCCTGTTCCACCTGCTGCCCGTGGCCGGCCGCGTGCTCGACCAGCACTTCATGCTGCAGAAGGAAGTCGTCGAGCGCATGGCAGCGTCGCCCGGCGGCAAGGACTTCGGCCGGCTCTCGGTGATGCTGCAGTGGCGCTACACGATCGAGTCGGTGCTGGACGTGCCGCCCGAAGCCTTCGATCCGCCGCCGCGCGTCGATTCGGCGGTCGTGCGGATGGTGCCGCTGGCGACGCCGCCGGTGCTCGACGAGCATCGGCTGTCGGAGCTGGTCACGGTGGCCTTCTCGCAGCGCCGCAAGCTGCTGCGGCACACGCTCGGGCGCTGGCTCGAAGGCCGCGGCTTTGCCGGGACCTTCGACGTGCAGCGCCGCGCCGAGGAGGTGCCGGTGACCGAATACGTTGCGCTGGCGCAGGCGCTCTGACAAAGCAAAAGCGGCCCCAGGGGCCGCTTTGTCAGAGGCAAGGTCGGGCTGTCAGGCGGCGTTGAGCCACATCGCGGTATCGAACGCGCTGCTCATCATCGGCATGTTCATGCCGAAGTTCGGGTTGATGCCGTTCTTCGACACGGCCTTGGGCGCCGGCTTCTCTGCCGGGGCGACCTCGACCCGTTCCCAGGCGCTGGTTTCAGTGCTGCGCGCGACGGCGAACGAATAGAAGCAGCGGAACGCCACGCGGCGCTCGGCCCAGAAGTCGGCGGCGTCGCGGAAGACGTCGAGCAGTTGCTCGCGCGCTTCGCGGTCGAACTTCGCGCTGTCGGGCAGCTGCTCGAGCACGACGACGAAGCCCGGCTGCGAGCCGGCGCGGTGCACGAGGTCCGTCATGCAGTCGAACAGCGCGTCCAGGTTCTTGCCGAAATGCGTCGGGAAGAGGAAGGACTCGGCGATTTTCTCGAGCACGTCCTGCTTCGATTGCGCATCGACCAGGTTGGCGTAGAGAAAGTGCTGGCCGGCGCCTTCGGCGGCCTGCATCAGGTCTTCGACGCGGTAGGCGCGGATGGCCTGGACGATATTGGGACGGACGGTCTGCAGCAGCATGGTCGCGATCCTCCGGATGAACTTGGGTTCTGATCTCGACGATCACTGCGCGATGAGCCGGAAGCTCGCGTAGTGATCCTCGGTGTAATAACAGGCTTCAGGGTGGGTCGGTGGACTGCCGCCGCACACGATGCGCCGGGCGCCGCGATTGCGGGACCCGGGTGTTCGCACCGTGTATTCACGGTAGTAGCCCCGCTCGCGCCGCGGCAGCAGGCGTTCACGATTGCCGAAGACGGTGCCGTCCTTGCTGTAGGGGAACGGTCCGCCGGCGCGGATCAATCGATGCGTCTGCTGGGCCTCGGCCGGCAAGGCGAACACGGCGACCGCCGCCGTATCCTCCACCGGTTTTTTGGCTTGGACCATGCTGCCGGACAAAGCCGACAGCGCAATCATCGAAGCGAGCCCTAACCTTCCGACGGATGCTTGCAACGATGACCGGATGGTCCAACCCACGGGATTACCCTGAACTCTGAGGGCGTCATGGTACCGGAACGCCCCCGCGAACTCAAGCCGGCTGCCTCAAATTTGGGCAGTTCCCAGTGGAATTGAGTGGGTACTCACAAAGCGGCAAACGTCGGTGAAACTGGCGTTCACCGACTTGTCAAGAGCGATTTGGCGGAATGCTCGAAAACACCATCGCGAGAACCTGGGGGGTATGCACCGCGATGGTGCGGCGCTCGGCGTGAGCGCCATGCTGCAGCGCGTCAACGTGCCGCGTTGGCGTCGGCCACCGTCAGCGCGGTCATGTTGACGATGCGCCGAACCGTCGCCGAGGGCGTCAGGATATGCGCTGGCTTGGCCGCGCCGAGCAGCACCGGACCGATCGCGATGCCGCCGCCGGCGGCCGTCTTCAGCAGGTTGTAGGCGATGTTGGCGGCGTCGATGTTCGGCAGCACCAGCAGGTTCGCTTCGCCGGTCAGGGTCGAGCGCGGCATCAGCTCGGCGCGGTACTTGGCGTCGAGCGCGGCGTCGCCGTGCATTTCGCCGTCGACCTCCAGCCAGGGCGCCAGCTCGCGCACCAGGCCGAGCGCCTCGCGCATCTTCAGCGCCGAGGGCTTGTCGCTGGAACCGAAGTTCGAGTGCGACAGCAGGGCGGCCTTCGGCTGCACGCCGAAGCGCAGCATCTCCTCGGCGGCCAGCACGGTGATCTCGGCCAGCTGCTGCGCGCTCGGGTCGTAGTTGACATGCGTGTCGACGAGGAAGACCTGCCGGCCCGGCAGGATCAGTCCGTTCATGCAGGCGTAGGTGCAGACGCCGGCGCGGCGGCCGATCACCTGGTCGATGTGCGTCAGGTGCTGCTGCGTCGAGCCCCAGGTGCCGCAGATCATGCCGTCGACCTCGCCCATGTGCAGCAGCATGCTGGCGATCAGCGTCAGCCGGCGGCGCATCTCGATCTTCGCCAGCTGCTCGGTGACGCCCTTGCGCTCGGTCAGCTGGTGGTAGGTCTGCCAGTACTCCTTGTAGCGCGGGTCGTCGTCGATGTTGACGACCTCGTAGTCGCGGCCGCGTTGCAGCCGCAGGCCGTACTTCTCGATGCGCCGCTCGATGATCGGCGCGCGGCCGACCAGCCAGGGCCGCGCCAGCCCCTCGTCGACGACCACCTGCACCGCGCGCAGCACGCGCCGGTCCTCGCCTTCGGCGAACGCGATGTTCTTGCGCTCGGCCTTCTTCGCGACGCTGAAGATCGGCTTCATCGTCTGCCCGGAGGCGTAGACGAAGCTCTGCAGCTTGTCGCGGTAGGCGTCGTAATCGGTCACCGGCCGCAGCGCGACGCCGGACTCGACCGCCGCGCGGGCCACCGCCGGCGCGATCATCATCATCAGCCGCGGGTCGAAGGGCTTGGGGATCAGGTACTCGGGGCCGAAGCTCAGCGTCGCGCCGCCATAGGCATTGGCGACGACATCACTCTGCTCGGCCTGCGCCAGCTCGGCGATCGCGCGCACCGCGGCGATCTCCATCGCGTCGGTGATCGTCGTCGCGCCCGAATCGAGCGCGCCCCGGAAGATGTACGGGAAGCACAGGACGTTGTTGACCTGGTTCGGGTAATCGGTGCGGCCGGTGGCCATGATCGCGTCGTCGCGCACCGACTTGACGTCCTCCGGCATGATCTCCGGCGTCGGATTGGCCAGCGCGAAGATCAGCGGTTTGGTGGCCATCGACTTGACCATCGCGGGCTTCAGCACGCCGCCGGCCGACAGCCCGAGGAACACGTCGGCGCCATCCATCACCTCGGCCAGCGTGCGCTGCGAAGTCTCCTGCGCGAACTCGGCCTTGTCCGGGTCCATCAGCTCGGTGCGGCCTTGCCACACCACGCCGGCCAGGTCGGTGACCCAGATGTTCTTGCGCGGCAGGCCGAGCTTGAGCAGCAGATTGAGACACGCCAGCGCGGCGGCACCGGCGCCCGAGGTGACGAGCTTGATCTCGTCGATCTTCTTGCCGATGACCGTCAGCCCGTTCAGCAGCGCCGCGCCGACGACGATCGCCGTGCCGTGCTGGTCGTCGTGGAAGACGGGGATCTTCATGCGCTCGCGCAGCTTGCGCTCGACGTAGAAGCAGTCCGGCGCCTTGATGTCCTCGAGGTTGACGCCGCCGAAGGTCGGCTCGAGCGCGGCGATGATGTCGACCAGCTTGTCGACGTCCTTCTCGTTGACCTCGATGTCGAAGACGTCGATGCCGGCGAATTTCTTGAACAGCACCCCCTTGCCTTCCATCACCGGCTTCGAGGCCAGCGGGCCGATGTCGCCCAGGCCCAGCACGGCGGTGCCGTTGGTGATGACGGCGACGAGGTTGCCGCGCGCGGTGTAGCGGAAGGCGTTGGCCGGGTCGGCGACGATCTCCTCGCAGGCTGCGGCCACGCCCGGCGAATAGGCCAGCGCCAGGTCGCGCTGGTTCAGCATCTGCTTGGTCGCCGCGATCGCGATCTTGCCCGGGGTCGGGAATTCGTGGTACTCGAGCGCGGCACGGCGCAGCTCGGCGCGCTTTTCTTCGTAGTTGGTCATCGTCGGAGACTCCACGGGCGGGGACGGGATTCTAGGAGTGAGTGTCGCCCGCGCCCGATGACGGCCGCATGCGCGAAACTGCGTAGCGAAACCGGCTCGCCGCACCGCACACTGGAGCGACGATGAGGGACGACCTGCCGCGCAGCATGAGCTTCGGGGGCCGGCGCCGCTGGCGCCGCGCCTTGCTGTGGGCCGCGCTGGTGATGCTGATGCTGGTCGCGCAGACGCTGCTCGTCGCGCTGACCGTCAGCTACGAATCGAGCCGTGCGCAGGAGCAGGCCGAGGAGACCGCGACGCTGGTGGCGGCCGAGATCCGCCAGCGCGCGCAGCTCGTGCTGCAGGGCCTGCAGGCGCTGCACCGCCGGCACGGTGATCGGACGGCCTGGCAGACCGAAGCCTCGGCGCTGCTGCAGACGCACCGCGAGATGGTGCGCATCGAGCGGCGCGACACCGGCCTGCGCATCAACGATGCCGCCGATTCGCCGTACCGTGATCCCTTGTTCAGCCGCTGGCCGCGTGCCGAGATGGACCTCGAGACCGAGGTCGCCTGCGCTTCGGCGCGGCGCACGATGTCGCCGGTGTTCTCGCGCAGCCAGTTCGTGCCGCAGCACAACGGGCTCGGGCTCGAGGTCGTCGACGTCTGCGTGCCGCTGCAGGAAGCCGGCCAGCTGGTCGGCTTCGGCGTCGCCAGCATCGCGCTCACCGCGCTGCTCGACGAGTTGCGCGCGCCCGAGTTCACGCGCCGCCACGAGCTGTCCTTCGTCGAGGCCGACGGCACGCGGCTGGCGCGTTCGGGTGCCGTGCGCGGCGCCGGCGTCTACGTCGCCGATCGGGTCGTCGACCTGGCCGGCACCAGCCTGCAGCTGCGCGTCGACGCGGTCGATCGCCGGCCGAGCCTGATCCCGAACCTCGCCACTGCGCTCGTGCTCGGGCTGTCGCTCGGGCTCTTTGCCGTCGTGCTGCTGCTGGTGCGCGATGCGCGGCGGCGCGCGCGCGCCGAGGAGGCGCTGGCCGAGGCGCTGGCCTTCCGCCGCGCGATGGAGGATTCGCTGATCACCGGCCTGCGCGCGCGCGACCGCGACGGCCGCATCGTCTACGTCAACCCGGCGTTCTGCGCGATGGTCGGCTTCAGCATGCAGGAACTGCAGCAGGCCACCGAGCCGCCTTATTGGCCGCCCGAGCATGTGCCGCTGTATCGGCGCCGCCAGGCCGATCGCTTGTCGCCCGGCGCGATCGCCGAACCGGCCCGCGAAGGTTACGAGACGCTGTTCATGCGCAAGAACGGCGAGCGTTTCCCGGTGATGGTCTACGAGGCGCCGCTGGTCGATCGCAGCGGCCAGCACACCGGCTGGATGAGCGCGGTGGTCGACCTGTCGGCGCAGCGCAAGGTCGAGGACCTGTCGCGCCAGCAGCAGGAGCGCCTGCAGGCCACCGCGCGGCTGGCGTCGGTCGGCGAGATGGCCTCGCTGCTGTCGCACGAGCTGAACCAGCCGCTGGCGGCGATCGCCAGTTACGCCGCCGGCTCGCTGAACCTGCTCGACGACGCCCCGGCGCCCGATGCGCTGCCGCCCGACGAGCTCAACGGCATGCTGCGCCAGGGCCTGCAGCGCATCGCCGAACAGGCCGAGCGCGCCGGCCGCGTGATCAAGAGCGTGCACGACTTCGTGCGCCGGCGCCATCAGGCGCACGAGGTGATCGCCGCCGATGCGCTGATCGAATCGGTGCTGCCGCTGGTGCGGCTGCAGGCGCGCAAGAGCGGCGCGCGCATCGAGCTCGACGTCGTGCAGCCGGTGCCGCGCCTGAAGATCGATCGCACGATGGTCGAGCAGGTGCTGCTGAACCTGGCGCGCAATGGCCTGCAGGCGATGGAAAGCGACGCGACGCCGCTCGAGCGCCGCGTGCTGACGCTGCGCGTGCGCGTGGTGCAGGGGCGCTGGGCGGCGTTCTCGGTGATCGATGCCGGCCCGGGCATCGCGCCGGACATCGGCCAGAAGCTCTTCACGCCGTTCTTCACGACGCGCAGCGAAGGCATGGGGCTCGGGCTGTCGTTGTGCCGCACGGTGATCGAGCAGCACGGCGGCGCGATCGACTTCGAACCCCAGGGCGACGGCGGCACGGCCTTCCGCTTCACGCTGCCGCTGGCGCCGACGCGCGCCGAGGTGATGGCATGACGATGGATGTGCCGGGCCCGCGTGTACCATCGCCGGCCATGCAGCTGCAGCCCGGTTCTCCGCCGCTCGGCATCCCGATGGTCTACCTCGTCGACGACGAGGCCGTCGTGCGCGACGCGCTGGCCTGGCTGCTGCGTTCGCGCCGGCGCCTGTCCGAAGGTTTCGCGAATGCCGATGCCTTCGAAGCCTGGCTCGCAACGCGCGACATTGCCGGCGGCTGGCCCGATGCGCCCTCGTGCCTGCTGCTCGACGTGCGCATGCCGGGCACCAGCGGCCTGCAGCTGTTCGACCGGCTGGTCGAGCGCGGACTCATCGACCGGCTTCCGGTGATCTTCCTGACCGGCCATGGCGACGTGCCGACCGCGGTCGCCGCCGTCAAGCACGGCGCCTTCGATTTCGTCGAGAAGCCGTTCTCGGACAACGCGCTGGTCGACCGCGTCGAGCTGGCGCTGCAGGCCAGCGCCGAGGCGATCGGCCGGCTGCGCCAGCGCCAGCAGGTGGCGCGCGCGGTCGCCGAGCTGACCGACCGCGAGCGCGACGTGATGCAGCGCGTGATCGAAGGCCTGCCGAACAAGCTGATCGCCGACGCACTGGGCATCAGCGTGCGCACCGTCGAGGTCCATCGCGCGCGCATGTTCGACAAGATGAACGTGCGTTCGGCGGTCGAGCTCACCAATCTGCTGCGCGAGCACGGCACCGGCAACGGCTGAACCCGCTGCGACAATGCCGGGGATGGTCTGCCCCCAGCTCACTTCGTTCGCGGCCCCCGAGGGGCGCTCAGTGCCCTTCGGGCGGCCGGGCGGGCACTGATGTCCCTCGGCGAATTCGACCTGATCGCGAAGTACTTCCAGCGGCCGGCGCGCCATGCGCTGCTCGGCATCGGCGACGACTGCGCGCTGATCGCGCCGACACCGGGCATGCAGCTGGCGATCTCCTGCGACATGCTGGTCGAAGGCCGGCACTTCCTGTCGACGGTCGATCCCGAGCGGCTCGGCCACAAGGCGCTGGCGGTCAACCTGAGCGACCTGGCGGCCTGCGGCGCGCGGCCGCTGGCCTACACGCTGGCGCTGGCGCTGCCGCGCGTCGATGAAGGTTTCCTCGAAGGTTTCGCGCGCGGGCTGCATGCGCTGGCCGATGCGCAGGGCATCGAGCTGATCGGCGGCGACACCACCGCCGGGCCGCTCAATTTATGCGTTACGGTGTTCGGCGAGGTGCCGCCCGGCCGCGCGCTGCGGCGCGACGGCGCGCGGCCCGGCGAGGCGCTGTGGGTCAGCCATCCGCTGGGCGGCGGCATCGGCGATGCGCGGCTCGCCCTGGAAGTCTTCCGCGGCCGCCTGTCGCTGCCCGGCGAGGGCTTCGAGCGCGCGCGCGCGGCGATGGAGCTGCCGCAGCCGCGCGTGACGCTGGGCCTCGCGCTGCGCGGGCTGGCAACCAGCGCGATCGACCTGAGCGACGGCCTGGTGGGCGACCTCGGCCACGTGCTGCGGCGCTCCGGCGTCGGCGCGCGCATCGATGCCGACGCGCTGCCGCAGAGCGCGGTGCTGGCGGCGCAGCCGCTGCCCTGGCGCCGCGAATGCACGCTGGCCGGCGGCGACGATTACGAGCTGCTGTTCACCGCACCGGCCACGGCCGATGCCGCGGTGCGCGAGGCGGCACACGGCGCCGGCGTCGGCGTTACCCGCATCGGCCGCATCGAGGCCGAGCCGGGGCTGCGGGTGATCGACGATGCCGGCCAGGCGGTGGCCGTCGGCCAGGGCTTCGACCACTTCAAGTCATGACGGCCCAAGTCGCCACGGCCGGCTTCATGCTGCGCCACCCCGCGCACTGGATCGCACTGGGCTTCGGCAGCGGGCTGTCGCCGTGGGCGCCCGGCACCGTCGGCACCTTGTGGGCCTGGGTGGCTTTCCTGGTACTCGACCGCTGGCTCGACGACTTCGGCTGGGGCCTGCTGCTGATCGGCAGCCTGTTCGTCGGCTGGTGGGCCTGCACGCGCACCGCGCGCGACCTGGGCCTGTCCGACCCCGGCGCGATCGTCTGGGACGAGGTGCTCGCCTTCTGGCTCGTGTTGTGGCTGGTGATGCCGGCCGGCTTCGTCGGCCAGGCCATCGCGTTCGCGCTGTTCCGCCTGTTCGACGCCGCGAAGCCCGGCCCGGTCGGCTGGGCCGATCGGCTCTTCAAGCTGCGGCCGGGCACGGCGATCGGCTGGCGCGAGGGTTTCGGCATCCTGTTCGACGACCTGGTGGCGGCGCTGTGCACGCTGCTGCCGATCGCGCTGTGGCGGGCCGCATGAACGTCGTCGAGCACCTGGCCGAGCGACTGCGTGTGCACGGCTGGCGCCTGGCGACCGCCGAGAGCTGCACCGGCGGCCTGATCGCCGGCGCCTGCACCGAGCTGGCCGGCTCGAGCGACTGGTTCGAGCGCGGCTTCGTGACCTACAGCAACGCGGCGAAGAGCGAGCTGCTCGGCGTGGCGCCGGCGCTGATTGCCGCGCATGGCGCGGTCAGCGAGCCGGTCGCGCGGGCGATGGTCGAAGGTGCGCTGCAGCACTCCCCCGCCGACTGGGCCGTCGCGGTGACCGGCATCGCCGGCCCGGGGGGCGGCAGCTTGGACAAGCCGGTGGGGCTCGTCTGGCTGGCGTGGCTGCAGCGCGGCGGCGCGGCGCACGTGGAGCGCAAAGTCTTCGAAGGCGATCGTGCGGCGGTGCGCGCGGCAACCGTGGCCCTTGCGCTCGCCGGCCTGCTCGAAAGGATCGACCGTCGATGAACCTGCTGCTGGCCGGAACCTGGGACCCGGGCGAAGAAGCGGCGTGGGCGCAGGCGCTGCGCGCCGCATTGCCGGCTCATCGACTGCTGCTCGCGCGCGACGCCGTGACCCCCATCGACGCCGCGATCGTCGCCAATCCACCGCCCGGCAGCCTGCAGGGCCTGCCGGCGCTGAGATTGATCCAGTCGCTGTGGGCGGGTGTCGACCGCCTGCTCGGCGACGCCACGCTGCCCGATGGCGTGCCCGTCGCGCGCATGGTCGATCCGGCGATGAATGCGGCCATGGCCGAAACCGCGCTGTGGGCCGTGCTGGCGCTGCAGCGCGACTTCTTCCGCTATGCCGCGCAGCAGCGTGAACGGGTCTGGCACGTGCTGCCGCAGCGCCGTGCCGACGAGGTCACGGTGCTGGTGCTCGGCTGCGGCCAGATGGGGCGCGGCGCGGCGCGGCGGCTGCAGCAGCAGGGCTATCGCGTCGCCGCCTGGAGCCGCAACGCCGTCGCGGCCGAGCCGGGCGTCACGCTGTACTACGGGCGCGACGGCCTCGACGCCGCGCTGCCGCAGGCGCATATCGTGATCAACCTGCTGCCGCTGACGCCTGAAACGCGCGGCCTGCTGGACGCGAGCTTCTTCGCCGCCATGCCGGCCGGCGCCGGGGTGGTCAACCTGGCACGCGGCGCGCATCTGGTCGAAGCGCACCTGCTCGCCGCGCTGGCCAGCGGGCGCATCGCGCATGCGGTGCTCGACGTCTTCGCGCACGAGCCGCTGCCGCCGGAGCATCCGTTCTGGCGCCATGAGTACATCACCGTGCTGCCGCATGCCGCGGCGCAGACCGACCTGCGCAGCGCAGCGCGCATCGCCGCCGACAACATCGAGGCGCTCGCCGCCGGCCGGCCGCTCGCCAACCTCGTCGATCGAACTCGGGGCTATTGACTCGCCTGCTGACTCGGCTCGAGCGCCAGCCGCAGCAGCACCGGGGCGTGCCCGCGCCGGGGCGGCGGCGCGGCGACCGCCTGCGTCAGCAGCAGCGCCAGCCGGCGGATCGCCTCCCAGGGCTCGAGCGGCCACTGCGGATGCTTCAGGCCCTTGATCACGCCGTCGCAGGTGCTGGCGGCTTCGACCAGGTGGGCCAGCTGGTGCGCGCTGAGCAGCGGCAGCACGCGTTCGAAGAGCCGCTCCTTCAGGCCCCAGACACGCGCCTCGCGCAGCGCCACCGGCAGCGGCTTGCCGTCGCCGAGCGCGTCGTGCGCGGCCTTCAGCGCGAGGATGTCGCCGGCCAGCGTCCAGTGCACCAGCACCGTCGCCTCGCCTTCGGCGCGCAGGCCGTCGAGCATGCGCAGCACGCGCGCCGTCTGGCCGGCGAGCACCGCCTCGCCGAGCTTGAAGACGTCGTAGCGGGCGACGTTCAACACCGCCGATTCGACCTGCTCGAAGGCCAGCGTGCCGGCCGGGTACAGCAGCGCCAGCTTCTGCAGCTCCTGGTGCGCGGCCAGCAGGTTGCCTTCGACGCGGTCGGCGAAGAAGGCCAGCGTGCGCTGCCCCGGCTCGCCATCCTCGACGCGCTGCTGCTGCGCCGCCAGCCGCTGCGCCAGCCATTGCGGCAGCGCGCGGCGCTCGATCGGGTCGACGCGGATCGTCACGCCGGCTGAGTCGAGCGCCGTGAACCAGGCACCCTGCTGCTGCTGGCGATCGAGCTTGGGGCAGTGCACGATCGTCAGCACGTCCTCGTTGAGGCCGTCGCAATAACGCTTCAAGGCCTCGGAGCCGTCCTTGCCCGGCTTGCCGTTCGGAATCCGGATCTCGATCAGCTGGCGCTCGGCGAACAGGCTCATCGCCTGCGCCGCGCCGAGCAGACCCGACCAGTCGAAGTGCGCGCCACTGACGGTGAAGACCTTGCGTTCACCGTAGCCGGCGGCGCGTGCAGCGGCGCGGATCGCATCGCCGGCTTCCTGCGCCAGCAGCGGCTCGTCGCCGTGCACCGTGTAGATCGGCTTCAGGCCGCGGGCGAGGTGCGTCGATAGCTGATCGGAGCGCAGCTGCATCGGTTCAGGTTTTCTTGACTTCGGCCAGGCGCCGCATCAGCAGCAGCACGATGTCGGTCTGCAGCGCCGCGTAGAGCTGCTGCTCCTCCTGCTCCTTGGCGAGCGCGAAGGTCTCGCTGTAACTCATGTCGCGCGCCAGCTGCAGGGTGGTGTCGGGGATGTACTCGCGGCCGCCCGGCGTCGTCAACCGGAAGTCCAGCCGCACGCGCAGCTGCACGCCGCGCACCTGGCCGGCGGCGGTCAGCGCGGTGACGCTGCGCTCGCGCCGGTCGACCAGCGCCTGCAGCACCGCTTCGGCGCGGTTGACGCTCTCGACGACCTCGACCGTCGGCTCCAGCGTGCGCTTGAGCTCCTCGGCCAGCGGCGAACGCGGCGCGAAGCCGGCCAGCGCGAGGCGGCTGAACGGCAGCTCGGGCGCACGCCGCAGTTGGAAACCGCAGCCGGCGAGGGCGGCCGGCAGCAGCACGAGCAGCGAACGCCTCAACATGCGTCAGACGACGACGTTGACCAGCCGGCCCGGCACGACCACGACCTTCTTCGCCGGCTTGCCTTCGCCGAACTTCGCGAATTCGGGCGAGGCCAGCGCCGCTGCTTCGATCGCCGCCTTGTCGGCATTGGCCGGCACGCGGATCGTGCCGCGCGTCTTGCCGCCGATCTGCAGCACGAGCTCGATCTGGTCGAGCTTCAGCGCCGCCTCGTCGACCTGCGGCCACGGTGCATCGAGCAGCTCGCCCAGTTCGGCAGCAAAGCCGAGCTCGACCCACAGCCCCTGCGCGATGTGCGGGCAGGCCGGGTACAGCGTGCGCAGCAGCACCGAGGCGCCCTCGCGCAGCACCGCGTTCGCTGCCGCGCTGCCGTCGCCCTTGAAGCCTTCGAGCGCATTCAGCAGCTTCATCGCCCCCGAGACGACGGTGTTGTACTGCATGCGCTCGTAGTCGAAGCTGATCTGCTTGAGGACCGAGTGCACCTCGTGGCGCAGCGCCTTGGCGTCGTCCGGCAGTGCGGCCGGCATTGCAGCAGCATCGCGCAGCGCGTCGGCATGCTTGGCGCCGAACGCCCACACGCGGCGCAGGAAGCGGTGCGCACCCTCGACGCCGGCGTCGTTCCACTCCAGCGTCTGCTCGGGCGGCGACGCGAACATCACGAACAGGCGCGCAGTATCGGCGCCGTAGCGGTCGATCAGCTCCTGCGGGTCGACGCCGTTGTTCTTCGACTTCGACATCGTCGTCATCTCGTAGTCGAGCGGCGTGCCGTCGGCCTTCAGCTTGCCGCCGACCACCTGGCCATGCTCGTTGGTGATGACGTCGACCTCGTGCTCCCAGTGGTAGTGCTTGCCGCCCTCGGCGGGCTTGTGCGAGAAGGCGCCCTTCAGCACCATGCCCTGCGTCAGCAGCTTCGTGAAGGGTTCGCTGACCTGCACCAGGCCCAGGTCGCGCATCACCTTGGTCCAGAAGCGTGCGTACAGCAGGTGCAGGATCGCGTGCTCGATGCCGCCGATGTACTGGTCCATGCCCGGCCCGCCGGCCGGCGAGGCGACCGGCGGCATCCAGTACTGCGTGCCTTCGGCGACCATCACTTCAGCGTTCTGCGGATCGCAATAACGCATGAAGTACCACGACGAGTCGACGAAGGTGTCCATCGTGTCGGTCTCGCGGCGCGCCGCCTTGCCGCAGACCGGGCAGGACGCGGCCAGGAAGTCGGCGCGCTTGTTCAGCGGGTTGCCGCTGCCGTCCGGAATGCAGTCCTCCGGCAGCACGACCGGCAGGTCGGCTTCAGGCACCGGCACCGCGCCATGCTCGTCGCAGTGGATGATCGGGATCGGCGTGCCCCAGTAGCGCTGGCGGCTGACGCCCCAGTCGCGCAGGCGCCAGGTGGTCTTCTTCTCGCCCAGGCCCTGCGCCGCCAGCAGCTCGGCGATCTTGTCGACCGCGGCCTTGTAGTCCAGGCCATCGATGACGCCCGAATCCACGCAGCGGCCGCGCTGCTTGTCGGCATACCACTCGGCCCAGGCGTCGGTGCTGTAGGTCTCGCCGTCGACCGCGATGACCTGCCTGATCGGCAGACCGTACTTCTTCGCGAATGCGAAGTCGCGCTCGTCGTGCGCCGGCACGCCCATCACCGCGCCGTCGCCGTAGCTCATCAGCACGTAGTTGCCGACCCACACCTCGACCTGCGCGCCGGTCAGCGGGTGCGTGACGACGAGGCCGGTGGGCAGGCCCTTCTTTTCCTGCGTCGCCAGCTCGGCTTCGGTGTGGCCGCCGTGCTGGCATTCGGCGATGAAGGCGGCCAGCGCCGGGTTCGACGCCGCGGCATGGGCGGCCAGCGGATGCTCGGGCGCGACGGCGCAGAAGGTCACGCCCATGATCGTGTCGGCGCGCGTCGTGAAGACCCACAGCCGGCCGTCGTTGATCAATGCGCCGCTGCCATCGCGGATCGTGTGCGGGAAGGCGAAGCGCAGGCCCTCGCTCTTGCCGATCCAGTTCTCCTGCATCAGCCGCACGCGCTCGGGCCAGCCGGCCAGGTAGTGCGGGTCGTCGGGATTGGTCACCGCCGACAGCAGCTCGTCGGCGTAGCCGGTGATCTTCAGGTAGTAGCCGGGGATCTCGCGCTTCTCGATCAGCGCGCCCGAGCGCCAGCCGCGGCCATCGATGACCTGCTCGTTGGCCAGCACGGTCTGGTCGACCGGGTCCCAGTTCACGACCTGCGTGCGGCGCTCGGCGATGCCCTTGTCGAGCATCTTCAGGAACAGCCACTGGTTCCACTTGTAGTAGGTCGGGTCGCAGGTGGCGACCTCGCGCGACCAGTCGATCGCCAGGCCCATCGCCTGCATCTGGCCCTTCATGTGGGCGATGTTCGAATAGGTCCACTGCGCGGGCGGCACCTTGTTCTTCATCGCGGCGTTTTCCGCCGGCAGGCCGAACGCATCCCAGCCCATCGGCATCAACACGTTCATGCCCTTCATGCGCAGCTGGCGCGTGAGCATGTCGTTGATCGTGTAGTTGCGCACATGCCCCATGTGCAGCTTGCCGCTCGGGTACGGCAGCATCGAGCAGGCGTAGAACTTCGGCTTGGTCTGATCTTCGGTGACGCGGTAGGCGTCCGTCGCCGTCCAATGCGCCTGGGCGGCGGATTCGACTTCGGCGGGGGCGTATTTCTCGTTCATGGGGCGCGATTGTAGGGAGTGGGCCCCCCAGCGAAGGCCATTCGCGGGCCCCGACTACCTGGCTGGCGCGCTCGCTTCGGTGACGAAGCCGATGCGCACCAACCCGCCTTCGTGCACCAGGCCGATCAGCTCGGCGATGCGGCCGTAGGGCACGCTGCGGTCGGCGCGCAATTGCACCTCGGTGGTCGCGCTGCGCAGCGCGGCCTCGCGCACGCGCAGCTTCAGCTGCTCGGCGCTGATCGCTTCGTCGCCCCAGAACAGCTTGCCCTCGGCATCGACCGCGACGGTGACGTATTGCGCCGCGTCGCTCGGCCGCGCGCCCTCGGTCTTCGGCAGGTCGAGCTTCAGGCTCGAGGTCATCAGCGGCGCGGTGATCATGAAGATCACCAGCAGCACCAGCATCACGTCGATCAGCGGCGTCATGTTGATGTCGCTCATCGGTTTCGAGCCGCTGGCGCGTTCGAGGCGGCCGAAGGCCATGTTCAGGTTTCCCTGGAGGCCCGGCCTTCGAGTGCCATTTCGCGCAGGTCGTGCGCGAAGCCTTCGAGCTCGGCTTCGCAGGCGGCGACCCACTTGCCGAACAGGTTGTAGGCCAGCACCGCGGGGATCGCCACCGCCAGGCCGGCGGCGGTCATGATCAAGGCCTCGCCGACGGGTCCGGACACCTTCTCGATCGTGATCACACCGGCCGCCGAAATGCTGACCAGCGCGTGGTAGATGCCCCAGACGGTGCCGAAGAGCCCGATGAACGGCGCGGTGCTGCCGATCGAGGCCAGCAGCACCTGCCCGAACTGCAGGTGCGCGAGGCCGCGGTGCAGCGCATCACGCAGCCGGCGCGTCAGCTGGGAGGCCAGTGCGCCGTGGGTTTCGAGCGTGCCGCGCGCATCGTGCGGGGCGGTCGCCGCCAGCAGCGGCAGCAACACCTGTTCGCGGTCCAGCGCGGCCAGCCGCTGGCGGCCGGCATCGAGCGACGCGGCGGCCCAGAAGGCCGGCACCGCGCGGCCGATGTCGAAGCGGGCGCGATGCAGGATCCAGGCCTTCCACAGGATCACGACCCAGGCACTGATCGACATCACCAGCAGCAGCACCGCGACCGCACGGGCGATGCCGTCGCTCTGGGTCCAGAACTGGGCCAGGCCTTCCATGGGTCAGGTCAGGCCGAGCACGTCGTTCATCGTGAACAGGCCGTTGGGCTTGTCGGCCAGGAAACGCGCCCCGCGCAGCGCGCCCTGCGCATAGGCGACGCGGCTCGAGCTCTTGTGCGCGATCTCGATGCGCTCGCCGGTGCCGGCGAACAGCACCGTGTGATCGCCGATGATGTCGCCGCCGCGGATGGCAGCGAAACCGATCGTCGACGGGTCGCGCGGGCCGGTGAGACCTTCGCGCGCATAGACCGCGCAGTCCTTCAGATCGCGTCCGAGCGCCTGCGCCAGCACCTCGCCCATCTGCAGCGCGGTGCCGCTCGGCGCATCGACCTTGTGCCGGTGATGGGCCTCGATGACCTCGATGTCGTAGCCCTCGCTCAGCGCGCGCGCCGCCTGGTCGAGCAGCTTCATGACGACATTGACGCCGACGCTCATGTTGGGCGCCAGCATGATCGCGATGTGCTTCGCGTGCTCGGCGATCTGGGCCTTCTGCTCGGCGCTGAAGCCGGTGGTGCCGATCACCGCCTTGACGCCGTGCGCACGGCAGGCAGCGAGGTGCGCCAGCGTGCCCTCGGGCCGCGTGAAGTCGATCAGCACCTGCGCCGGGGCGAGCCCGGCCGCCAGGTCGGCGCTGATCGAGACGCCGGTGCTGCGGCCGAGCGGCGCGCCGGCATCCTGGCCGAGCGCCGCGCTGTCCGCCTGGTCGACCGCGCCGGCCAACCGGCAATCAGTCGTGCCGAGCACCGCTTCGATCAGCATGCGGCCCATGCGCCCGGAGGCGCCGCTGATCGCAATGCGCAGCGGCTCGTTCGCGCCGCTGGTCAAGACGGCTCCAGCGGCGGGTAGCTGCGCACCGCGCCGGCCGGCTCGACGGGAGGCGCCTCGCTGCGCGCCGGGCGCGGCAGCGCCGACTTCTGCGCGTCGGTCAGCTCGAGCACCGGTGTCTTGCCGGTGGCCTTGGTGCGGCTGATCGAAGCGACGAAATCGCGTTCCGACGGCAACGCCGGCGCATCGAGCTTCTTCAGTGCATTGCCTTCGAAGGTGGCGATCACCGAGCGTCGCTGCGGCTCGGTGCCGGGGCGCTTGATCGTGAAGACGTAGTCCCAGCGGTCGGCGTGGAAGATGTCGGTGAGCATCGGCGAGCCGAGGATGTCTCGCACCTGGTCGCGCGTCATGCCGGGCTTGATCTGCGCGACCTGCTCCTGCGTCACGACGTTACCCTGCACGATGTCGATGCGGTAGGGCGTGATGACGCCGAGGAAGTTGCTGTCCGACGACTGCAGCGACGAGCAGGCACCGAGCGCAAGCAGCGCGAACAACAAGAAGGGGCTGCCGAGGCGGCGAGCTGAGTTCAGTGGGGTCATGCGGAGCGCGCCCCAACGCGGCGGGCACGGCGCGGGCGTCTGGATATGATGCGGCGGATTCTAGCGACCTGCCCCGCGCGCCCCTCGCAGCACCTGACGCCATGTCCCACGCCGACGACCTCAAGAGCAGCGGCCTCAAGGCCACGCTGCCCCGCATCAAGATCCTCGAGGTCTTCCAGCGCAGCGAACAGCGCCACATGACCGCCGAGGACGTCTTCAAGGCGCTGCTGGCCGAAGGCGCGGACATCGGGCTGGCCACCGTCTACCGGGTGCTGATGCAGTTCGAGCAGGCGGGCCTGCTGTCGCGCAACCACTTCGAGTCCGGCAAGTCGGTGTTCGAGCTCAACGAGGGCCAGCATCACGACCACCTGGTGTGCCTGACCTGCGGCCGCGTCGAGGAGTTCTTCGACGCCGAGATCGAGAAGCGCCAGCGTGCCGTGGCGCAGACGCGCGGCTTCGACCTGCAGGATCACTCGCTGGCGTTGTACGCGGTGTGCAACAAGAGCCCGTGCCCGCACCGGCCCAAGTAGCCGTCACTCCTCGCCTTGTTCCATCGCGCGCTGGTGGCGTTCGATGAATTCCTGATAGGTGTCGATGCCGCGCAGCTGCAGGATCGTGTTGCGCACTGCCGCTTCGACCAGCACGGCCAGGTTGCGGCCGGCGTCGACGGTGATCACCACCTTGCGCACCGGCAGGCCGAGGATGTCCTCGTACAGCGGCTCGTAGGGCAGGCGCTCGAACTCGCGCTCCATCGTCTCCTTGCGCACCAGGTGGACGATCAGCTTCAGCCGCATCTTCCGGCGCACCGCCGTCTCGCCGAAGATCGCCTTGATGTCGAGCAGGCCGATGCCGCGCACTTCGAGCAGGTTCAGCAGCAGCTCGGGGCAGCGGCCTTCGAGCGAGCTCTGCGATACCTTGTAAAGATCGACCGCGTCGTCGGCGACCAGGCCGTGGCCGCGCGAGATCAGCTCCAGCCCGAGCTCGCTCTTGCCGAGACCGGACTCGCCGGTCAGCAGCACGCCGAGGCCCAGGATGTCCATGAACACGCCATGGCGCGTGATGCGGTCGGCGAACAGCTGCGCGAGGTAGGCGCGCACGATGTCGATGACCTGGCCGGCCGACTCGGAGGTGACGAAGAGCGGGATCTCCGCGCGGTCGCACATCGCCACCAGCCGGTCCGGCGGCGCCACGCCGTCGGCGCCGATCAGCACCGGCGGCTCGAGCGTGACGATGCGCGAGATGCGGCGCTCCTGGTCTTCGACCGTCGACGACGACAGGTAGGCCACCTCGCGGCGGCCGACGATCTGCACCCGGTAAGGGTGGATGTAGTTCAGGTAGCCGACCAGGTCGGCGGCGGATTGCGCGTCGCGCACCGCGGCTTCATCGAAGCGCCGCTCCGGATGGGCGTGGCCGGCGATCCACTCCCAGCGCAGGATCTCTCGATGGGCCTCGAACAGGGCCTCGGCGCTGATCGAGGTGGGTTTCACCGAGCGGTGGCCTCAGTCGGCGCCGGGCCGTTCCCAAGCCGACTGAGCGCCCCTCGGGGGCCGCGAACGAAGTGAGCTGGGGGCTGACATTCTTCAGGCGACCGACTTCAGCGGCGCCCAGTCGGAGATCAGCTTGTGCAGCGTTGCCGAATCCTCGGCGGCTTTCATGCGCTCGCGCAGCTCGCGGTCGGACAACAGCTCGGCAATCTCCGACAGGATCTCCAGGTGGCGTTGCGTCGCGGCTTCGGGCACCAGCAGGAAGATCAGCAGGCTGACCGGTTCGTCGTCGGGCGCGTCGAAGGGAATCGGCTGCTGCACGCGCAGCACCGCCGCCAGCGGGTTCTTCAGACCCTTGATGCGGCCGTGCGGAATGGCCACGCCATGGCCCAGGCCGGTGGAGCCGAGCCGCTCACGGGCAAAGAGGTTGTCGGTGACCGTCGCCCGTGCAATCGAGTGCAGGTTTTCGAACATCAGCCCCGCATGCTCGAAAGCCCGCTTCTTGCTGGTGGCGTCGACATTCACCAGCACATTGCTGGCGGGCAGGATGGCAGCGAGACGGTTCATGGCATTCCCCCCGGATCACGGCGGCTTCAGGCGAGGCGTAAACCGCAGGGCGTGTGACAGAGCAATGATTATAGAAATGCGCTGCCGCAGCGCCGGGTTGACAGCTCCCGCGACTGCGGGATGTTGTCACGGCGCTGCGCCGCGAAACGAAACGGCCCCGTAAGGGGGCCGTCAGCTTCGGACCGTGGCCGCCTGAAGCGGCCGCGCGGTGGGTCGATCAGACCGCGCCGGCGTCCATGCGCTTCGTGGATTGGTGGTGGTGGTTCTGTAGTCGGTCCTTGTGTCGGCACACCTGGCGATCGAGCTTGTCCATCAGCTGGTCGATCGCCGCATAAAGGTCTTCGTGCGACTGTTCGACGAAGATGTCCTTGCCCTTGACGTGGAGGGTGACCTCTGCCTTTTGCCTGCGTTCCTTTTCCGTCAGCTTCTCGACTGTCAGCAGGATGTTGATGTCAACCACCTGGTCGAAATGCCGGGTGACCCGGTCTAGCTTGGTGAGCACGTACTCTCGCAGAGCAGGTGTCACTTCGAGGTGGTGTCCGCTGATCGTCAGGTTCATTCAGAACCTCCTTTGCACGAGGGTTGGCCAAGTCGGGCAGCGGGCCTCAGGCGGGCGTCGAACGGCACACCGCCGCCCGTTGCGAGCCCAGTGTGCAACCGATGCGGCGCGTGTGACAAGTGCATGACCGGGTGTAGCATCCGATGGTTTTGCCGCGGTGGCCGACACCGCTCGCGGCCAGGCCGTGACGCACGAATGCGCCATCGTGCATGCGCAGTGCCGTGAACACACGGAAACGCGCTAAAGTGCGGAATCTGCAGTTAACGATTTGCGCCGACCGATGGCGCGGTCGCGATTGCCGCACCCATCACTCCACCTGAGCGAGCTCGATGAGAAAGAGCGCGACCAACGCCGATGTGCTGTCCACCCGCGAGGCCGCAGAGCGCCTCGGCGTGGCGCTGCGCACGGTGCAGTTGTGGGTCGAAGGCGGCGTGCTGCCGGCCTGGAAGACCGCCGGTGGCCACCGCCGCATCTCGCGCGCGGCCGTCGAGAAGCTGATTGCCGAACGCACCAGCGCGCTGCACGGCGCCGACGAGGCACCGTCGCCGACCGAGAGCGACGAGCGCCGGATGCGCATCCTCGTCGTCGAGGACGATCCCGATCTGCTGCGCCTGTTCTGCATGGTGATCGAAGGCTGGGACATGGCGGTCGAGCTCAGCACCGCCACCAATGGCTTCGAGGCGCTGCTGCGCATAGGCGATCGCTGCCCGGACCTGTTGTTGACCGACCTGAACATGCCGGGCATGGACGGCTTCCGGATGATCGACACGCTGAAGAAGCACCAGCAGGAGCGCGAACAGCTGCGCATCGTCGTCGTCACCGCGCTCGGACCCGCCGAGATCGCGCACCGCGGCGGCTTGCCCGAGGGGGTGAAGGTCTTCACCAAGCCGCTGCCGTTCGACGAGCTCGAAACGCTGGCGCGCGAGCAGTTCGCCCGGCTCGCAGCGCCGGAACTGCAGTAGCGGCGCCGGCGGCGCCTCCGAGCCTCCTGCGCGCTGGAGAAGCGGCATGCTGAACGTTTTCGTGCTGGCCAATGGCAGGCTGGTGCAGGAGGAGATCGAGGACGCCGCGGCGCTGGCACGCACGCAGCCGGTGTGGGTCGATCTCGAAACGCCCTCGCCGATCGAGAAGGGCTGGATCGCAGCCCGCTTCGGCGTCACGATCCCCGAGAACATCGTCGATGACGACCTCGAGGAGTCGGCGCGCTTCTACGAAGAGGACAACGGCGAGCTGCACATCCGCTCGGACTTCCTGATCGACGACGACGTCGCACCGCGCAACGTGCGCGTCGCGTTCATCCTGAAGGACGGTGTGCTGTTTTCGGTGCATGGCGAGGATCTGCCGGTGTTCCGGTTGCTGCGCCTGCGGGCGCGCCGCATTCCGGCACTGATCGGCGACGCGAAGGACGTGCTGCTGAAGCTCTACGACGCCGACGCCGAGTACTCCGCCGACGCGCTCGAAGGCATCTACGACAACCTCGAGCAGGTCAGCGCCCGCGTGCTGAAGCAGGACATCGATGACCAGGCCGCCGGCGCGGCGCTCGGGGCGATCGCCAAGGAGGAAGACCTGAACGGGCGCATCCGCCGCAACGTGATGGACACGCGCCGTGCCGTCAGCTTCATGATGCGCAGCCGCATGCTGAACGCCGAGCAGTTCGAGGAGGCGCGGCAGATCCTGCGCGACATCGACTCGCTCGACTCGCACACCGCATTCCTGTTCGACAAGATCAACTTCCTGATGGACGCCACCGTCGGCTTCATCAACATCAACCAAAACAAGATCATCAAGATCTTCTCGGTCGCGTCGGTTGCGCTGCTGCCGCCGACGCTGATCGCCAGCATTTACGGCATGAATTTCCAGCACATGCCGGAGCTCGGCCAGACCTGGGGCTACCCGTTCGCGCTGGGCCTGATGGTCGCCTCGGTCGCCGCGCCCATCATCTGGTTCCGGCGCAAGGGCTGGCTGCGCTGAGCTGCCGCGAAAGAAAAAGCGCGGTGAGGTGTCTCACCGCGCTTTGCCTTGTTGAAGAAGCCGTGCAGCGCCCTGACGCGAACGAGGGAGGGAGGGAGGAGGAGGAGAAGCGCCTCAGGGTTGCATCCGGTCGCCCGGAAGGCTGCACGGCTGAAAAACAGTCTCGATTCCCATGGGCAAAAAGCGTGCACAACGGAGAACCGATGCCGCATTGACACACGCCTTGGGGAAAAGGTTCCACAGCCTCCGGCAAAACCATCTGAATCCAAGGGCGACAAAGGCTGCGAGAAGAAAGCTCCGCGGGCCACAAAACCGTGCGAATAGCCTGAGAAAGAGCGCTGTAACCGTCGGCAGCCTAGAATCCGCTGTTCCACCCAGGAAGCGCCATGCTCTACCCCGAACTTTTCAAGCAACTCGAGTCCGTTCGCTGGAACATGGATTCCGATATCGGCTGGGACAAGTTCGATCCTGCACTGCTCAGCGAGGAGCAGGCGCAGACGGTGAAGATGAACGCCATCACCGAGTGGGCGGCCTTGCCGGCGACCGAGATGTTCCTGCGCGACAACCGCGACGACAGCGACTTCTCGGCCTTCATGAGCGTCTGGTTCTTCGAGGAGCAGAAGCATTCGCTGGTGCTGATGGAATACCTGCGGCGCTACCGTCCCGACCTGGTGCCGACCGAAGAAGAGCTGCACCAGGTGCGTTTCGAGTTCGACCCGGCGCCGGCCCTCGAAACGCTGATGCTGCACTTCTGCGGCGAGGTGCGGCTGAACCACTGGTACCGGCGCGCGGCCGAGTGGCACACCGAGCCGGTGATCAAGCAGATCTACGAAACCCTGGCGCGTGACGAAGCACGCCACGGCGGCGCCTACCTGCGCTACATGAAGCGCGCGATGACCAAGTTCGGCGACGAAGCGCGCGCCGCGTTCGCCAAGGTCGGCGTGCTGATGGCCAGCGCACGCCGCACGGCGCAGGCGCTGCACCCGACGAACCTGCACGTCAACGCGCAACTGTTTCCGCGTGACACGATCCAGAGCCGGCTGCCGGACCCCGCGTGGCTCGAAACCTGGCTCGACACGCAGATCCAGTTCGATGCGGTCTGGGAGAACAAGGTCGTCGAGCGCATCCTGCACAACATGAGCCTGTTGATGGAGCGCAGCTTCGCCAGCGTGCAGGAGCTGAACCGCTACCGCAAGGAGCTGACCGTCGCGTTGGCCAAGCGCGCCGCAGGCGGCGGCGCCGAGCCCCAGCCGGCCTGAGCACGCCCTAGCGCGCCGGTCGGTTGACCAGCGCGATGCCGACGGCGACCGCCGCGCAAGCGATCAGCAGGCGCGCGGTCAAGGGCTCGTGCAGCAGCCCGACGCCGGCCAGCAGCCCGAACAAGGGCGTCAGCAGCGTGAAGGCGGCCAGACGCGTCGCCGGGTAGTGCCGGATCAGCCAGAACCACAGCAGGTAGCTGGCGAAACAGACGATCACCGTCTGGTAGCCGAGCAGCGCCAGCGCCCCCGCGCCCCATTGCACGGGCCAGGCCTCGCCGGCGACCCACGCCGCCGCGCCGAGCGCGACGCCCGAGATCGCCAGCTGGTACAGCAGCGTCTGCTCCGGCGACGCCGTCGTCAGCCGGCTGCCGCGGATCACCAGCGTCGTGCCGCCCCACAGCAGCGCCGCGGCGACGCCGAGCGCATCGCCGAGCCATTGCCGGTCGCCGACGGTCGGCGACTGCCAGCCTTCGGCGAAGGCCCAGGCGACGCCGGCGAATGCAGCCCCCAGCCCGATCAGCTGCACCGCGTCCGGGCGCTCGCTCTTCGCCACCAGCGGCATGCCGAGCGCGACGACGAAGGGCGCGAGGTAGATGAAGACGATCATCCGCGACGCCGAGGTGTATTGCAGGCCGACGAAGATGCAGCCGAACTCGAGCGCGAACAGCAGCCCGGCCAGCACGCCGCCCTTCAGCGTGCCGTTGCCGACGCCCAGCAATATGCCGCGATGGCGCGCCCACAGCGCGACCAGCACCGCCGCGCCCAGCGAGCGCAGCGCCGCCTGCGTCAGCGGCGGCACGCTGGCCAGCGTCAGCTTGGTCGCGACCTGGTTCAGGCCCCACAGCGCGCAGCACAGCAGCAACAGGCCGATGGCCAGCGGATCGAGGTGCGTCTTGCGTTCGGTCATTGAGCCCCCCTACGGTGCTGCGCACCGGTCCCCCCAAGGGGGGTGAGCCCGGACGTCGGTCGTCCAGCGGACGAACGACGCCTGGCGAACGGCTGGCCCGCAAGGGCCAGCCTGTCCGAGCCAGCTTCGGGCGGCCGGGCGCTGGCTCATCGCCGGATCAGCAAAGCAGCACACAGCACGCCGGCCAGGCTGCCGCTGGCGTGCGCAGCGGGCGCGATCAGGATGTCCCAGCCCGGCACGGTGCGCAGCGGACCGCGCCAGGGCGCTTCGAACCAGACCTTGATCGCCAGTCCGGCCAGCAGCGCGACGCCGACCAGCGGCCGCAGCAACGGCTTCGAGCGCAGCAGCTGCCACGCGGCGACGGCGACACCCGCGTGCAGCACGCCCGACAGCCCGCCGTAGTGGTGCAGCGATGGCTGCAGCATGAGCGCGACGTGGGTCAATGGCCAGGCGATGAACCACGCCATCGCGGCGCGCTGGCCGCAGCCTGCTGCGCGGCCGAGCAAAGCGACCAGCAGCAGCCCGAGCAGGTTGGCACCGAGGTGCAGCCCGCTCCAGTGCACGAACGCAGCGGTCCACCAGCGCCAGGGCTGGCTTGCTGCGAGGCCGGGCTGCCAGTCCCAGCGCTGCGCCGGCAACCACCACACGACGAGGCTGCCGATCGCCAGCAGCGCCGCCAGCGCGGTCCAGGCCGCGGCTAGCCGAAAACGGCCTGCCACAGCGCGAGGATCGCGTCGCGTTCGGCGGCCAGCAAGGGCGCGGCGAATTGCGTCGTCTGTTCGTCCAGCCGCGCGCGGTGCTGCGCGCGGCGCAGCTCGCGGTAGGCGTTGGCCGCGGCCAGCCCGATGCCGGCGGGCAGCAGACCGGCGGCTTCGGCGCGCTGCAGCAGTGCGATGTTGCCGGCGTTGTCGAGCAGCGGCGGCTGCGTCACGCCAAACGCGAGCACCAGGTACTGGACGACGAATTCGGCGTCCATCATGCCGCCCGGGCTGTGCTTGACGTCGAAGAGCGCGGGTTTCACCGGCCGCGCGTGCCGCACCTTGTCGCGCATGCCGACGACCTCGCGCTCGAGCGCTTCGATGTCGCGCGGCGCGGCCAGCACCTGGCGGCGCACCGCCTCGAAACGTTCGGCGAGGTCGGGTGAGCCGGCGCAGAAGCGCGCTCGCGTCAGCGCCTGGTGCTCCCAGGTCCACGCCGTGTTGCCGCCGCGGCCGATCTGGTAGCGCTCGAAGGCGGCGATGGAGGTCACCAGCAGCCCCGAGTTGCCATTCGGTCGCAGGGCGGTGTCGATGTCGAACAGCTCGCCGGCGCCGGTGCGCAAGGTCAGCCAGGTGATCAGCTTGCGCACGCAGTGGCCGTAGACCTCCTGCGCGCGGTCGGCGTCGGGCTCGTCGGCATCGTCGTAGAGGAAGACGACGTCGAGATCGCTGCCGTAGCCGAGCTCCTTGCCGCCGAGCTTGCCGTAGGCGATCACCGCGAAGCGCGGTGACTCGCGGTGGCGTTGCTTCAGGCGCGGCCAGGCCCAGCGCAGCGTGATGTCGACGGTGGCATCGGCCAGCGCCGACAGGTCGTCGGCGACCTGCTCGACGGTGATCAGGCCTTCGACGTCGCGCACCAGCGTGCGGAAGACCTCGGCGTGGTGTGCGTGGCGCACCGTGTCGAGCAGCGATTCTTCGTCGGCCTGGCCGCTGCGCTCCCACGCCGCATGGCGTTCCTCGAGCGAGGCGACGTACTCGGCGCGGTCGAAGCGGCCATGCAGCAGCCGCGAGTCGGCCAGCTCGTCGATCACGCCGGGGTGGCGCATCAGGTAGCGCATCGGCCAGCGCGCCAGGCCGAGCAGGCGCAGCAGGCGCTTCAGCACCGCCGGGCGTTCGACCAGCAGCGCGAGGTAGCTGTCGCGGCGCAGCAGCGGCTCGAGCCAGTCGATGAAGCGCAGCGCGGCGTCGAGCGTGCACGAGCCCTCGTCGACGCAGGCAGCGGCGCGTTGCACCAGCTTGCCCAGGCGCAGCTTGCCGTCGTCGCGCAGGTTCTGCACGCGCGGCTGCGCGCACCACTGGCGCACGCGCTCGGCGAGCTCGGGCGGCAGCTTCTCGGCCAGCGCTTCGTTGTCCAGCGGCAGCGGGCCGCTGCCGCACTGCCGGCAGCCGTTCTTGCCGCCGTTGGGCGCCGGTGCCTGGCCGTCGTGCAGCAGCGCGTCGAACTCGGTCGCCACCAGCTCGCGGATCTCGCACAGCCGGTCGAGCAGCTCGCAGGCATCGGGGCGGCAGGCGGCCAGGCCCATCGATCGGGCGATCCAGGTCAGGTCGCCGTCCTGCGTCGGCAGCAGGTGGGTCTGCTGGTCGTCGAGGTACTGGATGCGGTGCTCGACGCGGCGCAGGAAGGTGTAGCCGGCGGCCAGCTTGTCGGCGGTCTCGGGCTTCATCAGTCCGCGTGCGGTCAGCCGTCCCAGCGCCTTCAGCGTCGAGCGGGTGCGGATCTCGGGGTACTGGCCGCCGCGCACGACGAGCAGCAGCTGCACGATGAACTCGATCTCGCGGATCCCGCCGCGCGACAGCTTGACGTCGTTGGCGCGCTCGGGCCGGCCGGCGGCGCGGCGCTGCGCTTCCTCGCGGATCTTGCGATGCAGCTGGCGCAAGCCCTCGAAGATGCCGTAGTCGAGGTAGCGCCGGTAGACGAAGGCGGTGACCAGCGAGCGCAACGGCAGCGCGCGGCCGCTGGTCACTGCGCTGCGCGGCGCGACGACGCGGCTCTTGAGCCACGCGAAGCGCTCCCATTCGCGGCCCTGGACCTGGAAATACTCCTCCAGCATCGCCATGCTGACGACCGGCGGGCCGGAGTTGCCGTTGGGCCGCAGCGCCAGGTCGACGCGGAACACGAAGCCGTCGTCGGTGTTCTCGCCGATCAGCGTGTACAGCCGCTTGGCGACCGCCGAGAAGTATTCGTGCGCGCTGCGGCCGGGCACGCCGTTGAGGCCGGGCGTCTGGCCGTCGTCCTCGTAGACGTAGATCAGGTCGATGTCGGACGAGACGTTCAGCTCGCGCGCGCCGAGCTTGCCCATGCCGATGATCCAGAAGTCGATCGGCTGGCCATCGGCATCGAGCGGCGCACCGCTGCGCTCATCCTCGTCGGTGCGCGCCTGCGCCAGCGCGCGCTCGAGCGTCGCTTCGGCCAGCGCGGTCATCGACGCGGTGATGTCGGCCAGCGTCGCCTGCTGCTCGACGTCGAGCACCGCCAGCCGCTCGAGCACCAGCTGGCGCGCGACGCGCAGCGCCGAGGCCAGCGTGCGGCCATCGGCATGCAGCCGCTCGACCAGCGTGGTGATGATCGCCGCATCGGGCAAACCCGCAGGCAGCATGTCGAGCTCGGCCGCGTAGCGGCGCCGGATGCGCTGCACGTAGCGGCTGTGTTGGGCCGAGGCGGCCAACGGAAGTTCGGAGAGGTCGGAACCCATCGATTGCGCCGAAGTCTGTGTGCTAGATTGCCCCGATCGCCGGGGCGCTCCGGCGGCTCGATTGCTTCGTCAGCAGGCGTCGCTGCGTTCTACAACCGACTGCGTGCTGCTGATCCCTCATTCATGTCTTCCTCGCCGTTCGCCGCCGACACGCCGGCTCGTCCACCGGCTCGCGCATGGCGCTGGTGGCGTGCCGGCTTGCGGTGGGGGGCCTGGGGCCTGTTTGCGGCCTGGAGCTTATGCCTCGTCGCGTGGCTGACTCTGCATTGGGGGATTCTGCCTCGCCTGGACGACTGGCGTCCGCGCATCGAGGCGCAGGCCAGCCGCGCGCTGGGGGCACCGGTCGAGATCGGCCGCATCGAGGTGCGCTCGTCGGGCTGGGTGCCGGCCTTCGAGCTGAAGGACGTGATCCTGCGAGACCGCAAGGGGCGCGAGGCGCTGCGGCTGCCGCGCATCGCTGCCGCGCTGTCGGTGCCGGCGATGCTCGGGTTGCACCTGCGCTTCGAGCAGCTGCTGATCGACGATGCGCGGCTCGAGGTGCGGCGCGATGCGCAGGGCCGCATCCATGTCGCCGGCATGGATGTCGAGGGGGAGTCGGTCGGCGACGGCCAGCAATTCGCCGACTGGGTCTTCGAGCAGCATGAGTTCGTGATCCGCCGCGGCACGCTGCGCTGGATCGACGAGCAGCGCGCGGCACCGGCGCTGGCCTTGTCCGACGTGCAGCTGGTGCTGCGCAACCGCGCCCGCACGCACGAGCTGCGGCTCGATGCCACGCCGCCGCTGGCCTGGGGTGAGCGCTTCCACCTCGTCGCGCAGGCGCGCCGGCCGCTGTTCGCGCGCGCCGGCGACTGGCAGCGCTGGCGCGGCACGCTGCATGCCGACCTGCCGCAGGCGAGCTTCACCGAGCTGCGCCGCCACGTCGACCTGCCGTTCGAGCTGTCGCAAGGCAGCGGCGCCCTGCGCGCCTGGGTCGACTTCGACCAGGGCCTGGCGCGCGGCGCGACGCTCGATGTCGCGCTGAACGATGTCTCGGTGCGGCTCGGCCGCGGCCTGCCGCCGCTGGCCCTGGCACAGGCGAGCGGCCGGCTGGTGGCCGAGCGCCAGCCCGAGGGCGTTCGCTTGCTCGCCAGCGGTTTCGCCTTCACCACCGCCGAGGGCCAGGTCTGGCCGGCGGGCAACCTGTCGCTGTCGTGGCGCCAACGCCAGCCGCAGCGTGCCGGCGAGACGGCGGCCGACCATCCGATCACCGGCGGCGAGCTGGCGATCGACCATGCCGACCTGGCGGTGACCGCCGAGCTGGCCGAACGGCTGCCGCTGGGCGCGGGCGTGCGCAAGCTGCTGGCCGAGCTGGCGCCGCAAGGCCAGGCCAGCGGGCTCGCCGGCAGCTGGCAGGGACCGCTCGACGCGCCCGAGCGCTACCAGGTCAAGGCCAGCGTCAAGGCGATGTCGATCGCCGCGGCGGCGTCGTCGCCGGGGGTGGTCGGGCGGCCCGGCTGGCGCGGCGCGGAGGTCGAGTTGAGCGCCAGCGAAAGCGGCGGCCAGGCCAAGCTGGCGCTGGCCGACGGCGCGCTCGAGTTCCCCGGCGTCTTCGAGCAGCCGGTGGTGCCACTGCAGCGTTTCGCCGCGCAGCTGCAGTGGCGCATCGAGCCGCCAGCTTCGGGCGACGGCGCGCGGCGCATCAGCCTGAAGGTCGACAATGCGCGCTTCGAGAACGCCGACGCGCAGGGCGAGCTCAGCGCCAGCTGGCGCACCGGCGCCGGCGCGGGCTTCGGCCGCGGCGCGCGGCTGCCCGGCGTGCTCGAGATGACCGGCAAGCTGACGCAGGGCCGCGCCACCAGCGTCGTGCGCTACCTGCCGCTCGGCCTCGGGCCCGGCGCGCGCGATTACGTCGGCCGCGCGGTGCAGGCCGGGCGCATCACGTCGGCGAGCTTCCGCGTCAAGGGCGACCTGTCGGACTTTCCGTACCTGAACCGCAAGGACGGCGAGTTCCGCGTCACCGGCCAAGTGCAGGGCGTCACGCTGGCCTACGTGCCCGCGGCCCCGGGCGCGGCGCCGGCGTGGCCGGCGTTCACCGACCTGAGCGGCGAGCTGGTGTTCGAGCGCGCCGGCATGTTGATCCGCCAGGCACGCGGCAGGCTGTGGGGCCTGGAGCTGCACGACGTCAATGGCGCGATCGCGGAGCTGGGAAGCGAGCAGCGCACGCTGGTGATCGACGGCAAGGTGCGGGGCCCGGCCGCTGATTTCCTGCGTTATGTCAACGCGACACCGGTGGGCGACTGGACCGAGCGCGCGTTGGCGAGCTCCAGCATCGGCGGCGCCGCGGAGCTGCAGCTGGCGCTGAACCTGCCGCTGACCCACCTCGACCGCTCGACCGTCAAGGGCAGCGTGATGCTGCAAGGCGGCGACGTGCGCGTGCGGCCGGAGTCGCCGCTGCTCGCCGCGGCGCGCGGCCGCATCGACTTCACGCACAAGGGCGTGCAGGTCATCGGCGCCACCGCGCGCCTGTATGGCGGCGACGCGGTGATCGATGGCGGCACGCAGCCCGACGGCAGCCTGCGCTTCACCGCCAGCGGCCAGGCCAGCGCCGAAGGCCTGCGCCGTGCGCCCGAGCTGGCCAGCTACGCCCGCTGGACCGCGCGGCTGCAGGGCCAGGCCGCCTACCGCGCGCAGCTGGCCATCGTGCATGGCCATCCGGAGCTGCAGATCAGCAGCCCGCTCGCCGGGCTGGCGGTCGATCTGCCGCCGCCGCTGCGCAAGCCCGCCGATGCGAGCTGGCCGCTGAAGCTGCAGACGGTGCTGACGCCCGAAACACGCGGCCAGGCCGGCGTGCCGGCGCGTGACGTGCTGCGTGTCGAGCTCGGCAGCGTGCTGCAGGCGCACTACCTGCGCGATGTCTCGAAAGACTCGCCGCAGGTGCTGCGCGGCGCGCTGGCCGTGCAGGCCCCACTGCCGGAGATGGTGCCGGGCGGGCGTGCGGTGCTCGAGCCCGGCGCGCTGAACGCCGACACCTGGCAGGCGCTGCTGGGTGCGTCGGGCGCTGCCGGCGCCGCGGGCGCGGTCGACGGCGCCTACCTGCCGCAGTCGGTGCAGCTGAAGACACCCGAGCTGGTTTTCGGCGGCCGCAAGCTGACGCAGCTGACGCTCGGCCTGACGCGCCACGGCAGCGGCGCCGACGAAGCCTGGCGCGCGGTGGTCAGTGCCGACCAGGTGCAGGGCGAGATCGACTACCGCGAGCCGCGCGGACCGGCCAGCGCCGGCCGCATCCACGCGCGGCTGGCGCGGCTGTCGCTGCCGAAGGCCGATGCCGAGGGCGTCGAGCGGCTGCTCGAGCAGGCGCCCGCCAGCGTGCCGGCGCTCGACATCCAGGTCGAGGACTTCGAGCTGCGCGGCAAGAAGCTCGGCAAGCTGGTCGTCGAGGCGGTCAACCGCGGCGCCAGCGGCGTCGAGTCGGCGCGCGAGTGGCGGCTCAACAACCTCAGCCTGCACACGCCCGAGGGCCAGCTCTCGGCCACCGGCCAATGGGGCTACGTGATGGGCGCGCCGCAGCGCCGACGCATGGCCATGGACTTCCGGCTCGACATCGCCGACGGCGGCGGCCTGCTCGAGCGGCTCGGCTTCGGCCGCGTGGTGCGCGGCGGCAAGGGCCGGCTGCAGGGGCAGCTCGGCTGGGCCGGCTCGCCGCTCGACTTCGACGTGCCGACGCTCGACGGCCAGATGACGCTGACGCTCGACGCCGGGCAGTTCCTCAAGGCCGAGCCCGGCGTCGGCCGCCTGCTCGGCGTGTTGAGCCTGCAGGCGCTGCCGCGCCGGCTGGCGCTGGATTTCCGCGATGTCTTCGAAGAAGGTTTTGCCTTCGACAACGCGAGCGGCGACCTGCGGCTCGAACGCGGCATCGCGCGCACCAACAACCTGCGCCTGCGCGGCGTGCAGGCCGCCGTGCTGATGGAAGGCTCGGCCGACGTGATGCGCGAGACGCAGGACCTGCGCGTGATCGTCGTGCCGGAGATCAATGCCGGCACCGCGTCGCTGGCCTATGCGGCGATTCATCCTGCGATCGGGCTCGGCACCTTCCTCGGCCAGTGGTTGCTGCGCGGGCCGCTGGCGGAGGCCAATACGCGCGAGTTCCGCATCAGCGGCTCGTGGGACGATCCGAAGGTGATCAAGATCGAGCGCAAGCCCGGCGAGCCGGCACCGGTGATTCCGCCCATCCCCGCCGCCGCCGCCGCTTCGGTGCCGCCGCGCAATCCCTGACCTCGACCCGCCACGCCACGACCCGATGAAGATCGCCGCCCTGCAGATGGTCTCGACACCCGATGTCGAGCGCAACCTCGCCGCCGCCGCGCGGCTCGCGGCCGAGGCCGCCGCGGCCGGCGCGCAACTCATCGCGCTACCCGAATACTTCTGCCTGATGGGCCGCAACGACCGCGACAAGCTCGGCATCGCCGAGCGCCTCGGCGAAGGCCCGATCCAGGCCGCGCTGGCGACGATCGCACGCGAGCACCGGCTGTGGCTGATCGGCGGCACGTTACCGCTGCGCACTGCAGACCCCGAGCGCGTGCGCAACAGCAGCCTGGTCTTCGCGCCCGACGGCACGCGCGTGGCGCACTACGACAAGATGCATCTGTTCGCGTTCGACAACGGCCGCGAGCGCTACGACGAGGGCCGCGTGCTCGAAGCCGGCAGCGCGCCGGTGGCCTTCGACGCCGGCGGCTGGCGCGTCGGGCTGTCGGTCTGCTATGACCTGCGATTCCCCGAGCTGTACCGCGCGCTGATGCACCCGCCCTGCGACCTGATCGCCGTGCCGTCGGCCTTCACCTACCCGACCGGCGAGGCGCACTGGGAGCTGCTGCTGCGCGCCCGCGCAGTCGAGAACCAGTGTTACGTGATCGCGCCGGCGCAGGGCGGCCGCCACGAGAACGGCCGCCGCACCTGGGGCCACAGCCTGATCGCCGATCCCTGGGGCCAGGTGCTCGCCTGCCGCGACGAGGGCGAGGGCATCGTGCTGGCCGAGCTTCACCGGCAGCGCCTGGCCGAGGTGCGGCAGCAGCTGCCGGCGCTGGCGCACCGGCGGCTGTAGCGTCCTTTGTGCGTTAGCGCGGCGGCAGCTCGCCGCGCCGCGGCAGGTCCGCACCGCGGCGCGAGCAGGTGATCGCCGCCGCTTGCACCGCAAAACGCAGCGCGGCGTCCAGCTCGGCGTCGCCGAGGCCGGCGAGACCCGCCGGCGTCGCCCGGTCGTGCTCGGCCAGCCAGGTGAGTAGCGCGGCCTGGAACGTATCGCCGGCGCCGACGGTGTCGACCAGCGCGACCGGCGCCGGCGCGGCCGCGACCGTGTCGCGCGCGGTGAAGCCCACAGCGCCATCGCCGCCGCGCGTGACCACCACCAGCGCGACGCCGGCGGCCAGCGCCTCGCGCGCAAAGTCCTCGGCCGCGCGCCCCGGGTAGAGCAGCGCGAGGTCCTCGTCGCTCAACTTGAGCAGGTGGGTGCGCGGCAGCATCCACTGCAGCGTCGCGCGCCAGACGGCCAGGTCGGGCTCGACGTTGCTGCGGATGTTCGGATCGAAGCTGATCAGGCTGCGCCGGTGTTCGCGCTCGACCAGCAGCCGCTGCGTCGAGCCGGTCGGCTCGACCACCATCGCATACGAGCCGAAGTGGAAGGCGCGCGCCTGCGCCGGCACGGCCGCCAGGTGCTCCGGGCGCAGCAGCCGGTCGGCAGCGCCGTGGCCGTAGAACGCGTACGAGGGCACGCCGTGCGCATCGAGCCCGACCAGGCTCAGCGTCGTCGGCGCGTCGATGCGGGCGACGCAGCCGGTGTTGATGCCTTCGTCGGCGAAGGCACGCAGCAGGCGCTCCCCGGCGAAACCGCTGCCGATGCCGCCGAGGAAACCGACCGGCTGCCCGAGCCGGGCCAGGCCAAGCGCGACATTGAACGGCGAGCCGCCAATCCGGCCGTCGAAGCCGATGCCGGTGGGCGTGTCGCCGGTGGCGAAGACATCGAACAGCGCTTCTCCGCAGACGATGAACATGGTCGGAACTCCTGGAAAACCATTAATCAATCAACTTGATTTATTAAAGCACAGCGCCAACAATTCAGGCAACCCGTAGCAACCCCGACGCTGCCCTCCAGGAGACCCGACCATGCAAGCCTTCTTCACTGCCTCGCTGCTGGCGCTCGCCGCTGGCGCCGCCGTTGCCGCCGACGCCCCGGTGATCGGCCTGATCACGAAGACCGAGACCAACCCGTTCTTCGTCAAGATGAAGGAGGGCGCCGCCGAAGCCGCGAAGGCCAAGGGCGCCAAGCTGCTGTCCGGCGCCGGCAAGGCCGACGGCGACAACGCCGGCCAGATCACCGCGATCGAGAACATGATCGCCGCCGGCGCGAAGACGATCCTGATCACGCCGAGCGATTCGAAGGCCATCGTGCCGGCGATCAAGAAGGCGCGGGCCTTGGGCGTGATGGTCATCGCGCTCGACAGCCCGACCGATCCGGCCGAAGCCACCGACGCGCTGTTCGCCACCGACAACTACCGCGCCGGCGTGTTGATCGGCCAGTACGCCAAGGCCGCACTCGGCGGCAAGCCGGCGAAGATCGTGATGCTCGACCTGTTCCCCGGCCACCCGGTCGGCGCGCAGCGCCACAACGGCTTCCTGAAGGGCTTCGGCCTCGCCGCGCCGGATGCGAAGAGCAACGAGCTCGGCAAGGCGCCGGAGATCGTCTGCATGGCCGACAGCTTCGGCGACCAGGCCAAGGGCCAGACGGCGATGGAGAACTGCCTGCAGAAGGCGCCCGAGGTCACTGTCGTCTACACGATCAACGAGCCGGCCGCCGCAGGCGCCTTCAACGCGCTGAAGAAGGCCGGCAAGGAGCAGGGCGCGATCATCGTCTCGGTCGACGGCGGCTGCCAGGGCATCAAGGACGTCGGCGCCGGCAAGATCGCCGCCACCTCGCAGCAGTACCCGCTGAAGATGGCGGCGATGGGCGTCGAGGCCGGCGTCGAGTACGCCAAGAGCGGCAAGAAGGTCGCCGGCTACACCGACACCGGCGTGACCTTGATCGCCGCGAAGGCGGTGGGCGGCGTCGACAGCAAGGACGTCGCGGCCGGCACGTCGCTGTGCTGGGGCAAGAAGTGATCGGGCGGCGATGATGAGCACCACCACCTTGTCCCCGCCCGCCGTCACCACCATGCGCGCCCTCCACGACAAGCTGCCCCCGCTCGGCACCTTGGGCCCGCTGGTCGCGCTGCTCGCCGCCTGCGTCTTCTTCGCGACGCAGAGCGACCGCTTCCTGACCGGCGCCAACCTGTCGCTGGTGCTGCAGCAGGTGATGGTCGTCGGCGTCATCGCGATCGGCCAGACGCTGATCATCCTGACCGCCGGCATCGACCTGTCCTGCGGCATGGTGATGGCGCTCGGCGGCATCGTGATGAGCAAGTTCGCGACCGAACTCGGCCTGCCGCCGGCGTTGGCGATCGCCTGCGGCATCGCCGTGACCACGCTGTTCGGCCTGATCAACGGGCTGCTGGTCACGCGCATCAAGCTGCCGCCCTTCATCGTCACGCTGGGCACGCTGAACATCGCCTTCGCGATCACGCAGCTGTATTCGAACTCGCAGACGGTGACCGAGCTGCCGCCGGCGTTGACGGCGCTGGGCAATACCTTCACGTTCGCCGGCACCGAGGTGGCATGGGGCGCGCTGCTGATGCTCGCGCTGTTCGGCCTCGCCTGGTTCGTGCTGCGCGAGACGGCGGCCGGCCGGCACGTCTACGCCGTCGGCAACAACGCCGAAGCGACGCGGCTGGTCGGCATCCCGACGCAGCGGGTGCTGCTCGGCGTCTACGTGATCGCCGGGTTGTTCTACGGCATCGCATCGCTGCTGTCGGTGGCGCGCACCGGCGTCGGCGATCCGAACGCCGGGCAGACCGAGAACCTCGATGCGATCACCGCGGTCGTGCTCGGCGGCACCAGCCTGTTCGGCGGCCGCGGCGTCGTGCTCGGCACGCTGGTCGGCGCGCTGATCGTCGGCGTGTTCCGCAACGGGCTGACGCTGATGGGCGTGTCGTCGATCTACCAGGTGCTGGTGACCGGCGTTCTGGTGATCCTGGCGGTGGCCGCCGACCAACTCTCACGCAAGGGAGCCCGATGATGATGTCTGCTGCCCCGCAGATCGTGATGCAGGCCAAGGGCCTGGTGAAGCGCTACGGCCAGGTCACTGCACTCGATGGCGCCGACTTCGAGCTGCGCGCCGGCGAGATTCTGGCGGTGATCGGCGACAACGGCGCCGGCAAGTCGACGCTGATCAAGGCGCTGTCCGGCGCGCTGGTGCCCGACGACGGCGAGATCCGCCTCGACGGCCAGCCGATCCGCTTCAAGAGCCCGATCGACGCGCGCCGCGCCGGCATCGAGACCGTCTACCAGGACCTGGCGGTGGCGCCGGCGATGACCATCGCCGAGAACCTGTTCCTCGGCCGCGAGCTGCGCCGCGACGGTCTGCTCGGCCGCGTCTTTCGGATGTTGGACAAGAAGCGCATGCTGCGCCTGAGCATCGAGCGCATGCAAGACCTGAAGGTTGGCATCCGCTCGATGACGCAGGCCGTCGAGACGCTGTCGGGCGGGCAGCGGCAATGCGTCGCGGTGGCACGCGCGGCGGCCTTTGCCCAGCACGTGGTCATCATGGACGAGCCTACCGCCGCACTCGGCGTCAAGGAAGGCAACATGGTGCTCGAGCTGATCCGCCGCGTGCGCGACCAGGGGCTGCCGGTGGTGCTGATCTCGCACAACATGCCGCATGTGTTCGAGGTCGCCGACCGCATCCACGTCGCGCGGCTGGGCAAGCGGGCGGCGGTGCTCGACCCGAAGCGCGTCAGCATGAGCGACACCGTCGCGGTGATGACCGGCGCGCTGCTGCCGGAAGACCTGCCTGCCGGGAGCCTGGCCCATTGAACCCGCAGACCGCATGGACCCCGTCGTAACGCCGGATCCTCACCTGCGCCCGCGCGGCTCGAGCCAGGGCGGCTTGCGCCAGTACAACGAGCGCGTCGTGCTGCAGGCGATCCGCCTGCACGGCGCGCTCCCGGGCGCCGAGCTGGCCCGGCTGACGCAGCTGACGGCGCAGACGATCTCGCTGATCACGAAGCGGCTGCTCGACGACGGCCTGCTGCGCAAGGGCGAGCCGCAGCGCGGCAAGGTCGGCCAGCCCTCGGTGCCGCTGGCGCTGAACCCCGATGGCGCCTACGCGGTCGGGATCAAGGTCGGCCGGCGCAGCCTCGACGTGCTGCTGGTCGACTTCGTCGGTGCGGTGCGCCGGCGCTGGTCGCTCGACTACCGCTATCCGGAGCCGCAGGCGCTGCTGGCCGAGATCGGCCGCCGCCTGCAAGACATCCGCGCCGGGCTCGATGCCGAGGCCATCGCGCGCGTGCAGGGCGTGGGCATCGCGGTGCCGCTGTCGCTCGGCGGCTGGCAGACGCTGCTCGACATGCCGCCGGACGTCGCCGCGCGCTGGCCCGAGACCGACCTGCGCACCGAGGTCGCCGCGCTCGCCGAGTGGCCGGTGCACCTGCTGAAGGACACCGCCGCGGCCTGCGTCGCCGAGCTGGTGGCCGGGCACGGCCGCAGCACGCCGAGCTTCCTGTACGTCTTCGTCGACACCTTCATCGGCGGCGGGCTGGTGCTCGACAGCCACCTGCGCGCCGGCCTGCACGGCAACGCCGGCGCGATCGGCTCGCTGCCGCTGGCCCCGGCCGCCAACGGTGCGGCGCCGGCGCAGCTGCTCAGCATTGCGTCGCTGGTCAACCTGGAGCGGCTGTACGCGGCGGCCGGGCTGGACCTCGGCGCGGTGGCCGACGAACGTGCGCTCGAACCGCCGTGGGCGCCGTGGACCGAGCGCTGGCTGGCCGAGGCGGCGACGGCGATCGCCTTCGCGATCGACAGCGCGGCCTGCCTGCTCGACCTCGACAGCGTGATCCTCGACGGCTCGTTCAGCCGTGCGCTGCAGGCGGCGCTGCTGGCCGCTATCGAGCGTGCGCTCGACCGCCACGACTGGGAAGGCGCCAATCGCCCGCCGCTGCAGGCCGGCCGCATCGGCCCCGATGCGCGGGCGATCGGCGGCGCGCTGCTGCCGCTGTACGCCAACTTCGCGCCCGACCGCGAGCTGTTCCTGAAGATCGCGGCCGAGTAAGGCGCTGGCGGATCAGCGCCGCCCGAACATCATCCGCCGCGCGAGCAGCGATTTCAGCGGCGGCAGCGCCTGCAGTGCGGCGAGGCTCAAGCCCCGCGCGGCCGGCAGCCCCGGCCAGCGCCAGGTGAAGCTGCGGGCGAGGAAATCGGTCGCCGCGATCATCGCCCAGCGGTCCGGCGCGCGCGACCACTCGACGCGCCGCAGCGCGGCGCCGACGCTCGGGGCATCACGCAGCGCGAGCACCAGCTCGAACGCATCGCGCAGGCCCAGGTTCAGGCCCTGGCCGGCGACCGGGTGCAGCGTTTGCGCGGCATTGCCGATGCGCACCGTCGCGCCGTCGACCAGCGTGCGTTCGGCATTCAGCCCGAGCGGGAAGGCCTTCAGCGCGCTGATCGCCACGGGGCGGCCGGCGGCCTCGGGCAACTGGCTTTCGAGCACGACCAGGCGCTGTGCATCGTCGAGCTCGCGCACCGGGTCGTCGTCGCTCGGTACGCACCAGACCAGCGCGGCGCGCAGCGGGCCGCTGGCCGGGTGGGCGGCGCTCACCGGCGCCAGCGGCCGCAGCGGCAGCACCGCCAGCGGTCCGTGGCGCGTGAAGCGTTCGACCGCCAGGCCGCGTGTGCCGCCGGCGAGCTCCAGCGTGCCGACCCAGGCGGTCTGGCGGTAGTCGTGGCGCAGCGGCTCGCGTTGCCGCGGCGCGAGCGCGCGGCCCGGGCTCTCAGCGAACACGCCGCCTTCGGCGATGACGGCCAGGTCGAAACGCTCGGCCACGCCGGCATCGATCTCGACGCCGCTGGCGAGCGGCTTCAGCGCGGTCACCGGCTGGCCGAAGCGTGTCGACAGCCGCTCGGGATGCTGCGCAGCGAGCTCCAGCCAGGCCTGCTGCAGCGGCGCGACCAGCCGCCCGTAGCTCAGCACCGCGCCGAGCATGCGCACCGCCTCGTCGATCGCGCGGATGCGTACGGCGCTGTCGGCGGCGAGCGTTGGCGGTGCCTGCGAGACATGCACCTCGAGGATCGGCTCGGCATCGGCCGCCGGCCAGGCCTGCAGCCGCTGCAGCAGCTGCACGCTGCCGAGCGACAGCGCCAGCGTACGCGGGTCGGCGGAGACGTCCTTGTCGAGCGGGCGGGCGTCGAAGAGGCTGATGCGGCTGGCCGGCAGCGTGCGCGCCGCGTGCAGTGCGAGCGCCAGTCCGACCGGGCCGGCGCCGATGACGGCAATGTTCAAGGCTGGGGGCATCGCGGTTCCTCGGGGGGAACGTATTATTCGCCGGCACCCCTTTCTCTCGGGTGTTCTTGCAAGGAGCGCTGCCATGGGCCTGATGGACTTCATCAAGAAACAGTTCATCGACATCCTCGAATGGACCGAGAGCCAGGATGGCGTGATCGCCTGGCGCTTCCCGATGGCGCAGAACGAGATCCAGTACGGCGCCTCGCTGACGGTGCGCGAGAGCCAGATGGCCGTCTTCGTCAACGAGGGCAAGGTGGCCGATGTCTTCGGCCCCGGCATGTACAAGCTGACGACGCAGACGCTGCCGGTGCTGACGTATCTCAAGAACTGGGACAAGCTGTTCGAGAGCCCGTTCAAGAGCGACGTGATCTTCTTCAGCGCGCGCCAGCAGATCGACCAGCGCTGGGGCACGCAGCAGCCGGTGACGATCCGCGACAAGGACTTCGGCGCGGTGCGCCTGCGCGCCTTCGGCAACTACGCCTACCGCGTCGCCGACCCGAAGAAGTTCTACACCGAGATCTCCGGCACGCGCGAGGTCTACACGGTGGCCGATCTCGACGGCCAGCTGCGCGGCCTGATGCTGCAGCACATCAGCGATGCGGTGGCGCGCAGCGGCATCCCGTTCCTCGACCTGGCGGCCAACCAGATCGAGTTCGCCAAGCAGATCCGCGAGGCGACCTCACCGTCGTTCGAGGCCATCGGGCTCAAGCTCGAAGGTGTCACGGTGCAGAACGTCTCGCTGCCCGAGGAGCTGCAGAAGATCCTCGACCAGAAGATCGGCATGGGCATGGTCGGCAACGACATGGGCAAGTTCATGCAGTACCAGACCGCGCAGGCGATGCCCGAGCTGGCCAAGAGCGCCGGCGACGGCGGCGGCAGCATGGCCGGCAGCGCGATGGGGCTGGGTGCCGGCGTGGCGCTCGGCCAGGTGATGGCGCAGAACCTGGCGGCCGGATTGCAGACGAGCCAGCCGGCCGCCGCCGCCGCGCCGCCGGCGGCAATCCGGCCCGACGAGGTGATGGCCACGCTCGAAAAGCTGGCCGACCTGAAGTCCAAGGGCATCCTGACCGAGGACGAGTTCAACGCCAAGAAGGCCGAGTTGCTGAAGAAGCTGGTATAAGCCCGCGCCATCTTGGCCACCGGATCGCAGCGCGTCTGGCGCGCGGCGTGCCCCAACTGCGGCGCGCCGGTCGAGTTCGCCTCCGCCGCCTCGGCCAGCGCGGTCTGCAGCTTCTGCCGCTCGACGCTGCTGCGCGACGGCGAGGCGCTCAAGCGCATCGGCCAGAGCGCCGAGCTGTTCGACGACCACTCGCCGCTGCAGCTCGGCGCCTCGGGCAAGCACGAGGGTGCAGCGTTCACGATCGTCGGCCGGCAGCAGATCGGCTACGAGGGCGGCAGCTGGAACGAGTGGCACATCCTCTTCAATGACCGCAGCGCGTGGTTGTCCGAGGACAACGGCGCCTACGTCATTGCGGTCGACGCCCCGCTGACCGGCCCGGTCCCAGAGCCGGGTGAGCTGTTCCCCGGCCAGCGCCGTGTCGTCAGCGGCGCGATCTGGGATGTCGCGTCGGTGCAGCAGGCCAAGGTGCTGGCGGCCGAGGGCGAGCTGCCGCTGCCGCCGCGGCTCGATGGCGGCGAATTCGCCGTGGCCGACCTGCGCAACCAGCAGGACGAGGTCGGCACGCTCGACTGGCGCGATGCGCAGCGGCCGAGCTGGTCGGTCGGCCGATCGGTGCGGCTGGTCGACCTGGCACTGACCGGCCTGCGCGGCGAAAGCGAGAAGACGCTGCGCAGCCAGGCGATGAACTGCCCGAACTGCGGCGCATCGCTCGAGCCGAAGCTTGACAGCACGAAGTCGATCGTCTGCGGCCAGTGCGACGCGGTGGTCGACATCTCGAAGGGCCCCGGCGCCGACCTCACGCACTACCAGCAGCAGGCCGCCGGCACGCCGCCGCTGATCCCGCTCGGCCGCTCGGGCAAGCTGGCGCTCGGCGCGAAGGGCACGCCGGCGATCGACTGGCAGGTGGTCGGCTACGTCGAGCGCATCGAGGTCGACGTCGAGGCCGGCGAAGACCAGCCGACCTGGCGCGAGTACCTGCTCTACAACCGCAGCGAAGGCTTCGCCTTCCTCGTCGATGCCGAGGACGGCTGGAGTTATGCGCGGCCGATCACCGGGGTGCCGAAGATCAAGGACCAGCGCGTCGACTACCAGGGCAAGACCTACCAGCAGCTCTACAGCTACTCCGGCGCGGTGACCCACGTGCTGGGCGAGTTCTACTGGCGCCTGGCACGCGGCGAGAAGACCCGCAACACCGACTTCGCCGCCGGCGAGCTGCGGCTGAACCGCGAGCAGACGGGCAAGGAAGTGACCTGGTCGGCCGGCGCCGCGCTCGACTCGGACGCGGTCGCCACCGCCTTCGGCCTCGGCACCAGCGAGGCGCTGGCGATGCGCCGCGATGCCAAGGCCTTCGGAGGCGGCACGGGCCGCGGCGGTGTCAAGACCTGGCTGATCGTGCTGGTCGTCGCCGTCGTGCTGATCTCGATCGTCTCGAGCTGCGGCGATAGCGACGACTGCCAGCCGCTGCGCCAGAGCTTCGGCGAAGCCAGCGCCGAGTACCAGCAATGCCTGCGCAGCCAGCGCTCGGGCAGCGCTTTCCGCACCGGCGGCGGCGCGTTCGGCGGCTTCAGTTCAGGCGGCGGCCACAAGTAGCGGCGTGAAGCGCAACACAAGGAGCGAAGAAGATGGGATTCGAATGGCTCAAGCCCGGCGTCGTGCTGGGATCGATCCTCTACGCCTTCATCGGCGTCGCGGTGCTGTGGCTCAGCTTCGTGATCATCGACAAGATCACGCCGTACAGCCTGTGGGAGGAAATCTGCGAGAAGAAGAACATGGCGCTGGCGATCGTCGTCGGCGCGATGTTCATCGCGATCGGGCAGATCGTCGCCGCGGCGATCCACGGCTAGGTTGAATGGGTCCCCGGCCGCCGGGCGGCCGGGGCCGTGAACTACCTTCCGATGTGCTCGGCCAGGAAGGCCTCCAGCTCGCGGAAGAACTGCGTGCGGTGCGCCTGGTTGCTCAGGTGGTGGTCGCCTTCTTCCTGCTTGACGAAGCGGTGCGGCTTGCCGGCATCCTTCAGCGCATCGGCCATCATGTCGCTGTGCTCGAACGGCACGCTGCGATCCAGCGTGCCGTGCACCAGCAGCACCGGGGCTTTGAACTGCGCGGCCAGGCGGCGCGGTGACGTCGCTTTCAGGCGCTCGCTGTCGTCCCAGGTCGAGCCGACCTGGCGCTCGAACACTGCCGCGCCGTTGACGAAGCCGCGCTGGTGCGCACCGAGCGCCATCAGATCACTCACCCCGGCGAAGCTGACGACGCAGCGATAGAGCTCCGGCGTCTTCGCCGCGCCCATCAGCGCCGCATAGCCGCCATAGCTGCCGCCGACGATGCACACCCGCGACGGATCGGCCGCGCCGCTCTTCGTCAACCACTGCACCGCATCGCTCAGGTCGTCCTGCATGTCCAGCCCCCAGCGCTTCAGCCCGGCGCGCATGTGCTCGTGGCCGAAGCCCCAGGAGCCGCGGAAGTTGACCTGCAGCACCGCGTAGCCCCGGTCGGCCAGGAACTGCACCCAGGGGTCGAAGTCGATCGTGTCGTTGCTGATCGGACCACCGTGCGGCAGGATCACCGCCGGCAGCATCCGCGGCGGGTCGCGGCCCGGCGGCAGCGTCAGGTACGAGGGCAGCGCGGTGCCGTCGCGGGCGCTGATCGTCAGGGCGCGCTTGCGCGCCAGCGGCTTGTCGACGAGTTGCGGATAGGTGCCGGCCAGCAGCGCCAGCGTACCGCCTTCGCGCAGGCCGACGTAGTACTCGCCCGGCACGCCGTTGCCGGTCGAGTACAGCAGGTAGCGCGAGCCGTCGGCGCTGAATTGCAGCAGCCGGTTGCGGCGCTCGGGCAGCGCGCGGTCGATCGCCTGCAGCAAGCCCTTGGTATCGGCGTCCCAGAAGCCGGCCGCGGCATCACCGAGCAGGTTGACGCGCACGCCGATCGCCTGGCCCGTCTTCGGCGCGGTCATCAGCTCGCCGCCGAGGTCGAAGCGCGGGTGGCTCACCAGCAGCTTGCGCGGCAGGTCGGCTTGGCTCAGGTCGACTTCGAACACCGCGCGGCGACCCTCGTGGTCGGCCTGCACGATCAGCCGGTTCGGGTCGGCGCGGAAGCCGATCGGCCACACCGCGTCGCGATCGAAGACGTCGAACGACCACGCCGTGCGCCAGCGCTGGCCCTCCGGATCGCTGACCAGGATCTCGACCTTCGCGTCGCGTTGCTTGATGCCGACGCGCACGCGATGGCTGCCGTCGGTGATCCAGCGCCGCACGTCGCTGCGCGCGCCATGCACCGGCGTGCGGCGACCCGTCTCGACATCCACCCGAAAGACCAGCGGATCGAGGCCGCTGTCGTCGACCAGCTGCAGCAACACGTGGCGACCATCATCGGGCAACCAATCGATCACCTGGTCCTGGAATTGCGCGTGCTGCGATCGGTCGAAGGCGGCCCGGCGCACCAGGTTGACGATGCCCGTGCCGTCATGCTTGATCGAAACCAGCCGAGTCTCGGAAATCTCGACCCAGCCATGGCGGCTCGGATAGCGCACGCTGACGACCAGGCGCTCGTTGTTGACCCAGCGGATCCACCCGAAGCGGAACTGCCGGTTGTCGGTCTTCAGCAGCGAGCGCAGCGGCACGCCGCCGGCGACCTCGCGCGTGGCCAGCAGCGTGTCGTCGCCACGGTTCATCAGTGCCGCGAAACGCTTGCCGTCCGGCGACAGCACGACGTCCTGCACCAGCGGCAGGTTCGCGAAGGCCTGCAGCGGCAGCGGTGCCGGTGCCGTGGTGTCAGCGGCGTGTGCGGCGGCGCAGCACAGCGCCAGGAGCAGGGCGCGCAAGGTCGCCGGCATGTTGTGTCCTCCCGAGGTCATCCCGACCGGGATGATAGAGACCCCGCCTGCTACGCTCGCGCCAGCCATGTCCGCTCCGATCGCTGCCGAATCCCCGCCGTCGACGCCCGGCATCGCGCCGGCCGAGCTCGCGCTGCTGGCGTCGGTGTTCGTCGTCGCTGCCTGCGGCCTGGTCTACGAGCTTGCCGCCGGCGCGCTGGCGAGCTACCTGCTCGGCGATTCGGTGCTGCAGTTCTCCACCGTCATCGGCAGTTATCTGTTCGCGATGGGCGTCGGCTCGTGGCTGTCGCGGCACATCGAGCACCAGCTGGTGGCGCAGTTCCTGCGCATCGAGCTGCTGGTCGGCCTGGTCGGCGGGCTGATGCCGGCGGCGCTGTTCGCCGCACACAGCCTGCTGCCGGCCGGCCATGCGCTGTCGTTCCGGCTGCTGCTGTACGGGCTGGTGCTGGTGGTCGGCATCCTGGTCGGGCTCGAGATCCCGCTGGTGATGCGCATCCTGAAGCGCCATTTCCAGCAACGTTACGCACTGAAGGAGCTGGTGTCGCAGGTGCTGACCTTCGACTACCTCGGCGCGCTGGCGGTGTCGGTGGCCTTCCCGCTGCTGCTGGTGCCGCATCTGGGGCTGGTGCGCACGGGGGTCTTCTTCGGCCTGCTGAATGCCGCGGTCGCGGTGTGGGCGCTGTGGCTCTTTCGCGGCGAGCTGCGCACGCTGCGCGCGCATGCGCTGGCCTGCGCCTTCGTCATCGGCGTGCTGCTCGCCGCGCTGGCCGGCGCCGACCGGCTGACCAGCTGGGCCGAGGACCGCTTCTACGGCGACCGCGTCGTGCTGCGCGAATCGAGCGCCTACCAGCGCATCGTCGTCACCGCCGGTCCGGCGGGCGTGCGGCTCTTCCTCAACGGCAACCTGCAGTTCCACTCGCGCGACGAGTACCGCTACCACGAGGCGCTGGTGCACCCGGCGATGGCGGCGCACGGTGCGCCCAAGCGCGTGCTGGTGCTCGGCGGCGGCGACGGCATGGCCGTGCGCGAGGTGCTGAAGTACCCGGGCGTCGAGCGCGTGACGCTGGTCGAGCTCGATCCGCACATCACGCGGCTCTTTGCCGAGCTGCCGCTGCTGCGCACGCTGAATGCCGATGCGCTGCGCTCGCCGAAGCTGACCATCGTCAACACCGATGCCTTCGGGTGGCTCGAACAGCAGCGCGAGGTGTTCGACGTCATCGTCGTCGACTTCCCCGATCCCAGCAATTTCTCGCTCGGCAAGCTCTATTCGACGACCTTCTACCAGCGCCTCGACCAGCACCTGGCCGCCGGCGGCTACGCGGTGGTGCAGACCACCTCGCCGCTGATCGCGCGCAAGAGCTTCTGGACCGTCGCGACGACGATCGAAGCGGCCGGCCTCACCGCGACGCCGTACCACGCGCACGTGCCGAGCTTCGGCGAGTGGGGCTTCATCCTCGCCAGCCACCGGCCCTGGCGCGTGCCGGATGCGCTGCCGCCGGGGCTGCGTTTCCTCGGCCCGGACACCGCGTGGGCGGCGCTGTTCAGCTTCCCGCCCGACATGGCGCGCGTACCGGCCGAGCCGAACCGGCTGTCGAACCAGACGCTGGTGCACACCTTCGAGGCCGAGTGGGGCAAGGTGCACGAGTGAGTTGGCGTCGCCGCAGCGTGCTGGCGGCCGGCGTGGCGCTTGTGGCCGGCTGCGAGCAGCGCCCGGCGACCCATCCGGCGGTGGCCGGCGCGCAATGGCTGGGCGCCGCGCATGCGCGCGGCCATCGCCTGCGCACCGCGCGCAGCGGTGCACCGCCGGCCCCCGCCGTGCAGCGCCGCACCGACGTGCTGGTGATCGGCGCCGGCATCGCCGGACTCGCCGCGGCGCGCGCGCTGCAGCGTGAAGGCGTCGGCGACCTCGCGCTGCTGGAGTTGGAAGACCAGCCCGGCGGCAACAGCCGCGGCCACGCGCTCGGGGGCTTGAGTTGCCCGCTGGGCGCGCACTACCTGCCGGTGCCGGGCGACGCGGCGCACGAGGTGCGCGACTGGCTGCAGCAGATCGGCCTGATGTCGCTGCGCGCCGGCCGCTGGGTCGCCGACGAGCGGCACCTGTGCCACAGCCCGCAGGAGCGCTTGTTCTTCGACGGTGCCTGGCACGAGGGCCTGCTGCCGCCGGCCGAGCCGGGCTCGGCGACGCTCGAGCAGTACCGCGCCTTCGCGCAGCGCGTGGCCGCGGCGCAGCGGCTCGGCTTCGCACTGCCGACGCAACGCGCGCGCTGGACCGCCGAGCATGCGGCGCTCGATGCCGTGACCTTTGTCGACTGGCTAACGCGCGAAAGACTCGTCGACGAGCGGCTGCGCTGGTACCTCGACTACGCCTGCCGAGACGACTACGGTGCCGGCCTCGGCGAGGTCTCGGCCTGGGCCGGGCTGCACTACTTCGCGAGTCGCCACGGCTTCGATGCGCCGGGGGATGGCGATGGCGCGCGCGACGCGGTGTTCACCTGGCCCGAGGGCAACGCCTGGTTGGTCGAGCGGCTGGCGGCACCGCTGCGCGATCGGCTGCATGGCGGCCGCACGGTGCTGCGCATGGCGCAGACGCGCGACGGCGTCGACGCGCTGGCCTGGGACGAATCGAGCGGCCGCGCCGAGGCCTGGCACGCACGGGCCGTGCTGCTGTGCGTGCCGCTCTTCGTCGCCGCGCGCCTGATCGACCAGCCATCCGACGCCCTGCGTGCCGCGGCCGCGCAGCAGCCGCACGCGCCGTGGCTGGTCGCCAATCTGCAACTGCGCGCGCCGCTGCTCGACCGCGGTATCGGCGCGCCAGCGGCCTGGGACAACGTGCGCTACGGCGGCGGTGCGCTCGGGTATGTCGATGCCGGTCACCAGCGCCTGAGCCCGTTGCCGCAGCCCACGGTGCTCACCACCTACTGGGCATTGCCGCGCGCGCAGCGGGGCGCGCTGCTCGACGGCAGCGCAGCAAGCTGGGCGCAGCAGGTCGTGGACGAGCTGCTGCCGCTGCATCCGGACCTGCCGGAGAAGCTCGAACGCATCGTGCTGATGCGCTACGGCCATGCGATGAGCATCCCGGTGCCGGGGCTGCGCTCGTCGCCCGCATTGGCGGCGCTGGCGCGCAGCGACGGCCGCGTCCGTTTCGCGCACAGCGACCTGTCGGCGTACTCGATCTTCGAAGAAGCCTTCACGCACGGCGACAGCGCCGGCACGCGGCTCGCACGCTGGCTGCGGGCGGCGGCATAAGCCCCGCGCCGATGCGGGCCGGCCCGCGCTTGTTACCCTGCGGCCCCTTCGATCAACCGCTCAACCCCCACATGCGATACCGCCGCCTCGGCCATGCCGGCCTGCGTGTCAGCGAGCTCTCGCTCGGCTCCTGGGTCACGTACCACAACCAGGTCGACGTCAACGCCGCGGTCGAGATGCTCGCCGCCGCGCTGGACGCCGGCATCAACTTCTTCGACAACGCCGAGGCCTATGCCGGTGGCCACAGCGAAGAGGTGATGGGCCAGGCGCTGAAGCGCCTGAACAAGCCGCGCCTGCACTACGTCGTCTCGACGAAATTCTTCTGGGGCCTCGATCGCCAGGGCGACGCGGTCAATCGCAAGGACACGCTGAACCGCAAGTACCTGATGCAGGCCATCGACGGCTCGCTGCAGCGCTTCGGCCTCGAGCACATCGATCTCGTCTACTGCCACCGGCCCGACCCGCACACGCCGATCGAGGAGACGGTGCGCGCGATGAGCGACATGATCACGCAGGGCAAGGCGCTGTACTGGGGCACCAGCGAGTGGTCCGCGGCCGACATCCGCGCCGCCTGGGCGATCGCCGAACGCCACCACCTGCACAAGCCGGTGATGGAGCAGCCGCAGTACCACCTGTTCCACCGCAAGAAGGTCGAGCAGGAATACGCGCGGCTCTACGAGGACATCGGACTCGGGCTGACGACCTGGAGCCCGCTCGCCTCGGGCCTGCTGACCGGCAAGTACAAGGACGGCATCCCGGCCGGCACGCGCGGCGCGATGGAGACGATGGGCTTCCTGCGCGAGCAGCTGACCGACGCGGCGAAGAACGCCGCGGTGCAGCAGCTCGGCACGATCGCCGCCGAGCTCGGCGCGACGACCGCGCAGCTGGCGATTGCGTGGGTGACCAAGAACCCGCGCGTGTCGACGGTGATCACCGGCGCATCGAAGCCGGCGCAGCTGCAGGACAACCTGGGCGCGCTGGCGGTGGCCGACCAGCTGACGCCCGAGCTGATGCAGCGCATCGATGCGATCGCCCAGCCGTTGGTCAGCGGCTGATCACCCTTCGATAACGCGCCGCGCTGCCGAGCCCGGCGCGCTGCAGCGCGGCGTTCAGATGGCTCAGGTGCGCATAGCCGGCCTGGTCGGCCACCTGCTGCAGCGGCAGCCGGCCGGCGGCCAGCAGCGCACGCGCCTTCGCGAGCCGACGCTGCATCACCCAGGCGTGCGGGCTCAGGCCGAAGCTGGCCTTGAACATGCGCACGAAGTGGTAGCTCGACAGGCAGGCCGCGTCGGCCAGCGCGTCGAGGCCGGGTGAGCTACCCGCCGGCGCGCTTTCGATGCAATCGAGCACGCGCCGCCGTGCGGCCGGCGACAGGCCGCCGCGCGCGGCCAGCCGCGCCGCCGGCGGCCGTTGCGTCGCGCCATGCGCGCTCAACAGCCGCGCCTGCATCTGCAAGGCCAGCTCCTGCAGCGCGAGGCTCGCATCGCTGTGGTCCCAGTCGAGCGCGACGATGCGCCGCCCCAGCGCATGCAGGACCGCATCGTCGAAGTAGATGCGGTCCTGCAGGTCGGCGAGCCGCGGGTCGCGGTCGAACCAGCATTCCGCGGCCAACGCCAGCGGCAGCGTCGGCAGGTACAGGTGCAGCAGTTGCAGCGAGCCGTTGACGTGCCAGCGCGACTCGTGCCCGGCCGGCATGCAGCACAGGCTGCCGGGCGCGCCGCGCGCTGCCGGCTGGTCTAGGCAGCGCACCTGTTCGCCCCCTTGCAGGTACAGCGACAGCGTGTGGTGCCCGGGCTGGTGGTAGGCCGTCTCGGTGTCGGCATTGCGCCACTGCACGAGCCACGCGCCGCCGCTGCCCAACGCGTGCGAACGCAGCGGCGCCGCCTGCGAGCGCAGCAGCTCGCGGCAGACGGCGAATTCGGCAACCGGCGGGGACGTGGACATCGGCGCAGAGCTTACGCGCGCGTCCAAGCAAGCGGGCCGGGCAGCCGCACAAAACCGCAAGATCCTGCGACGCCTGCACGCTTGCGCCCGCCAGACTCGAGCGCATGACGACGACCGCCGCGCTGTACCTGCTGACCGTGCTGATCTGGGGCACGACCTGGATCGCCTTGAAGCTGCAACTCGGCGTCGTGCCGGTGGCCTGGTCGATCGCCTGGCGCTTCGCGCTGGCTGCGCTGGTGCTGCTGGGCTGGCTGGCCTGGCGCCGCGAAGCCAAGGCGCCGCCGAGGAGTGCCTGGCCGCTGCTGCTGGCGCAAGGGCTGTGCCTGTTCTGCCTGAACTTCCTGTGCTTCCTGCATGCGAGCCGCTGGATCGCCAGTGGCCTGGTGGCGGTCTGCTTCTCGACCGCGCCGCTGTGGAATGCGCTGAACGCGCGGCTCTTCCACGGCCAGCCGCTGCAGCCGCGCGTGCTGCTCGGCGCGGTTCTTGGACTGGCCGGCCTCACGCTGCTGTTCGGCACCGACCTGTTCACCGGCCTGGGCACGCGCGAGACGCTGTGGGGCCTCGGCCTCGCGCTCGCCGGCACCTACTGCTTCTCGCTCGGCAACCTGCTGTCCGGCGCGCTGCAGCGCCAGGGCCTGAAGCCGCTGCAGACCAACGCCTGGGCGATGCTCGCCGGCACGGCGATGGTGTCGGCCTATGCGCTGGCCAGCGGCCAGCCGCCGGCCTTCGATGTCTCGCCGGTCTACGTCGGCGCCTGGCTGTACCTCGCGATCCCCGGCTCGGTGATCGGCTTCACCGCCTACCTGACCCTGGTCGGCCGGCTCGGTGCCGACCGCGCCGCCTACTGCACGGTGCTGTTCCCGGTCGTCGCACTCAATGTCTCCGCGTTCTTCGAGGGTTATCGCTGGACCCTTGGCGGACTGCTCGGCCTCGGCCTGGTGGCGGCGGGCAACGTCGTCGTGTTCTGGCGCGGGCGGGCCGTCGCCGGCGAGCGCGGCCCGGTCCGCGGCCGCGCGGCCGACGCTCAGGCGTGACAGGGCGGCTCGTTGTGCTGCATGCGCGCTTGCTGCGCGCGGCCGCAGTTGAGGGTCCACGCCGCGCCGGTGGTCTCTGGTTGTCGTGGTCAGCCGGCGGGGTCGAGCGCCGCTAGCTGCTGCGGCGTGCCCAGGTTGTGCCACGGCCCTTCGAGCAGGCGACCAGCGAGCCGCCCGGCCGCGGCCGCGTCGAACAGGTAGCGGTTCAGCTTGGCCGGCGTGCCGGGCGCCAGGCCGTCGACCAGGCAACGTCGGACCAGCGCGATATTGGCGTAAGTGAGCGGCCTGGGGCCATCGTCGCGCTGCACGCGGTCGCCGTCGAGGCGGAAGTCGCCGGCCGTGTTGAAGTCCGGGTTCGGCACCAGCCAGATCACGGCGTCGTCGCTGCCGGCGGCAAAGGCCTGCGCCAGCGCCGGGTCGAAGACGAAGCCGGGGATGACGATGTCGCCCGAGACCACCCAGAAGCTCTCGCCCAGCCACCGCAGCGCCTTGGCGATGCCGCCGGCTGTCTCCAGCGCGCCGCCGTGGTCGCGGCCTTCCATCGAGTAGCGGATCGACAGGCCCCAGCGGCGGCCATCGCCGAGCGCGGCGGGGAACTGCTCTTCGAGCCAGGCGGTGTTGATCACCACCTCGCGCACGCCATCGCGCGCCAGGGCCTCGAGCTGCCATTCGATCATCGGCTTGCCGTGCACCGGCAGCAGCGGCTTCGGCGTCGCATCGGTCAGCGGCCGCATGCGCTCGCCGCGGCCGGCGGCCAGGATCAGCGCGGTGAGATTCGGGCCGGGCATCAGCGGCTGCCGCGCGCGACGCGTTGCAGATGCGACGAGCGCGGCGAGAAGCCCGCTTCGAGCAGCGCGAGCAGCGTTTCGGCACGCCCGGAGTTGTCGGCGCCGAAGTTGCAGACGTAGACGTCCAGCGTCGCGGCCCGCAACTCGGGCCAGGTGTGCACGGCGACGTGAGACTCCGCGAGCAATACAACCCCGGTGACACCGCCACCTTCGTCGAAGCGGTGGAACAGCTCGCCGACCGGCGTCAACCCGGCCAGTCCAACCGCCTCCAGGCACAGCGCGCGCAGCGCCGCGACGTCGGTCATCACCGGCCGCGGCGGGTCGCAGCCATGGAGGTCGGCGGTGAGGTGCAGGCCTTGCATCAGCGCCCGCCCGGCCGCCCGAAGGGCGCTGAGTGCCCCTCGGGGGCCGCGAACGCAGTGAGCTGGGGGTCGTTCATCGTTGGATTATCGAGCCGCTAAAATCCGCGTTTCCCCCAGGTTCCACCCCCCTCCCCACACCGCCCGCCCCCGGTGGTGCACACGCATGTCCTCGATCCTCACCCAAGACAGTTCCCTGATGGCCAACGCGATCCGCGCGCTGGCGATGGATGCCGTGCAGCAGGCCAATTCCGGCCACCCCGGCGCGCCGATGGGCATGGCCGACGTTGCCGTCGCGCTGTGGGGCCGGCACCTGAAGCACAACCCGGCCAATCCGCAGTGGCCCGACCGCGACCGCTTCGTGCTGTCGAACGGCCACGGCTCGATGCTGATCTACGCGCTGCTGCACCTGACCGGCTACGACCTGGCGCTGTCCGAGCTGCGCAACTTCCGCCAGCTGCACAGCAAGACGCCGGGCCATCCGGAGTTCGGCATCACGCCGGGCGTCGAGACGACGACCGGCCCGCTCGGCCAGGGCCTGGCGAATGCCGTCGGCATGGCGCTGGCCGAGAAGCTGCTGGCGGCCGAATTCAACCGCCCCGGCCACTCGATCGTCGACCACCACACCTTCGTGTTCATGGGCGACGGCTGCCTGATGGAAGGCATCAGCCACGAGGCCTGCGCGATCGCCGGCGCGTGGAAGCTGAACAAGCTGGTCGCCATCTACGACGACAACGGCATCTCGATCGACGGCCAGGTCGCGCCCTGGTACATCGACGACGCGGGCAAGCGCTTCAGCGCCTACGGCTGGGACGTCATCGGCCCCGTCGACGGCCACGACGTCGAGTTGATGGACCGCGCGATCGCCAAGGCCCGGCAGTCGGCCGCCAAGCCGACGCTGATCATCGCCAAGACGACCATCGGCAAGGGCTCGCCGAACCGCGCCGGCAGCGCCAAGGCGCACGGCGAGGCGCTGGGCCTCGAGGAGTGCAAGCTGACCCGCGACGCCTTGTGCTGGACCCACGAGCCCTTCGTGATCCCCGAGGCGGCCTACGAGCTCTGGGACGCCAAGGCCAGCGGCGAAGAGGCCGAGAGCGCCTGGGCCGCGCGCTTCGCGACCTACAAGGCCGCGCACCCCGAGCTGGCGGCCGAGTTCGCACGCCGCGTCGCCGGCGAGCTGCCGGCGGACTTCGCGCAGACCGTAGTCGATGCCGCGGTCGCCGCGCACACGCAGGCGCAGACCGTCGCCAGCCGCAAGGCCAGCCAGCTGGCGCTCGAAGCCTTCACGAAGGCGCTGCCCGAGATGCTCGGCGGCTCGGCCGACCTGACCGGCTCGAACCTGACCAACACCAGCTCGACGCCGCCGCTGCGCTTCGATGCCGACGGCCAGCCGACGGTCGATGCCAACGGGCGCCTGGGCCGCCACATCAACTACGGCGTGCGCGAATTCGGCATGGCTGCGATCATGAACGGCGTCGCGCTGCACGGTGGCCACATCCCCTACGGCGGCACCTTCCTGACCTTCAGCGACTACAGCCGCAACGCGATCCGCATGGCCGCGCTGATGAAGTCGCGCGTGATCCACGTCTTCACGCACGACTCGATCGGCCTCGGCGAAGACGGCCCGACGCACCAGAGCGTCGAGCATGCCGCCGCACTGCGGCTGATCCCCGGCCTCGACGTCTGGCGTCCGGCCGACACCGCCGAGACGGTGATCGCCTGGGGCTGCGCGCTGCAGTCGAAGCACCGGCCGAGCGCGCTGCTGCTGTCGCGCCAGAACCTGCCGTATGCGCCGAAGTCCGGCCTCGAGGACATCGCCAAGGGCGCCTACGTGCTGGCCGAGCCGGCCGAGGTCGGCCTGAAGCAGAAGGCCCGCGCGGTGATCATCGCCACCGGCTCCGAAGTGCAGCTGGCGATGCATGCGCAGGCCGAGCTGGCGCAGGTCGGCATCCCGGTGCGCGTGGTCTCGATGCCGTCGACGACGGTGTTCGACCGCCAGAGCGTGGCCTACAAGCGCAGCGTGCTGCCCGACGGGCTGCCGCGCATCGCCGTCGAGGCCGGCGTCACCGACTACTGGTGGAAGTACGGCTGCGCCGCGGTGGTCGGCATCGACACCTACGGCGAGAGCGCGCCGGCGCCGGCGCTGTTCAAGCACTTCAACCTCACTTCGGACAACGTCGCCGCGACGGTGCGGAAAGTTCTCTCGAAGTAACCGGCCGCGGCCACAATTTCGCGTTCACCCCTGGAGAGACAAGATGACCCTGAAGATCGGCATCAACGGCTTCGGCCGCATCGGCCGCATGGTGTTCCGTGCCGCGGTGCAGAACTTTTCCGACATCGAGATCGTCGGCATCAACGACCTGCTGGAGCCCGACTACCTGGCCTACATGCTGAAGTACGACAGCGTGCACGGCCGCTTCAAGGGCGAGGTCGCCGTCGACGGCTCGACGCTGATCGTCAACGGCAAGCGGATCCGCCTGACCGCGGTCAAGGACCCGGCCGAGCTGAAGTGGGGCGAGGTCGGCGCCGAGGTCGTCGTCGAGTCGACGGGCCTGTTCCTGACCAAGGAAACCGCGCAGAAGCACATCGATGCCGGCGCGAAGAAGGTCATCCTGAGCGCGCCGTCGAAGGACGACACGCCGATGTTCGTCTACGGCGTCAACGACAAGACCTATGCCGGCCAGGCGATCATCTCGAACGCCTCGTGCACGACGAACTGCCTGGCGCCGGTCGCCAAGGTGCTCAACGACAGCTTCGGCATCAAGCGCGGCCTGATGACGACGGTGCACGCGGCCACCGCGACGCAGAAGACCGTCGACGGCCCGAGCAACAAGGACTGGCGCGGCGGCCGCGGCATCCTCGAGAACATCATCCCCAGCTCGACCGGCGCCGCGAAGGCCGTCGGCGTCGTGATCCCCGAGCTGAACAAGAAGCTTACCGGCATGGCCTTCCGCGTCCCGACCTCCGATGTCTCGGTGATCGACCTGACGGTCGAGCTGAACAAGGAAGCCAGCTACGAGGACATCTGCAACGCGATGAAGGCGGCCGCGGCCGGCCCGATGAAGGGCGTGCTCGCGTACACCGAGGACAAGGTCGTCGCCACCGACTTCCGCGGCGAGTCCTGCACCAGCGTGTTCGATGCCGAGGCCGGCATTGCGCTGGACAAGACCTTCGTCAAGGTCGTCGCCTGGTACGACAACGAGTGGGGCTACTCGAACAAGGTGCTCGAGATGGCGCGCGTCATAGCCGGCTGACGCCTTTCCTCGCCTGCGCGGACGTGAAATGTGTCCGCTTCGACGCCCGGCTCCGGCCGGGCGTTGCGCTTCTTCACGGGGCATTTACGCTGCGCCGCTAGCATCACGCCCGATGAACACGCGACTCTTCCGCCTGATGGGGCTGTTTTTGCCGGCACTGCTGGCGCTGTTGCCGGCCGTGCCGCGCGCCGAGCCGGGGCCGCGCTGGGCGCGACCCGCGGCCAGCGAGGCCGAAGACGCCTCGAATGCCCGCGTGATCGTCAAGTACCGCGCCGATGCCGCGCTGATGCGCGCGCTGTCCGCGCGCGACACGGCGCCGGCCCGGCCGCAGCATGCCGCGGCGCTGTCGCAGCGACTCGCGCTGCCGCTCGCCGACGGCCCGGCGCTCGGCGCGCGCATGCAGGCGCTGCGCGGGCGCGGCTTGTCGTCGACGCAGCTCGCCGCACGGCTGGCGGCGCAACCGGACGTCGAATGGGCGGTGCCTGACCTGCGACGCCGCCTGCTCGCACTGCCCAACGATCCGTACTTCGGCGACAACCTGGGCGGCGGCGTGACGCCGACCGCCGGCCAGTGGTATCTGCGCGCACCGACCGCCAGCACGGTCTCGGCGGTCAACGCCGTCGGCGCCTGGGACTTCACGATCGGCTCGCCCGCCCTGACCGTCGCGGTGCTCGACACGGGCGTGCGCTTCGACCATCCGGACCTCGCCGGCAAGCTGCTGCCGGGCTACGACTTCATCAACGATCTGACGACGGCTAACGACGGCAACGGCCGCGATGCCGACGCCAGCGACCCGGGCGACTGGAGCAATGCCGGCGAGTGCGACGCCGGCGAGCCGGCATCGTCGAGCAGCTGGCATGGCACGCAGGTCGCCGGCCTGATCGGCGCGGCCAGCGACAACGGCCAGGGCATCGCCGGCACCGCCCGCAACGTGAAGATCCTGCCGGTGCGCGTGCTCGGCCGCTGCGGCGGCTATGACAGCGACATCCTCGCCGGCATGCGCTGGGCCGCGGGGCTCTCGGCCGACCCGGTGCCCAATCCGAATCCGGCGCGCATCCTGAACATGAGCCTCGGCTCGAGCGGCCCCTGCCTGGCCTCGTACCGAGACACGGTCGCCGAGCTGAATGCCGCCGGCATCGTCGTCGTGATCGCCGGCGGCAATGCCACCGGGCTGGCGGTGAGCACGCCGGCGAACTGCGCCGGCGCTGTCGCCGTCGCCGGCGTGCGCCACACGGGCACCAAGGTCGGCTACTCGAACGTCGGCCCTGAAATGACCCTGGCCGCGCCGGCCGGCAACTGCGTCAACACGAGCGGCGCCTGCCTGTACCCGCTGCTGACGACGACCAACAGCGGCAGCACCGCGCCGGCGAGCAACATCTACAGCGACAGCTTCAACTACTCGGTCGGCACCAGCTTCGCCGCGCCGATCGTCGCCGGCACCGTCGCGCTGATGATGTCGCTCGACCCGACCCTGACGCCGGCGCGCGCCAAGGCGACGCTGCAGGCCACCGTGCGCCCGTTCCCGGCCAGTGGCGCCGACGCTGCCGTCGTCGCCTGCCGCGCGCCCACGGCGGCCGAGCAGTTGGAGTGTTATTGCACCACCACCACCTGCGGTGCGGGCCTGCTCGATGCGGCCGCCGCCGTGGCCAAGGTGCGCGCCGACGGCGCACCGGCGCCGACGGTGCTGATCAGCGTGTCGAGCGCCGCGCCGACCGCCGGCGCGAGTGTCACGCTGGGCAGCGCCGGCACGGTCGCCGGCGCCGGCCGCACGATCGTGGCCTACCAGTGGAGCATCACCGCCGGCAGCGCGCTCGCCGCCTTCAGCGGACCGACTGACCAGGCCAGCGCGACGCTCGTGACCAGCGCCGCCGGCAACGTGACGGTGCAGCTGACGGTCACCGACAGCCTGGGCGCCAGCAGCGCAGCAACGACGACGATCGCCATCGCTGCGGCGCCGGTGACGCCGGTGACGCCTTCGGGTGGGTCCGGCGGCGGCGGGGGCGGGGCGGTGAGCTTCGCCTGGCTGATCGGCCTGGCCGCGGCGCTGCTGCTGTTGCGCCGGGACGCGTCGATTAAGCGCTAGGAGCTCAGGGCCCGCTGGCTGGCGCCGGTGCGGTGGGCGCGCTGCTCGCCGCCGCGCGGCGCGGCGCGCTGGCCGCGCGGACGGGGGCCGAGGCCACGCGAGCCGGCACCGAGGCCGCGACAGCGAGCGGGCCGATCGGGGCGACCACCGCCGCCGCGGGCGTCGACCCGCAGGCGGCGAAGCCGGCGATGCCCGGGCCGAGCTTCAATGCCGAGAGCTTGTCGCGCAGCGCCGGATCGGCCGCCGGCAGGCGCAGCGTCACCGCCGGTGCCGGCGCGACCAGCGTGATCACGCGCGCGGTGCGCAGGCCGCGCTGCGACAGCCGGCCGAGCTCGGCCTCCGCGGCGGTCTTGTCGTCGAAACGCGAGAGCACCAGGCCGGGCATCAGCTCGGGCGCGTTCTTCATCGGCTGGCCTTCGATGCGCAGGCGCTTCAACTCCTCGATCTTGCGTTCCAGCGCCTCGTCGTCGGCATAACGGCCCATGTAGATCAGGAACGTGCCCTTGCGTTCGCTGGCCACCGGCTGCCAGCTGCCGGCCGCGACGCCGGCCTGCAGCAGCAGCTTCTCGACAGCGGCCACGGCACCCGGCGCCAGCGGTCCGGCTTCGAGGCACAGGCCCGGCGGTGCCGCGGCGCTGGCCGCGGCCGCCGCTTCGATCGCCGCCTCGGCCTTCGCGGCCGCCGCGAGCGCGGCACTCGCGGCGCCCGGTTTGAGCAGCGTCACGAGTTCGGGCTGGACCTGCCGCTGCAGCCGCTCGGGCTCGCGCTGCGCATCGGCGCGGCGGCCGGTCAGCCGATCGAAGGCCCCTTGGGACCAGGCGAAGACGAGGGCATTGGCCAGCAGCAGCGTCACCACCAGCGCCCTCAGCATGCGGGCGCCTCCGGGTTCTCCGAGGCGTCGCCGGCGTCGTCGTCGCTGTTGTCGCCGCTGTGGTCGCCGACGAGCCGCACGCTGACGACTTCGCCGCTGGTGATGCGCTGCCGCGCCGTGCCGACGCGCAGCAGCAGCGCGCCGTCGGCATCGACGCCCTCGGCCACCCCTTCCGGGGCCTCGGCGAAGCTGGTGGTCACCGGCTTGCCGAGCAGCGCGTCGCGGCGCGCATAACGCGGCTGCAGCGGCGCGAAGCCGTGGCGCTCGAAATCGAGCAGCAGGCGCACCAGCGGTTCGGCGACCTGCGCCAGCGCCTGCGGCGCATCGATCGCCGGCAGGAACTCCTGCAGGCACGCATAACCCCAGCTGAGATCCTTCAAGGCCTGCGGGAGCACGTTCAGGCCGATACCGATCACCGCCATGCGGCGCTGGCCGACCGGCACCGTCTCGATCAGGATGCCACCGAGCTTGCGGCCCGGACCGTCGGATTCGAGCAACATCAGGTCGTTCGGCCACTTCAGGCCGATGCGCGGCGCCTGGCCGGCTCCGAGCGGATCGAGCGCATCGGCGACCGCGATGCCGACGGCCAGTGACAGGCCCGACCAATCCGGCGGCTTCAGCGGCAAAGACAACGAGAAGGTCAGCGACGCGCCGGCGGTCGAGTACCAGGGCTTGCCCTGGCGGCCGCGGCCGCGAGTCTGCGACTCGGCGACCAGCAGGCACGGCTGCGTGTCGCCGGCGCGCCGGCCATGCGTCGAGGCCGACGCCGCATCGTCATGCGCACCGGCGCGGCGCGCGCGTTCGAGCAGCTGCGTGTTCGTCGAGTCGATGCGCGCGACCATCTCCACCGACAGCCCCGGCAACAGCGGGGTCAGGCGCTGCCACAGCGTCTCGGCGCCCCATTGCAGGTGGTGGGTGTCGGACATCTCGCCAACTCGTTCAGTCGGGTCAGCCGAGCCTCTGGCGCTTCGGCGCCAGCATCGTGCCACGGCAGGCGGCACTGCCGCAACGGCAGGCGAACTGGCGCTTCAGCGCCGGCGTGTAGCGCTCGTCGATCACCAGGCCGTAGTCGTAGAACAGCTCCTCGCCCGGCTTGATATTGCGCAGCGCCTTGATGAAGACGCGCTCGCCGTCGTCGTCGGCTTCGCAATTCGGCGCGCAGGCATGGTTGATCCAGCGCGCCGCGTTGCCGCCGAATTTCGCATCGATCACGCGGCCTTCGTCGATGTGGAAGTAGAAGGTGTGGTTCGGATCGCTCGGGTCGTGCGGATGGCGGCGCAGCGCCTCCGGCCAGGTGATGATCTCGCCCGTGTACTCGATCACCGTCTCGCCCTTCTTGATCGGGCGCCGCGCGAAGACCCCCTTGCCGTGCACCCCGCTCTTGCGGATCTGGATGCGCCGGCCGGCGGCCGGTGTCGTGGGCTCGGCGGCGGCCGTGCCGTTTCTCTTTCCGCCGCGGGTCGTGGGGGCGTCGGCTTGCGTGGTCGGCTTCATTCGGTAAAGTGAATTCATGGGCGCGCGCGTGTACACGTGTGCCGCGTGCGCGCGCGAAAGAAACGGATTGTAGGCAGACCGCCTTCTTCAGGAACCCCGACTGCACTCCATGAGCAAGACACTCATCATTGCCGAGAAGCCGAGCGTGGCGCAGGACATCGTGCGCGCGCTGACGCCGGTGACCGGCAAGTTCGAAAAACACGCCGAGCACTTCGAGAACGAGACCCACGTCGTCACCAGCGCCGTCGGCCACCTGGTCGAGATCAAGGCGCCCGAGGAATACGACGTCAAGCGCGGCAAGTGGAGCTTCGCCCACCTGCCGGTGGTGCCGCCGCACTTCGACCTGGCGCCGATCGACAAGGCCAAGACGCGGCTCAACGCGGTGGTCAAGCTGGTCAAGCGCAAGGACGTCACCGCGCTCGTCAACGCCTGCGACGCGGGCCGCGAGGGCGAGCTGATCTTCCGTCTGATCGTGCAGTACGCCGACGGCGGCAAGGCGCCGCTGAACAAGCCGGTCCGGCGGCTGTGGCTGCAGAGCATGACGCCGCAGGCGATCCGCGACGGCTTCGAGCAGCTGCGCAGCGACCAGCAGATGCTCGGCCTGGCCGATGCGGCGCGCAGCCGCTCGGAGGCCGACTGGCTGGTCGGCATCAACGGCACGCGCGCGATGACGGCCTTCAACTCGCGCGACGGCGGCTTCTTCCTGACCACCGTCGGCCGCGTGCAGACGCCCACGCTGTCGATCGTCGTCGAGCGCGAGGAGAAGATCCGCAAGCACGTCGCGCGCGACTACTGGGAAATCAAGGCCGGCTTCGAGGCCGCCGCCGGCGGCTACGAAGGCAAGTGGTTCGATCCGAAGTTCAAGAAGAACGACGACCCTGATGCGCGCGCCGACCGCCTGTGGACCGAGGCCGAGGCCAACGCTATTCGCCACGCGGTGCTCGGCAAACCCGGCACCGTCAGCGAGGAGTCGAAGCCCAGCAACCAGTCGAGCCCGCTGCTCTATGACCTGACGACGCTGCAGCGCGAGGCCAACGGCCGCTTCGGCTTCTCGGCCAAGACCACGCTGTCGATCGCGCAGGCGCTGTACGAGAAGCACAAGGTGCTGACCTACCCGCGGACCGACTCGCGCGCACTGCCCGAGGACTACGTCGGCGTCGTCAAGCAGACCTTCGAGATGATCGCCAGCGAGGACCTGCCGGGCCCCTTGCGCGAGCTGGCGCCGCACGCGAAGAAGGGCCTGAAGGACGGCTACGTCAAGCCGATCAAGCGCGTCTTCGACAACACCAAGGTCTCGGACCACTTCGCGATCATCCCGACCTTGCAGCCGCCGAAGAGCCTGACCGAGGCCGAGGCCAAGCTCTACGACATGGTCGTCAAGCGCTTCCTGGCGGTGTTCTACCCGCCGGCCGAATTCATGGTCACCACGCGCATCACCCAGGTCGCCGAGCACCAGTTCCAGACCAACGGCAAGGTGCTGGTGAACCCGGGCTGGCTCGCGGTCTACGGCAAGGAAGCGCAGGACGAGGACGCCAACCTGGTGCCGGTGCAGCCGAACGAGCAGGTGGCCAACGAGCACGTCAGCGTCAATGCGCTGAAGACCAAGCCGCCGGCGCGCTACAACGAAGGCACGCTGCTGTCGGCGATGGAAGGCGCCGGCAAGCTGATCGACGACGACGAGCTGCGCGCCGCGATGCACGAGAAGGGCCTGGGCACGCCGGCGACGCGCGCGGCGATCATCGAAGGCCTGATCCTCGAGAAGTACATGCTGCGCGAAGGCCGCGACCTGATCGCCACCGCCAAGGCCTTCCAGCTGATGACGCTGCTGCGCGGCCTGGACGTCGAGGACCTGACCAAGCCCGAGCTGACCGGCAACTGGGAATACCAGCTCGCCGAGATGGAGCATGGCCGGCTGGCGCGCGAGACCTTCATGAAGGAGATCGCCAAGATGGCCGAGCGCATCGTGCGCAAGGCCAAGGAATACGACCGCGACACGATCCCCGGCGACTACGCCACCTTGTCGACGCGCTGCCCGCAATGCAGCGGCATCGTCAAGGAGAACTACCGCCGCTTCACCTGCACCGGCGCCGACGGCGCATCGGAAGGCTGCGGCTTCTCGATCACCAAGATCCCCGGCGCGCGCAGCTTCGAGCTGCACGAGGTCGAGACTTTCCTGCGCGACAAGAAGATCGGCCCGCTCGAAGGCTTCCGCTCGAAGGCCGGCTGGCCCTTCACCGCCGAGTTGAAGCTCGTCTACGACGAGGAGATCAGCAACTGGAAGCTGGAGTTCGACTTCGGCGAGGACCAGAAGAATGCCGAGGGTGACGGCGAGCCGGTCGACTTCAGCGGCCAGCCCTCGCTGGGCGCCTGCCCGAAGTGCAAGGGCCACGTGCACGAGTACGGCACGAACTACGTCTGCGAGCATGCCGTCGGCGCGCACGTGACCTGCGACTTCAAGACCGGCAAGGTGATCCTGACGCAGCCGATCCCGCACGAGCAGGTGACCAAGCTGCTGGCCAGCGGCCGCACCGACCTGCTCGATGGTTTCGTCTCGAACCGCACGCGGCGCAAGTTCAAGGCCTTCCTGGTCTGGGATGCGAAGGAGGGCAAGGTCGGCTTCGAATTCGAACCGCGCGGCGCGAAGGCGCCGGCGGCGAAGAAGACGGCCGCCGCGAAGAAGGCGGTGGAGGTGAAGTGAGTGTTGTCGTGGCGCGCGGCGACTTGAGCTGCGTGCTCGACGTGAGCGTGGTGCCGAACGCCAAGCGAACCGAGGTCGATGGCACGCATGACGGTGCCTTGCGCGTGCGCCTGGCGGCGCCGCCCGTCGACGGCAAGGCCAATGCGCGGCTGATCGATTGGCTGGCCGGCGAGCTCGGCTGCCCGAAGCGGGCGCTGAGCCTGCTGCGCGGTCAGGCGGCGCGGCGCAAGCAGGTGCTGATCGAGCTGCCGTCGGCGACCGTGACTGCGTGGGTGGACGCGCAGTTGAAGCGTTAGCGCATCGCCTCCCGGCTCAGGCCCTCGATCTCCGCGCTGACCTCGACCAGCCGCGTCGCGACGACGCCGAATTCGCGCCCGGCGCTGCCGGCGCGCGCGGCGACGATGCGCGCGTTCAGCGCGACGAAACGCGCCTCGCCGGCGATGCGCTCGATGCGGCCGATCAGCCCGGCCTGGCGCTGCTGCGCACGCGCCGCGGCATCACGCGCCAGCGTCTCGTAGAGCTGCGTCAGCCGGTTCAGCAGCGCCAGCACCGGCGTCGCGCGTTCGACGAGCTGGCTCAACGCGGGGCGTGCCAGCGCCACATCGGTGCGCAGTGCCTGTTCGGCCAGCGCGGCGAAATCGCGCACCGCGGCTTCGGCGCTGGCGCCGCCGGCCTCGCCCGCCGGACCGGCGAGCGCCTGGCGCAGCAGCGCGGGCGGCGGCGGCAGGCCATCGCCGCCCCGGACCAGCCGGGTGTGCGCGGCACTGAACTGGCGTAGCGCATCCAGCGCCGCGGCGCGCGCCGAGCCGTCGCCGCGGTCGGCCAGCAGCGCCATCAGCACGATGCGCTGCGACAGCATGCGCTGGCGGCCGGCCAGGTTGATCAGCGCCGACCACAGCTCGGCGCCGATCGCAGGCGGCTCGTCGACCTTCGCCGGCGCGACCGCGCGCAGCACCGTGTTCATTGCCAGGCTGGCCATCATCGGCTCCCGAGTGGTTCTCGGGGCAGGCCGTACGCAAGCATCGTGCCCGCCGTTTGCAGGCATCATGCGCAGCCCATGTCGATGCTCGTCTTTCACAAGCTGCTGGCGATCTTCGTCACCGTCGCGCTCGGCTGGATCGCCGGGCGCATGCGCTGGCTCGGCCAGGGCAGCCCCGGCAGCGACCCGGCGCGCACGCTGTCGAACGCGGCCTTCTACATCTTCGTGCCGGCGCTGCTGTTCCGCACCACCGCGCGGCTCGATCCGTCGACCATGCCCTGGGGCTCGGTGGTGGCGTTCTTCGTGCCGGTGGTGGCGATGCTGCTGGTGGTCTACGCGGTGCAGCGCTGGCGCGGCCGCGCGCCGACCGCCGGCGGCGACCTCGAAGCGCACGAGCGCGCCGCCGCCGCGCCGTCGGCGCGGGCGATCGCGGCGACCTTCGGCAACTCGCTGCAGGTCGGCGTGCCGCTGGTCGCGGGGCTGTTCGGCGAGAAGGGCCTGGGCATCCACATCGCGCTGATCAGCCTGCATGCGCTGATCCTGCTGTCGGTGCTGACCGTGCTGGTCGAGCTCGACCTGGCGCGCGCCCGCGCCCGCCACGAGGCCACCGCCGGCCTGCTGCGTACCTTGCGCGTTACGGTGCGCAATACGATCATCCACCCGGTCGTGCTGCCGGTGCTCGCCGGCATGCTGTGGAACGTCACCGGCTGGCCGCTGCCCGGCCCGCTCGACGAGACGCTGGCGCTGCTGGGCACGGCCGTACCGCCGATGTGCCTGGTGCTGATCGGCCTGTCGCTGGCCTACTCCGGCACGGGCGGCGGCTTGCGCGGCGCGCTGGTCATCAGCCTGCTGAAGCTCATCGCGCTGCCGGCGCTGGTGCTGGCGGCCGCCTACTGGGGCTTCGGCCTGACGGGGCTGCCGCTGCAGGTCGTCGTGCTGATGGCCGCACTGCCCACGGGCAGCAATGCGCTGATGTTCGCCCAGCGCTACCGGGTGCAGGAAGCCGAGGCGACGACGACGATCGTCGTCTCGACCCTCGGTTTCGTGTTGACGGCGCCGCTGTGGCTGGCGGTGCTCGGAGCGATTGCATGATGTTCCCCACTCCTGCCGTGCTGGCCGCCGACGCGGTGGAGGCCGATGCCCTGCGCGAGGCCTTCAACGCCGCCTTCGGCGACTACCTGATCGGCCCGATGGCCGTCAGCGCCGAGGCCTGGCCACTGCTGCTGGCGCGCCAGGGCGCGCAGCTGGCGGCCAGCCGCGTGATCGTCGAGGGCGGTCAGGTGCTGGCCTTCGCGCTCGTCGCGCCGCACATCGCACCGGGCCGCAGCCGGCTGGCGACGATGGGCGCGCGGCCCGAGGCCCGCGGCGCAGGCCATGCACCGCGGCTGCTCGACCGGGTGCTCGCCGAGGCGCAGGCGCGGGGCGACCGCTCGATCGAGCTCGAAGTCTTTGCGCGCAATGCGCGGGCGCTGGCGCTGTACCACTCGCGCGGCTTCGAGCAGGTCGCGGAGCTGCACGGCTACGCGCGCGCGTCGGGGGGGGCCCTGGTGCCGGTCGAGGACCGCATCGACGAGAGCGGCGGCCAGGCCGACGCGGTCGCCTGGCTCGAACACTGCGGCGTCGAGGGCCTGCCGTTCCAGCAGACGGCGGCCTCGATCGCCGCGCTGCGCGTGCCGCTGAAGGCCTGGCGCTGCGCCGGTGCGCAGCTGGTCTTCAGCGATGCCGACCCGCTGCGCATCGGCGTGTTGTGCCTGGTCGATGCCGACGCGCGCCAGCACGGCGCCCGGCAGCTCGCCCGAGCGCTGGCCGCGCACTACCCGCAGGCCACGCTGCGCATGCCGCAGCTGCTGCGGCCTGACCGCGGCGGCGATGCGCTGGCCGCCGAGGGCTGGCAGGTCGAGCCCTTGCACCAGCTGCTGCTGAGGCGATCCTTGTCGGCGGCGCGCGCTGCGGGGTGATCTGGGAAAATCCGCCCATGAGACACCGTCGCATTCGCGGGCCGAGCGCCGGGCCGCTCCCAAGCCGGCCCGCATCCCCTCGGGGGATCGGCCGATGTACTCATCGGACGAGGGGCTGACATGACATCGAACGACATCCCCGCATACATGGCCCACGTGGGCACGGCTGCCCGCGCGGCGGCAACGCGCATGGCCGCGGCGCCGACCGCGGCGAAGAACGCCGCGCTGCGGGCGCTGGCGCGCCGGCTGCGCGAAGCGGTGGAAGCGCTGCAAGCCGCCAATGCGCTGGACCTGGCCGCGGCGCGCGCCGCCGGCCTCGCCGAGCCGATGGTCGACCGCCTGAAGCTCACGCCGGCGGCCATCGAGACGGTCGCCGAGGGTTGCGAGCAGATCGCCGCGATGCCCGATCCGATCGGCGAGATCACGGGCGTCAAGCGCCGGCCCTCGGGCATCAGCGTCGGCCAGATGCGCGTGCCGCTCGGCGTCTTCGGCATGATCTACGAGAGCCGGCCGAACGTGACGATCGAGGCCGCGTCGCTGGCGATCAAGAGCGGCAACGCCTGCGTGCTGCGCGGCGGCTCGGAGGCGCTGCAGAGCAACCTGGCGCTGTGGCAGCTGGTGCAGGCCGCGCTGCTCGACGCCGGGCTGCCGGCCGAAGGCGTGCAGCTGGTCGAGACCACCGACCGCGCGGCCGTCGGCCGGCTGATCGCAATGCCCGAGTACGTCGACGTGATCATTCCGCGCGGCGGCAAGGGCCTGATCGAGCGCATCGCCGCCGAGGCGCGCGTGCCGGTGATCAAGCACCTTGACGGCAACTGCCACGTTTACGTCGACGCCGAGGTCGACCTGGCGCTCGCGCTCACGGTCACCGACAACGCCAAGACGCAGAAGTACAGCCCTTGCAATGCCGCCGAATCGCTGCTGGTGCACCGGGCGCAGGCCGCTGCCTTCCTGCCGCGCATCGGCGAGTGCTTCGCCGCCAAGGGCGTCGAGATGCGCTGCTGCCCCGACAGCAAGGCACTGCTCGCCGGCGTGCCGGGCGCACGGCTGGTGGACGCCACCGAGGCCGACTGGGCGACCGAGTACCTGGCGCCGATCATCAGCATCAAGGTGATCGATTCGCTCGACGAAGCGATCGCGCATGTCAACCGCCACGGCTCGCACCACACCGATGCGATCCTGACGACGAACCACGCATCAGCGATGCGCTTCCTGCGCGAGGTCGATTCGGCCAGCGTGATGGTCAACGCCAGCACGCGCTTCGCCGACGGTTTCGAATACGGCCTCGGCGCCGAGATCGGCATCAGCACCGACAAGTTCCACGCCCGCGGCCCGGTCGGGCTCGAGGGGCTGACGTCGATGAAGTGGATCGTGCTCGGCCAGGGCGAGGTGCGCACTTGATGCAGGCGGCGGCGCGCGATGCGCGCACCGCGATCGTGCTGTTTTCCGGCGGGCAGGACTCCACCGCCTGCCTGGCCTGGGCGCTCGAGCATTACGCCCGCGTCGAGACCGTCGGCTTCGACTACGGCCAGCGCCACCGCATCGAGCTCAAGTGCCGCAGCCGCGTGCGCGCCGAGATGGCCGCGTCCTTTCCGCATTGGGCCGAGCGGCTCGGCGACGACCACCTGCTGAACCTGGCGCTGCTCGGGCAGATCTCGGACACCGCGCTGACCGACCAGCGCGCGATCGAGCTGCAGGCCAACGGGCTGCCGAACACCTTCGTGCCCGGGCGCAACCTGCTGTTCCTGACCTTCAGCGCCGCGCTGGCCTACCGGCGCGGCGCGTCGGTGCTGGTCGGCGGCATGTGCGAGACCGACTACTCCGGTTACCCCGACTGCCGCGACAACACGATCAAGGCGACGCAGCTGGCGCTGTCGCTCGGGCTGGCCATGCCGATGACGATCGAGACGCCGCTGATGTGGCTGGACAAGGCGCAGACCTGGGCGCTGGCCGAGGCACTCGGCGGCGCGGTGCTGACCGAGATCGTCATCAACCACACCCACACCTGCTACCTCGGCATGCGCGGCAAGCGCCACGCCTGGGGCCATGGCTGCGGCAGCTGCCCGGCCTGCCGCTTGCGCGCCGATGGCTACACCGCGTGGCGCAGGAGTGTCGAACCGTGAGTCTCGTGCCGTGGTGGGGTTGGGTCCTGCTCGGGCTCTCGTTCTTCTGGATGCTGGGCGCGCACAACCGGGTCGTCGCGCTGCGCACGGCGATCATCAGCGCGTGGAGCCAGGTCGACGGCGTGCTGCAGGCGCGTCTGCAGGCGCTGGCGGCGCTGCGTGCGGCGGTCGAGCCGCGGCTGGCGGCCGAGCAGGCGGCGCTCGACGCGGTGGCCGCCGCGCACGCGCAGTTGGCGCAGGCGGCCGAGGCGATGCGGCCGCGGCCGACCGACGAAGACGGCCCGGCCGCGCTGGCGCGCGCCGAGGCCGCGCTGGCGCCGGCGCTGGTGCGCCTGTCGGCGCTGATCGAGCAGCATGCCGACTGGCGCCACGAAGAAGCCGTCGCCCGTCCGCAGCAGGTGCTGCAGGAGCTGGCACCGCGCTGGCAGTTCGCGCGCCAGATGTTCAACGATGCCGCCGCGGCCTACAACGCGGCGATCGAACAGTTCCCGACGCGGCTGCTGAAGCGGCTGTTCCGCTTCCGCCGCGCCGGCAGTTTCTGAGCGACACTCGTCGCCAGCTTGTCTGGAGGAGTCCGACGAATGAAGCTGCTTCGAACCCTGGTTCCGGCGTTGGCCGTGGCGCTGCCCGGCGCGGCCGCGCAGGCCGCCGACGATGTCCAGCAACTGCGCATCGCGGCCCTGGCGGCCACCTGCGCCAACTGCCACGGCACGGCAGGCGCGGCGGTCGACAAGAGCGTCGTGCCCGGCCTGGCCGGCCTGCAGCCCGCGTACTTCGTCACCCAGATGAAGGAGTTCCGCGGCAGCGGCCGCAACGCGACCGTGATGCACCAGATCGCCAAGGGTTACTCCGAGGCGCAGATCGAGCAGCTGGCCGCGTACTTCGCGGCCCAGAAGCGTTGAGCGGGAGGCGAGCATGAACCAGCGATTCGATGTGACGTCCGCCGGGCGGCGCGACTGGCTGCGCGGCATGTCGGCCGCGGCGATCGGCGGCAGCGCGCTGTTCGCCGGCTGCGCCACCCCCGCGATTCCCGAGCGCACGCGCGTGCTCGTGGTCGGCGGCGGCTACGGCGGCGCGACGGCGGCGAAGTACCTGCGCCTGTTCTCCGGCGGCAAGCTCGACGTCGTGCTGGTCGAGCCGAACGACGCCTTCGTCAGCTGCCCGGTCAGCAACCTGGTGCTCGGCGGCAGCAAGACGCTCACCGACATCACGACGCCCTACGACACCTTGGCCGCGCGCCACGGCGTGCGCATCGTCAAGGACACGGTGGCCTCGATCGACGCCGCGAAGAAGACCGCGACCTTGGCCTCGGGCCCGACCATCGCCTGGGACAAGCTGGTGCTGTCGCCGGGTGTCGACCTGATGTTCGACAGCATCGCCGGGCTGCGCGCCGCGCACACCGAGGGCCGCATCCTGCAGGCCTGGAAGGCCGGGCCTGAGACCGCGGCGCTGCGCCGCCAGCTCGAGGCGATGCCCGACGGCGGCGTCTATGCGATCGTCGTGCCGGAGGCGCCGTACCGCTGCCCGCCCGGACCCTACGAACGCGCCTGCCAGGTCGCGGCCTACTTCAAGGCCGCCAAGCCGAAGTCGAAGGTGCTGATCCTCGATGCGAACCCGGACGTCACGTCCAAGGGTCCGCTGTTCAAGAAGGTGTGGGCCGAGAGTTACCCCGGCATGGTCGAGTTCCGCGGCCAGCACAAGGCGGCGTCGGTCGATGCGCGCAGCAACACCGTCAAGTTCGAGGTCCAGGAAGACGTCAAGGCCGACGTGCTGAACGTGCTGCCGCCGATGCGCGCCGGCGCGATCGCGGTGCAGGCGGGGCTGGCGAACATGAACCAGCGCTGGTGCGGCGTGAACTACCAGACCTTCGCATCGACCGTGGCGCCCGACATCCACGTGCTCGGCGATTCGATCCAGATCGCGCCGGCGATGCCCAAGAGCGGCCACATGGCGAACAACCATGCCAAGGTCGCCGCCGCGGCGATCGTTGCGCAACTCGCCGGCTGGGAGATCAACCCGGCGCCGATGCTGACCAACACCTGCTACAGCTTCGTCGACGCCAAGCGCGTGATCCACGTCGCCAGCGTGCACGAGTACGTGGCGGCGGAGAAGACCTTCAAGACGGTGGCCGGCTCGGGCGGCGTGTCGACCGGGCCGACCGAGCTCGAAGGGGAATACGGCTGGAACTGGGCCCGCACGATCTGGGCCGACATGTTGTCTTAGGCCGACGTCAGCACATCACCGAAGCGGTCGCCACGAGCTCGTCGAACAGCGCCATCGAGGCCTTGCCCGAGACGCTGTACGGATCGAGCGTCGCGGTGGCCGAGTACTTCAGCAGCAAGGCCGGATTGAGCCGGCCCATGTTGACCTGGCCCATCGCCCAGCCGGCGAAGCGGCGCTCGCCGATCTCCTCGTAGTTCAGCAGGATCAGCTCGCCGTGGCGCGGGTCGGCGGCGATGCGGCCGTAGAGCCGGCTCACCGCCGATCGCCCGCCTTCGAGCGCCTGGATGAAGATGCCGCTGGAGTAGCACAGCAGCCCGGTGATGCCGTGCTGCGGATTGTTGTGCTTGCTCTGGCGCAGGATGTTGTGCAGCTCGTCCTGGTCGAGCGTCGGCACCGCGCGGCTCGCGTACATCAGTCGTACCAGCATCACGATCGGTCTCTTTCTCCCCGGCGAGCGGGGCGGCTCATTTCTTCGACAGCAGGGCCAGGAATTCGCGGCGCAGGTTGGGGTCCTTCAGGAACGAGCCGCGCATCACGCTGTTGGTCATCGACGAGTCGTCGTCCTTGACGCCGCGCCAGTGCATGCAGAAGTGGTCGGCCTCCATCACGATCGCCAGCCCGTCGGGCTTGACGCGCTCCTGCAGCGCGTCGGCCAGCATCACCACCGCCTCTTCCTGGATCTGCGGCCGTGTCATCACCCAGTCGGCCAGGCGCACGTACTTCGACAGCCCGATCAGGTTCGAGTGTTCGTTGGGCAGCAGGCCGATCCACACCTTGCCGAGGATCGGGCACAGGTGGTGCGAGCAGGCGCTGCGCACGGTGATCGGCCCGACGATCATCAGCTCGTTCAGGCGCGAGAAGTTCGGGAACTCGGTGACCGAGGGGCTGGGCACGTAGCGGCCGCGAAACACCTCGTCGATGAACATCTTGGCGACGCGCTTGGCCGTCTCGTTGGTGTTGTGGTCGCTGTCGGTGTCGATCACCAGCGCCTGCAGCACGCCCTGCATCTTGAGCTCGACCTCGCGCTTGAGCTCGTCGAGCTCGCCCGGGCGAATGTGCTCGGCGATGTTGTCGTTGGCGTGGTAGCGGCAGTCGGCGCCGATCAGCCGGTAGCGGATGCGCTCGGAGGCCGGCAGCCGCGCCAGCTCCTCCTCGTTGCGAAAGATCGGCAGGGTGTCGGAGGTCGACATGGGCAATGGGGTGCGAACGTTCGAAGGGGTCCATTGTGCGCCGCTAGACTGCTCGCGATGGCCACCGCCCCCTCGCCCCCGCTCGCGCGCTTGCTCGACCAGACCGCCGACGCGGTGGCCGCGGTGCGCAGCGGCCGCTCGTTGACCGAGGTGCTGGCGCGCTGCCCGGTCGAGTTGAAGCCCGGCACGCAGGCGCTGTCCTTCCACGTGCTGCGCTGGTGGGGTGGTGCGCAGGCGGTGCGCGCGCTGATGGCGCCGAAGGCCCCGCCGGCCAACGTCGATGCGCTGCTGTGCTCGGCGATCGCGCTGCTGTGGCCGGGCAGCGAGCCGCCGTATGCCGAGCACACGCTGGTCGACCAGGCGGTCGGCGCGGCGCGCCAGCGCACGCCGGCGGCGGCGAACTTCGTCAATGCGGTGCTGCGCCGTTTCGTGCGCGAGCGCGACGCGCTGGTGGCCGCGGTGCAGCCGCAGCCGATCGCCGCGTTCAACCATCCGCTGTGGTGGATCGAGCGCATCAAGCAGGACTGGCCGCAGCACTGGCAGGCGCTGCTGGGCGCGGCGAACAAACATCCGCCGATGGTGCTGCGCGTCAACGCGCGGCGCGGCACGGCCGCGGCCTATGTGCAGCGCCTGGCCGCCCAGGGCCGCGGCGCGCAGGCGATCGGCGAGCAGGCGGTGCTGCTCGACAAGCCGCTGCCGGTGACCGAGCTGCCCGGCTTCGCCGAGGGCGAGGTCTCGGTGCAGGACCTGTCGGCGCAGCGCGCCGGCCCGCTGCTGCTGGGTGCCGGCGCCGATCGGCTGAGCCCGCCGGGCCGCCCCAAGGGCGAATACCTGAGGGCGCAGCCCGAAGGTGTCCCAGTGACTGCTCGCGCCCGCGTGCTCGACGCCTGCGCCGCGCCCGGCGGCAAGACCGCGCAGCTGCTCGAGCTGGCCGACGTCGACCTGCTGGCGCTCGACAGCGACCCGCTGCGGCTGACCCGCGTGCAGGAGACGCTGAACCGGCTGCAGCTGAAGGCGCACTTGCAGGTGGCCGATGCGCGCGAGCCGGCGCGCTGGTGGGACGGCCGGCCCTTCGACGCGATCCTGCTCGATGCGCCGTGCACCGCGTCGGGCATCGTGCGCCGCCATCCCGACGTACGCTGGCTGCGCCGGCCCGATGACGTCGTCGCGCTGTCGCGCATCCAGGCCGAGCTGCTCGATGCGCTGTGGCCGCTGCTGGCACCGGGTGGCCGGCTGCTGTACGCCACGTGTTCGGTGTTCCGGCTCGAGGGCCAGCAGCAGATCGACGCTTTTTTGCAACGCCACGCGGCCGACAAACCCTGGCTCGACCCCGCCTCACCCGGTCATCTGCCGGGGCTGCCGGACAATGCCCCACGGCCCGGATTCGCCTCTGAAACAAGCGGTGACGGCTTCTTCTACGCGCTGATCCACAAACCATAGAACTTGCGCCTTCGATGCGCCGCACACAAGTCCAAGCACTGCTGCCGCGCATCCTGACCAGGCTGGTGTTGTGGGCCGTGCTGACCATCGTGATGGGGGCCGGCGCGCCGCTTGCCCGTGCCCAGGGTGTCGAGCTCACCAGCCTGCAGGTCAACCGTGCCGACGGTGCCTTGGCGCTGGAATACTCGGCCCGGCTGACCCTCTCGCGTGCCATCGAGGATGCGCTGCAGCGCGGCGTGCCCATGTACTTCACCGCTCATGCCACCGTGTTGCGCAGCCGCTGGTACTGGCGCGACGAGCGGCTCGCCCGCGTTGCGCGCACCTGGCGGCTGTCGTACCAGCCGTTGACGGCGAGCTGGCGCGTCAGCCTCGGCGGCCTGGCGCAAAGCTTTCCGACGCTGTCCGAGGCGCTCGCGCCGATGTCGCGGGTCGCCGGCTGGCGGCTCCTCGAGGCCGAAAAACTCGACTCCGGCGAGCGTTACTACGTCGAGTTCAGCTTCCAGCTCGACAACAGCCAGCTGCCGCGGCCGATGCAGCTCGACCTCGGCGACGACTGGAAGCTCGGCATCGAGCGCTGGATCCGAGTCGAGTGATGACGTCGCGCAGGCACCCATGACCAAGTCCGCGCGCTGGGCGCTGCTGGTGTCGCTGATCGCGGTGCTCGGCCTGTCGCTGCTGCTGATCTACCTGCTGTCGCTGGGCACCGCGGGCCGGGCGATCGAGCGCCATTTCGTCTGGCTGTTCTGGGTCAACGTCGGTGTCGGCGGGCTGCTGCTGCTGGCGATCGGGCTGGCGGCCGTGCGCTTGGTCGTGCGGCTGCGCCAGCGCAAGTTCGGCAGCCGGCTGCTGGCCAAGCTGGCCGGCATCTTCGCGCTCGTCGGCGTGCTGCCGGGGCTGCTGATCTACACCGTGAGCTACCAGTTCGTCGCCCGCAGCATCGACAGCTGGTTCGACGTGCAGGTGGCCGGAGCGCTCGATGCCGGCCTGGCGCTCGGCCGCGGCACGCTCGATGCGATGGCCACGGAGCTGGCCGTGAAGACGCGCACCGCCGCCGAGCGGCTGTCGGACAGCCGCAGCCCGGTCGGGCCGCTGGCGCTCGAGCGCGTGCGTGAGCAGCTGGGCGCACGCGATGCGGTGCTGTTCGGCGCCGGCGGCCAGGTGATCGCCAGCGCCGGCGGCAGCGCCTCGGCCATCGTGCCGGAGCGCCCGTCGACCACGCTGCTGCGCCAGGCCCGCGCGGCGCGCAGCGCGAGCCACGTCGAAGGCCTGGACGACGAGCCGCAGCCCGGCGGCCGGCCACCCGAGGCGCGGGTGCGCGCGATCGCGCTGGTGCCGAGCAACGACATCAGCCTCGCCGGCGGCGAGGACCGCATCCTGATGGTGGTGCAGCCGGTGCCGCAGCAGCTGGTCGCCCACGCCCTGGCGGTGCAGGCCGCTTACCGCGAGTACCAGCAGCGCGGCATCGCCCGCGACGGCCTGAGCCGCATGTACATCGGCACGCTGACGCTGTCGCTGGTGCTGTCGGTGTTCGGCGCGCTGCTGCTGGCGGTGATGCTCGGCAACCAGATCGCGCGGCCCCTGCTGCTGCTGGCCGACGGCGTGCGCCAGGTGGCCGACGGCGACCTGACCGCCAAGCCGGTGTTCGCCTCGCGCGACGAGCTCGGCGGCCTGACGCGCAGCTTCGCGCAGATGACCGAGCAGCTCGCCGAGGCGCGCGTGCAGGTGCAGCGCGGCGTCGCGCAGCTCGAGGGCGCGCGCACGCGCCTGCAGACCATCCTCGACAGCCTGACCGCCGGCGTGATCGTGTTCGACAAGCGCGGCCTGATCGACACCGTGAACCCGGGCGCGACGCGCATCCTGCGCCAGCCGCTGTCAGCCTACCGCGGCCGCGCGCTCGACGAGGTGCCGGGCCTGGCCGAATTCGCGCAGGCCGTGCGCCAGCGCAGCGACCTGCACCAGCAGAGCCCCGAGGCCGGCGAGCGCGACCACTGGCAGGACGCCTTCGAGCTGAAGGTCGGCGAGCAGGAGACCGTCAACCTGCTGCTGCGCGGCGCCACGCTGCCCGCCGCTGCCCGGCTGCTGGTCTTCGACGACATCACCGAGGTCGTCTCGGGCCAGCGCTCGGTGGCCTGGGCCGAGGTCGCGCGGCGGCTGGCGCACGAGATCAAGAACCCGCTGACGCCGATCCAGCTGTCGGCCGAGCGCATCCAGCACAAGCTCGAGGCCAAGCTCGAAGGCGCCGACCAGTCGATGCTGCAGCGCTCGGTGGCGACCATCGTCGCGCAGGTGCAATCGATGAAGCAGCTGGTCAACGAATTCCGCGACTACGCGCGCCTGCCGGCGGCCGAGCTGCAGCCGCTGGACCTGAATGCGCTGGTCGGCGAGGTGATGGCCCTGTATGCGTCGACGCACGAGCAGGGCCGGCTCGACACCCGGCTGGGCACGCCGCTGCCGCCGATCATGGGCGATCCGACGCAGCTGCGGCAGGTCATCCACAACCTGGTGCAGAACGCGCTCGATGCGGTCGCCGAGCGGGCCGACGGGCATGTCACGGTCGCCACCGAAGTGGCGCGCACCGAGCAGGGCGTGCCGCGCGCGGTGCGGCTGAAGGTCTCCGACAACGGCGCCGGCTTCGCCGACAAGGTGTTGAAGCGCGCCTTCGAACCCTATGTCACGACCAAGAGTCGCGGCACCGGGCTCGGGCTCGCGGTGGTCAAGAAGATCGCCGACGAACATGGCGCGCGGGTGCGCATCGCGAACCTGCATGCTGCAGGGGATGCAGCAGCGGAAGCCACCTTGTCCGGTGTGCCCGCGGGCGCGGCCGCGGGCACCGCGGACGAGGGTCCGGTCAGCGGTGCGCAAGTTTCGCTATCATTTTCCCGCTTTGCCCCCGCGCCTTCCGCACCCCCATCGGTCACGCCGCCCCCTGGCCTGGCCTCTGAAAACACACCGGGCGCCGGCCGCTGGCCTTGAACCGGCACCGCATCCAGGGCGCTTCGCACTCGCATGGCAACGATTCTTGTAGTGGACGATGAGCTGGGCATTCGTGGCCTGCTCTCGGAAATCCTGTCCGACGAAGGGCACACGGTCGAGCTGGCCGAGAACGCCGCCGAAGCCCGTGCGGTGCGCGAGCGCCTGCGCCCGGACCTCGTGCTGCTGGACATCTGGATGCCCGATGTCGACGGCATCAGCCTGCTGAAGGAGTGGGGCGCCGCCGGCATGCTGAGCATGCCGGTGATCATGATGAGCGGCCACGGCACCATCGACACCGCCGTCGAGGCCACCAAGTACGGCGCCACCGCGTTCCTCGAAAAGCCGATCACGCTGCAGAAGCTGCTGCGCGCGGTCGAGCAGGCGCTGGTCAAGCCGACGCCGCGGCCCAACGCCGCGCTGCTGCCGCCGGGCGCCTACCGCCCCGAGGCGGCGCTCGGCGCGGGCGACCTCAACGGCCTGGTGCCGCCCGGCCTGCCCAGCACGCCGAGCGTGCCGCTGGGCCCGCAGCCCGAGCAGGTGTTCGACCTCGACCGCCCGCTGCGCGAGGCGCGCGACGCGTTCGAGAAGAGTTATTTCGAGTTCCACCTGGCCAAGGAGAACGGCTCGATGACGCGCGTCGCCGAGAAGACCGGCCTGGAACGCACGCACCTGTACCGCAAGCTCAAGCAGCTCGGCGTCGACCTGAGCCGCAACAAGCGCGGCGGGGTGCTGTAGAACGTGTGGCTATAATCGCCGGCTCGGCTTGGCCTGGTAGCTCAGTTGGTAGAGCAGCGGATTGAAAATCCGCGTGTCGGTGGTTCGATTCCGCCCCAGGCCACCAAATACATGTCCGCGACGGTCCGAAGACGTCCGGAGACAGCAAGAAAGCCCTAGAGAATCAACGCTCTAGGGCTTTTTTCATGCCCGCAAGGGCCTGAGAGCTTCCGGTCAGGGTTTCATCTCGACCACCGCCTCGCCCGAGACGGGGTCGGTCACGCCGAGGCCGCTGCCCAGGTCTTCCAGGTCCTCGCGGAAGTCGTCGAGGAGGCCGATCATGGTCGACCGTGCCGCGACGATGCGGTCGAACGACTCCCACTCGCCGACCATGCAGAAGGTGCGCTCGCCGGTGCGCACGAGCGCGCCGCGCAGGAAGCCGGGCATCACCGGATCCATGTTCCTGTGGGCATCGATGAAGGCCTGCTCGCGGCCGGGCTTGACGCGGAAGCGAACGATGTTGAACGCGGTCATGGGGACTCCTTGCGGGCGACCGGATACAGCCGCCTACCGCGTAGTCGCTGCGCCGCCTTAGCGCCTTACACCGGGCCGCTGCATGACGCGCCCCGGTTGCGACCGCGAGGACCGGCTGCCCACCTTGCTGCGTTCAGCACCGGCTACTGGATCACCTGGTCAGCCCGCAAGCGCAGCGCCTGAGGCACCGTCACGCCGATGGCGCTCGCTGTCTTCAGATTGAGCACCAGTTCGAACTTGCTCGGTTGCTCGATCGGAAGGCTGTCGGGCCGCGCTCCCTCGAAGATCCGGGCAAGAAGATGAGCCAATCGATCGTGAATGTGAAGCTGGGAAGCGCCATAGGAACACAGGCCACCCGCGCTGACGCAGCTGCCATAGGCATAGATGGTGGGCAGCCGGTGCCGGCGCTCGAGTGAAGCCATGAGCGGCCCGTGCTGAACCATGAAGCGACTGATCCCGGGCACGAGCACGGTAGCCGGCTTCCTGGCCAGCGACGCGTACGCGGCATCCCACCGGTCGATGTCTGTCCCGATGTTCGCGTACTCGAACTGTCGTCCTTTGGCAGCCATCGACAGGTCGCCGTCCATGAGCCAGCCTGGGTCGGGACTGGTCTCGACCGTGACGACGCGGCGGGCATGGGGCACCAATTCCCGAGTTCCGCCGTGAGTTCCGACAGGATCGACTCGTCGTTCATGGCGTACCGGTTCTCGATCATGACGTCGGCGTAGCCCCGCGAGCGCAGGCTGTCTGTCCCGTTGCGACTGTTGCTACAAGCGCGCAGGCCACCAAAGATCCGAAAGCCCGGAGAGTCCGGCGCTTGCGCCCTGCTGCGCCACGTGTCTACGAAGCCAGCCGCATGAACTCCACGTCCGGGTCGCCGAGCTCGGCCACCGCGACGAAGCCGCGCTGGGTGTAGAGGGCCATCGCGCCGCTGTTGTCGCGGTAGACGCGCAGCGTGATCGGTGCCGGGCCGTGGACCGTCCGGGCTTCGGCGATCAGCAGGTCCAGCAGCAGCCGGCCGAAGCCGCGGCCGCGCAGGCCGGGCGCGACCAGCAGCCGGCCCAGGTGCACGGCGCCGTCGTCGCGCGGCCAGTACTGGCCGAAGCCCATCGGCGGGTCGTCGCCCGCGCCGAGCACGCGGCTGGTCGAGCGGGGGGCCGCCAGCTGTGCCGGCAGCGTCGAGCCGGTGAACGGCCAGCGCACCAGCGGCCCGGCCCAGCGCAGCGTCGTCTGCGCGTCTGGCAGCCACAGCGCGATGGCGTCGTAGTCCGCCGGCTCGGGCGTGCGCAGTTGCGGCGGCGGGCTGATCTGCAGGGGCGAGTCCATCGCCCGAGTATGGCGCGATCCGATCTAGGCGGCGATCGGAGCGTCCATGAGCGGCTGCGGCGCGGGCCGGCCGGCGCGCGCGGGCAGCACGGCGGCGTCGCGGCACTGCGCCAGCTGCTGCAGCGCCGCCTGGAAGTGCGCCTGGAACTGCTTCGTCGACCACGGCTTCGACAGGTGGCGAAACACGTCGACTTGGTGTTCGGCTTCGAGCACGCGGGTCATGTCCGACGCGCCGAGCAGCAGGATGCGCAGCGCGTTCGGCTGCAGCGCGCGGGCGTGGCCGAGTAGCGTGATGCCGTCCAGCGCCGGCATGTCCAGGTCGCTGACGACGATGTCGAAGGCGCGCGTGTGCAGGCGCGCCAGCGCGGCCTGCGCATCGGCGCAGACCTCCACGGTGAGCGCTTCGCCGAAGTGGCGCTGCAGCTTGCGGCCGAGGCACTGCGCCAGCGCTTCGTCGTCGTCGACGACGAGCACGTGCGGCAGGCGCGCCGGTGGCTGCGCTTCGAGCAGCGCGCCATGGTCGCGCGCCGGCGGGGCGCGGTGGCGCTCCGGCACGTCGCGGCCGCTCAGCATCAGCAAGGCCGGCTCGCCGCCGTCGCCGGGCACCGGTTGCAGCGTGAAATCGACGCTGATGCGTTGCGCCTGCGCGGTCTTGATCGGCAAGGTCAGCGTGCCCGCTTCCCCGCGCCGGCCGCGTTCGATCGCGCCTTGCAGCGCTGCGCTGCCGGGCGGCAGGTGGCGGCCCCAAGCGGTGGTCGCCAGCGGCCGACCGGTCACCTCGTCAGGTGCCGCGCCGACCAGTTCGAGCGCCGCCTCGTTCGCGCGCAGCACCGTGCCGTCGGGCTGCAGCGCGATGACGAAGGCCGAGGCATTCAGGCCGCTGAAATGCGCTGCCAGCCGGGCGCGCTGCGCGTGGACCAGGGCGCCGTTCATGGCCGAGTCCCTTTCGGTGTCGTCGGAGGCAGCGGCAGCGGGGCCTGCGGCCGGCGCATGAAGTAGCCGAAGTCGTCGACTTCGAGCGCGGGTACCGGGGCCGTGCCTTCGAGGTCCGGTTGCTGGGCGAGGCAAACGGGCTCGAACGGGTCGGGCGGGGCGGGAGGCGAGGGCTGCTGCATGGCGAAAGGAGCGGGCTGCCGAGAAACGCGGATGCGTTGATTTCGGCTGTCCGCGGCCTTGGGAGCAGTCCCTGGCCGTGGGGAGTTCTGGTGTCCTGCCGTGGGGCCGCTTGGCGCGTGAAGGCAGTGGAATCTCAAGCGTTCTTCGGCGGCTTCAGCGCCGCGACCGGAACCGCGCCGACATCCCCATCGAAGAACACCACCGCGATGTGGTGGCCGCGCGCGACCCAGCAGCCGGGGATCGTGCCGGCCGCCGCCGGCTTGACGAAGGACGCCAGGCGCGCCGCGCCGACGCACGGGCCGCGGTCGTCCTGGAACAGGATGGATGCCCCGTCCTGCATCTCGGCCACGCCGACGATCGCGGCATGGCTCCCGAAGGACACGAGCAGCGGCAATGCTGCGAGCAGCTTGACCATGAGTGCCTCACTACCGACGGGCACCCAACGACGCGTCAGGAATTCCAGTCGCTTGAGCCCGGATGGGCAATCGCCGTGCCGCCGGCCGAGCGGCCGGGCTCAGGCCGATGGCAGCGTTTGCAGCAGCGCCTGCAGCTGCCGCGCGGCCCGCACGCCCTGGTCTTCGTAGTTGACGTTGACCAGCACCTGCAGCGCGAAGACCTCTTCGGCCAGGCGTGCCGAGCGTTCGGCGATGTCGCGCAATTCCTCGTCGCGGTATTCGTAGTTGAAGCGCTCGGACGAGGCCGTCAGGCCCTTGGCGTTCCAGGTGGCTTCGTTGCGGCCGTGCAGGCGCACGACGGCCAGCGCCGGGTCGGTCACCGCCCACACGCCTTGCGCATAGTTGCCGACGCCCTGCGGCTCGTCGACGACCACGTGCGCCACGCCGAGCTCGCGCTGCCAGGCAAGCGTGCGCTCGGCGCGCTCGGGCGCGAACCAGGTCTGGTTGCGGAATTCGACCGCCAGCCGGTGGCCGGCCAAACGCTGCACGCACTGCTCGACGTGCGCGATCCAGTCGGCGCTCGCGGCGACCCAGGGCGCGAACTGGAAGTGCACCGCGCGCAGCTTGGCCGAGTGGCGCAGCGGCGCGATCGCCTCGGCGAAGCGGCGCCACAGCTCGTCGCGCAGCTCGGCGCTCAGGTCGTCGTAGTAGTGGTTTTTCTGCCGTGCCTTCAGCGGGGGCAGCAGCGGCTGCAGGTCGGGCGGGAAGGCGCTCGGCGGTGTCTGGTGGCCGGTCAGGACGCGGAAGGCCTTGATGTTGAACTGGAAGGCGGCCGGCGTGCGCTCGACCCACAGCGCCGCGTTCTCCGGCACCGGCATCGCGAAGTAGCTGCTGTCGACCTCGACCACCGGGAAGCACGAGGCGTAGTAGCGCAACCGCGCTTCGGCCGAGCTGCAGCCGCGCGGGTAGAAGCCGCCCGACTTGATCAGCGACACATCGGTCCAGCTGCAGGTGCCGACGAAGATGTTGCCGCGCGGGCCGAGACCCGGCGGCGTCTCGGGCGCGAAGAGTTCCGCTTGCGGGCTGGCCATCCGCGCAATCCTAGTCGCGCACGTCGCTCAAGCCGCGCGGCGATCTGCCGATAGCGGGGAAATGAACGGCAGGAAAGGCGTCTACAGCTGGGAAAACGAGCCCGCCGGGGATCGGCGCTCGGAGTTCAAGAGCTCGCACGAATCCGATTGGCGGCACAGCACGCAATCGACCTTCGCCGAGCCGAGCCGGCTCGATCACCGCCGGCGCCGGCGCTCGGCGCAGCAGGGCCTGTCGCGCGGTGCGGTGGTGCTGATCGTCGCCGCGTCGCTGGCGCTGGCGGCGCTCGGCGGGCTGGCCGCGTGGTGGCCGGCGCTCGGCCGCTTCCTGGGGCGCTGAAAGCCTCCCCGCGCAGGGCCGACAATCGCCGCCGCGGTGCCGGGAGGGTGCCGCGGGAGCCAAGACTTGACGATGTTTCGAACGCTGCGCGCCGCTGCCACGCTGGCGCTGCTGGCCACCTGCGCTTTCGCCGGTACCGCCTTCGCGGCCGGGCCGGCCGCGCGCGCCGCGCCCCATCCGACCTTCGGTGCCGGCTGGCGCGCCTTCGTGCCCGATCCGGGCCGCGTCGTCGGCGTCTACATCCCGAACTGGGAGCCGCCGGCGCTGATGGAACGGCTGCCGCCAGGCAGCGTGACGCATGCGCTGTACGCCTTCCTGCGCATCTGCGGCCCGGGCCAGCTGCCGAAGGACGAGGCCGCGTGCGCGCAGCGCCAGGCCTTCCAGCTCGCGAGCTCGGACACCGAGAAGACCTTCGATGCCGCGTTCACGAAGCTCAAGCAGCGCGAGCCGGCGCTGAAGGTGCTGGCCTCGGTCGGCGGCTGGGGCGGCTCGGACCCGTTCTTCCACTTCGTCAACGAGCCGGCGCGGCGTGCGGTGTTCGTCGCTTCGGCGGCCGACTTCCTGCGCGCGCATCCGGCCTTCGACGGCATCGACATCGACTGGGAGCATCCGACGAGCAACGGCTCGGCCAACGGCGTCGCGCTCGGTGCACCCGAGGACGGTGAGGGGTACGCCGCGCTGATGCACGACCTGCGGCGCGCGCTCGACGCACTGGGCAGCCAGACTCAGCGCCGCTACCTGGTGACCAGCGCGGTCAACACCACCGATGCAATCGTCAAGAAGGTCAACTTTCGCGCCGCGGCGCCGGCGCTGGACCTGATCTTCATGATGACCTACGACCACTACGGCAGCTGGTCGGCCGCCGCCGGCCACCATGCGGCACTGCGCGACAGCCGCCCCGGCGCCAACGACAGCCTGGCCGGCGCGGTGCAGGCGATGGGCGAGGCCGGCGTGCCGAAGGCCAAGCTGGTCGCCGGCGTCGCGATGTACGGCCGTGGCTTCGAGGGCGTGCAGCCGCTGCGCGGCGGCCAGTTCAGCGGCGCGCCGAAGAGCGGGCCCTTCCCGCCCGGCGACGGCAGCCTGACGTACCGCGAGATCGCCGCGCTCTACCTCGACGCGCAAGGCCGCGGCAAGGGCGGCTTCCGCGTGATGCTCGATCCGCTGACGCTGGGCTACGGGCTGTGGAGCCCGTCGACGAAGCGCTACCTCGGCTACGACGATCCGCGCGCGGTGCTGGCCAAGGGCATCTATGCGCGCCGCGAGGGCCTGGCCGGCGTGTTCGCCTGGGAGCTGTCGCAGGACAACGGCGATCTGCTCGACGCGATGAATCGCGGCATGGGGAAGCGGCCGCGCTGAAGCGCGGCATCCGGAGAGCCGCGCTGACCTGCGGCGGGCACGGCCCTTGCCGCATTCGCCTCGACCCGCCGTTCGAGGAGCCCATCATGCGCGGCCCGCTTCACTCCTTCGTGCACGCCGCCGGCGTGTTCGCCCTGCTCGTCGGCGGTTTCACCGCGGCGCAGGCGGCCAGTGCGCTGACGCGTGCCGACGGCAACTTCATGAAGGAGGCGGCGCAGGCCGGCCAGGTCGAGGTCGAGGCCAGCAAGATCGCGCTGCAGCGGGCGCGCCATACGCAGGTGCGCGCCTTTGCGCAGCAGATGGTCGACGACCACGGCAAGGTCCAGCAGGAGCTCGTGGCGCTGGCCGCGCTGAAGAGCCTCAAGCTGCAGGACAAGCCCTCGGTCGCGGCGCGCACCGGCCTGAAGCTGCTGGCCACCGCCGACGAGGCGAAGTTCGACGAGCGTTATGCCAAGAGCTACGGCGTACGCGCGCACCGCGACGCCGTCGCGCTGTTCCAGAAGGCGGCCAACCGTGCTGTCGACCCCGAGGTGCGCGCCTTTGCCGCGAAGACGCTGCCGGTGCTGCAGCAGCACCTGACGCAGGCCGAGGACATGCGTCAGGCCGTCGAGCGCGATGCCAAGGCCAGCCTGCAGTCGGCCGCGGCCTCTGCCGCCGCACCGAAGCGCTGAAGCCGTGCTGCGCTGACGCCAACCGTCAGCGCCCGCCGCCCTTCAGGTGCTTGTCGAGGAACTCGACGATGCGCCGGTTGGCCTCGAGCTCGTTGCGCTTCTTCGAGAAGCCGTGGCCCTCGTCGTCGAACACCAGGTACTCGACCGGCACGCCGTTCTTCTTGACCGCCTCGACGATCTCGTCGCTTTCGGGCTTGATGACGCGCGGGTCGTTCCTGCCCTGGATCACCATCAGCGGCTTGCGGATCTCCTTGGCATGGAACAGCGGCGAGGTGGCGATCAGGAACTCCTTGTCCTTGACCGGATCGCCGATCTCGGCGTAGAGCGCCTCGCGGAACGACTCCCAGTACGGCGGAATGCTTTCCAAAGTACGCAGCCAGTTGCTGACGCCGAAGATGTCGATGCCGACCTTGAAGGCCTCGGGTCGGAAGGCCATCGCCGCCAGCGTCATGTAGCCGCCGTAGCTGCCGCCCATGATGGCGATGCGCTCGGGGTCGACGTGGCCGAGGCTGGCCAGGAAGGCCTTGGCCTCGATGCAATCCCACAGCGGCTCGCGGCCGTGCTTCCTGTCGTCGGCGGCGTAGAAGCTCTTGCCGTAGCCGGCGCTGCCGCGGTGGTTGATGCCCAGCACCGCGTAGCCCTGGTTGGCCAGGTGCTGCATCATCGCGCTGTAGCCGCGCCGGGTCTGCCCGCCCGGCCCGCCGTGCACGAAGATCACCGCCGGCACCTTGCGCTCGGGCGTGGCCTCGTGCGGCCGGTAGTAGATCGACGGGATCACCAGCCCGTCGAAGGACTTGAAGCGCAGCACCTGCGCCTCGACCAGGTCGTCCGCCACGATTTCCCTGGCCAGGCTCTGCGTCAGCTGCCTGAGCTGCCTGGACTTGAAGTCGTGCACGAACAGGTTGTTCGGCGCGCGGTCGCCGTTGACGTAGAACGCCAGGCGCTGGCCGTCCTTCGAGAACGTGACCTGGCGCAGCTGGCCCGCGGGCAGCGGCGGCAGCGCCAGCGGCTGCTCGGTCGCCGCATCGGTGATGCGGATCTTCGTGCTGCCGTCTTCGTTGATGCCGGTCACGCGGTGGCGGCCGTCCCACGAGAAGTAGGTGAAGGCGATGTCCCAGTCGGCCTTCTGGTGCACGCGCACACTGCCGTCGTCGAGGTCGACGACGCGCAGCTGCGCGAACTCGCTGCCTTCGTCGCTGAGGAAGTACAGCCGCTTCGACGCCGGGTCGAAGGCCTGCGCCTCGTGGCGGATGTTGCCCTGGTGCGGCGTCAGGTGCTTCAGCGTCTTCGAGCGCGTGTCGTAGAGGTGCAGGTCGTTGTCGGCCGTCGTGCGGGCCTTGCTCAGCGCGACCCAGCGGCCGTCGCGGCTGATCGATTCGACGTTCAGGCCCTGCTCGTTGCGGTAGACCAGCGTGCGCGCGTAGTCCTTGGTGTCGTAGCGGTAGAGGTCGAAGAACTTCGGATCCCGCTCGTTGCTGATGACGTAGAAGCCACTGCCGTCGCCCTGCCAGGCGACGAGCTCCGCCTTCAGCCGGTCGCCCGGCGTCAGGTCGCGTTCGGTGCCGTCGGTCTCGCGCACGAACAGGTGGTTCTGCTCGTCGCCGGCGCGGTCGCGCGTGAACAGCACCCGATCGTCGTCGGGGAAGAAGCCGACCGCGAACACGCTGTCGGTGGTCGAGCGCGTCAGCGGCTCGGGCGTGCCGCCTGTCACCGGCAGCACGTAGGCGTTCCAGATGCCGCTCTGGTTGCTGCTGAACAGCAGGCGCTGGCCGTCGGCGGAGAACGACGCGCCGGTGATCGAGGTCGTCGCCATGAACTGCTCGATCGTGTAGCGCTTCGGCCCGCGCGCCGGCGGCCGCGGCGGGGTGGCCTGCGCGCGCTGCTCGGCGGGCGCGGCCGCGGCGGGCAGCGCGCAGAAGGCGCCCAACACGGCGCACGACACGAGCACGGCCGCGCTCAGCCGGCGACCGATCGAAGGTCTCATGAGCGGGTGCACTTGTTCCTCCAAGGGGCGCGTGGTCGGCGCCAAGGCGTGCACTGTAGCGAAGGTGGCGGCCCGAGCGGCCCGAGGGCCGCGTCGAATTCGAGCTAGGCCGCGGGCGCCACGTCGTCCGGCTGCGGCTGCCCTTGCGCCAGCGCGATCACGCCGGCGGCGGCGAGCGCGTCGATCTGCGCGTCGTCGTATCCCAGCCCACGCAGCAGCGCGGCGGTGTGTTCGCCCAGGCGCGGCGGATGCAGCCGCAGCGGCGGGCGCTGGCCGTCGATGACGATCGGCAGCAGCGGCGCGCGGGCTGCACGCCCGTCGGGCAAGGTCAGCGGCGCCAGGCCGCCGGTGGCCGCGAGGTGCGGATCGTCGAACAGGTCCTGCGGCCGGGTGATCGGCGCATAGGGCAGGCCACGCGCTTCGAAGACCGCGGCGATGTGATCGGCACTGCGGCCGGCCAGGCGCTCGCGCAGCAGCGGCATCAGCCACTCGCGTGCCAACACGCGCTGGTTGTTGGTGTTGAGCCGCGCATCGCCGGCCAGGTCGGCGAAGTCGAAGGCCTCGCAAAAGCTCGTCCACTGCGTATCGCTGACCACCGCGAGGAAGACCTGGCCGCCGTCCTTGACCGCGAAGACGTCGTAGATGCCCCAGGCCGAGATGCGGCTGGGCATCGGTGCGGCCGGCTGGCCGGTGACCGCGTACTGCAGCATGTGCTGCGCAACCAGGAACACGTTGTTCTCGAACAGCGAGGCTTGCACTTCCTGGCCGCGGCCGCTGCGCTCGCGCTCGCGCAGCGCGGCCAGCGCGGCGATGGCGCCGAACATGCCGCCCATGATGTCGTTGACCGACGCGCCGGCGCGCAGCGGCCGGCCCTCGGGCCCGGTCATGTAGGCCAGGCCGCCCATCATCTGCACCACCTCGTCGAGCGCCGTGCGGTGCTCGTAGGGCCCCGGCAGGAAGCCCTTGTGCGAGACGACAACCAGGCGCGGGTTCAGCGCCGTCAGCGCCGCGGCCGACAGGCCCAGCTTGTCGAGCGTGCCGCTCTTGAAGTTCTCGCTGAAGACATCGGCTTGCGCCACCAGCTTCAGCACGATCTCCAGCCCGCGCGGATCCTTGACGTCGACCGCCAGGCTTTGCTTGTTGCGATTGAACATCGGGAAGAAACCGGCCCCCGAGCCGAGCAGCCGGCGCGTGTTGTCGCCGGCGATCGGCTCGACCTTGATCACCTCGGCGCCGAGGTCGCCGAGGATCATGCCGCAGGTCGGGCCCATCACCATGTGGGTGAACTCGACGACGCGAACGCCCGACAGGGGGAGCGTGTTGGCAGCTTCAGTCATGTCTCATTGCTCCGGATGATTCGAACCCCTTCGGCAAGCCGGCCTCCGGCACCATGCCGTACAGCGGCTCGCCGGGCAAGCCCTGCGCCAGCGCCGCGCGCGCGGCAATCAGGCGCTCGAGGTTCACGCCGGTGCGCACGCCCATCGCCTCGAACATGAAGACCAGGTCCTCGGTGACGACGTTGCCCGACGCGCCCGGCGCATACGGGCAGCCGCCGAGGCCGCCCTGCGACGCATCGAAGGTGCTCACGCCGACGTCGAACGCGGCCAGGCAGTTGGCGAGGCCGAGGCCGCGCGTGTTGTGCAGGTGCGCGGCGCCGGCATGGTGGCCGAGCGTCGCGCGCAGCCGGCGGAACAGCCGCCGCACCTGCGCCGGATTGGCCATGCCGGTGGTGTCCGACAGGCCGAGCTCGTCGGCGCCGGCACCGATCGCGGCGACCGCCAGCCGGATCACGTCGTCCTCGGCCACCGCGCCCTGCAGCGTGCAGCCGAAGGCGGTCGACATGCCGACCTCGAATTTCACCTGCGGCGCGCGCTCGCGGCGCAGCGCGGCGATGGCGCGGATCTCATCGAGCATCTGCTCGTGCGTGCGGCGCACGTTGGCCAGCGAATGCGCGATGCTGGCCGACAGCGGCAGCGTCAGCTTGTGCACGCCGGCTTCGAGCGCCGCCTCGGCGCCCTTGCGGTTCGGCACCAGCGCCATCACCGTCAGTCCGGGCAGCGTGCGCGCATGGCGCACGACCTCGGCCGTGTCGGCCAACTGCGGCAGCAGCTTGGGCGATACGAACGAGCCGACCTCGATCTCGCGCAGGCCGGCGACGTGCAGCGCGTCGATCCACGCGCACTTGTCGGCGGTGGGCATCGTGCGGGCGACGCTCTGCAGGCCGTCGCGCGGGCCGACCTCGCTGATCAGGACCTCGGCCGCCGGGCCGGAGGAGGGTTCGGACATCGGGACCTCCGATTGACATCGTAGACAACGGTTCTGTAAGATAGAACATCGTTCTGAAAATTATCGGAATGATCCCCCGCGCTGTCAACCACCGGAGTTGCCGACCATGCCGCGCCCTGCCGCCCAGCCCTCGCTTGCCGACCAGGATGCCGCCCCCGGCGGCGCCGCCGCCGTCGACCGCGCGTTGACCTTGCTGGCGGCCTTCCGCGCCGGCGACAGCGCGCTGCCGCTGGCCGAGCTGGCGGCGCGCACGGGGCTGTACAAGAGCACGGTGCTGCGGCTGGTGGCCTCGCTGCTGCACGCGCGGCTGCTGCAGCAGCATGCCGACGGCCGCTATGCGCTCGGCGCCGAGGTCGCGCGGCTGCATTCGATCTACGCCGCCTCGTTCTCGCTCGAGGCGCTGGTACTGCCGGCGCTGCGCGCGCTGGTCGACGTCACGCGCGAGAGCGCGGCCTTCCACGTGCGCCAGGGCGATGACCGGCTGTGCCTGTACCGCGTCGATTCGCCGCAGGTGTTGCGCGACCACATCCGCGCGGGCGACGTGCTGCCGCTCAAGCGCGGCGCCGGCGGCCGCATGCTGCTGGCCCATGGCACGCCGCCGGCGCGCGGCGCGCTGTACGAGCAGATCCGCCGCGACGGCGTCTGCGTCTTGAGCGGCGACCGCGTGCCCGACCTGACCGGCATCTCGGCGCCGGTGTTCGGCCCCGATGGCGCGCTGGCCGGCGCATTGACGCTGACGATGCCGACGCAGCGGCTGCAGCCGCGCTTCGCCGCGCAGGTCAAGGCCGCCGCCGCGGGCTTGAGCGCCCGGCTCGGCGCACCGGCGGCCGCCGCCTGAAGCCGGTCCGATTTCACGCCGCGGCGTTCGGCGTGCGCGCGTGCGGGTCATCCCGTCTCCGGCCGGGCGCGCTTCCGGCCGATGATCCGGCGGGCCCCGGCTTGTCGATCCGGGGCGATTCGAGCCCCGCCATGAACGAATCAAAACCAGGGAAGGATCGGCGTTGCTGAGCGTCCCCTCGCCATCGCGGCGGGTGTGGCCGCGCGCGTTGCTGCTGCTGGCCGCCGTCGCCGCGGCCGTGCTGCTGCTGATGACGCTGCTGCGCGGCGCGTCGTCACAGCTGCTGCAGCGCGATGCCGAGCATGTCGCGCTGGCCTGGGCGCAGTTCGCCGGCACCTCGATCGAGGACCTCGAAGCCGTCTTTCGCGGCGAGCCGATATCGCCGGCGGCGCGCCGCGACCTGCTGCGCCACCGCAAGGTGCAGGAGGTCTTCCGCTTCAAGCTGTTCGACCGCGAAGGCCGGATCGTCCTGGTGTCCGATGACCTCGACCGGCCGGCACCCGTCGTCACCGACAACACGATCGGCCACGGCAACGCCAAGGTGCGCGACCTGGTGCTCGACGGCAAGCCGGTGATCGAGCTGAAGCGGGGCTTGGATGCCAGCCGGCCGGCGGTGTACAGCGAGGCCTACGTGCCGATGTTTCGCGATGGCCGGCTGATCGGCGTCGTCGAGGTCTACGTCGACCAGGCCGACCGTGCACGCCGCATCCAGGCGGCTTTCGGCATGGTCGCGGCCGGTGTCTTCGCGCTGCTGGGCGCGCTGACGACGCTGTTCTGCGCCTGGTGGTTCCGGCGCCTGAAGGCCGAGCGCGCCGCCGAGGAGCGCGCGCGTTACCTGGCGCAGCACGACGTGCTCAGCGGCCTGTTGAACCGCAGCAGCTTCAACGAGGCGCTCGACGAGGCGGCCTGGCGCCACGCCGGCGGCGGGCCCGGCTTCGCGGTGCTGTGCGTCGACCTCGACCACTTCAAGGAAGTCAACGACACGCAAGGTCATGCCGCCGGCGATGACATGCTGCGCCAGGTCGGCGACCGGCTGCGCGCGCTGGTGCGCCAGGGCGACCGCGTCGCGCGGCTGGCGAGCGACGAGTTTGCGCTGCTGCTGTCCGGCGCCACCGCACCGGACACGGTGACGCTGCTGGCCGAGCGCGTGATCGCCGCGCTGGCCGAGCCGTTCCAGCTCGAGCGCCACAGCGTGGCCAGCGGCTGCAGCATCGGCGCGGCCGTGTTCGGCGTCGACGCCGCGACGCCCGACGAGGTGCTGCACAAGGCCGATCTCGCGCTGCAGCGCGCCAAGCAGGCCGGCCGCGGCGCCTTCCACTTCTACGACGCGACGCTCGATCGGCGGCTGGACGACCGGCGCCAGTTGATCCGCGACCTGCGTGCGGCGATCGGCACGCCGCAGCTCGCGCTGCACTACCAGGCGCTCTACGCGGCCGACGGCCGCACGCTCAACGGCTACGAAGCGCTGCTGCGCTGGCGCCATCCGACGCGCGGGCCGATCGCCCCGGTCGACTTCATCCCGCTGGCCGAGGATTCGGGCCTGATCGCGCCGCTCGGCCGCTGGGTGCTCGACACCGCGTGCGCCGCCGCAGCCGGCTGGCCGGCGCCGCTGACGGTGGCGGTCAACCTGTCGGCGGCGCAGTTCAGCGAGGGTGACCTGGTCGAGGTGGTGCAGCAGGCGCTCGCCGCCAGCGGCCTCGCGGCCACGCGGCTGGAGGTCGAGATCACCGAGTCGCTGCTGCTCGGTCACACCGACGAGGTCACCGGCACGCTGCGCGCGCTCGATGCGCTCGGCGTGAAGATCGCGATGGACGATTTCGGCACCGGTTACTCGAGCCTGTCCTACCTGTGGCGCTTCCCGTTCCACAAGGTCAAGATCGATCGCGCGTTCACGCTGCACCTGGCCGACGACGCCAAGGTGCGGCTGATCGTCAAGTCGATCGTCTCGCTGGCGCGCTCGCTCGGCCTGCGCGTCAATGCCGAAGGCGTCGAGACCGAGGCGCAGATGCGCTTGTTGCAGGAGCACGGCTGCGACGAGCTGCAGGGCTTCCTGCTGGCCCGGCCGGTGCCGCTGGAGTCGCTGGCACATCCCGTGGCGGCCGACGCAAACGCTTCCTGAGGTGATCGGGGGGGCGCTCAGAACCGCGCGTAGCCGGCTTCCTTCTGGCTTCGCACGGCGAGCACGAAGACGAACTCTGCTTCAGGCACGTAGCGGTACAGCGCCACGAAGCCGCGGGCACGGCGGCCGATCACCAGCTCCCGCAGATCGTCGCCCACCGGGCGCCCGAGCATCGGGCTGTGCTCCAGCACGTCGAGGGCAGCGATGGCCTCCTGTATGCGCGCGGCGGCGTCATCGATGCCTTGGGCGACGAGGTGGCCAACGATGCGGTCGAAGTCGTCCAGAACCTCCGGAGCGAGCTCGACACGCGCCACGTCAGCGCGCCCGCTTCCGAGCTGCCGGTCGCTTGGCCGCTTGGCCGGCGGCACGCGCCTCCAGGTAGCGTCGCGCATCGCTCCATGACACGGTCGGCCCGCCTTCGACGATTCGCTCGAAGCGCTCCCGCGCGGTGGCCGCGAATGCGGCGCGCTCCTCTTCGTCGTGGGTCTTCTCGGCAATGGCTTCGAGGATGAAGGCGTGGGGTGTCGTGCCCGCGCGTTCGGCCGCTTGGGCGACGCGAACCTTCAGCTCGTCAGGCAGGCGGATGGTCGTGGTGCTCATGCCGTTCGTCCCCGGTTGGATGCCAAGAATGTAGCACCACTGTGCTACACCCGGCCGCTACTTCACCACCTCGTCCCCCAACCCCGGCGAGCTCGCGCCGGCGGTCGGCAGGCCGAGCTTCTTCGCGGTGCGGCTGACCGCGTCGCCCGTCTTCTTGGCGCCGGCCTCGATCGCCGCACCGGCCTTGCTGGCGCCCTTCTTGACGACGTTCTCGCCCTTGGTCGCGGCGGCCGAGGCTGCGTTGCCGGCGGACTGCACTTTCTCGGTGACGCCGGCTTGCGCGCCGCCGGCGGCGGCGAGGATCAGGGCGGTGAGGGCCCACCGCGGGCGTGGACGCTGCTTCATGGCAATCTCCGCAAGGCTGCTGGGGCGATGTTAGGCGCCGCCATGCGGCACACTGCCTGCGCAGCCTTCAGGAGACAGAGACAGCCATGGGACCCCTCGCCGGATTGCGCGTGATCGAGCTCGCCAGCATCGGCCCCGGGCCGTTTGCCGCGATGCTGCTCGCCGACCAGGGCGCCGACGTGATCCGCATCGACCGCACCGAGCCGAGCGGGCTCGGGCTGCCGGTGCCGCCGCGCTTCGACGTCGCCGGCCGCGGCCGCCGCTCGGTGGCGCTGGACGTCAAGCAGCCGGCCGGGCGTGACGCGGCGCTGCGCCTGATCGATCGCGCCGACGTGCTGATCGAAGGCTGGCGGCCGGGCGTCGCCGAACGGCTCGGCCTGGGGCCCGAGCCCTGCCTCGAGCGCAACCCGGGCCTGGTCTACGGCCGCATGACCGGCTTCGGCCAGCACGGGCCGCTGGCCCAGGCCGCAGGCCATGACCTGAACTACATCGCGCTCACCGGAGCGCTGGCGGCGATCGGCCCGGCGACGAAGCCGCTGCCGCCCTTGAATCTCGTCGGCGACTACGGCGGTGGTGCGCTGTACCTGGCGTTCGGCCTGATGGCCGCGCTGTTCGAGCGTCAGCGCTCGGGCCAGGGCCAGGTGGTGGACGCGGCGATGGTCGACGGTGTCTCGTCGCTGCTGAGCCTGTTCCACGGCCTCGCCGCCGGCGGCCAATGGGATCCCGCGCAGCGCGCGGTGAACCTGCTCGACGGCGGCGCGCCGTTCTACGACAGCTATGCCACCGCCGACGGCCGCTTCGTCTCGATCGGCGCGCTGGAGCCGAAATTCTTCGCCGAGCTGGCCGAGCGCATCGGCCTCGACCGGCGCTTCGTGCAGCGCCAGTACGACCGCCGCGTCTGGCCTGAAATGCGCATGGCGATCGCCGAGATCATCGGCGGCCGCACGCGTGATGCGTGGTGCGCGCTGCTCGAAGGCAGCGACGCCTGCTTCGCGCCGGTGCTGACCCTGGCCGAGGCGTCCGAGCATCCCCATGCGCGCGAACGCGGCGCCTTCATCGACATCGGCGGCGTGCGCCAGCCGGCGCCGGCGCCGCGCTTCTCGCGCAGCGTCGCCGGCGTGCCGGCCGCCGCGCCGGAGCCCGGCGCGCACACGCGGGCCGTGCTGGCCGAAGCCGGTTTCGCCGTTGACGAGATCGAGCAGCTGGCCGCGGGAGCCGCCCGATGAGCCCGCACGGCCGCCCGAAGGGCGAATTCCCCCTCGGGGGGAAGGCGCGCAGCGCCAAGGGGGCCACATGAACGCGCCGGTCACGCCCCGCGCCGCGGCCTCACTGATCGTGCTGCGCGATGCGCCGCGGGGCATGGAAGTGCTGATGCTGCGCCGCGCAGACAAGCCCGGCGACCAGAACAGCGGCGCCGCGGTGTTCCCCGGCGGCCTGCTCGACAGCGGCGACGCCGATGCCTACGGCCTGTGCGACGGTCTCGACGATGCCGAGGCCAGCCGCCGGCTCGGCCTGCCGGCCAACGGCCTGAACTACTGGATCGCCGCGGTGCGCGAGTGTTTCGAGGAAGCCGGGCTGTTGTTCGCGAGCGGCGCCGACGGGCAGCCGATCGCGCTCGATGCGCAGGACGCCGATGCGCTGATGGCGCTGCGCCAGGACCTGCACGGCAACCGCTGCGGCATGGCCGAGCTGTGCCAGCGGCTGGGCGTGCGCATTCACCTCGCGCCGCTGACCTACCACAGCCACTGGATGACGCCCCAGGGCATGCCGAAGGTCTTCGACACGCGCTTCTTCATCACCACGGCGCCGCCGGCGCAGACCGCGCGCCACGACGCGCACGAGACCGTCGAGCTGCTGTGGCTGACGCCGGCCGAGGCGCTCGATGCGGCGCGCGGGCTGAAGCTGGTCAACGTGACGCGGGTGACGCTGCAGGCGCTGGCGCGCTTTTCGAGCGCCGCCGCGGCGATCGATGCCGCGCGCGCCGAGACGCACAAGCCGCTGATCCGGCCGCGCCTCGGGCTGACGCCCGAGGGCAAGCGCCCGGTGATGCCCGGCGCCTGGGCCTTCGCCGAGATCGGCCGGCTCGATGCCGAAGGCCGCGGCGACGTCAGCACCGAGCTCGCGCCCGGTGTGCCGGTGTGGCTGTCGCCGCGTATCTTGCGCGTTACGGCACCGAACGGCAGCATGATGACCGGCCCGGGCACCAACAGCTACTTTCTAGGCACGCCGGGCGCCGACGACTGGGCCTTGCTCGACGGCGGTCCTGATGATGCCGAGCACGTGCGCGCGCTGATCGCCGCCGCGCCGGGGCGCGTCACGCGGCTGCTGGCCACGCACACCCACAAGGACCATTCACCGGCGATCGCCGCGCTGCAGGCGCATTTCGGCGCGCCGCGCTTCGGCCGCGTGGCCGCGTATCCCGAGTGGCAGGACCCGAGCTTCCAGCCCGAGCATGTGCTGTCCGATGGCGACCGGCTGCAACTCGGCCCCGACACGACGCTGCGGGTGATCCACACGCCCGGCCATGCCAGCAACCACCTGTGCTACCTGCTGGAGCAGGAGAAGCTGCTCTTCACCGGCGACCACATCATGCAGGGCTCGACGGTGGTCATCAATCCGCCCGACGGCGACATGGCCGTCTACCTCGCTTCGCTGCGCCGGCTGCTCGACGAGGACCTCGAGTGGCTGGCGCCCGGCCACGGCTTCCTGATCGACGAGCCGCATGCGGCCGTGCGCAAGCTGATCGCGCACCGCCTGCAGCGCGAGGCCAAGGTGCTCGACGCGCTGCGCGCGATCGGCCCGGCGGGCGAGGAAGCGCTGCGCGATGCGGTGTATGCCGATACGCCGAAGCACCTGCACGGCGTCGCGCTGCGCTCGCTGCGGGCGCATCTGCTGAAGCTGCAGGGGGACGGGGCAGCGACGGTCGAGGTCGGCGGGGTGTGGCGGTTGAGCTGAGCCTTGCGCTGCAGTCAGATCATGGCGCCGGGCGCCGCTCCGGGCTCGACTTCTGCCCACAAGGTTTCGGCATCGATCGACAGCTCGACACTCGCGAGATGAACACCCTCGGCCGCGTCGAACGGATGCAGGATCCAGAGCCCATCATCGCCGCGCCGGTGGACATCGCAGCGTCGCGAGCGCGGATCGGCGAGCACGTACTCGCGCAGTGAAGCGAGCATTCGATAGGCGGCGAACTTGTCGCCGCGATCGTAGCCGGCAGTGCCCGGTGAAAGGACTTCGATGACCAACAGGGGCTCGGACTTGATCAGGCGATGTGCGGCATCGACCGCGGAACAGGTGACCATCACGTCCGGGTAGAAGTAGGCGTCCGCGGGCGCGACGCGCAGCTTGACGTCATTGATGTACGTGCGGCACGGCGAGCCCTGCAGATGGCCGCGCAGCGCCATCGCGAAATTGAGCGCCAAGGTCGCATGGCGATCCTCGCCGCCGGCCATCGCGTAGACCTCGCCGCGCAGGAACTCGTGACGGATCGGTTGCGATTCATCCCAAGCGAGGAATTCCTCGGCGGTCATCGGCAGCTTGACGGCAGCATGTCCCATGGTCGTGTCCAGAGCGGCGGCGGGTTGAGCCGAGTTTAGGCTGCCAATCCCGTTCGCGCCGCAGGGGCATCGACCGCGATGCATCCGATCGGCCGCAGCGGCAGTACCAGCAGGTCAGGAGGAGCGGGCCGACGAGCTCGTTCCATGTCGCCCGCTGTTCCGAGGATCACCGCCATGTCCGCTCGACTCGCCCTTCTCACGACCGCCGCCGCCACCGCCACCGCCATTTGCGCCGGCTGCACGATGATGGCCCCCGCGCCGATGCGCACCTTCGACCAGGGCGCGCTGCCCGATCCGGTCAAGGTGCCGGCGGGACACCGCGTGGCGATGGAGACGGTCGGTGTCGGCGAGATCACCTACGAGTGCCGCGCCAAGGCCAGCCAGCCGGGCGCCTTCGAATGGGTCTTCGTCGGCCCGCGCGCGGTGTTGAACGACCGTGGCGGCAAGGCGGTCGGCAGCTACTTCGGCCCGCCGGCGACCTGGGCTTCGAGCGACGGCTCGGCGATCACCGGCGCGCAGCTGGCCGTGGCGCCGGCGCTGCCCGGCAGCATCCCGCTGCAACTGGTCAAGGCCAATCCGGCGACCGGCGCCGGCGCGATGAAGGACGTCGCCTACATCCAGCGCGTCGCGACGCAGGGCGGCGTGGCGCCGGCGCGCGCCTGCGGCGCCGATGCGGTCGGCCAGCGCGAAATCGTGCGTTACCAGGCCGACTACATCTTCTGGAAGGCCGCCTGAGTTGCGCATCAGAGCAGCCGCGCGAGCCGGCGCAGAGCTTCGGTGATGCCCGCGGCGTCGATCGCGCCGTAACCGAAGCCGAGCGCCGGTGCGGCGTCCGGCCGCAGCGCATACGCGCCGAGCGGGTGCAGGCCGATGCCTTCGGCCAATGCGCGGCCGGTGAGCGCCGCCAGGTCCAGCCCCGGCGCCGCGGCCGCGGCCAGGTGCAGCCCGGCCAGCGCCGGCAGCGGCCGCAGCTGCGCGGCCAGCGGCGCCAGCCCGGTGAGCAGCGCGCGCCGGCGCGCCGCGTACTCTCGCTGCATGCGCCGCACGTGGCGCGCGAGATGGCCCTCGGCGATGAAGGCCGCGAGGATGCGCTGCTCGAGCACCGGGCCGTGGCTGTCGGCCGCTTCGCGCGCCGCGGCCAGCGGCTCGACCCAGGCCGGCGGCGCGATCACGTAGCCCAGGCGCAGGGCCGGCGCCAGGCTCTTCGAGAAGGTGCCGACGTAGAACACCGTGTCGCCGTCGCGGTCCAGCGTCTTCAGTGCATCGAGCGCGCGGCCGTCGAAGCGGAATTCGCCGTCGTAGTCGTCCTCGATGACCAGCGCGCGGTGGCGCCGCGCAAAGGCCAGCAGCGCCCGCCGCCGCGCGGCCGACATCGGCACGCCGTACGGGAACTGGTGCGACGGCGTCACGCAGATGACGCGTACGTCGCCCGATAGCCGTTCGACGACCAGTCCGTCGCCGTCGACCGGCACCGCCAGCACGCGCGCGCCGGCCGCGGCGAAGGCCTCGCGCACCGGCGGGTAGCCGGGGTCCTCCACGGCGACCACCCGCCGCCCGGCGGCGACCAGCGTGCGCGCGAGCAGGTGGAAGGCCTGCTGCGCGCCGGCGCTGACGATCACCTGCTCGCCACGCGCCGCGACCGCGCGGGCGAAGGACACGTGCTGCGCGATCGCCTCGCGCAGCGCCGGCTCGCCGGCAGCGGGGCCGCGCTCCACCGGCGCGCGCTCGAGCTCGCGCAGCGTGCGCGCGGCGAGCCGCCGCCACGGCGTATGCGGGAAGGCGCGGATGTCGGGCACGCCGAGGCGGAAGTCCAGCGGCGGCGGTGTCGCCTCGCCGGCGGCGCGCCGCGGCGGTGCCGGCTTCACCGGCATGCGTTCGGCCGGCAAGGCGCGGCGCGGGCCCGGGCCCTGGCCCGCGCCGTCCGCGACGAAGGTGCCGGCCCCGGGCCGCGCGACGAGGTAGCCCTCGGCGAGCAGGCTGTCGTAGGCCACGACCACCGTCTGCCGCGCCAGGCCGGCCTGCGCCGCCAGCGCCCGGCTGGCCGGCAAACGCAGGCCAGGCTGCAGCCGGCCGGAGAGGATGGCCGCGCGCAACTGCTGCAGCAGCGCCTGCTGGCGCCGCCGCGAACCGGGTGCCGGCAGATCGAGTGCCAGCTCCAGAAGTGGACCGGTTGTTTTCAAGAAATATGGACCTCGTGGCAGGCCATTCTGGCAGCGATGATGGTTCCCATCACCCCGCCCGGAGCCTGCCATGACCCCTGCCGACACCGCCCGCCTGCTGCTGCTCGGCGCAATGTGGGGCGCCTCGTACCTCTTCATGCGCCTGGGCGCCGGCGAATTCGGCGCGCTGCCGCTGGCGGCGTTGCGCGCGGCGCTGGCCGCGCTGCCGATGCTGGCCTGGCTGGCGGCCAGTGGTCAGCTCGATGCCTTGCGCCGGCACTGGAAGCCGATCGCATTGATCGGCCTGGCGAATTCGGCGCTGCCGTACGCCTGCTTCGGCTATGCGGCACAAAGCCTCGAGGCCGGCCTGGCATCGATCTTCGCCGCCGCGACGCCGCTGATGAGCGCATTGCTGGCCTGGGCCTGGCTCGACGAGCGGCCCGGCACGCGCCGGCTGGCGGGGCTCGTGATCGGTCTGCTCGGCGTGATCGCGCTGGCCTGGCAGCACGCCGGCGCGCGCGACGGCAGCGAAGGCACGCAGCTGGCGTTGGCGATCGGCGCCTGCCTGCTCGCGCCGCTGGCCTATGCCTTCGCCGGTTGCCTGGCGCAGCGTCGGCTGCAGGCGGTGCCGCCGCTGGCGGCGGCCACCGGCGGGCAGCTCGCCGCGGCGGTGACGCTGGCGCTGCCGGCGGCGTGGACCTGGCCGGCCCAGGCGCCGAGCGCCGGCGCCTGGGCCAGTGCCGCCGCGCTGGCGCTGGCCTGCACCGCATTCGCCTACCCGCTGTTCTTCGGCCTGATCCACCGCGCCGGCCAGGCGCGCGCGGCGACCGTCACGCTGCTGATCCCGCTGTTCGCACTGGCCTGGGGTGCGCTGTTCCTCGGCGAGCGCATCCAGCCCGACTGGCTGCTCGGCGGCGCATTGATCCTAGGGGGTACGGCGCTGGCGCTGCGTGCGGCCCGGCCGGCACCGGCGGCGGGATGTGATGCACGTCACCATGCACCCCAACGCGCCTGAGGCAGACTGCGCCCCGATCGCTGTCAGATCGGATTCAGATCAGGGGATAACATGCAAAGCACTTGGAATGGTGGTGGCCTGACGCTGGCAACGCTGATCGCCGCCGTGCTGGCCGCCGGCTGCGGCGGCGGCGACTCGGAAGTCACCCGGGAAGAACTGGTCGCCGAGGCGAAGGCGCTGCGCACGCGCGCCGTGTCGCAGGTCAACGCGGGGCCTTGCGCCGACGACAGCCAGTGCACCGGCCTGGTCTTCGGCATGCCCGAGCCCACCTGCACGCAGCACGACCAGCACACCTATTCGAAGCTGTCGCCCGGCAGCGCGGCGGCCGAGGCCACCGCGGCCGAGCAGCGCTCGACGGCGCGCGCGGCGATGGAGAAGACGCCGCTGACGCCGATCGCCTGCACGGCGCACTTCGAAGCGCCGCCGCGGCACGTGTGCGTCGCGCAGCGCTGCGAGCAGCGCGCCGGCTTGGTGCCGGGCTGACCGCATGGCCCAAGTTTTCCGGCAGCGCGCGCTCAGTGCAGCCCGGCCAGCAGCGCCGCGTTGCCGCCGGCGGCCGCGGTGTTGATCGTCAGCGTCTGCTCGCCGCAGAAGCGATAGAGGTAGTGCGGCCCGCCGGCCTTCGGGCCGGTGCCTGACAGGCCTTCGCCGCCGAAGGGCTGCACGCCGACGACCGCGCCGATCATGTTGCGGTTGACGTAGACGTTGCCGATCTTAGCCGTCGCCGCGATGCGCAGCGCGCGGCTGTCGATGCGCGTCTGGATGCCCAGCGTCAGGCCGAAGCGCAGCGCGTTGATGCGCGCGACCAGCGCGGCCACGTCGCCGCCCCAGCGCACGACGTGCAGCACCGGGCCGAAGACTTCCTCGCGCAGCTCCTCGATCGCCTTCAGCTCGAAGGCCACCGGCGCGATGTGCGTGCCGGCGAAGCGCGCGTCCATCGGGCTGCGGCCGAGCAGCGTCGCTTCGCGCTCCAGGCGCTGCACATGCCGGCTCAGGCCGGCATGCGCCTCGGCATCGATCACCGGGCCGACGTCGGTGGCGATGTCGGCGGCATCGCCGACCTTCAGCACCTGCATCGCACCGCGCAGCATCTCGATCACGCCGTCGGCGATGCTCTCGTGCACGCACAGCAGGCGCAGCGCCGAGCAGCGCTGGCCGGCCGAGCGGAAGGCGCTCTGCACGACGGCATCGATCACCTGCTCGGGCAGCGCGCTCGAATCGACGACCATAGCGTTCAGGCCGCCCGTCTCGGCGATCAGCGGCACGATGGCGCCGTCGCTCGCGGCGAGCGTGCGCTGAATGATCTTGGCGACCTGCGTCGAGCCGGTGAAGCACACGCCGGCGGTCGCTGCATGGGCCACCAGCGCCGCGCCCACCGTTTCGCCGCTGCCGTGCAGCAGCGCAACGGCATCACGCGGCAGGCCGGCCTCGTGCAGCAGCTCGATGAAGGCGGCGGCGACGGCCGGCGTCTGTTCCGCCGGCTTCGCCGCCACCGCATTGCCGGCCACCAGCGCCGCGACGACCTGGCCGGCGAAGATCGCCAGCGGGAAATTCCACGGCGAGATGCAGACGAAGATGCCGCGGCCATGCAGGCGCAGCTCGTTGCTCTCGCCGGTCGGACCGGGCAGGCGGATCGCCTCCAGTCGCTCTTCGGCCTGCTGCGCGTAATAGCGGCAGAAGTCAACGGCCTCGCGGACCTCGGCGATGCAGTCGCCCAGCGTCTTGCCGGCCTCCCTGACCAGCAGCCCGCAGCAGTCGGCCAGCCGCGCATCGAGCAGGTCGCCGGCGCGGCGGATGATCGCGGCGCGCTCGGCGACGGGCTTGGTGCTCCACGCCTCGAATCCCGTGCCCAACGTCACCATCGCACGCTGCACGTCCTCGGTCGTGGCCATCGGAATGACCGGCACGCGCGCCACACTCACCGCCTGCTGCAGCGGCAGCCGCTGCTCGGGCACGGCCAGGTCGGCGCCGCTCGAATTCGCGCGGCCCTCGCCATACAGCAGCGCCGGCAGCGGCTGGCCCGGCGCATCGGCCGCGGCCAGCGGTGAATGCAGCAACTCCTCGACGTGCACCTGCGCATCGGCCAGCTGATGCACGAAGGACGAGTTGGCGCCGTTCTCCAGCAGCCGGCGCACCAGATAGGCCAGCAGATCGCGGTGTTCACCGACCGGCGCGTAGATGCGCAGCGGCAGCGTGCTCTCGGTGGCCAGCAATTCGCGGTAGATGCCTTCGCCCATGCCGTGCAGCCGCTGCATCTCGTACTTCGCGCCGCGCTCGCGCGCCATGCCGACGATCGCCGCGATCGTGCCGGCGTTGTGCGTCGCGAACTGCGGCAGGATCAGCGCGTGGTGCTCGATCAGTCGCGCGGCGCAGGCGAGGTAGGCGATGTCGGTGTGGTGTTTGTGCGTGAACACCGGGTAGCCGGCGAGGCCGAGCTCCTGCGCGCGCTTGATCTCGCCGTCCCAGTACGCACCCTTGACGAGCCGGACCATGAACTTCAGGCCGCGCGCGCGGGCGATCGCGGCGATGGCGTCGATCATCTCGAGCGAGCGTGTCTGGTAGGCCTGGATCGCCAGGCCGAAGCCGGCCCAGCGCGGCGCGGAGGCCTGCACGTGCGCGGCCAGGCGGTCGAAGACCTCGAGCGACAGCTCGAGCCGGTCGCTCTCCTCGGCATCGATGGTCAGGTTGATGTCGGCCTGCGCGGCCAGGTCCATCAGGCCTTGCACGCGCGGCACCAGCTCGCTGATCACGCGCTCGAGCTGCGCGTCCTCATAACGCGGATGCAGCGCGGAGAGCTTGATCGAGATGCCGTCGCGCTCGGGCGGGCCGTCGCCGCCGGCCTTCGCCGACGACGCGGCGATCACATTGATCGCATTGCGGTAGCTGGCGAGGTAGCGCTGCGCATCGTGCTCGGTGCGCGCGCCTTCGCCGAGCATGTCGAACGAGAAGCGCAGCCGCGGCTGTTCCTTGCGCTGCGAGCGCGCTTCGCTCAAGGCCTCGTCGATGTTGCGGCCGAGCACGAACTGGCGGCCGAGCAGCTGGATCGCACGCACCGTCGCGGCCACCACGGTCTGCGAGCCGAGGCGTTCGAGGACGCCGGGCTTGCTGTCGCTCTCGGGCAGCATCTTCTTGGCCAGTCCGATCGCACTGGCCGACAGCGAGGCCAGCATCTTGTGTTGCGACCCCTCAGCGGCACCGCCGGAGAAATCGGCGCGGCCGAGCTGGTCGGCGGTCAGCGCGATGGCCGTCTCGGCGTCCGGCACGCGCAGCAGCGCTTCGGCCAGCCGCATCAGCGCCAGGCCCTCGGCGCTGGAGATCGGGTATTCGCGCAGCAGCGATTCCATGGCCCAGAACGGCGCCGGCTTCGAGCGCACCGCATCGACCCAGGGCCGCGCCCTCTCGATCACCGCGGGCCATTGCAGGCGGCCTTCGAGGCCTTGCAGCAGGCGGTTGATCACCTCGAGCTCGGGGCGGCAGGGGGCGGGCAGGCGGGAGGCGGCGATCGGCATGATGAAGGGCTGCAAAGCATTCCGGCGTGGAATGTGCGAAGCGTATCCGCGTGGGCGATGGATTGAATGCGGATCGCTGCCGAGGCCGCCGAAGAAAATCCAGCGGCCCCCGGCGCCACGCGGGCCCGGCCGAGTCTGCGACTAGCGGCTGCGCCGCGGCAGGGATTGCGCCTGCTCGCCGACTTCCCAGAAGATCGTCGCCATCATCTGCAGGCCCTCGCGCACCAGCGGCGCGAGCAGGTGCTCGTTCGGCGCGTGCTGCGAGCACGCCGGGTAGGAATGCGGCACCCAGACGGTCGGCAGGCCGAGGATGTCGGCGAAGACGTCGTTCGGCAGCGAGCCGCCCAGGTTCGGCAGCAGCGCCGGCTTCGCGCCGGTGGCGCGCTCGATCGCGTCGAGCGCCAGGCGCACCCAGGCGCTGTCGGGGTCGAGCCGCGTCGCGGCCATCAGCACCGGCTCGCTGACCTCGATGTCGCCGAAGCCCTGTGCCGCCAGGTGCGCGAGCACGTGCTCACGCATCCGCGGGGCGTCGGTGCCGACGACGAAACGCAGCTGCAGCGTCGCGCGCGCCTCGGGCGGGATCGCGTTGACCGGCGCGGCCGGATTGCCGCAGCCCAACGCCAGCACTTCCAGCGTGTTCCAGCCGAAGACGCGCTCGGCCGGCGTCAGCCCCGGCTCGCCCCACAGCGGATCGATCGCCGGATCGCCCGGGCTGCCGCCGACCTCGATGTCGGCCAACGCCGCGCGCACCGCGGCCGGGATCGCCGGCGGCCGCAGGCCGGGCACGCGGATGCGACCCTGGCCGTCGACGAGGCTCGTGATCGCCGCGGCCAGCACCGTGCCCGGGTTGCGCAGCAGCCCGCCCCAGTTGCCCGAGTGGTGGCCGCCGCTGCGCAGCTTGAGCGTCAGGTCGAAGTTGCCGACGCCGCGGGTGCCGAGGAAGACGGTGGGCCGCGCGGCGGTCAGGCGCGGGCCGTCGCTGGCGATCAGCGCATCGGCGGCCAGCCGCGTGCGCTGTTCGCGGCAGAAGGCATCGAGCCCGGGCGAGCCGGTCTCCTCGCCCATCTCGACCAGGAACTTGGCGTTGAAGCCGAGGCGCCCGCCGCGCGCGCCGATCACCGCGGCCAGCGCGGCGAGGTTGATGCTGTGCTGGCCCTTGTTGTCGGCGCCGCCGCGGCCGTACCAGCGCTCCGGCGTGGCCTGCGTGTCCGGCGTCAGTGCCCACGGGTCGCGGCCCTCGGCCCACTGGCCCTCGTGGCCGCGCACGACGTCGCCGTGGCCGTAGACCAGCACCGTCGGCAGCGCGGCGTCCTCGAAGCGTTCGGCGATGAGGAGAGGCGGCGCGCCGGCGACCGGGTTGTGATGCAGCTGCGATTCGAAGCCGAGCGTGCCGAGCGTGGGCGCGATCTCGTCGCTCAGGTAGCGGCGCAGCTCGTCGGCGCGCTGCGGGTTCTGGCTCTCGGTGCGAAAGGCGACGCGGCGTGCCAGGTCGGCGGCGAAGCGGCCGCTGTCGAAGGCCTCGGCGGCGCGCGCGGCGGCGGGATTCGGATTCATCGGACGACTCCGGGCGGAGGAGGGAGACCGATGATGCCAGCGTGTCTTCTAGCGCGGTCCCGTGTACTCGGCCATCGCCTGCGAGAAGTGCGCGACGGTCGGCCGGATCAGCGGCCGGTAGACCCAGCGCAGCAGCCAGCCGGGCCAGCCGGTGCCGCGTTCCTCGAGCGCGACGCGGGCGCGTGCATGCGACATGAAGCGCGGGCCGAAGGGGCGGTACGAACCGTCGTCGCGCCGGAACTCGATGCGCTTGACGTGCTTGACGCTCTTGTAGCCGTAGTGCGCCGGCGCCACCAGGCGCAGCGGCGCGCCGTGTTCGACGGGCAACGGCGCGCCGTCGAGCCGGTCGGCCAGCAGCACGTCGTCGGCCAACAGGTCCTCGAGCGGCAGCGCGGCGTGGTAGCCGTCCTGCGCGCGCAGCACGACGAGCGTGGCTGAAGCGTCGAGGCCGCGTGCCGCGAGCAGCGCATGCAGGTCGCGAAAGCGCACGCCGGACCAGTGCAGGCCCTGCCGGCTCCAGGTCGTCACGCAATGGAAGTCGCTGCGCTGCTGCTGGCGCGGCAGGCGCGACCAGGCGGCATCGTCGAGCGCCAGCGGCTCGCGCAGCGCGCCGTCGACCACGATCTCGATGCGCCGCGCCTCGCGCGGGAAACGCCGGGCCATCCCGGTTGCGCCGAAGCGCGGAAAGTGATCCAGCGCGCGCTGGCCGGGGGGCAGGGTGGTGTGCATATCGCTAACTCATGAAGGGCGCGGCCGATGATCGTGCTCAGGCGTTCCACGCGAGCTGCGCGAGGCCGAGGCCGAGCACCAGGCACAGCGGGCAGTAGAACCAGGTGTCGAAGCGGGCGAAGCGTGTCGAGCGCACGCGTTTGAACCAGCCGGCGTAGCGGGAGGGCGCGAACGCGCGCACGAGGAACACGAGCGCCAGCAGCGCGATGGCGGCGCGGGTCAGTGCCGGCGGCAGCGGCCAGCGCGTGAGCCAACCCGCCTGCGCGGCGATCAGCAGCACGATCACCATCAGCAGCGCGCCGACGAGGTGGGCTCCGACGGGCCCGGGCGTGAACACCCGCGCGCCGTTCTCGTGCTGCGGCAGTGCGGCATCGAAGCCGATGCGGCCGCCGAAGCTCCAGTAGAAGTGAAAGCCCGCCGCAAAGGCGAGGATGGCGGCACACAGCGCTGCAGTCATGAGGCGTCCGTCGAAATATACGCATGCGAATGTTATTGGCCTGCACTGCGCCCCGTCAAGTCCCCGGCCCCTAGAATCGCCGGCCTCATGGGACGCAAGCCGACGCTCAGCCGCGACGACTGGATCGACGCCGCCGCCGACTGGATCGCCGAGCACGGCGTCGGTGCGCTGGCGGTCGAGCCGCTGGCGCGTGCGCTCGGCGTCACCAAGGGCGCGTTCTACTGGCACTTCGCCAGCCGTGACGCGCTGCTGACGGCGGTGCTCGAGCGCTGGGAGGCCGAGGGCACCGAGGCGGTGATCCGTCTCGTCGACGCGATGCCCGACAGCGCGCAGCACGCGGTGCAGCTGATCCGCCTGGTGACGCGCACGGTGACCGACGAGGGGCCGACGCCGACGCGCGCGGTGCGGCTGCAGTACGCGCTGTGGTGCGCCGCCGCCGATCCGCTGGTGGCGCCGGCGGTCGAGCGGGTGACGGCGGCGCGCGTGCGCTACCTCGCACAGGTGCTCGCGCAGGCCGGCCTCGCGCCACCGGTGGCGGCCGACCGCGCCAAGCTCGGCTACGCCAGCTACGTCGGCATGGTCGTGCTGCAGGCCACGCGCGGCCAGGGCGGTGGTGCCGGGCTGAATGCGCCGGCGCTGGTCGATGTCTACCTGACGATGCTGCTGACGCCGCCGCCGGCGTGACCTGCACCGCGGGTTGGGCGCGCTGAACGCGCCCGCGCAGCGAACGCGACGCTACCGAAACGCATGAAACCGTTCGCCTGCGGGGGGCGCTGCTAGAGTGCCCGCGCATCGAGCGCCGCCTGTGGCGCGAAGCGAAGGAAAGGGCGACGACATGCTGGTGATCGTGGCGATCGTCGTGGGCGCGCTGCTCGGCGGCGCGATGGGCAACGATGGCGGCGCCGTGCTCGGCGCGCTGATCGGCTGGCTCGGCCTGCGCTCGTGGCGGCAGCAGCGGCAGCTCGACGCCTTGCAGCGGTCGATCGCGGCGCCCGCGGCGGCCGCCGCACCCGCGACGCCTTCGAACTTCGGGCCTGACGACGCGCCGACCCCGGCCGAGCCGGCACCGCACGAGAGCGCACTGCCGGCGTTCGAGACCCCGGCGGCGCTGTCGGAGGCGGCCGCGCCGACGCTGGCGGTGGAAGCCGCCCCGGCGCTGTCGGCCGAGCCGATGCCCGTCGTGACCACGGCAGCCGTGGCCAGCGAGCCGCCACCGCCGCCCCAGCCGCCGCGCCCCGATCTCTTCGCCCCGCTGCGTGCCTGGTTCTTCGGCGGCAACACCATCGTCAAGGCCGGCGTCGCGATCCTCTTCCTCGGTCTCGCCTTCCTCGCCAAGTACGCGAGCGAGCACGTCGAGCTGCCGATCGAGTTCCGCCTGGCCGGCATCGGCGCCGCGGCGATCGCGCTGCTGGTGGTCGGCTGGCGGCTGCGCACGAGCCGTCCGGGTTACGCGCAGGCGCTGCAGGGCGGCGCGATCGCGGTGCTTTACCTGACGCTGTTCGTCGCCTTCAAGTTCTACGGCGTGCTGGCGGTCGGGCCGGTGTTCGCGCTGATGGTGGTGATCGCGGCGCTCGCCGCGGCGCTGGCGGTGCTGCAGGATGCGCGCGCGCTGGCGGTGATCGGCGCGCTGGGCGGCTTCGCGACCCCGCTGCTGGTGTCGACCGGCGGCGGCAACCAGGTGGCGCTCTTCAGCTACTACCTGGTGCTCGACCTCGGCATCGCCGCGGTCGCGTGGTTCCGCACCTGGCGCGTGCTGAACCTGATCGGCTTCGTCTTCACCTTCGCCGTCGGCAGCGCCTGGGGCCTGATGCGCTACACGCCCGAGGACTACGCCAGCAGCCAGGCCTTCCTGATCGCCTACTTCCTGCTCTTCGTGCTGGTGCTGCTGCTGCCGGCGCGGCGCGCGGTCGAGAGCACGGACAAGCCCGCGCGCTGGATCAACGGCAGCCTGCTGTTCGGCCTGCCGACGGTGGCCTTTGCGCTGCAGTACGGGCTGGTGCAGGACAGCCCCTATGGCGTCGCACTGTCGGCGCTGGTGCTGGCGGGGTTCTACGTCGCGCTGGCCGCGTGGATGCGCAAGCGGCCCGGGCTCGGGTTGACCTTCGAGGCGAGCCTGGCGATCGGTACCGTCTTCCTGACGCTGGTGATCCCGTTCGCGCTCGATGCGCGCAGCACCGCCGGCGCCTGGTCGCTCGAAGGCGCCGGCCTGGTCTGGCTCGGCCTGCGCCAGCGCCGCGGCCTGCCGCGTGCCTTCGGTTATGCGCTGCTGCTGCTGGCAGGCGTGTCGATGCTGATCGGCCACGAGCACCACGGCACGCCGGCGAGCCCGTGGAATGCAGTGCTGTTCAATGCGCTGATGGCCGCCACCGGCTCACTCGTGGCCGCGTACTTCGTGCGCAAGCACACCGAGCATGCGGCAGTGCGCGAGCGCTTTGCCGAGCCGCTGCTGATCGGCTGGGCGACGCTGTGGCTGCTGTCGGCAGCGCTGCTGGAGATCGAAGGATTCGTGCCCTGGCGCTGGTCGCTCGCCGCCTGGCTGCTGACGCTGGCCGGCATCGGCGCGGTGTACACGGCGATCGGCGCGCGCTGGCGCTGGCCCGGCATCGCAGGGCCGGTGCTCGGCTTCACGCCGCTGCTGCTGCTGGCCGCGGCCGTCAGCGCCGTGACGCAGGACAACCCGCTGAACGATGGCGGCTGGCTCGGCTGGCCGGCGGCGCTGCTGGTGCATGCGCTGTCGCTGAAGCTGGCCGCGCCGCTGTGGCCGGCCGGCGGGCGCAAGCTCGCGCATGCGCTCGGCGCGCTGCTGGTCGCGGCGCTGGCCGCGCTGCTCGGCCGCGCGCTGACCTCCGACTGGGGCGACGGCGGCAGCGCCTGGCCGTGGCTGGGCTGGTTGGTCGGCCCGGCACTGCTGTTGCTGCTGCTGCCGCGGCCGGGGCACTGGTGGCCGCTGCGCGAGGAGCCGGCCGCCTACCGCAGCGTCGCGGCCGGCGTGCTGAGCCTCGGGTTGCTGCTGTGGGTGGTGCTCGCCAACATCGGCTCGACCGGCTCGGCGCGGCCGCTGCCGCACGTGCCGCTGCTCAATCCGCTCGACATCGGCATCGCGCTCGCGCTGGCCGCCGTGGCGCTGTGGGCGCGCAGCGAGGGCGCCGAGGCGCTGCGGCGCACGCAGCCGGCGGCGATGCCGGCGCTGCTCGGTGCGGTCGGCTTCCTGTGGCTCAATGCGATGCTGGTGCGCGCCTTCCACCACGGCATCGGCGTGCCGTACCGCTTCGACGCGTGGAGCGAATCGCTGCCGGTGCAGACGGGCCTGACGCTGCTGTGGAGCAGCCTCGCGCTGGCGCTGATGTGGTGGAGCGCACGGCGGGCGCAGCGCGCGCCGTGGCTGGCCGGTGCGGTGCTGCTGGGTGCGGTGGTATTGAAGCTGATGCTGGTCGATCTGTCGGGCAGCGGCACGGTGACGCGCATCGTGTCGTTCATCGGCGTCGGCCTGCTGATGCTGGTGATCGGTTATGTTGCGCCCCTGCCGTCCGGACGCAAGGATCCGGCGCCGGCAACGGAGGGAACTCATGCGGCTTGACGGGCGACTCGGGGCGTGGATGCTGATCGGTGCGTTGGCGGTGGCCGCGCGGGCCGAGGAGCCCGGGCTGCGCTACAGCGCGCCGGTCACGGTCAGCCGGCCCGGCGCGTTCGTGCAGCTGCCGCTGCCGCCGGCGGTGTACGCGCACAGCCGCGGCGGCAGCCTGGTCGATCTGCGGGTGATCGATGCCGAGGGCGCACGCGTGCCGTTTGCGCTGCTGGCGCCGCGCGCCGAGCAGTCGACCGCCACCGAGGAGCAGCGCCCGGTGGCGCTGTACCTGTTGCCCAAGGTCGCAGCCGGCGAAGCGCTGCCGCCGACGCTGGACCTGCGCATCGAGGACGGCCGGCTGCAGGTGCGCTCGCGCGGCGGCGAGCTGCCGCGGCCGACCGGCGGCGCGCCGGCGGGCTGGTTGTTCGACCTCGGCGAGCGCACGCCGGACGCCGCGCTGCCACGCAACCTGCGCCTGCGCTGGTCGGGCCCGGCCGAGTTCAACGTCGCGTACGCGCTCGATGCCAGCGACGACCTGCGGCAATGGCGCCCGGCTGGCGGCGGCCAGCTGATGGCGCTGACGGCGTCGCCCGCCGCGTCGTCGCCCGGCGCCTCGCTGACGCAGCCGCTGGTGCCGTTGCCCGCTGAAGCGGCACGCTATGTCCGGCTGCGCTGGGCCGATCCACCGGTCGCGCCGGCGATCACCGGCGCCGACGCGCTGATCGAGCAACGCAGCAGCGTGGCGCTCGACCCGCCGACGCTGCTGCGCCTGGCGCCGAGCCCGGAGCCGCCGGCGCGGGCCTCCGACCCGGCGAGCCGGCGTGCGCTGCACGTCGACCTGGGCGGCGTGCTGCCGGTGCAGCAGGTCGACCTGGCGCTGCCGCCCGGCACGCAGGTGATTCCGCTGCGCGTGCAGCAGCGCCAGCGCGCCGACGAGCCGTGGCAAGCGCTGGCGGGCGGCGTCGTCTACCGCATCGAGCGCCCGGGCAGCACCGATGGCGCGAGCAGCGTATCGCCGCCGCTGAAGCTGCACACGCAGGCGCGTTACCTGCGCCTGGTGCCCGACGAGCGCGCGCCGGCGCTCGACGCCGCGCGCACCACGGTGCTGGTGCAGGTGCAGCTGGCATCGCTGGTGTTCCCGTCGCAGGGCACGCCGCCGTATCGCTTGCTGGCCGGCACCGTCGAGACCCCCCCGGCGGCGACCGGCAAGCGGCCGCCGCCATCGCCGACACCCGAGGCACTGCCGATCGGCACGCTGGTGCCGCAGCTCGAGCAGGAGCGCGCCCGCTTCGGCCGCGCGGAAGTGGGCACCTTCATCGAGGTGCCGGAAGCCGTGCAGCGCGCCGAGGCGCAGCAGGTGCGCGAACGCTGGCGGCCACGCTTGTTGTGGGCTGTGCTGCTGGCCGGTGTCGCGGCGCTGGGTTTCATGGTCTGGCGGCTGGCGAAGCGCTGAGCGCGCTGCGCGCGCGTACGCTCGCGCCCGCTGTCCGGATTCATCGCGTTTGGCTATCGCTGCCATAGCGACGGCGTCGCGTCCGGGCCCGCCCGGGGCTGCGTAGGTCGGTCCGCTGCTCGAAACGAACGAGCGCGACCCACACAACCTACGGAGCCGACCGATGCATTTCGAACTGACTTTCCTGCGGGCACCCGCGATCGCGGGTGCCGTTGCGCTGCTGCTCGGCGCCTGCGGCGGTGGCGGCGGCTACGACGAGCCGGCCACCCCGGCCGTGCCTGCCGAGACGCTCAACGCGACCCTCACCGCCGACCAGGAAGCACCCGCCACGGTGGCTTCGGGGGCCAAGGGCAGCGCCAGCCTGTCGCTCGACCGGGCGACGCGCACGTTGAGCGCCACGGTCAGCGTCGACGGTGCGACGCCGACACTGGCGCACATCCACGTCGGCGCGGCCGGCAAGGCCGGGGCGGTGGTGCTGCCGCTCGCGCTGTCGGCCAGCGGCGCCAGCCTGGCGGCGACGGTGCTGTCGACGGCGCAGCTGCAAAGCCTCGACGCCGGCGACCTGTACCTGAACGTGCACAGCGCCGCGCATCCGGGCGGCGAGATCCGCGGCCAGATCGGGCGCGAGGTCTACAGCGCGCGGCTGAGCGGCGCGCAGGAAACCGCGCCGGTGGCGACCACGGCGCACGGCAGCGGCCGGCTGGTGCTGAACCCGGTGACACGGGCGCTGAGCGGCGAGCTCGAAGTGCATGGCCTCGCGGCCACCGCCGCGCACATCCATGCCGGCGCGGTCGGCAGCAACGGCGCGGTGGCGATCGCGCTCGTCGATCACGGCGGCCACGGCCACTTCGAGGTGCCGGCCAACACCGTGCTGACGCCGGCGCAGGTCGATGCGCTGCGCGCCGGCGGGCTGTACTTCAATGTGCACAGCGCGGCCAACCCCGGCGGCGAGGTGCGCGGCCAGATCGGCCGCACGGTGGCGATCGCCGCCGCGTCCGGCGCGCAGGAAGTGCCCTCGAATGTCTCGGCGGCAAGCGGCCGCGGCATCGTCAGCTACGACCCGGCGACGCGGCGCATCGAAGGCACGCTCACTTTGAGCGGCATGACGGCGACCATCGCGCACATCCACATGGCAGCGGCCGGCGCCAACGGCCCGGTGATCGTCGGCCTGGCCGAGACCGCTGCCGGCAGCGGCGTCTGGGCGGTGCCGGCGAACACCGTGCTGACGGCGCCGCAGGCGCAGGCGCTGCTGTCCGGCGGCCTGTACTTCAATGCACACTCGGCGGCCTTCGCCGGCGGCGAGGTGCGCGGCCAGCTGCAGCCCTGAGCGCTCAGACGCCGAGGTACTGCGCCATCGCTGCGGGGTCGGCGGCCAGCGCCGCCGACTCACCGGCCATCACGATGCGGCCCTTCTCCATCACCAGCGCGCGGTCGGTGTGCGCCAGCACCGCCTTGACGTTGCGGTCGACCACCAGCGTGCTCAGGCCGGACGCGCGGACCAGCGCGATCACGCGCCAGATCTCGGCGACGATCAAGGGCGCCAGGCCCTCGGTCGCCTCGTCGAGGATCAAGAGCTTCGGATGCGTCATCAGCGCGCGGCCGATCGCCAGCATCTGCTGCTCGCCGCCGGAGAGCTGCTGGCCGCCGTGCGACAGGCGCTCGGCCAGCCGCGGAAAGGTCGCCAGCACCCGCTCCAGCGTCCATGGTGACACGCCGTCGGCCGCCGGCCGCGCGGCCATGATGAGGTTCTCGCGCACCGACAGGTTCGGGAAGATGCCGCGGCCCTCGGGCACGTAGCCGATGCCGCGCCGCGTGATGCGCTCGGGCGGCTGGCCGGTGATGTCCTCGCCGAACCACGCCACGCGCCCGCCGCGCGGCCGCACGTAGCCCAGCAGCGTGCGGATCAGCGTGGTCTTGCCCATGCCGTTGCGGCCGAGCAGGCCGAGCGCCGCGCCGGCCGGCAGCTCGAGCGTGACGCCGCGCAGGATGTGGCTGTCGCCGAGGTAGGTGTGCAGGTCCTGGACCGCCAGCATCGGTGCAGCCACGTCAATGTTCCCCGAGGTAGGCAACCTGCACTTCGCGGTTCGCGCGGATCGCCGCCGGCGCATCGCTCGCGATCACCTGGCCGTTGACCATCACCGTGATGCGGTCGGCGATGCGGAACACCGCGTCCATGTCGTGCTCGACCAGTGCGATCGCGTGGCCGGGCTTCAGGGCAGCCAGCAGCGTGAGCATGCGCTCGGTCTCCTCGGCGCCCATGCCGGCCAGCGGCTCGTCGAGCAGCAGCACGCGCGGCCGTGTTGCCAGGCACATCGCGATCTCGAGCTGGCGCTTGGCGCCGTGGCTCAACGCGGCGGCGCGCTGCCCGGCTTGCGCGCTCAGGCCGGCGGCGGCCAGCGCCTCGTGCGCCGCCTGGCCGCTGTCTTTGCACGCTATCGCCGGCTGCCACAGGGTCCACGGGCGCGCAAAGGCGGCCTGCGCGCACAGCCGCGTGTTCTCGAAGACGCTGAACTCGCCGAAGATGGTGGTGCGCTGGTAGCTGCGGCCGATGCCGGCGGCCGCGCGCTTCGGCTGCGGCCAGGCCGTGATGTCGTGATCGTCGAGCGTGATGCGCCCGGCCGAGGGCGGCAGCTCGCCGGTCAGCAGGTTGATCAGCGTCGACTTGCCGGCGCCATTGGTGCCGATCACCGCATGCACCTCGCCGAGGCGGAAGTCGAGTGACACGTCGTTGACCGCGGCGAGGCCGCCGAAGCGGCGCGTCAGGCCGGCACAGGCCAGCACCGTGCTCACGTGTGCCTCCGCTGCAGCAGGCCGATCAAGCCCTTCGGCAGCAGCGCGACGAAGGCGATCACCGTGAAGCCGAGCGTCAGCTGCCAGCGCTCGGCCAGCGGCCCGGCCAGCGCCGGCGTCGACAACAGCTCCTTCAGCAGCACGAAGGCGACCGCGCCCAGCACCGCGCCGCGCAGGTGGCCCAGGCCACCGAGGATGATCACCAGCAGCACCTCGCCGGAGACGTGCCAGGACAGCAGCTCGGGATTGACGACGCCGTCCTTGGTGGCGGCGAGGAAACCGGCGACACCCGCCAGCGCAGCGGCGATCACGAAGGCCGCGAGCTTGTACAGCGTGGTCGGGAAGCCGGCTGCCCGCATGCGCTGCTCGTTGACGCGGATGCCGGCCAGCGCATGGCCGAAGCGTGCGCGGCGGATCAACGCCAGCAGCGCGTAGGTGGCGATCAGCAGCGTGCAGGCCAGCCAGTACAGCGTCGGCTTGTGGTCGGTGTCCAGCAGCACGCGCTCGCCGAAGGCCAGCACCGGCCGCACGTTCAGGTAGATGCCGTCGGTGCCGCCGCCGAACTTGGTGTCGTGGAAGACGAAGTAGGCCATCTGCGCGAAGGCCAGCGTGACCATGATGAAGTAGACGCCCTTGGTGCGCAGGCTCAAGGCGCCGACGAAGACCGCGTACAGCGCCGCAGAAGCGGCGGCCGCCGGCAGCAGCAGCCCGATCGCGCCGGGGCCGTCGGGCGGCGACAGCATCACCGTCGCATACGCGCCGATGCCGTAGAAGGCCGCATGGCCCAGGCTGACCAGCCCGGTCGTGCCGACCAGCAGCTCCAGGCTCAGCGCAAAGATCGCCAGCGTGACGATGCGCAGCACCAGGTCCTGCAGGTACGAGCTCAGGAACGGCTGCGCGGCCAGCAGGACCAGCGCGGCGGCGGTCGGCATCAGCCAGGACGGGATGCGCGCCATCAGTAGCCCCGCTTCATCAGGCCCTCCGGGCGCCAGACCAGCACGATCGCCATCAGCACGTACACGCCGATGCCCGACAGCTCGGCGAAGAAGACCTTGCCGAAGGTGTCGACGAAGCCGACCAGCAGCGCCGCGACCAGCGCACCGGTGATCGAGCCGATGCCGCCGATCACGACGACGACGAAGCAGATGATCAGCACGTGCGAGCCCATGCCGGGATAGACGCTGGACATCGGCGCCGCGATCATGCCGGCCAGCGCGGCCAGCGCGACGCCGCCGGCGAAGACGATGCGGTACAGCCGCGTGATGTTGATGCCCAGCCCGCGCACCATGTCGCGGTTGCTGGCGCCGGCGCGGATCATCATGCCCAGCCGCGTGCGGTTGACGACGAAGTACAGCGCCGCGCCGATGACGATGCAGGCCGCCGACGCGAAGAGCCGGTAGACCGGGTAGGTCATCAGCTCGCCGAGCGCGATGCTGCCCGAGAGCCAGTCCGGCGCCTTGACGCCGTGCACGTCGTTGCCGACCAGCAGCGAGCGGGCTTCCTCGAACACCAGGATCAGCGCCCAGGTCATCAGCACCTGCTGCAGGTGCTCACGCTGGTAGAGGTAGCTGAAGAAGGCCCATTCGAGCAGGTAGCCGAACAGCGCCGCCAGCAGCGTGCCGCAGACCAGCATCGTGACGAAGTGCTGGCCGAAGAGGGGCGACAGCGAGAACGCCAGGTAGGCGCCCAGCATGTAGAAGCTGCCGTGCGCCAGGTTGATGACGCCCATGATGCCGAAGATCAGCGTCAGCCCCGAGGCGACGAGGAACAGCAGCAGCCCGTACTGGACGGCGTTGAGGCACTGGACGGCGAAGGTGGCGAGGTCCAAGGGCGAGCGGGCCTGGTTGCAGCGGCCGCGGATTATCGGCCGCGCACCCGGCTCGAAGGGCGCGGGTCAGCCCGAGGAGCTCAGGCCACGGCGTTCAAGCCCAGCGCCCACTTCAGCTTGTTCCATGCCCGAGCGTCGAGCACCGACTGCGCGGTCACCAGCGCAGCGTCGAAGTCGGCGGTCTTCAATTGCCGCTGCAGCTGCGCGAAGCGCCAGGCGCGCTCGATCGGCGTGATCGCCGGCACCAGCCAGCGCAGCAGCAGCGCGCGGTCGGTCGGCGTCGTCGCGTCGGCGATGCGCTGCTCGATCTCCAGCAGCTGTTCGTCGCGGTAGTGCGACCACAGCAGCGGATTCAGCTCGGTTTCCTCGGCCAGCATGTGGTCGAAGCTCTCGGCGACGAAGCGCACCAGGTGCTGGTACAGGCGCAGCGCGGCCGGCGTCGTCGGCAGGTTGGCCAGCGCCTGCGCCTCGGCGTGCAACCCGTCCATGGTCTCGATCTGCTCGACGTGCTCCTCGCCGATCGCCTGCGTCGCGCCGGGCTGGCAGGCCTCGATCGCCGCGTGCACGTACTGGTTCTCGTGCGCCAGGTGCAGCCGGGCCAGGCGCAGCAGCGCATCGACCTCGTTCAGCGCGGTGGTCAGCTCGTGGCGGTCGTTGACGTCGAGCCGGCCGACGCGCGCCAGCGTCTCGGTCATGAACAGCCGCAGCGCGCGGTGCGTGGCGGTGTAGAGGTCGTAGCGCGGCTGGCGGCGCGTGCCGGGCGGCAGGGTGGCGTTCGGGTCCATCGACTTTTTGTCCTTCTGGTGGCCGGACGGGAAGTCCGGCGCATGGAAGGCAGTGTCGGGAAACGGACGCCGCGCGGCATCGGCCGAAGGAGCCATCGCCCCCTGGCGCGCAGGGCCAGGGGGTCCGGCATCAGGACTTGCAGCCGCGGCCGGGATCGGCGAGCTGCTTGACCGCCACGCCGGTCACCACGTTGTAGTGGCCCTTGGCTTCACGGATGTAGAAGTCCTGCACCGGGTTGCGCGAGGTCGAGATTGCGAACTTGCCGCGCGGGCTGCCGACGATGGTCTTCTGCATCGCCAGCTGCAGCGCGTCGCGCTTGCTGAAGTCGCCCTTCACGGCGATCAGGCCGGCGTTGAGCATCTGCGCCGCGTCGTAGCCCTGCACGGCATAGACGTCGGCATTGGCCTTGTAGGCCAGCGCATAGGCCTTGCGGAAGGACTCGTTGCGCGGCGTCTCGATGTTGTCGGCGTAGTGCAGCGCGGTGATCAGCCCTTGCGCCGAAGCACCCTGCGCTTCGAGCGTGCCGTCGGTCAGGAAGCCCGAGCCGACCAGCGGGATCGTCTTCTTCAGGCCCGCGGCGTCGTAATCCTTGACGAACTTGACCGCGCCCCCGCCGGCGAAGAAGGCGAACACGACGTCGGGCTTCTGCGCGGCAATCTCGGTCAAGAGGGCCTGGAACTCGACGTTCGGGAACGGCAGCGACAGGTCCTTGATGACCTTGCCGCCGCCCTTCTCGAAGGCCTCGGTGAAGCCCTTGACGGTCTCGTTGCCGGCGGCGTAGTTCCAGGTGATCGTCATCGCCCGCTTGTAGCCCTTGCCGGCGGCGACCACGCCGGTGGCGTAACCCGGCTGCCAGTTCGAGAACGAGCTGCGGAAGATGTTCGGCGCGCACTGCGCACCGGTGATCGCATCGGCGCCGGCGTTCGGCACGATCAGGAGCGTATTGCTCTCCTTGGCCGCGCGCGCCATCGCCAGCGCGACGCCCGAGTGCACCGTGCCGACGATCACGTCGACCGCATCGCGCTTGATCAGCTTGTTGACGTTGTCGGTGGCCTTGGACGGATCGGATTCGTCGTCGACCTTGAAGAACTGGATCTCGCGCCCGCCGAGCTTGCCGCCCTGCTCGGCGACGTGCAGCCTGAAGCCGTTTTCGATCGCGTTGCCGAGTGCCGCGAAGGTGCCGGTGTAGGGCAGCATCAGGCCGACCTTCAGCGGCGGCTGCTGCGCGTGGGCGGTGAAGGCGGCGGCCGCTGCGATGGCGGCTGCGGTTGCGGATAGAACGAGCTTGAGCGTGCGATGCATGGCGTGTCTTCCGTTCGCTTTTGGGGGAACGGCGATGATGCCCGATCACACCATCGGCAAGCCCACGTAGTTCTCCGCCAGCGCCGTCATCGCCGCGCGCGAGCTGACCAGGTACTCGAGCTCGGCCTGCTGCATGCGCGCGCCGAAGGTCCCGCCATCGGGGAAGCGGTGCATCAGCGAGGTCAGCCACCACGAGAAGCGCTCGGCCTTCCAGACGCGGTGCAGCGCGCGGTCGGAGTAGCCATCGAGACCGCTGGCGCTGCCGCGGTAGTGCTCGTCGAAGGCCTGCCAGAGGAAGCCGACGTCGCTGGCGGCCAGGTTCAGGCCCTTGGCGCCGGTCGGCGGCACGATGTGCGCGGCGTCGCCGGCGAGAAACAGGCGCCCGAAGCGCATCGGCTCGGCGACGAAGCTGCGCAGCGGCGCGATGCTCTTTTCCAGCGACGCGCCGGTGGTCAGCTCGGCGGCGGTGGCCGCGGGCAGGCGGCGCTTGAGCTCATCCCAGAACGCGTCGTCGCTCCAGCGTTCGACGCGGTCGTCGAGCGCGCACTGCAGGTAGTAGCGGCTGCGCGAATGGCTGCGCTGGCTGCACAGCGCGAAGCCGCGCTCGTGGCTGACGTAGATCAGCTCGTGGTGCAGCGGCGGCACGTCGGCCAGCAGGCCGAGCCAGCCGAACGGGTAGACGCGTTCGTGCAGCGTGATCGCCGCGACCGGTACGCTGGCGCGGCAGACGCCGTGAAAGCCGTCGCAGCCGGCGATGAAGTCGGCCTCGATGCGCTGCTCGACGCCGTCGCGCCGGTAGCTCACGTGCGGCTGCGCGCCGTCGAAGCCGTGCACCTGCACGTCCTCGGCCTCGTAGATCGTCGGCAGGCCGGCCGCGGCGCGCGCCTCCATCAGATCGCGCGTGACCTCGGTCTGGCCATAGACCATGACCCGCTTGCCGGTCAGTGCGTGCAGGTCGATGCGGTGGCGTTCGCCGCCGAAGCACAGGTCGATGCCGTCGTGCGGCAGGCCTTCGCGGTGCGCCCGCGCCGCGACGCCGGCGGCATCGAGCAGGTCGACGGTGGTCTGCTCCAGCACGCCGGCGCGGATGCGGCCGAGCACGTAGTCGGCGCTGCGCTGCTCGATGATCACGTTGGCGATGCCCGACTTCGCGAGCAGTGCGCCGAGCAGCAGCCCGGCGGGGCCGGCGCCGACGATCGCGACCTGGGTTCTCATGGGTTTGTCTCCGTGCGTCTTGATGCACCTCAAGGGTAGGCCCGCCCGGCCCGCGCCTCAATGGACGGAAAACGCGAAGACTTGCACAATTCGAACGTCATGGTCGGCCCCAAGCTCACTTCGTTCGCTGCCCCCGAGGGGCGCTCAGCGCCCTTCGGGCGGCCGGGCGGGCGCTGATGACCCGCCCGAGCCCCGCGCCCAACCTGCCGACCTACGCGCTCTATGGCGAGCATGGCCGCACACAGGCCACCGACTGGCTGCATTGCGAGACGATCCGCGAGCGCAGCCAGCGCCACGCCTGGGAGATCAAGGCGCACCGGCACGAGTCGCTCTTTCAAATTCTGCACATCCATGGCGGCCGCGCCGAGGCGCTGCTCGAAGGCGCCACCGAACGCCTCGAGGGTCCCTGCGTACTGACGGTCGCCGCGCTCGCGCCGCATGGGTTCCGCTTCGACGAGGACATCGACGGCACGGTGATCACGGTGCTCGAGCGCCACCTGGCGCAGCTGCTGTCCGGCGCCGGCACGCTGGCCGCGCGCGTGATGCGCTCGCAGACGCTGGCCTGGCAGCGGCGCTCAGCGGGCGCGAAGGCGGTGGCGGGTGCTGTCGCCGCGGTGCGCGAGGAATTCTTCGGCACCGCGCCGTGGCGAGATCTCAAGCTCGACGCCGCGCTGCTGGCGCTGGCGGTCGAGCTCGGCCGCGCCTTGCCGATGGGCGATCAAACGGCGCCCGAGGCGGCTGGCGAACGCGCACTCAGCCACGTCAAGCGCTTTCGCGCGCTGGTCGAAGCGCAATTCCGCGAGCAGCCGACGCTCAGCGCGCTGGCGCGCCAGCTCGGCATCACCCCGACGCAGCTGAACCGCGCCTGCCACCAGGTGCTCGGCCACTCGGCGCTCGGCGTGCTGCACAGCCGGTTGATGCTCGAAGCGCAGCGCGACCTGGCCTATACGACGCTCGGCATCAAGCAGATCGCGCTCGGCCTCGGCTTCAACGATGCCGGCTACTTCACGCGTTTCTTCCAGCGCGAAGCGGGGCTGACGCCGACCGCGTGGCGCGCGCAGGCGCTGCGCTAGACCAGCCCCTAAACCAGCGCCACGCCGATCATCAGCATGCCGATCACGCCGATCGCCCAGACGGCGGTGCGCAGGAACTTCACGCCGGCCCAGTACAGCGGCGCGTAGGCCAGGCGGGCCCAGAAGAACAGCATCGCGCCGGTGGCGACGCGCGGATCGGCGCCCTTGCCGGCGGCCTGCGCGGCCAGCACCAGCAGGCCGAACAGCAGCAGGTTCTCCAGCATGTTCTTCGCCGCGCGGTCCATGCGGCCAGCGAGCGCGCTCGCCTCGCCCAGGTCGTCGCGGTTGCCGAAGGCCTTCAGCAGGCCGCGCGGCGTCCAGCCTTCGGAGCGCACCATGCTCGCGGCGATCAGCATCAGCCAGCACAGCGCGACGCTGAGCACCAGATAGGTGAGTGCAGCGCTCATCAGACGCGCTCCAGCAAGACAGCGATGCCTTGCCCGACGCCGATGCACATCGTGCACAGCGCATAACGCCCACCGCTGCGGTGCAGCTGGTTCACGGCCGTCGTCGCCAGCCGCGCGCCGCTGGCGCCCAGCGGGTGGCCGAGGGCGATCGCACCGCCGTTCGGATTGACGCGCGGGTCGTCGTCCGCAATTCCGAGCTGGCGCAGCACGGCGAGGCCTTGCGCGGCGAAGGCTTCGTTGAGCTCGATGACATCGAGCTGGGCGATCGAGACGCCGGTGCGCTCCAGCAACTTCTGCGTCGCCGGCGCCGGGCCGATGCCCATGATGCGCGGCGCGACACCGGCGGTGGCCATGCCGACGATGCGGGCGCGCGGCGTCAGCCCATGGCGCGAGGCGGCGGCACCGCTTGCCACCAGCAGCGCGCAGCTGCCGTCGTTGACGCCCGAGGCATTGCCGGCGGTCACGGTGCCGTCCGGGCGCACCACGCCCTTCAGCTTCGCCAGCGCCTCCAGCGAGGTCTCGCGCGGATGTTCGTCCTGCTTGACGACGAGGGCCTCGCCTTTCTTCTGCGGGATGGTCACCGGCACGATCTCGGCATCGAAGAAGCCGGCCTTCTGTGCCGCCACGGCCTTCAGCTGCGAGGCCAGCGCCATGCGGTCCTGCGCCTCGCGCTGGATGCCGAAGTCGGTGGCCACGTTCTCGGCCGTCTCGGGCATCGAGTCGACGCCGTAGCGTTCTTTCATCAGCTTGTTGACGAAGCGCCAGCCAATCGTCGTGTCGTAGACCGCGTTGTTGCGGCTGAACGCGCTGTCGGCTTTCGGCATCACGAACGGCGCGCGGCTCATGCTCTCGACGCCGCCGGCGATCATCAGCTGCGCCTCGCCGGCCTTGATCGCCCGCGCGGCGCTGCCCAGCGCGTCGAGGCCCGAGCCGCAGAGGCGGTTGATCGTGCCGCCCGGCACCGCCTGCGGCAGCCCGGCCAGCAGCGCGGCCATGCGCGCGACGTTGCGGTTGTCCTCGCCGGCCTGGTTGGCGCAGCCGTAGAGCACGTCGTCGAGCGCGGCCCAGTCGAGGTTCGGATGGCGGGCCATCAGCGCCTGGATCGGGATCGCCGCCAGGTCGTCGGTGCGCACCGTGGCGAGCGCGCCGCCGTAACGGCCGAAAGGCGTGCGCACGCCATCGCAGATGAAGGCTTGGGTCGTCATGACGTTGACTCCGGGGCCCGCGGCGGCGGGTGGTGATCGGTGAAGCAGTTCACGAATCGAACGATTCTAGGAGCCCGCTTCGCCGCGGGGCTGTCTCGCAGGCGCGCCTTGTTTCAAGTTTCCCCGCGCTGGTGCCGAAGTTGTTCCTGAGCGGGGAAAACCCGCAGCCGGGACCTTTGACCATGTCGTCGACCATCGATATCGACAATCTGCGCGTAGGCATGTTCATCCATCTGGATCTCGGATGGTGGGCGCACCCGTTCGCGCTGTCGAGCTTCATGCTGAGCTCGCAGGAGCAGATCGCGACGATCCGCGGCCTGGGGCTGAAGCGCCTGCGCTGGAGCCCGGAGAAGAGCCGCCAGCCCGAGGCGCCGACGACCCAGTTCACCACCTCGACGCTCGGCACCGGCACGCCGTCGGAGCTGCAGGCGGCCGAAGCGGTGGCCGATGCCGCGGCCAGCGCCGCCGCCGAGGCCGACGCCGCGCGCCGCCGCGCCGCACTGGCCGCGCAGCGTGAGGCCGACCGCCTCTGCGCCGCACAGTACGCCGAGGCCGGCCAGGCCTGGCGCATCGCCGCCGAGCAGGTGCTGGCGCTGCCGCAAGGCTCGCGCGAGACCACCGAGGCGCTGACGCGCGCGCTGCTGGACAAGATGATGATCGAGGGCGAGCTGTGCATCCGCGTGCTCGCCGAGGCGCCCGGCGACCGCAACGCCGCGCATGCACTGAACGTCGCGGTGATCTCGCTGCTGATGGGCCGGGTGTTCGGCTTCGGCGAGGCCGAGATGATGGACCTGGGCGTCGGCGCGCTGATGCACGACATCGGCAAGCTCGAGATTCCGGAACGCCTGCGCCTGCCCGATGGCCTGTTCACCGCCGCCGAGAACGCGCAGTACCGCGAGCACGTGGCGCACGGCATCACGCACGGCCAGCGCATGGGCCTGACGCCCGGCGCGATGACGGTGCTGGCGCAGCACCATGAGATGGCCGATGGCTCGGGCTTCCCGGGCAAGCTGAACACCGAGCGCATGAGCGCCGGCGCGCGCATCGTCGCGCTGGTCAACCGCTACGACAACCTGTGCAACCCGGCAGTGGCCTCGCATGCATTGACGCCGCACGAGGCGCTGTCGCTGATCTTCGCGCAGGCCAAGTCGAAGTTCGACGCGACGATGCTCAACGCCTTCATCCGCATGATGGGCGTCTACCCGCCGGGCTCGATGGTCCAGCTGACCGACGACCGCTACGCGACGGTGATCAGCGTCAACTCGTCGCGCCCGCTCAAACCGCGCGTGCTGGTCTGCGATGCGGCGGTGCCGGTCGACGAGGCGCTGCTGCTGAACCTCGAAGAGTCCACCGACTTAGGGATCCGGCGCAGCCTGAAGCCCTCGCAGCTGCCGATTGCGGTTCAGAACTACCTGTCGCCGCGCCAGCGCGTCGTCTACTTCTTCGAGCCGGCCCTGACCAACCCCACCGCCTTGCCCGCGCTGCGCGAGGAAATCGCTGCGTGACCGAAGGCTCTCCTGCCTGCGCCGCCTGGGCGCAATTGATCGACGCCCTGGGCGATGCCGCCTGGCTGGTCGACGGTGCCAGCGGCAACGTGCTGGCAGCCAATCGCGCGGCGGTCGAGCTGCTCGGGCTGGCGCGCGAGCGGCTCGTCGGCATCCCGGCCGCGCAGCTGATCGCGACGCCCGAAGACCTGGCCTTCTGGGATGGGGTGCGTGCGGGCGATGCCGGCCTGCTGCAATCGGACACCGTGCTCGTGCATGCCAGCGGGCGGCTGGTCAAGGTCAGCCGCCGCATCCAGGCCTTGACCGGCGATGAGCGCTGCCTGCTCGTCACGGTGCAGGACCGCACCGAGGCGCAGCGCCAGCAGGACGAGCGCGAGACGCTGCTCGCCGAGCTGCGCGCGACGCTCGAATCCACCGGCGACGGCATCCTGGTCACCGACCTGGCTGGCCGCATCACCGCCTTCAACCGCCGCTTCGCGCAGCTGTGGGGCGTGCCCGAGGAACTGCTGACGCAGCGCAACGACGACGCGGTCTACGACTGGATGCGGCGCAGCGTGTGCGACGGCGAAACGTATCAGCGCCGCCTCGCGGCGATCCAGGAAGCCACGCTGATGCAGGCGCACGAGCGCATCGAGCTGCTGTCCGGCCGCGTGCTCGAACGCGTGACGCAACCGCAGGCGAGCCAGGGGCGGCCGAGCGGCCGCGTCTGGGCCTTCCGCGACCGCACCGAGCTGGAGACCGCCAGCCAGCGCATCAACACGCTGTCGACGACCGACGTGCTGACGGGTCTGTTCAACCGGCGCCAGCTCGGCGAGACGCTGGCCGAATCGATGCGCCAGGCGCGCCGCGCCAACGGCACGCTGGCGCTGCTGATCCTCGACCTCGACCGCTTCAAGCAGATCAACGACAGCCTCGGCCACGAGATCGGCGACCACGTGCTGCTGGACACCGCCGAGCGGCTGAAGACCTGCCTGCGCCAGGGTGACTCGGTCGCCCGCATCGGCGGCGACCAGTTCGCGCTGGTGGTGCAGCGCGTCGACCACCGCGGCGCCGAGGCCGCCGCGCAGCGCGTGCTGGAGGCGATCTCGCGGCCCTGCGCCGTCGACGGCCTGCAGTTCACGATGACCTGCTCGGTCGGCGTCGCGCTGTTCCCGACCGATGGCGAGGACGGCGACGAGTTGGTGCGCCACGCCGAGACGGCGATGCAGCGCGCCAAGCAGGGCGGCCGTGCGGGCTTCCGCTTCCACCAGCCGCACCACGACGCCGACCTGCGCCAGCGCATGCGGCTCGACCACGCGATGCGCCAGGCGCTGGCCTCGAACCGCTTCCGGCTGAAGTACCAGCCGCAGCTGGACATGCGCACCGGCGCCGTGATCGGCGCCGAGGCGCTGATCCGCTGGCGCGACCCCGAGTTGGGCGAAGTGTCGCCGGGCGAATTCATCCCCGTCGCCGAGGACACCGGCTTCATCGTCGCGATCGGCGACTGGGTGCTGCAGCAGGCGGTGCGCCAGGCCGCGCGCTGGCGCGCCGAGGGGCTGCTGATGCCGGTGTCCATCAACGTCTCGGCGCTGCAGTTCCAGCAGGCCGATTTCATCGATCGCGTCGGCAACGTGCTGCGCGAGAACCGCCTGCCCGGCTCGCTGCTCGAGCTGGAGCTGACCGAATCGATCCTGGTGCACGATGCCGACGAGGCGCTGGCGCGCCTGTCCCAGCTGTCTCAGCTGGGCGTGCGGCTGGCGATCGACGACTTCGGCACCGGCTACTCGAGCCTCGCCTACCTGAAGCGCTTTCCGATCGAGCGGCTGAAGATCGACCGCAGCTTCATCCAGGGCGTGCCGCAGGACGACAGCGATGCCGGCATCGTGCGCGCGATCGTGCAGATGTCGGCCGCGCTCGGCATGAAGGTCATCGCCGAGGGCGTGGAGACCGAGCCGCAGCGCAACTTCCTCGTCGAGGCGGGCTGCGACCAGTTCCAGGGCTTCCTGTACGCGCCGGCGCTCGATGCGCTGAGCTTCGACGAGCGGGTGCGCGGGCGGCCGCGGACCACCAAGGGGCACTTGAGCCTGGTTGCCCGCTGAGCCGGCCGGGCGCGCCGCTTGCCGGGCGCGCAATTTGCTCGCTTCTTGCGAGGCCCGGCGAATTTTTCTAGAGTCGACCGGACCGTCACGGCTGCCGTTCGACATGCCCGCACTCGAAGCCATCCTCCGCGACAAGTTCGACAACCTCGGCGCCCCGGCGGCGCTGGTGCTGCCCGGCGGGCAACGCATCGGCAGTGCCGACGCGCGGGTGACGATCCGGCTCAACGACATGCGCTCGCTGGCGCACGTCGCGGCCGGCCAGGTCGGCAAGCTCGCCGAAGACTACGTCGAGGGCCGCGCCGACTTCGACGGCAGCATGCGCGACCTGATGAGCGCGATTGCCGCGCTGGTCGGCGGCGACCCGACGCGCGGTGTCGAGCACGGGCCGTGGCGCTGGTGGCGCGGGCTGATGCGGCGCGGCAAGTCGCTTGCCCGCCACACCGCCGAGGCCGATGCCCGCCAGGTGGAGTTCCACTACGACGTCTCGGACGATTTCTACGCGCTTTGGCTCGACCCGCGCCGCGTCTATTCGTGCGCCTACTACAGCGAGCCGACGATGACGCTGGCGCGCGCGCAGGAGGCCAAGCTCGATCACATCTGCCGCAAGCTGATGCTGCGCGAGGGCGAGCGCTTCCTCGACGTCGGCGCCGGCTGGGGCGGCCTGCTGCTGTGGGCGGCCCAGCACTACGGCGTGCGCGCCACCGGCATCACGCTGTCGCGCAACCAGCATGCCCATGTCGAGAAGCTGATCGCCGAGCGCCGCCTGACCGGCCGCGTGCACATCGAGCTGCTCGACTACCGTTCGCTGCCCGAGGACGAGCCCTGGGACAAGATCGCCTCGGTGGGCATGTTCGAGCACGTCGGCCGCCCGCTGCTGCCGACCTACTTCGAGAAGCTGCAGCGGCTGCTAAGGCCCGGCGGCCTGCTGATGAACCACGGCATCACCGCCGGCGGCACGACGAACCACCAGCTCGGCGCCGGCATGGGCAATTTCATCGAGCGCTACATCTTCCCCGGCGGCGAGTTGCTGCACCTGTCGCACGTGCTGCGCGAGCTGTCCGAGGCCGGCCTGGAGGCGCTGGACGTCGAGAACCTGCGGCCGCACTACGCGCGCACGCTGTGGGCCTGGTCCGACGGGCTCGAAGCGCAGCTGTCCCATGCGCGCGAGATCACCAGCGAGCGGGTGGTGCGGGCCTACCGGCTCTACCTCGCCGGCTGCGCGATGGCTTTCGAGCAAGGCTGGATCTCGCTGCACCAGGTGCTCGCCTCGCGGCCGAGCGGGGCGGTCGCCGACGGACCGATGCGCGGCGCACAATCGGCCTATCCCTTCCAACGCGGTCACGTCTACCGGCCATGATCTACAAGTTCAAGAGCAAAGCCGCCGGCGACGTCATCATGCTGGAGCCGAACGGCGATGCGCTGCTGCGCGCGATCGGCCGCGAGCCGGCGCCCAAGGGCATCATCGAGCCGCCCGTGATGGCCGAGGCCATCGCCGCGATCGAGCGCACGATCGCCGCCGACGAAGCCGCGCGCATCGAAGCCGAAGCCGAAGCCGCCGCCAAGGGCGAGACGCTGCCGCCGCGCGAAGGCGTCACGCCGCGCCAGCGGCTGTGGCCGATGGTCGAGATGCTGCGGCGAGCGCGCGCGGCGAAAGAGCCGATCACCTGGGGAGTCTGAACCCCGTGTCGAGGAACGAGCGATGAAACTGTGGAGCGACAGCTGGCCGAACGGCGAGGCCATTCCCGAACGCTGCGCGGCCGGCAAGCCAGGCCCCGGCGGGCCGACCTTCTCCGACAACCTGAACCCGCACCTGGCGTGGAGCGAGCTGCCCGCGGGCACGAAGTCACTGGTGCTGGTGTGCCACGACTTCGACGTACCGAGCAAGGGCGACGACGTCAACAAGAGCGATCGCGAAGTGCCGGCCGACCTGCCGCGGGTGGACTTCTTCCACTGGCTGCTGGTCGACCTGCCGACCTCGGTGGCGTCGATCGCCGAAGGTGAGTTCAGCCGCGGTTTCAGCGCGCGCGGCAAGCCCGGCCCGGCGGCGGCGCACGGCGCGCGCCAGGGCCTCAACGACTTCACCGGCTGGTTCGCCGGCGATGCGCAGATGGCCGGCTCCTATTTCGGTTATGACGGGCCGTTTCCGCCGTTCAACGATTCGTTGGTGCACCACTACGTCTTCACGCTCTACGCGGTCGATGTCGACCGGCTGGCGGTCGATGGCGCCTTCACCGGTGCCGAGCTGCGCGAGGCACTGGCCGGCCACGTGCTCGACACGGCGACCCATTCCGGCACCTACACGCTGAATCCGCGACTGCGCGGCGCCGGCCGTTGAGCCCGCACGGCCGCCCGAAGGGCGAACGCTCCCCTCGGGGGACGGCGCGCAGCGCCAAGGGGCTGCAGTGAGCCCGCACGGCCGCCCGAAGGGCGAACGCTCCCCTCGGGGGACGGCGCGCAGCGCCAAGGGGTTGCAGTGAGCGCCGCGACACGCATCGTCGCGATCCGCCATGGCGAGACGGCGTGGAACGCCGAGTCGCGGCTGCAGGGCCAGCTCGACATTCCGCTGAACGCCCGTGGCCGGCGCCAGGTCGCGCTGCTGGCCGATGCGCTGCGCGATGAAGGCTTGAGTACGGTGGTCTCGAGCGACCTGGGCCGCGCCGCGGACACCGCGCGTGCGCTGGCCGGGCCGCTCGGCCTGGCCGTCGAGACCGATGCGACGCTGCGCGAGCGCGGCTTCGGCGTGCTCGAGGGCCACACCTACGACGAGATCGGCGAGCGCTGGCCCGAGATGGCGCAGCGCTGGCGCGCGCGTGATCCGCAGTTCGGCCCGCCCGGCGGCGAACGGCTGGCCGACTTCTTCGAGCGCAGCGTCGCCGCCGCGCTGCGCGTGGCCGAGCGCCATGCCGGCCAGACCATCGCGCTGGTCACCCACGGCGGCGTGCTCGACTGCCTGTACCGCGCCGCCACGCGCATCGAGCTGCAGGCGCCGCGCACCTGGCAGCTCGGCAATGCGGCGATCAACCGGCTGCTGCACTCGGCGCAGGGCTTCGTGCTGGTCGGCTGGAACGACCACCAGCACCTCGAGGTGCTGGTGCGGGACGACGCGTCGGTCTGACGCGGATCGGACGGGTCAGCGGATGTCGCGCCAGGCGTTCTTGCGCTGGCCGAAGACCTTCACGATGGGCGGCCTCCGGTCATCGAGCTCGGGTTTGCGCGTCCAGATGATCAACTCGCCTTCCTTGAGCTGCACGATCTCCGACGCCGTCACGTTGTTGGTCGTCGACAGCACCTCGGACTTGCCCGAAACCGCGCGCACATGGATGCGGTAGCTGGATGCGCTCTGCGCGCAGTTCGAACCGCCCGCCGCGTTGGCGTTGACGAAGACGTAGCCGAGCGCGTACTTCGGATCGACGTTGACCTGCTCGCCCGCCGGGATGTCGAGGTACCAGCCGCGCTGGGTCGCCCAGTCGATGGTGCCGCTGATCACCTTGGTGCCGAGGTTGTGCGTGAGTCCGGCCATGCTGTTGCGGGCATTGGACAACGAGGCGTTGGTGTCCCTGACGGCATAGATGGTCTGTACGTTGCTGCTGCCGAAGTCGGTGATATCGAGCAGGCGCCCGGTGCCGACGACGATCACCGGCTTGCCGTTGATCTCGGTCAGCACCGGCGTGGTGGTGACCGGCTGGGTATTGCCTGCGCCGTCCTTGAAGGTCGCCACCAGTGTGGTCGTGCCCAGCTTGAGGTCGAACTTCCACAGGTTGCCGAGCAGGTCGCCGCCGTAGACATAACGCGCGGTGCCGGTGTCCTCGCGGTAGGCCGCGATCTGCCTCAGGCCGGCCTCGGCAGCCGTCGTCCCGACCGGGGTGACGAACTCGCGGATCACCGCGCCCGTGCTGGCATTGAGCATCCACATCCGGCCCTTGCCGTCGCCGATCGTCGAGCCGTTGTCGTAGCCCGAGGTGACCAGCGCGACGTAACCGTCGTCGGCGGTCTTGACGATCAGCGGCCGACCGACGGTGTAGCCGACGTAGGGCTGGTACGCCGTCTGCGTCGGCGACGGGAAAGTCCACTTGACCTGTGCCGCGGCCTGCGCCTCGGTCAGCCCCTTCGGATTCGTGACGTCGAGCGCGTAGTAGCTGCGCCCCGCGGCGCCCATGCCGCCGACCAGCAGCCTGCCGCCGGCATCGGTGTACTTGTCGACGTTCGGCGTGCCGTCGAGCTTGGTCTTGAACGCGTACGCGCGCTCCACGGTCAGGCCGATCGACGACAGCGCGCCATAAGGAACGAAGGCCCATTCCTCGGCGCCGGTGGTGGTGTTGAACGCATGCAGCATGCCTTCGCCGGAGGCGACATAGGCCACGCCGCTGTCGATCACCTGCTCGGCGTTGATCACCGCGCCCATCAGGCTCAGCCGCGTGCGGTAGGTCGAGCCTTCGCCGGTGCGCTTGCCGCGCAGGTAGTCGACGACGCCGGCGTTGGTGAAGGCGACGCTGTCGGGATTCACCGTCGCGCCGATGTTGGCTTCGGTGAACGCCCGGCCGCCGTTCACAGTGCCGTCGGCGGTGAAGACGATCCGAGTCGCCCAGTTGCGCGCGTTCAGCACCGACGCGGCGGACCAGGTCGGTGCCGTGGCGATGTTGCCGGTGGTCATGCTGACGGCGCTGGCCGTCAGGTCGCCGGTCCAGCCGGCAGGGTTGTAGCTGGCCTCGTAGGCCTGGCCATCGCCGGCCAGCAGGTTGAAGGTGCTGACGGCCACCGCGGTCTGCGCGCCGGTTTGGCTCTGGATCTCGGACAGCGCCGTCTGGATGCCGATCGTCGCCGACTGCACGTCGGTCGCCAGGTACATCTGGCCGCGGCCGTTGATCGTCGCGTGCCAGAGGTCGTCGATCATCTTCGCGCTGTCGATGACCGGCGTGGGCCAGCTCGGCGGCGTCGTGAAGGGGGTGCTGTTGGCCGGCCAGATCTCGCCCGTCATGCCGAGCGTGATCGCGTAGGTGTTGAGGTGCAGGTTGGGGTTCGAGTCGGGGTTGGTGACGGTCTGGTTGCCCAGCGGCACCTTGCCGGCGGGGAGCGCGCCGCCCCCGCTGGCACGCAGCGGTCGGATGAAGTAGGCCAGCCCCTGGTGCGCGAGCCAGCCGGATGGCGTCGTGTGGTACGGTTTCGGCGCACCGGTGGAGCCGTAGTCCGTGGCCGTCGCCGCCGGGAGGCCCGTCATCGACGGTGCGCCATCGTTCGCGAAGCCGTCGGTGACGATGAAGGCCGCGTTGCGCTGGCAGGCGTACTGGATGATGTTGGTGTCGGTGTCGAACTTGTCGTAGATGTACTTGTAGGTGCCGCGCGTGGGTGTGCTGCCGGCGACCTTCGCGCCATAGAAGATGCCGGCGACCTTGCGTGCGTTGCTCGCCGCGCTGCTGTTGTCGGCGTCGTACATCGTCGGTGTCGCCTGGTTGTTGAACGCGACGACCCCCATGCGCAGCCCTGTGATGTCCTCGAGCACGGCGCCCGCCGCACCGGCCATCAGCATCTTGCGCTTGCGGTAGTACTGGAACCAGTTGGCGAAGTTCTGCATCTCGTCGGTATAGCTGCGGCCGGACGGGAAGCTGTTGCCGGACTTGATCTCGTAGCGCTTGAGTTTCTGGCCGTCGTAGGCGGTGGTGCAGCTGATGTCGTCCACCGTGCCGCAGTCCTCCTTGCGCCAGAACGTCGCCGGGTAGTAGCTGATCGAGCCGTAGCAAGTGCTGCTGCCGGTGTAGGTGCTGTCGGCGCTTCCGCAGGCGTTGGCGACGGCGTAGGGGGTGGAGGTGGAGAGCCTCGTTGCACCCGCTGGGATCTTCATGTTGTAGGTGAAGGCGAAGCGCCACTCGTCGTCAGTCGAGCTGATGTCGGCCGTCAGGTTCATCGTCGTCGAACCGAGCACGGGATGCGACTTCGCGGCGGTCGGCGTGGCGTTGCTGAAGGTCAGCCCGCTGCTGATGTAAGCCGGCGACCAGGGCTTGTAGGTCTTGGTCGTGTCGTAGTAGATCGGGTTGTACTCGCTAGACCGTGCCCACGCGAACTGCGCGGTCGGCGGGATCGCGTGGCCGGCATTGCTGCCGTTGGCCTGCGAGTAGATCTTGATGCCGTTGTCGGTGGTGGGTGTGGTCGTCGGCGAGACGCCGTTCGGGAACAGGTAGGCGAAGGCCTTGCTGCTGGTGTTGTGCAGCGCCGTGCCGTTGAAAGGGCCCGGCGAGCTGTTCTTGCTCCAGTACCAGCCCTGGTAAGTCTTCAGCAGGACTTCGGCATCCATCGAGCCGGAGTCGTCCATCGCGAAGATCACGTTCGGCTTCGCCAGCACCGAGGCCTTCAGCGGCTGCTCGGCGAGGTTCGTGGCATGCGAGGTGGCCTGGAACAGCAGGCCGCCGAGCGCCAGGACGGCGGTGGCGAATTTGAGGGCGGATGTCATCGAGAGGTCTCCCGTTCAGGAGGTTCAGCGCCGGGCGAAGATGCCGTCAGTTGACGGTGGTGAGCGACTGGGTCCAGGTCTGCGTGCCGCGTGCGTCGGTCACGCGCACCGTGATGCGGTACTGGTGCGGCCCCTTGGCCTTGTAGTCCTTCGGGTTGTAGGTCTTGTCCTGCGGGTCGCCGCTCGTCGCATCCGGCGGCTGAACCATCACCAGGCACTCGCGCGCCGAGTCGTTCACCACGTTGACGTTGCACAGGCGATCGACGGCGTAGGTGACGGTGAAGCGGCCGACACCGCCGGCCACCACCGGCGTGCCGCCGTCGAAGTTGATCGTCGACGGTACGTTGGTCGCGGTTGTCGGCTGCATCGTGGCCCAGTACCAGCCGCCGGTATCCGCGGTCTTGTCGACCAGCGCCACCAACTGGGCATAGGCGGCCGCGCGTCCGACCTCGGCGGCATGCAGCGAGGCTTCCTTGGTCGCCACGTTGCCGCTGACCAGCGCGCCGGCCTCGGTGATGCGCGCAAAGGCGAGTGCGCCCAGCAGCATTGCGGACATCAGCAGCAGCACCATCAGCATCGTGACGCCGCGCTGGGAAGAGAAGGTCGAATGCTTCATTGCAGTACCGTGACCGGCCAGTTGATGGTGGCCGTGCCCGAGATCAGGTTGCGCAGCGGGGCGATGACAATGGCGCTGCGGTACCGGTAGCACTGCCAGTCGGCGACGTCGGGCTCGATCTCGACCGAATCGGCGCCGTCGAACAGCCGCGGCTTGGCGGTCGAGGTCAGGCACTCGCCATTGCTGCCCTCGGGCTTCTCGCGCTGCGGGCTGCGCATCACGACCCCGATGCGCACGGCACGCACGCGATCGATGTTGGCGTTGTCGATGGTGTTCCAGCTGCCTTCGGTGACGTGGACCCAGTCGTCCAGCGAGGGCGAGCCGACGTTGGACACGCCGTACTGCACGCGAAAGCCGATCACATTGCGCAATAGAGTCGCCGTCTGGCCCGTCAGCCGTCGCGTCAGCTGCAGGTCGGTGCCGTTGAGCGCATAGCGATTCCACTGCAGGTTGCCCAGCAGGACCACGGGCGACTGCTCCCTGAACGCCGGCGTGCTGGCGAACACGCCCTGGTTGTGCGTGCCGGCGTTGCCGAAGGTCACGAGCTGTCGCGGCGCGGTTGCCGTCGGCATCACGTTCGCGGTTGCCGTGCGCACCAGGCACGGATTGGCAGCGGTGACGTCGACCACCTTGCGGGCCAGCAGCACCACCGGGTCCTGGGCCACGGTCAGCGGCAGCATCGAGTTCAGCGTCGCGGTCGAGCCGTCGGACTCCGTGTTCAGCTCGGACCAGGCGCCGGCGGCGACGTTGCTCGCGTAGATGACGTCGAGCACGTCGTTGTTGCCGACGCGCGTGGCCTGCATCGGCGCGAAGGCCGTGCCGTTGGACACGAGGGTGTTGCCGACGCTCATGTTGAGGGTCGCGCAGCGGTAGCGGCCGTCGACGAAGAAGCCCATGCCGCCGATCGCGACATCGTCCTTGATCGCCGCGAGGGCTGAGGCGGCATTGGCGCTGCCGCCGCCGACGGCGACGCCCTGCCGCTGCGTCGCGGTGAAGAACTGGGCGCTGCGGGTCGCGGTGAGGCTGACGAGCAGACCGACGATCAGGCCGACCATCACCTCGATGATCGACAGCCCGCGCGCGGCGCGCCGCTGCCGGAATGAAGCTTCAGCGGATGTCACTGCTCACCTCGTGCATGCGCGTCTCCGCGCTTTCCTTGTAGTACCAGGTCAGCCGCACCGTGATGCGGCTGGTGGCTGCGTTGATCGTGCTGGTGGCGCTCGTCGCGTGCGGCAACGTGGCCAGCGCGCGCGCGGCCCAGGCATCGGTGCTCGCCCGGGCGGTGGCATTGCCGCAGCCGCCGGCAGCCGGCAGCGTGTAGCAATTGGCGTTGCCGTTGTCGACGAGCATCGCGATCAGCAGCTCGTCGGTGAGCAGCGAGGCCGTCTGGCGCTGCGTTGCCTCGTTGGCATTGCCGGCCATCCGCGTTTCCATGCGCACCAGCGCCAGCATGCCGAAGCCGAGCAGCGACAGCGCGACGAGACCGTCGAACAGGCCGAAGCCGCGTTGTGATCGGAGCGCGCGCTTCATGGGCAGCTCAGCTTGTTGCCGCACAGGCGCATGCCTCCGCCGCCGTCGATGCGCAGGCCGGGGCAGCGCATGTCCTGGGTGCAGGTGGTGTTGGTGTGGCTCAGGTCGACGGCCAATTCGGTGCCCAAGGGTTGCGGCATGCCATTGCCGGCGAAGTCGATCGTGCCGTTGTCGGCGACCAGCGAGTGCGTCAGGGTGTGGGTGCGCAGCACCGCGCCGCCGGCGACCACCGTGACCTGGGCACCACCGGGAGTGATCGTCAGCCGCACCGGCGTATTGCGCTTGAGCGCCTCGCTCTGCGCGTACAGCGCATGCGCCAGCAGCGAGTGCGCACCTTCGCGCATCCGCGAGTTGACGATGAAGTCACCGAAGTGCGGTCCGGCCACGCTGAGCAGCAAGGCGCCGATCACCAGCGCGACCATCACCTCGATCAGCGTCAGGCCGCGCGCCACGGCTGCCCGGCCGGGAAGATTCAGATGTCGCATGCCCCACCCTTCATCGTCCAGCAGGTCGCGTTGGAGCCCTTCGGGTGTGCGCTGGTGACGCGCGCGCCGATCTGATTGATCGAGTAGGTGTAGCCGGCCATCTTGCCGTGGCCCGTCATCGTGGCCGTGTAGGCTTGGCCGGTGGCGTCGGCCAGCACGCAGGTCGCGTTGAACTCGGGCACCGACGCGATGACCGCGGTGCAGCCGGTGGCCGCGGTGCCGTAGCGGCCGCTGTCCTGGTAGGCCAGCTCCATCTTGGTCGTGTAGCCGCTCAGCACGTCGAGCGCGGCGGGAACGCGCGAGCGCATCACGTAGGCCGTGTACGACGGCATGGCGATCGACGTGATGATCGCGAGGATCGCGATCGTGATCATGATCTCGATCAGCGTGAAGCCACGAAGGCGTTGAGTGGGCATCTTGCGTTTCACCGATGACCGCCATCGACCCAAGGCGGCATTGGGGCGGACATGCGTCCGTCGAGACCCATGTTCCGCTTTCTGACCTCTGGCATCGGCTGCAAAACTCACGGGCTTGAGGGCCCGCTGGCAAACAGATGTTTCCTCGCCGACGGACGGCTGCTGGCGTGCGCCGAACGGCATGGCGCGTCGCTGGCACGGGGCCGCTGGGCGCCAGTGTCCCTGTGCCGGCGGGTGGGCAAAGGAGACAATAGAACGATGAAAGACGCCCAGATCATCGTCCTGGCCACGCCGGTGTTCCTGGCGCTGATTGCCCTGGAATGGGCGGTCGGCATGGCGCGCCGGCGCAATACCTACCGCCTGCACGACGCCATGGCCAGCATCGGACTGGGCATGCTCAGCCAGGTTGTCGGCCTGTTCACCAAGCTCTTGATGATCGGGCTGTACACGCTGGCGTTCGAGCGGCTGGCCATCACGAAGCTGCCGGTGGACTCGATCTGGGTCTGGCTCGTCGGGCTGCTGCTCTACGACTTCCTCTATTACTGGAAGCACCGGCTCGGGCATACCGTCGCGCTGCTGTGGGCCGCGCATGTCGTGCACCACCAGAGCGAGGACTACAACCTGTCGACCGCGCTGCGCCAGACCTCGACCGACTGGGTCGCCGGCTGGGTGTTCTACCTGCCGATGGCGCTGCTGGGCTTCCCGCCGCTGGTCTTCGGCGTCGTCGCGCTGGTCGACCTGCTGTATCAATACTGGGTGCACACGCAGCAGATCGGCCGGCTGGGCTGGTTCGACCGCGTCTTCTGCTCGCCGTCCAACCATCGCGTGCACCACGCGGTCAACGATCCTTACGTGGACAAGAACTACGGCGGCATCCTGATCCTCTGGGACCGCCTGTTCGGCACTTTCGAGGACGAGCGTGATGACGAGCCCTGCGTCTACGGCACGCGCTCGCCGCTGCGCAGCTACAACCCGCTGTGGGCCAACCTCGAGGTCTACGCCGCGCTGGCGCTGGAGAGCTGGCGCGCGCAGCGCTGGGCCGACAAGCTCAAGCTGTGGTTCATGCCGCCGGGCTGGCGGCCGGCGGACCTGGAGCGCCGCTATCCGAAGGGGCCCTTCGACCTGCGCGCCGTGCAGCGCTTCGATCCGCCGGCCTCGGCGCTGGCCAAGGGCGTGTCGACGCTGCTGTTCGTCGCGCTGCTCGCCGCGACCGTGCTGCTGCTGTGGAACGCGCACACGCTGGCGCTGTCGACGCAGCTGCTGGCCTTTGCCGGCATCCTCGGCGGGATGAGCTTCGTCGGCTGGCTCGGCAGCGCCGCGGCCGGCGCGCCGGCCCGCACGCAGCAGCCGGCTTAGATCAGAACAGCTCGCCGCTGCCGTTGCCGCCGCTGCGCGGTGGCGGCGTCAAGCCGAGGTGGCGGTAGGCCGCCAGGGTCGCGATGCGCCCACGCGGCGTGCGCTGCAGGAAGCCCTGCATGATCAGGTAGGGCTCGATGACATCCTCGATCGTGCCCGACTCCTCGCCGATCGCCGCGGCCACGTTGTCCAGCCCGACCGGTCCGCCGTCGAAGCGGTGCACCACCGCTTCGAGCAGCTTGCGGTCCATCAGGTCGAAGCCCTCCGCGTCGACATCGAGCATCTTCAGCGCCTTGTCGGCGATGGGGCGGGTGATCACGCCTTCGCCCTTGACGTCGGCATAGTCGCGCACGCGGCGCAGCAGCCGGTTGGCGATGCGCGGCGTGCCGCGCGAGCGGCGCGCGATCTCGAACGCGCCCTCGGCCTGGATCGGCACGTTCAGCAGGCCCGCCGAGCGCTTGACGATGGTGCCGAGCTCGGCCGGCGTGTAGAACTCCAGCCGCGCGACGATGCCGAAGCGGTCGCGCAGCGGGTTGGTCAGCATGCCGGCGCGGGTGGTCGCGCCGACCAGTGTGAAGGGCTGCAGGTCGAGCTTGATCGAGCGCGCGGCCGGCCCCTCGCCGATCATGATGTCGATCTGGTAGTCCTCGAGCGCCGGGTACAGGATTTCTTCGACGACCGGCGACAGCCGGTGGATCTCGTCGATGAACAGCACGTCGTTGCGCTCGAGGTTGGTCAGCATCGCCGCCAGGTCCTTCGGCTTCTCGAGCACCGGCCCCGAGGTCTGGCGCAAGCCCACGCCGAGCTCGGCGGCGATGATGTGCGACAGCGTCGTCTTGCCCAGGCCCGGCGGGCCGAACAGCAGCACGTGGTCCATCGCTTCGCTGCGCTTCTTGGCCGCGCCGATGAAGATCTCGAGCTGTTCGCGCGCCTTGGCCTGGCCGATGTAGTCCTGCAGCAGCTTCGGGCGCAGCGCGCGTTCGAGCGCTTCTTCCTGCGGCGACTGGCGCACGGCGCCGACGACGCGCGGCAACGGGGGGGCGGCTTCGAAGTGATCGGTCTGTATGCCCATACAGCAGATTGTCGCCGTAAAGCGCTGCCGCCGGCTACTTCGACAAGGCCTTCAACGCCAGCTTGATGCCCTCGGACACGCCGACGTCCGCGGGCAAGGCCTTCAGCGCCGCGGCCGCTTCGCGCTCGTTGTAGCCGAGGGCGATCAGCGCCTGCACGATATCGGCCTGCGCATCGCTGGCCACCACGCCGCCCGGCGCGGCGAGCTCGGGGCCGAGCTTGCCCTTGAGCTCCAGCAGCAGCCGCTCGGCGGTCTTCTTGCCGATGCCGGGCACCTTGACCAGCCGGCCGGCCTGCTGCTGCGTCACTGCCTGGCTCAGCTCGGTGACCGACAGGCCCGACAGGATCGACAGCGCGGTGCGCGGGCCGACCCCGGAAATGCGGATCAGCTGCCGGAAGGTGCTGCGCTCTTCGTGCGTCAGGAAGCCGTACAGCAGCTGCGCGTCCTCGCGCACGACGAAGTGCGTCAGCAGCGTGGTGCGTTCACCGAGCGCGGGCAGGTTGAAGAAGCTCGACATCGGCACGTCGACTTCGTAGCCGACGCCGTTGACATCGATGAGCACTTGCGGCGGGGCCTTTTCCGCCAGGAGGCCAGTGAGCCGACCGATCATGGCCGGCGATTATGGGCGGTGGTCACTGGGGTACCTTCGGGCTGCGCCCTCCGGTATTCGCCCTTCGGGCGGCCGTGCGCGCTCATGGCCCCCTACGGCCCTGCGGGCCGGTCCCCCCCAGGGGGAGCGTCGCCTTGGGCGGCCCGGCGGCGACTAGCGGCGGAAGAGGCCCAGCCGCTGCGCTTCCAGCGCGGCTTCGGCACGCGAGCTGACGTTGAGCTTGCGGTAGATCTGCTTGACGTAGTCGGCGATCGTGTGGCGCGACAGGCCGAGCTGCACGCCGATCTCGGGCAGCGTGAAGCCCTTGGCGACGCGCAGCAGCACTTCGCTCTCGCGCTCGGTCAGCGAGACCTCGGGCATGGCCGAGACCACCGGTCGGGCCTGCGACGCGAAGTACTTGATGACCTTGCGCGCGATCGACGGCGACAGCGGCGGCTCACCCTGGCTGATGCGCTGCAGCTGTTCGGTGATCAGCTCGCGCGACTGCTCCTTCAGGATGTAGCCGTAGGCGCCGGCCTGCAATGCGGGGAACAGGTGCTCGTCGTCGTCGTGGATCGTCACGACCACCGACTGCGCATCGGGCTGCGCATCACGCAGCGCGGCGACGACGTCTGTGCCCGAGCCATCGGGCAGGCCGAGGTCGATCAGCGCCAGGTCGAATTTCATCGCCGCCACATGCGCCTGCGCGTCGTGCACGCGCGAGCATTCGGTGATCTGCGCGTTCGGGAACACCTGCATCACCAGGCTGCGCAGCCATGCGCGAATCTCGTGCAGGTCCTCGAGCAGCAGGATGTTGTTCATTGCGGGTGGGGGTCGGCGCCGGGATGGGCCGCGCGATCGTAGCAGTCACTTACGTCGCGGTGACATGCCGATCCAGCGGCAGCGTGAGACGTATCACGGTTCCATATCCGGGGCCCGATTCGACCAGGCACTGCCCCTGCAGTTGCTTGGCGCGGCCCTTCATGCTGGCCATGCCGTGGCCCTTGTCGAGCCGGCCGTCGAGCTCCAGCGGGATGCCGTTGCCGTTGTCCTGGATCACCAGCTGGAAGTCGCCCTCGGCGATCGCGCAGCGCACCGCGCAGTGCGAGGCGCCGCTGTGCTTGATGATGTTGCTGACCGCCTCGCGCAGGATGCGCGTCGTCTGCACATAGGCGCGCGCGGACAGCGTGCCCGGCACGTCGTCGTCCGACGGCGCGCTCCATTCGCCCTCGACGCCCGATTGCGTGAGCCGCGACACGACCTCGGCGCGCCAGTCGCCCAGCGCATCGGCCAGCTTGACCGGCTTGCCGGTGAGCCCGCGCACCGACAGCCGCATCTCCTCGAGCGCCTCGCGCGCCAGCGTCGAGATGCGCTCGTTGTCGCTGGTGTGCACGATGGTCAACAGCTTCGCGCCCAGGTCGTCGTGCAGGTCGGCGGCGATGCGCTTGCGCTCGCGGTCGGTGACCTGCTCCACCTTCAGCTCGGCCAGCTGCGCGAAATTGCGCTCGATCTGCGCGGTCGCCTCGCGGATGCGCACTTCGAGCTCGGCGCGGCCCTGCTCGGCCGACTCGAGCGCGCGGCCGTACTGCTGCACCAGCCGCAGCCCCATCGCCATGAAGATCAGCGACGGCACGAGTTGCGCGACATAGCCGATGCGCACGTCGAGCCGCGTCTGCTGCGCCATGAATTCGGTCGCCAGCGCGACGCCGACGACACCGAGCAGCGGCCCCATCAGCCACAGCTGGCGGTGGCGCCGGCGATGGGTGTCGAGCAGATAGAACGCGGCGGCCACGCCGATCTCCAGCGACAGCACGGCGAACCACACCGTGGCCACCGGGTACAGCCGCTGCGGTCCGGCCGCGATCAGGCTGGCCACCATCAGCAGGCTTTGCAGCGGCAGCCCGAAGTCGAGCCAGCGCATGCGCCGCGCGGCATAGCGCATCAGGAACTGCACCGCCGCCAGCGTCGTCAGGCTCATCAGCGCGGCCAGCAGCAGCTCGCTGGTCGCGTGGGGCCAGGGCAGGTCGGTCAGCCACAGCCGCGACAGCGCGAGCGCCCAGCCGACCATCAGCGCGCCGAAGTAGGCCAGGTAACTCTGGCGCCGGTTCAGCCAGCCCATCACGAACAACCCGAAGCCCATCAGCACCAGCGTGCCGCTGACCACCTCCGGCAGACGGATCGCGAAGGCGGTGCGCCAGCGATGGCGCGACGCCAGCGCATCGTGCGGCCCCAGCTCGACCATGGACACGCCGCCCGCGCGCTGGCGCGAGCCGACCTCTTCGAGCGCGAAGCCGCGCACGCGCAGCTCGAGCACATTGCCCTGTGCCTGCAGCAAGGCCGCCGGCAGGGGCACCAGCTGCGGCCGCAGGCAGTTGCGCGAGACCGGTTCGGTCATCCGGCCGCCCCGGTAGGCCAACTGGCCGTTGATGTGCACTTCGAGCACGCTGCAGGCGCGTTCGACGTACAGCGCGTAGAGCGCACCGCTGCCGACGGCGCTGTCGGCATCGAAAGCCAGCCGATAGGCGGCCAGGCCGCTGTAGCCGGGGCGGCTGACCGCCCAGTCGTCCGGCAATGCGATCGAACGCGCGGCGCTCCAGTCGGGCGTCTTGGCGGGCGTGAGCTCGAGCGTCTGCGCGTGACGGAAGACGAGCGTGTGGGCCCGTGCCGGCAGCCACGCGCCGAGCATGCCGATCGCCAGCACCCAGCCGAGCAGGCGGGCCGCTGCGCGGGCCCGGGTGCTCGGAGGCGGCGACGACATGGCGCGCGATTCTGCCGGAAGGGGGGCCCCCGCCGGGTGTGTCGGTGGGCTGCGGAGAGCGGACAATCCGGGCAGTTCTGCATGGGCCCCGCGTGATTCTTCGCCATCACTTCGAACCGATCGACAACATCCGCCTCGCGCATCTGTGCGGCGCGCTCGACGAGCACCTGCGCACGATCGAGATCGCGCTGGACGTGCGCATCACCCGCCGCGAGGCCGCCTTCGCCGTCGAAGGCGAACGCGGCGCCGCCGAGCGTGCGTTGACGCTGCTGCAGTCGCTGTACCAGCGTGCGGCGCGGCCGATACCTGCCGAGGCGCTGCAGCTGGCGCTGGTCGAGGCGCGCGTCGGCCCGCTGGGTGAAGCGGGCGAAGGCGGGTCGGGACGCGACATCGTGCTGCACACGCGGCGCCCCGACCTGCGCGGCCGCACGCCGAACCAGGTGCGCTACCTGCACAACATCCTCGAGCACGACATCAGCTTCGGCATCGGCCCGGCCGGCACCGGCAAGACCTACCTGGCGGTGGCTTGCGCCGTCGATGCGCTCGAACGCAGCGCGGTGCAGCGCATCGTGCTGACGCGCCCGGCGGTCGAGGCCGGCGAGCGGCTCGGTTTCCTGCCCGGCGACCTGGCGCAGAAGGTCGACCCCTACCTGCGCCCGCTGTACGACGCGCTGTACGACCTGATGGGCTTCGATCGCGTGACCACCGCGTTCGAGAAGGGCACGCTGGAGATCGCGCCGCTGGCCTTCATGCGCGGGCGCACGCTGAACCATGCCTTCGTGATCCTCGACGAGGCGCAGAACACGACGCCCGAGCAGATGAAGATGTTCCTGACGCGCATCGGCTTCGGCTCGCGCGCGGTGGTCACCGGCGACGTCAGCCAGGTCGACCTGCCGCGCGGCAGCGCCAGCGGGCTGATCGACGCCGAGCGCGTGCTCGACGGCGTGCGCGGCATCGCCTTCAGCCGCTTCACCGCGGCCGACGTCGTGCGCCATCCGCTGGTGGCGCGCATCGTCGAGGCCTACGACGCGGCGAAACAGGCCTCATGAAGGCGGGCCGAGCCGCTGCGGCGGCGCCCGGGCTGACGCTGTCGCTGCAGTTTGCCGATGCCCGCCATCGCGCGCTGCTGCCGCGCCACAAGGTCGCGCGCTGGCTGCGCGCGGCGCTCGAAGCGCCGGCCGAGCTGACGGTGCGCGTCGTCGACGCCGACGAGGGCCGTGCGCTGAACCGCGAGTACCGCGGCAAGGACTACGCGACCAACGTGCTGACCTTCGACTACGCGCGCGAGCCGGTGGTGGTGGCCGACCTGGTGCTCGCCGCGCCGGTGGTCGAGCAGGAGGCGCACGAGCTCGGCATCGACATCGCCGCGCATTACGCGCACCTGCTGGTGCACGGTGCGCTGCACGCCCAGGGCTACGACCATGAGCACGACGACGACGCTGGGGTGATGGAAGCGCGCGAGACCGAGCTGCTGGGTGCGCTCGGCCTGCACGATCCTTACGCCAGCAGGCGTTGAACAGTTCCGGCCGGCCGCGGCCGATCAGCCCTCGCGCAGCTTGCGCGCCGCGTCGAGCGCGAAGTAGCTCAGCACCCCATCCGCGCCGGCGCGCTTGAAGGCCAGCAGCGACTCCATCATCACCGCGTCGTGGTCGAGCCAGCCGTTGGCGGCGGCGGCCTTGACCATCGCGTACTCGCCGCTGACCTGGTAGGCGAAGGTCGGCACGCGGAACTCGTCCTTCACGCGGCGCACGATGTCCAGGTACGGCATCCCCGGCTTGACCATCACCATGTCGGCGCCTTCGGCGAGGTCCAGCGCCACCTCGCGCAGCGCTTCGTCGCTGTTGCCGGGGTCCATCTGGTAGACCTTCTTGTCGCTCTTGCCGAGGTTGCCCTTGGAGCCGACCGCGTCGCGGAACGGCCCATAGAACGCCGAGGCGTACTTGGCGCTGTAGGCCATGATGCGGGTATGGATCCGGCCGGCCTCCTCGAGCGCCGCACGGATCGCGCCGATCCGGCCATCCATCATGTCGCTCGGCGCGACGATGTCGACGCCGGCCTCGGCCTGCACCAGCGCCTGAGCGCGCAACACCGCCACCGTCTCGTCGTTCAGGATGTAGCCGGTGTCGTCGAGCAGGCCGTCCTGGCCGTGCGAGGTGAATGGGTCGAGCGCGACGTCGGTCAGCAGGCCGAGCGTCGGGAAGCGATCCTTCAGCGCGCGCACCGCGCGCGGCACCAGGCCTTCCGGGTTCGTGGCCTCGCGGCCGTCGGGCGTCTTCAGCGCCGGGTCGATGACCGGGAACAGCGCCATGACCGGCACGCCGAGCGCGACGCACTGCTCGGCCAGCGGCAGCAGCCGGTCGACCGACAGCCGCTGCACGCCGGGCATGCTGGCGACGTCCTGGACCTGATCGCGTCCGTCGAGCACGAAAACCGGGTAGATCAGGTCCGATGCATGCAGCCGGTGCTCGCGCACCAGCTCGCGGGTGAAGGCATCGCGGCGCAGCCGGCGTGGGCGGCTGCTGGGGAAGGGCGGTGGTGTCCGCATCGCGTCGAGACTCCTGGAGTGCGGCCCGGCGACCCCCGAAACAAGCGGTCACATAACTGTCACGAAGCGTCGGAAAAGCGAACAAATCCTCGTTTGCCCTAGCGCCCGCCCGCTTGAAAACCGGACCGATATGCTAATATTGACAGCGAATGATAGCCGCAAGGTGGTCATTCCCTGCTTTTCCTCCCTGAGCAGGTGCCTTACCGTGATGACAGCGTTAAGGCTTGCGACCCCGGCCTGTGGCCGGGGTTCTTTTTTTCCGGTCGCCGCGCGGCCCGGGATAATGCCCCAGATGAGCAGCGCCGTCCTCTGGGTCAAGGCCTTCCACATCGTCTTCGTCGCCAGCTGGTTCGCAGGCTTGTTCTACCTGCCGCGGCTGTTCGTCAACCTGGCCCAGGTGCCGTCCGACAGCCATGCCGAGCGCGAGCGCCTGCTGCTGATGGCGCGCAAGCTCTACCGCTTCTCGAACCTGCTGATGATCGTCGCGCTGGTGCTCGGCGTCGTGCTGTGGCTGGGTTACGGCATCGGGCGCGGCGGCGGCCAGTACTGGCTGCACGCCAAGCTGCTGCTGGTGGTCGGCGTCATCGGCTACCACCATGTGTGCCGTTCGCTGCTGCGCGGTTTCGAGCAGTCGGCCAACCGCCGCAGCGAACGCTGGTACCGGGTGTTCAACGAGACCAGCGTGTTGCTGTTCGCGGCGATCGTGGTGCTGGTCGTCGTCAAACCCTTCTGATGCCGGGATCGGTACGCGCCGCCGCTCGGCCGCTGGCCGGCCTGTGGCTGGCACTGGTCGTCTACGCGACCCTGTTTCCGTTCGAGGGCTGGAACTGGCCGCCGGGGGCCAGCCTGCGCGACCTGCTGACGCTGCGCTGGCCGCGCTGGTGGGGCGGCTTCGATGTGGTCGCGAACCTGCTCGGCTACCTGCCGCTCGGGCTGCTGCTGGCGCTGGCGGCTTTGCGCGAAGGGCACGGCCGCGTGGCCTCGCTGCTGCGCGCGACAGCCGGCGGCCTGCTCCTGTCTTACGTGCTCGAGGTCACGCAGCAACTGCTGCCGCAGCGCGTGCCGTCGCTGATGGACTGGGTGCTCAACAGCGCCGGCAGCGCGCTCGGGGCGCTGCTCGCACTGGGGCTGTCGGCCACCGGGCTGCCGGCGCGCTGGCACGAGTTCCACAACCGGTGGCTCGGCCGCGGCGGCACCGGCGCGGCGGTGCTGCTGCTGCTGTGGCCGGTGGCGCTGCTGTTTCCGGCGCCGATGCCGCTGGGCCTCGGCCAGATCGGCGGCTTGCTGCAGGAGTGGGCGCTGGTGGCCGTCGCCGACGTGCCGTGGGCCGAAGCGGCGCTCGCGTGGCTGCAGACGCCGTCGCCCGCGCGCCCACTGTCGCGTTTCGCCGAGGGCCTGGCGACGGCGCTCGGCCTGCTGGCGCCGTGCCTGCTGGCCTATGCCGCGTCGCCGTCGCCGTGGCGCCGCGCCGGGCTGGCGCTGGGTGCGCCGCTGGTGGCGATCGCTGCCACGACGCTGTCGACCGCGCTGAACTTCGGACCCGAACATGCGCTGGCCTGGCACACGCCGGGCGCGCTGACGGCGCTGGGCGTCGGCGCGGCGCTGGCGCTGTCGCTGGCCTGGATCGGCCCGCGGCTGGCCGCCGGTTTCGCGCTCGTCGCGCTGACCGGGGGGGTGATGCTGGTGCACCAGGCGCCGACCGATCCGTACTTCGGGCAGAGCCTGCAAGGCTGGGAGCAGGGTCGCTTCATCCGCTTCCACGGGCTCGCGCGTTGGGTCGGCTTGTTGTGGCCGTATGCGGCGATGGCCTGGCTGCTGGCGCGGCTGAGGACCGCGGACTGATGCTGTCGCGGAGTCCTGGTTAACCCGCGCTCTCTACAATTCACAGTGATGAGCTACTACCAGCACCACTTGTTCTTCTGCCTGAACAAGCGCGACAACGGTGAGGCCTGCTGCGCCGACCACGATGCGCAGGCGGCGTTCGACCACTGCAAGGCCCGGGTCAAGGCCGAAGGGTTGACCGGCCCGGGCGGCGTGCGCATCAACAAGGCCGGCTGCCTCGACCGCTGCGCCGGCGGGCCGGTGGCCGTCGTCTATCCGGAAGCGGTCTGGTACACCTACGTCGACAAGCACGACATCGACGAAATCGTCGAATCGCATCTGAAGCGCGGTCAGATCGTCGAGCGCCTGCTGCTGCCGCCGAACGTCGGCCGCTGAGTCGATGACAGCCCTGGCATGAACCGCGAGACCCGGCGCCTGCAGATCGAGGGCCCCAGCGGCGTCATCGAAGCCGCGGCCGACGAGCCGGCCGGCGCCTTGCGTGGCGTGGCCGTGCTGTGCCACCCGCATCCGCAGCATGGCGGCACGATGGACAACAAGGTCGTGCAGACGCTGGCACGCGCCTTCGTGCAGCTCGGTTATCGCGCCGTGCGTTTCAACTTCCGCGGCGTCGGCGGCTCCGCGGGCGTCTGGGATGAAGGCAGCGGCGAGATCGACGATGCGCTGGCGGTGATCGCCAGCCAACGCGAAGATCCGAACGCAGGCGGCCTGCCGCTGGCGCTCGGCGGCTTCTCGTTCGGCGGCTACGTCGCCGCGCAGGCGACCGCCCGCCTGGCCGACAGCGCGCCGGTCGAGCGCCTGGTGCTCATCGGTCCGGCTACGAGCCGTTTCGAGGTTCCCGCCGTCCCGCGCGACACTGTGGTCATCCACGGCGAAGCCGACGACGTGGTGCCGCTCGCCGCGACGCTCGATTGGGCCCGGCCGCAGGTGCTGCCGGTGATCGTGCTGCCGGGTGTCGGCCATTTCTTCCACGGGCAGCTGACGCTGCTGAAAAGCCAGGTCGTGCAGGCCTGGCACCAACCGAACTCCTGATGAAACGACTGTTTGCTTTGATGCTGGCCTGCGCCGGCATGGTCTCCGCTTGGGCCCAGCTGCCGCCGCCGCCCGAAGTCGCCGCCCGCAACTACCTGCTGCTCGACGTCGGCAGCGACCAGGTGCTCGCCGAGCGCCAGGCCGATGCGCAGGTCGACCCCGCCTCGCTGACCAAGCTGATGACCGCCTGGTTGGTGTTCGACGCGCTGAAGGCCAAGAAGCTGACGCTCGAGCAGACGCTGCCGGTCTCGGTGCGCGCCTGGTCCGAGCGCAAGGGCGGCGGCTCGCTGATGTTCATCGACCCGAAGATGACGCCCAAGGTCGACGAGCTGCTGCGCGGGATGATCGCCGTGTCGGGCAACGACGCCGCGGTGGCGCTGGCCGAAGGCGTTGGCGGCTCGCTCGACGGCTTCGTCGCGATGATGAACCGCCAGGCCCAGGCCTGGGGCCTGAAGAACACGCAGTTCAAGAACGTCACCGGGCTGACCGAGCCGGGCCACCACAGCAGCGCGCGCGACATCGGCCTGATCGCCGCGCACGTGGTGCGCGACTTCCCCGAGTACTACGCGAGCTATTACTCGCAGCGCCAGTACACCTTCAACAACATCAAGCAGGACAACCGCAACATGCTGCTCGGCCGCGATCCGTCGGTCGATGGCATGAAGACGGGTTACACCGAAACGGCAGGTTATTGCCTCGTGGCCAGTGCGCAGCGCGAATTCCCGAACGGCAAGCGGCGGCTGCTGTCGGTGGTGCTCGGCGCCGGCTCGCGCGAAGGGCGGGCGAGCGAAAGCCAGAAGCTGCTGAACTGGGGCTACACCGCCTGGGACGGCGTGCGCCTGTTCGAGACCGGCAAGGCGGCGGCCAGCGTGCCGGTCTGGAAGGGCAAGACGCCGACTGCGCAGCTCGGCGCCGCCGGCGGCATGTCGGTCGCCGTGCCGCGTGGCGAGGGCGACAAGCTCAAGACCAGCATCGAGCGCACCGATCCGCTGGTCGCGCCGCTGGCCAAGGGCCAGCGCGTCGGCACGCTGCGCGTCACCACGCAGGCCGGCGCGGCAGTCGCCGCCGTGCCGCTGGTGGTGCTGGAGCCGGTGGAGCAGGCCGGCCTGCTCGGCCGCGCGTGGGACTCGATCCGCCTGTGGATCAAGTAGCCGTCCGCTGATGCGATCCGATGACCCAACACGGTATTGCGGCGCCGCCTGCTTGGGCTAAGCTGCATCCATCGCGCTCCTGAAAGGCCTGCGATGTCCAGTCTGCCCGACACGCTTTGCCACCTGAACGGCCGCACGCTGCCCTTGTGCGACGCGCGGATTTCGGTGATGGACCGCGGCTTCCTGTTCGGCGACGGCATCTACGAAGCCTTGCCCGTCTACGGCCGGCGCCTGTTTCGCTTCGATGACCACATGGCGCGGCTGGAACGCAGCCTAGCCAAGCTGCGCATCGACAACCCGCATCGCCGTGAAGGCTGGCTGGCGCTGGTGCGCGAGCTGGTGGCGGCGCATCCGGCCGACGACCAGATGGTCTACCTGCAGGTCACGCGTGGCGTCGGGCCGCGGGACCACGTGATGCTCGAGGGGCTCGAACCGACCGTCTTCGCGATGAGCAATCCGCTCAAGCAGCCGACGGCCGAGCAGCGCCATCACGGCGTCGCCTGCGTCAGCGCGCGCGACTTCCGCTGGGAGCGCTGCGACATCAAGAGCACCTCGCTGCTCGGCAACGTGATGGCGCGGCAGATGTCCGCCGACCACGGCGCGATCGAGACCGTGCTGCTGCGTGACGGCTGGTTGACCGAGGCGTCGAGCAGCAATGTCTGGGTGGTGCACGAGGGCGCGCTGCTGGGCCCGCCAAAGAGCGAACACCTGCTCGAAGGCGTGCGCGTTGCGCTGCTGTCCGAGCTGTGCGAGGAATGCGGCATCGCCTTCAATCTGCGCCCGCTGGCCGAGGCCGACGTGTTTGCCGCCGACGAGCTGCTGCTCAGCTCGGCCAGCAAGGAAGTGCTGCCGGTGACGCGGCTGGACGGCGAGCTCGTCGGCCACGGCGCGCTGCGCGGCAAGCCGGGTCCCGTCTACGCCCGCCTCTACGAGGCCTACCAGCGCGCCAAGCGCGAGCAGTCGATCTGAAGAACGGCACCGCAATGCCCGAGATCCCGCCCGAAGAGTCATTGATCACCTACCCCAGCGCCTTCCCGATCAAGGTGATGGGGGAGCAGGTCGACGGCTTCGTCGAGGCCATGATCGCGATTGCGCGGCAGTTCGATCCGGCGTTCGATGCGTCCACGATCGAGCGCCGCCCGAGCAGCACGGGCCGCTACCTCGGGCTGACGATCACGATCACTGCGACCAGCCGGCCGCAGCTCGACGAGCTGTACCGCACCTTGTCGACGCACCCGATGGTCAAGGTCGTGCTGTAACGGCTGCTTGCGCCTGGGGTGAATCCGACCGGGGACCGAGCGCCGTAGGCCCGGCGAGGATCCCCCGTGATGCTCGCCACTCAGATCATCCGCGCCGAATTCCCCGCTCGTTTCAAGGGGATTCATCCACTGGCGGGCGCCCCGCGTATGCCCAACGTCGTGCCAATGCCGCGCCGTGGCGGCCTGGCGTCAACACGACGGAGAGTCCCGGATGAGCCTTGCCCGCCTCACGACGATCCTGCCGGCCGCTGTGCCGGCGCAGGGGCGCCGGTCATGATCAGCGCCCTGACGCTGTCGGAAGAACTTTGGTCGTCGGAGCTCGAGCCGCCGCTGGTGGGGCCCGATGGCGACGCCGGCGACGATCACGACGAGCCTGCATCGAGCCCGACGGCGGCGGCGGTGCAGACACGTTCAGCGCCCGCCGCCGCCGATGACGAGGCGATGCAGGCCTGCATGCGCCGCATCGTCGATCGCGACGAACGCGCGCTGGCGGCGCTCTACGACGCGACCAGTGCCCGCGTGCATGGGCTGGTGCTGCGCATCACTCGCCGTGCGGCGCTGGCCGACGAGGTCGTCGAGGACACGTACTGGCAGGCGTGGCGGCAGGCGCCGCGCTTCGAGCCCGCGCGCGGCCGCGTCTTGACCTGGCTGCTTGCGATCGCGCGTTCGCGCGCGATCGACGCGTTGCGCCGGGACGAGCGCTTCCAGCATGCCGAGCTGCCGGAGGACGGCGATCTCGATGCCGGCGACGACGCGCCGCCACCGGTGATCGACCTGCTCGATGCGACCCGCAGCGAGCGGCGCGTGCACGAGGCCGTCGCTGCGCTCGAGCCACGCGCCCGCCAGCTCGTGGCGCTGGCCTTCTTCCGTGGCCTGACACACGAGGAGATCGCGGCGCAGACGGCGCTGCCGCTCGGTACCGTCAAGTCCCTGATCCGGCGGGCGCTGCTGCAGCTGCGCAAACTGCTCGACGAGGGCGCCGGCCCGCGCGCTGAAAATTCATGAGCACCGATCAATTGCCCCCGCCGCGCCCAGCGCCCGATCCACTCGATGACGAGTGCCTGGATCTGCTGGCCGAGCCCTTCGCGTCCGCCTGGCAGGTCGGCGCCGCGCGCCCGCCGATCCTGCGTGAACGGGTGCTGGAGCGCGTCACGCGCAGCGCCCGCGCCAGCAGCGCTTTCGTCACCGTGCGGTGCTTGCACGCCGTGCCGCTGCGGCTGGCTGCAGGCGTCGAAGCGCGCACGCTGTACGACGCCCGCGGCGGCGTGGCGCGGCCGGGTGAGCCGGCGCGGGTGCGCATCGTCGAGCTGGCGGCCGGCGCGCGCTGGCTGCCGGATCTGTTGCCGGGCATGGTTTGCGAATGGCTGGTGATGGACGGTGCCGTGCGCTTCGGAGATTTGTTGCTGCGGGCGCGCGATTTCCACCGCTTGCCCGCGGACGCCGGGTTGCCGGAGCTGCACGGCATCGACCGCGCGCGGCTCTATCTGCGCGAGGCACCCGTCGTCGATACGGCGGGCGCCGCGGCGCTCACCGTGCACGATGACCCGGCCCGCTGGGACGACTTCGCGCCCGGCATCAAGCGCCGCGTGCTGTGGAGCCGCGGGGGTGAGGCTGCGCTGCTGTACCACGCGCTGCCCGACGCCCAGGTGCCGCGCCATGGGCATGGCCACGACGAGGAATGCCTGATGCTCGACGGCGAGGTCTTTCTCGACGACGTGTTGCTGCGCGCCGGCGACTACCAGCTGGCGCCGGCCGGCACGCAGCATGGGGGCGTCAGCACCGACACCGGCGGGCTGCTCTTCGCGCACGGCGATCTCGACCTGGACATCCGCGCTGAGTGATCGGCGTCAGCGTCGCCGCTACAGTGCGGCGATGTCCGCGTCGATCCTCCCCCGCATCGTCGTGCTCGGCCGCCGGCCCTACGGCGACATCGAGCAGGCAATGCGCGGCTTCACCGAAACGCGCGGCCCCGACACCGAAGATGAAATCTGGCTCGTCGAACACGAGCCGGTCTACACGCAGGGCCTCGCCGGGCGCGCCGAGCACCTGCTCGATGCCGGCGGCATTCCGGTGGTCGCGACGCAGCGCGGCGGCCAGGTCACGTACCACGGGCCCGGACAGGTCGTGGCCTATCCGCTGATCGACCTGCGGCGCCACGGCATCTACGTCAAGGAGTTCGTCTACCGGCTCGAACACTGCGTGCTGAAGGTGCTGGAGGCGCACGGCATCACCGGCCATCGCGTCGCCGGCGCGCCGGGCATCTACGTGCGCCTCGACGATCCGCGCGGCCATTCGGCGCTGGCCGGGCCGCGGCCGGCCGACGAGCCGTTCCGGGGCCTGGGCAAGGTCGCCGCGCTCGGTATCAAGGTCAGCCGGCATTGCACCTACCACGGCGTCGCGCTCAATGTCGCCATGGACCTGCAGCCTTTCCTCGGAATCAATCCGTGTGGTTACGCAGGGCTTCAAACGGTCGACATGGCTACACTCGGGGTTTCTACTGACTGGGACACGGTGGCGCGGCAGCTGGGGGATCGCCTGGCAGCGCAGTTCAGCCGCTGACCCCTCATCTGCGAGCAGCGATGGCCACCGAAAACGTCGTTTCCCAGGCCGCCACCGGCGCCACGTATGACGCCACTGCAAAGCAGAAGGCCCAGGCCAAGACGGCGCGCATCCCGATCAAGATCGTGCCGGCCGAGACGCTGAAGAAGCCCGACTGGATCCGCGTCAAGGCCGGCTCGCCGACGACGCGCTTCTACGAGATCAAGCAGATCCTGCGCGAGCACAAGCTGCACACCGTCTGCGAAGAGGCTTCGTGCCCCAACATCGGCGAGTGCTTCGGCCACGGCACGGCGACCTTCATGATCATGGGCGACAAGTGCACGCGGCGCTGCCCGTTCTGCGATGTCGGCCATGGCCGGCCCGATCCGCTGGACGTCGACGAGCCCGAGAACCTGGCCAAGACGATCGCTGCGCTGAAGCTGAAGTACGTGGTGATCACCAGCGTCGACCGCGACGACCTGCGCGATGGCGGCGCGGCGCACTTCGTCGACTGCATCCGGCGCGTGCGCGCGCTGTCGCCGGCCACGCGCATCGAGATCCTGACGCCCGACTTCCGCGGCCGCGACGACCGCGCGCTGGAGATCCTGAAGGCCGCGCCGCCCGACGTGATGAACCACAACCTGGAGACGGCGCCGCGCCTGTACAAGGAAGCGCGCCCCGGCAGCGACTACGCCTTCAGCCTGAATCTGCTGAAGAAGTTCAAGGCGCTGCATCCGGAGGTGCCGACCAAGAGCGGCCTGATGGTCGGCCTGGGCGAGACCGACGACGAGATCCTCGCGGTGATGCGCGACATGCGTGCGCACGACATCGACATGCTGACGATCGGCCAGTACCTGGCGCCGTCGGGCCACCACCTGCCCGTGCGGCGCTACGTGCACCCGGACACTTTCAAGATGTTCGAAGCCGAGGCGCAGAAGATGGGTTTCACGCACGCCGCCGTCGGCGCGATGGTGCGCTCCAGCTACCACGCCGACCAGCAGGCGGCCGGCGCCGGCGTCGCGGTCTAGCTCAGGTCTCGGCGAGCAGCTGCTCGACCAGCGTGTGCAGCGCCGCGAAGTCCGGCGCGCCGACATAGCGCTTGACGATCTCGCCGCGCTTGTTGATCAGCACCGAGGTCGGCGTCAGCCGCACGTCGCCGAAGCGCTGCGCGATCTCGCCGGTGTTGTCGATCGCCACGCCGAAAGGCAGCTTGCGGCTCTCGGCAAAGTTGGCGACGTAGGCCGGCGGGTCGTACTCCATCGCCACCGCCAGCGTCTCGTAGCCGCGGGCGCGGTACTTTTGGTGCGTCGCCGCGATCTGCGGCATCTCCTGCACGCAGGTCGAGCAGCTCGTCGCCCAGAAATTCACCAGCACGACCTTGCCCTTCAGCTGCGCGGTGCTGTGGCGGCTGCCGTCGAGCAGCGTGTAGTCCACCTGGGGGGCTGCTTGCCGGGTGAGATCGCCGCCGAAGGCGATCCAGCCGCCGACGGCGAGGGCGCCGACAGTGGCGGCGAGGGCGAGGTGGCGGCGCGTCAGCTTCATGGTCCCGGGCTCGAACGAGGCGGCGGCAGTTTACGCCGCGCTGCGCGGGCGCACCGCCCGCGGGGCTATCAGCGCCGCCGCGTCAGCTCGATCACCAACGCCGCCGGCAGCGCCTGCGCCAGGCCGTCCAGCCCGACCCGCGCGACCGCTTCGTCGCCCGGGCGCAGCGGCTCGAAGCCGTGGCCTTGCGGCGTGATCTCGATGAACGGGGGTGCCCCGACTTCGGAGTGCAGTCGGCGCCGCAGTCGTTCCAGCGGCGCGCCCGAAAGCGTCGAGGCGTAGACGACGGCTTGCGGCAGGCCATCGGCGCAGTAGTCGCAGGCGGCGTCGACCGAGGCCACGTAGTCGACCAGCAGATCGAGGCCCTGCACGGCGAGCCGCACCTGGTTGCGCATGTCGCGGTCGGGTGCCAGCACCAGCAGCTGGCAGCCGGCCAGCAGGCGGGCGTCCGAGGCGCTGGGTTCGGCGTGGCCGGCCAGCGCGACCAGGCGTTCGAACTGCAGGCTCAGGGTCGTGCTGGCGTGGTCTTCCTCGAGCGTCAGCCGGGCGCTCAGCGCGGCGGCGGCGAAGTGCATCAACTGCCACGACAAGGGTTCGGCGGTGCCCGGCGCGCGCGGCTTGCGCGTGAAGCGGCACAGCAGGTTCGCCTGGGCCGACGACGGGCGGGCATCGAGCCGCAGCTCGATCGGCGTCAGTGCGCTGTCGTCGCACCATTCGAGCAGCGCCCGCAGCAGCGCTCCCGTCAACCCGGTGTCCGTGACCACGGCGGCCGGTCCCAGCGTGGCCCGGACTTCGCGGGCACCCGGCGCGGCGTCGCGGCGATGCTCATCGAGCAATTCGTCCAGCATCGCGCACAGGTCGGTCGGCTCGGGCACTTGTCGCACGCCGCCGGAGGCCAGCCGCGCGATCTGCTGGCCGAGGATGCCGATGCGGCGAGCACGGGCCACCTCGTCGTGCAGGGCCTGCAGCTGCCGGGCATCCAGCGTCTCGCCGGCGGCGAGTGCGCGCACGCGTTCGAGCGCCCGTGTCAGCGGTTCGGCCACTTCGGCCGCGAGCTGGCCGAGCACGTCATGCAGCATGCTGCCCGCCGTTGGTGCTTCCTGGATCTTCATCGCCGCTCCATTACCCGCACAATGCCCGTCTCGAGGGTGGCGCATGCTCGGACCACGTCCGCGCCGTGTCCACCCCGCGCGTCCGGGGGGACTGGCAGCCGCTCGTGACATTTTTCACGTGCAGTGTCGGCTGCCGCTGAACGGCGGCTCTCAAGCGATGAAGCGATGGTTCAGGCGCCTGGCGCCGCTGGGGTTCGCGCTGGCGATCAGCGCCTGCGGACCGGCGATCGACTGGCGCGAGATGCGTCCCGAGGGCGTCCAGCTGACGATGGCCATGCCCTGCCGGCCGGCGACCCACGAGCGCGCGCTGACCCTGGCAGGCCAGCCGGCCACGATGCGGCTCTACGTTTGCCAGGTCCAGGACATGACCTTTGCGCTCGGCCATGCCGACCTCGCGGACCCCCTGCGCATCGGTCCGGCGCTGCAGGCGCTGGGCGACTCTGCGCGGCGCAACGTCGACGGGCGTGCGGAGCGCGAACAGCCGGCAGCGGTGCCCGGCATGACGCCGCACCCGCTGGCCCGCCACTGGCGCCTGGCCGGGCGGATGCCGGATGGCCGCGCGGTGTCATCATCGGTCACCGTCTTCGCATTCGGCACGCGTGTCTACCAGGCCACCGTGGTCGGTCAAACGCTCGATGAAGGCCTGTTGCGCCAATTCGAGCAGGCGTTGGCGGTGCGGCCATGATCGTTGAATCGCCGATCGCCGGTGGGCCAGGGCGCCGCCTGATGGTCCAGATGTTCCTGGCTTTCGCGTTCGCGTACTTCTTCTCGGCGCTGTTGCGCGCGGTGACGGCGACGCTCGCGCCGACCTTCAGCAACGAGCTCGGGCTCGGCGCCGGCGCGCTCGGCCTGCTGGCGGGGGCCTACTTCCTCGGATTCGCTGCGATGCAATTGCCGCTCGGCAGCGCGCTCGACCGGTTCGGCCCGAAACGCGTGCTGATGGTGTTGCTGGCGGTCGCGGCGGTCGGCTGCGCCTGCTTCGGCGCGGCGCGTGACCTGCCGCAGTTGCTCGTCGCGCGGCTGCTGATCGGCGTCGGCGTCTCGGCCTGCCTGATGGCGCCGCTGACGTGCTATCGCCGCCGCTTCGGCCCGACGGCGCAGCTGCGGACCAACTCCTGGATGCTGATGACCGGCTCGCTCGGCATGCTGTTTTCGACGCTTCCTGTGCAGTGGCTGCTGCCGGTGCTTGGTTGGCGCGGCCTGTTCCTCGCAGTGGCGGTGCTGCTGCTGGTGTCGATCGCGGCGATCGCCTTCCTGGTGCCGCGCGACGATGCGGCGCATGAATCGTCCGCGGCGGCCGCGCCCAACGGGGGCTATCGCGAGGTGTTGCGCCATCCGGTCTTCGTGCGCATGGCGCCGCTGGGCTTCTTCGCCTATGGTGGCATGGTGGCGATGCAATCGCTGTGGATCGGACCGTGGCTGACGCAGGTGGCCGGCCACAGTCCCGGTGGAGCCGCGCGCGGCCTGTTCATCGTCAACCTCAGCATGCTGGTCGCCTTCTTGTGCTGGGGCTTGCTGATGCCGCGGCTCGTGCGCAGCGGCTGGGACGCCGATCGCATCATCGCCCGCGCCTGGCCGCTGGGCGTCGCCTGCCTCGGCGCGATCCTGTGGTTCGGCCCGGCCGCAGGTGCCGGGGCCTGGGCCGCGTGGTGCGTGCTGACCAGCGTCGTTTCCTTGAGCCAACCGGCGGTCGCGCAAGCCTTCCCGTCCTCGCTCGCCGGGCGCGCGCTGTCCGCATTCAACCTGGTGATCTTCGCCGGCGTCTTCGCCGTGCAATGGGGCATCGGCCTGGCGCTGGACGCATTGCGGGCCCTCGGCTGGGCACCGTTGTCGGCCTACCGCGCGAGCCTCGGGCTGTTTCTCGCCGGCTGCCTGCTGGCGTTCCTGTGGGCGCATTGGCACCGGGGCGCGGCCGCGGTGCTGCAGCCGACGGCCGGGCGCACATAATCGCCCCGCTCCAGGTGCCCTCGATGCCTCGCTTGTTCGTGATCGCCCATGCCCCGCTGGCCAGCGCCTTGCGCTCGGTCGCGGCGCACATCTTTCCGGACCAGGCGGCGGCCATGGCGATCTGCGATGTCTCGGGCGAACAGTCCGCCGAGGAGGTGGAGCAGGCGGCGCTCGAGCAGCTCGGCCCCTCCGGCGAGACGGAGTGGCTGATCCTCACCGACGTCTTCGGGGCCACGCCCTGCAACGTCGCTCGACGCCTCGGCGAGCGGCCCGGCACGCGCGTGCTGGTCGGCGTCAACGTGCCGATGATGTGGCGCGCGCTGGGCCATGTGCAGGAGCCGCTCGAGAAGCTGACCGCACTGGCGGCCGCCGGTGCTTCACAAGGGGTGATGCAATTGGCCAGTGCACGCCCGCAGAATCAGGCGCTCAAACCCGCGAGTCATGATCCGGACGACCATCACGATCAGCAATAAGCTCGGGCTGCACGCCCGCGCATCGGCCAAACTCACCAAGCTCGCCGGCAGCTTTCAGTGCGACGTCCACATGGCACGCAACGGGCGCCGCATCAACGCCAAGAGCATCATGGGCGTGATGATGCTGGCCGCCGGCCTGGGCACCGAGATCGAAATAGAAACCGACGGCGCGGATGAGCAGGTCGCGATGACCGCGCTGCGTGCGCTGATCGACGACAAGTTCGGCGAAGGCCAGTGAGGCCTTGCGGGCGCCCGCGCGCTCAATGGCCTAGGAAGTGGCGCCGGTAACGTGCCGGCAGATCGGCCAGGCGCATCATCAACGGCAGGTCCGCGGTGTTGAAATCCGGATCCCAAGCGGGCGGACCGAGCACCTTGGCGCCGCAACGCAGATAGCCCTTGATCAGTGGCGGCGCCTCGACGCGCAGGTGCGTGTCCAGCTGCTCCACCGGAAGCGGCAGTCGCGGGCGCACCTGGTACTCCAGCGGGGCGAGGTGGGTTGCTCGCAGCTGCTGCCACAGGCTGGCGGCAACGTGGCCGCCATCGCGCATGCCCACGCTGGCACAACCGATCATCGTGTGCAGTGCATTGCGTTGCATGAACTCGCCCAGCGCCGCCCACAACGCCATGATGACGCCGCCCTGGCGCCACTCCGGGTCGACGCAGGAGCGGCCGAGTTCGACCATGCCCGATCGCAGCGCGCGCAAGCGCGTCAGGTCGAATTCGGTGTCGCTGTACAGGCCGCCGGCCCGTGTCGCCGCCCACGGCGTCAGGACGCGATAGGTGCCGATCACCCGGCCGGGGGTTCGGTCATCGCTGCGCGTGCGCACGAGCAGGTGTTCGCAGAAGCGATCGAACACGTCGGCGTCGTGGCCCTCGGGCGTGCCCGCGGGCGGCGCCGGTCGGGCGCCCATCTCTTCCACGAAGACCTGATGCCGCAGCCGCTGAGCAGCGCGCACCTCGTCGAGGTGGCGGGCCCAGACGACCTCCAGGTCTGCCTCGGAGCGGTGCAGACGCGGTGACTCGAAAGCGGTGATCGGCAGCGTCGGGCGCGGAAGTTCCATGGCGTGCGGCGTGGCGTGGTGTTGGCGTGATGCTGGGGACCTGCGGTGACCACCCGATGAACCACCCATGACGTTCCGGTGACGGCGCGCGCGAGTCTCTCCATTCGCGCTGCGCATGGTTCGAGGCCACTGCTAAAGTCTTCGCATGAGCATTCAGGTCTTCGGACTGCCGGTGTCGCGCGGGGTTGCCATCGGCCGCGCGGTCTTGGTCGCATCGAGCCGCGTCGACGTTGCGCACTACTTCGTCGAGCCTGAACGAGCCGAGGCCGAGATCGCCCGCTTGCGCCAGGCACGCGATGTCGTCGCCGCCGAGCTGACCACACTCAAGCGCGAGCTGCCTACTGACGCGCCCGGCGAGCTGGCGGCGCTGCTCGACGTGCACCTGATGCTGCTGCACGACGAAACGCTCGCCGACGCCACCAAGCACTGGATCGAGGAGCGCCACTACAACGCCGAGTGGGCGGTGTCTGCGCAGACCGAGGTGCTGGCACGGCAGTTCGACGAGATGGAGGACGAATACCTGCGCGAGCGCAAGGCCGACATCGAACAGGTGGCCGAGCGCCTGCTGGGTGTGCTGGCCAAGGCTCAACCGCTCCCGCTGGCCGCTGGCGCGCGCGATTTCGCCGGCGAGGATCCGCTGGTGCTGGTGGCCAACGACATCGCCCCGGCCGACATGCTGCAGTTCAAGGGCAGCGTCTTCACCGGGTTCGTCACCGATGTCGGCGGCCGTACCTCACACACCGCCATCGTTGCGCGCAGCCTCGACATTCCAGCGGTCGTCGGCGCTCGCGAGGCGAGTCGCCTCGTGCGGCAAGACGACTGGTTGATCATCGACGGCGACGCGGGCGTGGTGGTGGTCAACCCCTCGCCGATCGTGCTGGAGGAGTATCGGTTCCGGCAGCGTCAGAGCGCGCTCGAGCGAGCGCGCCTGGACCGGCTGCGGCACATGCCGTCGGTGACCCTCGACGGACAAGCGGTCGAACTGCTCGCCAACATCGAGTTGCCTGGCGATGCCGCGGCGGCGTTGGCAGCCGGCGCCGTCGGTGTCGGACTGTTCCGCAGCGAGTTCCTGTTCATGAACCGCAACGGCGAGCTGCCCAACGAGGACGAGCAGTTCGAGGCCTACCGCAGCGCGGTCGAAGGCATGCACGGCATGCCGGTGACCATCCGAACGGTCGACATCGGTGCTGACAAGCCGCTCGATCGGCTCACGGTGCACGAGCTGCGCCACGAACACGCGCTCAATCCGGCGCTCGGATTGCGCGCGATCCGCTGGAGCTTGTCCGAGCCGGCAATGTTTCGCCAGCAGATCCGCGCCATTCTGCGCGCCAGCGCCTACGGCAAGGTCAGGATGCTGATTCCGATGGTGGCGCACCTCGCCGAGGCGCGACACACGCAGGAGGCTGTCGCACGGGCGAAGCAGCAACTGACCGAAGCCGGCGTGCCGTTCAACGACATCGAGGTCGGCGCGATGGTCGAGATACCGGCGGCGGCAGTCTCCCTGCCGCAACTGCTGCGCTACTTCGACTTCGTATCGGTCGGCACCAACGACCTGATCCAGTACACCTTGGCGATCGACCGGGCCGACGAGTCGGTCGCGCACCTCTACGATCCTTGGCACCCCGCCGTGCTCCGTCTGATTGCTGACGTGATCGCCACCGCCAATGCCGCCGGCAAGCATGTCAGCGTGTGCGGAGAGATGGCCGGTGACGTGGCGTTTGCGGAGCTCCTGCTGGCGATGGGCCTGCGTAGCTACTCGATGCACCCTGCGCAGCTGTCGTCGATCAAGCAGCGAATCTTGCGTGCGGACAGTACGCGCTTGGCGGTTGCGCTGCGAGCAACCCTCGCCAGCGACGACCCGGCCGCCGAATGGCGCCGTGTCCTGGGTGGAACGACCATCATCTGATTCGGGGAGCTAGCGGACGCCGGCCGCGCGGCCAGTGTCACGAACCCCGCGTCGATCCCTCCTCTCCTTGGTATATACTGCGCGGCTTCGCTGTCTGACCGACACGGCGGATCGACGGGAGCCCAAGCGCTCGGCGAATCCCCCGCAAATCAGTCGGGATTGCGAAGACAAAGAAGCCTGTGCCATAATCGCAGGCTTCGCTCGAAGCGAAAACAGTTTGCCGATTCGATCGGTGCGCTGAAAGAAACTTCGAGAGGGTGTTGACAGGGTTTCATAAATCAAGTCATAATCCCATCTCTCTGCTGAACGCGATTCAGCAGCTCGCCAAACCGGCGAAGCTCTTTAAAAATCAACAGCCGATAAGCGTGGGCGTTTGAAGGCGAGTGCCAAGAGGCTAGCGGGTAAAGCCGCGAATCTCGAGGTCTCATGACCTTAAACGCTCACTGAATTGAATTTTCATGCAAGTGAAGTTCACTTCAATTCTTTGAGCAAATTTCAAGATCGAACTGAAGAGTTTGATCCTGGCTCAGATTGAACGCTGGCGGCATGCCTTACACATGCAAGTCGAACGGTAACGCGGGGCAACCTGGCGACGAGTGGCGAACGGGTGAGTAATGCATCGGAACGTGCCCAGTAGTGGGGGATAGCCCGGCGAAAGCCGGATTAATACCGCATACGACCTAAGGGTGAAAGCGGGGGATCGCAAGACCTCGCGCTATTGGAGCGGCCGATGTCAGATTAGGTAGTTGGTGGGGTAAAAGCCTACCAAGCCGACGATCTGTAGCTGGTCTGAGAGGACGACCAGCCACACTGGGACTGAGACACGGCCCAGACTCCTACGGGAGGCAGCAGTGGGGAATTTTGGACAATGGGGGCAACCCTGATCCAGCCATGCCGCGTGCGGGAAGAAGGCCTTCGGGTTGTAAACCGCTTTTGTCAGGGAAGAAATCCTCTGAGTTAATACCTCGGGGGGATGACGGTACCTGAAGAATAAGCACCGGCTAACTACGTGCCAGCAGCCGCGGTAATACGTAGGGTGCAAGCGTTAATCGGAATTACTGGGCGTAAAGCGTGCGCAGGCGGTTGTGCAAGACAGGTGTGAAATCCCCGGGCTTAACCTGGGAACTGCACTTGTGACTGCACAGCTGGAGTGCGGCAGAGGGGGATGGAATTCCGCGTGTAGCAGTGAAATGCGTAGATATGCGGAGGAACACCGATGGCGAAGGCAATCCCCTGGGCCTGCACTGACGCTCATGCACGAAAGCGTGGGGAGCAAACAGGATTAGATACCCTGGTAGTCCACGCCCTAAACGATGTCAACTGGTTGTTGGACGGCTTGCTGTTCAGTAACGTAGCTAACGCGTGAAGTTGACCGCCTGGGGAGTACGGCCGCAAGGTTGAAACTCAAAGGAATTGACGGGGACCCGCACAAGCGGTGGATGATGTGGTTTAATTCGATGCAACGCGAAAAACCTTACCTACCCTTGACATGCCTGGAATCCCGCAGAGATGTGGGAGTGCTCGAAAGAGAGCCAGGACACAGGTGCTGCATGGCCGTCGTCAGCTCGTGTCGTGAGATGTTGGGTTAAGTCCCGCAACGAGCGCAACCCTTGTCATTAGTTGCTACGAAAGGGCACTCTAATGAGACTGCCGGTGACAAACCGGAGGAAGGTGGGGATGACGTCAGGTCCTCATGGCCCTTATGGGTAGGGCTACACACGTCATACAATGGCCGGTACAGAGGGCTGCCAACCCGCGAGGGGGAGCCAATCCCAGAAAACCGGTCGTAGTCCGGATCGCAGTCTGCAACTCGACTGCGTGAAGTCGGAATCGCTAGTAATCGCGGATCAGCTTGCCGCGGTGAATACGTTCCCGGGTCTTGTACACACCGCCCGTCACACCATGGGAGCGGGTTCTGCCAGAAGTAGTTAGCCTAACCGCAAGGAGGGCGATTACCACGGCAGGGTTCGTGACTGGGGTGAAGTCGTAACAAGGTAGCCGTATCGGAAGGTGCGGCTGGATCACCTCCTTTCTGGAAAAAGCACTCAAATTCTCGCGCCCACACTTATCGGCTGTTGTTTGACAGCAGAAGACAAACTTGAGTGGAGCGTGAGCCTGGTGAGCGTCGACAAGCGATGGCCTAGCCTGGAGCTTGCGTTTGAACACTTTGACTTGGCGCTTCAATTCACGAATGCGCGGGTCTGTAGCTCAGTCGGTTAGAGCACCGTCTTGATAAGGCGGGGGTCGTTGGTTCGAATCCAACCAGACCCACCACCCATTCGTCGGGGGATTAGCTCAGCTGGGAGAGCACCTGCTTTGCAAGCAGGGGGTCGTCGGTTCGATCCCGTCATCCTCCACCACCCACCAATTCAAGTTTGATCGATGCTGGCCTAAGCGTCCGATGGGCGCTTAGGCCAGCCTTCGCAAGTCGGCTGTTGTTCTTTAACAATTCATAGAGTCGAATCAGCGTCATCGACGGAAAGCGTTCAGTTCGTAAAGGGGCTGCAGCGCACCGTGCCGTCGATGACATTTGATTGCGTCACCAGACTTCAACTCGATATCGAATGATTGAGAGTTAGAAGACGGCATAACGCGAATTACTCAAATCGAGTCCTTGACGACGCTGCCTTGTCCGCGGCGTCAAAATTATAGGGTCAAGTGACTAAGTGCATGTGGTGGATGCCTTGGCGATTACAGGCGATGAAGGACGTGATAGCCTGCGATAAGCTTCGGGGAGCTGGCAAATAAGCTTTGATCCGGAGATTTCCGAATGGGGAAACCCACCCGCAAGGGTATCGCACACTGAATACATAGGTGTGCGAGGCGAACCGGGAGAACTGAAACATCTCAGTAACTCGAGGAAAAGACATCAACCGAGATTCCGAAAGTAGTGGCGAGCGAAATCGGAACAGCCTGCGCATGATAGCCATCGACTTATCAAAACGGTCTGGAAAGGCCGACCAAAGAGGGTGATAGTCCCGTATGGAAAAAGTCGGCGGTGGTACTAGGTGCGGAACAAGTAGGGCGGGGCACGTGAAACCCTGTCTGAATATGGGGGGACCATCCTCCAAGGCTAAATACTCGTAATCGACCGATAGTGAACAAGTACCGTGAGGGAAAGGCGAAAAGAACCCCGGGAGGGGAGTGAAATAGATCCTGAAACCGCATGCATACAAAAAGTCGGAGCCCGCAAGGGTGACGGCGTACCTTTTGTATAATGGGTCAGCGACTTACATTCAGTGGCAAGCTTAACCGAATAGGGAAGGCGTAGGGAAACCGAGTCCGAATAGGGCGTTTGAGTCGCTGGGTGTAGACCCGAAACCAGGTGATCTATCCATGGCCAGGATGAAGGTGCGGTAACACGCACTGGAGGTCCGAACCGACTAGTGTTGCAAAACTAGCGGATGAGCTGTGGATAGGGGTGAAAGGCTAAACAAACCTGGAGATAGCTGGTTCTCTCCGAAAACTATTTAGGTAGTGCCTCAAGTATTACCATCGGGGGTAGAGCACTGTTATGGCTAGGGGGTCATGGCGACTTACCAAACCATTGCAAACTCCGAATACCGATGAGTACAGCTTGGGAGACAGTGCACCGGGTGCTAACGTCCGGACACAAGAGGGAAACAACCCAGACCGCCAGCTAAGGTCCCCAATATTGGCTAAGTGGGAAACGAAGTGGGAAGGCTAAAACAGTCAGGATGTTGGCTTAGAAGCAGCCACCATTTAAAGAAAGCGTAATAGCTCACTGATCGAGTCGTCCTGCGCGGAAGATGTAACGGGGCTAAGCCAGTAACCGAAGCTGCGGGTGCGTAGCAATACGCGCGGTAGGAGAGCGTTCTGTACGCCTGTGAAGGTGGGTCGTGAGGCCCGCTGGAGGTATCAGAAGTGCGAATGCTGACATGAGTAGCGTTAAAGGGGGTGAAAAGCCCCCTCGCCGTAAGCGCAAGGTTTCCTACGCAACGTTCATCGGCGTAGGGTGAGTCGGCCCCTAAGGCGAGGCAGAGATGCGTAGCTGATGGGAAACAGGTCAATATTCCTGTACCGATCTATAGTGCGATGTGGGGACGGAGAAGGTTAACTCAGCCGGGTGTTGGATGTCCCGGTTCAAGCCTGTAGTCGTGCCTGGTAGGCAAATCCGCCGGGCTTAGATGAGGGGTGATAACGAGGCGGCTTGCCGCCGAAGTGAGCGATACCCTGCTTCCAGGAAAAGCCACTAAGCTTCAGCTATAGACGACCGTACCGCAAACCGACACTGGTGCGCGTGATGAGTATTCTCAGGCGCTTGAGAGAACTCTGGAGAAGGAACTCGGCAAATTGACACCGTAACTTCGGAAGAAGGTGTGCCTTTAGTAGGTGAACCCGTACAGGGGGAGCCCAATGAGGCCGCAGAGAATCGGTGGCTGCGACTGTTTAATAAAAACACAGCACTCTGCAAAGACGAAAGTCGACGTATAGGGTGTGACGCCTGCCCGGTGCTGGAAGATTAAATGATGGGGTGCAAGCTCTTGATTGAAGTCCCAGTAAACGGCGGCCGTAACTATAACGGTCCTAAGGTAGCGAAATTCCTTGTCGGGTAAGTTCCGACCTGCACGAATGGCGTAACGATGGCCACACTGTCTCCTCCAGAGACTCAGCGAAGTTGAAATGTTTGTGATGATGCAATCTCCCCGCGGAAAGACGGAAAGACCCCATGAACCTTTACTGTAGCTTTACATTGGACTTTGAACAGATCTGTGTAGGATAGGTGGGAGGCTTTGAAGCCGGGACGCTAGTTCCGGTGGAGCCAACGTTGAAATACCACCCTGGTGTGTTTGAGGTTCTAACCTTGGCCCGTTATCCGGGTTGGGGACAGTGTATGGTAGGCAGTTTGACTGGGGCGGTCTCCTCCCAAAGCGTAACGGAGGAGTTCGAAGGTACGCTAGGCACGGTCGGAAATCGTGCTCATAGTGCATAGGCATAAGCGTGCTTGACTGCGAGACTGACAAGTCGAGCAGGTACGAAAGTAGGACTAAGTGATCCGGTGGTTCTGTATGGAAGGGCCATCGCTCAACGGATAAAAGGTACTCTGGGGATAACAGGCTGATACCGCCCAAGAGTTCATATCGACGGCGGTGTTTGGCACCTCGATGTCGGCTCATCTCATCCTGGGGCTGTAGCCGGTCCCAAGGGTATGGCTGTTCGCCATTTAAAGAGGTACGTGAGCTGGGTTTAAAACGTCGTGAGACAGTTTGGTCCCTATCTTCCGTGGGCGCTGCAAGATTGAGAGAGCCTGCTCCTAGTACGAGAGGACCGGAGTGGACGCACCTCTGGTGTATCGGTTGTCACGCCAGTGGCATTGCCGAGTAGCTAAGTGCGGAAGAGATAACCGCTGAAAGCATCTAAGCGGGAAACTCGTCTCAAGATGAGTCTTGCCGGGGCCTTGAGCCCCCTAAAGAGTCGTTCAAGACCAGGACGTTGATAGGCTGGGTGTGGAAGCGCAGTAATGCGTTAAGCTAACCAGTACTAATTGCTCGTGCGGCTTGACCCTATAATTTTGACGACCCGTCGTCAACAATTCAGTTATGCCCAATCTGGCATACGCAATCAAAAGCTGATTCGAATCTCTGTGAATTGGTCGCACTGACGCATGTCGTCAGCGCGGCAACAAGTTAAGCCTGATGACCATAGCGAGGTGGTCCCACTCCTTCCCATCCCGAACAGGACAGTGAAACGCCTCTGCGCCGATGATAGTGCGGATTCCCGTGTGAAAGTAGGACATCGTCAGGCTAATATGACGTGAGAAACGCCCGGTGAGAGCCGGGCGTTTTCTTCTCTAAAGAGTGTGATTGAAGGAATTCGATCTCAGTCTTTAGCGAAAGCTAATATGGACGCAAGTCCCGCTCTTTAAAAATCAACAGCCGATAAGCGTGGGCGTTTGAAGGCGAGTGCCAAGAGGCTAGCGGGTAAAGCCGCGAATCTCGAGGTCTCATGACCTTAAACGCTCACTGAATTGAATTTTCATGCAAGTGAAGTTCACTTCAATTCTTTGAGCAAATTTCAAGATCGAACTGAAGAGTTTGATCCTGGCTCAGATTGAACGCTGGCGGCATGCCTTACACATGCAAGTCGAACGGTAACGCGGGGCAACCTGGCGACGAGTGGCGAACGGGTGAGTAATGCATCGGAACGTGCCCAGTAGTGGGGGATAGCCCGGCGAAAGCCGGATTAATACCGCATACGACCTAAGGGTGAAAGCGGGGGATCGCAAGACCTCGCGCTATTGGAGCGGCCGATGTCAGATTAGGTAGTTGGTGGGGTAAAAGCCTACCAAGCCGACGATCTGTAGCTGGTCTGAGAGGACGACCAGCCACACTGGGACTGAGACACGGCCCAGACTCCTACGGGAGGCAGCAGTGGGGAATTTTGGACAATGGGGGCAACCCTGATCCAGCCATGCCGCGTGCGGGAAGAAGGCCTTCGGGTTGTAAACCGCTTTTGTCAGGGAAGAAATCCTCTGAGTTAATACCTCGGGGGGATGACGGTACCTGAAGAATAAGCACCGGCTAACTACGTGCCAGCAGCCGCGGTAATACGTAGGGTGCAAGCGTTAATCGGAATTACTGGGCGTAAAGCGTGCGCAGGCGGTTGTGCAAGACAGGTGTGAAATCCCCGGGCTTAACCTGGGAACTGCACTTGTGACTGCACAGCTGGAGTGCGGCAGAGGGGGATGGAATTCCGCGTGTAGCAGTGAAATGCGTAGATATGCGGAGGAACACCGATGGCGAAGGCAATCCCCTGGGCCTGCACTGACGCTCATGCACGAAAGCGTGGGGAGCAAACAGGATTAGATACCCTGGTAGTCCACGCCCTAAACGATGTCAACTGGTTGTTGGACGGCTTGCTGTTCAGTAACGTAGCTAACGCGTGAAGTTGACCGCCTGGGGAGTACGGCCGCAAGGTTGAAACTCAAAGGAATTGACGGGGACCCGCACAAGCGGTGGATGATGTGGTTTAATTCGATGCAACGCGAAAAACCTTACCTACCCTTGACATGCCTGGAATCCCGCAGAGATGTGGGAGTGCTCGAAAGAGAGCCAGGACACAGGTGCTGCATGGCCGTCGTCAGCTCGTGTCGTGAGATGTTGGGTTAAGTCCCGCAACGAGCGCAACCCTTGTCATTAGTTGCTACGAAAGGGCACTCTAATGAGACTGCCGGTGACAAACCGGAGGAAGGTGGGGATGACGTCAGGTCCTCATGGCCCTTATGGGTAGGGCTACACACGTCATACAATGGCCGGTACAGAGGGCTGCCAACCCGCGAGGGGGAGCCAATCCCAGAAAACCGGTCGTAGTCCGGATCGCAGTCTGCAACTCGACTGCGTGAAGTCGGAATCGCTAGTAATCGCGGATCAGCTTGCCGCGGTGAATACGTTCCCGGGTCTTGTACACACCGCCCGTCACACCATGGGAGCGGGTTCTGCCAGAAGTAGTTAGCCTAACCGCAAGGAGGGCGATTACCACGGCAGGGTTCGTGACTGGGGTGAAGTCGTAACAAGGTAGCCGTATCGGAAGGTGCGGCTGGATCACCTCCTTTCTGGAAAAAGCACTCAAATTCTCGCGCCCACACTTATCGGCTGTTGTTTGACAGCAGAAGACAAACTTGAGTGGAGCGTGAGCCTGGTGAGCGTCGACAAGCGATGGCCTAGCCTGGAGCTTGCGTTTGAACACTTTGACTTGGCGCTTCAATTCACGAATGCGCGGGTCTGTAGCTCAGTCGGTTAGAGCACCGTCTTGATAAGGCGGGGGTCGTTGGTTCGAATCCAACCAGACCCACCACCCATTCGTCGGGGGATTAGCTCAGCTGGGAGAGCACCTGCTTTGCAAGCAGGGGGTCGTCGGTTCGATCCCGTCATCCTCCACCACCCACCAATTCAAGTTTGATCGATGCTGGCCTAAGCGTCCGATGGGCGCTTAGGCCAGCCTTCGCAAGTCGGCTGTTGTTCTTTAACAATTCATAGAGTCGAATCAGCGTCATCGACGGAAAGCGTTCAGTTCGTAAAGGGGCTGCAGCGCACCGTGCCGTCGATGACATTTGATTGCGTCACCAGACTTCAACTCGATATCGAATGATTGAGAGTTAGAAGACGGCATAACGCGAATTACTCAAATCGAGTCCTTGACGACGCTGCCTTGTCCGCGGCGTCAAAATTATAGGGTCAAGTGACTAAGTGCATGTGGTGGATGCCTTGGCGATTACAGGCGATGAAGGACGTGATAGCCTGCGATAAGCTTCGGGGAGCTGGCAAATAAGCTTTGATCCGGAGATTTCCGAATGGGGAAACCCACCCGCAAGGGTATCGCACACTGAATACATAGGTGTGCGAGGCGAACCGGGAGAACTGAAACATCTCAGTAACTCGAGGAAAAGACATCAACCGAGATTCCGAAAGTAGTGGCGAGCGAAATCGGAACAGCCTGCGCATGATAGCCATCGACTTATCAAAACGGTCTGGAAAGGCCGACCAAAGAGGGTGATAGTCCCGTATGGAAAAAGTCGGCGGTGGTACTAGGTGCGGAACAAGTAGGGCGGGGCACGTGAAACCCTGTCTGAATATGGGGGGACCATCCTCCAAGGCTAAATACTCGTAATCGACCGATAGTGAACAAGTACCGTGAGGGAAAGGCGAAAAGAACCCCGGGAGGGGAGTGAAATAGATCCTGAAACCGCATGCATACAAAAAGTCGGAGCCCGCAAGGGTGACGGCGTACCTTTTGTATAATGGGTCAGCGACTTACATTCAGTGGCAAGCTTAACCGAATAGGGAAGGCGTAGGGAAACCGAGTCCGAATAGGGCGTTTGAGTCGCTGGGTGTAGACCCGAAACCAGGTGATCTATCCATGGCCAGGATGAAGGTGCGGTAACACGCACTGGAGGTCCGAACCGACTAGTGTTGCAAAACTAGCGGATGAGCTGTGGATAGGGGTGAAAGGCTAAACAAACCTGGAGATAGCTGGTTCTCTCCGAAAACTATTTAGGTAGTGCCTCAAGTATTACCATCGGGGGTAGAGCACTGTTATGGCTAGGGGGTCATGGCGACTTACCAAACCATTGCAAACTCCGAATACCGATGAGTACAGCTTGGGAGACAGTGCACCGGGTGCTAACGTCCGGACACAAGAGGGAAACAACCCAGACCGCCAGCTAAGGTCCCCAATATTGGCTAAGTGGGAAACGAAGTGGGAAGGCTAAAACAGTCAGGATGTTGGCTTAGAAGCAGCCACCATTTAAAGAAAGCGTAATAGCTCACTGATCGAGTCGTCCTGCGCGGAAGATGTAACGGGGCTAAGCCAGTAACCGAAGCTGCGGGTGCGTAGCAATACGCGCGGTAGGAGAGCGTTCTGTACGCCTGTGAAGGTGGGTCGTGAGGCCCGCTGGAGGTATCAGAAGTGCGAATGCTGACATGAGTAGCGTTAAAGGGGGTGAAAAGCCCCCTCGCCGTAAGCGCAAGGTTTCCTACGCAACGTTCATCGGCGTAGGGTGAGTCGGCCCCTAAGGCGAGGCAGAGATGCGTAGCTGATGGGAAACAGGTCAATATTCCTGTACCGATCTATAGTGCGATGTGGGGACGGAGAAGGTTAACTCAGCCGGGTGTTGGATGTCCCGGTTCAAGCCTGTAGTCGTGCCTGGTAGGCAAATCCGCCGGGCTTAGATGAGGGGTGATAACGAGGCGGCTTGCCGCCGAAGTGAGCGATACCCTGCTTCCAGGAAAAGCCACTAAGCTTCAGCTATAGACGACCGTACCGCAAACCGACACTGGTGCGCGTGATGAGTATTCTCAGGCGCTTGAGAGAACTCTGGAGAAGGAACTCGGCAAATTGACACCGTAACTTCGGAAGAAGGTGTGCCTTTAGTAGGTGAACCCGTACAGGGGGAGCCCAATGAGGCCGCAGAGAATCGGTGGCTGCGACTGTTTAATAAAAACACAGCACTCTGCAAAGACGAAAGTCGACGTATAGGGTGTGACGCCTGCCCGGTGCTGGAAGATTAAATGATGGGGTGCAAGCTCTTGATTGAAGTCCCAGTAAACGGCGGCCGTAACTATAACGGTCCTAAGGTAGCGAAATTCCTTGTCGGGTAAGTTCCGACCTGCACGAATGGCGTAACGATGGCCACACTGTCTCCTCCAGAGACTCAGCGAAGTTGAAATGTTTGTGATGATGCAATCTCCCCGCGGAAAGACGGAAAGACCCCATGAACCTTTACTGTAGCTTTACATTGGACTTTGAACAGATCTGTGTAGGATAGGTGGGAGGCTTTGAAGCCGGGACGCTAGTTCCGGTGGAGCCAACGTTGAAATACCACCCTGGTGTGTTTGAGGTTCTAACCTTGGCCCGTTATCCGGGTTGGGGACAGTGTATGGTAGGCAGTTTGACTGGGGCGGTCTCCTCCCAAAGCGTAACGGAGGAGTTCGAAGGTACGCTAGGCACGGTCGGAAATCGTGCTCATAGTGCATAGGCATAAGCGTGCTTGACTGCGAGACTGACAAGTCGAGCAGGTACGAAAGTAGGACTAAGTGATCCGGTGGTTCTGTATGGAAGGGCCATCGCTCAACGGATAAAAGGTACTCTGGGGATAACAGGCTGATACCGCCCAAGAGTTCATATCGACGGCGGTGTTTGGCACCTCGATGTCGGCTCATCTCATCCTGGGGCTGTAGCCGGTCCCAAGGGTATGGCTGTTCGCCATTTAAAGAGGTACGTGAGCTGGGTTTAAAACGTCGTGAGACAGTTTGGTCCCTATCTTCCGTGGGCGCTGCAAGATTGAGAGAGCCTGCTCCTAGTACGAGAGGACCGGAGTGGACGCACCTCTGGTGTATCGGTTGTCACGCCAGTGGCATTGCCGAGTAGCTAAGTGCGGAAGAGATAACCGCTGAAAGCATCTAAGCGGGAAACTCGTCTCAAGATGAGTCTTGCCGGGGCCTTGAGCCCCCTAAAGAGTCGTTCAAGACCAGGACGTTGATAGGCTGGGTGTGGAAGCGCAGTAATGCGTTAAGCTAACCAGTACTAATTGCTCGTGCGGCTTGACCCTATAATTTTGACGACCCGTCGTCAACAATTCAGTTATGCCCAATCTGGCATACGCAATCAAAAGCTGATTCGAATCTCTGTGAATTGGTCGCACTGACGCATGTCGTCAGCGCGGCAACAAGTTAAGCCTGATGACCATAGCGAGGTGGTCCCACTCCTTCCCATCCCGAACAGGACAGTGAAACGCCTCTGCGCCGATGATAGTGCGGATTCCCGTGTGAAAGTAGGACATCGTCAGGCTAATACCCAAAGAGGCCCGAACTCAACGAGTTCGGGCCTTTTGCCATTCTGGCCGCAGATGAACAGCTTGAGTTTCCCGCTCACAAATCCAGATGTTTGCAGACGCCGCCAATAGCAAGCCAGCGCATCAGGGCATCAGGGCAGCGTCTCAAGCCGGACTTACGCCGCCGAACGCAACTCGCGACGCAAGATCTTGCCGACGTTCGACTTCGGAAGGTCGTCGCGGAACTCGATGTACCGCGGACGCTTGTAGGCTGTGAAGTTGTCCTTGCAGTAATTCATCAAATCGGATTCGGACAGGGTGGTGTCACGGCGAACCACGAACAGCTTCACCGATTCGCCGGACTTGCTGTCCGGAATTCCGATCGCGGCGCACTCGATCACACCAGGATGCAGGTTGACGACCTGCTCGATCTCGTTCGGGTACACGTTGAAGCCCGACACCAGGATCATGTCCTTCTTGCGGTCGACGATGCGCGTGTGTCCGCGCTCGTCCATGACGCCCACGTCGCCCGAGCGAAAGAAGCCGTCGTCCGTCATCACCTTCGCAGTTTCATCCGGCCGGTTCCAGTAGCCGCTCATGACCTGCGGGCCGCGGATGCATATTTCGCCCGGCTGTCCGAGCGGCATATCGCGCCCCTCATCATCACGGATCACGATGTCCGTCGACGGCACGGGTAAGCCGATCGTGCCGGTGAAGCCTTCGATGTCCAGCCGGTTCGTCGTGGCGACCGGTGAGGTTTCCGACAGCCCGTACCCTTCCACGATCGAACATCCGGTGACCCGGCGCCACAGCTCGGCCGTCGCCTGCTGAACCGCCATACCGCCGCCGTTCGACACCACCAGTCCCGAGAAGTCCAGACGCGCAAAGCCCTGATCGTTGGCCAAGGCATTGAACAGCGTGTTGACCGCCGGAAACATGTTCACGCGGTGTCCTTGCAGTGCCTTGACGAAGCCGGGGATGTCGCGTGGATTCGGGATCAGCAGGTTCAACATCCCCAAGCGGGCGCCCATCATGTAGCAGATCGTCAGCGCGAAGATGTGGTACAGCGGCAGCGCGCACACGACGGTCATCTGCTGCGCGCCGACGGTGTCCAACATCGGCTTGAACCAGGCTTCGGTTTGCAGGATGTTGGCAACAACATTGCGATGCAGCAGCGTCGCGCCTTTCGACACGCCGGTGGTGCCGCCGGTGTACTGCAGAAACGCGACGCTGCCGGGGCCCAGGGCCGCGCGCCTCAGCGCCAGCCGCGTGCCTTCAGCCACTGCCATGTTGAACCGTGTGACCGTGCGGCCTTGATCGAGGGGCAACCGGTATTCGGGCACCATCTTGCGCAGGTGCCGCACTGCGAAATTGACCAACTGCCCCTTCCAGAACCCCAGCAGGTCGCCCATCGACGCGAGCACCACGTGACGCACCGCTGTTCTGTCGATCACTTCCTCGAGCGTGCTGACGAAGTTCTCGAGCACGACGATCGCCTCCGCGCCCGAGTCCTTCAGCTGATGCTCCAGCTCCCGCGGTGTGTACAGCGGGTTCACGTTGACGACGACCAACCCGGCGCGCAGGATCGCCGCGATTGCCACCATGTACTGCGGCAAGTTGGGCATCATCACCGCAACGCGGCTTCCGGGCGCCAGCCCCTTCGCTTGCAGCCAGGCGCCCAGCGCTTGCGACTGGTCGTCGACATCGCGAAAGCGCAGCCGGCTGCCCAGACACTCGGCCGCGGGACGATTTGCATAGCGACGAAACGCGTCCTCGAGCAGGTCGACGAGCGACGCGTAAGCGGTCGAATCGATTTCGCTCGGCACGCCGTCGGGATAGTTGTTCAACCAGGGTCTTTGCACGGCAGCTCCGAGGGTCAATGCGTTTCCAGGCCCCGCATGGTTGCGGGCGGTGCGACGCAGGGCTACGGTAATTGTCCTAGCGCCGCGAACGGATCCATAGGCGCAGTACCCGACGATGTTGTCGCTGAAGTGATTGCGCCCCCGTCAAACAGCGCGTTCGCGAGGGCCTCCTCGCGCTGCCGCACCGTGCCGAGAAACGTCTGCGCACCCTTCATCGAGCCGAAAGTCTCGAAGCCCACCTCGAGGAAGCGTTGCAGTTCGCCGAGCCCGGCTGCGCGCGCCGGTTGTCGCATCATGCGCAGCGCGCCGCGCAGAAAATGACTGCGCGTGTAGTGGTCGAGTGCCTCGCCGATCTGGATCGTGAGATCGATCTGTGCCTGCCGATCTTGCGCGCGTCCCGTGCGCTGCCACAAGGCGCGGTAGACCGCAGCGTCGATTGCCGGTGCATCGAGCTGGCGCGCCATCGTGTCGTCGAGATCTTCGGACAAGGCATGCAGACGCGCCAATGCGGCGACCGTTCGGACGATCTCGTCGGGGAACATCCGTACCAACGCTGGCACGATGCGCGCGAACTGTGCATCCCGCGCCGCAAACTCCTGGGGCCCATAGAGCTCGTCGAGAAAAAAACGCGCCGCCCGGCAGTAGCGTGCATCGGCCAGCAGATCGGCATATCCGCGCTCGAAGCGGCGGGCCTGGTACGCCTTGACGGCCTGCACCCGTTCGGTTTGAGCCGGATCGTCCGCACGTGCGAGCCGCAAGCGCTCGACGCGCGCGAGATGGTCGAGGATCTGTTGGCCTGCGGGACTCATGACGCGCGAAGCGTAGCGCGCCGCGGCGAAACTTTCGGCTCGGCTAGTGACTCCGCCCTACCGGTGTCGTCGAATGCCATTCGCCGGCGGTTCCGATGCGAGACTGTCGCCCACCTTGCCCTGACTCCCGGCCCCGATGATCGCGCGTTTGCAACGACTGCTCGTCCTTTGCGTGCTGCTGCTCGCCGGCACGTGGTGGTGGTGGAGCGGGCGGCAGGACATTCACTTCGCCTGGCGTGTCGCCACGGCACTCCTCATCTTGCTGCCGCACGCCCCCGTGCTGGCCGCGGAGTTCTTGCTGCTTGCTGCATTCGGCGACCACCGGCCAGCGCCAAGGCCGACACCGGGCGCACTGTTGCGGGCCTGGCTCGGCGAAGTGTTGTGGGGCATCCAGACCTTCGGCTGGCGGCAGCCATTTCGCGCCGACGCCGAACCAGATCACCTGCCCCAGCAGACATCCGCGGCCGCACCCCGTCGCGGCCTGCTGCTGGTGCACGGCTTCGTCTGCAACCGCGGCCTGTGGAATCCGTGGATGCGGCGTTTGCGTGCCGCGGACGTGCCGTTCATCGCGGTGACGCTGGAGCCGGCGTTCGGCTCGATCGATGACTACGCTGAATCGATCGACGCTGCGGTGCGGCGCCTGCAGTCCACCACCGGCGCGCCGCCGCTGATCGTCGCGCACAGCATGGGAGGCCTTGCCGTCCGCCGCTGGCTGCAGCGTTCTGAAGCGCATCGGTGCTGCGCCGGCGTCGTCACGATCGGCTCACCGCATCACGGCACCTGGCTCGCTCGGTTTGCCTTCAGCCACAACGGCCGCCAGATGCGCCGCGGCAGCCGCTGGCTGGCGGCGCTGGCCGACGGCCCCGCAGCGGCGGCCGTGCCGTTCACCTGCTACTACGGTCACTGCGACAACATCGTCTTCCCGGCCGCCACCGCGACGCTGCCGGGCGCCGACAACCGTCATTTGCCCGGCCTCGCGCATGTGCATCTGCTGTCCAGCCCGACCGTGTTCACCGAGGTGATGAATCGGGTGAGACCGGCGCGACCCGGCGAAAGCGCAGCCGTCGCCCCACCCCGCGGTCCGTCGCCGACCTGAAGGTCCGCTCGCCGCGGCAGCGCGACACACCAATCCTGCAAAATCCCCGAATGGACGAATCAACCGTGCTTGATGCGCTCGATACGCGCATTCTGCGGGTGCTGCAGGCGGACGGTCGAACGACCTACGATGCACTGGCGGCGCAGATCGGCCTGTCCGCCTCGGCAACGCTGCGGCGCGTGCGCCGGCTCGAGGAGACCGGCGTCATCGCCGGCTATGTCGCGCTGGTGCCGCCCGAGCGCATCGGCTTGGCGCTCACCGTCTACATCAACGTGCGCCTCGAGAAGCACACCGAGAGCCACAAGCGCAATCCGATGGATGCATTCAAGGCGTCGGTGCAGACCTGGCCCGAGGTCGTCGAATGCGCCGCGCTGAGCGGCGAGATGGACTACCTGTTGCGCGTGGTCGTGCGCGACATGACGCACTACTCGCGATTCATCATGGACACGCTGCTGAAGCACCCCAGCGTGCAGGACTGCAAGTCGAGCTTCATGCTCGAGCGCATCAAGGGCACCGGGGCGATGCCGCTTTAGCTGTCGATCTCGTGCAGCAGCTGCAGCGTCGGGTCGTGGCTCATGTTGAGCAGCTGGGCGATGTCGGCGATGTCGTCCGGCAGGGCCGGGTTGTCCCAGCCGCGCGCGCTATGCCGGGCCACGCGGATCGCCAGTTGCACATTGCGCACCTGTGGCGAGGTGCTCGCCTGGTCGTCGCTGATGCGCACCAGCAGCTCGGGCAACCGCCAGGCCTTCATCAGCGCCTGCTGCAGATCGGACAGCGTCACATTGAGCAGCTGGCGCTGTACATCCGCCGACCGCAGCGTCGGCTCGGCCCGTTGGCGCAGAGCAATGTTCCGTGCCAGCGCCGGCGCGTGGACCCACAACAGCATCTCGGCGAAGTCGTGCAACAGCGCGGCTTCGTGAATGACCGCCGCGTCGTGATCCAGGCGGTGCACCGCAAACCCGAGCGCGAATTGAGCAGCCCGATTGGCGCGCAGCAGCACGGTTTGCAGGCCTTCGAGCGCCAGGGGATCGCTGGCGAGCCGATCCTCGACGGTCGGTTGGTCGGAGAAGGCACGGAAGAACGGCGGAATGCCCATCAGCACGATGGCCGCGGTGACGGTCTCGACATCCGTCACGGCGCGCGCCGAGCGGCGTTCAGCCACATGGCGCAGCAGCTTCAGCACCATCAGCGGATCGTTCGACAGCGCCTCGGACAGCATGTTCGCGTCCACCGCGTCCTCGTTCGCGCCCAGGTCGGCGATGGCGCGCGCCGTCGACGCAAACACCGGGGTTTCGCGCTGCTGGAAGCAGGCGATCCAGGCAGCGACGTCGGCGGGCGCGTTCGACAGGAAGGGCGGGGCGGGTGGCATGGCGACGATTGAAGCCGGCTCGTAACGCTGATTTCGGCGTCCGCGCGCTGGCCTTAAGGCGCCGGCTGCGACACGGGATGAAAGGAGAGCAAGTGGCCGGCCCGGGGGTCGCTGCGCCCTTCGAGCAGCTCGAGATAGGTTCGACGCACCGCGGCGGCACCCGTTGCCGACTCGACGACCAGCCAGGGGTGCCGATCAGCGCCATCCATTGCCGCCATCAGCCGCGTCCAGGCCGCGTCGACGCGCTGTTGCCATCCAGCCGGGCCCCAGCCCTCCGGTGGAGGATTGAGACGTTTGCGCAGCTGGGTCGGCGCGAAGAAGAGCGTCGGACGAGGGCCCGGCAAGCCCGCGCCTGGACCCAGTTCGTCCCAGTGCGTTCCGCCGACCGAGCAGCTGTAGCTGAGTGCGCCGTTGAAGTGCGTGTGTACCGCCAGCCGCTGCGCGGCGCTGCCGGACATGTCGACGTAAACCGTCGGCAATCCGCGATCCAGTTTGCTCAGATCGTCGTAGGCCAGGACCTGGTCATAACAGCCGAGAGACTGCGTGAACGCCAGGTTCGCGCGCGACGTCAACCCGGTGACCGTGATGTCGCTGTCGGGCTGGCGGCCGGACAGGCACAGCGCGGTGCCGTAGGCGGTCTTGCTCGAAGCGCTGGACAGCAGCACCTGGCGGGCACCGAAGAAGTCCTGTTCAGCGAGGAAGTCATCGATCAGGAACGAGGTCACGAATAACGGTCGCAGCAGCGCCTGGCGCGCTTCGTTCGCCGCGTGATAGGCGGGATCGGCACGGCAGAACTGGATCTGGTTGTAGACGGCCGGCAGCGAGGCGCGGTGGGCACGGCCGTCGACGAAGCCGCGGCTGTCGATCCGTTCGGGCGCGACGATCAGGTAGCTGCCCATGGGCCAGTAGCCGTAGCAGCGCTCGCCGACCGCCACGCCCTCGGCGCGCGATTCGACCACCGTCGCGAAGCCCCACACGGGGATGCAGCCGAGCGCCGGCTGCTCGGTCGGGAAGAACTCCCAGTACTTCATCGCCTCGCCGAACGCGGCATAGGTGATGTTGTTCGCCGTCAGCGCGAACTGCTCGATACGCAATCGCGCCTCGCCATCGGTCAGTGGGCGCTGCGCGTCGTTGTCAGTCGCGAAGCAGGTGTCGCGCAGGTTCTGGCGGTTCACCAGCAGGCGCAGCGGTTCGTTGGCGGCGGTCATCAGCGGCTCCTCGTCCGGCAGGGTTCGATCATCGATCACCCGGGGGCTCCCGGTCGAGCGCAGGGTGGTGTGGGCGCCGTTCGCCGGGTGGCGCATGAGGGGGCGGGCGCCGCGATCGGCGCCCGCGTCCAGCGGCATCACAGGCGGCGTACGCCGGGCACATGGCCGACGTACTCACCATCGACGTACAGCGCGCCCTCGGGCGCACCGGCTTCGGCGTAGAACTCCAGCTCCGGCGCGCGTCGCGCACCGCGGCCGGCTTCGGCGGCGCGCAGCCGACGCGACAGGCGGGCGAGCGCCTTGCTCGCGCCGCGCAACGCAAACGCCGCGCCGCGCCGCATCACGCTGCCGCTCGGGGCGGCGAGGGGGCCGTAGTAGCCTTGCAAACTCTTGCTCATGGTCGTTCTCCAAGGGCTCCGCCTGCGCCGGCCACGGCCGGGAGGGGTGCCTGCGGTTCAGGTGCAGGGATGTCGTTCCTTCATCAGCTCGCGCTGCAGCTCACGCTTGGCGGCGTTGCGCAGGGCGGCGGTTCCGCGTCGGTGGGAGCCGGCGAGGCGATGCAGGCAGGCAGCCACCAGCGGATTGCGGGGCTTGAGAGTCTTGACGGTGATCTTCATGGGTTGCCTCCTCGGGCAAGGGGAATCGGAATCCGGAAATGACAACGGCCCGGGCGCTGCAGGCAGCCCGGGCCGTGGTGGGTAGCGCGACGTCGGGGTCGCGTTTAGCCAGCCATGGCTCCCGGCGGAGCGCCTGCCATACCTCGACCGGTGCCCTGACCATGTGCCGCGACCTGGTGGCCCGGCGACGCCGATGCATGCAGCACGGCGGACGAGGCGGAACAGGACAGCGAAGCGAACATGGACAGTGGGAACTCGGACGGTGAGGGGTTGATCGGGGGTGTCGTCGCTGGCTTCGGCGCCCGGTGGAGGGCTTGATCAACGACTTGCGCAGATGATAAACGTTCATTTATCTTGCGCAAGCCCCTAAATCCAGGGATACGGGAAACTCCCGAGCGGACGATCGCGGTGCCGCGCATTTTGCGTGCTAGCGACAGCGGCTCCGCCGGTCGGGCTTGGCGATCAGCGCTTGCGCTTCAGGGGGGCGACCCCGGCCTGAAGGCTTTCCCACAGCTTGTGGTCATCCACTGGGGCCGGTGCCGGGCTGGGTGGTCGCGGCGCTCCTGGGCGTCCCGGATTGCGCGCTGTCGGCGAGGCCGGCGCCGATGCCGCGGGCGGCGGCGGTGTCAACACCTCACCGAGCAGGTCCAGCAGGCGCGTGCGGGCGCGCTGCGGATGGCGGCGGTAATAGGTCAGCACCAGGCCGACGATGAAGCGCTCGTCGTCGTCCTGCGGCACCGGGCTGGCGCCGTGATCGGCCGGTGCCACCGCCGCGGCCTCGGAGGGCGTGCCCGGGCCGTGCGGCACGTCCATCCAGCCGTTCGGCTTGCGGCACAGGTGTTCGAACTGCCGCGCCAGCCGCTCGCCGATCTGGCGCGAGCGGCCCTTGATCTGGCTCCAGTAGCTGGGCTGGATCTGCAGGCGTTCGGCAAAGCGGCGCTCCAGGCCGCGCAGCGTCGCGGCATCGGGAGCGCTGATGGTGGCCTGGACGAACTCGTCGAAGAGCAGCAGGGCGTTGTCGAGCCGGATGCGCGCGACGTCAGGCACGGGAGACATGCCCTGATGATAAACGCCGCTTGCTCAGCGGGTGACGATCAACGACCGGGTGACGTCGGCCAGGGTCCGGCAGCCGCTGAGCGCCATCGCGATCTCGAGCTCGTCGCGCAGCAGGCGGATCACGTGCGCGACACCCTGCGGACCGGCGGCGGCGAGCGCCATCACGTAGGGCCGGCCGATCAGCACGGCGCGGGCGCCCAGGGCCAGGGCCTTCAGCACGTCGGTGCCACGCCGGATGCCGCCGTCGACCAGCAAGGGCAGGTCGGGGCCGACCGCGTCGACGATGCGCGGCAGCGCGTCCGCCGTGGCGAGCGCGGTGTCGAGCGTGCGGCCGCCGTGGTTGCTGACGATCAGGCCGGCCACGCCGGCCGCCGCAGCCTGACGGGCATCGTCCGGGTGCAGCACGCCCTTCAGCAGTAGCGGAAGGCGGGTGCGGCCGACCAGCCAGTCGAGGTCGTCCCAGGTCGGTGCCGCATGCAGCAGATCGTCGAACAAGGCGCTGCCGCCGGGCGTGGCTGTCCGCGGCGGCCGCGCCGGAAGGTCCTTCAGATTGACCGCCATCGTCGACGGCAGGCGGACACCGGCGCGGCGCTCGCGATCGCGCGCGCCACTCGTCGCCGCATCGACCGTCACCACCAGTGCCTCGTAGCCCGCGGCTTCGGCGCGCTGGACCAGCTCGGCGGTGAATGCACGGTCGTGCTGGAAGTAGAGCTGGAACCACAGCGGGCCGCGGCTTGTTTCGGGCAGCACCCGCTGCGCGACCGCTTCGAGCCGCGTGCCGGCCAGCGTGCTCAGCACCAGGCCGGCGCCTTGTGCGGCGGCGGCGAGTGCGCTGGCCAGTTCGCCGTCCGGATGCGCGAGCTGCTGATAGGCCACCGGTGCCAGCAGGATCGGATGCGCCAACGTGCGGCCGAACAGCTCCTGGCGTGTGTGACCGCCCGCCAGCGGCCGCAGCAGGCGCGGCAGCAGCCGCAACCGGTCCCACGCCGCGCGGTTGTCGCGCAGCGTGCGCTCGTCGCCCGCGCCGCCGGCGAGGTAGGCCCAGGCCCGCGCGTCGAGCTGCGCTTCGGCCATCGCCTCGTAGTCGTGCAGGTTGATCGCGCTCAGCTGTCGGCCCACATGCGCAGCAGGTTGTGGTACGTGCCGGTCAACCGCACCGTCTCGGGCGATTCGCCGTGCTCGGCGCGCAGCCGCATCAGCGCCATGTCCATGTCGAACAGCAGCTGGCGCTGGTCGTCGCGGCGCACCATGCTCTCGACCCAGAAAAAACTCGCCAGGCGTTCACCCCGCGTGACCGGTTCGACGCGGTGCACGCTGGTGCCGGGGTACAGCACCAGCGCGCCGGCCGCGAGCTTGATGCGCTGCGCGCCGAAGCCGTGCTCGATCACCAGCTCGCCGCCGTCGTAGTCCGCTGGATCGCTGAGGAACAGCGTGCACGACAGGTCGGTGCGCACGCGCTCGTCGCCGGCATAGCGGATCGCCTGGTCGACGTGATCGCCGTATTCGTTGCTCGCGCCGGCGTAGCGGTTGAAGAGCGGCGGCAGCACGCGCTTGGGCAGCGCCGCCGAGAAGAACAGCGGGTGCCGCTCGATCGCTTCGAGCACCAACGCGCGCAACCCGCGCGCCGCCTCGCCGCCGGCGTCGAGCTGCTGGTTGCGCTTGACCTGTGCGGCCTGCGGGCCGGCGCTCAGCCGGCCCTCGGTCCAGTCGGCGTTTGCCAGCAGTTCGCGCGCGCGCTGCAGGGCCTCGGCGTCGAGCACGTCGGGGATCTGCAGCAGCATGGTGCGAAGGGCGGAGAGCGTCAGAAGCGGTAGCTGGTCGTCAACTGCACCGTGCGGGGCTTGCCCGGGATGTAGTGACCGCGGTACAGGATATCCGCGTACAGCTTGTTCGTGACATTCGTGACGTTGAGCTTGAAGCTCAGATCCTTCAGCACGTACTCCGCCATCAGGTCGCCGGTCGTGTAGGCCGGCGCCTTGAAGGTCTCGACCAGCGGCGGCGCATCGGCGCTGCGGACGTTGATGCCGCCGCCCACGCGCCAGGCGCTGCCGAGCTTGTAGGTCGTCCACACCGTGCCGCTGTGCTTGGGCGTGCCGCCCGGCCGGGCGCCGACACGTTCACCCTGCAGCGTCGTGCCGTTGACCGACGAGGCCTTGTCGATCTCGGCATCCGGGATGAAGGCGTAGGACGCGAACACCTCCCATGCCGGCGCGATGCGGCCGGCCACGTCCAGCTCGATGCCGGCGGCGTGGCGCTGCCCGGACAGCACGTAGTTGGTGGCGTTGACGGTGAGCTCGTCGCGGTTGCGCTCGTTGGTCTTGACCGCATGGAACAGCGCGAAGCGCAGGCTCAGGTTGCCGTCGGCGAGGTCGAGCTTGCCGCCGAGCTCGAAGTTCCGGCTGCCTTCGGGCGGCGTGTTACTGCTGAGCGCGTCGTACTGGTAGGTGTCGCCGGACGTGTTGAACGAGGTGCCGTACGACAGGTGGTAGGACTGGAAGGCGCTCGGCTGGTACAGCACGCCGATCCGCTTGCTCCACAGCGAGTCGCTGCGTGCGCGCTGCGTCGGCGCCGTGGTGCCGATCTGCGGCGTGTTGTAGTCGCCCTCGAAGCGGTCCCAGCGCAGGCCGGTGAGCAGCTTCCACTGCGGGTGGAGCTGCATCAGGTTCTGCGCGTAGAGGCCGAAGGCCTTGGCCTCGAAGGTCCGGTTGACCGACAGCACGCGCAGCGCTTCGTCCACGCTGCCGCCGTCGTTCGGCGTGCCGAGCGTCGTCTTCGGCTTGGTGATCGTCACGCCGGGCGGGTTGGCGGCGCCGAAGTTGGTGAACTCCTCCTTCGACGCATCGACGCCGGCCTGCAATGCGTTCTTGATGCCGCCAAGCGTGAAGCGGCCGCTGTAGTCGCTCTGGAACTGGACGGTGTCGAGGTCCTGGATCTTGTTGTTGTTGCCGCGGGTCAGGATCGTGTTGGCGTTGATCGTCGCGAGCGCCGGCGCGGTGGCGGGGCACTCGGGATTGGCGCCGGTGGTCGCATTGCGCGTGCAGAAGCGGACCGCGCTGGCGCGCAGGTCGCGCTCGAACTTGGCCACCCGCAGCACCGTCTTCAACTCGCCGTCGAGGCCGAAGCGGTGGATGTGCGACAGCGTCGCGTAGTCGGCGCCGCCGGCGCTGTAGTCACTCGCCGCGCCGTAATAGTTCTTCGGGTCGGCCGGCACCAGCACGCGGTCGGTGGAGCCGGCGGTGGGCGCGAGCCACGGCATGCCGTAGTGCACGCCGTTGTGGTTGTCGAGGTGGTAGATGCCGGCGCTGAACTCGTCGCGCGTGCCGATGCCGAAGGCGAACGTTGCCGCGAGGCCTTCCTTGTCGATGAAGTTGCCCCACTGGTCGGCATCGGTCTTCATGACATTGACGCGCAGCGCCGCGTTCTCGCCGGTGCGGACATTGAGGTCCGCGGTGGCGCGCGCGTACCTGCCCGAGCCCAGCGTCAGGTCGACCTCGTTGCGGCCGAACAGCAGCGGCTGCTTGTTGACCTGGTTCACCGCACCGCCGGTCGAGCCGCGGCCGAACAGCACCGAGGCCGAGCCGCGCAGCACTTCCAGCCGGTCGACGTTGAAGGTGTCGCGCTCGTAGAACGCCGGGTCGCGGATGCCGTCGATGAAGATGTCGCCGGTGGAGTTGAGCGAAAAGCCGCGCAGGCGGATGTCCTCTTCGCCGCCTTCGGCGGCCTGGAAGCTGATGCCGGCGGTGTTGTGCAGCGCCTCCTTCAGCGTGTCGAGGTTGCGGTCGTCGATCAGGCGCTCGGTGACGACGGTGACGGACTGCGGGATGTCACGCAGTTCCTGCGTGCCCTTGCCGATCGATGTCGTCGTCGCCTGCACGCTGTCCTTGCCCTGGCGCACGGCGCTGGCCTTGGCCTTGACCGTCGGCAGCACGGTGTCCTTGGTGTCGGCCGGCGCGCTGGCCGGCGTTGCGGGGGCCGGTGCGGCCGGCGGCGTCTGTGCGGCCGCCATGCCGGCCAGGCCGAAGCCGGCTGCCAGGGCGCCCAGCGGCAAGAGCGGCAGGGCGCGGTGTTTGTCTTGGGACATCTCGATCACTCCAGGAACAGACAAGACACTGGCTTGCGCTGCCGGGCTTCGCCGGCGGCGCTGGCTGGGAAGGGGGAAGGGTGCGGAGCGCGCTGCTCAGCGCGCGTCGGGTTCGCTGACGAAGCCGATCTTCGTCAGGCCGGCCTTCGAGGCATCGGCCAGCGTCTCGGCGACCGCGCGATAGGCCACGGCCTGGTCGGCGCGCAGGTGCAGCTCCGGCAGCGGCTGGCGCTGTGCGGCCTGCACGAAGCGCTCCGCCGCCTGCGTGCGGCTGACGGCCTCGCCGTTGAAGAAGCGCACGCCGGCGGCATCGATCGCGAATTCGATGCGCTCGGGCTTCAGGGGGTTGACGTCGGCGCTCGCCTTCGGCAGGTCGAGCTTCACCGCGTGTGTCAGCAGCGGCGCGGTGACGATGAAGATCACCAGCAGCACCAGCATCACGTCGATCAGCGGCACCATGTTGATCTCGGCCATCGGCGCCGCGCCGCGTTTGCCGTCGAAGGAGGCGAAGGCCATGGGACGCGTCCTTTCGCCGTCAGGCCGCAGCGGGCTTCAGCACGCGCACCGTGCCGCCGTCGGCCTGCGCGGCTGCGGCGCCGGGCGCTTCGCCGAGCGTCAGGAAGCTGTGCAGCTCGAACGCGAAGGCATCGAGCTGGGCCGCCAGCACGCGGTTGCCGCGGGTGAAGGCGTTGTAGGCGATCACCGCGGGAATCGCGACGGCGAGGCCCAGGCCGGTCATGATCAGCGCCTCGCCGACCGGGCCGGCCACCTTGTCGAGCGTGCCGGCGCCCGACAGGCCGATCGCGACGAGTGCGTGGTAGACGCCCCAGACCGTGCCGAACAGACCGACGAAGGGCGCGGTCGCGCCGACGGTGGCCAGCGTCGTCAGCCCGCTTTCCATGCGCATCGTCTCTTCGTCGAGCACCTTGCGGATCGTGCGGGTGATGAATTCGCTCGCCGTGCCGGCATCGGCCAGCCGCGTCGCGCCGTGGCGCGCGTGGTGCTCCTGCGCATGCAGCGCATGGGCGCTCAGGTGCGAGAACGGATCGTGCGCGCCGTGCGTCGCCAACTCGTGGCGCACGGCGTCCAGCGTCGGCGCATTCCAGAAGGTGGCGAGGAAGGCCGCGCCGCGCTGGCGCCGGCGCCATTGCGCGAGGCCCTTCACGGCCACCAGCGCCCACGAGGCGATCGACATCAGCACCAGGATCGCGAGCAGGGTCTTGCCCAGCGCATCGGTCTGCGTCAGGAAGTGGCCGAAGCCGAGGGTCGGGTTGTCCATGTTCTTCAGGAGTTATTCGATGACGTATTCGAGCGGCGCCGTCACTTCGCCTTCGAGCGCGACGCCGTTCTCGGTGTAGGGCTCGAACAGCGCGCGGCGCATTGCCTGCAGGGCCTGCTCGTCCAGGCGTGCGAAGCCGGAGGACTTGTGCAGCGTGATCTGCCGCGGCCGGCCATCGGTGCCGACCAGCACGCGCAGCAGCACGGTGCCCGATTCGCCGAGCCGGCGCGACGCCATCGGCACTTCGATCGGGGGCTGGACGCGGTAGCGCACGGCGCTCGGCGGCAGGCGCTTCGGAGTCGGCGCGGGCGCCGGCGGCGGGGCGTGCGGTGCCGGCGGGGCCTCGGCGGCGATGATCACCGGAGCGGGCGCCGGCTCGGGCGCCGGCACGACGAAAGGCGTGGGCGCGGGCGTCGGCGACGGGGCTGGGGCGATCACCGCAGGCGGCACCACGCGCGGCAGTGGTATCGGCTGGCGCGGTGGTGGCGGGGGAGCGGGCTTCGGCGGCGCTTCGACCGCCACGAACTCGACGATCAGCGGCGACAGCTCGCGCACCGCTTCGCGCACGGCCTCGACCTGCAGCAGGCCCCACAGCGCCAGCAGGTGCACGCCGGCCACGCCGGCGACCAGCCAGCGCCGCTCGGCGCGGCTCGATTCGCCGCGATGGCGGGCGAGCGGCAGCGGCGCGGCGCGAACGTGCAGGGGCAAGGCGCGTGGAGTCATGGGGCGGCGAATCATAACGGTAATGCGAATGATTCGTAAACAGCATCGTGGCCCGGCGACAACGCCGCTCACCGGCACGCCTTTGGCGCCCCTGCTACCCTTGCCGGCCATGAGCTTCCTCGCCATCGACATCGGCAATACGCGGCTGAAGTGGTCGTTGTACGGCTCGCCGCAACCCGGCGCCGCGGTGCTGTCGCATGGGGCGGTGTTCCTGGAGAACATCGATCACCTGGCCGAGGGCGACTGGAAGACGCTCGCGCCGCCGTCGAGCGTGCTCGGCTGCAACGTCGCCGGTGATGCGATCCGCCGGCGCGTCGAGGAGCAGCTCGAGATCTGGGACATCGAGCCGCGCTGGGTCGTCTCCAGCGCCCACGCCGGCGGCATCCACAACGGCTACGACCATCCGCCGCGGCTCGGCACCGATCGTTTCGTCGCGCAGATCGGCGCCCGGCACCACGTGCTCTCACGCGGCGTCGTGCGGCCGGTGCTGGTGGTGATGATCGGCACCGCGGTGACGGTCGACGCGGTCGATGCCGAAGGCAAGTTCCTCGGCGGCCTGATCCTGCCCGGCCACGGCATCATGCTGCGCGCGCTGGAAAGCGGCACCGCCGGCCTGCGCGTGCCGACCGGCGAGGTCGTCAAGTTCCCGACCAATACCAGCGACGCACTGACCAGCGGCGGCACCTATGCGATCACCGGCGCGATCGAGCGCATGCACCGGCACCTGGCCGTGCACTCCGGCGAGCCGCCGCTGACGCTGGTGACCGGCGGCGCCGGCTGGAAGGTCGCGCCGACGATGGAGCTCGAGCACGAGCTCGTCGATTCGCTGATCTTCGACGGGCTGCTGGTGCTGCAGTCGCACCGGCTGGCGCTGTAGCGCGCCGCGCGGCCCTCAGAGGATGTAGCGCGACAGGTCTTCGTTGCGCGCGAGCTCGCCGAGCTTCGCGTCCACCGCCGCTGCATCGATGTGCACGGCCTGCCCCGACAGCTTCGGTGCATCGAAGCTGACCTCGTCGAGCAGTCGCTCCATCACCGTCGCCAGGCGCCGCGCGCCGATGTTCTCGGTGCGCTCGTTGACGTCGAAGGCGATCTGCGCCAGGCGCCGGATGCCTTCGGGCGCGATGTCCAGCGTCACGCCCTCGGTCGCCAGCAGCGCCTGGTACTGCTTGATCAGGCTGGCGTGCGTGCTGGTCAGGATCGCCTCGAAGTCGTCGACCGACAGCGAGCCGAGCTCGACGCGGATCGGAAAGCGCCCCTGCAGCTCGGGGATCAGGTCGCTCGGCTTGGCGAGGTGGAACGCCCCCGACGCGATGAACAGGATGTGGTCGGTCTTCACCATGCCGTGTTTGGTGCTGACCGTCGTGCCCTCGACCAGCGGCAGCAGGTCGCGCTGCACGCCCTGGCGCGAGACCTCGGCGCCGCCGTGCTCGCTGCGCGAGGCGACCTTGTCGATCTCGTCGATGAAGACGATGCCGTTCTGTTCGGCATTGGTCAGCGCGCGGGTCTTGATCTCCTCGTCGTTGACCAGCTTGGCCGCCTCTTCGTCGACCAGCAGCTGCTGCGCCTCGGCGATGCGCAGCTTGCGCGTCTTCTTCCGGCCCTGGCCGAGCTGCGAGAACATGCCCTTGAGCTGCTCGGCCATCTCCTCCATGCCCGGCGGCGTCATGATGTCCAGCCCGCCGCGCGACTCGGTGATCTCGATCTCGATCTCCTTGTCGTCGAGCGTGCCCTCGCGCAGGCGCATGCGCATCACCTGGCGTGCGGTGTTGTCGGCAGCCGGCGGCGGCGGCGCCGACGCGGCGAAGCCGAAGCCGGCTTCGCGCGGCGGCGGCACCAGCGCATCGAGGATGCGCTCTTCGGCGGCCTCTTCGGCGCGCGTGCGCTGGCGCTTCATCGCCGCTTCGCGTTCCTGCTTGACGGCCATGTCGACCAGGTCGCGAACGATGGTGTCGACGTCCTTGCCGACGTAGCCGACCTCGGTGAACTTGGTCGCCTCGACCTTGATGAACGGCGCATCGGCCAGCTTGGCCAGGCGCCTTGCGATCTCGGTCTTGCCGACGCCGGTCGGGCCGATCATCAGGATGTTCTTCGGCGTGATCTCCGAGCGCAGCTTCTCGTCGACCTGCTGGCGCCGCCAACGGTTGCGCAGCGCAATGGCGACCGCGCGTTTCGCGGCGGCCTGGCCGACGATGTGGCGGTCGAGCTCGGAGACGATTTCTTGCGGGGTCATGCTCATCGGATCACCCGAGGGTCTCGATGGTGTGGTTCTGGTTGGTGTAGATGCACAGGTCGCCGGCGATGACCAGCGACTGCTTGACGATGTCGGCCGCACTCATCTCGCTGTGCTGCAGCAATGCCCGTGCCGCGGCTTGCGCATAAGCGCCGCCCGAACCGATCGAGATGATGCCCAGCTCGGGTTCGAGCACGTCGCCGTTGCCGGTGATGATCAGGCTCGCCTCGCGGTCGGCGACCGCCAGCATCGCCTCCAGCCGGCGCAGCACACGGTCGGTGCGCCAGTCCTTGGTCAGCTCGATCGCCGAGCGCACCAGGTGACCCTGGTGCTTCTCCAGCTTGGCCTCGAAGCGTTCGAACAAGGTGAACGCGTCGGCGGTCGCGCCGGCAAAGCCGGCGAGCACCTGGTCGCGGTAGAGCTTGCGCACCTTGCGCGCGCTGGCCTTGACGACGATGTTGCCGAGCGTCACCTGGCCGTCGCCGCCGAGCGCGACTTGCCAGCCCTGCGGCGTCTGCCGACGCACGCTGACGATGGTGGTGCCGTGGAAGGGTTCCATGCGAGTACCGGGGAAGAAGGAGCTGCCGCCGGACGGCGGCACGACCGCTGCGGTCAGTCTCGCAGCACTTGCACGCGCGCGTGCTCGTTGATGCCCATCGCGCCGAAGAACAGCGCGACGAGGCGATGGGCGTCGGTGAAGGTGACGCTGCGGTTCTGGCCGCGCTTGGCCAGCACCCAGTTCAGCAGGTCGCCCGCGGCGATGAAGTCGACCCGGATCAGCCGCGAGCACGACACCGTGACCAGCGGCGCGGCGGCGAGCTTGCCGTCGATCACCTTCAGGGTCGCGCCGATGTCGCCGATCAACTGGCCCGACAGCTCGACGGTCGCCACCTGCGCACCGCCGCCTTGCGGGTCGTCGAGCAGGCTCGACTCGAGAAAGCCGGTCGAGACCTCGTTGACGGTGGACACCGGCTGGCCGCTGCTGGTGTGCGTGCTGCCGGCCAGGCGCACGGTGCACTCGCTGCGTTCCCACGACGGCGGCGAGACCTCGTAGGTCACGCAATAGTCGATCGCCGTCTCGTCGAACTGGTCGGGCCGGTTGGTCAGCCGCAGCGCCTCGAGCCGGCACATCCAGAACACCGGGTCGGCATCGCGCACGCCCGTCGGCGCGGCTTCCTGCAGCGTGGTGAACAGCTGCTCGCCGGCCTGCCAGCGCATCTCGATGCGTTGCTTGGCCCATTGGCGGAAGAGGTCGGTCAACTGCGAGGCGGCCTCGGTCTCGATGCCGCGCAGCGCAGCCCAGTCGAGCACCCAGGGCAGCGGCAGCTGCAGCGTCGCCGAACGCAGGCGCGAGATCGCGTCGAGGTCCAGCACCTCGGTGCACACCCAGCCGACCTCGCCGGTCTGCGCGCGCGGCGCTTTCGGGCGTTCTTCAGCGGCCGCGGCATCGGCCACGCGCTTCGGCAGCGAGTACCACTGCGGCGACGAGCTGTCGAACAGGTTGGCGTAGTCGAGCGCCAGGCCTTCGAACTTCTGCTGCTGTCCGGTCGCCCGGTACAGGTCGAACAGCACGTGCCAGGTCTCGGGATGCTGGTAGCGCTCGCTGCCTTCCTTGACGAGCTGCGTCAGCGCGTCTTCGCAATGCGTGAAGTCGGCGTTGGCGAAGGCGATCACCGCCTCATCGAGCTCGGGATCGTGAACGACCTCGCTGACCTCGACGGCGTTGGTACCGAAGTCGCCGGCGCTGCTGCGCTGTCCCGGTGCCGGGGCGATGGCGGCCGGGGCGGGCGCCGGGGTCGGCGCGGGCGCTGGAGCCTTGGCGACCGGCGCCGGCATCGGTGGTGATGGACGCGCCGGTTCGGCCGGCCGCAACGGCGCCATGCCGGCGCCCATCACGGCCGGTGCGGGCGCAGCCGCCGGCGGCACGTCGAAGGCGGGCAACGGCGGCAGCGCCGGCAGCCGGTCGACATCGTCGCCGTCGTCGTCACCGTCATCGGCCGGTGCCTGGCTCGGGTGGAAGGCCACCGGCTGCGTCGGCGCGTTGTAGAAGCCGGGCGAGCGCTTGGTGCTGGACGGACGCACGCCCTCGCCGACCATCTGCTGCTCGATCTCGTCGATCTTGGCCTTGACGCGCACGTCCTGGCGCGCGCCGCCGCCCTCGGCCAGGCGGACCTCGGAGTCGTCGATGCGCGACGAACCGCCGAGCGCCGCCAGCTGCTCCGGCGACAGACCTTCGCGGCGCAGCCGGCGCAGCATGTCGAACTCGCGCTTGCGAACGAAGTCGTTGCGCCGCTTGCGCTCGACCATCGCCTTCAGCTCGGACCGCTCCAGGTCCAGGTCGCGGCTGTCTTCCTGGCGCGAATTGATGTCGGACCAGTCCGTGGCCGGATTGGCCACGAAGCGAACGACCTTGCGCAGAAAGCTTTCGCCGTCCTTGGAGTCGGCCATGTCTTCGGTCTGGCCTTTAGTCGCCGAACATCTTCTGTTTCATCTCGCGGCGCTGCTGGGCTTCGAGCGACAGCGTCGCCGTCGGCCGGGCCAGCAGGCGGCCGAGGCCGATCGGTTCACCGGTCTCGTCGCAGTACCCGTAGTCGCCGGCCTCGATGCGGCCGAGCGATTGAGAGATCTTCTTCAGCAGCTTGCGCTCGCGATCGCGCGTGCGCAGCTCGAGCGCGTGCTCTTCCTCGATCGTCGCGCGGTCCGCCGGATCAGGGACGATCGACGTGTCTTCGCGCAAGTGTTCGGTGGTTTCGCCGGCGTTCGACAGCAGATCGTCCTTCAGCGCCTGCAGTCGGCCGCGGAAGAAGTCGAGCTGCTTGTCGTTCATGTACTCGGCTTCCGGCATCGCCAGAAGCTCGGCTTCGGTCAGGTCGCGGCCGGCCTTGGACTTCCAGGCATTGGCGAGCTTCGGATCTGCCTTGACGGCAGGCTTGACAGTTTCCATCGGTTCGGGGAATCCACGAGCAGGGGGCTTGGGAGGGGAAAACCGGTCCGAGAACCGGTTTCCCGGCGCCGGCGCGGCGACGGCGACCTGGACTGCATCGCTGGCATGTGCGGCCCCGATGGCAGGGTCGCGTGGGTCCGCGCCTTTGGCAGCGGGCGCCTTGGCCGACGCGGCCTTGGCGGTGGTCTTGGCAGCAGGCGCGGGCGCCCCGGCCGCCGCGGGCGCCTTGCGGGGTGCGGCGGGCTTCTCGGTGGCCGGGCTTTTGGCCGAGGTCTTGCTCACTTCGGAACTCCTCGCACTGGCTTTATACCTGTATCTGCCCTGACACGGGGCGCTTTCCGGCGTCGGGTTTTGGGCGCGCGGATTGTAGACACGGATCTGAGGGGGGTGCCGCAGGCGGCGCCGGGCCGCTCCCAAGCCGCCTGGGCGCCCCTCGGGGGCCGCGAATGCAATGAGCTGGGGGCTGGACAGTTCACACGAGACAGCCTTCGAGCCCTTGCAGCAGGATCTCGCGCGGCAGGTCGATGCCGATGAACACCATCTTGCTCTGCTTCTTCTCGCCCGGCAGCCACTTCGGGCCGAGATCGCTGCCCATCAGCTGGTGCACGCCCTGGAAGATCACCTTGCGGTCGCTGCCCTTCATCAGCAGCACCCCCTTGTAGCGCAGCAGCTTCGGACCGTAGACCTGGACGATCGAGCCGAGGAAGTCTTCCAGCTTGGCCGCGTTGAAGGCCCGGTCGGCGCGGAAGACGAAGGACTTCACGTCGTCGTCGTGCGCATGGTGATGCGGATGGTCGCAGTGCTCGCCATGCTCGTGGTCGTGATCATGGTCGTGACCATGATCGTGGTCGTGCTCGTCGGCCGACAGGAACTCCGGATCGATCTCCAGCTTGGAGTTCAGGTTGAAGCCGCGCAGGTCGAACACCTGCGCCAGCGGCACTTCGCCGAAGTGCACCTTCTGCTGCGGTGCGCGCGGGTTCATGTGCTTGAGCCGATGCGTCAGCTCGTGCACGGAGCCTTCGTCGACCAGGTCGGTCTTGCTGATGAAGATCTGGTCGGCGAAGCCGACCTGGCGGCGCGCCTCCTGGCGCGTGTCGAGCTGCTGGTCGGCATGCTTGGCGTCCACCAGCGTCAGGATCGAGTCGAGCAGATAACTCTCGGCGATCTCGTCGTCCATGAAGAAGGTCTGCGCAACCGGGCCCGGATCGGCCAGGCCGGTGGTCTCGATGACGACGCGGTCGAAGTCCAGCTCACCCTTGCGGCGCTTCTCGGCCAGGTCGGCGAGCGTCGAGCGCAGGTCCTCGCGGATGGTGCAGCAGACGCAGCCGTTGCTCATCTGGATCACCTGCTCCTGCGAGTCCATCACCAGGATGTCGTTGTCGATGTTCTCCTCGCCGAATTCGTTCTCGATCACGGCAATCTTCTGGCCGTGGGCTTCGGTCAGCACGCGCTTGAGCAGCGTCGTCTTGCCGCTGCCGAGAAAGCCGGTCAGGATGGTCGCGGGAATGAGGCCGTTGGACATGAAGACTCCGGGAGGCGAGGGAGGAGAAGGTCAGGCGGCCATTTGGGGGCGGCAGACTTTGTTGCAAGGGGTCGGTGCTGTCAACCACAGTCCGGTCCTCCCCTGGCGGGCGCCTGGGGTATTCTCCGGCCCATCGCGACTACCGACACCCGACGTGTCAGAACCCCCTTCCGGCCGCCCGGCGCAACGCGCTGGCGGCGAGAGGCGCAGCTTCTTCGAACGGCTGGTCGAGTTCGTCTCGCCCGGCCCCGATTCGCGCGACGCGCTGATGGAGACGCTGGCCAATGCCGAGCACCGTGAGCTGATCGCGCCCGAGTCACGCCTGATGCTCGAAGGCGTGATCCGGATGGCCGACCTGACGGCTGGCGACGTGATGGTCGCGGCGCCACGCATGGACCTGCTGGCCATCGACTCGCCCTACGAGGAAGTGCTCAACGCGGTGATCGAGACCGGCCACTCGCGCTTTCCGGTCTTCGACGGCGAGCGCGAGAACATCATCGGCATCCTGATGGCCAAGGACCTGCTGAAGCTGCAGCGCGCGCCGGAGCTGAACCTGCGCACGCTGCTGCGGCCGGCGGTCTTCGTGCCCGAGTCGAAGGACCTCAACGAACTGCTGCGCGACTTCCGCTCGAACCGCAACCACCTGGCGATCGTCATCGACGAGTTCGGCAACATCGCCGGGCTGCTGACGATCGAGGACGTGCTCGAGGAGATCGTCGGCGAGATCGAGGACGAGTTCGACGACGACGAGGCCGAGAGCGGCATCTACACGCTGGCGGACGGCTCGCAGCGTGTCGCCGGCGACACGACGATCGCCGCGGTCAACCAGGCCTTCGCCACGGCACTGCCGTCCGACGATTTCGACACCATCGGCGGGCTGGTCGCGCATGAGCTCGGCCGCGTGCCGCGCCGCGGCGAGACGGTGGAGGTCGGCGGCCTCGCGTTCCAGGTGATGCTCACGCGAGGCGGTGCGGTGCGCTGGTTCAAGACCACGCGCGCGAGCGCCGCCGCCGACGGCGGGGCCTGACGGCCTTGTTTCCGCGCGTGGCGGCCGTTCGGGCCGACGTCGGGCTGGCCGCCGCGCTCGGGGCGCTGCAGACGCTGGCCCTCGTGCACACCTGGGCCTGGCCGCTTCAGCTGCTGTGCGTGATCTGGCTGGCGGCGCGCGTGCGCAGCGCGACACCGCGCCGTGCCGCGCTGCTCGGCGCGGTCTTCGGCACCGCGTGGTTCGCGACCAGCACCTGGTGGCTCTTCATCAGCATGCACCGCTACGGCGGCCTGGCGGCGCCGCTCGCGGCGATCGCGGTGTTGTTGCTGGCGCTGGCGCTGGCCGCCTTCCTGGCCCTTGCGCTGGCCGTGTTCGCGCGGGCGCGGCGCGGGCCGCCGGTGGTGGACGCGGCGCTCTTCGCCGTGGCCTGGGGCGCGGCCGAGCTGGCGCGCGGCCTGGTGTTCAGCGGCTTTCCGTGGGGCGCCAGCGGTTATGCGCAGGTCGACGGGCCGCTGGCCGTGTGGGCGCCGTGGATCGGCGTCTACGGCGTCGGCATGCTCGCGGCCGGCAGTGCCGCCTTGCTGGCCTTTTGCGGCGAGGCGTGGTTCGCCGTGATGTTGCGCCGCGGCCCGACCGATGCGGCGCCAGCGGTCCGGCGGGCGGCCCGGCAAGCGGTTCTGCCGGCGCTGATCGGCGGCGTCGCGCTGTGGCTGCTGCCGGATGCCATCGGCCCGATCGACTTCACGCAGCCGACGCGCACGCTGCAGGTCACGCTGCTGCAGACCAACGTCGCGCAGGACCAGAAGTTCGCCGCCGAGCACCTGCCGGCCGCGCTCGCCTGGGTGGCCGGCGCCTTGACCGAGGCCGGCGGCGACCTGGTGATCGCGCCCGAGACGGCGGTGCCGCTGCTGCCGGCGCAGCTCGAGGAGTTCGACCCGGCGTACTGGCCGGCGCTGCGCGCGCACTTCGAAGGTGCCGGCCGGCCGGCGGCGCTGATCGGCGTGCCGCTCGGCGACCTCGCGGCGTCGGACTACAGCAACTCGGTGGTCGGGCTGGGGGGGCGCACCCCGTATCGCTACGACAAGGTGCACCTGGTGCCGTTCGGCGAATTCATCCCGCTCGGCTTTCGCTGGTTCACGAACCTGATGAACATCCCGCTCGGCGACTTCACGCGCGGCGAACCCAACGCGCCCTCGTTCGTGACGGCCGGCGAACGCATCGCGCCGAACATCTGCTACGAAGACCTGTTCGGCGAGGAGCTCGCGCTGCGCTTTCGGCACGACGAGACGGCGCCCACGGTGCTGGCCAACGTCAGCAACATCGGCTGGTTCGGCGACACGATCGCCGTGCCGCAGCACCTGAACATGTCGCGCATGCGCACGCTGGAGCTGCAGCGGCCGATGCTGCGTTCGACCAACACCGGTGCGACGGCGATCGTCGACCACCGCGGCCAGGTCACGGCCCAGCTGCGGCCCTTCACCCGCGGTGTGCTGGTCGGGCCGGTGCAGGGGCGCGCGGGCCGCACGCCGTATGCCGCGTGGGTCGCGCGCATCGGCCTGTGGCCGCTGCTGCTCGCGGCCTGGGGGCTGCTGATCATCCTTGCCGCACAGCCTCGCCGGTAAACTTCGCGGTTTACCTTCCGTCGCCGACGAGCCACCGATGCTCAGCTTCCAGCAACTGATCTTGCGTCTCCAGGACTACTGGGGCGCCCAAGGCTGCGCCTTGCTGCAGCCCTACGACATGGAAGTCGGCGCCGGCACCAGCCATACCGCGACCTTCCTGCGCGCGCTCGGCCCCGAGCCCTGGAAAGCCGCCTACGTGCAGCCCAGCCGCCGCCCCAAGGACGGCCGCTACGGCGACAACCCGAACCGCCTGCAGCACTATTACCAATACCAGGTGGTGCTGAAGCCGGCGCCCGAGAACATCCTCGAGCTCTACCTCGGCTCGCTCGAAGCGGTCGGCTTCGACCTGAAGAAGAACGACATCCGCTTCGTCGAGGACGATTGGGAGAACCCCACGCTCGGCTGCTGGGGCCTGGGCTGGGAGGTCTGGCTCAACGGCATGGAGGTGACGCAGTTCACCTACTTCCAGCAGGTCGGCGGCATCGACTGCAAGCCGATCACCGGCGAGATCACCTACGGCCTCGAGCGCCTGGCGATGTACCTGCAGGGCGTCGAGAGCGTCTATCAGCTGAAGTGGACGGATGGCTTGAGCTACGGCGACGTCTACCACCAGAACGAAGTCGAGCAGAGCACCTACAACTTCGAGCACAGCGACGTCGAGTTCCTGCTGCAGGCCTTCGCCGCGCACGAACGGCAGAGCAAGCACCTGATGGAGGCACAGCTCGCGCTGCCGGCCTACGAACAATTGCTGAAGGCCGGCCACAGCTTCAACCTGCTCGATGCGCGCGGCGCGATCAGCGTCACCGAGCGGGCCGGCTACATCGGCCGCATCCGCAACCTGGCGCGGGCGGTGGCGCAGAGTTACGTCGACAGCCGCGCGCGGCTGGGTTTCCCGATGGCGCCGAAGGCCTGGGCCGACGAGGTGCTGCGTGGACTTGGAAAAGAAGGCGGCTTGACGACATGAGCACGAACAAGAATCTGCTCGTCGAGCTGTTCGTCGAGGAGCTGCCGCCGAAGGCGCTGAAGAAGCTCGGTGAATCCTTCGCCGCCACGCTCGCCGCATCGCTGCAGGCGCAGGGCCTGATCGCGGCCGGCGCCGCGGTCATGCCGTTCGCCTCGCCGCGGCGGCTCGCCGTGCATGTCGCCAGCGTCGCCGCGAAGGCCGCCGACAAGCCGGTGCAGCAGAAGCTGATGCCGGTCGCCGTCGCACTCGATGCGTCCGGCGCGCCGACGCAGGCCTTGTTGAAGAAGCTGGCCGCACTCGGCGCCGGTGCGTCGGTCGTGCCGACGCTCAAGCGCGCGCAGGATGGCAAGGCCGAAGCGCTGTTCCTCGACAGCGTGGTAGCGGGCGCCACGCTGGCCGAGGGCCTGCAGCGCGCGTTCGACGAGGCGATCAGCAAGCTGCCGATTCCGAAGGTCATGAGCTACCAGCTCGCCGACGGCTGGTCGAGCGTGAACTTCGTGCGTCCGGCGCACGGCCTCGTCGCGCTGCATGGCGACCAGGTCGTGCCGATCAGCGCGCTCGGCCTGAACGCCGGCCGCACGACGCAGGGTCATCGGTTCGAGGCGTCGGTCAATCCGGTCGTGCTGCGCAATGCCGACACGTATGCCGCGCAACTCGAAAGCGAAGGCGCGGTCATCGCCAGCTTCGACGCGCGCCGCGCCGAGATCAACCGCCAGCTGGCCGCGAAGGCCGCCGAGCAGGGCCTGCAGCCGATCGACGACGACGCGCTGCTCGACGAGGTTTGCGCCCTGGTCGAGCGGCCGAACGTGCTGCTGTGCCGCTTCGAGGAAGAGTTCCTCGCGGTGCCGCAGGAGTGCCTGATCCTGACGATGAAGGCCAATCAGAAGTACTTTCCGCTGCTCGACTCCGCCGGCCGGCTGACGCACAAGTTCCTCGTCGTCAGCAACATCCGCCCGGCCGATGCGTCGGCGGTGATCGGCGGCAACGAGCGCGTGGTGCGCCCGCGGCTGGCCGACGCGAAGTTCTTCTTCGACCAGGACCGCAAGAAGCCGCTGGCCGAGCGCGTCGGCGGCCTCGACAAGGTCGTCTATCACAACAAGCTCGGCACGCAGGGCGAACGGTCGCAGCGCGTGCGCTCGATCGCGCGCGGCATCGGCCTGGCGCTGGGCGGCGAGGTGCTGGCCGCCGCCGCCGATCGTGCGGCGCTGCTCGCCAAGGCCGACCTGCTGACCGACATGGTCGGCGAGTTCCCCGAACTGCAGGGCGTGATGGGCGGCTACTACGCGCGCCACGACGGCGAGACCGAGGACATCGCACTGGCGATCGAGGACCACTACCGGCCGCGTTTCGCCGGCGATGCGCTGCCGCGCCATCCGGTCGGCTTGGCGGTCGCGCTGGCCGACAAGCTCGAGACGCTGGCGGGCCTGTTCGGCATCGGCCAGATCCCCACCGGTGACAAGGATCCGTTCGCGCTGCGCCGCCATGCGCTCGGCGTGATCCGCATGCTCATCGAAGCCGAGCTGCCGCTGGAGATCCACCGCCTGGTCGGCAATGCGTTCGGTGCGTTTGCGGCGACGCACGGCCAGGCGCAGGCCGAGGTCGGCTTCTTCCTGCGCGAACGCCTCGCCGGTTACCTGCGCGAGCAGGGCTACAGCGCGCAGGAAGTCGATGCGGTCGTCGAAGCGCGTCCCGAGCGCTGGGCCGAGATTCCGAAGCGGCTGGCCGCCGTGCGCGCCTTCGCCGCGCTGCCCGAGGCGGCCTCGCTGGCGGCGGCGAACAAGCGCGTCGGCAACATCCTGAAGAAGTCCGAGGCCGGTGCCCCGGTAGCGGTGCAGGCCGCGCTGCTGAGGGAGCCCGCCGAAGCCGCATTGCACGAGGCGCTGCAAGCGGTGCAGCCGGCCGCCGACGCGGCGTTCGCGCGCGGCGACTACAGCGCATCGCTGCAGGCGCTGGCGGCGCTGAAGGCGCCGGTCGATGCCTTCTTCGATACTGTGATGGTCAATGCCGACGACGCGGCGCTGCGCAACAACCGGCTCGCGCTGCTGGCCGGCCTGCATGCGGCGATGAACCGCGTCGCCGACCTGTCCCGGCTGGCATCCTGAAGCCGATCGAACAAGGAGCGTGAGCGATGCAACCGGTCGTCAAGCTGGTGATCCTGGGCCGTGACGGCATCCTCAACGAGTACCGTGACGATCACGTCAAGGCGCCCGAGGAGTGGCACCCGATCGACGGCGCGCTCGAAGCCGTCGCGCGGCTGAACCATGCCGGCTGGCACTGCGTCGTCGCGACGAACCAGAGCGGCATCGGTCGCGGCATGATCGACATGGCCTCGGTCAATGCCGTGCACACGCACATGCTGCAGCGGCTGATGACGGTGGGCGGCCGCGTCGACGCGGTGTTCTTCTGCCCGCACACGCCACAGGACGGCTGCGATTGCCGCAAGCCGCTGCCCGGCCTGATGCGCGAGATCGGCCGCCGCTACGGCATCGACCTGAAGCTGGTGCCGATGGTCGCCGACACGCTGCGCGACCTGCAGGCCGCGCGGGCCGCCGGCTGCGAGGCGCACCTGGTGCTGTCGGGCCGCTCGGCCGGGCTCGATGCGTCGCAGATCCAGCGCATGCTGGCGCAGGTGCCGGGTACCGAAGTGCACACCAGCCTGGGCGCCTTTGCCGAGCACCTGCTGCGGCGTGACCACGCCACGATCTCCGGTCCCGGAGAGCTGCACTGATGCTGTCCGCCGTTCGTTCGATGCTCTTCGTGCTGTGGCTGGCGGTCACCGTCGTGCCCTGGGCGCTGTCGGTGCTGGTGTTCTCGATCTTCGTGCGCGGCCGCCCGGTGTACTGGATGTGCGCCGGCTGGCTGCGGGTGGCGATCTGGGGCGCGCGCGTGATCTGCGGCGTGCGCCACCGCATCTCCGGAATGGAGCACCTGCCGACCGCGCAGGACGAGAAGGCCGCCGTGCTGCTGGCACCGAAGCACCAGTCGACCTGGGAGACCTTCGCATTCCCGGCGCTGATGCCGCACCCGCTGTGCTACGTCTTCAAGCGCGAGCTGCTCTACATCCCGTTCTTCGGCTGGGCGATGGCCCGCCTCGACATGATCCACATCGATCGCAGCAAGCGCACCGAAGCCTGGAACAAGGTCGCCGAGCAGGGCAAGGCGCTGATGGCGCAGGGGCTGTGGGTCATCATGTTCCCCGAAGGCACGCGCAGCGAGCGCGGCCAACAGGGCACCTACAAGAGCGGCGCCAGCCGGCTGGCGATCACCACCGGCACGCCGATCGTGCCGATCGCCGTCAACTCGGCGCGCTGCTGGCCGCGCAAGAGCTTCCTGCTGAAGCCCGGGGTGATCGACATCTCGATCGGCAGGCCGATCCCGGTCGAGGGCCGCCAGCCGGACGAGCTGATGCGCGAAGTCGAGGCCTGGATCGAGGCCGAGATGCGGCGCATCGACCCCGAGGCTTACGCCGGGCAGGTGCCGCCGGTGGCCGCGGCGCGGCAATCCGAAGCCTAAAGCTCCGCGCGGCGCGTAGGGTCGCTGCCCTTGCCCGCACCGCCGGGAGTAGCATCTTCGCCCCTCTCCCAGCGAACGATCGGAGGAACGGATGAGCTACCACCTCGAAGGCCGTCTGCTCGAAGTCTGCAACTGCCGGGTGCTGTGCCCGTGCTGGATCGGCGAGGACCCGGACAACGGCACCTGCGACACGATCATCGCGTGGCGCATCGACAAGGGCTCGGTCGATGGGGTGGAAGTCGGCGGCAACACGATTGCCGCCGTCGCGCACGTGCCGGGCAACATCCTGCTGGGCAACTGGACCGCGGCGATCTACGTCGACGACCAGGCCTCGAAGGCGCAAGAGGATGCGCTGCTGAAGGTCTTCACCGGCCAGGCCGGCGGCCCGGTGGCCGATCTGGCCAAGCTGATCGGCACGGTGGTCTCGGTCGAGCGCGCGCCGATCACCTTCACGGTGCAGGGCGGCAAGGGCACGCTGGAGATCGGCAAGGACTACTACGCCGAGCTCGAGCCGTACCGGGGCGCGACCGGCGGCCAGACCACCTTGTCGGACACCGTGTTCTCGACCGTGCCGGGCGCGCCGGTGTTCGTCGGCAAGGCGCCGGTGTACCGCTCGAAGAATCCGAAGATCGGCATCGACGTCGACATCAAGAACCACAACGCGTTGCAGAGCACCTTCGTCTTCGACGCCTGACGCGGCGTCCGGCGGTGGCCCTGCGCGTGCAACGGCGGCGCCTGCTGGCGCCGCTGCTGGGCTCCATGGTGCTGCTCGCCTGGGGCCTGCTGTGGGCCTGGGCCGGCAGCCCGTGGGGCCGCTACCTCGACCACGGCGACTGGACACTGTCCGGCCCCGCGGCGCAGCTGTGCCGCAGCATTCCCGGGGGGGTCTGGCTGGTGCCGGCGGCGCTGACGGCGGCGGCCTGGGTGCTGATGGTCGCGGCGATGATGCTGCCGAGCAGCTATCCGTTGTTCAGCGCGTTCGAGCGTGTCGCGTCGGCACGGGCCGACCGTAGCCGCCTGTTATGGCTGCTGGGGCTGGGCTACACGGCGGCCTGGGGCGCGTTCGGCGTGCTCGCGCATGGGCTGCATGCGCTGGTGCTGGCGGCGGTGGCGGCACTGCCATGGCTGGCCTGGCATGCCTCGCTGATCGGCGCGGCCACGGTCGTGCTGGCCGGCGCGTTCCAGTTCAGCCGGCTCAAGCATCGCTGCCTCGACAAGTGCCGCACGCCGATGAGCTTCGTGATCGAGCACTGGCGCGGTCGCGCGCACGGCGCCCAGGCCTTCCTGCTCGGCTGGAACCATGGCCTGTTCTGCGTCGGCTGCTGCTGGGCGCTGATGCTGCTGATGTTCGTCGTCGGCACCGGCAGCCTGGGCTGGATGCTGCTGCTGGCGGTGTTGATGGCGGTGGAGAAGAACTTCGCCTGGGGCCGGCACCTGAGCGCGCCCCTGGGGGTGGCCCTGCTGGCCTGGGGCGCGTGGATAGCGTTCTTCGCCCGATGAGCGCCCACGGCACGCCGAGCGCGTGGCGCACCGCCGCGCTGACCGGCATCGCGATGCTGGCCTTCGCGGCCAATTCGCTGCTGTGCCGGATGGCGCTGCAGCACGACAGCATCGACGCCGCGAGTTTTTCCAGCGTGCGGCTGGCTTCGGGGGCGCTGGCGCTGGCCGCGATCGTGCGGCTGCGGCGCGGCCCGTCGCGGCCGGCGCGCCCGGGCTGGGTTGCCGCGGCGATGCTGTTCGCCTACGTCGTGCTGTTCTCGTTCGCCTACCGCTCGCTGGGCGCCGGCACCGGGGCGCTGATCCTCTTCGGCGCCGTGCAATTGACCATGTTCGGCGCCGGCCTGCGCGCCGGGGAGCGCTTCTCGCCACTGGCCTGGCTGGGCTTCGTGCTGGCGGTGGCCGGCCTGGTCTGGCTGGTGTCGCCCGGGCTCGCGGCGCCGCCGCTGCTGGGCGCGACGCTGATGGCCGGTGCCGGCGTGGCCTGGGGCGGCTACTCGCTGCTGGGCCGCGGCGCCGGCGATCCGCTGGCGGCGAGCGCCGGCAACTTCCTGCGCGCCACGCCGATGGCGCTGCTGCTCAGCGTGCTGCTGGTGGCGAACGCGCGGGCCACACCGGCAGGGCTGGCGCTGGCGGTGACCTCGGGTGCGCTGACCTCGGGCATCGGCTACGTGATCTGGTATGCGGCGCTGAAGGACCTGTCGGCGCTGCGCGCGGCGACGGTGCAGCTGTCGGTGCCGCCGATCGCTGCCTTCGGGGGGGTGCTGCTGCTCGGTGAGCTGATCACGGCGCGGCTGGCCGGCGCATCGATCGTGATCCTCGGCGGCATCGCGCTGGTGCTGGCCAGCCGCGCGCGGGCGAGCCGCTGAGCGTCCTGGCCGGCTGGCGCGGCGCGCTAACCCGGCCGAGGTGCGGCAGGTCGGGCGTGTGGTCCGTAGAATCTGCTGCAACATGAGCCCCCAGCTCACTTCGTTCGCGGCCCCCGAGGGGCGCTCAGTGCCTTTCGGGCGGCCGGGCAGGCACTGATGGCGTGGCCCTCCCATCCGCCTGAACATCCGGAGCAGCTGTCGCTGTTCGATGGAGCGTCGCCCGCGCCGGCGCTGCCGCCCGAGCGCCGGGTCGACGGCGCCGCGGCGCCGCCGCCTCCGGCCACTCCCGCACCCATGCCCCGTTTCCAGCACCCGCGCGCGCAGCGCCACATCGACCTTGGCGAGCACCGCGTCGCCTACGAATTCCGCCGCGGGCGGCGGCGCAGCATCGGCTTCGTCGTCAGTGCCGAGGGGCTGTCGGTCAGCGCGCCGCGCTGGGTCGGCGTCGGCGAGGTCGAGCAGGCGCTGCAATCGAAAGCCGACTGGATCCTGCGCAAGCTGCACGAGCAGCAGCAGCGCGCCGAGCGCATGCAGGCCAACCGCGTGCGCTGGCACGACGGCACCAGCCTGCCTTTCCTCGGCGAGACGGTGATCGTCGTGCTCGATCCGCGGGTGACCGGCGCGGTGCTGCACAGCGACGCCGAGGCGCTGCCCGGCGTGCCGAAGCTGACGCTGCACGTCGGCCTGCCGCAGTCGGCCAGCGAGGCGCAGATCCGCGAGGCGGTGCAGAGCTGGCTGCAGCGCCAGGCGCGGCGCATCTTCGAGGAGCGCTGCGCGCTGTTCGCGCCGCGGCTGGGCGTGCGCATGAAGCGGCTCAGCCTGAGCTCGGCGTCGACGCGCTGGGGCTCGGCGAGCGTCGACGGCTCGGTGCGGCTCAACTGGCGGCTGGTTCACTTCGGGCTGCCGGTGATCGACTACGTTGTCACGCACGAGCTCGCCCACCTGCGCGAGATGAACCACAGCGCGGCGTTCTGGGAGGTCGTGCGCTCGGTGCTGCCGGATTTCGAGCAGCGGCGCGGCCTGCTGCGCACGGAGCTGCTGCCGGCCTTCGACTGACCCTGCCAGAGCCCGGTGGTTTACATTGACGTAAACGTCAATTGAACCCCGTCGTCATGAATGCCTCCGCCGCCCGCCCGAAGGACGACCGCAGCTACACGATCACCGAGCTCGCGCAGGAGTTCGACATCACGCCGCGCGCGATCCGCTTCTACGAGGATGTCGGCCTGCTCGCCCCCGAGCGCGCCGGCCGCAACCGCGTCTACAGCCAGCGCGACCGCACGCGCCTGAAGCTGACGCTGCGCGGCAAGCGGCTCGGCTTCTCGCTGACCGAGATCCGCCAGCTGGTGACGATGTACGAATCGCCCGCCGACACCGGGCCGCAGCTCGAAGCCTTCCGCGAGGCGCTGGCCAAGCATCGCCAGCAGCTCGAGCAGCAGCTCGAGGACCTGCAGATCACGCTGACCGAGATCGCCCAGCACGAAGGGCGCTGCGAGCGCCTGCTCTGCGAGCAGCGCGCGGCCGCTTCGCCGCCCGCTGCCCAAAGGCGCCGCCGCGCCACCGCCGTCACGCGCTGAAAGCCCGAGCACTTCGCTCGGGCACGTGCCTCGGCCTTGTATGATTGACGTTTACGTAAACGTCAATTGCGGAGTGGGCATGACGACAGCGTTCGAGGCGGAACCGGGGTTCGAGCAGCGCGTGCGCGATTCCTTCGCGCGCCAGGCGGTCATGGCGACGCTCGCCGCGCGGCTCGAGGCGATCGAGCCCGGCCACGTCGTGATCACGATGCGCCACCGGCCCGAGCTGACGCAGCAGCACGGCTTCGTGCATGCCGGCATCGTCTCGACGGCGCTCGACTCGGCCTGCGGCTACGCCGCCTTCTCGCTGATGCCCGCTGACGCTGCAGTCTTGACGATCGAATTCAAGGTCAACCTGCTCGCGCCGGCGCGCGGGCCGGACTTCCGCTTCTTGGCCGAAGTGACCAAAGCCGGCCGTACCATCAGCGTCGTCGACGGCAGCGCCTGGCAGACCGACGAACAGGGGCGCGAGAGCCGCATCGCGACGATGACCGCGACCGTGATGACGGTGCGCGGCCGCGAAGGCCTGAAGCACTGATCCGCACTGATTCATTGCACGGAGACAACCCATGAGCAACCTGCCCGGACTCGACTTCCAGCTCGGCGAGGACATCGATGCACTGCGCGACGCGGTGCGCGCCTTCGCCCAATCCGAGATCGCGCCGCGCGCGGCCGAGATCGACGCCTCCGACCAGTTCCCGATGGACCTGTGGCGCAAGATGGGCGAGATCGGCGTGCTCGGCATCACGGTGCCGGAGGAGTACGGCGGCGCGGCGATGGGCTACCTCGCGCACATGGTGGCGATGGAGGAGATCAGCCGCGCGTCGGCCTCGGTCGGGCTGTCGTACGGCGCGCATTCGAACCTCTGCGTCAACCAGATCAAGCGCAACGGCAGCGCGGAACAGAAGCAGAAGTACCTGCCCAAGCTGATCAGCGGCGAGCACGTCGGCGCGTTGGCGATGAGCGAGCCCGGCGCCGGCTCCGACGTCATCAGCATGAAGCTCAAGGCCGAGGACAAAGGCGGTTATTACGTCCTCAACGGCAGCAAGATGTGGATCACCAACGGCCCGGATGCCCACACGCTGGTGGTCTACGCGAAGACCGATCCGGAGATGGGTGCCAAGGGCGTCACTGCGTTCCTGATCGAGAAGGGCATGAAGGGCTTCTCGATCGCGCAGAAGCTCGACAAGCTCGGCATGCGCGGCTCGCACACCGGCGAGCTGGTGTTCCAGGACGTCGAGGTGCCGGCGGCGAACGTGCTGGGCGCGGTCGGCGGCGGCGCGAAGGTGCTGATGTCGGGTCTCGATTACGAGCGTGCGGTGCTCGCTGCCGGGCCGATCGGCATCATGCAGGCGGTGATGGACAACGTCGTGCCGTACATCCACGACCGCAAGCAGTTCGGCCAGTCGATCGGCGAATTCCAGCTGATCCAGGGCAAGGTCGCCGACATGTACACCGTGCTGCAGGCCGCGCGCGCGTTCTGCTACACGGTGGGCAAGAACCTGGACCTGCTCGGCGCGGGCCACGTCCGCCAGGTCCGCAAGGACTGCGCCAGCGTGATCCTGTGGTGCGCCGAGAAGGCCACCTGGATGGCCGGCGAAGGCATCCAGGTCTTCGGCGGCAACGGCTACATCAACGAGTACCCGCTGGGCCGGCTGTGGCGCGACGCGAAGCTCTACGAGATCGGCGCTGGCACCAGCGAGATCCGCCGCATGCTGATCGGGCGCGAGCTGTTCGCGGAGACGATGTGACGTTCGCGAGCGGCAGTGAGATTCCGGTGCTCGTCGCCGGGCGCTGCACGCTGCGCCCGCTGCTGCCGTCGGACGCGCCGGCCATCGCGCGCCATGCCAACGATGCGGCCGTCGTGCACAACCTGTTCGACGGCTTTCCGCATCCCTACACGCTCGCGCATGCCGAAGCCTGGTGCGGACCGCAGCATCGCGAGCCGCAGTGGGGCCACAGCTTCGCGATCGATGTCGACGGCGAGGCCATCGGCTGCCTCGGCATCACGCCGCAGACCGGGTCGCTGGCCTGCAACGCGATGCTCGGCTACTGGATCGGCCGCGCCCACTGGGGCCGCGGCATCGTCGTCGACGGCGTGCGGGTGGCGACGTCGTGGGCCTGGGCCGAACTGCCGGCGCTGACGCGGCTCTTCGCGCCGATCTTTGCGCGCAACGTGGCGTCGCAGCGTGTCGTGCAGAAAGCCGGCTACGTGCGGGAAGCGCTGCTGCCGCGGTCGATGATCAAGGACGGCGTCGCGATCGATGTCGTGCAGTTCGCGAGCTACAGGCAGGAGAGGGCATGAGCGAAGGTTCGATCGTCGCCATCGGCGGCGGCGGCTTCCTGATGGACGACACATCGGGCCGCCAGGAGCGCTACCTGCTGTCGCTGTTGCGCAATGCGCCGGCGCGGCCGCGCGTGCTGTACCTCGGCACCGCGGGCGGTGACGGCGAGCGCGGGCAACTGCGCTTCATGACTCTGTTCACCAAGCTCGGCTGCGAACCGGCGACCTTGCCGTTCTTTCCGTACGACATGCGGCGCGACTACCGCCAGGCGGTGCGCGACGCGGACCTGGTCTACGTCGGCGGGGGCAACACGCCGGCGATGATCGCCGTGTGGCGCGAGTTCGGCTTCGATGCCGTGCTGCGCGAAGCGTGGAACGACGGCACCGTGCTGGCCGGCATCTCGGCCGGCGCCAACTGCTGGTTCGAGCACTACATCACCGACAGCGTGCCCGGCGGCGGCGTACGCCCCGGCCTCGGCTTCCTGCCCGGCACCTTCTGCCCTCACCTGGACAGCGAAGCGTGGCGGCAGCCGATGCTGGCCGAGGTGCCCGGCCTGCCGGCCCATGGCGCACCCGACGGCGTGATGCTGCACTTCGCCGACGGCGCATTCGCCGAAGCCGTGACGTCGATCGATGAACGACAGGCCGTGCGCCGTACCGATGCCGCCGCGCCGGCAGCGCTGCCGACGCGCCTGCTGCCCGCTTCGTAAACTGTGCACTGCAACATACCGACGAACGGGCACCCCAGCGATGACGGACGATCTGCAAGAACTCTTCGGCAAGAACCGCGATTGGGCGGCCGCCACCGAGGCGCGTGAGCCGGGCTTCTTCACCCGGTTGCTGCAACAGCAGACGCCGCAGTACCTGTGGATCGGCTGCGCCGACAGCCGCGTGCCGGCCAACGAGCTGGTCGGGTTGCTGCCGGGCGAGCTGTTCGTGCACCGCAACGTCGCCAACCTGCTGGTGCATTCGGACCTCAACGCGCTGTCGGTGATCCAGTACGCCGTCGATGCGTTGCAGGTCAGGCACATCATCGTCGTCGGCCACTCGAATTGCGGCGGCGTGCGTGCGGCGATGGAGAACCGCCGCGCCGGGCTGGTCGACAACTGGCTGCGCCACGTGCAGGACGTGCGCGACCTGCACGACGGCTTCCTCGCCGGGCTGCACGAGTCGCTGCGCGTCGATGCGCTGGTCGAGCTGAACGTGCTGGAGCAGGCGCGCAACGTCTGCCGCACTACCGTCGTGGGGGATGCCTGGCAGCGTGGCCAATCGGTCGTCGTGCACGGCTGGGTCTACGGCCTGCACAACGGCCTGCTCGAAGACCTGCAGATCACCGCGACGAGCCTCGACGATGTCGGCCTGGCCTACGACACCGGGCTCGCGCAGCTGAAGCAGCGCTGGCGCCAGCGGCAGGCGCAAGTGGTCGGCGTCTGAAGGGGCCGCGATGTTTCCGCATCGACTGACGGATACGCGGGCCTACGACGTCGCGCTGGCGATCGTCGAGGGCTTCAACCGCCACTACCGCCTCTTCAGCGAGACCAACCGTGCCGCGAAAGCGCGCTTCGAAGCCGCCGACTGGCACGGCCAGCAGCATGCGCAGCGCGAGCGCATCGAGTTCTACGACAAGCGCGTCGACGAGTGCGTCGAGCGGCTGCAGGGGGAGTTCGACGTCGCATCGCTGTCCGATGACACCTGGCAGCAGACCAAGCTGCACTACATCGGCCTGCTGACGAACCACCAGCAGCCCGAGCTCGCCGAGACCTTCTTCAACTCGGTGACGACGAAGATCCTGCACCACAGCTACTTCCGCAACGACTTCATCTTCGTGCGGCCGGCGGTGTCGACCGAATACATCGAGAACGACGAGCCGGCCTCGCTGCCGACCTACCGCGCCTATTACCCGACGCGCGACACGATGCGCGACACGCTGCTGCGCATCGTCGACAACTTCCAGCTCAAGCGCGAGTTCGAGGACCTCGGCCGCGACATCGACCAGGTGATGGCGGCGCTGCAGCGCCACACCGGCACCGTGCGGCTGCGCGCGAATTTCCAGATCCAGGTGCTGTCGTCGCTGTTCTATCGCAACAAGGGCGCGTACCTGATCGGCCGCATCGTCAACGGCTTCAACGAGACGCCGCTGGTGCTGCCGATCCTGCACAACGATCACGGCCAGCTGGTCATCGACAGCGCGCTGTTCTCGCAGGACGACCTGCTGATGCTGTTCAGCTTCGCGCGGGCGTACTTCATGGTCGACATGGCGGTGCCGAGCGCCTACGTGCAGTTCCTGCGCAGCCTGATGCCGAGGAAGCCCCGTTCGGAGATCTATTCGGCGCTCGGGCTGCAGAAGCAGGGCAAGAACGCCTTCTACCGCGACTTCCTCTACCACCTGCGCCACTCGAGCGACAAGTTCGGCATCGCGCCCGGCATCAAGGGCATGGTGATGCTGGTGTTCGACCTGCCGTCGTTCCCGTATGTCTTCAAGGTCATCAAGGACTTCTATCCGCCGCAGAAGGACACCACGCGCGAGCAGATCAAGGGCAAGTACCTGCTGGTGAAGTCGCACGATCGCGTCGGCCGCATGGCCGACACGCTGGAGTACACCAGCGTCGCGTTCCCGCGCTCGCGCGTCAGCGACGAGCTGGTCGCCGAGCTGATGCACTTCGCGCCGAGTCAGATCGAGGAAGACGGCGACGCGCTGATCATCAAGCACCTGTACATCGAGCGCCGCATGATCCCGCTGAACATCTACCTGCAGGATGCCAACCGCGAGCAGATCGAGCACGCGGTGATCGAGTACGGCAACGCGATCAAGGACCTGGTGGCGGCCAACATCTTCCCCGGCGACATGCTGTGGAAGAACTTCGGCGTCACGCGCCACGGCAAGGTCGTGTTCTACGACTACGACGAGATCGAGTACCTGACGGACTGCAACTTCCGCCGCGTGCCCGAGGCGCGCAACGAGGAGGAAGAGCTGTCCGGCGAGGTCTGGTACCACGTCGGGCCGAAGGACATATTCCCGGAGACCTTCGGTCCGTTCCTGCTCGGCAACCCGTCGGTGCGCGAGGTGTTCATGAAGCACCACGGCGACCTGCTCGATCCGGCCTTCTGGCAAGTCCACAAGGACCGCATCAAGGCCGGGCATGTGCATGATGTCTTCCCCTACGAAGCGAACCGCCGCTTCCTCCACCAGCGGCAGCTGTCGCATCAACAGCAGCCTGCCGCCAAGTCGCTGACCCCCGCCTGAATCCCGTCCCACAAGGAGCTCGCCATGGCCGATCCCGTCGTCATCGTTTCCGCTGCCCGCACGCCGATCGGCGGCCTGCTGGGTGATTTTTCGTCGCTCGCCGCGTGGGAGCTCGGTGCCGTGGCGATCAAGGCCGCGGTCGAGCGCGCCAAGGTGCCGGCCGATGCGATCGACGAGGTGCTGTTCGGCAACTGCCTGATGGCCGGCCAGGGCCAGGCGCCGGCACGCCAGGCGCTGCGCCGCGCCGGCCTGCCCGATTCGAGTGGCGCGGTGACGCTGAGCAAGATGTGCGGCTCGGGCATGCGCGCGATGATGTTCGCGCACGACATGCTCGCCGCCGGCACCGCCAACGTGATGGTCGCCGGCGGCATGGAGAGCATGACCAACGCGCCGCACCTGATGTTCGCGCGCAAGGGCGTCAAGTACGGCGTGGCCCAGATGTACGACCACATGGCGCTCGACGGCCTGGAAGACGCCTACGAGCGCGGCAAGGCGATGGGCGTGTTCGCCGAACAGTGCGTCGCCAAGTACGGCTTCACGCGCGAGGCGCAGGACCAGTTCGCGATCGCCTCGACCACGCGTGCGAAGGCCGCCAACGAGGACGGCAGCTTCGACTGGGAGATCGCGCCGGTCACGCTGCCCGGCAAGAGCGGCGACACGGTGATCAAGTGGGACGAGCAGCCGTTCAAGGCCAAGCTCGACAAGATTCCGGGCCTGAAGCCGGCGTTCAAGAAGGACGGCACGATCACCGCGGCCACCTCGTCGTCGATCTCTGATGGCGCCGCGGCGCTCGTGATGGTGCGTGAATCGACCGCGAAGCAGCTCGGCCTGACGCCGATCGCCCGCATCGCCGCGCACGCGGTGCATGCGCAGGCGCCGGAATGGTTCAGCACCGCGCCGGCGGGCGCGATCGAGAAGGCGCTGAAGAAGGCCGGCTGGGATGCCAAGAGCGTCAACCTGTGGGAGGTCAACGAGGCCTTCGCCGCGGTGACGATGGCGGCGATGGCCGAATTCAAGCTGCCGCACGAGATCGTCAACGTGCATGGCGGCGCGGTGGCGCTGGGCCATCCGATCGGCGCCTCGGGCGCGCGCATCGTCGTCACGCTGCTGGGCGCGCTGCGCAAGCGCGGCCTCAAGCGCGGCGTCGCCGCGCTGTGCATCGGCGGCGGCGAAGCCACGGCGATGGCGGTCGAGCTGTTGTAAAGCCCAGGCCATGAACGTCCTCGTCATCGGCGCCTCGCGTGGCATCGGCCTCGAGCTCGTGCGCCAGCACCGCGCCGCCGGCGACCGCGTCGTCGCCAGCGCGCGCAGCGAAGAAGGCCTGGCGCGGCTGAGTACGCTCGGCGCCAAGCCGCTGCGACTCGACGTCACCGACACCTCGAGCAACGCGGGCCTCGCCTGGCAGATCGACGGCGAGGCCTTCGACACGATCTGGCTCGTCGCCGGCGTCTACGGCCCGCGCAGCACCGGCCTGCAGCCGCCGACCGAAAGCCAGTTCGACGAGGTGATGCACACCAACGTGCTGGCCACGATGCGCCTGCTGCCGGCGCTGGCCGAGGCGCTGGCGCCGGAAGCGCGCATTGCGGTGCTGTCGTCGCGCATGGGCTCGATCGGCCTGCGCAGCAACCCGAGCGGCTGGCTGTACCGCGCATCGAAGGCGGCGCTGAACTCGGTCGTGATGGATGCTTCGCTGGCGCTCGAGGGCCGCGCCATTTGCGTGGTATTGCATCCCGGATGGGTGCGCACCGACATGGGCGGCGAGGGCGCCGAGCTCGCCGTCGAGCAAAGCGTCGCCGATCTGCGTTCCACCGTCGCCGGCCTGGCGCTGGCCGACAGCGGCAGCTTCCTCAATCACGACGGCCATCACATCGACTGGTGAGCGGCTTGCCACGAGAATCACGGAGACATCGATGCTGTTGAGCGACGACCACCGCGCGGTGCAGGAGGCGGTGCGCGATTTCGTGCAGGCCGAAATCGCGCCGAAGGCCGCGGCCTGGGACAAGAGCCACCACTTCCCGGCCGAGGAGCTGAAGGGCCTGGCCGGGCTCGGCTGTTATGGCGTCGCGGTGCCGTCCGAGTACGACGGCGCGGGCCTCGACTACCTGTCGCTGGCATTGATCCTCGAGGAGATCGGCGCCGGCGACGGCGCGACCAGCACGGTCGTCAGCGTCAACAACTGCCCCGTCTGCTCGATCCTGATGGCCTTCGGCAACGAGGACCAGAAGCAGCGCTTCCTGAAGCCGCTGGCGCGTGGCGACATGCTGGGCGCCTTCTGCCTGACCGAGCCGCACGTCGGCTCGCAGGCCGACGGCCTGCGCACGACGGCGGTTCGTGACGGCAATGACTACGTGCTCAACGGCGTCAAGCAGTTCATCACCAGCGGCAAGAACGGCGACCTCGCGATCGTGATGGCGGTGACCGACAAGGCCGCCGGCAAGAAGGGCATCAGCGCCTTCCTGGTGCCGACCACGACGCCGGGCTACTCGGTCGCGCGCATCGAGGACAAGATGGGCCAGCACGCCAGCGACACCGCGCAGATCAATTTCGACAACTGCCGCGTGCCGGCCGCGAACTTGCTGGCCGAAGAAGGCATGGGGTTGAAGATCGCGCTGTCGGGGCTCGAAGGCGGGCGCATCGGCATCGCCAGCCAGTCGGTCGGCATGGCGCGCGCGGCTTTCGAGGCGGCGCTGGCCTACAGCAAGGAACGCACGGCCTTCGGCCAGCCGCTGTTCGCGCACCAGGCGATCCAGTTCAAGCTCGCCGAGATGGCGACCCAGATCGAAGCCGCGCGCCAGCTGATCTGGCACGCGGCGAGCCTGAAGGACGCCGGCCGGCCCTGCCTGAAGGAAGCCGCGATGGCCAAGCTCAATGCCAGCGAGATGGCCGAACAGGTGTGCTCGGCGGCGATCCAGGTCTTCGGCGGCTACGGCTACGTCAGCGACTTTCCCGTAGAGCGCATCTACCGTGACGTGCGCGTGACGCAGATCTACGAAGGCACGTCGGAAGTGCAGAAGATCCTGATCGGGCGCGCGCTGGCGTGATCCGAAACCTCGGCTGGCCCGCTTGACAGCCAGCCGCGTCGGCCTATCGTTGCCAGCGCATCGAACCGGAGGTGCACGATGGCGACGCTGGTTTCCGACCTGCCGCAACTGCGCGGCGGACTCTTCCTGAGCGATGGTGGCCTGGAGACCTCGCTGGTCTACCAGCGCGGCATTGCGCTGCCGCACTTCGCAGCCTTCGTGCTGCTCGGCGATGCGCCGGGGCGCCAGACCCTGGCCGAGTACTACAAGCCCTACCTCGCGCTCGCTGCCCGCACCGCCGGTGCCGGCTTCGTGCTGGAGACGCCGACCTGGCGTGCCAATGCCGACTGGGGCGCGAAGCTCGGCTTCGATGCGCCGGCGCTGGCCGCGGTGAACCGCGATGCGGCGGCCTTCGTGCGCCAGCTGCAGAAGACCTGGGCGCCGCGCCTCGAAGGCGAGATCGTCACCAGCGGCGTCATCGGCCCGCGTGGCGACGGCTACATCGCCGAGCAGCCCGGCAGCATCGACGAGGCCGCGCGCTACCACCGTGCGCAAGCCGAGGCGCTGCGCGAAGGCGGCGTCGACATGCTGGCCGCGGTGACGATGACCGGCAGCGCCGAGGCCTGCGGCGTCGCGCGCGCGGCCGCGGCGGTCGGGTTGCCGTGCGCCGTCTCGTTCACGCTCGAAACCGACGGCCGGCTGCCGAGCGGCGAATCCCTGGGCGAGGCGATTCAGCGCGTCGACGCCGACGGCCATGCGCCGGCGTACTTCCAGATCAATTGCGCGCATCCGAGCCACTTCGAGGCCGCGGTCGCACAAGGCGGCGCCTGGCGCGAGCGCATCCACGGCCTGCGTGCCAACGCGTCGACCCGCAGCCACGCCGAGCTCGACGCGGCGACCGAGCTCGACAGCGGCGACCCGGACGACCTGGCGCAGCGCTACCTTCGGCTGCGGGCGCCGCTGCCGAAGCTCAACGTGCTGGGCGGCTGCTGCGGCACCGACGAGCGGCACCTGCGCGCGATCACGCGGGCCTGGGCCTGACTCAGTCGGCCACTTCGACCCGGTTGCGCCCGGCTTCCTTGGCGCGGTACAGCGCCGCGTCGGCGCGCGCGATCAGGCTCTCCGGATCCTTGTCGACCGAGTGCGCCAGCGCAACGCCGACGCTGATCGTCGTGCCCAGCGCCTCGGCGCGCACCAGCACGCGCAACCGTTCGGCCAGCGCGGTGGCCTGCTGCGGCTCGGTGTCGGGCAGCAGCAGCAGGAATTCCTCGCCGCCGACGCGGCCGACGATGTCTTCCGCGCGCACGTGGTTCTGCAGCAGGTTCGACAGATGCACCAGCACGCTGTCGCCGGCGGTCTGGCCGAGCGTGTCGTTGATGCGCTTGAAGTGGTCGAGGTCGATCGCCACCACCGCCAGCGGCGACTGCGTGCGGCGGTGGCGCTGCCACTGGCGGCCGAGCGCTTCGGTCATCGCGCGGCGGTTGTGCAGGCCGGTCAGCGCGTCGCGCACCGAGGCTTCGCGCAGCGTCGCGATCAGCCGCTGCATGATCATCACCATGAAGCTGAAGGTCAACAGCGCGCAGCCGCCCAGGTAGGTACCCATCAGCACCAGGGCGCTCGGGAAGCCGCGCAGCATCTCGATCGGCTGCGCCCATTGCAGCGCCTGGTTCAGGCCCAGCAGCGCCAGCACCACGCCGATCAACCCGCCCGGCACGACGATCGCCAGCATCGTCGGCCGCCCGAACTCGGTCGCCAGCGCCTCGCGGATCGTCACCATCGTGCGCAACACGGTGTAGGCCTGCGCGGCGTACGACAGCACGATGCGCAGCGTCGCCCAATGATCGGCGGGGCCGGCGGCGACGATCAGCGCGATCACCGGCGCCAGCATCGCGAGCTGCTCGCGGTCGTGCCGCTCGACCTTCATGAACATCTCGGTGCCGCGCCGCATCAGCGCGAAGGCGACGATGCTGACGACGTTGGCGCCGTTGTAGTACAGCCAGTGGCGCGGCTCGTCGCGGCCGCTGGCCAGCGCCAGGCCAAAACCGAGCATCGCGAAGAACGCCCCCCAGTGCATCAGCGGGCGCCGGGTGTCACGCAGCAGCAGCCCGACGAAGGCCCAGACCAGGCCGTACAAACCCATCTGGCAGGCCACCAGCCACTGCAGCGGAGCGAAGGCCGGCTCGGTCATCGGCAGGCGGCGGGGACGGGAACGCTGCGGTGGTGCATGGCTTGATTGTCGATCGGGCGCCAGGGTGGTTTCGGGCCGGCCGCGCCGAATATCACCGCGCCGTTACCGATGGACACGCTCGGCGGCCGGCGATACGGTGCGTCGGATGCGACCGCCGATCGATTTCTATTTCGACTTTTCGTCCCCGTACTCCTACATCGCCAACGAGTGGATCGACGCGCTGGCCGCCCGCCACGGGCGCACGGTGAGCCGGCACGCGATCCTGCTGGGAGTCACGTTCCAGGCGGCGGAGCTGAGGAGCCCGGTGGCGCATCCGATCAAGCGCGAGTACAGCTTGCGTGATTTCGCCCGCTCGGCGCGCTACGAAGGCGTGCCCTTCGTGATGCCCGACGCGTTTCCCATTCCGACGCAGAACGCGGCGCGAGTGTACTGGTGGCTGCACGACGAGCGCGGCCCGGCGGAGGCCGCGCAGTGGGCGCGCAGCGCCTTCCGCGGTTTCTTCGTGCGCGGCATACCGCTGAACGACGCGGCCGCGCTGAAGGCGCTGGCCGCCGAGTCCGGGCTCGACGCCACCGGCGCCGAAGCGGCGTGGACCGATCCGCTGTGGAAGGATCGCCTGAAGCGCGCCAGCGACCAGGCGATCACGGCCGGCGTCTTCGGCGCGCCCTTCTTCATCGTCGACGGCGAGCCCTTCTGGGGCAACGATCGCAAGCCGCAGATCGAGCGCGTGCTGGCCAGCGGGCCGTTCTGACCGGGCGGCGCTTTTTTTTTCGCCAGCGACATCCGCCGCGCAGCTGCCGCGCATCCAAGCGCTCAAACCAATCAACCTGCTTGCGAGGCTGCCGCCGATGGACATGCTGCTGGACAAAGAAACCCTGATTCCCGTGGTCGCGATGCTGATCGGCGCGGTCGCGCTGCTGCTGCCGGCGCTGATCGTCTGGGTGGTGCTGCACTTTCGGCGCCAGCGCGACGAACAGCTGTTCGCCACGGTGCGCCATCTCGCCGAGCGGGGCCTGCCGGTGCCGCGCGAGCTGATCGACCCGCCGTCGGAGCAGGAAGGCCGCGGCGGCTCGCCGCTGTTCCGGGCGATCACGCTGGTCGGTGTCGGGCTCGGGCTGGTGCTGCTGTTCTGGCTGATGGGCATGCACTTCCTGATCGGCGTCGGGCTGATGGTGATGTGCATCGGTGCGGCGCAGCTGGTCGCGCTGTGGATCGAGCGCCGCCGGCCGGCGCCAGGCGCAACGGCGGCCGCGGCGGTGCGCGAGCCCTGACGTGCCGCTCGACGAGGACGAGGCGGTGGCGCTGGCGCGAGCCCGCGCCGGCGACGTGCAGGCCTTCAACACGCTCGTCACGCGGCACCAGTCGCGCGTGCGCCAGCAGCTGCGCCGGCTGACCCGCGGCGACCCTGCGCTGGCCGATGACCTGGCGCAGGAGACCTTCGTGCAGGCCTGGCGCGCGCTGCCCGGGTTTCGCGGCGACGCCCGCTTCGCGACATGGCTCTACCGCATTGCCTACCACCGCTTCCTGATGCAGTGCCGCGCGGAGCCGCCGCTGCAGCCGCTCGGCGACGCGGCCGCCGGGCCGGCCGATGCGGCGCACGTCTCCTCCGATGCGCTGCGCATCGACCTCGAACGTGCGCTGGCGCGGCTGCCCGAGCCCGAGCGCATCGCGATCATCCACTGCGGCGTGCTCGAGCTGACGCACGAGGAGGCCGCAAGCGTGCTCGGCCTGCCGCTGGGCACGCTGAAGTCGCAGGTCGCCCGCGCCAAGGCCCGGCTGCGCATCGACCTGGCGGCCTGGCAGGCGGAGACATGTGCATGAACGATCCGATCGACCCCGGCGCGCTGTCGCCGCAGCAGGCTGCGCTGGAGCGCCGGCTGACGGCGGCGCTCGCCGCGCTGGCCGAGCCGCTGCCCGACGACGGCTTCAGTGCGCGCGTGCTGCAGGCGCTGCCGCCGTCTCCGGCGCTGGCGCCGCCGCTGCTGCCGCCGCAGGAGGCGCTGGCGCGCTTGCGCGTGCGCGAACAGCGCCAGCGCCACCAGGCGCGCTTTGGTCGCGTGGGTCTGGCCGCCGGCATCGCGCTGGGTGCCGTCCTTCTGCTGCAAGCGGGCTTCGCCGGCAGCGGGATGCCGGCGTGGGAGCTCGTGCGCCTGCTCGGCGGCACGCTGGTGGCCTCGGTGGTGCTGGGCGCGGTGCTGCTGCAACGGCGGCGCTGAAGGCGGGCCCGAGGGCGCAGGCGGCGAGAATCCCGCATGAGCCCGCACATCCACTGGACCGACGCCGAGGGCCGGCCGCAATCGGCGCGCTGGTGTTCTCTCGCCGGCCATCCGGCGCCCGAGCGCATCGAGCCGGTCGACGACCGCGTCGATGCCAACGCCGCCTATCGCCTGGCCGAGCAGGGCGTCGGCCTGCTGTGGCGCGGCGACTTCCACAACGCGCGCCAGCTGCTGCAGGCGCTGGGGCGGCGGCTCGAGCGCCGGCTCGCGCGCAACGCGCCGGTGCCGAAGTCGCCGGCCGAGGCCTTCGCCGCGCAGCGCCGCCTGCAGGCGCAGCGCGCGCAGATCCTGGGCCGGCTGCTGCTGCCCTTCGATGCCGACCACCGCATCCCGCTGCGTCGCGCGCCGGACGTGCGTGCCGCGGCGAGCGAAGCCTTCGGCGCGGTGGGCGAACCCTACGTCGCGTCGCTGCGCGAGCTGCAAGGGGCCATCGGCGCGCACGAGTGGCGCAAGAAGGGCGTGCCGATCGCCGCACTGCGCGGTGCGATCCATCCGCACCACGGCGTGTTCTCGCCGGTGCGCGGCGAGTACGTGGACCTGGTCGCGCGCGCGCCGTTGCCGGCCGCGGCGGCGAGTGCCGGCGGCTTCGACATCGGCACCGGCACCGGCGTGCTGGCCGCCGTGCTGGCGCGGCGCGGTGTCAAGCGGATGATCGCCACCGACCTCGACGCCCGTGCGCTGGCCTGCGCCGCCGACAACTTCCAGCGCCTCGGCGTGGCCGATCGCATCGCGCTGCAGCGCGCCGACCTGTTTCCCGACGGCCGCGCCGGCCTGGTGGTCTGCAACCCGCCGTGGGTGCCGGCGCAGCCGAGCTCGGCGCTCGAAGCCGCCGTCTACGACCCCGACAGCCGCATGCTGCGCGGCTACCTGGGCGGCCTGCGCGAGCATCTGGCGCCGGCCGGCGAGGGCTGGCTGATCCTGTCGGATCTGGCCGAGCACCTGGGGCTGCGCAGCCGCGAGCAGCTGCTCGGCTGGATCGCCGATGCCGGGCTGACGGTCGCCGGCCGCATCGACACGCGGCCGCAGCACCGCCGCACACAGGATCCGAGCGATCCACTGCACGCGGCGCGGGCGGCCGAGGTGACCTCGCTGTGGCGGCTCGCCGCGGCCGATTCACCTGCGGGTTAGCTGCTACATCCGGTCACGCCGCCGTCATCGGCGCCGGGGATGATCGCCGGCCTTCGAATCCCCGATCCGACAAGGACGACCGATGACCCCTTTCCTGCGCCCGCTGCTCGCGGTCCTGTGCGCCGGCGTGCTCGCCGCCTGCAACGACGATCCCGACCCTTACCAGACGCTCGACGGCAACCAGACGATGGTCGTCGGCCACCGCGGCGCGTCGGGCACCCTGCCCGAGCACACGCTGGAGGCCTACCAGCGCGCGATCGACCAGGGCGCCGATGCGATCGAGCCCGACCTGATCGCCACCAAGGACGGCGTGCTGATCGCGCGCCACGATCCGAACCTGGCCTACAGCACCAACGTCGCCAGCATCGCGAAGTTCGCCGACCGCAAGCGCACCGACTACCTGGTCGACGGCGAGAAGCAGACCGGCTGGTTCGCCCACGACTTCACGCTGGCGGAGATCCGCGAGCTCGGCGCGATCGCCACCGACGCCGACCGGCCGCAGCAGTACAACGGCCAGTACAAGGTGCCGACCTTCCAGGAGATCGTCGACCTGGCGAAGACGCAGAGCACGAAGCTCGGCCGCGGAATCGCGATCTACCCCGAGACCAAGAACCCGACCTTCCACCGCGACCTCGGCCTGGCGCTGGAGCCCAAGCTCGCGGCGACGCTCAACGCCGCCGGCTGGAACAGCAAGACCGCGCCGGTCTTCGTGCAGAGCTTCGAGCCGAGCAGCCTGAAGCAGATGCGCACGCTGGGCCTCAACGTGCGCATGGTGCAGCTGATCGATGCCGACTGGTACGACTACAAGACCGGCAAGCTGAGCTACGCCGCGCCCTGGGACCGGCCGTACGACTGGACCAAGGCCGGCGATACGCGGCTGTACAGCGTGATGGTCACGCCGGCAGGTCTCGCCGAGATCAAGACCTATGCCGACGGCATCGGCCCGTGGAAGCCGTACATCATCCCGATGAAGGGCGAATACGACGCCGCCGGCAACATGAAGGACCTGAACGGCGACGGCGTCGCCGACCTGCGCGATGCCAGCTCGCAGCCGGCGACGACGCTGATCGCCGATGCGCACAAGGCCGGCCTCTTCGTGCATGCCTACACCTTCCGCAACGAAGGCAAGCGCCTGGCCTTCGACCACAAGGGCGATCCGAAGGCCGAGTACCTGCAGTACTACCGGCTCGGCCTCGACGGGCTGTTCTCGGACTTCCCGGACACCGCCATCGCCGCGCGCGCTGCGTACGCGAAAGAGCTCGGTCACTGATCCGGTCGGCGCCGCACCGAGGCCGGGCTGGCCCCGGTGATGCGCTTGAAGACCTTCGCAAACGCCGCGCGGTCCTCGTAGCCGACGGCCCAGGCCACCGCCTCGACTGTGCGCTGCGGATCGGCCAATTGCGCCTCGGCGGCGCTGACCCGCACGCGCTGCAGGTAGTCGATCGGCGTCAGCCCGGTCGCCTGCTTGAAGCGCCGCAGCAGGCTGCGCGGCGAGCAGTGCAGCTGCTCGGCCATCGCCGCCAGCGTCAACGGCTCGGCGTAGCGGCTGTCGAGCCAGCGCTGCAGCCGGCCGATCGCCGCGTCCTCGTGGTCCGGCGCCGGCAGCCGCGGCGCATGGCGGCGCTGCGGGCCGCGTTGCTCGTCGAACACCAGCTCGTTGGCGACGCGGCGCGCCAGCGTTTCGCCGCCGGCCAGCCGCAGCAGGTGCAGGCAGAGGTCGACGCCGGCATAAGCGCCGCCCGAGCAGGCGATGTCGCCGTCGTGCGTGATCATCTGGTCGATCGCCAGCCGCGCGTTCGGGTAGCGGCGGCGGAACGGCTGCTCGAGCGACCAGTGCGTCGTCGCGCGGCGGCCGTCGAGCAGGCCGGCGTCGCCGAGCACGAAGGCCGCGCTGCAGATGCTGGCGAAGCGCGGCAGCGTCGCCGCGCCGCGACGCGGCCGGCGCGTGCGCAACCACTCGATCCACGGCGCGAGGTCCTGCAGCACCGCCGGCTCCGGCACGCCGATGGCCGGGAACAGCAGCAGGTCGGCGCGCTCGGCCGCATCGAGCGCGCCGTCGACGCTCCAGCGGCCGAGCGGTGAATCGACGCCGCGGCCGTCGGCAGACAGGCGCAGCAGCTTCGCCAGCGGGCGCGGTGCGGCGTGGCGGTTGCCCAGGCGCAGCACGTCGAGCGCCATCGCCAGGCTGGAGGGCACGGTGTGCGGCGTGATCGCCAGGGCAATGGTCAGCATCGGGGGGGGCTCGCTTGGCGTGATCGGACACGGAACTGTCGATCTCGCCAACAGCCCGAGCGCACTGTAGCGCCAACAATGCGCTGCACCGAACCCCTCGCCGAGAGATCACGATGAGCACCCCCGAAGCCGCGCTGCTCGAACGCTTCTATGCCGCGTTCGCCCGATTCGACGCCGAGGCGATGGCCGCCTGCTACCACCCGCAGGCGCGCTTTTCCGACCCGGTGTTCCCGGCGCTCGAAGGCGACGAGGTCGGCGACATGTGGCGCATGATGGCCGTTCGTGCCCAGGACTTCCGGCTCCAGCCGGGCGGCCGCGTGATGGTCGCGGGCGAGGGCCGCGCCGACTGCGTCGCGCACTACACCTTCAGCCCGACCGGCCGGCCGGTGGCCAACCCGATCGCTTCCGAATTCCGCTTCCGCGACGGGCTGATCGTCGAGCAGCGCGACCGCTTCGATTTCTGGGCCTGGTCGCGCCAGGCGCTCGGCGCGGCCGGCGTGCTGCTCGGCTGGACGCCGCTGATGCGCGGAAAGGTGCGCGGCCAGGCGGCGCAGGGGCTGGCGGCGTTCCGCACCAAGCGCGGCCGCCCGGCGCGCTGAAAACGCCGGTCGCCGGCGGGTCAATCCGGCAGCGGGATACTCGGCGCTCAACCCCCGGGAGACCAGACGATGGCGCTGGACCTGCTGCACTACCTGCGCATCCAGGCGCATGCGAACCGGCTCGCCAATCACCGGCTGCACACGGCGATGGCGCCGCTGACGCGCGACGAACTGCACGCCCCGCGCACCAGCTTCTTCCCCAGCCTGATCGAGACGCTGAACCACATCCTGATGGTCGACGTCTACTACCTCGCCGCGCTGCACGGCGAGGCCGACATGGTCAAGCAAGCCGATGAGGTGCCGCAGCACGACACGCTGCCACCGCTGGCGGCCGCGCAGGCGGTGGCTGACCACCGGCTGATCACTTTCTGCGAGGCCCTCGATGCCGCCGGGCTGGATGCCGAGGTGCGCATGCAACGCCGCGACCACGTGCAGCGCGACCGCGCCGGCCATGTGCTTGCGCACCTGCTGAACCACCAGGTGCACCACCGCGGCCAGGTGCACGCGATGCTCGCCGGCACGCGCATCGCGCCGCCGCAGATCGACGAATTCATGCTGCCCAGCGAGGGCCATCTGCGCGAACCTGACATGGCTGCGCTGGGTTGGCGTGAGGTCGCTGTTTACGGCCCGCTGCTGCCGCCGTCGCGGGGGTGACAAGCCCCGCGCGAGCGCGGCCCTAGCATGCCGGCTCGAACGCATTTGCCCGTTTTCCGGAGGTCCGCCATGTCCAGCACGCTCGCTTCGCTCGTCAACCACCAGGTCCGCCTTGCCGCGCGCCCGACCGGCCGCACCGGTCCGGAGAACTGGCAGTTCACCGAGGAGCCGGTCGCCGAGCCGGCCGATGGCGGCGTGCTGGTCAAGACGCTGGCGCTGTCGTTGGACCCGGCGATGCGCGGCTGGCTCAACGATGCCAAGAGCTACATCCCGCCGGTCGGCATCGGCGAGGTGATGCGCGCCGGCGGCATCGGCCGCGTGATCGCCTCGAAGCATGCCGGCTTTGCGGTCGGCGACATCGTCACCGGCGGCCCCGGCGTGCAGGAGTACGCCAGCTACACGCCCGAGCAGGTCAAGCGCTCGGGCCTGACGAAGATCGACCTGCGCTATGGCAGCGTCACGCAGTGGCTCAACGTGCTCGGCATGCCCGGCATGACCGGCTACTTCGGCCTGCTCGAGGTCGGCGAGCCGAAGCCGGGCGAGACGGTGGTCGTCTCGGGTGCCGCCGGTGCGGTCGGCCAGACGGTGGGCCAGCTCGCCAAGCTCAAGGGCTGCCGCGCGGTCGGCATCGCCGGCGGGCCGGAGAAGTGCGAGTGGGTCGTCAAGGAGCTCGGTTTCGACGCCTGCATCGACTACAAGGCCGGCTCGGTGAAAGACGGCCTGAAGGAACACTGCCCGAAGGGCGTCGACGTCTACTTCGACAACGTCGGCGGCGAGATCCTCGATGCGGTGCTGGCGCGCATCACCCGCCACGCGCGCATCGTGATCTGCGGCGCGATCAGCCAGTACAACAACGAGGGCGGCGTCGTGCAGGGGCCGAAGAACTACCTGTCGCTGCTGGTCAATCGCGCACGCATGCAGGGCATGGTGGTGTTCGACTACGCCGACCGCTACGGCGTGGCGATCGCCGAGATGGCCGGGTATCTCAAGGCCGGCACGATGAAGAGCAAGGAAGACGTCGTCGACGGTGGCATCGCCGTGTTCCCGCAGACGCTGAACAAGCTGTTCGACGGCGAGAACTTCGGCAAGCTGGTGCTGAAGGTCGCGGACGAGTGATTCGGCCGCCCAGCGGCGCTCAGCGCGCCGCTGCGGCCATCAGCGCCTGCGCGTAGGCCGGCGCGGTCGGCTCGTGCATGAAGTAGGCGAAGCTCTCGCCCCACCCGGTGGCGGCAATGCGCTCGGCCCAGGCAGCGAGATCAGCATCGCTGTACTGCTCCAGCCGCAGCCGCAGATAACCCCAGGAAGCCGTGGACACCAGCGGCGGCGGCTCGTTGTTCTCGCGCTCCGACAGGCACAGCACGGCGCCGGCGGACTTCAGCGCGTCGTAGACCGCGTCGTCGAACCAGCTCGGCTCGCGGAATTCGAACACCGCGCGGTGGTCCGGCGGCAGCAGCGCGAGGAAGGCGGTCAGCCGCGGCAGGTCGCGCTTCAGGTTCGGCGGCAGCTGGAACAGCACCGGACCGCGCTTGTCGCCCAGCGATTCGAGGTTGCGGTACAGGTACTCGACCGACTCGGCGACCTGCTCGGCCTTCAGCCGGCCATCGTGCGTGATGCGGCGCGAGGCCTTGATCGCGAAGCGGAAGCCCGCCGGCGTCGTCTGCGCCCAGTCGGCGAGCAGCTCGCGTTTGGGCATGCGGTAGAAGGTGTTGTTGATCTCGACCGTCGGCAGCCGCTCGGCGTAGAAGCCGAGCATCGCGTCGGCCGCCAGCTTCTCGGGATAGAAGCTGCCGCACCATTCCTTGTACGAGAAGCCGCTGGCACCGGCCAGCAGGCGCATCTGTTCCGTCGAAGAACTCATCGCCAGCTCCCTTGCGCGGTGGGGAGCGGCGATGATAGCTACAGCCCGAGTGCGCTCAGGCCCGGATGCTCGTCGGGCCGGCGGCCGATCGGCCAGCGGTAGAGCCGCTCGCTTTCGGCGATAGGCTTGTCGTTGATGCTGGCGTGGCGCGCGCGCATCAATCCGGCAGCGTCGAATTCCCAGTTCTCGTTGCCGTACGAGCGGTACCACTGGCCCGCGTCGTCGTGCCACTCGTAGGCGAAGCGCACCGCGAGCCGGTCGGCGCCGAACGCCCACAGCTCCTTGATCAGCCGGTAGTCGAGCTCGCGGTCCCACTTGCGGCGCAGGAAGGCACGCACCGCCTCGCGGCCGACCGGGAACTCCGCGCGGTTGCGCCAGCGCGTGTCCTCGGTGTAGACCTTGGCCACGCGGTCCGGGTCGCGCGTATTCCACGCGTCCTCGGCCAGGCGCACCTTCAGGCGTGCCGTCTCCTCGGTGAACGGCGGCACCAGCGGCGGGGGGCTCGACATCAGTAGGTCTTGTAGGGAAGGAACTTGCCCGACATCGTGATGCTGACGCGGTCGCCCTTCGGATCGGGTTCGCGCTGCAGGTCCATCTTGAAGTCGATCGCGCTCATGATGCCGTCGCCGAACTCCTCGTGGATCAGCTCCTTGAAGGTCATGCCGTAGACGCTGACCAGCTCGTAGAAGCGGTAGATCAGCGGATCGGTCGGCACGGCGGTCGGCAGCGACCCCTTGTAGGGCACGACCATCAGCCAGCGCTTCTCCTCGGCGCTCAGGCCGAACAGCTCGGCAACGATGCCGGCCTGCTCCTCGTTCAGCGTCATCTGGCCCAGGCAGGCCGCGGTCACCCACTCCTTGCTCAGGCCGACCTTCGCGGCGACGTCGGACCACTTCAGGCCCTTCGCGACACGCGTGGTGATGATCTTCTCGGTGACGTCCAGACGGTTCATGCGCTTCTCCTCGGATGGAAGGGGATCACCTCGGCGTCGTCGTCGGGCGCGTCGTTGCCGTCGCTGACGTCGTTCAAGCCGGGGCGGACGGTCGGCGGAACCTCGGGCGCGCGGCCATGCGACAGGTGCTGGCTGCGCGCGACGAGGAAGTCGACCAGGTGGTTGCGGATGCGGTAGTACTGCGGGTCGTGGTGCAAGGTCGCGCGCTGGCGGTCGCGCGCCATCGTGTTGACGACGATCTCGCCGATGCGCGCCTGCGGGCCGTTGCTCATCAAGAGGATGCGGTCGGCGAGCAGGATCGCCTCGTCGACGTCGTGCGTGATCATGAACACCGTCTGGTGCGTCTCGGCGCAGATGCGCAGCAGCTCGTCCTGGATCGTGCCGCGCGTCAGCGCGTCGAGCGCGCCGAAGGGTTCGTCGAGCAGCAGCATGCGGGGCTGGATCGCAAACGCGCGCGCGATGCCGACGCGCTGCTTCATGCCGCCGGACAGCGCCTGCGGTTTCTTGTCGATCGCCGCGGCGAGGCCGACCATCTCGACATAACGTTCGACATGCGCGTCCACCTGCGCGCGCGTCCAGTCCGGCCACTTGCTGCGCACCGCGAAGGCGATGTTGCTGCGCACGCTCAACCACGGCATCAGCGCATGACCCTGGAAGACGACGCCGCGCTCGAGCCCGGGGCCCGCCACTTCGCGCCGGTCCATGAAGACGTGGCCGCTGCTGGCCGTTTCCAGGCCGGCCAGCACGTTGAGGATCGTCGTCTTGCCGCAGCCGCTGTGGCCGATGATGCAGACGAATTCGCCCTCGCCGATCTGAAAGTTGACGCGGTCGAAGACGGGCTCCGAAGCGCCCGGATAGGTCTTGCCGAGCTGCTCGACCTTCAGGAACGGAGTTGCATCAGTCGGCATAGGTCACCACCTTCTGCAGCCGCGCGAACATCGCATCGAGCAGCATGCCGACGATGCCGATGACGAGGATCGCGAAGATCACGTTCGGCAGCGACAGGTTGTTCCACTCGTTCCACACGAAGTAGCCGATGCCGGTGCCGCCGACCAGCATCTCGGCGGCGACGATCACCAGCCAGGCGATGCCCATGCTGATGCGCATGCCGGTCAGGATGGTCGGCGCGGCGGCCGGCAGGATCACTTCGAAGGCACGCCGCAGCGGCTTGACCTCCAGCGTGCGGGCGACGTTGAGCCACTCGCGCCTGACGCCCGCGACACCGAACGCGGTGTTGATCAGCATCGGCCAGACCGAGCAGATGAAGATCACGAAGATGCCGCTGATCGACGAGTCCTTGATCGTGTAGAGCGCCAGCGGCATCCAGGCCAGCGGCGAGATGGGCTTGAGCACCTGGATGAACGGATCGAGCGCGCGGTAGGCGAGCGGGCTCATGCCGATCACGAAGCCGAGCGGGATCGCCACCGCCGCGGCGATCAGGTAGCCCAGCGCGACGCGGCCGAGCGAATACGCCAGCTGCAGGCCGACGCCCTTGTCGTTCGGGCCGTTGTCGAAGAACGGGTCGGCGAGCTGGCGGCCGATCGTCGCGGCCATCTGGCCGAGCGTCGGGAAGCCGGACTTCTTGACCTCGCCGGCGCCGTCGCTGCTGCCGGCGGTCGGGTCCTTGCCCATCAGCTTGGCGTACTCGATCTGCTCGGCCGTCAGTGCAGGGCCGGGCGCTTTCGGCACCGCGACCGGCTGCAAGGTGGCCAGATGCCAGATGCCGAGCAGCAGCGCCAGCAGCAGCAGCGACAGCAGCGGCGCCTTGAACTGCAACTTCATCACGCCGCCGAGCGCCGGATCGCGAAACTGTCGGCGTACGCCGCCGCCTTGTCCGGATCGAAGGGCTTGCCCATCACGCTGAACTTCGGATACGCCCCGTCAGGCACCTTCATGTCCAGCGCCTTCATGTGCTTCTTCGCGTCGGTCAGCAGGAAGACCTTCTCGGCGATCTGCTTGTAGTTCACGTCGCCCTTGATGTAGCCCCAGCGCTTCATCTGCGTCAGGATCCACACGGCCATGCTCTGCCACGGGATCGGGTCGAAGTCGGCGCGGTCGGGCACGTTCTGCACCTTGCCCAGGCCATCGGCGAACTTGCCGGTCAGCACCTGCGCGATCACCGTCTCGGGCTGGTTGAGATACGCCTGCGGCGCGATCACCTTGGCGATCAGCTCGCGGTTCTTCGCGTCACGCGCCATCGCCGCGGCGGTCAGCACCGCGCGGTACAGCGCGGCGAAACTGTTCGGGTGCTTGGCGATGAACTCGGCCGAGGTGCCAAATGCACAACAGGGATGCCCGGGCCACAGCTCCTTGGTCAGCAGGTGCAGGAAGCCGACCTCCTCGAACACCGCGCGCTGGTTGAAGGGGTCTGGCCCAAGGTAGCCGTCGATGTTGCCGGCGCGCAGGTTGGCCACCATCTCCGGCGGCGGCAGTACGCGGATCTGGATGTCGCGGTCCGGATCGAGCCCGTGCTCGGCCACGTAGTAGCGCAGCAGGAAGTTGTGCATCGAGTACTCGAAGGGCACCGCGAACTTGAAGCCCTTCCAGTCCTTCGGGTCGCGCTTGTCCTTGTGCTTGACGTGCAGCGTGATCGCCTGGCCGTTGGTGTTCTGGATCGTCGCGACGTGCATCGGCTGCGGGGTCGACCCGAGGCCGAGCGAAATCGCCAGCGGCATCGGCGACAGGAAGTGCGTCGCGTCGTACTCCTTGTTCAGCATCTTGTCGCGGATCAGCGCCCAGCCGGCCGTCTTGACGACCTCGACGTTCAGCCCCTGCTTGGCATAGAAGCCCAGCGGGTGGGCCATGATCAGCGGCGTCGCGCAGGTGATCGGGATGAAGCCGATCTTCAGGTCCTTCTTTTCCGGTGCCAGCGCCTTGTCCTGCGCCAGTGCCTGCAGCGGCGCGATCGGCAGCACCGAGGCGATCGCCGCCATCGCGGTCGGCCGGCCGACCGCACGCAGGAAGCGGCGCCGCAGCGCGTCGTGCGGGAACAGGGCCTTGATCAGCGAGGCTTCGACGAAGGCGTTCGATTCGGCCTCGAACGCGGCGCTCTCGGTGCGGCGGCGCAGCTCGGTGGTCGCCGTCTGCGCCGCATGTTCGGCCGCCGAGCGGTGTTGGCCGCAGGCACAGCCCAGGCGCAGCGGACGGTCAGCGTCGTAGGGGTCCAGGTCGTGCGGGTTCATCGCGGCCATCCTCAGCAGGGGAGCAGGTGTCCCCGATGCTAGGAAGCGCGACCCTCACGCGCGATCGTTGCGCGCCGGCTTGTTTTGTAGGGGAGGCACTACAGGGTTAAACCTGCAGCAGGTCCTGCCGCACCGCGTACAGCGCCAGCTCGACGTCGTTGCGCACGCCGGTCTTCTCGAGGATGCGCGCACGGTAGGTGCTGACGGTGTTCGGCGACAGCACCAACTGTTCGGCAATCTCGCCGACGCTCTTGCCCGCGGCGAGCAGGCGGAACACCTGGTACTCGCGGTGCGACAGCCGCTCGTGCAGCGGCGCCTCGTCGTTGCCCTGGCCCTTCTTCAGCCCCGAGCCGGCGCCGACCGCGCCAGCCAGCTGCTCGGCGACGCTGGGCGTGATGAAGAGCTGGCCGCGCGCCACCTTGCGGATCGCCTCGATCATCTGCTCGCTGTCGGCGCTCTTGTTGAGGTAGCCGGCGGCGCCGAGCTTCAGGCTGCGCACCGCGTACTGGCGGTCCGGGTAGGTGCTGAGCATCAGCACCGGCAGCTTCGGGAACTCGGCCTTCAGCGTCTTCAGCACATCGAGCCCGTCGCGTTGCGGCATCGCGATGTCCAGCAGCACGACGTCGGGCAGCCGGCCCTCGGCGGCGCCGGAGCGCACCAGCGCCATCGCCTCCGGCCCGCTGCCGGCCTCGCCGGCCAGCGTGATGTCGGACGCGTCGGCCAGGATCTGCTTGATGCCCTGGCGCACGATGCTGTGGTCGTCGCAGATCAGCACCTGGATCGTTGCTGCCATCACGGTCCTCCCAGCGGCATCATCAGCCGCACCACCGTGCCGAAGCCCGGCGCGCTGTCGATCACCACGCGGCCGCCGAAATGCGCCGCACGCTCGCGCATGCCCATCACGCCGTAGCTGCGTGCATCGTCGAGCACCGCGGGCGTGGTGCCGATGCCGTCGTCGCGCACCTCGAGGTACAGCACCGGGTCGGGCGGCGCATCGACGTCGAGGCGGATCGTCACGTGCTTGGCCTGCGCATGGCGCGCGACGTTGGACAGCACCTCCTGGAAGATGCGGAACACGGCGATCGCCAGGCCGCCCTCGGGCGGCGCGACGCCGGCGCTGACGTGCAGCTGCACGCTGCCGTCGATCTCGTCGGCCGCGCCCTGCAGCCACTCCTGCGCCTGCCATTCCAGCGCCGCCCACAGGCCCTGGTGGTCGAGGATGCTGGGCCGCAGGTCGGTGATGATGCGGCCGACCTTGTCGACCGCGGTGTCGATCAGCCCGCCCATGCGCTGGCACTTGGCGGCCAGCTCATTGCGCGAGGCTTCGTCGCGGCGGCCGACGCGGCGCTCCATCCAGTTGACGTCCATCTTCAGCGCCACCAGCAGGCTGCCGAGCTCGTCGTGGATCTCGCGCGCGATGCGCTTGCGCTCGGTCTCGCGCACCGCTTCGAGGTGGTTGGCCAGCTCGCGCAGCTCACGCGTGCGCTCGGCGACGCGGCGTTCGAGCTCGTCGTTGGTACGCTGCAGCAGCGCCTGCGCCGCCTTGCGCTCGCTGATGTCGACGAAGGTGACGACCGCGCCGCGCACCTCGCCGCCGTCGAGGATCGGGTAGCTCGAATATTCGGCCGAGAAGGCGCTGCCGTCGGCGCGCCACAGCACCTCGTCGTCGATGCGGCAGGGCAGGCCGCGGCGGAAGGCATTGAAGATCGGGCACTCGCACTCGGGGTAGTGCGCGCCGTCGGGCCGGCTGTGGTGGATCAGCGCGTGCATGTTGCGGCCGAGCACCTCTTCGGTGCGCCAGCCCAGCATCTGGGCACCGGCGCGATTCACGAAGGTGCAGCGGCCGTCGAGGTCGATGCCGAAGACGCCCTCGCCGGTCGACTCCAGCAGCAGGGTCAGTCGATCGATGCCATCGGGCACGACGTCGGCGGCGGGGCGCATGGACCGAGCGCGCGCAAGGCGCGTGCCATCGCCTCCACCGTCGACTGAAAGGAGCGCTATTTCTTCTTCTTGCTGCGCTCGGGCACCACGGTGGTGATGGTCGGCATCACCGCGTCCGGGGAGATCGGCTTCGCCGGTGACTGGTCCTTCTTCGGTTTCTTGGTTTCCTTGTTGCTGCGCTGTTGGCCTTTTGCCATGGGAGCCTCCGTCGTTGAACCCGCAACTGTGCCATCACGGCGCCGTCCTGGGCTCAGCGAAGCGCCGTAGGGGGCTCAGATCGTCGGCGCCAGCGGTGCACCCGGGCGCTGGCTGCACTCGTCGAACAGGCGCACGCTGCATTGCGCGCAGACCGCGTCGTCGAGCCGGTGCAGCACGATGTGCGCAAGCGCGCTGTGCTTGTCGGCGAAAACGTTGTGGGCGCCGAGCCGGCCGGTGAAGCCGGTGTGCTGCCACATCGCGATCACCTGCGGGCGCGGGCGGTGGAAGTACAGGTCGCCATGCGCCTCGCGGCGGCGGATGCGCTCGTCGTCCCAGAGGTCGGCGGCGGCGAGGTCGATCGAATTCATGCTCTTGGCCATCACCAGCAGGTGGCGCTGCTCGGGCCGGCCTTCGCGCAGGCCGCGCAGGTGTTCGGCCACGTGCGGCACGGCGCCGAACCACACCGAGCCTTCCATGCGCAGCAGCTTCAGCTGCGGGCATTCGGGCAAGGCATCCGGGGGATCGTGGTCGATGACGACGAAGGGCCGGCCATGGCCCTGGCGGTCGAAGCCCATCGTGCGCAGCGCCGGCCGCGCGCTGCGGTAGAGGTAGGCCACCAGCGACAGCATCACGCCGGCCAGGATCGCAATCTCCAGCCGCAGGGTCAGCGTGGCCAGCAGCGTGGCGGCGGCGATGCCGAACTCCGGCCGGTCGAGCCGCCACAAGCGCCGCCAGCCCGCCCGATCGACCAGCCCGAAAGCCACCACCAGCAGCAGCGCGCCGACGCCGGCCAGCGGCACCCAGGCCAGCAGCGGCCCGGCGAGCGCCACCAGCGCCAGCAGCCACAGCGCTGCGCTGGCGCCGGCCAGCGGCGTGCGCGCGCCGGCTTCGAGGTTCGGCAGCGAGCGGTTCAACGAGCCGCAGGCGACGAAGCAGCCGGCGAAGGCGCCGACCGAGTTCGCCAGCCCCTGGCCGAAACACTCGCGGTTCGCATCGAGCGCCTGGCCGCTGCGCGCGGCCAGCACCTTGGCGATCGAGATCGACTGGCCGAGCGCAATGATCGTCAGCGCCAGCGCCATCGGCAGCAGTTGCGGCAGCAGCGCCACATCGAGCGGCGGCCAGTGCAGGCCGAGCCAGGCGATCGGCGGCTCGCCCAGGCGTGCGGCATGGCTGCCGAGCAGCCCGCCGCGCTGCTCGATCAGCGCCGTCAGCGCGATGCTGCCAAGCAGCGCCAGCAGCACGGTCGGCCCGCGCGGCCAGAGCCGGCGCAGCAGCAGCGCCAGCGCCAGCGTCACCCCGCCGATCGCCAGCGCGGCCGGCACGACCCCCGCGCGCAGCGCATCGATCGGGCTCGCCCGACCGCTGGCGCCGAGCACCTGCCCGAGCGCGGTCCAGGCGATCAGCAGCGCCGCGCCGCCGGTGAATCCGAGCATCACAGAGGGAGAGATGAAGTTGGCGATCGCGCCCAGCCGCGTCAGCGCCAGCAACAGTTGCATCAGCCCGACCAGCAGCGTCAGCATCAGCGCCAGCGCGACGGTGCGTGCCGGGTCGCCGCCGGCCAGCGGCAGCAGCATCGCGCCCAGCGCCAGCGAGGTCGCATTCGTCGGCCCGGACAGCACCTGCCGGCTCGACCCGGCGAGCGCCGCGACGAGGCAGGGCAGCACGGCAGTGGCCAGCCCCATCGCCGGCGGCACGCCCACCAGCGCGGCGAAGGCGATCGCCTGCGGCAGCACCAGCACCGCGCCGAGCAGGCCGGCGAGCAGGTCGGCGCGCCAGGTCGTCCGGTCGACCTCGCGCACCCACGGACCCAGCACGCGGGCGAGCAGTTCGGCGGCGCGGGCGTTCGGCATCGTGCGATTCATTCTAGAAAGCCCGCATCCGGCAGCCGCGGCCCGGCGGTCAGAATGGCCCGCGCGCTGGGCCTGCTGCTTGCCCGCTGCCGATCGACCCCCGACCCTTCGGAGAACCGATGCCGCCGACAAGCCGATTCCTCGCCCGCGCGCTCAGCGTGCTGCTGCTTGCCGCAGCGCCGCTGCTGCAGGCCGCCACGCTGCGCATCGCCAGCGCCTTCGATCCGCAGACCATGGATCCGCACGGGCTGGCGCTGCTGTACCACTCGCGCATCGCGTTCCAGGTGCACGACTGCCTGGTCGGCCGTGACGAGCAGTTCCGGCTCGAGCCGGCGCTCGCCGTGTCGTGGCAGAACACCACGCCGACCAGCTGGCGCTTCAAGCTGCGGCCCGGCGTCAAGTTCCACGACGGCACGGCGTTCACGGCCGACGACGCGGTGTTCTCGATCGAGCGCGCGCTCGGGCTCACGTCGCAGCGCGCGTTCAGCCTGAAGGGCCTGCAGTCGATCAAGAAGGTCGATGAGCTGACGATCGACTTCCACCTCTCGACGCCCGATGCGGTGTGGCCCGAGAAGCTGTGGCTGGTGGCGATGATGAGCAAGGCCTGGGCGCAGAAGCACGGCGTCGAGAAGGCGCAGGACTTCAACGGCAAGCAGGAAACGTATGCCGTGCGCAACGCGATGGGCACCGGGCCGTACCGGCTGGAAAGCTACCAGCCCGACGTCAAGCTGCTGCTGAAGCGCCATCCCGGTTACTGGGGCGCGGCCGACAAGCGCGTGGGCAACGTCGAGGACGTCAGCTTCATCGCCATCCGCAGCGACGCGACGCGGCTGGCCGCGCTGGCCTCGGGCGAGGTCGACCTGGTGCTCGACCCGCCGTTCCAGGACGTCGGCCGGCTGCAGTCCGAGGGCAAGCTGAAGGTCGAGTCGATCACCGACATCGGCACGCAGTACTTCACCTTCGACCAGTCGCGCGACGAGCTGCTGCACGGCGACGTCAAGGATCGCAATCCGTTCAAGGACCGCCGCGTGCGCCAGGCGATCGCCCATGCGCTGAACGTCGAGCTGATCGTGCAAAAGGTGCTGCGCGGGCAGGCGACGCCGACCGGCTCGTTCATCTCGCCGCTGGTCGACGGCTACCTCGCCGAGATCGACAAGCGCATCCCCTACGACCCGGCCAAGGCCCAGGCGCTGCTGAAGGCGGCCGGTTATCCGAAGGGCTTCGCGGTGACGCTCGATTGCGTCAACGTCGCCTACCGCGAGGCGGTGTGCCAGGCGGCGACCGCGATGCTGCAGCAGGTGGGCATCCGCGCCTCGCTGCGCGCCTCGCCGACGAACCAGTTCTTCCCAAAGCTGAGCCAGGCCACCTCGAGCTTCGTCGAGTTCGGCTGGACGCCGGCGCTCGACCCGTGGGCGACGCTGAACGCGCTGTTCCGCAGCTGGGACGGCACCGGTGCCGGCACCTTCAACGCCGGCCGCTACAGCAACCCGAAGCTCGACGAGCTGATCGACGCGGTGCGCACCGAGCCCGACCTGACCAAGCGGCGCGCGCGCGTCGGCGTTGCGCTGCGGTTGATCCAGGAAGACCTGCCCTACATCCCGTTGTACCGCCGCTCGCTGAACTGGGCGATGGCCAAGAAGGTCAAGGTGGTGCAGTGGCCGAACGACACGATGGAGCTGAGGTTCGTGCGTGTGCAGTGAGCGGCACGCCCGCTGCGCGCTTCGCAACCCCTAAGTGCGAGCGGGGGGCAGCGGCAAATGGCGTGAATCCGCGTGCGAGCATGCCGTCCGCTCGCCGGAGGCTCTCCGGCCTCATGACGATGGCACCTCGGACCCATGCATTGCCGCCTGCTTGCTGCTTCTCTCCTGCTCTTTCTGGTCGCCGGCTGCGGCGGCGGTGCCGACGACGGACCGACGCAGCGTGACGCGCAGGCGCGTCAGCGCATCGCCAGCGCGGTCGGTGCTTTGCCGGCCCAGGCCAATGCCAGCGAAGCGACGCAGCTGTTCGACTTCGCCGAGGCGAACTACCCGCAGTTCTTCCCGTCGCACCAGCCCGACCGCTCGGTCGACACCTGGCGCTACCGCTTCTATCCGCAGACCGGCATCTCTCTGGTGGTCGCCGACGCCAAGGTCTACGTGTTCGGCGGGCCGTTCGGCGAGCAGGCGCTGTACGTCGGCAAGGCGCATGACCTGCTGAATCCGCCGCCCAATGCAATCGCCGCGGTCAGCACGCCGGCCACGGCGAAGACCGCGTGGAACGTCGCGACGCCGGCACAGTTCACGATGACCGACACCGCCGGCCTCGCGGTCGGCGGCCCGTTCACGTGCAGCAGCGATGCGGCGGTGGCGCTCGAAGTGGCGGCCGACTGCTCGACGGTCAAGGGCCTGCGGCTCGGCGTGCAGACGATCACCGTCTCGAAGGGCGGCCTGGTCGCGAAGGCGACGATCAAGGTGATTCCGCAGCCGCAGCCGCTGGGCACCAACATGCGCGCCGGCTACAACCTGGTCGCGACGCCGGACGGCCGTGTGCTGGCCTGGGGCGAGAACTCGGGCGGCGCGCTGGGGCAGGGCCAGTTCTCCAGCCAGCTCGCTTCGCTGTTGCTGCCGACGGCGGTGAAGTCGGCGACGGGCTCGGGCGCGCTCGCGGGCATCGTCGCGGTGTCGGCGGGCGAGACCACGGCGCTTGCGCTGAGCGAGGACGGCGAGGTCCACTCCTGGGGTAACGGTGACGCGTTGGGCCGCACCAACCACAACGGCGATGCGCGCCCGGGCAGGGTGCTCGATCCAACCGGCAACGCGCCCTTGAAGCACATCGTCGCGGTGGCCGTCGGTGACGACAACGCGCTGGCGCTGGCCGACGACGGCACCGTCTTCGCCTGGGGTTCGTACACGGGCATCAACGGATCGACGACCATGAAGTTTCCGGTTTCGGTGAGCCTGCCCGGCAAGGCCGTGGCCATCGCAGCCGGTTGGAACTGGAGCGCAGTGCTGCTGGCTGATGGGCGCGTGACGAGCTGGGGCTACGAGAGCGCGGGCGCGGGCAACACGGGCCATGGCTACGTCATCAGCAGTGGCGCGCCGGCCTACGTGCTCGATCGCGCGACCGCGCAGCCGCTCGAAGGCGTGGTGGCGGTTTCGGCCGGCTACCTGCACGGCATGGCACTGACTTCATCGGGCCAGGTCTACTCCTGGGGTCGGAACAGCTGGGGCGCGTTGGGTCTGGGCAACGACAGAAGCAACCAGAGCGCTGCGGCGAAGGTCCATTCACCCACGGATGAGTGGGCGTGGGTCGGCCTGAACGCCGTGGCCGCGGGCGGCAACTTCTCGCTCGCACTGGACGCTGCCGGGAAGGTCTTTAGCTGGGGCTACGCGCAAAACGGCGAGCTCGGCGACGGCGTCAACCATCCGCGCGTCAACGAGTCGGGACTGCCGGCGGCGGTTGTCAATGCTGCGGGCTTCGGCCAGCTATCCGACATCGTCGCCATAGCCGGTGGCTACGAGCACGGTCTCGCGCTGGCTGCCGACGGCCGACTCCTGGCCTGGGGTTCTGGCTCCTCCGGCCGCCTCGGCCAGGGCGGCTCGAACACCGCACTGTCCTACGTCCCGCTCGTCGTGAAGAACGAAGCCGGCACCGCGCCGCTGAACCTCGGCCCGGTCAGCTACTGGCCCAACCTCGCGCGGCGCGGCCTGTTCTGATCCGGCAGCGATGTGCCGCCCCCCCCCCAGTTTGCAACTGGGCCGATGCGCCGCGGCCGCCTAAGCTCTGAAGTAACGGGACGACTTGCAGTGCAGTAATGACTTCGCCCTCCGCCCCTGGCGGATCCGGCGCGTGGAGAGTTGCATGCGGGTGGTCGAATGTGTCGAGATGTGCATGGCGCGGTGCCTCCCGGCGATCGCGCTGTTGCTCGTGGTGGGCGTGCCGGGCGCGCTCGGCGCGCCGGTGCATGTCGATCGCGTGGCTGGCGGGCCTGATGACAGCGCGGCGGCCGAGGTCGGGCGGGTGATCGCCGACGATGCGCCGTCCGTCGCCGCAAGCGCGCTCGAATTCGGCAGCTGGCTCGGCGACCCGGTGCTCGGCGAGGTGCTGACGCCGGCCGACTGGTTCAACAAGCCCGGTGCCCTGCAGGCGAGCGCGGCGTCGCTGGTCAATGGCGCGGGCCTGGCCGCATTGCAATTGCCGACGCTGGCCGACAGCGTCCGGCTGCCGCCGCTGAGCTTCGCCGATGTCCGCGCGCCGGGAACGCGCAGCGATGCGCGGCTGTTCAAGGATGCGTTCGGCGACGCCCAGCGGGTCGACCCCGCCGTCGGCTCCAGCGGATTGCCGGCGCTGCCCAAGTCCTTGCCGTGGTCGCTGCTGGTGGCCGCCGGCGCCGCGTTCGGCCTGCTGGTCGCCTGGCGTCGGTGGCGGCGCCACCATCACCGGCACCATCATCGCCACCACGGAACGCACACCCGCCGGGTGCATTACAGCCGCCGCGAACGATCCTAGGGGTGCGTTTCCCCCGGGATGACGATGGCGCAGGCGGCCGCGTCGGACTACTGTCGGTCTCACCAGGGCGCGCGGTTGCGTCCGGGAGGACGACGATGGCCACACCTTTCAGCGGTAAGCAGTTCACTTTCACGCAACCCGACGGCAGCACGATCCAGCTGCGCGGCTGGGGCGACCAGCACTACGCGGTGTTCGAGACCACGGACGGCTACACCGTCACGCGCAATCCGGCCACGGGCTTCTACGAGGTCGCGCAGTTGTCCGATGACGGCGAGCGGCTCGAGCCCGCGCCCGGTCCGCTCGGCCACCTCGACGGCGCGGCGGCCGCGGTGCCGCGCGGCCTGCGCATCCGGCGCGATGCGGCGCATGCGCGCGGCATCGAAGGCATGCAGCGCCTGGGCGGCCGGCGCTGCGACCAGCGGCGCGAGGAGCGCCGCGCCCAACGGCGCGCGATGCGTGCGCTGGCCGCTGCCGGCGGCCCGGTGTTCGCGCCGCCGCAGCGCGCGACGGTCGGCGATTTCGTCGGCCTGTGCCTGCTGATCGATTTCGCCGACGAACCCGGCACGATCACGCGCGAGGAGGTCGAGCGCTTCTGCAACCAGCCGGGCTATTCCGGCTTCGGCAACCACGGCTCGGTGCGCGACTACTTCTTCGACAACTCGATCGGCCGCTGCCGCTACACCAACATCGTCGCGCCGTACTACCGCGCGCTGCACCCGAAGTCGTTCTACACCGACCGCAACATCGAGCAGGGCGTGCGCGCGCGCCAGCTGATCCTCGAGGCGCTGAACCACCTGAAGGGCCAGGGCTTCGATTTCGCCGGGCTGACCCCCGATTCGGCCGGCCTGGTCTACGCGATGAACGTCTACTACGCCGGCGAGGTCGTCAACAACTGGGCCGAGGGCCTGTGGCCGCACGCCTGGCACCTGGCCAGCGCGGTGCCGCTGGCGCCGGGCCGTTCGGCGTTCGACTACCAGTTCACCGACATGAGCCAGCAGCTGGCGCTGGGCACCTTCTGCCACGAGAACGGCCACATGCTGTGCGACTACCCCGACCTGTACGACTACGGCAACGAGTCCAGCGGTGTCGGTGCCTATTGCCTGATGTGTGCGGGTAGCCACGCCACCGAGAAGAACCCGGCGCACGTCTCGGCCTACCTGAAGCGCTTGTCCGGCTGGGCCGGCAGCGTCACCAACCTCGAGCACGGCCAGCAGCTGACGCTCGAGGCCGGTGCCAATCAGTTCGCGATGTACGCGAAGAACAGCGACGAGTACTTCCTGATCGAGAACCGTGCCAAGGCCGGGCGCGATGCCGGGCTGCCCGACGAAGGCCTGGCCATCTGGCACATCGACGAGGGCGGCGACAACAGCAACGAGCTGATGACGCCGGCCAGCCACTACGAGCTGTCGCTCGAGCAGGCCGACGGCGCCTTCGCGCTCGAACGGCAGCGCGGCGGCCTGGGCGACGGCACCGACCTGTTCGGCCAGGTTGCCAAGCGCTTCGCCGACACGACCACGCCGTCGAGCAAGTGGTGGGACGGCAGTGCCTCGCGGCTGGACATCCACGCCATCTCAGCACCCGGCGGACAGATGAGCTTCAGGGTGGCGCTCGGCGACGTGGTGGTCCCGCCGCAGGTGCTGCAGAAGAGCTCGGCGCCCGACCGCGCGGTCCCCGACAACCAGGGCCTGGGTATCACCGACGTGATCGAGGTCGCCGAGTCGGTGGTTTTCGCGAGCCTGACGATCGCCGTCGACATCAGCCACAGCTACCGCGGCGACCTGCGCGTGCGGCTGATGGCGCCCTGGGGCGAGACCATCGTGCTGCATCCGAAGGGCGTCGGCGGCAATGCCGACGACCTGAAGCTGGTCTTCGACGAAGCCACGCTGCCGGCGCTGGCCGCCTGGCGCGGCCGCAATGCACAGGGCACCTGGCGGCTGACGGTGCAGGACCTGGCGCCGGCCGACAACGGGCGGCTGAACCGCTGGGCGCTGCAGTTCGCCGCCGCGACGCCGCCGGCCGGCCCGGTGACGCTGCAGGAAGCGCCCGGCACCCACATTCCCGACGACGACGCGGTCGGCATCCACCGCACGCTGCACAGCCCCGCCGCCGGCGTGATCGGCGCGATCGAGGTCACGCTGGACATCGCGCACAGCTTCATCGGCGACCTGCGCGTGCTGCTGATCTCGCCGGCCGGCAGCGAGGTCGTGCTGCACGACGGCATCGGCGGGGCGACCGACAACATCGTGAAGACCTACACCGCGGCGACGACACCGGGCCTCGCGGCGCTGGCCGGCGAAGGAATGGCCGGCGACTGGGAGCTGCGCATCGCCGACCTGGCCCGGCTCGACATCGGCAAGCTCAACGCCTGGAAGCTCGTCCTGCAGCCAGCGCTGTAGCCGGCAAGGGGAAACAGCTTCTGCGAAAATCCACGCCTTTTGCCCGAGCGGGGCGTGGACCGATGCCGTACCAGGTCAAGGAGATTTTTCGCACGCTGCAAGGCGAGGGCCGCCAGGCCGGCCGCGTTGCCGTGTTCTGCCGCTTCGCCGGCTGCAACCTGTGGAGCGGCCGCGAAGCCGACCGCGCCGAGGCGGTGTGCCGCTTCTGCGATACCGATTTCGTCGGCACCGATGGCAGCGGCGGCGGGCGATTCGCCGATGCCGCGGCGCTGGCGGCGGCGGTCGCGGCCGCCTGGGGCACGACCGAGCGCCACAACCGTTTCGTCGTGCTGACGGGCGGTGAGCCGGCACTGCAACTCGACACGCCGCTGATCGACGCGCTGCATGCGGAAGGTTTCCAGATCGCGATCGAGACCAACGGCAGCCTGCCGCTGCCGCCGGGGCTCGACTGGATCTGCGTCAGCCCGAAGGCCGGCGCACCCTGGGTGCAGCGGCGCGGCGACGAGCTGAAGCTGGTGGTTCCGCAACCCGGCATCGACCCGCTGCAGCTCGAAGCCGAAGGTGACTTCGCGCACTGGATGGTGCAGCCGATGGACGGTCCGGCGCGCGACGCGGCGACCGACTGGGCGGTTCAGTGGTGCCTGGACCACCCGCGCTGGCGCTTGTGCCTGCAGACGCACAAGATGATCGGGATCCGATGAATCAGCCCCCACGCTCACTCCGTTCGCTGCCCCCCGAGGGGGAGCGTCAGTGCCTTCGGGCGGCCGGGCGGCACTGACATGTTCGAGCTGAGCCAGTCGTTCCACTTCGACGCTGCCCACACGCTCGAGCGCCTGCACGAGACCGTCTCCAGCCGCCGCCTGCATGGCCACAGCTACCACGCCGAGGTCACGCTGGCCGGCGAGCCCGATCCGGGCAGCGGCATGGTCGCCGACCTGGCGCTGCTGCGCGGCGTGATCGCCGAGCTGCGCGGCCAGCTCGACCACCACCTGCTCGACGAGGTGCCCGGCCTGGCGCCGGCGACGCTCGAGAACCTGTGCCGCTACATGCACGCCTTCGTCGCGGCGCGGCTGCCAGGGGTGGTGCAGGTCAGTGTCGCGCGGCCGTCGAGCGGCGACCGGTGCGTGTATCGCCCGGGCCGCTGAAGGCCGCCGGACCTCAGTTGGCTCGCACCGTCACGTCGTACGGAATCAGCAGCGGTGTGCCGCCCAGTCGCGTGCCGCAGCCGGCATCGAGGCAGGCGAAGGCGCGCAGCGTGCCGGTGAAGCGGCCCACCGTCGGCAGCGTGCGCGGCTGCAGCACCAGCTGGTAGCTGAAGCTGCTGCCTTGCACGATGTTGACGCTGGCGTTGCTCTCGAACAGCGACGACGGATCCTCGACGATGACGTAAAGCGTCTGGCCGGCCAAGCTGAACAGGTCGCCGCCCAGCGTGCCCGAGATCATGTAGCTGCCGCTCGCCGAGACCCGGCCGTTCTTCGGCACCTGCGCGGTGATCGATGCCGGCTGCGGCGCGCCGACCTGCACCGCCGAGTACACCATTCCGCTGTCCGGCCCGGTGCCGCAGCCGAGCTTGGCGCACACCGCGCTCGCATAGTTGGCCACCGCGCCGAAGTTGTGGATCACGCCGCCGGTGAAGGCGCCGAGCCCGTAGACCTCGCCGTTGGCGACGCCGAGGTGGTTGCCGTTGACGTACGACCGCACCTGGAAAGTCTTGCCGTCGTGCGGCAGCTGCACGATCGGCGGCGAGTCCGGGAAGAGCTCGGGATAGGTCATCTGTGCCCAGCGGAACAGCTGCTCGGTCGTGGGCTCCGCCGCCTGCGCGGCGCCGCTGCCGCAGGCCAGCAGCAGGGCCGCGATCGGCGCGGCGATTCTTGTCGTCAGTGTCTGGCGTTTGGCCATGTGTGGGCGCTCCCTCCGGTTGAATTGGCCGCGCGAGTATAGGAATGGCGCCTGTCAAAATTCGGCCATCGTTCACTTCAGCGCGCGCCGCACCCTCCCGCATGACCCTCGACAGCGGTCTCAACGCCGATTGGCGCGCGCGCAGCCTGCGCGCGGTCTGGCATCCGTGCACGCAGATGAAGCTGCACGAGCAGGGCGGCGCACCGCTTCTGCCGGTGGCGCGCGCCGAGGGCGTGTGGCTCCACGACCACGAGGGTCGGCGTTTCCTCGATGCGATCAGCTCCTGGTGGGTCAACTTGTTCGGCCACGGCCACCCGGCGATCCGCGCGGCGCTGATCGATCAGTTGCAGACGCTGGACCACGTGATGCTCGCCGGCTGCACGCATGCGCCGGTGATCGAGCTGTCGGAGCGGCTCGGCGTGCTGACGGGCCTGGGGCATGCCTTCTATGGCAGCGATGGCGCGTCGGCGACGGAAATAGCGCTCAAGATGAGCGCCCATTGCTGGCGCAACCGCGGCCGGCCGGCGAAGAGCCGCTTCGTCGGCCTGGCCGGCGGCTACCACGGCGAGACGGTCGGCGCGCTGGCGGTGACCGACATCGCGCTGTTCCGCGAAGCCTATGCGCCGCTGGTGCGCCTGGCCGCGACGGTGATGAGCCCGGACGCGCGCGGTGCCGAAGCCGGTGAGGGCGCGCGCGAGGTCGCGTTGCGCGCCGCCGCGGCGCTGGAGGCCTGGCTCGATGAGCACCACGCCGAGACCGCGGCGCTGATCGTCGAGCCGCTGATCCAGTGCGCCGCCGGCATCGCGATGCACGACCCCGAGTACCTGCGCCGCGCCCGCGCGCTGTGCGACCGCTACGACGTGCACCTGGTGGTCGACGAGATAGCGACCGGCTTCGGCCGCACCGGCACGCTGTTCGCGCACCAGCAGGCCGGCATCACGCCGGACCTGATCTGCTTGTCCAAGGGGCTGACCGGCGGCACGCTGCCGCTCGCGGCCGTGCTGTGCACCGAATCGATCTACGAGGCTTTCTACGACGATCAGGTGGCGCGCGGCTTCCTGCATTCCCATTCGTACACCGGCAACCCGCTCGCCTGCCGCGCCGCGCTGGCGGTGCTCGACCTGTTCGATGAGACCGATGCGCTGGCGCGCAATGTCGACACCGCGCAGCGGCTCGACGCGGCCTTCGCGCCGCTGTCGGCGCATCCGCGCATCCGGCATGCGCGCCGCTGCGGCATGGTCTGGGCCTGGGACGTCGCCGATGCGCCGGCCGACTTCGCGCGCCGCTACCACTGCCATGCGCTGGACCAGGGCCTGCTGCTGCGCCCGATCGGCCCGACGCTCTACACGATGCCGCCCTACGTGATCGACGACGAGGGCATCGCGCTGCTCGCGCGCGGCTCGCTGGTGGCGCTGGAAGCCACGCTGGCCGATGCTTGAGCAGCCAGGCGCCCGCGGTGTGTTCGTCGTCGGCACCGACACCGGCGTCGGCAAGACATTGATCGCCGCCGGGTTGCTGCATGCCTTCGCGCGGCGCCGCGCGCGCGTCGTCGGCATGAAGCCGGTGGCCGCCGGCGCGGTCCCGGATCCTGACACTCGGGGGGACGGCTGGGCCAGCGAAGACGCGCTGGCGCTGCGCGCCGCGTCGACGCTACGGGTCTCGGCAGCACTCGACAACCCCGTGCTGCTGCCCGAGCCCTTGTCGCCGCACCTGGCGGCCGCGCGGACCGGGCAGCGCATTTCGGTGGACGCGCTGGTTGAAAGTTATCACGCACTGGCTGCCCAGGCCGACGCGGTGGTCGTCGAAGGCGCCGGCGGCCTGCTGGTGCCGCTGTCCGACGACGCGACCGGCGCCGACCTGGCGCGCGCGCTCGGGCTGCCGCTGCTGCTCGTCGTCGGCCTGCGCCTGGGCTGCCTGAACCACGCGCTGCTGACGGCCGAGGCGATCGCCGCGCGCGGCCTGGTGCTCGCCGGCTGGGTCGCCAACCGGATCGACCCGGCGATGTCGTGCGTCGACGACAACATCGCGACGCTCCAGCGCCGCCTGCCCGCGCCGCTGTGGGCCGACGTGCCGCACGGCGCGCTGAATGCGCGCCATCTTCCCTTCAACGAGACGCTGATCGATGACTTCCTGGCTCGATGATTTCGACACCCGCCTGGCCGAGCTCGACGCCGCTGGCCTGACACGGCGCCGCCGCGTCGTGTTGCCCGCGGCCCCGGCCGAGGCCAGCAGCACGCGGCTGATCGTCGACGGCGAAATCCTGCTGGCCTTCTGCAGCAACGACTACCTCGGCCTCGCCGGCCATCCGGCGCTGGTCGACGCGCTGTGCGCCGGTGCGCGCGAGTTCGGCGTCGGCTCGGGCGCGTCGCCGCTGGTCAGTGGGCACTCGGCCGCCAACGCGTCGCTGGAGCGCGAGCTGGCGGCCTTCGTCGGCCTGCCGCGCGCGCTGTACTTCTACGCCGGCTACGGCACCAACATCGGCATCGTGCCGGCGCTGGTCGGCGCCGGCGACGCGCTGCATTCCGATGCGCTGAACCATGCCTGCCTGATCGACGGCGCGCGGCTCGCGCGCGCATCGATCCACCGTTATGCGCATGCCGACCTCGATGCGCTGGACGCCGCGCTCGCCGCGCGCCCGGCGCGGCGCCAGCTGGTGATCACCGACGCGGTCTTCAGCATGGACGGCGACGTGGCCGACCTGCGCGCGCTGCTGGCGCTGTGCGAGCGCCACGACGCGCTGCTGCTGATCGACGATGCGCACGGCTTCGGCGTGCTCGGCCCCCAGGGCCGCGGCGCGCTCGCCGCCGCCGGCCTGACCGGCACCAACGCCTCGCGCCGCGTGTTGTACATGGCGACGCTGGGCAAGGCGCTCGGCGTTGCCGGCGCCTTCGTCGCCGGCAATGACGTGCTGATCGAATGGCTGCTGCAGAAGACGCGCAGCTACATCTTCGCCACTGCCGCGCCGGCGGCGCTGGCGCAGTCGCTGCGCGCGAGCTTGCGGCTCGTCGAAGCCGACGACTGGCGCCGCACGCACCTGCAGGCATTGATCGCGCGCCTGAAGCGCGGCCTGGCCGGCCTGCCGTGGACGCTGACCGACTCACCGACCCCCATCCAGCCGTTGATCATCGGCGGCAACCGCGAGGCGCTGGCGGTGATGGAGGGCCTGCGCGAACGCGGCCTGTGGGTGCCGGCGATCCGCCCGCCGACGGTGCCCGAGGGCAGCGCGCGGCTGCGCATCACACTGAGTGCCGCGCACCGCGACGAGGACGTCGATCGGCTCACCGGCGCGCTGCACGACATCGCGCGGCGCGCCTGAGGCGTCAGACCAGCGTCACGTCGATCCAGCCGCGCAGGCTGTTGAAGAAGGCGATGCGCCGGACTTGCGGCAGCTCGTCGACCCGCACGACCGCTTCGCTGACGCGCCCCTCGCGCAGCGCGGCGGCGCGGCCGATGCCGTCGAGCAGCCCGCAGTGCAGTGGCGGCGTGACCCAGCGGCCGTCGGCGAGCTCGAAGCAGGCGTTGCCGCGGGTGAATTCGGTCAGCTCGCCAGCGGCGTTCCACAGCAGCGTGTCGAAGGCGCCCGGATCGCGCGGCGCGAGCGCGTCGTAGTGCGCGCGGCGCGTGGTCTTGAAACGCACGAACTCGCCGCCGGCCTCGGCCAAGGCCGACGCGGCAAGCTGCACGCGCCGCGGGCCCGGCCAGTCCTCGTGCGCATGCACCTCGAGCGCCGGCTGCCCGGCGACATCGACCAGCAGCCGCACGCGCCAGCAGCCCTGCGGCCGTTCGGCGGCCAGGGCGTCCAGCGCGGCGCCGATCACACCCGGATCACACGCGAAGCCGAAATGCGCCGCGGCGCGCGCGAGCCGCGCGAGGTGCGCATCACGCTCGCGAAACACGCCGCCGTCCAGCCGCATCGTCTCGAGCAGCGCGAAGGGCGCGCTCGCCCGCTCGACGAATCCGCGCTTGGTGCGCCACTCCTGCCACTCGCCGTCGGCGCGCGCGTCGGCGGTGATGCCGCTGCCGATGCCGCAGGTGGCGCGGTCGCCGGCCAGGCGCAGCGTGCGGATCGGCACGTTGAAGGTGGCCGCGCCGCCCGGCTGCACGATGCCGACCGCGCCGCAGTAGACGCCGCGCGGCGCGGGCTCCAGCCGCCGGATCATCCGCATCGCCTGCACCTTCGGCGCGCCGGTGACCGAGCCGCAGGGGAACAGCGCCGCGAACACATCGGTCAGCGTGGTGCCCGGCCGCGTGCGCGCCTCGACCACCGAGCTCATCTGCCACACCGTCGGCCAGGCCTGCAGTGCGAACAGCCGCGGCACGTGGACCGAGAAAGGCTCGGCGAAACGCGACAGGTCGTTGCGGATCAGGTCGACGATCATCAGGTTCTCGGCGCGCTCCTTGTCGGAGGCGCGCAGCGCGGCGGCAAGCGCGGCGTCCTCGTCGGGCGTGTTGCCGCGCGCCGCGGTGCCCTTCATCGGGCGGGATTCGATGCGGCCGTCGTCCCAATGGAAGAACAGCTCGGGCGAGGCCGACAGGATCTGCTCGTGGCCGGCGTCGATGAAGGCGGCATATGCGCGCGGCTGGGCACGGCGCAGGGCATCGAAGAGCGCCCGCGGATCGCCGGCGCACAGGCGGCCCTGCAGCGTCGCGGTGTGGTTGACCTGGTACAGCTCGCCGGCGGCGATCGCCGCGAGGATGTGCGAGATGTCGGCATCGAAGCGTGAGCGCGGCGGCAGGTCCTGCCAGTCGACCCGCGCGCCGTCGCGAACCGGCGCCGGCAGCGGCAGCGCCTCCTCGTGCACGCCGAACCAGGCCAGCGGTCCGGCGTTCGAATCATGCGGATGGGTGACCAGCGCCGCATCGAAGGCCGGCGCCGCTTCGTAGCGCAGGTAACCGACGCACCAGCGGCCCTGCGCGGCTTCATCGGCCACCGCATCGAGCACGCCGCGCACGCCGCCTACCGTGTGCGTCGCATGCACGCGCAGCGGCGCGCCGAAACCGAGCTGAACGGCCGGGTCGGCGAAGTCGATCAGCGCGTGCAAGGTGGGCGAGTCACTCATGCGCTGACGATCCAGCCTTCGAGCGTGTCGACGGTCGCCGGTACGCCCCAGCCCGGCTGCGCCGATGCCCAGGCCGCCTGCACCAGGCACAGCGCCGCATCCAGCGCATCGCCGCTGGCATCGTCGACCAGCGCCGCATGCTGCGCGGGGGTCAGCTTCAGCCGCCGCTCGAGCCGCGTGCGGCCCTGTTCCAGCGCCTCGACGAGGTCCTTGCGCGCGATCAGCCGCTCAGGCGTCTGCTTCGCGGCCTCGTCGCTCTTGTACGAGCGCCGGCCGAGGACCTCGCGCGCGAGCAGGCCCGGGTAGGCCTCCAGCGCGATGCGCGCCGCATCGGCCGCCACCGGCTGGTGCCCCGGAAAGACCGCGCCCGCGGCGCGCAGCAGCGGCACGCCCGCATGCAGCATCCAGGCCACCGGCGGGTTGACCCACTTCATCGACGGGCTCGACCCGGCCGGCCCGTCGCACGCGCGGTGCGCGAACTTGCCGCCCGCGGGCCGCTGCGCGCAGAACGCCGCGAAGGTCTCGCGGATCAGCGGCCGCGTCATTTGCGCGTAATGATCGATGCACGCCGGCCAGTCCAGCGGCCAGCCGAGCGTCTCGACCAGCTCGCGCGGCAGCCCGAACGGCAGGTCGAAGCCGCCGATCCACGCCGGCTGCGCGGCCAGCCATGCGCCCAAGGCCTCGTGCGTGCGAAAGCGCTCGAGCCGCTGCAGCTGCACCACCGCGCCGCGCGCGGCGCCCACCGCCACGACCACCGGCTTGCGGCGCGTCGGGCTGCTGGAGAAGTCGACGCCGATCAGCATCGGCGCTCAGCTTCTTCGGCGGTCGTGCTCGGCCTGCGCGTGAAAGTCCTTCTTCTGCGCATACATCAGCTTGTCGGCCCGGTGCAGCGCGGCCTCCAGCCGTTCACCCGGTTCCGAGACCGCGACGCCGATCGACAGGCCCAGCGGCTCGCCGCTGTGGAACTGGTTGTTCAGCTCGACCAGCTCGTGGATCTGCGCGACCAGCAGCTCCGCCGCGTGCGCATCGCCGCCCGGGATCAGCAGCGCGAATTCATCGCCGCCGATGCGCGCGGCGGTGGCCGGCGCCTCGACCGCCTTGGCCAGCACCTCGCCGGCGCGGCGCAGCACCGCGTCGCCGGCGCGGTGGCCGCGCTCGTCGTTGACCTGCTTCAGCCCGTTCAGGTCGATCACCACCAGCGCCACCGGCTGCACGCCCTTGCGTTCGAGCCGGTTCAGCTCGTCGTCGAAGAACGAGCGGTTGCGCAGCTTGGTCAGCGCATCGTGCTTGCCGAGGAACTCGAGGTAACTCTCGGCCTTCTTGCGCGCGGTGATGTCGGTCAGCGACACCTGCACCAGCGACCAGTCGTCCTCGTGCCCCGGCAGCACCGCGAACTGCAGGTGCACGTGCAGCATCTCGCCGTCGAGCGCGTAGTTGACCGTCTCACGCTGCTGGAACAGCTTGCCCTGCCACAGCTCGATCAGCTGCTCGGTGAAGGGCCGCTGCATCTCGTCGCGGAAGATGTCGGGCAGGCGCTGCAGCAGCGTCGCCTTGTCCGGGGCGCGGAACATCGTCAGCGTCTGCCGGTTGACGTCGACCACCCGGATCTCGGCCATGCAGCGCTCGACGAACTCGGGATGCACGTCGGTGAAGACGCGGAAGTCGGTGATGCCGCGCTCGCGCAGCTCATCGATCAGGCGCTTGACCTGGCTGAAGTCCTCGACCCACAGCGACACCGGCGAGTGCTCGAACAGGCCCAGCGCATAACGCTCGCTGCGCTCCAGCGCGCGGCGCGCCTGCTCGCGCGCCGACAGGTCCTCCAGCGACAGCAGCACGCGGCGCCAGTCCTGCTCGTGACCGGGCAGCACGCGCACCTGCAGCGCGACGTCCAGGCGGCGGCCGTCGAGCGAGTAGTTGACGGTGTGGCTGCCGTAGGCCAGCGCCCCGTTCCACAGCTGTACCAGCTCCTCGATATGGTGATCGAGCATGTCGTCGCGGAACACGCGATCCAGGCTGCCCATCAGCTGCGCCAGGTCGGCGGCGCCGAAGAGCTCCAGCGTGCGGCGGTTGACCTGCAGCACCAAGATCGCACGCGTGCACTCGCGCACCCGGGCGCGGTCGGCGCGCAGGAAGGCGCGCAGGTCGCGCACGCCCTCGGCGCGCCAGCGCTGGAACAGGGTCGCCACGCCGCTGAAGTCCTCCAGCCACAACGACACCGGCGCCAGCTCGAACATCTGGGCCAGATCCTGGTCGTTCAGCGGGGAAGTCGGCATGGTGTCGGGCTGGGGTCTGGCGGGGGACGCCGCGCAGTCTCGCATGCCCTCCGCGGCGCGGATGGCCCGAACGGGCCATGGCCGAACCTCGAGCCGGGCGATGACGCGCGGCGCGGCGCCGCGCACACTGCGACGCATGAACCCGCTGCCGATCTTCTTCCGCTCCGTTGCGCCGCTGCCGGTGGTGCTGCCGACCACCGCCTGGCAGATCCGCATCCCGACCGCGCCGCCGCCGGCCCCGCCCCCGCCGCTGAGCCTGCGCTTCTTCGCCCGCGACCGCAGCGTCTTCATCGACGGCGAGTACTTGATCAAGGGTGTCGCCGGCGCGATTTGCTGGAAGCTCGCGCGCCGCCACGCCGACACGGCCCAAGCCGACTTCACGACGCGTGAGCTGCGGCTGGCCGCCGACGAGCTCGGCCTGCCCGACGTCAAGGACAACGTCGACGTGCGCCTGCTGCTGCTGCAGCGGCGCCTGGCCGAGCGGGGCGGTGCGCTGCGCATCGAGCGCACCGGGCGCGGGCGTTATCGCTTCGTCGTTGCCGGGCGCTCGTTGCGGCTGCAGGCCGAGGACTGACGCTCAGGCCGTCGCCAGCGCGATCACGCCGCCGGCGATGCAGGCGGCGCCGAGCAGGCGCAGCCCGCGGTCGCTCTCGCCGAGCAGGCGGCCGCCGATCAGCGCGGCGAACAGCATCGACACCTCGCGCGCCGGCGCGACGAGCGACAGCGGCGCCTGCTGCACGGCATACAGCACCAGCAGGTAGCTCAGCGGGCTGAGCGCGGCCACCAGCAGCACGGCCCGCCAGGAGGCCCGCGTCTCGCGCGCCAGGCCCGCCCGGTCGGCCCACGCGGTGGGCAGCAGCAGGTGGATCCGCAACAGGTTGCCGATCCAGCAGACCAGCATCGGCGAGATCAGCAGCACCTTGACCGCATAGGCGTCGATCACCGTGTAGGTGGCGATCGCCAGGCCGGTGAAGCCGCCCCAGGCCAGGCCCGCGCGCACGCGCTGTCGCTGCGCCGGATCGTGCGCCGCGCTCCACAGCCTGGGGCCCCCGGCAATCAGGAACACGCCGGCGGTGATACCGAGCACGCCGGCGATGCCCTGCGCGCCCAGCGTCTCGCCGAGCACCAGCACCGCCGCGAAACTGCTGACCAGCGGCCCGGTGCCGCGCGCCACCGGGTAGACGACGGTCAACTCGGCGGCCCGGTAGCCGGCCAGCAGCGCCCGGATGTACACCAGGTTCGCGACCGCGCTGGCCAGCAGCAGCGACCACTCGGCGAGGCCCCAGCGCGGCAGCGCGTCGATCGCGAGCCACAGCCCGAGCGGCGACCACAGCAGCACGATGAACACCGAGCTCAGCAGCGGAAAGTGCGGACCGGCGTTGATCTTCTTCGCGACGATGTTCCAGGCGGCGTGCAGCAGCGCGGCGACGAGCACCAGTGCGAGGGCGGTCAAGGGCATCGGCGCATTCTCGCCAGCCGCCCGCCGCGACTACAGTCGGTCCATGAGCTTCACGACGAACCCCGACCTGGTCCACGTGCTGCGCGGCGGCGCGATCGAATCCTTCCACCGCGGCGCGCTGGCGGTGGTCGATGCCGACGGCACGCTGCGCTGCGCGCTCGGCGACATCGAGCGGCCGGTGTTCCCGCGCTCGGCGGTCAAGGTGCTGCAGGCACTGCCGCTGGTGGCCAGCGGCGCGGCCGACACCTTCGGCCTGTCCGACGAGGAGCTCGCACTGGCCTGTGCCTCGCACCGCGGCGAGCCGCGCCATGCCGAGACGGCGCGGAGCATGCTGAACAAGGCCGGGCTGGACGCCGGCGCACTGGAGTGCGGTGCGCACTGGCCCTACGACGAGGCGGCCACACGGGCGCTCGCCGCTCGCGGCGAGACGCCGAGCGCGCTGCACAACAACTGCTCCGGCAAGCACTCGGGCTTCGTCTGCGTCGGTTGCCTGATGGCGCGCGCCGCCGGCGTCGAGCCGGCCGCGTACCTCCGTGGTTATGTGAAGCCCGGGCACCCGGTGATGCGCGAGGTCGGCGCCGCGCTGCAGGCGGCCACCGGCTGGGACCTGGCGGCCACGCCGGCCGGCACCGACGGCTGCTCGATCCCGACCTACGCGATCCCGCTGCGCGCGCAGGCGCTGGCCTTCGCACGCATCGCCACCGGCCACGGCCTCGCGCCCGGCCATGCGGCGGCCGCGCGCCGGCTGCGCGCCGCGGTGGCGGCCGCGCCGTTCTTCGTCTCCGGCAGCGGCCGCTTCGACACGCGGGTGATGGAGCGCCTGGGCGAACGGGTCTTCTGCAAGGTCGGCGCCGAAGGCATGTACTGCGCCGCGCTGCCCGAGCAGGGCTTGGGGCTAGCGATCAAGATGGACGACGGCAACAACGCCCGCGGCGCCGAGGTCGTGATGGCCGCGGTGATCGAGGCGCTGGTGCGGCTGGACGAGGGTGAACGGGCCTTCATGCAGGACTTCAGCGCGCCGGTGCTGACGAACTGGAACGGCATCGAGGTTGGTGCGCTGCGGGCGAGCGAGGGCTTGCGGGCGGCGCTGGCCTGACAACCGTCACTCGAACGGATAGCGCACGCCAATCTGCGCGCGCAGCGCATCCATCCAGCGCAGGGTCGCGATCGTTTCGTCCAGCGGCATCAGCGGGCTCTCGATCGCCCCGGCGCGGATGCAGCGCATCGCCTCGATGACTTCGTACTCGAAGCCGTTGATGCCGAACGGCGCGTCGATCACCGTCGGCGATTCGCCGCTGCGCTGCAGCAGCGCGCGCCGCGCTTCCCAGAAGTGCTCGGGCAGCGTGATGACGCCGTCGCGGCCGAAGATGCGCATGCCGTTGTCGGCGCTGCCGTCGAAGCCGCAGACGAACTGCGCGGCGATGCCGTCGGCGAAGCCGAGCATCACCGCCAGGCGCTGGTCGACGCCGGTCGGGCCTTTCAGCGCGCGGGCGTGCAGGGTCGGCGCTTCGTCGACGTCGATGCCCGCCTGTTGCAGCGCCCAGCGCGTGAGGCTCAGGTTGTAGACCCCGATGTCGAGCAGCGCGCCGCCGGCCTGCGCCGGATCGTGCGCGCGCGACGTGGCGTCGAACGGCGTGTGAAAGCAGAAGCTCGACTGGATGGCGCGCAGCGGGCCGATCGCCTGTTCGCGCAGCCACTGGCCGACGGTTTGATACGCCGGCAGGAAGCGCGACCACAGCGCCTCCATCAGGAAGACGCCGCGCTCGCGCGCCAGCGCGGCCAGCCGCGCCGCGGTGGCCGCATCGGTGACCAGCGGCTTCTCGCACAGCACCGGCTTGCCGGCAGCCAGGCACTGTTCGATCGCCGCGGCGTGGAAGGCATGCGGTGTCGCGATGTACACCGCGTCGAGCCCGGGCTCGGCGAGCAGCGCGGCGATCGAATCGGTGCTGCGCACGCTGGGCTTGTCTTCGCGCACCCACTGCGCCGCGAAGGCCGCGGCACGCGCCGCATCGCGGCCCTGCACCATCGCCAGCCGGCTGTCCGGCAGCCGTTGCACCGCATCGGCAAAACGCTGCGCGATGCCGCCCGGGCCGATCAGGCCCCATGCAAAATGTTCGCCCATGCGCGCGATTGTGTCGCTCTGTTGGATGCTCACCCTGGCCGCGCTACCGGCGGCGCCGGGCATGGCCGCATGGCCGGCGGCGCCGGCCGTGGCGGACGAGCCGGCCTGCACCGTCGTCGTCGGCCATGGCCGCAACCTGTCGCTGCAGGACCACGAGGCCAACACCGCGTGGAACCAGCTCAACAACCGCTTCAACGCGCAGGTCGCCGGCCGGCTGCAGCAGGCCGGGCTGCGCATCGTGCGGCTGCCGCTGGCGGTCGAATCGCGCGACCTGCCGGCCAACGTGCAATCCATCCTCGACCGGGCGCAGGACGCCGGCTGCGACCGCCTGCTGGAGACGACGATCTTCGCCGACGAGGCGGCGCGCACGCTGACCGTGCGGCTGCGCGCGCAGCCGATCCTGCGCGTGCGCAATCTCGCCGGCGGCGGCGCGCTGCTGTCGATCGGTGCGCCGAGCTTCAGCACGCAGCGCGAAATGACGCTGGACCTGCGCAGCTTCGACCGGCTGGCGCCGGACGTGCTGGCGCAGGAGATGGCCGCTGACTTCGTGCGTCAGCAGGCGAAGCCCTGATGGGCGCGACCACCTGGCGCGGGGGAGCTTGAATGAACGAAGCGGTGCGCGTCGGCATCGGCGTCATCGTGGTGCGCGCGGGCCGCGTGCTGCTCGGGCAGCGCCAGGGTTCGCACGGCGCCGGCCACTGGGCGCTGCCCGGCGGCCACCTGGAATTCGGCGAGGCGATCGAGGCCTGTGCGGCGCGCGAGCTCGCCGAGGAAACCGGCCTCGCCGCCGCGCGTTTCGCGCGCGGGCCCTACACCAGCGATGTCTTCGGATCACCGCCACGGCACTACCTGACGCTCTTCGTGCTGGCGCACGCGGTCAGCGGCGAACCGGTGCGCTGCGAGCCCGACAAGTGCCTCGGCTGGCAGTGGTGCGAGTGGGATGCGCTGCCGCAGCCGGTGTTTGCGCCGCTGCAAAGCCTGGTCGACAGCGGCTGGCGGCCGCCGGACATGTCCTGAGTCGTCGGCCGCCACAGCCTTCGTCCCCCGCGATGACCTCGTTGCCGGCAGGGCACTACCTCGCCCGTGCAGCCGCGTGCAGACTGCGCCGATGCACACGCTCGAGCTGCCCGGCCGCATCCTCTTTCTCAGCGCCGACCCGCTGCTGGTCGAGCGCCAGCTCGCCGGCGCGGACCTCGCGCTGGACGCGGCGCGTCCGCTGCGCGACGACATCTCGACCGACGAGATCACGCCGATCCGCGTGCTGACGCTGTTCGACGAGCGCCTCGGCCGCTGCCCCTACGTCGGCTTCAAGGCCGGCGACCGCTGCCCCATCGGCACCGATGCCGTGCGCGCGGGCGGCTTCAGCGTCACGGTCGCCGGCAGCCGCTACGGCAAGGGCTCGTCGCGCGAGCACAGCCCGGTGGCCGAGCGCGAGGCCGGCATCCGGCTGGTGATCGCCGAGCGCTTCGAGCGCATCTACCGGCAGAACGCCGACAACGTGGGGTTGTTCACCAGCACCGACTTCGGCCTGATCGAGCGCATTCGCCGCGGTGAGGCGATCACCATCGACGAGCTGGTCGCCGGCCGCGACGCGCTGGCCGCCGCGATCCTGCGTGCGGGCGGCCTGCTGCGCTACGGGCGCAGCCGCATGACGGTGCTGCAGCCGGCATCACCCGCGACCGACCGGCCGCTGACGCTGACCGAGAAGATCCTCGCGCGCCACCTGCTGCAAACGCCCGACGCGCCGCCGACGCTGCAGCCCGGCGGCGGCGCCTTCGTGCGCGCCGACTGGCGCTTCATCCACGAGTACTACACCGGCATGGCCGCTCACCTGTTGGGTCAGGAGTTCGGCGCCGAGCTGGCGCTGCACGAGCCGGCCAGCGTGCTGATGTTCGAGGACCACCTGTCGTATGCCGGGCGCAGCCCGCTGCACCAGCAGGGCGGCTTGGTGGACGGCGTGTTGTCGCTGTCGCGCGCGCACCGCGACTTTGCCGCGCGCTTCGGTCTGCACGACCATGGTTACCTGCCCGAAGGCGGCTCCGAGGGCATCTCGCATGCGCTGATGGCCGAGCGCTACGCGCTGCCGGGCCAGGTGGTCGCCGGCACCGATTCGCACACGCCGCACTCCGGCGCGCTCGGCTGCCTGGCCTTCGGTGTCGGCACGACCGACCTGGCCAACAGCCTGGTCACCGGCGCGGTGCGGCTGACGGTGCCGGCCTCGCTGCGCATCGAGCTTCTCGGCACGCTGCCGGTCGGGCTGACGGCCAAGGACATCGTGCTGCACCTGCTGGCGCTGCCGGCGATCCGCGCCGGCTCGGGTCTGGGCAAGGTGTTCGAGTTCTGCGGCCCGGTCGTGCGCGCGCTCGGCATCGACGAGCGCGCGACGCTGACCAACATGACGGCCGAGCTGGGCGGCTTCAGCGGCATCGTCGCGCCCGACGACGAGACGGTGCGTTTCCTGCGCGAGCGGCGCGGCGTGGAGCTCACGATCGAGGCGTGGATGCGCAGCGACGCCGGTTCGAGCTACGCCGACACCATCACGCTGGATTGCAGCGACCTGACGCCGATGGTCGCGGCGCCCGGCGATCCCGGCCTCGGCCGGCCGCTGGCCGCGCTCACCGAACGGCCGCGCGTCGACATCGCCTACGGCGGCTCGTGCACAGCCGGCAAGCGCGAAGACTTCGACCACTACCACGCGGTGCTCGCCTGGGCCGCCGCGCGCGGCCTGCACGTCGCGCCGACGACGAAGCTGTACCTGCAGTTCGGCACCGTCGACGTGCGTGAGCACTGCATCGCGCGCGGTTACCTGGCCGCGTTCGAGGCCGTCGGCGCCGAGCTGCTGCAACCGGCCTGCGGCGCCTGCGCCAATTGCGGGCCGGGCTCGTCGACACGCAGCGACGAGGTGACGATCAGCGCGATCAACCGCAACTTCCCCGGCCGCTCCGGCCCGGGACAGGTGTGGCTCGCCAGCCCGCCCACCGTCGCGGCCAGTGCCATCGCCGGCGAGGTCGTATCGTTCGAGGAGTTGCAGGCCCTTCATCGCTGATCAGGTCGCGGCTCGAACCCCATTCAGTCGAATCACGCAGGGAGCAAGACATGAACCCCACGCCACTCGCCCACGTGCACCGCGGTGCCGGCTCGGTCCGGCCGTATCTGCACGGACCCGACACGCTGCCGGCGTTTCTCGAGAAGACCTTCGGCGCCACGGTGCTCGAGCGCAACGACGAAGGGCCGATCCTGCTGCAGATCGGCGACTCCTACGTCTGGGTCGAGGCCGGCGAGCTGCCGCCCGCGATCACGCCGTGGGTCGGTGCGGTCTACGTCTACGTGGCCGATGTGAATGCGGTTTATCAGCGCGCCATCGCGCAGGGCGCGCGCAGCCTGGCCGCGCCCGAGGACAAGCCGTACCACGAGCGCCAATGCGGCTTCGTCGACGCCGGCGGCAACACCTGGTGGGTGTCGACCTACCTCGGGCCCGCGCGCTGAAAGCGACAAACTCGCAGCTTCACCGACAAGGAGACCACCCGTGCCGCTCGACTGGTCCGACCGCCTCGACGACCTCGATTGGGAAGAGCTGTCCGCGCTGTACCGCGCGGCGCCGCTGGGCAACAAGGCGCCCGCGTGGCTGCAACAGGCCTTCGGCAACAGCATGTTCCGCTGCTTCGTGCGCAAAGACGGCCGGCTCGTCGGCGCCGGCCGCGCGCTGGCCGATGGCGTCGACTGCTCGTACCTCTGCGACATCGCCGTGATGCCCAGCCACCAGGGCACGGGGCTGGGCAAGCAGATCGTCGAGCGGCTCGTCGAGCGCTCGCGCGGGCACCGCAAGATCATCCTCTACGCGGTACCGGGCCGCGAGCCGTTCTACAAGCGCCTGGGCTTCCGCCGCATGCGCACCGCGATGGCAATCTTCGATGACCAGGCGCAGGCGTTCGAGCGCGGCTACCTCGACGAGACCTGAGCTCGAGGAGGGCACCCTCGTCGGCGATCACAATCCCGACGCCCACCTGCCATCACCACCTGACGCATGACGATCACACTGCACCACTGCATCAGCGCACGCTCCTTTCGCCCGCTGTGGATGCTCGAGGAGATCGGCCTGCCCTATGAGTTGCGCGTCTGGCCGTTCCCGCCGCGCGTGAAGGACAAGCGCTACTTCGAGCACAACGCGCTCGGCACGGTGCCGGCGTTCGTCGACGGTGCACTGCGGATGACCGAATCGGCGGCGATCTGCCAGTACCTGGCGCAGCGCCATTCGCCGCGCGCGCTCGACGTGGCGCCGGACGAGCCGGCCTTCGGCGAGTACCTGAACCTGCTGCACTTCGGCGAGGCGACGCTGACCTTCCCGCAGACGCTGGTGCTGCGGTATCGCCGCTTCGAGCCCGACGAGCGCAAGCAGCCGCAGGTGGCCGATGACTATGCGACGTGGTTCCTGGCGCGGCTGCGCACGCTCGAGCCGCGGCTCGCTGCGAACGAGTGGCTGTGCGCCGGGCGCTTCACCGCCGCCGACGTGTCGGTGGGTTATGCGCTGGTGCTCGCCGGCTACCTGGACCTGGCCGATCGCTTCACGCCCGCCGTGGCGGCGTATGGGCAGCGCGTGCAGGCCCGTGCCGCCTACCAGCGTGCGCTTGCGGCGCAAGACCGCGCGGCGATCGAACAAGGCGTGCCGCTGACGCCCGCGCCGCTGGCTTGAGCGTCGCGCGATGAAGCATGCCGGGCCGGGTGCCCTCGCGACACTCGAGCCGCTGCTGCAGCGGCTGCGCGAGCAGCCGGCGCTGAGCGAGCGCACGCCGGGCTCGTTCTATCGCAAGTCCAGTGCGTTCCTGCACTTTCACGAGGATCCGAGCGGGCTGTTCGCCGACGTCAAGCTGCAGGGCCCCGAGTTCGAACGGCTGCGCGTCAGCACGCAGGCCGAGCAGCGCAAGCTGCTGGCAGCGGTGGAGCAATGCCTCGGCGCGGCGAGCGCGCCGCGCAAGCCACGGGCGCTGCGTGCGCCCGCGCAGCCGGCAGCCGACGATCGCCTCGCCGAAGCGCTGGCCGCACTGCAGGCCGCGGCCAGCGAATCGCATCGCCAGGGCCTGACCCGTTTTGCGATCCCGATCGAGCACGCGATCGGCGTGCCGATGGCGGCAATCCAGGCGATCGCCAAGCGCTGGGCCAGGTCGCATGCGCTGGCCGAACAGCTGTGGCGCCACGGCGGCTACGAGTCGCGGATGCTGGCCGCCTACGTCGACGATCCGGCCCAGGTGACGGTGGCGCAGATGGACCGCTGGTGCGCCGATTTCGACAACTGGGCGATCTGCGACACGCTGTGCTTCGCGTTGTTCGACCGCACGCCGCATGCGTGGGACCGGCTGCAGGCCTGGGCCGCGCGCGACGAGGAGTACGTGCGCCGCGCGGCGTTCGCGCTGGCCTGGGGGCTGTCGGTGCACGACAAACAAGCGCCCGACCGCTTGTTTCTCGACGCGTTGAAGCGCATCGAGCAAGCCGCCGGCGACGAGCGCCACTTCGTCAAGAAGGCCGTCAACATGGCGCTGCGCGGCATCGGCAAGCGCAATCCGGCGCTGCATGCGGCGGCGGTCGCGCTGGCCGCGCGGCTGGCCGAATCGAGCAACCCGGCGACGCGCTGGATCGGCAAGGACGCGGCGCGCGAGCTGGCCAGCCAGTCGGTCGTGGAGCGGGTCAGCCGAGCGCGCGGATCAGCGCCATCGCCGCGGCCGGCGCCTTCTCCTTCGCGCCGCTGATGAAGTACATGAAGACGTCGCGCGGCGCGGCGCTGCCGGCGGGCGCCGGCTCGATGCGCGGCAGGCCATCCGGCTCGCCGCCGTCGCGCCAGCGCCGGGCGCAGGCGGCCAGGTCGGGAAACACCTCGGGCGGGCAGCCGTCGGGCAGGGCGGCGTCGGTGCGCATCATCCGCGTGTAGACGAAGGGCCCGGTGAGGTCGGGAATCGGCGGGTAATCGTCCGCATCGGTGAACACCGTCGCCGCGCCGTAGCGGCGCGCGAGCGCCAGGTACTCGGCGCAGCGGAAGCTCTCGTGCCGCACGTCGAGTGCGTGGCGCAGCGCTCGGCCGCTCACTTCGGGCGGCAGCAGCTTCAGGAAGGACTCGAAGTCGGCGGCGTCGAAACGCTTGGTCGGCGCGAACTGCCAGACGATCGGCCCGAGCTTGCTGCGCAGCTCGGCGATGCCGCTGCCCACGAAGTGGCGGATCGAGTCGCCCGCTTCGGCCAGCACGCGGCGGTTGGTCGAGAAGCGCGAGGCCTTCAGCGAGAACACGAAGCCCTCGGGCGTCTCGTCGTGCCACTTCGCGAAGGTCGCCGGCTTCTGCGTGCTGTAGTAGGTGCCGTTGACCTCGATCGCCGTCAGCTGGCGGCTCGCGTATTCGAGCTCGCGGCTCGCCGGCCAGCCGGCGGGGTAGAAGTTGTTGCGCCAGGGTTCGAAGGTCCAGCCGCCGACGCCGACGCGGATGGCCGTGGCCGCTGATGGTGCAGACGTGTTCATCGGCCGCAGAATACCCGCGTGCTGCTGACCGCCTGCTGCCAACGATGACCGTCCTGCCGCTGATCGCCTTGCTGCTGGTCCTGATTGCCGCGACCTGGATGTGGCGGCGCCAGCGTGTCCTGCGCCGCGAGGCACACATCCGTGAATTTGCACTGCCCAAGGGCCTGTTCGACCGCCTGCGCGGCCACCATCCGCAACTGACGGCCAAGGACTGCCAGCTCGTCGCGCACGGGTTGCGCCAGTTCTTCCTGGCCTGCCTGAAGAGCGGCCGGCAGCCGGTGGCGATGCCCTCGCAGGCGGCCGACGACCTGTGGCACGAGTTCATCGTCTACACCCGCCACTACCAGGACTTCTGCCGCCACGCCTTCGGCCGCTTCCTGCACCACACGCCGGCCATCGTGCTCGGGCCGCAGCGCGCGGGCAATGCCGGGCTGCGGCGCTGCTGGTGGCATGTCTGCCGCGAGGAGCACATCGATCCGCGCAAGCCGACCCGGCTGCCGCTGCTGTTCGCGCTGGACACGAAGCTCGGCATCGCCGGCGGTTTTCGCTACGTGCCCGACTGCGGCGGCCCGCGCCGCACGGACACGGTCGCCGGCGGTGGTGGCAGCACCCATTGCGCGACCGATTTCCACAGCGACCGCTTCGACGGCGGCACCGATGGCTTCGGCGACGCCAGCCACGGTGGATCCGACGGCGACGGCGGCTCGAGCGACGGTGGCGGCGGCGGTTGCAGCAGCGGGGGAGGCGATTGATGGGCTTGTCTGCCGAAGACCTCGCCGAGCTGGCCGCCGCCAAGGCGCTGCTGGAAACGCCGGGGCTGGCGGCCAAGGCAGCCAACGTGCTCGGCCGGCCGATCGAGCGCGGCTTCGATCTGCTGCCCGCCGGCTGGCGCGACAAGCTCGGCCAGGCCACGCGCGAGGCGCTGCTCGCGGCGCTGAAGGGTGCGCTGCTGACGATGCAGCCGCAGTCGGCCGCCGCGTCGAGCCCACGCTGGCACAAGCTGGCCGCCACCGTCAGCGGTGCGGCCGGCGGCGCCTTCGGGCTGCCGGCGCTGATCATCGAGCTGCCGGTGTCGACGACGATCATCTGCCGCTCGATCGCCGACATCGCGCGTGCCAACGGCGAAGCGCTCGACACGCTGCCGGCCAAGCTGGCCTGCATCGAGGTCTTCGCGCTCGGCGGACCGTCGAAGGGCGACGATGCCAGCGAGACCGGCTATTTCGCGATGCGCTCGGCGCTGGCGCGCGCGGTCAGCGATGCCGGCGGCCACCTGCTCAGGCACGCCATGCTGCAGGACGGCGCGCCGGCGCTGCTGCGCCTGATCAGCGTCGTCGCCGCACGCTTCAACGTGCAGGTGTCGGAGAAGGCGGCGGCGCAGGCGGTGCCGGTGATCGGTGCGGCCGGCGGCGCGCTGATCAACCTGCTGTTCATCGACCACTTCCAGGACATCAGCCGCGGCCACTTCACGGTGCGCCGGCTCGAGCGGCGCCATGGCGAAGCGGCGGTGCGCGAGGCCTATCTCGCATTGTGAGCGGCTGACGCGGCCCGGGCATGCCCCCCGGGCGCGGGTATGCTTCGCGCCATCGCCGAACCAGGAGACCGACCTCGATGAAACGCGCCATTTCGCTGCTCGCCCTCTCCGCCGGCATCGCCGGCTTCGCCGCCCCGGCCGCATCGGCCGAGATCACGGTGACGATGCACCTGGTCGACGCCTCGGGCACCGGTGCGTCCACCGGCACGGTGCGCATCGCCGAATCGCCGTACGGGCTGGTATTCCATCCGTCGCTGAAGGGCCTGCCGCCCGGGCTGCACGGCTTCCACATCCACGAGAACCCGTCGTGCCAGCCGGCGACACCGGCCGGCGGCAGCCCGGTCGCCGCGCTGGCCGCCGGCGGCCATTTCGATCCGGCCGGCACCAAGCGCCATGGCGAGCCCTGGGGCGACGGCCACCTCGGCGACCTGCCGGCGCTGTACGTCGCGGCGGGCGGGGGTGCGGACAATCCCGTGCTCGCGCCGAGGCTGAAGCTGGCCGACGTGCGCAACCGCTCGCTGATGATCCATGCCGGCGGCGACAACCACGCCGACCATCCGGCGCCGCTCGGCGGCGGCGGCGCGCGCGTGGTGTGCGGCGTGATCGGAGGATGAGCGTGATGAGCCTGAAGACCCTGACGCTTGCCGTGGCTTGCGCACTGCTGGGCGCCTGCGGCGGCGGTGATGCCGGCGGTCCGACCGCCCAACCGTCGAGCGCGCCCTACACCGTCACGCTGCAGGCCGGCACGCCCGCGGTGATTGCCGCCGAAGGCCTGAGCCTGATCCTGACCGCGGTCGATGACTCGCGCTGCCCTGCCACGGCGCTGTGCATCTGGGCCGGCGAGGCGGTCGCGCGGGTCGGCATCGTGCAGAACGGCGAGGCGCCCGCTGCGCTGGCGCTGTCGACCACGACCGACAAGGGCACCGCCAGCTACCGCAGCTACCGGATCAACCTGATCACGGTCGATCCCTATCCGATGACGACGCAGCCGATCCCGCTCGGCGAGTACCGCGTCAGCGTGCGTGTCGACAAGGCCTGATCAGAAACCGGCCTCCTGCGCCGCCGGCAGCCAGTTCGCCAGCGGCCCGAGGTCGGTGATCTGGCCGCCGAAGGCCGGCCCGAGCACGTAAAGCCGCCCGTCCTTGCTGCCGATGTAGGTGTCGGTCGCCGCGTGGTGGCGGTAGTAGTAGCCGATGGCGTGGCCGCTGGCGGCGTGCGTCGGGAAGTACTCGGGGTAGAAGCGCTCGGCGAAGTTGAACAGGCGGTCGCTGGTCGGCTCGACGCCGACGATGGCGCCGACGCTGGCGCCGCCGACCAGCCCGCGCGGCGCGCCGAGCCGGTCGTGGGCGGCCTGTTGTGCCGCGGCGATCGCCATGTCGGCCAGCGGCGCGCCGCTGCGCGGCAGCAGCGCCGCGACGATGCTGCCGCCGAGCCGGCCGAGGCTCGTTGAGTCGATGCTGCTGCCGGCGATCGGCGACAGCGTCGCGCCGGCGCCGGGCCATCTGGAGCGCGGCCCTTCGTTCAGCGCGCTGCAGCCTTCGGAAGGCAGCATGCTGCCGCCGTTCCACCAGTAGTTGGCGTTGTGCGTGCGCATCGCCGTGCCGCCGGTGACGTTCAACGGGCAGGGCACGACGCCTCCCGTGCCGCGGCCGAAGCTGCCACCAACCGCTGCGAACACGTTGTTGGCGACCAGCAGGTTGTTGCTGCGCAGCACGCGGTTGACCGGCGCGGGCGCGTTGGCGCCGACGCCCCAGCACGGGTCGACCGTCACGTAGTCCTGCTGCGCCGCGTCCCAGAACTGGCAGTCGCTGCCGGCGCCGTCGGCCGCACCGAGGATGCGGCTGTCGTGCAGCCGCATCGCATCGCCGCCGAAGATGGTGCCGCCGTCGGACGGCGGCTGGTAGCCGGCCGTGAAGACGATGGTGTTGCCGACGGCGGCGCAGTCCTGGCAGCCGCTGAATTCGAGCGCCGCCTCGCGCGCGTCGACGATCAGGTTGTTGCGCGCGATCGTGCGCAGCGCCTCGTAGTCCCAGCGGCCGTCGGCCGAGTAGTAATAGGTCGCGTCGGTGTCCTCGCCGCCGAGCTCGACGCGGCGCACGCGGTAGAAGGTGTTGCTGTCGTAGAGCACGTCGATGGAGCCGCCCTTGGCCTCGATGCCGAGCCCGCCGCCCGATTGCGCGATCAGGCTGCGGCAGATCGCCGCGCGGTGCACGCCGACCATGTCGATGCCGTGGCGCGTGGTCTGGCTGACCTGGCTGTCGAGCACCCACAGGTCCTGCACCTGGTTGAACTTCATGCCGTCCATCGACAGGCTTTCGCTCGTTTCGCCGTCGCGCTCCTGCGGGTCGAACAGGTTCTGCACCGTCACCCGCCGCACCAGGATGTGGTGCGACGGTTCATAACGCCCATAGACGGCGTAGTTCAGCGGGCCGTTGCCGGCGGCATTCGTGCGCGCGTTCAGCGCCGCGCCGGCGACGTGGATGCCGGCAGCGGCCTGCAGCGGCTGCGGATCGGCGTGGGCTTGGCCGTTCCAGGCACCGACGCGCTCCGGGCCGATCGTCACGCCGTCGATCGCGATGTACGAGACACCGAGCAGGTTGATGCCGTGGCCGAGCCGGGTCGCGTTCGGCCGCGTGTCGCTGGCCTTCAGCCAGATGGGGCTCGCCGCGCCGCGCAGCAGCCGCTGCGCGTAGATCTCGTGGCCGATGTTGTCGGCATAGGCGCCGGGCGCGAGGCGGATGCGCACCGGCTGGTTCGGGTGCGCCGCTTGCGCCTGCTGCAGCGCGGCGCGCACGCCGGCCGTGCCCTGCGCCGGTGTGACGTCGAGGTTGATCCAGGCGGCCTCGGCGATCGCGTCGACGAAGGCCGCGTCGTCGCAGCCGGCGGCCCACACCGGCGGCGGCGCGAGGGTACTGGCGGCAGCCAGCAGGCAGAAGTGCAGGATCGTCGGGCGCATCGGGCTTCTCCACGGGCGGATCCGCCCGTGGTTATACCCAAGCCGCGCCCTGGCGCGCCTCGGCGCGCCGTGACCCAAGGCCCGCGCCCTGGCGATTCGTGCCGGGCGTCAGCCGCGGCGGCGGCGCAGGCTCAGTGCCATCAGGCCGGCCGCCAGCAGCGCCAGCGAGCCCGGCTCAGGCACTGTCCGCTGCCCGTTGAACTCGATGAAGTAGCCGTTCAGCTGGTTGGGGTTGCCCGGGCCGCCGTGGTCGTTCCAGCCGCCGACGATGGCGAAGTTCAGATGCAGAAAGTCTTCGCCGGTGCAGCAGTCGTTGGGCTCCCCGGGGTTCCAGTTCGTGTACGTGAAGGCCTGACCGGCCTCGGGGCCGTCGCGCCAGGTCCAGTTGCCTTCGGCGCCGTCGTCCGAGCCGCCGAGCCAGCCGATTTCGCGACTGATGCTCGTCGACAGGAAGCCGTTCTCGGCGCCCGAAGTCACCGTCGCCAGGTAACCCTGCTGACCGTTGAAGCTCGTCGCCTGTGCGGCGTCGAAGGCTTGCTGCCAGGTGAACTGGCCGGGGATGAACTCGTAGAAGTGGCCGTTGCCGGCCCATTGCGTGGGTGCGGCAGCCAGGCTGCCGCTCAATGCGGCGCCGATGAGCGCCGCGATCCAGGTCTTCCTCATGTCTCGCCCCTCGCCAGCACACTGCCGGCCCCGCAACTCTAGAGGGCGCGGTACGCGCTGCGGATCCCGCGTTCATGGGGCGGGTTGCGGAAGGGGCGGTCGTCACCGCCGCCGCAGCGCGCTCGGCGTGCGGCCGGTCCATTCGCGGAAGGCGCGCGCGAAGCTCTTCTCGCTGGCAAAGCCGACCGCGGCAGCGATCTGCTTGACCGGCCGCTGGCTGCGCGTCAACAGCGCGATCGCGTGCTCGCGGCGCGCTTCGTCCTTCAGCGCCTGCAGCGACGAGCCCTCCTCGGCGAGCTGGCGGTGCAGCGTGCGCACCGAGACGTTCAATGCCGCGGCCACCGAGGCCGCGCTGTGCGCCTGGCCCGGGAACGCGTGCAGCCACTGCCGCACACGTTGGGCCTGCAGCCGGTCGCGCCGGTAGGGCAGCACGGTCAACGGCAGCGCGCGTTGCAGCATCTGGTTCAGCGCGCGCTCGTCGCGCTTGAGCGGCAGCGCGAGGTAGCGCGCATCGAAATCGAAGCCGGCCCCGGCAGCATCGAAGTTCACCGGCCCCGGGTACAACAGCGGGTAGACCGCCGCATGCGGCGGCGCCGCGAACGGGAAATGCACCGCGTCGAGCGGGATCCGCGAGTCGACCAGCCAGCAGGCGACGCCGTGCACATTGCGCAGCAGCGTGACGAGGCAGAACTCGCGCAGGCCGGCGCTCGGCGCCCGCCGCTCGTGAATGCGCAGCCGCGCGCGGCCGCCGGAGGCTTCGAGTGTCAGAACGAGGTCGTCGGTCAGCAGGCCGTGATGGCGGCACCAGCGCTTCAGCGCCAGCCCGAGGTCCGGAGCGCTGATCGAAGCGCGCGCCAGCATGCCGTAGCTGCCCCAGGGCAGCCGGCGCGAGAACCAGCCGAGCGCCTCGTCGTCGAGCTGCTGCATCGCGAAGGCCGACACCGCCTCCATCTGCGCAGCGCTGATGCGCGCGTCGTTGCGTTTGAGCAGGCTTGGCGCGATCTGCGCCTTCGCCAGGGCCTCGGCAGGACTCCGGCCGTAGCGTTCGTACGCCAGCACGATGGCGCCCACGAAGGCGATCGGCGTGACGGCGCGGGGGGCTCGGTCGGACATGCACGCAGTCTGGCCATTCGTGGCACGGATTGCAACCTCCTCGGCGCCCGCTGCACCCCGCGGCTGCGTATGCTGCCGCGGTCACGTCCGGCGCGTCGACGCGCGGGGCCGCGCTACATTCGATCCGCGCATCAGAACACCGAACAGGAGACTCCATGTCCGTGCTCGAAGCCAAGCTGAACCCGCGCTCCGAGGAGTGGAAGACCAATGCTGCGGCGATGCGCGCGCTGGTCGAGGACCTGAACGCGAAGCTGGCGAAGATCGCCGAAGGCGGCGGCGCCGATGCGCGCGCCAAGCACCTGGGGCGCGGCAAGCTGCTGCCGCGTGAGCGCGTCGAGCGCCTGCTCGACCCGGACACGCCCTTCCTCGAGATCGCGCCGCTGGCCGCCTTCGGCATGTACCCGGAGAAGGACGGCTCGGACGCCGCGCCCTGCGCCGGCATGATCGCCGGTATCGGGCGCGTCGCCGGCGTCGAATGCCTGATCGTCTGCAACGATGCGACGGTCAAGGGTGGCACCTACTACCCGATCACCGTCAAGAAGCACCTGCGCGCGCAGGAGATCGCCGAAGCGAACCGGCTGCCGTGCATCTACCTCGTCGATTCCGGCGGCGCCAACCTGCCGAACCAGGACGACGTGTTCCCCGACCGCGATCACTTCGGCCGCATCTTCTACAACCAGGCCAACCTGTCGGGGCAGGGCATTCCGCAGATCGCCGTCGTGATGGGCTCGTGCACCGCCGGCGGCGCCTACGTGCCGGCGATGAGCGACGAGACCATCATCGTCAAAAACCAGGGCACGATCTTTCTCGGCGGCCCGCCGTTGGTGAAGGCCGCCACCGGCGAGGTCGTCAGCGCCGAAGACCTCGGCGGCGGCGACGTGCACACCCGGCTGTCGGGCGTCGCCGACCACCTGGCCGAGAACGACCTGCATGCGCTGGCGCTGGCGCGGCAGGCGATCGTCCAGCTGAACTGGCGCAAGGACATGCCGGTGCCGGTGCAGCCGCCGCGTCCGCCGAAGTACGCGGCAGAGGAGCTGCTCGGCATCGTGCCGACCGATACGCGCAAGCCCTTCGACGTGCGCGAGATCATCGCTCGCGTGGTCGACGGCAGCGAGTTCCACGAGTTCAAGTCGCGCTACGGCGCGACGCTGGTCTGCGGCTTCGCGCACATCGAGGGCATGCCGGTGGGCATCATCGCCAACAACGGCATCCTGTTCGCCGAGAGCGCGAACAAGGGCGCCCACTTCATCGAGCTGTGCTGCCAGCGCAAGGTGCCGCTGGTGTTCCTGCAGAACATCACCGGCTTCATGGTCGGCCGCAAGTACGAGAACGAGGGCATCGCCCGCGCCGGCGCCAAGATGGTGACCGCGGTGGCCTGCGCCGCGGTGCCCAAGTTCACGATCATCATCGGCGGCAGCTTCGGCGCCGGCAACTACGGCATGTGCGGCCGCGCGTACTCGCCGCGCTTCCTGTGGATGTGGCCGAACGCGCGCATCAGCGTGATGGGCGGCGAACAGGCGGCCAGCGTGCTGGCCACCGTCAAGCGCGACGGCATCGAAGGCAAGGGCGGCGCCTGGAGCGCCGACGAGGAAGAAGCCTTCAAGGCGCCGATCCGCGCGCAGTACGAGCGCCAGGGCCACCCGTACTACGCCAGCGCCCGGCTGTGGGACGACGGCGTCATCGATCCGTCGGACACCCGACGCGTGCTGGCGCTGGGGCTGTCGGCGAGCCTGAACGCGCCGATTCCGCAGACGCGGTTCGGCGTGTTCCGGATGTAGGCAGCGCCGATGACTGCCAGCACCACCATCCGCCCGCTCGCCGACAGCGATTCGCTCGAGGCGCTGACCACGCTGCTGCACCGCGCCTATGCGCCGCTCGGCGCGGCCGGCATGAACTTCACCGCGGTCGACCAGTCGGTCGAGGTCACGCGCGAGCGGGTGCAGCGCGGGCCGTGTTTCGTTGCCGAGCAAGGCGGCGCGCTTGTCGGCACGGCCACGGTCAACGGCATGTTCGACCCGAACCGGCAAGGCTTTGCGCGCGTGTCGCCGTGGTTCTTCCGCCGTGACGTCGCCCATGTGCAGCAGTACGCGGTCGACCCGGAATGTCAGGGCCTGGGCATCGGTGCGAAGCTGAGGGCCGCCTGCGAGGACTGGGCGCGCACCCACGGCCACCACGCGATCGCGCTCGACACCGCGATGCCGGCCACGCACCTGCGCGAGCGCTACCGGCGCGCCGGCTTCGCCGAGGTCGCGCAGCTGCAGCGCGACGGCAAGCACTACCGCAGCGTGATCATGGTCAAGCCGCTGGCCGGCGTGACGGTCGCGCCGCACGACGACGATGCCGAGCACCACGCCGCGCTGGTGCGCACGCTGTGGGCCAGCTTCGAGGCGCGCGACTGGGCCGGCGCGCGAGCGCTCTTCGCCGACGACGCGCACCTGTACTGGATCGCCAGCGGCGAGCACCTCGACGATGCCGACGCGATCATCCGCGTCAACGCGATCTATCCCGAAGGCTGGGCGATCCACGTGCACGAGGTGACGCCGATGGCCGACGGCCGCGTGCATTCGCTGGTGCAGGTCAACCATGGCGACGGGCGCTTCTTCGCGCACTCGCTGTGGCGCTTCGCCGCCGGCCGCATCGTCGACGTGCACGAGACCTGGGGCCAGTTCGAGGCGCCGCCCGCATGGCGCACGGCCGAGGCGATCGGCGCCTATCGGCGCGAGGGCGGCGCGTGAACGTCCGGCTGCGCCGGGTGCTGCTGGCGGCCGTCGCGCTCGCGGCGCTGCCCGCTGCGCAGGCCGCGCTGGTCGAGGAGTCGTTCGAGCTGCCGGTCGACGTGGTCGACGCCTACCGCAAGCAGATCAGCCGGACCATCGTCGTCACCGTGTTCGTCGATGACGAGACGCCCGCGCCGCGCCCGGTGCTGGTGCTCAACCATGGCCGTTCGGGCAGCCCGTCCGGGCGGGCCGCCGTCGGCCGCTCGCGCTACCCGGAAGCGTCGGCGTGGTTCGCGCGCCAGGGCTTCGCGGTCGCGGTGCCGACGCGCATCGGCTACGGCGTCACCGGCGGCGAGGACGTCGAGGACACCGGCGCCTGTCAGCGCAAGAACTACCCGCCGGGTTACGCGGCCGCGGCCGAGCAGGTGCTCGCGGTGCTGAAGGCGATGCATGCGCGACCCGACGTGGCGCCCGAGCGCGCGGTGATCGCCGGCCAGTCCTACGGCGGCGCGACGGCGATCGCGGTGGCCGCACGCCAGCCGGCCGGCATGGTGGCGGCGATCAACTTCGCCGGCGGCGGGGGCGGCAATCCGCAGGGCTCGCCGCGCCGGCCGTGCATGCCGCACCAGCTGGAGCGTCTGTTCGCGGGCTACGGCGAGACCGCGCGGCTGCCGACGCTGTGGGTCTACACCGAGAACGACCTGTACTTCGGCGCCACGCATCCGCGGCGCTGGTTCGAGGCCTTCCGCGCCGCCGGCGGGCAGGGCGAATTCGTGCAGTTCCCGCCGCACGGCAACGACGGCCACATGTTGTTCACGGCCTATCCGCAGGCCTGGCAGCCGGTGGTGGCCGCGTTCCTGCGCAGGCAGGGTTTCGAGATCCGCGAGTAGGAGATCGGCAATGAGCGACGTCCTGGACATCACGCGCAAGGGCCCGGTGGCCCGCGTCTTCCTGAACCGGCCGGAGGTGCGCAATGCCTTCAACAGCGAGGTCATCGCCGAGTTGAAGACCACGTTCGAGACGCTGGGCGCCGACCCGAGCCTGCGCGTCATCGTGCTCGGCGGCCACGGCAAGGTGTTCTGCGCCGGCGCCGACCTGAACTGGATGCGCGCGATGGCCGACTACGACTGGGAGCAGAACCGCGCCGACGCGCAGGCGCTGGCCGACATGCTGTGGACGATCTACCGCTGCCCGCTGCCGGTGGTCGGCCGCATCCATGGCGACTGCTTCGCCGGTGGCCTCGGCCTCGCCGCCTGCTGCGACGTGCTGCTGGCCGCCGAGCGCGCGACCTTCTGCCTGAGCGAAGCACGGCTCGGCCTGCTGCCGGCGACGATCGGCCCGTACGTCGTGCGCGCGATGGGCGAGCAGGCGGCGCGGCGCTACTTCATCACCGCCGAGCGCTTCAATGCCGAAGAGGCGCTGCGCATCGGCTTCGTGCACGTGGTGGCGCAGCTCGAAGCGCTGGACGACCAGGTCGAGACGGTGGTCACCACGCTGGCGGCCAACGGGCCGCAGGCGGTGAAGGCCAGCAAGCGGCTGGTGCAGGACCTGGCGGGCGCGCCGATCGATGACACGCTGCGCGCCGAGACCGCACGCCGCATCGCCGACATCCGCGCCAGCGACGAAGGCAAGGAGGGCGTGCAGTCCTTCCTCGCCAAGCGCGACCCGGCGTGGAAGCCCGCCTGAGGCACGGCGATGACGCTCGATACGTTGGACACCACCCACCTCGTCGCGCTCGCCGCGGCGCTGGGCTGGGCCAGCGGCCTGCGCCTGTACGCAGTGGTGTTCCTCACCGGCCTGGCCGGCTGGCTCGGCTGGCTGCCGCTGCCGGCGGGGCTGAAGGTCCTCGAGCATCCGGTCGTGCTCGGCGCGTCCGGGCTGATGCTGGTGATCGAGTTCCTTGCCGACAAGATCCCGGCGCTCGATTCGATGTGGGACGCGGTGCACACGGTGATCCGCATCCCCGCCGGCGCGGCCCTGGCCGCGGCAGTGTTCGGCGGCGACCACGCGGCCTGGGCGACGGTCGCCGCGCTGCTCGGCGGCACGCTGGCCGCGACCAGCCACGTCGCGAAGACGACGACGCGCGCGGCGGCCAACACCTCGCCCGAGCCGTTCTCGAACATCGCGCTGTCGCTGCTCGGCGATGCCGCAGTGCCGGTGATGTTGTGGCTGGCGGTCGAGCATCCGATCGTCTTCTTCGCCTGCCTCGCGCTGGCGCTGGTCGTGATGGTGGCGCTGACCTGGCTGCTGATGAAATTCCTGATTCGATTGATCCGCACGCTGCGCCAGCGCTTCGGCGCCGGCGCGGCGGCGGCGTGACGGTGGTGGAGACCAAGACATGTTCAACAAGATCCTGATTGCCAACCGCGGCGAGATCGCGTGCCGCGTGGCGGCGACGGCGCGACGGCTCGGCATCCGCACCGTCGCGGTGTATTCCGAAGCCGATGCGAATGCGCAGCACGTCGCCGCCTGCGACGAGGCGGTGGCCATCGGCGGCCCGGCCCCGCGCGACAGCTACCTGCGCGCCGAGCGCATCCTCGAAGCCGCGCAAGCCACCGGCGCGCAAGCCGTGCACCCGGGTTACGGCTTCCTGTCGGAGAACGAGGACTTCGCGCGCGACTGCGCCGAGGCCGGCATCGCCTTCATCGGTCCGCCGCCGTCGGCGATCGCCGCGATGGGCAGCAAGTCGGCCGCCAAGTCGCTGATGGAGAAGGCCGGCGTGCCGCTGGTGCCGGGTTACCACGGCGACAACAACGACCCGGACTACCTGGCCGGCCAGGCTGAGCGCATCGGCTACCCGGTGCTGATCAAGGCCAGCGCCGGCGGCGGCGGCAAGGGCATGCGCCGCGTCGACAAGCCCGAGGACTTCATCGCCGCGCTGGCCTCGTGCCAGCGCGAGGCCAAGGCCAGCTTCGGCGACGACCACGTGCTGGTCGAGCGTTATGTCACGCGGCCGCGCCACATCGAGATCCAGGTTTTCGCCGACATGCAGGGCCAGTGCGTCTACCTGTTCGAGCGCGACTGCTCCGTGCAGCGCCGCCACCAGAAGGTGCTGGAGGAAGCGCCGGCGCCGGGCATGAGCGAAGCGCGCCGTGCCGAGATGGGCGCGGCGGCCGTTGCGGCCGCTCAGGCCGTGGGTTATGTCGGTGCCGGCACGGTGGAGTTCATCGCCGAGGAAGTCAACGACGGCGACCTGCGCTTCTATTTCATGGAGATGAACACGCGGCTGCAGGTCGAGCATCCGGTGACCGAGGCGGTGACCGGGCTCGACCTGGTCGAGTGGCAGCTGCGCGTCGCCGCCGGCCAGCCCTTGCCGAAGGCGCAGCACGAGCTGCAGATCGCCGGCCATGCGATCGAGGCCCGCATCTGCGCCGAGAACCCCGATGCCGGCTTCCTGCCGGCCACCGGCACGATGGACGTGCTGCGCTGGCCCGAGCACGTGGCCTTCCGCCGCAATGCCGATGCCGAGCCTTTCCACCGCTCGGCGCCGGTGCGCGTCGATGCCGGCGTGCGTGAAGGCGACGCGATCAGCCCGTACTACGACTCGATGATCGCCAAGCTGATCGTCTGGGGCGAGAACCGCGCGCAGGCGCTGGCGCGGCTCGATGCGGCGCTCGAAGAGACGCAGATCGTCGGCCTGCACACCAACGTGGCCTTCCTGCGCCGCGTCGTGCGCTCGCCGTCCTTCGCCACCGCCGATCTCGACACCGCGCTGATCGAGCGGGAGCGTGCGGTGCTGCTCGACCAGCCACCGCTGGCGCTGGAGGTCGTTGCCGCCGGCGTCGTCGCCCATGCGCTGGCCGACGAGGTGGCGCTGTCGGGTGATGACCCCTGGTCACGCCGCGACGGCTGGCGCCTGCACGGCGGTGCGCGGCGGCACTTCGACATCGAGCACGCCGGCGAGCACCACGAGGTGGCCTTGGCGCGGCTGCACGACGGCGCGCTGCGGCTGGAGGTCGGCGATGAACGCGCCTGGGCCTTCTCGGCGCGACCGATGGGCGGGGGCGAGCACGATGTGACGCTCGGCCTGCACCGGCTGAAGCTGTCGGTGCACGTGCACGGCGAACGGGTCGCGATCTTCGCGGCCGAAGGCAGCGCGGTGGTGCACGAGATCGACGCCATCGCCCATGCCGGCGAGTCCGGCGCCGAGGCCGGCCGGTTGACGGCGCCGATGCCGGGCAAGGTCGTCGCGTTCCTCACGAAGGCCGGCGACACCGTCGCCAAGGGCCAACCCGTCGCGGTGATGGAAGCGATGAAGATGGAGCACACGCTGACGGCGCCGCGCGACGGCGTCGTCGCCGAGCTGCTCTATGCGGTCGGCGACCAGGTGGCCGAAGGTGGCGAGCTGCTGCGTTTGCAGGCATGAGGCCTGCGCGGTGACTTCAGCGTTGGCGCCAGCGAGTCAACCACTGGCGGACCCCGGCCGATGCCGGCCCGTGGGGCCGAGGGTCGGCGTCGTCCTCGAGCGGCCGCGACAGGCCGAAGCCGGTGGTGTCCTTGGCCCACTCGGTCGGCTGCGCCGCGCGGCCGGGCGCCGCACTCGGCCGCGAGGCCTCCAGGCTGTCGTACAGCGCCCGCACGCGCCGGTACTGGCTCGCCAGGTCGGCCAGCTCGGTGCCGGCGCAGGCATCGCAGACCAGCAGCACGTCACGCGCATACCGGGGATGCTGGAGCATCTGTTCGACGTCGATGCCCCGGCCCAGCTCCCGCATCAGGTAGAAATGGATCTTGGTGGCGATCTGCAGGGGACTGGGGCTGTGCGACACGAGACGGCTTTCGGTGGCGGGCGGCGACGTGGGCGGGATTCTCCCGGCCCTCGCCCGATCCGCCACCCCCTTATCCGGAAGCTGCAGGCGCCCATTTTGAAAGCTCGTGTAACTAGCTCGCCGATCCCTGTGATCTAGTTCCCAAATTGAAAGTCGCACCCGCGACACGCTTGAAAGCAGTCGAGATGTTCCCCACCCGAGTCACCCTGGTCGATGTCGGTCCGCGCGACGGGCTGCAGAACGAAAAGCAGCCGGTCGCCACCGCCGACAAGGTCGAGTTGGTCGGCCGGCTGCAGGCGGCCGGCCTGCGCGAGATCGAGGTCACCAGCTACGTCAGCCCGAAGTGGGTGCCGCAGATGGCCGATAACGCCGCGGTGATGGCCGCGATCGCCCGGCCGCCCGGTGTGCGCCATTCGGTGCTGGTGCCGAACATGGTCGGCCTGCAGGCCGCGCTGGCCGGCGGTGTAGCGACGCGCCCGGACGAGATCGTCGTCTTCGGCGCCGCCAGCCAGGCCTTCAGCCAGCGCAACATCAACTGCTCGATCGAAGAGAGCATCGAGCGCTTCGCGCCGGTGGTCGCCGCGGCGCGCGAAGCCGGGCTGAAGGTGCGCTCGGCGATCTCCTGCGCGCTGGGCTGCCCGTACCAGGGCGAGGTGACGCCCGACGAGGTCGAGCACGTGGTCCGTCTGATGAAGGACATCGGCGTGCAGCACTGCGGCATCGCCGACACCATCGGCGTCGGCACGCCGCGCCGCGTGCAGGCGGTGCTCGAGCGGGCGCTGAAGCACTTCCCGCTCGCCGAGGTGAGCGGGCACTTCCACGACACCTATGGCCAGGCCCTGGCGAACATCTACGCCAGCCTCGAGGTCGGCGTGCACGTGTTCGACGCCAGCGTCGCCGGCCTCGGCGGCTGCCCGTATGCCAAGGGCGCGACCGGCAACGTGGCGACCGAGGACATCGTCTTCATGCTCGATGGGATGGGCATCGAGACCGGCATCGACCTCTCGAAGCTGGTCGAGGCGGGCGGCTTCATTTCCGCCCGGCTCGGCCGGCCACCGGTGTCGCGGGCCGGCAAGGCGCTGTTGATCAAGAGTGGCAAGGTCTTCGATGGCGCTGGTGCGCCGGGAGTGAATGCATGAGCCTCGGTGGAGACGAACGACCGGAAGGCTTTCGCCGCGTCGCACAGGTGCTGAGCGAGCGCGGCCATCCGCATGCGCCGCTGTGGCTCGAGGTCTCGGCAAGAACCTGCGCCGAAGCGGCGGACGCATTGAAGGTCGAGGTCGGCCAGATCGCCAAGAGCGTGATCTTCAAGCGCCGCGCGGACGAGACGGCGGTGCTGGTGGTGGCCTCGGGCGACCGGCGCGTCGACGAGAAGAAGGTGGCGGCGCAGGTCGGCGCGATCGGCCGCGCGGACGCGGACTTCGTCAAGGCGCGCACCGGTTTTTCGATCGGCGGTGTCGCGCCGGTCGGGCATGTCAATCCGCCGGTGGTGCTGGTCGACCGCGAGCTCTTTCGCTTCGGCGAGATCTGGGCCGCGGCCGGGCATCCGAACGGCGTGTTCCGGCTGGCGCCCGACGAGCTGGTGGCCCTGACCGGCGCGCCGGTCGCCGACGTGGTGGTGGTGTGACGCCTGACTCCACGATCAAGAGCCCCTGCATCAACGTCTGCCGGATGAACGCCGGCACCGGCTGGTGCGAAGGCTGCCTGCGCACGATCGACGAGATCGCCGCCTGGGGGGCACTGAACGACCAGCTGAAGCGCGAGGTGCTGGCCCTGCTGCCGAAGCGGCGCCGCCAATGGCGCGTGCTGCGTGCCGCCGCCGCCCTGCAGGCCGCACCCGGCGAGACGCCATGACGCCGATCACCTTCTGGTTCGACGTGGTCTCGCCCTATGCCTGGCTGGCTTTCGATCGCCTGCCGCAGGCGCTCGAAGGCAGCAGTTACGTCGTCGAGTACCGGCCGCTGCTGTTTGCCGGGCTCCTGAAGTCCTGGGGCCAGAAGGGGCCGGCCGAGGTTGCGCCGAAGCGCGCCTGGACCTACCGCCAGATCGCCTGGCTCGCGCACGCGCAGGGCACGCCGCTCGAGCTGCCGCGGCCGCATCCGTTCAACCCGCTGGCGCTGCAGCGGCTGGCGCTCGCGGCCAGCGCTGACGGCCGGCCGAACCGGCGCACCGTCGAGCTGCTGTTCCGCCACGCCTGGTGCGCGGGCGGCGCCGATCCGAACGACCCGGTCGCGCTCGCCGCGCTGACGGCCGCCGTCGCGCCGCAGCGCGACCCGGCCTCCGACGAGGTGAAGAACGCACTGCGCGCGGCGACCGACGAGGCGGTCGCCCGCGGCATCTTCGGCGTGCCGACGCTGGAGGCCGAGGGCCGCCAGTTCTGGGGCCAGGACGCGCTGCCGATGCTGCGCGCCGCATTGCAGCGCGACCCGTGGTTCGACGGGCCGGCCTGGGACGAGGCCGGCCAGCAGCCGCTGGGCGTGCAGCGCGCGCGTTAGGCGCTCGCGCCGGCCACTGCGCCGCGTGCTGCGGCGCTCCCAAGGGTTTGTCCCAGGCTTGTGCCATCGGGGCCGAATCGCCCCGGAAGGCCTCGATTCCCACATCGCGAAACAAGAGCTGCGGGTTGCTCCCAGGTTTGTCAGCAATTGTTGGGCTCGCGTCAGCCGCTGTTGGCTCCGCGTCAGAGCAAGGTCAGAGCGCACGCGCATCGTGCCGACCCATGCGCTGCCGGTCGGTCGCGCGCTTCACAGGAGACACCCACCATGGCCCTTGCAGGCACCCACCAGGTCGCGGCGGCGAAGAACGCCCCGATGACCCGCGAGGAGAAGAAGGTCATCTTCGCCTCCTCGCTCGGCACCGTGTTCGAGTGGTACGACTTCTACCTCTACGGTTCGCTCGCCGTCTTCATCGGCAAGCACTTCTTCGCCGCGCTCGACCCGACCGCGCAGTTCATCGCCTCGCTGCTGGCCTTTGCCGCCGGCTTCATCGTGCGTCCGTTCGGTGCGCTGGTCTTCGGTCGCCTGGGCGACATGATCGGCCGCAAGTACACCTTCCTGGTCACGATCCTGATCATGGGCCTGGCGACGTTCATCGTCGGCATCCTGCCCGGCTACGCATCGATCGGCGTCGCCGCGCCGATCATCCTCGTCGGCTTGCGCATCCTGCAGGGCCTGGCGCTCGGCGGTGAATACGGCGGTGCCGCGACCTACGTCGCCGAGCACGCGCCGCACGGCAAGCGCGGCGCCTACACCGCGTGGATCCAGACCACCGCGACGCTGGGCCTGTTCCTGTCGCTGATGGTGATCCTGGGCGTGCGCACCTGGATGGGTGACGCCGCCTTCGGCGAGTGGGGCTGGCGCATTCCGTTCATCGTCTCGATCCTGCTGCTGGCCGTCAGCGTCTGGATCCGCCTGTCGATGAACGAGTCGCCCGCCTTCAAGAAGATGAAGGAAGAGGGCAAGGTCTCGAAGGCGCCGCTGTCCGAATCCTTCGGCCAGTGGAAGAACCTGAAGATCGTGCTGCTGGCGCTGTTCGGCCTGGTGATGGGCCAGGGCGTGGTCTGGTACACGGGCCAGTTCTACGCGCTGTTCTTCCTGGCCTCGGTGCTGAAGGTCGATCCGGCCACCGCCAACGTGCTGGTCGCCGTCTCGCTGATCATCGGCACGCCGTTCTTCGTCGTCTTCGGCACGCTGTCGGACAAGATCGGCCGCAAGCCGATCATCCTGGCCGGCCTGCTGCTGGCGGTGCTGACCTACTTCCCGCTGTTCAAGGCGCTGACCGGCGCGGCGAACCCGGAGCTCGCGAAGGCCCAGGCCGCCGCGCAGATCACCGTGCAAGCCGACCCGAAGACCTGCTCGTTCCAGGGCAGCCCGATCGCCCGTGAAGTCGACTTCACCTCGGCCTGCGACATCGCCAAGCGCGCGCTGACGCAATCGTCGGCCAGCTACGAGAACGTGGCGCTGCCGGCCGGCTCGCCGACCGTCATCAAGATCGGCGAGAAGGAACTGTCGCCGCCGACCGCGCAGACGATGGCCGGGGGCCACAAGTTCGACGAGGCCTCGGCCAAGGCGATCGGCGCGTTCAAGAAGGACGTCGCCGAATCGCTGAAGGCCGCCGGCTACCCGCCGAAGGCCAAGCCGATCGACTTCATGGGTGGCCAGTGGTGGTCGATCGTCGCGATCCTCACCGTGCTGGTGATCTACGTGACGATGGTCTACGGCCCGATCGCCGCGATGCTGGTCGAGCTGTTCCCGACCCGCATCCGCTACACCTCGATGAGCCTGCCGTACCACATCGGCAACGGCTGGTTCGGCGGCCTGCTGCCCTCGGTCACCTTCGCGATGGTGGCGGCCAACGGCAACATGTACCACGGCCTGTGGTACCCGATCGTGATCGCCGCGGTCTGCTTCGTGATCGGCCTGCTCTTCGTCAAGGAAACGAAGGACGTCGACATCTACGCCAAGGACTGAAGCTGAGTCCGGCGGGCGCCTGAAGGCGCCCGCCGATCTTTGCGCCACCCTCGTCGGGTGGCGTGCGGGCCCGCTACGATGGACCCGCACGCTACCCAGACTCAACCGAACCGGACCTGACACCATGTGGAAACTGCTCTTGGGCTTCGTGATCTTTGCTGCCGTCGCGCTCGTCGTGCTGAAGAAGGCCGGCGGCGACATCGACCTGGGCGGCGAGAAGCACGGCGTCGAGACCCACGCCGAGCCGGCCAAGCCGGGGGCGTCGGCAGCGTCGCACTGACGCGCGCCTGAAGCCCGACGTTGCGGCCCGCAGGACGGCTGCAGCGCTTCGGTACCATCGCCCGATTGCACATGCCTTCGGGAACGCCGCATGAATGTCCTGGTCCTCAACGGCCCCAACCTGAATCTGCTCGGCACGCGCGAGCCGTCGGTCTATGGCGCGACGACGCTGGCCGATGTCGAGGCGCTGTGCCGCGAGGCCGGCGCGGCGCGCGGCGCGAGCGTCGACTGCCGGCAGTCGAACCACGAGGGCCAGCTGATCGACTGGATCCACGAGGCCGGCGTCGCCCACCGCGAAGGCCGCCTGGCCGGCGTTGTCTTCAATGCCGGCGCCTACACCCACACGTCGATCGCGCTGCACGACGCGATCAAGGGCGCCGGCGTGCCGGTGATCGAGGTCCACATCTCCAACGTGCATGCGCGCGAGAGCTTTCGCCACCACTCCTGGCTGTCGCCGGTGGCGGCGGGCATCGTCGTCGGATTCGGAGTCGACGGTTACGTGCTTGCAATCGACGGGTTGCTGCGCAAGACCGCAAGTTCGCGTTCGTAACCGAAGGCTCCGCTGCGCTTGCCAATCCCGCCAGGGGGCCTATGCTGCGAGGCGTGAGCGGCCACAGAGCCCGTCACGACGGAGCATCTCAAGGGGGTTCGCATCATGGTCAGTTCCGACCCGCGCGTGGAAGAAGTGTCGACAGCCCTGCAAGGCACGCTGCTGTACGTGGAGGACGAGCCGCTGAACGTCGCGCTCGTCGAAGGCATCCTGGCCCAGCGCCACCCCGGCGTGCGGATGATCCATGCCGGCACCGGCGCCGACGGAGTGCGGCTCGCCTGCAGCGAGCAACCTGACTTCGTGCTGCTGGACATGCACCTGCCGGACATGTCCGGCCTGGAAGTGGTGCGCCAGCTCAACGTCGAGATCGCCAACCGCGGCCTGCGCGTGACCATCCTGACCGGCGACAACCTGTCGATGGACATCATCAAGGCGATGAGCCTCGGGGCCTATGAATACTGGGTCAAGCCGCTCGACGTGAAGCTGTTCGAAGCCGGGTTGCGGCGTGCGCTGACCGGCCGCCGCCCTGATCCGGCGCGGCGGCTGCCGCAGCGCTAGGGTCGGCCGAGCGCCCGCCGCTCGATCGGCGTCGACAGCACGATCGACGTGCGCGTTTCGCCCCAGCCGTTGATCGCCGCGAGGAAGCGCTCCAGGTCCGGCAGGTCGCGCGCGACCACGCTCATCAGATAGGAGTCGGCACCGGTCACGTGGTGGCACTCGATCACCTCGGGCCTCGCGCGCAGCTTGGCCAGCAGCGGCTTCTTCTGCGGCTGCAGCACGGTGATGCCGACGATCGCCCGCACGCCCCAGCCGAGCGCCGCGGCATCCAGCTCGGCATGCACGCCGCGCACGATGCCGGCGTCCTGCAGTCGCTTCAGACGCTCCGCGGTGGCGGCGATCGACAGCCCGGCCGCCGCGGCCAGTGCCTTCAGCGGCTGGCGGCCATCGGCCTGCAGCGCGCTGAGCAGGCGCCAGGCCTTGTCGTCGATCAGGGGAGCAGCGTCGGCCATGGATTCCGGCGGATCGGGGGCGGCGCCGCAAATCCGACGGCGCCGCGTGATCATCGCCGGAAATCCGCACTGGCCGGCCGGCCCGGCGCCTTCGGACAATGCCGGGCATGACGACCGACCCGATGCTGCTGCTGTTCGCTCAATCGCTGCTGATCGGCCTGTCCATCGCCGCGCCGGTCGGGCCGATCGGGCTGCTGACGATCCAGCGCACGCTGGCATCCGGGCCGGCAGCGGGGCTGGCGACCGGGCTCGGCGCTGCGGTCGCCGATGCGGTCTACGGCGCGATCGGCGCGTTCGGTGTCAGCGCGGTGATCGCCTGGCTGACGGGCGCTCGAACGTGGTTCGCGGTCGGTGGCGGCGCCTTCCTGCTGTGGCTGGCCTGGTCGATCTGGCGCACGCCGATCGCCGAGCGCGCCGCCGACGCCGGCAGTGGCCGCGACCTGCTGCGCTGCTTTGCCGGCACCTTCGTGCTGACCTTGTCGAACCCGGCGACGATCCTGTCCTTCATCGCCGTGTTCGGCGCGCTGGCGGGGCGGCTGGCGATCGCCTCGCCGTGGCCGATGATCGCCGGCGTGCTGATCGGCTCGGCGCTGTGGTGGCTGTTCCTGGCGGCGGCGGTCGGCCGCCTGCGCGAGCGCTTCGACCGCCGCTGGCGTCGTCGGATCAATCAGGGCTCGGCGCTGCTGCTGGCCGCCTTCGCGCTGTGGCAATGGGGCGCGCTGCTGCTAGGCGAGCAATGACATCACCTCATCGGCGATCGCCAGCGCCGAGGTCAGGCCGGGCGATTCGATGCCGAACAGGTTGACCAGCCCCGGCACGCCGTGCCGGGCCGGCCCGTCGAGCCGGAAGTCGGCCGCCGGCTCGCCCGGACCGCTGATCTTCGGCCGCACGCCGGCATAACCCGGCCGCAGCGCGCCGTCGGGCAGCGCCGGCCAGTAGCGGCGCACGGCGGCGTAGAAGCCCTCGGCCTCGGCCTCGTCGACCGTGTAGTTGATCTGGTCGACCCAGCGAAAGCTCGGGCCGAAGCGCGCCTGGCCGCCGAGGTCGAGCGTCAGGTGCACGCCTAGGTGGCCGGCGGCGCCCGGCGCGGGATAGACCAGGCGCGAGAACGGTGAGCGGCCGGCGAGGGTGAAGTAGCAGCCCTTCGCGAAGTGCGCGCGCGGAACGTGGTGCCCGTCGAGCCCGGCGAAGGCGCGGGCCAGCGCCGGCGCCTGCAGGCCCGCGCTGTTGACCACTTCGCGCGCGAGCAGCGTCGTCGGCGTTTCGCCACCGACCTCCAGAACCAGCCCGTCGGCGCTGAGCTCGCCGCGCAGCACCGGCGAGCGCAGGGCGAGCATCGCGCCGTGGCTTTCAGCGTCGCCCAGCAGCGCCCGCATCAGTGCGTGGCTGTCGACGATGCCGGTCGACGGCGACAGCAGCGCCCCTTCGCATTGCAGCGCCGGCTCCAGCGCCCGCGCGGCGGCGGCATCCAGCCATTGCAGGTCGTGCACGCCGCAGGCGGCGGCCTGCGCCTGCAGCGTGCGCAGCGCCGGCAACTCGTCGGCCGATGCGGCGACGATCAGCTTGCCGCAGCGCCGGTGGCCGACCTGGTGGCGGGCGCAGAAGTCATACAACAAGGCCTTGCCGCGCACGCACAGGCGCGCGCGCGCCGAGCCCGGCGGGTAGTACAGCCCGGCGTGAATCACTTCGCTGTTGCGCGCGCTGGTCACGCTGCCGAAGCGCTCCTCGGCTTCGAGGATCACGACCTCGCGGCCCGAGCGCGCCAGCGTCCGCGCGACGGCGAGCCCGACCACGCCGGCGCCGATGACGATGCTGTGCACGCGTTCCATGTGGCGCCGATCGTAGCGGGGCGCGTTTGATCGCCGATCGCTCGCAGCTCGTCGCGTTTCGGCTGCAGCTCGTCACGCGCCGGCCGCGGCTCGTCGCAATCCGGATGCAGGCAGGGCGGGCGATGCCTACAGTCCAACCATCGCAACAGATCCCCACCCCTAGGAGCCGCACCATGACCCGCCTGAACCTGTCCACCACCCTGCGCCAACAAGCCGCCTCGTTCGGCGTTGCCGCGGTGATGACGCTGGCGGTGCTCGGTGGCATCTCCCAGATCGCCGACCACCGGCATGCCGACGCACTGATGGCGCAAGCCGAGGCGCAGCCTGCGCAGCAGGTGGTGGTGATCGTCGGCAAGCGCAGCACGCAGTCCTGATCACGCCGTACGACCTCGAGCGAACGAGCCCCGCGATGCGGGGCTCGTTGCTTTTGGGGCCGGCCATTTGCAGGCGGCGTCGCAGGCCAATAGCGTTCAAAAGACGCGTCAAGACGGTGACCGACAAGACGCAACCGCGCAGGGCGCGCGCGCTTGAAGTGGCTGCCGCTGCACTTCGACCCCGTTGCACGACGGCTCGTCGCAAACCGGTGGCGGCAGGCGAGGGCGCTGCCTACAGTCTCACCATCCCAAGTGATAGCAGCCAAGACCCAGGAGCCGATGATGAACCACCCGCAAGCCCCGCAGACCAGCCTTCGAGAACGCCTCGCCGCACTCGGCGCCGCGACCATGATGACGCTGATGGTGCTGGCCGGCATCGGCGTGCTCGCCGAGACCGAGCGGGCCACCGCCGAGGAGGCGTTGGCGCTGGCGCAGGCCGAACCCGCGCCGCAGCGCGTGATGGTGGTCGGCCATCCCGCGCCGCAACGCGTGACGGTGATGGGTCAGCGCGCGCCGCAGCAGGTGTTCGTGACGGCTAAGCGCGCGCCGCGGACCTGATGAGGCAGCGCCCGAAGATCAGCGCGGCGTTGGCAGCAGAAACAGCGCCGCGTGCTGCAGCAGCATGATCGTCTTCGCATCGCAGATTTCGCCGCGCTCGACCATCGCCAGCGCCGCGTCGACGCCGAGCTCCAGCACCTCGATGTCCTCGCCTTCCTCCTCGAGCCCGCCGCCCGAGCCGGTGCGGTCCGCCGGATCGTATTCGGCGACGAAGAAGTGCAGCCGCTCGGTCACCGAGCCCGGGCTCATGAAGGCCTCGAACACCTTGCGCGGCGTGCGCACGTGAAAGCCCACTTCCTGCTGCGCCTCGGCGCGGATGCACTCCTCCGGCGACGCGTCGTCGAGCAGCCCCGCCGGGGCCTCGATCAGCAGGCCGTCGTGGCCGTTGACGTAGGCCGGGTAGCGGAACTGCCGCGTCAGGATCACCGTGCGCCGCGCGCGGTTGTACAGCAGCAGCACTGCGCCGTTGCCGCGGTCGTAGGTTTCCCGTTTGCACTCCTGCCAGCGGCCGTCGCTGCGGCGCCAGTCGAAGGTCGTCGTCTTCAGCGTGTACCAGTTGTCCGACAGCAAGCGGACGTCCTTCACGCGCACGCGGTCCTGCACACTCATCCGTGAATCCTTCCTAGCGCTTGAAAGGCGCGGCGCTCAATCGTAGCGCGCCAGCGTCAGCCCCTCGGTGTCGATCGCCGGCCGGCGGTCGGACATCCAGTCGGCCAGCAGCGCGCCGGTGCCGGCGGCCATGGTCCAGCCGAGCGTGCCGTGGCCGGTCGCGAGCCACAGGTTCTGGATCGGCGTCGGCCCGACCAGCGGCGTGCCGTCGGGGGTCATCGGCCGCAGCCCGGTCCAGAAGCTGGCCTGGGCGATGTCGCCGCCGTGCGGGAACAGGTCGCCGACGACGAACTCCAGCGTCTCGCGCCGGCGTGGATTGAGCTCCAGGTCGTAGCCCGACAGCTGCGCGGTGCCGCCGACGCGGATGCGGTCGCCCAGCCGCGTCACCGCGACCTTGTGCGTCTCGTCCATGATCGTCGACTCCGGCGCCTGCGCGGCATCGGTGATCGGCACGGTGATCGAGAAACCCTTGACCGGGTAGACCGGCAGCCGCAAGCCCAATGGCTTCAACAGCGGCGTCGAGTAGCTGCCGAGCGCGACCAGCACGCGGTCGGCGCGCACCGCGCCGGTGTTCGTCTGCACCGCGTCGATGACGCTGCCTTGACGCGTCAGCGACTGCACGTCGACGCCGAAGCGAAAGCGCGCGCCGGCCTGCTGGGCCAGCTGCGCGATCGCAGTGCTGAACAGGAAGCAGTCGCCGGTCTCGTCGCCCGGCAGCCGCAGCGCGCCGACGAACTTGTGCTGCTGCGATTCGAGCGCCGGCTCGTACTTCAGGTAGCCGCTGCGGTCGAGCAGTTGATAAGGCACGCCGTATTGCTTCAGGATCTCGACGTCCTTCGCGGTGCCGTCGAGCTGCGCCTGCGTGCGAAACAGCTGCAGCGTGCCTTGCATGCGCTCGTCGTAGCGGATGCCGGTCTCGGCGCGCAGGGCGATCAGGCAATCGCGGCTGTACTCGGCCAGCCGCACCATGCGCGCCTTGTTGATCCGGTAACGTGCCTCGGTGCAATTGCGCAGCATCGAGATGCCCCAGCGCCACATCGCCGGGTCGAGCATCGGCTTGATGACCAGCGGGCTGTGCTGCATCAGCAGCCACTTGATCGCCTTGACCGGCACGCCGGGGCCGGCCCACGGCGCGGAATAGCCGGGCGAGACTTCGCCGGCGTTGGCGAAGCTGGTCTCGAGCGCGGGACCGGCCCGGCGCTCGAGCACCTCGACCTCGTGGCCGGCGCGCGCCAGGTACCAGGCCGCGGTGCTGCCGATGACGCCGCTGCCGAGGATCAGGATCTTCATTCAGCGCGCCGGCCGGGTGTGGCGGATGCGATAGATCGCATCGGCGTGGTCGTCCGAGACCAGCAGCGAACCGTCCGGCGCCACCAGCACGTCGGCCGGCCGGCCCCACGGCGATTCGCCTTGCAACCAGCCGGTGGCGAATGGCGTGTAGGCGACCGCGCGGTTGCCCTCGAGCCGCACGCTGGTGATGCGGTAGCCGATGCGCTTGCTGCGGTTCCATGAACCGTGCTCGGCAATGAAGATCTGGCCGCGCCAGGCCTCGGGGAACTGCGTGCCGGTGTAGAAGCGCAGGCCGAGCGCCGCGACGTGCGGGCCCAGCGGCTGCGCCGGCGGCGTGAAATCGCTGCACGGCCGCTTGGCGCCGAACTGCGGATCGGGCAGCGCGCCGCCATGGCAGTACGGGTAGCCGAAGTGCATGCCGGCGCGCGGTGCATGGTTCAGCTCGTCGGGCGGCACCTCGTCGCCGAGCATGTCGCGGCCGTTTTCGCTGAACCACAGCTCGCGTGTTGCCGGATGCCAGTCGAAGCCGACGCTATTGCGCACGCCGCGCGCGAAGGTCTCGAGCTTCGAGCCGTCGGGCTGCATGCGCAGGATCGTCGCGTAGCGGTCGGGGTCGGACTCGCAGATGTTGCATGGCGCACCGACCGGCACGTAGAGCCAGCCGTCGGGACCGAAGCCGATGAACTTCCAGCCGTGGTGCGTTTCGCTCGGCAGGTCATCGCGCACCACCTTCGGCGCCGGCGGGTCGGCCAGGCGCCGCGCGATGTCGTCGAGCCGCAGGATGCGGCTGACCGCGCTGATGTAGAGCGCACCGTCGCGCAGCGCGACGCCCACCGGCATCTTCAGCCCGCTGGCGACGACGTGCAGCTTGCCGGCGCGGCCCTGCGCATCGAGCTCCAGCGCATGCACCTTGCCTTCGCCCATCGAACCGACATAGAGCACGTGGCCGCCGCCGGAGCGTTCGCCGAGCGCCATCTGGCGCGCGTTCGGCACCCGCGCCAGCAGCTCGATCGAGAAGCCGGGCGGCAGCTCGATCTTCTGCAGCGGCAAGTCGGCGGCGAGCGCCGCGGCGCTGCCCATCAGCAGCGGGACGGCGAGGGCAAGGACCCGGCGGCGAACGAAGGCCAGCATGGAAAGGACTCGGCAGCAAGACGGCCGGCCAGGATAGTCGCAACGCCTCGCATCAGCATCAATTTCTGTCTTGACAGAAATTATGGAAAGCCTACGATCGCCGCCATGGCCAACGAGGACGTCACCGGCGCACTGCCACCCCCCGCGCCGGCGCCCGAGCCGCCCGCTGCGCCGCCGTCGCGGCTCACGCCGGTGTCGCAGCGCTTCGTGCTGCACTGGGGCGAGATGGGTTCACGCTGGGGCGTCAACCGCACGGTCGGCCAGATCCACGCGCTGCTGTTCATCGCCGCGCGGCCGATGCATGCCGACGAGATCGTCGAGACGCTGGTCGTCGCGCGTTCGAACGTCAGCAACAGCCTGAAGGAGCTGCAGAGCTGGGGGCTGGTGCGCGTCGTCCACCTGCTCGGCGACCGGCGCGACCACTTCGAGGCGCAGGGCGATGTCTGGGAGCTGTTCCGCACCGTGGTGCGCGAGCGCAAGGCGCGTGAATTCGACCCCACCGCGGGGGTGCTGCGCGAGTGCCTGGCGCATCCCGACATCGCGCTCGAACCGGCGGCGAGCCGCCAGCGCATCGCGCAGACGCTGACGCTGATGGAAACGCTGTCGTCCTGGGGCGACGAGATGCTGCGCATGCCGCCCGAGACGCTGATGAAGATCATGAAGCTCGGCGCGCGCATCCAGGCGCTCGTTCGAGGCAAGGGCGAGTAAAGGCTGCGAGCACATCACAAGGCACTCGTCCGTCCACTTGCTTCTCTCTTGACAGAAATTTCGGAAGGAGAAATTGTGACCGATCGACTGCAGGTGTTCTACGACGCCTCATGCCGGCTCTGCGCCGCGGAGATGCACAGCCTGAAGGCGCTGGACCACGACGACTGGATCGAGCTGATCGACTGCTCGGCGCCGGACTTCGACGACACGCCCTATCGTGCCGACGGCATCACCCGCGCGGCGATGCTCGAAGCCCTGCACGTGCGCGAGCCGGCGGGCGCCTGGCACATCGGCGTCGACGCCTTCGGGCTGCTGTACGGCACGCTCGGGCTCGACGCGATCGCCACCGCGTGGACGCATCCGCTGTCGCGCCGCTTCACCGAGCGCTTCTATCCGTGGGTCGTGCGCCACCGCCACGCGCTGTCGAGCCTGGGGCTGCATCGGATCGCGCCCTACGTGTCGAGTCTGGCCGCGCACCATGCGGCGCGGCGGTCGCGCTGCCGCGACGACGCATGCGAGCGTGGCGCGCCCCCGGCAGCGCCGGCAGGCCGCGTCCTTTGACCGCTATCAACCTCCCACGCGAAAGGCAAGACATGTCCCGCTCTGCGCTCAGCGCCCAGGTATTCGCCGTCTACCTGTTCTTGATCGGTGGCCTGGTGATCGTGGCCCCGAACGGGGTGCTGTCGGCGCTTCAGATGCCGACGACCACCGACGTCTGGTTCCGCGTCGTCGGCGTCACCGCGTTCATGATCGGCGTCTTCGCCTGGGTCGGGGGCCGATACCGGCTCAGGCCGTTCCTGGTGGCCACCGTGTACACGCGCTGCGCCGTCTTCGTGCTGTTCACGACCTTCGTCGTGCTCGGCCTGGGCCCTCCGATGCTGGTGCTCTTCGGCGTGGTGGACCTGCTCGGCGGCCTCTGGACGCATTGGGCGCTGAAGGCCGATGCCGGCTTCAGTCGTCGAGCGCCAGCGCCGGCGCACTGACCGGCGCGCGCGACAGCGCGGCCTGGATCTCGGCGATCAACGCGTCTTCTTCGTAGGGCTTGCCCATCAGCACGCTGACGCCGGCTTCGAACGCGTCGTTGCGGTGCTTCTCGTCGGACGAGGTGATCATGATGATCGGGATGTGGGCGGTGCGCGGGTTGCTGCGCACATGGCGGGTCAGCTCGAACCCGTCCATCCCGGGCATCTCGACGTCGGTGATCAGCACGTGCGGCAGCGCGTCGCCAAAGAGGCGCACCGCGGCCATGCCATCCTCGGCCAGCGTGACCTGGTACTGGTGCTTGGCGAGCGCCCGGCTGGTCTTGACGCGCACGACCTTCGAATCGTCGGCGACCATCACCAGGGTCTCGCTCGGCGCGAGCGTGCGCTTCGGCGCCACCGGGGCGGCGGCAGCGCGTTCGGCGGCTTCGCGGCGCGCGGCCGCTTCAGCGGCCGCACGAGCCTCGTGTGCGGCACGTTCTTCGGCGGCGCGGCGCTCGGCAGCCAGGTGCTCGGCATGCAGCCGCTCGGCATGCAGGCGTTCGGCTTCGCGGCGCGCGGCTTCGGCCTGCGCTGCGGCGCGGCGTTCGGCTTCGACGCGGGCGGCCTCGGCAGCGCGTTCGGCTTCGAAGCGCGCTGCTTCAATGCGCGCGGCTTCGGCACGCTCGGCATGCAGGCGTTCGGCCGCCAGGCGTTCCGATTCCAGCCGGGCCGCTTCAAGGCGCTCGGCCTCGATGCGTGCCGCTTCCAGCCGTTGCGCTTCGACGCGTTCCGCCGCCAGCCGTTCTGCCTCGAGCCGTTGAACCTCGAGCCGTTGAGCTTCGACGCGCTCGGCCTCGACCCGTTCGGCTTCCAGCCGCAGCGCTTCGATGCGCTCGGCTTCGCGCTGCTGCGCGGCCAGCCGTTCGGCTTCAAGGCGCTCTGCTTCCAGCCGTTGCGCTTCGGCGCGCTCCGCTTCGGCGCGCTCTGCTTCGGCCCGCGCCGCTTCGGCGGCCAGGCGTTCGTTCTCGAGGCGGATCGCTTCCAGGCGCTCGGCGTCGACGCGCGCGCGCTCGGCGCGGGCGGCTTCGGCGCGTTCGGCTTCGAGGCGCGCCGCCTGCTGGCGCTCGGCCTCGGCTTCGGCCTGGTTCTCGGCAATGCCGCTGTCGATCTGGATGCTCGGCGACAGTGGACTGGGCGTGTCGCTGGCGTCGCGTTTGCGCGGCCAGCCGGGACGGCCTGCCAGCAGCCAGACCATCAGGACGCCCGCCAGGGCCCACAGCAAGTACTCGTTCATCGGCGTGAAACCTCAAATCGCGACCCGCAGCGCGGCGGCTGCAGGCGCTGGTGAACCTGTTCCGGCGAGCATAGCGTCGGCGCCCGCGCGGCAATGCGACGAAATAGCGCAGATCGCCGGCTCAATCCGTGGCGGAGTTCCCGTCAGCCGCCGCCCTCGCCGCCGGCGGGCTCCCGCAGCGTCAGCCGCATGCGCCGCGCGGCGATCAACCCGTCGTAGTAACCGGGCAGCAGCTGCAGGTCGTCGAAGCCGAGCCCGAGATAGAAGCGATAGGCCGCGGGATTGTCGGCGCGCAGCTCCAGCTGCACCGCCGCGATGCCGGCGACGCGCGCCGACGCCAGCAGCCATTCGACGAGCCGGCGGCCGATGCCGCGCCGCTGCTGCTGCGGCCGCACCGCCAGCAGCACCAGATGCGCGCGCTCGTCGCCGAACTGCATCACCGTGAAGCCCTGCACGCCGGCGTGATCGTGCGCCACCAGCGCGATGGTCTCGTCGTCACCCATCAGCCGCAGCATGTGCACCGTGTGATAACGCCAGGGCAGGCCGGCCTCGATCAGGTCGCGCGACATCGCCGCCATCTGGCGGGCATCGGCGGCGCGGGCAGGTCGCAGGGTGACGGCACTGGAGACCACGCGCTGATTCTGCATCGGCGCAGCGGTTTTTCGAGCGCCACGCGCCGCTCGGCTTGTGGAGATGCGCCGCAGCGGACACGATCGGTAGCCGACGCCGGACGGCCGAGCGGGTACAACCCGGCGACTGCCGCTGCCCGGAGCCCCATGCAATGTGCGCCGATGCCGTTCGCCCGAGCATTGCCGATCGCGGCGCGCGCCGTTCGCTGCTGCTGTTGCTGAGCCTGTGGGTCGCGGCCTGCGGTGGCGGCGGCGGTTCTGCGGGCAACCCGCCCGCGCCGCCGCCGGTTCCGACACCGTCGCCACCGCCATCACCTTCACCCGCGCCGCCCCCCGCACCGGGCGCCGCGCCGGTGATCACCGCGCCCGCCGCGCTGGCCGATGGCCTGAGCGGCAGCCTGAGCCTCGCGGCCGATGCGCCCGGCGCCGCGGCGGTCGAGTTCCAGATCGATGGGCTGGCCCTGCCGGAAGACACCAGCGCGCCGTTTGCCGCCGTCGTCGACACACAGTTGCATGCCGCCGGTCAGCACGTGCTGCGCGCGCGCTCGCGCCTGGCCGACGGCAGCCGCTCGGCCTGGGCCAGCGTGACGGTGCGTTTCGGCGGCAGCCGCGCGCTGCCGGCCGGGTTCACGAAGACCGAAGGCTGGGTCAGTGGCCTGCAGTCGGCGACCGCGCTGGCACAGGCGCCGGACGGCCGCTGGTTCGTCGCCCAGCAGGGCGGTGTGGTGCGCATCGTCAAGCAAGGCCAGCTGCTGGCCACGCCCTTCGCCGTGCTGCCGACCGCGGCGGTCGGCGAGCGCGGCTTGATCGGCATTGCGCTGCATCCGGATTTCGCGGCCAACGGCTGGGTCTACGTGCACTACACCTCGGCGCAGGGCGGCGCGCACAACCGCATCAGCCGGCTGGTCGCGGCGGGTGACGTGGCGAGCGGGCCGGAGCAGGTGCTGGTGAACCTGCCGGCCTTGTCGCAGGCGACCAACCACAACGGCGGCGCGCTGCATTTCGGCAGCGACGGCAAGCTCTACGCCGGCGTCGGCGACAACGCCGACAGCGCGAAGGCGCAGGATCGCAACCACCCCTTCGGCAAGCTGCTGCGCTTCAACGACGACGGCAGCATCCCGAGCGACAACCCGTTCTGCGGCACGCCGGGGCAGCTCGGCTGCGCGGTCTGGGCGATGGGCCTGCGCAACCCGTTCACCTTCGCGATGCAGCCTGGCAGCGGTCGCCTGCACATCAACGACGTCGGCGCCAACGCCTGGGAAGAGATCAACCTTGGTGCGGCCGGCGCGAACTACGGCTGGCCGGGCTCCGAGGGGCCGAACGGCGTCGCTGCCGGCCACACCGCGCCGGTCTTCGCCTACCGCCACGGCGAAGGCAACCCGCCCGGTGCCGGCCCCGGCGGCTTCTTCAGCGGCATCGCGATCGTCGGCGCGGCCTTCTATCCGGCCGGCGGCGCCTTTCCGGCCGCGTACCACGGGAGTTACTTCTTCGCCGACCTCGGCACGGGCGTCATCGCGCGGCTCGACCCCGCCGAGCCGGCGCTGGCCAGCAGTTTCGCCAGCGTCGACATCTCTCCCCGCGACCTGCGCGTGGGGGCCGACGGTGCGCTCTACGTGCTCGGCGCAACCACCATCACGCGCATCACGACGCCCTGAACCGGGAGAGGCAGCCGATGAACAAGACCGCGCTCGGATTCGCCGTCGCCGCACTGCTGGCGCTGCCCGCCACCCCAGCGCTGGCCGCGCGCGACGCCGCCTTGCTGGCCGCGGCCGAGGCCGCGCAGCCGGCGCTGATCGAGTCGCTGAAGGACATGGTGGCGATCGAATCGGGCAGCCAGGACGCCGCCGGCGTCGCCCGCATGGCCGACTACGCCGAGCAGCGGCTGAAGGCGCTCGGCGCGGCGGTCGAGCGCGTGCCGCCCTCGAACGGCAAGGGCGCGATCGTCAAGGCGACGCTCACCGGCACCGGCAAGCGCCGCTTCCTGCTGATCAGCCACATGGACACCGTGTACCCGGCCGGCACGCTGGCGCAGCAGCCCTGGCGCATCGACGGCAACAAGATCTACGGCCCCGGCATCGCCGACGACAAGGGCGGCGTCGCGGTGATCCTGCACACGCTGGCGCTGCTGAAGCAGGCCGCCTGGCGCGACTACGCGCAATTGACGGTGCTGCTGAACGCCGACGAGGAGATCGGCTCGCCCGGCTCCGGCGAGCTGCTGGCGACGCTGGGCGAGCAGCACGATGTCGTGCTGAGCTTCGAGCCGCCCGCGGCGAAGGCGGTGGCCCGGGCCGAAGGTGTGCTGCTGTCGGCCGCCGGCACGGCGACCGCGGTGCTGGAGGTCAAGGGCCGCGCGTCGCACGCCGGCGCCGCGCCGGACATCGGCCGCAACGCGCTGATCGAGCTCGCGCACCAGATCCTGCAGACGCAGGACATCGCGAAGAACATCCCCGGCGCGCAGCTGAACTGGACCTGGTCCCACGCGGGCGCGATCCGCAACCAGATTCCCGAAAGCGCCAGCGCCACCGCCGACGTCCGCCTGATGCAGGCCGACAGCGCGGCGAAGCTCGAAGCGGCGCTGAAGGCCAGGATCGCCGAAAGCAAACGCGTGCCGGACACCGAAGTGAGCGTGCGCCTCGTAATCGGGCGGCCACCGTACGTGGCCAGCGAACGCGGCCGGGCACTGGCACTGAAGGCGCAGGCGATCTACGCCGAGCTCGACGGCCGCACGCTGGCGTTGGTGCCGACGACCGGCGGCGCCACCGACGCCGGCTACGCCGGGCGCTCGGGCAAGCCGGCGGTGCTGGAGAGCCTGGGCCTGGCCGGCTGGGGCTACCACGCACGCGACGAGTACATCGAGATCGACTCGATCGTGCCGCGGCTGTACCTGGCGTCGCGGCTGCTGATTGAGCTCGGGCGGGAGTAAGTCCTCAAGCGGCGGCGGCAAAAGCCGATAAAAATGACACCTGCAAGTCCGGCGTTTCAGCGCCGGCCTCGTGTCGTCATTCAATCAAGCCCCCTACCGCCCCGATGAATCCGGAACTCCTCAAAGCCAGCTACGACGCCGGCGGTGTCGCGCTGTCGGTGCTGGTGGCAGCCTTCGCCTCCTACGTCGCGCTGGACCTGGCGCGCCGCGTGCGCAGCAGCGACCGCGCTTCGGCGCGCGCCTGGACGGTCGGCGGCGCACTGGTGATGGGCTCGGGCATCTGGTCGATGCACTTCGTCGGCATGCTGGCGCTCACCTTGCCGATCGAGATCGGCTACCAGCCGTTCACCACTTTCCTGTCGTGGGCCGCCGCGGTGGCGGTGTCGGCGATCGCGTTGCTGATCGCCGCGCGCGACCGGCTGGCACCGGCGACGCTGGCCGGCGGCGGCCTGGCGATGGGCGCCGGCATCTGCGTGATGCACTACACCGGCATGGCGGCGATCGAGCTGGCGCCGGGCATCGTCTGGGACTGGCGGCTGGTCGCGGCGTCGGCGGCCATCGCCTGCGCGGCGTCGACCGCGGCGCTGATCATCTTCTTCCTGATGCGGCGCCTGGCCGGCCTGCGCGCGCGGCTGGCGCAGCTGGGCGCCGCGGTGGTGATGGGCGCGGCGATCAGCGGCATGCACTACACCGCGATGGCCGCCGCCGACTTTCCCGTCGGCGCGCTGTGCCTGAGCGTGGAGGGCCTCGGCGGCCGCAGCCTGGGCACGCTGATCGTGCTGGCCACCGTTGTGCTGCTGTCGATCACGCTGTTCACCTCGGTGCTCGACGCCCGCATGCAGGCGCGCGCGCAGAGCCTGACGCGCTCGCTGCAGACGGCCAACGAGCAGCTGCAGGGCGCGAACGCGCAATTGCAGCGCATGGCGTTCGTCGACCCGTTGACCGGCGTTGCCAACCGCGCGCTGTTCGAGAACCGGCTCGCGCATGCGCTGGCGCGCGTCGACCGGCTCGGCACGCAGCCCGGCCATCCGCCGCCGCCGTCTCGGCTGGCCATCCTGTTCATCGATCTGGACGGCTTCAAGCCGGTCAACGACAGCTACGGCCACGACACCGGCGACCACGTGCTGCGCCAGGTGGCCGAGCGGCTGAAGATGGTCTCGCGCGATGTCGACACGGTCGCCCGCGTCGGCGGCGACGAGTTCGTGCTGCTGCTGGAGGACATCGGCGGCCTGCACGATGCGGTGTCCGCCGCCGGCCGCATCCTGCAGGCGATGGGGCGGCCCTTCGAGCTGGCCGAGCGCAAGCTGTCGCTGTCGTGCTCGATCGGCATCGCCGCCTACCCCGAGCACGGCCAGCGCGACAAGCTGATGGCCGCCGCCGATGCGGCGATGTACGCCGCCAAGCGCTCGGGCAGCGGCGGCTATGCGGTGTTCGAATCGCACATGAACGATGGCGTCGGCGAGCAGATCGAGCTGCAGCAGGCGCTGCGCGAGGCGCTGCAGGCCGGCCAGCTGAAGCTGCACTACCAGCCCAAGGTCGACAGCCGCAGCGGCTGCGTCTGCGGCATCGAGGCGCTGCTGCGCTGGACGCATCCGACGCGCGGGCCGATCAGCCCGGCGGTGTTCATCCCGATCGCCGAGCGCTTCGGCCTGATCATCGCGATCGGCAACTGGGTCATCGACGAGGCCTGCCGACAGATGGCGCTGTGGTCCGAGCTCGGCCTGCGCATGCGCGTATCGATCAATGTCTCGGCCTACCAGCTGCGCCAGCCGGACATGGTGGACCGGGTGCAGCAGGCGCTCTACCGCCATGGGGTCGATGCCGACCAGCTGGTCTGCGAGATCACCGAGTCGGTGGCGATGGAAGACACGATGGCGACGCAGCGCGTCATCGAGCAGCTCGGCGACTTGGGCGTCAAGCTGTCGATCGACGACTTCGGCACCGGCTATTCGAGCCTGTCGTCGCTGCGCCAGATCGGCGCGCAGGAGCTGAAGATCGACCGCAGCTTCGTCAAGGACGTGGCGACGAATGCCGATGCGCGCGCGGTCGTCGATGCGGTGGTGCGGCTCGGCCATGCGCTGGGCCTGCGCGTCGTTGCCGAAGGTGTCGAGAACCGGCTGCAGCGCGAGACGCTGCTCGAGCTCGGCTGCGACGAGTTCCAGGGCTTCTATCTGGCGCGTCCGATGGCGCCCGACGCGCTGCTGCAGGCCGACCTGCGCATGTCCGAGGGCAGCGAGGCGCTGCAGTTCTCGCCGTCGACGATGATGCCGCTGCGCGCGGGCTGAAGAGAGTTCAGTCCCAGGCAGCGCGCAGGCGTTCGCCGATGTCGATGCGTGGAGCCGCAGGCGCGAGCACCGGGGCTGTCGGTTCGGCGCCAACCGGTCCACACCGGTCGAACAGGTCGGCGACCGCCGGCGGGATGAAGCGCGTCAGCCCGGCATACAAATGGCGGTCGCCGCGCCGGGCCTGCTGCGTGACGTAGAAGCGCTGCGGCACGACCAGCGCGAGCTGGTATTTCGCGCGCGTCATCGCGACATACAGCAGCCGGCGCTCCTCCTCGATCTGCGCCGCATCGCCGGTGGCCATGTCGGCGGGGATGCAGCCGTCGACGACGTTGAGCACCGTCACGGCGCTCCACTCCTGGCCCTTCGCCGAGTGGATCGTCGACAGGATCAGGTAGTCCTCGTCGAGGTGCGGCGGGCCGGCTTCGTCGCTGGTCGCCTGCGGCGGATCGAGCGTCAGCTCGGTCAGGAAGCGCTCGCGGCGCGGGTGGCCGGCTGCCAAACGCTGCAGTTGGTCGAGGTCGGCGCGGCGCAGCCCGGCGTCGTCGGGGTGCAGGCGTTCGAGCTGCGGCTGGTACCAGCGCTGCACCGCGTCGAGCTCGGCCGGCCACGGGCTGTCCTCCCGGCGCAGCGATCCGATCAGCGTGACCAGCGCCGGCCAGTCGTCACGCGCCGCGGCCGGCGGCTCGAAGCCCTGCAGCGCGCGCAACGGGTCGACCGCCGCATCCATCGCATCGAGCAGCCGCCGCGCGGCCGCCGGGCCGATGCCCGGCACCAGCTGCGCGACGCGAAAGCCCGCCAGCCGGCTCTTCGGGTTCTCGGCCCAGCGCAGCACCGCGAGCACGTCCTTGATGTGCGCCGCTTCGAGGAATTTGAGCCCGCCGAACTTGACGAACGGAATGCGCCGCCGCGTCAGCTCCAGCTCCAGCGGCGCGCTGTGGTGGCTGGTGCGGAACAGCACCGCTTGCGCCGTCAGCGCGATGCCGGCCTCGCGCTGCTCGAGCACCCGGTCGGCGACCCACGCCGCCTGCGCGGCCTCGTCCTCGACCGTCACCAGCAGCGGCCGCGCGTGGCCGGCGCGGTCGGTCCACAGCGTCTTGGCGTGGCGCTCGGCGGCCAGCGCGATCACGGCGTTGGATGCGTCGAGGATCGCCGCCGTCGAGCGGTAGTTGCGCTCCAGCGCGATGACCCGCGTCGCGGCGCCGAACTGGCGCGGGAAATCGAGGATGTTGCGCACCTCGGCGGCACGGAAGCCGTAGATCGCCTGCGCGTCGTCGCCGACCACGGTGAGGCCGCGGCCGTCGGGCTTCAGGCCCTGCAGGATCGCCGCCTGCAGCCGGTTGGTGTCCTGGTACTCGTCGACCAGCACATGGTCGAAGCGCGCGCCGAGCGTGCGCGCGAGCACGGGCTCCTGCATCAGCTGCTGCCAGGCGAGCAGCAGGTCGTCGTAGTCGAGCGTGTGCTGCTGCTGCTTGGCGGCGACGTAGCCGCGGAACAGGCGCTTCAGCTCGGGGCCCCAAGCGGCACACCACGGGAAATGCTCGCTCAGCACCTCGGCCAGCGGCGCCTGCGCATTGACGCAGCGCGAGTAGATGCCCAGGCAGGTGCTTTTCAGCGGAAAGCGCTCGCGCGCCGCGGCGAAGCCGAGCTCCTGGCGCACCAGGCCGATCAGGTCTTCGCTGTCGGCTCGGTCGGCGATGGTGAAGTGCTCTGACAGCCCGATCTGCGTCGCGTGTTCGCGCAGCAGCCGCGCGCCCAGGCTGTGGAAGGTGCCGGCCCAGGGCAGTGCCGGGGCGGCGTGGGTGGCCCTCAGCCTAAGCGCCTGGTGCAACAGGCGGCCGGTGCGGCGCTGCATCTCGATGGCCGCGCGGCGCGAGAAGGTCAGCAGCATCAGCCGCTGCGGATCGGCGCCTTTGAGGACCAGCTGCGCGACGCGCGCCGCCAGGGTCAGCGTCTTGCCGGAGCCGGCGCCGGCGATCACCAGCAGCGGTTCATCGCCGTGCTCGACGGCGGCGCGCTGCTGCGGATTCAGTGTTTCGAAAGGATCGGCCGCCGGCGTTGGCACTGGAAACTCACCGGCGCCGGCGGCGCGATCAGGGAACGTTGAAGCGGAGCGTCGCGCGGGTCAGGTGTCCGACGATGCGGTCGTCGGCGCCACGGCGGGCGTGCTCGACTGTGCCGACACGGCCTTGCACGACGGATCGCACACCGTCTGCGAGCGGCCGAGCAGCTTGCGCATCTTCAGCATCGCGCGCGGGCGGTGCACGCCACACAGAAAGCACGACATCGTCGAGCCGCCGAATGCGCCCGCTGGCGCGAAGGGCGAACCCGGGGCCTTGCTCTTGTAGCGCAGACCATCCGGCTCGATCCGGGTCTTGACCTCATCTTTGGCCATCGGCAAATCCTCCTGGAGAGCGCTTAAGCGTAGCGAAGCCACGCGAACCCGCAAGGATACTGTATGAAAGATCAGCGGCGCCATGCGGTAAGCCCGAGGCCCCGCGCCGCCAACGGGATTGTCCTGCGCACTCGTGTCAACATCCGTGGTTCCCCGGATAGCCACGCACACCATGATCCATGACTCGAGGCGCTTGCTCATCCTGCTGGCAGCGCTGTTCGCGGCGCCCGTTGCCGTCGCCCAGGGGGCCGCCGCGGCGACACCGTCGCCCAATGCCACCTCGGCGCCGGGCCGGCCCGCGCTGACGGTGCAGGCGATCACGCCGCAGCGCAGCGACTGGCCGCTGAAGCTCGCTGCCGCCGGCACGGTCGGCGCCTGGCAGGAAGCGGTGATCAGCGTCGAGGCGGCCGCCGGCTTTCGGCTGGTCGAGGTGCTGGTGCAGGTCGGCGAGCGCGTCAAGCGCGGGCAACTGCTCGCCCGGCTGTCGACCGACTGGCTGACGGCCGAGGTCGCCGCGACACGCGCCAGCGTGAAGGAAGCCGAGGCGCTTCTGGCCGAAGCGACCGCCAACGCCGACCGCGCCCGTGCCTTGCAGCCCACCGGCGTGCTGAGCCTGCAGCAGACGACGCAGATCCTGACCGCCGAGCAGACCGCGAAGGCGCGGCTCGAAGCGCTGCGGGCCCGCGTCAAGGCCGACGAGGTGCGCCTGGCGCAGACGCGCATCGTCGCCCCCGACGACGGCGTGATCTCGGCGCGGCTGGCGACCGAGGGCGCGATGGCGCAGCCCGGGCAGGAACTGTTCCGGCTGATCCGGCGCGAGCGGCTCGAGTGGCGCGCCGAGGTGCCGGCCGGCGACCTGGCGCGTCTGAAGCCCGGCGTGCCGGCGCTGGTCACGACGCCCAGCGGCCAGAGCTTGAAGGGCAGCGTGCGCATGGTCGCGCCGACGGTCGATCCGTTGACGCGCAACGGCCTGGTCTACGTCGACCTGGCGCCGGGCAGCGATGCCCGGCCCGGCATGTTCGTGCGCGGCGAGTTCGCCTTCGGCTCGGCGCCGGGGCTGACGCTGCCGCAGACCGCCGTGCTGCTGCGCGACGGCTTCAGCTACGTGCACCGGCTGGGGCCCGACAACCGCGTCGCACTGACCAAGGTGGCGGTCGGCCGGCGTGTCGGCGACCGCATCGAGATCACCAACGGAATAACACCCGAAGCGCGCGTCGTCTCGTCGGGCGGTGCTTTCCTCGCTGACGGGGATCTGGTGAAGGTCGTGCAATGAACGACGCCGAACACGCGCACGCCGAGCGCGTCAGCGGCGGCATCAACGTCTCCGCCTGGTCGATCCGCAACCCGATACCCTCGGTGCTGCTGTTCCTGCTGCTGACCGTCGCCGGCCTGATCGCCTTCAAGGCGATGAAGGTGCAGAACTTCCCCGACATCGACCTGCCGATGGTGATCGTCACCGCGGCGCTGCCGGGCGCGGCGCCGGGGCAGCTCGAGACCGAGGTCGCGCGCAAGATCGAGAACTCGGTCGCCTCGGTGCAGGGCGTCAAGCACCTGTACACGATGGTCGGCGACGGCGTCGTCTCGATCACCGTCGAGTTCCGGCTCGAGAAGCCGGTGCAGGAAGCGCTCGACGACGTGCGCTCGGCGGTCTCGCGCGTGCGCTCGGACATGCCCGCCGACCTGCGCGATCCGGTGATCGCCAAGGCCGACCTGGCCGGCATGCCGATCCTGACCTACACCGTCGCCTCGAAGAAGATGGACGACGAGGCGCTGTCCTGGTTCGTCGACAACGAAGTGACCAAGACGCTGCTCGCGGTGCGCGGCGTCGGCGCGGTGGCGCGGGTCGGCGGCGTCAGCCGCGAGGTGCGCATCGAGCTCGACCCGGCGCGCCTGCTGGCGCTGAACGTCACCGCCGGCGACATCTCGCGCCAGCTGCGCCAGATGCAGCAGGACGCCTCGGGCGGGCGCGCCGACATCGGCGGCGTCGAACAATCGGTGCGCACGCTGGCAACGGTGCAGTCGGCCGAGGAGCTGGCGCGCATGGAAATTCCGCTGTCCGACGGCCGCCGCATTCGCCTCGACCAGGTGGCGACGGTCGCCGACACGGTGGCCGAGCGCCGGCAGGCCGCGCTGCTCGACGGCAAGCCGGTGGTCGGCTTCGAGATCTCGCGCTCGCGCGGGGCCGGCGAGATCGAGGTCGCCGACGGCGTGAAGCCGGCGCTCGAGGCGCTGAAGGCGCGCCATCCGGACATCACGATCACCGAGGCCTTCAACTTCGTCGACCCGGCGCAGGAGAACTTCGACGGCTCGATGATCCTGTTGTACGAGGGCGCAGCGCTGGCCGTGCTGGTGGTGTGGCTGTTCCTGCGCAACTGGCGCGCGACGCTGGTCGCCGCGGCGGCGCTGCCGTTGTCGGCGATCCCGACCTTCGCGGCGATGTACCTGCTCGGCTTCACGCTCAACGGCGTGACGCTGATCTCGCTGTCGCTGGTGGTCGGTATCCTGGTCGACGACGCGATCGTCGAGATCGAGAACATCATGCGCCACCTGGCGCAGGGCAAGACGCCTTACCAGGCGGCGATGGAGGCGGCCGACGAAATCGGCATGGCGGTGATCGCCACCACCTTCACGCTGATCGCGGTGTTCCTGCCGACGGCCTTCATGACCGGCATCGTCGGCCGCTTCTTCGTGCAGTTCGGCTGGACCGCGGCGATCGCGGTGTTCGTCTCGCTGGTCGTCGCCCGGATGTTGACGCCGATGATGGCCGCCTACCTGCTGAAGCCGCCGACGAAGCCCGACCGCCTGCCGCGCTGGCTGCAGATCTACGAACGCTGGGCCGCGTGGTGCGTGCGCCACCGCTGGTGGACGATGCTCGGCACGGCGGTGTTCTTCTTCGGCTCGTTCGCGCTGGTGCCGCTGCTGCCGACCGGGTTCATCCCGCCGGACGACCTGTCGCAGACGCAGGTCACGCTCACGTTGCCGCCGGGCTCGACGATCCAGCAGACCGGCGCCAGCGCCGAAGCGGCGCTGCAGATCCTGCGCAAGAACCCGCAGGTCAAGCAGGTCTACACGGCGATCGGCGGCGGCAACTCGGGCGCCGACCCGTTCGCCGCGCCCGGCCAGGCCGATGTGCGCAAGGCCACGCTGACGCTGAACCTGACGCCGCGCAAGGATCGCCCGGGGCTGTCGAAGCAGCAGATCGAGGCCCAGCTGCGCGAGGCGCTGACGGTGCTGCCGGGCGTGCGCGTGAAGGTGGCCTTCGGCGGCTCGGCCGAGAAGTACGTGCTGGTGCTGGCCAGCGACGATGGCCGCGCGCTCGCCGAGCATGCCGCGAAGGTGGAGCGCGATCTGCGCACGATTCCCGGCGTCGGCAGCATCACGTCGACCTCCAGCCTGCAGCGGCCCGAGCTGATCGTGCGGCCCGACTTCGCGCGCATGGCCGACCTGGGCGTCACCTCGGCGGGCCTGGCCGACGCGCTGCGCATCGCCACCGCCGGCGACTACGACCAGGGTCTTGCGAAGCTGAACCTGGCGCAGCGCCAGGTGCCGGTGGTCGTGCGGCTGCCGGCGCAGGCGCGCCAGGACCTCGAGCTGCTGGCGCGGCTGCCGGTGCCGGGCGCGAAGGGGCCGGTGATGCTCGGCAACGTCGCGACGCTGGCGATCGACGCCGGACCCGCTCAGATCGAACGTTATGACCGGCAGCGCAACGTCAACTTCGAGATCGAGCTGAACGGCCAGGGGCTCGGCGAAGTCGAGGCCAAGGCGCTGGCGCTGCCGAGCCTGCAGCAGCTGCCGCCGGGCATCAGCCGCGCCTCGGTCGGCGATGCCGAGGCGATGGGCGACCTGTTCGCGGGCTTCAGCATGGCGATGGGCGCCGGCGTGCTGTGCATCTACATCGTGCTGGTGCTGCTGTTCAAGGACTTCGTGCAGCCGATCACCATCCTCGCCGCGCTGGTGCTGTCGGTGCCGGGCGCGTTCCTGGCGCTGTTCATCACCCACAGCCCGCTGTCGATGCCCTCGATGATCGGGCTGATCATGCTGATGGGCATCGCCACGAAGAACTCGATCCTGCTCGTCGACTACGTCGTGATCGCGCGCCGCGACCATGGCCTGAACCGCTGGGACGCACTGCTCGATGCATGCCGCAAGCGCGCGCGCCCGATCGTCATGACGACGATCGCGATGGGCGCCGGCATGATGCCGATCGCGCTCGGCTGGGGCGTCGATCCGAGCTTCCGCTCGCCGATGGCCATCGTCGTGATCGGCGGGCTGATCACGTCGACCTTCCTGAGCCTGCTGGTGATCCCGGTCGTCTTCACGTTCGTCGACGACGTGCATGGCTGGTTCATGGCGCGCATCCGGCGCTCGCGTGGCGCCCAGCCCGCCGCGGCGGCGGCGGCCGGCTGATCAGTCCGCGCTCGGCGGCGCGGCGTCGCTTCCGATCCAGCGCAGGCCCAGCAGCCGCCCGACCTGCTGCAACAGCAGGTCGAAGACCACCGGCTTGGCGAGGAAGGCATCGGCGCCGGCCTGCAGGCTGGCCTGCTGGTCGGCCGCCGAGGCGCTGGCCGACAGCGAGATCACCGGCGTGCGCTCGAAGCCGGGCATGCGGCGCAGCCGGCGCGTCGCGCTCAGGCCATCGAGCACCGGCATCGTGTTGTCCATCAGCACCAGGTCGGGCCGCAGCTCGGCGGCGCATTCCAGTCCGGCCTGGCCGTCGGCGGCCTCGAAGACCTCGAAGCCGAGCCGGCCCAGCAGCTGCACGATCAGCGCGCGGTTGTCGGCGATGTCGTCGATCACCAGCACGCGGCGGCGCCGGCCGCCGTAGCCGCTGACGTGCTGCCGGCCGACCGGCAGCGACGCGGCCGCCTCCAGCAGCGGCAGCGTGATGTCGAGCGTGAAGGTGCTGCCGTCGCCCGGGGTGCTGCGCACGCTGACCTCGCCGCCCATCGCGCGCGCCAGCTCGCGGCTGATCGCCAGCCCGAGGCCGCTGCCGCCGGCGCGCTGCAGTGCGTCGCCGGCCTGCTCGAACGGGCGGAAGATGCCTTCGAGCTGCTCGGGCGCGATGCCGGGGCCGGAGTCGGACACCTCGATCGACAGGCGCACGCGGTCGGCGCCGACCGGCGTGCTGCGCGCGCGCAGCACGACCGCGCCCTGGGCCGTGAACTTCACCGCGTTGCCCAGCAGATTCAGCAGCACCTGGCGCAGCCGGTGCTCGTCGCCTTCGACGCGCCGCGGCAGGCCGGCCGCAGCCTCGATGCCGATCTGCAGCCCCTTGCCGCGCGCGCGCACGCCGACGATGTCGAGCACCGTCTGCAGGAACTGCGGCAGCTCGATCGGCTGCGCCTGCAGCTCGAGCTTGCCGGCCTCGACGCGCGACAGGTCGAGCACGTCGTTGATCAGCGCCAGCAGGTGCTCGCCGCTCTGGCGGATCGCATCGAGCGCCTCGCCCTGGCGGTCGCTCAGCGCAGCGTCGAGCTGCAGCAGCTGCGCGAAGCCGAGCACCGCGTTCAGCGGCGTGCGCAACTCGTGGCTCATGTTGGCGAGGAAGCGGCTCTTCGCGCGGTTCGCGCCCTCGGCATGCTCCTTCGCCGCACGCATCGCCTGCTCGGCTTCGAGCGCCGCGCTGCGGTCCTCCATGATCCAGATCGTGCCGGCCGGCGGATCGTCCGGATCCTGCAGGTAGCCGATCTGGCTGACCCAGAAGGTCGAGCCGTCCTTGCGGCGCATGTAGTGCTCGGTCTGGAAGGGCTTGCCGGCGGCCAGCAGCGGGCCGGCGATGCGGCCGACCTCGGCATAGTGCTCGTCGCTGAGGAAGGTGACGCGCGCCGGCAGCCCGATCGCCTCGTCGCCCTCGAAGCCGAACATCTCCGCAAAGCGCGCGTTGTAGCGCACGATCAGGCGGTCGCGGGTGAAACCGATGCCCACCGGCGCATTGCGCATGATGGCCTCGACCTCGCGCTGCACCTTGCGCAGCCCGCTGATGTCCTCGGCGATCCACACCGAGCCGTCCTCCGGGTGCTGCGGGTCGATCGCCCGGCCGTAGACGTTGCACCACAGCGGCGTGCCGTCGGCGCGGCGCAGCAGCCAGTCGTGGTGGAAGGACAGGCCGGCGCTCATCAGCGGCTCGGCCTGCGCGCGGATGCGGTTGTTGCTCTCCTCGTCGGGATGCAGCTGCGTGGCGTGCAGGCCGGTCAAGGCCTGCGCCGACGCGTAGCCGAAGATCTCGGCGGCGCGACTGTTGCAGCGCTCGATGCGCTGACGGCGCAGGAACAGGATGCCGACGGCGGCGTTGTCGACGATCGCCGTCAGCTCCTTCAGCGTGCGCTCGGCGTCGGTTGCCGGGCGCTGCGGGTCATCAGCCAACATCGCTCCTGCGCCCCGGACTGCAAGACGGGGCTTGGCAGCTTAACGCGCGGGCCCTCGTCGCGAGCCTAGGGGCTCGCCCGGAGCCGGGCCGGGCAGGCCGCTAGAACGGATAGTGCCGCGGCGTCGTCTGCACGGTGATCCAGCGCAGGTCGGTGAATTCGGCGATGCCGGCCGCGCCGCCGAAGCGGCCGAGCCCCGAGCCCTTCACGCCGCCGAAGGGCATCTGCGCCTCGTCGTGCACGGTCGGCGCGTTGACGTGGCAGATGCCCGATTCGATGCGCTTCGCGACGTTGATCGCGCGTGCGATGTCGCGGCCGAACACCGCGGCGGCGAGGCCGTAGTCGTTGTCGTTGGCGCAGGCGATCGCGGCCTCGGTGTCGGCCACGCGCACGATGCACTTGACCGGTCCGAAGGTCTCCTCGTGGTAGATGCGCATGGCGCGCGTCACGCGGTCGAGCACGGTCGCCGGCATCAGCGTGCTGGTCGCCTTGCCGCCGCACAGCAGCTTCGCGCCCTTGGCCAACGCGTCGTCGATCAGCGCATTGCAGTGCTCGACGGTGGCCATGCCGATCACGCTGCCCAGCACGACAGGATCGCTGCCGCGCGGATCGCCCAGCGGCAGCGCGCCGGCCTTGGCGACGAACTTGTCGACGAAGGCGTCGGCGATCTTCTGATCGACGATCAGCCGTTCGGTGCTCATGCAGATCTGGCCCGAGTTCGCGAAGCAGCCGAACGCCGCGGCGTTGACCGCATCGGTGATGTCGGCATCGTCGAGCACAAGCAGCGGCGCCTTGCCGCCGAGCTCCAGCAGCACCGGCTTCAGGTACTTCGCGCAGGTCAGCGCCACCAGCTTGCCGATGCGCGTCGAGCCGGTGAAGTTGACGCGCCGCACCGCCGGTTGCGCGACGAGGGTCTCGACCAGCGCGGCCGCGTCGGCGGGTGCATTGGTCAGGTAGTTGACCACCCCGGGCGGGAAGCCGGCGTCCTGAAAAGCCTCGGCGATCAGCCCATGCGTGCGCGGGCAGTTCTCGCTGCCTTTCAGGATCACCGTGTTGCCGCAGGCCAGCGGCGCGGCGATGGCGCGCACGCCGAGGATGATCGGTGCGTTCCACGGCGCGATGCCGAGCACGACGCCGGCCGGCTGGCGCACACCCATCGCCAACGAGCCCGGCACGTCGCTCGGGATCACCTCGCCGCTGATGCGCGTGGTCAGCGCGGCGGCTTCCTGCAGCATGCCGGCGGCCAGGTGCACGTTGAAGCCGGCCCACATGGCGGTCGCGCCGGTCTCGGCGGCGACGGCTTCGATGAACTGCGGTGTTTTCGCTTCGAGCGCGGCAGCGGCCTTCAGCAGCAGCGCGCGGCGCTCGCCGGGCCCCGTCTGGCTCCAGCTCTTGAAGGCCTCGGCCGCGGCTTCGACGGCGGCCAGCGCATCGGCCGTCGACGCCGCCGGCGCGCGCGACGCGACGCTGCCGTCGAGCGGATTGCGGCGCTCGAACGAGCGGCCACCTTCGGCCTGCACGGCCAGGCCGTTGATCAACATCGACAGATCGGACATCTTGGGCTCCTGGGAGGATGAGGACGGCGCCGCGGCGGCACCGAGGTAGGCCTGGCGGATGACGCTCGAACGCGCCAGCAGCGACGCGGGCCCGCCGGCGACGAGCCGGCCGCGTTCGAGCACGTGGCCGCGGTCGGCGACGGCGAGTGCCTTGCGCACGTTCTGCTCGACCATCAGCACGGTGGTGCCGGCGTCGGCAATGCGCCGCACGATCGCCAGCAGCTCGTCGACCATGCGCGGCGCGAGGCCGAGCGAGGGCTCGTCGAGCATCAGCAGGCGCGGCGCGCACATCAAGGCGCGCGCGACGGCCAGCATCTGCTGCTCGCCGCCGCTCATCGTGCCGGCGAGCTGGCGTGAACGTTCTGCCAGCTTCGGGAAGTCGCGCAGCGCCTGCGCCAGGCGCGTGGCCCGTTCGGCCTTCGGCAGCAGCCAGCCGCCGAGCTCGAGGTTTTCCATCACCGTCATCTGCGGAAAGAGCTGGCGCCCTTCGGCGACCAGCGCGAGGCCGCGGCGCACGTTCTCCGCCGGCTGCAGCGGCGGCAGCTCGGTGCCGTCCAGCTGGACGCGTCCTTCGCGCGGCAGCAAGCCGGCGATCGCCTTCAGCAAGGTGGTCTTGCCGGCGCCGTTCGGCCCGAGGATCACGGTCAGCCCCGGCCGCACGTGCAGCGACAGCGCGCGCAGCACCGCGAAGCCGCCGTAACCGGCTGTGAGGCCTTCGATCTTCAGTTCGGCCATCGAGGTGGCCAGCGGGAGGTCGGCAGTCTTCATCAGACGACCTCGTCTCCGAGATAGGCCTCGATCACCTCGAGGTTCGCCGTCACCGCAGACGGCACGTCGTCGGCGATCTTGCGGCCCTGGTGCAGCACCAGCACGCGTTCGACATGGCGCAGCAGCGTGCCCACCGCATGCTCGATCCACACGACGCACAGCGACAGCTCGTCGCGCAGCCGGCGGATCAGCCGCGCCATCGCCTCGACCTCGGACTCGGTCAGCCCGGCGGCCACTTCGTCGAGCAGCAGCAGGCGCGGCCGCGTCGCCAGCGCCATGCCGATCTCCAGCAGCCGCTGCTGAGACGGCGTGATCGCGGCGGCGGGCAGGCCGGCCTGCTTGTCCAGGCCGATCAAGCCGAGGATCGAGGCCTCGTTGCGCAGCGATCCGGTGCCGGGCCGCCCACGTCCGGCGAACTGCAGCCCGAAGCGCACGTTCGCCTCGACCGTCATGTCGCCGAACACCCGCGGCGTCTGAAAGGTGCGCGCAATGCCGTGGTGCGAGAACACGTGCGGCGCGCGGCCGGTCAGGCGATCGCCCTGCACGACGAGCTGGCCGCTGCTCAGCGCCTGCACGCCGGAGATGGCATTGAAGAAGGTCGTCTTGCCGGCGCCGTTGGGGCCGATGATGCCGACCAGCTCGCCTTCGCGGAACGTCGCATTGACCTGGTCGACGGCGGTCAGGCCACCGAACTTGACCGTCACGTCCTTGGCCTCCAGCAGTGCAGTGGTCATCGGGCCCTCCACCGCAACGAAGCCAAGCCACCCGGCAGGTACAGCACGCACAGGATCAACAACACCCCCAGCACCATCATGTACAGCTGCGGCAGCTGCAGCCGCAGCACCTCGGCCAGCAGCGAGAACACCACCGCTGCGATCACCGGGCCCCACAAGGTCGATGCGCCGCCGATCAACGCGATCAGCACGGTCTGGAAACCGATGAACGGGTTGAAGACGGTGTGCGGATCGATGTAGGTCCAGCGCACCGCCATCGCCGCACCGGTGGCGCCGGCGAAAGCGGCGGTCAGTGCGAAGCCGGCGATCTTCACCAGGCGCGTATCGACGCCCAGCGTCTGCGCCCGCTGCTCGTCGGCGCCGATGCCCGCCAGCGCCAGGCCGAAGCGACTCGAGCGCACGGCGATCGCCGTCAGCAGCGCGGTCAGCGCGATCAGCAGCACGGTGACGTAGACGGTGCCCGGCTCCGGCACGCTGGCCAGCACGCGGCCGACCGTGCCGGCGACCTGCTTCTCGCCGTAGGTGACGGCATGGCGGATCAGCTCCGTCATCCCGAAGGTCAGCACCGCGAAATAGGTGCCGCGCAGGTGCAGCACCGCGCTGCCCATGATGGCGGCGACGAGCGCGGCCGCCGCGGCGCCGGCGGCGATCAGCACGGGCCACGGCAGCGTGTCGAGGCCGAGCGCGCAGACGTAGGCGCCGATGCCGAAGAAGGCCGAGGTGGCCAGCGACAGGTAGCGCGTCGCGCCGCAGAACAGCGACCAGCTCGACGCCAGCGCGGCGTACATCAGGCAGCTCAAGGCAAGCGAGGTGACGAACTCGCTGGCGTAGCCCGGCAGTGCCAGCAGCCAGCCGGTGGCGGCGACGAGGATCAGCGCATCGCGCCGGGTGTCGGGGGTGAGCTTCGGCATCATTTCTTGAACAGGCCGTTCGGCCGCCACAGCAGCACGCCGATGAACACGCCGTAGGACAGCAGCATCTTCAGGCTCGGGCTCGTGAAGTGCATGCCCAGCGCTTCGACGACACCCAGCAGCAGTCCGCCCGCCAGGCTGCCGGCCATGCTGCCGAAGCCGCCGAGCGTGATGACGATCAGCGCCGTCACCGTGTACGGTTCACCCATCGCCGGCGTGATCGCCTCGATCATCGACAGGAGACACCCGGCGACACCCGCCAGCCCGAGCCCGAGGCCGAACATCAGCGGGTGCAGCCGCTCGGTCGGAATGCCGACCAGCTGCGCGCCGGTGGGCGACTGCATCAGCGCGCGCACGCCCTTGCCGAGCAAGGTCAGCCGCAGCAACGCGATCAGTCCGCCGGAGAAGACCAGCGCCAGTGCGAAGACCAGCAGCTTGTTGGCGGCGAACTGGCTGCCCCCCGAAGTGAGCGGCACCACCACCGGCATGGTCAGGAAGTCGTAGCCGCGCAGCTCGCCGCCCCAGACCAGCGACGCGAAGTTCTGCACCAGGAACAGCAGGCCGAAGCCGACCATCAGGCTGCGCGCCTCGAAGATGTCGACCGTCGGCGAGCTGGCGGCCAGCCGCCTGAAGCACAGCCGGTGCACGACGAGGCCGAGCGCGGCCAGCAGCACGAACGACACCGGCAGCATCACGAGCGGCGACAGCCCGAGCCCGACCGTCGCCGCCCAGGTGGCGTAGGCGCCCAGCATCAGGAACTCGCCGTGCGAGATGTTCATGATGCGCATCAGCCCGTACTGCAGGTTCAGCCCGAGGGCGACCAGCGCGTACACGCCGCCGCTGATCAGGCCGGAAGCCAGCAGTTCGAGCCACGCGCCGAGTGACATCCGCAACTCACTTCCAGGCCGGCTTCGCGGGGACCAGCGCGGCCGTCGCAATGCTCTTCGGCCAGACCACCTCGAACTCGCCGTTCTGCCACTGGCTCACCGCGCCCGGCGTCGCGACGTTCTCGCTGCCCTCGAAGCGGATCGGTCCGAGGATGGTCTTGTGCTCGGTCTTGGCGATGTAGTCGCGCAGCGCCTTGCGGTCGAGCCCGACCCGGGCGACGCCGGCCTGCAGGATCTCCAGCGCCGCCCAGCACGCCCCCGAGGCCCAGCGGTCGGGCTCCTTGCCGGCGTACTTCTTCGTGTGGGCCTCGAAGTAGGCCTTCGCGCCTGAGCTGGTCTTGGCGTTCCACGAGCCCATGCCGAGCACGCCCTCGGCGCCGGCCGGCGTCATCACGTTCCTGTAGAGCTGGAACGCGGTGCCCACCGAGGCGTAGAAGAATTTCGGGTTGAAGCCGATCTCCTTGCTCTGCTTGCTGGCGAGGATGGTGTCGGGCGGGTAGGTGAAGCCGATGAAGGCGTCGGGCGCCTTGTCCTTGATGCTGCGCAGCACCGGGCTCAGGTCCTTGACGCCGGCGGGATAACTCTTCTCCTCGACCAGCGTGATGCCGCTGCCCGACAGCGCGACCTTCAGCGCCGCGTAGTTCTCCAGGCCGAACAGGTCGTCGACGTAGATCACCGCGGCGGTCTTCGCGCCGTTGGCCTTCAGCATGTCGACCAGCGCGGTGGTCATCGGCGCCGGCTGCTGCAGCATCAGGAAGAAGTACGGCAGCTTCATCTCGATCAGCTTCTTCGACAGCGCGGTCGGCGCCACGAACGGGTAGCCAAAACGGTTGGCCAGCGGCGCGACCGCGAAGTTGGCGTTCGAGCCCCACGGCGGCAGCACCAGGTCGACCTTGTCGCTGCCCATCAGCTTCTCGTAGCTGCGCACGCAGGTCTCGATGTCGCTGCGGTCGTCGGAGCTGATCAGCTCGATCGGCCGCTTCTTGCCCTTGACGTCGAGGCCGCCGGCGGCGTTCACCGTCTCGGCCCACAGCAGGTAGTTCGGCTCCTGGCTGACCTGCGCGCCGCCGGCCCACGGGCCCGTGCGGGCGATCGCGTAGCCGATGCGCACAGCCGGCTCGGCGGCGCGCAGCAGCGCAGGACAGGCCAGGCCGGCGGCCAGCGCCTGCGTGGCGCGGCGGCGGGACGGGCTCACGAGCTGGGATGCGGTCTTCGCTGACGTCGGCGCGGCCATGATGTCTCCTCGTCGTTGGGATGGACGTGATGCATCGTAGGAAGCCGCGCCGCCGCCGTCTTGCTTGACCATGCACGCCGGCTTGCTGTTTTGTGCACGCCGCCCCGAGCTTTCCCTAGCGGCAGCGTTGCGGCGCCAGCCCGCTTCCCATAATCGCGGCGAACCTGCCCTCGGGAGTGCGTGCGATGGCGATCACGACCGCGATGATGAGCACCGACGACGTCAGTGCGCGCGACAAGCTGCCGTACTGGCGCGACTGGGTCTGGAAGCTGTTCGGCGGCCTCGACTCGGACCTCTACGGCGACACGGTCTTCGACGGCCGCATCGCCACGACCCGTGCCGGCCCGGTGGTGCTGACGCGGTTGGAATCGGGCCGCCACCGCGTGATGCGCACGCAGAACCTCGTGCGCAAGAGCGACCAGGGCTACTTGAAGATCGTCGCGCCGCAGCGCGGCTGCGCGGGCGTCGAGCAGTTCGGGCGCCAAGCCTGGGTCGGGCCCGGCGAATGGAGCCTCTACGACACCACCGAGACCTATGCGGTCGCGAACCCGGAGCCGGTCGAGCACCTGATCGTGATGCTGCCGAAGGCCGACCTGGCCGAGCGCGGGCTGGTTCTGTCGGAGCTGGTCGCGCGGCCGCTCGGCGGTGGCCACGGCATCGCGCGGCTCGCACTGCAGACGATGCGCAGCGCCTACCAGGAGCTGCCGGACATGGGCGACGAAGCGGCGCGCGGCGTCGGCGCGGCGATCACGCAGCTGGTGCACCTGTCGCTGCTGGACCTGGCCGGCCGCGGAACGGCCTTGACGCAGCGCGAGGCACTGCGCGACCGGATCAAGCAGCTCGTCGCGCACCGGCTCGGCGATCCCGGCTTGAGCGTCGACGACATCGCGCTCGCGCTGCGCTGCAGCCGGCGCCAGCTCTACAACGCGTTCTCCGAGGAGCCCGAAGGCGTGGCTGGCTACCTGCTGCGCGAGCGGCTCGAAGCGGTGCGCCGCGACCTGGCCGAGCCGGCGCAGGCCAGCCGTTCGATCACCGACATCGCACTCGCACGCGGCTTCAACAGCCTGCCGCATTTCAGCCGCGTTTTTGCACAACGCTTCGGCGTGCCGCCGAGCGTCTACCGGCGGGAGGGGTACGGGCAGGCCGTGCTGGTGCGCTGACTGCCCGCTGTGCGCCGCGCTCAGTCGCGCAGCTTCTTGCCGATCACTTCCACCGTCTGCACAAAGCGCTTGCCGACGATCACCACTTGCTGGGCCACCTGGTCGCTGGCGCGCGCCAGCACGTGGTAGGCCCCTTCCCGGCCACCCAGGTGGGAGACGCCGAGCAATAGCAGGAAGGTGATCGCGATCGCCGAGCCGAGGGCGAGCGGGTGGGTGTAGAAGCGCCTGAACATGGCAGCCTCCGTCGAGGGAAAGGCCCCTCTGACGGGACTATAGGCGCCGAGGACGTTTTGGGATAGAGCGGCGGCGGGCACGGCTGGGCGCAGTCGTGGCGTCAGGCGCGGCGGGCTCGTGGGCGCGAGGGACGAAGGGGTTGACCACCTCGCGCTGATCCCGCGTTCAACGCGCAAACAGCCCCTGGTGCTGCTCGCGCAGCAGGTTCTTCTGCACCTTGCCCATCGCATTGCGCGGCAGCTCGGGCACGACGAAGACCTGCTTGGGCACCTTGAAGTTGGCGATGCAGCCCTTCAGCGCGCCGACGACGGCCGCGGGGTCCAGCGTCGCACCCGGCTTGGGCACGATCACCGCGATCACGCCTTCGCCGAAGTCGGGATGCGGCAGGCCGACCACAGCCGATTCGGCAACGCCGGGCATCTCGTTGATGAAACCTTCGATCTCGGCCGGATAGACGTTGTAGCCGCCGCTGATGATCAGGTCCTTGCTGCGTCCGACGATGGTCAGGTAGCCGCGCTCGTCGAAGCGGCCGACGTCGCCGGTCTTGAACCACCGATCACCCGATTCATCGGCGGTGAACTCCTCCTGGGTCTTCTCAGGCATTCGCCAGTAGCCGGCGAAGACGCTCGGGCCCTTGACCTCGATGCCGCCGATCTCGCCGGCCGGCAGCGGCTGGCCGGGCCGCGCCGGGTCGATCACGCGCACGCTGACGCCCGGCAGCGGGAAGCCCACCGTGCCGGCGCGCCGCTCGCCCTCGACCGCGTGGTACGGGTTCGAGGTCAGCATCACCGTCTCGCTCATGCCGTAGCGCTCGAGGATCGTGTGGCCGGTGCGCTGCTCCCAGGCGTGGAAGGTCTCGGCGAGCAGCGGCGCGGAGCCGGCGATGAACAAACGCATCGTGCGGCAGGCGTCGCGGTCGAGCCGCGCATCGGCCAGCAAACGCACGTACAGCGTCGGCACGCCCATGAACACCGTGGCCTCGGGCAAACGGGCGATCACCGCGGCCGGGTCGAAGCGGTTGAACCAGATCATCCGGCTGCCGTTGAGCAAGGCGCCGTGCGAGGCGACGAACAGGCCATGCACATGGAAGATCGGCAGCGCGTGGATCAGCACGTCGCCGCCTTCCCTGGCCGAGCGCCAGCCCCAGTAGGACTGCAGCGTGCGCGCGTTCGACAGCAGGTTGCCGTGGCTCAGCATCGCGCCCTTGCTGCGCCCGGTGGTGCCGCTGGTGTAGAGGATCGCGGCGAGCTCGTCGGCCTGCTTCGGAACCGGCTTGTGCTGGTCGCTGCAGTGCGACGCGCGTTCGAGCAGGCTGCCCGAGCGGTCGTCGCCGAGCGTGAAGACATGGCCGACGCCCGAGCTGAACGCCAGGCGGCTGACCCAGGCGAAGTTCTTCGGCGTGCAGACGACCACCGCCGGCTCGGCATTGCCGATGAAGTACTCGATCTCGGCCGCCTGGTAGGCGGTGTTCAGCGGCAGGAAGACGTGCCCGGCGCGCAGCACCGCCAGGTACAGCATCAGCGCTTCGACGCTCTTGTCGACCTGCACGGCGATGCGGCTGGCCGGCGGCAGCGCCAGGCCGGCCAGCAGGTTGGCCAGCATCGCCGTGCCGCGCTCCAGGTCACGCCAGGTGTAGTGCTGCGGCGTGAAGGGCTGGCCCGCCGGGCCGTCGGCGGTTTCGATCGCGACGCTGTCGAGGTTGGCCGGGAAAGCCGCGCGCAGTGCGGCGAAGAGGCTCTGGTCGTTCATGGGCTCGGGTGGGGTGAGCGATCAGTCGAGTTTCGCGCCGGAGCCCTTGACGACCTCCTGCCAGCGCTTGATCTCGCTGTTGACGAACTTGCCGAAGTCAGGCCCCCAGATGTTCGGCGGGTTCGCGCCCAGGCCGGCCCAGGTGGCCTTCAGCTCGTCGGAGTGCAGAGCTTTCCTCATCTCGGCCTGCATCGCGTCGACGGCCTCCTTCGGCGTGCCCTTCGGCGCCCACAGCCCGTACCAGGTGGCGACCTGGTAGGTCGGCACGCCGGATTCGGCGGCGGTCGGCGTATCGGGGAAGCCGGGGGCGCGCTTGTCGGAGGCCACCGCCAGCGCCTTGATGCGGCCGCCCTTGATGTGGCCGGACGAGGAGCCGAGGCCATCGAACATCATGTCGACCTGGCCGGCGATCAGGTCCTGCAGCGCCGGTCCGGCGCCGCGGTACGGGATGTGGGTGATGAAGGTCCTCGTCTGCAGCTTGAACAGCTCGCCGGCCAGGTGGTGCGAGGTGCCGTTGCCGGCCGAGCCGTAGTTCAGCTTGCCCGGGTTCTTGCGCAGGTACTCCAGCAGCCCCTTCAGGTCGCTGACCGGCACGCGCTGCGGGTGCACGACGATGACCTGCGGCACGCTCGAGATCAGGCCGACCGGGATGAAATCCGTCTCGAGGTTGTAGTCGAGCTTGGGGTACATCGACGGCGCGATCGCGTGGTGCACCGCGCCCATGAAGAAGGTGTAGCCGTCGGGCGCCGCACGTGCCGACAGGCTCGCGCCGACGGTGCCGCCGGCGCCACCCTTGTTGTCGATGACGAACTGCTTGCCGGCGTTCTTCGACATCACGGCGAACAGCGGCCGCGCGAAGGCATCGGTGCCGCCGCCGGCGGGGAAGGGCACGACGATGGTGACCGGCTTGACGGGCCAGGCCTGGGCCCAGGCTTGCCCCAACGGCAGTGCGGCCAGCACGGCAGCGGCCCACAGGTGGCGGCGGGCAGGGAGTCGAGCGCTCATGTTGTCTCCGGGTTGTGTGTGTGTGTTGTCAGGAGTCTCGCTGGCGTCACAGCAGCGCCGCGACGGCACGTGAATGCACGACCCGGCCGTGCACGAAGCGATCGTGGCAGGTCTCGATGCGCTGCAGGTCGTAGAGGTAGTTGACCATCAGCCCGGCGGATTGTTTCAAGCCCTTGGCCGACAGGTTCGCGCGCGGGTTCAGCCGTTCGAGCCGCGCGCCGTTGTCGAGGTGGAAGCGCGCCACCGGGTCGCCCTTGGGCGTCGGCGAGGCATGCACCAGGTACAGCGCGGCCAGCGTCGACAAGGCTGCGTGGCCGGCTTCGGGCAGGGCACCCAGCCCGGCGCCGGTGCCGAGGGATGCGAGCTCGTCGCCGGCCGCCTTGCGCAGCGCGGCGAGCGCCTGCGCCGCGGATTCGCCGGCGGCCGCCGGCAGCGTCGTGAACGTGTCCTTGGCCTTGTGCAGCCAGGCCATCAGCCCGGGAATCGGCGACAGCGTGCAGAAGGTCTTCAGCTGCGGCAGCTCGCGCTTCAACTGTTCGGCAACGCGCTTGATCAGGAAGTTGCCCAGCGAGACGCCGCGCAGCCCCGGCTGGCAGTTGCTGATCGAATAGAACACGGCGACCTTGAACTGCGCCGGATCGAGCGGCTGCGACTTCTTGTCGATCAGCGGCGCGATCTGCGCCGCCATCTCCGGCACCAGCGCCACCTCGACGAAGATCAGCGGCTCGTCCGGCAACTGCGGGTGGAAGAAGGCGAAGCAGCGCCGATCGGGCTGCAGCCGGCGGCGCAGGTCGTCCCAGCCGTCGACCTCGTGCACCGCCTCATGGCGGATGATCTGTTCGAGCAGCTGCGCCGGCGAATTCCAGTCGACCTTGCGCATCTGCAGGAAGCCGGGGTTGAACCAGCTCGACAGCAGGTGCAGCAGGTCGTTCTCGACCGTCGCCAGCGGCGCCTGCTTCGGCAGCCGTTCGAGCAGCGCGCGGCGCAGGCGCACGATCGCCGCGGTGCCGCCGGGCGTGCGGTTCAGGCGCCGGAACAGCTCCTGGCGCGGCGGCTCGGCGGCCTGCGTCAGCGCCAGCAGCCGCTGCGGATCGGTGGGGGCCTGCGCATAGGCCTGCGCGGCGTCCAGCACCTGCTGCACGTCGGGTCCGAAGTCCTGCGCCAGGTGCTCGAAGAAGCTCAGCCGTTGATCGTCGCCCAGGCGGTCGATCTGGCCGACGATGTCGGCGGCGATCGCCGGGCTGTTGGCCTCGCCGCGCGCGGACAGCAGGCGCCGGCAGTCGCCGAGCAGCGCGCGCACCGCACGGTCGCCCTGCACGCGACGGGCGGCGCTACGAAGTCGATCAAGCATGGCGAAGTTTCCCCTTCTTCCGCTGCACTTTCACCGCCTGCGAGTTGAGCCATCAGCCCCGCAACCCTCCGTGCTTACCCCAGGTATCTCCAAAAGAGTGAGCCCGCGGGCGTTCGATTGAATTTCACCGCGCTGGCCGCGCGCCGGAAGATCCGCCCTCGCGCCAAAACGCTGGAGGACGCACATGCACCGACATCTCCCCACGCTCGCCGCCACCGCGGCCCTGCTTGCCTTCACCAGCCACGCGCTGGCCCAAAAAGGCATGCTGCAGAAGCTCGGCAAGGGCGAAGGCCAGGTCGACATCGTCGCCTGGCCCGGCTACATCGAGCGCGGCCAGACCGACAAGCAGTTCGACTGGGTCACCGGCTTCGAGCAGAAGACCGGCTGCAAGGTCAACGTCAAGACCGCCGGCACCTCCGACGAGATGGTCGCGCTGATGAACGAAGGCGGCTTCGACCTCGTCACCGCGTCGGGCGACGCATCGACCCGGCTCATCCGCGGCAAGAAGGTGCAGCCGATCAACACCGCGCTGATCCCGAGCTACAAGAACGTCGATGCGCGGCTGCAGAAGGCGCCCTGGCACTTCGAGGGCAATACGCACTACGGCGTGCCCTACCAGTGGGGCTGGAACGTGCTGATGTACAACACGACGGTCTTCAAGGACAAGGCGCCGACCTCGTGGAGCGTCGTCTTCGAGGAGCAGAACCTGCCCGACGGCAAGAGCAACAAGGGCCGCGTGCAGGCCTTCGACGGGCCGATCTACATCGCCGATGCGGCGCTGTACCTGAAGGCGAAGAAGCCCGAGCTGGGCATCAAGGATCCGTACGAGCTGACCGAGGCGCAGTACAAGGCCGCGCTGGAGCTGCTGCGCGGGCAGCGCAAGATCGTCGGCAAGTACTGGCACGACGCCTTCGTGCAGATCGACGACTTCACCAACGAGGGCGTCGTCGCGTCGTCGAGCTGGCAGTTCCAGGCCAACATCCTGGGCTCGAAGAAGCGGCCGATCGCCACCGTCGTGCCGACCGAAGGCGCCACCGGCTGGGCCGACTCGACGATGATGCATGCGGATGCCAAGCATCCGAACTGCGCCTACCTGTGGATGGAGCATTCGCTGAATCCGAAGCTGCAGGGGGACCTGTCGGCCTGGTTCGGCTCGGTGCCCGCGGTGCCGGCGGCGTGCAAGGGCAATGCACTGCTCGGCGACGAGGGCTGCAAGCGCCAGGGCTACGAGTCCTTCGACAAGATCTCGTTCTGGCGCACGCCGGTGGCGCAGTGCGCATCGCAGAACAACCAGTGCGTGCCGTACCACAAGTGGGTGTCGGACTACATCGCGGTACTGGGTGGCCGCTGATGATCTGGTGACGCGCAAAGTGAGCGTGCCTGCCGCGGTTCAGCTGGAGGGTGTGCACTGCGTGTTCGGCACCGGCGAGCGCGCGGTGCGCGCGGTCGACGGCGTCGATCTGGCCATCGCGCCGGGCGAGTTCTTCACGCTGCTCGGGCCCTCGGGCTCGGGCAAGACGACGGTGCTGCGGATGATCGGCGGCTTCACGCTGCCGAGCGCCGGCCGACTGCTGATCGGCGGTGAAGACGTCACGCTGCGCCCGCCGTACGCGCGGCCGGTCAACACCGTGTTCCAGGACTACGCGCTGTTCCCGCACATGTCGATTGCCGACAACGTCGCCTACGGCCTGATGGTGCGCGGTGTCGGCAAGGCGGCGCGGCGCCGGCAGGCGAACGACATGCTCGCGCTGGTGCAGCTCGACGGTGTCGGCGAGCGCCGGCCGGCGCAGCTGTCGGGCGGGCAGCGCCAACGTGTCGCGCTGGCGCGCGCGCTGATCAACCGGCCGCAGCTGCTGCTGCTCGACGAGCCGCTGGGCGCGCTCGACCTGAAGCTGCGCGAGCAGATGCAAAGCGAGCTGAAGGCGCTGCAGCGGCAGCTCGGCATCACCTTCGTCTTCGTCACGCACGACCAGCACGAGGCGCTGTCGATGAGCGACCGCATCGGCGTGTTCCACCGCGGCCGGTTGGAGCAGGTCGGCACGCCGCAGGTCATCTACGACCGGCCGGCCACGCGCTTCGTCGCGCGTTTCGTCGGTGCGGCCAACGTGCTCGACGATGACGCCGCGCGGCGGCTGACCGGCCACGTCAGCGTGATGCTGCGGCCCGAGCGCATCCGCCTCGGCGGCGCGGCCGGTGCGCGCGCCGGCGGCACGGTCAGCGAGGTGCAGTACTTCGGCGCCTTCACGCGCGTGCGGGTGAATGCGGCCGGCGTCGGCCTGCAGGCCGACCTGCCGCCGGGCGCCGCCGTGCCCGAGGTCGGTGCGACGGTGCATCTGCACTGGGATGCGAGCGCGGTGCACGCGCTGAGCGACGAGCCGGCGGCCGCGGCGACTGCGGCCGCCGTTGCCGCACCGGCGCCGCTCGGGGCCGCGGCGTGAACCTCGCGCTGGCGCTGCCGACGCCCGCGCCCTCGCTGCGCCGGCGCATCTCGGACACGCTCTACACCCGCCCCGGCCTGCTGCTGCTGGCCCTGCTCGCGCCACCGCTGCTGTGGTTCGGCGTGATCTATGTCGGCGCGCTGCTGACGCTGCTGGCCAATGCCTTCTTCAGCCTCGACGACTTCACCGGCCAGGTGGTGCGCGAGCTCACGCTGAAGAACTTCGCCGAGCTGCTCGAAGGCGCGAACCTCGACGTCGCCTTGCGCACGGTGGTGATGGCCAGCGCGGTAACGCTCGCCAGCATCGTGCTGGCCTTCCCACTCGCGTACTACATGGCCCGCCACGCGCGCGGCGCGACCAAGGCGGCGCTGTACCTCGCGGTGATGCTGCCGCTGTGGTCGAGCTACCTGGTACGGCTGTATGCCTGGAAGCTGCTGCTGGCGAAGGAGGGCGCGGTGTCGTGGCTGGCGGCGCAGCTGCACCTCACCTGGGTGCTCGAGGCGCTGCTCGGGCTGCCCGGCATCGGCGGGCAATCCTTGAGCTTCTCGACGCTCGGCACCTTCATCGTCTTCGTCTACATGTGGCTGCCCTTCATGGTGCTGCCGATCCAGGCCTCGATCGAGCGCATTCCCGGCTCGCTGATCGAGGCCTCGGGCGACCTCGGCGCCGCGCCCGGCATCACGCTGCGGCGCGTCATCCTGCCGCTCGCTTTGCCGGGTATTGCCGCCGGCTCGATCTTCACCTTCTCGCTGACCTTGGGCGACTACATCGTGCCGCAGGTGATCGGCGACTCGACGATGTACATCGGCCAGGTCGTCTACCTGCAGCAGGGCACCGCGGGCAACGTGCCGTTCGCCGCGGCCTTCTCGCTGGTGCCGATCGTCGTCATCGGCGTGTATTTGTGGTTCGCACGCCGGCTGGGGGCTTTCGATGCGCTCTGATCCCTCGAAGGCACCGCTGGCCCTGAAGCTGTCTGCTTGGGGCGTGATCGCGTTCCTGCACGTGCCGCTGGTGCTGATCATCCTGTATGCCTTCAGCGCCGAGGACAAGAGCTACGTCTTCCCGCCGCCCGAGCTGACGACGCAGTGGTTCGCGGTGGCCTGGGCGCGCGAGGACGTGTGGGCGGCGATCCGGCTCAGCTTCGAGGTCGCCGCCTGGTCGACCGCGCTGGCGCTGGTGCTCGGCACGCTGGCCGCGGCGGCGCTGGCGCGCGCGAACTTCTTCGGCCGCGACGCGATCTCGCTGCTGCTGGTGCTGCCGATCGCGCTGCCCGGCATCATCACCGGCATCGCCTTGCGATCGGCCTACGGCACGCTGCAGATCCCGTTCTCGTTCTGGACCATCGTCGTCGGCCACGCGACCTTCTGCGTCGTCGTGATCTACAACAACGCGGTCGCGCGGCTGCGGCGGCTGAACCCGAACCTGATCGAAGCGTCGATGGACCTGGGCGCCGACGGCTTCCAGACGCTGCGCCACGTCGTGCTGCCGCAGCTCGGCTCGGCGCTGCTGGCCGGCGCGCTGCTGGCGTTCGCGCTGAGCTTCGACGAGGTCATCGTCACCACCTTCACCGCCGGCCAGCAGACCACGCTGCCGATCTGGATGCTGCAGGAGCTGATCCGCCCGCGCCAGCGGCCGGTGACCAACGTCGTCGCGGTGGTGATCATCGCGCTGACCTTCTTTCCGATCCTCGCCGCCTACTGGTTAACAAGACCCACCCCCGAGTCGTCCTAGCGGCCGCCTCCCCCTCAAGGGGGCAACACCAGCGGCCCGGCAGAGCCGGTTCCGCGGTGTTCGCTGGGATTCCCTTCGTTGAGCCCGGAGACCCGACATGAACATCCTGCCCACCCAACTGCTGATCGACGGCGCCTTCGTGCAAGGCGAGGGCGAGGCCGAGCGTGTGCTGAACCCGGCCACCGGCGAGCTGATCGTCGCGGTGCCGGAGGCCTCGGTGGAACAGGTGCACAAGGCCGTCTCGGCGGCGCACCGCGCCTTCGACGCCTGGCGCGACACGACCCCGATGGAGCGCTCGCGCCTGCTGCTGAAGCTTGCTGATGCGATCGAGACCCGGGCCGAGGACTTTGCGCGCCTGGAGAGCCTGAATTGCGGCAAGCCCTATGCGCGCGCGCTCGGCGACGAGATCCCGGCGATCGTCGACTGCTACCGCTACTTCGCCGGTGCCGCGCGCTGCATCGGCGGCACGGTGGCCAACGAATACCTGGCCGGCCACACCAGCATGATCCGGCGCGACCCGCTCGGCGTGGTCGGCTCGATCGCGCCGTGGAACTATCCGATGATGATGGCCGCGTGGAAGATCGCGCCGGCCCTGGCCGCCGGCAACACCGTCGTGCTCAAGCCCAGCGAGCAGACGCCGCTGACCGCGCTGCTGCTGGCGCAGATCGCCGCCGAGATTTTCCCGAAGGGGGTGCTGAACGTCATCACCGGGCGCGGCGCATCGGTTGGCCAGCCTTTGGTCGAGCATCCCAAGGTAGCAATGGTGAGCCTGACGGGCGACGTGGCCACCGGCCGCAAGATCCTGCAGGCCGCGAGCACGAGCCTGAAGCGCACGCACCTGGAGTTGGGCGGCAAGGCCCCGGTGATCGTCTTCGACGACGCCGACCTCGCCGCCGTCGTCGACGGCCTCAAGGTCTTCGGCTACTACAACGCCGGCCAGGACTGCACGGCGGCCTGCCGCGTCTACGCCGGCGCCAAGGTGCACGACAAGCTGGTCGCCGACTTGTCGAGCGCAGTGAAGGCGATCAAGGTCGGCGCGCAGGACGATCCGGAGTCCGAAGTCGGCCCGCTGATCAGCGACCGCCAGCGCGCCCGCGTTGCCAGCTTCGTTGAGCGTGCGCAGATGACCGGCCACATGGAGATCACCACCGGCGGCAAGCTGCGCGGCGGCAGCGGCTTCTTCTACGAGCCGACGGTGATCGCCGGCGCGCGCCAGGACGACGAGATCGTCAAGCGCGAGGTCTTCGGCCCGGTCGTCAGCGTCACCCGCTTCACCGATCCCGACCAGGCGGTGGCCTGGGCCAACGACAGCGACTACGGCCTCGCGTCGTCCGTGTGGACGCAGGACGTCGGCCGCGCGATGCGCGTCGCGCGCTCGCTGCAATACGGCTGCACCTGGATCAACACCCACTTCATGCTGGTCAACGAGATGCCGCACGGCGGCATGAAGTCAAGTGGTTACGGCAAGGACATGAGCATGTACGCTCTCGAGGACTACACCGTCGCGCGCCACGTGATGGTCAAGCTCTGAACCGGAGGATTCACGATGAGCCGCAGTGCCGCCTTTCGCTTCCTGGCCCGTTGTGCCGCCACCGCGGCCTGGTGCGATCGCACCGGGCAGTCCGAGCGCGAGGCCGTCGAACGGCTGCGTGAGCAGGCCGCGCAACGGCGGCGGCTGCTGCAGGGCGCGGCGGGCGGTGCGGCGCTGGTGGCGCTGGGGGCGGCCGCGCCGCGTGTGCGCGCGGCCCCGGCGGCGGGCGATGTCGCGATCGTCGGTGCCGGCTTCGCGGGCCTCTACGCCGCCAGCGTGCTGGCATCCAAAGGCATCGGCGCGCAGGTCTACGAAGCGGGCAGCCGCGTCGGCGGCCGCGTCTGGTCGCTGCGCGATGTCTTCCCGGGCCAGGTCGTCGAGCGCGGCGCCGAGCTGATCGATACCACGCACAGCACCGTCCGAGGCCTCGCCAACGCCTACGGGCTGACGCTGGAGAACCACGAGAAGCAGCCGGGTGAGGAGTTCTTCCACTTCATGGGCCGGCACTGGAGCGAGGCCGAGGTGGTCGCCGAGTACCGTGCCTTCAGCGCGGCGATGCACGCCGACCTGCGGCGCCTGTCCGGCGGGCCGACCGCGGACAGCCACAACGCCCATGACATCGAGCTCGACCGGCTGCCGCTGTCGGCCTACCTCGATTCGCGCGGCGCCGGGCCGCTGCTGCGGCGCGTGATGGACACCGCGTACACGATCGAGTTCGGCCGCGAGATCGACGCCCAGAGCAGCCTCGCGCTGCTGTTCTTCGCGCAGGCCAACAAGCGCGGGCACTTCACGCCGTTCGGCAACTTCAGCGACGAACGCTTCCACATCGTCGAAGGCAACGATGCCATCGCCACCGGGCTCGCCGGCGACCTGCCGCGGCCGGTGGTTTTCGGCCACCAGCTGCTGCGCGTGAGCCGCCTGGCGGACGGGCGGCTGAAGCTCGCCTTCAGCCAGGGCGGCAAGACCGTCGAACGCGTGCACGCCGCGGCGATCCTCGCCCTGCCGGCGCCGATGATGCGCCTGATAACGTTCGAAACGAGCGTCGGGTTGGCCGCGCACAGCCGCACCGCGATCGACGGCCTGGACTACGGCACCAACAGCAAGATGATGATCGGCTTCACCGGCCGGCCGTGGTTCGAGCGGCTGCATTGCAACGGCGGCAGCTACAGCGATCTGCCGAATCACCAGAACACCTGGGAGACCGCGCCGTCGACCGCCATCGCCGGCCAGCGCGGCGTGATCACCGACTATTCCGGCGGCGAGCGCGGCGCGCGCCTCGACCCGGCGAAGCTGCAGACCGAAGCCACGCGCTTTCTCGCCGACCTGGAGGTGGTGTGGCCCGGCTGCACCGGCTTCGCACGCCGCGACGGCGCCGGCCGCATCGTTGCGCACCTCGAGAACTGGTCGCGCAATCCGCTGTACCGGGGCGCCTACAGCAACAACCAGCCGGGCTACTTCACGACGATCGAAGGCCACTACGCGAAGCCGGCAGCCGCCGGCCTGTGGTTCGCCGGCGAGCACACCGATTCGTTCTACAGCTACCAGGGCTTCATGGAAGGCGCGCTGCTGTCCGGCGCGCGCGCCGCAGACCAGGCCTGGCGCGCGCTGCGTTAGCCTGTCGCCCTTCGAAAGAAGGGACCCGATCATGTCGATCACCAGGCTGCTGGCGAAGGCGGCCATCGCCGTGGCGTGGCTGTTGGCAGCCGCCACGCCGCTCACCGCCGCCGAGCCGCCGCCCGACCGTGCGCTTGCCGCGCTGTTCGAGCGCACGCACCAGTGGCAGCTGCAGGACGATCCCGAGAGCGCGACCTTCGTCGGCGACACGCGCTACAACGATCGGCTGACCGAGCGCACGCCGGCGGCGGTGGCGCGGCGCAAGGCACAGGCCGCGGCGGTGCTGGCGGCGCTGCAGCGCTTCGATGCGCGCCGGCTCAACACGCAGGACCGCATCTCGCGTGCACTGATGATCGAGCAGCTGCAGCTCGACGCGCAGATCGATGCGCTGTACGGCGCGCTGCCCTTCGCCGGGCTCGGCGGCTGGCAGGTCGTCGGCCCGCAGCACGGTCCGCAGCACGAGCTGCCGGCGCTGGCGAAGGCGAGCCCGTTTCGCGACGCGCGCGACTACGAGCACTACCTGAAGCGGCTGGCGCAGGTGCCGGGCGCGCTCGACGAGCAGATCGCCATGTTGCGCGCAGGCATGCGCAGCGGCTGGCTGCCGGCCGCCGAGGCGATGGCCGCGGTGCCGGCGCAGTTCGATCCGTTCACCGGCCCTGACATCGACGCGAACCCGCTGTACGCGCCGTTCAAGTCCTTCCCGCCTGCCATCGCGGCGCCCGAGCGCGCCCGCCTCGAAGCCGCTGCCCGCAGCGTGCTCGGCCAGCGCGTGCGGCCGGCTTTCGTCGCGCTGCGGCGCTTTCTCGAAGCCGAGTACCTGCCGGCCTGCCGCGCGACGCTCGCGGCATCGCAGCTGCCCGGCGGCATGGCCTACTACGAGCTGGCGGTGCGCCAGCACACGACGACGACGCAGAGCGCTCGCCAGGTGCACGAGACCGGCCTGACCGAAGTGGCGCGCATCGCCGCCGAGATGGACGCGCTGATCCGGCGCCTCGGCGGCAGCGGCCCGCGCGCGGACTTCATCGCCGCGCTGCGCGCCGACCCGCGTTTTCGCTTCAGCCGTGGCGACGAGATGCTGAAGGCCTACCGCGACATCGCCAAGCGCGTCGATGCCGAGCTGCCGAAGCTCTTCGCCGAGCTGCCGCGGCTGCCCTACGGCATCCGGGGCATGGAAGCCAACGCCGGCGATGCGGCCGAGCACTACACGCCCGGCGCGCTCGACGGCAGCCGCGCCGGCTTCTTCGAGGCCAACGTCACCAGCCTGGCGACGCGGCCGAGCTTCGACCTCGAGAACACGCTGCTGCACGAGGCCGTGCCAGGCCACCACCTGCAGATCGCGCGGGCGCAGGAGATCCGCGGCCTGCCGGCGTTCCGGCGCAACGGCTGGTACGTGGCCTATGGCGAAGGCTGGGCGCTGTACGCCGAGAGCCTCGGCCCGGCGCTGGGCCTCTACCAGGATCCGCATTCACGGCTGGGCGCCTATGCCTCGGAGATGCTGCGCGCCTGCCGGCTGGTGGTCGACACCGGGCTGCATGCCTTCGGCTGGACGCGTGCGCAGGCGATCCGCTACCTCGTCGACCATACCGGCTATCACGTGGATTACGTGGCCAGCGAGGTCGACCGCTACCTGCTGCAGCCGGGCCAGGCGCTGGGCTACAAGCTCGGCGAGCTGAAGATCAAGGCGCTGCGCGCGCAGGCCGAGGCCGCGCTGGGCGCGCGCTTCGATCTGCGCCGCTTCCACAACGCGCTGCTGGACGACGGCGCGCTGCCGCTGACGCTGCTGCAAAGCCGCATCGAGGAGTGGATTGCCGGTGAACAGCGCGCCGCAGGGCGCACCGCACTCGCCGGCCAGACGGTCAGGCGCGGCGGCTCCGCGACTGCGCGCGGGCCCGGTCGATGAATTCCTGCGCCGCCGCGCGCCAGTGAATTGTTCACTCCAGCACGGTGCGTTGCTGGCCTGACCCCGAGCGTGAAGAACTGCACGATGCAGGCCTGATCCGTCAACGCCTGAGGGCCCGCGGCCCACCGAGCGCTGTCGCGTCGCGCCACGCCATCAACGACAGGGAGTGAACATGTCTACCTTATGTGCAGTGCCGGCAGCGTCCATGCCCGGGCACCCGTCGATACCGGCCGTCTTCGACAGCGATGCCGCTGCGGGGACCCAGGCACCCGTGATCCAGGAGTGGCTGGCGCCAGTGCTGGACCAGATCGACTACGGGCTGGTGGTGCTCGGCGCGTCGATGCGGGTGCTGCATATCAATGCCTCGGCGCATGGCGAGTTGCGCCACGGCAGCCATGCGTTGCAACTGCTCGGCAACTGCCTGGCGGCGCGCGCGCCCGCTGATGCCGCAGCGCTCGCGCAGGCGGTGGAGGCGGCCGTGACGCGCCAGATTCGGCGCCTGCTCGCGGTCGGCAGCGCGCGCCAGCGCATGACGGTCGCAGTCGTGCCGGTGCGGCTCGCGCGGCGCGACGCCGCACTGCTGGTGCTGGAGCGCCGCGCCGTCTGTTCGCAGCTGTCGATCCAGTGCTTCGGCCGTGCGCACGACCTGACCTTGACCGAATCGCGCGTGCTGGCGCTGGTCTGCGAAGGGCGCTCACCGCAGCAGATCGCGCAGATCCAGGGTGTCGCGCTGTCGACGGTGCGCACGCAGCTGTCGAGCGTGCGCGCGAAGACCGGCGTGGCCAGCCTGCGCGACCTGGTGCGTTGCATCGCGGCGCTGCCGCCGCTGGTCAGCGTGCTGCCGGTGGGCGCAACGCCGGCCTGAGCGGGCGCCGCGCTTGCAGAGTGAATTGCGCACTGGGCCGTAGTGCGTTTCTAGGATGACCCGGGCCGCGCCGCGCGCGACCATGGCTCGCCTGACCAACACCATCCGCCGCTCGCCATGAACCACCGAATCGCCGATCTGCTGAATGCTGCCGACCCCCTGCCGTGCGACGAGAGCGTGATCTCGATCGACGAGGCCGCGACGACGCTGACCGAATCGTCGTGGCGGCGGGGCGTGCCCCTGAACCGCGATGCCGTGCTGTGGCTGCTGACGAACGGCTCGGCCGCGCCGCGGCTGCCGGCGGAGTCCACGCTCACGCCCGCCGGCTGCGCGACTGCTCGCGGGCCAGGTCGATGAATTCCTGCGCCGCGGGCTTCAGCCCCGAGCCGCGGCGCCAGACCAGGCCGACATCGACGGTCGGCACCTCGTCGCGCAGCGCGCGTGCCTCGACATGCTCGGCGTCCAGCGTCCACGGCCGGTACAGGAAGTCCGGCAGCACGGCGATGCCGGCGCCGGCGCCGACCAGCGAACGCACCGCCTCGAGCGAGCTGGTGCGCAGCAGCACGTGCGGCTTCAGATAGTGGCGCGCCCAGACGCGGGCCATCAGCTCATCGATGCGATCGGCTTCGAGCACCACCTGGTCCTGCGTCGCGCAGTCGGCCAGTGTCAGCTCCTCCTGCTCGGCCAGCACGTGGTTCGACGGCAGCCAGACGCGGTTCGCGCTGCGCGTCAGCACCTCGACCAGCAGCGCCTGCGGTTCGCCGAGCGCGCTGCAGACCATGATCGCGACGTCGACCTCGCCGTTGATCAGCAGGTGCTCGAGGAAGGGCGGCGTCTCCTCGGTGACCAGCACCTGCACGCCGGGGCACAGGCGCCGGAAGCGGCTCAGCAGCTCACTCAGGTAATAGCCGGCGACCAGGCTGGTAACGCCGATCGAGAGCGTCCCGGTCACGCCGGCGCTGGTTTCCTCGGCATGCAGCCGCACCGCGTCGGCGACGGCGCCGATCACCTTGCGCGCACTGCCCAGGAAGCGGTGGCCCTGCGGCGTCAGCGTCATGCCTCTCGAACTGCGAACGAAGAGCGCGCTGCCGAGCTCGCTCTCCAGCTCGCCCAGGCTCTTGGTCAGCGCGCTCTGCGCGATCGCCAGCATGCGCGATGCCGCGGCGACCGATCCCGTCTCGGCCACCGCGACGAAGTAGCGGAACTGCCGCAGCGTGACGTGGCGCTGATTCATCGTGAAGCGAACCAGGCCGCCAGCGCATCGACCAGCACCTTCACCCGATGCGGCGTGAAGCGATGGCTCGGCAGCACGGCATACAAGGGCGCCGGCTCGCCGTCGAAGTCGGCGAACAGCCGCTGCATCTCGCCGCGCTGCACCGGCTCGTGCAGGTCGACCTCCGACAGGTAGACGACGCCGCGGCCCTGGCGCGCCCACTGCAGCGCCACCGCCGCGTTGTCGCAGGCCAGGCGGCCGTGCACCGGCACGTCGAAGGCCTCGTGGTCACCGTCTCGGGGCGTGAAGCGCCAGCGATCGAGGCGCCGCCCGCGCAGCCGGCCGATGATGCAGTCCAGCGCGCTGAGGTCGGCCGGCTGCGCCGGCGTGCCGTGCCGCTCGAGGAACTCCGGGCTCGCGAAGGCCTGGCGATGCGCCGGCGCCAGCAGCCGCGCGGCGAAGCTCGAATCGGGCAGCGGGCCGTTGCGCAGCGCCAGGTCGACGCCGTCCTTCACCAGGTCGAGCCACGAATCGCTGACCTGCAGGTCGATCTCCAGCCGCGGGTGCAGCGCGGCGAATTCACCGAGCCAGCCGGCGAGCAGGCGCTGCGCCATCGCGCTCGACGCGGTGACGTGGATCGTGCCGGCCAGCTCGCCGCGCTCGCCACGCAGCTTGGCCTGGCCTTCGGCGATCAGGTCGAGCGCGCGCCGTGCGTGGTCGACCATCACCTCGCCCTCGGCGGTCGGCCTGATCGAGCGGGTCGTGCGGTCGAAGAGGCGGGCGCCGAGAGCAGTCTCCAGCCGCTTCATCGCCGCCGAGACCGCCGCGGTGCTGAGCCCGCAGCGCCGGCCCGCGGCCGTCAGGCTGCCGGTGTCGGCCGTGGCCAGCAGCACGCGCAGGTCGTCGAGATTGTCAAATTCCATCGAAGAGTCTTTTGGCGGTCACGCGATTGTGATCGGCGGCCGGCGCCCCTAGAGTGCGCCGCCAAGCCCTCCACCGCACTCACCTGCCGATGCCCACCGACACCCGCCTGATCGTGCGCCTGCTGCCCACCGCGCTCGCCGCACTGCTCGCCGCCTGCGCCAGCGCGCCGGCCGGCTTCCGCTACCAGCCGCCCGCCGACGAGACCGCGCGCGTCGAGAAGTACATCGCGCCGGAAGCGGCCAGCGGCTATGCCGAGAAGCCGGGCTGGTCGACGAAGCGCTTCGCGGTCGCCGCGGCCAATCCGCTGGCCACCGATGCCGGCGTCCAGGTGCTGAAGGCCGGCGGCTCGGCGATCGACGCGGCGATCGCCGTGCAACTGGTGCTGACCCTGGTCGAGCCGCAGTCCAGCGGCATCGGCGGCGGTGCCTTCGTGCTGCACTGGAACGGCCAGGCCGTCGAGGCCTTCGATGGCCGCGAGACCGCGCCCGCAGCGGCTGACGAGAATCTGTTCCTGAAGGCCGACGGCAAGCCGATGAGCTTCCACGAAGGCGTCGTCGGCGGCCGCTCGGTCGGCACGCCGGGCACCTTGCGCGTGCTGCAGATGGCGCATCAGCAGCATGGCAAGCTGCCTTGGGGCGAGCTGTTCCAGCCGGCGATCACGCTTGCCGAGCAGGGCTTCAAGGTCAGCCCGCGGCTGCACACGCTGCTCAAGGGCGAGAAGTTCCTGAAGCTCGATCCGACCGCCGCCGCCTACTTCTACCAGGCCGACGGCGAGCCGCATCCGGTCGGCACGCTGCTGAAGAACCCGCCGCTCGCCGCGGTGCTGCGCGCCGTCGCGTCTCAGGGTCCGGATGCGTTCTACCGCGGCGACGTCGCCCGCGACATGGTCGCCAAAGTACGTGGCCACGTAACCAACCCCGGCACGCTCAGCGAAGCCGACCTGCAGGGTTACCAGCCGAAGAAGCGCGAGGCGCTGTGCAGCGATTGGCAGCGCTGGCGCCTGTGCGGCTTCCCGCCGCCGTCGTCCGGCCACATCGCGATCGCGCAGATGCTCGGCATGCTCGAGCATGCGCCGGCACAGGGCGCGCCGCTCGAAGGCGGCCTGCCGAGCGCCGACCTGCTGCACCGCTACACCGAGGCCGCGCGCCTGGCCTTCGCCGACCGCGCGATGTACCTGGGCGACCCCGACTTCGTCGCCGCGCCGGCTGGCGACTGGCGCAGCCTGATCGCGCCGGAGTACCTGAAGCAGCGCGCCGCGCTGATCGGCGGGCAGTCGATGAAGGTTGCGCAGCCGGGCACGCCGGGCGGCGCGCGGATGGCCCACGCCGCGATGCCCGAGCAGGTCGAATATGGCACCTCGCACATCTCGATCGTCGACGGCGATGGCCGGGCGGTCGCGATGACGACGACCATCGAGGACCAGTTCGGTTCGCGCCAGATGGTGCGCGGCTTCCTGCTGAACAACGAGCTGACCGATTTCTCCTTTGCGCCGGCGGATGCGCAAGGAAAGCCGATCGCCAATCGCGTGCAGCCCGGCAAGCGGCCGCGCTCGAGCATGAGCCCGACGCTGGTCTTCGACAAGGCGAGCGGCCAGCTGCTGATGAGCGCGGGCTCGCCCGGCGGCGCACTGATCATCCACTACACCGCGAAGACGCTGCTCGGCACGCTGGCCTGGGGCCTGAACGCGCAGCAGGCGATCAGCCTGCCGAACTTCGGCTCGACCAACGGGCCGACGCTGCTGGAAGAAAAACGCTTCCCCGCGGCGACGGTCGAGGCGCTGAAGGCCCGCGGCCACGAGGTGCGCGAGACCGCGATGACCAGCGGGCTGCAGGCGATCCAGCGCGTGCCGGCGGGCTTGTTCGGTGGCGCCGATCCGCGGCGCGAGGGGATCGTCGCGGGCGAGTGAGGTCAGCGCTTGAGGCGCTGAGTCCGCAGGAACGGCCGGTCGATCGTCTGTTCGAGCCAGCCGATGTCGCCCGGTGAGACGCCGGCGGCCAAGAAGTGCGTGCGCCAGCCGCCGACGACCTCGGCGACTTCGGCGCAGACCGCCTTGGCGCGCGCGGCGGTCAGCATGAACGCGCGGTGTTCGCTGAGCGCGTTGTCCAGCGTCGATTCGGCGCCGTCGCGGCCGACGCGCAGCTGCTGGTAACCCAGGCCCTGTGCGGCCGGCAGCACGTCGAAGGCCGGGGCAAGCCGATAGTGCTGTTGTTCGCCTGCCAGCAGCACATGGTTCTTCTCGTGGTCGTCCGTGTTGTCGACCAGGATGTTGAAGATCATGCGCCGGAAGAGCTGCTCACCTTGCGCCTCGACGGCGTCGGCATCGCCGCGGCGGCGCAGCAGCAGCGCCAGCTCGGGATAGCCGCAGGGTTCGCCGGCCGCGCGCAGCGCGACGTGGGCCGACAAGGCATGCCGCCGCCGCGGGCCGTCGCGATCGAAGCGCCGGATGGCCAGCGCATGGCCATCGGCCACGCGGAGGGCACGAGTTTCGCAAGCCTCGATCCCCGCGCGACTGGCGAGCGTCATCGTCGCGTGCTCGATCAGCGGACTGTCGAGCGGATCGCCGGCCTCGGCGAATTTCACGATCCAACTGGCGCCGTCGATGTGGAGCAGCGCTTTCGGCCGCGTGCCGCCGAGCCCGGCGCCCGGCGTCAGCAGGCGGTGCAGCGGCGCGTCCACCGGCTCGCCGTCCTCGATCCGGCGCACCATTGCCAGCATCGCCGGCAGGTCCGCCAGCCCCGGCATCGGCCCGTGCAGGCGCGGCCGGTACGCGCTGGATGAGACCGAGACGCCGAGCGCGCCGAAGCGTGCGTCGCCGGCGAAGTACAGCGTGTCCAAGGTCGACAGCCGCGCTGGCCGGTCGATCAGCCGGATGATCCGCTCGCCCCAGCGCTCGGGCCGCGCATCGTCGACCGCGCCGGCGGCGCCATCGGCATCGGTGGGCAGGAACTCGCCCGGCCGCAGCGGCAGGTCGTCGCTGAGGGCCAGGCCGTCGGCGAGCCAGCTGGCGGCGTACTCGAGCGCCACGCCGCCGGGCTGACCCGGGCGGCGCTGCTGGCGCAGCGATCCGACCCGGCGTGGCCGAGCCGGATCAACCAGCCACCAGAGGTCCAGCGTGTCGCCGATGTGCGGAGAAGCCATGCCGCATCATCACTCCGGCAGCGCCCCGACCCGAAATTCACCGACCCGCACATCCTCGCCGCTGCCCGACAGCCGCAGCATCACCCGCTGCTCGTGCTCGGCGGCCGTGCCGAAGCCGGTGACCAGGCGCAGCATCAGCGTCGTTGCCGGGGACAGCACCTGCTGGCGGTGGCCGTAGAAGCGGGCGCGCACGGTGTACATCCCCGGCTTCGGTGCGCGCAGCGCGAACTCCTCCGGCCCGTAGCCGCCCGTGAAGTCGGCCGACATGCGGCCACCCTGGCGCGTGCGCGGGCGGCCGTAGAAGGCTTCCTCACCGTTCGGGTCGATGACGTGCAGATCGATGTCGGTGTTGTCGGCATCCCAGCCGAGCACGACGCGCAGGCCGAGCGGCAGGTTGACCAGCAGCCGCGCGTCCATCGCGCCGGTGTCGACCGGCTGGCCGAGGCGCTTCGCCTTGGCCAGCAGCGCGTTGAGCTCGGCCAGCGACGTCAGGTCGATGTCCGGGAAGCGGCCGGCGGTGTTGCCGCGCTGCGTCGCGGCATGCCAGAGCTGGTCGGCCGCGGCCTGCCATTGCTGCGCGTCGGCGTGCGCCAGGCCGAGGTCGCGACTGGACTGCGGCTCGTGGGGCGCGATCGCCAGCACGCGCTCGAACACCGGCACGGCCAGGTCGGCGCGCTGCGCCTGCAGCAGCCGGTAGCCCAGGATGCGCAGCAGCGCGCGGTTCTCGAGCTCCATCTCGGCCAGGTTCGACAGCACGCGCAGGCCCAGCACCGCATCGCCTTGAGCGAAGAACAGGTCCGCGGCGTCGAGGAAGAAGGCCGTGCTCTTCAGGTGTTGGGGGCGCTCGTCGAGGTAGATCGCATAGCGTGCTTTGGGCGCGGCCGCGCGCAAGCGGCGGGCGGTCGGCGTGTCGGGCTGCCACTTGGTCAGCGCGATCGCGGCCGACACTTCCGCCGGGCTGCCCGGCTGGCGCTTGTCGTCGCTGGCGGCTGCCTCGGCTTCTGCCGGCGCCCGGCGCTGCGGTGCCGCCGGCGCCGCGGCCATCATCGGCGGCGGCGCGACGCTCGGCCGCGGTGCTTCCGCGCTCTTGGCCGCGTTCGTCGGCCCGGTGGTGGCCAGGTCGCGCCGCGTTTCGGCACGTTCCTGCAGCGCGATCGCACCGGTGGCCGGCTCTTCGCGCTTGCGGGCGATGGCCGGCGCGTCCTTCGGGAAGTCGGTCGCCCACCAGGCCTGGCGTTCACGGTAGCGGCGCACCAGCTGCTCGATCTGGTCGCGCTGCTGGCGTTGTTCGGCGGCGATCACGGGGGCGCGCTGCGCGTGGTAGGCCACGCGCAGCGGGCCGGCCGGCGGCTCGATGGCGTGGCGCACATAGTCGGCCAGCGTGTCGAGCACGATCAGTGAGGTCTCGGCAGTCGCCAGGCCGAAACGCTGGCCGAGGCGCTGGATCTCGCGCCGGTGCACATCCGGCTGCGCGGCCAGCGTGGCGAGCTTCAGCGTGGCCCAGCGCAGCGCGGCCAGCGGCGGCGCGTCGTCGTTGCCGCCTGCTTCGGACGCGGCGGCCTGCCAGCGCAGGCGCTGCACGCTGCGGCGGCCGCCGGGCAGCTGGAACTGCGCTTCGAGCACGCCTTGCGGCGCGCGAGCGATGCCGGCGACGGCGATGTGGCCGTGCTCGGCAAAGCGCGACGCGGCGACCCACTGCTCACCGTCGGCGCTGCGCAGCTCGATCAATCGCGGCCGTTCGGTGTTGATGCGCTGCGCGGCTTGCGCGGCCGACAGCGTCAGCAGGTCCACCACCGCGCCGCCCTGCGCCTCGACGGCCGGCTTCAGGCTCGCCGACTGGCTGCCGATCGACGACTGCAGCACGAAGGCCGGCATGCCGAAGACCGGTGCCTGGCGCGCGCCGAAGGTCGATTGCCCGTCGCTGAAGACCAGCGCCAGGTCGGCGGCGTCCGCCGGCAGGTTCAGCGCGCCCAGCTGCGTCGCGCCGTCGAAGGGCTCGGCTTCGAGCTGCGCCCGCAGCGCCTGCCAGTCGCCGCCGCGCACCGTGACCTCGCGCGGCGCTTCGAGCCGGTCGCGCAGCACGTAGAGACGCACCTGCACGTTCTGCCAACGCGCAAACAGCGCGTCCAGCAGTGCCCACTCGGCAGCACGCCGGCGCTGGGCCCCGGAGCCCGAGGCGTCCCAGACCAATGCCACGCGCTGCGGCGCCGCGCGCGGCGTGCTCAAAGCCGGCACCGGCAGCTCGGCATAGACGAACTGCTGGCCGTCGAAGGCTGCAGCCTGCGCCGGCGCCGTGGCCGGCGCGCCGAAGCGCAGCACGAGCTCGGCCGGCTGCTGCAGCCGGCGCGGTGCGATGCGCAGATCGGTGCCGCCGGCATGGCCGATGGTCTGCAGCGCATCGGCCGGCAGCCCGCGCGCGCTGCCCTTGAACGTGGCGCGCGCCACGCCCGCCAGCCGCAGCGACAGCTCGGCCCGCGTCGCGCTGCCGTCGAAGCCGAATGGCAGCCGCAGCTCGCGCGCCGCACCGGCGGCCGCGGCCGGCAGGGCCTGCACCAGGTCGAGCACGACGGTGCGCGCGCCGTTCGGCGGCAGCGGGTAGATCCGCAGCTTGTACTGGTTGCCGGCGGTGGCCTCGAGCAGCGCCGGATCGACGCGCCCGCGGATCGTGTCCTCGAACACCTGCAGCCCCTTGGCCTTCTCGACCGGCACCGCGCGGCGCAACTGGCCGTCGATGTCGAGCGCGAAGCCGCTGATCATCGTGCCCTCGGGCAGCGGGAACTGCAGCTCGCCTTCGAGCACGCGCGGATTCGGGTTGTGGAACTGCAGCGTCAGCCGCGTCAGCACGCTGCGGCCGACCACATCGACTTCCTGCCGGTAGTGGCGCAGCTCGATCGGCTGCCCGGCCTGCGGCGCGAGCAGGCGCGGCAGTGCGGGCGGCGGGGCGATCGGGGGCGCGATCAGCGGCGCGATCGACGGGGCGGCCGGCGCGGGCGTGAGGGCCGCGCACAGCGGCGCCCAGGCGTTCAGCAGCGCCGCGAGCGCGGCGCTGCCGATGAAGCCGTGCAGGCGGCGCGCGACAGGTCGGTGGTCGGACATCGGTGTCTCCTGGATGGGGATGACACCTTGCACGGCCGAACCGGCCCGGCGGGGTTAACGGCCGGCGTCAGCCGCCGCAGCCCAGCCGCTTGCCGATCTCCAGCGTCAGCCCCGACTGGTTCAGCGCATAGAAGTGGATGCCCGGCGCGCCGCCCGCGATCAGCCGCTCGCACAGCCGCGTCACGACGTCGAGCCCGAAGGCGCGGATCGATGCGGCGTCGTCCATGAAGCCTTCCATCTTCAGAGCCACCCAACGCGGGATCTCGATGCCGTCACGCGCCGCGAACTGCGCGACCTTCGCGTAGTTGTGGAACGGCATGATGCCGGGAACGATCGGCACCGTGACACCGAGCGCCCGCACTTCGTCGACGAAGTGGAAGTACGCGTCCGGGTTGAAGAAGAACTGCGTGATCGCCGAGTTCGCTCCCGCGCGCACCTTGTCGGCAAAGTGCTGCAGGTCGCGCCGCGCGTAGCGCTGCTCCGGGTGGTACTCCGGGTACGCCGCGACCTCGATCAGCCAGTCCGAGCCCTGCGACTCGCGGATGAAGCGGATCAGCTCGGCGGCGTAGCGGAACTCGCCGGCAACGGCCGTGCCGCTGGGCAGGTCGCCGCGCAGCGCCACCAGGCGCCGGATGCCCTGCGCGCGGTAGGTGGCCAGGATCTCGGCGATGCCTTCGCGCGTCGAGCCGACGCAGGACAGGTGCGGCGCGGCCTCGAAGCCGGCCGCCGCGATGTCACGCACCGCCGACAGCGTCTTCTCGCGCGTCGAGCCGCCGGCGCCGTAGGTGACGCTGAAGAACTCCGGCTTCAGCACCGAGAGCTCCTGCACCACCGTCTTCAGCTTCTCGCTGCCGACGGGGGTGTTCGGAGGAAAGAACTCGATGCTGACGGGCAAGTCGTTGGATTTGCCCATGGCCATCAGTACCGGTAGCTGTCTTGCTTGTACGGACCCTGCTTGGGCACGCCGATGTAGTCGGCCTGCTCGTCGCTCAGCTCGGTCAGCTGCGCGTTCAGCGTCTTCAGCTGCAGCCGGGCGACCTTCTCGTCGAGGTGCTTCGGCAGCACGTAGACCTTGCCCTGCTCGTAGTAGTCGCTGTGCGTGAAGAGCTCGATCTGCGCGATGGTCTGGTTGGCGAAGCTCGACGACATCACATAACTCGGATGGCCCGTGGCACAGCCCAGGTTCACCAGCCGGCCCTTGGCCAGCATGATCACGCGCTTTCCATCCGGGAAGATGATGTGGTCGACCTGCGGCTTGATCTCTTCCCAGGTGTACTGCTCGACCGACGCGATGTCGATCTCGTTGTCGAAGTGGCCGATGTTGCAGACGATCGCGTTGTGCTTCATCGCCAACATGTGGTCGTGCGTGATCACGCGCTTGTTGCCGGTGGCCGTGACGAAGATGTCGGCCTTGGCGGCGGCGTAGTCCATCGTCACGACGCGAAAGCCCTCCATCGCCGCCTGCAGCGCGTTGATCGGGTCGATCTCGGTCACCCACACCTGCGCCGACAGCGAGCGCAGCGCCTGCGCCGAGCCCTTGCCGACATCGCCATAACCGGCGACGACAGCGATCTTGCCGGCGATCATCACGTCGGTCGCGCGCTTGATGCCGTCGACCAGCGATTCGCGGCAGCCGTAGAGGTTGTCGAACTTGCTCTTGGTGACCGAGTCGTTGACGTTGATGGCGCGGAACTTCAGCGTCCCCTTGGCCGACATCTCCTGCAGGCGGTGCACGCCGGTGGTCGTCTCTTCGGTCACGCCGATGATCTGCGCGCTCTTGCGCGTGTACCAGCTGCCGTCGACCGCCAGCTTGGCCTTGATCGCGGCGAACAGCTCGCGCTCTTCCTCGCTGCCCGGGTTGGCCAGCAGCGAGGCGTCCTTCTCGGCGCGCTGGCCCAGGTGCATCAGCAGCGTGGCGTCGCCGCCGTCGTCGAGGATCATGTTCGGGCCTTCGCCATCAGCACCCTTGGCGCCGAACTCGAAGATGCGGTGCGTGTAGTCCCAGTAGTCCTTCAGGCTCTCGCCCTTGTACGCGAAGACGGGCGTGCCGCGCTGCACCAGCGCTGCGGCAGCATGGTCCTGCGTCGAGAAGATGTTGCACGAGGCCCAGCGCACCTCGGCGCCGAGCGCCTGCAGCGTCTCGACCAGCACGGCGGTCTGGATCGTCATGTGCAGGCTGCCGGTGATGCGCGCGCCCTTCAACGGCTGCGCGGCGGCGTATTCCGAGCGGATGGCCATCAGTGCGGGCATCTCGCTCTCGGCGATGTTGATTTCCTTGCGGCCCCAGTCGGCGAGCGACAGGTCGGCGACGGCGTACTGGTCGGTGTGCAACGGCTTCAAGACGGCGGCATTCATGGGCGTGACTCCTGGCGAATAGGACAGCCGCAGCGACCATGGACGGGGGATTCACTCAAACCCACCCACGATCCATCTGCGGGTGAGCGCCGTTGCACTTGACGTGGTTTCGAGCCTGGGGCCTCTGCGTGAGATACGCGGCCTTGCAACGCTCCTCGAAACGAGCGCGGATTCTATCTACAGCTCGCGGATCTGCGCCAGCTCGGGGGCCAGCGAATCGGACCAGCGGACAAAGTACGCAAAAAGCTCGGCCGCCTTCACCGCCACCTCGTCATTGCTCGAGCGCACGCGGTCCAGCATCATCAGCGTCGGCAGATGGGTGATGGACAGCCGCACGTGGCGGCTCGCGGCCAGGCGCAGCCAGCAGGCATCGGTGAGCGGCGGAACTTGCATCTCGATGACCCTCACGAGAGTTCCCTTGTTCTGGTGAGCGAATTTATCAGTTTTATCGATAGCAATGTTGTATCGCGCGCCCAGCAGTGCACAGAAAACGGCAATCGGCATGGGAGACTGCGCGCCGATGTCCGGCCCGAGCACTTCTCCCACACGACCCGGCATGCGGCCGCTGGCGCACGTCGACGAGGACGCGTTGCGCGCCGTTCATGGCGTGCTGACCGATGTCGACGACACTTTGACGCGCGATGGCGCGATCGAGCCGGCCGCGCTGGCGGCCCTGCAGGCGCTGCGTGCGGCGGGCGTGCCGGTGATCGCGATCACCGGCCGGCCGGCCGGCTGGAGCGAACCTTTCGCGCTGGCCTGGCCGGTCGCGGCGATCGTCGCCGAGAACGGCGGCGTGATGTTGCGCCGCGACGGCGATCGGCTGCGGCGCGACTTCACCATCGACGCGGCGACCCGCGAACGGCACGCGCAGCGCCTCGCGGCCTGCGCCGCCGCGGTGCTGGCCGAGGTGCCCGGCACGACGCTGGCGCGCGACAGCGCCGGCCGGCTGACCGACATCGCCGTCGACCACAGTGAATTCGTGCAGCAGGGCGAGGCCACCATCGGCCGTGTCGTCGACGTGATGAAGCGTCACGGGCTGACCGCGACGGTCAGCTCGATCCACGTCAACGGCTGGATCGGCGACCACAGCAAATGGACGGCTGCGCGCTGGGCCGTCGAGACCGCGCTCGGCCGGCCGTTCGAGCCGGCCGACTGGCTCTTCGTCGGCGACTCGACCAACGACCAGCTGATGTTCGAGCGCCTGCCGCTGACGGTGGGCGTTGCCAACATCGCGCGTTTCCTGCCGCAGCTCGACGTGCGCCCGGCCTACGTGACGCAGGCCGAACGCGGAGCGGGCTTTGCGGAGGTGGCGGCGGCCCTGCTGGCGGCGCGCGCCGGCTGAAATATTTGCCCCAAGCTCACTTCGTTCGCGGCCCCCAAGGGGCTTCAGCCGGCTTGGGAGCGGCCCGGCGCCGGCTGATCACCCCACCGCGAGGAACGCTTCGATGCGCTGCAATTCCGCATCCAGCGCCGAGCGGAAGCCTGCATCCCGCGGCGCCTTGCCGGCGACGTAGCCGAGCTCGCTGACCAGCGCGCCCTCGCGCAGCGCCAGGTTGCCCCAGCCGATGACCCGGTCGTGCCACAGCAGCGGCAGCGCGTAATAGCCGCGCACGCGCTTGGCCGCCGGCGTGTAGGCCTCGAAGCGGTAGGCCCAGTCCCACAACATCTCGAAGCGCCGCCGGTCCCAGACGATCGGATCGAAGGGCGCGAGCAGCCGCACCGCATCGTCGGGCGCATGGCGCTTCGACGCCGGGTTCTCGTCGCCCGGCCAGTACCAGGTGATGCCATCGATCACCGCCGTCGCGAGCCGCGCGCGGGCGCGCTTGAGCACCGCGGCGCGCTGGTCGCGCCACTGCGGCGCGCCATAACCCCCGAGGTGGCTGACCAGCTGGCCGAGCGTCGCCGCCGGCAGCGGCGCGTACTTGCGCACGAAGACGTCGACCAGCGCGTCGAGCGCCTGGTCGCGATCGACGGCCGCTTCGCTGACGGCGCGCGCGGCGAACAGGCGCACGCCGCCTTCGCGGCCGGCCACGCGCAGCAGGCCGCGGTAGTGCATCGCGTCGAGCAGCTGCGTCGTCGCGTTGCTCGAGCCGCCGAACCAGTTCTTGACCTTGCCGTGCGCGAAGTGCGCATCGACATCGCGCGGGTGCACGACGCCGTGCGTGCGCACGTAGTCCAGCACGTCGGCGGCCTGCGCGCGGCGCTGCGCATTCCATGGCGTGCGCGGCGTGCGCGGGTGCATCAGCGACTGCGTCTCGCGCGGCAGGAAGCCGTAGTTGACGAAGTAGTCCTCCTCGATGCGCAGCCTCGGATAACGCCGCTCGAGGTCGCCGGCGCGGTAGCCGTCGACGCGGTGGCGCAGCGTCAGATCCTGGGCGCGCGCCGGTGCGCGGATCGGGTCGGCCTGCACGAAGCCGAGGCGTTCAATCGCGCGCGGCAGCGTGGTGGGTTTGAAGAGCGTGCGCGCGACGGCGTAGCGGCGCAGCAGATCGAGAGTGGGGGCGGGCATCGGGTGCGGGCGTGGTGTTGTCACGAACAACCGGCGAAAACGGCAGGTGATTGGCTCAAGGCGTCGGCGCGTCAAGCCGATAGTGCGGCGAGTCCTCCCGGAGTGTGCCCGCGATGAAAGCTGCCCGTTCTTCCTTCGGCCTGGGTGCGCGCCTGTGGTGCGCCGTCGGCGCCGGCATGCTGGTGCTGGCCGCGCTGTTCGGCGCCGCGGCCTGGCGCATCACCGACGTGCAGCAGCGCAGCAGCGCCGAGCTCGGCCTGGCCGACGCCAAGGTGCGCGGCGCCACCGAATGGGCCAGCCTTACCGATACCAATGTCGCCCGCATGACCGGCTCGACGCTGGGCTACAACCCCGAGCTGATCGAAGCCTTCAAGGGCCCGATCGCCAGCTCGTTCGCGCGCATCGACAAGATCCGCGAGACCATCGGCACGATGCCGCAGAGCGAGGCGGAAAAGACGCAGATCGCCCAGCTCGACCGCGAGCGCGCGGCGCTGGCCGCGGCGCAGGCCGAGGCGATGCGTTTCGCCGAGTCCGGCGACATGCAGATGGCCAAGGCCGAGTTCGACAAGCGCTTCAACCCGGCGGCGCAGGCGTACCTGAAATCCGTGCAGGCCTACGCGGCGATGCAGCAGGCCGAGGCGCAGCAGCTGTCCGCGCGTTTCGCCGCCGAACGCGACGGCGCCTTGAAGGCCACCGGCATCGCGCTGGGCGTCGTGCTGCTGGTGATCGCCTTCGGCGCGCGCCAGCTGATCCGCTCGATCCACAAGCCGCTGCACCAGGCGGTGGCGGTGGCCCGGCGCATCGCCGGCGGCGATCTGACGGCGGCGGTCGAGGTCGACCGCGGCGACGAATTCGGCGACCTGCAGCGCTCGCTGGGCGAGATGGCCGCGGCGCTGTCGACGCTGGTCGGCCAGGTGCGCGATACCACCGACGGCGTCGCCGCCGCGTCGCTGCAGATCGCCAGCGGCAGCCAGGATCTGTCGGACCGCACCGAACGCGCCGCGGCCTACCTGCAGCGCACGGCCGGCGCGATGGCCGAACTGACCGGCACGGTGCAGCAGTCGGCCGATGCCGCGCGTGCCGCCGACGAGCTGGCGCGCGACGCCACCGGCGCTGCGCAGCGCGGCGGCCAGGTCGTCGCCGACGTCGTCAACAACATGAACCAGATCGCCGCCACCGCGCGCCAGATCTCGACCATCATCGGCGTGATCGACGGCATCTCGTTCCAGACCAACATCCTGGCGCTGAACGCGGCGGTCGAAGCGGCGCGCGCCGGCGAGCAGGGCCGCGGCTTCGCGGTCGTCGCCGGCGAGGTGCGCTCGCTGGCGCAGAACAGCGCCAAGGCCGCGCGCGAGATCAAGGCGCTGATCGGCGCCTCGCTCGACACCGTCGAATCCGGCACCCGGCTGGTCGAGGCGGCCGGCAGCAGCATGAACGAGATCGTCGCGTCGATCGCCCGCGTCAACGCCACGATGGATCGCATCACCAGCTCGACCGCCAGCCAGCGCGACGGCCTGGGCCAGGTCAACGACGCCGTGCACCAGCTCGACGACGTGACGCAGCAGAACGCCGCGCTGGTCGAGGAATCGAGCGCCGCCGCGCGCACGATGAGCGACCGCGCGAAGGAGCTGTCGGACATGGTGCACGTGTTCCGCGTGACCGAGAGGGCGGCGGCGGCCTGACCTGCCGCAGCGCGCGGCCGCGCGCCGTCGGAGATTCAGAGCGGGCTGCCGCGCATCGTCCGGTAGACCTGCAGCGCGTCGTGCACCTCGCTCATCATCACGGCGAGGAAGGCCGCCAGCGCCAGGTAGATCAGCGCGTACTCCCACTTCTTCGCCGTCGGCACGGCATAGTAGGTCTTGGCTTCCTCGCTGTCGGCGCGGTAGCGGATCGCCTTCCAGACCTGCGGTGCGGCCAGCAGCGCCATCAGCAGCAGCATCGGGCTCGGCCGCCAGAAGAACAGCGCGCCTAGGATCGGCACGCCGAGCAGCCAGATGCGCGGGCTCAGCACCGCGGTGATGCGCCCGCCGTCGAAGGGCGACAGGGGGATCAGGTTGAACAGGTTGAGGAAGAAGCCGGCATAGGCCACCGCCATCAGCCACGGCGCGTCGTAGGCGCGCGCCAGCATCCACGCTGCCAGCGCGCCGACCGTGCCGAGCAGCGGGCCGCCGAGGCCCACGAAGGCCTCGGTCTCGGCGTCGTGCGGCATCTTCTTCATCTCGATCCAGGCGCCCAGGAAAGGGATGAAGGTCGGCAGGCCCACCGGCAGCCCGCGCTGGCGCGCCGCGATGTAGTGGCCCATCTCGTGCACGAACAGCAGCACGACGAAACCGACCGCGTAGCGCCAGCCGAAGATGAACGCATAGGCCACCACCGACAGCAGCATCGTGCCGCCGGAAGCAGCCAGCTTGCCGAGCTTGGCGCCCGACAGCAGCAAGGCCAGCAGTTTCAGCATCGTCTGAAGGTCAGGCCGTCTTGCCGCGCTTCACTGGCCCCCAGGCGGCTCCGCCGCCGCCCCCCGAGGGGGACTGAGGCGCCCGGCAGAGCCGGATCGCCTCAGGAACTTGAACACCGCGCCGCCGACCAGCGCTGCACCGATCAGGAAGACCTTGGCGAACTTGGCGATGAAGGCCAGCGCCAGCGCAAAGAAGCCGAGCTTCTTGGCCGCGACGCCGACGACCAGCGCGGCGAGGCCGTACTCGGCGACATGGTCGGTCTTCTCGTTGAAGTCCGCATAACGCCGGCCGGCATTGAATTCGAGCGCACCGAGCAGCGCCTGCGCCGCGGGCTTGTGCGCCGCCAGGTCCTTCAGGTCGGTGACCAGGTTCAGGCTGAAGTAGCCTTCGCGGCCGAGTGCGTAGGTGTTGAAGTTGACGCCCTGCGGCGCGTCGGCCGGCGCGCCCTTGTCGCGCGAGGACATCGCCCACACCAGGCGGTGCGTGCCGGCGTCGTAGGCCGGCTTCTCGGCCCAGCCGATGATCTCCATCGGCGTGACGCCCATCTTCTGTCGCTCTTCGTTGGCCGCCTCGGTGCCTTCGCGGTAGCTCTTCAGCAGGTCGTCGGCGTTCCAGTCGCGCGCGTCGTCGTCCTTGACGTGGCCGGAGGCTTCGTAGCGCACGGTCATGAACCACTGCGCCTCGCTGCTCGGGAAGATCAGCCCGTGCAGGCGCGGGTCCTGGCCCGGGTTGCCCATCGCGTTGAGCAGCTTGCCGGCCTGCGGCTGCGGGATGAAGACGTGGCCGGCCGGCAGGTGCAGCACGGCCTGGTCGGCGAGCGGGATGTCGGTGGGGCCGGGCTTGGCGGCCTGGCGCGCGTCGGCTTGCGCTTCGGCGGCCTGGCGGGCGCGGTCCTCGGCCGAGGGGGCCGCGGCGTGCACGGCCGTGGCCAACAGCAGGATCAGCGCGCCGATGGAGGCGCGCAGGGTCGTCGTCATCATGGGTTCCTCCCCGGTGGTACGGGGAGGATTGTCACGGACGGGGCCGGCGCCGGCCCTCCCCAGAATGGCTTAACGCGGCGCCTTACGGCCGCCCAAGTCGCGCAGCACCTGGACCTTGTGGCTTCGGCCGGGGCCCCGGGGGCCCCTTGACTTCGCTGCGCGAAGTCAGCCTTCGCCGCAAGGCCCAGGCGCCGCTGTCGCGGCGACCGGGCCTTCGGCCCGGTTGCTGCGCGACCTATCGGGCCTTGCGGCCCGCCAAGTCGCGCAGCACCTGGACCTTGTCGGTGCGCTCCCACGAGAATTCCGGCTCGTCGCGCCCGAAGTGGCCGTAGGCCGCGGTCTTCTGGTAAATCGGCCGCAGCAGGTCGAGCATCTGGATGATGCCCTTCGGACGCAGGTCGAAGACCTCGTTGACGATCTCGGCGATGCGGTCGTCGGGGATCACGCCGGTGCCTTCGGTGTAGACGGTGACGTTCATCGGCCGCGCGACGCCGATCGCGTAGGCGACCTGGATCTGGCACTGGCGCGCCAGGCCGGCGGCGACGACGTTCTTCGCGACATAACGCGCGGCGTACGCGGCCGAGCGGTCGACCTTGGTCGGGTCCTTGCCGCTGAAGGCGCCGCCGCCGTGCGGGCAGGCGCCGCCGTAGGTGTCGACGATGATCTTGCGTCCGGTCAGGCCGCAGTCGCCCTGCGGGCCACCGATGACGAAGCGGCCGGTCGGGTTGACGAGGTAGCGCGTTTCCTTCAGCCACTCCTGCGGCAGCACCGGCTTGATGATCTCCTCGATCACCGCCTCGTAGAACTCGGGCTTCATCTTGTCGCCCAGGCTCATCTCGGGGCTGTGCTGACTCGACAGCACCACCGTATCGATCGAATGGGGTTTCCCATCCACGTAGCGCATCGTGACCTGGCTCTTCGCGTCGGGACGCAGGAAGGGCAGGCGGCCGTCCTTGCGCAGCTGGGCCTGGCGCTCGACCAGGCGGTGCGCGTAGTAGATCGGCGCGGGCATCAGCTCGGGCGTCTCGTCGCAGGCGTAGCCGAACATCAGGCCCTGGTCGCCGGCACCGGTGTTCAGATGGTCGTCGCTGGCCTGGTCGACACCCTGCGCGATGTCGTTGCTCTGCTTGTCGTAGGCGACCAGGACCGCACAGCCCTTGTAGTCGATGCCGTACTCGGTGTTGTCGTAGCCGATGCGCTTGATCGTGTCGCGCGCGACCTGGATGTAGTCGACATGCGCGTTGGTGGTGATCTCGCCGGCCAGCACCACGAGGCCGGTGTTGCACAGCGTCTCCGCGGCCACGCGGCTGCGCGGATCCTGCGCGAAGATCGCGTCGAGGATCGCGTCGGAGATCTGGTCGGCCACCTTGTCGGGGTGCCCCTCCGAGACCGATTCCGAGGTGAAAAGAAAGTCGTTCGCCACTTCAATACACTCCTGAACAGTTGGGGAATCCGCGTCGCCGGTTCCGTCAGGGTGCTTGGAAGGCGAACGCTTTAGCGGCATTTGGCGGGCCGTTGACTGCCCGGCGGCTCTGGTTTGCACCGGCCGCGTCGCCCCGCAAGTTGTCCTTTAACTCGGCGACCGCCAAATTATACGAACGGCATGCAGGCTGTGATGCGATGGATAGCCGGGCGATCCCTGGGCAGTTTGCACGCTTCGGGCGCCTGGATCGGTTGGCTGGCCTATGCGCTGTCGCCGACCTACCGGCGGCGGCTGCGCGCGCATGCGGCGCTCGCCGGGTTGACCGATGCCGAGCGGCGGGCCGCGGTGGCCGAGACCGGCCGCATGGTGGCCGAGCTGCCGTGGCTGTGGCTGCGCCCGCATCACGAGCCACTCGGTGCGTTGCTGCGCTGGCAGGGTGCCGAGCTGATCGAGCAGGCGCTCGACGCCGGAAGCGGCCTGGTGCTGCTGACGCCGCACCTGGGCTGCTTCGAGGTCTGCGCGCAGGCGATCGCCGAGCGCTTCGGCGAGCGCACGCGCCTGACGGCGATGTACCGCCCGGCGCGCCAGGCCTGGCTGCGTGAGCTCGAAGAAGGCACGCGCCGCCGGCCCGGGCTGGAGACTGCGCCGGCCGCGCTGGCCGGCGTGCGCCAGATGATCCGCGCGCTGCGCCGCGGCGAGGCGGTCGGCCTGCTGCCCGACCAGGTGCCGCCGGAGGGCATGGGCGTGTGGGCGCCGTTCTTCGGCCGGCCGGCCTACACGATGACGCTGGCGACCCGGCTGGTGCAGCAGACCGGCGCCGCGCTGCTGCTGATCTGGGCCGAACGACTGCCGCGCGGCAGCGGCTACCTGCTGCGCGTGACGCAGCCCGAAGCGCCGGTGCCGACGCACGCCGACAGCGACGAGGCGCTGCAGATCGCCTGCGCGACGATGGTCAATGAACAGATGGAAGCGCTGATCCGCCGGAAGCCGCAGCAGTATCTGTGGGGCTATCACCGCTACAAACAGCCGCGCCGCGTCGAGGCCGTGAGTCCGCAGGACGGCAAGCCGTGAAGCGCTGGTTGCAGGCGGTGCTCGCGCGCATCGTGCTGGGCAGCCTGTGGCTGTTGCACTGGTTGCCGCTGGGCGTGCAGGCGGCGATCGGCCGCGGTCTGGGCCGGCTGCTCTACCGCCTGGCCGGTTCGCGCCGCCGCGTGGGCTTGCGCAACCTGGAGCTGACGCTGCCCGAGCTCTCGTGCGAAGCCCGCGAAGCCTTGCTGCGCGAGCACTTCGGCTGGATGGCGCGCAGCCTGCTCGAGCGCGGCATGCTGTGGTACGCGAGCCCGCAACGCCTGAAGCGGCTGATCCACATCGAAGGCGACGTGCACCTGGCCGAGCACAGCGACAAGCCGGTGATGTGGCTGGTGCCGCACTTCGTGGCCCTGGATGTCGCCGGTGCGTCGACGCAGTTGTTCCAGAAGAAGCTCGTCGCGTCGATCTACCAGGCGCAGAGCAATCCGGTCTTCGACGCGGCGATGCGCCGCGGCCGGTTGCGTTATGGCCAGGGCCAGGTCTTCTCCCGCCATGAGACTGCGCTGCCGCTGGTGCGCGCGATTCGCCGCGACCACGCCTTCTTCAACCTGCCGGACATGGACTTCGGCATCAAGGACGCCGCCTTCGTGCCCTTCTTCGGCGTGCCGGCGGCGACCTTGCTGGCCCCGGCGCGCATGGCGCGAACGCTGAAGATGCGCGTGCAGCCGGTGCTGGCCGAGATCCTGCCGGGCGGGCAGGGCTGGCGCGTGCGCTACCTGCCGCCGTGGGACGACTTTCCCGGCGACGACGACATCGCCGCGGCCACACGCATGAACCGCTGGATCGAGGAACAGATCCGCCGCAATCCGGCGCAGTACCTGTGGGTGCATCGGCGCTTCAAGACACGCCCGGAGGGTGAGCCCTCCCTGTACCGGTGACTTGCAGCGCAAGCTGATAATCCGCCGATGAACCTTCGTTTCACCAAGATGCACGGCGCCGGCAACGACTTCGTCGTGCTCGATGCGACGCGCGCGCCGATCGAGCTGACGCCGGAGCAGCTGCGGCGCCTCGGTGACCGGCGCTTCGGTGTCGGGGCCGACCAGATCCTGTTCGTCGAGCCGAGCCGCACCGCGGGCGTCGACTTCCGCTACCGCATCTTCAACAACACCGGCGACGAGGTCGAGCACTGCGGCAACGGCGCGCGCTGCTTCGTGCGCTTCGTGCATCAGCGCGGGCTGACCGAGCGCAAGCGCATCAAGGTCGAGACCGTCAACAATCTGCTGGAGCTGCAGCTCGAAGAAGACGGCCGCGTGACCGTCGACATGAACAAGCCGATCTTCGACCTGGCCCGTGTGCCCTTCGACGCCAAAGGCCTGACGCCGCGCCGCGAGGGCGACTTCGACCTCTGGCCGCTGGACATCGGCGAAGGCCGCAAGGTCGAGGTGGCGGTGCTGTCGATGGGCAATCCGCATGCGGTGCAGCGGGTGGCCGATGTGCGCGAGGCCCCGGTGCTCGCGCTCGGCCAGCGCGTCGAATCGCACGCGCGCTTTGCGCGCAAGGTCAACGCCGGCTTCCTGCAGGTGCTGGCGCGCGACCACGTCGCGATCCGCGTCTTCGAGCGCGACGCCGGCGAGACGCTGGCCTGCGGCACCGGCGCCTGCGCGGCAGTCGTCGCGGGCATCCGCCTCGGCTGGCTCGACCGCCGCGTCGACGTGCAGGCGCGCGGCGGCCTGCTGACCGTCGAATGGCCATCCGATGGCGACACCGTGCGCATGACCGGGCCGGCCGAATCCGTCTACGAAGGGGAGATTGAACTGTGACGATCCAGGGCGCGATCACCGAGACCGACATCGCCAACTACCTGGCGAACACGCCGGGCTTCTTCGAGCGCCATGCCGAGCTGCTGTCGACGATCCAGCTGACCAGCCCGCACGGGCATCGCGCCGTCTCGCTGCAGGAGCGGCAGATGGAAATGATGCGCGAGAAGGTCAAGGGCCTCGAGCAGAAGATCATGGAGATGATCCGCCACGGCCAGGAGAACGTGGCGATCGCCGACCGGCTGCACCGCTTCACGCGGGCGATCCTGCTGGCGTCGACGCCGGCCGCGCTGCCCGACATCATCGTCGCCACGCTGCGCCACGAGTTCCTGGTGCCGCAGGCCGCGGTGCGGCTGTGGAACCTCGCCCCGGTGCACGCCGAGAAGGCGTTCGCGCAGGGCACGAGCGAGGACATCCGCAGCTTCGCCTCGAGCCTGACGCTGCCGTACTGCGGGCTGAACTCGGGCTTCGAGGCGGTGAACTGGCTGCCCGATCCGGGCAGCGTGCTGTCGCTGGCGCTGGTGCCGCTGCGCGCCGGCCGCGACGAAGACGCGTTCGGCATGCTGGTGCTCGCGTCGCCCGATCCGGCGCGCTACAGCGCCGAGATGGGCACCGAGTTCCTGATGCGCATCGGCGAGATCACGAGCGCCGGCCTGGCCCGCCTGCTGCCCTGACGCCGCTGCCGGTGGACGACGACAGCGCGCCGCTCGACCCGGCGATCGCGCGCTTCGTCGAGCACCTGCGCGTCGAACGGCGCCTCGCGCCGCGCACGCTGGCGCTGTACGAGCCGGCGCTGCGCGAGCTGCAGCAACACGCGTTGTCCGATCGCATCGCGCTGCGTGATGCGCAAGCCCATCACCTGCGCCGCTGGACCGCGAAGCTGCGCGAACGCGGCCTCGGCTCGCGCAGCATCGCGATCACGCTGGCCGCCTGGCGCGGGCTCTACGCCTACTGGGGCCGCGAGCGGCTGGTGACGCACAACCCGGTCGACGGCATCCGGCCGCCGAAGCCGCCGCAGACCTTGCCGAAGGCGCTGCCGGTCGAGCAGGCGGTGGCGCTGGCCGAGGCCAAGTCGACGAGCGAATCGGCGGTGCTGCGTGCGCGCGACCACTGCATCGTCGAGCTGCTGTACGGCTGCGGCCTGCGCGTCGGCGAACTGGTGGCGCTGGACCTCGCGCCCGGTCCGGCCGCGCAGGGCTGGATCGACGCCGGCGATGCCACCGCGCACGTGCTCGGCAAGGGCAGCAAGCGGCGCAGCGTGCCGGTGGGCGGTCCGGCCCTGCGCGCGCTGGCCGACTGGTGCGCGCAGCGGGCCGAATTCGCGCGCGCGGGCGAGCCGGCGCTCTTCGTCAGCCAGCGCGGCACGCGGCTGTCGGCGCCGCAGCTGCGCACGCGGCTGAAGGCGCTGGCGCTCGCCGCCGGCCTGCCGACCGACGTGCATCCGCACATGCTGCGCCACAGTTACGCCTCGCACCTGCTGCAGTCCAGCGGCGACCTGCGCGCGGTGCAGGAGCTGCTCGGCCACGCCAACATCTCGACGACGCAGATCTACACCAAGCTCGACTTCCAGCACCTGGCGAAGATCTACGACGCGGCGCACCCGCGCGCGAAGAAGCGCTAACGGCCGACAGCAGCGGCCGCGCTGCCGGTTTACTTCTGGTTCAGGCCGTTGCGGCTGAACCACTTGCGGCCCAGCGCCAGCAGCTCGCCCGAAGACTTGGCTTCGTCGACGATCTGGTTGACGCGGTTGCGCAGCGCTTCCTCGCCCTTGCCGACGCCGATGAAGTTGCGCGAATCCTTCAGCACGAACTTGGCATCGGCTTCGAGGCCGGGGTTGGTCTGCACCGCGGCGGCGGCGACGCTGATGCCGCCGGCCAGCAGCTGCGCCTTGCCGCCGATGTAAGCGGCCAGCGAGGCGGCGTTGTCGTCGTGGCGCTGCACGGTGGCGTCGGCCGGCGCCACCTTGGTCAGCTCCTGGTCCTCGATCGAGCCGCGGGTGACGGCGATCGTCTTGCCGCGCAGGTCGGCCGGGCCGGCGATGGCCTGCGCCTTCGGCCCGAACACCGCCAGGTAGAAGGACGAGTAGTCGTTGGCGAAGTCGATCAGCTTCTCGCGGTCCGGGTTGCGGCCCAGCGTCGAGATCACCAGGTCGACCCTGTGCTGCTGCAGCGCGGGCACGCGCTCGCCGCTGGTCACCGTCACCAGCTCGACCTTGGCGCCGAGCTTGGTGCCGATCAGCTGGGCCATGTCGATGTCCAGCCCGCGCAGCTGACCGTCGCCGGCCTTGTAGCCGAAGGGCGGCATGTCGGCCGGCACGCCGATGCGCACGGTCTTGGCTTTCTGGATGCTGTCCAGCGCCTGTTGCGCGTGGGCGTTCAGCGTGACGCCGGCGCAGGCCAGCAGCAGGGACAACAGGGCAAGGCGGCGTGAAGGCATGGAGGTCAGCTCCCGGAGTGAAGAAACGTCCTCCGTTTTCGGCGTGCTGCGGCGCCGGACTGAAGGTAACGGCGCGCGCGCCGCGGGCAGACGTCACGCTTGGCGGCACGGCGACAATCGCAGCATGAAAGTGATTCGATTGCGCGAGGGCAAGGAGCGCTCGCTGCTGCGCCGCCACCCGTGGGTCTTCCAGGGCAGCATCGCCAAGGGCGGTGGCGATGCCGGCGAAACGGTGCGCATCGAGGCCGACGACGGCAAGTTCCTCGGCTGGGGTGCGTTCAGCCCGAGCTCGCAGATCCGCGTGCGGGCCTGGAGCTTCGACGAAGCCGAGCGCATCGACGAGGCCTTCTTCGAGCGCCGGCTGCGGCAGGCGGTCGCGCTGCGCGCGCGGCTCGGCATTCAAAGCGACGGCCAACGGTTGGTGCACGGCGAAGCCGACGGCCTGCCGGGCCTGATCGTCGACCGCTACGGCGACACGCTGTCGGCGCAGTTCCTCAGCGCCGGCGTCGAGCGCTGGCGCGACACCATCACCGCACAGCTGTGCGCGATCACCGGCGCGGCGCGGCTGTACGAGCGCTCCGATTCCGGCGTGCGTGGGCTCGAGGGGTTGGAAGCGCGCACCGGCTGGCTGCGCGGCGACGGCGCCACCGCGCTGGCGATCACCGAGCACGGCTGGCAACTGGGGCTGGATGTCGCGCTCGGCCACAAGACCGGCTACTACCTCGACCAGCGCGACAACCGCCACCGCTTCGCGCAACTGGTGCGCCAGCTCGGTTGCCAGCGTGTGCTGAACTGCTACAGCTACACGGGCGGCTTCAGCGTCGCGGCGCTGGCCGGCGGCGCGCGCGACGTGACCAGCGTCGATTCGTCGGGCCCGGCGCTCGAACAGGCGCGCGACAACGTGCGCCGCAACGGCTTCGACGATGCGGCCTGCAGCTTCGCCGATGCCGACGTCAACGCCTATCTGAGAGAGAAGCTCAAGGCCGGCGAATCCTTCGACGCGATCGTGCTCGACCCGCCGAAGTTCGCGCCGAGTGCCGCGCATGCCGATCGCGCGTCGCGCGCCTACAAGGACATCAACCGGCTGGCGCTGAAGCTGCTGGAGCCCGGCGGCCTGCTGATGACCTACTCCTGCTCCGGCGGCATCGGCGCCGAGCTGTTCCACAAGATCGTCGCCGGCGCCGGCCACGACGCCGGTGTCGACGGTTATCTGCTGCAGCGGCTGGAAGCCGCGCCGGACCATCCGACGACGATCGGCTTCCCGGAAGGGGAGTATCTGAAGGGGCTGGCGATCATCGTCCGCTGACCGCGCTCAGGCCGCGGGCGGCGCCAGCCGCACGCGCGGCTCGAACTTGGCGCGATGCACGCTGAAGAAGGCCTTCACGTTGCGCACGTTGGCGTCCTGCGTGAAGAGCCGCTGCACCAGCGCGTGGTAGGCCGCCATGTCCGGCGCCCAGATCACCAGCATGAAGTCCGGGCCGGGCGAGACGCGGTAACACTGCTGCACGCGGTCCTCGGCGACGGCACGCTGCTCGAAGGCCGCCAGGTGCTCGGCGCCCTGCGCGTCGAGCGAGACCTCGACCAGCGCGGTCAGTCCCGGCACCTGCTGCGGCGAGACGATCGCCAGCTGGCGCTCGATCACGCCGGACTCGACCAGCCGGCGCACGCGGCGCAGCGTTGTCGCCGGCGACGCATGCGCGGCCTCGGCCAACGCCTGGTTGGCGCGCGAGGCATCCTGCTGCAGCAGGTCCAGCAGGCGGATGTCGAGAGCATCGAGTTCGATCATCTTGCGGCCATCCGTTTCATTTCAGCCTCGATGATGCAATTTTCAACCACGCTGCAGCAGCCGTGTTGAAGAATTTCATCAACGCAGGAATTTTGCACGCCTGTTTCTCATCCCACTCCCTAGGATCCCTTCCCATCGATCACCGGACACGGAGTGTTTCAAGATGTGTGGCATCGTCGGCGCCGTCAGTCAGCGCAACATCGTTCCCATCCTGGTCCAGGGCCTGAAGCGGCTGGAATACCGCGGCTACGACAGCTGCGGCGTCGCCGTGCACCAGGACGGCCTGTTGCGCCGCACGCGCAGCACCTCGCGCGTCGCCGAGCTCGATGCGCAGGTGGCCAACGAGGCGGTGCAGTCGGGAACCGGCATTGCGCATACCCGCTGGGCGACCCACGGCGCGCCGGCGGTGCACAACGCGCACCCGCACTTCTCTACCGGCCCGAACGGCAGCGCGCGGATCGCGCTGGTGCACAACGGCATCATCGAGAACCACGACGAGCTGCGTGCCGAGCTGCAGGCCAAGGGCTTCGTGTTCGAGAGCCAGACCGACACCGAGGTCATCGCACACCTCGTGAACCACCTCTACGACGGCGACCTGTTCGACGCCGTACAGCGCGCCACCCAACGCCTGAAAGGCGCGTACGCGATAGCAGTGTTTTGCCGTGACGAGCCGCAGCGCGTCGTCGGCGCGCGCGAAGGCTCACCGCTGGTGCTCGGCGTCGGCCAAGGTGAGACCTTCCTGGCGTCGGACGCGATGGCGCTCGCCGGCGTCACCGACCAGATCGTCTACCTCGACGAAGGCGACATCGTCGACCTGCAGCTCGGCAAGCACTGGATCGTCGGCCGCCAGAGCGACGGCACGCACCGCGCAGTGCAGCGCGAAGTGCGCACGGTGCACGCGCATTCCGGCGCCGCCGAGCTGGGCCCGTACCGGCACTACATGCAGAAGGAGATCTTCGAGCAGCCACGGGCCATCGCCGACACGCTGGACGGCGTCTCGAACGTCGCGCCAGAGCTCTTCGGCGACCAGGCCTTCAAGGCCTTCAAGGACGCCGAGCAGGTGCTGATCCTGGCCTGCGGCACCAGCTACTACTCAGGCTCCGTCGCCAAGTACTGGCTCGAATCGATCGCCCGCATCCCGACCTCGGTCGAGATCGCCAGCGAATACCGCTACCGCGACAGCGTGCCGAATCCGAAGACGCTGGTCGTCACGATCAGCCAGAGCGGCGAGACCGCCGACACCATCGCGGCGCTCAAGCACGCGCGCGCGCTGGGCATGGCCCACACGCTGACGATCTGCAACGTCGGCACCAGCGCGATGGTGCGCGAATGCGCGCATGCCTTCGTCACGCGCGCCGGCGTCGAGATCGGCGTCGCGTCGACCAAGGCCTTCACGACGCAGCTGGTCGCGCTGTTCCTGATGACGCTGGCGCTGGCGCAGACGCGCGGCCGCCTGACCGAGGACGAGGAAGCGGGGCATCTGAAGGCGCTGCGCCACTTGCCGTCTGCCGTGCAGGCGGTGCTGGCGCTGGAGCCGCAGGTCATCGCCTGGGCCGAGGAGTTTGCGCGCAAGGAAAACGCGCTGTTCCTAGGCCGTGGGCTGCACTACCCGGTGGCGCTCGAAGGTGCGCTGAAGCTCAAGGAAATCAGCTACATCCACGCCGAGGCCTATCCGGCCGGCGAGTTGAAGCATGGGCCGCTGGCGCTGGTCACTTCGGCGATGCCGGTGGTCACGGTGGCGCCGAACGATGCGCTGCTGGAGAAGCTCAAGAGCAACATGCAGGAAGTGCGCGCGCGCGGCGGCGAGTTGTTCGTGTTCGCCGATTCGGACACGCAGATCTCGTCAGGGCCTGGCGTGCATGTGATCCGCATGCCCGAGCACTACGGCGCGCTGTCGCCGATCCTGCACGTCGTGCCGCTGCAACTGCTGGCGTATCACACGGCGTGTGCGCGCGGCACGGATGTCGACAAGCCCAGGAATCTGGCCAAGAGCGTGACCGTCGAATGACGGTTGCGCTCTTGCTGACTGGAACAAATAAAGTCCGTCGCGGAAAAATATAGTCCGTCGGGCTTGGCCGGGTCTCCTGTGGCTGCTCCCGGCCTTTTGCGGACGTTCGGCGCCGCATGCGGAGACCGAGCGAGCCAAGGCCACGGGGTACCCGCTGCCGCTCGTGTCCCCCGGTCGCTGCGCTCCCTCCTCCTCTTACCTCGCTGCAGCGGGCACCCCATGTCCTTGGCAACGGCACCACGGTGGCGTGCGAAGAATCAATTCCAGGGCCGCGCCGGATCAGGACGGCAGGGTGCCCTGTGGAGCGAGGTAAGAGGAGGAGGGAGCGGAGCGACCGGGGGACACGAGCGCAACAGGGCACCCTGGCGGCCTGATCTCGCTGAGTCTTCAATCGCAATGGCAGCAACGGGCCGAGAACGGCCCCAGACCGCGAAGCCTCGGCGGGGCGAGACCGGGCGCGCTCTATGTGAGCAACGAGAACCGCCAGTACCTGCGCACTCGCTACCAGATCCCGAAGGTGCGGGTGGCCGTGGACTATTTGGTGGAGCGGCTGAGATCCGGTGCAGATCGGCTTTTAAGCGAATGAATATTCGCGTATGATCGATCTCATCATGAAGCCGAAGGACGAAAAGAAGGTCGAGGCCATCGCTGCCGCCGTGTACCGGCTGGCGGCGGGCAAGGGCCTGGCCGCGGTGACGCTGGCCGACATCGCGCGCGAAGCGGGCGTGGCCACCAGCACCCTCTACGTCTACTACAAGTCGCGCGAAGACCTGCTCGACGACGTCTACCAGAAGGCGAAGACGGCGACCGTCACGCGCTACGCGAGCGACGACGATCCGAAGGCCTCGCTGAAGGCGCGGGTGCGCCGGATCTGGAACAACATCGTCGATAACCGGATCGAGAACCGGCAGCAGGTGGCTTTCCTCGAGCAGTACTACCACTCCGAGCTGCTCAGCGAGACCAGCCGCGCGCTCGGCCAGCGCATGTCGGCGCCGTTCATCGAGCTGCTGGTGGCCGGTCAGCGCAGCGAGCAGCTCAAGACGGTACCGCCCGCCCTGCTGGCCGCAGCCGTGATGGGCCTGGCCAGGGAAACCGCGCTGCTCGTCAGCCGCGGCGACCTGCCGGACGACGAGACCACCCGCGCCAACGGTTTCCAGCTGTGCTGGGACGCCATTCGGGCATGAGGCCCGCCCTTTTTTTGATCTTTAACCGAATCAATTTTCACCAAAGGATGCCCAGATGAACGCCATCGACAACACCACTCCGAAGACCGTGCTGATCACCGGCTGCTCCTCCGGCATCGGCCGGGCCGCTGCCCATCGTTTCGCCCAGGCGGGCTGGCGCGTCGCCGCCACGATGCGCAACACCGGCGATGCGGGCGATCTCGCCGAGCTGCCGAACGTCCTGGTGCATGCGCTCGACGTCACCGACCAGGCCTCGGTGAAGGCCGCGATCGACGCGACGCTGGCGCGCTTCGGCCGCATCGACGCGGTGATCAACAACGCCGGCTTCGGCCTGTTCGGACCCTTCGAGACGGCGAGCGACGCCGTCATCGAGCGCCAGTTCAACACCAACGTGTTCGGCGTGTTCAACGTCATCCGCGCCGTGCTGCCGGCCCTGCGCAGCCAGGGCGGCGGTGTCATCGTCAACGTGGCCTCGGTCGGCGGCTTGACGACGCTGCCCTTCAATTCGCTTTACCACGCGACGAAGTACGCGGTGGTCGGCTTCACCGAGGGACTCAACCACGAGCTGGCGCAGTTCGGCATCCGTGCCAAGTTCGTGGCCCCGGGCGGCGTGTCGACCGATTTCGCCGGGCGATCGCTGTCGGTGACCTTTGCCGACCAGAACCATCCCTACGCGGCGAGCGTCGCCAAGGCGATGGAGGCCTGGGGCAGCCGTCGCGGCGGCTATGCGACGCCCGCGCAGACCGCTGAAGCGATCTTCACGGCCGCGACGGATGACACGGCACAGGTGCGCTATGTCTGCGGCGCCGATGCCGAATCGCTGCTGGCGACGCGCGCCAAGCTCGACGACGCCGGCTACCTCCAACTGGTGCGGCAATCGTTCGGTCTGGACGCCCAGTCCGCGACCTGAGCCGCGACCTGAGCTCGCTGGATGGGAGCGCCCATGAGCAACCGAACCGTCATCGTTGCAGGCGCCACGGGCCTCGTGGGCCGGGAGATCCTGGCGGGCCTGCTGGCCGACCGCACCGTGGCTGCGGGTGCACAGCCTCGGCCGCCGAGAGCCGGCGCTGCAGCATCCGAAGTTGACGGCCCACGTCGTCGACTTCGCGGCCCTGCGTGCGCTGCCCTCCGCGGACGAGCTTGCTGACCGCCGTGCCATCCGCCCGAGGCAGGACGGTGCTGCTCTCCGGGTCGATGCGGCGTTAGTCGTTTGAACGTGAATCCGATTCGAGCCAACAGGAGCCACCGATGAAACTGAACGTCAATGGCAAGGACCACCAGGTCGACGTCGAACCCGAGATGCCGCTGCTGTGGGTATTGCGGGACGAATTGCGAATCACCGGCCCGAAATACGGCTGCGGCATCGGCTATTGCGGCGCGTGCACGGTGCACGTCGGCGGCGCGGCGGTGCGCTCGTGCTCGATGCCGGTGAGCGCCGTGGTGGCGCCGGTGATAACGATCGAAGGCCTCGGCCAACCGGCGGCGCTGCACGCCGTGCAAAAGGCCTGGATCGAGCACCAGGTCGCGCAGTGCGGCTACTGCCAATCGGGCCAGATCATGACCGCCGCGGCCTTCCTGGCCACGACGCCTTCGCCCACCGACGAGCAGATCGACCAGGCCATGTCGGCCAACCTGTGCCGCTGCGGCACGTATCCGCGCATCCGCGAGGCGGTGAAGTCTGCCGCCAAGACGCTGAAGGGAGCCTGACATGGGCCGTCTCAAGACCATCGCCCGCCGCAGCTTCCTGATCGGCTCCGCCGCCGTGGCCGGCGGCGTCGTATTCGGTGTCTACCAGGTGCGCAAGTCGCACCCCAATCCGCTGGCCGAGGGCTTGAAGCCGGGCCAGGCCGCGCTCACGCCCTGGGTGAGGATCGACAAGGACGCGGTCACGCTGATCACCCCGCACATGGACATGGGCCAGGGCGCCTATTCGGTGCAGGCCGCGCTGATCGCCGAGGAGCTGGACATCGAGTTCGGCCAGTTCCGTATCGACGCCGGTGCGCCGTCGCCCGCCTACTACAACCGCCGGGTGTCCGAAGAGCGCGCGGCCTTCAATGCGCACGACACGCGCTGGCAGGCCGAAGCCATGCGCGATGTCATGGGCGGACTGTTCAAGGTGCTGGGCGTCATGGTGACGGGCGGCTCGTCGACGGTGCCCGACAGCTTCGACAAGCTGCGCGAAGCCGGCGCCGTCGCCCGCGAGACGCTGAAGCTGGCCGCATCGCGCAAGACCGGCGTGCCCGTCGCGCAATTGAAGACCGCGCGCGGCGCGGTGCTGTTGCCCGACGGCAAGCAACTCAAGTACACCGAGCTGGCCGACATCGCGGCCACGCTCGACCCGGTGCGCGACGTGACCTTGCGCGACCCCGCGGCCTGGCGCTTCATCGGCAAGCCGATGCAGCGCCTGGACATCGTCGGCAAGTCCACCGGTACGCTGCGCTACGGCATCGATCTGGCCATGGAAGGCATGGTGCATGCCGCGGTGAAAACCAATCCCCGCCAGGGCGGCCAGCTCAACCGTTACGACGACGCCAAGGCCAAGGGCCTGCGCGGCGTGAAGAAGATCCTGCCCGTGAGCAACGGCGTGGCCGTGGTGGCCGACAACACCTGGCGCGCGCTGCAGGCCGTCAAGGCCATCGAGTGCGATTGGGGCCCCGCGCCGTATCCGGCGGAAATGAAGGACCACTGGGCCGCGGTCGCCGCGAGCTTCACGCCGGAGCGACTGAACAAACAATGGCGGCACGACGGCGACGTCGACCAGGCGTTGCAACAAGGGCCGGTGATCGAGGCCGAGTACCGCGCACCGTATCTGGCCCACGCTCCGCTGGAGCCTCTGAGCGCCATCGTCAAGGTGGGCTCCGATGGTGTCGATGTGTGGGTCGCCCACCAGATGCCGCGCTTCGTGCAGAAGAAGGTCGCGGCGGTCACCGGCGTGAAGCCCGAGCAGGTGCGCTATCACCAGCAGGTCGCGGGCGGCTGCTTCGGCCACCGGCTGGAATTCGAGAACGTCACGCTGTGCGCCGAGATCGCCCGGCAGATGCCCGGCACGCCGGTGAAGCTCACCTATTCGCGCGAGGAGGATTTCGCCCACGATTTCCCGCGCCAGATCGGCATGGCGCGCGGCAAGGGGGTGGTGAAAGACGGCCAGGTGCACGCTGTCGACCTGCAGGTGGCGACGGTCAGTTCCTCCGCCTCGCAGGCATCGCGCCTGGGCCAGGCCGGGCCACCGGGCGCGGACGGCCAGATCGCCGCCGGTGCCTGGAACCAGCCGTTCGCCGTGCCGCACTTCCGCATGCGTGCGTACAAGGTGCCGGAGCTCGCGCCCACCAGCTCGTGGCGCTCGGTGGGGGCGTCGACCCAGGGCTTCTTCGCCAACGCCTTCCTAGATGAACTGATCCATGCCGCCGGCGCCGATCCGCTGCGCGAGCGCCTGCGCCTGTGCAACCACGACGTCTCGCGCAAGGTGCTCGAGGCGGTGGGCGAGATGAGCAACTGGGGCTCGAAGCTGGCACCGGGCCGCGGCCGCGGCATCGCCTTCGTCGACAGTTTCGGCGTGCCGGTGGCCGAGGTGGTGGAGGTCACGAAGACCGACAAGGGCATCCGCATCGACAAGGTGTTCGTCGCGCTGGACGTGGGCCGCGTCGTCGACCCGGTGAACCTGGACAACCACGTCAAGGGCGCCGTGGTCTGGGGACTCGGCCACGCGATGAACTGCGAGATCACCTATGCCGATGGCATGGCGCAGCAGTCGAACTTTCCGCAGTTCCAGGGCATGCGGCTGGACCAGTGTCCGCACATCGTGGTGCGCAGCCTGGAGAACGCGCCGCGCATCCGCGGCGCGGGCGAGCCGCCGGTGCCGCCGGCCGCACCGGCATTGGCCGCGGCCATCTTCGCGGCCACCGGCAAGCGGCTGCGGGAGATGCCGTTCAACAAGTTCGTCGACTTCGTCTAGAGAGCGACTCATGGGCTTCGAACGGCGCATCTATTGGCCGCACTCGATCGCCGCGATCGTTGCCGAGCTCGCCGGGCAAGGCATCGATGCGGCGGCGGCGCTGGAAGGGACCGGGCTGGCCGCGTCGCAGCTCGGCGCGCCCACGACCAGGACCTCCTACCGGCAGCTCGACACCGTGGTTCGCAACGCGCTGCGCCTGTCGAGCGACCCGGCGACTGCACTGCGCGCCGGCCTGCGCATGCACGTCACGGCCTACTGGATGTACGGCTACGCATTGCTGAGCAGCGCGACCCGCGCGGACGCCGCCCGCTTCGTCGCGCGCTATGTGCGCATCGTCGGTCCGTTCTGCGACGTGACGTTCTCGAACCAGGGCGCGAAGGCCTGGGTCGCGCTCGCGCCGATGCACTGGCCGGGCGCCTCGGACGCCGTGCACCGCTTCGCGCTGGAGTTCGCGCTGGCGGCGCATCTGGTCGCGCATCGGGACGGCATGGGCCCGGCCTTCCGGTTCTCGCGCATCGCCGTCGACCATCCCGCGCCGGCGCATGCCGATGTCTACGAAGCGCTGTTCGGTTGCCCCGTTTCGTTCGACCAGGCGGGCGCCGGGTACGAGCGGGCATTCGACGACGGCCCCCTGGGCTTGGCCGACCCGCGCACGCATGCGATGGCGCGCGAAGTCTGCGATCAACTGCTCGCCGAAGTGGATCGCGCGGGCAGGGTGGCCGCCGACGTCTGGCCGATCCTGCTCGAACGGCGAACCGGCCCGGTGAGCATCGACGACGTCGCGGCGCAACTGGCGATGTCGCCCCGGGCGCTGCGGCGCAGGCTCGAGGCGGAAGGGACCACCTATCGCCATCTGCTGGCCGAAGCGCGCAAGCGCCTGGCCATCGAATACCTCAGCACCACCCGACTGACGCACGAGGAGATCGCACAACGGGTGGGCTACAGCGACGCGGCCAACTTCCGGCATGCCTTCCTGCGCTGGACCGGCCGGAACCCGTCGGATGTTCGCGGTGGTACGCGCATGTAGCCACGAACCGGCCGCATGACCACCACCCTGTCTTGAAACCCGCTCGCAGATCCACACCCATGAATTCACTCCACCTTGCCGTCGCCGGGTTCTTCGCGGCCCTCGGCATCCTTGGCGGCGCCGACGCCCATGCCGAATCCTGCGATCCACGCCACGCCGCGTCGCCGCAGTACGTCGCGGCCGATTGCAAGTTCCAGAACCTGGCCAATCCCGACGCGAAGCCCTCCCGCGGCAGCTGGGCGATCTGGACGCGATTCCTGACGGACAAGAAGGTCGATACCGTCCCGGCGGAGCCGATCCCCGTCCGTGCGCTGGACCGTCCGGCCCTGGACAAGCTCGACAACACGGCCAACCACATCGTGCGGCTCGGTCACTCGTCCCACTTGCTCAAGCTGCGCGGGAAGTACTGGCTGATCGACCCCGTCTTCGGGGCGCGCGCCTCCCCGGTCAGCTGGGCCGGGCCGATGCGCTTCCACCCTTCGCCGCTGCCGCTGCACGAGGTCCCGCCCATTGAGGGGCTGATCCTGTCCCATGACCACTACGACCACCTGGATGCACCCACCATCGAAGCGCTGAAGCATCGCGTGCAGCGCTACTTCGTGCCGTTGGGCGTGGGTGCACGCCTGCGCGACATGGGCGTGCCGGCCGATCGCATCGAAGAGCTCGACTGGTGGCAGGCGGCCCGGCATGGCGAGGTCGGCCTGACCGCCACCCCGGCCCAGCACTTCTCCGGCCGCACGCTCTGGGACCGCAACCAGACGCTGTGGGCGTCGTGGGTGATCCGCAGCGGCGGCGAATCGATCTTCTACAGCGGCGACAGCGGCTACTTCCCGGGCTTCAAGGCGATCGGCGAGAAGCTGGGCCCCTTCGACCTGGCCTTGATGGAGAACGGCGCGTACGACAGCTACTGGCCGGCGGTGCACATGTCGCCCGAAGAAACCGTGCGCGCCTTCCAGGACGTGAAGGCCAGGACGCTGTACCTGGTCCACAACAGCACCTTCGACCTGGCCTTCCATCCCTGGCGCGAGCCGCTGGAGCGTGTCGCCCAACTGGCCGAACAGCAGGGGCTGGCGCTGGCAACCCCCGAGATCGGCGAAGTCCTGACGCTGGGGCGACCCCGCGAAAACAAGCTGTGGTGGCGCAGCCTGCCCTGAGCTGCGGCCGACGGCGTTGGCTCAGGCGGCCAGCCAGTCCAGCAGGTCCTGTGTCACGCGCGCCCGCTCGGTCACGAGCAGGCCGTGCGAGGTACCACCGTATTCCACGAGCCTGGCCTGACGGATGCCTGCGGCCGCGCGGCGCGCCGTGAGCTCGAACGGCACCGGCTTGTCGGCGCTGCCGTGCAGGATGAGCGTGGGCACCGTCACGGCGGCCAGATCCGGCACGAAGTCCTCCTTGCCGAACGCGTCGACCGAACCGATCAGCGCGCGCAGACTCGCCTGCATCGCCATCTGCAGGGACCAGTCCAGCACCGCCTGCGACACGGGGTTCGTGCTCCTGGCGCTGGTCTGCACGTCGTAGAACACCTCCCTGAGCAGACCGGCCAGAAAGGTCGCGCGGTCCTTGCGCAGGCTGTCCTTCAGGCCGTCGAAGAACGCCGGGTCCACGCCCTGGGGGTTGTTCCTGTTCCTCGCCAGGCCCGGCACGACGGCCGCCACCAGGGCGACCTTGGCGATGCCCTTGCTGCCGTGGCGCGAGAGGTAGCGCACGATCTCCCCGCCGCCCATCGAGAACCCGGCCAGCGTCGCGTCCCTGGCGCCCGTCGCCTGGATGACGGTCGCCAGGTCGTCGGCGAAGGTGTTGTAGTCGTACCCGGTGGAGGGTTGGCTCGATCGCCCGAAGCCGCGGCGGTCGTAGCTGATCACGCGGTAGCCGGCCTCGGCGATGGCCAACGCCGGCTGCTCCCAGCAGTCGGACGACAGCGGCCACGCGTGGGTGAGGATGAGGGGGCGGCCTTGTCCCCAATCCTTGACGAACAGCTCCACGCCGTCCTTGGTCCGGATGGTGCCCGAGCGGTCGTGTGCGGCGGCGCGTTGCGCACGGGAGGCGAGCGGCAGCGCCGCCGCGCCCACCGCGGCGGCGCCGATGCCCAGCATGTTGCGGCGATGGGTCATGGCATCAGGCCGTCCACACCTGCGATTGGAACGGCTGCTCGACAGCCGGCTTGGTGATGTTGCCGGCGTAGTTCGCCATCACCGAAACGGCGAGCCCGGCGATGACCTCGAGCACCTGATCGGGACCGAACCCCGCTTCGCCGAACGAGGCGAGATCACGCTCGCCGACGTGCCCGCGCTTGTCGATGAGTGCCCGCGTGAAGCTCGACAACGCGGCGAGTCCCGCATCCGTCGGCAGCCGCTTCTCTCGGATGGCCCGGACGTGTTCCGGATCGACGCCTTCCTTCAGCGCCATCGCCGAGTGAAACGCTACGGCCCAGGGGCAGGTGTTGGCAACCGCGTTGCTCAGCAGAAGGACCTGCTTCTGTCCTCCGCTGAACGTCCCGCCGTGAAAGTTGCCGAACGCACCGACGAAGCCGCTCAGCAAGACCGGTGACTCGGCCATCGTGGCCGCGAGGTTCGGGACGATGCCGACGGCCTGCTTCAGTCCCCGCAGGGCGGGCCGGGAGTTTTCGGGCGCGGATTCGACGGTGTGGATGCGATAGGTGTGCATGGTGTTGCTCCGAGCTGGGGGACCGGTCGGCGACATGCCTCGCGGTGTTGGCGCATTCTTCGCATCCGCGGCGCCGGCTCAATTCCCACCCAGGTAAGTGCCGCGGCACTTACCTGCGGGGGAATTGCCGCAGGCCGGTCGTTCGCCATACTTGCCGGATGACCAGTACCCATTCCGCACCCCGGTCCAGCGCCGTCGGGCCGCTGCTGCAGTACTGGCGCAAGACGCGCAGCCTGAGCCAGCTCGCCCTCGCGCACGAGGCCGATGTCTCGCCGCGCCACATCTGCTTCCTGGAGACCGGGCGTGCGAAGCCGAGCCGGGAGATGGTGGTGCTGCTGTCCAATGTGCTCGGCGTGCCCTTGCGCGAGCGCAATGCGATGCTGCTGGCCGCGGGATTCGCGCCCCTGTACGCCGAGAGCCCGCTCGATGCCCCGGAGCTGCGCGCGGTGCAGACCGCCTTGCACGCGATTCTTCGCCAGCAGGAGCCGTTTCCCGCGGTCGTCATGAATCGCCACTGGGATCTCGTGAAAGTCAACGAGGCCGCGCGTCGCTTCTTCGGCCTGCTGCTCGGCGATCGCGCCGCCGCCCAGCCGGCGAACGTCGTGCGCCTGATGTTCGATCCGCACGGCCTGCGGCCCTGCGTGGACAACTGGGACCTGGTTGCCGAGACGCTGCTGCAGCGGGTTCATCGCGAGGCCGTCGGCGGCGTGCCGGACGCGACCACCGACGACCTGATTGCCGAAGTGCTGGCCTATCCCGGGGTGCCGAAGCACCTGCGCCGCCTGAACCTGGCCGCGCCGTCCGTGCCGGTGATTCCCATCTGCTTTCGCAAGGGCGATCACGTCTTCAACTACTTCTCCGCCGTCACGACCTTGGGAACACCGCAGGATGTGACGCTGCAGGAGTTGCGCATCGAGTGTTTCTTCCCGGCGGACTCTTCGACGCAAGCGCGTGCCCGCGCCCTGCGCGACGGAACGCCCTGACTTGGCTAGGGCGCCGGCCGCGGCAGCCAGCCCAGGGTCTTCGCGCGCAGGTTGGTGACGTAGAGCCGGTCCACCGTCTCGGTGACGCCCGTGGTCTCGCCATAGGCGCCGGACGGGCCCTGCAGGTCAGCCACCACGCGGCCGTCCTCGGTGAATGCGAACACGTGCGCATGGTCCTTCGACAGCGGCCAGATCGAGCGCGGCAGGCGCATGATCAGCTTGCGCACGAAGGGCTTGTCGGACAGCCGGTCGGCGCCGGCGTTGCGCGGCTTGACCAGGCCCACCCAGATGCGGCCATCGCGCCCGCGCATCAGGTTGTCCGGATAGCCGGGCAGCTTGTCGAGCAGCACCTTGGGCGGCGCCGTGCCCGCGACGTCGATCTTCCAGATCCGGTAGCGGCCGGTGTCCGCCACGAACAGCCACTGCTCGTCCTGGCTGAGCGCGACGCCGTTGGCGAGCGAGAAGCCGCGGGCGAGGGTGCGCGTCCTTTTCGTGGTCGGGTCGTATTCCAGCAGGCGACCGGAGGCCGATCCCTCGAGGATCTCGCGCAGGCCCGCTTCGCTGGCGCCCAGGTCGCGGGCGCTGAAGCGTGTCGATGCGTCGCTGAAGTAGATGCGGCCGCTGCGGGCCACCACCACCGCATTGGCGAAGCGGATCGGGTCGCCGTCGACCTGGTCGGCCAGGACCGTCACCTGGCCATCCGGCGCGACCGAGACGAGGCCACGCGTGGGGTCGGCGCCGATCAGGTGACCGGCGGCATCGAAGTCGAAGCCGAGGATGCGTCCGCCGGGCTGCGCGAACACTTCCAGGCCGCTGCCGTCCGGGTTCAAGCGCAGGAGCCTGCCGCTGGCCACCGCCGTGTACAGCTTGCCGTCGCGGCCGATCGCCACGTGCTCGGGACCGCTGTCGCCCTTCAGATCGATGTGCTGCAGCGCGGCCAATCGCTGGTTCGCAGCGTGCGGGCCGGCATAGCCGGGTGGAGGAGCGGCCGACCAGGCGACCGGCGCCACCGGCACCGGCCACAGCGTGAGGTAGGCGACCGGTGCGAGCACGACGAGCGCCAGCGCGGTCAAGATCTTCCGCGGTCGCATGAGCGCGGCCTTCGCGCTCACGCGGCCGCGCCTTCGCCCAACGCGCCTGCGCTTTCGCGTTTGCGCGCCTCCTCTTCGACCAGGTCTTTCTTGGACAGCTTGCCCACGGCCGTCTTGGGCAGCGCGGCGCGGATCTCGAGCGCCTGGATCATCTCGTGCTTGCCCAGCTTGTCCTTCAGGAAGGCCTGCAGCTGTTCCAGCGTGCACGGCAGCGCACCGGGCTTGAGCACGACGAAGGCCTTGGGCGACTGCCCGCGGTAGGCGTCGGGGATGCCGATCACGCACACCTCGCTGGCGGCAGGGTGCAGGTAGATCGCTTCTTCCAGCACGCGCGGGTAGACGTTGTAGCCGCTGCACAGCAGCATGTCCTTGCAGCGATCGATGATGAAGACGTAGCCGTCGCCGTCCATGGTGGCGACGTCGCCGGTGCGCAGGAAGCCGTCGAAGGTGGTGATCTCGGCCGTCGCCTCGGGCTTCTTCCAGTAGCCCTTCATCACGTTCGGACCCTTGATGCACATCTCGCCCTTTTCGCCGAGCGGGACATAGCGGGTCGGGTCTTCCAGCGACAGCAGCTTGATCTCGATGCGCGGCAGCGGGATGCCGCAGGAGCCCGGCTTGATCGCCGTGGTCGGCGGCGTGAAGGTGCCGGTGGGCGAGGTCTCCGTCATGCCCCAGCCCTCGGACAGATGGCAGCCGGTGAGCTCGGCATAACGCTGGCCCACCTCCACCGGCAGCGGCGCACCGCCCGAGGCGCAGAACTTGAGCGAGCGCAGGTCGTGCTTCGTGACCTCCGGATGGTCCATCACCGCCGTGAACATCGTCGGCACGCCGCAGAACACGGTGATCTTCCGGGCCGAGATGTCCTCCAGCGCAGCCTTGGGATCGAAGCGCGCGTGCAGCACCAGCTCGGCGCCGATGCTCAGGCCGAACAGCATGTTCACGGTCAGCGCGTAGATGTGGAACGGCGGCAGCACGCAGAGGAAGCGCTCGACGCCGACCTCATGCATGTCGCGCGTGGACTCCACGTACTGCGCGGCGGCCGCCGACAGATTGGCATGCGTGAGCATCGCGCCCTTGGGCTGGCCCGTGGTGCCGCCGGTGTACTGCAACACGGCGATCGCCTGCGCCGGATCGGCGACGGGATAACGCGTGAACTGCCCGTCGTTGTCCAGCAACTGCGCCATGCGCACGTGCCGGTCATCCCAGGCCACGTCGGCCAGCTGCTGGCCGGCCTTCATCTGCGCGTTCACCGCGTCCGGCATCGGCGTCATCTCGCCGAGCTTGCCGACGATCAGCCGCTGCAGCCGCGTCTTGCCGAGCATGCCGGCCATCTGCGGATACAGCACCGCCAGGTCGAGCGTGAACAGCAGGTCGGTCTCGCTGTCCTCGATCTTGTGCTCCAGCACCTTGGCCGCGTCCAGCGGCGAGTAGTTCACCACCGTGCCGCCGGCCTTGAGGATGCCGAAGAAGGCGATGACGCCGTGCGGCGTGTTGGGCAGGAACAGGCCCACGTGCACCCCCGGCTTCACCCCGAGCTGCTGCAGGCCCTTGGCCGCGCGGTCGGTGAGCTCGCCCAGCTCGCGGTAGCTGATGCGCCGGCCCATGAATTGCAGCGCCGGCTGCTCGGGCCATCGCGCCACGCTGGCGTCGAGCACGCGCTGCAGCGGCATCGGTTCGATGTCCAGGTCCCACCGCACACCTTGCGGGTAAGACTTCAACCAGGGCTTGTCGGTCATGGGTTCTCTCCTCCTGTGAATTGCAGTTTCAGGCGAACACGTCCGCCACGTAGCGGCCGGTCTCGCGCTCGAGCTTGTCGATCCAGGCCTCGGCCCGCTCGGGCGTCACGCCGGCGGCCTCTTCGTAGATGCGCGCAAAGGTCTCGCGGACCGCTGGCGCCATGCGCAGGCCGTCGCCGCAGACATAGACATGCGCGCCGCGCCGGAACAGCTCGGCCACGTCGGCGCGGTCCTGCCACACGCGGTGCTGCACGAAGCGCACGTCGCCATCGGCCCGATGGAAGAACGCCGGCCGCACGCTGACGACTCCGGCCTGCTCCCACGCCGCGAGCTCGTCGCGGTAGAGGAAGTCGACGTCGGGATCGTCGCAGCCGAAGAAGAGCAGCGATGGCCCGACGCTGCGTCCATCACCGGCCAGCGCCGCGCGTTCCTGCAGGAAGCCGCGAAAGGGCGCCAGGCCTGTGCCGGCGCAGACCATGATCATCGGCGTCTCGAGCGACGCCGGCGGACGGAACCGATCGTTCGACGGACGCACCGCCATCGCCACGCGCGTGCCCGGTGTGCACTGGGCGAGGTACGACGACGCCATGCCCTGGTAGCGGCCGTGCCCCGACAGCGCCGGCGCATCGACCACCGCCACCGTCAGCGTGCAGCGCTGCGGATTCCACAGCGGCGAGGACGAGATCGAATATTGGCGCGCGCGGGCGGCGGGCAGCATGTCGAGGAAGGCGGCGAACGGGATCTCGCACGAGGCGTGGCGTTCGAGCAGGTCGAGCACGCTGACGCGCCTGGCGAGGACCTCGCGCTGGTGGGCGTCCTCTTCGGCGAGTGCGGCCAGCGCGACCTTCTCCGGCGGGCAGCGTGTCGCCACCGCCAGCGCGGCGACTTGCGCGCGCGTGGCCGGCTGCGCCAGCTCGACGTAGTGGAACAGCACCTCGCTGGCGTTGACCGGGTAACCCGTCGGCAGCGCGGCGAGGCTGTGCTCGGGCTTGCGGATCACGATCTGGCTGTCCAGCGCGAGCCTGAAGCGCTCGAGCGCGCGTTTGACCAGCGCGACCGGGTTGTGCGGCAGCACCGCCAGGTAGTCGCCCGCGCGGTAATGCATGCCTTCGGGCAGAGCAAGCTCAAGGTGGCGTTTGGAGCGTGCGAGCGGGTTGCTCATGTCGACCAGCTCGCGGTTGTCCAGCACCTCGCCGTGCTGCAGGTCGACCTGGCGCAGCACCGTCGTGCGACCACCGGGGAGCAGCTCGACTTCGAGTCGCGGGCCGGCCGGCGCGGTTGGCACCTCACGGCCCATCACGTGACCGAACACGCCAGCGAGGGCTGGCCACAACTGCCCGCACCACGCGTCGAACGGGCCGAAGAAGTCGCCGCCGGCGTCGGTTTCGCCGCGCGCAGCGATGCGTGCCGCCCCGGCCGCTTCGAGCGCCGCATCGAAGCGCTTGGGCACGGCCTGGAAGGTGCGCGCCCATTGCCGGTTGCCGCAGCCGAACACGGCGTAGCGCACGCCGTTCAACGCGCCAGGCCCGAGCGACTCCAGCCACGCGGCGAAGCGGCGCGCGTTGTCCGGCGGCTGCCCTTCGTACGACGCGGTGACGATCACCACCGCGCCGTCGGCCGGCAGCCGGCCCGCGAATTCATCGAGCGTGCCCACCTGCGCGCTGTAGCCGTGCGCCTGGGCTTCGTTGGCGATGCGTCCGGCGAAGGCTTCGGCCGAACCGGCGTTCGAGCCGTACAGCACCAGCAGCGGTGTGGCCTGTCGTGCGTCGGTCGTCCGCGGCCCGGTGGCCGACGGCCGCGCCGCGCGGGCTTGCGGCAGCGCCGCGCCTCGCGGCTCGAACGACGGACTGCTGCGGCGCTTGGCGCGGATGCGAAAGCCGCGGGGCTTGAGCGTCAGCGTTTCGGTCACCTGCAGCTGGTACGACGGATCTTCCTCGACCAGGTCGAAGCGCTGCAGCATCATCGCGACCAGCAGGATCGCCTCCTGCATCGCGAAGGGCCGACCGATGCACGCCCGCTGCCCGTTGCCGAAGGGCTTCCACGCGTTGGGCGGCAGTTGCGCCAGTGCCTCCGGCGCAAAGCGTTCGGGCCGGAATGCCTCGACGTCGTTGCCCCAGACGCGCGGGTCGCGGTGCAGCATCGGCGTGAGCACCACCACCGTGTCGCGCCGGCCGATCGCATAGCGCCCGCCGATGACCGTGTCCCGGTGCGCGCGCAACTGGAATGCCGGCGCCGTCGGCCAGATGCGCAGCGCCTCCATCAGCACCTGCTCGATGTAGCGCAGCTTCGCAAGGTGCTCGATGCGCGGCGGCCCGGTGCCGATCACCGCATCCACTTCCGCGCGGGCCTGCTCCAGCACCTGCGGATGCTTGAGCAGGAAGTAGGTCGCGAACGACAGCATGCCGCTGGTCGTCTCGTGCCCGGCGATCAGGAAGGTGATGAGCTGGTGACGGATGTTCTCGTCCGACAGGCCCTGGCCCGTCACCGCATCGCGGCCCTGCAGCATCAGCCCTAGCAGGTCATTCTTCTGCGGTGCATCGGGATCGCGCTTGCGTTCGTCGATCAGTTGGTCGGCGACGCGGCGCATCAGCGCCTGGTCGCTCTCGTACGAGCGGCGCGTGCGCAGCAGCAGCTTGCTGGCGAACTCGGGGCGCCGCGTGCGTGCGTCGGCTTCGGCCAGCGCACTCACCATCGCGCCGACGAAGGGATGCATGTCGCGCTGGTAGAAGCTGTTGAAGCGGTAGTCGAACGCGCACAACGCGATGGTGTCCAGCGTCACGCGCGTCATGTCCTCGCTGACCTCGATCACGCTGTCAGGACCGAAGCGCTCCCAGCGCAGCAGCATCTGGTCGGCGATCTCGTGCATCCGGTCGAACATGCCGCGGACGCCGATCGGGCCGAAGGCCGGCATCAGCAGCCGGTGCGCCGCGGCCCAGTTCGGCTCGTCGGTCTTGGCCGTGAACAGGCCGTCGCCGGCGAAGTCGCGGATGTACTTCAGCGCCCCGGCCACGCGCTTGTCGAAGCGGCTCTCGTCGCACAGCTCGTCCACCAGTTCCTGCGAGCTGACGATGATCACCGGCGTGCCGAGCACGTCGAGCCGGTAGATCGGACCGAGCGTGCGCGCCAGACGCATGAAGCCCTGGATCGGCGCCGCGCTGTCCAGGGCGCGCAGGTTGCCGATCAGCGGGTCGCCCTTGGGCTGGGGGATGGGAACGGTCAGCGACATGCGCTCAACCGTTGACGACGCTCACGCCTCCATCGACCGCCAGCCACTGGCCGGTGACGTGCTTGCCGGCGTCGCTGGCATACAGCAGCGTGATGCCCTTGAGGTCTTCGTCGTCGCCCAGCCGGCCCAGCGGCGACTTCGCGGCAATACGCTCCGCGCCCAGCGAATGGATCAGGCCCGCAGTGAGCTTCGTCATGAAGAAGCCGGGGCAGATGGCGTTGACGGTGATGTTGTGGCGACCCCATTCGGCGGCCAGTGTTTGCGTGAATCCCAGCACCGCCGTCTTGGAGGTGTTGTAGGCCAGCGTGCGCATCTCGGGCACGTTGCCGTTCAGCGCGGCGACCGACGCAATGTTGATGATGCGGCCGGAGCGGCGGGGAATCATCGAGTGGCGCGCGATCTGCTGCGCCAGGATGAAATAGCCGCGGATGTTGAGATTCATCACCTTGTCCCAGGCTTCGACGGGATGCTCCTCGGCCGCCGCACCCCAGCTGGCGCCGGCGTTGTTGACCAGGATGTCCACGCAACCAAGGCGCTCGATCGCCGCATCGGCCAGGCCACGGGTCTCGTCCTCCCGGGAGCAATCGGCGGCGATGGCTTGAGCGTCGATCCCCGCAGCACGCAGTTCAGCCACGGCTTCTTCGAGGTCGCCGGCCTTGCGCGCGCTCACGATGACGCGCGCACCGGCCTCGCCCAATGCATGCGCCATCTGCAGTCCGAGGCCACGCGAGCCGCCGGTGACGAGTGCCGTCTTGCCGCTCAGATCGAAGAGTTGTCGTGCGGTGCGGGTCATGGATCTGTCCAGGGTGTGAAGGGGAACGAAGCCGCTGCGGCAGCAGCTCGGCTGCAAGGCCGCCAAATGTCCAGCCCGTGCCCCGCCATGCGCTGTCCCATTGGCGTCACCCACCCCAATTGGCCGAAACCAACCCGTCGCGCGGTCAATCGGCACCTTTTGCCGTCTCGTGGTGCTCCCTAGCATCCGTCGTCAGCGGCAACGTGGCTGGGGCGAGCCCTTGTCTGTCTTCGAAGCAAAGGAATGAAGCGGTCATGCATCCGAATTTCAACGGCGTCAAGCAGGTCGGGTATGTCGTCAAGGACCTCGACAAGGCGATGCGGCATTGGGTCGATCTCGGCATCGGCCCGTGGTTCTATCGAAAGAACGTCACGCCGGTCGAATTCCGGTACTACGGCGAGACACTCGACAAGCCGGTGATTTCGGGCGCCATTGCGCAATCCGGTGACATCCAGATCGAGCTGCTGCAGCAGTGCAACGATGCGCCTTCGCTGTACCGGGATTCGCTGGAGCGCAGCGGCGAGATTGCCCAGCATGTGGCCTTCTGGACCGTGAATGAGTACGACCGATGGTGCCGGCGCCTGCTGGAGCTCGGCTATGTCGAAGGCCACGCCGGACGCATGGACAGCATGCGCGGCCGCTTCGCCTATTTCGTGCACCTCGACTTTCCGAGCGCGATGATCGAGATCTCGGAATCGCTGGGCGGAAAGGCCGAGACCTTCGAGCGATTCAAGCAGGCCGCGCTGAATTGGGATGGTCGCGATCCCCTCCGGATGGTCTGATGTTCACGCCACGCCCGACCTCACCGCGTCTCGCGCCGCTGGGCCCGCAGGATGCCGATGACACCCAGCGAGCGATGCTCGCCGCCAGCCCCGACTACAACATCTACAAGACGCTGGCCCATGACCTCGACTTCGCCCGCGCGTTCGGCGCGCTCGGACGCTTCACCCTGAACGGGTCCGGCCTGCCGCCGCGCGAGCGCGAGATCGTGATGTTGCGCATGGGCTGGCTGTGCCAGTCCGAATACGAATGGGCGCAGCATGCACGCATCGCGAAGTCCGATGCGGGCTTGAGCGATGCGGACCTGCACCGGATCGCGCAGGGCCCGGACGTCGCGGGCTGGCGCGACACCGAACGCGCGCTGCTGCGCATGGTCGACGAGCTGCGCTGCGACGCGATGGTCAGCGACGCCACCTGGCGAGCGCTGCGCGCGCGCTACGCAAACCCGCAGATGTTGGCGTTGATCCTGACCGCCGGGCAATACCAGTTCGTATCGATGGCCTTGAACAGCCTCGGCGTCCAGCTCGACCCCGGGCTGCAGGACCGCCTGCCGCGCGACCTGGTATTGCCGGCCGTCGCGGAGCGGCCGGCGTCACCGCGGCTGAAGTCGCCGCGCATCGAGGTGGCGACGGTGAACCATCCGAAGCTCTTCAGCGCATACGCGCAATTCGTACGTTATGTCAGGCACGAATCGCGCCTGCCATCGAAGGCGCGCGCACTGCTGATCATGCGCACGGCCTGGAATGTCCGCGATGAGATCGGGTGGGCCCGCCACGCCGAAGCCGCGCAGGCCGCAGGCTTCACCGAAGCTGAACTGGCACGCGTCGCCGCGGGCCCCTCGGCGAGCGGCTGGAGTGATCAACACGCGGTGCTGCTGCAGGCCGCGGATGAATTGCATCGCGAGGCATTCATTTCGAACGGCACGTGGCAGACCTTGCGCGCGCTTTTCGATCAGAAGCAAATGATCGCCCTCATCGCCACGGTCGGCGGTACGGCGATGGCAGGCCTCATGACCAACAGCTTGGGGCACCTGGTGGATGCCGAGCGCCAACAACATTGAATTGCAGGAGACACGGCCATGGCCGAAACGCGTGAGTTCGAAGTGATTGTTTACGGGGCCACCGGTTACACCGGGCGACTGGTCGCCGAGCATCTTCTGAAAACCTATGGTGCCGCCGGTGACCTGGCCTGGGCCATCGCCGGGCGCAGCGAGGCGAAGCTGAAGGAGGTGCGCGAGCTGATCGGCGCCCCGGCCACGCTGCCGCTGATCGTCGCGGACGCCACCGATCCCGCCTCGTTGCAGTCGATGGTGAAGCGCACGAAGGTGATGCTCACCACGGTGGGCCCCTTTCAGCTCTACGGCACGCCACTGGTGGCGGCCTGCGCTGCGGCGGGGACCGACTACGTGGACATCACCGGCGAGTCCCACTGGGTGGCGGCGATGCAGGACGCGCATGACGCGGCGGCCGCCCAATCAGGCGCGCGGCTGGTGTTTTCATGCGGCTTCGACTCCATTCCCTTCGACCTCGGGGTCTACTTCGTGCAGCGGCGGGCCAGCGAAGTCTTCGGCGCGCCGGCGCCGCGCGTGCGGGGTCGCGTGCGCGGTGTGCGTGGTGGCCCTTCCGGCGGCACGCTCGCCAGCGGCATGGCCACCCGGGCCGCGGCCGAAGCGGATCCGGCGATCGCCGCGCTGCGCGCCAATCCCTTCGCGCTGACGCCTGGCTTCGAGGGGCCGGCCCAGCCGGAAGAGGCGGTCTACGAGGACCCGGTCACCGGCTCCTGGGTGGCACCCTTCATCATGGCCAAGACCAATACCAAGACGGTGCACCGGTCCAACTACCTGATGGGCCATCCCTGGGGGCGCGACCTGCGCTACGACGAACTGCTGATGATCGATGCGCCGCCGAAGGACGGCGAATCGCCCAGCCTGGGCTTCGATGTGCACAGCACGCCGAAGCCGGGCGAGGGCCCGAGCAGGGAAGCGCGTGAAGCCGGCTTCTACGACCTGCTGTTCATCGCCGAGGCGGCCGACGGGCGCACGGTGCGCACGGCGGTCAAGGGCGACAGGGACCCGGGCTACGGCTCGACCTCGCGAATGCTGGGCGAAAGCGCCGTCTGCCTCGCCCGCGATGTGCCGCGCTCGGTCACGCCCGGCGGCTGCTGGACGACCGCCTCGGCGATGGCCGAGCCGCTGACGGCGCGCCTCAAAGCCAACGCCGGCATCACGTTCACGGTGGAAGCCTAAAGGCGCGCCCCGGCGACATCCATCCACCCCAGAAGAAGTCCCCATGCAACCCCTTGTGAACCGTTGCCTCGCTGTGCTCGCGACCACGCTGCTGTGCGCCGGCATCGCGCAAGCCCAGCCTTACCCGAACAAGCCGATTCGCGTCATCGTGCCGTTTGCGCCCGGCGGCACGTCCGACCAGATGGGCCGCGCGCTCGCCGAGAAGATGGCGGCCATGCTCGGCCAGCCGGTCATCATCGACAACAAGCCGGGCGCGAACGGCCTGCTCGGCGCCGACATCGTCGCCAAGGCAGCGCCCGATGGCTACACGATCCTCCTCGGCACCAACAGCACCAACGCGGCGCTGAAGTACCTGATGAAGAAGCTGCCGTACGACCAGGACACGGCGTTCGCCCCGATCGGCACCATCGGTTCGGTGCCGTTGATGGTGGTGCTGGGCAACGACGTGCCGGCGAAGACGCTGAAGGAATTCGTCGACCTGGCGAAAGCCAGGCCTGGGGACCTCAGCTTCGCGTACACGGCCACTTCCGAGCAGGTGGCGGCGGAGATGCTGGCCCGCATGGCCGGCATCCAGCTGAACCCGATTCCGTACAAGAGCGGCGGCACGGCGATGACCGACCTGCTCGGCGGCCGGGTGACGATGATCACCGTCAGCGTCGCCGCGACCGCGCCGCACCATCGGGCCGGCAAGATCCGCGGCCTGGCGGTCACGTCGGCGAAGCGCTCGGCCGCCGCTCCGGAGTTGCCGACGGTCAACGAGGCGCTCGGGCTGAAGGATTACGAGCTGATCGCCTACTTCGCCGTCTTCGCGCCGGCCGGAACGCCAGCGGAGGTGATCGCCAGGCTCAACCAGGCCGTCAACGCCGCGGCGTCCAGCAAGGAGATCCAGGACAAGTTCGCGCCCATCGGCTTCGTGTTCGAGCCCGGCACGCCCGAGGCCCTGGCCAGGCGCAACAAGCTCGAGACGGCCAAGTGGGAGAAGCTGATCCGCGACGCGAAGATCGAGCCGCAATAAGGCCGCGTCCGGGATGTCCAACCACCTGGCACACCACGGCCTGATCAAGCTGCCCGACGCCACCGGCCTGCAGATCGAATGCCTCAGCGGCTCACTGTGGATCACGCTCGACTGCGATTCGTGCGACTTCGTCGTGAAGCCGGGCCAGCGCTTCGTCACCGACGAGCACCGGCCCGTGATCGTGTATGCGCTGGAGGCGTCGGAACTGCGCCTGTTGCCGCGCACGGCCGCCACCTGAGATTTCCCGTGCGCCTTCCACACGTCGTCACGGCTTCGCTGATCATGGCCGCTGTCTGTGCGCAGGCTCAGCCCGCCGAAGCGCCGGAGTTCGTCGCCCGGCTGCAGCGGCTGGCACCGGTCGAGCCGTTCGGGCGGCCGGTGCTGATCCGCTCGGAGGTCGAAGGCGGTGTCGTGCGCGCCGAGATCGAGGCGCTGATCGATCGCCCGTTCCGCGACGTGCAGCTCGCGCTGGCCGACCCGCCGCGGTGGTGCGCGGCGATGATCCTGCACATCAGCAACACCGGCTGCCGGGCTGCGCCCGCGGCACCAGGCAGCGCGGCAATGCCGCGCATCGCGCTGCGGATCGCGCGTCACCTCGCGCAGCCGCCCGAGCAGGCCGACGAGCTCGACTTCTCCTATCACCCGATGACCGCGTCCACGGACCGGCTGTCGGTGCGGTTGCATGCGGCCAAGGGCTTCCTCGGCACCCACGACCATGGCCTGATGCTCGATGCAGCGCCGGCCGGCGCGGCCCGCACCGCGCTGCGGCTGAGCTACACCTACCGGCAGACCCCGCTGGCCGACTGGAGCCAGACGCTCTGGCTCGGGACCTTCGGCCGCGGCAAGGTCGGCTTCTCGAGCGAGGCTGACGATGGTGGCTCGCCCCTGGTCGGCGGCATCCGCGGGCTGATCGAGCGCAACCTGGTGCGCTATCTCTTTGCGATCGAGGCGGCGGCGCGCACGCCGGCCGCGTCGGACCGGCAGGCGTACCAGCAGCGGCTGCGCGACTACTTCGACGCCACCGAGCGGCATCCGCGGCAGTTGCGTCAGGTGGACCTGGACGCCTATCTGGCGCTGAAGCTGCCGCTGGTCGCGGTCGGCATCGGCCGCGACCAGCGGCGCTGAGGCACCGTCAAGGCGATGAAGACGGACAGCTGATCATCCACTTCGCCCTCTGGCATTGGCAACGATGACAGCCCCGGGCGCCACACTTCGCGTGACGAATACCGAGGCGCCTAAGACGGCGCCCTTCCCGACGACAGTGGCACCGCCCAGGACGGTGGCGTTCGCGTAGAGAACCACGTCGTCCTCCACGGTCGGGTGTCGTTTCGTTCGCCTGTGTGGACAGTCGGAGTTCGCGTCGTCTCTTGGCGACAGGGCTCCCAATGTGACACCGTGGTAGATGCTGACGTTGCTTCCGACCACAGCTGTCTGACCTATGACGATACCCGTGCCATGGTCAATGGCGAGTCGCTCCCCGATCTTCGCTGCAGGGTGAATGTCAATTCCCGTCGCTCGGTGTGCCCATGCCGACATCATTCTCGGAATGACAGGAACTTCAAGCGCGAGGAGTGCGTGAGCCAGTCGATACGCCGCGACGGCGATCACACCCGGATAGGCGAGCATCACCTCCCAGACGCTGCCGGCTGCAGGGTCACGTTCATAGGTGACCCGCACATCTTCGATCAGCAGTCCGCGAATACGAGGGATCGCTTCCAGGAACTCCATTGCAACTTCTTCAGCTCGCCAGGAGCGGTTGGATTGGCGCGCAACGGGCAAGGACAGCACCGACGTGATGCCGGCTGACAGGAGCTTCAGCGCCTGCGTCAGGCCTTCGGTGGCTGTCGAGTTGCGTCGACTGGCTCCGGTGCCGAACGAACGCGCGCGACGATGTGGAAGCGAGAGGTCCAGCAATGACCTCATGAGCTCGTCGACATCGGAAGGCGTCAACGACATTGCACCGGCGGGCAGACCTTCATGCTCCGACTCCAGCAGAGTGGACAGCCCATGGATGCGACTGATGTCAACGGTGGTGAGAGCCTCGTTCATGCTTGCTCGTGCGGTTGCTGGCGCTGTGGGATGGGCTCGGGCTTGGCAAGATACACGCCGGTCATCACCAGAGCGATGCCCGCCATCTGTGAAAGGGTCAATGGCTCGTGCAGCGCCACGGCTGACGCCACGACAACGGTCGGTCGTTGCAGCAGACCGATCATCGACACTCTGGTGGACCCCAGGCTGGCGAGCGTCGCAAGGAACGTCACGTTTGCGACGACCGAGGTCATTCCAACGGCGGCGCCAAAGCGCACTGCTGTTTCGGGAAGAGGCAAGAAGAATGGAGCGCACAGCGCGGCCGTCAGGCCACAGAAGAGAAACAGGCATCCTGACACTTGTATCGCCCGAACATGCCTCGTGACCATGTCCATTCGTGTTCGGTAGAGTGTCGAGCCCGCTATCGCGAGTCCAACGTAGATGAGGCCCTTCCACTCGGTGCCTCCAGCGCCGACGAAGCCGGATCCCACGGTCGCCGGGATCCCGACGAAGCAGAGAATGAAGCCAATCCAGAACCGCTGGCCCAGCGCAACGGTGCCGCGCCACTGATTGACCAATGCGACGAACGCCGGTGTCGACGTGACCAGCGCGACGACGATCGAAACCGGCAGATGCGCGAACGCGAGCATCAAGAACACATTCGTGACGACGAAGATCACACAGACCGGTAGGATGCGCCCGAATTGCTCGGCGAATGTCGGGCTGATCTTTCCGATGAAGGGAAGCGCGCAAATCCCCGCCACCAGCCCGCGTACGACCAGCAACTGCGGTGGCGTCGCGCTGCCGAGGTAGCCCAGTTTGATCAGAATCGGCTCGAGCGTGGATGCAACCAGGCAGATGCCGGTCAGCAGCCAGATGGACAAGGGGGGTGCGCGTTCCATACCGACCGTTCTAGACGAATGCAGCGTGACAGAGAACGGCACCCCGGCTGAGATTCATGGGCTCCGCTGCCGAGTGCTCACTCATCGGAAAGCCTCGAACAACCGCGGTACCTGAGAAGTGCCCGGCGACATGCTGAGGACAGAAGTCGAGCTCGAGGAATCTCTCCGAGAGCCCGCCGTCCGGCTCAATGGCCAGGGCGCGTCTGCGGGAAGCTTCAACCCGTTTCTGGAAGACGAATCCCTCCTTCGACCGCTCGCTCACAAGGGCGGACCAGGACTGCGTCGAATGGTTGACCCCGAACTCCACGCCCTGACCGAATCCGGAGTCCGTTGGTTTGGACACCCAGGCGCCGCGGTCTCGGCAGATCTCGTTGCGGGCCTCGGGGGAGTACTTGAGATTCACGGTCCTCGGAAGGAGCCGGCGAACAGCGTCCCGATCCTCCTCGCCCAGACCCAGCGCGGAACATGCTGCATCGTCCCAGAAGAGCGCCAACGTCTCCTTGGTGCGAGTCAACCACGAACGAGTCGAGTTGATAACGATGAAGTCCTCATGATGGGACAGTATGGACTCGTAGTCCGAGATCGGAAGATTTTGCTCTCGGTACGTCGTCATGTACACCGAGTTTCGCCAGATCATGTCCACGACCTTGCCGTTCAGCACCGCGTTCCCATTCTGCAGACTGATGTCGTAAGGAAAACATACCGTGATCTGGAGTTCGGCGCCCCAGGTGCTCGCGGCGAGTTTCTCGATGGCCTGGGCAATCGGAGGGAGGTCTGCAAACTTGCCTGGATAACCGTGCTCAATGACGAGGGCGACGTGCCGGGGCAGTCCTTGCCTTCCCCGATCGCTGAACTCGAGCCTGAACCACTCCAGGATCTGCGGGGCGATCGACGGTGTCGGATTGTCAACCCCGACCTCGGCGAGCACCATCGACGTGATTCGGCGCAGAGCGTCGTGATTGTGCAGTCCCAGTGGGGCGGCCTGATTGATCTCGATGACGCTGTACTGGCTGGTCTGGGGGTCCCAAAAGCCGTCGATTCGCCTCATGCGCCGGACGAGGCTTGCTCGGCTCTCGTGCGTGCATTGGTTTACGAGGTGACGCCCCCCTGGCGTGAGGGACTCCATCAGTCGCGCGTGGATCGGCGCACCCTTCAGGGTCAGCGAGAACTCTTCCAGGTCGACGAAGCAATCGAGCAGGTTCGCGAGTCTTGCTGACAGCAGCTGATACTCCGAGCGGTCGAACAATACGGGCACGTTCAGGTACGAGATGGGTTGGCCGCCCATTTCCAGTCCCTCGAGTTTGGCCTGGCGATCACATTCGAGCGACAGTTTCGCCCGCTTGTCGCTCGACATGGAGCGTAGGCGCTGTTCGACCAACGCCTCTGTGTTTTTCAGATCCATTTTGGAGAGTTCCAGAGTGTGAGCGTCGTCCCGATTCGCCGTGCCAGAGCCGACTTGTAGATGTTCCATCCGACAATCCCGTCCTCGAAGCCCAATCCCGTGGGGCAGAAGAAGATGTTCTCGTCGCGGGCCGAGCGGCCCGGACGTTCGCCGACCAGGATCGGGGCCAGATCTTCCACTCTTGTTTCCGGAATGATGCCCTGGGCCACGGCTTGGGCGTGCGTCTGAACCCCACGGTGTTTGCCTTGCTCCCAGACGTCAGCGACTATTCGATCCATTCGCGAGAGGAGCGTGGCCTCCACTTCATAGCACCCGATGTTGAACACTGTCACGCCGACCTTGTCGATCCATTGCGCCTTGACGACGGGTTGGGTCACGTTTGGAAGGCAGGTCACGACCAGCTTGCAGCCGCTGACTGCGTCTTCGGGCGTCTGGACCGCCTTGATCTGGATTCCCGTCATTCTTTCCATCTCGCGGGCGAACTCATATTTGGATTCTCCGCGAGAGACCACGCGAGCCCTTTTGAGCGACGGCAAGGCGTGATGCAGCGCCAACAGCTGCGTGCGCATGTTGACGCCGGCGCCTACCAGCCCGACCTCCTCTGTCTCCGGCGACACAAGGCGGCGCGCAGCCAGGAGCGAAACGGCGCCCGTTCGTACCGCGCTGATCAGTTGTGCGTCCATGACGCACAGCGGGCTCTTGTGTACGGAGTCAAAGAGGGTGAGCAGTCCAGTGGCCCTCGGCAGCCCCCGCCGGACATTCGGGGGCATCGCCCCCAGAATCTTGCAGCTGAACACCTCCTCTTCGCCGAGGTTGATGTAGGCGGGCAAGCAGTTCACCAGACCCATCTCTGATTCGCCGCCCTCGCAGATGGGTTTGAGCGTCGTTTTCATCGGCTGCTGCACTCGCCCGAGCGATAGCAGTCGGAAGCCGTGTTCGAGATGCTCTGCGGCGGTCTTGACGTCCAAGCCGCCGGCGGAGACGACATCCTCCAAACTGAGGAACAGGATTTCCTTCTTCATTGTCCAGACATTTGGTTCGTTGTGGGCAAGCTTCGCGATGGGGTCGCACATGCTGAGCGGAACGGATTCCGCGCATGGCAATCCTCATCGGCCACGGGCCGACGGCGTCGAATGGGGCCGACTGGATGGACTCGACTGCGATGAACGCGCCCAGCCGGCCACAGCAATTTCAGGGAAATTGCCAGCGGCCGATGTCGCCACGCCCAAACTGGGTCACGCGGTCGCCCCACTCGTGCCAGCGGAGACTCTGGCAAGCGAAAGCGGAGACAGCGGATCAGAAGTGGTGGTGGGCTCGAGTCAAGCGGCAGCGCAATGCGCAGCGTTGGTCAATGAGACCGGCCGAAAGCAGCATGAATCCTCCCTAGCGCAGCCCACGCCTTGCCGGTGAGCATGCATCTCACGCATGCTGCAGCAGACTTCAAGTGTCGTCTGGTGCGCCGAGGCTGCCGCGCTATTTGTTTGTTGTTGGCGTCCGCATTGGACCCACGGTTTCTTGCTGCGTCAACTTCAGAGTCGTTTCGAACCCCTAACTTGGAGAGAGGGGATCTGCGGCGCCTCCGACGGCCAGCGGGTCCTCGCTCGCCTGCGGCTGCCGCCGCACGATCCAGTTGAACACCGGCGTCGCCATCAGCGTGCTCGTCACCGCCATCAGCCGGCGTGGATGCCGATTGCGTCCATCGCGAAGGCGCAAGCCGCGAACAGCGCCAGCACCGTGGCCAGCGGGCTGCTCGGCAGCGGCGCGTCCGGACGTACCTGATGCGCCAGCCGGCGCAGCAGGCGGTGGCCGACGGTGGTCATGATGACCGCGAACACAGTGTCGCCGCCGATCGCCGCATAGGCGCCCATCCACGAGCCGCCGAAGCTCGCCGGCACGATCGCCAGGATGCACCAGGCCGCGGCATCGTCGACGGCGCCCGCGGTCAGCGTCAGCGTGCCGAGCGAGGTGCCGGCCAGCCCACGCTCGTGGATGATGCGTGCGAGCATCGGGAAGGCGGTGATCGCGATCGCTGCGCCGAGGAACAGCGAGGCCTCGAACAGCCGCGTCTTGGCGGCGAACAGGCCTGGTACCGACTGCAGCCACGACGCGAGCAGGAAGGCCCGCACGAAGGGCACCGCGATGCCGGCTACCGACACCGACGCCGCGCGGCGCGCGCGTTGCCGGAAGTGATCGGCACGGAATTCCAGGCCGACCAGGAACATGTAGAGGCCGACGCCGAGCTGCGCCATCACGTACAGCGTGCCCATCGTCGCCTTCGGGAACAGCAGCTGCTGCAACTGCGGCAGCAACCCCGAAGAGCGACGGCCCGAGCATCACGCAACCTCTCGTCTACCGAGTCCCCCAGGCATCCGGCGGACGCAAGAAAGCCGCGCGCAGTCGCCTGCGCGCGGCTTCAGGGTTCAGTGGCGCGCTATGCGCCGCCGCTCCCGGCGCTCAGCGGGCAGTGCCGCGGCGCACCAGGTTGACGATCGCCAGCAGGATGATCGCCCCGAGCAGCGAGACGCCGAGTGACGCGACGCTGAAGTCGTTGCTGTTGATGGTGCCGGTGCCGAACATCGGCGCCAGCAGGAAGCCGCCCAGCAGTGCGCCGATGACGCCGACGACCACGTTGAGGATGAGGCCTTGCTGGCCATCCGTCTTCATGATCATGCTCGCAACCCAGCCGATCAGGCCACCTACGACCAACCAGATGATGATGTTCATTGCGCGCCCCATTACGGAAGTTTGAGATGCTGCAACGCTATGCATTCCGGGGCGACAAGGAAATAGGAGCGCGGCGTGCGCCGAGGTAATCCGGCGCCTACAAGCCCTGCTCAGGCGATGAAACCGCGCACCAGCTCGTAGAGCGCCAGCAGCGCTGCACTGCCCAGCAAGTTGGCCAGCAGATGCCGCTGCCCCATCCCGATGCGGATGCCCAGCCGCGCGGAAACGCAGGCCCACAGCACGATCAGCAGCAGCGCGCCGGCATCTGCACGGCCGATCTCGACCTGAAAGGCGCGTAGCCCGCCGACCGCGACCAGCCAGAGGCCGGTGGCCATGACCGCCGCCGCGGTGAGTTCGCCGAAGCTCGGCTTGCGCAGTGAGATTCCGATGAGTTTCATGGGCCGAAGGAAGGAAGGGCGCCGAAACCTCCGAGGTTACGGGGTGCCGAGCGCTCCGCGGCGGTCGAAATTCACGCCCGGCGGCGGCCCGTGGCGAGCGCGAACCCGCTTTTGCAAGCGAACGTGACAAGCGACGGGCATGGCGCTTGCCAACCGCTGCCACCACCCACCTCGTCAGAAGCCTCCCATGAGCCGCAAGCCGCCCGCATCGAACCCCAGCGCCAGGACCGACAGCGGCCCGGCCGATCTGCCCGTGCCGGACGACCCGCGCGGCGACACGCCCGCCGCGCAACAGGCGCGCGAGGTCGAGCAGCTCGCGGCGGCGATGCCGTTCAACAGCCTCAAGCCCAGCGAACACGGCTTCGCCAATGGCGTGAAACCGGTGGAGGGTGACACCGTCGAGGCAGCGTCGCGGCTGCCCGGGGCCAGCACGCTGAGCGAAGCCAACGGCAGTGACAAGAGCGGCAGCATCGCGATCGACGGGCTGAACGCGGCGATCGAGTCACTCGACCGCGTGCGCGTCGACTCGGCCGGCCGGCAGCTGACGACCAACCAGGGTGTCGTCATCGCCGACAACCAGAACTCGCTGAAGGACGGCTTGCGCGGACCGGTGCTGCTGGAAGACTTCGTGCTGCGCGAGAAGATCACGCACTTCGACCACGAGCGCATCCCGGAGCGCATCGTGCATGCGCGCGGCTCGGCCGCCCACGGCTATTTCGAGTGTTATCAACCGTTGACCGACCTCACCCGGGCGGCGCCGTTCCAGGCCGCCGGCAAGGTGACGCCGGTGTTCGTGCGCTTCTCCACCGTCGCCGGCGAGCGCGGCTCGAAGGACACCGCGCGCGACGTGCGCGGGTTCGCGGTCAAGTTCTACACCGACGAGGGCAACTGGGACCTGGTCGGCAACAACATGCCGGTGTTCTTCATCCAGGACGCGATGAAGTTCCCGGACCTCGTGCACGCGGTCAAGCCCGAGCCGCACCATGCGATGCCGCAGGCGGCGAGCGCGCACGACACCTTCTGGGACTTCGTCTCGCTGATGCCCGAATCGACGCACATGCTGATGTGGGTGATGAGCGACCGCGCGCTCCCGCGCAGCTTCCGCACCATGCAGGGCTTCGGCGTGCACACCTTCCGGCTGGTCAACGCCGAGGGCGCGTCGGTGTTCTGCAAGTTCCACTGGAATCCGACGGCGGGCACCCATTCGATGGTCTGGGACGAAGCGGTCAAGATCTCCGGCGCGGACCCCGACTTCCACCGGCGCGACCTGTGGGAATCGATCGAGAACGGCGTGTTTCCCGAGTACGAGCTCGGCCTGCAGGTCTTCACCGAGGAAGAGGCCGAGCGCTTCAGCTTCGACATCCTCGACCCGACGAAGCTCGTGCCGGAAGAGCTGGTGCCGGTGCGGCCGATCGGCCGCATGGTGCTCGACCGCAACCCGGACAACTTCTTCGCCGAGACCGAGCAGGTGGCGTTCTGCACCGCCAACGTCGTGCCCGGCATCGATTTCTCGAACGATCCGCTGCTGGCGGGCCGCATCCACTCGTACCACGACACGCAGATCACGCGCCTGGGCGGGCCGAACTTCCACGAGATCCCGATCAACGCGCCGATCGCGCAGGTGCACAACAACCAGCGCGACGGCATGCACCGGCAGGCGATCCCGCGCGGGCGCGTCGCCTACGAGCCGAATTCGCTCGGCGGTGGCTGCCCGTTCCAGGCCGGTGCGGCGCAGGGCTTCGTCTCGGTGCCGGCGCGCCAACGGGCGGAAGAAGCGCAAGCCAAGGTGCGCGCCAAGCCGGAGAAGTTCGCCGAGCACTATGCGCAGGCGCGGCTGTTCTACGAGAGCCAGTCGCCCGCGGAGCAGGCGCACATCGCCGCGGCCTTCCGCTTCGAGCTGAGCAAGGTGACGGTGCCGGCGATCCGGCGCCGCATGGTGGCCTCGCTGCGCAACGTCTCGGAGGACCTGGCGCGCCAGGTCGGCGACAAGCTCGGCCTCGCGCCGTTGCCCGAGCCGATGCCGCGGGCGATCGAGAAGCCGCCGCGGCCGGAGGTGAGCCGCTCGCCGGCGCTGTCACTGCTGGCGCGGCCCGGCGACGGCTCGATCAAGGGGCGCAAGGTCGCGCTGCTGATTGCGGCGGGCGTCGCGCAGGCCTCGCTGGCGCTGCTGCAGCGCCAGCTGGCCGAGGGGGGCGCCGTCGCGCGGGTGCTCGGGCCGCACATCGGGCCCTTCGCGACCGCCGAGGGCGGAACCATCGAGGCCGATGCGTCGTTCGAGAACGAGCCCGGCTTCCTGTTCGACGCCATCGTGGTGCCGGACGGCAAGGCGGCGATCGAGGCGATCGCCGCCGACGCCCATGCGCTCGACGGCCTGCGCTGCGCGTGGCGCCATTGCAAGCCACTGCTGGCGATCGGCGCCGGCGCGACGCTGCTGCAGCGTGCCGATCTGCCGATCGAAGGCAAGGCCGACGCGGGCGTCGTGATCGTCGATGCCGGCCGCATCGACCGGGGCGTCGCGCAATTCGTCGAGGCGCTTGGAGCGCCGCGGCACTTCGAGCGCGAGCGTGATCCGCCGCGCGTCTGACCGACGCGCTTGACCGCAGCATCCTTGCTGCTCTTCACCCAGGAGTCATCATGAACAAGCATCAAGTCAAGGGCACCGTCGAGCGTGCCATCGGCCAGGCGCAGGAGAAGCTCGGCCGCGCGATCGACAGCCCGACGCAGGAAGCCAAGGGGGTCGCGAAGCAGGTCAAGGGCCAGGCGCGCAAGACCCTCGGCGACGCCAAGGAAATCGTCAAGGACGCCGGCAAGGAAGCCGGCAAGGCCTGACGGTCCTTCGCGCAGGCGGCGCGCGCGGCGCGGCCGTTGCTCCTCAGCGTTTGGCCAGCGCCGCCAGCGCGCCGTCGAGCGTCGGATGGCGAAACGCATACCCCGCGGCCAATGCCGCGCGCGGCACGGCGTTCTGCCCGTCGAGCAGCAGCGTCGACATCTCGCCGGCCAGCCAGCGCAGCGGCGCGGCAGGCAGACGCAGCCGCACGCGGCGGCCGAACGAGGCGGCCAGCGCGTGCGCGAAGCGTGCCTGCGGCGGGATGTCCGGCGCGACGGCGTTGACCGGCCCGTCAATGCGCGGCTGCGCCATCCCGAAGCGGATCAGCCCGACGGCATCGTCGAGGTGGATCCACGGCGCCGCCTGGCACCCCGAGCCGAGCACGGCGCCGAAGCCCCAACGCGCGCTCAGCGCCAGCATCGGGTACGCGCCATCGCCACGCCCCAGCACGACGCCGAAACGCAGCCGCACGACGCGCACCTTCAGGGCCTCGGCGCGCCGCGCTTCATGTTCGATCGCGGCGCAGAGCTCGGACTGGAACTCACCCGGCCGCGGCGCACTGCCCTCGTCGCGCTCATCGAACAACGCAGCCTCGGGCGACGCGCCGTAGTAGCCCACTGCCGACGCGCTGACCAGCACCCGCGGCGCCTGCTCAAGCCGGCGCATCAGCTCCACCACGGCGGCGGTGGTACCGGTGCGGCTGGCCAGCAGCACCCGCCGGCGCGCGGCGGTCCACGGCAGGCCGAGCACGCGCGCGCCGGCCAGGTTGACGATCGCGTCGATGCGCGTCTCGCACGGGATCGCGGCCAGGCTGTCGATCACCCACACGCCGGCGCCGAAGCGCGCCTGCGCCTGGCGCGCATCACGCGTCAGCACGATCACGCGGCGGCCGGCGCGCCGCAGCTCGGCGACCAGCGCGCTGCCGACGAAGCCGGTCGCGCCGGTGACCAGCACGGCCGGCGCATGCAGCGGCTGCGCTGCCGGGGCGCCGTCGTGCGCGGCCGGCCGCAGCCGCGCCACCGCCAGCGCGTTGCGCAGGCTCCACGCCAGCACGCCGACAGCGAACGACGTGAACAGCCACGAGAAGCCGCCATGCGAAGTCGGCGCCAGCGCCGTCGCCAGCTGCGACCAGTGCATCAACACCGGCGCGAAGAGCCCGAGGAATGCGCCGTAGCCGATCGTCAGCACGGTGTGCAGCAGCCGTTCGAAGGGCGGCAGCCGGCGCGTGCGGTCCTCCTCGAGAAAGTCGGCCAGCGTGATCACCAGCTCGGCCGCCAGCAGCGCGGCGAGCAGCAGCGCGCAGGCGCCGCGCCACTCGAACCACGCCAGGCCGATGAAGACGATGCCGTAGATCAGCTCGCGCGCGGCGTGCAGCGCCAGCTCCCGGCGCGCCGAGACGCGCTGCGGCAGCTTCGCCTGCAGCTCGTGGTGCCAGAGGTTGTCGAGGGCGCCGAGCAGCGCCTGGATCGAGAGCAGCGTGAGGACGGCGTTCATGTTCCGGCCCTTTCGTCGGGGTCGGCGAAGACGCCGGATTGGTGGAAGGTCTCGCCCCACAGCGGATGCACCATCGACAGCGTGAAGCGGAAGAATCCGAAGCCGAGGTTGGTGTGCGTGACGCGGCAGATGCCGGGCGACAGCAGCGCGGGCACCGGCAGCCGCAGGCGGCCGATCGCCAGCCAGTAGCGGCGGCTGCGAAAGACCAGGGCGCCGTCCTCCTCGAAGACGTCGAGCGCCATGCTCAGGCCACCGTCGGTGCGCTCGGACAATTCCCCGCTGCGGGCGTCGATCTCCTTGGTCGAGCGCACGACCTGCGCACTGCCGTCGAAGTGGCGTTCCCAGACCATGCCGCCACGGCCGTCGTCGTGCACCTGCACCGTCGTCGGCGCGCCGTTCACATTGAGGCCGGTCAGCGGGGCGCCGACGAGGCGCGCGAGCCACGCGAAGACCCGGCCGATGCGCGAGCAGCGCAGGTCCGTGCGGCCGGTGTAGAGCGCGTCGCCATGGCCGGCGGCGAAGCGGCGCCGCACCGCCGGCGGCAGCCGCGACCAGCCCTCGGCGCCGACCAGCGCAGCAAGGTCGAGCGGCGCGCGGACGGGCGGGATCTCGCTGCGGCGGCGGGCAGGGAGCAGGGGCGACAGGGCAGACATCGAAGGGCTCGTCGGGTGGTGGACGAAGCGCTCATCGCGAGAAACGAGCCAAGCCGATGCTCACTCGCAAGTACTTGATTTCATTGGAATTTGCGATGCGGCCTGCATACTTCGTATACAGTCCTCGCAGCACCTGTCGTCTACTTCGTTGACAGGTGCCAACTCGCGCCGCCCATGCTGATCCACGCCTTCCTCGGCTTTGCCCTGTTCGAGACGCTGGCGCTCGCCGGCGTGCTGCTGTGGTGGGCCGACCGCGTGGCCGGCGCGCGGCTGCTCGCCGCGTTCCTGACGGGCATCGCGATCTGGATCGCCGGCAACGAGCTGCCGAACTGGCTCGGGCCCGCCACCGAGCGCCTGACGCTGGCGCTGCTGTCGACGGCGCCGCTGACCTCGTCGTTCTTCTTCCACTTCTGCGTCGTCTTCTGCCGCGTTCGGATCGGCCGCGCCGGCGTGGCGGCGGCCTACACGCTCGGCGCCGGCGCGTCGCTGCTGGCCTTGCTGGTCGTGCCCGGGCGCATCGTCTGGCAGCAGCACGTCGGCTGGATCGCGATCGCCAACAACATCGGCTGGATCGCCAGCCTGGCCTGGGTGATCCTGGGCATCGGCGGCATCTCGGTGCTGCTGTGGGCGCTGGCGCGCGCGCAGCGGCCCGCCTTCAGCCAGATCGCCGCGGTCACCGCCTCGTGCTTGTGGGGCCTGCTGTGCTTGAGCGGCTACGGCATCGCGGTGCTCGACCTGCCGCTGTACCCGTTCCCGCTGCTCGCGCTGCCGCTGTACCCGGTGATCCTGGTCTACGGCATCCTGCGCTACGGCGTCTTCGTCGCCAACGCCTGGGCGCGGCGCGCGCTGGTCTGGACGCTGCTGCTGGCGGTGGGCGCGGCGGTCGTCGCGCTGACGCCGCTGCTGCCGATCGAATCGCGCTGGATCGGCGGGCTGGCGGTCGCGGCGAGCTGCCTGGCGCTGAACGGACCGGTGCGGCGCTTCGCCGAACGGCTGGTGTACCCGGGCGGCGAGGTGTCGGTGGCCGACCTCGCGGCCTGGCGCCGCGCGCTGCAATCGAGCGAGACCCCGCAGGCGCTGGCGCACGCGGCGGCCGATCTGATCAGCCGGCGCATCGGCACGCGGGTGGACGTGTCCATCGGCGAAGCGGCGCTCCTGTCTGACACCCAGACGCCGCGGCTGGTTTGCGCGCGCGGCAGCGATGGCTGGGACTGCGCGCTGCACGGCTGGGATGCCGCGCCGCCGGGTCCACGCCATGCGGCGGAGCTGTTCGGCACCGTCGTCGCCGAGGCCGCCGCCCGCGTCGAGCAGGCGCAGCAGATCGCCGCGCGCGAGCGCGAGCGTCAGTTGCAGGCGCGGCTGGCCGAGCTCGGATCGCTGGCCGCCACCGTCGCGCACGACATCCGCAATCCGCTGAACATCATCTCGATGGCCGTGGCCGGCGCACCCGGCGAGACGCGCCGCGAGGTGGCCGATCAGGTGGCGCGCATCTCGCACCTGACGCGCGACCTGCTCGACTACGCCAAGCCGTGGAAGTTGTCGAGCACGCCGCTGGACCTGGCCGCGCAGGTGCGCACCACGGCGCTGCGGATGCCCTCGGTGCGTCTGGGCGCCGGGCTCGATGACGAATTGATCGTCGACGCCGACCCGCGCCGGATCGACCAGGCACTGACCAACCTGTTCGAGAACGCGCGGGCCGCCGGCACCCAGGTGCAGGTGGATGCCGAGGCGGCCGATGGTGCCGTGCTGCTGCACGTCTGCGACGACGGTCCCGGCGTACCGCCCGAGATCCGCGAGCGCCTGTTCGAGCCCTTCGCGTCGCGCAGCCCCGGTGGCACCGGTCTCGGGCTGGCGATCGTCGCCCGCATCATGAGCGCGCATGGCGGCGCGGTCGCCCTGACCGAGCGGCCGCCGTGGCGCACCTGCTTCACGCTGAGTTTTCCGAGGACACCGCCATGAGTGCCGCCGCGCCTGAAGCTGCCGAAACCGGCCGCGTGCTGCTGGTCGACGACGAGCCCGCATTCCAGCGCCTCGGCGGATCGTTCCTGCGCGGCCTGGGCCACGAGGTCACGATCGCCGGCGATGGCCAGCAGGCCTTGGCCGCCTTCGAGCGCCAGCGGCCCGAGTTGGTGCTGCTGGACCTCGCGATGCCGCCGCACATGGACCCGGAGATCGGGCTCGACCTGATCCCGTTGCTGGCGCGGATTCCGGTGGTCGTGCTGACCGGCCATGGCGAGCACGAGCTGGCGCTGCGCGCGACCGCGCTCGGCGCCTGGGACTTCCTGACCAAGCCGATCGATCCCGACATGCTGCGCTTCGTCGTCGCGCGGGCGCTGCGCAAGGCGCGGCTCGATGCCGAGCTGATGTCGCTGCGCGCGGGCCAGGCGGCGGACGACCTCGGTCTGGTCGGCCAGGCACCGGCGATGACGCAGTTGCGCGCGATGGTGCGGCGGGTGGCGCAGACGGCCGTCAGCGTGCTGGTGCTCGGGCCCACCGGCACCGGCAAGGAGCTCGTGGCGCGCGCATTGCACGGCTGCAGCACGCGCAGCGGCGGGCCTTTCGTCGCGATCCACTGCGGCGCGCTGTCGGCCGAGCTGCTGGAAAGCGAGCTCTTCGGCCACATCAAGGGCAGCTTCACCGGCGCCTACCGCGACCAGCCGGGCCTCGTCGAAGCGGCGCACGGCGGCACGCTGTTTCTCGACGAGGTCGGCGAGATGCCGCCGCCGATGCAGGTCAAGCTGCTGCGCTTCCTGCAGGAAGGCACGTTCGTGCCGGTCGGTGGCCGCGTGCAGAAGCATGCCCAGGCGCGCATCGTCGCCGCGACGCACCGCGACCTCGAAGCCATGGTGCGCGAAGGCACGTTCCGCGAGGATCTCTTCTATCGCCTGAAAGGCGTGGTGCTGCGCACGCCGGCGCTCGCCGAACGCGCGGGCGACGTGCCGCTGCTCGCCACGCGCTTCCTGCACCGCACCGCCCCGCGCGCCGGGTTGTCGGCCGGTGCGCTGGCCTGGCTCGCCGCCCGCGAGTGGCCCGGCAACGTGCGCGAGCTGAAGGCGGTGATCGAGTCGGCGGGCGCGCTGCTGCCGCCCGATCAGCGCGAGGTCGACGCCGAGCTGCTGCGGCTCGCGAGCGGCGATCCGGCCGATCCGTCACGTCCCGAGCCGGCATCGACGCCCGAGGGTGCCGGCCCGCTCGATGCGGCGCTGAGCGAGCTGGAACGCCGCCTCGTGCGCGACGCGATGACCGCCGCCGACGGCAACCAGTCGGAAGCCGCGCGGCGGCTGGGGATCTCGCGGGTGGGGCTGATCAAGAAGTTGACGCGGCTGGGCTTGCGCTGAGCACGGTTTCGGGCTTCTGGCATGGGTACACGAGACCGGCGTGCTGCAAGCCGCGCTCCGCCGTACAATCCTCGGGTTGCCGCGCCTCGCTCACCGACGCGGCATCGTCGCCTGACACGGCCGACGGCACCCAACCCAGCCGCCCGCCGCACCCCTCTGACCGGCCTCGCCGGTTTCCCGCGGATCGTCAGCCTCCCCGACCGTGAGTCCCCGCACGGGAGATCCTGACGTTACTCGTTCGAACAAGCCATCCGTGCCCCGGCAGACGCCGCCGCACGGGGCTGCTATCTCCATATTTACCCGCAAGGAGCCTCGTTGGCTAAGGAAGAACTGATCGAAATGCGCGGCAAGGTCGAGGAAGTGCTACCCGACTCGCGTTACCGTGTCACGCTGGATAACGGGCATAGCCTCGTCGCCTACACCTCCGGCAAGATGCGCAAGCACCACATTCGGATCCTGGCCGGCGACAACGTGTCGTTGGAGCTGTCGCCCTACGATCTGACCAAGGGCCGCATCACGTTCCGGCATATCGAAACGCGGCCCAGTTCCGCGCCTCGTCCGGCACAGCGCAGCTTCCGCTGAGCCGGGCCGGTCAGCGATACTGTTTCACCCCCGCGTCGTCGACAACCTCTTCGCATCGACGATGCTTCTCTGAAAGGCACCCCACCGTGGGCAACAAACTCTACGTCGGCAACCTCGCGTACTCGGTTCGCGACGACAACCTTCAACAACAGTTCGCCGCGTTCGGCACCGTCGCTTCGGCGAAGGTCATGATGGACCGCGATACCGGCCGCTCGAAAGGCTTCGGCTTCGTCGAGATGGGCTCCGATGCGGAAGCCCAGGCCGCGATCCGCGGCATGAACGGCAAGTCGGTCGACGGCCGCGCCCTCGTTGTCAACGAGGCGCGTCCCAAGGAAGACCGGCCGGGCGGCGGTGGCGGCTTCGGCGGTGGCGGCGGTGGTGGCCGTCGTGGCGGCGGCGGCGGTGGCGGCTACGGCGGCGGCGGTGGTGGTGGCTACGGCGGCGGTCGCGGCTACTGATCCTCGCTGACCGGCGGGCTGCGTCCGCCGGCAACAAGAAAAAAGGGGCGCCCGCAGGCGCCCCAACCGGACAGCTTCAGGCGACGCGCAAACGCCGCGCCCTGAGGCGCCGGACCTCGCATGCGGTGCGCCCGTCGCACCTTGCGTCCGGACTGGCGGCTATCGCGGCTTGACCAGTCCGTTGAGCACGCTGTCGAGCCCACCGAAGACCGAGATCTTGTCGATGCGCTCGGCGATGCGTTCCAGCGACTCCAGCGCCTTGTCCCGGATCCTTGCGGAATCCGGGCCCTCGAGATGAATCGAGTGGAGCGGGTGCGCGTCTATGCGCTTCCCTTGCCCGGAATCGAACAGTCCTCGTCAGCACCAAGCCAACGCACGAACGCACGGCGGCCCTGCAAGGGCAGCGAGCAGAGCGACGGAATGGCCTTGAGCTGTCACGCTGAATGCTTCGAATGGATGCTGTGTGAATGCGCATCTGCAGCCGGGGGCTGCAGCGAGGTGGCGGACTGTAAGACTCTTCCTCGGCGTCAAGCGCGGAATCGCACGTCGGCGCGCCGACTCAATGGCTGGCGATTTCCTTCAGCAGCAACTTCATGCGCTTGCGCCCATCGGCATTCGTCGCCCGCCAGGCTTTCGACGCGAGCGCCAGGAATTGCAGCTCGGCGGCCGTCGGGCCGGAGACCTCGCGCGCTTCGTCGAGCCAACCGGCGGCGTAACCGCACGCCGCCTCGATCTGCCGCGCCAGCTTGTCGCCGATCGACCGGCTGCTCTTGATCTGGCTCCACATGCTGGGGCTGATCTGCAACTTGCGGGCGAAGGCTTGCTCCAGGCCCTTGGGCGGCACGCCGGCGCGCATCTGTTCTTCGGCGTAGTGCTGAAAGAGATTCAGGACGTTCTGTCGGCGATGGGCGGGATTCGGGTCCGGCACGGGGCGTGGGGCGCGTACTGCAATAGGGGGACGAAAGATTCTCGCATCCGCTTGACGACCAGGTGAAGACTATTTACAGTGCGCCACTTCGCTGCGGCCAAGACTGCAGCACCGAACAGCCACTGAACCTCCAAGGAGTCTCGAACGTGTTGAACCCAGGCCTCGCCACCATCTGCTTGCTGCCCGCATCGGGCGCAGGCATGGGCGCGCGTGCCGAAGGTTCCGGCGATCGCTTGCCTCCGGGCGAAGGAAGCGCATAGGCGCGCTGCCTTCCACTCGATTCACGTCGAGGCCCGGAATCCGAAAGGATCCGGGCCTCGTCGCTTTCTGGTCTGCAATCTGATCCGTAATCTCATGGCGGGTGTGCTTCGGCACAACGGCCGAATTTCACCCCAGCAGCGTCGGGGTGGCCCGGATGTGCGCCGCGGGGACGCCCGCGTCGTGCAGCGAGACAGCGCTGAGCGGACCTTCCGCCCTCGCGCTGGAGCACAACCGCGATGAGATTTCACCGAAGCCTCTGTCGAGCTCACGCTTGACAACGCCCCCAGGCGGCGTCGCCGCCGCCCCCCGAGGGGGATGAGCAAAGGGGCAAGGCCACATTTTGCTCAGGCGGAAATCGGCCGCAACGATAGGGCGGCTCCGGAACCCGTCACCGGAACCTTCACTCACCGCGCAGCCGCTCGAAGTGCAGTAGAAGCAACTCGATCCGCGCGGCATCGAGGAACGAAGATGACCACCCCCACCAAGACCCACTACAACGAAGAACTGATCCCCGGCGGCGTGCCGGTGAAGATGTGGACGCAGGGCGTGCCGGTCGAGGACGAGGCGAAGCGCCAGCTGGCCAATGCCGCGCGCCTGCCGATCGTCTTCAAGCACATCGCCGCGATGCCGGACGTGCACCTGGGCATTGGCGCGACCGTCGGCTCGGTGATCCCGACGCTGAAGGCGATCATCCCGGCGGCGGTCGGCGTCGACATCGGCTGCGGGATGATGGCCTGCAAGACCACGCTGACGGCCGAGGACCTGCCCGACAACCTGGGCCCGCTGCGCACGGCGATCGAGCGCGCGGTGCCGCATGGCCGCGCGCCCGGCGCGCGCGACCCCGGCGCGTGGAACAAGGTGCCCGGCGCGGTGGATACCGCGTGGTCGCAGCTCGAGCCCGACTTCGCCGAGCTGTGCCGCGACTATCCCAAGCTGGCCAAGACCAACAACCGCAACCACCTCGGCACGCTCGGCACCGGCAACCACTTCATCGAGGTCTGCCTCGACGAGCAGGGCTTCGTGTGGTTCATGCTGCACTCGGGTTCACGCGGCGTCGGCAACGCGATCGGCACGATGTTCATCGAGCTGGCGAAGCAGGACGCGATCCGCAACAACGTGAACCTGCCGGACCGCGACCTGGCCTACTTCGAGGAAGGTGCCATGTACTTTGGCGACTATGTGCGCGCGGTCGGCTGGGCGCAGAAGTTCGCGCGCCTCAATCGCGAGGTGATGATGCGCCGCGTGATCGAGGCCGCGAAGACCGTGATCCACAAGACCTTCCAAAGCCACATCGAGGCGGTGAATTGCCACCACAACTACGTGCAGCAGGAGCGCCACTTCGGCGAGGACGTCTACGTCACGCGCAAGGGCGCGGTGAGCGCGAAGCGCGGCGAGCTCGGCATCATCCCGGGCAGCATGGGCGCGCGCAGCTACATCGTGCGCGGCAAGGGCAACCCCGAGTCGTTCGAGAGCTGCAGCCACGGCGCCGGCCGCGCGATGAGCCGCGGCGAGGCCAAGCGCCGCTTCACGCTGGCCGATCACCGCGCGGCGACCGAAGGTGTCGAGTGCCGCAAGGACAAGGACGTGATCGACGAGATCCCGATGGCCTACAAGGACATCGATGCGGTGATGGAGGCGCAGCGCGACCTGGTCGAGGTGGTGCACACGCTGAAGCAGGTGGTGTGCGTGAAGGGCTGAACACGGGAGGCTCAGGGAGAACAGTGGCGTAGATCCCGCTGGCGAGCTGACGCGGTCGAAGCCGGCCCCGCCGGCGCCTCGATCCGGCCTAAGCTCGGCGGCTCGCTCGTTGCCACTGCCGGAGCCCGCCATGCCGCTGAAGCCCGAGGACCTGCGCAGCCACCGCTGGTTCGGTCGCGAGGCCATGCGCACCTACAACCATCGCTCGCGCATGGCGCAGCTGGGCTACGAGCGCAGCGACTACGCCGGCAAGCCGGTGATCGCGATCCTCAACACCTGGAGCGACATCAATCCCTGCCACTCTCACTTCAAACAGCGGGTCGAGGAGATCAAGCGCGGCGTGATCCGCGCCGGCGGTTTTCCGCTCGAGCTGCCGGCGATGTCCATCGCCGAGCCCTTCGTCAAGCCGAGTCCGCTGCTGTACCGCAATCTGCTGGCGATGGAAGCCGAGGAGCTGCTGCGCTGCCATCCGATCGACGGCGCCGTGCTGATGGGCGGCTGCGACAAGACGACGCCGGGTCTGATCATGGGCGCGACCTCGATGGGCCTGCCTTTCGCCTTCATGCCGGCCGGCCCGATGCTGCGCGGCAGCTTCGAAGGCCAGACGCTGGGCTCGGGCTCGGACATGTTCAAGCACTGGGCCGAAGTGCGCGCCGGCACCTTGTCGACCGAGCAGTGGGAGGGCGTGCTGTCGGGCATCGCACGCTCGCCGGGCCACTGCATGACGATGGGCACCGCATCGACGATGACCAGCGCCGCCGAGGCGCTGGGGCTGACCTTGCCCGGTGCTGCCAGCATCCCGGCGCCCGACTCGCGCCACGCGCTGATGGCGGTGGCGACGGGCCGCCGCATCGTCGAGATGGTCTGGGACGACCTGCGGCCGGCGCGCATCCTCGGCGCCGAGGCCTTCGACAACGCGGTGACCACGGTGCTCGCGCTCGGCGGCTCGACGAACGCGCTGGTGCACCTGATCGCGATGGCGCGCCGCGCCGGCGTCATGCTCGACCTCGACCGCTTCGACATGCTGGCCCGCCGCACGCCGCTGATTGCCAACCTGCGCCCGGCCGGCAAGTACCTGATGGAGGACTTCTTCTACGCCGGCGGCCTGCCCGCGCTGCTGCAGCGGCTGCGCGGCCTGCTGCACACCGGCGCGCCGACGATCAACGGCCGCACGCTCGGCGACAACATCGCCGAGGCGCGGGTGTTCGACGACGACGTGATCCTGCCGCTGGACCGGCCGCTGGTCGCCGAGGGCAGCCTGGCGGTGCTGCGCGGCAACCTGGCACCCAATGGCGCGGTGATCAAGCCGGCGGCGGCCGAGCCGCGCTTCATGCGGCACCGCGGCCGCGCGGTCGTCTTCAAGGACTACGCCGACCTGCAAGCCCGCATCGATGCGCCGGACCTCGAGGTCGATGCCGACAGCGTGCTGGTGCTGCAGAACGCCGGCCCGCTCGGTGGCCCCGGCATGCCGGAGTGGGGTCAGCTGCCGATCCCGAAGAAGCTGCTCGCGCAAGGCGTGCGCGACATGCTGCGCATCAGCGATTGCCGCATGAGCGGCACCAGCTTCGGCGCCTGCGTGCTGCACGTCGCGCCCGAAGCCTTCGTCGGCGGGCCGCTCGCTTTGGTGCACAGCGGCGACTGGATCGAGATCGACGTCGCCGCGCGGCGCCTGCACCTGGACGTCGGTGACGAGGAGCTCGCGCGCCGGCGCGAGTACTGGCGCCCGCCCGAGCCGCGCTACGTGCGCGGCTTCGGCGCCCTTTACGCGCAGCAGGTGACGCAGGCCGACGAGGGCTGCGACTTCACGCTGCTGGCGCGCGCCGGCGAGGTGCCGGAGCCGGACATCTACTAGTGGCTCACTTCTTCGTCAGGGTGGTCAGGCTCAGGCCTTCGATCTCCGCCTTGGCCTTGGCCGGCTCTTCGATCTCGATGACGATGCGGCCGACCAGGACGCCGAAGCTCGGCGAGGTGCGCAGGTACTTGGTCTCGCCGGCGTCGAGCTGGAAGCTGGCGGTCTTCTCGGTTTCGGTCGACGCCGAGGCCACGTGCTTGCCGGCCGGGCGGTCGACGTAGAAGAAGCCACCGGGCTGCGAGCTGCCGACGACCTGGTCATTGAGCTTGATCTCGGGCTGGATCGCGGCGCCGAACATCGAGCTCGAGCGGAAGAAGTAGATGCGGCCTTCGCCGGCCTTCAGCGTCGGGATCGACTTGGCGACCTCCGCGTACTTCGGTCCGCTCGCACAACCGGCGAACAGGGCGGCGGCGGCCAGCGTGGCGGCGAGGGCAAGGCGTCTTTTCATCGGGATCCTCCTGAGGACAGTGGGATGGGAGCGCCGAGGGGCGAGTAGGCCGACTCCCCCGGCAGGTAGAAGCCGACCAGCGAGCGGTCGGCGATGACGAGGTAGGCCTCGTGCACCTGGCGCCCTTCGATGCTGAAAACGGCATCGATCGGACGGAAGACGCGACCCTGCGCGACATCGCCGACATGGCGCCAGCGGCTGCCGCTCGCGAGCGTGCGGGTGTAGCCGGTGGGCAGGCGGATCTCGACGGCGCGGTCGAGGGTCAGCTCGGGGGCCGATGCGCCTGGGGCGGGCCGGAAGCTCACCGGCGTGGTGTCGATGGACGTCGCGCACGCGCTCAACAACGCGAGCGCAAACGTGATCAGCGCCGCGCACGCGGCGTTCGAATTCGGCATTGGAAGCTCCCTCGGTGGACTCTTGTCGGTCAGCGCGAGCAGCATATCCGCCGTCGGCCGCGCGACGGCCGGGCCGTCGGCGGTCTTACAACATCGGTTCGTGGGGGGCTCAGGCGGCGGCGCGCTGCGCCGCGGCCGGGCCGAGGATAGCAGTCAGCGCCGCGTCGAGGCGGGCGACGGTGCGGTCCGGATGCTGCAGCTTCTCGATGCCGAACAGGCCGAGGCGGAAGGTCTTGAAGTCGGCCGGCTCGTCGCATTGCAGCGGCACGCCGGCGGCGCTTTGCAGGCCCTGGGCCGCGAAGGCCTTGCCGGTGTGCAGCCCGTCGTCCTCGGTGTAGCTGACGACGACGCCCGGCGCTTCGAAGCCCTCGGCGGCCACGCTGGGCAGCCCGCGCGCGGCGAGCAGCGCCCGCACGCGCCGGCCGAGCGCCCATTGTTCGGCGCGCAGCTTCTCGAAGCCGCAGGCGCGCGTCTGCAGCATCGCGTCGCGCGTGCGCAGCAGCGCGTCGGTGGGCATCGTCGCGTGGTAGGCGAAGGCGCCGCCTTCGTAGGCCTCGATGATCTGCAGCCACTTCTTCAGGTCGGCTGCGAAGCTGGTGCTGGTGGTGTCGTCGATCGCCGTGCGCGCGCGTTCGCTCAGCATCACGAAGGCGCAGCAGGGCGAGCCGCTCCAGCCCTTCTGCGGCGCGCTGACCAGCACGTCGACGCCGGTGGCCCGCATGTCGACCCACAGGGCGCCGGAGGCGATGCAGTCGAGCACGAACAGGCCGCCGACCTCGTGCACCGCATCGGCCACTGCGCGCAGGTAGGCGTCGGGCAGCACGATGCCCGACGCTGTCTCGACGTGCGGCGCGAAGACGACGCCCGGTCGCTGCGCGCGGACCGCCGCGATCACTTCGTCGAGCGGCGCCGGCGCGAAGGGCTGCTGGCGGCCCGGCGCCACCGGCCGAGCCTTCAGCACCTGCTGCTCGCCGGCGATGCGGCCCATCTCGAGGATCTGCGTCCAGCGGAAGCTGAACCAGCCGTTGCGCAGCACCAGCACCGGCTGGTCCGTCGCGAACTGGCGCGCGACCGCCTCCATGCCGAAGGTGCCGCTGCCCGGCACGATGATCGCCGAGCGCGCGTGGTAGGCCTCCTTCAGCACGCCGCCGATGTCGCGCAGGGCCTGCTGGAACTTGCGCGACATGTGGTTCAGCGCGCGGTCGGTGTAGACCACCGAATATTCGAGCAGGCCGTCGGGATCGACGTCGGGCAGCAGGCCGGGCATGGCGGGGTCTCCGGGGAGGGGCAGTGGGCCGTCGAGCCTACCACCCACCCGCTTCAGCGGTGCCGGCGGCGCGCGGTCCAGCCGAGTGCCAGCAGTGCCGCCAGCAGCAGCGCGCGGCTGTCGGGTTCCGGAATGCCGATCGTGATGCTCAGCACGTCGCCGGCGTTCAGCGCGCCGGTGTCGATGCGCCAGTCGGTCGCGCCGGCGCTGCCCAGCGGGTCGCCGATGAAGACGTCGAGGAACTCGGGGCTGTCGAACTGCAGGTAGGCGGTCGAGCCATTCAGCTCGACCAGCGTGCTGCCGCCGAAAGTGCGCGTCACCGTGCCGATCGCATCGAAGTCCGCGATGCCGAGCGAGATGAACAGGCGCGACAGGCCGCTGCCGATGAAGTTGCGCACGATCGCGTCGAAGTCGATCGTCGCGCCGACGTCGGCGGCGGAGAGCGCGAAGTCGAGCCGCACCGGGCCGCCGTTGGCCAGGTCGAGGTCGAACGAGACCAGGCCATCGGCGCTGTAGTCGGTGACCGTGTTGGGGCCGGGCGTTGCACCGACGAGCACGGCGGCGCTGGCCGGCAGGTGGGCGGCCAGCACGAGTGCGGCCGTGGCAAGAAGCTGTTTCATGGTGGGGTGTGCCAGAGGGGGTTGATCAGAGGGTGCCGCGGGCCCACGGGCCGGTGATGGCCAGCGTGAGGCCGGGGCCCTGCAGGTTGGCGAACAGCACGCGGCCGTCGGGGCTGAAGCAGGCGCCGCACCATTCGCTGTTCTTGTGGTTGCCGGCCGACGCGGCGGATTTGCCGACCGCCGCCAGCTGCGCCGACGTGAAGTTGAAGTTGTTGCGCGCGAAGATGGTCGAACCGCCGTTCGGCAGCACCACCATCAGCCGCTGCTGCGTGACCGGCGCGCCGGTGTTCGGGCCGCCGCTGCCGCCGTCTTCGCAGAACAGCACGCCGCCGCGCGGGCTGATGCAGACGTTGTCCGGCGAGTTGCCGACCGTGATGTCGTTGCTGACGAAGATCGCCTTCAGGATGTTCGACTGCAGGTCCAGCGCCCAGATGCGGCCGGCGCGCGCGGGGTTCGTCGTCACCTGCTTGTCGGTGAAGAAGACGACGCCATTGGCGACCCAGCAGCCTTCGTTGGCGCCGAAGATCGCGGCGCCGCCGGCGTAGGCCTGCAGGTACGGGCCGCTCGCGGAGACGTTGCCGAGCGCGCTGGCGAGGGTGCCCGCGTCGAGGTCCGGGTTGGCGATGTCGACCCACTCGATCTCGAACTCCTGGCACAGCGTCGGCATGCGCAGGTCGGCGTTCATCACGCCCTTGACCTTCAGGCCCTGCAGCTGGCCGCCGGCGTGCAGCGAGTGCAGGCCGCCTTGCAGGTTGTCCGGACGGAAGCGGTACAGCGTGTTGGCGTTGCCCTGGTCCTCGGTCAGATACCAGTCGCCGGTGGCCGGGTCGATCGCGCAGGCTTCGTGCGCCATGCGGCCCATGCCGATGATCGGGTTCGGATTGGCGGCGTTCAGGCTGGTGTCGGCGGGCACCTCGAAGATGTAGCCGTGGCGCTTGCCGGTGTCGCTGACGGTGTTCGAGCGCACTTCTTCATTGGTCAGCCACGAGCCCCAGGTGGAGACGCCGCCGGCGCAATTGCGGTAGGTGCCGCCGAAGGACGCGAAGCTCTGCGTCCACTGGCCGTCGCGGAACACCAGGTTGGTCGTGCCGCCGTGCTGGTAGCCGGTGATGCCCGAGGCGGTGCGGCCGGTGTCGTACTTGGCGACCGACGCGCGGCCGGCGCCGAGGATGTCCGCCGCATTGCTGCCATTGGAGCGCTCGTGGTTGCGCACCAGCACGATCTCGTTGCTGCGGCCGACCTTGCGTGCCAGCGCGACGCCCATGCCGTCGTGGTTCGGCGGCGTCGGCAGCCCGTCGGTCATCAGGTCACCGCGCCAGCCGGTGGACTTGTAGCTGAAACCGGGCGGCAGCTCGATCAGCGGCAGGCCGGTCGTCAGGTCGTTGACGGGCGCCGGCGCGCCGTAGGGGCTGTCGAGCAGCACCGAGGCCGTGGCGCCCGCGCAGGCGGCTTCGGCCACGCGGCTGGCCATCGCGGCGATCGGGCCGCCGAATGCGGCGGCGATGGCGGCCGAGCCACCTTTCAGGAGTTGCCGTCGTGGCGGCGAGTGCAGTGCATCGGTAGTCATCGGGTCCCTCTTCTCGGCTGTGGTGGATGCCGACCTTCCGGCGCGGCGGCGGAAGGTTGAAGGACCCGCGTGACGCGGGCATGTCGAAGGCGTGTCAGTGCGGCCGCGCTGCGCTGCGCAACAATGCGCGGCAACACCTTATTCCCAGGGGACTGCCATGCCGAACCGACTCGCCGACGACAAGCCCGTCGCCACCCCCGCCGCGGCCACCGACCGCATCGAAGACCAGCTCTCGTTCCGCTCGCGCTTCGTGCTGGTCTTCGGCGAGGTCGACGACAAGCTCGCCCACGCCACCTGCCGCCGGCTGCTCGCGCTGTCGGAGCAATCCGATGCGCCGATCACGATGCTGGTGTCCTCGCCCGGCGGTCACGTCGAATCGGGCGATGCGATCCACGACATGATCAACTTCGTGCGCGCGCCGGTGACGACCGTGGGCACCGGCTGGGTCGCCAGCGCCGGCGCGCACATCTTCCTCGCGCCGCCGAAGGAGCGGCGCCTGTGCCTGCCGAACACGCGCTTCATGATCCACCAGCCGGCCGGCGGTGCCGGCGGCCAGGCCAGCGACATCGCCATCCAGGCCAAGGAGATCCTGCGCACGCGCGAGCGCATCGCCCGCGTGATCGCGCGCCAGACCGGCCGCGCCTTCGAGTCGGTGCTGGCCGACATGGAGCGCGATTTCTGGATGAGCGCCGACGAGGCGATCGCCTACGGCATCGTCTCGCGCATCGTCGAACGCCAGAAAGAGCTCGGCTGAGCGTGTTGTAGCCGGCCGCCCGGCGGGCGGCTCAAGCGCCGGTGGTGTCGTCCGGCGCGCGCCAGCGGCCGGCCATGCTGGCCAGGCCGCCCTGGATCGCGGTGTCGCCTTCTTGGGTCTCGGCTGCGCGGCGCGCGCCGTAGGTGACCGACAGTGTCGCGCGGCGCAGCGCCAGCGGGTAGCCCTGATCCTCGGCACCGGTGAAGAACACCACCGTGCCGTCGGCGCGCAGGCGCTGCAGCGTCTCGGCATTCAGCGCGAGGACCAATTCGAAGACACCGGCGTGGTATTCGCGTCGCACCAGCCGACGCGTCTGGTAGGTCTCGTAGCGCAGGCTGCCGGCGCCGGAATCGATCGATTCGTTGCGGTCGATCACGATGCCCTGGGTCTGCAGCGACGCCAGGCGCGGCGCCATGCCGCCGGCGCGCTGGCCGCCGACCGCCAGCGACGCGCTGTGCGGCTTGCCGGTCAGGCAATCGATCTCGTCGCGCTGATAGACGACGCCGGTGTGCTCGCCATCGCCGGTCGGGCCGCTGGTCAGGCGCTTGTAGTCGCTGACCTGGCGGCTGGTGGCCAGCGGCATGCCGCCTTGCCAATCCTCGAACGACACCTTCAGCACCGCGCCGACGATGTCCTCGCGGCGCCAGCCCTGCGGCGGCTCGACCAGCGTGCAGCGGCCGGTCAGCAGGCCGGTGGCTTCCGGCTGCGGCCAGCCGCCTTCGATCTGCCCCGGCGTGTCGACGGTCACCGGCAGCGGCTGCGGCCGCGACGCCAGCGACGGCAATGCATCGGGCAGCGCGCGTTCGAGGGCCTGGCGCGCCGGCGACAGCGGCGGCGGCAACGTGTCGGTGCTCGGGTCGGGGCGGACGGCAGCTGGCATGGTCGGACCTCCTTCGTGACGACTAAGCGCTACTGTCCAACTTCCGGGCCCGGCTGTCATCGGGTCAGGGCACTAGTTCACTGCACTGCGAAAAAGCGGCATTTGCCGCTTTCACCCGCGCCAGCCGGACTGTTCAGTAGCCGGCAGCCTGAGCGATGGCCAGCCAGTCGGCGACCGCGCCGAGCGACTGGATCTGGCTGCCGAGCGCCGGCACGAGGTAATACAGCTGACCGTCCTTGGTGCCGACATACGCGTTCGTGGCCGCGTAATATCGGTAATAGTAGCCCTCGGCCGACGCTGAAGGCGCGCTGGCCGGCGCGGCGTACTGCGGGTAGGCGGCTTCGAGGTAATTGAAGATGCGGTCGGAGGAGGCGAGGCTTGCCTTGTCGGGCATCTCGGCCGCCCAGGTGATCAGCACGACATGCTCGCGCGTCATCGGCTGCGGGTTGGCCCAGGGCTTGCGCACCGGCAGGGCACTGAAGACGCCGCCGGCGTTGACGACTTGCAGCCTGGCGATCGCATCGACCACCGCCATGCTCGGCACCGTGGCCTTGCCGAAGGCGGTGAAGCCGCCATTGTTCGTCGGCCCCAGCGTCGTCGTGTTGTCGATCAGGTTGAAGAACCACTGGTTCGTCGCGCTGTTCGGATTGCCGCCGAGCTTGGCCATCGCGATCGTGCCGCGCACGTTGGGCCGCTGCGCGCTGTATTCGTTGACGATCGGCGGATTGCTCGGCACGTAGCCGGCCGAGTTGCCGACGGGAAAGTTGTAGCCGCCGCCTTGCAGCACGAAATTCGCGACGCTGCGATGGAGGAACGAATCGAAGTAGGCGCCGGAGCGCACGTAGCCCAGGAAATTGGCGACGGTGATCGGCGCGGCCTGGTCGTACAGCTCCACGTCGATCGGCCCGTAGGCGGTGTGCAGGCGCACCATGCTGGCCTGGGCCGGGGTCAGCAGCGCCGCTGCGGCGGCGACGAAACCGGCGGCGACCAGCCGCGAAACGGACTTGAACAGGGACACGGAGCTCTCCAACGCTGGGGTGCCGCTTTGGTGGCGAGCGGCTGGGCGTCGATTCTGCCGGAGCGGGTGCTGCTGCTGCAAAGTAGTCAAAGTACAACGTAACCGAGCGCAAACAGGGAATCACCCTGCTTGCGAATTGCTCATCTGAAGTAGTACAACTACTTCACCGCGGTGCACGTCTCGACTGTTCCAACAACTCGACCCGGCCATCGGCCCGGGTCCCAGAGGAGCTACCGATGATCCGAAGCATGCAGGCTGCGAGCCAACGCAGCCGGCCCGCCGCCGCATGGTGTCGCGGCCTGGCCCTGAGCGTCTGGCTGGCGCTCGCCAGCGCCGCCGGTCCGGCGCTGGCCATGCCCGACACCCATGTGTCGAACAAGCAGGGTTACAACACCGACGTCATCTACCAGGTCGTCACCGACCGCTTCGTCGACGGCAACGCGGCGAACAACCCCACCGGCGCCGCCTTCAGCGCCGGCTGCACGCAGCTGAAGCTGTATTGCGGCGGCGACTGGCGCGGGCTGCAGAACAAGATCGAGGACGGTTACCTCGGCGGCATGGGCATCACCGCGATCTGGATCTCGCAACCGGTGGAGAACATCACCGCGGTGATCGACTACTCCGGCACCAACAGCACCGCCTATCACGGCTACTGGGCGCGCGACTTCAAGCGCAGCAACGCCGCCTTCGGCAACCTGACCGACTTCAGCAACATGATCGCCGCGGCGCACGCCGCGAACATGAAGGTGATCATCGACTTCGCGCCGAACCACAGCTCGCCGGCCGACGCGGCCAACGCGAGCTTCGCCGAGAACGGGCGGCTCTACGACAACGGCGCGCTGGTCGCCGGCTACGGCAGCGACCCGAGCAACTACTTCCACCACCACGGCGGCTCGACCTTCGCGAACCTCGAGGACGGCATCTACCGCAACCTGTTCGACCTGGCCGACCTCGACCACAACAAGGCGCCGATCGACAGCTACTTCAAGGACGCGATCAAGCTGTGGCTCGATCTGGGCGTCGACGGCATCCGCATGGACGCCGTCAAGCACATGCCCTTCGGCTGGCAGCAGAGCCTGATGTCGTGGATCCACGGCTACAAGCCCGTGTTCACGTTCGGCGAGTGGTTCCTGAGCGCCAACGAGGTCGACCCGGCGAACCACTACTTCGCGAACAAGAGCGGCATGAGCCTGCTCGACTTCCAGTTCGCGCAGAAGGTGCGGCAGGTCTTCAAGGACGGCACGCCCGACATGGTGAGCCTGAACCAGATGATCACCGACACCGCGGCCCAGTACGCGCAGGTGCACGACCAGGTGACCTTCATCGACAACCACGACATGCCGCGCTTCCATGTCAGCGGCGCGAACCAGCGCAGGCTCGAGCAGGCACTGGCCTTCACGCTGACCTCGCGCGGCGTGCCGGCGATCTACTACGGCAGCGAGCACTACATGACCGGCACCGGCGACCCGGCGAACCGCGCCAGGATCACCTCGCTCGGCACCGGCACCACCGCCTACCAGGTGATCGGCAAGCTCGCGCCGCTGCGCAAGTCGAACCCGGCGATCGCCTACGGCTCGACGCAGCAGCGCTGGCTCAACGGCAACGTCTACATCTACGAGCGCAACTTCGGCAGCAACGTCGCGCTGGTGGCGATCAACCGCGACCTGTCGAACGCGGCGAACATCAGCGGCCTGGTCACCGCGCTGCCGGCTGGCAGCTACACCGGCACGCTGAACGGCAACAACCTCACCGTCGGCGCGGGTGGCGCGGTGCCGACCTTCTCGCTCGCCGCCGGCGCGGTGGCGGTGTGGACCGCGACGCCGGCGATCAGCACGCCGATCGTCGCCCACGTCGGCCCGGTGCTCGGCAAGGCCGGCAACACGGTGACGATCGACGGCCGCGCGTTCGGCGCCACCAAGGGCACGGTGTACTTCGGCACCACCGCGGTCACCGGCACCAACATCACGTCGTGGGAAGCGACGCAGATCAAGGTCAAGGTGCCGGCGGTGACGCCCGGTACCCACGGCGTCAGCATCAAGACCTCGGGCAACGTCACCAGCAACACCTACAACGCGATGCAGGTGCTGTCGGGCCCGCAGGTGACCGTGCGCTTCGTCGTCAGCAACGCGTTCACCACCTCGGGCGAGAACATCTACCTCACCGGCGACAAGTTCGAGCTGACGAACTGGAGCGCATCGGCGCCGCTGGGCGCGCTGTTCAACCAGGTGGTGCACGCCTATCCGAGCTGGTACACCGATGTCAGCCTGCCGGCTTCGACCGCGATCCAGTTCAAGTTCCTGAAGAAGGGCCCCGGCGGCACCGTGTGGGAAGGCGGCGGCAACCACACCTACACGACGCCGGCGAGCGGCACGGGGACGGTGTTCGTGAACTGGCAGAACTGATCGACGCTGAATGAAAACGAGCCCCGACATGTCGGGGCCTGTTCTTCATCCAGGGGTCAGCGTCAAGCCGGCTGCACCGGCCGCCGCCCGGCGGTGCGCTGCCACAGCCAGCGCGCCGTGCCGACCACCACCCGGTAGACGAAGCGGATGAGCGTCAGGAACAGCAGCACCTCGACGAAGGTGACCACGAAGGCGACGAAGGGATTCCAGCGCGCCGAGCGGGCGTGGAACTTGTTGACCAGGCTGTCGCGCTTGATCTCGATCGAGTCGTAGAAGCTCGGGATCACCAGCAGGGTCAGCAGCGTCGACGTGATCGTGCCGCCGATGATGGCCACGGCCATCGGGCGATAGAACTCGCCGCCTTCGCCGACGCCGATGGCCACCGGCAGCATGCCGGCGATCAGCGCGAAGGTGGTCATCAGGATCGGCCGCAGCCGGCGCTGCCCCGCGGCGACCAGCGCCGCCTCGCGGTCCATGCCTTCCTTCTCGCGCACGCGCGCCGCGTCGAGCAGCAGGATCGCGTTCTTCGCCACCAGGCCGACCAGCATGATGATGCCGATGAAGCTCATCAGGTTCAGCGTGTTCTTGGTCAGCAGCAGCGCCAGCACGACGCCGATCGGCGTGAACAGCAGCGAGATCATCACCGGCAGGGGCGCGGTGAACGAGCCGAACTGCACGACCAGGATCATGTACATCAGCACGATGCCGCTGAGCAGCGCGATGCCCATCTCGCGGAACACCTCCTGCTGGTCCTTCGACGCGCCGGCCAGCTCCAGCCCGTAGCCGGGCGGGAACTCCATCGCCTTGGCCAGCTTCAGCGCATCGGCCGTCACGTTGCCGGCCGAGCGGCCCTGCGCGTTGGCCGAGACGGCAATCATTCGCTTGCCGTCGGCGTGCTGGATCTGCGACGGCCCCTTGCCCATCGTCACGGTGGCGATCTGCTCCAGCGGCACCATCATCCCGTTGCTGCCCGACACGGCGATCGGCAGCCGCTCGATGTTGCTGGCATCGACGCGGTCGGCCGGGTGCAGCCGCACCGCGACATCACGCGTCTCGCCGGCCGGGTCGACCCAGTCACCGACCTCGACGCCGGCGAAGGCCACGCGCAGCGCCTGCGCGGCATCGTTGACCGAGATGCCCATGTTGTTGGCCAGCCCGCGGTCGAGCTCGATCTTCAGCTCGTTCTGCGGCTCCAGCTCCGACAGGCCGACGTCGACCGCGCCCGGCACCTTGCGCAGCTGCTCCATGAAGTCGCTGGTGATCGCCAGCAGCCGGCGCGAATCGGTGCCCGAGAAGCGGATCTGCACCGGCTTCTGCGCGCCGTTGTTCAGGTCGTCGAGCACCACGTACTCGGCGCCGACCAGGCGCTTGACCTTCTCGCGCAGCTCCTGCGCCACGGCGATGGCCGTGCGCTTGCGCTGCGTGCTCTTGCCGATGTCCACGTAGATGCGGCCGCCGCCGACGCCGACCACGCTGTTGGTCGCGCGCGTCTCGGGAATCGTGCGCGCCAGCGCCGCGGCGCTCTCCATCTTCAGCCGCACGTATTCGAGGCTGCCGGAGGACGGCGTGCGCACCTCGACCGCGATGGTGCCGAAGTCCGACGACGGCAGGAAGCTCGATTCGCCGTACTTGGCCTGCAGCCCGAACGCGCCGACCAGGCTGGCGATGGCGAAGAAGAACATCCACGCCCGGTGGTGCAGCGCCCACTCGATGACCCGGCCGTAGCGCTCGGCCTGGTGGTCGAACCAGTGGTTGAAGCGCTGCAGCAAGCGGCTGATGCCGGCCTTCTGCGTCTCGTGGTGCCCGGGCGGGTCACCCCAGTTGGCCGACAGCATCGGGTCGAGCGTGAAGCTGATGAACAGGCTGACCATCACCGAGGCGACCACCGTCAGCCCGAAGGGCCGGAACCACTCGCCGGAGACGCCGGGCATGAAGGCCACCGGCACGAACACCGCGACGATCGAGAAGGTCGTCGCCGCCACCGCCAGGCCGATCTCGGCGGTGCCGTTCAGCGCGGCGGTGCGCCGGTCCTCGCCCATCTCCATGTGCCGCACGATGTTCTCGCGCACGACGATCGCATCGTCGATCAGCACGCCGATCGCCAGCGACAGCCCGAGCAGGCTCATGAAGTTCAACGAGAACCCGCACAGCCAGACCGCGATGAAGGCCGCGATCACCGAGGTCGGCAGGCTCAAGGCGGTGATCAGCGTCGAGCGCCACGAGTTCAGGAACACGTAGACGACGAAGATCGTCAGCCCGGCGCCGAAGAGCAGCGCGTGCACCACGTTGTTCAGGCTGTTCTGCGCGCTCTCGCCGCCGTCCTGCGTCACCTCGAGCTTGGTGCCCTTGGGCAGCGTCTTGTTGATGTCGGCGACCTCCTTGCGGATCTGATCGGCGACGCCGACGGTGCTGGCGTCCCGCGTGCGCGTGACCGACAGGCCGACGTTCGGATGGCCGTTGCGCACCGAGAAGCCGGAAAGCTCGGCGAAGCCGTCGCGCACCTGCGCGACCTGCCCCAGGCGCACGATCTCGTCGCCGCGGCGGCGGATCACGATCTGCTCGAACTGCGCCGGCGATTCGATGCGCCCGACCAGCCGGATGCTCTGGTCTTCCAGCGTGCCGCGCACTTTGCCGACCGGCGCGGTGGCGTTCTGCGTGCGCACCGCATTGACGACCTCGCTGACGGAGACGCCGAATTCACGCAGCTTCTCGGCGCGCAGCAGCACCGACAGCTCGCGCCGCAGCGCCCCGTTGACGTTGACCACCGCGACGCCGGCGATCGCGCGGAAGCGGTCGGCCAGGTGGTCCTCCGCCAGGCGCGAGATCTCGGCATGCGACAGCGCTTGCGACGACAGCGCCAGCTGCATGATCGGCTGCGCGGCCGGGTCCAGCCGCTGCAGCACCGGCTCGCGCATCTCGACCGGCAGCTTGTGGCGCACGGTGCCGATCGCGTTGCGCACCTCGTCGGCCGCCTCGATCATGTTCTTGCCGAACTTGAAGATCAGCACGACGCGCGCGTTGCCCTCGGCGGCGGTCGAGCGCACGTCGTCCATGCCCGAGATGCTCTGCAGCGACTTCTCGACGCGGTTGACGATCTCGCGCTCGACCGTGTCCGGCGACGCGCCGGGGTAGGCGATGTTGACGACGAGCACCGGCTGCTCGACGTCGGGAATCTGGTTGACGCGCAGCTTGCTCAGGGCGATCAGGCCCAGGCACATCAGCGCGATGATGATCATGACCGTGGCAATCGGTCGCTTGATGCTGAAGTCCGACAGGAACATGTCAGCTCCTCGGAGCGGAAGACGAGACTTGGGCGGCGGAGGCGGCGGGGGCCGATACCGCAGGGGCTGCGCTGGCTGCGGGCGCCTTCGCCGCCGCGGCGGCGAACTCGACGCGCTGCCCGTCGCTGACCGTGCTGCCCGGATTGCGCAGCACGCGGTCGCCGGCGGCCAGGCCGTCGAGCACCGGGTACTCGCCGCGGCGCGCATCGCGCTCGCCGAGCTTGACGGCGACCTTCTTCAGCGCGTTGCCCTGCACGCGCCAGACGTGCGTCGCATCGCCCGCACGCACGACAGAGGCCTCGGGCAGCATCAGCGCGGTCGTCGTGCCGGCTTCGATTCGGCCTTCGGCATACAGCCCGGCGACGCGCGGCGGCTGCTGCTCGCCGAAGGCCACCAGCACCTCGACCTGGCGCGTCGTCGCATTCGCCGACGCGTCGATGCGCTTGATGCGACCGACGAACTCGGTCTGCGGAAAACCGTTGACGCGGAAGTTGACCGGCTGGCCGAGCTTGATCTCGTGCATGCGGTCGGCCGACACCAGGCCCTCGAAACGCATGCTGGCCGGGTCGATCACCTTGACCAGCTCCTTGCCGACCTGCGCCGTGTCGCCGGCCGAAACCTTGCGGTCGCTGACCACGCCGTCGAACGGCGCGCGCACCTCCGTGCGCTGCAGCTGCTGGCGCGCGGTGGCCACGCGGGACTTCGCGGCGACCTGGTCGCTCTGCACGTTGTTGCGCCGCATCTCGGCGTCTTCCATCGCCTGGATCGAGCTCATGCCCTGGGCCTGCAGCGTCTTCAGGCGCTGGTATTGGCGCTCCGACTGCTCCAGCCCCTGGCTCGATGCGCGCAAGGCTTCCTCAGCCGAGGCCAGGCTGTCGCGGATCGCGGTGTCGTCCAGGCGCACCAGCAGGTCGCCGCGCTTGACCGGCTCGCCGTTGTCCTTCAGCACCTGCGTGACGATTGCCGAGACCTCGGCGCGCAGGTCGGCGCGGCGCTCGGGCTGGATCGAGCCGGTGATCACCGGCCCTTGCGAGAGCGTGCCTTCGCCGACGCTGCGCAGGTCCTCGGCGGCCAGCAGCAGCGGTGGCAGCGCGGCGCTCGCTGCGGCGGCCTTGGCCGCGGCGGCGTCGCCGCCGGGTTTGCCGCAGGCGCCGAGCAGCCACACGCTGGCAGCGAGGGCGGCGGCGAGCGCAAGGGCGCGTGGAATGGCGGGCAGACGACGGCGCGACATCGGACGGATCTCCTGATTCTTGTGGGATGAAGCTCTTGGCTTCGTCACGACGGCGGCCGCTGTGGGTTTGGCCGCCAGGGGCCCCGAGGGCGCCGCTTGCGCGGACCCGGGGCCGCAAGCTTAATCTCGAAGCCGGCCTGTTCTGCCCGATCGTCGCGCGTTTGATCCCATCGAATCGGCGTTTCGTCGCCGCCGTCCGGACCGACCCGTCACATGTGCTGCGTGAACTTCGGCTTTTCCATCCAGTTGTCGTTGCGGCCGTCGCAGTACTGGATCGGCGCCGCGGCCAGTTCCTCGTCGCTGGCGTCGAGCGTTCCGATGTTGATCGACACGAACTCGCCGCCGGCCCACTCGCCGCTGCCGTGGCCGAACGGGCGCACGCCGCAATGGCGGCAGAACTCGTGGCGCAGGCTCTTCGAGGCGAAGCTGTAGGCGGCGATCGCGTCGGCGCCCCCGAGCAGCGTGAACGCCTCCGGCTTGACCGAGGTGCCCCAGTAGCGCGTCCTGCGGCAGAGCGAGCAGTTGCAGCGCGTGGTGCCGGCAGACAGGTCGATCAGCGCCTGGAAGCGCACCGCGCCGCAATGGCAGCTGCCCTGGTAGGTCTTCTGCATGTCGAATAGCTCCTGAAAGGGAAGGGCGCAGCCTAGCGGCTCTTGCGGACAGATCCTGTCCGCGGTGAACGGGCCGCCGCATCGCGCAGGCGGGTCGCCAGCCGCGCCAGGTGCCTGGCCAGCGCGGGCGGCGATTCGACCGTGAAGGGCAGCGCGGTGCAGGCCAGCCAGACGGCCAGCGCGTCGAGCGACTGCGTGCCGGTGCGCACGCGCGTGCGGCCTTCGGCCAGCGGCTCGACCACTGCGTGCATCCATTCGAGGCTCGGCTGCAGGCGTTCGGGCGGGGCGTCGAACAGCACCACGGCCGCGTGTCGGTACGCGGCGGTCGCGACGCCTTGCGCGACATAACTGCCGATGTCCTCGGCCGGTGGCCGCCGCGCGGCAAAGGGCGGCCCGGCTTCGAGCGTGCCGATGCGGTCGATGCGAAACGTGCGCCAGTCGGCGCGCTCGAGGTCCCAGGCGACGAGGTACCAGCGGCCGTCGCCGAAGACCAGCCGCTGCGGTTCGACACGGCGCCGGGTCGTTCGGCCCGCATGGTCGGCGTAGGCGAGGGTCAGCGTGTGGCGCTCGGCGCAGGCATCGGCCAGCGCGGCCAGGCGCTCGGGCGTCACCGCGGTCGCGACATCGCTGGCCTGCACGACCAACGCGCGCCGCACGTGCGCCAGGCGCTGGCGCAGCGGCGCCGGCAGCACCTGCTCGATCTTGGCCAGCGCGCGCGTGCCGGCGTCGCCCAGGTCGGCGACCGCGCTGCCGGCCAGGCTCGACAGGCCGAGCGCGATGGCCAGCGCTTCGTCCTCCTCGATCGCCAGCGGCGGCAGCTTCGCGCCGGGCGCGAGCCGGTAGCCGCCGGCCGTGCCGGCCGAGGCCTCGACCGCGTAGCCCAGGCTGCGCAGCTTGTCGACATCGCGCCGCAGCGTGCGGTCGGTGATCGCCAGCCGCTGCGCGAGCTCGGGGCCCGGCCAGCTCGGCTGCGCCTGCAGCAGCGCCAGCAGGCGCAGCAAGCGGGCTGGCGGCAGCATGCGGAGCAGGCCTCAGCGGCCGAGCGCTGCCTGCAGGCGCTGCCAACCTTCCGGATCGCTCGCGCGCACCAGCGCCAGCTCGTCGGCCAGGCGCTCGATGCGGTCGCCGGCGGCCGCGCGCTTGATCTCCTCGACCTGCTGGGCGAGCTCGCGAAAGTCGCGCACGCGCTCGTCGCCGGCCAGCTTCGGCGCGGCATCGAGCAGCGCGCCCACGGCATCCATCACCCGGCCGAGCTGGCGGCCGTAGCTGTGCCGGCTCACCACGCTTTGCTCGACCGACGGCGCCGACGAGTTCTGCGCGTTGACGACCACGCCGGCCAGCGTCCAGCCGGGATTGATCGCCTGCGACACCTGATCGGGCGCGAGCTTGGCCGCACCGGGCCAGGCCCAGGGCACGGGCGCGCCGAAGGCCCAGGCCAGCGGGTTCAGCGGGTTGCTGATCATCGTTCGGTGTCTCCCTGTCAGCGCGGCGGCCGGCGGCCCCCTTGCGCGCCCGAGTGTCGCCCAGCGCCGCCGCGCCGCCGCGGCGGGGCGCTATGCTGCCTGCCCGATGACCCTGGCCCCCGATCCCGATCCGCCGCCGCTCGAGCCCGCGCGCCCCGACGACTACGAATGCTGCGGCAACGGCTGCGAGCCCTGCATCTTCGATCTGCATGCCCAGGCACACCAGCGCTGGCAGCGCGAGATGCGGGCCTGGCGCGACCGCCGGCAAGCGGGCGCCGGCGACCTTGGCTTGACGCCCCCCGCGCCGCCGCCGGCGTAGCCGAAATCCCGATCGCCGGCAGGGGTTCCGGGCGAGTACCCCGCGCCATTGGGGGCTTGCCGGCACGCTCAAGGCGGTCATGATGGGCGTGCTACCGTTCGCCCCCTTCCAAGCCGAATCCGAGGAGAACAGGCCATGAGCAGACTGCAGGAACGCCTGCGCGGCTTGTCGATGGAACGGCTGCGCGGCATGCGTCGCGGCATCGAAAAGGAGAGCCTGCGCGCCGATGCGAACGGCCAGCTGGCGGCCACGCCGCATCCGATCCTGCTCGGCTCGGCGCTGACGCATCCGCACATCACCACTGACTTCAGCGAATCGCAGCTCGAATTCATCACCGGCGTGCACGCCGGCGTCGAAAGCTGCATCGCCGAGCTGACCGAGATCCACCAGTTCAGCTACCGCGCGATCGGCGACGAGCTGCTGTGGGTGGCCAGCATGCCCTGCGGGCTGCCGACCGACGAGACGATTCCGATCGGCCGCTACGGCACCTCGAACGTCGGCCGGGCGAAGAGCATCTACCGCATGGGCCTCGGCCACCGCTACGGCCGGCGCATGCAGACGATCTCCGGCATCCACTACAACTGGTCGCTGCCGGAGGTTTCCAGCGAACAGTATTTCGCGCTGATCCGCAACTTCCGCCGCCATTCGTTCCTGCTGCTGTACCTGTTCGGCGCCTCGCCGGCGGTGTGTTCGAGTTTCGTCGACGGCCGAGCACATCCGTTGCAGCCGCTGGCCAACCACACGCTGTACCGGCCGCATGCCACCTCGCTGCGCATGGGGCGGCTGGGCTACCAGAGCGATGCGCAGGCCTCGCTCTCGGTCAGCTACAACAGCCTGGACAGTTACGCCGCGTCGCTGCACGACGCGATGACGCGGCCCTATCCGGCCTACGAGGCGCTCGGCGTGCGCAACCCCGGCGGCGAATACAACCAGCTCGCCACCAGCCTGCTGCAGATCGAGAACGAGTTCTACGGCACCATCCGGCCGAAGCGCGTGATCGACACCGGCGAGCGCCCGCTGCACGCGCTGCGCGATCGCGGCGTCGAGTACGTCGAGGTGCGCTGCATGGACCTCGATCCCTTCGAGCCGGTGGGCATCGGCGCGCCGACCGCGCGCTTCCTCGACATCTTCCTGCTGCACTGCCTGCTGTCGGACAGCCCGCCGGACAGCCCGGACGAGATCGCCGCGCTGGGGCGCAACCAGCACCGCACCGCCGAGAGCGGCCGCCAACCGGGCATAACACTCGAACGCAACGGCCACGACGTGAGCCTGGCCGAATGGGGCCGGCAGCTGCTCGACGAGTGCGTGCCGATCGCCGCCGCGCTCGATGCAGCCGGCGGCGGCAGTGCGCACCGCGATGCGCTGGCCGTGGCGATGGAGCGGCTCGACGCCCCCGACAGCACGCCCTCGGCCCGCGTGCTCGCCGCGATGCGCGACGCGCACGGCGGCTCGCACACCGGCTTCACCGTCGCCCGCTCGCGCGCCACGCGCGAGCAGATCCTCGCGCTGCCGTACAGCCCGGCGCTCGACGAGCGCTTCCAGCGCCTGGCCGCGGAATCGATCGACACGCAGAAGCAGCACGAAGCCGCCGACACGCTGCCGTTCGAGGAATTCCGGCAGCAGTACCTGTCACCGGAGCAGCTGGGGGTCGCGGTCGCGGCTTGACGCGCCCTTGCCGTAGTGCGACTGCCCGCTTTTCAAAGGCGACCTCACGCGACCGGCCCGTTGCGGTCGTTCGGTGCGCGTGTTCGTCGTTGGCTTGCGGCGTGTGGAGCGACAAAGGCACGGGCGGGCAGGCCGCAGCGCGCGAATCCGGCGGTCGGCCCTGGGGGGCCGACTTCCCGGGCTTGAGCGCCTCGGGGACGCGCCGTCCATTTAGCTTCGTTCGCTGCGCTCACTGCGCACAGCGCCGGCGAGTCAGCCTACGAAGCTCGCTTCGCTCGCCGCCCCCGAAGCGCCCAAGCCCGGCGCCTCCCACGCGCGCTGCGGCCTGCCCGCCCGCGCCTTTGCGAGTCACCGAGGACTTCAGAAGGACGCACGCCACCGCAGTCGCTGATGGGCAAGTCGGAGTGCAGGCACGGTGGGCCGCGGAAAGCGTCTAGGAATTCGAAGGACCGCACGCCACCGCAATTGCAGGAGAGCGGCTCGGGGTGCGGGCATGGCGGGCCGTGGGAGGCGGTGAGGACCGGAAGCCCGGGGGCGGCGAGCGCAGCGAGCTTCGTAGACTGACTCGCCGGCGCTGTGCGCAGTGAGCGCAGCGAACGAAGCTAAATGGACGGCGCGCCCCCGGGCTGAGGACCGGAACGCAGTCGGCCCCCCAGGGCCGACCGCCGGATTCGGCCCGCCGTGCCCGCACCCCGAGCCGCTCGGGCGCTCAACACGAAACAAGTCCCAAACGACCACCCACACCAACGACCGCAACGGGCCGTGAGCCGCCGCGCCGGCACGCTCCGAACGTGAGTTATCCCAACGCCACCGCCACGCCCTTGTGCCGCACGAACTCCTCAATGCCGGCGCGCCCACCCTCCTTGCCGAAACCCGACAATCCGACGCCGCCGAAGGGCGCGGCCGGGTGCACGTTCATCGCGCCGTTGATGTAGACGTTGCCGCAGACCAGCCGAGCAGCCACGCGGTGAGCGCGGCCGAGGTCGCGCGTCTGCACGTAGCCGGCCAGGCCCCAGGGCGTGCCGTTGGCGATGGCGACAGCCTCGTCCTCGTCCTCGAAGCGGATGATCGACAGCACCGGGCCGAACAGCTCGGTCTGCGCCAGCGCGCTGGCCGGGTCGACGTCGGCGAACACCGTCGGCTCGACGAACCAGCCCGGCGCCTCGAGGCGGCCGCCGCCGCACAGCAGGCGGCCGGCGCGATCGTCCTTCGCGCGGGCGATGTCGGCCAGGATGCGGCCCATCGCGGCCTCGTTGACCACCGGGCCCATGAAGGTGTCCTCGGCGAGCGGGTCGCCGACCAACAGGTGAGCAATGGTCTGGCGCACGCCTTCGACGACGGCGTCGTAGATCGGCGCGTGCACCAGCAACCGCGTCGGCAGCTGGCAGCCCTGGCCGGCGTTGTTCATCGGGAATGCGGCGCAGTAGGGAATCGCCTGCTTCAGATCCGCGTCGTCGAACAGGATGTTGGCCGACTTGCCGCCCAGCTCGAACAGCGCGGGCTTCAGCGTCTCGGCGCAGGCGGCCATCACGCGCCGCGCGGCCAGCGGCCCGCCGGTGAACGAGACCTTGGCGACATCGGGATGGCGCACCAGCGCCTCGCCGGCCTCGGCCGCGCCGGGCAGCACTTGGAGCACACCTTCGGGCAGGCCGGCCTCGAGCGCCAGCTGCGCGAAGTGCGCGCTGGTGAAGGGCGTGAACTCGGCCGGCTTGACGATCACGCAATTGCCCGCGGCCAGCGCCGCGGGCAGCTTCATCGCCAGCGAGATCACCGGCGCGTTCCACGGGATGATGGCCGCCACGACGCCCAGCGGTTCGGGCAGCGTGTACTCCAGGTTCTCGGCCGGCCAGGCCGCCGTGACGTGGCCTTCGAGCTTGTCGGCCATGCCGGCGTAGTAGCGCAGCCAGGCCTGCACGATGCCGAGCTGGCGCCCGGTGAACTGCCGCGACGGCATGCCGTTCTCCAGCGACGACAGCAGCGCGAGCCGGTCCTTGTCGCGGGCGACCAGGTCGCACAGGCGCGTCAGGATCTCGGCGCGGCGCGACGGCTTGGTCAGGCGCCAGCCGGTGAACGCGGCGCGGGCCACCTTCACCGCGCGGTCGACGTCGGCGGCGCCGGCCAGGCGCATCTCGTGCTGGACCTGGCCCGTGGCCGGATTGATGTGGTTGAACGCGGCGCCGCTGCCATGGCGCAAGCGTTCGCCGCCGATCAGCAGCGTCTCTGCCGGCAACTGGCGGGCCGCTTCGGCGTGGCGGTGGAGGTCGACGATGTTCATGGTGTGGGTTCCTTAGTCGGTGCAGCTGATGACGCCGCCAGTCCACGGCGGGCAGAGGCCGCCGAGCACCGACGCCAAGTCGGCATCGGCGGGTGAAGCGATCGCGCCTTCGGCCAGCGCGCGCCGCCCCTCGGCGGCCAGCGCCTGCAGGCTGCCGCGGTGCTCGAGCAGGCGCGCGACGAACGAGGGACGGCCCGGTGGCAGCACCACCGGTGTCACGCCGCGCGCGGCGGCCTGTGATAACGCGATATCGACGCGGCTCGGAGGTGCGTCGGCGGCCACGGCGATCTCGGCCAGGCGCGCCTGCGCGGCGTCGGGCCATAGCCACAGGCAGGCGCTGCCGCGCGGGGGCGGTGCGGCCGCGCCGTCGTATTCGGGCAGCACCACCGCGGACTCCCCCAGGCGCGCCGCCGCCTGGCGGGCGCGCTTGTCGGCCTCGCCGCGGTAGACGAAGCCGGTGCGCATCAAATTGCGCGCGACCACGCCGGCCAGCAGCGGCGCGAAGCAGGTGGATTCGACCCGCAGGCCGTCGTCGAGCGGCAGCGGCAAGCCGTCGAACACCGCGCGCAGCAGTGCATGCGGAGCGGGGTAGTGACGTCCGAATTGAGCGTCCACGAGTTGCTGCCAATGTTCACGCGACGCCTCGAGCTGCGCCGCATCGGGCGCTGCGCGCTCATCCCACGGCTGCCGCGGTGGATGCCCTTCGAGCACCCACGCCCGCGCGACCGCGAGCAGCCGCTCTGCCGGCACCACGGCATCGACCAAGCCGGCGGCCAGCGCCTCGGGCGGCGCGAGCCGGCGCGCATCGAGCATCAGCCGCAGCGCCGCATCGATGCCGATCAGCCTCGGCAGGCGCTGGCTGCCGCCGCCCGCCGGCAGCAGGCCGAGGCCGACCTCGACCAGGCCGACGACGGCTCGCGGATCGTCGACCAGCACGCGGTGCTGGCACAGCAGCGCCAGCTCGAAGCCGCCGCCCAGCGCCGCGCCGTTGATCGCCGCCGCGAAGGGCTTGCCGCAGCGCTCGATGCGGCGCAACTCGCGGTTCCAGCGGTGGCTGATCTCGAAGGCCTCCGCCTCGCTCATGCCGCGTTCCCAGGCCCCGACGAAGTCCAAGATGTCACCACCGGCGACGAAGCGGCCCGGCTTGCCCGAAGCGATCACCGCGCCGCGGATCGTTGGCTCCGTGGCGACGCGGTCGACCGCGGCCAGCAGCTCGGCCGTCAGCTCGGGCGTGGTGACGTTGGCCGGCCGCGCCGGGTCGTCCAGCGTGATCAGCGCGACGCCGTCGGCGTCCACCGTGGTCGTGACGATCGCCATCGGGCGGCGCTGTCAGCTGTTGAAGTCGAGCGGCGTGTCGGGCAGGAACAGGCGGTCGGCGGCGGCCGCGATGTCCTGCGCGCTGAAGCCGGCGTGGTTGGGCAGCGGCGTGCCGGACACCATCTTCACCTCCATCACCTTGCTGCCGGACGCGAACAGCGTGCGGTTCGTGCGGTCGCCCGACAGGCCGCTCACCATGTACAGCAGCACCGGCGCCACGCGCTCGGGTGACCACTGCGCGCGCATCTCGGGCGTCATCAGGCCTTCGGTCATCGGCGTCGCGGCGGCCGGGCACAGCGTCCAGACGCGGATGCCGTACTTGAGGCCTTCCAGCGCGAGGCAGTTCGAGAAGCCCCAGAGACCCGCCTTGGCCGCGCCGTAGTTGGTCTGGCCGAAGCTGCCGCCGAGCCCGGACGACGACGCGGTGTTGACGATCACGCCGCCGCGGCCGTTCTCCTTCATCCAGCGGAACACCGGCTGCGTGACGCAGAAGGCGCCCTTCAGGTGAACCTGGATCACCGCGTCCCACTGCGCTTCACTCAGGTTCGCGAAGCTCTTGTCGCGCAGGATGCCGGCGTTGTTGACGAGGATGGTCACCGCGCCGAACGCGTCCAGCGCGGACTGCAGGATCGCCGCGCCGGCGCTGGGGCTTGCGACGTCGCCGATGCTCGCCACTGCGCGCCCGCCGGCTGCCGTGATCTCGGCGACGACGCCGTGCGCCGCGTCGGCATTCATGTCGTTGACGACGATTGCCGCGCCCTCGCGCGCCAGCAGCAGGCTGTAGGCGCGGCCGAGGCCGCCGCCGGCGCCGGTGATGATGGCCACCTGGCCGTCGAGCAAGCCCATGCAGATCTCCCAGGAGTGATGTTCAGGTCGCGAACTCGGCCACGCCGTGGTCGAGCACGATGCGGCGCTTCGGATCGTCGCGGGCCGGCACGCGCATCCGCAGCGCGGCGCGGCCGGGGCCGGTGAGCCAGATCTCGGTCAGCAGCGTCTCGCCCGGGAACACCGGGTTCGCGAAACGCAGGTCCAGCCGCTTCAGGCGCGTCGCGTCATGGCCGCACACCGTCGACGCCAGCGCCAGGCCCGCGATGCCGTAGCTGCACAGGCCGTGCAGGATCGGCTGTGCGAACCCTGCGGCGCGCGCGACGGCCGGGTCGGCATGCAGCGGGTTCAGGTCGCCGCTCAGGCGGTACAGCAGGGCCTGCTCGGGGCGGATGTCGTGCGCGACCTCGTGGTCCGGCGGGCGGTCGGTGGGCACCGGCTGCGGCCATGGCGCGCCCTCGCCGCTGCCACCGAAGCCACCATTGCCGCGCAGGAACGCGGTGCTGCCGACGGTGGCCAGCAGCTCGCCGCTGCCCTGGTCGTAGAGCCGCCGGCTCAGCAGCATCAGCGCGCCCTTGTCTGCCCCCTTGTCGAAGATCGCGTCGACGCGGTGCTCGCCGACCACCGTGGCCGCGGCCGGCAGCGGCCGGTGGATCTGCAGCCGCTGCTCGGCGTGCAGCACACGCTGCCAGTCGATGCCGGTGGCGGGGTCCTGCATCCAGAACGGGCCGGTGGCGAGCACCGAGGCCATCGTCGGCAGCGCAACCAAGCCGCCGTCGCCGGCTTCGTAGACATGGCGCAGCGCCGCAGCCGGCGCGGGGTTCGTGCGCACGAGGCCGAGGCCCAGCGCGTACAGCGCGCTGTCACGCTCGGTGTAGGTCTGCGTCACCGGCGGCAGCGGCCAGCGCAGCAGGCGTTCGGGATCGATCATGCGGGTCGGCGTCCTGTTCCTGAGATGCTTTACCTAGTCAACTTAGTTAACTATACTGAACACCTCTTTCAGCCACACCCCCGGGAAATCCATGAAGGACAAAGCGCGCATCGCCGGTGTCGGCATGCTGCCGTTCACGAAGGCCGGCCGCAGCGCGCCCTACGACGCGATGGCCGCCGACGCCGCGCGTCAGGCGCTGGCCGATGCCGGCCTCGACTACGGTGCGGTGCAGCAGGCCTACGTCGGCTTCGTGATCGGCGACACCACCTCGGGCCAGCAGGCGCTGTACCCGCTGGGGCTGTCGGGCATCCCGATCGTCAACGTCAACAACGCCTGTGCCACCGGCTCGACCGCGCTGTTTCTGGCGCACCAGGCGGTGGCCTCGGGTCTCGTCGACGTGGCGCTGGCGGTCGGCTTCGAGCAGATGCTGTCCGGCCCGCTGGCCTCGCCGTTCAACGACCGGCCCGCGGTCAACGGCAGGCTGAACGCGATGGTCGAGCGCGTGCAGGGCTGGGATGCGAAGGCGCCGATCGCGGCGCAGTACTTCGGCGGCGCGCAGCGTGAATACCAGCGCCGCCACGGCATGCCGGACGAGGTCTTCGCGATGATCTCGGTCAAGTCGCGGCGACATGCGGCGCGCAACCCGCTGGCGGTGTTCCGCGAGCCGGTGACAGTCGAAGAGGTGCTGGCCTCGACGCCGATCTTCGGCGGCCTGACAAAGCTGCAATGCTGCCCGCCGACCTGCGGCGCCGCGGCGGCAGTGATCGTCTCGCACGACTATGCGCGCCGCCACGGGCTGCTGGCACGCAGCGTGATGATCGCCGGCCAGGCGCTGACGACCGACGGCGCGGCCAGCTTCGACGGCCTCAACATGATCGACGGTGTCGGGGCCGACATGACGCGCCGCGCCGCCCGCGCAGCCTGCGCGCAGGCCGGCATCGCGCCCGACGAGCTCGACGTCGTCGAGTTGCACGACTGCTTCACGCCCAACGAGGTGATCAGCTACGAGGCGCTCGGCCTGTGCCCCGAGGGTGGCGCCGAGAAATTCATCCGCGACGGCGACAACACCTACGGCGGGCGGATCGTCACCAACCCGTCGGGCGGTTTACTGTCCAAGGGCCACCCGCTGGGCGCCACCGGGCTGGCGCAGACGGCCGAGATCGTCTGGCAGCTGCGCGGCGAGGCCGGCGAGCGCCAGGTGCCCGGCGCGCGGCTGGGGCTGCAGCACAACGTCGGCATCGGCGGTGCGTGCGTCGTGACGGTGCTGGCGCAATAATGCGTCATATTGTCTATCCAAGTTAACGATATGACCCAAGACTTGGCAGGAGCCGCGGGGGCCGCAGGCCGATCGCTCGAGATGCGCGACGACGGCGACCAGCCGTTCCGCGTGCCCAAGACCGCCGAACTGGTGGCGCGCGACCTGCGCGGCAAGATCGTGCGCGGCGAGCTGAAGGAAGGCGACACGCTGCCGGCCGAGGGCGAGCTGGTCGAGCGTTATTCGGTCTCGCGACCGACGCTGCGCGAGGCGCTGCGCATCCTCGAGTCCGAGGCGCTGCTCACCGTCACGCGCGGCTCGCGCGGCGGCCCGCGCGTTCACCCGCCCGACCCGCGCCTGGCGGCACGCCACTTCGGCCTGGTGCTGCAGAACCGCGGCACCACGCTGGCCGACATCTTCGGCGCGCGGGTGCTGATCGAGCCCTCGTGCGTGCACCTGGTCGCCAGCACCGCGCGCAAGGCCGCGGTGCCGGTGTTGAACCAGCACATCGAGCAGCAGCGCGCCGCGATCGCCGCGAAGGACGACGGCCAGCATTCACGCGCATCGGCGCGCTTTCACCGCGCGCTGATCGAGCTCACCGGCAACATGCCGCTGATCCTGCTGATGAACATGCTGACCCACATCTACGAGAGCCACATCGCCACCGCGGCGCTGGCGGCCAACGTGCAGCGCTTCGACACCGGCGCACGCCAGCGCGGCCTGAAGGCCCACGAGAAGCTGGTGGCCCTGATCGAGGCCGGCGATGCCGACGGCGCAGAAGCCTACTGGCGCAAGCACCTGGAGTCGATCGACAAGCTGATCCGCGAGAGCTTCGCGGTGGATCGGGCGATCGACGTGCTGGAGTAGCGCCACAGCATTCCGGGCACGTTCCGCCCCGCGATTCAAGAGTACGCTGAGACTCGTTGTCGCGTTTGACAACACACCGCCATGTTGGCACACTCGCCAACATGAAGGCTGAGCTCATCACCCGCTTCAAGGACGTCACATCCGAAGGCGGCGTGATCGAGCTGGTCGTGTGGCGCGTTCCGCAGCCGGTGCCGCCGTGTACTCACCACTTCAAGTACCGCGCGGCATTCGCCATGAAGGGCGTGCGCATCGTCGGGTTCGACAACGAGCGCGGCAAGGGCGACCATTGCCACGTCGACGGCCGCGAGCGCGACTACGCGTTCGTGTCCGTCGAGCAGTTGGTGGAAGACTTCATCGCGGCGGTCGACGCCGCACGGAGAGGCCAATGAGCAAACGGACACTGACGATCACGCTGCAGCCGGACTGGAAAGCCGCGCTACGCGACGCTGGCCGGCGCGCCAACGCGCGCTCGTACCAGGGCGAGGTGTTGAATTTCGAGAGCCCGGGGGCGTTTTTCGGGCGCATGACCGAGCGCCGATGGGCGCTTGTTCGCGCCCTGCAGGGGCAGGGAGAGATCTCGCTGCGCGAGTTGGCGCGCCGCGTCGAGCGAGATGTGAAGCGCGTTCACGAGGACATGCAGGTGCTGCTCGAGCTCGGCCTCGTCGAACGGGGCGAAGATGGCGGCGTGATGTGCCCCTTCGCGACCGTTCACATCGACATGGAGCTGCGCGCGGCCGCCTGAACGGTCACGCGGGCCTCCTCACCCAGCCACGGGCCACAGCGCCGGCTGCTCGCCGCGCCAGGTATTGCGGATCACACGCCGCAGCAGGTGCTTCAGCAGGTGGGCCTCGGAATAGTCGATCTGCTGCAGCGCGTCTTCCTCGGTGGCTTTGGAGATCGCCGCCATTTCGAGCATCGCGCGCGTGCCCGCCTCGGCAAGCTGCCAGCCGCCGGCCAGCGCGGCGGCCGGGCGCACCAGCGCGCGCTGCGCCATCGCGGCCAGCTGCTGCAGGGTGACGCGGCGTCCGGCCAGGCCCATCAGCGCGTCGAGCTGCTCGACGGTGCGCGGCAGGCCGACGCTCAGGATGTTCAGCACGAAATAGTCGTCGTCCGACAGCCCGCGCGCGGCCAGCGCCGGGCGCATCGCGGCCAGCAGCATCGCGTGCGCGCTGCCGAGCAGGTAGACCAGTGCGTCGCGGCTGATGCTGGCCTCGGGCGACTCGTTCGGCAGCGGCGCAGCGGCCGTGGGCGGCGGCTGGCGCTTCTTCACCGCCACCGCGTAGCCGCCCTTGTGAAAGACCAAGGGCGCGCGCTCGAAGGCCTCGAAGCCGAGCACCTCGCCGACGAAGATCTCGTGGTCGCCGCCTTCGTGACGGAACGCGGTGCGGCAGCGAAATCGCGCCGCGCAGCCGGGCAGCAGCGGCACGCCGCCCTCACCGCGCGCGAGCTCGATGCCGGCGAACTTGTCGGCGCCGCGCTGCGCGAAGCGGTTCGACATCGGCTCCTGGTCCGCCGCCAGGATGTGCACCGCGAAGTGCTCGGCCTCGACGAAGGCCGGCAGGCTGCCGGAGCTGCGCGCCAGGCTCCACAGCACCAGCGGCGGCTCGAGCGACACCGAATTGAAGCTATTGACCGTCAGACCGACGTCGCGGCCTGCGGCATCGCACGTGGTGACCACGGTGACACCGGTCGTGAAGGCGCCGAGCGCATTGCGAAAGGCGCGTTTGTCGATGGATGCTGCCGCTGTATTCATGCGTTAGGCGCCATGGGGATGTCGCGGAACGGTCCCTTGTCCGCACGCGGTTCCGGCGGCAGGCCGAGCGCACGCTCGGCCAGGATGTTGCGCAGCACCTCATCGGTGCCGCCTTCGATGCGGTGGATCGCGCCGAAGCAGAACATCTCGTGGAACTGGCTGACTTCGTCGTCGCCGGCGGCGGCGCGGCCGCGGGCACCGAGCAGGTCCAGGCCGAAGGCGGCGATGTCCTGCGTCGTGCGCGCACCCACCAGCTTGCCGACAGCCACCTCCGGGCCGGGGCGCTCGCCGCGCTCCAGCGTGGCCAGGATGCGGTAGACGCCGTAGCGCAACCCGGTGACCTTGGCGTACCACTCGGCAATGCGCTCGCGCACGCCGCGCTCGTCGATCGGCGCCGCGCCGTCGGCGCCGGGCTTGCGCGCCAGCTCGAACAGCTCGTCGAAGCCCACCGGCGTGCTCGCGCCCAGCGTCATGCGCTCGTTCGACAGCGTCGTCAGCGCCACCTGCCAGCCGCCGCCGACCTCGCCCAGGCGCTGGTCGTCGGGCACGAACACGTCGTCGAAGAAGACCTCGTTGAAATGGCTGATGCCCGAGAGCTGGCGGATCGGCCGCACCGTGATGCCGGGGCTCTTCATGTCGACGAAGAACATCGTCAGGCCGCGGTGCTTGGGCGCATCGGGGTCGCTGCGCGTCAACACGATGCCGTGGCTGCTGTGGTGCGCGCCCGAGGTCCAGACCTTCTGGCCGTTGAGGCGCCAGCCGCCCTCGCAGGGCGTGGCGCGCAGGCGCACGCCCGCCAGGTCCGAGCCGGCGCCGGGTTCGCTGAACAGCTGGCACCAGATCGATGCACCGCTGGCCAGCGGCGGCAGGAAGCGGCGCTTGTGCGCTTCGCTGGCATAGGCCATCAGCGTCGGCGCGACGAAGCCCTGGCCGATCATGAACGGGCCGAACAGCTCGGCGAACGGCCCTTCCTCTTCCTGGAAGATCACGTTCTCGGTGGCGCTCAAGCCGCGGCCGCCGTAGGCGACCGGCCAGACCAGGCAGGCCCAGCCGGCTTCGAACTTGGCCGCCTGCCACTGCCGCGCGACCTCCAGCCATCGATGCTCGGTCTCGAAGGGCTGGCCGGCGAAGCGCATGCGGCGGATGCGGGCGAGCTCGTCCCAGGGGGCGTGGCGCCGGATCCACGCGCGCGCTTCGAGGCGGAACGCGGCGTGACGGGGCAGATCGGTCAGGTTCATCCGTTGATCGCAGTCGGTTCCGGCGCGGTGAGCACGGGCGCCAACGCGGCGCGTTGCTGCAGCAGCTGCACGAGCCGGTCCTTCCAGCGCCATTGCGCGCCGGGGCTGCCGGCCAGCGCCTGCGCGCGGCGGTAGAAGAGATGGCAGTCGGCCTCCCAGGTGACGCCTAACGCACCATGCACCTGGGTACTGCCGGCGGCAGCGATGCGGAACGCCTCGGTGGCCGAGATGCGGGCTACTGCAGCCGCCTCGCCGAGCGCGTCGTCGCCGGCGGCCAGTGCCGCCAGGCCGAACAGGCAGTTCGAACGCGCCAGATCGATGGCTACCAGCATGTCGGCCATCAAGTGCTTGAGCGCCTGGAACGAGCCGACCGGCCGCCCGAAGGCGTAGCGCTGCAGGCTGTAGCGGCGCGCAGCATCGAGCGCCGCATCGGCGCCGCCGAGCTGCTCGAAGGCGACGAAGAGCGCCTGCGCATCGACGGCGCGGCTCCACAGCGCCTGCGCGGCGCGCCCACGGGCGAGCAACTGCACGGCGGCGCCGGCCAGATCGATGTCGCAGCAGGGGTGCAGCAGGTCGAGCGGCTGCGCCGCCGGCTCAGGCTGGTTGGCCGGCGCCAGCGTGGCCAGCACCAGTGCCGCAGCGTCGCCGCTGCCGGCCAGCAGGAGCGCGTGGGTAGCCGACGGGCCATCGGGCACGAACTGCGCACGGCCGGCAACGCGGATTTCGCCGTTCGCCTGGACGCTTATTTCAGGCGTCATGATCCAGCCGTCGTCGGCGAGCAGCACGCCGCGCGCGCTGCCCGCCGCCAGACCCTGCCACAACGCCGCCGGCACCACCTCCGCCACCGCACGCAGCGCGTGCACGAATGCGCAGGCCGACGCCACCAGCGGCACGGCCGCGAGCGCGCGCCCGGCCTCCTCGGCCAGCACGCACAGCGCGGCGCCGTCGAGGCCGCTGCCGCCGTGGGCTTCGGGCACGGCAGTGCCGAGCCAGCCGCTGTCGGTCAACGCCTGCCACAGCGCGGCGTCGGCCGGCTCGGCCGCGCCGGCGCCCGGCGGCAGGTGATGTTCGGCGCGTGCGAGCAGCTTGCGCAGCTCGCTGCGCAGCGACTCGTGTTCCGCAGTGAAGCCCAGGTTCATTTTTGTGGATCGATGTGATCAGCGCGCCTGCAGGCCCATCGCCTTGGCTTCGTCGTCGGCGCCCTTGCGGTCGCCCATGCCGTCCAGCGCCACCGGCCGCGCCGCGCTGCCCTGCCGCAGCTCGGGCACGTACGGCGTCTTGCGGTTGGTGTTCTGGACACCCGCGGGGCTGTTGCACTCGATGCGCCCGCTCGGCTCGGCCTTGAAGCCCAGCAGTTGCAGCTCGGCTTCGCTCAAAGCCTCGTACACGCCGCGCTGCAGGTTCAGCGCGATGTTGTCCATCGGCTTGACCCAGTGCTGCTGCCACAGCGTGGTCAGCGAGTAGCGGGTCTTGTCGGAGGTCGAGATGCCCGACTGGTGCCAGGTGCGGCTCTCGAAGAAGATCACCGAGCCGGCCGGCGCCTCGACGGCGACGGTGTCGATCGGCTCCGGGTTGTAGGCGCCGCGCTCGGCGCTGTAGGCCTGCGGCGGGTAGCCGCCGAGGTGGCTCTTCGGCACCACGCGGGTGGCACCCATCACCTCCTCGAAGTCCGTCAGGCAGAGCATGCAGTTCAGGTAGGCCGGCACCTCCGTGCGCGGCATGAACTGCTGGTCGACGTGCACCACCATCGGCTCGGCGCCGCGGCGCACGATCAGCCCGGTCATCGCCGACAGGTGCCAGGACGCACCGCGGAAGAGGTGCGCGTTGTACTCGGCGAACAGCGGGTGCTTCAGGTAGTCGATGAAGACGCGGCCCTTGTTGTAGAGGCCGGCGATGCCCTGCCAGCCGGGCATTGCGCCGGGCTCCGGATGGCCGTACCAGGTCTTGCCGCCGCGGCTCTGGCCGGACAGCAGCGCCACGCCGTATTCGCACTCCAGGTCGGCCTGTTCGACCAGGCGCTCGCGGATCAACTTCAGCTGTTCGCCTTCGACGAAGCCCTCGTGCACGCACAGGCCGAATTCGTCGAGGTCACGCTTGCCTTGCGCCGGATCGCGCGTCGCTGCGGGCAGTTTCAACTTGCTCATCGCTTGTCTCCTTGGGTCTCTCGGCGCCGGGCTCAAGCCCCGAGCTTGGCCGCCAGCGGCCGTGGCTCGAGCCCGTACAGCCGGGCCGCGGTGCCGCCCAGGATATCGGCCTGCACCTCGGGCGCGAGCCCGGCGCCGCCGAACACCTCGTCGATGACCTGGCGCGAGCGCGGGAAGGTGCCTTCCATGTGCGGATAGTCCGAGGCCCAGAGCAGGCATTGGTGGCCGGTCATCGGGATCGTGCTGAGGCACGCGCGGTCGAACTGGAACGTCGCCTTGACCTGGGCATAGAGGATCTCGCTGGGCTTGCGGCTCAGCTTCGGCTTCACGTAGTACTGGTGCGCCTCATGCACCTCGTCGAGCCGCTCGCCCAGCGCCACCATCCACGACGCGCCGGCTTCGATGACCACCATCGTCAGCCCCGGGTGGCGGTCGAGCGCGCCGCCGGCGACCATGTAGGTCACCAGCTCCTCGGTGGCGAAGCCCAGCCGCATGTAGTTGATGATCGCCGCGCCGGGCCCGCGCTCGGTGATCGGCGTCAGCCCCGAGGCGACGTGGAACGCGAGCGGAATGCCCTGCTCCTGCGCATAGGCCCATACCGGATCGAAGTCCTTGTTGTTGTAGCGCAGGCCGGCCGGCGGCAGCGTCGGCAGCATCACCGCGCGGTAGCCGAGCGCGACGACGCGCCGGAATTCGTCCAGCGTCTCGGCGACGTCGCGCATCGGCAGCACGGCGCAGGGCACCAGCGCATCGCGGTGGGCGCCGAACTGCTGCATCAGCCAGTCGTTGTAGACCTGCATGCAAGCCAGGCTCAACTCGGCGTCGTCGATGGCGTAACACATCATGCCGAGGTTCGGGAACAGCAGCTCGGCGTCGATGCCGTCCTTGAGCATGTCCTGGAAGCGCAACTCGGGGCTGGTGCCGCCGATGCGCGGGTTGTCGGAGTTGCCGTCGCCGACCTGCATGCGGTGCAGGTCGCGGCCGTCGGCCACCATCACGAGGTATCCGTCGCGCCGCTCGGCGCGCAGCGCGCGGTCGCGCAGGTGCGGCGGCAGCTTGTCCTGCCAGAGTTGTCGCGGCTCGACGACGTGCGAATCCATGCTGAAGACGTAGCGGCTCATCGAGGGGACTCCGTTTGTTCGCTTACGTAGTTAACTATGTTAGACAGCGTAGGGGATTTGGCCGAGGCTGTAAAGCTCAACACGCTCGGGGTTGACCCTGGGGCGACCGCGATCACTGGACGCCCGCCTGCAGCGCCTCGACCAGGCGTTCGCGCCACACCGCCGGCCCGCCGATCACGCCCTGCAGCACGCGGGCGCGGCGGTAGAACAGGTGCGGATCGGCCTCCCAGGTGGCGCCGATGCCGCCGTGGGTCTGGATCGTTTCCTTGGCGGCGAACTCGGCCGCCTCCGAGGCCGATATGCGGGCCGAGGCGGCCGCCAGTGGCAGCTCGGCCGAGCCGGCCGTCAGCGCCCAGGCGCCGCAGCAGGCATTGGCGCGCGCGAGCTGGTTGCGCACGTACATGTCGGCGAGCTTGTGCTTGATGCCCTGGAACGAGCCGATCGGCCGCCCGAACGCGTGGCGCAGCCGGGCGTAGTCCACGCTCATCGCAAGCGCCGCGTCGGCCGCGCCGACCTGCTCGAACGCGATCCACACCGCGGCCTCGTCGAGCACGCGCTGCAGCACCGCGTGGGCGTCTGGCGCTGGATCGGCATCACCGCCCAGACGCTGCGCTGGCGCGGCATCGAACACGATGCGCGCCACCGGCCGGGTGGGATCCAGGCTCTCGAGTGCCGTGCGCGTGACGCCGGGGCCGCCCAGGTCGACCCTGTACAGGCCCGGCACGCCGGCCTCGTCGTGCGCCGTCACCACGGCCCAATGCGCGAGCAGGCCATCGGGCACCGGCAGCTTGATGCCGCTCAAGCGCCCGCCGCGCACGCGCGCGGCATGGCGCGCGAGCTCGTCGACGCCGACCAGCCCCTCGGCCGCGGCCAGCGTCGCGATGTGCTCGCCGCTCGCCAGCTCCGGCAGCCATTCGCTGCGCTGCACCTCGCTGCCGGCATGCAGCACGCAGGGCGCGGCGAGGTAGATCGACGAGCTCACCGGCAGCGGCGCGAGCGCGCGGCCGAGCTCCTCGGCGATCACCGCCAGCGTGTCGCCACCGAGCCCGAGTCCGCCATAGGCCTCCGGGATCGCTGCCCCCAGCCAGCCGAGCTCGGCCACCTGCTGCCAAAGCGCCGGATCCCAGCCGCGGCTCTCGTCGAGCACGCGGCGCACGGCACGCAGATCGCAGCACTCGACCAGCATGCGCCGCGCCTGGTGCTGGATCTCCTTCTGTTCGGGCGAAAAATCGAAGTCCATCTCAGCGGCTTCCTCGTTCTGGACATGCGCCGCGTTGGATGCGGTGGTGGGGCGGCGCGAGCGACAGCTTGCGGCCCTGAGCGGTCGTTGGCTTGTCTTGAATGCAGTCTTGCGGAGGGCGGAGCGGCAAAGCCGACGGCGGGCACGCTGGCCGGGCGGAGACCGCGGTCGGCCCTGGGGGCCGACTGCCCTGCGCTGCTCGCGGACGCGGGATGGGCGGACAACTCGGCCCCGAGTACAGGGCCTCAGACACGTCCGCCCAGCTCCCTTCGGTCGCCGACCCGCATCCGCTGCGCTGCTCGGCGCGGCCCCCTGACTGCCCGGCCAGCGTGCCCGCCGCCGGCTTTGCAGAGGCTGTGATGGCCTGCGGACTGAACAGCCGCATGCCTCGGTCTTGAAGTCCTTCGCGCACCTCGGTGGTTGTGCAAAGCCGGGCGCGGGCTGCGCGGCCCGGGCATTCAGAGATGAGCGTCGAGCAGCGCAGCAGGCGCGGGTCGGCGACCGAAGGGAGCTGGGTCCACGTGTCTGAGGGCCGGTACTCCGGCCCGAGTTGTGGACCCATCCCGCGTCTGCGAGCAGCGCAGAGCAGTCGGCCCCCCAGGGCCGACCGCCATCTCGCCCGGGCCGTGCAGCCCGCGCCCGGCTTTGCCGCTCCGGCCGGCACCGCGAGCAGAGCGAGCGTTGTAGGTCGATTCATGCTGGCGCCCGCCTCAATGCAGCTTGACGTGCGGCTCGGTGCGCCGCGTGATGAGGCGCGCCAGCGTGTCGAGCGCCATCTTCGGGAAGCCGTGCAGCGCCAGCTCGTGCATCTTGTAGAGCGACACGTACATCAATCGCGCGAAGGCGCCTTCGATCATCAGGCTGCCGCCGATCAGCCCGCCCATCATGTTGCCGACGGTGCTGAATTCGCCCAGCGAGACGAGCGAGCCGAAGTCGCGGTAGCGGTAGGCCTTCATCGGCTTGTTGGCCAGACGACGCTTGATCTGAGCGGCCACATGCGAGGCCTGCTGGTGCGCCGCCTGCGCGCGTGGCGGCACGAAGCCGCCCTTGCCGCCGTTGGCCTCGGGCCAGGCGCAGGCCGCGCAGTCGCCGATGACGAAGATGTCGTCGTCGCGCGTGGTCTGCAGGCTCGGTTTGACGAGCAGCTGGTTGCTGCGGTTGGTCTCCAGGCCGGCGAGATCCTTCAGGAAGTCGGCCGCCTTGACGCCGGCCGCCCACACCACCAGCTCGGCCGGCAGCACGCGGCCATCGGCCAGCTGCACGCCGTCGGCCCGCACCGCGGCCACCTTCGCGCTGGTATGCACCAGCACGCCCAGCTTGCGCAGCAGGTCTTCGGTGGCCTGCGACATGCGAGGCGGCAGCGCCGGCAGCACGCGGTCGGCCGCCTCGATCAGGTTGACCTGGATGTCCTTGTCGGCATCGACGCGGTCGAGCCCGAAGGCGACGACCTCGCGCGTGGTGCGGTGCAGCTCGGCGGCGAGCTCGACGCCGGTGGCGCCGGCGCCGATGATGGCCACGTGCAACTGCTCGGGCCGCAAGGGCGTGCCCTGGGCATGCGCGCGGATGCAGGCATTAACCATGCGGGCATGGAAGCGCTGCGCATCGGCTTTCGACTCGAGCTTCAACGCGTGCTCGCCAACACCCGGCGTGCCGAAGTCGTTGCTCTGGCTGCCCAGCGCGAGCACCAGCGTGTCATAACCGAACACACGATCGGGCGTGACCTCGCGGCCCTCGGCATCCCGGTAGGGCGCGACGCGCACCTCGCGCCGCTGCCGGTCCAGCGCGATCATCTCGCCGATGCGGAAGCGGAAGTGATGCCAGTGCGCCTGCGCCAGGTAGTCCACCTCGTGCGCACTCAGGTCCATGCTGCCGGCGGCGATCTCGTGCAGCTTGGGCTTCCAGACATGGGTGCGGTTCTTGTCGATCAGCGTGATCTCGGCGCGGCCGCGCCGGCCCAGCGTGTCGCCCAGGCGCGTGGCCAGCTCGAGCCCGCCGGCACCGCCGCCGACGACGACGATGCGGTGCTTGGTGGCGGTGCTGTTCATGCGGCGGCTCCTGTCAGCGAAGGCGGCGTCGGCATCAGCGGGTGGCGCGGGCGGGCATCTGCACTTCGGTCGCGTCGAGCACCTGCTCGGGCTCCTCGGCGACCACGTCGGACTCCTGGTCCAGCAGCCGCTGCATGCGCACGCTGTCCAGGTCGTTGGTCCACTTCGCCACCACCACGGTGGCCACGCCGTTGCCGATCAGGTTGGTCAGCGCGCGAGCCTCCGACATGAAGCGGTCGATGCCGAGGATCAGCGCCAGGCCGGCCACCGGCACGTCGCCCACCGCCGACAGCGTGGCCGCCAGCACGATGAAGCCGCTGCCCGTCACGCCGGCCGCGCCCTTCGAGGTCAGCAGCAGCACCAGCAGCAGCGTGAGCTGCTGCGTGATCGACATCGGCGTGTTGGTGGCCTGGGCGATGAAGACAGCGGCCATCGTCAGGTAGATCGAGGTGCCATCGAGGTTGAACGAGTAACCCGTCGGGACCACCAGGCCGACCACCGACTTCTTGGCGCCCAGGTTCTCGAGCTTGGCCATCATGCGCGGCAGCACCGATTCGCTGGACGAGGTGCCGAGCACGATCAGCAGCTCTTCCTTGATGTACTTGATGAACTTCCAGATCGAGAAGCCGTGCGCGCGCGCAATGCCGCCGAGGATCACGAAGATGAACAGCAGGCAGGTGATGTAGAAGGTCGCCATCAGCTGGCCCAGCTGCAGCAGCGAGGCCACGCCGTACTTGCCGATCGTGAAGGCCATCGCGCCGAACGCGCCGATCGGGGCCACCTTCATGATGTAGCCGACGATCACGAACAGCACGTGCGAGAACTTCTCGATGAAGTCGAACACCAGCGTGCCGCGGCCGCCGAACTTGTGCAGCGCGAAGCCGAACATCACCGCGAACAGCAGCACCTGCAGGATCTCGCCCTTGGCGAAGGCATCGACCACGGTGCTCGGAATCACGTTGAGCAGGAAGTCGGTGGTGCTGGCCATCTTGCCCGGGCCGGTGTAGGCGGCGATGCCCTTGGTGTCGAGCGAGCTGGCATCGATGTTCATGCCGACGCCCGGCTTGACGATGTTGATGATCAGCAGGCCGACCACCAGCGCGACGGTGCTGACGATCTCGAAGTACAGCAGCGCCAGGCCACCGGTCTTGCCGACCTTCTTCATGTCCTCCATGCCGGCAATGCCGACCACCACGGTGCAGAAGATGATCGGCGCGATGATCATCTTGATCAGCTTGATGAAGCCATCGCCCAGCGGCTTCATCGCCGCGCCGGTCTGGGGCCAGAAATGGCCCAGCAGCACGCCGATCACGATCGCCGTGATGACCTGGAAATACAGGGACTGGTAAAAGGGCTTGGGTCGCGGATCGTGGTCCATCGCGGGTCTCCTTCCGATGTGGGCAGTGATGTCAGGGTTCAGACGCCGGCCGCGTGGGCCTGTTGGTCGGCGTGGTAGCTCGAGCGCACCAGCGGCCCGCAGGCCGCATGCGCAAATCCCATGGCCCGCGCTTGTGCAGCGAGGGCTTCGAACACCGGCGGCTCGACGTAGCGCTGCACGCTCAGGTTGCCCGGCCGTGGCTGCAGGTACTGGCCGACCGTCAGCATGTCGACGCCGTGCAGGCGCATGTCCTGCAGCACCTCGAACACCTCGGCGTCGGTTTCGCCCAGGCCCAGCATCAGCCCGGACTTGGTCGGCACCTGCGGGCAGCGCTGCTTGAAGGACTGCAGCAGCTGCAGCGAATGGCCGTACAGCGCACCGGGCCGCGCCTGCGCGTACAGCCGTGGCACGGTCTCGAGGTTGTGGTTCATCACGTCCGGCGGGTCGGCCGCCAGGATGTCCAGCGCGATCGTCGCGCGGCCGCGGAAATCCGGCGTCAGCACTTCGATGCGCGTGCCCGGCGACCGCTCGCGCACGGCGCGGATGCAGGCCGCGAAGTGCGCCGCGCCACCGTCGCGCAGGTCGTCGCGGTCGACGCTGGTGATGACGACGTACTTCAGGCCCAGCCGCGCCACCGTGTCGGCCAGGTGCTGGGGCTCCAGCGGGTCCGGTGGCTTCGGCCGGCCATGGGCCACGTCGCAGAACGGGCAGCGGCGCGTGCACAGGTCGCCCAGCACCATGAAGGTGGCCGTGCCCTTGCCGAAGCACTCTCCTATGTTCGGGCACGAGGCTTCTTCGCAGACGGTGTGCAGGCCGCCCTCGCGCAGCAGCTGCTTGACGGCGCGGAAGCGCTCGCCCTGCGGCAGCGGCACGCGGATCCACCCGGGCTTGGGCAAGGCGGGCGCCACCTCCACCTTGATGGGGATGCGCGCAGTCTTCAGCGCACCGCGCTGTGCGGTGGTGTTGAGATCGCTCATCGCTGCCTCAGTCGATGGCGTGCGAGGCCGCGCGCTGCGAGCTCGCGTCGACCACCGCCAGCGCGGTCATGTTGACGATGCGCCGCACCGTCGACGACGGCGTCATGATGTGCACCGGCCGCGCCGCGCCGAGCAGGATGCCGCCAACGGTGATGCCGTTGCCGGCCGCGATGCGCAGCAGGTTGTACGAGATGTTGGCCGCGTCGACGTTGGGCATCACCAGCACGTTGGCTTCGGTGCTCAAGCCCGAGTCGGGGAATTCGTGGTCGAGGATGGTCTTGGACAGCGCGGCGTCGCCGCGCATCTCGCCCTCGATCGCCAGCTTCGGATCGGCGGCCTTGACGAGACCCAGCGCCTGCCGCATCTTCAGCGCCGAGGGTGCGTCGGAGCCACCGAAGCTGGAGTGCGACAGCAGCGCCACGCTGGGCGTCACGCCGAAGCGGCGCACCTCTTCGGCCGCGAGCAGCGCGATCTCGGCGACCTGCTCGGCCGTCGGGTCGCGGTTGACGTGGGTGTCGCAGATGAAGAGCTGGCGCCCGGGCAGCATCAGCATCTGCATCGCGGCCAGCGTCTGCGTGCCCGGTCGCAACCCGATCACGTCGCGCACGTGGCGCAGGTGCTCGGCATAACTTCCAAAGGTACCGCACAGCATCGCGTCGGCGCGTCCCTGGCGCACGAGCATGGCCGCCAGCAGGCTGCAGCGGCTGCGCATCTCGACGCGCGCCACCGCGCGCGACACCCCTTCACGGCGCTTCAACTCGAAGTAGTCGTCCGCGGCGTCGCCGTAGACCTTCGGATCCTGCAGGTTGACGATCTCGCAGTCGACGCCTGGCTTCAGGCGCAGGCCGTATTCGGCCAGGCGGTGGCTGATCACGTCGGGCCGGCCCAGCAGCAGCGGCCGCGCCAGGCCTTCGTCGACCACCACCTGCGCGGCGCGCAGCACGCGTTCGTCCTCGCCTTCGGCATAGACCACGCGCTTGGGCGCCATCTTGGCCGCGGCGAACAGCGGCTGCATGCTGCTGCCGGACTGGTAGACGAACTGCGACAGGCGCTGGCGGTAGGCCGGCATGTCGGCGATCGGCCGCGTCGCGACACCGCTGTCCATCGCCGCCTGCGCCACCGCCGGCGCCACCACCTCGATCAGGCGCGGATCGAAGGGCTTCGGAATCAGGTAGTCGCGGCCGAAGCGCAGGCCGCTGGCGCCATAGGCCTGCGCCACCACTTCCGGAATCTCGGCATGCGCCAGCTCGGCAATGGCCCGCACGGCCGCCAGCTTCATCGCTTCGTTGATGGTGGTGGCGCCGGTGTCCAGCGCGCCGCGGAAGATGAACGGGAAGCACAGGACGTTGTTGACCTGGTTCGGATAGTCCGAGCGGCCGGTGCCGATCACCGCATCGGGCCGCGCGGCCAGCGCGTCCTCGGGCAGGATCTCCGGCGTCGGATTGGCCATCGCCAGGATGATCGGATCGCGCGCCATCTTCTTGACCATCTCGGGCTTGAGCACGCCGCCGGCCGACAGGCCGAGGAAGATGTCGGCGCCCGGGATCACGTCGGCCAGCGTGCGGGCGCTGGTGTCGCGGGCATAACGCGACTTGTTCGGGTCCATGCCTTCGGAACGGCCCATGTAGACCACGCCCTTGGCATCGCTGACGAAGATGTTCCCGGGCTTCAGGCCCAGGCTCACCGCGAGGTCCAGGCAGGCCAGCGCCGCGGCGCCGGCGCCGGAGGCCACCAGCTTCACCTCGCCGATGTTCTTGCCCACGTGCTTCAGCGCATTGAGGATCGCCGCCGCGGCCACGATGGCCGTGCCGTGCTGGTCGTCATGGAAGACCGGGATCTTCATGCGCTCGCGCAGCTTGGTCTCGATGTAGAAGCACTCGGGCGCCTTGATGTCCTCGAGGTTGATGCCGCCGAAGGTGGGCTCCATGCGGGCGATGGTCTCGATCAGCGCATCGGGGTTGTTCTCGGCCAGCTCGATGTCGAACACGTCGATGCCGGCGAACTTCTTGAACAGGCACCCCTTGCCTTCCATCACCGGCTTCGCGGCCAGCGGCCCGATGTCGCCGAGGCCCAGCACCGCCGTGCCGTTGGTGATCACCGCCACCAGGTTGCTGCGGGCGGTGAGGTTGCCGGCTTCGCGCGGGTCGTCGGCGATGGCCAGGCAGGCATCGGCCACGCCGGGCGAATAGGCCAGCGACAGGTCGCGCGCCGTGGCCATCGCCTTCGTTGGCGTGACCGAGATCTTGCCCGGCGTCGGATAGCGGTGGTAGTCGAGTGCGGCTTCGCGCAGGGTGTCGTCGCTCATGTCCGGTTCTCCTTGTCTTGTCTCGTCGTTCGGAATTCAGGTGATGCTGGCCGCCGGCGCGCGCCGGGCCGCTGCGGGTGACTTCAGGGCCTGCTTCACGCGCGCCAGGAAGGCCGCGGGCTGGTCCGCGTGCACCCAGTGGCCGGCGTCGGCGATGACCTCGACCTGCACCTGCGTAAACATCGGTGCGAAGCGCGAGCCGTCGGATGGCGCGACATAGTCGGAATGCGCGCCGGCGATCACCGTCAGCGGCCGCTCGAAACGCGCGCCCAGCAACTCGCCCGGAAAGCTGCACAGCTGCGGCATCGCCGCGCAGATGCCCACCAGGTTGATGCGCCAGTCGAAGTGGTTGTTGTGCCGCACCAGGTTCTGCATCAGGAAGGGCACGACGCCGGGGTCCGGAACGGCCTGCTGCAGCCGCCGCTGCACCTCGGCCAAGCTTGCTGTGGCCATCACGTCGGCGCCGCTCATCGCCAGCGCGAACGGCGTCAGCGTGTCGGCATACGAGACCGGCGCGATGTCGACGACCACCAGGCCGCCGACGCGCTGCGGCTGCCGCAGCGCCAGTGCCATCGCCACCTTGCCGCCCATGCTGTGGCCGAGCACCATCGGCGCTATCAGACCCAGGCGATCCATCAGCTGCAGCACGTCGTCGGCCATCTCGCCGTAGCCCATCGTGTCGGCCCAGGGCGACGAGCCGTGGTTGCGCAGGTCCACGCTGTGCACGGTGTGGGTCGCAGCCAGGTGGCGGGCGATGCTGCGCCAGTTGCTGCCGGAGCCGAACAGCCCATGCAGCACCAGCAGCGGCGGCCCGCTGCCGACCGTCTCGAAGGCCAGGTTGAGTGCCACGGTGCGCCGCCTTACTTCTTCTTCTGCGGCGGCAGGTCGGTGCAATGGCCCGCGAAGACCTCGGCGGCCATGCCGATCGATTCGCCCAGCGTCGGGTGCGGGTGGATGGTCTTGCCGATGTCGGCCGGCTCGCAGCCCATCTCGATCGCCAGGCACACCTCGCCGATCAGGTCGCCGGCGTGCGTGCCGACGATGCCGCCGCCGACGATGCGCTGCGTGGCCTCGTCGAACAGCAGCTTGGTGAAGCCTTCGTCGCGGCCATTGGCGATGGCGCGCCCCGACGCGGCCCAGGGGAACACCGCCTTGCCGACCTTCAGCCCCTCGGCCTTGCACTGCTCCTCGGTCTTGCCGGCCCAGGCCACCTCGGGGTCGGTGTAGGCCACCGACGGGATCTGCCGCGCGTCGAAGAAGGCCGCTTCGCCATGCGCCACCTCGGCCGCCACGTGCGCTTCGTGCACCGCCTTGTGCGCCAGCATCGGCTGGCCGACGATGTCGCCGATGGCGAAGATGTGCGGCACGTTGGTGCGCATCTGCCGGTCGACCTCGATGAAGCCGCGCTCGGTGACGATCACGCCGGCCTTGTCGGCGGCGATCTTCTTGCCGTTCGGGCTGCGGCCGACCGCCACCAGCACCAGGTCGTAGAACTGCGCTTCCTTCGGCGCCTTGTCCCCTTCGAAGCTGACCTCGATGCCGAACTTCGTCGCCTTCGCGCCGACGGTCTTGGTCTTCAGCATCACCTTGTCGAAGCGCGGCGCGTTGACCTTCTCCCACACCTTGACCAGGTCGCGGTCGGCGCCTTGCATCAGGCCATCGAGCATCTCGACCACGTCGACGCGCGTGCCCAGCGTCGAATAGACGGTGGCCATCTCCAGGCCGATGATGCCGCCGCCGACCACCAGCATGCGCTTCGGGATGCTCTTGAGCAGCAGCGCGCCGGTGGAGTCGACAACCCGTTCATCGTCGGGCATGAAGGGCAGCTTCACCGCCTGCGAACCGGCGGCGATGATGGCCCTCGCGAACTTCACGATGCGCTTGCTGCCGTCGCTCGCCAGCACCTCGAGGTGATGCGGGTCGACGAAGCTGCCGACGCCCGTGAGCACCTCCACCTTGCGCGCCTTGGCCATGCCGGCCAGGCCGCCGGTGAGCTTCTTCACGACGCCGTCCTTGAAGCCGCGCAGCCCGTCGATGTCGACTTCCGGCGCCGCGTACTTGATGCCGTGGTGGCCGAGGGACTTGACCTCGTCCATCACTGCCGCGGTGTGCAGCAGCGCCTTCGACGGGATGCAGCCGACGTTCAGGCAGACGCCACCGAGCGTGGCATAACGCTCGACCAGCACGGTCTTCATGCCGAGGTCGGCGCTGCGAAAGGCGGCCGAATAGCCGCCCGGGCCGGCGCCGAGCACCAGCACCTCGCACTCGACATCGGCCTTGCCGGTGTAGCTGCCGGCAGCCGGGGCGGGCAGGGCCGCAGCAGGTGCTGATGCGGCTGCGGCGGGGGCCGGCGCCGGGCTCGGCGCAGCCGCCGCGGCACCCGCCGCTTCGATCACCAGGATCACCGAGCCTTCGCTGACCTTGTCGCCTAGCTTGACCTTCAGCGCCTTCACGGTGCCGGCGTGCGTCGACGGAATCTCCATCGAGGCCTTGTCGGACTCGACCATGATCAGGCCGGTCTCGACGGCGATCACCTCGCCCGGCTTGACCATCAGCTCGATGATCGCGACATCCTTGAAGTCGCCGATGTCGGGGACCTTCACTTCGATCAATTGCGTCATGTCGTGCGACCTCGGGGTTCAGAACAGCACGCGCCGCAGATCGGCGAGCACGCTGGCGAAATGGACGTTGAAGCGAGCGGCCGCGGCACCGTCGATCACCCGGTGGTCCCAGGACAGCGACAGCGGCAGGATCAGGCGCGACTGGTACTGCTTGCCGTCGCTGGACACCTGCTTCCAGTAGCTCTTGCACACGCCCATGATCGAGACCTCGGGCGCATTGATGATCGGCGTGAAGTAGATGCCGCCGATGCCGCCCAGCGACGAGATCGTGAACGTGCCGCCCTGCATCTGGTCGGGCTTCAGCTTGCCGTCGCGCGCCAGCTTGGCCAGCTCGCCCATCTCCTTGGCGATGTCGGGCACGGTTTTCTTGTCGACATCGCGGATCACCGGCACCATCAGGCCGTTGGGCGTGTCGGCGGCGAAGCCGATGTGCCAGTAGTTCTTCAGCACCAGCGCGTCACCATCCAGGCTGGCGTTGAACTCGGGGAACTTCTTCAGCGCCGCCACCGCCGCCTTCATCATGAAGGGCAGCATGCTGATCTTGACGCCCGACTTCTCCAGCTCCTTGTTCATCTGCACGCGGAAGGCCTCGAGGTCGGTGATGTCGGCCTCGTCGTGCGTCGTGACATGCGGAATCACCACCCAGTTGCGGTGCAGGTTGGCGGCCGAGATCTTCTTGATGCGCGACAGCTCCTTGCGCTCGACCGGGCCGAACTTGGCGAAGTCGACCTTCGGCCACGGCAGCAGGTCGAGTCCGGCGCCGCCGGCCGGGGCGGAAGCCGGCTTGGCTGCCGCCGGGGCGGGCGCTGAAGCGCCGCCCTTGGCGAACGCCAGCACGTCTTCACGCACGATGCGGCCGTGCGCACCGCTGCCCTTGATCTGCCCGAGATTGACGCTCATTTCACGCGCCAGCTTGCGCACTGCGGGGCCGGCGTAGGCCAGTGCGAACGCAGCCTCGTCGACGCCGCTGCCCACATGGCCAATCGTTGCGGCAGCGGCAGGCGCAGCCGCGGCGGTGGGGGCCGCGGCAGGCGCAGCCGCCGTGGCCGCCGTGGCATCACCGGTGGCCAGCGTCAGGATCACCGAGCCTTCGCTGACCTTGTCGCCGACCTGGATCTGAATCGCCTTGACGACACCCGACAGCGGCGCCGGCACGTCCATCGTCGCTTTGTCGGACTCCAGCGAGACCAGCGGGTCCTCGGCCTTCACCGCATCGCCGACCTTGACGAAGATCTCGATCACCGGCACGTCCTTGAAGTCGCCGATGTCGGGCACGCGCACCTCGGCCAGGCCGGTCGGCGCGTTGACGGGCGAGGGCGGGGCGCTGACGCTGGGCTTGGCGGCCGCGGCAGGCGCTGCCGGGCCTGCCGCCACGCCGTTGTCGAAGGCCATGATCACCGTGCCCTGGCTGACCTTGTCGCCGACCTTCACCGCGATGGAACGCACGGTGCCGCCGCGCGGCGCCGGCACGTCCATCGTCGCCTTGTCGGACTCCAGCGAGACCAGCGGGTCCTCGGCCTTCACGACGTCGCCGACCTTGACGAAGATCTCGATCACCGGCACGTCGCTGAAGTCGCCGATGTCGGGCACTTGAATGTCGATGTTGCTCATGGGTGCCTCACACCGTCCAGGGGGCTGCGCGCTCGGTGTCGAGCCCATAACGCGTGATCGCCTCGGCCACGACGGCCGGCTTGATCACGCCGTCGTCGGCCAGCGCCTTCAGCGCCGCCACGGCCACGTGCCAGCGGTCGACCTCGAAGAAGCGGCGGAGCTTGCGCCGGTAGTCGCTGCGGCCGAAACCGTCCGTGCCCAGCACGGTGTAGCGGCGGCCGGCCGCCTGCACGTACTCGCGCACCTGGTCGGCGTAGTTGCGCATGTAGTCGGTGGCGGCGATCACCGGGCCGTCGTGGCCTTCCAGGCACGCCTGCACGTGACTCGGGCGCGGCGGCTCGGTCGGATGCAGCCGGTTCCAGCGCTCGGCGGCCATGCCGTCGCGGCGCAATTCGTTGTAGCTGGTGGCGCTCCACACGTCGGCCGCGATGCCGAAGTCGGCCTTCAGCAGTTCGGCCGCGGCCATCACCTCGCGCAGGATGGTGCCGCTGCCCATCAGCTGAACGCGGTGACCCTTCTTCGGCGTCTTGCCGCCGTCGCTGAGCTGGTAAAGCCCTTTCAGGATCCCCGCCTCGCTGCCCTCGGGCATGCCGGGGTGCGGGTAGTTCTCGTTCATCAGCGTGACGTAGTAGTACACGTCCTCCTGCTCGGCGTACATGCGCCGCATGCCATCGCGAATGATGGTGACCACCTCGTAGGCGAAGGTCGGGTCGTAGCTGATGCAGTTCGGAATCGTGCCGGCGAGGATGTGGCTGTGGCCGTCCTCGTGCTGCAGGCCTTCACCGTTCAGCGTCGTGCGGCCGGCGGTGCCGCCGAGCAGGAAGCCGCGGGCGCGGATGTCGCCGGCCAGCCAGGCCAGGTCGCCCACGCGCTGCAGCCCGAACATCGAGTAGTAGATGTAGAACGGGATCATCGGCACGTTGTTCGTGCTGTACGAGGTCGCCGCGACGATCCAGCTCGACATCGCGCCGCCTTCGTTGATGCCCTCCTGCAGCACCTGCCCGTCCTTGGACTCGCGGTAGTACATCAGCTGGTCGGCGTCCTGCGGCTTGTACAGCTGCCCCAGCGACGACCAGATGCCGAGCTGCCGGAACATGCCTTCCATGCCGAAGGTGCGCGACTCGTCCGGCACGATCGGCACCACGTGCTTGCCGATGGCCTTGTCCCGGACCAGCGTGCCGAGCATCTGCACGAAGGCCATGGTGGTGGAGATCTCACGCTCGCCGCTGCTGTCCAGCAGGCGCTGGAAGCTGGCCAGCGGCGGAATCTCCAGCGATGCGGATTTGCGCCGGCGCTGCGGCAGATAACCCCCCAAAGACGCGCGCCGCTCGCGCAAGTACTTCATCTCCGGGCTGTCTTCGGCCGGCTTGACGAAGGGCACGCTGGCCAGCTCGTCGTCGGACACGGGGATCTGGAAGCGGTCGCGGAAGCCGCGCAGCGCGTCCTGCGTCATCTTCTTGGCCTGGTGGGCAATCATCTGGCCTTCGCCCGATTCGCCCATGCCGTAACCCTTGACCGTCTTCGGCAGGATCAGCGTCGGCTGCCCGGTGTGCTTCACCGCGGCGGCATAGGCCGCGAACACCTTCACCGGGTCGTGCCCGCCGCGCGTCAGGCCCCAGATCTGGTCGTCGCTCATGTCGGCGACCAGGGCGCGGGTCTCGTCGTACTTGCCGAAGAAGTGCTCGCGCACGTAGGCGCCGCTCTTGCTCTTGAAATCCTGGTACTCGCCGTCGACGCACTCTTCCATGCGCTGCAGCAGCTTGCCGCTCTTGTCGCGCGCCAGCAGCTCGTCCCAGCCGCTGCCCCACAAGACCTTGATGACGTTCCAGCCGGCACCGCGGAACACGCTCTCGAGCTCCTGCACGATCTTGCCGTTGCCGCGCACGGGGCCATCCAGGCGCTGCAGGTTGCAGTTGATGACGAAGACCAGGTTGTCCAGGCTCTCGCGGCCGGCCAGCGAGATGGCGCCCAGCGATTCGGGCTCGTCCATCTCGCCGTCGCCCATGAAGGCCCAGACCTTGCGCTTGGCCGTGTCGGCCAGGCCGCGGCCGTGCAGGTACTTCAGGAAGCGCGCCTGGTAGATCGCCATCAGCGGACCGAGCCCCATCGAGACGGTCGGGAACTGCCAGAAGTCCGGCATCAGCCAGGGGTGCGGGTACGACGAGATGCCCTGGCCGTCGGTCTCCTGGCGGTAGTTCAGCAGCTGCGCTTCGCTGAGCCGGCCTTCGAGGAAGGCACGCGCATAGATGCCCGGCGCGCTGTGGCCCTGGATGAACAGCAGGTCGCCGCCGTGCGTGTCGGTGGGCGCGTGCCAGAAGTGGCCGAAGCCGATGTCGTAGAGCGTGGCCGCCGATTGGAAGCTGGCGATGTGGCCACCGAGCTCCGACGAGTCCTTGTTGGCGCGCAGGATGATCGCCATCGCGTTCCAGCGAATGATCGAGCGCAGGCGATGTTCGATCGCGCGGTCGCCGCTGCTCTTGTCCTCGCGCTCCGGCGGGATGGTGTTGCAGTAGGCGGTGGTCAGCGAGCGCGGCACGTACACGCCATCGCGCCGGCCCTGGTCGACCAGGCGGTTGATGAGGTAGTTGCTGCGTTCACCGCCGCGGTGCTGATGAACGGCGCTCAGTGCGTCGATCCATTCGCCCGTTTCGGTGGGGTCGAGGTCGCCCATGCATGTCTCCTGTGGTCGTCTTGTCGCGCATCTGGCGATGCGGCTGGCGGGGATGTTTCGCAACACCCGTGCCATGTGACATCAGGAACGGGATGGGCCCTAAGTCGTTGATTTCAAAGGGCCTGCCGTGAGCCCGGCAGGCTGGGTCGTCCGCAGATCCGGATTTCGGGACGATGTCCCGTCCGGCCGGCCGGGCCGGCTTCTACGAACAAACCCCGAGTCGCTGCACAGTGCCTTCGCCGACCGATCAGGCGGAGGTCTCGGCGGGTTCGACCTGCCGTGCAGGCGCGGCGCGCAGCGCGCGGCACGGCACGTCGAAATGCAGGAAGCGCAGCAGTCTGTCGTTGACGGGCGCCGGGTGCGTCAGCGGCGCCATGTGCGGCAGGCCGTCAAGCACCTCGTGCCGGCCGTGCGGCAACAGGCAGCGCAGCAGCGCGCTGACATGCAGCGCAGCGCGTGTCGTGCGCGTGCCGCGCAAGCTCAAGCCGGCGGGATGCTGACCGACTTGTGCGCGCGGTGCCGCCCGTGCTGGCGGACACCCGGTGCGCCGCCAGCGAGCTCGCCCACAGATCGGTATCTGTGTCCCCACGCCGGCCGGCACGTCACGCCCCGGCCAACCGGCCGAGCCACTCGTGCAGCACGATGGTCGTCATGCGCAGCCCTTCCCCGGACGGCAGGTAGTCGCCGAGCTCGCCGTCGCCGGGCCGCGTCACGCCCAGCGGCGCCGCGGTCAGGGTCAGCGCCACGCGTTCACGGGCCGCCGCACGGGCGAAGGCGGCCAGCGCGCGCTGCTGATGGAAATCGTGCGTCACCAGCACGACGTGGTGGATGCCGGCGGCGGCCAGCAGCGGCACGGTGCGCCGCGCGTTCTCGTTCGTGTCGCGCGACTGCGCCTCGGTCCAGCGCAGGCGCTGTCCGAAGTCGCGCTCGGCCACCCGCACGGCGATCTCGGCTTCCGATTCGCCGGCTGGGCTGGCATGGGCGATGCCGCCGCTGTAGGCCACCGGCAGGCCGGTTCGGTGTGACAGCCAGAGCCCGTAGCGCAGGCGTTCGAGCGTGAGCATCGAGACGTCGGGCGCGCCGTAGTCGAGCGAACGCAGCCGACGCCCGGCGCCCAGCACGACGATCGCTGCGCCGCGCGCCTGCGACAACCGACGCAGGTCTGCTTCGTGCAGCACCGGCGGCGGCTGCAGCAGCGCCTGCTTGAGCGCCGCGCCGACCACCGGGGTCGACAGCGCCCAGAGGCCGAGCGTGCCGGCCCCGATGAATGCCGTGCCCCAGCGCCGGCGTCGCGGCATCAGCACGACGCCCAGCAGGAGCAGCAGCAGCAGCGGCAGCGGCGGCAGAACAAGCATCGACACGGCCGGTTTCCAGCCCTCGATGCCGAGGGACATGAAGAGATCGTTCATCGCGCAGAGGGGGTCGACGGGCGGCTGCCGTCGGGGCGCCGATGGTGGCATGCGCCAAGCCCTAGACTGCCGCCGGTGAACCCGCATGCGCTGCCGGCCGACCCGAGCCTGATCGATTCCCGCGTGGCGGCCGTGCGGCTGCTCGCGACGCTGGCGGTCGCGACGCTCGGCAACGCGGCGATGTACGTGCTGCCCGTCGTGCTCACCGTCGTGCAGGGCGAGTTCCAGGTCTCGCGCTCGGACGCGTCGCTGCCGTACACCGCGACGATGATCGGCTTCGGCCTCGGCGGCGTGGTCTGCGGCCGCTGGGCGGACCGGCACGGCGTCGCCCGCGTCGTGCAGATCGGCGCAGCCGCGGTGATCGCCGGCTTCCTGCTGGCGAGTATCTCGACGCACATCGTGCTGTTCACGCTCGCGCATGCGCTGCTGCTGGGCTTCCTCGGCATTGCCTGCGCCTTCGTGCCGCTGATCGCGGACACCGGGCTGTGGTGGCACAAGCGTCGCGGCATCGCCGTCGCCGTCTGCGCCAGCGGCAACTACCTGGCCGGCGCGATCTGGCCGCCCTTGGTCCAGAGCGGCATCGAGACGTTCGGCTGGCGGCCGACCTACGTCGTCTTCGGCATCGCCACCGGTGTTGCGATGGCCCTGCTGAGCCTGCTGCTGCGGCAGCGGCCGCCGGCGATCCAGCCGCCACCCGCCGCGGCGGCCGCGGGCGAGCAGCGGCCGGATCGACCGTTCGGCCTGCAGCCCGGCCATGCGCAGGCGCTGCTGTTCATCGCCGGCATCGGCTGCTGCGTCGCCATGGCGATGCCGCAGGTCCACATCGTCGCGTACTGCACCGGCCTGGGCTACGGCCCGGCGCGCGGCGCGCAGATGCTGTCGTTGATGCTCGGCTTCGGCATCGTCAGCCGGCTGGCGTCGGGCTGGGTCGCCGACCGCATCGGCGGCGTGCGCACCCTGCTGCTCGGGTCGGCACTGCAGTGCATCGCGCTGCTGCTGTTCCTGCCCTTCGACGGCCTCGGATCGTTGTACGTCGTCTCGGCGCTGTTCGGGCTGTTCCAGGGCGGCATCGTGCCGTCCTACGCGATCATCGTGCGCGAGCACTTCGCGGTGCGCGAGGCCGGCGCACGCACCGGCAAGATCGTGCTGGGCACGCTGATCGGCATGGCACTCGGCGGCTGGCTGTCCGGCGTGATCTTCGACGCGACCGGTTCGTACACGATGGCCTTCGTGCACGGCATCGCGTGGAATCTGATCAACCTGTCGATCGTCGGCTGGTTGTTCCTGCGCTGGCGGCGCGGCGGGCGCGGCGTGAGCCGGATGCAGCCCGCCTGATGGCCTGGCTCAGGGCAGGCCGCGAAAGGCGTCGAGCCCTCAGCGAGCGCGCAGCAGGTGGTCGGTCTCGCCCTTCTTGATTTCGACGACGGTGTCCATGGCCTTGACCATCTCGGCGAAGTTGGCGTGGCCATGGTCCTTGGGGTCGAAGGTGGCATCGAGGCGCTTGACCATGTGCCAGACCGATCCCTTGTTGACCCAGGCCTCGCCCTGGGTCTCGGCGAGCAGGCGCACGGCGCGCTTGAGCAACTCGGCCGCGGGGTCGGCAGGCGGCGGGGGAGGCGCGTCCTTCGCTTCGCTGGGCATGGCCGCCTCTTCGGGGCGGGGTGCCTCGATCAGGGTGTCGTAGTACCTGAACTCGTGGCAGCTCTTGGCCCAGTGTTTGTTGGTGTTCTTGCGGTTGCCGATGCCGATCAGCGTGCGGCCCGCGGCCTTGATCTTCTGGGCGACGGGCATGAAGTCGCTGTCCCCGCCGATGATGATGACGGTGCCGATGTGGGCGAAGCGGCTGATGTCCTCGGTGGCATCGAGGCAGAGCTTGATGTCGGCGCCGTTCTTCGCGGATGCGCCGGGAGGGAAGAGCTGGATCAGTTCGACGGCGCTTTGCAGCAGGGCGTCGCGGTAGCGGCCGAAGTACTGCCAGTTGCAGTAGGCGCGGTTGATGGCGACGGGACCGAACGACGCACCCAGCTCGACGAGGGCCTGCACGTCGACGAGCGGTTCCTGGACCTTGAAGCGGTTGTCCTGCTTGGCGTAGACACCTTCGCCGTACTTGGCCTCCATGAGGCCGGCGTGCAGGTTCTCGAAGTCCCAATACAGGGCGACTGATCGGCTGTCGTCGTGGTCGTTCGGGTTCAAGGTCTTGTCCCTGCCGTTCTTGTCGAAGTCATCGTAAGGCCTTCGGGCGAGGCTGACCTTTATCGCAAGCGAAGGTAAGTCCGGGCGGGTCCGCCCACTACATCGGCTAACAGGCACGACTGCGTGCGCGCTAGCGTGCTGCGTCGCTTCGCTCGCAGCCGCCCGATGAACGCTCCCGATCCCCTGCCTCCAGCCGCCGATGGCGCAGCCCCGCCGGGCCATCGCCTGGGCCACTTCGAACTGCGCGGCGTCGTCGCGACCGGCGAGAACGATGTGGTGTACCGCGCGTGGGATCTGGAGCTCGGCATCCCGGTGGCGATCAAGGAGTACCTGCCGCGGCGCCTGATCCGGCGCAACGCCACGCTGGGCGTGGAAGCGCTGGATGTGGGCGCCGGGGTCGCCTTCGAAGGCGGCCGCGAGGCTTTCCACGATGAGGCGCGGCAGCTGGCGCGTTGCGACCATGCCTCGCTGCTGCGTGTGCGCCACCTGGTGCGCGCGCACGGCACGGTGTACCGCGTGATGCCGTGGTACGGCGGCTGGCCGTTGCACGATCTGCGTCGCGAGATGGCGGCCCCGCCGGACGAGTCGGCCCTGCGCCGGCTGCTGCTGGAGCTGCTGGGCGCGCTGGAATCATGGCATCGCGTCGCGGGAGCACACGGCGGCGTGAACCCGGCCCGCATCCTGCTGCTCGATGACGATCGGGCGCTGCTGCTGGGTCCGCGCGCGGTTCGGCAGGGGGTGGCAGACGAGCCCGCCGATTCGCCCGCCGCCGCGCTGGCCGACGGCTTCATGGCGCCGGAGATGCGGGAACCTTCGGCCGACGCGCCAACCGGCCCGTGGTCCGACTTCTTTGCGCTGGCCCAGGTCGCCCGGTTCTGCATCACCGGCATGCTGCCGCCGGCGCCCGGCGCATCGGTGGTCGAACCGCTGGCGCAGACGGTTCAACAGCTGTACTTCGATGCGCCTGATGTTCGCTACGCCGAGAACCTGTTGAATGCGCTCGATGCGGCGGCGTCACCCCACATCGGGCTGCGGCCCCGGACGGCGGCCGAATTCAGGGCTTGGCTCGACCACGGACCGCGACCCGCGGATGCCGCCAGCGTGCCCGTCGTGCCGCCCGCCGCGACCGCACCGCAAGCGCTCGAGCCGCACCCGGCGATCGATGAGATCCTGCTGTCTCCGGGGCCCGTGGCCAGCGCCGCTGCGCCCGCCCCCGCGGCCTCCGCGGTCGCGCCGTCCGAGGGAAAGGAGCAGACGCCGGATGCCGCCACGGTCGATCTCATCCGTCGGGTGATCGAAGTCGTCCCCGAGCGCGAAGCGGCGCCATTGCCCCCATCGGAGCTGCCGCCCGACGCGCCTGCGGACCGGCCGTTTCAGGCCGACATCCGGCCGGCGCTTGCGCCCACCGTCTGGCCCCGCCGACCCTCCGCGGGCCGGTGGTGGCTGGTCGGCGCGCTGCTGCTGGCGGCCATCGGCTACGGTGCGACGCAAACGCGCTGGCTGCTCGATCGGCGCGGCGAGGGGAGGGGCGCAGCGCAGCCTGCCCCATCGAGCGGTGCCACGCCAGAGGCCTCGGTCGTGGCGATGTCGGCCGCGATCCCTGCTCCCCCTGCCACGGCAGTGCAGCCAGCGGCACGGACCGATGCACCGGTCGAGGTGGCCGAGAGCGCGATGCCGGCCGATGCGGGCGCATCGTCTGCGGCGGCCCCCGAATCGCCTGCCGGCCCGACCCAGCCATCGCAGGCCGCCGACACGGCGGCCGACCCCGTGCCGGCCCGGCCGTTGCCGCGCGCCGCCCCGGACAACCCGCGGCAGGCCTGCGGCGAACGCACGCAGTTCTCCCTCTACCGCTGCATGCAGCAGCAATGCGCCAGTGCCGCCTGGAAGCGGCATCCGCAGTGCCTGCAGTTGGGTGCCAACGACCGCGTCGACTGAATCGCGACGTGGTGCCCGGTCAGCGCGGCTCGGCTCGTCGTGACGGCAGCAGCCGCGTCTCGCCGATCGCCATCAGCCAGCATTGATCCTCGGAGAGTCCGCGTTCTTCGCGCAACGCGCGCAGCACGCGGGGCGGCTCGTCGAGCGCCTCGTCGCTGAGCGCGAAGGTTCCCCAGTGCACGCCGACCATGCGCTTGGCGCCCACGTCGGCGCAGATCTTCAGCGCCTCGTCGACATCCACGTGCTGCGCCGACATGAACCAGCGCGGCGCGTAGGCGCCGATCGGTATCAAGGCCATGTCGAATCCACCACCGGCGGCCTGCTGCTGGCGCGGCGCGAAATGCTCGCGCACGCGGGCGAAGTCGCGCGAGTAGCCGGTGTCGCCGGGATAGAAGAGGTGGCAGTCGCCGGCCAGCACGGCATAACCGCCCCACAGCGTGAGCATGCGATCGTTGAGCCCGCGTGCCGACCAGTGCTGCGCCGGCAGCAGCACGACCTCCGTTCCGCCTCCAACGTCCACCGACTGCCACCAGTCGAGCTCGGCCACGCGCGTGATGCCACGTGCTGCGAGCCAGGCCTTCAAGCCCAGCGGCACGACGAACAGCGGCGCTCCGCCCGCCTGCGACGCCAGCGCCCGGACCGAGGCGTCGTCGAGGTGGTCGTAGTGGTTGTGGGAGATCAGCACCAGGTCGACGTGCGGCAGCTCGTGCGGTGCCAGCCCGGGTGCCTGGTGCCGCTTAGGCCCGAAGCCGGGCAGCGGCGAGGCGCGCTCCGAGAAGATCGGGTCCGTGAGCACGCTCAAGCCGCCCAGCTGCGCGAGCACCGTCGCATGGCCGACCCAGGTGATGCTGGGCCCATGGTCGGCCGGGTCCGCGGCATGCGCGGCGGCGTAGGCCTGCAGCCGCGTCAGATCGGGCCGGGCGGTCGGGATGGGATCGCTCGGCGGCCGCGGCAGGCCATCGCGCCGGGCATCCAGGCGCCATCGCAGCACCTGGGCCAGCGACTTGACGACCTCGTCGCTGCCGGGGTTGCGGAAGCCATCGGGGCGGTGGTGCGGCTGGGTGGGATCGTAGAACGGATTGCGGGGCATGTGGGCGTCGGTCGTGACTGCGACCCCGAGCTTGCCAGGTTCCGTCGCCTGCGGAGCTCGAGCACCGCACCGATCTGACACGCTGTTTATCGGCGTTATGACGTGGAGGCCTGCCACGGCCTGTCATCGACTGTCACATGTCCAACCGGTCGGTGTGATGGCTGTCACCTCGCGCTGGGCGGCGGCTTCCCACAATTCGTCCCAGCCGCCAAATGACGCGGCCCATCCAGAGAGGAACTTGATGACAACCACTTTTCCCGACGAGACGGCACCGGCCGACACCATCATCCAGGGCCCCGACTACCTCGCCGACGACCATCTCGTCGGCACGGCCGGCAACGATCGCCTGTACGGCGGCAAGGGCAACGACGCGATCGACGGCGGCGATGGCATCGACACCGCGCTGATGCGCGGCTCGTTCAGAGGCTTCCGGGTCACCTACGACGCCGCCATCGACACCTACACGGTCGTCAACCTCGGCGAGCCCCACAAGGACACCGACACGATGCGCGGCGTGGAATTCCTGCAGTTCAACGACACCCGCGTCTCGCTGGCCGACGCGGCGGCGATGCCGGCGCCCCAGCAGCCGGACAGCAACGGCGTGTGGCAGGGCAGCGACGTCGGCTACGAGACCTGGGGCAACGACGGCGGCGACGACCTGCTGCAAGGCAACGGCGGCGACGACACGCTGTACGGCGGCAAGGGGCAGGACACGGCCATCCTGCGGGGCACCCTGGCCGACTACACCATCGCCTATGACCCGGTGACCTGGAAGTACGTCGTGACCGACCGCGTCGCCGGGCGCGACGGGACCGACAACCTGGCGGGGATCGAGCTGCTGCGCTTCGCGGACACGACGATCCGACTCAGCGCCTACCTCGAAGGCCTCGGCAAAGCGCGGCCGGCGGGCGAACCGGACGCCCCGTGGCAGGCATTGCCGCTGACACGCGAAGCGCCGCCGCCGCCGCCACCGCCACCGTTCGAGTTCAAAGACTTCGCCATGGGCATGGGCAACATCGCCGGCGGCAGCGACGACGACGGCACCTACGTCACCGCCAGCACCGACACCCGGGTCGAACCCATCCGGTTGGTCGGTGTCGGGACGATCGGGGTCTACGACGCATCGTGATTCCCCGAGCAGCCCGCCTCGAGTGCCATGGCGGGTCCAGATCATTAGACATAATCAACATTGTCGATCATCCCATCAAGCATGCATGATTGAAGTGAGGCCAGCATGAGCTTCCAGCTCTATCGAATCAACGAGCTGTACTCCGACGGGTACCGCACAACCCAGTTCATCGAGTTGAGCGTCGGCAATGCCGATGGGCAATCGCTCTGGGCCGGCGTGACGATCAGCAGCACGCGTCACGGCATCACGAACACCTTCACTTTCCCGAGCAACCTGCCCAGCAACGCGACGGCGAACACGACGGTGCTGCTCGCGACACAATCCTTCGCCGATCGCGCCGGCGTGACCCCGGACTTCATCATCCCGGACGGGTTCCTGTTCACCTTCGGCGGCACCCTCAACTTCGGGAACGCGGACATCATCGACTATCCCGTGCTGTTGACCGCCGATTCGCTGCACAGCCATTCGCGCGACGGATCGGCGATGGTGCCTTCGCCCAGGAACTTCGCCGGTGAGACGGCCCCGCTGCCCGAGCCGCTGATACAGCTCCCCGGCACAGCGGGCGAGGACATCATGACCGGCGGCCCGCACTCCGAATCGATCGCCGTCCTGGCCGGCAACGACTACGTGCTGGGCAGCAGTGGCAACGACAGCATCAGCGGCGGCACCGGCATCGACACCGCCGTCTACCCGCTCGCGCGCATCGCCTACACGCTGCGCATGACGGCGCCCGGCGAATACCAGGTCGAGAAGCCCGCGGCCGCCGGCACCGACAGCCTCGTCGGCGTCGAGCGATTGCAGTTCAGCGACATGCACCTGGCGCTCGACCTGGACGGCCATGCCGGCCAGACGGCCAGGCTGCTGGGGGCCGTGTTCGGGGCCGCGTCTGTCGCCAACAAGGCCTACGCTGGCGTGGGCCTGGCCCTGCTGGACAGCGGCACGAGCTATGAGGCGCTGGCCGCCCTGGCCGTGCAGGCCGCGGGCAAGAGCAGCCACGCCGATGTGGTGGCGCTGCTGTGGACCAACCTGGTCGGATCGGCCCCGACCGCGGCGGATGCCGCACCCTACGTCGCGATGCTCGACGGCGGCATGAGCATCGGCGCGCTGGCGGCGATGGCGGCGGACCTCCCGATCAACGCCGTGAACATCGACCTCACTGGGCTCGCGCAGACAGGCCTGGCGTTCACGGCCTGAGGCGCGAACGCATCGTTGGGCGAAGGGCTGCTGCTGGACGCCGGATCAGGCGAGGTGCCGAAACGGAGCGCTATTGCCGCGTTCGGCGGCGACTGCGATCAACCCGGGATCTCCGGCTCGACCAGCCGCGCCAGGTGGCGCAGCGATTCCTGCCAGCCGAGGTAGCAGGCTTCGAGCGGAATCATCTCCGGGATGCCTTCCTGCACGATGTGCACCTCGGTACCGACGGACACGGCCTTCAGCGTGACGGTGGTCTGCATCAGGCCGGGCAGGCCGGCGTCCTCGAAGCGGCAGTCGTAGCGCACGCGCTCGCCGGGCACCAGCTCGAGGTACTGGCCGCCGAAGGCGTGGCTGTTGCCCGACGTGAAGTTGGTGAACGACATGCGCCAGCGGCCGCCGACGGTGGCCTCCATCGCGTGGACCTTGCCGGTGAAGCCGTTGGGCGGCAGCCAGCGTGCGAAGGCATCGGGGTCGGTGAAGGCGCGGTAGAGCTTCTCCGGCTTTGCGGCGAAGACGCGGTGCAGGCGGACGGTGTTGCCGGACATGGGGATCTCCTTTCGGGTGAATCGGACGAGGCGGAAGCAAGCGGTCAGCGCTTGTTTTCAGGCGCTCACCTCGACGACGGACGAGCGGGTCCGAATTCGACATCGGCAAACGCGCAGTTGTCGGACTTGCTGCTTTCTTCCTCGGTTGCGCCGAGCAGCGCATCAAGTGTGGCGTCCGCCTGCCGAAAACGGCGAAGACTCCGCAGTTGTGCATGCCCAGCCTGTCGCGCCCGAACCGCCCCCGCCCGTCGGCCGACGATGGCGCCGAGTCGGCCGAAGCGCGCGGACTGCGCTGGCTGCTGGTGATCGGCGCGGTGCTGATCGCGCTGGTTTGCGCCATCGAATGGGCGCAGGGCGTCATCAATGCGTGGGACCGGTGGCTGCAGCCGGCAATGTCCGTGCTGCAGCTGGCTTACGCGGCGGCGCTCGCGCGCTGGCCGCAGCACACGCCGCGGCTGCGGCTGGCCGCCGTGGTGACCTTCAATTCCTACCTGGTCGCCACGGTGCTGCTGCTGCTGTTCGCATTCCCGCCGCCGCTGAACCAGTACCAATTCCTGAGCACCGTCTACTGGCTACCGCTCGGCTACGGCACGGCCTTCGTGTTCCTGCGCCCGCGGGTCGCGCTGGCGGTGTCGGCCGTGATCTTTGCGCTGCTGTTCGTGCCGCTGGGCCTGGTGCTGGCGTCGCGGGGAGCGGCCCATTGGGGGCCGGACTTCGGCTCGCTGGCCGCCGTGCTGGCCGTGGCGCAAGTGGCCTACATCGTGCTGCTGGCCGCGATCGCGACCATCCGTGCCGGCTACCACCGCGCCGAGGAGCGGGCGCGCCTGATGCAGACACTGGCCACCACCGATCCGCTGACCGAACTGCCCAATCGCCGCGCGATGGGCGAGCGACTGCATGCGGCGCTGGCCGCGGCCCGCCGGCATGCGGAACCGGTGACCGTGGCGCTCATCGACGTCGACCACTTCAAGCGCATCAACGACGGCCACGGCCACGCCGCCGGCGACCGCGTGCTGGTGCAGCTGGGCCGGCTGCTCGCCGCCGATCTGCGGGCCTCCGACCAGCTCGGACGGTGGGGCGGCGAGGAGTTCCTGCTGGTCTGCGGCCATACGCGCTCGTCTGCCGGCATCGAGCTGGCCGAGCGGCTGCGCAACAGCGTGGCCGCGTTCGCCTTCGGCCATGGCGCGCGGGTCACCGTCAGCATCGGCGTGGCGCAGGTCGAGTCCGGCGACGATGCGGACGCCGTGCTGGCGCGGGCCGATGCCGCGCTCTACCGCGCAAAGGACGCGGGTCGCAATCGCGTCGAGCTGGCGAACGCTCGCGCCTCGACAGGGCAGCCCTTGGAGGCAAGCGCGCTCCCCTGAGCAGGCCTCGAGCGTGCGTCCTGGTCCGGACCGTCCGGTCGACGGAGCAGAATGCTCCGCCCATGAGCCCACCGTCCCGTGATGTCGTCGTCTTCGGCGCAACGAGCTTCGTCGGCAAGATCCTCTGCCGGTACCTGCTGGAGCAGTTCGGCACGCACGGCGGGCTGAAATGGGCCGCGGCCGGGCGCTCCAGGCCCAAGCTCGAGGAACTGCGCGAATCGCTGGGGCCGAAGGCCAAGCGGCTGCCGCTGATCGTCGCCGACGCCGCCGACGACGCCGCGCTGCACAAGCTCTGCGCAGGCGCGCGCGTCGTGGTGTCGACGGTCGGCCCCTATGCGCTCCACGGCGAGCCGCTGGTCAAGGCCTGCGCCGAATCCGGCACCGACTATTGCGACCTCACCGGCGAGGTGCAATGGATCCGCCGCATGGTGCAGCGCCACGAGGCGGCGGCGCGCCAGTCCGGGGCGCGCATCGTGCATTGCTGCGGCTTCGATTCGATCCCGTCGGACCTGGGCGTTCACTTCCTGCAGCGTGAGGCGATGCGCCAGTTCGGCGCGCCGTGCACGCGGGTCAAGATGCGCGTCGAGTCGATCCGCGGCGGGCTCTCGGGTGGCACCGTGGCCAGCATGATGAACGTGATCAAGGAGGCAGTCGGAAACCCGGCGCTGCGCAAGGAGCTGGCCGACCCGTATTCGCTGTGCCCGCCCGGGCGGGTTGCGAAGGTGCGGCAGCACGAGGTTCGGGCACCGGAGCGCGATCCCGACTTCGATGCCTGGATCGCCCCGTTCGTGATGAGCGCGATCAACACGCGCATCGTGCACCGCACGAACGCGCTGTCGGAGCAGGCCTATGGCGCCGACTTCCGCTACGACGAGGCCACGCTGATGGGCCGCGGGCTGGCGGGCCGGCTGGCGGCCACGGCGATGGTCGCGGGCCTGGCCGGCTCCATGCTCGCGGGCGCGATCGGGCCGCTGCGCGCGGCGCTCGAGCGCTTCGTGCTGCCCAAGCCCGGCGAGGGCCCGAGCCCGGACGCGCAGCGCGACGGCGGCTTCGATCTGCGCTTCGTCGGCACGACCGCGGACGGGCGCCAGCTGCGCAGCCAGGTCACCGGCGACCGCGACCCGGGTTATGGCTCGACCGGCAAGATGCTCGGCCAGGCAGCGGCGTGCCTGGCCCTCGATGTCGACAAGGCCGCCAAACCCGGCGGCTTCTGGACCCCCGCCAGCCTCTTCGGCGACCGCCTGGTGCAGCGGCTGCAGGCGCACGCCGGGCTGAGCTTCGAGCTGATCAGTCCGGCTTGATGCCCGCCGACTTGACGACGTTGGCCCACGCCGCGAGCTCGTGGTCGACGAAGCGGGCCAGCGTGGCCGAATCCATGTAGGCCGCGAACGCGCCCTGCTCGTCCATCTTCCGGCGGTAGGCCTCGCTCTCGACGATGGCCTTGATCTCGGCCGACAGGCGCGCCACGACCGCGGCCGGCGTGCCGGCCGGCGCGAAGACCGCGAACCACGATTCGACCTCGTAGCCGGGCATGCCCGCTTCGGCCGAGGTCGGCACGTTGGGCAGCGACGGATGGCGCTGCTTGCCGGTGTAGGCCAGCGCCCGGAGCTTGCCCGACGCGAGATGGCCGATCAGCGACGGCGGCGTGGTGACGAACAGGTCGACCTGCGCGCCGATCAGGTCGTTGACGACCGGGCCCGACCCCTTGTACGGCACGTGCGTCATCGGCACCTTGGCCTGCTGCGCGAAGAGCTCGCCGGCGATGTGCTGGATCGACCCGTTGCCCGACGACGCGTAGAACAGGCCCTTGCCGTTCTTCCTGCCGGCCTCGATCAGCTCCTTCAGCGTCGTCGCCTTGACCGAAGGTCCGACGGCGATCACGTGCGGCGCGCGCATCACCAGCGCCACCGGCACGAAGTCTTTCGTCGGGCTCCACTTGATCTGCGGAAACAGCGCCGGGTTGCCGACGTGGTAGCCCGAGTACTGCATCAGCAGCGTGTAGCCGTCGGGCTTCGCGCGCGCCACGGCCTCGGTGCCGAGGTTGCCGGCGGCCCCCGGCTTGTTGTCGATCACGATCGCCTGGCCGAGTGCCTTGGCCAGCGGATCGCCGATCAAGCGGGCGCTGATGTCGGTCGAGCCGCCGGGGGCGGTCGGCACGACCATCGTGATCGGTCGGGCGGGCCAGGTCTCTGCGCACGCGGTGTGGGCGCCCGCCGCCGTCAGCGTGAGGGCCACCAGCGTCTTCAAGAAGTTCATCGATGTCTCCTGCAGGGTCTGTGATCAATGGGCCGTGGTCTGCGCCGTCTCGCCTGTCGCGATCACGCGACGCAGATGCGCTTCGACGATCTCGACGAGCCGCGCAGCGAGCCGGCGCTGCGCGCCTTCGCTGGCCCACGCGACGTGCGGCGTCAGCAGCAGGTTCGCGATGTCGCGCGCGAGCAAGGGATGCGACGGCGGCGGCGGCTCGACCTCCAGCACGTCGATCGCGGCCCCGGCGATGCGCCCGTCGCGCAGGGCCTGCGCCAGCGCGTGCGGGTCCACGAGTGCGCCGCGACCGGTGTTGATCAGCACGGCTGTCGGCTTCATCGCCGACAGGCGCTCGGCGCCGATCAGCCCGCGCGTCTGCGGCGTCAGCGGCACGTGCAGCGTCAAGGCATCGACCTCGCGCACCAGCGCGTCGAGCTCGCGCTCGTCCTCGGCGCACGGCTGCCCGGGCGTGCGGGCGAACAGCACCGTCAGCCCCAGGCCGCGAGCAAGCCGCGCCGCGGCTTCGCCGATGCGGCCACGGCCGACGACGCCGAGCACGCTGCCGCCGACATCGCGAATCATCGGGCCATGCCAGCAGAACTGCGCGGCACTCGACCAGCGCCCGTCGACCGCCGCCTGGGCGTAGGTAGCGAGTCCGCGGCGCAGCGCCAGCAGCGTGGCGATGACATGCTCGGCCACCGCGTCGCTGCCGTAGTCGGGCACGTTGTGGACCCCGATGCCCTGCTGCGCGGCGGCCTGCAGATCGACGTTGTCGGTGCCGGCAGCGGCGATGCAGATCAGCTGCAGCTTCGGCGCGCCCCGCAGGGCATCGGCCGAAAGCGGCACCTTGTTGGTCACGATCACGTCCGCGTCGGCGATGCGTTGCGCGACACGGTCGTCGGAAGTGGCCGCGTGCGCCTCGACGTCGATCGGCAGCGCGGCACCGAACCGCAGCCCCTGCGGCAAGGTGGCCGCATCGAGGAACACGAGCTTGAAGCGTGCGCCATTCACTGGGTAACCTCCGTGCTTCGCACTGCGGTGCGAGCCCCCTTCGGAACGGCCGGGCGGGGGCTCATGGCGCGAGCTCCGAGATCTCGATCAGGTTCAGGTCCGGATCGCGCACGTAGACCGATCGGATCCGGCCCGTCGCGCCGGTGCGCAGCACCGGTCCTTCGACCATCGCCACCTGCGCCGCTTCGAGCCGCGCGATCACGCGGTCCAGCGGCAGCGCGGCGATGAAGCACAGGTCCAGCGCGCCCGGCACCGGCGTGTGCGCCTTCGGCTCGAACTCCTGCCCCTTCAGGTGCAGGTTGATCTTCTGCTGGCCGAACTTGAAGGCCCGGCGCTCGACCGGCGGCGTGCCGCCGACGAAGGACTCGAGCTGCATGCCGAGCACCTGCGTGTATAAGTGGATGCAGGCGCTCTCGTGCGCGGTGGTCAGGACCAGGTGGTCCAGGTGATCGATCATGGTTCGCTCCCCTCAGCGTCGAACGGGTCCTGCGGCCGCTGCCACGCGCGCCAGCGCGCGCTCGCGGATCGCTTCGAAGTCCGGCGGCGGCGCATGGCGCTTCAACCGCGCGCCGGCGCGTGACACCTGCGCCGGCAGCGCATGCCCGACCAGCCGCTCCAATTGGCCGGCAGCAGCGATCAGGCCGTCGAGCGCCATGCCGGTGCAGTAGCCCAAACACTCGAGCATGTGCACGACGTCCTCGGTGGCGACGTTGCCGGAGGCGCCCGGCGCATACGGGCAGCCACCGATGCCGCCGAGCGACATGTCGAGCTGCACGATGCCGGCCTCGACCGCCGCGATCGTATTGACCAGGCCCATCGCGCGCGTGTCGTGGAAGTGCGCGGTGAGCTGCAGCCCCGGATGGCGCTGCAGGGCCGCCGCGCACAGCGCCTGCACCTGCGTCGGATAGGCCATGCCGGTGGTGTCGCACAAGGTGATGCCCTGCGCGCCGGCATCGGCAAAACGCGCGATCCAGCCCAGCACGCCCTCGATCGGCACCTCGCCTTCCATTGGGCAGCCGAACACGCAGGACAGAGAGACGTTCGACGGCACGCCCGCCCGTCCGGCCAGCGCGATCACCTCGCGCAGCTGCCGGAACGACTGCTCGCGCGTCATGCGCAGGTTCGCGAGGTTGTGGGTCTCGCTGGCCGACATCACGAGGTTGAACTCGTCGGTGCGGCACTCCAGCGCACGTTCGCCGCCGCGCACATTGGGCACCAGCGCCGTGTACACGACGCCCGGCGCGCGCCGGATCCGCTGCATCACCGCTTCGGCATCGCGCAGCGCGGGAATCGCCTGCGCCGAGGTGAACGAGGTGACCTCGATCTTGGCGTAGCCCAGCGTGCTCAGCGCGTCGACGAGCGCGACCTTGTCATCGGTCTCGACGAAGCGCGGCTCCATCTGCAAGCCGTCGCGCGTCGCGACTTCGTTGATGCCGATGCGTCGTCCATCACCTGTTCGCATCTCAGCACTCCTTGCGCTGCGGCCAGCCGCGTGTCGCGAGAACCTCGCCGGTGTGTTCGCCCAGGCGCGGCGCCGCGCGGGTGATCGCCCCGGGCGTCGCGCTCAACTTCGGCACGATGCCGGGCACCTTCAGCATGCTGCCGTCGGCGGTGCGGTGCTCGATCACCATCTCGCGCGCCCGGTACTGCGGGTCGTCGACGATGTCCTTGACCGAATAGACGCGCCCGGCCGGCACGCTGGCCTGCTCCAGCGCCTGCAGCACCGCGTCGAGCGGGCGCTGCAGCGTCCAGGCCTCGATGGCCCGGTCGAGCTCGTCGACCCGCGCGACGCGCCCGTCGTTCTGCGCCAGCGCCGCATCGTTCTCCAGGTCCGGGCGGCCGATCACGGCCATCAGGCGCTTGAAGATGCTGTCGCCGTTGCCGGCGATCAGCGCGTAGCCGCCGTCGGCGCAGCGGTAGGCATTGGTCGGCGCGATGCCGGGCAGCGCGCTGCCGGCGCGCTCGCGCACGGCGCCGAAGGCGTCGTACTCCGGCACCAGGCTCTCCATCACGTTGAACACGCTCTCGTACAGCGCGACGTCGATCATCTGGCCGCTGCCGCCGCGCGCGTCGCGGTGGTACAGCGCGGTCAGGATGCCGATCACGCCGTGCAGCGCGGCCAGCGAATCGCCGATCGAGATGCCGACGCGCACGGGCACGCGCCCCGGCTCGCCGCTCAAGTGCCGCAAGCCGCCCATCGCCTCGCCCAGCACGCCGAAGCCCGGCTTGTGGCGGTACGGGCCGGTCTGGCCGTAGCCCGAGATGCGCAACATCACGAGCCGCGGATTCAGCGCCTGCAGCGCGTCCCAGCCCAGGCCCCAGCCTTCGAGCGTGCCGGGCTTGAAGTTCTCGATCAGCACGTCGGCCTCGCGCGCCAGCGCGCGCACGATCGCTTGGCCCTCGGCGCTGCGCAGGTCGAGCTCGACCGAGCGCTTGTTGCGCGACTGCACTTCCCACCAGACCGAGGTGCCCTCGCGCAGCATGCGCCACTTGCGCAGCGGATCGCCGGTGCCCACCGGCTCGACCTTGATCACGTCGGCGCCGAACTCGGCCAGCGTCTTGCCGGCGAACGGGCCGGCGATCAACTGGCCCAGCTCGATGACCTTGACCCCCTTCAGTGCTTGCATCTGCATCCCGATCGAACGTTGAGTGGGGTCACTGTAGGAGCCGGGCGGCGGCGGCGGAATTGCTCTGTCGGCAGGGCCCCTTCGCGTTTTGCGAAGGGGCTAGGATCCCCCGCCATGAATGAGCCGATCAATCCGGCGCGCGTGGACTTCGTGACGCTCCGCCTGTTCTGCGCCGTGGCCCGCACGGGCAGCATCACCAAGGGCGCGTCAGCCTGCCACCTGGCGCTGTCCGCGGCCAGCCGAAGACTTGCCGATCTCGAAGCGGCCTCCGGCGCGCTGCTGCTGGAGCGCTCGGCGCAAGGCGTGGCGCTCACGCCGGCCGGCCACGTCGCGCTGCAGCACGCGCTGCGGCTGTTCCACGGCTTCGAGCAGTTCAGCCGCGAGCTGCAGGACTACTCGCGCGGGGTCAAGGGCCACGTGCGGCTGTGGGCCAACATGTCGGCGCTGACCGAGTTCCTGCCGCAGGCGCTTGCCAGCTTCCTTGCCGTGCACCCGGACATCCGCATCGAGGTCGAGGAACAGTTGAGCGGCGACATCGCCCGCGCGCTGGTCGAAGGCCTCGCCGACATCGGCGTGTTCGCCGAGAACACCCCCACCGGCGGGCTCGACGTCACGCCGTTCCAGACCGACGAGCTGGTCGTCCTCTGCGCGAAGAAACATCCGCTCGCCCGGCGCCGGCGCGCCGCGTTCGGCGACTGCCTGGCCCACGACTTCGTCGGGCTGAACCGCGGCAGCTCGCTGCTCGAGCTGACCTCGCGTGCCGCCGAGCAGGCCGGCCTGCCGATGCATCTGCGCGTGCAGGTGCGCAGCTTCGACGCGATGTGCCACATGATTGCGGCCGGGCTCGGCGTCGGCGTCGTGCCGCTGGCGGCCTGCCGGGCGCAGATCGGCGCGCTGGGGTTGAAGGTCGTGCACCTCGACGATGCGTGGGCCCGGCGGCGCCTGCTGCTGGCGTCGAGCGCCGGCGCCCGGCTGGCCCCCGCGGCCGGGCTGCTGTTGGCGCATCTGCGCGCGCTCTCCGGGTCGGGCGCGAACGCCGATGTCAGATGACGATGGGCGGCAAGCCCCTCACGCCGGATCGGCCGCCATGCGCGCCAGGCAGCGCTGCTGGCGTTCGTCGACGCGGCGCGCGAACCACTCGGTCGTCAGCGGCCGCGTGATCTTCGGGCTCTTCAGCGCGATGCGCGGGATCACCGCACGCGGCAGGCGGCGCCCCGCGGCCGTGTCGGCGAGCTGGAACACACCGCGGTAGAAGGCAGTGCGCTCGAGCTCCTTCGCATCACCCTGCTCGAGCGCACGGCGGATCGCGCCCTCGCTCAGGTCCAGGCGGCGGCCGAGCGTGCGCGCGGCCAGCTCGGTGCTGCCGGGCTTCGACGCCTCGCGGTCGTGCGCGATCAGGTCGCCGTCCGGGTCCAGCGGAATGCCCGACGCGGTGCTGATCGCGTTCTGCAGCGCGGCGTTGCGGCTCGCGTAGTGGCCGGCATTGAAGTCGGCATAACGAAAGATCAGCGCGTCATAGTCGGCCTCGTAGTCGAGCAGGTGCGCGATGCCGAAATACAGCCCGCCGCGGCGCGTGAACACCTCGTCGCGCAGGCCGTCCTCGGCCGGGTACGGGTAGGGCCTGCGCTGCGCATGCGCTTCGGCCCAGGCGATGCTCACTTGCATCGGCCCGCCGGTGCGCACCGGGTTGTAGCGGCCGAAGAGGCGCTGGCCCATCGGCAGCCGCTCGATCAGGTCGTCGAAGATCTTGCTCAGCTCGCCTTCGGTCGTCGCCGCGTCGATGCGCTCGGCATAACTGCGCCCGTCGGGTGATGCGAGCTTCAGCGCGGTGCGCACCACCAGGCTCGGCAGGCCCAGGCGCTCCGCCTTGGCATCGATCTCGCGCCACGCGATGGCGGCGAGCCCCGGCACGCGCGGGTTCACCTGGTAGCTCGATTCCTGCTCGATCACCGCCAGCGCCGCGCAGAGGTGGGCGCGCGTGACCGGCAGCTCCAGCGAGGCGAACGCGGCATAGGTGTCGGTGGCCCAGCCGCGCCGCTCGCTCACGCGCTCGGGTATCGCGCGGGTGATCAGCGCGCGCGCCTCGTCGGGCCGCAGCGTCGGCGCGGCGGGTTTCGGCGGTTCGCTGGCGCAGGCGGCCAGCAGTGCGGCGGCCAGCGCCAACAGGCTGGCGCCGAGCCGCCGCCGGGTCGAGGCTTCGTGCATGCCCCCGATCATGCGCCGGCTTCATCTCGGCCCCGACAATCACCGGCCATGACCGACCTCTCCCGCTTCGCCATCACGCGCAAATGGCCTGCCGCCCATCCTGAGCGGCTGCAGCTGTACTCGCTGCCCACCCCCAACGGCGTCAAGGTCTCGATCCTGCTCGAGGAGCTGGGCCTGCCCTACGAGCCGCATCGCGTGGCCTTCGACCGCAACGACCAGCTGTCGCCGGAGTTCCTGTCGCTGAGCCCGAACAACAAGATCCCGGCGATCATCGATCCGCAGGGGCCCGGCGGGCAGCCGCTGGCGCTGTTCGAGTCCGGCGCGATCCTGTGGTACCTGGCCGAGAAGACCGGCCGCTTCATTCCGGCCGACGCCGCGCGGCGCTACGAGACGCTGCAATGGCTGATGTGGCAGATGGGCGGCGTCGGGCCGATGTTCGGCCAGGTCGGCTTCTTCCACAAGTTCGCCGGCAAGGACTACGAGGACAAGCGCCCGCGCCAGCGCTACGTCGACGAATCGGCGCGGCTGCTGCGCGTGCTCGATCAGCGCCTCGAGGGCCACGACTGGATCATGGGCGCGGACTACACGGTGGCCGACATCGCCGTGCTGCCGTGGGTGCGCAACCTGATCGGCTTCTACGGCGCCCGCGAGCTGGTCGGCTTCGACCAGTTCAAGCAGGTGGCGCGAGTGCTCGATGCGTTCCTGCAGCGGCCCGCCGTGCAGCGCGGGTTGACGATCCCCGGCGGGTGACGACGCGCTGCCTGGGCTTCATCAAGTGCCCGCCTCGGTGATGCCGACCAGCGTGATCACCGGCCCGCCGGGCGGCACGGCGCTGGTGTCGACAATGTCGTTGCCGCCCATGCCGAACAGCTGCAGCTCGTCGCCCGTGTCGAAGCCGCGGATCAGGACCTGCGCGCCGAGACCGTCGATGACGAGTGCGCCGCCCTGCATCCACAGCTGGAAGTGATCATCGCCGGTGCTGCCGAGCAGCTTCACCAGATCGAACGCGCCGTCGCCAGCGCCGCCGGGCATGGCGCCGAGGTCGATGTCAATGCGCGTGGTTCCGGTCCCGGCCAGGCTGTTCAGCGTCACCGTGTCGCTGCCGCCGCGCAGCAGCAGCAGCAGGTTCTCGAAGCCGCTCAGATTGCTCGTTACCGAACCGATGTCGCGCGTCAGCCGCACGTGGCCGCCGTCGGCCGTCAGCAAGAGCTGTTCGCCGGCGTTCGACGCATTGAACAGCAGCGTGTCGATGCCGCCCTGCCCGTCGACGCTGTCATTGCCGTCGCCCGGACTCCACGCAAAGCGGTCGTTGCCGTTGCCGAGCTGCACCGCGTCGGCGCCGCGCCCGCCGCTGACCGTGTCGTGGCCCTCGCCGCCGGCGATGCGGTCGTTGCCGTCGCCGCCGGTGAGGGTGTCGTTGCCCAGGCCGCCGTCGATGTCCAGCGTGGTCAGCCCGCTCAAGCCGTTGAGCGCGCTGATGGCGTCGTCGCCCGCGCCGCCGCTGAGGGCGATCGACTCGATGCTGCCGGCATCGATGCCGAAGGGCAGCGTCGCGGTCGACCCGCTGATGAAGATCCGCCCACCGTTCGGCGTCACCTGCAGCGTGTCGGCCGCGTTGCCGCCGACGAGCTCGAGCCGGTCGTCGCCGTTGCCGCCGTCGAGCACGTCGTTGCCGCCGCCGGTGTTGCCGACGAAGCGGTCGTCACCCTCGCCGCCGGCAAGCCGGTCGTCGCCTGCGCCCGCGCGCAGCGTGTCGTTGCCGGCACCGGCGTCGAAGCTCATCGGCGTGCTGCCGGCCGCAAGCCTGAGCATGTCGATCGTGTCGGCGCCGCCGCCCAGCAGCAGCACGCGGTCGATCGCCTCGAAGTGGCTGATCGCCAGCACCGCGTCCAGTCCGTCGACGACCAGCGCGCCGTTCTGCAATGACGGTCGAACCAGGTTGTCGGCCAGCCGGCCCTGAACCTCGATCGAATCCACCGCGCCGTCGCCGGTGCCGCTGAACAGGCCGAGGTCGACATTGACCTGGCGCAGCGCCGTTCCGCTCAGCCGCTGCAGCGTGATCGTGTCGGCGCCGCCGAGCGCCTGCAGGTTCACCGTCTCGATGCCCTGCAGGTCCATCGTCACCGTGGCGATGTCGCGCGTCAGCAGCACGCGGCTGCCATCGGCGGAGAGCGCGAGCTTCTCGCCGGCATTGGACGCATTGAACTGCAGCGTGTCGGCGCCGCCCTGGCCGTCGATCGAGTCGCTGCCGTCGCCCGGGTTCCACACCGCACGGTCGTTGCCGTAGCCGAGCAGCAGCGTGTCGGCGCCGCGGCCGCCGGTGACGCTGTCGGTGCCGTCGCCGCCGGCGATCCGGTCGGCACCGTCGCCACCGGTCAGCGTGTCGTTGCCGGCGCCCCCATCGATGTCGAGCGCGATCAGCGTGCCCAGGCCGTTGAAGCCGATCACTGTGTCGTCACCCGCGCCGGTGTTGATGTCCAGCAGCTCGACGCTGCCGACGTCGAGCACGAAGTCGCCCACGGCGGGGCCGCTGACCACGACGCGGCCGCTGCTGCCGGGGCTGACGATCAGGCTGTCGGCGGTGGCGCCGCCGTTGAGCTCGAGCACGTCGCTGTCGTCGCCGCCTTCGATCACGTCGTTGCCGTCGCCGGCGCGCCAGACGAAGCGGTCGTCGCCGGCATTGCCGTGCAGCTGGTCGGCACCACTGCCGCCGGTCAGCCGGTCGCGGTCAGCGCCGCCGAACATCAGGTCGGCGTTCGCACTGCCGATCAGCGTGTCGTCGCCGGCGCCGCCGTCGATCGGCAGCAGCGGGCCGCCGGCCGCCAACGCGCTGGCGTCGATGCTGTCGTTGCCGCCGAGGCCCAGCAGGTGGACCTGGTCGGCCGCATCGAAGTGCACGATCACGGTCTGCGCGGCCAGCCCGGCGATCACCAGCGCGCCGTCCTGCAGCGATGGCCGGATCACTTCCCTGGCCTCGCCGCCGGCGACATGCACGACGTCGACGCTGCCGTCGGCGATGCCGGCGAGGCCGAGGTCGACGTGAACCCGCTTCGCGTGCGTTCCCGCGAGGCTGTTCACCGTCACCGTGTCGCTGCCGCCGCGCAGCAGCAGGTGCAGGTTCTCGAGGCCGCTCAGATCGCTGGTTACCGATCCGATGTCGCGCGTCAGCCGCACGTGGCTGCCGTCGGCCGTCAGCACGAGCTGCTCGCCGGCGTTCGACGCGTTGAACAGCAGCGTGTCGATGCCGCCCTGCCCGTCGACCGTGTCGTTGCCGTCGCCCGGGTTCCAGACCCAGTGGTCGTCGCCGCTGCCGAGCAGCCCGGTGTCGGCGCCGCGCCCGCCGCTGACGGTGTCGTGGCCGTCACCGCCGGCGAGGGCGTCGGCGCCATCGGCGCCGGTCAGCGTGTCGTTGCCGGCGCCGCCGTCGATGTCCAGCGCGATCAGTGTTGCCAGGCCGTTGATGCCGACCACCGTGTCGTCGCCGGCCCCGGCGTTGATGTCCAGCCGCTCGACCGCGCCGATGTCGAGCACGAAGTCGCCCGCCGCGTGGCCGCTCAACAGCACGCGTGCGCCGTTGGGGCTGACGATCACGGTGTCGGCCGCGGCGCTGCCGTTGAGCTCGAGCACATCGGCGCCGGCACCGCCCTCGACGGTGCGCGAGCCATCGCCGGCGTTCCAGACCAGGCGGGACTCCGGGAGCGAGAGAACCCGGCGCATGTCAGTGCTCCGCCTGTTCCTGCTGCACCACCCGCTCGCCGATGCGCGCACCCATCACCGCGCCGGCGTCGACGGCCGAGCGGAAGTGGATGCCGGCCAGGACCCGCGCATCGGACACCTCGCGCACGAAGGCATCGACCGAGCTCCAGTGCCGCGTGGCGCCCTTGGCCGACGGGCTGCTCGTCGACAGCCGCGGCATCGCCTGCGTGCCGAGATCGGCCTTCAACACCGCGCCGACCGCGCCGGCCAGGATCGAGTGGCCGCTCGGGTACTCGGGGTGCATCGGCGCGTCCACCAGGGGGGCCCAGGACGCATCGCGCTGCGTGCCGTCATGGCCGTCGAGATCGGCGTTGCGGATCGCCGTCACCGGCCGCCAATGGTTGTAGTGGTACTTCGCGTCGAAGACGCTGATCATCGCGTCGTCCATCGCCTGCGCTGCCAGCGCGAAGAGGCGGGCGTTGCGCACCAGGTCGCGCCCGCTGCTCAGCGCCACCGAGCGCAGCACGCCGTGGTAGATCGACGGCAGCGAGTACTCCCAGAAGCGCGCGACCTCCGTCTGTTCGGCGCTGCGCGGCGCGGTCTTCGCGCCGAGCGACTTGACCTCGTTGAAGTCGCGCAGCCAGCCTTCGCTGGTCAGGGCCGGCGGCGGGCCGGGCCGGAACTGCGCGCCGCTGGCCATCGCCCACGGCTTGCGCTGCGACCACTGCGGCACGGCCACCGCGGCGGTCGGCACGTAGACGCCGGCGCTCGTGTGCGGGCGATAGGCCTCGGGCGTCGTCGCACCATCGTCCAGCCGCTGCGCCAGCACTTCGGCGGCCGCGCGCTGGCCGAGCTCGATGCCCGTGGTCTTGGCCGGCCCGTCGGCCAGCGGCGCCAGCGCGGCGTGGTAGGCGGCATCGATCGCCGCCTGCTGCGCCGGCAGCAGCCGCGTCAGCACCGCGCGATGGGCCGCGGCGATCGCGGCTTCGGCCGAAGCAGCTTGCGCGGCGCGCGCCGCGCGGTACGCCGCGGTCTGCACGATGGCCGTCAGCCGCACCGCCGGCGGCGTGCCGATGCGGGCCTCGGTGACCAGGTCGGCGGTCTTCAGGTTCCAGTCGGTCACGGCGTCGGCGCGCGCGCCGAGCGCCGCGCCGGCCGCGAGTGCGGCGATCGTCAGTCGAGTCAGTCGAAGAAGGGAGGTGTGCATGGTTGTCGTTCCTGTGAGGCAGCGTGAGCGGTGCGGGCGGATCAGCGCAGCCCCGTCGGCGACGTGATCACCACTTCGAGGTACTCGGCCGGCACGACCAGCGAATGCGGCCCGCCCACGTTCAGCTCGCCGAGCAGCCGGGTGATGTCCTCTTCCAGCGCCTGCTGGCCGCTCGGATCGAGCGCCGCAAAGGCCTTGTGCGTCGGACCGTAGAAGTCGCGGAACACCTGGACCCAGTGCGCCGCCGAGCGGTAGCGGAAGTTGAAGAGGCGCCGCGTGCAGCGCAGCGCGCCCGGCGGCAGGCCGAACAGCTCGGCCAGGTGCGGCTCGGCGCCCCACAACGCCGGCGACTTCAGCCCCGCTGGCGGCGGCACGTGCTTGCCGATGACCTTGAACAGCCGGCCGATGAAGCCCTCGGGCGTCCAGTTGGCCAGCCCGATGCGCCCCCCCGGCCGCAGCACGCGCAGCATCTCGCGCGCGGCACGGGCCTGGTCGGGCGCGAACATCACGCCGAAGGTCGACAGCACGACGTCGAAGCCGTGGTCGGGGAACGGCAGCGCCTCGGCATCGGCGGGCTGGAACACCACCGGCAGTGCTTCGGCGCGTGCGCGCTCGCGGCCCTTGTCGAGCAAGGCCGGCACGTAGTCGGTCGAGGTCACGCGGGCAAAACGGCGCGCCGCCGCCAGCGTCGCGTTGCCATTGCCGGCCGCGACGTCGAGCACGCTCTCGCCGGCGCGCAGGTCGACCGCCTCGGCGAGCATCTCGCCGACGATCTGCAAGGTGGTGCCGATGACGGCGAAGTCCCCGCTGGCCCAGGTGGCCTGCTGGCGCTGCTTGATCGCGGCGAGGTCGGGCGCGGGCGTGCTGGTGGGGGACGGAATCGACAGGTGGCTCATGGTGAAGGCTCGTCAGAGGTGGAAGAGCCGCGACTGTGCGAAGGCCGGCGTTCCGCGAGCGTTCCGCGGGCCGGCCGGGCGCTGCGGCGCGATACTTGCGCGCCGATGGGCACCCCCGTCCAACTCGTCCTGCTCGGCTCGCCGCTGCTGCAGCAAGCCGGGGTCTCGCACGCGTTGCCGTTCGAGCGCAGCAGCCAGCTCGTGGCGCTGCTGGCGCTGCGCCGCACGTGGGTGCCGCGCGCCGAGCTGGCCGCGCTGTTGTGGCCGGAGCAGGACGGCAAGCTGGCCCACACCAACCTGCGCAAGGTGGTGTTCCGGCTGCATGCGCTGCCCTGGGGGAGCGCGCTGGAGGCGCAGGGCAGCGCGCTGCGCCTGGTCGCCGAGACCGACGTGCTGGCCTTCGAGGCCGCGCTGCGCGAGCAACGGCTGCCGGAAGCGCTCGCGCTCTACCGCGGCGAGCTGCTGGCCAGTTTCGACGCCGGCGGCAGCGAGGGCTGGATGCGCTGGCTCGGCTTCGAACGCGAGCGGCTGCGCATGGCCTGGCGCGGCGCCGCGCTGGCGAGCCTGGCCGCCGAGGGCGACGCCGCGCCGGCGATCGCGCTGTCGACGCGGCTGCTCGAGGCCGACCCGCTGGACGAAGCGGCGCTGCGCGCGCAGATGGCGTGGCTGGCGCGCGCCGGTCAGGCCGCCGCGGCGCGCCAGGCGTACCGCCGCTTCGTCGACCGGCTGGCCGACGAGCTCGGCCTCGCGCCCGGCGCCGAGCTGGCCGCGGTGCACGAGACGCTGCCCGTGCCCGGCCGCGTGGCCGCAGCCGCCGCGCCGGCGGCGGACGACGGCTTCATCGGCCGCTCGGTCGAGCTGCGTCGCATCGCCGCGCTGCTGGAGCGCGGCGAATGCCGCCTGCTGTGCCTGATCGGCCCCGGCGGCGTCGGCAAGACGCGGCTCGCGCGGCGGGTGCTGGACGAGCAGCTAACGCGTCATGAGCACGGCGCTGTCTTTGTTGCGCTGGAAGATGTCGAATCGGCCGCGCAGCTCGCCGGCCGCATCGCGCAGGCGCTCGGCCTCGCCCGCAGCCATGGCCGCGATCCGCTGGAGCCGGTGATCGCCGCACTGCGCGAACGCGATCTGCTGCTGGTGCTCGACAACTTCGAGCAGCTGGTCGAGCACGCGCCGGCACTCGACCGCCTGCTGCAGGCCTGCCCGCGGCTGAAGATCCTGGTCACCTCGCGCACGCGGCTGATGGTGGCCAGCGAATGGACGCTGCCGCTCGAAGGCCTGCCCTTTCCGGATCCGGAGGACAGCGACCGCGCCGACGCCTTCGACGCGGTGCGGCTGTTCGTCGGCGCGGCGCGGCGCGTGGCGCCGGCGCTCGACGCCAGCGCCGAAGCGCCCGCCATCGTCGAGATCTGCCGCCGCGTCGAAGGCCTGCCGCTGGCGCTGGAGCTCGCCGCCGCCTGGGCCCGCGTGCTGTCCTGCGCCGCCATCGCCGCCGAGCTGCGCGAGGGGCTGGAGCTGCTGCGCGCGGTGGATGCCGCGCATCCGGCGCGCCACGCCAGCATCGAGCAGGTGTTCGAGCAGTCGTGGCGCCGCCTGGCGCCGGTCGAGCGCGATGCGCTGGCGCGCCTGTCGGTGTTCCGTGGCGGCTTCGCGGCCGAGGCGGCCCGCGCGGTGGCCGGCGCCTCGCTGCCGGTGCTCGGCGCGCTGGCCGACAAGTCGCTGCTGCGCCGCGACGGCGAGCGCCTGCAGTTGCACCCGCTGGTGCAACAACTGGCCGCCGCGCGCCTGGCCGGCACTGCCGACGCCGAGCGCACGCGCGCCGCGCATGCCGCGTGGTTCCACCGCTGGCTGGCGCGGCTGGCGCCTGCTGTCGAGGATGGTGAGCGCAGTGCGCTGCAGGCCGTCGACCTCGAGTTCGAGAACTGCCGCGAGGCCTGGCTGTTCGCGATCGAGCAGCGCCAGGCCGACGCGCTGACCACGAGCGTGCCGATCCTGCTCAACCACTGCGACTACCGCGGCCGCTGCGAAGAAGGCTTGGGCCTGGTGCAAGCGGCCGTCGACTCACCGCTGGCGCAGGCCGACAGCCGGCTGCAGGCGCTGCTGCTGAGCAAGGCCTCGCACCTGGCCTACCGGCTCGACCGTTATGCCGAGGCGCAGGCGATGGCCACGCGTGCACTGGCGCTGGTTCGCCCAGCGCGCGAACGGCCGGTGCGCATCCAGGCGTACAACGTGCTGGCCTCGTGCAGCCTGCGCCTGGGCCGGCTGGCCGACGCTCGGCGCTTCTACAAGCAGGCGCTGGCGCTGGCCCCGCCGCACGCGCGCGCACACAACACCGCCGCCACGCTGGACAACCTGGCGCTGGTCGAGAAGCGCCTCGGCCACTACGACGAGGCGCTGCGGCTGTCGCACGAATCGCTGGCGCAGCACCGGCGCATCGGCGACAGCGCGGGGGTCGCGCTGTGCCTGAACAACCTCGGCGCGCTGTACCTCGTGCTGCAGGACGGCGCCGCTGCCGCGGCGCACCTGCGCGAAGGGCTGGCCATCTGCGAGCGCGACGGCCTGCCCGGCACGCTGGGCTTCCTCCTCGCCAACCTGACCGAGGTGGCGCTGCGGGCCCGCGACGACGCTGCCGCGCAAGGCCACGCGACCCGCGGCATCGAGGTCGTGACCACCACCGGCAACCGCGCGATCCACTGCTGGCTGCAACTGCTGATGGCCCGCGTGGCGGCGCGCCGCGGCGAAACGGCGGCGGCGCGCAGGCTGCTCACTGATGGCGTGCGGCTGGCGATCGAGCTCGGCGTGCCGACGCTGAACACGATCGCGCTGACGAGCTTCGCCGAGGTGCTCGAGGGCCAGGGCGACGACGGCGCGGCGCGCAGCGTGCTGGTCTTCGCCCGGGACGATCCGTCGACCGCCGCGGCGGACCGCGACCAGCTGCGTGGCGAACTGGCGCGGCGCGCCGCGGCGCCCGGTCCCGAGCCGCCATGGCCGGCGATCGGCCTGGCCGAGCTGCTGCAGCGCATCGTCGCCGAAGGGGCGGACGGCTACGCCGGCCTGCTGGCGGCGCTGCGACCGACCACCCTAGAATGCTGCACCGCAACACACACTGCGCGGTAAGCGGGGGCCGCGTCCCCCGAGCAGCCGGCCCCCACGCGCCGCTGCCCCGCGTTCAGCGCTTTCAACCCTGACGGCCTGCCGGCACCGATCCGACCCGCGGGCCAGGAGCATTCGAATGGCCGACCCGGCATCCTCCCCTCCCCAGCCGTCCTGGCTGGCCCGCCTGGGCCTCGCGTTCAGCGCCTTCAGCGCCGTGCTCGGCGACGCCGCCTTCGCCGCGCGCTTTGCCGCGCTGCGCAGCGGTGCCGCGACGGCTGCACCCACCTCGCCGCCCACCGCCCCCACACCGACGCCCCCACCCGCGCCGACGTTGAAGACGCTCGGCCCCGAGGCCGCGCTGCAACTGCTGGCGCTGCTGCAGCGCGAAGCGCGGCTGATCGACTTCACCCGTGAAAGCCTCACCGGCTACGACGACGCCCAGATCGGCGCCGCGGCGCGGCTGGTGCACGAAGGCTGCGCCAAGGTGCTGCGCGAGCACTTCGAGATCGTGCCGGTGCGCGACGAGGCCGAAGGCAGCCGCATCACGCTGCCGGCCGGCTTCGACGCCGCCGCCGTGCGGCTCACCGGCCAGGTGGTCGGCGCGGCGCCGTTCAAGGGCAGCCTGACCCACCGCGGCTGGCGCGCGGCCGAGGTGCGGCTGCCGAAGCTGGCCGACGGGCACGATGCGCGCGTGCTGGCGCCGGCGGAGGTCGAGCTGTGAGCGCGCGTTATGCGATCGGCATCGACCTCGGCACCACCCACACCGCGCTGGCCTTCGTCGAGCTCGGAGCGGACGACAGCGAGATCCGCGCGCACGGCGTGCTGCAGATCCCGCAGCTGAGCGCGCCGGGCACGATCGAGAACCTGCCGCTGCTGCCCTCGTTCCTGTACCTGCCGCATGCCGACGAGCTCGCGCCCGGCGAGCTGACGCTGCCGTGGACCGACCAGCAGCAGCACGTGGTCGGCGAGCTGGCCCGGCGGCGCGGCGCGACGACGCCGATCCGCTTGGTGTCCAGCGCGAAGAGCTGGCTGTGCCACCCCGGCGTCGATCGGCGCGCCGCGATCCTGCCGCCCGATGCACCGCCCGAGGTGGCGCGCATCTCGCCGCTGGAGGCGTCGACGCACTACCTGCAGCACCTGCGCGACGCCTGGGACGCGGCGCACCCGGACGCCGCGTTCGTCGACCAGGACGTGACCGTCACGATCCCGGCCTCGTTCGATCCGGCCGCCCGCGAGCTGACGCTGGAGGCCGCTCAGAATGCCGGTTATCCGGCATTGACGCTGCTCGAAGAACCGCAATCGGCGCTGTACAGCTGGATCCAGTCCGCGGGCGACGCGTGGCGCAAGCAGGTGCGGCCGGGCGACATCCTCCTGGTAGTCGATGTCGGCGGCGGCACCAGCGACTTCTCGCTGATCGCGGTGCTCGAGCGCGAGGGCAGCCTGGAGCTGCACCGCGTCGCCGTCGGCGAGCACATCCTGCTCGGCGGCGACAACATGGACCTGGCGCTGGCCCACGTCGTCGCGCGCAAGCTCGCTGCTGCGGGCACGGCGCTGGACGCCTGGCAGCTGCGCGCGCTGACGCACGCCTGCCGCGGCGCGAAGGAAAAGCTGCTGCTGCAGAGCAGCGACACCGCGGCCGAACCGATCGTCGTGCCCAGCCGCGGCTCGAAGCTGATCGGCGGCGCGATCCGCACCGAGCTGACGCGCGACGAGGTGGCCGCGGTGATCCTCGAAGGCTTCTTCCCGCCGGTCGCGGCCGATGCGCGGCCGCAGGCCCGCGTGCGTGCGGGCCTGGCGCAGCTGGGCCTGCCCTATGCGCAGGACGCCGCGGTGACGCGGCACCTGGCCGCGTTCCTCGGGCGTCAGCACGGTGCGGTCGACGAGCTCGAAGGCTTCGCCGGCCGCGCCGTCGCCGGCGCCAGCTTCATCCACCCGACCGCGCTGCTGTTCAACGGCGGCGTCTTCAAGTCGCCGCTGCTGGCCGAACGCACGCTGGCGACGCTGAATGCCTGGCTGGGGACGGAAGGCGGCGCGCCGGCGCGGCTGCTGGCGGGCGCCGACCTCGATCTCGCGGTCGCGCGCGGCGCCGCGTACTACGGCCAGGTGCGGCGCGGGCGCGGCGTGCGCATCCGCGGCGGCACGGCCTGTGCGTACTACATCGCGGTCGAGTCGGCGATGCCCGCGGTGCCGGGCCTGGAGCCGCCGGTGCAGGCGCTGTGCATCGCGCCCTTCGGCATGGAAGAAGGCACGGATGCACCCGTGCCGGCGCTCGAGCTCGGGCTGGTGGTCGGCGAGCCGGTGCGCTTCCGCTTCTTTGCCTCGTCGGTGCGGCGCAATGACGTCGTCGGCACGCTGCTCGACATCTGGACGCCCGACGAGCTGCAGGAGCTCGACGCGATCTCGGCCACGCTGCCGCCCGAGGGGCGCAGCCCGGGCGACATGGTGCCGGTGCGGCTGCACGCGCGGGTCACCGAAGCCGGCACGCTCGAGCTCGAAGCGCTGCCGCGCAGGGGCGACGAGCGCTGGAAGGTCGAGTTCGACGTGCGCGGCGAGCGGCGGGAGCACGAGACGGCTTGACCATGGCCGCTTACTTTGTCGGTATCGACCTCGGTACGACGCACACCGTCGTCGCCTACGCGCCGGTCGCCGACCGCGTCAGCGATCAGAGCATCCGCCTGTTCGCCATCGAACAGCTGATCGCGCCCGGCGAGGTCGCGCCGCAACCGCTGCTGCCCTCGCTGCGTTACCACCCGGCCGCGGGCGAGATCGCCGACGGCGCGCTGACGCTGCCGTGGGGGCCGAGCCCGGACGGCGCGGTGATCGGCGCGCTGGCGCGCCGGCTCGGCGCGCGCGTGCCGGGCCGCCTGGTGGCCAGCGCGAAGAGCTGGCTGTCGCACGCTGCCGTCGACCGGCTGGCGCCGATCCTGCCGTGGGGCGCGCCGGCCGAGGTGCCGAAGGTCTCGCCGGTGGCCGCCAGCGCCAGCGTGCTGGCCCATGTGCGCGCGGCCTGGAACCACGCCTTTGCGCAGGCGTCGCTCGAAGCGCAGCAGATCGTGCTGACCGTGCCGGCCTCGTTCGACGATGCCGCGCGCGAGCTGACGCTGCAGGCCGCGCGCGACGCCGGCCTGCCGTCGCTGCGCCTGCTGGAGGAGCCGCAGGCCGCCCTGCAGGACTGGCTGTTCCGCCACCGCGGCAGCGTCGCCGAGGCGCTGTCCGGCACGCGGCTGGTGCTCGTCTGCGATGTCGGCGGCGGCACCACCGACCTGAGCCTGGTGCGCGTGGACACGCTGGCCGGTGCGCCACGGCTCGAACGCGTCGCCGTCGGCCGGCATCTGATGCTCGGTGGCGACAACATGGACCTGGCGCTGGCGCACCTGGTCGAGGGCCGCCTTCCCGGCGCGTCGGACACGGCGCGGCGGCTCTCGGCCGGCGAGCTCCCGCAGCTGGTCGAACGCTGCCGCGCCGCCAAGGAACGCCTGCTCGCGGCCGACGCGCCCGACAGCGCCGCAGTGACGCTGCTCGGCGGCGGGTCGTCGCTGATCGGCGGCACCCGCTCGGTGGCCTTGAGCCGCGACGAGGTCGAGCGCCTCGTGATCGACGGCTTCTTCCCCGCCGGCGCGGCCGACGAGCTGCCGCGCCGCGAACGCAGCGGCGCCGGCCTGGTCGCGTTCGGCCTGCCTTACGCCAGCGATCCGGCGGTGACGCGCCACATCGCCGCCTTCCTGCACGCGCACGCCGACGCCGGCTGGCCGGACGCGCTGCTGCTCAACGGCGGCGTCTTCCATGCGGAGGCCCTCGCCGCGCGGCTGCGCGACATCCTCGCGGCCTGGCGCGGCGCGCCGCTGAAAGTCCTGCACAACGCCGACCCCGACATCGCCGTCGCGCGCGGCGCGGTCGCCCACGCGCTGGCGCGGCGCGGTCTGGTGCCGCGCATCGGCAGCGGGTCGGCGCGCAACTACTTCCTGCTGCTCGACGCCGCAGGCAGCGACGCGCAGCGCGGCGTCTGCGTGCTGCCGCGCGGCAGCGAGGAAGGCCATGACGTGCCGCTGCCCGATCGCAGCTTCGCGCTGAAGAGCGGCGAGCCGGTGCGCTTCGACCTGGTCGCGTCGACCAGCGGCAGCGTGCGCGCCGGTGAGCTCGTCGACCTGGCCGAGCAGCCGGTGCTGCCGCTGCCGCCGCTGGCCACCGTGGTGCGCGGCGCCGCGGCCGACGCGGGCCGGCGCGAGATCGCGGTGCGCCTGACGAGCCGGCTCAGCGAGCTCGGCACGCTCGACGTGCAGTGCATCGCGGTGAATGATCCGACGCAGCACTGGCAGCTGCAGTTCCAGCTTCGCGGCGATACGCCCGCCGCGGCGAATACCGGCCTGCCGCCGCGCTTCGGCGAGGCCGTCGCCGCGATCGAGCGCGTGTTCGGCGTGCGCAACCGCGCGGTCGACGCCAAGGCGGTCAAGCAGCTGCGTGGGCAGCTGGAGGCGCTGTTCGGACCGCGTGACCGCTGGAGCACCGCGCTGCTGCGCCCGCTGTACGACGAGCTGGCGCAGCGCGCCCGCAATCGCCGCCGCTCGGCCGACCACGAACGGCTGTGGCTGAGCCTCGCCGGCTGGTGCCTGCGCCCCGGCTTCGGCGATGCGCTGGACGGCTGGCGCATCGAGCAGCTGTGGCCGCTGTTCGAGCAGGGGGTGCAGCACGGCCGCGACACGCAGGTCTGCGCCGAGTGGTGGACGCTGTGGCGGCGGGTTGCCGGCGGGCTCGACGAGCCGGCGCAGCAACGGCTGCTGCAGGACGTGGCCTTCAACCTGCGCGGCCATGAGCTCGGCCCGGAGGCACGACAGCACCGTTCGCCGACCCTCGTGAAGGGCCCGCCGGACGACATGGCGCGGCTCGGCGCGGCGCTCGAGCGCATCGCGCCCGAGCACAAGGCCGAGCTGGGCGACTGGCTGGCGGCGCAGCTCGGGCGCCCGTCGCCGTCCGGCCTGGGACACGTTCTTTGGGCGATAGGCCGGCTCGGCGCGCGCGTGCCCTTCCACGGCAGCGCGCACCGCGTGGTGGCGGTCGAGACCGCGACGGCCTGGCTCGAGGCGCTGCTGGCGCTGGACTGGAAACTCACCGATGGCGCGGCCGCGGCCGCGGCGAACCTGGCGCGCCTGTCGGGCGACCGCGCGCGCGACCTGCCGCCCGAGTGGCGCGAGCAGGTGGCCGCGCGGCTCGAAGCGGTGCACGCCCCGCCGGCCTGGATACTCCGGGTGCGCGAGGTGATGCCGCTGGACGAAGCCGACGAACGCAGCCTGTTCGGGGAGTCGCTGCCGGTTGGCCTCAGGCTGCTCGGGACAGATTGAGTGGCATTCGAGCCACTGTTCACGTCGGTACGCCGGTGTGGGCATTCCGATACCGGCTACACTGCGCCCCGAGTAGCTATACACAAGACCGTCGTTTTGAGGTCGGTTCGTTCCCCTGTCCGGTTCCGTGACAGGCTCGGTCTGGATTTCCCCCTAAGGTGATTTCTTGCGTGTCTCTGCCACGCGTCAGCATGTGCTGCGCGGTTCTTCACTTTCAAAGGAAATTCATGTCCACCAACACTACTGAAACCGGCATCGTCAAGTGGTTCAACGATGGCAAGGGCTTCGGCTTCATCACGCCTGAAAGCGGCGGCAAGGACCTCTTCGCGCATTTCAAGGAAATCCGCGGCGAGGGCTTCAAGAGCCTGACCGAAGGCCAGCGCGTCCAGTTCGAAGTGACCCAGGGCCAGAAGGGCCTGCAGGCGTCGAACATCCGTCCGCTCTGACCTTTCGGTCAAGTCGACAAGAAAACCGCGGTTCGCCGCGGTTTTTTTTCGTCTGCGCGCCGGCGCCCAGGCCGCCGCCTCAAGCGCGGAACTGCCTGGCGGCAAAACCCCACACCATGCGCGAGGCGTCGGGCCCGCGCCCGTCGCTGAACGGCTGATTCGCCGCGCCCCCGCTCCACGCATGGCCGAGCGCTCCGATCTCGACCAGCGTCGCCACCGTGCTGCCGCGTCGCACGAAGTCGGTCACGGTGCTCGGGTAGCGCTTGCCGCGTTGCACGTTGCGCGGCGTGCCGGCGCGGGCACCGGCCGCGTCGGCCCAGACCTGCGCCGCCGCCTGGCCGTTGCTGGCCGACACCACCGCATCGACGCCGCCGTGGATCACCATCAGCGGCGGCCAGCCCAGCGCCGGCGGCAGTGCCAGCAGCGGGCGCGGCTCGCGCAGCCCGTTCATCGCGCCGAGCGCGGTCAGCGGCGAGTGCGCCGTTCCCGGCGCAATGCCCGAGTGCATCACGACGGCCTTGAAGCGTTCCGGGTGCCGCGTGACCAGCAGGGCCGCCATGCTGGCGCCGGCCGAGAGTCCCGCCACGGCGATGCGGCTGCGATCCGCCGCGTACAGCAGGCACACCTGGTCGATGGCCTTCATGATCAGCGCGGCTTCGCCGTACGCGCGGCCGGTCTTGGTGTCGAACCAGTTCCAGCAGCCCTGCGGATTGGCCAGCCGGTCCTGCTCCGGGTAGAGCACCAGGAATCGCTCGCGCTCGGCGATGCGGTTCATGCGCGTGCTCGACGCGAAACTCTTCGCGTCCTGCCCGCAGCCATGCAACATCACCATCAGCGGCAGGCGCTCACCGAACTTCACGCCGGTGGGGCGATAGAGCCGGAAGCGGCGCGCTCCCGCGGCCCCCATGGCCAGGCCGGCGAGCCAGTCGCCGGCGCCCGGCGGCGGCTTGCGCTTGTCCAGCACCGGCTTGAGCGCCTGCTTCATGGCGAGCGCGCCCGAGCGCAGGGTCGCGCGGGTCATCGTTTTCAGCTGCCGGTCGAATCCCTTCGCCCAGGGCGAGGTGAGCGTTCGTCTTGCCATCCGAGCGATTCTGCGTGCGCCACCCCCTTCGCAGGCCATGCGGGCTGCGTAACACCCGGTCAGTTGAGAACCGGTTCGGAGTAAGCAAGCCCGCTGTCCACCAGCCCGACCAGATCGATGCGCGCCTCGTTGACCGGCTGCACGGCGGCCAGCAGTCCGAGCGCGCCGGGGCTCATGCCCTGGTCGAGCCAGGCGATGAAGGGTGCGGCCTGCGCGGCGCTGGGCGGCGTGTCGAAGAGGTTGGTCCACAGCAGCGCGACGATGGCCGGCGCGGTGTGCGCGCCCGCCGCGTCGAGCGCCAGTGCCGCCAGCGCCTCGTCGCTCATGCCGCCGTCCTTCAGCGTCAGGCCGATGCCGGCGTAGGCCGCATTGGCCACGGCCGCCGGGCCGAACACCGCGCCGAGCAGCCGCGCGACGGTGCCGGCGGCGCCGTCGAGGTCCAGCGCCAGGCCGGCATCGGCGAACTGCAGGCGTTCGATGCCTTGCAGCGCATCGTCGGCGATGCGCCAGCCGCTGCCAGCGTCACGGATGAGCGGGTAGTCGCTGCGCGCGCCGCTCAGCCGGGCACTGTCAAGGCCGGCACCGCCGTCGATCACCATCGTGCCGAGGCCGATCACGAAGTGGTCGCTGCCGTCGCCGCCCAGCGCCGTGTCGTTGCCGTCGAGCACCAGCAGGTCGGCGCCAGCCCGGCCGTCGATCACGTCGGCGCCGTCGCCGCCGTCCAGCAGGTCGTCGCCGTCATCGCCGCGCAGCGTGTCGCCGCCGGCGCCGCCGTACAAGGCATCGGCGCCGCCGCGGCCTTCCAGCAGGTCGTTGCCGCCGCCGCCGATCAGCGTCTCGCCGGCGGCGCTGCCGCGCAGCGTGTCGTCGTGCAGGTCGGAGCCGATCGCGGTTTCGATGCCGGTCACCGTGCCGCCGAAACGCGGGCTGCTGCCGGTGGCCGCCAGCGTGCCCGCGGCCAGGTCCAGCACCAGGCCGGCCAGCACGTTGGAAGCGGCGGCCGAGAGGGTGTCGCGCCCCGTGCCGCCGTCGATCACCGCCTGCCCGCCGCGCACCAGGATCGTGTCGTCCCCCGCGCCACCGCGCACCTGCACCGCGTCACCGGCATCGGCGTCGACCTCGAGGCGGTCGTGGCCCTCGCCGCCGTCGGCCAGGCCGGTCTCCTGCAGCACCAGGTGGTCGTCGCCGACCTCGCCGAAGAGCTGGAACGACGGCGTGCTGCTGCCGCCGCCGCGGCCGTGCAGATAGTCGTCGCCGGCTGCGGCATGGACCACGATCGCGCCGCTGCTGCGCAGCTCGAAGTGGTCGTCCTCGGCGCTGCCGACGTAGCGGTCGATGTCGGCCACCGTGCCCGCGCCGAGCAGGGACGGGCCTGATTCGTTCTGCAGGCTGCCGCCGGGCACGGCGAGCGCGCTGCCGTCGATCGCGTTGAAGGCGCGCAGCGCCGAGCCGATCGCGCCGTCCAGCCGCACCAGCCAGCGCACGCCGGGTTGCGCGCCCAGGTCGAGGGTGTCGAAGCCGCCGCCGCCCGCGGCGCTGCTGCCCGGCGCGGCGACCAGCACGTCGTCGCCACTGCCGCCGCCCAGCAGGCCGACGCCGAGACCGACGACGCGGTCGTTGCCGCCGCCGCCATCGAGTGACACGGTGATGCCGGCGGCGCCGGTCAGCGCGTCGTTCGCGTCGGAGCCGATGTAGCGCTCGATGCCGACGGCGGTGTCGGTGGCGATGACCGTCAGGCCGTCGTCGGACAGGCGCTCGATGCGTCCCGTCGCGGCGTCCAGCCGGATCGGACCCGAGGCCTGCTGGAAGCGCACCTTGCCGCGCAGGCCGGTGTCGAAGTGCTCGCGCTCGACCTGCTCGCGCAGATCGGCCGCGTAGCTCAGCGTGTCGTTGCTGCCGTCGCCGCCGTCGTAGTGGTTGGCGACGCCGGCGAGCGCGCGCTCGCCGGCGGCCAGCGCGTCGGTGCCGGCGCCGCCGAAGAGGACATCGGCGCCAGGGCCGCCGATCAGCACGTCGTCGCCGGCGCCGCCGTCGAGCACATCGTCGCCGCCGCGGCCGTCGAGCAGGTCGCGCGTGGTGGCGCTCGTCAGCTGCTCGGCGGCGCCGCTGCCGTAGAGGTAGGCGCTGCGGTTGTCTTCGACCACCACGGCCTCGATCGACAGCAGCGTCGTCGTGGTGCCGCCGACCAGCGCGCTGCCGCGCTGCAGGTCGACGTCGACATGCGGATTGCCCGAGGTGTTGTCGATGCCGAAGCGCCAGGTGTCGCGCCCGCTGCCACCGTCGACGCCATCGTTGCCGGCGCTGCGCACGATCACGTCGTCGCCGCTGCCGCCGCGCAGCTGGTCGTTGGCGGGGCTGCCGGCGAGCACGTCGTTGCCGCCGCCGGCGTCGATGGTGATCGCGGTGGCGGCGGCGAACAGGATGTCGATGTCGTCGCTGCCGGCGAGCAAGGTCTGCCCCGGCGTCGCGATGCGCACGCCCTGCATCAGTTGCGCCTGCGTCAGGCTCAAGTCGGCGAAGCTGTAGGTCTCGATGTTGCGCGTGACTTCGCTGCCGTCGCTGATGCGCGGGTCGGCCGGGTAGAGGTGGTGGAAGACCAGCTCGCCGCCTTGCGCGCTCTGCGAGAAGCGGTACTCGATCAGGTTGCCGCGGAACACCACGCGGTCGGTGCCGCTGCCGCCGTCCAGCACGTCCTGGCCCGGGCCGGCCAGCAGCACGTCGTCACCGGCGTCGCCGTGGACGGTGTCGTCGCCGGCGGCGCCATCGAGCAGGTCGGCCACCGCCCTGCCCTGCAGCACGTCGTTGGCGCCGCTGCCGATGCCGATCGGCCCGGCCTGCGGGTTGCCCACCGGCGCGAGCAGCGCGCTGTCGAGCCGACCGACCCAGGCCGTGATGCCCAGCGCATCGTCCAGCGCAGCCAGCGGGTCGATCGCCTGCAAGGCGGCATCGAAGTCGTCCAGCACCGTGTCGAGCACACCGGCATTCGGCAGCAGCGCGGTGATGCGGTCGGCCGCCGCATCGATGACCTGCCGCAGGCCCAGCGTCTGCAGTAGGAAGTCGATCACCGGGCGCACCGTCAGGTCGAACAGCAGCCCGGCGGCATCGAGGATCGGCTCGATCGGCTTGAGCATCTGGCCAGCCAGGTCGAGCGGGCCGCGCAGGAAGGCCAGTGATGCGCTGATCTTGTCGAAGGCGATGCGCACGCCCAGCACCGGCAGGAAGGCGGCGTTCGGCACCGCATTGCCGAGCGCCAGCACCTCGGCCTTGATCGTCGCGTAGGCGTCGTTCAGCGCGCCCACGGCAGCGTTGGGCACCGCCACCAGCGGCTCGATGCTCGCGGCCAGCGGCGCCGCCGGGTCGCCCGCGGGGTCCAGCGCATCGACGGTGTCCAGCGCCTTCACCATGCCGCCGATCACGCCCGCATCGTGCGCGATCGTCTCCTCGACCACCAGCAGCCCCGCGTCGAGCGACTCGAGCTTGTCCTGGGCCGAGGTGAGCAGCGCCTCCAGCCCGCTGTCGTCGATGCGCCGGGCCAGCGCGTCGGCCTTGGCCTCGACCTGGCGCGCCACCGTTTCCAGCTTGTCGAGCACGAAGGCGCCCAGCGTCGCCAGCGCCTTCAGCGGGCCGGTCTTGTCCATCAGCTTCAGCGCAAGCTGCATCTGCCCGACGCTGCGGCCGAAAGCATCGGCCTGGCGCTCGACGCTGTCGATGGCGTCGATCACCATCTCGACGGTGTCGAGCCGCTCGCGCACCTCACCGACCCCGGCGCGCACCTCCCTCACGTTGGCGTGCGCCTGGTTCAGGTTGGCGCCGTAGGCGCGCAACTCGGGTCCTGCAGACATGGGGCTCTCCGGTGGGTGATGGGTCTTCACTCACCAAGGCTGGATTCGGCGCCGTTTTCCCCAATCGGGCGCGCTGACTTTGGTCACCTCGGCGCCGAGTCCACTACTGCCGCCAGTTCGCGCACCACCGTGGCGTCGGGCCCCAGCCGCTCGCGCAGCGCGGCCAGCGTGGTGCGTGCCGCGGCCGTGGGGTCGGGCGCGGCCTGCGGCACGAACGGCGGCAGCGTGATCGCCAGCTCGGCCGCCTGCAAGCGCCAATGCGTGGCCGGCAGGCCGCGGCGCATGCGCTCGATCGCGGCGGCGGCGATGAGCCGGCCTTCGTCGCGGCGGCCCTGCAGTGCCCGTGCGCGGGCCAGCGCCAGCGCCACCGCATCACGCGGCACGCGGTCGGGCGACTTCAACGCATCGATCAGGTCCTGCGCCCGCTGCAGCTCACGCTCGGCCGCCGCGGGATCGCCGCGCGCCAGCGCGAGTCGGCCGAGCCCCAGGTGGCTGCCGACGAACTCGGCATGGCCCGCCGGCAGCAGCGCCTGGCGCAGTGCCAGCACGCGCCGCATCGTCGCCTCGGCCTCGTCGAGCCGGCCCAGTCCGAGCAGGGCGACGCCATGGCTTTGCAAGGTGATCGCCGTCCAGCGGTGGCGCTCACCGAGCAGCCGCGTATTGGCCTCGGCGGCGGCCCGCGTCAGCCGCTCTGCCTCGTCGAAGCGGCCGCGATCGATCAACACCAGCGCCACCGCGTTCTGCGCCCGTGCCACCGCGGCGTGGCCGCCGCGGCCGAACACGCCTTCGTAGGCCGCCAGCACCTCGGCCCACAACGCACCAGCACGTTCGAGATCCCCGCGGTCGTAGTGCAGGCCGGCGAGGTTGTTCTGCGTCTGCGCGGTCTCGGCCACCGCCGTGCGCAGCCGCTGCTGCATGGCCAGCGCCTCGTCGTACAGCGGCGCGGCCTCGTCGAGCCGGCCCATCGCGTGCAGGCCCCAGGCCAGGTTGTTGAGCGCCCAGGCGATGTCGCGGTGATCGCCGCGGTGCGCGGTGCGCAGTTTCACCAGGGCCTGGCGGAAGACCGGCTCGGCCTCGTCGCGGCGGCGCAACGCGTTCAGTGCCAGCGCCAGGTCGCTCAATGCACTGCCCTGCTGCGCGGCGTCGCCGACCTGGCGCCACATCGCCTCCGCCTGGCGCGTCCAGTCCAGCGAGACCTCGAGCTGGCCGAGGTCGTGCGTCACCGTGCTCAGCAGCGACAGCGTGCGCGCCTGCTGCGCGCTGGGGCCGCGCTCGCGCGCCCTGGCTTCGGTGAGCGCCGTGGTCAGCAGCTTCAGCGCCTCGTCATTGGCACCCCAGCTGGCATAGGCCGAGCCCAGCGCGCTGCGCAGCCGTGTCGCCACCTCGGGCTCCGCGCCCAACTCCTGATCGACGCGGCCGGCCGCCTTGTCCAGCAGCTCACGCACCGAGAGCTGGCGCGCCGCCGCCTCGTTGGCACCGGTGCCCTCCAGCAGCGAGGCGGTGAACTCGGCCGTGCGGCGGGCGCTGCGTTCGGCGGCCAGCGCGCGGTTGCGCTCGTCGGCCAGCTGCCACGTGAAGAGCCCTGCTCCGGCCAGCGCCAGCAGCAGCGCCGCCGCGCTGGCCGGCACCGCCACGCGATGCCGGCGCCAGAACTTCGCGCCGCGGTAGGCCAGCGTATCGGGGCGCGCGCGCACCGGGCGGTGTTCGAGGTAACGCGTGATGTCCTCGGCCAGCTCGAGCACGCCGGCGTAGCGGCGCTCGGGCTCCTTGCGCAAGGCCATCAGCACGATGTTGTCGAGGTCGCCGGCCAGCTCGCGGGCGCGGCGCATGCGCTCCGCGGCCGGCCCACCGTCGTCGCGCAACACGGCGCTACTCGGCCGCGGCGGCTCGGTCTCGACGATCGCGCGCGCCAGCGCGGCCGGGCTGGCGGCGCTGTCGGCATGCGGCAGCCGGCCCGCCAGCAGCTGGTACAGCAGCACGCCGAGCGCATACACATCGGTGGCCGTGGTGATTGCGCCGCCCGTCACCTGCTCGGGACTGGCGTGGCTGGGTGTCAGCAGCTGCTCGGCACTCGCGGTGCTGCCCTCGGCGTCGAGCAGCCGGGCGATGCCGAAGTCCAGCAGCCGTGGCACGCCCTGCGGATCGACCAGGATGTTGCGCGGCTTCAGGTCGCGGTGCACCACCAGGTTGCGATGCGCGAAGTCGACCGCCTGGCACACCTGCAGCACCAGCCGCAGCCGTGCCGCGGTGTCGAGCGCGTGGTGATCGCACCAGGCGTCGATGGGCTCGCCGTCGACGAAGTCCATCACCAGGTAGGGCGCGCCGTCGTCGGTGCTGCCGCCGTCGAGCAGGCGCGCGATCAGCGGGTGCACCAGCCGCGCCAGGATCTGCCGCTCGGCCGCGAAGCGCGCGCGCGCCGCGGGCGAGACCCGCGCCGGGTTCAGCAGCTTGACGGCCACCGTCTGCCGGTACTGGCCATCGGCGCGCTCGGCGCGGTAGACGGCGCCCATACCGCCATCGGCCACATGGGCCACGATGCGCCAGGCGCCCAGGCGCCGGCCGATCCAGGCGTCGCGCTCGCCGGCCAGCGCCTGGCCCGCGGCCCGGGCCAGTGCGGCGGGCAGCGGGTCGTCGGCGGTGTCGTGCTGCAGCAGCTGGCGCAGCTCGCCGGCCAGCGCGGCGTCGGCCGCTTCGAGCGTTTCGACGAAGGCCTCGCGCGCTTCGGCCGGCAGGGCCAGCGCCTGCGCGAACAGCTGCTGCAGGCGGCTCCAGCGCGCATCATCCATGCGGGCACTCCCGGTCGGGCGGCGCTGAATGATCGCACCGGCGGGCAGGCTGCGCGGCCTAATATGCCGCGGTGAAACCCGACGAGGTGACCCGGTTGCTGCACGCCTGGCGCGGCGGCGACGTCGCGGCGCGCGATGCGCTGGCGCCGCTGGTCTACCGCGAGCTGCAACGGCTGGCGCACAGCGCGATGCGCGGCGAGCGCGCCGGCCACACGCTGCAGACCACCGCGCTGGTGCACGAGGCCTTCCTGAAGCTCGCCGATGCCGGCGTCGACTGGGTCGACCGGGCCCACTTCTTCGGCATCGCCGCGCGGCAGATGCGGCAGGTGCTGGTCAACCACGCCGAGGCGCACCGCGCCGCCAAGCGCGGCGGCGGCGCGCCGCATGCGCCGCTGGACGAAGCGCTCGACGTCGTGGGCACGCCGAGCGCCGAGATCAGCGAGCTCGACGACGTGCTGCGCCGGCTGGCGGCCTTCGATGCGCGCAAGGCGCAGATCCTCGAGCTGCACTACTTCGGCGGGCTGACCTACGACGAGATGGCCGCGGTGATGCAGCTGTCGGCCGCCACGGTGGACACCGAGCTGCGCTTCGCCAAGGCCTGGCTGCGCCAGCAGCTGGGGACGGCGAGGTGAGCTGCGCCTACAGGAAGGCGTGCAGCTCGACGAACATCAGCCGGCGGTTGTCGACCGGGCTTTGCGGAATGCCGCCGAAACGCCGATAACCCGCGCGCAGCTGCACGAACGGGATCGGCGTCAGCTCGTAGACCAGGCTGTGGCGCACCCTGTGGTCGTTCGAGATGCGGCGGTCGGGGTCGAAGTACTCGGCGCTGGCCTTCAGGTTGTGGCCCTGGCGGATCTTCCAGTTCACTTCGCCCAGCGCCGCCACCAACTTGCGCCGGCCTTCGGGGAAGCCGTTGTCGCGCACCAGGTCGATCTCGCCGAGCCAGACGACCGGGCCGGTCAGCAGCCCGCCGAAGATCGCCGTGGCGTTGCGATAGCCGGCGGTCGAATCGGTGGACGCCACCGCGGTGCCGAGCCGGCCCCACGGCTGCACCCACACACCCTGCGCGGTCCACTGGTGGCCCACCGTCGGCCCGACGTTGCCCGGACCGCGCGTGTAGGCCAGCTGCGCCGACCAGTCACCCTTCTCGAGGCCGAGCTCGACGCCCTTGTCCGGCGTCGTCATGCTGATGCCGCTGACCGAGCGCACGAACGCGGTGTTGTCCTGCAGGCGCCAGCCGAACGGCAGGTAGAACTGGCCGGCCTTCGCATACCAGCCGCGATCGGCCCCGCCCAGGCGCACATGCGCTTCCTGGCGCTGCGGCTCGCCCGGGCGCACGTGCTGGTCGACGTAGACCGCGAGCAGGTCGGCGACCACCTCGACATCGGCATACAGCCGCGCGTGGTCGAGGCCCTTGTCCGACTGCGTCACCTCGCCCGGCACGCGGCTGCGCGACGAGCTGTAGCGCAGGTCGCCGCCGACGCGCAGCCAGCTCGCCAGCCGGCCCGACCAGGCCGGCACGCCCTCGGGCAGCTTGGTGGCCGCCATCGTGTTCTGCGAATAGAACGCGCCCAGGCCGTTGCGCAAGCCGCCGCCGGTGATGTTGACGTGGCAGGCCAGGCATTTGTAGCCCTGGTCCAGCGCCAGGTAGGGTTCGGCGCGGGCGGGTGCGGACCCCAGTGCGGCGAGCCAGAGCAGGAACAGCGTGCGAATCAAGGCGCGTGGCATGGTCGTTCTTTTCAGTTGTTAGGAGCGCCGCGGGCGATCCAGTCGCGGATCACGGCGATCGTGGCGGCATCGAGGAAGGGCCCGCCCAGCGGCATGCGAGAGCCCACCGCCGCGCGGCCCTCCAGCTTGTGGATCAGATAGCTGTCGTCGGGCCGCCCGGGCGCCACGCGCTGCAGCGAGGACACCTCGCCGCTGGGAACGCCGACCAGCAAGGCGTAGCTGCTGCCCGCGTCCAGGCGCAAGCCCACCGGCGCCGCCGCACCGGCGTGGCAGGTGGTGCAGCGCGGCGTCAGGACCTGCGCCTGGATCGATGCGAAGGTCGGCGTCAATCCGCCGCCTCCGCTGCCGCCCTCGCCCACCGGCCGGCCGTTGCTGTCCAGCCCGTCGCCGCTGCCGCCGCCGCAAGCGGTGAGCAGCGCGCCGAGCATCGCCGCGGCGGCGAGTTTTCTCCCCGAGTGTCGTGAATCCATTCCATCCTCCGGTCTGTGCTTGTTGGACAGCGGTAGGTGCCCTGCCACAGGCCGATCGGTTTAACCGCAGCGCAAGAATCCGATGTTCATGGGTCCGATCGTGTGTGCGTTGGTAATGCGTTATCAACGCGTCACGGTCGTCAGGGCGTGCGCCGTGCCAGGCGCGCGAGTGCCGCCTCGGCGTTGATGCTCGGCGCCGGCGCGCTGGCCGCCGCGTCGGTCGCCAGCAGTTCGCGCAGCGTCGCCGCGTCCAGCTGCGGTTGCAGCGCCAGCAGCAGCGCTGCGATGCCGCTGGCATGCGCCGCGGCGATCGATGCGCCGCTGGCGAAGTCGTAGCGGCCGCCCGGGGCGAGCGTCAGCACGTCGCGACCCGGTGCGGCCAGCACGCCGGCCGGCAGCGCCATCGTGCCGGCATTGCCGACCACCAGCACGCCGGACACGCCGGCCGGGAAGCCCTCGGCGCGCCCGCTCACCGGCAGCGCCGCGATGACGATGCGGCGCTGCCGCAGCAGCTGCGCCAGCAGGGCCTCGAGCAGCGGATCGGCCGGACCGCCGAGGCTCAGGTTGACGATGCGCGCGTCGGACTCCATCACCGCGGCCAGCGCCTTGGCCAGCGTGAACGAATTGCAGCGCGCCGGTGCCGGTGCCGGTGCTTTGGGCGAGGCCGGGTACCAGCAGGCCTTGTAGAGCTCGAGCCGCGCGCCGGGCGCAATGCCGACGATGCCCTGGCCGTTGTTGGCCACCGCGGCGATCACGCCGGCCACCTCGATGCCGTGGCGATCGGTGTCGAAGGGCTGGCCCGGCGCGACGAGGTCGCGGTGCGCCGCGACGCGGCCGCGCAGGTCCGGGTGTGCCAGGTCGGCGCCGGTGTCGATCACCGCGACCGCGACATCGCGGCCGATGCTGCTGCGGTGCGCCTGCGCGGCGCCGGTCTCGGCGAAACCGCGCTGCAGCGGCAGGTAGGGGTCGTTGTACGCGCTGGCGCCGAGCAGCTCGAAGTCCTGCAGCGGCTGCGCGAGCCGCACGCGCGGATCGGCGGCCAGCGTGCGCAGCAGGGCTTCGCGCGAGGTGCCGGGCGGCAGCTGGTAGACGACGCAGTGCAGCCCGAGCGGCGGGATCGGCCAGGCGGCGGCCGGCTGCAGGCCGTGTTCCCGCTGCAGCGTGGCCAGCGCGCCGGCGGCCTGCGCCCCGACCACATAACGTTGCGGCGGCGTGTAACCGGGCAGGCTGCTGCCGGCGCGGCCCGGCACGCGGTACAGCGGGTTGTCGACCGCCAGCAGGATGTAGCGGCTGCTGTCGCCGCGCATCGCGGCGTCGGCATCGGCCGCCTCGGGCTGGGCGCGCAGCGGTGCGAGGGCCAGCGCGGCCAGCAGCGCTCCGAGCGCAACGAGCAAACGCCGCAGCGGGCTCACTGGGCCCCCTTGGCCCTGCGGGCCGTCCCCCGCGGACCCGAAGGGGCCGCTTCGCGTCCCTTGGGGAGCGAGCGCCTTCGGAGCGGCCGGGCGGCGCTCATCGCGGCGGGTCCAGCGCCTCGGCGAGGCGGATGCCCGGCGCCGCGCGCAGCCGCGCCAGCTGCTCGGCGGTGGCCGCCGGCGCGGCCGGGTCCTGCGGCGCCAGGGCGTAGGCGCCGGCCGCATTCGGGCCGTCGACGATGCGCAGCCCGGCGTCCTGCAGCAGCGCCTGCCATTGCTGCAGCGGCAGTGCCGGATCCGGCACCACACGCAGCGTGGCCGCGCCAGCGGCTGCCGCCGGCGCACGGCTCAGCGTTGCATACGGTGCATCGTCCTGGCGCGCGAGCTGCAGGCTCAGCAGCGCCAGGCCGATCGCCTGCACGATCACCGCCGCTGCCAGTGCCACCGGCAACACGGCGCGCCGCCGCGGCGCCGGCGCCACCGCCTGATCCTCCGGCAGCTGGTCGATGCGGCCGAGCAGGCGCTGCAGGCCGGCCTGCGCATCCACTTCGGCCGCGGCCGGCGGCGTCTCGCGCTGCACCAGCTGGTGCAGCCGCTGCTGCGCCAGCAGCTCGGCGCGGCAATCGGCGCAGCCGGCGAGGTGGTGGTCGGCCGCGGCGCGCTGGCGCGCATCGGCACGGCCGTTGACCAGCCAGGGGATCAGCGCCCAGGTGCGGGCGTGCTCGGCGGGCATCATCGTCATCCTCCGGCGCCGTTGCGCTCGGCCAAGGCCGGCAGCAGGTGGCGCAGCTTGGTGCGGGCGTGGAACATGCGGGCCTTCACCGTGCCCTCGGGGCACTGCAGGATCGCCGCGATCTCGTCGACCGAGTGGCCGCCGCCGTAGGCCAGCTCCAGCACCAGCCGCTGCTCGGTGGGCAGGCGCTGCAGCCCCTTGGCGATCCAGTCGCGCAGCTCGCGGTCGGCATTCGGGTCGTGCGCGGCGGGCAGTGCGCCCTCGTCCGCGGCCATCGGGTCCTCGCCGTGCTGGCGCAGCGCCTTCAGCGCGCAGCGGTAGGCGATGCCCATGATCCAGGTCGACAGCCGGGAGTCGCCCCGAAAGCCGGCGGCCTTCTGCCAGACGATCCAGAAGCAGTCGTTGATGACCTCGTCGACGATGTCGGCGCGCCGCGTCATGCGGCCGACGAAGCGCGCCAGCCGGCGGTGGTAGGCCTGGTACAGCGCGGCGAGCGCGGCGCGGTCGCCGCCGGCGAGCTGCTGCAGCAGCGCGCGCTCGGCATGTTCGTCGGCGGGGTGCGGGGATTGGGACATGGTGCCCGTCCGGCCGCCCGAAGGGCACCGCGCCCCCTCGGGGGGCCGCGAACGAAGTGAGCTGGGGGTCGGCATAGACAGGGCTTGTACTCGCCGTGAGTGCGCTTGAGCGCGCCGGCGGTTGCCTGCGGCTCAAAAATTTGTCGCGACCACTGCTGACCAGCGCGGATGCGCCGTCTCCCCGAGCAGCCGCTGCGCGGTCGAATCCGCGCCCAGGCGGTTGAGTTCGACCCGCCAGCCCGACGCAGCCCAAGCCACGCCGACACCGCCGTAGTGGTACCGGCGCTGCGGCAGCGGCGGCACGTCGGCCTGGCCGAGGCTGGCGGTCAGCGACCACGCTCCGGCGAGCGGCCAGCGCAGTCCGGCGTCGAAGGCCCATTGCAGGCCGCCGCGGCGCCCGCGCCAGGCGCGGTAGTGCAGCGCGGTGAGGTTGAACGACAGCAGGTCGCGGAAGCTCGCACCGGCCGAGGCTTCGACGCGGTTGAAGCTGCGCGCGTAGACGCCGCCGGGGTAGCCGTAGTAGCCGAGCCCGCCATCGAGCTGCCAGTCGTCGGACAGCGTGCGGTAGTGCGACAGCCGGGCCAGCACGCGGCGGTCGCGCCCGTCGGCGGCGCGCGCGCTCAGCGCCGCACCGAGCGCCCAGCGGCCGCGCGACACGCCGAGCTCGGCCTGCAGCGTCGGCCGGCGCTCGAAGACCGAGAGCCCGCGGTCGGTCAGCTCGGTCGCCAGCGCGGCCTGGCCCTGCCATTGCAGCGGCTCGGCGGCTGCGGGGCCGGCGGAAGCGGCCACCACTGCGGCCACCACCACGGACATCAGCCGGCAGGACAAGGTCAAGGAGGGCGACACCGGCCGGCATTCTGCCGGTCCCCGGGCCCCCCGGTCGCCTTCAGACCGTGGGGACCAGCGCAGCAGCGGGCGCCGGCAGGCAGCCCAGGCCGCGTAGCGTCGCCTCGATCGCCTCGTCCAGCGGCGTGTGCGGCTCGCGGCCGAGCGTGGCGATCAGCCGCGTGTTGTCCATGCGCACCGGCGTGCGCCACAGGTAGCGCATCTCCAGCAGCTCGCGCAGCGTGGCGACGAAGGGTGCCGCCAGGCGCACCAGCCACCACGCAAAGGCACGCTGTGTCGGGCGCGCGCCGCCGTGGCGCTCGACGATCCGGCCGATCGCGGCGGCCATCTGCGTGCCATCGGCATCCCAGTGCCCGGCCATGTGGAAGGCGGCGAACGGTGCCAGCCGCTCGCGCCGCGCCAGCAGCTCGACCATCGTGCGCGCGACGTCGGGCAGGTAGGACCACTGGTGGCCGACGCCGCGCGCGCCCGGCAGCCGCACCGTCGTCACCGGCCGGCCCGGCTTGACGAGCCCCTGCGCGAACCAGCTGTTGCCCGCCTGCGGACCGAAGAAGTCCCCGGCGCGCACGACGATCGCTCGCGCGCCCTGCGCAGTGCCCGCCTGCAGCCGGCGTTCGAGCTCGACGCGGATCGCGCCCTTGCGCGTCAGCGGCCGTTGCGGCGAGTCCTCGCGCAGCAGCGGAAAGGCATCCGGGCCGTGGTTGTAGACGGTGCCCGGCAGCACCACGGTGGCGCGCTCGGCGATCGCCGCGGCGATGGTGTTGTCGATCATCGGCAGCACCAGCTCGGCCCAGCGGCGGTAGCCCGGCGGGTTGACCGCGTGCACGATGACCGCGCAGCCGCGCGCGGCCTGCAGCACGTCGGCACGGTTCATCGCATCGCCGCGCAGCCAGGTGATGCCCTCGCGCTGCTCGCTCGGCGGCGCCAGGCCGCGCTTGAGCGCGCGCACCTGCCAGCCGGCGTCGCGCAGCTGGCGCGCCATCTCGCCGCCGATGCCGCCGGTGGCGCCGAGCACGAGGGCCAAAGGGGTGGTCTGTGTCATGGGATCTCTTTCGGAGGGGCTTGCGATGAAGAGAATTCTGGTGACAACGGCGTACAAAAGGAATTGCCAGACATTGACGAGTCTCTATACAGTTTTGCATGGCTCACACCGTCAGCTGGGAGCTTCACCGCTCGTTCCTCGGCGTGCTGAAAGAAGGCTCGCTGTCCGCCGCCGCACGGGCGCTCGACCTGTCGCAGCCGACCGTCGGCCGGCACGTCGCCGCGCTGGAGGCGGCGCTCGGCCTGGTGCTCTTCACCCGTTCGCAAAGCGGCCTGCTGCCGACCGAGGCCGCGCTGGCGCTGCGCGGCTATGCCGAGGCGATGCACAGCACCGCGGCGGCGCTCGAGCGCGCCGCGCAGAGCCAGGGTGAAGGCGTTCAAGGCGCGGTGCGCATCTCGGCCAGCGAGGTGATCGGCGTCGAGGTGCTGCCGCCGATCGTCGCCGCCTTGCAGCAGGCGCACCCGCGGCTGCAGATCGAGCTGGTGCTGACCAACCGGGTGCAGGATCTGCTGCGCCGCGAGGCCGACATCGCCGTGCGCATGACGCCGCCGAAGCATGCGCAGCTGATCGCCCGCCGCGTCGGCGACGTGCTGCTCGGGCTGCATGCCCACCCGTCCTACCTGGCGCGCTGCGGCACGCCGCGCACGCTGGCCGAGCTGGCGCAGCACGCGCTGATCGGCTACGACGAAGAAACCCCGTTCATCCGCGCGGCGCGCGCCGCGCTGCCGGGCTGGACGCGCCAGGCCTTCACGCTGCGCACCGACAGCGACGTCGCCCAGCTGGCGCTGATCCGCGCCGGCGCCGGCATCGGCATCTGTCAGGTGGCGCTGGCGCAGCGTGAACCGGCGCTGGTGCGCCTGTTGCCGCGGCAGGCCGAGCTGAAGCTCGAAACCTGGGTCACGATGCACGAGGACCTGCGCCACAGCCCGCGCTGCAAGGCGAGCTTCGATGCGCTGGTGCAGGGCCTGAGCGCCTATCTGCAGCGCCGGCCCGCATCAGCGGGCGCGCTCAGCCGTTCCTGAACAAGCCCTTCTCCTTCATCCGCTGCAGCCGCGAGCGCGTCGACGTGCGGTGCTCGAGCGGCGGGTCGGGCAGCACGGTGATCGTCGGGCCCGCGGGGTCGGGCTCGACGACGTCGTTCAGCACCGGCGGCTCGTGCACCACGCCGGGCCAGGGTTCCGGCGCGGGGGGCGGCACGGCGTTGAGCGCCAGGTCGACGAAGTCGGCCGAACCGGGGGCGCCGGGTGCAGGCGGCGTAAACGGAGCGGCCGGAGCAGTGGGCGCGGCCGCGCGCCGCACAGTGGCCCGGCGCGGCACGGCGGCCTTGGCCACCTCGGCCGGCTCGGCCGCCGGCAGCGGCTCGGTCGCGGCCCGCGCGACCAGCGACGCCGGATAACCGCGGATCCGCACCACCTCCCACACCAGCCCGGTCGCGGCGAGCTGGCGCAGGCGCTCGCCGCGCGACGCCTCGCTGCCGATCGCGGCCAGCAGCGCATGGAGCTCGGGATACACCTCGCTGTCGACGTCGAGCTCGATGCGGAGGACGGCCACGCGGGAACCCGGATCTCAGCCGGTGAGTTTCAGCCCTCGGCCAGCGCCTCGCCGATCAGCTGGAAGCCGCGCACGTTGGCCGCCATCGGCTCCGGCATGATGAACACCGGGATCGCCGGGAAGCGCTTGACCAGCACGTCGCGGTAACGCTCGGGGTGGCCGCCGACGAGCACGATCAGGTCGACGATCTCGTGCGCATCGCGCAGGCCGTCGACCATGCGGTTGATCGAGTCCTCGATGACGCTCATGATCTCCGGCTCGAAGCGCTCGAGCGGATGTGCCACGCCCGACAGCTTGACCGGCGCGCGCTGGCGCAGGGCGTCGTTGATGCGCGGCATCACCGCCGGCCCGAGCGGCCGGCCGATGTGCGCGGCGAGCGATTCCTGCACCGTGCGCAGCACCCGGTGCCGGCCGGCGTCCGACGCCGCGCCGCTGGCGCGCGGATTGATCGTGCCCTGCTGGATCAGCAGCCAGTCGAGCGTGTGCTCGCCGGGGTCGATCATCAGCACCGCCAGCTCGTCCAGCGCCTCGGCGTTCGGTAGCGGCGGCAGCGCGCCGCCGGTCTCGGTGATGACGCGGTTCAGCTCGTCCAGGTGGTCGCCGAGCGCGGCGTAACCGCCCATCGGCTGCGCCTGCACGATGACCTTGCGCACGGTGATCTTCTTGTCGTCGCCGATCTCGACCTCGCCCTCGTAGTGCGAGCGCAGGTAGTCGCGCCGCTTGGCGTCGTTGTACTGGTTGACCGGCAGGCCCAGCACCAGCACGTCGATCACCGCATCGCCGGCCTCGGCCATGTAACGCAGCGCACCCTTGGTCAGCGCCTCGTAGATTGCGCCGCGGTAGAACTCGTCGGTGACATCGCGGCCGAAGCTGCCGCCGGCCTGCGCCAGGCCGACATCGCGCCCGACCTCGTACTTCGCGCCGGCCACCGGCACGTCGAAGGTGTCTCGGCGGCGCGTGCCGAGCGAGCGCACGGCGCTGGCATCGGCGGGAATGGCCATCGACGGAAAGTTGATGAACGCCACGCCGTTGCCCGAGCGCAGGCTCAGCTTGACGAGGCCGAAGCCGACGTCGATCGCCCGCACGACGGGCTGCGTGGCCGGTGCCGGCTCCGCGGTGCCGCCGGTGAGTGCACGAAGCTTCGAAGTGTTCGGATTCGCCATAGGGTCTTTCAGTTGTGACAAGGCATGTCCGACGATGCCGGGCTCGATGGCAGGGCAGCGCGAAGCTTCCGTTTATAGGACGCCGCAGTGACAGGCCGGGCAAGCCACCACCCCGGGCGTGGACATTGCCGTGACGCTCGTTTCCGGTGTTAGCGACGCACCGATCCGCAAGGAAATGTATCGAGTGAAGCTAGTGCGGACGGCTTTTTCGGCGCCGGCGTTTCGCCACACTGCGCCGCGTGATGAAGCCGCCCCATGCGTAGCAAGCTCTTCGTGCCCGGCACGCAGCCGCAGCGCTTTGCGACAGCGCTGGCCAGCGGCGCCGATGCGGTGTCGTTCGACCTGGAAGACGCGGTGCCCGCCGATGCCAAGGCCGAGGCGCGCGCACAGGTCGCCGCCTTCGTGCACAGCGTTGCGGCGCATGCCACGCCGGCCTGGCTGATCGTGCGCTGCAATGCACCCGGCACGACGGAGTTCGAGCGCGATGTCGCGGCGATCGCCGGCAGCGCGGCGCGCTGGCTGAACCTGCCGAAGATTCACAGCGCCGAGCAGTTGCGCGCCGCGGTCGAGCAGATCGAACGCGCCGAAGCCGGCGCCGGCGCCGCACAGCCGATGCAGCTGCTGGTGAACATCGAGACACCGAAGGCGCTGCGCTGCGCCGCCGAGATCGCGCTCGCCCACCCGCGCATCGCGGCCTTGCAGCTCGGCCTGGGTGATCTGTTCGAGCCGGCCGCCATCCGTCGCGATGACCTGGCCAGCGTGCACGCCGCGATGTTCGCGCTGCGGCTGGCGGCGGCGGAGGCCGGCGTCGCGGCGATCGACGGCGCCTGGCCCGGCCTCGACGACGCCGACGGCTTCATGGCCGAAGCGCGTTTGGCCCGTGCGCTCGGCTTCGCCGGCAAGAGCTGCATCCACCCGAAGCAGATCGCCTGGGCGCATGCGGTGTTCGCGCCCGGTGCCGACGAGCTGGCCTTCGCGCGCCGCGTGATCGACGCGGCGGCTGTGGCGCAGGCCGAAGGCCGCGGCGCCTTCGTCGTCGACGGCCGCATGATCGACACTCCGTACCTGCACCGCGCGCGGGCGCTGCTGGCCGCCGCCGCTTCGACAACACCCACTTCCGAATGAGCTTTCGATCCCTTGCCGCGGCTGGGGCAGCTTGGCTGCTGGTCGCGCTGATGCTGTTGTTGTCACCGTTGCCGGCTCGAGCGGCACCGCTGCCGACCTTGCGCACGCAGGACCTGCCGGCTGTGCCGGGCGAAGTGATCGGCTTCGCCGCGTCGGGTGAGAGCCTGCTCGCCTTCGGCCGCCACGGCGCCTGGCAGCTCGATGCCGCGCGCAGCGGCTGGTCGGCGCTGCCCTGGCGGCCGCCGGCGCCGCTGCTCGGCGTGGTCGGGCGCGGGCCCGAGTCATACCTTCTGATTGGAGCGTCCAACGCGGTCGAGCGCATCGCCCGCGTCGACAGTGGCATCGATGGCTTCGCGACGCGCGAGCTGCCGCCGTTGCCCGAAGCGCTGCGCCAGCCGCGCGGCACGCTGCTCGGCGCCGCACTGCTGATCACCGGCATCGCGGCCGACGGCGCGCCGCGGCTGCTGCGCATCGAGCCGCTGCTGGCAGCGCCGGCGTGGACGGCGCTGCCGCTGTGGCCGAACGGCGGTGCCGCCAGCACGCTGGTCGGGCAGACCGGCGCGCTCTTCGTCAGCGTGCCGGCGAGCCCCGGCGACTCAGTCTGGCGCTGGTCGGCCGATGGCGGATGGCAAGCCCGCACGCCGGCACCGGGAGCCATCCTGCCTGGTGCTGCCCGTGCCACCGGCCAGGCGCACTTGTTGTACCTGCTGCGCACCACGCCTGACGCCGCGCCGCAGCCGATGACGCTGCACACCATCACCAATGCCTGGGCTGCGCTGCCGCCGGCGCAGATTCACAGCGTGCAGGTCAGCGCGCCGTGGCGAAACGGCCTCGTCTACAGCCGCGCGGCCCCGAGCGGCGGCGAGACCGCCGTCGGCATCATCGAGATCGAAGCCGGCAAGCTGCTGCTGAAGTGGCTGGACTGGATCGTGATCGTGGTCTACCTGGTCGGCATGCTCGGCATCGGGCTGTACTTCTACCTGCGCGAGAAGCGCCAGTCGACGGCCGAGTTCTTCGTCGGCGGCCGCTCGATCCCGTTCTGGGCGGCAGGCGTCAGCCTCTATGCGGCGAACACCAGCTCGATCAGCTACATCGCGATTCCCGCCAAGGCTTTCGAGACCAACTGGCAGTACCTGACGAACAACCTGGTCGCGGTGATCGGGCTGATGTTCGTCGCGGTCTGGATCGTCCCGCTGCTGCGCCGGCTCGACCTGATGAGCGTGTTCTCGTACCTCGAGACACGCTTCCACCCCGCGATTCGCATGTTGTCGAGCGCGCTGTGCATCCTGGTGCAGTTGGGCAGCCGGATGAGCGTGATCCTGTTCCTGCCGTCGCTGGCGATCGCGACGATCACCGGCATCGACGTGGTCTGGAGCGTGCTGATGATGGGCGGCTTCACGATCGTCTACACCGCGATGGGCGGCATGAAGGCGGTGGTGTGGACCGATGTCGTGCAGCTGGTCGTCAAGATGGGCGGCGCGCTGTTCGCGATCGGCTTCATGGTCTTCGCGCTCGACGGCGGCGTTGGCGAATTCGTGCGCACCGCGGCGGCAGAGAACAAGACCAAACTCTTCGACTTCAGCTTCGACCTGACCAAGGCCACCGTCTGGGGCTTCATCTTCCTGGTGCTGTTCGACGTGGTGCTGACCTTCCCGAAGGACCAGGTGCTGATGCAGCGCACGCTGTCGACGAAGAACGACAAGGACGCCGGCCGCTCGATCTGGGCCTTCGCGGCGATCATGATCCCCGGCGGCTTCGTCTTCTATTCGATCGGCACCGCGCTCTTTGTCTATTACAAGAACCATCCCGAGCGCATGAACCCGCTGCTCGGCATCGACGCGACCTTTCCGCTGTTCATCGCCGCCGAGCTGCCGATGGGCATCACCGGCCTGATCATCGCCGGCATCTTCGCGGCCGCAATGGCCACGCTCTCGAGCATCATGAACAGCGTCTCGACGCTGGCTTCGGTCGACTTCTACGAGAAGCTCGTCAAGCACCCGACGCCGCGCAAGAGCGTGCTGTTCGCGGAAATCATGACCGTCGTCGCCGGCCTGATCGGCATCGGCTTTGCGCTGGTGCTGTCGCGCTACGACATCCATTCGCTGTTCGACGTCTCGATCGAGTTGGCCGGCCTGCTCGGCGGCGGCTTCGCCGGCGCCTACACGCTGGGCATGTTCACGCGCCGCGCCAATGCGCAGGGTGTGGCGATCGGCATCGCGGGCAGCATCGTGCTGACGACGATCGCCTGGTGGTTCAAGCTCGTGCACCCGTATTTCTATCTGGCGATCTCGATCCTGCTGTGCATCGTGATCGGCTACGCGGCGAGCTGGCTGTTCCCGCGGCCCAAGGTGTCGTTGAAGGGCTTGACGATCTACCGCGACGCCTGACGCGGCGGTGGACACTGTCTACTCGATCACCAGTTGGGGTTGAGGCGCTGGTGCGACTGCCGCGCGCTGCGCTTGGTCGTGCTGCCAGGCGCGTTCGGCCGCCTCGATCTCCGCCAGTTGCGCAGCGATTCCCGGGCTGAGCGCAAGGGCGCGCAGGCGATAAGCGTCATCATCGCTGCCGCCGGCCTCGCGCAGGCGCACCACCTCGCGTTCGACCTCGTGCATTCGGGCCGGCGTCGGCACCTGCAGCACCGCCGCCGGGGCGGGCGGCGCGGCGGGCTTTTCTACTGGCACCTCGCGGGTGGACGCGGCGGGGACGCGCGCGACCGCGTGCCTGACCGGCAACGGCGCCGATTCCGTCGCCGCGCGGGGCGAAGTGTCCTCGTCGCTCCCCGAGATCAGCGCCCCGGCGATCGCCACGGCCGAAGCCGCGACGATCCCGCCCAGGAATCGTGCCGTTGCCATGGCGTGCTTTACAGCCCGTAGAGGATGTTGGTGATGTTGTCGTAGATCGGAAACACCGCCGACGCCGGCAGCAGCCAGCCGATCACGTCGAAGTGGTCGTACTGGTTGTAGTAGCCCAGGTAGTTCCAGGTGCCGCGCACCGGCGCGCCGCTGTGGTTGCGCGACGGCTGCCCGCTCGGGCCGCGCATGCTGATCGTGTTGACCACGCCGTCGTTGGGAAACCAGCTGCTGTTGATGACCACCCGGCTCGGATCCGACTGCGTGTACGAGCCCATGCCACGCGTGAAGATCGACGGCACCACCCATTCACCCGCGGTCGGCTTGGTGAAGAAGATCATGTCGCTGCGTGCGTACTGGTAGCTGCTGCTCTGGAGCGGCGCGATGACGCGGTCGGTGCCGTTGCAGCAGAACGAGCCCTGCTCGGTCGCCTTGCTGCCGATGGAGAAGTAGTAGACGTTCGGCGAGGTCTTGACCCAGCCGTTGAGCTGCCTGGCGCCGTCCGGGCTGAGGTCCCACTGCGCCGAATCCTTGTTCGTCAGCGACCAGAACGGTGCGCCGCGGGTGCGGCTGATGAAGTCCGGCAGGCTTTCGGCCGGCCCCTGCGCGAGGCCGTACTGCTCCAGCTCGAAGTTGTAGAGCGCGCCACTGCTGCCGCCCAGGCCGGCGACCTCGATGATCTTGCCGGCGAGCTCGGACACCTTCGGCACGAAGTCGACGATCACGTCGCGCAGCGTGGTGCCGTCGTGCGGGCTGGACAGGGTGGTGGCGCTCTTCACCCAGCCGATCTTGCCGCCGGTGTAGAGCGCGCCGCCGCCCTCGTTGCCGTTGGGCGAGCCGTTCTCCAGCAGCTGGATCAGCGTGCGCACGGTCTGTCCACCCTGGCTGTGCGCGATGACGTGGATCGGGTGCGCGGCGTCCCATTGCGGATACAGCGCCGGCGGATAGTTGTTCGGATTGTTGTTCGGATCCGCGGCCCAGCACTTGCCGGCAGGCTTCTGGATCTTGCCCCAGGCCGCGTACTTGGCCGTCTGCTTGGCGCCGTAGTCGGCGCAGCCGCCCTTGATCTGGGTGTACAGCTCCACCGCCCGGTCCCAGTTCGAGCTGACCGGGCCGACGGTGGCCGTGTGCACGGGGTGCGAGCCGTTTCGCGTCCTCAGGTAGGACTGCAGATCGTTGAAACCGCCCCAGTACTTGAAGCCGGTGCCCTGCAGCTCGTGCGGCCCGAAGCCGAGAAAACCGTGCACCAGCACGATCGGGTCATTGTTCGCCGCGACGGCCGACTGGCCGGCGGTCAGTGCGGACAGCGCGAGCGTCACGCTGGCCAGGAACCGGGAATACATGGGCGCCCGCGGGCGCTGCAATGCGATCATCTGGAACACTCCGAAAACGATGGATGCAGGCAGCCGCGCGCACGCGACACCCCGGCATCGGGGGTCGGCGCACGGCAACGATTGAACGTGATAACGCGTTAGAGACACGGCCTTCCCGAGCGCCACGGCAACCACGGCAGCGACGGGAACAGCCGCCGCGGCGGCCGCGGCAGTCGGATCACGAGAGCCGCCGCGGGTGCGCGGCGGGGATTCCGGCCGTCGGCTGCGCGAACGTTGCGAGCCCACGGCCGCCGGCAGGCGCTTCGGGCGCACCGCGGGGTCCGCGCCGATCGGACGATAGCCCGTGCGACGCGGTGCGAAATTTAGTACGGCCGACCGTTATGCTGCGCTGCGGGAGAACCCTCGTTTCGACCTCGAATTGCCCTGCAACCAGGGTTCACCAGACCTTCGATCTTGGGGGGTACGGCTCGGTACCAATCCCGGCGGTCGGTGCGACATGGACGACCCCGGCCGGATCGGCCGGCGCGTCGGCTGCATCGACCCGCGCCACCGCGTAGTTCGCTGCCCTATGCGACGACAGCGCGTCGTCCTACGCAGGCCGGCCGATGGCGCGCGCACGCTGACGGAATGATGAAACCGCAACGATGGCTTCGGCCCTGCCGGCACCTGCCGGCACTGCTGCTGTCGCTGACAGCGCTGTCGCTGTCGGCACAGACCTCGCAGACCGTGATCGTGCGCCCGGCCGCTTCGGCGCCGGCACCTGCACCGGCCTCCAAACCGCAGCCGCGGCTGCTGACGCTGGACGAGAAGCGCGCCAGCGCCACCGCGCCGGGCACGCTGCAGCCCGAGCGACCCGCCTTGCCGCAGGTCGCGGTCCCGCTGGAGCGCACGGCCGGCGCCAAGGTGCGCACGGTGGTCCGCACACCGCGCCGCGAGGCGGCCGCATTGGCCTCCAGCGGCCGGGTCTCGGAGGGTGCCGCCCTGTGTGGTGCCCAGAAGAACCCCGCGGTCCGCGAGGATTGCCGGGATGACCTGCACGCCCGTCGAGCGGGCGGATAACTCGGTCCGGCGCAGCGTACGCGTGCTGACGGGACTGAACGCGGCCCGCGACATCACTTGCCCGCAAGCTTCTTCAGCAGCGCCACCACGTCGGCCTCGATGCCGGCGGCCGGCGTTTCGCCGAAGACGAAGCGCGCCTGCGCGTAGACCGAGTCCCACTTGCCGGCATCCGGCGCGCGCGCGTGCGTGTCGGTCAGCCGCTGCACCAGGCCGGGCCACGCCGCTTCGAGCGCGCGGGCGGCCGCGGCCACGTACAGCTCGAGCTCGATGCCCCCGGTGACAGACCAGAAGTCGGGGTCGGCCAGCTGGGCCTGCAGCGATTGCCGCACCAGCGCGACCGACGCCGGGTCGAAGCCCGGCCAGGCGTCCTCGCCGCGGTGCAGGATCAGCTCGCCATGCATGCGGTTCATCGCCGGGTAGAAGACCTTCTCGATCGCTTCGTCGTGCGCCAGGCGCTCGGCCTCGGCGTAGGCCTTGACCATCTTCTCGACCGCCGCGCGGCGCTGCGCGGCATGGCCCTCGCGCTCTTCCCGCATCGCCAGCCGCTTCCACGCCGAGCCGAGCAGGCTCAGCCGCTCGCTGGTCGGATGCAGCCGCGCCAGGTCCTCGAGCAGCGCCACCGCCTCGCCGATCTGCTGCCGCGCCGCGGCGATGTCGGCCTGGCGTTCGGCCTGCCGCGCCAGCAGGTTGCCGAGCTGCTCGGCCGCGCGCAGTGACGCGCTGCCGTCCTCGGCCGCCACCGCGGCGCGGTACCAGGCGATCGCTGCGTCGCGGTTGCCGGTCTCGGCGTAAGCGACGCCGAAGGCCTCGGCCACCGCGCCGACGCGGCCCCAGACGGTCTTGAACGAGGCCTCGATCTGCTCGACGTCGGCCTGCAGCTCGTCCTTGCGCTTGGCGCTCGATTCGTTGCGCGCCTTGACGGCGATGCCCTCGAGCTCGATCGCCAGGCCAGGCGCCGAGACGATCGCATAACGTGCCAGACGCTCGGCCGGCGTCGTCGCCGCCTGCGCCTTGCCGTTCGTGAGGCTCCAGTCCGGATCGCCGTAACACTGGTAGGCGGCCCAGGTGTTGCCGGCGGGGCTGGCGTGCCACGCCGCCTCGCGCGCCTGGCCGACCGCATCGACGAAGCGCTCGCCGCCGAGCAGCGCCTTGTAGAAGGCGGTGGCGAAGACCTGGGCGGCGACATCCTCCACCGCCCAGCCGGCGGCGATGACGCAGCGCACGCCGATGCGGATCAGCGCCTCGGCGACGTTGGCGGCGAACAGCGGCTGCTGGTGCGCGAGCGTCGGCGGCGCAAGGCCGCCGGAGGTGATCGCCCCGAGGTGGCAGCAGTTGATGAAGGCCAGCTCCGGCACCTGGCGCATGCCTTCGATCTCGCACTGGCCGAGCACCGCGTCGCCGGACAGCACGACGCCGGTCTTCGTCGGATCCTTGTCGTCGAGCTGGCCGTGGCCGGCGATGTGCACGATGCGGTAAGGCCGCTCCATCAGCGCGTTGACGATGTCCAGCGCGCCGCGGTCGATCAGCGGCTGCGCGCCGAGCGCGGCGGCCACGGCGCGCGCTTCGCGTTCGGCCGCCGGCAGCGGCGCGAATTGGCCGCCGGTGAGCTTCGGGCTTCCGATCACCAGCACCGCGTCTTCCTTCGACGCGCGCGCCGGCGCCTCGCGAAAGACCTCGGTGCGCAGCTGGCGGATCATCGCCGTGCGCACCGACCACGGCCGCGGGTCGGCCGCGCTCGCCTGGTCGTCGCCGGCGGTGTCGAGCAGCTCCCACGGCACCTGGGCCGTGCGAGCGTCGACCTGCAGCACCACCGCGGTCGACGCGCCGAGGAAGGGTGTCAGCTCCAGCGGCACCAGCAGGTTGAACAGCGTGCGGCCGATGCGCGCGTCGCGCATCGTGTCGCTGGCGCCGGCGCGGATCATCTCGGCGACCAGGCTCGACTGCGTGCGCTGGCCGCGCACCTCGTTGCGCGCGCTGCGGCTGTCGAGCGTGAATTCCAGCGGCGCGCGCTCGCTGGCGGCCTGCGTCACGCTGATCAGGTCGTAGGGCGAGCCGCGGTAGCCGTAGCCGGGCGGGCGGCGCAGCGGCGAGCTGCCCTGCCGCACCACCGGGTGCAACTGGAAGTCGGCGGCGCGTGCGCTGGCCAGCATGCGCAGCGCCTGGTGCGCCTCGGTGGCGCGGTCGAGGAACAGCTCGATCAGCCTGAGCTCGCGCACCAGCGGCCAGCCGTGGCGCGCCAGGCGCGCATTGGCCTCGCGCACGCCGGTGGCCACGGCGCGCGCCGCGCTGCCGGCGCTGATGCCGGTGCCGCCGCTGCCGATCAGCGTGGCCGCGAGCTCGAAGCCGGTGGTCGGCGCCGCGGCCGATTCGGCCACGCGCTGCGCATAGGCGATCGTCGCCTGGCGCACCGTGTCGCAGAGCTCGCGGATGCGCAACTGGCCCTCGGCACCGAGGCCGGCAATGATCACCGCCTCGGGCCGCGGCAGCACGAAGGGATCGCCGGGCTGGCCGAAGCGGTTGACGAACACCTGGTGCGAGGCCGGCGCCGTCGGGTACAGGCCGGTGGCGAGCGACTGCGACATCGTGCCGCCGAGCAGCTGGTCGACGACGTACTCGGCCCCGCTCAGCTTCATCGACTGGTAGTGGCCGAGCAGCAGCGGCTGGCTGATGAAGCGCAGGTCGCCATTGACCACGCTGACGTGCAGCGCCGGCTCCGGCGCAGCGCCGGCCGCGCCGACCGGCTGCGAGGGCATCGTGCCGAACATCGCCGCGACGTCGCTCGGCGGCCGGCCGCTGCCGGCGGTGGCCTGGCGCGCGGGCCGCGCCGGCTGCAGCCGCACCGCACCTTCGTCGGCGGGCGCAGCGCCCGCGCCGCGCACGCCGGCCGGCGCGCCGGCGCTGTCGAGCAGGCGGGTGTCGCCTTTGTCGAGCAGCTCGAGGTAGCCGGCAAAGGCGTCGCTCTCGCGCGGCAGGTCGCCATGCGACGCGTCGACGCGCCAGGTGCGCACCTGCGGCAGGCTGGCGCTCGCGAAGGTGACGCGGCCGTCGCCCCGTTCCGGCGCATCGAGGTACTCGATGCCGGCCTCGACGGTGCGGATGCCGGCCGGCGTGAACTTCGCGTGGCCGACGACCAGCAGCATCCGCGCCGCGTCGGCGGCGAGCTGCGGCAGCTGTGCATCGAGCCGCTTGCGCAAGGCCACCGCCTGATCGATCACCGGCTGCTCCGGCACGCCCCAGCGGTAGACCGACAGCTGGCGCTCGTCGGAATGCCACAGGTTGTACTGCGTGGCCATGCGGAAGTCCTCGTCGGCCAGCGCCTGCCAGACCTCGCGCGACGCCAGCCCCGGCGACGCGTCCAGCAGCGCCGCCTGCAGCTGGATGAAGCCGGGCAGCTGCGCCATCATCTTCCGCGCGCCGGCATCGTCGAACAGCGCGCCGGTGGCCACCAGCGTATTGCCGAAGGTGTCGTCGCCGCTCAGCACCTGCATCGGCGCCCACGAGCCGCCGTTCGGCGTGCCCAGCATCAGCAGCCGCGCATCCGGCCGCGCCATCATGTCGCGCCAGACCGCGGGCCGCTCGAGCTGCATCGTGCGCGCCAGCAGCCCGCCCATCGAGTGCGCGACGATGCGCACCGGCTGGCGGCTGGCCTTGCGCAGCTCGAGCGCCGCGGCGATCTCATCGGCCAGGCGCCGCGCTTCCTGCTCCAGCGGCACACGCCAGTCGTAGGCGAACTCGTGCACCTCGTGGCTGTCCGACAGGTAGGCGGCGAGCTTGTCGTAGATGACGCCGATCGGCCCGTCGGGCAGCACCTCGCCGCCAGGCTGGCGGATGTCGAGCGACTTCAGGCTGTTGAAGAAGCGCCAGCCGAGCCAGACGCGCTTGCCGTCGACCTTCAGGTTCGAGCCCAGGATGCCGGGCAGCAGGAACACCGCCGGCACCTGCGACGGATCGGCGTGCGAGCGCCGCGCGGCGCGCGTGCCGCTGGCATGCTCGCCGGCCCACGACAGCGGGCCGATGGTCGCGAAGCCGGCGGGCGCGTCGTCGAGCAGCGCGCGGGTGATCGCATCGACGCTGCGTTCGTTGCTGAAGTAGTTGAAGTGGCTGACGCTGCCACCCTGGTCGAGCAGGAAGCTGGCGCCACTGCCGGCGGCACCGTCGGCGCGGCGCGGCACGCCGCCGTACATCGAGCGCGTCTGCACGACGAGGTCGTTGTCGGTCCAGTAGAAGGCGTCGCTGGCCAGCGTCTTCAGCCACGAGACGATCGAGTCGCCTTCCATGTCGCCGGCCACCACGCGCAGGCTCGACGGCACGGCCTCGATCGGCCCGGTCAGCCACTGCACGAGCGGGTTGTCGGGAATCATCGCCGCCAGGCCGGGGATCTTCTGCGGGTCCTCGCGGCGGCGCGCGACCTCGGTCAGGAAGTCGACCAGCTCGGGCGCCACCGGCACCTGCGCCAGCTCGAGCCCCCATTTCAGCACCGACAGGTAGGCGGTCAGCCGCTTCGACGCCAGCAGCGTGCCGCGCGCCGGGCACGCCACGCGCACGACGCGCTCGACGCTGAGATGCCGCTCGGCGACCAGCTTGCGCAGCGCCTTCAGGTCGCGGCCGTGCGCCGCGTGGCCGGGCGCTGCGAACGGGTCGTCCTGCACGCCGACCGCGGCCTCGGCGCAGGCGCGCACCAGCGCTTCGGCCACCAGCCCGCCGCGCGAATGCGTGACGAGGTGCAGCTTGGCGCCGTCGGGCAGCGCCTGTGCCAGCGCCAGCGCGTTGGCCAGCGGGCTGTCGCCGAGCGTCTTGTGGTCGAAAGCGTAGACGCCGTCGCGGCCATAACGCTCGAACAGCGCGCGCACGCGCTGCGGGTGTTTGGCCCACCACGCGCCGAAGGTGCTGGTGGTCTCGACGAAGGTGCCGTGCAGCAGCACCAGCAGCGGCGGGTTGCCGGCGCGCGCCGGTGCCTGCTCGATCCGCCGGCCCGAGCCCTTCAAGCGCGGCAGGTGGTGCTCGTCGAGCCGGTACAGGCCGGTCTCGACCTGGCCATCGACCTTGCGCGTCACGGCGGCGGCGGCCAGGTCGGCGGCCGCATCCTTGGTGAAGCCGGTGACGATCTCGATGCCGCTGACCCACACCTGGCCCAGCAGCCCGCCCGCGCCGTCGCCGCCGCGGGTCGCGGCCGCGGCGCTGCCCGGTGCCGCGGGCCACGCCAGCTGCGGCGGCACCGCGACTTCGTCGGCCGCGGTGCCCGCCGCGGCGCCGCGCACCGGCTTCGAGCCATCGGCGGCCGAGGCCTGCGCCAGCAGCAGCGCGCGCGCGTCTTCCGGATGCAGGTACAGCGCCGGGCCGTTGGCGATCTGCAGCACGACCACGTCTTCGCCGGGCCGCGCGCTCAGGCGCACCGTCTCGCCACTGCTGCGCTGCGCGCCGAGCTGCGCGGCCCCGCGCACGGTGCCGGCGGCGCGCATCGAGGCCTGGCCCGACGGCAGCGCGCGGCCGCTGAAGACGAAGGTGATTTCCTGATTCGCCATGACGCTGTGCCTCCCGGCGAGCGACGCCGCCCGCAACCGGACGGATCATGCCGTCGCGCCGCGGCGCCGTCGTCGTCGTTTCTGCTGAAATGCCGCTCGTGGATACCCAGTTCCTGAACACCTTCGTCACCGTCGCCGACCAGGGCTCGATGGCCGCCGCGGCGCGGCTGCTGAACGTCACGCCGGCGGCGGTGGCGCAGCAGATCCGCACGCTGGAGCGCGAGATCGGCGCACCGCTGTTCGCGCGCGCCGGTCGCACCGTCAGCATCACCGAGGCCGGTGCGCGCATCCTCGAGCGTGCGCGGCAGCTGCTGCACGACGTCGCCGACCTGAGCGCGCTGGCCAACGACGAGAACACCGCCGGCGAATTGCGCCTGGGCGCCGGCACCAATGCGCTGACCGGCATGCTGCCCGACATCCTGGCGCGCATGGTCGAGCGCTTTCCGCGCATCAAGGTCTTCATCAAGCCGGGCTTCTCGCCCGAGCTGTACCGCGCCGTCGAGAGCGGCGAGCTCGATGCGGCGATCGTGCTGCAGGCGCCCTATGCGCTGCCGAAGACCTGCGACTGGCTGCTGCTGCGCGAGGAGCCGCTGGTGGTGCTGGCGCCGCAAGCCATGGCCGGGCGTGATCCGCACGAGCTGCTGGCCAACGAGCCGCTGATCCGCTTCGACCGCCAGCAATGGGGCGGGCGGCTCGCCGAGCAGTACCTGCAGCTCGCCGGCATCGCGCCGCAGGAGCGCTTCGAGCTGAATGCGCTGAACGCGATCGCGGTGATGGTCGACCGCGGGCTCGGCGTGTCATTGGTGCCCGACTGGTCGCGGCCCTGGCCCGAGGGGCTGAAGCTCGTGCGCATCCCCCTGCCGATGCCCTTCGAGCCGCGCCGCATGGGCATCGTGTGGTCGCGCGCGACGGTGCGCATCCGGCTCGTCAACGCCTTCCTCGAAGAGGCGCGCGGGCTGATGAAGCGCACGAGCAAGGTGCCGGCCGCAAGCAAGAAAAAGTAGCGGCTGAACATAGCCGCGGATGATTTGTCGGGCCGGGCCGAGGCCCGAGACTCGCTGCGCCTTTCACCACAACGATAGCGAGACATGAGACAACTTCCGGCCACGCTCGCACCTCTGCTGCTCGCCGCCGCAGTGCATGCCGCCTACGCGCAGACCTCGACTTCGACCACCGATCCGAAAGCGGAGGAAAAGGTCCAGACCGTCATCACGACCGGCACGCGCACCGCGAAGGCCGTCGACAAGATCCCCGGCGCGATCACCGTGATCGGCAAGGAAGAGGTGCAGAACACGCTCGCCCTGACCGAGGACGCCAGCGCGGTGCTGGCGCGCTCGGTGCCGGGCTACTCGGAATCGTCGCAGGCGATGAGCAACACCGGCGAGACGCTGCGCGGCCGCATTCCGCTGCGCCTGTTCGACGGCGTGCCGCAGGGCTCGCCGTTGCGCGAAGGCACGCGCAACGCCACCTTCACCGACATGGGCGTGGTCGGCCGCATCGAGGTGATCAACGGCCCATCGGCCTCCGAAGGCATCGGCGCGGCCGGCGGCATCATCAACTACATATCGAAGACGCCGACCAAGCCGGGCGACGAATTCCAGGTGGTCAGCCGCTACTCGACGCAGTTCAAGGACGACTCCGACAGCTGGAAGCTCGGCTTCAACTACGCGCACAAGGATGACCGCTGGGACCTGCTGGCCTCGGTGGCGCACATCGACCGCGGCATCAGCTACGACGGCAACGGCCGCCGCATCGGCCTGAACACCAGCGGCTCGGTGGCGGACTCGAAGGCCAACAACGTCTTCGTCAAGGGCGGCGTCAACTTCGGCACCGACAACGACCAGCGCATCCAGGCTTCGCTGGCCGACTTCAAGATCACCGGCAAGGGCAACTACCACCTCGTCGACGGCGACCGCAATCTCGGCATCACCAACACCTCCTTGCCCGGCGCGCCGCTGGGCGCGAAGACCGAGTTCAACGACTTCCAGCAGACCCAGGTCTCGTACGACCATGCCAACCTCGGCGGCGGCCAGCTGAGCATCAACGCCTACGTCGCGAAGCAGGCGATGCGCTACCCGGCCGAGAGCGGCGAAGACCGCCAGGACCCGCTGATCGCGCCGCTCGGCACGCTGATCGATCAATCGGAAATCCGCGCGAAGAAGCAGGGCCTGCGCACCGCGTGGTCGCGCCAGGACATCTTCGGCCTGCAGGGACTGGAGCTGCGCACCGGCGTCGATGTCGTGCGGGACGAGGCCGACCAGCGCCTCGCACTGACCGATCGGCTGTGGGTGCCGCCGATGATCTACAAGAGCGTCGCGCCCTATGGCCAGCTGTCGTACGAAGTCGGGCCGCTGACGGTGTCCGGCGGCCTGCGGCGCGAGGACGGCGAATTGCACGTCGACTCGTACACCACCACGTATTTCCGCAACCGCGTCGCGGTACAAGGCGGCACGCTCGACTACACCGCGAACCTGTCGAACCTCGGCGCGGTGCTGAAGCTGCCGGCCGGCTGGTCGACCTTCGTGTCGGTCGGCAAGGGCTTCACGCTGCCGAACGTCGGCATCCCGCTGCGCAACGTCAACCAGCCGGGCCAGTCGGTGCAGGGCATCCTCGACCTGCAGGCGATCATCGTGAAGAACCAGGAGATCGGCCTGAACTGGCGCGGCAAGCTGGGCTCGTTCAGCGCGTCGTACTACGACTCGAAGTCGGACTTGGGCGTCTCGCTGTCGATCGACCCCGTGACCAACGACTTCGTGATGAACCGGCTGCCGGTGCGCATCAAGGGCCTCGAGCTGTCGGGCGAATTGAACGTCGCGAAGGACTGGCGCTTCAACGGCCTGTACTCGCGCATTCGCGGCAAGACCTGGTTCACGCGCGGCGGCCCGCTGGATCGCGAGATGGGCGTCAACGACATCAACCCGGACAAGCTCGCGCTGTCGGGCACCTGGAAGTTCCTGCCCGGCTCCGAAGTGACGCTGGGCGCGACGACGCTGTTCTCGCGCGACATCAACGTCGGCAAGCCCGCCGGCGAGGAGCACACCAAGGGCTACACCCTGGTCGATTTCAGCGTCGACTACGAGGCCGGCCGCTGGGGCAAGTTCACGCTCGGCATCGAGAACCTGACCGACAAGTTCTACATCCTGAGCTGGTCGCAGGTGGTGGGTTTCCGCAACTACTGGTCGGGCCGCGGCCGCGTGGTCTCGATCTCGCACACGCTGACCTTCTGATGCCGCGATGGCGCAACTGGGTCGCGACGCTGGCGCTGTGCTGTTCGGCAGTGGCGGCACCGGCGACCGAGGCCGGCTTCGCGCCTGAACGGCTGGAGCGGCTGAGCGGTTTCCTGCAACGCTCGACGGCGCCCGGCGGCTACATGGGCGTCGTCGCGCTGATCGCGCGCGATGGCCGCATCGTGTTCCAGCAGGCGCATGGCCACCGCGACCTGGCGCGCAGCCTGCCGATGCAGACCGATTCGATCTTTCGCATCCGTTCGATGAGCAAGCTGATTGCGACGGTCGCGGTGATGATGCTGGTCGAGGAAGGCCGGCTCGGGCTGGACGATCCTGTTGCACGTTACCTGCCGGCCTTTGCACGGTCGATTGCCGTGCGGCACCTGCTGACACACACGGCAGGTTTCGCGCTCGAAGGGCTGGCCGGCGTGGATCTCGATGGCGCCACCAGCCTGCGCGAGTACGCGGACCGCGTCGCCCGCGTGCCGCTCGGCGCCGAACCCGGGACACGCTTCGCCTATGACGGCGTCAACACCGAAGTCGCCTGCCGCCTCGTCGAGGTGGTCGCCAAGGAACCCTTCGACCGCTTCGTGCAGCAGCGCATCCTCGGGCCGCTCGGCATGGTCGACACCGGCTTCGAGGTGCCGCCGGCACAACGCCACCGCATCGTCGAGCTGACGATGATGGGCGCCGACGACCGCCTGCAGCGCATCGACACCCCCGCCCCGGGCGTGATGCAAAAGTCCTACCCCAGCGGCGCCGGCGGGCTGTATTCGACGGCCGCCGACTACGCACGCTTCGCGCAGATGCTGTTGAACGGCGGCACGCTGGACGGCGTGCAGCTGCTCGGCCGCAAGACCGTCGAGCTGATGATGCGCAACCACCTGTCGGCGCTGCAGCCGCCGACGATGCCGGGATCACCCGGCGAAGGCTTCGGCCTCGGTGGCTCGGTGCTGCTGGACCCGGCCGCGCGCGGCCGCCTCGGCTCGATCGGCCAGTTCGGCTGGACCGGCTCGGCGACGACCTGGTTCACCCTCGATCGCGAGGAGCGTCTGGTGGCCATTCTGCTGATGCAGCACCTGCCGAGCGATCACCGCGCCGACCTGCCGCGGCCGTACGCCGCGTTCCAGAACCTCGTCTACCAGGCGCTGCGCCCTTGAGCCGGCTGGTGCGCCAACGCAGCACGCGGGACACTCGCCCGATGAACAGCACGCAAGCCTCCTCGATCCTGGTCGCCGGCTCGGCGAACCTCGATTTCGTCGTCCGCGCGCCGCACATTCCCGCCCCCGGCGAAACCGTGCTCGGCCGCGAGTTCCGCACCTACCCCGGCGGCAAGGGCGCGAATCAGGCGGTGGCCGCGGCGCGCGCCGGCGGCGCGGTGACCGCCCTGCTGGCGGCTTTCGGCGAGGACACCTTCGCAGCGCCGATCGAAGCCTCGCTGCGCGCAGCAGGCGTCGCGCTGCATGCCGTTCGATTTGCCGACACGCCGACCGGCACCGCCTTCATCTGCGTGTCCGATGCGGCCGAGAACGCGATCACCGTGGCGCCGGGCGCCAATGCGCGGCTCGAGCCGACGCACCTGCCGGTGCTGACGGGCGTCAGCCACCTGCTGCTGCAACTGGAGATCCCGCTGGCCAGCGTGTCGGCCTACGCCGCGGCCGCGCGCACCGCCCGCGTCAGCGTCGTGCTGAACGCGGCGCCGGCGCAGGCGCTGCCGGCCGCGCTGCTGTCGTCGATCGACCTGCTGATCGTCAACGAAGGCGAGTTCGCCGCGCTGACCGGCAGCCACGGCACGCTCGACGAGCGCCTGCAGCAGTTGCCGGTGCCGACCGTGATCGTCACGCTCGGCGAACGCGGCTGCATCGCGAAGACCCCCGCCGGCCGGCTGCAGCAGCCGGGATTCGCGGTGCAGGCGGTCGACACCACCGCCGCCGGCGACACTTTTTGCGGCGTGCTGGTGGCGGCGTTGAGCCGGGGCGAAACCCTGGCGGGCGCGCTGCGCCGCGCCAGCGCCGCTGCCGCCCTCGCCTGCACGCGGCACGGTGCGCAGGACAGCATCCCGGACGCGAGCGCGGTGGATGCCCTGCTCGCGGCATCCTCCTCGACGATCAACCCATGAACGACACAGATCCCTCCGACGCAATCGCCTTCGCACCGGGCAGCGGCCACACGTCGAGCGTGAAGTTCTCGCACGTGACGACCGGCCGCTACCTGCCGACGCCGGGCAAGGCGCCGGGCTGGCCTTTCGCCGAGATCGGCCACTGGCAGATCGATGTCAACGCCGCCTCGGCCGACTGGCTGCAAGGCCTGCGCGAATGGCGCCACGAGCACCTGATCCGCATCGGCTACGACGACGCGGCCTACCGCCGGCCGGAGCTGCAGTGGGCGCAGCGCAATGTCGTGCACGTGCAGATGATGGTCGAGGACCGCTACTTCTACGACCCCATCGAAGGCCGCTACACCGTCGACCGCTACCTGGACGATCTGGAACGGCGTTATGGCGGCGTCGACAGCGTGCTGATCTGGTACGTCTACCCGAACATCGGCATCGACGACCGCAACCAGATCGACCTGGCGCACGACCTGCCCGGCGGGCTCGACGGCCTGAAGGGCGCGATCGCCGATTTCCACCGCCGCGGCGTGCGCGTGTTCCTGCCGACCAAGCCTTGGGACAACGGCACGCGGCCGACCGGCCGATCCGACTGGCAGGCGATCGCCGAGGTCTTCGCGGCCACCGGCGCCGACGGCCTGAACGGCGACACCTACAACGGCGTGCCGCGCGCGTTCTACGACGCCTGCGACGCCCGCGGCTGCCCGGTCGTGCTGCAGCCCGAGTCGACGATGTCGGCCGAGGAGGCGCTGATCTGGAACGTGCAGAGCTGGGGCAAGAAGGTGCCGGCCGACGTGGTGCCGGCGGTCGCCAAGTGGAAGTGGCTCGAACCGCGCCACATGATCAACGTCGAGAACCGCTGGGGCCGGCTGCGCACCAACGACCTGCAGTACTGCTTCTTCAACGGCATCGGCTATGTCGCCTGGGAGAACGTCTGGGGCATCTGGAACCAGTTGGTCGAGCGCGATGCCGAGACGCTGCGGCGCATCGCGGCGATCTACCGGCAGTTTCCGGCGCTGCTGGTCAGCGCGGAATGGACACCGTACTACCCGACCTTGCAGCGCGGCGTGTACGCGAGCCGCTTTCCGGGTGACGGATCGACGCTGTGGACCGTCGTCAATCGCACCGAGTCGCCGATCGCCGGTGAACAGCTCGCGTTGCCGCATGTCGAGGGCGTACGTTACCTCGACCTCTGGCACGGTCGCGAATTGAAGCCGCGTCAAGATGGCGTTAGCGACATCTTGGACTTCGAACTGGAAGCGCAGGGTTACGGCGCCGTGCTGGCCATCGCGCCCGGCATCACCGTCGACGGCCTCGACGCCTTCCTCGCGCGCATGGCCGAGCTCGCCCGCACACCGCTGCAATCGCTGTCGACCGTTTGGCGCTCGCTGCCGCAAAGCTGCGTGCCGATCGAGCGCACGGCGCCGATCGCCGAGCCGCCGCCCGGCATGGTCCGCATCCCCGGTGGCGCTTTCGACTTCGTCGTCGGCGGCGTCGAGATCGAAGGCCAGCAATGGGACGGCGTCGACGTGCAATACCCGTGGGAGTCGAGCGCGCGCCGCTTCCATCGGCATCGGATGCAATTGCAACCATTTCACATCGACCGCACGCTGGTCACCAACCAGCAGTTCCACGCCTTCATCGAAGCCAGCGGCTACCAACCGCGCGACACCCACAACTTCCTGCGCGACTGGGTCCATGGCGCGCCGCGCGCCGGCTGGTCGAACAAGCCGGTGACCTGGATCAGCCTCGAAGACGCCCGCGCCTACGCCGCGTGGGCCCACAAGCGGCTGCCGCACGAATGGGAATGGCAATACGCCGCGCAAGGCAGCGATGGCCGGCTCTATCCCTGGGGCAATGCCTGGAATCCCCACGCCGTGCCGCCGACGCAGCGTGATCGTGTGCTCGGCCCGCCGGCCGACGTCGACGCCTATCCCGAGGGCGCCAGCCCGTTCGGCGTGCTCGACCTGATCGGCAACGTCTGGCAGTGGACCGACGAGTTCGAGGACGAACACACCCGCGCCGCGGTGCTGCGCGGCGGCAGCGCGTACCTGCCGCAGACCTCGCACTGGTACTTCCCGCAGGCGCAGCGGCTCGACCAGCACGGCAAGTACCTGCTGATGGCGCCGGGCAAGGACCGCTCGGCCTGCATCGGATTCCGCTGCGTGGTGGACGTGGCGTGACCATCGCCTGGTGGTGGAGCGCAAGCCCGGGGACACGAGCGATGAATCACGCGACGACGGCCAGCACGCTCGACGTCACGCTCGGCGGACTGCTCGGCGAGGCGATCGGCGCCAGCCAGCGCGGTCGGCTGTCGAGCTTCATCGTCGACGAAGCGAGCCCGGCGCTGCGGCTCTTCGGGCCCGAGCACCGCGAGCGCAACACCGAGGGTGACTGGTACGGCGAGCATGCCGGCAAATGGCTGATCGCCGCCGCACGCGCCGCCGCGCGCAGCGGCGATGCAACGCTGCGCGAACGCGTCCAGCACGCCGCGCGCTGGCTCGCCGGCCAGCAGCAGCCCGACGGCTACCTCGGAACCTACGCGGCCACGCACCGCTTCAGCGTGCCGCAGCCGCCCAAACCCGGTACCTGGGACGGCGCACCGGCGCGCCGCACCTGGGACATCTGGATCCACGCCTACCTGATGCTCGGCCTGCTGGAGGTGCATCGCCACTTCCCCGAGCAGCGCCTGCTCGACGCCGCCTGCCGCATCGGCGACCTGTGCCTGCAGGTGTTGACCGAAGGCGGCCTCGACATCACCACGCTCGGCAACCACCACGGCCTGTCGGCGACGGTGCTGCTCGATCCGGCCGCCCAGCTGTACCTGGACACCGGCGAGCCGCGTTACCTGCAGCTCGCGCTGCGCGTGCTCGAACAGGCGGATGCCGAGCCGCGGCTGCAGCTGCTGCGCCAGGCGCTGGCCGGCGCCGACGCCGCCGACATCGCCACGGCTAAGGCCTACCAGCTGCAGTGGAACCTGGTCGGCCTGGCCAAGCTGTGGCACGCGACCGGTCGTGAGGACTTGATGCGCGCGGTCGAGGCGCTGTGGACCAGCATCCGCACGCACCACCTGACGCTCGGCGGCGGTCCCTGGGGCGGGGTCGCGCACCGCTCGCGCGAAGTCTTCAACGCACCGGGCAGCTTCAGCCCGCAGGCCTACGTCGAGACCTGCTCGACGCTGGCCTGGATCCAGCTGAACCGCGAGCTGCTGCAGCTGACCGGCGATGCGCGCTACGCCGACGAGATCGAGCGCAGTGCCTACAACGACCTGCTCGGCGCGCTGGCGCCGAATGGCGAGGACTGGTGCTACTACGTCTTCCCGAACGGCCGGCGCGTGCACACGACCTACTGGCGCTGCTGCAAGTCCAGCGGCGCGATGGCGCTCGAAGAGCTGGCGCTGGCGGCCTGGTCGCTCGACATCACCGGCGCGGTGCCGATGCTGGCGATGAACCTGATCGGGCCGGCCGACGTGCGCGCCACGCTGCCCGATGGTCGCGTGCTTTGCGTGCAAGCATACACGGCCTACCCCTTCGATGGCCGCATCGAGCTGGTGATCCGCTGCGCCGAGCCGCTGCGGCTGGCGCTGAAGCTGCGCATTCCGCCGTGGGCCGCCGGCGCAACGCTGCAGCTCGCCGGCCAGGTGCCGTTGCCGGCCGAAGCCGGCCACTTCGTGCTGCTCGACCGCAGCTGGCACGACGGTGAACGCATCGTGCTCCAGCTGCCGATCGCCGCGCGCTTCGAGGTCCACTGCCACCGCAACGTGCAGGAGTCGCGTGCGCCGGACGGGTCGACCGTGCGCCAGGAAGTGCTGCGGCAGGACGTCGTCGCGCTGCTGCGCGGACCGCTGGTCTACGCGACCGACGGGCTGATCGACGGCTTCAAGAGTGCCGAGACGATCCGCTTGCCCGACGGCGCGCTGGACCGCACTGCTCCGCCCGGCTGCGTCGACACGCTGCCCGGCGACGCCAGCGGCGACGGACCGCTGCTGCGGCTGAACCTCGCCGACCGCCCACCCATCCACTTTGCGCCCTATTACCGTGCCGGCGGCCGCAGCCACGGCGCCTGGCGCCTGACCTGGCTGTCGCTGGCCCCGGCCGACGAGCCGCCGGCGACCGACGAGCCGCCGATCGACTAGACCGCCTCACCATGCCCTCGCCCTCTACCTTCCGCACCGGTGCCCCGGGTCCCCTCTCCGGCGTGCACGTGCTCGACCTGTCGGCCTACATCGCCGGCCCCTACGGCTGCACGCTGCTCGCCGACCAGGGCGCCGAGGTGCTGAAGATCGAACCACCGGACGGCGACAACCTGCGCAAGTACCCATCGACGCTGGCGGCGGAGAGCCGGGCCTTCGTCGGCGTCAACCGCAGCAAGCGCGGCATCGCGCTCGACCTGAAGAAGCCCGACGGCCTGGCCGTGCTGCTGCGCCTGGCCCGCGAGGCCGACGTGCTGGTGCACAACTTCCGCCCCAGCGTGCCGAAGCGGCTCGGCATCGCCTTCGAGCAGCTGCAGGCGCTGAACCCGCGGCTGATCTACTGCGCCGTCAGCGGCTACGGCGAGACCGGGCCGCTGAAGGACAAGGCCGGCTACGACCAGGTGCTGCAGACGATGACCGGCATGTGCGAGCTGCAGGGCCGGCTCGGCGGTGCGCCGGAGCTGGTCTACGGCTCGGTGGTCGACTACTACGCCGCGGCGCTGCTGGCCGCCGGCGTCGCGTCGGCGCTGTACGAGCGCGAGAAGAGCGGGCTCGGACAGTACGTCGGCATCTCGCTGCTGCGCAGCGCGCTGACGATGCAGTCCGCACGGCTGGTGTGGGCCGAGGGCGAGCCGCGTGACATCGGCCGCGACATGCGCTCCGGAGGCGTCACCGGCATTCACCCGACGCGCGACGGCCACCTCTACCTGTCGGCCAACACGCCGCATTTCTGGGCCGCGCTGTGCCGCAAGACCGGGCTCGACGCGCTGGCGTCCGATCCGCGCTACGCCACCGTGCGCCAGCGCGCCGAGCATGCCGCGGAGATCGTGCCGCAGCTGCATGCGGCGCTGGCGTCACGCAGCGCGCTGGAATGGGAGACGCTCTTCGGCGACGAGGTGCCTTGCGCCGCCGCGCGGCGCATCGAGGACATGTTCGACCATCCGCAGGTGCTGGCCGAGGACATGGTCGGCGAGCTGGAGCACCCTTCGCTCGGCCGCTACCGCGGCGTCACGCGCTCGATCCGGTTCGGGCGCACACCGGGGCCGCCGGCGTTCGCGGCGCCGGGGTTCGGGCAGCACTCGGGTGCGGCGCTGCGCGAGAGCGGGTTCGGTGACGAAGAGCTCGCGCGCTTGCGCCAGGCGGGCGTTCTGCTCGGACCGGCGTAGGCCAAAGGTCACGTCCCCCCGCGCGCCGCCCCCCTGTCAGGCGAAGCGGGTCTTAGACTGCGGCCACTTTGGCTGCCCACCGCACTCCCGGCCCGGAAGGTTCGCGCCCGATCGAAGTACCGATCGACGACGGCACGTTGCCACGCGCTGCGATGCCGCGCCCCGGCCCCACCGGCCCGGACCTGCGCAAGAAGGACACCCCACTGCCGCTGCGCGCCGACAAGCGCCAGCCCGGCTCCAGCGGCGGCGGCGGCGCCAAGGGCGGCGGCGATCCGACGCCGGACCCGAAACCCAAACCGTCCGGCCCGTCGGACACGCCGCCGAAGAAGAAGCCGAAGTACGGTGTCACCGCACTGACGATGCCGCCGCGCTTTGCGCCCAGCATCGAGAAGGTCGGCACCTACACCATCGACGACGCCGAGGTCGCTGCGTCGTCGTGCAAGCTGGAGCTGTTCCACACGGTCAAGGGCGTGATGGACGAGAGCAAGCCGCTGTGGACGCGCAGCCTGAGCAAGGCCGAGTACAAGCACGGCGACCACAAGCTCGAGTGGGACGGCAAGATCTCCGGCCACAACGGCGGATCGGACTATCCGGGCGACTGGCTGTCGCCGCATTTCTCGCCCTACAAGCTGCGCATCACGCTGCCGGGCGGGTCGCCCGAGACGCAGGAGGCCACGTTCAAGATCGAGGTCGCCGAGATCGCGCTCGAGCTCAAGGATGCGGCCGACAAGAAGCTCTTCATGAACGACATCGAGCGCCGCTTCGAGACGATCGCCACCGTCAAGCTCAAGAAGATCGATGGCAGCGCCGTGCTGACCAAGGTGCCGGTGCGCGTGGACTTCAGCTTCACCGACCCACCGGCCGACAACACCACCAAGGCCGATTCGTTCAAGTACGCCGACCCGAAATGCCTGGGCAAGAAGGCCGATGCCGATGCCCTGCACTGGGCCGCGCTGGGGGCCACCACGTCGACCAGCGTCGACAGCTACAAGTTGACCAGCATCGTGCTGACCGACGTGGCCGATGGCGCGGACCTGGGCAAGGCCAAGGTCGGGTTCAAGCCCTCCGGCGTGGGCGGTGACGACTTCAAGCTCAAGGCCGAGGTGAAGGACTCCGGCGGGACGGTGCTGCTGTCCAAGGAGGGCGACACCCACACCGTGTGGCGTTTCGTCGACTTCGCCAACATCCACGAGATGGTCGGCCTGACGCATGTCTCGACCAACGGCTCGACGGGGACCATCTCGCCGGTGTTCGACCCGGCTTTCGTGCGCTACACCGCCGGCGCGGCGACCGGCATCGCCGCCGACAAGAGCGTCAAGTACATCGGGCTTTGGGAGAGCACCGGCACGCCGCAGACCTCGTGGGCGACGATGCAGGCCAAGACGGCGGCCGAAACGCCCAGCGCGACCGAAATCGCCGATGCCAACTACGCCGGCGCCGATGCGGCGCTGGTGGCCAAGCGCGATGTAGCGCGGGCCGCGATCAAGGCCAAGGCCCAGGCCTGGGCCACGCGCATCGACAGCGCCTTCCATGCCGCGATGCCGAAGTGGGTGAGCGATGCGGCGATTCCCGCCAACGCGCTGGTGGCGATTCAGTACTATCACCCGAAGTACTCGAGTGCCGGCGGCGACCACGCGACCAATGAGTGGAAGCTGGGCGGCGCCTCGACCCCGGCCTGGCTGACGGTGGACGTCTTCCCGAAGAGCGGCGGCGGCCACTACTACACCGGCAAGGACCCCGACGCGCTGTGGATCAACTGGGGCGGCCTGAGCCACGGCAGTGGCCGCGTCACCGTGCCGCTGGGCAACTCGGCGGCCACCGTGAAGCAGGTGGTGCGGCACGAGGCCGGCCATGCCACCAAGTCGTTCTTCAAGCGCGACGTGTTCGGCCCGTCGCTGGACCATTCCGCTTCGAACGCCGGCATCATGTACTACACCACGTCGGGCGGAACCACCTTCACCGACCGCGAGAAGAAGATTCTGCGCGGCATCAATCCGTGACCTGGCGCACCTGGCTGGCAGCCGGCCTGGCCGCGGCGGCCGGCTGCGCGGTGGCGCCCGCCGCGACGCAGACGCCCACGCCGATCGAAGCATCGGCCCCGCGCCGGGCCAGCCCGGCGCCCAAGGCCCCACGAGGACACCGCACCATGCAGATCACCCTTCAAGCCGCCGCCCTCACCGCGCTGGGCAAGCCGCTGCCGCTGGAGGTCACGCTGAGCAACCCCGGCAGCAGCGGCCTGGTGATCGACGATCCCGCGCAATCGCTGGACATCGAGTTCCACCTCGTCGACCAGAAGACGCGCGAGGACCTGAGCTTCACGATGGGCAAGGTCACCACGACCACGCTCGGCAGCGTCGACGAATACGCGATCGAAGTGCCGGTGCCGAAGCCGACGACGATCCCGCCCAAGGGCACGCTCAGCTTCAAGGCCGACGCGAACATGCGCCTCTTCCTGCGGGCCGGCGACTACGACGCCTATGTCACGCACAAGGACAGCGAATCGAACCACGTGCCGCTGAAGGTGGTGTACACGCGCGAATCGGTAACGCTCCTGTTCGCCACCGCGCACGATCCGCAGATGAGCTACGGCCGCCGCGAGTGGGCGACCGACCGACTGGCCAAGCTGTTCCCGGCTTTCCGATTGAACCTGCCGCTGCCCGACGAGGCCGCCGCATCACGCAGCCAGCGCGAAGCCTCCAACCAGCCGGCGTACGTGCGCTTTGCCGAATGGTGGCGCGATCAGCTGGCGACGGCCGATCTCGACGAGCGGCTGGAAAAGGCGCGCTGAAGCTGGCGCGTCCCGGTTCGCCGGACGCCTGAAGTCCCCCCGAGTCAAGCCTCGAACAGCGGGGCTTTCGTTGGCAATTTTCCCGTTCCGGCTCGCGGCCGCCTGCCTAGCATGGCGGCATGGTGATTCCTTTTCCGACCCGGCACAGCCCGCTCGAGCGCTCCTTCCACGACGCCTCGCTGAACGCGATGCTGCTGTCCTTGTACGAGGCCAGCGAAGGCGAGCAGCTGCAACGCGCGGTCGATCGCATCGGCGACGCGGAGCGCGACGCCGTGTCTGCGGAACTGGCCCGGCTGTACGCCATGCGCAACCCGGGCCCGCAGCAGCTCTCCCGCATCGTTTTCTGAGACCCTGAGACCGGACTACCGGTCCCCGGGCTGAGCGAAGCGGCCGCTGCGCTGCAGCGCCCGGATCTCGTTGTCGATCAGTGCAGCGCGCGGCCCGGTCGGAGCCGAATCACTCATGACACTGCAGTCGCGACCACGACACGGTCGCGACCCTGGCCCTTGGCCTGGTACAGCGCCGCATCCGCAGCCCGCGTCAGCACCGCGCGATCGCTGCCGTGCTGCGGAAACGAAGCGACCCCCAGCGAGATCGTCACCTGGCCGATGGCGCGCGAGCTGTCGCTCAAGGCGAGCTCGCGCACGCCCTTGCAGAGCACTTCGGCCACCGCGCGCGCGGCCTCGAGCGCTGTGTCCGGAAGAATGACGAGGAATTCCTCGCCGCCGAAACGGCAAGCCAGGTCGGAGCTGCGGATGCGCGCAGCGATCGACTTCGCCACCTCGCGCAGCACCCGGTCACCGACGTCGTGCCCGAAGCTGTCGTTGAGGCGCTTGAAGTGGTCGATATCGATCAGCAACAGCGCCAGCGGGCGGCCAGTGCGCGTCGCGCTGTGGCAGGCGCGCTCCAGGGTTTCGTTCATGAAGCGCCGGTTGTAGAGGCCCGTCAGCGGATCGCGAATGGCTTCGTGCCGCAGCGCTTCGCGCAGCTTGACATTGGCGAAACCCAGCGCGAGGTTTTCCGCGACGGTCTGCAGATAAGGCCGCCGCTGCGCAATCGGGCGCCCCGCGTTGCAGCGCAGGTGCAGGAACCCCAGCGCTTCGCCCTGGGCGATCAGCGGCAAGCAAGCGTAGTTCGAGAGTGCACGGTCGACATGCCGGCAGCGCAGCCCATCCGGGCCGTGCTCGACGAGATGCGGCCGGCCGCGGCGCAAGGCCCAGCAATCATCGGCCGTCAGGCTGTCGGCAAACGACGGCGCCATGCCCCAGGCCGCGGCGATCGCCACGAAGCGTTGTTGGGGCTCGAACAGGTACAGCGCCCCGTCGTCGCCTTCGAACAACCTCGGCAGCTGCTGCGCGATAACGGCCCGCAACTCGTCGAGCGTCGCGCAGGCCTGCATCAGTCCGACCATTTCGCCCAGGCGCGCCATCTCGTCGCGCGCCGCTTCGGCTTGCTGGCGGGCCGCTTCCTCGCGAATCAGGCGCTCGGCATTGGCCTCGGCCTGCCTGCGCTCGGTGACGTCTTCCAGCGTTCCTTCGTAATACAGCGCCTGGCCGTCGGCGCCACGCACGACGCGGCTGCTGTTGCTGACCCACCGCACCTGGCCGTCACGCCTGCGCAACTGCAGCGGGAAGTCGCGCACGCTGCCTTCGCGCTCCATCGCGGTCCGCCAGCGCTGCCGATCGTCGGCGCTCACGTAGAGATCGGTTGCGTCAATCGTCAGCAATTCGGCAGGCTCGGCATAACCGAGCATGCGGGCCATGGCCGGGTTGCCGGTGAGGATGCGACCCGCCGGAGTCGACTGGAAGATGCCCTCGATGGCGTTCTCGAAGATGCTGCGGTACTTCTCCTCCGCAACGCGAAGGTCGGCAACGGCTTCGACCAGTTGGTCGCGGTGCTGCTTGAGCTCCTGATCCGCTTGGGCCCGCCGGCTGAGCTCGGCAGACAAGCTGCGGCTCATCTCGTTCAAGGCCGTCGCCACCTCGTCCAGCTCGTCGGGCTCGTCCCCGGGGCGGCGCGGCAAGGCGAGCGGCTGCGACAGGCGTTCGACGCTCATGCCCCGTGCGTGCCGGGCCATGTGTTCCAGGTGGCGGGTGACCCAGCGGCTGACGATGAACAGGATCAATAGCGCAATGAAGAAGGTCTTGGTGGCCTGAGTCGTCAGGATCACCAGCGTGCGATCGAAGAGCCGACCATAGACGCCCTGCAACCCGATCGCGACCGTCAGGCTGCCCAGCGCCTGATGCGGTGGCTTCGGCGAGCGCAGCTCGAACTCGCGCACCACGCTGCGTTCGTCGGACTTGCGGCCCGCCTGGAACTGCTCGCCGGTCTCGCCGCGCACCGCGGCGAACTGCACGTCGCGCAGCTTCAGCAGCCCCTCGATCTGCAGCTGCGTCTGCGTCCGATCGAAGGACCACAGGCTGCTGGCCAGGCTACCCAAGTAGGAGCTCTCGATCTGCCGGAATTCGGCATCGATCTCAGTCAGCTCGCGCGAATAGTCGAGGTACAGCTGGATGGCCGTGGCGACCAGCGCGAGGCAGGTGCTGGCCAGAACGATGGCGGTCAGCAGCCGCGGCCCCAGGCGGCGCTCGCGCAGGCGCGCGGGCAGGCGCGCAGCGAGATGCGCCAGCCACGATACCGGCGACTCAGCGGCGGCAGCGCGGGGCTTGAGGCTCATCGGGCGCTGGGCTTTCGCTGCTTGTCCTGACGTCGAGGTGCATGCCTATACTCATCGAACGCGTCGCCGGCACGGAGAGCGGCAGCGCTTCCAGCAGGGGCGGAGCAATGGTAGTCCAAGGGCTGGGCAAACAGTCGAATTCGGGCTGGCGTCGCCGGACCCTGTTGTGCGCCGGCATGCTGCCCTTGATGGCCGCGAGTCCGCGCGAAGCGTGGACTGCGGCCCCGGCACCGTTCGTCATGGGCACGACCCGACCCGAAGACACGGCCGCCGGTCAGTGGGTGCGAAAGATCTATGGCGAGGCCTTCCGACGCCTCGGCATCCCGGTGCGCTTCGAAGTCCACCCCGTCATGCGGCTGGGCGTGCTGCTGTCGCAGGGTGAGCTCGATGGTGAAACAGTGCGCGGACCCGACTACGCCTCCGGCCTCGCCGACGTGATCCGCGTCGACGAACCGGTTTGGAACGCGGTGTTTGCTTTGTACGCCACCCACCCGGCGCTGACGCTCGCGCGGCTGCAGGACTTGCCGGCAACCCGTTGGCGCGGGGTCTATGCGCGCGGAGCCGTCGAGTGCGAGCGGACGCTGATCCCCCTGCTGGCGGCCGATCGCTTGATCGACGTGCAAATCACCGAGCAAGCCGTCAGCATGGTCGCCACCGGACGCGCCGATTTCTTGTGCGGTTTCGACCTGGTGGTGTTGTCAGCCCCGCCAGCGGCACCGGAGGCCAGAGCGACGGCACCCCTGCGCAAGTTGATCAATGTCGGCGACCCGGTGCCGCTCTACCTGCACGTTAACCGCAAGCACGCCGAGCTCGCCCCGCGCCTGGCCGCAACGCTCAGGCAGATGAAGGCTGAACGCCTGATCGAACGCTACTGGCACGAGGCACTGCAAGCGTTCGGCAAGTGAGGCCGCCGTGGCCGCACCGCACCGGCCGCGTTTCATTCGTCGCATCGGTGTCGCCCGTATCGACAGCGGCCCCAGGCACCCGTCGAACGCGGCACGATGGCGGCCATGAAGGCAATGCTCGGCTTGTTGTGGGGTCTCGGCGGCATGGTGCTCGGCTTCGCGCTGTTCGCGGCGGGCGCGACGCTGGTGGCCCATTTGACGAATGCCTCGAACCGCGAGGGCGCCGTGGGCTACTTCGTGATCGGGCTGGGCATCATCGGGGCGCTGCTCGGCCTGGTGGGCGGCCTGGTCTGGTATGCCCGCAGCGCACCCACGGGTGAAGGGCTGCGGCAGCTCGGACAGGGCGTGCTGGGGCTGGCCGTCTTCGTGGGGCTGGGCGTGGCAGTGGGCTGGGCCTGGGTGCAATCGCGCGAAGTACCGGTCACCTACAACGGCGACACGCAGGCCAGCCTGCTGCTGGAGTTCCGCGCGCTGGCCGCGTCGGCCCCCGGCGAATCCGCGCGCCGATGGCTGGACGTGGAGGTCACCACGGCGAATACGCGGCCGGTGGCACTGGTGCTGCAGGACGAGGTGCGCCGCGAAGGCGCGCACCTGATCGTGCCCGCCGTGCAGGGGCCGTTGATCCGCGCCGGCAGCCGGCTCGTCGTGGCGCGGCTGAAGCTGCCGAGCGGCGAGCGCCACGAGGTCTTCATGCCGCCGATGCCCCGCCGGCCCGACCCGAAGGCCGGTTGGAGCGAATGGGTCGCGCCGCGCGAGGTGTTCGATGTGCAGACCGGCACCTCGGGCGCGCAGGCCATGCTGCAGATGCGCTGGCGGCTGCGCCTTTACGGTGAGTGACGACGGCGCGTGATGACGGCGCGTGATCACCGGCCCGAGCCGCTCAAGGCCCGGGTTTGGTGTCCAGGAACTGCCCCGTCGTGCGGTAGTGCGGATCCTCGTCGAACTGCCGAACGGTGGGCCGGTGCACGTGGTACACGCCCTTCTTGTCCGTGTAGTCGCGGTTGCGGTCGTGGGTCGCGCCCGTGGCGTCCGGCGTGATCGGATTCACGCTGTCGCGATAGGCCGAATTCTTCGGGTCGTTGAGCGCCGGCTGGTCGCGCATCACCACCACTTCGAACTTCTTGCCGAAGGCCTGCTTGATCCCGTCCTCGCGCCAGGGCGCCAGGTTGCCGCGGTAGACGATGACCTCCTGCACGGCCTTGCCGTTGGCCGTGGCGGCCCAGCGCGCGACGGGCCCCTGCGATCCGTAGAGCGAGTCGTACATCTCGAGCCGATCGGCCTTCAGCAGCTTGCCGCTGGGGTCGAGCGCGAGGAGTGTCGAGAGGGCCGAGCCGCCCTTGGAATGCACCGACACGATCTGCTTGCCGACAGTCGTGATCCCGGCCGCGGTCAGGCCGTCCTGCGTGGTCTGCACCTGGCTCTTGATGCCGGCCCAGCTCACGTTGGGGTTCGAGTTGTCGCGCGCCGGCGAGTCGGTGGCCTGCGTCGTGTTGTTGGCCTCGGGCAGGACGAACACGGTCTGCGGATCGCGGGCCATCGACGCGCGCATGCGTGAATTGGTCCCCGCCTTCGAGCCGACGGGGTCCGCGACCGTGGCGTTGTCGCCGTGGTAGTGGGTGTGCACGCGGGCCGGCAGCGTGTCTTTGAAGCCCGGTCCCTTCATCACCAGCACCGGCTGGCCGCCGTTGGCGTCACTGGAGGTCACGACGATGTGCGCCTTGTGCCCCTGCGCGTTCGGCACCAGCAGGTCGCCATAAGCGACCTTGGCATTCTCGATCGTCCAGCCGAGCCGCTTCTGCTTCAGGTCGCCGCTCTTCTTCAGCGCATCGATCTCGGCCTGGGAGACCGTCGCCAGGTCGTAGACCTTGGGCGGCGGCGGTGCCGGCGGCGGGGTCTTGGTCAGCTGCGCGCGGGCCGCGCCGCGGCTCTTGTCGGCGTACAACACCACGTCGGGGTGCATGTCGTGCCGGGGCAGAGACGCGAACCCCTCGCCCGCCGGCGCCGCCTGCGCCAGCGCCACCGGCTCGGCAGGGGCGTGGGTCGGCCCGGCACCTTCCATGGGCGTGTGGATGGACAGCGGGGCGTTGGCTGAAACGGAAATCATGTCGCAGGGCTCCGGTGAAATTCACCGGCATTGGAGGAGCCACGCGCGGCGCTGACAAGACGGGATTCGCGATAGCTGGGGCGTTCCCGAAAGGCGACCGCCAGGGTGCGTCCGTCTCTTTCGGGGCCACGTATGTCGGCCCCGCATTCTGCGGCCTGTCCGGCGTCCATGGAGTGGCGCACCACTGCGCTGGGCGATGTCCCTATTCTTCGAGGAACTCGTCCACGCGTATCCTGAAATTCCTGGACAGTTCAATGCCGATTGCGCGCATGGTGCGCAGATTGACGACAAGGCGGAAGCGCCTCGGCAGCACCACCGGAAGGTCGGCCGGCGACTTGCCGTCGAGGATCAGGGCCACGTACCGCGCACTCGTCTCGAACTGCTCGATGGCGTCCGGACCGTAGCCTATCAGCGCGCCTCTGTGCGCTTGTCCCAGCGTCGGCAGCTTGTGCTCGATGGCCCAGGCGAACACCTCTTTCGGGATGCCGAACGGGTGGACGTACAGTGCCTGCAGCCGCGCCTCGCGCGCCGCCTGCAGCGGGCCCGCCACGTCGTCGGGGCGAGCGACCGGCAGTGACGTGAACTGCAGGCCCGCCTCGGTGGCGAGCCGTTGGAACTCGGCGTGCATGAGACCGGCGCTGGGGTTGTGCGGTGCCCAGAGCATCCCGATGCGGCGCAGGCCGGGGACGACTTCGCGCAGCAGCTCGAGGTACTTGCCCATCATCGGCAGCATGAAGTCGGCCGACCCGGTCACGTTCCCGCCGGGCCGGGCCAGCGAAGTCACCAGCCCCAGTTCGACCGGAAAGCCGACGAGATGGATCACGATGGGAATCGTCGACGTGAGCGAACGCAGCGCAAGGACCGCGCTCGACGTGTCGCACACGATCACGTCCGGGCGACTCGCCACGACCTCCGCCGCCAGGTGCGAGACCGAGTCCGGGCCGGCCAGCCGCCGAACCTCCACCTTCAGATTGCGGCCATCGATCCAGCCGCGAGCGCTCAGGTCGCGGAAGAACACACCCCAAGGTGAGCCGGGTTTCGTGATCGGGAAACTCGGCGCGACCACGCCCAGGAAGGCGAGCCGGACCACCCGCGCGCGTTGCGCCGGCACACGAGCCGCGAGGCATCCCAACGCCGCGCCGGCCAGCGCTCCGGCGATCCTGCGCCGTGACGTGGCAATCGGGTTCATGTCGCGCTGCTGGCCACGCCTGTTCGCGGTGCTCATGAAAGTGCTTACGTGGCGGTCGCGTCGGAAGCTACGTACCATCAGCTCGATCTTGTCCCGGCGCACTCTACTCTGCGGGAGCCTTCTTGGGGCGCGGGACGATCGCAGCACGTTGACGCGGCAAAACTCGCTCGCTTAAGATCGCGCCCCTTCACTGTCCCGAGCACGATGCCCATGCGGATGTAAGCCTTCCCCGAATGCCGTTCCACGCTCTCCTGCGGCGTGGCATGTCTTCGTTCCAACGGAAAGCTTGCAATGTCATCGTTCTCGACGGGCCGCACCGCGCCCGGGGCGCTTGCGCCTGCCCCTGCGTCACCAGGTCTCTCCTCTTTTCATCTGCACGACGTGCAGTGGCATCTGCCCGACGGCAGGCCGCTGTGGCAAGCGCCGCTGCATTTGTCCATCGGCCGCGAACGCTTGGGGCTGGTCGGCCGCAACGGCGTGGGCAAGAGCGTGCTCACGCACATACTGGCGGGCCGCATGCCCTCGGCCGGCACGCTAGCCGGCACGGTGGTGCGCAGCGGCCGCGTCCACCTCGTCGCCCCGCCGCTGCTGCCGCAGGACCGGCGCAGCGTCGGCGAGGCGATGGGCCTCGGCCCGGCGCTCGCAGCGGTGGAGCGGGTCGCCGCCGGGCTGGCAACGCCGGACGATCTGGTCCTGGCCGATGGCCAATGGGACCTGCCCGCCCGCGTGGCGCAGGCCCTGGCCGACGCAGGCCTGCCCGGCTTGCGGCCCGCAGACGCGATGGCGGACTTGAGCGGCGGTGAGCGCATGCGCGTGGCCCTGGCAGGCGCCATGGCGACCGACGCTCACAGCGTCATCCTCGACGAGCCCAGCAACCACCTCGACGCCGACGCCCGCGACTGGCTGCTGAGCTGGCTGCAGGACGCCAAGCGCACCGTGGTGATCGTGAGCCACGATCGGCAGCTGTTGCGCTGCGTCGACCGCATTGCTGAACTGAGCCCGCGCGGGCTGGCCCTGTACGGCGGCAATTACACGCTGTACCGCGTCCAGCGCGACGGCAATGCATCTGCCGCCCAGGTGGCCTTGCAACGTGCCCGCACGGAGCGCGACGCAGCGCTCATCAAACAGCGCCGCGAACAAGCCGCCCGCCAGCGGCGGCAGGCCCGCGGCCGTCGCATCGCACGCACGGCCAATCTGCCCGCGGTGGCGATCAACAGCCTTCGCGAAACCGCCGAAGCCACTGCCGCACGCGATGCGCAGCGAGATGCCGACAAGCGCCAATCGCTGGACGCTGCCGTTCGCGCCGCCGCCGTGCGGGCGGAGCAGCCGCCAGCCATCTTTCTGGCACTGCCCGCCAGTCGTGTGCCGGCCGACAAGCCGGTGCTGCAGCTGCAGGGGCTGCGCCTGCCGCATGTCGGTGGCGCGATCATCGAAGCGACGCTTGTCGGGCCGGTGCGTGTCGCCGTGGCCGGACCGAACGGCTGCGGCAAGAGCACGCTGCTGCGCGTGATCGCCGGTGCGCTCGCGCCGCAGCAAGGCAGCGCGACAACATGGGTCCCAACCGCCGTGCTCGACCAGGACGGCGGCGACGTTTTGCCGCCCGACCGCTCGCTGCTCGAATGCCTGCGCACGCTCGACTGCCCGCTGCGCGGCAGCGAGCTGAGAACCCGCCTGGCCCAGCTGCGTCTCGACGCGGCGCGCGTGGTGCTGCCGATGGGCCTGCTCAGCGCAGGCGAACGCCTGAAGGCCGCGCTGGCGTGTGCGCTGTGGCGCAAGGAACCGGCCCGGCTGCTGCTGCTCGACGAGCCGACCAATCACCTCGATCTGGACACGACCCTGGTGCTGCAGCGTGCGCTGCAAGGTTTCGAAGGGGCGCTCATCGTCGCGTCGCACGATGTGGAGTTCATCGCGGCGTTGCGGCCGACGCATCGGTGGGAGTGGCGGGACGGTCGGCTGGTGATGCGGCAATCCTCGATGGCCAGGGTGGCGCGAGAGTCCGTGCCCGAGCGTTTCCAACGTTATCCGGCCGCAGTCGATCGGTGAAGATCGGCCGGCGCGGATAGGATCCGCGAACCTCTCACGACAGGTGTTCGCAGTCGAAAAGCCGCAGCCAGGAGTCCTGCCCATGACGAAGTACCTGATCTCGTTCCCCAGCGCCGCGATGGCCATCCCCGAATCGGTTCATTCAATCACGCGTGTCGCGCGCAGCAGCACACTTTGCGGCACGGTCACTCCAAGTGCCCGAGCAGTTCGCAGATTGATGACGAGATCGTGCACATTGGCTTGCTCTACTGGAATGTCCGCCGGCTTCGCGCCACGCAGAATCCGGTCCACGAGCCCGGCGGCGCGTCGGAACAAGTCGGGAATGTTCGGCCCGTACGACAGCAATCCTCCGGCATCGGCTTGTCCTGACAGCACGCTCATCGGCAGCCGGTACTGGACAGCAAGCGCGGCGAGCCGGTCGCGCACGTCGAAGGTCGATGGCGTGCTGGAAAAGTCCAGGACGCCGTTCGCACCCGCTTTGGCAAAGCTTTGAAACGCCTCGTCGATGTCGTCTGGCCGGCTCAGCTCAAACTGCACAAGCGCCAAGCCGAGGTGCCGTCGAGCTTCCTCCAGATACTCGACCTTGTAGCGGTCACGAATGCCAACCAGGACACCGACCACTTTCAAGCCGGGAACTGCCTCCTTGAGCAGTGACAGGCTCTTCTGCCCCAATTCAATGCCGCCCACGGTGAAGCCCGTAACGTTGCGACCGGGATGTGAGAGTGATTTGACGAGGCCGTACGCGACTGGATCTATTCCTGCCGCGAACACGATGGGCACCGTCGCTGTGGAAGCGGCGGCCGCAATGGCCAAGGTGTCGAGGCTTGCGACGAAGACGTCAGGTCGCAGTGCCAACAACTCTGCTGTCAGCGGCGCAACGCGCGAGCCGTCGCCCTGCGTGAATCTCGTCTCCAGGACCAGGTTCTTATGCTCGACCCACCCAAGTTCGCCAAGCCTCGATCGAAACCTCTCGACACCTGGGCTCCCAGGCGAAATGCCGAGGAGCGTGACGCGGCTCGTTGGGTTCTGTGCCTTCGCCATGGGCAGCGAGGCGGCGCTCAGCCAGGTGGCAGCCGACGCTTTGAGCAGCGACCGACGATTCGTCAGTTGGGCACCATGCGCACTCGCAGCAGCGCCGGGCGCCGTGAACGCGGCGGCTGCTGCTCCCCGGACCGTGCGGCGCTCCATCCGGCCTCCTGCTGGAGGACATATTGAAGCACGGGCCGAGCGCTGCCGCTAGTTCAAAGGTGAACGGGCCAACGCCAACACAAGGCAGCCGACGGACGGACACGCGTGCGACCATTCCCGCGTGAACGGTCCGTCTACCCTCCGCCGCGCGGCCTGCGCGCGCTGCCAGCGCCCGCAGGCGACCTGCCTGTGCGCGCTGGCGCGCCCGACCGCCCATCGCACCCAGGTGCTGGTGCTGCAGCACCCGCAGGAACAGCGCCAGGCCAAGAACAGCGTGGCGCTGCTGCGCCTGTCTCTGGCGCACTGCGAGGTGGTCGTCGGTGAGCGCTTCGCGCCCGGCGCGCTGCAGGCACTGCTGCAGCGCCCCGGGCGGGACACGCGGCTGCTCTACCCGGACGTGCCCGCGGCGCCCGCGCCGCCGGCCCCGGGAACGACGGCGGGCGCGCCCCTGCGGCTGGTGGTCCTCGACGCGACGTGGCGCAAGAGCCTGCGGATGCTGCTCGGGCACCCGGCCCTGGCGGCGCTGCCGCGGCTGGCGCTGGACGCGCCGGCACCGACCCGCTACCGCGCAATACGTGCGGCGCGGCGAGCCGACCAGGTCTCGACGCTGGAAGCCACCGTGCAGGCGCTGGCGATGCTGGAGGGCCCGTCCTTCGACGCCGCGCCGCTGCTCGAGGCCTTCGGCCGGTTCGTCGATGGCGTGGCGGAGCGGCAGCGGCCTCGGGTGTCCTCGGACCAGGCGTAGCTCGGCCCGAAACGTTCGTTCAAGCGTAGACTTTCCCCCTGCAGGCCAGGCGCGAATGGGGCGCCAAGACCGCACGCAGACAAGCTCGCCACGGCAAACCGGTGAAGACGGGCGCGAGCACATGGCACGCACGCGCATGCGTCCGCGTGGTGCGTTGACAGGAGTTGGTCTCATGCGCAGGCGAACTGTCATCGTCGGCGGCCTTCTCGCGCGGCCTCTGGAGGGCATGGCGCAGCCCGCGGGCAAGATGGCGCGAATCGGTTTCATCGGCGGCAGCACGCCCGATCCGGTCGTTCTGAGCACCTGGGTCGAGCCCTTGCGCCAGGGCCTGCGCGACCTGGGCTATGTCGAGGGCCGAAACATCACCATCGAATTCCGCTGGCACGAGGGCAAGCAGGAACGTCTGCCCGGACTGCTGGCCGAGTTGATCGCGCTCGCTCCCGACGTGCTCGTGACCCTCGGCCCGCCCTCGGCGATCCTCGCCAGGGACGCGACCCCCACAGTCCCGGTCGTCGCCTTGGCGATCGATGACCCGGTCGCGACGGGGCTCGCGGTCACTCACGCGCGCCCGGGTCGCAACATCACCGGGCTGTCGGGCGCGTTCCAGGGCATTCTCGAAAAGCGCCTGCAGTTGATGAAGGACATCGTGCCGGACGCGCGGCGCTTTGCGGTGCTGACGAACCCCATCAGCTATGGGCGCGCTCAGGTCGAAGCGTATCTTCAGAGGCAGAACGTCGAACGCCTTCTCGCCGTTCAGGTCAAGGTACTCGAAGTGCGCGGGCCGGACGACTTCGACGCCGCCTTCGCGACGATGGCGCGTGAGCGCGTGGATGCCGTCGCCGTGCTCAGCGACTCCATGTTCTGGGTGCACCGCACGCGGCTTGGCGAGTTGTGCATTAAGCACCGGCTGCCGTCGGTGTGGGGCGGCGCCGGTTACCTGGACGCCGGCGGCCTCCTGTCGTACCAGGGCGACTTCGCGGAAACGGCCAGGCGCGCGGCGAGTTTCATCGACAAGATTCTCAAGGGCACGAAGCCGGGCGACATCCCGTTCGAGCAGGCAACCAAGCTGGAACTCGTTGTCAACCTGAAGGTTGCCAAGACGCTCGGCCTCACCCTCCCACAGAGCGTGCTGGTCCGCGCTGACCAGGTCATTGAATGAATCGTGGCGCGCGCATTCCGGAGGACTTCGCAATCGGGTTCCCGCGACGCCGTCGTCAAAGCGCCCGATCGCTTCAGGTGCTTGTCACCGCCCGACCAGACGCGCGACGCGCTGAGGCGCTTCGGGAGGCGCTTCGGGATCGAAGCGGATCGAGAAGACGAAGCGATCGCCAAGCGAGTCGGGAATGCAGGTCACCGCACGCATTGCACGACGGACGAACGGCCGGTACTCGTGCGGACCGCCGCGCGCGGCGACGCTTTCGACCGCGTCTCCGGCGATGCGGAACTCGACCCGCACAGTGCCCTCGCGACCAAACATCTGCATCGCCGGCGAGAGTTCGCGGTTGAGGGTCTCGGCGATTGCGGGGCAGGCTCGCTCGACATCGACGCGAGGAGGGCGGGCCGGCTGCTGGCCGGTGATCACCGTCTGCTGCGGCTGTGCGAACGCCGGGCCGGACACGGCAACAAGGAAGGACGCCGCGATAGCGATGCAACGGAAGACGTGGCGCATGACGAGCTCCTGATGAAGGTCGCACCGGCTCGCCGGAGAGGATCTCGGGTGAAGGCCGGGCGGGAGTCACTGTCGCCCTGGTCCGTTGGACCAAGCGTTGAATCGGCCGTTGGAATGCACTGATCGGGATGCCGACGAAACGCCGCAGCGCCGTGCTGCCGAGCAATGCGTCCTCGCACGCGGCGTCGGAGCTGGTTCACCCCCCCGCCGTCTGAGGCGGAGCCTCGTTAGAGATCGTCGGGCACGTGGGGTGCCACCGCGGGCTGGCTCGCCACCAGCCGCGCCCGTCCGAGAAAGGCGTGCGACGCGAACAACGCGTAGTTGTCGGCGTTGCGCATCCGCTTTTCGTGCGGCAACTGGAACGCCCGATCCCGGTATCCGAGGTCGCCGATCACGCGCTTCGTCGTCTCTTCGTCGATGAAGTGCAATAGTTCGTGCAGCAGGACGTGCTCGAAGTGGTCGGGCACGAGTCGGGCCGCCGCCGACCCCAGGTAGACGCGCCCCGCGTGCGGGGCGTTGGGGTCCTGGCGGCGCGGCTCTGCAGCCTGCGCCGGTGAGTACGCGACGGCGCTCGTGCCGGTCCGATCGATCTCGAAGATGCTGAGACCGAACGGGTCGCCGCCCGTGGCGCCTGGCCGCGACGTCAGCACCGTCAGCACGCGGCGAAACGTGACCTGGATATCTGCCAGGGCCGTCAGGGCCCTCGCGCGGGGCACGCGATCGAGCGCGAAGTGCAGCTGCGCCAGCCGCCACGGCCGCGCACCCCCCAACCCCCCGCGCAAGTGATCGGCAGCCAGCTCGGCGGTGCGGAGGGCCTTGCGGGCCGTGTCGCGCACCTGCGGCAGGCTCCTCGCCGTTCGCAGTGGCAGCGTCGGCACTGTGAACAGCGAGAAGAGCCCATCGGCGATGCCGTGGTAGGCGTGCGCGTCGACGTCCTTGCCGGAGATCTGCGCGAGCTGCGGGTCGCGGTCACCGGCCACGGCGTTCATCTTCGCCAAGGTCGGTCCGCCCGGATCGATCCGCGCGTCGGACCCGGTCCCGTGATGCTTCTGAAAGCGCGCGATCGTGCCCAGCGTGAGCGGCCCGATGAAGCCGTCCTCGGCCAGCAGATCCTCAGGTCCGCCGTCGGCCACGGCGATGCGATTGAAGAGTCGTTGCACGGTCTTGACGTCGTTCGACTGGTTGGCGCTGTTGCGTCCGACCGAGCGCCCGATCGTGCTGGGCGGCGTCGGGGCGCCGGACCTGCCGCCAAGCAGGTTCAGCGTCGTGAGAATGCACGCGTGGTGGGTGTGCGCGCGAACGATCATGACCGCTCCTTCACCGTGCCACGCGGTGGCACTGCCGGGTGTGGACCGGTGGCCCATTCCATCGCCGGCCAGGCAGGCCGCGGCGGCATGATGACAAGGACATGGGGGACACCCTTTCGAGTCATTGACGGGGCGAAGCAAGTCTCATGGCACCGGGGATGCGGCGATACAACCGATCTCTAACACGGCATCCCTAGTCTTGCTGTGTCAACGGCGTACTCCGTTTGCGCGCAGGCAGCTGTCCAGCAGCCTGACGCACTCGAAGCTGCTGCCCCTGCCTTCACCCCATGGTGCCAGCTGCTCGTCATGGCCAAAATGTCGGCGTGCCACGTCGCCATGACCCACCGGACCTTCACCGCCGATACAGCCTGCTGGCGGCTTTGCCCTGGCTGTCCTTGCCAGTGCCCGCGCTCGCCGATGAAACGCACCTGCGCGTGGCGATGCGTCGCGCCGAGGAGCTTCGAGACGAGGCGCTTCGCGCTGGCGACCAGCCTTTCGGCGCCGTGGTGTTGCGCGGCGACACCATCGTCGGTGCCGCGCGCAGCCGCGTGGTCACCGGCACGGACCCCACCGCGCATGCCGAGCTGGAAGCCATCCGCGACGCGGCGCGCCGGCTGCGCACGCGCGACCTTTCGGCTTGCGTGCTGGTGTCGACCTCGCGCCCCTGCCGCATGTGCGAGGCAGCAGCCGGCTGGGCCGGCATCTCGCGCATGGTCTACGGCGAGGCGCTGACCGACGCCGGAGCCCCGCGGTGAGGCGCCGCGCACTGCTGGCCGGCAGCGTGGCATGGCCGACATGGGCGTGTGCCGATGTCCTCATGCTGGCAGCCGCGGCCCGACAGGGCGACACGGCAACCCTGCAGCGGCTGCTCGATGCAGGGGTGCCTGTGGACGGGCGTGACGGACGCGGCCGCACCGCCCTGCTCGTGGCCACGCACGCGAACCGGATCGACGCGGCGCGTCTGCTGATCGAGCGCGGCGCCGACGTGAACGCCAAGGACGACATTCAGGATTCGCCCTTTCTCTTTGCAGGCGCAGAGGGGCGGCTCGAGATCCTGCGCATGACGCTGGCCGCAGGTGCCGACCTCAAGAGCACCAACCGATATGGCGGTACGGCCTTGATCCCGGCGGCGCACCACGGTCATGTGCAGATCGTGCGCGAGCTGCTGAAGACACGGATCGACGTCGATCATGTCAACCGCCTGGGTTGGACGGCACTGCTCGAGGCCATCATCCTGGGCGATGGCGGCGCGGCGCACACCGAGATCGTCCAGCTGCTGGTGGCGCACGGCGCCAATCTGCAGTTGGCTGATGCGCAGGGCGTGACGCCGTTGGCCCACGCAGAGCAGCGCGGGCAGCACGCGATTGCACGGGTCCTGCGCCGCGCCGGCGCACGGGCTTGAACTCCCAGCGCGGCGGGCCACGGGTAGCGGAAGCTGCGGGTCTCAAAGGGCGCCGGGGCGGGCACCACTGCATAGCGGGTCGAAGATCAAAATGCCTCATCGCAGAGTCGAGCCAAGCGGACTATGCTGCATCCGTCCACACTGCAGCGCGAGGAGTCGACATGTCGAATCGCGGCCTATGGCTGGAAGGTGGCACCACGTTTCCCGACCGCACGTCGCGAGTGCTTGCCGTGTGCTTCGCCGCCGCCTGGGTGCTCTTGATCGCCGCACGCAATTGGCAGCCTCCGGTGACGAGCCGGTTGGGATGCAGCACCGATCCGTGGGACTTCCTTCGCATCGGAGAGACAGTAGAGCCCAGCTCCCTGGCATTCCTCGTTGAAGCGCACTGCGCGAACGCGAAGTACTCGTCGGACGGCTGGATCGAACTCAGCTACGGCGGCGGCAGAGTCGACGTGGAATTGCGGCGGCTCGACATTGCCGGCGCGACCTATTTCCAGGTTGTCTCGATCGGTGGAGTCACTTCGTAGTAGGTCGAACCGTCACCGGTAGCATGGCAATGGCCCCTATGCTTGTGCAACATGCTCCCCCCCGCCCTGACCTACTTCCGCGAAGTCGCCCTCAGCGGCTCCATCCGGCGCGCAGCGGAGCATCTGTCGATCGCACCGAGCGCGATCAGCCGCCAGATCAGCAAGCTTGAAGCGGATCTGCAAGCGACGGTCTTCGACCGCCGGGGCCGCCGTCTGTCGCTGACCCCGGCGGGCGAGCTCCTGCTTGCCTACTCCGAACGTTCCACGGCCGACTTCGAGACGCTGCGCGAATCGCTGCAGCAGATTGCCGGGCTGCAGGCAGGGCAGGTCAAGATCGGCAGCGTCGAGGGCATGGTGACCTACTTCCTCTCGCGCTACCTCGCCACCTTCGACAAACGCTTTCCCGGTGTCAAGGTCATCGTATCGGTCGTCGGCTCGCGCGCCGTGCTCGAGCTGCTGCGCGACGGCGAGGTCGACCTTGCGCTGGCTTTCGGCCTGCCGACGCGCCATCCGTTCCGCGAACATGCGCGGCTCGAGCAACCGCTGTGCGTCATCGTGGCTGCAGGCCACCCGCTCGCGTCGCGCCGCAGCGTCTCGTTCAAGGCGCTTGCCGACCAGCGCGTGGCGCTGCCCGACCGCACGTTCCAGATCCGCTCGTTGATCGACGGCATCGCCGCGAAGACCAAGACGCCGCTGGTCCACATCATCGAGACGAACACCCTGGAGATGGCCAAGGGCGTGGTGCGCAACTCCGAGCTGCTGACCTTCCTGCCGCGATATGCCGCGCTGCGAGAGATTGCCAACGGCGAGCTCTGCGCCGTGCCGCTGCAGGAGCGCGACCTGGCGCACACCAGCATCAGCCTGATCACGCTGCCGTCGCGCCAGCTGTCGCCGGCAGCGCGCAAGCTGCTGGAAACGTTCAAGGCGGGAATGGCCCGTCACGGCTGAGCAGTCTGCGCTGCAGACGCCCGGTCTGTGCGCATTTCGGCAACACGCGCATGCCGCCATTCGCCTTCTTTCGGTGCGACAACCTGACTAGAGTTGGCACCAACGGAGGCATTCATTCATGGCGAACGTTGTTGATTTCGAACCCGGCGGCTACCGCTACGTCAAGGCGGTGTTCCAGTACTCGGCCGGCGTCGCCGCGCAGCCGGGTTTCGCGATCGAACGCGTGCGCTTCCAGCGCACACCGGACCTGACCGAAGGCTTCGAGGCGATCGCCGCGCATCTGAAGCAACGCGGCCGCCCGCTGACCGCGCTGTGCGGCTGCGAGTTGCGCTCGCCGGCGCCGTTTTCCGAAGAGGGGTTCATCGCGTTCAATCGCCAATACGTCGAGACGCTCGAACGTTGGGAACTGGTCGACGGCGACACCAACCCGGTCGCCCGCACCAATGTCTGTCCCGCGCATGAGCCCCCGTCGCAGCCGGTGTTCCACGCCTTTTCCTACACGGTGGCGCAGGATGCCGAGGCGCTGCCGACCTTCGTGGTCGCCGGCGGCGGCGAAGCCCCCGAAGGCCATCCCAACTATCGCGACGTCATCGTGCGCCGCGGCGACACCAGTCTGGACGGCCTGCGCGAGAAGGTGAGCTACGTCGTGGCGGAAATGACGCGTCGGCTCGAGGCCCTCGGCTTCTCCTGGCAGGACGCGATGGCGACGCAGGCCTACACGGTGCGCGACATCGGACCGCTGATGTGGCAGGAGCTCGTGCAGCGGGGCACGGCGCCTGCGGGCCTCACGTGGCAGTTCGCGCGTCCGCCGATCGTCGGCCTGGAGTACGAGATGGATGTGCGGCGCGTGGCGCGCGAACTGGTGCACGCCTAGGCGGCCGAGAACAGGCCCATGGACAGCGGCATGACCACAGCAGCGCAGCTCGCGGCCGCACTCGCCGCAGGAACAACCTCCTCGCGCGCGCTCGTCGAGCAAGCGCTGGAACGCATCGCGGACCCGTCCGGCGAAGGCGCGCGGGCTTTCACGCAGGTGCATGCGGAGCTCGCGCGCTCGACGGCCGACGCATCGGACGCGATGCGCCGCAGCGGCATCGTCCGTTCGCCCATCGAGGGCCTGCCGGTGTCCGTGAAGGATCTCTTCGACGTGGCCGGCCAGGTCACGCGCGCCGGCTCGGCGCTGCTGGCCGATGCGCCGCCGGCGGCGCACGATGCGGCGGCCGTCGCGCGGCTGCGTGCCGCCGGCGCCGTCATCGTCGGCCGCACCAACATGGTCGAGTTCGCGTTCGGCGGCGTCGGGCTCAATCCGCACACCGGCACGCCGCGCAACCCGTGGGACCGCGGCACCGGCCGTGTGCCGGGCGGATCGTCGTCGGGCGCCGGCGTCGCCCAGGCCGACGGCATGGGCGTGATGTCGCTCGGCACGGACACGCGCGGATCGGTGCGCATTCCCGCCGCGCTGTGCGGCGTGGTCGGCTTCAAGCCGACGGCGCGCCGCGTGCCGACGGCGGGCGCCTTTCCGCTGTCATGGAGCCTCGATTCGGTCGGGCCGCTGGCCAACTCGGTCGAGTGCTGCGCAAGCTTCGACGCCGTGCTGGCCGGCGAAGCATCGCGCCCGCTGGTGATGCTGCCGGCCAAGGGCTTGCGGCTGCTGGTGCCGCAAGGCGGGCCGATGGAGGACCTGGACGACGATGTCGCTCGCGCCTTCGACACGGCGTTGAACACGCTGTCGCGCGCCGGCGCGTGCCTCGTCACGGCAGCGGTGCCGCCGCTGGCCGCTCAGCAGGCCTATTTCGAGCGCGGCGGCATCGCCGGCGCCGAAGCCTACGTCGTGCACCGCCGGAACCTGGATCGACTGCATCTCTACGACCCGCGTGTCGGCCAGCGCATCGCGCTCGGCGCGGACATCCGCGCGGCCGATCACATCGAGTTGCTGCGCCTGCGCGCATCGGCCATCGAGGCGTTCTCGAGCGTCGCCGCCCCGTTCGATGCCGTGGTGATGCCGACGGTCGCCTGCATCGCGCCCTCGATCGAAGAAGCCGGCCGCAGCGACGACGACTACGTGCGCTGGAACCTGCGGCTGCTTCGCAATGCCGGCGTCGTCAACTTTCTCGACGGCTGCGCGCTGACGCTGCCCTGCCACGAACCCGGGTCCGCGCCGGTCGGATTCAGCGTCTGCGGGCCGACCGGCGCCGATCGTCACGTGCTGGCCGTCGGCGCCGCCATCGAACGTGCACTCGAACTTCCCAGGAGACTCTCATGAAGACATCGCTCGAACGCATCGTGGCGGCCCTGTGCGGCCTGTCGGCCTCGCTCGTGATGGCCAGCGCGGTCCACGCGCAGAACGTCAAGGAGCGCAACTTCAAGTACGCCTTCGTCAACCAGAAGGACCATCCGCAGGGCATGGGCGCGCAGCGCTTCGCGGAACTGGTGGAGAAGAAGAGCGGCGGCAAGATGAAGGTCAAGCTCTTCCCCGCCGGGGTGCTGGGCGGCGACTCGGCGATCATCTCCTCGCTGCAGGGCGGTACCGTGGACCTGACGATGGTGGTGCCCGGCTCGCTCTCGGTGGCGATCAAGGACTTCGCGCTGTTCGACCTGCCCTTCCTGTTCAACAACGAGAAGGAAGCCGACCACGTGATCGACGGACCCGTGGGCAGGAAGCTGCTGGAACAGCTGCCCGCGAAGGGCCTCGTCGGGCTCACCTACTTCGAGCACGGCTTTCGCAACGTGACCAACAGCCGGCGGCCCGTGGCGAAGATGGAAGACCTGCAGGGCCTGAAGCTGCGCACGATGCAGATCCCCGTGATGATCGACATGTTCAACGCGCTGGGCGCCAACGCGTCTCCGCTGCCGCTGCCGGAGGTGTACACCGCGCTGGAGCAGAAGGCGGTGGATGGGCAGGAGAACCCGTATTCGCTGGTCGAGGCCTCGAAGTACTACGAGATCCAGAAGTACGCCTCGGACACGCGCCACACCTTCAATCCCATCGTCGTGCTGTTCAGCAAGAAGGTGTGGGACCAGCTCTCCGAGGACGAACGCAAGATCCTCAACGACGCGGCCAGGGAAACGCAGCCCTACCAGCGCGCCGCCAACCGCGAGGTCAATGCCAAGGCCGCCGAATTCCTCAAGAGCAAGGGCATGACGCTCACCAGCTTCCCGCCGCAGGAGCGCGAGCGCCTGCGCGAGAAGCTCAAGCCCGTGACCGACAAGTACGTTAAGCAGCTCGACCCGGCGATGGCGCAGGAGATGTTCGCCGAGCTCGCCAAGGCACGCGCCGTCAAGTAGGCCCGGGCTCGTCATCCGAGAGGGAGCCGCCATGACACGCCTCATCGACCTGTACTGCAAGGCCCTCAGCGTGCTCATTGCGCTGGCGCTGGCCGTCATGGTGGTGCTGGTGTTCGGCAACGTGGTGTTGCGCTACGCCTTCAACTCCGGCATCACGGTGTCGGAGGAAGTCTCGCGCTGGCTCTTCGTCTGGCTCACGTTCCTCGGCGCCATCGTCGCGATGAAGGAGCACGCTCACCTGGGCACCGACATGCTGGTGTCGCGCCTGCCGGTGCTCGGCAAGAAGCTGTGCCTCGTCGCCGGTCAGTTGTTGATGCTCTTCATCACGTGGCTGCTGTTCAAGGGCAGCCTCGAGCAGGCGAAGATCAACTGGGACGTCGCCGCGCCGGTCACCGGCGCATCGGGCGCCATCTTCTACGCCTCGGGGATCGTGTTCGCCGTGTCCGCCGCGGTGATCATCGTGCGCGACCTGTGGCGGGCCGTCTCGGGTCAGCTCAGCGAGGCGGAGCTGGTGATGGTCAAGGAGTCCGAGGAGCAGGGCGAGCTCGAAGCGCTGCAGGCCGAGCTGGCGCGCGAGGAGCGCACGCCATGACCGTCGCCATCTTCCTCGGCGCCTTGCTCGGCGCGATGGCGCTCGGCATCCCGATCGCCTTTGCGCTGCTCGCGACCGGCGTCGCGCTGATGTGGCACCTCGACCTGTTCGATGCGCAGATCCTGGCGCAGAACGTCGTCAACGGCGCTGACAGCTTTCCGCTGCTGGCTGTTCCCTTCTTCATGCTGGCCGGCGAGATCATGAACGTCGGCGGCCTGTCGCGGCGCATCGTCGACCTGGCCCTCGCGGTGATCGGCCACGTCAAAGGCGGACTGGGTTATGTCGCGATCATGGCGGCGGTGCTGCTGTCCGCGCTGTCAGGCTCCGCGGTGGCCGACGCCGCTGCGCTGACCGCGCTGCTGCTGCCGATGATGGTGAAGGCGGGGCACGACAAGGCGCGCTCGGGCGGCCTGATTGCGGCGTCGGGGATCATCGGGCCGGTCATCCCGCCGTCGATCGGCTTCGTGATCTTCGGCGTCGCGGCCAACGTGTCGATCACCAAGCTGTTCCTGGCCGGCATCTTCCCGGGCCTGTTGATCGGCGCATCGCTGTGGTTCACCTGGTGGTGGCTGGGCCGGCGCGAGCAGATCACCCCGCCGCCGCGCAAGTCACGCGCCGAAGTGCTGACTGCGTTGCGCCAGTCGACGTGGGCGCTGATGCTGCCGGTGATCATCCTGGTCGGCCTGCGCGCCGGCGTGTTCACGCCGACCGAGGCCGCCGTCGTCGCCGCGGTCTACGCGCTGTTCGTCTCGACCGTCGTCTACCGCGAGCTGAAGCTGTCGCAGCTTCACGCCATCTTCGTCACCGCCGCCAAGACCACCTCGGTGATCATGCTGCTCATCGCCGCGGCGATGGTGTCGGCGTGGCTGATCACGGTGGCCGACCTGCCGAGCAAGGTGATCGGCCTGCTCGAGCCCTTCATGGGCAACCCGACGCTGCTGCTGATCGCCATCATGGTGCTGGTGATGGTCGTCGGCACGGCAATGGACATGACGCCGACCATCCTGATCCTGACGCCGGTGCTGATGCCGGTGGTCAAGGCCGCCGGCATCGACCCGGTCTACTTCGGCGTGCTGTTCATCATCAACAACTCGATCGGCCTCATCACGCCGCCGGTGGGCACCGTGCTCAACGTGGTCGCCGGCGTGGGCCGCATGAAGATCGACGACGTCACCAAGGGCGTGATGCCGTTCATGCTGGCCGAACTGGCGGTGATGTTCCTGATGGTCCTGTTCCCGTCGCTGGTCACCGTGCCCGCCAAGTGGTTCGGCGGCTGACGCCTCTGTCGCCGTCGTCGGCAGCCAAGTACGCCACCATCGAAGTCAACAACTTTTCGAACATGTCTTCGAACTCAAGCATGCCCATCGCGCGCCGATAACCCTGCGAAGAGGCAAGAGGCACAGGAATCGTGCCTGGGGAGACAAGGCGCCAGGCCAGGTAACAACGGCCGCGTCAGCCCGGGCCCGGGCGACTCATTGGCAGGGGCTGCTCATGCAGGACGGCGCACCGAATGGGCCGGGGTGTCTCCCCGGGGGAAACCATGGACACGACTGAACGCGCCCTGCCTCCCATTGGCACATCGTCGCGTGGCTTCGGGCTCGCCCGTCGGGTCTATCTGCCGCGCTTCGTCGGGCTGGGCATCGGTGCACTGTGCGCAGGAGCCGGGCTGTACCAGGCGGACGCGCCACCCTGGGTCTGGGTCGTCATGATCGCCTACTGCTGCGCTTGGCCGCACATCGCGTATCAGATCAGCATCCGCTCAGTCTCACCCTTCGCGGCGGAAGGCCGAAACCTCCTGGTGGACTCGTTCGCGGGGGGCTTCTGGGCCGTGGCGATGGCCTTCAACGTCCTGCCCAGCGTATTGCTCCTCGGCGCACTCGCGATGAACAACATTGCGTCAGGCGGCGCCAGGTTCCTCGGGAAGGGCGCTGTCGCTCATGTGGCGGGCGCCGGCGTTGCGCTCCTGACTGTGGGGCTGAAGTTCCGGCCTGAAACGAGCTTCCTGACCGTGCTGTTGTGCGTGCCCTTCCTCCTGAGCTATCCCCTCGTGCTGGGGGTGGTCATGTACCGCTTGTCGATCGAACTGAGCCGGCGCAAGGATGCGCTTGTGCTGGAGAAGCGCCGAGCCGATGAAGCGAACCTCGCCAATACCCGCGCGCTGGCCGAGCTGGCCTCGCGCGACGAGCTCACCGGGCTGTTCAACCGACGCCACATGAACGAGCTGCTGGCGCAGCAGCGCATGGCCTGCCAGCGCGCGGGCGACTCCTTCGCGGTGGCGCTGGTCGACCTCGACCACTTCAAGCGCATCAACGACACCCATGGCCACGCGGTAGGCGACAGCGTGCTGCGCGCCTTTGCAAAGCAGGCCGGCGCGGCGATGCGCAGCACCGACACCGTCGGACGCTGGGGCGGCGAGGAGTTTCTCGTCATCTACCCCCGCAGCACCGCACACGAAGCGGCCCAGGGGGCGGCCCGACTGCATGAGTGTGTGGCTGCCGCGGTCGTGACGACACCTGGCGGCCAGGCTCTGACCTTTACGGTGTCGATCGGGCTGACCGACTACCTGCCGCCCGAGTCCGTCGATGCCTTGATCGACCGTGCCGACCGCGCGATGTACGAGGCCAAGTCACAGGGCCGCAACCGGGTGGTCACGCTGCCGGAAGCGACTGCGACGGCCTGAAGCCGTCGACGCTCTCGCGATGGCGACGTGGCGGCGCATGCCGGCTGACGCACTTTTTGGCCGCTATCGCCGGGTTGCTGGCCCACGCCGGCCGCCCAGCAGAATCGCCCCATGTCTGCCACCGACCCCGACCTCCTCGCCCGCGCCCAGGCCGGCGACAGCGCCGCGTTCGACGCCCTCGTCGCGCCCCACCGCCGCCGTCTCCACACGCACTGCTACCGCATGCTGGGTTCGCCACACGATGCCGACGATGCCTTGCAGGAGACGCTGCTCGCCGCCTGGCGTGCGCTGGCGTCGTTCGAAGGCCGCAGCGCGCTCGGCACCTGGCTGTACCGCATCGGCACGAACGTGTGCCTGCGGCTGATCTCGCAACGGCCGCGCCGCCTCGTCTCGTCGGAGTACGGCCCTGCGTTCGAGCAGACCGCCGAGCTCGGCGCGCCGGTGCCCGGGCCGGTGTGGATCGAGCCGCTGCCCGATGACGACGGCCTCGCGGACGAGGCGGTCGAGGACCCGGCCGCGGCGCTGCAGCGGCGCGAGCGCGTGGCGCTGGCCTTCGTCGCCGCCCTGCAGCACCTGCCCGGCGCGCAGCGCGCGGTGCTGTTGATGCGCGAGGTGCTCGAATACACCGCCGCCGAGACCGCCGAGGCGCTGGAGACGAGCACAGCATCGGTGAACAGCGCGCTGCAGCGCGCGCAGAAGACCGTGGCCGAGAAGTTGCCCGCGGTGTCGCAGGCGGCAGAGCTGCAAGCGCTGGGCACCGAGGGCCTCGAACGGCTGCTCGGCGCGTTCGCGCGCGCCTGGGATGCGCGCGACGTGCCAGGGCTCGTCGCGCTGCTCACCGAGGATGCGCGCTTCACCATGCCACCGCTGCCCGCCTGGTTCGACGGCCGCGCGGCGGTCGCCCGGTTCCTCACCGAGCGGGTGTTTCAGACGCCGTGGATCCTGCGGCCCCTGCGGGCGAACGGCCAGGTCGGTTATGCCTGCTACCTGCGGGCGGCCGGCGACGACCGCTTCCGCCTGGGCGGGATCACGCTGCTGAGCCTGCGGGCAGGGCGCATCGGCGGTCTGCACAGCTTCCTGGACCCCGCCGTGCACCAGCGTTTCGGTCTGCCGATGGAGATCGCCGCGCCGGACCGATGAGTTTTGGCGTTGCCCTGTCTCCAAGTGAATGACGCCGGCCGAATCTGCGGCCGGCGCGCATCCATTTCAGGAGAACCCATGGCCAGGCTCGTCATCAGCACCCTCATTTCACTCGATGGCCACTGCGCCGGTCCCGGCGGCCAGCTGGCCGGCATGCCAATGGACGCGGCGTTCGACGCCCACAACCTCGAGCGCCTGCGCCACGCCGGCACGCTGCTCTTCGGGCGCACCACGTTCTGCATGTTCCGCTCCTTTTGGCCGAACGTGGCTCAGGACGATGCGGCCATGTCGCCGACGGTGCGCGAGATCGCACGGCGGGTGCAGGACGCCGGCAAGCTGGTGGTGAGCGACACGCTGGCGCAGGCAGAGCCGTGGGGCGAGGCCGAGCATGTCCGCCGCCGCGATGCCCATGCGCGCATCCGCCAGCTGAAGGCCCGGGAGGACCGTGACCTGCTGATCTATGGCAGCCCGGTGCTGGCGAGCGACCTGTTGGCGCACGGCCTCGTCGACGAGTTGCACCTGCTGGTGGGCAACGTGCTGCTGGGCGCAGGGGTGCCGGCCTTCCAGGCCGCCGCTGCACGGCCGTTCAAGCTGCTGGGCCAGCAGCGGTTGCACGGTTCGGACACCGTGCACCTGCACTACGCCTGCTAGTTCTTGAGCCGGTACCCGGTGCGGAACATCCAGGTCACCACCGCCATGCACAGCAGCAGGAAGCCGCTCGAGGCCGCGAGGCTCCAGCCCACGCCCACGTCGGCTGAGTCGAAGAAGCTCCAGCGGAAGCCGTCGATCAGGTAGACGACAGGATTGAACAGCGTCACCGTGCGCCACAGCGGCGGCAGCATGTCGATCGAGTAGAACGCGCCGCCCAGGAAGGTGAGCGGCGTGATGACCAGCATCGGGATCAGCTGCAGCTGCTCGAAGCCCTTGGCCCAGATGCCGATGATGAAGCCGAAGAGGCTGAAGGTCACGGCGGTGAGCACGAGGAAGGCGACCATCCACACCGGATGCGCGATGTGCAGCGGGACGAAGAACGCGGCGGTGAGCAGGATCACGAGGCCGAGGATGATGGACTTGCTGGCTGCTGCGCCCACATACGCCACCACCAGCTCGAAGGACGAGACCGGTGCCGAGAGGATCTCGTAGATCGTGCCCGTGAAGCGCGGGAAATAGATGCCGAAGGAGGCGTTCGACAGGCTCTGCGTGAAGAGCGACAGCATGATGAGCCCCGGCACGATGAAGGCGCCGTAGGCCACGCCGTTGACGTCCTGCATGCGCGAGCCGATGGCCGCGCCGAACACCACGAAGTACAGCGAGGTGGTGATGACGGGCGCGACGATGCTCTGGCCGATGGTGCGCAGGAAGCGGGCCATCTCGAAGCGGTAGATGGCCCAGACGCTGAACCGGTTGAAGGCTCCGCTCATTGCAATACCCTCCGCGCTGCGCGCTGCGGGATGAGCCCTTCGGAACGGCCGGGCGGGCTCATGCCGCCGTCTCCGCCTGACGGTCATGCACCAGGCTCACGAAGATGTCCTCGAGCGAGCTCTGCTGCGTGTTCACGTCCTTGTAGCCGATGCCCAGCTCGGCCAGGCGTTTGAGCACCGTCGCCACGCCGGCGTTGCGATCGGAGGCGTCGAACTCGCACTGCAGCGTGTGGCCGCCCGGCTTGAGCACGAGGTTCCACGCGGCGAGCTCGTGCGGGATGGCCTCGAGCGGCGCGTCGAGCTCGATGGTGAGCTGCTTCTTGCCGAGCTTGCTCATCAGCGCCGTCTTCTCCTCCACCAGGATGACCTCGCCCTTGCTGATGACACCGATGCGGTCGGCCATCTCCTCGGCTTCGTCGATGTAGTGGGTGGTGAGGATGATGGTCACGCCGCGCTCGCGCAGCCCGCGAACCATCTCCCACATGTCGCGGCGCAGCTCCACGTCGACGCCCGCGGTGGGTTCGTCCAGGAACAGGATCTCGGGCTCGTGCGACAGCGCCTTGGCGATCATCACGCGGCGCTTCATGCCGCCCGACAGCTCCCTGATCTCGCTGTGCCGCTTTTCCCACAGCGACAGGTCGCGCAGCACCTGCTCGATCAGCGCCGGGTTCGGCGCCTTGCCGAAGAGCCCGCGGCTGAAGTTCACGGTGGACCACACGGTCTCGAACGCGTCGGTGGCGAGCTCCTGCGGCACGAGGCCGATCTTCGAGCGGGTGGTGCGCCAGTCGCGGCCGATGTCGTGGCCGGCAACGGTCACGCTGCCGCGGCTGGCGGTGACGATGCCGCACACGATGGAGATCAGCGTGGTCTTGCCGGCGCCGTTCGGCCCGAGCAGCGCGAAGATCTCGCCGCGCCGGATGTCGAGGTCCACCCGCTGGAGTGCCTGGAAGCCGGTGGCGTAGGTCTTGGTGAGGCCCCGGATCGAGACCGCACTGGCGCTGTCAGGGGATGTTGGCATGCGCGGCTGTCAGTGGAAAGGCGCGCATGGTAGGGGAAGCGGAGAAACCTTGCCGGCGGGCCCAAGGGCACGCGCCCTGCTTCGTCACCGCGCCTTCCACCCCAGCACCTTCAAGTGCAGGTTCTGCACGTACAAGCGATCAGCCGTTTCGGTCACCCCCGTGGTCTCCGGATAGGTGCCGGTGGCGTCCTGAAGGTCGGCGACCACACGCCCGTCTTCGGTGAAGGCGATGACATGGCCATAGGGCTTCGGGACCGGCCACATCGCGCGCGGCAGGCGCAGCGTGAGTGAGCGCATGAAGGGCTTGCCGGCCAGGCTGTCCACGTTCGGGCTGCGCGGTCCCGAGAAGCCGAGCCAGATGCGCCCGTCCTGGCCGCGCATCAGGTTGTCGGGGAAACCGGGCAGGTTGTCGAGCAGGACAGTGGCTTGCGGCGAGCCTTGCGCCACGTCGAGCCGGTCCGCGGCCACGGCCACTTTCCAGACGCGGTACTTGCCGGTCTCGGCGACGAACAGGGTCTGCTCGTCCTCGCTCAGCGCCACGCCGTTGCCGAAGCTCAGGCCGCGCACCACCACGCGCGTGGCGCGGGTGGCCGGGTCGTATTCCAGGATGCGGCCGGTCGAGCGCTGCTCGATGATGTCCAGTACCGCCGCTTCGTAGGTGCCGCCCCATGAAGCCGGCGCAAAGCGGGTCGACGCATCGCTGAAATAGATCTTGCCGTTGCGCGCCACGACCACCGCGTCGGCATAACGGATGGCGTCGCCGTCCACCTTGTCGGTGAGCACCGTGACCTGGCGGTCGGTGCCGATCGCGAGCAGCCCCTTCACCGCGTCGGCGGCGATCAGTCGGCCCGCGGCGTCGAAGGCAAAGCCCAGCACGCGTCCGCCGGTGGTGGCGAAGACTTCCTGACCGGTCCCGTCGGGGTTCATGCGCAGCACGCGGCCGCTGGCCACGGCCGCGTAGAGCTTGCCGTCGCGCCCCAGCACGACGTGTTCGGGGCCGGCCTCGTCACCCAGCGCGATGAGGTTCAGCCCGGCCAGCCGGCTGTTGACGGCGTGCACGCCGGTGTAGCCGGGCGCCGCGGGCGCATTCCAGGCCACCGGCTCCACCGGCACGGGCCACAAGCTCAGGTACGCGGCCAGGGCCAACACGAGGGCCAGCAGGCCCATGGCAACTCGCTTCATCGCTCCACTCCCGGTGCAGGACGCGTCGTCAGGCTAACCGCTGCGCCGATTGTTGTGAATCGTGCAATGCCGTATCGACCACGATGGGTTTACTGGACGGCGGATCGCCTGAGCCAGGCGACGCCTGGACCAGGAAGACGACGACGTCGCGATCAGCAGTTCGTGGTCGATCGCCGGTCTACCCAGTCATTCCAGCGATCGGCTGCTTCGGCCACCAAGTCACACATCAGTGGAAGCCCGAACAGATCAACGCTCTGGGAGAGGTCGGCCAGCGTGTCGAACAGCCGGCGATTCTGGGATCCGAACGCGATTGCGATAGCGGGATCAAGATGAACCCCTACTGGCGTGTGCACGCTCGATGCCTCGAACAGATAGTGCATCGCGATGCGCATCGGATCGGCCATGATCATGCCAATACGGGTCCGGGGCACTCCGATCATTGAATTCATCCACGGGGAGCCAACTCGCTTGGCCTTCCGCGCTGCGTGCAGTGCCCTGTCTGCATTGAACCCGCGCGGGTCCTTCGCGCAGCAGCCCACGATAGCCGCAATCGCATCTTCGATGAATGGTTCGCTCGGATACCAGCGATGCAGCACGATCTTGGTCTGCACGGCATAGAACGGATCATCGGGCGGAGCGAGAGCGCCAGCGATCGACGCCTCGTCGAGGACATGGGCTTTCTGCGACAGCTTGGGGTAGTGCCTGGGGAAATGGATGGCTTCACACTCATCAGTGAAGCTCTTCCACTGATCTTCTGACTCGTCAGGACAAGAAACGTGAAAACCGGACTGCTGATACCAGCGCTTCATCACCCACGGTGGCAGCAACTCCAGATGCAGATCGATGAGCCCGACATCCTGCATCCGCTGGAGCTTCCCGAAACGGGTTCGATAGATGACGCCGTGACCCGGCAATGGGTGGTTTGCCGGGGCAGCGGCGTTGGCGTCCAGACTTGCGAAGTGCAGCGCAACGAGCGGGTGGAAGGTGAAGTCGACCCAATGCGTAGGAAGTCCATAGTGTTGCCCCATCGCAGCCGCATTGCTGAAGTGCGAAAGATTGGCGTATTCGCTCAGGCCGGCAATCTCTTCTTCAGGCAAGTGGGTAGCCACGTAGCTCCGCAGAGCTTCCACGAAATTGTGGTTGTGCTGCCTATACAACTGCGTCCGCAGCGCGCTTGGAAGGATCGGCCAGGGGTTCGCCTGCCCACGGAACACCCAATGCGCACCAAAGTATTGGTTGGCTGACTCCGGCGTCAAGCTTTCTTCACGTAGGCGTGTCCTGGCCCATGCTTCCAGCAATGCCGCTGCGGCATGCCAAAAGCTTGGGGCGACCCAATCCATCGGATGGCCGTTGGCATTTCGTCGACCGCCGACGAGAGGCTCAACGTGGGCCGCTTGGCTTATGTAGCCCAGTGCCTCGAGCGTCCGCGCGTTCCACAGACTTTGCCGTTGTTCCCCAAACGCGGTGCGAAGAAAGTACTCGACAGCCTTCTGGGCAGACTCTTCGTGGCTTGAATTGCTCATCCCAGAACTCCTCCGTGGACGCCCCGATGCCTGTGCCTATGGCCTGGCGGCCCTGGCGAGCCGACGATGCAACTCGGCGGTGTAGAGGTTGACCGGCTGGTCGACGATCTGCACGCCGCATTGCGACCAGTAGGCCACTCTCTCCGGCGGCTTGCCCTTTACCACCGCCCAGGACCGCATCCCCCGGTGGTCCTGGTGGGCGAAGCGGAGCACCGACTCGACGTCCGACTCGACCAGCCCATGGCCGAGGAAAAGCAGCGGATGCGCCTCCAGCGTGCGCCGCAGCACCGCCGGCAACCCCTCCGGGATGCGCGCGGCCAGGTCGATGTAGTCCATCATTGTCGTCACGTAGCTGCGGCTAATGCCCAGGCCCTGGTTCTGACCGCCGTTGAGCTTGACCACCACCATGGCGGGCGCCAGCCGCAGAAGATTGCGCGGCCTCTCGACAATGCGCAGCGAGCCGTCGACGTCGAGGTGGCTGAACAGGCCACGCCACTCACCCTCGTTGTGGTACGTCAGCAGGTGGAACGGAACGTCGGCCCCGGCGAGGTGTCGTTCGAGAACATCGTCGTAGTTGGTCGTGAATACGGTCGGCCACGGCGGTGGCTGGCCCTCCCCGCCATAAAGCTGCGGCCAGGCTGCCAGCAGCTGATGGGCTTCACGCGGCTGCAGGTCCGAACGATCGAGCAGCTTGTCGATTTCGCCGTTGAGCGCCTCGCGACCATGGCGATCGGCGATGTGCTGCGCCACCGCACTGCGCTCGCTGGCCAGGGCCTCACAGTCGAAGCGGCGGGCCAACTCATCATAGAAGTGCTTGGCCATCAGCTTGGTCGGCCAATGCACCGCCGAGCCGAGGAAGAGGCTGAGTTGACCGGCGCGAATGAGGTTGACCACCCGCTCCAGTTGGCCGTTCAGCTCGGGCGGCATGCCGGACATGCCAGGCGGTGGTGCGATTACTCGTGCCCGGACGGTCGCCCGAGCCCGCGGGCCGCGTAGCGTGCGCACCGAGATGCGCGCGACTATGCGCTGCACCAGCGCTTCAACTTCACGCACATGCTCGGCACCGCTGCTGGCGCGGTACCACAGCGGCAGCACGCCTAGAGAACGCAATTGCCGCTCCTTGGCGCGAAACGCCCTCGCCGTGGATGGCGCGCTCATCACCGCGAAATGGCGTACGCCGGCGTAGTCTTCCTGCACTTTCAGCAGCATGTCCACGGTGCGATCGACACCCAGGCTGGCGCCGATGAACAGCATCGGCCGGCTGGCGAACAACAGGCATTGCGCGCTCTCCAGCAGAACGCGCTTGTCGGCTGAGCCGTCGCTGCCGTAGTTGGCGGCATAGTCGGAGCGCGCGAACGTGCGGCCGACGCGATCCTGCCAATCGCCGTGCAGCTTGATCAGCACGCGGCGGTTACCGTGCAGCGCATCGACGATCAGGTCCGGCCTGGGCCCGGAAACCACCGACTCGAAAGCGCGCCCGTTGGCCGCGAAGGCATGCTCGAGCAGGCGGTCGAAGTTTGTCGTGACGACTGGGCCGCCGGCAAGCAGTGGCAGCAGCGACAGCGTGCCTGCGCGCAGTGCAGCCTCATCGAAGCGGCGGTCGCCGGCGGCTACGGCCACCATGTTCTGGAAGCCGTCGGCCCCCAAATCATCGAGCAGGCTCTGCGCGGCCCCTTCGTAGTCGCCGGCGTCGAGCGCGCTGCGCATCGCATCGCGCAGATGCGGCGGGGCGGCGCCGAGCAGCAGGCTGCGCCAGTCCTGGAAGCCGAAGGCGGTGGACAGCCCTGCCCCGACGAACGGCACCAGACCCAGCCCGGTGCGGCCCTGCCGCTCGAGTAGCGCCAGGGCTTGCTCGTTGCACTGTGCAAGCCAGGTCTCGTCGACGACGGCCGGGGCCGCGCGCGTGGTACGCGCCGCAGGCTTGGCCGCGCTACGTGGACGCTTGCCGCCTCTCATGTCGCCCTCACGGCGCCGGCAGCGGCGGCAGTCTGACCTGCCCGACATAGGCCTTGCGGTAGGCCGCCAGGCGTTGCGCCAGGGCCTCGCGCTGGCTGGCCAGCGCCGCCTCGTAGATCGTGGCGCGGCCCGCCGAGTAGTTGAGCAGCGTCTTGGCCTTGTTGAACTTAAAGAACAGTACCTGGATCAGTTCGCTGTGTGCCTGCAGGTCGAAGGCCACCAGGGCCACCTGCACCAAGCCGCCTTCACCGACCTCGGCGGTAGCGACCTGGAAGTGCGCCGACTGCTCGACCCGCGAGTAGCGCTCGAAGAGCGTAATCCACGGCGCGTTCTCGCTCATCTCCTTCAGGCCATCGAAGGCGGCCTTGAGAACGGCCAGCGCGGCGGCCTGAGGACCGAGCAGCGCGGTGACCACCGGCAGCACTGCCTGGTGCGCGACGGCGCCGCTGGTGTCGAACCGGTACTTCTGGAATTGCTGGTCGCTCTGCGCCCAGCCGAGGTTGGTGAGGGCGCGGAAATACGCGCCGTACCACTCGTTGACCTTGGTCGGATCGCCGACCTCAGCAGTGGCCACGAGCTGCGCGAACAGCGTGCAGTTGACGACGTCTTCGCGCACCTGGACTGGCACCTTCTCGGCGGCGACGACGAGGCCGCTGCCGACCACCAGGGCCTGCGCGTCCTTGGCCTTGAGCTCGAGCGGCGGTAGGTCTTCGATCGCCCCGCGCAAACCCCTGTCGGCGCTGCGCGGGACTTTCGGCAGGCGAGACCTGCTGATGAAGCGGCGTGTGGTGTCGTCGGTAATGATCATCGGCAGAGACCCCCTGGGTGGTGGTGAATGGACATCGGGGCAGCGACGGTGAGCGTCAGCGCGTCACGAATCGTGAAGCCGGGTCGCCGTAATGCTGGTACGCAGCCCAAGCCGCCCGCGGCGCGCCTTCGGCGTGTACCTGCGCTGTCTGTTCCGGCTGCCAGATCGCGGCACGTGCCTCCCTCAGCGCCTCGCCGATGGGCGCTCCGAGTCTGTTGGCGGCCGGCAGCAGCTCGCGATAGAAAGTCATGGCCAGCGTGCGGGCCGGTTCCGAAGGCACCTCCCAGGCAGTACCGATGAAGTCCTGCACGCCGACGTGGAAGAACTCGTCGGCCAGGCCAGCGGCGACGTTGCCACGCTTGATCTGCGAGGTCAGGCAGGCGTTGGCAAACACCAGGCGCGGCGGCCTGGCCATGCCTTGCAGGTCGCTGCCGGTGAGCCGGTGGTTTTCATCGAACAGCCAGCCGCAGCGTTCGGCGCTCCCCTGCTCGTAGTCGGCATGGCCGCAGAAATGCACGATGTCGTACTGGCCGGATTGCAGCAAGGTCACGACCTCGACGTACTCGGCCGGCTCGTAGCCTGCTTCCGTGCCGGCACCAGTGCCCGCCTCGGGCGGACCGATGAGCACAGTGCAGTCCACCTCGTGCTCTTTGAACCACGTGCCGAGCTCCTTGGCCTCGACACGCGCCGATGGCAGCGCGCCTGTGCCGGAGGCGGGGTCGCCGATGATCAGCACGCGCGGCAGCCCGCCGCGGACGGACTCGCCGGGGCGCGGGCTGTACCGCGTGCGCAACTGCCGAGCCAACGGGCGACGCACGGCCAGCGGCTCGGCGTTGCCCTCCAGAGCCAGCATCTCCCAGGGCATCGAGGCGGTCACCTCGTCGAGTTCGAGCACCAGGTCGCCCAGCGCTTGGAGCAGGGATTGCAGGTCACCGTGCACCAGCAGCCGCCGTATCCGCTGGCCGAGCTGGGACGCGCTGCTGGTACTGGCCTCGGCGAGCTTTTCGGCGGCGCGCAGAGCGAGCTGCACTCGGCGCTCGAGCACCCGCTCGGTGACCGTGGTTCGCTCCGTGATCGCGGTGGCGTGCAGGTCGTCGCCTCTATGGGTGAAAGCCATTCGTGTCGGCACCAGGCGGGTGACAGGCTCCTCCGGCGGCGCGAGACGCAGTTGCAGCGCGGCGTGGCGCAGCGCTGCTTCGGGCGGCTGGCCGTTCGCCTGCGCGCCGCGGATGCGTTGACGCACCGCATCGCGCAGCGACTCGGGCAAGCGCTGCAGCGCCGACTCCAGCAGGCCCGGTTTGCCATCATCGGGAAGTCCCAGCGCTGCGAGCAACATCGCGCAGCCGAAGTCGGCCGACACGCCGCCGCCGTCGACCTCCTGCAGCCCATCGGCCAGCGTCCATTGCCGTGTGGCCGCCGGGCGCGTTGGGGCCGCGGCGAGTGCGCGTTGGACCTGCAAGGCCCGTTCGAGCTGGCGTTCGGCGATGGCCAGCGAACGCACCTTCAGCCGCGGGTCGGCCTGCAGCGCGCCGGCAAATGCATCGACGAAATCCCGCGCGGCTAGTTCGAGCGGCAAGTTGCCTTCGCCGGAGCCGATGACCACACTGGTCACGCTGCGGGTCTGTGGCAGCATGCCGATCACCTGAGCCACGGCGGTCGCCAGTCGGCGCTGCTGTGATGGCCCGAAGGTGCCCGGCTGCCCCATGCCGGCCACCGCGGCGAGGCGGCCGTCCGGGCCTGGGAAGAATTGCACCTCGCCGAGGTCACCGCGCAGCACGCCGCGACGGGTCATCTCGGTGATCAAGCGCGGCACTTCGGGACCGCCGCCGGCCGTGGCAGAGACCCAGTCGTCCACCGCCAGTTCGGCACGCTGGGGCATCACGCCAGCGTAGTGGCCCACCAGCAGCACATCGCCGGCGGAGCGCGTCATGTCGCCCCAGCAGACGCTAACCTGCAGCGGCGTGGTGGCCGGGGCGGCTGGGGCCTGCGTCGGCGCCTTGGCGCGGCGGCTCAAGGCAGAACCACGCCGGCGAGCGAGGCAATCCAGTCGCGGAAGCGGTCGACGCGCTCGTAGATGCCGCCGTCGCCGCAGGTGCTCATTGCGCTGCTGGTGGCGCGTGAGGTGGCCCCGGCGAGCACCCAGGCGCTCTGCGCATTCAGCACGTAGAAGGGGCCGCCGCTGTCGCCGCGGCAACTGTCACGCTCGAGCATCGGCCGGCCGGCGACCAGTTCCTGGCCAGGGTCGCACCCGTAGCTGAAGCGGTCCTGCTTGCCGTCGAGCTTGCCGCGGCAGGCGTTGGAGACGACAGGCACGTCGACGAAGCGCTTGATGCCGTAGCCGAGATCGCCGCCGGCGTTGACGGTGCCAAAGCCGACCACGCGGCCGTCGGTGGCCTTGTCGGCCAGCGCCTTGGTGGCCAGCGCGCGCGGCTTCACGGTGGTGACGTTCTGCTGCAGCAGCAATACCAGCAGATCGTTGGTCGCGCCTTGATGGTACTTGGGGTGGCGCACGCGCTGCTTGACCTTGACCACCTTGCCGGGACGGGACACGTCGTTGCCGAAGTACACGCGGGTTGCGAATTCGGCGCAGTGGCCGGCGGTGAGCACGACGTTGGGCGCGATCAGCGTGCCGGTACAGGCCCAGTCGGTGTCCGAGCCGACGGCTACGCAGTCGAGGAATTCACCGGCCTTCACCGGCTGGCCGCCGACGACACGTTCGCCGCCGCCGGTGCGGTGCATGAGCTGGCGCATGTTGGCCAGGTAGCGCGGATCCTTGAGGACCTCGAAGCTGCGGTTGGGCGGCGTCGCCGGAACGATGCGGATCGTCCTACTGCGGGCTGTCGGCGGCGCTGCGCTGCGATTGCCGGGCCCGGCGCGCAGGCGCTGCTCGAGTTGATGCAGGAACAGCGCGTCGTCGGCACCGGCTTCGCGTTCGGCCGCGGCGATCGCGGCTGCGAGGCCAGGACCAGAGGAGTCGGCCGCGGGAATCGGATCACCCCTGACGCCAACGGCTGCGGGAATTCGTGTGCGCGAGGTAGCCATCCGGTTCTCCTCCTTGTGGCGGGGACAGCCACTGAAAGTGGCCGCTGGCAATGTATGTAATCTGCGGATACTGATCAAGCGGCAGAGGAGAGCTCGACCCGCCACGCATCCACCGATCGAGGGAGGGAGGCACACCCGCTGGTGGGCGATGACGGCCACCGCGGGCCGAAACCGATGAGCAGCCGGCGGGTCGGGATCCATTCGGATTCGGGAGTACCCGCCGCTAAGCTACGGGAAGCCCTCGGCGGGAAATAGGCCTTCGGCCGCAACGCGGTTTTCAGCGAAGTGAATGGCGTCATGAACCCTCCCACCGTCGCCGACGTCATCGTGATCGGCCTGGGCGCCTTCGGCAGCGCCACCGCCTGGCAGCTCGCGCGCCGCGGGGCGCGCGTGATCGGCATCGATCGCTTCGCCCCGCCGCACGACCGCGGTTCGAGCCACGGCGCCACGCGCATCACGCGGCTGGCCATCGGCGAGGGCGAGCTGTACGTGCCGATCGTGCTGCGCTCGCACCAGATCTGGCAGGCGCTCGAGGCCGCGCACGGCGAGCGCCTGTACCTGAAGACCGGCGGCCTGACCATGGGCGCGGGCGTCGGCCAGGCGCACCATCACCGCCGGCCCGACTTCCTGCGGCGCACCATCGCCGCGGCGCGCCGCTTTGACATTCCGCACGAGGTGCTGAACGCCGCCGAGGTGGCGGCGCGCTTTGCGCAGTTCCTGGTGCGCGGCGACGAGGTGGCCTATTACGAGCCCGACGCCGGGGTGTTGAAGCCCGAGCGCTGCGTCGCCGTGCAGCTCGAAGCGGCCCGGCGAGCGGGCGCCGTGCTGCGGCTGAACGAGACCGTGCTGGCCATTGAGAGCGCGCCGGGCGGCGCGGCGGTGCGCACCGATCGCGGCAGCGTCGCCGCCGGCCACGTGATCGTGACGGCCGGGCCCTGGCTGCCCGGGCTCGTCGGCGGCGCCTATGCGGCGCAGCTGCGCGTCATGCGCCAGGCCTTGCACTGGTTCCGGCCGGCCGAGCCCGCGCTGTACGCCTCGCCGGGCTGCCCGGTCTTCATCTGGATGCACGGCAGCGGCGACGGGGACACCTTCTACGGCTTCCCGATGGTCGATGGCTTCGGCGGCGTGAAGGTCGCGACCGAGCAGTACCGGCAGACCACCGACCCCGACCACCTGGTGCGCGAGGTCGGCGCCGAGGAAAGCGCCGACATGCACGCCCGGCACGTCGCAGGCCGCTTGCGCAGCGTGACGCCCGAGCGCGTGCACGCCGCCGCCTGCCCGTACACGGTGAGCCCGGACTCGGGCTTCGTCGTCGACCGGCATCCGACGCTCGACCACGTCACGGTAGTCTCGGCCTGCTCGGGCCACGGCTTCAAGCACTCGGCCGGATTGGGCGAGGCGCTGGCCCAGGCCACGCTCGGCGAGGTGCCGTTCATCGACCTCGGCGCGTTGTCGCTGCGCGGACCTTAAGGCCACTGCGCCGCTGGCTGGCGTGCGCGACGTGCCACGTCGGCGAAGGTGGCCACCCAATAGCGGCCAGGATGGGTGGCCAGGTGCCGCAGCAGGCGTTCGTGCGCGTGCTTCGACACCGCCAGGTAGTCGCCGCCGATGCCGTGGAAGGTGATGCTGGCCAGCCCTCGCCCGCTGCTGGCTGCCGCGGCGCGTTCGAGGAAGCCGATCAACGCGTCCGCGTCCGCTGCCACCGGCGCCCACGTGCTCACATCGTGCAGGTCCTGCGCCAGCACATCGTCCGTCACGCCGCCGCTGCGCGACTTGATGCCGAGAAAGAGAGGCAGGATCGCCGGCAGGTAGGGCTCGCCGCCGGCGCGCAGGTCGCCGCACGGCGCGGTGAACGTGCGCTCGGTGCGCCCGTCGATCGCGTGCAGGAACCCATTCGCCGCGACGATTTCGTCGCGCAGCGCCGCGACGCTCAGGCGATCGAGGTCACGATGCGGCGCGACCCAGTCCCGGTCCGACGCGGCGCTGCGTGAACACGGATGGAAGATCGTGTGGTTGCCGAGTTCGTGCCCGGCCGCGGCCGCGGCGCGCCATTCAGGCAGGCGCTGCGCGAGCGTCTCGCTCGACAGCGTGAGGTAGAAGCTGGCTTTCAGGCCGAGCGCGTTCAGCGCCGGCAGTGCGTTGTCCAGCTGCGACGGCAAGGCATCGTCATAGGACAGGCTGACGGCCAGCGTCGCGCCACCGGGCCAGGCGAACGATGGCCGCTGCTTTTCGGAGGCATGACCTGCAGGTGAACCGAGCAGCAGACACAGTGCCGCGAAGCCCGCGGCCGCCTTCACCTCGGCACGGCCAGCGCCGGCGCAGCCGCCGGCACGCCGGCCGGCTGCGCCACCGCGCCGCAATACTCGCGCACATAGGCCTCGTGCCGCGGCAGTGGCATTACTGTGCGCTCGACGCCCATGCGAATGCCCTCGAGGAAATGCCGCAGCTCCTCGTCGCCCATCATGTCGGCCGTTGCATTCGGCCGCCGCGGCACGATGCCCTGCCCCAGCATCACCTGGATCCACGAGTTCTCGGCGAACAGCTCGTTCGGCGCGCGAAAGACGCGGCCGCTCTCCTGGAACAGCTCGATGCGCTGGCGCAGCGACGCCGGAATGTCCATGCTGCGGCAGTCGCGCCAGAACGGCGTGTCGTCGCGCTGGGTCACGTGGTAGTGCAGCACGATGAAGTCGCGGATGTGCTTCATCTCCCAGCGCGTCTGGCGGTTGTATTCGTCGACGTCGGCCGCGCAGATGCCGTCCGAGGGGAACAGCTGCAGCAGCCGGATCACGCCGCGCTGGATCAGGTGGATGCTGGTCGACTCCAGCGGCTCGATGAAACCGCCGGCCAGGCCGATCGCGACGCAGTTGCCGCGCCAGGCTTCCTCGCGCTGGCCGGGGCGGAACTTCAGCACCCGCGGCGGCGCCAGCACCTCGCCCTGCACGCGTTGCAGCAGTGTCGCCTTGGCCGCGTCGTCGTCGAGGTAGCGGCTTGCGTAGACCATGCCGTTGCCGACCCGGTGCTGCAGCGGAATGCGCCATTGCCAGCCGCATTCGTGGGCGATCGAGCGCGTGTACGGCACCGCTTCGCCCACCGAGGCCGTCTGCGCGGCGACCGCGCTGTCGCAGGGCAGCCAGTGCGACCAGTCCTCGTAGCGCACGCCCATCGTCGTGCCGATCAAGAGCGCCCGGAAGCCGGTGCAGTCGATGAAGAGGTCGCCCGCGATCTCGGCGCCGCGATCGAGCTTCAGTGCGCGGATGTGGCCCGAGTCGGCGTGCTTCAGCACGTCGACGATCTTGCCCTCGACACGCTTGACGCCCAGCGGCTCGCTGAAGCTGCGCAGGAAGCGCGCATACCGCGTCGCGTCGAGGTGGAACGCGTAGTTCATGCCGGCCTTCGGCAGGTGCGCGAAGCGGTTCTCGCGCGCGGCGCGATGCTCGGTGCAGTAGTCGCCGTACTCGGCCGAGGCCAGGCCACGCTCGCGGCCCTTCAGCCAGAAATGCTGGAAGCCGGCGGTCCAGTGGTCGCGGCCGGTCAGGCCGAAGGAATGGATGTACTGGTGGCCGGGCGCGCGCCAGTGCTCGAAGCCGATGCCGAGCTTGAAGGTGGCCAGCGTCGCGGCCATGAACTCCTGCTCGTTGATGCCGAGCAGCTCGTGGAACAGCAGCAGCGTCGGGATCGTCGCCTCGCCGACGCCGACGGTGCCGATCTCGTCGGACTCGACCAGCGTGATGTCGAGCTTCCTGCCCAGCGTCTTCGCCAGGCAGGCCGCCACCATCCAGCCGGCGGTGCCGCCGCCGGCGATCACGATGCGGCGGGTCGGGGTGGGCGGGGTCGGTTGCATCGTGATCACCTCAGCGGTTGAGCTTCTGCAGCAGTTGCGCGCGCAGGCGGCGCGAGGCTTCGGCATCCAGCGGCTTCAGCACGCCGCGTGCATGCTCCGGGATATGCGCAGCGGTCGATGCATCGGCCGCGAAGACGTAATGCTCGAACAGCTGCTGCCAGGCGCGGCGCTGCTCCGGCGGCAGCTCGCGCACGCACAGGATGGTGTGCAGCAGCGCGGCGACCGGCGCGTCCATGTGCTCGGGCGTGTCGCGCCACCAGTAGTTCACCAGCGCGTTGAAGGGCGTGGTGGCCTCGACGTGGTGCCACCACAGGCTGGGAATGAGGATCGCATCGCCCGGAGCGAGCTCGGCGCCGCGGGCGCGCCGCGCGGCATCGGCATAACGCGGAAAACGATCGAGGTCCGGCGCGGTGATGTCGACCAGGCTCACCGGCTGGCCGGCCGGCGTGAAATCGAGGGGGCCGATGTACAGGTTGCCGACCTCCCCGGGCTCGAACAGCGTGAAGCGCCGCCGCCCGGCGACCACGCAAGCCAGGTTCGCCGGCAGGTCCTGGTGCGCGGCGATGCGCGTGCGATTGCCGAGCCACAGGCTCATCAACGGCTGCAGCTTGCCGAACCCGAGGTCGTTGTCATCGCGGAAACCCGGCAGGCAGGTGTCGATCGTCGTCGAGCCGACGTAGAGCGATGGCGGCCGCGGGTCGGCGTGGTGCCGTGCCAGCGCATCGAGCACGCTGCCCAGCGGCAGCCGCTCGGCATGGAAGTTGAAGCCGCTGAACTGAGCGTCGTAGAAGAAGCGGCCCTCGATCTCCGGCGCACCGATCCAGGCGTTGACGGTGGCGTCGCGCCAGCAGCGGCGCAGCAGCTGCGAGACGGCAGCGCCGGATGCGAGCGCGGCCTGCACAGCCGGCCAATGCCGCACCAGGCCGCGCACGACCACCGGCTCGGTGGACTGCAACAGCTCGTCGGGCAGCGCGGCCGGATCGATGCCGGTGATCTCGCGCACCGGCGTCGGCATCGGCAGGTGGACGCTCATGGTGCGTGCTACGAGCGACGGTTGCGGCGCTCGACCAGTGTGCGGAAGTTCGACAGCGACGCCACCGCCATGTAGATCGGCATCAGCTGGCCGGCGCGCTGCAGGCGCTCGAGCACCGCGCCGTCGAGCGCGGCGAGCCGGTCCTCGTCGATCGTGTAGAAGCCGGCCAGCCGGTGCGTCGAGCCGTCGTCGAGCTCGACGTCGAAGACGAAGGATTCCAGCAGCCGCAGCTCGAGCAGCGTGGTGATGAAGGCCGGCGTGGCCTGCAGCCCTTCGTGCAACGCGAGCAGCACCGAGTTCATGCGGTCGAGGTAGTCGGTGGTGCCGCCATGGGCCCGGAACAGCGCTTCACCGCCGGCACCGTTCACACCCAGCCGCGGGCTGTCGAGGTCGACGTGCATCAGCAACGAATCCCCGTCGCGGCCGATCAGAAACGGGTCACGCTCGATCGCCATCGGGACATACGGCGCGTCCCAACCCTGCGAGCCGAGGAACAGGTTCTCGCCTGCCTCGAACCCGAACAGCGCGAGCGGCTGGAAGCCCGTGCCGTCAGCGGTCTTCTGAAAGACGATCGGATAGTGCGCCTGCACGCTGCGGAACTCGGCCGGGAAGGTCACGGCCGACATCACGGCGTCGCCGAAGTGCTCGGCGCGGTCGGTCTTCACACGCAGATCGCGGTGGTCGATGTTGTTGAGCAGTGCGGGGCGGGTCATGGGCTGGTCTTAAATCGTCGATTGGCCGTGCAGCTTGATGTGATCGATCAGCGTGCGGTGGTCGGGCAGCGCGCCGAGCATGCGGCGCGTCAGTTCCGCGGCAGCGTGGAAATGTTCATCGGCCGCGGCCGCGTGCCTCGGCAGCGCCTCGGGCCGGAAGCCCATGCCGTACAGCACGTATTGCCAGCTCGCCGACGGAAACACCTCGTCGATGCGCTGCAGGTCGTAGCGCGACGGGCTGCGGTGACGCCACAGCAGCAGCATCTCGCGCAGCCGCTCCGGTATTGATTCCGCGCGCCGGTTGTCGCGCCAGAACTCGCTGTCGGCGCGCTGCGACAGCACGTAGTGCAGCTTCAGGAACTCGATGATGCGGCCCCAGCGGTAGCTGAAGCACTCGTTGAAGCGGCGCGCGCAGATGTCGACCGCCTCGCGCGTCGCCGGCAGGTCGTCGGCGAGCATCGCGGCCGAGAGCTCGATCAGCGCCAGCGCCGAGGCTTCGAGCGGCTCGATGAAGCCGGCCGACAGGCCGATCGCGACGCAGTTGCGGTGCCAGAAGCGCTCGCGGTGGCCGGGCGTGAAGCCGATCTTGCGCGGCGTGCCGGCGTTCTTCGGGCCGCCATGGGCCTCGATGTAGCGCAGCAGCGCGTCCGCGGCCGCGTCGTCGCTGGTGTGGGCGCTCGAGTAGACGTGACCAATGCCGCGCCGGCTCGACAGCCCGATGTCCCAGATCCAGCCGCTCGCTTGCGCGGTCGAGATCGTCTGCGAGGCGATCGGGTGGTCGTCACGCGAGTACGGCGCCTGCAATGCCAGCGCCGTGTCGCAGAACAGCACATGGCGCTGCGACACCAGCGGCACGCCGTAGTGCCGGCCCAGCAGCAGCGAGGGCATGCCGGTGCAGTCGACGAACAGGTCAGCCGCCAGCACGCCGTGGTCACGCGTCTTCAGCGCAGCGATGTCGCTGTTGTCGTGCGACAGCACCTCGACCATCTCGTCGAGCACATGCCGCACGCCGAGCCGCTCGACGCAGTGCCGGCGCAGAAAGGGCCCGAACTTGCCGGCATCGAAGTGGTAGGCGTAATTCGCGATCGACGCGTACTCCGGCGTTTGCGCCTGCTTCGGCGCGCGGTGCTGCGCGCACAGGTGCGGCTGCGGGCCGACCAGGTCGGCGAACGGCACATCGGCATGCTGCCGCAGCCAGCCGGCGACCAGGTCCGCATCGCCGTAGCCCTGTGGCAGCGAGAACGGGTGGTAGTAGCGATCACCGTCGCGCTGCGGATCGCGCCCGCCGATCCAGCGGTCGAAGCGCGAGCCCTGCTTGAAGGTCGCGTCGCATTCGCGCACCAGGTCCGATTCGCTGACGCCGATGGTGCGCAGCGTGTCGCGCATCGTCGGCCAGGTGCCCTCGCCGACGCCGATCGGCGCCTTGTCGGGCGACTCCAGCAGCGTCACGCGCAAGCCGTCGGCATCGGCCGAGCGGTGGCGCGCGGCGAGCACGCCCGCCACCAGCCAGCCGGCCGAACCGCCGCCGACGATGATCACCTGGCGGACGCTGCTGCTCATCCCTCGCCCTCCTCAGAACTGCCAGCGTGCCCCGAACATGTAGCGCCGGCCGGTCTGCGTCACACCGAGCAATTGCTCCTTGCGCCGGCCGTGCTGGCGCTGGATCTCGTCGGTCAGGTTGATCACCTCGGCCTGCACGGTGAGGTTGTCGGTGATCTTGTAGCCCAGCGTCACGTCCCACTGGCCGTAGGCCTCGGTGTAGACCGGGTTCGGCAGGCCGCTGCCGTCGACGACGTTGGCCAGGAACTTGTCGCGCCAGTTGTAGGCCGCGCGCACCGAGAACTTGTTGTCCTCGTAGAAGCCGACGAAGTTGGCCGAATCCGACAGCCCGACCAGCGGGAACTGTTCACCGAGGCTCGCGTTGTTGTACTCCAGCCCCGACTTGACCTTCGTGAAGTTGGCCGAGACGCCGAAGCCGGAGTTGCCGAACACGTGCTGGATGTTGAACTCCAGGCCCTTCAATTTCGACGAGCGCTGGTTCGCCGGGATGGTGATCGCGAAGGTCGCGATCGGGTCGCCCGGCTGGCCGGCGATCGTGCCCTGCTCGTTGCCGTTCGGATCGGTGCCGGTGCGCACGACACCGTTGCGGCCGTTGTGGGTGCGGAAGATGTAGTTGCGGATGCAGGTCAGGTCGCCCTGCACGCAGCCGCTTTGCACCGCCTCGTTGAACAGCGCGCCGCCGGCCGGCGTATGGAGATTGAACGGCGTCTGGTTCACCGTCGTCACGCCGACGAAGTTGTCGATGGTCTTGTGGAACAGGCCCAGCGCCGCATAGCTCGACTTGGCGTAGTAGTACTCGAACGACAGATCGAAGTTCTTGGCCTTCAGCGGCTTCAGCCCCGGGTTGCCTTGCGCGCCGGTGCCGCCGTTGATGCGGGCCAGCTGCGTCAGCGTCTGGCCGCCCTGGATGTGGTGCCACTGCGGCCGGCCGATGCTCTCGCCATAACTCGCGCGCAGCTTCATGCGGTCGTTCAGCTCGGCATCGAAGTCCAGGCTCGGCAGGAAGTACTTGTAGTCGCCGCTCAAGGTCGTGAACCCCGGCTGGCCGAACTGGACCGAGAACTCGTTGTTGCCGGTCCACAGGATGCCGGTGGCGGTGGGCACCAGCGCGGTCGACGTGATCTTGGTCCGCTCGTAGCGCACGCCGAGCGCGGCATGCATCGGCACGCCCCATTCCCAGTCCTGGTCGAACTGCAGGTAGGCGCTGTCGGAGTTCTCCTTGACGCGGCGGTCGGTCGTGAAGGCGTTCGACGCGAGGTACAGCGACGGGTCGCCGCCGACCTGCGCGGCGATCGCGCGCACCTTCTCGAAGTCCCAGACGTAGAACTGGTTGAACAGTGCGGGATCGCCGCTGCCCGAGATCTGGCCGAAGTACTGGCGCACGGTGTCGGCGCGCCACAGGTCATCGGGATAGTCGCCCGGATTCGTCGCGCCGCCCCAGGTGTCGCGCTGCACGTTCGAGAAGGCCGTGCGGTTCTCGACGCGGGTGGCCGCGAGGCCGAACCGGAGCTCCGACTCCTCGCGGATCTTCCACTTGCCCGACGCCTGGGCCTGGTCGACGCCCGACTTCATGTAGCTGTTGCGGAAGGACGAGCCGGTGACCATCATTTTCGATGCGTCGAGCTGCGAACCCTGGATGCTGAGCACCGGGAAGTCGCGCGTGAAATCGACCGAGGTCGTGCCGCGATTGAAGCTGGCCGCGCCGAGCACCGAGTTCGAGCCGTAGGGGCTGTCGGCGCCCGAGGTGGCGGTGGACTGGTGGATGTCGAACTCGAAGCCGAGCTTGTCGCTCGCTTTCCAGGCCAGGTTGAAGCCGGTCGACTTGTTCTCGTTGCGCGTGGCGTACAGCGCGCCGGCCATCGCGATGTCGCTGGTCGGCGGGTTGATGATCTCCGAATAGAAGGTCGGCGCGGCGGCCGGGCCGTCGGTCCACTTGGTCACCGTGGGGCCGAAGTTGAACCACGCCGACAGCTCGTTGCGCTTGGTCTGGATCTTGTTCTCGGAATACGTGTGGTCCAGCGTCGCGCGCAGGCCCTTGAAGGGCTCGAACTGCAGCGCCAGCTGGCCGTTGGTGCGCTTGCGCTGCACGCCGTTGAAGCTGTAGAGCAGGTTCTGCGGTACCGAGTAGATGTCGTTCGGGCCGGGCCGGTTGGTGATGTTCTCGCTGCCGGGCGTGCCGGGCTGCGGAATCGTGCCCCAGTTGTTCTCGTCGCCCTTGAAGGCGCGCCAGCCGTTCGGCACCGCGGCCTGGTTGAAGCCGAGGTCGCGCTCCTGGTAGCTGGCGCTGATCGCGATGCCGAAGCGGCCGTCGGCGAAGGTGTTGCTGAAGATGCCCGAGATCTCGGGGGTGACCGAGCTGCCCTGCAGGCTGCTCGGCAGGCGGTCGTTGGAATCGTCCTTGACGCCCTTGATGCCGACGCTCGCGCGCAGGCCGGGATTCTCCAGCGGCCGCGCGGTCTTGATGTTCACCGTCGCGCCGATGCCGCCGGCGGGCGAGCTGGCGCGGCTGGTCTTGTAGACCTCGATCGCCGACACCGACTCGGACGCCAGGTTCGCGAAGTCGAAGGCGCGCGAATTCGATGGCGCGGTGTCGGCGATGCTCGACGCCGGCATCTGGCGCCCATTGAGCAGCACGAGGTTGAAGTCCGGCCCGACGCCGCGCACCGTGATCGCCGAGCCCTCGCCGATCGTGCGGTCGATCGACACGCCGGTGATGCGCTGCATCGATTCGGCGAGGTTGGTGTCGGGGAACTTGCCGATGTCCTCGGCGACGATGCCGTCGACCACGCCCTGCGCATTGCGCTTCAGGTCCATCGCCGACTCGAGGCTGCGGCGGATGCCGGTGATGACGACGGTCATCGGCTGCTGCAGGGTGCCGGCCTGGGCCACCGGCGCCACGGTTGCGGCCTGCGCGAGCAGCGTGGGCGGGACCGCGGAGGCGGCCGCCGCAGGCGCCGCGGCGGACGCCGCCGCTGCCGGCGGCGCGGCCGCGGTCTGCGCCAACGCAGCCCCGCTGCACACCAGCCCGCAGGCCGCCGCCAGCGCCGTGATGCGGAAGATCGGGCGCGGGCCGTGAGCCGAACGGGCCGAGGGCAAGGGATTCATCAGCGTAGTCTCCGGTGTGTTTTCGATTGGGGACCCGTGGCGCGGAGGCGGTCAGTGGCGGCAGCCCGTCAAGCCTCCGCGCTCGGTGTCGGTCGAGGGTTGTCGTTGGATTCCGGTGCGTAGAAAGCGCTTTCAGTCGTTGGCGTTTGAAAGCGCTTTCAGCATAATAAGAGCGCCTTCAAGATTTGGAACCTAGGAGACACCCGAATGTCCTTGCCTTTCCAGCGCTTCGGCGCGCTCGCCGCCGCCTTGCTTACCGGCTGCGGCGGCACCGGCGACACCGTGCCGGCGACCGGCAGCCCGCCGCCCGCGCCGACGGCCACGACCTTGACGCTGCCGCCGACCTACCGGCTGGTGTGGTCGGACGAATTCGACGTGCCCGGCCTGCCCGACGCCAGCCGCTGGGTCTACGACACCGGCCTGAACAAGGCCGGCTGGCACAACCGCGAGAAGCAGTACTACGGCCACGCGCGGCTCGAGAACAGCGAGGTGCGCGACGGCCGCCTGGTCATCACCGCGCGGCGCGAAGAACTGCGCCAGGCGGCTGACTGGGGCGGCCAGCGGTACACCTCGGCGCGGCTGATCACCAGCGGCAAGGCATCGTGGACCTACGGCTTCTTCGAGATCCGCGCCAGGATGCCCTGCGGCGCCGGCACCTGGCCGGCGATCTGGACGCTGGGCCACGGCAACTGGCCGGCCGCCGGCGAGCTCGACATCCTGGAACACGTCGGCAGCGCGCCGACGCGCGTCTTCAGCACCGTGCATACCACCTCCGGCAGCGGCGGCCAGGGCGTCGGCGGCGGCTCGCAGCTGCCCACGGCCTGCAGCGCCTTCAACGACTACCAGATGCTGTGGACGCCGCATCGCGTGACGTTCGCGGTCAACGGCCGCGTGCACCACGTGTACGAGAACCGCGGCAGCGGCAGCGCGCAATGGCCATTCGATGCGCCGCAGTTCCTGATCCTGAACCTGGCCATCGGCGGCGACCTGGGCGGGGCGATCGACGACGCGATCTTCCCGGTGCGCTTCGAAGTCGAGCACGTGCGGATCTACCAGGCGCCGTGACGCCCCAGCGCGGCGGCTCAGTGCAGCCGCCGCCCGTCGTCGCCGAAGGCCAGCGCCGCGCCGTCGACGACGCGCAGGTGCAGCACCTCGCCGGCCTCGATCGCCGATGCGCCGTCGTTGATCCGCAAGGTCAGCAGTGGTTCGATGCCGAACACGCGCACATGCGCGACCACGCTGTCGCCCAGACGTTCGGCGAGCGCGACGACCGCCGCGATGCCCTCGCCCGAGGCATCGAGCTGCAGGTGTTCGGGCCGCAGGCCGATGCGCCGCGGCGAGCGGCCGTTGCGCCCGGCCAGCGCCGCATCCCACAGCGCCTGGTGCTCGCGGCTGGCCCCGACCGACGGCGGCGCGTCGACCAGGTTGATGCGCGGCGCGCCGAGGAAGGCGGCGACGAACTCGGTGTCCGGCGCGCGGTACACCGCCATCGGCTCGCCGAGCTGCTCGATGCGGCCGTCGTTGAACACGGCGATGCGGTCGCCCAAGGTCATCGCCTCGACCTGGTCGTGCGTCACGTAGACCATCGTCGTGCCGAGCGTCTCGCGCAGCCGCGCCAGCTCCACGCGCATGTCGACGCGCAGGCTCGCATCGAGGTTCGACAGCGGTTCGTCGAACAGGAACACGCGCGGGTTGCGCACGATCGCGCGGCCGATCGCCACGCGCTGGCGCTGGCCGCCCGACAAGTCCTTCGGATAACGCCCGAGCAGCTTCGTGATGCGCAGCGTGTCGGCCGCGCGCTTGACCTGCTGCTCACGCTCGGCCCTCGGCACGCCGGCCATGCGCAGTGCGAAGGCCATGTTCTCGGCCACGGTCATCTGCGGATACAGCGCATAACTCTGGAAGACCATCGCCGCGCCGCGATCGGCCGGGTGCAGCTCGTTGGCGCGCTGGCCGTCGATGCGCAGCTCGCCGTCGCTGATGTCCTCCAGCCCGGCGATCAGCCGCAGCGTGGTCGACTTGCCGCAGCCGGAGGGCCCGACGAAGACGATGAACTCGCCGTCGTGGATCTCCAGGTCGATGCCCTTGATGACCTCGACGTCGCCGAAGCGCTTGCGCAGTCCGCGCAGTGACAGCTGTCCCATCTCGTGCCCTCTCGAAAACGTTCAGCGCTGCCGTTGACGGGCGAGGAAGTCGCGGTACCAGAGCGCGCTGTCCTTCAGCGTGCGGCGCTGCGTGGCGTAGTCGACGTGCACGATGCCGAAGCGCTTGTCGTAGCCCGACGCCCACTCGAAGTTGTCGAGCAGGCTCCACACCATGTAGCCGTGCACGGGCGCGCCCTGGGCGATCGCATCGCTGACCGCGGCGACGTGCGTCGCCAGATAACGCGCACGATCGGCGTCGTGCACCCGGCCGTGGCTCAGCTCGTCGGCGAAGGCGCCGCCGTTCTCGGTGACGATCAGCGCCGGCACCGGGTAGTCGCGCCCCAGCGCCACCAGCAGCTCGGTCAGCCCCTGCGGGTAGATCTCCCAGCCCATCGCGGTGGTCTCGTGGCCGGCGGCCTGCGCATCCCACGGCTCGGCCGCGCTGACCACCGAGCGCGAGTAGTAGTTGACGCCGAGGAAGTCGATCGGCTGCGCGATGTCGGCCATGTCGCCGCGCTGCACCAGCGGCGCATCCGGGCCGAGCTCGGCGAGCACGTCTTCCGGGTACTTGGCGTGATAGATCGGATCGAGGTACCAGCGCCGCAGCAGCCCGTCCTCGAGCCGCGCCTTGTCGTGGTCGGCCGGGGCATCGGTGGCCGGGTGGAAGGGCGCGAGGTTCAGCACGATGCCGAGCTCGGCCTTCGCGCCGTCGGCGCGCAGGGCCTGCAGCGCCAGGCCGTGGCTCAGCAGCAGGTGGTGCGACACCTGCATCGCCAGCGGCCGGTGCTTCAGCCCCGGCGCGAAGATCCCGTTCTGGTGGCCGAGCACAGCCATCACCCAGGGCTCGTTGTGCGTGGTGATCGAGCGCACGCGGTCGCCGAGGCGCGCATGCACGTGGCGGGCGTATTCGACGAAGCGGTGCACCGTGTCGCGCGCGCCCCAGCCGCCCTCGTCCTGCAGCGCCTGCGGCAGGTCCCAGTGGTTCAGCGTGATGTAGGGCGTGACGCCGCGCGCGAGCAGGCCGTCGACGAGCTTGTCGTAGAAATCCATGCCGGCGGCATTGAACGCGCCGTGGCCATCGGGCCGCACGCGCGGCCAGGCGATCGAGAAGCGGTAGGCCTCGACGCCCAGGCTCTTGACCAGGTCGAGATCGGTCGCCCAGCGGTGGTAGTGGTCGCAGGCGACGTCGCCCGAACAGCCGTCGGCGATCGCGCCGGGCACGCGGCAGAACGTGTCCCAGATCGACGGTCCGCGGCCGTCGACCCTGGCCGCGCCTTCGATCTGATAGGCGCTGGTGGCCACGCCCCAGACGAAACCGGGGGGAAAGGGGGGCGTCAAGCCGAGTGGGTCGTTCATGGTCGAAGCCGGACCTCGCAGGCCGGCGTGCAAGTCAGACAAAGCGGGCCGCAGGAGCCCGGAACAGGCGCTACTGCTTCACGGCGCCCACGGTCAGGCCGGCGATCAATTGCCGGGAGGCGAGCGTGTACAGCACCAGCAGCGGCAAGGTCGCCACCGCCGCACCGGCCATCAATGCGCCCCATTCGGTGTCCGCCGGGCTCTGCAGGCTGCGCAGCGCCAACGGCAAGGTGTAGTTGTCGGGACTGCGCATCACGATCAGCGGCCCGATGAAGTTGTTCCACGAGCCGATGAAGGTCACCAGCCCCAGCGTGCCGAGCGCGGGCTTCAGCAGCGGCAGCACGATGCGCGCATAGATGCCGAGCTCGCCGCAGCCATCCATGCGCGCGGCTTCGATCAATTCGCGAGGCACCGCGCTCAGCACGTATTGCCGCATCAGGAAGATGCCGAAGGCGCTGGCCGCGCCGGGGATGTACAGCGCGCGCGGCTGGTCGATCCAGCCCAGCGCGTCCATGATCATGAAGGTCGGGATCATGCTCATGAACGACGGCAGCAGCATGGTGCCGATGACCAGTGCGAAGAGCGCCTTCTTGAAGCGGAACTCGAACATCGCGAAGGCGTAGCCGCCCATCGAGCAGAACAGCAGCGTCAGCGCCGTCGACGCCAGCGCGACGTAGACGCTCCAGCCGAGATTGCGCCAGAACGGAATGCGCTCACCGAGGATGCGCAGGTTGTTCAGCAGGTCGTCGCCGAACCACATCGGCGGCGGCACGCTGAAGATCTCCGTGCGCGAATGCGTCGCGAAGACGAACATGAACCAGAACGGCGCCAGCATCAGCAGCGCGCCGGCGCCGATGAGGGCGTAGGCGGCCCAGGTGGCGCGAACGGTGTTGCGGCGTGCGTTCATCGCAGGCCTCTGCCGATGCCGCGGTGGATCGCCCAGGTCAGCGCGCCCACCGCGATGAACAGCAGCCAGGACATCGCGCTCGCAGCGCCGAAGTCATTGAAATCGAAGGCCGTGCGGTACAGGTACACCGCGGCCGTCATGCCGGCCTGGTCCGAGCCGCCGCGTCCATCGGGCGTCAGGATGAAGGGCTCCTCGAACAGCTGCAGCCCGCCGACGACGCTCAAGGTGACGCCGAACAGGATCATGGGTTTGAGCCCCGGCAGCGTGATGTGGAAGAACTGCTGCAGCGGGCCGGCGCCGTCGATCGTCGCGGCCTCGTACAGGTCGCGCGGGATCGCCTGCAGGCCGGCCAGGTACAGCACGATGTTGAAGCCGACGAAGCGCCAGAACACCAGCACCGCGATGGCCGGCTTCAGGTGCTCGGGGTCGTTGATCCAGTCGATCGCCTGCGCCGGCATCAGCGCGCCGATCAGTGGCCATTTCGCGAGCCCACGCAGCACCGCATTGATGAGCCCGTATTCGGTGGAATACAGCAGCGTGAAGACGATGGCCACCGCGACGGTCGAGGTGATGTAGGGCACGAAGTACGCGCCCAGCACGATGTTGCGCCAGCGCTTGAAGCCGGCATGGATGAAGCAGGCCAGCGGAATCGCCACCAGGTGCTGCGGCACGCCGCCGGCGACCGCCAGCCACAGCGTGTTCCACATCGACTTCCAGAACCACTCGTCGCTCAACGCGAAGCGGAAGTTGTCCCAGCCGACGAAGCTCATCGCGCCCAGGCCGCTGGTCGGCTCCCAGCTCTGGAACGCGAGGTAGAGCGAAAAGCCCAGCGGGAACAGGCCGAAGATCAGGAACAGCGCGAGGAAGGGCAGCAGCAGCACGTAGGGGGCGGAGCGCGCCGAGATGCGCAGCCGGCTGCCGCGCGCGGGCACCGCTGCACTGGCGGCGCTGGTGGCACTGACAGGAGGCAGCGTCTCGGGTGCATCGGCGGGGCGCAGCGGCGTCGTCATCGCAGGGGGTGTGCCGTCGAGTGCCATCGTCGCCGCTTTCAGCGCAACGCGCGCTGCTTCAGCAGCCGCTCGGCGTCACCCAGCGCGGTGGGAATGTCCTTGCCGCGCAGCAGCACCTTGTCGAGCTCGGTGTTGATCACCTCCTCGGCGAAGCGGTCCTGCTTGTGCACGGTCGGCGCGGTGATGCGGCGTGCAGCCTCACGCCAGACGGTGCGCGCCGGCTGGCCACCGAGAAAGGGAATGGGCTGCTCGAAGAACGGGTCGCCGTAGGTGTCGACCGCCGCCGGGAAGGCATCGTGCTGCTGGAACGCGGCCAGCTGCAATCGGCGATCGGTGGTCAGCAGCGTCGCCAGTTCCCAGGCCAGTGCCTTGCCCGCCGGATCGGCGGCACGCGGCAGCGCGAAGAAGGTGCCGCCGTAGGCCGCGTACGCGCCCTCGGGCAATTGCGCCGCGCGCCACAACCCGCGCGTGCCCGGGGCGAGCCAGTTGTTCAGGTGGCCGGCGAGCCAGGCGCCCATCATCTGCGTGGCGATGCCGCCGCGCCGGAAACCTTCGGTCCAGTCCGACGACCAGGAGCCGATGTTCGCGTCCAGCTTGGCCTTGCGCACCGCACGCGCCAGCTCGAAGGCGCGCGCGTAGTGCGGCGAATTGACGCGCACCGTGTTGCCGCGGCCGAAGTAGATGCCGTCGCCGGGCGTGACGCCGGCGCGGATCAGGATGTCCTTCATGTCGCGCGCATGCGCCAGCAGCACGGCGCCGGTGCTGGCCTTGATGCGCCGGCCGGCCTCGACGAAGCCGTCCCAGCTGCGCACCAGGTCGGCTTCGACCAGGCCGGCGCGCTGCAGCAGGTCGCTGCGGTACAGCAGCGTGCCGGGGCCGACATCGGTGGGCACCGCGACGACCTCACCGCGCGGGTTGGTCGCCTGCTGGTACGCGTAGGGCACGAAACGCTGACGCAGCGCCTCGATGTTGAACGGCGCGCGACGCAGATCTTCGAGCCCGCTGCCGAGCGAGAAGCGGCCGACGTAATCGGCCTCCAGCGCGAACAGGTCCGGCAGGTTGCTCTGGCTCGACAGCGCCGTCGTCATCGCCACGTGGTGGTCCGACGCGCGCCGGCTGACGACCTTCAGCTCGACGTCGGGATGCAGCTCGCGCCAGGCGGGAACAGCACCGCGCACGATCTGGTCGATCGCCGGAAACGCGGCGACCGTCAGCGCGCGCGGCGCCGCAGCGCGCGCCGCCGTCGTGCCGAGGGCCCAGGCCGCAGGCAGCCCCAGCGCGATGCGGCGGCGCAGCGCGTGAACGGTGAAGGGGCGGCGTGAGGACATGGGAAGGCGGGTTGTGCTGAAAGCGCTTTCACACTCTATGAGCGCGCCTCGCAGCTGTCAACTCAGGGTAATCGCGGCCCCGCGGTGCGGCGCGGGACCGGGCGGGCGCTCGAGCGCGCGCTCAGCCCTCTCGGGGCCTCTCTCAGGCCGGCGCGATCGGCCGCGTCGACGCGCGCACGATCAGCTGCGGCTTCGGCAGCTGCGCCTTCGGCAGCTCGCCGGCCAGCAGCTCGAGCAGGCTGGCCGCCGCGAGCCGGCCCATCTCGAGCCCCGACTGCTGGATCGTCGTCAGCGGCGGGATCGAGTGCGTGGCGCCGGCCAGGTCGTCGAAGCCGACCACCGACACGTCGTCGGGCACGCGCAAGCCTTCTTCGTACAGCGCCAGCGCGGCGCCGAAGGCCATCTGGTCATTGGCCGCGAAGATCGCGCTGAACGCTTCGCCGCTGGCCAGCAGCCGCTGCACCGCGGCGCGGCCGCTCTCCTCGATGAAGCTGCCCTGCAGCACCAGGCTCGATTTGAAGCGCACGCCCGCTGCCTGCAGCGCGCTGCGATAACCGCGCAGGCGCTCGTTGGCATCCGGGTGCACCGGATCGCCGGCGATGAAGGCGATGCGCCGATGGCCCAGCGACAGCAGGTGCTCGGTCGCCAGCCGCGCCCCTTCGAAGTCATCGAACTGCAGCGAATACAGCCCCGGCGCCTTCAGCACACGCCCGGTGATCACCGTCGGCAGCGTCTTCGCCACCTTGCCCAACTCGGCATCGCCGAGCCGCCCGGTCAGCACGATCAGCCCATCGACGCGGCGCGAGCGCAGCACCTCGATGCAGCGCTTCTCCTCGTCGGCGTTCCAGTGGCCGCTGACGAACAGCGGGATGTAGCCGGCCTTGTCCAGCACCTCCTCGATGCCGCGCAGCGCGACGCCGTAGAACGGGCTGTCGATCGCCTGCGTGATGACGCCCGCGCTGAGCGTGCGCCCGCCGGCCAGCCCGCGCGCGATCGGGTTCGGCACGAAGCCGAGCTCGGCGATCGCCAGGTCGACCGCCGCGCGCTTCTCGTCGCTGACGACTGCCGTGCCGTTGAGGATGCGCGAGACGGTGGCCGGCGACACGCCGCTGCGCAGAGCGACCATCTCCAGCGTGACCTTGCCGCCGGCGGGACCCGTGCGGGCTGCTGATTTGCGCATGCGCGTGATTGTGCATGCGCTTTCACGGCGGGGCGAACGAGCGCTCAGCCCGGATCAGGCCGTGGGCCTGACTTCGCGGATGATGCTTCCGGCCATGAGGGCGAACACGCCGGCGAATACGGGAGAGACGTAGACGACGAGCACCACGAACAGGCACAGCGCAATGCCGGCACAGACCAGCAGCCGGTCTCTGGACAGCAGGCGCGGCAGCGACAGGAACACCGCCATGGCCAATGAGGCCACCGACAGTGGCCAGCCGACAGTCGGCGCAGACAAGCCCCGCAACCCCGGCAACGGGACTTCAGCGCCAAACAGATGCGGCCACGAGGCGGCAACGATTGCTGCCGCGGCGGCGAGCCAGGCGAGCGGCGCGCTCCCTGCCAGCGGTCTCATGCGCGTGCCTGACCAGACGCCTCGCACTCGAGCTGCGCGCCTTGCCGCAACTCACCGCTCGAGAGCGCATCGGCGCGCAAGCCTGCGCGATGAACGAATGCCTTGACGACGGCAGGCGGTGCAAGCGCTGCCGACGACAGCGCCTGGCCCAGGCCGAGGCACGGCTCGCAGAGCTCGACGCCGCGAAAGCGCAGGCCGCCGGCAATGAACTCCTTGCCGACGAGCTCGTTCAATCGGACGCCGCGGGTCACGACGTTGCGCCTCGTGACCGAAAGATCCCGAGGCCTCGCGTGGAGGTCCTGGAAGGATTCGATGGCCTCCGCCTCGACGAACGTGATGTTCTGGCCCGGCTCGTCATGCCGCCCAAAGTACCGGTCCCCGACGATGCCCGCCCCGGCAATCACCTGGACCGCCGGCACCTCCTGCTGAGAATCGCCGGAGGGTGCGCCGATGTAGATGCGTTCGATGATCAAGCGAATGTCTCCGAGTGGACGGTGAGTTCGAAGAGCCTCCTACTCTTCGGTCAGTGCCGCGATCATCGCCCAGACAGCGCCAAGGAGGATCGCGACGACGGCGAGCTGAAGCCAGGCATCCCACGTCAAGCGGATCCACCTTGCCAGGGCATCGTGTCCGATGAAGTCGGCCGTGCGCTCCCTGCGCGAACGGAAGAGGGCATACGCCCTCAAGCACGCGCTGAACGCGAGGACGAGCAACGTGAACTCGGCCGTGGCCCAGAACAAGGCGGGTACGGCCTCGGCAAGGAAGGCGATGATCCGATCGGCCATCCGTTCGTTTCGCAACTACGCGATGCGCAGGGACATGCCGGACTTCTTGGGAGGCAGCGAGGCTTCGAAGCCGTAGCGCTCGTAGAACTTTGGAGTCCCATGGTCTGCCATCAGGCTGACGTAGGCGGTCGACGGCGCGTTCTCATGAATCCAGCGCATCAGCGCCCTCATGATCATGTCGCCGAGCCCCTTCTTCTGGTGCTCCGGCCGCACCGCGATGTCCACGATCTCGAAGAAGCAGCCGCCGTCGCCGATGATCCGACCGATGCCCACGGGTGCGGCATCCAGGTACACGACCACGCTGAAGAGGCCATTGCTCAGACCGACAGTGGCCGCCTGAGACGACTTCCTGCTGAGGCCCGCTGCGAGGCGAATGTCGATGTAGGTTTCGACGGAGGGAACGTCGTGTCGAAGTACGTAGCGCATTTGATCACTCATGCACCGGCCACGAATTCGACGATGGTGAAGCCGACTTCATCATCGACGAAGCCCCCGCTGTAGTCGATGTACACGCTGGTGGGATAGCCGTAGGTCTGATCGGCCGTCACCCGGATCACACTGGCCTTGTGCGCATAGGCATCGTCGATGCGGTCGAAGATGCGCCCGATGGTCTGAACGGACTTGAGTTCTTCCGCCGGCAGCGCCATGCCGGTCTCCTTCGCGTGCGCCTCAATCACCAGGTTGTCCCGCACCGTGACCGCGATCGGTCCGCGCGAGGGACAGAAGCAGGACATCGAGTACGTGAAGCGATAACTGCGAACGTTGGCGTCCAACCAGCGCTGCTTCGCTGCGGTGACGGTGGGGTCGCGATCCGGATCGGAATCGCCGCCGCAGCCCGTCAACGGAAGCCATGCGGCCACCAGAAGTGCCATCAACCGTTTCATGCCTCATTCGCTCCTTGCGCCGCATACAAAGCCCGCACCGCCTCGATCGTATCCGCCTCCTCGGCCCGCTTGTCCGGCCGGTAGCCCTTGACCCGCGCAAAGCGCAGCGCGAGGCCACCCGGATACTGCGGGCTCTGCTGCAAGTCGTTGAACGCGATCTCGACCACCAGCTCGGGCCGCACATATACCGTGTAAGCATCGCGGCTGCTCTCGCGTGCCAGCAGCTCGGCGGTCTGCCATTCGAGCAGCGCGTCGGTCATGCCCTTGAAGGTCTTGCCCAGCTTCACCCAGCCGCCGGCCGGATCACGCGCACCGAGGTGCAGGTTCGACAGCCAGCCACGGCGGCGGCCGTGGCCCCATTCGGCGGCCAGCACGACCAAGTCGAGCGTGTGGGTGCGCTTGACCTTCAGCCAGCTCGCGCCGCGGCCGCCCGCTTCGTAGGGCGCATCGAGCGCCTTTGCCATCACGCCCTCGTGGCCGCGCGCCAGGGCATCGGCATAGAAGTCTTCGGCGGCGGCGACGTCGGCAGTGATCAGGCGCGGGATCACGAGCGCTGGGGGCACAACGTCGGCGAGCGCATCGAAGCGCTCGCGGGCGGGCCGGTCGATCAGCGGCATGACGTCGCGGTGCAGGCAGTCGAAGAAGTAGACCGCCAAGGGCAATTCGCTGCGCATGCGCGCGACGTCGAGCTTGCGGCCGAAGCGACGCATCGTCACCTGGAATGGCAGCGGCGTGCCGCCGGCGTTCAACGCGACGGCCTCGCCGTCGAGCACCAGTTCCTGCGCCGGCAGCGCCTGCACCGCCTCGACGATCTCGGGCACCGAGGCGGTGACGTCGTTCAGGTTGCGCGTGTAAACCTCGACGCGCTCACCCGACTTGTGCACCTGCACGCGCGCACCATCGACCTTCCATTCGAGCGCCGCGGTGCCCAGCCGCGCCATCGCATCGGCGATGTCCTCGGCCGGCGTTGCGAGCATCGGCTGCAGCGGCCGGTGCAGCGCGACGCCGAAGCCGGCGAGCGCGGCCGCGCCTTCGGTCAGGGCCAGGCGCGCGACCATCCCCACATCGCCGGCAAACATCGCCGCGCGGCGCACGTCGGCCAGCGGCACGCCGGACGCCGCGGCGACCGCATCGATCATCACGCCTTCGAGCGCGCCCTGGCGCAGCTCGCCGACCAGCAGGCGCATCAGAAAGTCCTGCTCGGCCGCCGTGGCGCGCTGGAACAGCTCATGCAGCTGCGCATGGCGCGCGGCCGCCGAGCCTTTGCCGCTCGTCGCCGCGATGCGGCCGAGCGCGGCGTCGACCTCGAGCAGCATCAGCGCGGCTTGCGCCGCGGGCTCGCCGCGTTGTGCGGCCAGCGTGGCGTAGCCGAGGCCGATGCGGCCCTGGCGGATCACACCGGAGAGAAAGGCGACGGCGATCTCGACTTCATCGCCGGCCGCGCCGCGCAGGCAGCCGGCGATCGCATCGCGCTTGGCGATCCGGCTGCTGGTTTCCGCAGCGCGACGGGAGGCATCGACGACAGCGGCGAGCGGGGTCGGCATCGGCGCATTGTGAGTGCGCCGCGCAGCGCTACCGGCGCGTCGAGCGCAGGCCCGCCATCAGCATCAACCCCGTCAGCGCGAGCCCCAGGCTGTCCGGCAGCGGCACGATGAAAGCCGCGCTCATGCCGAACTCCAGGCCGGTGTCGGTCTCGTTCCAGTAGACCTGCTGGTTCGCCCCCAGCCCGTCGATGAACAGCAGGCTCTCGGCGAGGTCCAGCGTCGCCTCGATGTTCATCTCCTGCAGCAGCAGGTACAGCGACTGCAGCACATCGTTGGCGGTCTGGCCCGACACGATGTCGACCACCGCGACCGGCACGCCGCCATCGGGGCTGGTGATCGGATCGCCGAAGCTGTCGACCTCGAAGACGCCGAACGCGGCATACGGCGTCGATGTCGGGTCGCCGGGGAAGTCGCCGATCGAGATGCCGCTGGAGGTCCCGGCCGAGCCCATCATGCTGCCCATCGAGCTGCCCGACGAGGGGGGTGGCGGTGGCGGCACGCCGGGGATCTCGCCCTGGCCCCAGACCCCGCCGCCGGGCTCGCCGGTCGGATTGCCGCCGACGATCTTGATGGTGCCGTTCTGCTGGCGCACGCGTTCGCCGAAGACCACCTGCTGGCCCATCATCTGCGGATCGTTCTTCAGCCGCGGATCGTTGACCAGGTTGGTGAACTCGACATAACCCTGCTTGAACTTCTTGTAGATCGGAATGAAGAAGCCGAACCGATCGCGCAGGTACCTGCCCTGGGCATTCCTGCGATAGCCGACGATGACATTGACCTCCTTGTCGATGGCCTTCGCGGTGCCGGGCACGAGCGCATTGGTCGCGTCGGCGATGGCCGCGGCCTTCTCGCGCGTCAGCCGCGCGGCGTAGGCGAAGTCGTCCTCGCCCTGCTTGCGGTCGGTCTTCACGTAGGTGACGTTCACCTTCTGGATCCGTCCGCGCGTCGCGTCGTTGGGGTCGCGCAATTGCAGCTGCAGGATGATCGGATCGTTGGCCGGCGTGCTGCGCTGCGGTGCGCCGATCGGCGTCTGCAGGGCCGGCAGCGGAGCCAGCGGTTTGGCTGCCTGCGCCTGCGCATCGGCCACGGCCAGGCTGGCGAGCAGCGCGCACAGGGCCGCGAGATGACGCGTGCGCAACCGCAGATCGATGGATCCCATGTCGATGCTCCCTTACAGCTGGACACGACGGTGGATCGCGGTGATGGCACAAACCGGCCCTGTCGACCATCCCTAGGAATTCCAGATGAACGTGCGCGCCCTGCTGCTCTCGCTGTTCGTGACCGCTCCGCTCGCCGTTCAGGCCGGCAGCGTGGTGTGTCCGGCATCGACGCCCGTCCAGGGCGCCGCGGTGCGCGGCGCCGAGCCGGTGTTCCCGGCCGACAACTGGTGGAACCTCGACATCCGCAGCGCGCCGGTCGATGCCAACTCCGCGGCCTTCATCTCGTTCATCAACAACGGCGGCACGCGGCGGCTGCATCCGGACTTCGGCGGCGAGGAGTCCTCCGGCAGCGTCTCGATCTACGGCATGCCCTATGCAGTGGTCGACGGGGCCCAAGTCAAGTCGCGGGTCAGCTTTCTCTACGACGACGAGAGCGACGGCGTCGGCCAGGCCTTCTATCCGATCCCGATCCAATCGATCACGCAGCCGCATTGGGTCGAGGGCGGCGCGCCGGCCAATGTCGACCAGCGCAGCAGTTCCGACCGCCACCTGCTGATGGTCGACTGCAGCAACAACCACCTCTACGAGCTGTACAACGTCTGGTACGACGGCAGCGGCTGGCGCGCCGGCTCGGGCGCGTTCTTCGACATGAACACCAACAATCGCCGGCCGAACGGCTGGACCTCGGCGGATGCCGCGGGCCTGGCGATCTTTCCGGGGCTGGTGCGCTACGACGAGGTGTACGACCTCACGCTTTCCGAGATCGGCCACGCCTTTCGTGTGACAGTTCGTGCGACGAACGGCTACGTCTGGCCGGCCTCGCACCGCGCCGGCAGCACCGCGGGCGCGCTGCCGATGGGCGCGCGGTTGCGCCTGAAGGCCAGCGTCAACGGCGCCGACCCGGCGCTGCGCACCAGCGACCCGAACCTGCGCAAGATCTTCCGCGCGATGCAGAAGCACGGCTTGATCGTCGCCGACAACGGCTCCGACCTGTACGTCACCGGCACCTTCGACACGCGCTGGGACAACGGCGTGCTGAACCCGGCGTTCCGCCTGCTGTCGGCCAGCGACTTCGATGTCATCCAGCTCGGCTGGAACCCGGTGGGCACGGCGCCGGTGCTGAGCACGCTGGGCATCACGCCGAGCAGCGTCAGTGGCGGCAGTAGCGCGACCGGCAGCGTGCAGCTGTCGGCCGCGGCGCCGGCGGGCGGCGCGGTGATCACGCTGGCCAGCTCGTCATCGGCCGCGCTGGTGCCCTCGTCGGTGACGGTGGCTCAGGGCGCGAGCAGCGCGAACTTCACGATCACGACGACCTCGGTCAGCGCGACCACCACGGCCAACGTCACTGCGAGTTATGCCGGCGTCAGCAAGACCACGGCATTGACCGTGACGAAGGCCGCCGCGATGCCCGCGCTGACCTCGTTGGTGCTGCAGCCGCGCAGCGTGGTCGGCGGCCAGTCGGCGACCGGCGTGATCGGCCTGGCCGGGCCGGCTCCTGCCGGCGGCGTGCTGGTGACGCTCGGCTCGTCGACCCCCGCGTGGGCGGCGGTACCGGCCAGCGTCACCGTGCCCGCCGGTGCCAGCAGCGCGAGCTTCACGATCACGACCGTGGTGGCCCCGCGCAACCGCGGCGTGACGATCAGCGCCAAGGCGCCCGTCGGCGCCCGGGCCGCGGGCCTGACGATCACGCGCAACTGACGGCGCCGCGTGGCGGAAATCGCCTCGTCAGCGCATCGCGGCGTAGCATCGCAGAGATGGTCGGCCCCCAGATCACTGCGTTCGCGGCCCCCGGGGGGCGCTCAGTGCCCTTCGGACGGCCGGGCGGGCACTGATGCCCGAGCGCCTCTTCGTTCGCCTCGACGGCGACCCGCTGTACGCGCCGGAGACCGACGTGCCGGCCGGCACGATGCAAGGGTTCGCGGTCGCGCCGCCGCTGCGGGAGTTCGTCGCCAACATCACCGCCTACCGCGAGCAGATTCCCGACGGACGTGCAGTCGAGGAACGTGTGCTGCCCGATGGCGCAGTGCACCTGATCTTCAACCTGGGTGATGCGCCGACGATCGGCGGGCAGGCCGCGTTCGCGGCCGAGGCGGTGGGCGCGAGCGCGGCGCCGGCGGTGCTGCACCTGCAGGGCCGCGTCGCCGGCCTGTCGCTGACCTTGCGCCCCGGCGCGGCCGCCGCGTTGCTCGGCGTGCCGGCAAGCGAGATCGCGAGCACCGCGGTGTCGCTCGAGGCGCTGTGGCGTCACGACGCGGGCGAGCTGCTCGAGCGTCTGGCCGCGGCGCGCGACGATGCCGCCCGTGTCGCGCTGCTGCAGGAGGTGTTGCAGCGCCACTTGAATCCCGCCGACCGCAGCGTGCGCCAGCAGGCGATGCAAGCCGCGCGCCTGCTCGCCGAATCGACCGGCAATGAAGGTCTGCGCGATGTGACCCAAAGCCTCGGCATCGGCGAGCGCCGGCTGCAGCAGATCTTCCAGGCCCACATCGGGCTGACGCCGCGCGCGTGGCGGCGCCTCGCGCGGCTGCATGCCTGCCTGCGTGCGCTGCGCCAGCCAGTGCCGCCGCGCTGGGCGGAGGTCGCGCAGGATCTTGGGTTTTACGACCAGTCGCACCTGGTCAACGAGTTCCAGGCGCTGTGCGGGCTCACGCCGGGATTGTTCTTCGAACGCGTCGTTGCGGGTTCTTCCAAGACGAGCGACTGAGGCGCCGCTATCGTCGATCCATCGTTTCGACGCATGGGAGACTGCCATGGCCCACCCGCCCCTGAAGGACTGCATCGCGATCGTCACCGGCGCCAGCCGCGGCGGCGGGCGCGGCATCGCGGTCGAGCTCGGCGCTGCCGGCGCCACCGTCTACGTCACCGGCCGCAGCACGCGCGCGCAGCCGGCCGAGCGCTACGGCGAGCTGATGGCGATGTCCGGCCTCGCGCGCCTGCCGGGCAGCATCGACGACACCGCCGACGAGGTCACGGCCGCCGGCGGCCGTGGCATCGCAGTGCGGGTCGACCACACGCAGCAAGACCAGGTGCGCGACTTGTTCGAGCGTGTGCAGCGTGAAGCCGGCCGGCTCGACCTGCTGGTCAACAACGCCTGGGGCGGCCACGAGAGTTTCAACGGCGTGTTCCAGGCGCCGTTCTGGGAGCACCCGCTGGCGCAGTGGGATGCGATGTTCGATCGCGGCGTGCGCAATCACCTGGTCGCCGCACGATTCGCCGCGCCGATGATGGTCAAGCAGCGGCGCGGCCTGATCGCCAGCACGACCTTCTGGGACCGCGACCGCTATTTGACCGGCAACCTGTTCTACGACCTCGCGAAGTCGGCGATGAACCGGCTGGCGTTCGGCATCGCGCAGGAGCTGCGCGAACACGGCGTCGCGTCGCTCGCGGTATCGCCGGGCTGGATGCGCACCGAATTCATCCTCGCCGGCCACAAGACCGACGAGGCGCATTGGCGCGAGCGGCCGGCGCTCGCGCGCACCGAGTCACCGCGCTACCTGGGCCGCGCGATCGCCGCGCTGGCCGCCGACCGCGAAGTGATGGAGAAGAGCGGCCGCGTGCACCGCGTCGCCGACCTGGCCCGCGAATACGGCTTCACCGACATCGATGGGCGGCAGGTGCCGGCGTTCGAGATCGACTGAGCCGTCTACTCGGCAATCAGCAGCTTGCCCGTGCGCACCCGTTGCGGGTGATCGCCGACCTTCACGCTGGCCACTTCCCGCGCTTCAGCGAACGAGATCACCGACACGCGGTCCTGTTCGCTGACGGAGATGTAGCAGTGCTTGCCGTCGGCGCTCTCGGTGGCCCAGTACGGCTTCGCGCCGAGCGGCTTGTCGGACAGCGGGATGATCGTCGGCTTCAGCGTCGCGCGGTCGACGATCGCCGCATAACCCGACATCGTGGCGGCCACGCAGAGCTTGGTGCCCTCGGAATTGATCGCCAGCCCGTGGTGCGCCGAATTGAGCTGGTAGCTCCAGTACGAGAGCTTGGCGATCTCGTCGGGCACCGGCAATTCGGCGACGCGGGTGATCTTCTCCTGCTGCAGGTCGTATTCGAAGAAACCGTGGAAGAACGAGACCTGCATGTAGACATGGCGCTCGTCCGGCGCCACCGCCATCGGCCGCACCGCCTTGTCGACCCAGGGCCGGCCGAATGCTTTCAGTTTCTCGCCGATGTCGATGCGCTTGAGCACTGCCCAAGTCTTCGCATCGACGACCTGGAACCAGCGGTCGCCCTTGATGCCGTCGAGCCAGCCGGCGGTCGTCGGCACGTAGACCTTGCCGATGCTGGCGTGGTAGATGCGCTGGCCGTCCTTCGAATAGTTGCTCTCGTGCGGCTGGTCGCCCGACTCGAAGCCGCCGATGATCTTGCCGGTGGCGGTGTCGATCGCGTGCACCTTGCGTGCGGTGGACGCCGAGACGAGGAAGGTCTTGCCGTCGGGCGACAGCGCCGCGTGGTCGGCGCGCACGCCTTCGATCGGCGTGCGCCAGGCGATCTTGCCGGTCAGCACGTCGAGCGCGACGACGTCGGCGAAGCTCGGCCGCGACGCAAAAAGCAGGCGGCCGTCGTGGGACGGGAACAGGTCGTCGACGAGCTGGTCGTGGCCCTCGCCGATGACACGGCGGATCAGCTGGAACATGAAGCGGCGCTTCAGGCCGGCGTCCTCGATCTCCTGCAGGCGCTCGGCGCGGTCGGGCACGAGGTTCAGGCGCTTGAGCACCTTGAAGGTGTGCGGATCGAAGATCTCGGCGGTGCCGTCCCAGTTGCTGCCGACGACGACGACGTCGCGGAGCGTGGCGGCCGGCTGCGCGGCGGCGAGGCTGCCGGCGGCGAGCAGGCCGGCGGCGAGGAGGGAACGTGGGAGCAGGCGCATCTCGTGGGTGGCGGTGGTTGGAGCGACGCGCGCGACTCTAAGCCGCGCGCCGCCATCCGCGCCATTGGGGTTCGCCGGCAGTGCCGTGGCACCGGGTACACGGTTTGCCGGTTGTTGCCATGAACACGCTGCGCCTGCTTTCCCCGCTGCTGGCCGCCTTGTTCGCGGCGCCATTGCAGGCGAAGCCGCTGCCGAAGTCGACCGCGGCGTCGATGATCACCGCGATCGAACGCGCCGAGCGCCTGCCGGTGCTCGGGCCCGGCAGCCGCGGCGCGGCCGTGGTGCGCGCGCAGGTGCTGCTCGATCGCCAGTGGTTCTCGTCGGGCGAGATCGATGGCGTGTTCGCCACCAACATGCGGCGCGCGGTGAGCGCGTTCCAGGCCTCGCACGGGCTGCGGCCGAGCGGGCGCATCGATGCGCCGACTTGGGGAATGCTGCAGTCCGACAACGCGGCGCCGCTGGTGCGCTACGTGGTGTCGGAAGCCGACCTGCGCGGCCCGTTCCAGCCGGTGCCCAAGGACATCATGGCGCGCGCCGACCTGCCGCGGCTGGGCTACCAGACCCCGCTCGAGGGCCTGGCCGAGAAGTTCCACTCGTCGCCGCGCCTGCTGCAGCAGCTGAACCCTGGCCGCCAGTGGGCGGTCGGCAGCGAGCTGGTCGTGCCGGCGGTGCTGGACACCAAGCCGCAGCGCGCCGGGGCGTCGATCCGCATCCTGAAGGCCGAGCGGCAGCTGCAGGTGCTGGACAAGCAGGGCCAGCCGGTGGCGGCCTTCCCGGTCAGCATCGGCGGGCGCCACGATCCCTTGCCGGTCGGGCAGATGCGCATCAAGAACGAGGTCGCCGACCCGTCGTTCCACTACGACCCGGCGCTGATGTGGGACGCCAAGCCGAACCAGCGCAAGGTCGAGATCAAGCCGGGGCCGAACAATCCGGTCGGTAGCATCTGGCTGGGCTTGAACAAGCCGCACTGGGGCATTCACGGCACGCCGGAACCGTCATTGGTCGGCCGCATGGAAACGCATGGCTGCGTGCACCTGACGAACTGGGATGCGAAGCGGCTCTCCGCGCTCGGGTCGGCCGGATTCGTGGTCGACGTGAAGGGGTGAGCGCGGATGGTCGCGCGTCGCGCGGTGCGGACGGTCGCGTGGTGCGCGGTGATCGCGGGCAGCGTGACGATCGGCTGCAGCGACGAAGCGGTGCGTGAACGGGCGGGCCGGCACGCCGCGCCTGCTGCCCCGTCCGCCCCGGTCGCCCCATCCGCGCCGGCCGCCGCTGCGGCGGCATCGGCATCGGCGCCAGCGGTGCTCGCCGGCATCCATCCACCCTCGCCGGGCTCGCTGCGGGTCCCGGTGGCCGGCATCGATGCCTCGATGCTGCGCGACAACTACGAGCAGGCGCGCGGCGCGCAGCGCCATGAAGCGCTCGACATCCCGGCGCCGCGCGGCACGCCAGTGGTGGCCGCGGCCGATGGGCGGGTCGTCAAGCTGTTCAACAGCAAGCCCGGCGGCCTGACCGTCTACCAGTTCGATCCGACCGAGCGCTATGCCTACTACTACGCTCACCTGGATCGTTATGCGGACGGCCTCAAGGAAGGCGCGTGGCTCAAGCGTGGGGATCCGGTCGGCACCGTCGGCTCGACCGGCAACGCATCGGCCGACGCGCCGCATCTGCACTTCGCGGTCTTCGTGCTCGGAGCGGAGCGGCAGTGGTGGAAGGGCACGCCGCTGAATCCGTACCCGCTGATCGTCGGGCAGCGCTAGGCACTAACGGCGCACGCCGCGGCGGCCGAGTGCGACGGCCACGAGGCCGACGCTGAGCAGCGCGAGGCTGCCCGGTTCCGGTACGTCCGCGGTGCCGCGGCCCGGCTCGTAGGTGTAGGTCAGCGTGACCTTGCCGTTGTACTCACCCGAGACCTGCGCCGGGAACAGGCCGCTGCTCATGTCGAAGATGGCCTCGAACAGCCCGGCGCTGAACTTGCCGCTGCCGATGACATTCGCCAGGTTCAGGTTGGCACTGCCGTCGGGGCCGTCGATGTCGAAGAGCTTCGTCGTCAGCAGGTGGTCGAATGCCGTCACGTCCTGCTGGCCGCGGAACTGGAAGGTGATCGTGCCATCGGTCCAGACCACCGCGGGCGGCGGCGCGAGGGCCGGCGTCACCGACGTGTTGCCGCCGAGGTCCCATTCGAGCAGCGCCGACTGCAGTGTGCCGAGATTGGTGTCGAACTTCGTGAACTCGACGTCCTCGCTCATGTAGACGACCGGGTTGAGGTTGGTCACGTTCGGGTTGCCGCCGGCGCCGTTGAGCATCGCCGTCTGGGTCATCACGGCCGCCTGCGCCGTCTGCGCTGCACCCACGGCACCCAACGCCGCCAGGACCATCGCATTCATCATCGTTGTCAGCTTCATTACTGCGCCTTCATTGGTGGATTTGCTGTGGAAGGCAGTGTTGCGAGTGCGCGTATCGAGCCCGTTCCAGTTCAAGCACAGCGCGGTTTCAGTTGTTCGGCCTGAACCACAATCGCCCGATGCTGATCTTTCACAACCCCGCCCACGCCCGCCACGATGGCCGCCAGGAGATGTTCCGCGGCCGCCTGGTGCCCTGCCACGAAACGCCGGCGCGGCTGGCGCACGTGATGGCCGAATTGCAGCGCCGGCCGGTCGGCGAACTGCGCACGCCGGGCGATGCGGACCTCGCGCTGATCCGCCGCGTGCACCAGCCACGCTATGTCGATTTCCTCGCCACGGCGTGGGACGAATGGGTCGCGCTCGATCCCGAGAACGCGGCAGTCGACGTGCTGCCCTCGGTGTGGCCGGTGCGCGGCTTTCGCGACGATGTGCTGCCGCTGAATTTCGCCGCGCGCGTCGGGCTGTTCTCGTTCGATGCCGGCTCGCCGCTGACGGCCGGCACCTGGGACGCCGCGCGCACCGGCGCCGCCTGCGCGATCGATGCGGCGCGTGCGCTGCTCGCCGCCAATGCGCCGCGCGCGACGATGGCGCTGACCCGCCCGCCGGGTCACCATGCCGGCGCCGATTTCTACGGTGGCTACTGCTTCCTGAACAACGCCGCGCTCGCCGCGCAGGCGCTGCGCGACGGCGGAGCGCGCCGCGTCGCGGTGCTCGACGTCGACTACCACCACGGCAACGGCACGCAAAGCCTCTTCTACGAGCGCGCCGACGTGATGACCCTGTCGATCCACGGCGACCCGTCGACCGAGTACCCGTTCTTCCTCGGCCATGCCGACGAGCGCGGCGCCGGCGCCGGCGCGGGCTGCAACCTGAACCTGCCGCTGCCGGCCGGCACCGATTTCTCCGGCTGGTCCGCGGCGCTCGAGCAGGCGCTGGCCGAGATCCGTCGCTTCGGCGCCGATGCGCTGGTGATCGCGCTCGGCGTCGACACGTTCGAAGGCGACCCGATCTCGCGCTTCCGCGTGAGCAGTGCCGACTATCTCCGAATCGGAGCGGCCATCGCCACGCTCGGCCTGCCGACGGTGTTCACGATGGAAGGCGGTTATGCGGTCGCCGAGGTCGGCATCAACGTTGTCAACGTGCTCGAAGGATTCGTCGCGTGAGCGCCGCCCGGCCGTTCCGAAGGCGCTCGCTCCCCCTCGGGGGGACCAGCCCGCAGGGCTGTAGGGGGCACGGATGACCGGGCTGACTGTCTACGGCGCGCAGTATTCGGGCTCGACCGCGGTCGAAGCGGCGCTGACGCTGATCGGCCAGCCGTACACGCTGATCGAGGGCGCGACCTGGGCCGAGGCCGACGCGCGCGAGCGCGTCGCAGCGGCGAACCCGATGCGCCAGATCCCGACGCTGGTGAGTCCGGATGGCGCGGTGATGACCGAGAGCGCGGCGATCCTGATCCACCTGGCCGATGCGCATCGCGAAGCGCAGCTCGCGCCGCCGATCGGCGACCCGCGGCGCGCGCAGTTCCTGCGCTGGATGCTCTACGTCTCGTCGGCGATCTATGCGCTGCACTGGATCAAGCCCGACGTGCGCCGCATCGGCGCCGAGCCGGCGCAGCGCGAGCGCGTGCACGATGCGGTGCACGATCGCATCGCCTTCTGCTGGCAGCAGATGGATGCGCAGCTCGCGCCGGCCGGGCCCTACCTGCTCGGCGAAGCGCTGACGGTGCTGGACCTCTACGTCACCGTCGTCTCGCGCTTCGGGCCGTGGCGGCCGCGCTTCTACGCGGTGGCGCCGCGGCTCGCGCCGATCGTGCGACGCGTCGATGCCGAACCGCGGCTGGCGGCGTTCTGGGACGCGCGCTTTCCGTTCGAAGCGGACGAGCGTTAGGTCGTTCCACCCAGCTGCGTGCGCATGCGCTGCGCGCGGTCGCGCGGTGCCGGGTGCGTCGACAGCCAGTGCGCGCCGCCGCCGCCGCTCATCTTGTCGAGCTTCTCCAGCGCTGAGACCGCAGCGCGCCGGTCATGCTGGCGGCGCGACAGGAACTGCATCGCGTAGTCGTCGGCCTCGTTCTCGTTGGACTGCGAATGCTGCGCGCGCACGACCTTGACGAAGAGATCGCCCAGCTCCGATGACGCCAGCGCCCCGGCCTTGCCGCCGGCGGCCAGCGCCGCTTCACGCGCGGCGCCCGAGCCGAGCGCCACCTGCATGCGCTTCTTCGAATGGCCGGCCTGCACGTGGCCGATCTCGTGGCCGATGACGTAGCGGACCTCGTCGTCGCTCATCATGTCCATCAGCCCGCTGTAGAAGCGGATCGAGCCGTCGGCCAGCGCGAAGGCGTTGACCTCCGGCGTCTGGTAGACCTTGTAGTTCAAGGCCAGCCCCTTGTCCTCGCGGCAGCTCTGCGTCAGCGCGGCCAGGCGCTTGGCATGCGCGCTGGTCGCCGGGGCGATGCGCGATTGCGCATCCATCTGCGCGGCCATGCTGCGGGCATGGGCGCGGATGTCGTCGTCCGACAGGCTGGCCGCCTTGGCGGCGCCTTGTGCGGCGCCGAGCGCCTTGTTCAGGTCGAAGGCGAAGGCCTGCGGCGCCAGCGCGGCGGCGGGCAGCAGGAACAGCGTTTGGCGGCGGTGAAGGTTCATGGCGGCTCCGGTGAAACAAGCGCGAAAACGCCACTGTGCGCGTCGCGTGCGTCAGCGGCGCATCAGTGGCGGTTTCGTTCGTTTCAGCGGGCCGCGTTTCCGGAGCCGGGCGTGGCGTGCTTCACAGCGAACGCAGGAAGGCCAGCAAGGCCTCGCGATCGGCCGCCGTCATCGCCTCGAAACCGCGCCGGCTCGTGTCGGCCTCGCCGCCGTGCCACAGGATGGCTTCGGTCAGCGTGCGCGCGCGCCCGTCGTGCAGGTAGCGCGCCTTGTCGTCGCCGCCTTGCACGTAAGGCGTCAGCCCGATGCCCCACAGCGGCGGCGTGCGCCAGTGGCGCCCGGTTGCGCGCGCTTCGCCCAGCGTGTCGGCCAGCTTCGGCCCCAAGTCGTGCAGCAGCAGGTCGGTGTACGGGCGGATCGTCTGGCCGCGCAGCTCGGCGAACGGGTGGTTGGCGCCGGTGCGCAGCTCCGGCGTGTGGCAGCCGATGCAGTTGGCCTGGCCGAACAGCGTGCGGCCGCGCTGGATCTGCGCCGGGTTGACGTCGTGCTCCTTCAGCACCACCGCACCGGTCGGGAAGCCGCTGCGCAGGCTGCGCTGCGCCGGCACCGCCAGCAGCGCCAGGTACTGCGTCAGCCGCGTCAGCTCGGCCTCGCTGACGCCGGGCGCGCTGCCATCGGGCCGGCGGCAATCGAGCTCGGTGTACTGGCAGGACTTGCGCGGAAACACCGGCGTCGTCACGCCCATGTCGCGCAGCAGCGCGGTCGCCACCTGCTGCCGGATGCTGGCCTTCGATGCCTTCCAGCCGAAGCGGCCGAGCCGCGGCTGCGTGCTCTCGCCATCGAAGACGATGTTGGCGATGCCGCGGATGCCGTCGCCGTTCAGGTCGTCGGGATCGGCGCGGGCGAGGATCGCTTCGTCGGGCACCGCCTCCAGCAGCCCGAGCCCGATCAGTGGCATCGCCGCGCGCAGCGAGAAGGTCTGCGGCAACGCGCCGCCGCCGCTGAAATCGAGCACCGGCTTGCGCAGCTCGATCCGCTGGCCGTCCGGCAGCACGCGGGTCTCGGTCTCGAAGCGCGTGACGCTGATGCGGCGGTGCAGCGCATCGGCGCTGCCGTTGAGCTGCACGTTGCCGCCGTAGACCGGGTCGGGCCGGCGCTTGCCATCGGCGCCGACCGTGCCGGTCAGCACCGACATCGCATCGGGCCGCTGGCCGAGCGCGAGCGCCGGGCTGCGGCCGTTGAGCGTGTGGCATTCGATGCAGGCGGCCTTGTTGAAGCTCGGCCCCGCCTTGCCCACGGCCGGTTCGTAGACGCCGTTGTCGTTGACATGCTCCGAATGGCGGCCGGTGACGAACGAGGTATGCAACAGCCGCCGCCCTTCGACCCAGCGCTGCGCATTGCGCATGCCGATGTTGTTGAACATCTGCTGGAACATGCGGAAGGCTTCGTCGGAATAGTTGTACGAGACCGAGCCGAGCCCGCCCGACAGCGTTTCGTCCGGCAGCGGTGCCGAGTCGAGCCGCGGCTCGACGCCGATCCACGGCCGCAGGCCCCTGCCGACGACGTACAGCGACTCGGCCGAGTAGTAGCGCGCGCCGCCGCCATCGGCGGTGGGCCGCGCGAGGAACGGCGCCGGCGCCAGTTCGATGCGGTCGCCGATCTTCAGCGGGCTGTGCGGGCTGGTCGACCAGTTGCTCGAGACCACCAGCTTGCACAGGCGCTGGCCCTTCGGGCAGAAGTGCGACGACGGGCTGCCGTGCGTGAAGCCGCCGTTGAGCGACCAGCCGTAGTCGCGCACCTCCGGATTCAGCACGTTGCGGAACAGGCTGAAGGTGGTGCCGTCGTGGTCGTGGTCGGGGTTGTGCAGCCAGAACTCGATCGTCTTGCCGCCGGCGGGAATCGTGTCGCGGATCTCGATGCCGAAGGTGCGGTTGCGGAAGTAGCGCGCCGGGAAGCTCAAGTAGCGGCCCGGGCCTTTGTCCGCCTCGGTCCAGTCTTCGCCGCGCTCGCGGGCATGGCGCTCGTGCGAGCGTGCGCCCATGAAGGTCACCAGCGTGCCGTCGGGCTCGACCTGCTGGATGGTCTCGATCGGCGGCAGCGGCTCGCGGTACAGCGCCACCGGCTGCGCGCCCGGCGCCGGCTCGGCATACGGCGGGGATGGCGGCCGCGACACGACCGCCTCGGGGCCGAGGATGGTCACCTCCCACAGCGAGTAGCCGTACGCCGTCGCGCGCCGCAGGCCGTGGATGCGCAGGTAGCGACCCGCTGCATTCAGGTGATACCACTCTTCGATGCCGCCGGCGCTCGGGTCGACCGTCAGGATCGTCTTCCACGACACGCCGTCGTCGGACACCTGCAGCAGGTAGGCCGCGGCATGCGCGTTCTGCCACTGCAGCTTGACCGCGCCGATGGTCTGGCGCATGCCGAGGTCGAACTGGATCCACTGCTGGTCGTTGAACGCGCTCGACCAACGGGTGCTCGGGTCGCCGTCGATCGCCTTGTCGGCGGACATCGTCGAGCGCTCGGCGCCCGAGGCCAGTGCGGCGACCGGCTTCAGCACGCCGGGGGGCGTCGGCGGCTGCGTCGGCGGCTCGGGGGGTGGCGGCGGCGGTGGCGGCGGATCGCCGGCCGCCGTGCCGAAGGCCTGGATCTCGAAGATCGAGTAGCCATAGGGCGTCGCGCGCTGCAGGCCCTTGATGCGCAGGTGGCGGCCGCTGCCGGCCAGCGCCGACAGCGTCTCGCTGCCGCCGCTGCTGCTCGGCACGGCGCGTAGCGTCGACCAGCTGACGCCGTCGTCCGAGGCCTGCAGCTCGTAGGCCTTGGCATGCGCCGCTTCCCACTGGATCTGCACGCGGCTGAAGCTGACGCGCGCGCCGAAGTCCAGGCTCAGCCACTGGTCGTCGGTGAAGGCGCTCGACCAGCGCGTGGCGGTGTTGCCGTCGATCGCCTTCTCGGGCCCGAGGTCGCCGCGCTCGATGGCCGAGGCCTTCGCCGACAGCGGCACCAGCGGGCGCTCGGCGCTCGGCGCCGCCTCGGCAGCGGCCGCCACGGCCTGCGGCTGTCGCTGCGCGTCGGCCTGCGTCGATGAGTCATCCGCTGCGCCGCCGCCGCAGCCGCTCGACACCAGTGACAGCAGCAAGACCAGGGCAGCACCCAAGCGGCCGCTTCGCGCCGGCGACCGGCGCGACGAATCCACTGCAAACATCGATTCCCCCTCGTCCCAACGACCGCCCCCTCGGCGGCGTGGGCGCGATTGTGGGGAACGCACCAGGGGTATGGCGCAGCCGTAACCGGCGGGTTACGAGCAAATTACGAGGTATTACTCAAAGCACCTGTTCAGTGCCGATACGCGTTTTCCCAGAGCATGTACGCGCTTTCACTCTCCGCCTCGCTTGCCGCGTTTCACGCCAGCTTGAACGGCAACTCGCGCACCGGCTTGGCCCCCGCGCGCCGCAGCGCATTGGCCAGCGCCGGCGCGAACGGCGGCAATCCCGGCTCGCCCATGCCCTTCGGCGGATCGTTGCTCGGCACGATGTGCACGGCGATCTTCGGCGTGTCGGTCATGCGCGCGACGGGATAGTCGCCGAAGTTGCTCTGCTCGACGACGCCGTCCTTGAAGGTGATCGCCGCGCCGGGCAGCGTCGTCGACAACGCCATCACCGCGGCCCCCATCACCTGCGCTTCGACAGTGCGGGGGTTGATGCAGAAGTTGCAATGCACGCCGGCGGTGACCTGGCCGATCACCGGCTTGCCGTCCTTGATGCCGGCCTCGACGACATAGGCCACCACCGACTCGAAGCTCTCGTGCACCGCCACGCCCCACTGCATGCCGGCGGGCAGTGTCTTCTTGCCGTAACCCGCTTCGGTCACGGCCAGCTGCAATGCCGCGCGGTGGCGCGCGTGCTCGGCGCCGTCGCCCATCAGCTTCAGCCGGTAGGCCACCGGGTCCTGCTTCGTCGCCTCGGCGATCTCGTCGACCAGCGTCTCCATCACGAAGGCGGTGTGCGTCGAGCCGACCGAGCGCCACCACAGCACCGGCACGTTGACCTTCGGGTGGTGCACCGCCACGCGCATCGGCAGCTTGTACGGGTCGCGCATGCCTTCGAAGGCAGTGTCGTCGACCCCTTCCTTGACCATGAAAGCCTCGAACGGCGTGCCGCCGACGATGCTCTGCGTGACGATGCGGTGGTCCCAGGCCAGCACGTTGCCTTGCGCGTCGTGGCCGATCTCGGCACGGTGCACGGTGAACGGCCGGTAGTAGCCGGCGCGCAGGTCGTCCTCGCGGCTCCAGATCACCTTCACCGGCGCGGCCTTGCCGGCGGCGGCCAGCGCCTTGGCCACGGCCACCGATTCGAGCAGGTACTCCGAGCTCGGCACCGCGCGCCGGCCGAAGCCGCCGCCGCCCATTTGCACGTGGATGCGCACCTGCTCGGGCTTCAATCCGGTCGACTTGGCGATCGCCATCGCGTCGATGCCGGGCATCTGCGAGGCGGTGTAGATGTCGCAGCGGTCGGCCTTCAGGTTCACCGTGCAGGCCAGCGGCTCCATCTGCGCGTGGTTCAGGTACGGGAAGACGAACTCGGCGCTGAGCTTGTGCGGCGCATCGGCGAGCTTGGAAACATCGCCCCGCAGGTTCGGGTTCGGCGCCAGGTTGCCGCCGGACTTCGCGAGCTCGCGGTACTGCGCCAGCTGCTTCGCCGTGTCGACCTTCTCGAGCCCGCTTGAGTCCCAGTCGATCTTCAGCGCCTCGCGCGCGGTCTTCGCGGGCCAGTAGCCGGAGGCGATCACCGCGACACCGCGCGCGCCGCGGTCGAGCTCGACCGGCAGCACCGCGCGCACGCCGGCGACCTTCTGCGCCGCCGCGGCATCGAAGCCCTTGGGCTTGGCGCCGAACACCGGCGGATGGGCGATCACCGCGACCAGCAGGCCGGGCAGCTTGACGTCCATGCCGTAGCCCTGCTGGCCGCTGGACTTGGCGCGCGAGACCTTCAGGCCGGTCGGCTTGCCGACTATTCTGAAATCCTTCGGATCCTTCAGCGCCACCTTCTCGGGAATCGGCTGCTTCATCGCGGCATCGAACAGGTTGCCGTAGGGGGCCGACTTGCCGGCGCCCTTGACAAAGCCGTTCTCGGCCGTCAATGAGCTCGCCGGCACGTTCCATTGCTCGGCCGCCGCGGCGATCAGCATCGCGCGCGTGCGTGCCCCGAGCTCGCGGTACTGCGTATAGCTGTTCTTGATCGAGTTCGAGCCGCCGGTCAGGTGCATGCCGAAGGCCGGGTCGATGTAATTGGGCCGCGCATCACCGAAGCCGGTGCGCACGGAGGCCCAGTCGGCGCCGAGCTCCTCGGCGCAGACCATCGCCAGCGCGGTCTCGATGCCCTGGCCCATGTCCATGCGGTTGCACAGCACGGTGACGAGGCCGTCGCGGCCGATCGTCACGAAGGCCGCCGGCTGCTCGGTCGGGTTCTGGCCCGGCGGCAGCTTGGCCGCCTGCTGCGCCAGCGCGCCCAGCGGCAGCAGCGCCAGGCCGACGCTGCCGCCGATCGTCATCGTCGCGAACTGGCGGCGGGTCAGGCCTTGCGGCGCAGCGGGCTGCGCGGCGCGCAGCAGCTTGTCGGTGATCATGCGACGCTCCCGTTGCCCAGCGTTCCGGCAGCGTCCTTGACGGCCGCTCTGATGCGCTGATAGGTACCGCAGCGGCAGATGTTGCCGGCCATCGCGCTGTCGATGTCGGCGTCGCTGGGTTTCTTGTTGGCCTTCAGCAGCGCGACGGCGCTCATCACCTGGCCGCTCTGGCAGTAGCCGCATTGCGCGACGTCGTGCTTGACCCAGGCGTCGATCACCGCCCTGCCGACGCGGTCGCCGCCCTGGGCCTCGATGGTGCGCAGGTCGGCGCCGACGGCGGCCGAGATCGGCGTGACGCAGGAGCGGATGGCCGCGCCATTCAGGTGCACGGTGCAGGCGCCGCAGAGCGCGGCGCCGCAGCCGAACTTGGTGCCGGTCATGCCCAGCTCGTCTCGCAGCGCCCACAGGATGGGCGTGGAAGGATCGGCCTTTACCGTCACCGGCTTGCCGTTCAGCTTCAGGGTGGTGCTCATTGCGTTTCAGTGGCGGGAGGAGGAAGGCGGCGAGTGTCCGTCGTGACCACGACGCCGCAAGGGCCACGCGAAGCAACCGCATTCGTACTGGGGCTTTGTCTTTGGCTGCGCCGGGCGTGACGATTGCCGGACCCGAAAGCGTCTTCCTGGAGAACCCTATGGACAACAGCGCCGACCGCCCGACTCTCGTCTTCCTCTGTGCCCACCTGGCCGACGAGCGCCTGTTCGCCGCGCAGACCGCGGCGCTGAATCACACCCATGGCTGCCGCGTGATCGTGCCGCGCGACCAGGACTCGATGGCCGCGATGGCCGAGCACGTGCTCGCCGCCGCGCCGCCGCGCTTCACGCTGATCGGGCTGTCGCTCGGCGGTTATGTCGCCTTCGAAGTGATCCGCCGCGCGCTGCCGCGCATCGAGCGCCTGGTGCTGATGGACACCACCGCGGCGGCCGACACGCCGGCCAAACGCGATGGCCGCCTCGCCGACATCGAGCTCGTGCGCCAGCGCGGCCTCGACACGCTGATCCCCGAGCTGCCGAAACGCTGGCTGCTGCCGGCGCACCAGCAGGACCCGGCGCTGGTGGCGCTGCTCGGCGACATGGCGCGCTCGGTCGGCGCGCTGGGTCAGCGCAACCAGCAGACGGCGATGCTCGGCCGGCCCGATTCGCTGGCCGATCTGGAGCGGGTGAACGTGCCGACCTTGGTGCTGTGCGGCCGCCAGGACGCCGTCACGCCGCTGGCCGACCACCAGGCGATGGCCGAGCGCGTGCCGGACGCGCAGCTCGCGGTGATCGAGGACTGCGGCCACCTGTCGGCGATCGAACAACCGGCGGCGGTGACCGAGGTATTGCGCGACTGGTTGCAGGCCACGGCCCCATCCGGGCGCTAGACTCGCCGCCACCTGTGCACCCCAAGGGCTGGAGGCCAACGATGGACGACACATTCAAGGGCAGCGTCGAAGCACGCAGCGTGGAAGCCGGACGCGGCATCACCTGGTGGACCGACGCGTGGGCGATGTTCATGAAGAACGCCGGCATGTGGATCGTGCTGGCGCTGATCTTCCTGGTGATCTTCATCGTGCTCGCCTTTATCCCGTTCCTCGGCGGCATCGCGACGGCCCTGCTGGCGCCGATCCTGGTCGGCGGCTGGATGATCGCGGCGCGCAAGGTCGACGCCGGCGGGGCGCCCGAGCCGGCTGACCTGTTCGCGGCGTTCCAGTCGAAGGCCGTGCCGCTGCTGGTGATCGGCGCGCTGCTGCTGGCGGCGGCGATCGTCTTCGGCATCGTCGTCGGCGTGCTCGGCTTCGGCGCGGTCTTCGGCATGGCGGCCGGCGGCGCAAGCCGCAGTGCCGGCGGCATGGCCGCGGGGTTCGGCGTCGGCCTGCTGGTGGCGCTGCTGTCCCTCGCCTTCGCCTTCGTCGTCTCGATGGCGATCTGGTTCGCGCCGGCGCTGGTTGTCTTTCGCGACCTGTCGCCGGTCGACGCGATCAAGACCAGCTTCGCCGCCAGCCTGAAGAACATCGTCCCCTTCCTGCTCTGGGGCGTGATCTACATCGTCGCGGCGATCGTCGCGTCGATCCCCTTCGGCCTCGGCTGGATCGTGCTGATCCCCGTCACGCTGCTGACGGCCTACGTGGCGTACAAGGACTTGTTCGGCGCATGAGTCGAGCCGCGTGTCGCGCACGACACGCGGCCCAAGATCAGGGCAGCACCGGGTTGGCGATCGCCTGCGCGACGATGCGGTCGGCGTCGCGCTGCAGCAGTACGCGCTCAGCCACCAGCGCCGCAGCCGCAGTCCGCACGGCGGCCACGTAGCCGGCCTGGTCGCCGTACAGCTCCTCGAGCGACGGCCGCTCGTCGCCCGCCGCCAGCCGCGCCGCACGGGTCTTGTGGAACGGCAGGAAGGCGCCGGTCAGGTTCGACAGGTCGACGATGCCCGGCGTGGCGACGTAGTTGAACTCGACGCTGGTGCCCAGCGGCACGCGGGCCTCGACGCTGCGGATGCCGGCCTTCGTCAGCCCGGTGGACGCATCGACCTGCGGCACCAGGATCGCGTAGTCGCGGTTCAGGTAGGCCGGCGGCAGCATGCTGGCGATGCCGGACTCGTCCTGCGGCCGGTAGCTCGGCCCGAAGTCGAACAGCGGGAAGCCGTTGTGCCGCGCCAGGTACTGGAAGTCGGGCACCGGCGTCGCGACGCCGTTGACCGGCCAGCTCAGGCCCTTGATCGCCGGGAAGCGCAGCGCTTCCGGCCGCACCAGCGTGCCGTCGGCGATGCGCGGCACCGCGCTCGGCGGCGGTTCGACGCCGCGCACCACCCAGTCTTCCAGCGCGACGAAGAGCGCGCGGAAGGTGTCGTTGAAGTGCACCACGGTGCCGGCCGGGTAGACGTTGCGCGCCGGCGTGTAGTTGATGCTCGCGGTGCCGCCGGGGCCGCCGTGCTGCGTGCTGGCGTAGTAGTAGACGCGCGCATTGGCGGGCTGCTGCAGGTCGCGCCAGCCGTAGGCGTCGGTCAGCACCGGCGAGCCCTGCAGCTGCCAGAACTCGGTGCCCGACAGGCCGAGCACGAACTTCGGGCAGGTGCTGCTCGCCTCGCAGCGCTGCATCACGCCGCCCTGGCGTCCGGCCACGTCGTCGGCGTAGTCCTTCGCCAGCCCGCGCGGCGCGGTCTGGCCGAACGCCGTGTGGTCGGTGCGCAGGCCGCCGCCGCCGCCCGGCACCGCGAAGCGCGTGTTGACATGCGTCTGGCGCGCCGCGACGTGCGAGTACAGGCCGTCGAACACGCGCCCGCCGCGCAGCGATTCGTTGAAGCCCAGGTGCAGGAAGGTCTTCATCGCGTTGCCCGACTGCGAGGTGCCCTGCCCGAGCACGTGCGTGATGCGCCCGGCCAGCGGGTTCGCACTGCCGGCCGAGTCGGCGCTCGCGCCGCGGAAGAAACTCACCGTGTCGCGCAGCGCCGCGAGGCCCACGCCCATCACCTTCGGGTCCTTCGCGACGTAGACCAGCTCGTACAGGTACTTCGGGTCGAACCCGCCCTTCAGGCAGATGCGCGTGCCGTCGGGCGTGCCGGGGAACGGATTCGCGCCGGCGTCGCAGCCCGCGAACTTCCAGTCGGCGGGCGCGATCGCGATGCGCGGGTCGGTCTCGTTGATGCGGCGGGTCAGCGAATAACCCGGCTGCGTGTTGTCCAGGCTCGCTGGCTCGTACGGGATCATCGTGCCGTTGAACACGCCGCCGGGCAGCGCCATCACCGGCGTGGCCGCGGCCGGCACGAGCTCGGTGCGGTAGGGGCCGGTGATCGCGCTGCCGTCCTTGTTCCTGGCCACCGGCACGCTCACCGTCAGCCGCGCCGGGGTGCTCTTGGGCACATCGCCCTGCCAGGCCGAATACAGCAGCACGTAGCCGCGCTCGAGGTACACCGCGTCGCTCGGTGCCGCGACGGGATTGAGCATCGTCAGGATGTTGCCGCGGTTCGGCGCGTCGTAGCGCAGCACGCCCGAAGCCTTGCTCATGTCCTTCGGCTTCAGCAGCACGAAGTCGGCCTTGTACTCGACCATGCCGTTGGCATTGACCGGCGCGAGCTCGAGGTCCTGGATCACGCGGTTGCGTGCGTCCTTCGGATCGACCTCGCCGCTGATCGTGCCGGTCAGCTTCTCGTAGGCGCCGACCGTGCCGTAGCTGCCGGCGAAGTCCTCGGTCGCGGTGATCGCGAGCTTCAGCTGCGGCGCCGCGGCGGGCGGCGGCGTGTCGTCGTTATTGCTGCCGCCGCAGGCGGTGAGCAGCAGGGCGGCCGCGCCGGCGGCCAGCGATGAATGCAGGTGTTTCATGGTCATTCCGCCTCGATGCCGGCGGCCTTGATGACCTTGCCCCACTTGGCCGTCTCGGCGGCCTGGAACTTGGCCAATTCCTCGGGCGTCGTCGTCCAGGCGTCGGCGCCACTGCCGTCGAAGAAGGGCTTCGCGGCGGCGCTCTTCACCGCGGCGACGAGGATCTCGCGCAGCCGCGCGACCACCGGCTGCGGTGTGGCCGCCGGCACGTAGGCGGCGAACCAGTAGCCCATGTCGTAGCCCTTGACGCCGGCCTCGTCGATCGTCGGCACCTCGGGCAGCAGCGCGATGCGCTTGGTCGTCGAGACGCCCAGCGCGCGCAGCTTGCCAGCCTTGATCTGCGGCAGGCCGGTCGCGGTGTCGGTGATCATCAGGTCGATCTGGCCGCCGAGCAGGTCGGTCACCGCGTTCGGGTTGCTCTTGTACGGCACGTGCAGGATGTCGGTGCCCGAGAGCTGCTTGAACATCTCGCCGGCGACGCGGCTCGACGAGCTGCCGCTGCCGAAGCTCAGCTTGCCGGGGCTTTGCTTGGCCTTCGCCAGCAGATCGGCCACCGTCTTGTACGGCGCGTCGGCGCGCACCACCAGCACCTGGCCGCCCTTGCCGAGGCCGGTGACCGGCGCGAAGTCCTTCAGCGGGTCGTAGCCGAGCTTCTTGTACAGGTGCTCGTTGGCGGCATGCGTCGTGTTGGTCGTGATCAGCACCACGCTGCCGTCGGCCGGCGCGCGCGCCGCTGCCTGCGCGGCCATCATGCCGCTGGCGCCGGCCTTGTTGTCGACGATCACGGTCTGTTTGGTCTGCTCGGTGAACGACTGGCCGAGCGCACGCGCGAGCTGGTCGGTCGCGCTGCCGGCGGCGAAGGGCACGATGAAGGTGACCGGCTTCTCCGGGTACTTCGTCGCCTGCGCGAAGGCGGGGAGTGCGAAGCCGGCGGCCAGCGCGGCCAGCAGCGCCGTGCGGCGGATCGGGTGGGGGGATGTCATCGTGAATGTCTCCAGCGTCGGGGTTGTCGGGGGGCGTCGAGGTGGTCGGGGTGCGGAATCACTCGGCCGGCCCGCGCAGCAGCGGGGCCAGCTCGGCAGGAACGTCGATCGCCAGTTCGAGCAGCAGGAAGGACAGCGCCTTGCCGTGGCTGTCGAGGTTCAGGGCGTCGTTGACACCGCCGTCGAGCACGTCGTCGAGCACGACGTTGATCGATTGCAGCGCCGGCAGCAGATAACTCGTGATACGAGCGGGTGTGCGGTGCGCGAACTGCGCGGCGATGCGCGCGGTCGTCAGCTGCTCGGCGATCACCGGGTACAGCGCCGGATGCCAGGCGATCACGCTGATGTTCGAACGGTTGCCCTTGTCGCCGGTGCGGCCGTGGGCGGCGCGCCACAGCGGCACGGTGAGCGTCGGGGAGGAGGTGTGATTCATGGCGCGCCTTCAGTCGAGCATCTCGAAGCCGCTGCGCACGGCGTCGCGCGGCAGCAGGCAGGACACCGTGCCGAGCGTCGGCCGCAGGGCCGTGCGCACGCCGCCGCCGCCGGCCGGGCCGCAGGTGTAGAGGGCAGTCACCTCGCGCAGCAGGCGTTCGGCGGCGGGCCTGTCGACGTGGCGCAGCGCCACGCGCAGCCGCACGTCACGCGCCGCGCCGGCGGGCTGCGCTTCGAACCAGCGGCCGTGGTCGTCGCCGAACACGCTGGCCACGCCGATCAGGTCCGCGCGCAGCGTGCCCAGCCCCGCCAGCCGCTCGCGCAGCACCTCGGCGGCGAGGCGGGCGCGGCCTTCGGCGCGCGCACCGGCGTACGAGATCTCGCCCTCGGCGAGCCAGCCGCTCTCGAAGCAGACGTTGACCTTCAGCGTTGCCGGCCGCGCGTGGCCGCGCACGCCGCTCAAGGCCACGCGGTCCGGCGCGAGCTGATGCACCTCGGCCGCGCCGATGTCGGCGATGACATCCGGCGTCAGGTAGGCCGCCGGGTCGTGCACCTCGTAGAGCAGCTGCTCCTTTACCGTGTGTTCGTCGACGCGGCCGCCGCTGCCGGCCGGCTTGCCGATCACGCAGGCGCCATCGGCCGCGATCGCCGCGATCGGATAACCGAGCTGCGCGAGGCCGGGCACGTCCTTCAGCCCCGGGTCGGCGTAGTAGCCGCCGGTCACTTGCGCGCCGCATTCGAGCAAGTGGCCGGCCATCGTCGCGCGCGCCAGCCGATCCCAGTCGTCCGCCGCCCAGCCGTGGTGGGCCAGCGCCGGGCCGACGCTGAGCGACGGATCGGCGACGCGGCCGCAGACGATGATGTCGGCGCCGGCGCGCCAGGCAGCGGCGATCGGCTCGGCGCCGAGGTAGGCGTTGGCGCTGACGATCGCGCGGCCGGCCAGCGCCTCACCGGCTTGAGCGTTGATGGCCGCGCGGTGTTCAGGACCGGAGACGTCGTCGCCGAACACCACCGCGATGCGCGGCCGCGGCAGCCCGAGCTCGCGCGCCAGCGCCTGGATGCGCAGCGCCGCGCCGCGCGGGTTGGCCGCGCCGAAGTTGCTGACGATGCGGATGCCGTGCGCCAGGCAATCGCCCAGCACGGGGGCCAGCAGCGCGTCGAGCAGCGGCTCGTAGCCGCCGGCCGGGTCGGCGCGCCGCGCCAGCTGCGCCAGCGCCAGCGTGCGCTCGGCCAGCGTCTCGAAGATCAGCGCCGCCGGTCGGCCGCTGGCAATCAGCGCCTTGACCACCGGCGCCGCGGCATCGGTGCGGTCGCCCGAGAAGCCGGCGGCGCAGCCGATCAGCAGGGTGTCGTCGCGAGGGCCATTGGGGAAGTCCATGGGCTCACTCTAGGGGCCGGGACTTCATCTGTGAAACTCAAAGAAGCGATACATTGATCTGTAATGCCGATCAATCTCTCGACCCGCGAGCTGCGCGCCTTCGTCAGCCTGGCCGACGAGCGCAGCTTCACGCGCGCGGCGTCGCTGAACCACCTGTCGCAGCCGGCGTTCTCGGCGCTGATCCGCGGCATGGAGCAGTCGCTCGGCGCGCGGCTCTTCGACCGCACGACGCGCAGCGTCGAGCTGACGGCCGAAGGACGCGTCTTCATCGACGCCGCGCGCCGGCTGCTGCAGGACGCCGAAGCCGCGTGGGACGATGTGCGCGAGCATGCCGCGCGGCGCCGCGGGCGCGTGGCGATCGCCGTGCTGCCCTCGCTGGCGGCGGGCTGGCTGCCGCCGCTGCTGGCCGGTTTCCACCAGCAGTTTCCGGGCATCGAGCTCGACGTCGCCGACGTGCTGTCGGATGACTGCATCGAGCGCCTGCGCGCCGGCCGCGCCGACTTCGCGCTGGCCTCGACGCGCGCCGAAGCGCCCGAGCTGCGCACCGAGGACTTCTGCCGCGACCGCTTCCACGTCGTCTGCCGGCGCGACCATCCGCTCGCCAAACGCCGCGGCGCGCTGGCGCTGGCCGACCTGGCGCCGCATCCGATCGTGCAGCTCGCGCGTTCCAGCAGCGTGCGCCAGTACCTCGAGGCCGCGATCTATCCGACGCGGCTGCGCACGATGCTCGAGCTCGACCAGCTGAGCACCGTCGCCGGCATGGTCCGCGCCGGCCTTGGCCTGACCGTCGTGCCCTCGCTGACGCTGTTCCACTTCGACCACGCCGACCTGGTCGCCCGCCCGCTCGACGCCCCCGGTCTGGAGCGCCAGGTCTTCGTCGTGCGCCGCGCCGACCGCGGCCTGTCGACTGCCGCGCAGGCGCTGTACGAGGTGCTGCTGCGCGAGCGGCCGCGTGCGGTGGCGCGTCGCCGACAATCGTCCGCATGATTCTCGACAACCTGACGCTGCGCCCCGCCACCCACGCCGATGCGCTGTGCATCGGCGTGCTCGCGACGCAGGTCTTCCTCGACACCTACGCCACCGAGGGCATCCGGCCGGCGCTGGCGCGCGAGGTGCTGCAGACGATGTCGCCGCAGGCCTTCGCACCGCTGCTGCTGGATCCGTCGATCGGCTTCATCCTGGCCGAGCTGAACGCGCACCTGGTCGGCTTCGCGCAGCTGCAGCTGCCGGCGCTGCGCGACGACGTGCCTTCGCGCCGGGCCGCCGAGTTGCAGCGGCTGTACGTGCAGGCGCGCTTTGCGTCGGTGGGTGTCGGCACGCGCCTGCTGCGCGCTGCCGAAGCCGAGGCCGCCGCGCTCGGCGCCGACACGCTGTGGCTGACGGCGTGGAGCGGCAACCAGCGCGCGCGGGCCTTCTATGCGCGGCGCGGCTACGCCGACATCGGCGCGACGAGCCACCATTTCGAGCAAGAGAGCTTCGAGAACCGGCTTTTCGTGCGCGCGCTCGGCAGCACCGCTGCCTAGCACGCTAAAGACGCGTCAGCGCTTCCGCGCCAGCGAAAGCGCGTCAGCGCTTGCGCGCCAGCGTCAGCCCGTCGCCGACCGTCAGCATCACCAGGTCGATGCGCTGATCCGCCTTCAGCTTGGTATTCAGCGCCTGCAGCGCGCGCGTGTCGGCATCGTCCGCCGGCTGCGCGACCAGTCCGCTCCACAACACGTTGTCGATGGCGATCAGCCCGCCCGGGCGCAGCAGCTGCAGGCAGCGCTCGTAGTAGCCGTCGTAGCCGGTCTTGTCGGCGTCGATGAAGGCGAAGTCGTAGTGCCCGGCGCGGCCGGCGGCGAGCTCGGCATCGAGCGTCTGCAGCGCCGGCGCCAGGCGCAGATCGATCTTCTGCGCTACGCCGGCGGCCTGCCAATGCGGCCGGCCGACGGCCGTGAAGGCCTCGCTGACATCGCAGGCCAGCACGCGGCCATCGTCGGGCAGCGCCAGTGCGACGGTCAGCGCGCTGTAGCCGGTGAAGACGCCGATCTCGATCGTGTGCTTCGCACCGATCAGCTGGACCAGCAAGGCCAGCAGCGCCCCCTGATCGGGGCCGATCTGCATCAGCGCGTAGGGATGCGCGCTGGTCGCTTCGCGCAGCGCGGCCTGCGCCGGGTGCTCGCGCACGCCGTGCTCCACGAGGTAGCGGTAGAGCGTGTCGTCGATGTTCAGGTGGCGGTTGTTCATTGGGGGGTGGCGGTGGAGCGGAAGCGGCCATTGTGCGCGGCCCACGCGGAGCTCGGCGATGATCGCGCCCTGCCCGCTCCAGTCGCCTTGATGCCATGAATCGTTCCGACTCACCGTTCCGTCGTCGCGCGCTGCTCGTCGCCGCGCTGCTCGCCGCCACCGCCGCCGCTCAGGCGGCCGATGCAGCCGTCACCGTGCTGCGCGCGCAGCGCCTGTACGTCGCGCCGGATGCCGTGCCGATCGACGATGCCGTCGTGCTGATCGAAGGCGGCAAGATCAGCGCCGTCGGCGCGCGCGCCGCGCTGACGGTGCCGGCCGGCGCGCGCGAATCGAGCTGCTCGGGCGGTGTCGTGACGGCCGGCTTCCAGAACAGCCACGTGCACTTCACCAGCCCCGTCTACGCCGGCAGCGACACGGCCGCGCAGGCCCAGGCGCTGGCCGCGATGTTGACGCGCTACGGCTTCACCACCGTGCTCGACGCGGCGTCGGATCCACGCACGACGATCGCGCTGCGCCGGCGCATCGAGTCCGGCGCCGTCGCCGGGCCGCGCATCCTGACGGCCGGCACCGGCCTCTATCCGCCGAATGGCATTCCGTTCTACCTGGCGAGCCTGCCTAAGGCCGTGCTCGAGCAATTGCCGCAGCCGCCGACGGCCGAGGCCGCGCAGCAGGTCGTGCGCTTCAACCTCGAAGCCGGCGCCGACGCCACCAAGCTCTTCATTGCCACGCCGCAGGCCGACCGCAGCACGAAGCTGATGCCGGGGGAGGTGGCACGCGCCGCGGCCGACGAGACGCACAAGCGCGGCAAGCTGGTGCTGGCGCACCCGACCAACATCGACGGCCTGCGCGCTGCGCTGGCCGCCGGCGTCGACATCCTCGCGCACACGACGCTGACGCCCGAGGGCGCGTGGCCCGAGGCGCTGGTGGCGCAACTGGTCGCGCAGCGCGTGGCGCTGGTGCCGACGCTGAAGCTGTGGGGCTTCGAGCTGGCGAAGGCGGGCGTGCCGGCACCGGTGCAGCAGAAGCTGATCGGCTCGGCGCAAGCGCAGTTGAAGGGCTTCGCCGCGGCCGGCGGCCAGGTGCTGTTCGGCACCGACGTCGGCTACATGACCGACTTCGACCCGGCCGACGAGTACAGCTTGATGGCCGGTGCGGGGCTGACGCCGATGCAGATCCTGGCCTCGCTGACGACCGCGCCGGCCGCGCGCTGGAACGAGAGCGCGCGCCGCGGCCGCGTCGCCGCCGGCCTCGATGCCGACCTGGTGGTGCTCGACGGCGACCCGGGCGCCGACGTGCGCCGCTTCGCGCAGGCGCGCTGCACGATCCGCGGCGGCATGCCGCTGCATCCGCGCTGAGGGGCAGCGCAGCGCTTGCCGCCGCGGCGAACGGCGGCTACTTGATCAGGAACGGATCGCGGTCCTTGGCGCCGGCGATCCACAGCGGCGGCTTGCCGCGGCCGGTCCATGTCTTGCCGGAGGCGGGGTCGCGGTACTTGGCGACGCCTACCGACGTCGGACGGCTGCCATTCAAGCGGCGCTTGCCCTTGGCCGGCGTCGCGTTGCCCGAGGCGGCGGGCGCCGCCGCCGAGATCAGGAACGCGGTGCGGTCCTTCTTGCCGGCAATCCAGGCCGGCGGCTTGCCGCGCCCGGTCCACGTCTTGCCGGTCGCGGGGTCACGGTACTTGGCCACGCCGAACTGCGGCGCCGGCTTCGCGGCCTCGATGCTGACCGCGGCGGTCTTGCCGGACTTCGACAACCCGAGATCGGCGGGCGTGATCCCATAGAGGCTGATGGCCTCGCGGATTCGCGCAATGACACCCGATTTCTCGGCATTGCGCAGCTTCTCCGCCTGGGCCTGCAGCCGGGAAATCTCGGCCGTCAGATCACGATACGTACTCATTCCGTGTCCTTTCAAATGGAGCCATTGTTTTTGTCGGCATCCCTGGAAAGGGGTATTGTGAGGCAATTCGGTGCGGACAAAGCAGCTCGTGTCGCGACACGGCGATAGTCACGGATTCACTCAATCCCCTGGCAAGGGATTGAGTCAGTGTCATTCGGTGCGAATAAGACACTTCAGCGCGCATCGTGGAACACGATGCCCGCCACATGCCGACGCCCGGAGCGCACGCGGCTGACGCCGTGGCGCAGGTTCACGCGGTAGGCGCCGCGTGCCCCCTGCACCGGGCGGTGCTGCACGGCGATCACCGCGGCGTCCCCCTGCTGCAGCGGCAGCACCAGCGGCCGCGACTGCATGCGCGGACGCTGTTCGGTCAGCACGAATTCGCCGCCTTCGAAGTCGCACCCCGGCTGCGACAGCAGCAGCACGACCTGCAGCGGGAACACGTGCTCGCCGTAGAGGTCCTGGTGCAGGCAGTTGTAGTCGCCCGCGCCGTACTGCAGCAGCAGCGCCGTCGGCCGGTCCTGCCCGGCGGCGTGGCAGCGCTCGAGAAAGGCCGCGTGCTTTGCGGGATAGCGAATCGGATTGCCCAGTGCTTCGTTCCAGCGGTTGGCGATCGGCACCAGGCGCGGATACGCGGCTTCGCGCAGGCGCTGGATCAGCGGCGGCAGCGGATAGGCGAAGTACTGGTACTCGCCACGGCCGAAACCGTGGCGCGCCATCACGACGCGACTGCGGAAGACCGGCGTGTCGTACGACGCGGCGAGCGCCCGGCACTCCTGCGACGACAGCAGGCCGGGCAGCAGCGCCGCGCCGTCGGCATCGAGTGCGGTTTCGACCGCTGCCCAGTCCACACCATCGAGCCGATTCATGCCGCCGCGCTGCCTTCGCGTTCCAGCAAGGCCTGCTTGCGCTCGACGCCCCAGCGGTAACCCGACAAGGCGCCGTCGCGGCGCACCACGCGGTGGCAGGGAATGGCCACTGCCAGCGCATTCGCCGCACAGGCCTGCGCGACCGCGCGCACCGCCTTCGGCGCGCCGATGCGCTCGGCGATCTCGGCATAACTCGCGGTGCGGCCGGCCGGGATGTCGCGCAGCGCCTGCCACACGCGCTGCTGGAAGGCCGTGCCGCGCACATCGAGCGGCAGGTCCAGGCCCAGCCGCGGCGCCTCGACGAAGCCGACGACGCGTGCGACCAGCGTCTCGAAAGCGCGGTCGCCGCCGATCAGCCGGGCGCGCGGAAAGTGGTCCTGCAGCTCGCGCAGCAGCGTGTCGGGATCGTCGCCGAGCGTGATCGCGCAGATGCCGCGTTCACTCTGCGCGACGAGGATCGCGCCGAGCGAACACTCGCCGAGCGCGAAGCGGATCACGCTGTCGGCGCCGCCGGCACGGTAGCGGCCCGGTGTCATGCCGAGCTGCCGGTCGGCCTCGGCATAGAAGTGGCCGCCGGAGCCATAACCGGCGTCGTACAGCGCGTCGGTCACGCGGGCGCCGGACTGCAACTGCTGGCGCATGCGGCCGGCACGCTGCGCGGCGGCGTAGGCGCGCGGCGTCAACCCGGTGATCGCCTTGAAGACGCGGTGCAGGTGATAGGGGCTCCAGCCCGCGCGCGCGGCCAATGCGTCGAGGGTCGGCGCTTGTTCGCTCGCTTCGATGTGACGGCATAGCGCGGCGATGATCGCGGCCTGCTGCGCGGCGATGCTCACGCCATCGGGCCGGCAGCGCTTGCAGGGGCGAAAGCCGGCGGCTTCGGCCGCCGACGGATCGGCGTGGAAGGCGATGTTTTCCGGCCGCGCCGCGCGCGCCGGGCAGCTCGGCCGGCAATAGACGCCGGTCGTGCGCACCGAGTAGACGAACCGGCCGTCGGCGGCGGCATCGCGGCTGCGCACCGCGGCCCAGCGCGGGTCGCGTTCGACCACCGCGGCGAGCTCGGCGGCGCGCGGGTTCAGCGGCGGACGCGCGGGGTGGACAGGCATGGGAGCGGGGTGGTGCAGGTTCATGGTGCCACTCTAGGCGCCGGGTCGGTGCGCCGCACTCGTCGCCTTGCGGTCGAATTCGAAACCCGGGGCGCACCGCTGCTAAGCTGCCGCGCCCGACAGGAGTCCTCGTGCCACACACCGGAAGCTGCCTCTGCGGCGGCATCACCTTCCGAATTCATTCGCCGCTCGAGCCGATCCAGGTCTGCCATTGCAGCCAGTGCCGGCGCGCCCAGGGCGGGCCGTTCGTGGCGATCATCCCGGTGGCGACGGCCTCCTTTGCGCTCGACGATCCGCAGCATCTGCTGACCGCCTACGAGGCCACGCCGGGCAAGCAGCGGATGTTCTGCGGTCGCTGCGGCTCGCCGCTCTTCAGCCGTCGAGACGCCTTGCCGGACGTCGTGCGCGTTCGCGCGGGCCTGATCAGCGAACCGGTGCCGGCGCGGCCGGCCTGGCATGCCCACGTCGGCTCGAAGTGCAGCTGGTGGCCGATCGACGACGGCCTGCCGCAGTACGCCGGGGCTTACGTCGCAGCGAACGAGCCCTGAGCTTCAGCACGTCGTGCGCTTGTCGACGTACGATGGTCCGCTCCACCCCGAACGGTGCGCAGCATGAGCAACGAACCCCGCTGGAAGCACGACGGCGTGCGCGTCGTGCCGCACGACCGGCTCGACCCCAACACCGCGCAGACGCCTGGCATGGACCGGCAGGCCGCGGTCACCTTCGCGCGCGTCGGCGCGCAGAAGCTGTGGGCCGGCACCGTGCACATCCACCCCGATGCCAAGACCGGCGCGCACCACCACGGCCCGCTCGAGAGCGTGATCTACGTCGTGCGCGGCCGCGCGCGCATGCGCTGGGGCGACCGGCTGGAGTTCACCGCCGAGGCCGGCCCGGGCGACTTCATCTACGTGCCGCCCTACGTGCCGCACCAGGAGATCAACGCCAGCCCGACCGAGGTGCTCGAATGCGTGCTGGTCCGCAGCGACGGCGAGGCGGTGGCGATCAACCTCGACATCGAGCCGGTCGAGAAGCCGGAGCAGGTGGCGTGGATCGATCCGATCCATCGCGGTTGAGGGACCCCTCGAGGCTCAGCGAGCAGCGCGCCCTTCGACCAGCCTGACCAGCGTGTGCAGCACGCGATTGGCCGGCGTCGGAATGCCCAACGCCGCGCCGCGCGCGACGATGTGGCCGTTCAGGTGGTTGATCTCGCTGGGCCTGCCGCGCGCCAGGTCCTGCGCCGTCGACGACAGCTGCGCCGGCATCGTCTCGGCGATGCGCAGCACCGCGGGCCACGGGTCGGCGGGCAGCTGCACGCCATCGGCGGCGGCGACGGCGAGGCATTCGTCGACGACATCGCGCATCACCGCGCCGACGCCCACGCCCTGCACCAGCGTGCCGTAGGGCTGCTGCGTGATCGCCGACAGCGCGTTGTAGGCGCAGTTGAGGATCAGCTTGGACCACAGCGCGCCGCGCACGTTGTCCGACACCTGCACCGGCACACCGGCGGCGCCGAACATGGCTGCCAGTGCCGCACTGTCGGCCGAGGGGCCGATCACCAGCTCGCCGCGGCCGTTGTGGCGCACGTGGCCGGCGCCGGCCATCTCGGTCGCGACATAGACCACCGCCGGCAGCACCGGCCGCCGCAGCACCGCCTGCAACCGCTCGGCATTGTCGACGCCGTTCTGCAGGCTGAGGATCAACGCGCCCGGCGCCAGGTGCGGCGCGAGCAGGCGGCCGGCACTCTCGGTGTCGGTGGACTTCACGCACACCAGCACCAGCGCCGCGCCGGCGCAGGCGCTGGCATCGCTGCTGGCGGCCAGTGGAATGCGCTGGTCGAAGCTCTGCGCCTCGAGCCGCAGCCCGTCGCGCTGCATCACGGTGACGTGTTCGGCGCGGCCGATCAAGGTCACCGCATGGCCGGCGCGCGCGAGCATGCCGCCGTAGTAGCAGCCCACCGCGCCCGCGCCCATCACCGCCGTCTTCATCGCCCGCCTCGTTTCATCTCTTCGCGCAGCGCCTGCTGCGTGGCCCACCGTACCACCCCGGGCAGCCAGCGGTTCAGCACTGCGGTGAAGCGCGCGCGCCCGGGCACGATGATCAGCGCCTGGTTGCGCTCGACGCCGCGCAGCGTGTCCTCGGCCGTTCGATCGGCCGGATAGGGTGGCCCCGACAGGCGCTCGAGGTAGTGGCGCACGTCGGCTCGCCAGCGCAGCGGCGGCAGGTCGGCCGGGTTGCTCGAGTCGAGCAGCGGCGTCTCGACCGCCGCCGGACACAGGGCGCTGACGCGCACGCCGTGCAGCGCGGCTTCGGCCCGCAGGCTGGTGGACAGGCCGACGACGGCGTGCTTGGTCATCGCGTACGGCACCAGCAGCGGTACCGGCGTCAATCCGGCCAGCGACGCGGTGTTGACGATGTGGCCGCTGCGCTGGCGCACCATCACGCCATAGGCGGCGACGGTGCCGTTGACCACGCCGCGGATGTTGACGTCGATGCTGCGGTCGTAGTGCGCGACGCCGAGCTCGCTGGCTTCGCCGCCGATGCCGATGCCGGCGTTGTTGAACACGTAGTCGAGCCGGCCGTGTTCGCGCGCGACGCGCTCGATCAATGCTTGCAGCGCGGGGGCGTCGCGCACATCGAGCGTTGCGGCCTGGCAGGCCGAGCCGAGGGCCTGCGCCGCCCGCTCGAGGCCGGCGGCATCGATGTCCACCAGCCAGAGCTTCGCGCCGCGCGCGGCGAGCGCCCGCGCCAGGCCGAGACCGATGCCGGACGCGGCCCCGGTGACGATGGCGGATCGGCCGCTGAAGGCTGACTGCATTCGATCCCCTCGATCGCTGTGCGCCGGCGACGGCCGGCGTCCGCGGCATTATCGGCAGCCCGTGCGGCGAGGCGGCACAGCCCGTGCGCCGCTGCGGCGCCGAGCGCCATGCCGGTGGCCATCGCCAGCAGCATCGCGGTGAAGGCGGAGCGGCCGGCGAGCACGCTGCTGAAAGGCAACGCCGCCAGCATGCCCAGGCCCATCGCCGCCGCGCACAGCGAGGCTTCGGCGCGGTGCGGCCAGCGGCGCCGCGGCAGCAGCCACGGCAGCAGCGGCAGCGCGGCGGTCAGCAGCGTCGTCGCCGGCATCACCCTGCGGTGCAAGGCCCAGGCCTCGGCCAGCGTCGAGGCCGTGCTGCAAACGCTGGCCAGCGCCTCGGCGCTGACGTTGCGCGTATCAGCCCACAGGCCGAGCGCCATCGCGCCGGTGCAGGCCAGCGCCATCAACCTCATTGCTCGACGATGCTGATGTCGCCGATCAATGGCCGGGCACTGGACGCCGGCGCGCCGGCCGGTGCGATCGTCACCGCCGGCGTGCCCTGCCAGCGGCCCTCGCTGCGCAGCCGCCGCACCAGCGCGGTGACGTCGAAGCTGGTCGACTTGCCGCTGAAGTGCGCGGCATGGCCGCGGCGCGGCACCGCATCGAAGAAGCTCAGCGGGCCGACGTAGTAGCGCGCCGCCTCGCGGCCGCTGGTGCCCGGCGGCAGGCCGAGGTAGACGTGGTACGTGACCCCCGGCGGCGCATCGGCGCGGAAGTTGTTCAGCACCAGGAAGCTGCGCTTGTCGCCGGCGGCTTCGTCGGCGGCTTCGTGCTCGTCGCGCGGGCCCTGCGCCGGCAGCGTGACCTGGATCGCCTGGCCGCCGAGCGGGATGCCGCCGCTCGGCGCGGCGCGGTGGCGCGTGGTGCTCATCGTCGTGCTCCCGGCAGGCGGTGACAGGTCGGCCGCGAAGTCATCGGACTCGGCGCTGGCGCCGCGCGGGGCAGCTTCGAGCCGGTCGTAGCGCAGGCCGAGGCGGGTGATGTCGGTGAAGTCGCGGTTGCGCGGGTTGACCTCGCGCCCCGCTTCGTCGGCGAACGTGAAGCTGGCGTCGAGCCAGCCGGCGTCGCCGGGGTTGCGGCGGCCGAGCGCATTCCAGCTCGCCCACACGCGGTCGATGTTGCAGTGGTGCAGCCAGAAGATCGGATCGGCGGCAGCCCACTCGACGCTGCCCATGCCGCGGCCGGTGCCGATGTTGCCGTGCACGACGTTGTGCGGCCGGCTTTCGAGCGTCAGGCTGAAGCCGAAGTCGCCGCCCTGGCGCGCGAAGTTGCGGTTGGCCAGCGCGTCGGCGTATTGCAGCCGGGTCTGCGGCGTGTCGATCGCGCCACCGGCATTGACCGCCGGCGTGCGGTCGGCATGGAAGAGCGGGCTGCCGCGGTCGCGGAACGGCGCCGGCAGCACCGACGAGCCGTTGACGTAGTCCCAGTACGGCAGCGTGAAGTTCTCGTCGCCGAGCACGCGGCGGCAGATGCGCTCGAAGTAGTGCACGTACATCCGGTGCCAGGGCAGGAAGTACAACTCGTGCGTCGGCCGGTCGGTGGTCTGGTGGGCCTGGCAGGTGTTCCACACGCGCGCGGCGAGCCGGCGCACCGGCGAATCGGCGCCGCCGAACGCGGCCTGCAACTCCTGCGCTTCAGTGCGGTCGTCACGCACCGCGTGGATGTACCACTGGAAGGTCCAGCTCGCGGGGTCGCGCGCCGGCAGTGCCCGCATGCGGCGCACCGCCTCGGCGTAGCGGTCGAGCATCGCGCGGCCCTGCGGCGTGCTGACGTCGTGGCGCGTCAGGACGCGTGCGGGCGGTGGTGGCGGGGGCGGCGGTGGCGGGGTCGGTCCCGGGCCGGGGCCGGGGCCGTACGGGGTGTCGTAGCAGACGATCACGCGGCGGTTCGCCGGGCCGCCGCCGGCGACCTGCTGGGCTTCACCTTCGGAGCGGATGTCGTAGCGGATGCGCGCGGCGTAGCCGGGACGGCGGCGCTCGATCGCTGCGCGCAGCGCGGTGGCCAGGTTCTGCGCGCGCTGCTGGCCGAGCGCCTGGTTGTAGGTGGCGGCACCCTCGGGGCTGCTGTAGCCGGTGATGCGCAGTGCCGTGACATTGCGCGCAATCAGCTGCTGCGCCAGCGTCTCGATCGTCGCGCGATGTGCATAGGTCGGCGTGCTGCTGTCGTAGCCGTAGTTGTTGAAGACCTCGCACTGGCCGTAGCCGGGCGGTGCCGTGTACGGCGGCGGAGGTGCGGCATACGGCGGTGGCGGCGGTGTGTACGGTGGCGGCGGCGCGGCGTACGGCGGCCGTGGCGGCACGTACGGCGGTGGCGGTGCGTACGGCGGCGGCGGCGCCGCATAGGGCGGGGGCGGCGGCGTGTACGGTGGCCGCGGTGGTGGCGTGTAGGGCGGGCGCGGTGGCACGTAGGGCGGCGGCGGCGCTGCATACGGTGGCGGCGGCGGTGTGTACGGCGGTGGCGGTGGCGGCGCATAGGGCGGCGGCGGTGGCGTGCCGTAGCCGCGATAACCGTCATAGTCAGCGTGCAGGGCCTGCAGCGTCTGCGGTCCGACCAGGCCGTCGGCGGCGAGCCCGCGCGAGGCCTGGTAGCGCTTGACCGCTTCGCGCGTGGCCGTGCCGGCGATGCCGTCGACGACCAGCCCGGCGTTGCCGATCGCATTCAACGCGGTCTGCAGCCAGCGCACGTTCGGATCCGGCGCCGCCTCGGTGTCCTCGATGTGCTCGCCGAGCGGCGCGCCGCCGCGGCGCGGCCGCAGCAGCAGGCTGTCGGGCCGCAGCGTGCCGTCGGCGCCGGCGATGCGGCGTGCGAAGCGTTGCCGCGCGTGGTGCGGGCGCGCGCCCGGCTCGATCACCGGTGCGTACAGCCCCGGCCAGGGCCCTTCGAGCTGCAGCCCCTGCGCCGGTGCCTCGGGCGGGCTGGTCAGCTGGCCCTGCGTCAGCACCGCGGCATGCGCGCGGCCGCCCTCGCCGCGCCGCAGCAACAGGTCGCCCGGCTGCAGCGGCGCATCGATCGCCGCGCCCGGCGGCACGACCAGCTCGAACTGCGCCGCGCGCTGCGCCTGGCGCTCGGGCCCGAGGCGGCCGCTCAGCTCGTCGAAGAGCTGCGCGGTGCGCGCCGTCGGGCTGTCGCCGCCGAGCTGGCGCGCGACGAACTGGTCGACCTCGGTGATGCCCTCGTCGAGCAGGGCTTCGGCGATGTCGACCGGATGGGGCGGCGGCTCGGCGACGTAGAAGGCCTCGGCAGCATCCGCGATCTCTGCCGCTTCGTCGGACTCGATCACTTCGACGCTCACGTCGGACGTCAGCGGCGACGGCACGACCTGGATCTGCGGCTGCTCGGCCTCGGCGATCAGCTCCGGCCCCGCGTCTTCGGCCAGCGGCGACGGCACCACCCGGATCACCGGCTCGGCTTCGGCCTCGATCGCGGTCTCGGTCTTGCCGCACTCGTGCCCCGCACCGTGGCAGCACGGGCAGGTGGCGCAGGATTCGGTGGCGCAGTGCTGGCAGTCCTTGCACCGCTCTTCGCCGCAGCAATCGGGGTTCATCGTCATCTCCTGAGGGGGTGTCGCCCGCACGGCCCCGCCGCCGAGCGCGGCCGCGCGCCGCACCGCGGCGGCGCTGTCGAGGCGGCCGAAGCCGAGGCGGTGGTGGTCGGCCGGGTCGCCGGTGTCGAAGGGTTCGAGCGTTTCGAACAGCGCGCTGCGCAGCCGGGCGATCGGCAGGCGCCCGGCCGCCTCGTACATCAGCGCGACGGTGCCGCTGACATGCGGCGCGGCCATGCTGGTGCCGCTCATGCGCACCAGGCGCGCCGCGCGGCGGCCGATCAGCGGTGTCGAGCGCGCCGACAGCACGCGCACGCCGGGCGCCAGCAGCAGCGGGCGCACGCGGCCGTCGCGCGTCGGCCCGCTGCTGGAGAACGGCGCCAGCAGCGGCTCGTCGGCATGGCCGTCGAGCGCGCCGACGACCAGCGCCTGCAGGCCGTTGCAGATGCTGCCGGTGGTCGAGCGCGCATCGGCCTGGCCGGGCGTGAACAGCGCCTGGCAGTGCTTGCAGCCGGGGTCGCGCTCGAGCCAGGCGTGATAACGCCCATCGGACACGTCCTCGCCGGTCAGCCGCAGCTGCCAGCGGCCGGCCGGTGCGCTGGGGTACTGGAACAGGTGGATGTGGTGGTCGCCGTTGTTCGGATCGCGTGCACGGTGGTAGAGCGTGCCGACGCAGCGCTCCGCAATCAGCACCGGCGCGCGGCTGCCGAGCTCGGTGCGCGCGACTTCATGGCCGCTGGGGTCGATCAGCGCGGCGACGAAGCGGTCGTGCCCCGGGTACCAGAGCTCGAGCTCGTTCGGTGTCGTGTCGCCGCTGTGCACGTCGAAGCTGATCGTGTCGGTCTCGCCGGCGCGCAGCTGGCCGGCCTGGTGCACCGCGCGCTCGAAGTAGTTGCCGGTGCTCTGCACGATGCAGGTGCCGGGGCGCGCGCGCAGCAGCCAGTCGATCGCCAGCTCGATCGGCGTCGAGCCGTCGTGCGGGCCGGCGTGGCGGCCGATGCTCAGGTTCAGCACCAGCGGCCGGTCGCCGGCCTCGTCGACGAGGAAATGGATCGCTTCGAGCAGGTGGCTCGAATCGCCGAGCGGGCCGCTCTTCTCCCAGCCGGGTGCGCCCAGGTGCACGAAGGCCAGCTCGGCATCGGGCGCCAGGCCTGACGGCCCCCCGGCGCGGCCATTGCCCGCGGCGATGCCCATCACGTGCGTGCCATGCGCACCGGCGCCGGTGTCGGCGCGGCCCGGGTGGTAGCCGACGGCGGCGTACGGATCCTTCGCCCGCAGCGCGGCGTTCAGCGCATCGCGGCGCAGGATGCGGCCGTAGCCGTAGCGGTTGCCGTCGTTGCCGGCGGCACGCTGGTCCCACAGCGCGCACAGCCGCGTATCGCCATGCTCGTCGAGGAAGTCGGGATGCGCGAAGTCGCAGCCCCAGTCGACGAATCCCATCAGCACGCCGCGGCCGGTCTGCGGCAGGTCCTCGGGCCGGCGCCGGTCGCTGTCGAGGACCTCGGTGAACTCGGCGTCGTCGCGATCGATCAGCGCGCCGTATTCGCTGATCAGCCAGCGCGGCGCCTTGAGACTCGCGATGGCCGGATGGCCATAGACCTGCCAGACGGCGGCGCGCTCGATGCGCGCGGTGGCGATGGCGCCGAGCCGCGCGACGATGCGCAGCACCGCCGGCGGCGGCTCCGCATCGCGCAACCGCAGCACGACGGCGACTTCGTCGCTCGCCTCGCCGCTGGCGAGCAGCTCCTGCAATGCCGGGTCCATGGCAGGGGCTGCCGCGGTGGCGAGCGCACGCGCTCAGGCACGCGCCTTGGCGGGCGTGCCGGTGGCGCTGCCGGTCGAGCTGCCACCACCGGTGGTGGTGATCTCGCCGGTGGTCGTCGTGACGCCGATGGTGGTGCCGCCGGTGGTGGTGGTGCCGGTGCCGCCGGCGGTGCCGCCGGTCGTGGTGCCGGTGCCACCGTCGGTGGCGGTGCCGGTGCCGTCATCGGTGCGCACGGGCACCGGCGGCGGCACGTCACGGCGCGCGATCTCGCGCGTCACCACGATGCCGGGCAGGCCGAGGCCGAACATCATCATCATCAGGCCGGCGCGGTTCTTCGACGCGTCATCGACGACGCCGATGCTGCCGGCGAGCGCGCGGCCGAGCACGAAGGGAACGAGGGGCGATGCCATGGCCGCCTCCGCTTACTTCTTGTCCTGCATGGCCATCATCAGCGCGACCATCATGATCCCGCCGGAGTCGCCGCCGAACATGCCGCCGCCGCTGTTGCCGCCGCTGCCGCCGGACGACGAGCCGCCGAAGCCGCCGCTGAACATCAGCAGCGGCAGGACCTTGCTGAAGCTGTCGCCGGTGTCGACGACGACCTTGTCGCCGGCGTTGATCGTGCCGCCGACGGCGGTGGTCACGGTGCGCGTGGTCTGCGAGGTCAGCAGCGGCATCAGCATCGCCATGTTGCGCACGTCGTTGATGCTGCCCTGCAGCTTGTTGACGTCGGTGCGCAGCTTGGTCTGCTCGGTCGACAAGGTATTGACGCGGCCTTCGACGGCCTTGATCGCGCCCGAGTTGGTGGCGATCTTGGCGTCGAGGCGGTTGGCGGTGGCAGTCAGCTCGGCGCGGGTGGCGAAGCCGGGCGTCGGCCGCGGCGGCACGTTGCCGCCGCGCTTGGCGGTGCGCACCGGCCCGCGCGCGCCGCGGCGGCGCTTGGCTTCGTCGGACTCGTCGCTCTCGTCGTATTCGAAGTACTCGTCGTTCTCGATCAGCTCGTCGGTTTCATACGGGGCGTAAGTGAGCATGGCTCATCTCCTGTCGGTGGGGCCAAGGGACACCGCCAGCCGCGCCGCGGCGACAGGCGCTTCGGCGATGACGCCGAAGCGCTGCGCCAGCTGGGGATCGGCGGCGAAGCGGCCCGGCTTGCCGCGGCCGCGGCAGCTCGGGCAGCCGGGGTCTTCGCCCCAGCACAGGCCGCAGGCACCGAAGGCCGCGGCCAGATCGGACAACAGCTCATGCGCCGCCGTCAGCTCGCCGGTGAGGCGCCGGTGGCTGCGCACGAGCCGCTCGATGCGCGTCTCGGCCTGCGCCAGCGCCTGCTGCAGCAGCGCGCATTCGTCGGCCTGCGGCTCGGCGATGGCCGCGGCCGCGGCGGCCGCCTGGCGTTGCGCTGCCAGCATCTGCGGCAGCCAGGCGAGCTGCGGGTTCTGCTGCACGAAGTTGGCGAGCATCGCGCCGGTGTCGGGCAGCGCGATCGCATTCGGTTCTTCAAGCATGGCGATACTCCTCGGCCCATTCGGCCTGCCACTGCGCCTCGTTGGCCAGCAGCCAGGCGTCGCGGCGCAGGTCTTCGGCGCTGTAGACGCTCTCGTCGACGGCCTCGTCGTGCTCGTCCGACTCGTCCGTCTCGTCGGTGTGCCGGTGATGCTCGATCGGCCACGGCACCGGCGTGGCGGCGAACAGTTCGAGCAGCGCATCGGTGCGCTGCTCGGCATCGGCCGGGTCGATCGCCAGCTCGCCGTCGGCGCCGTAGAAGTACGCGGGCATGCCGGCGTGCTCGGCCTCGGCCTCGCCGGCCGCACGACCGGCCAGGCCGCCGAGCGCCGAGAGGATCGACTGCACCGGCACCGCGTGGCCGCCGACCGACACCTGCGAGCGCCCGGCCGGGCCGAGCGCGGCAGCGGTCAACGCGCGCGTCGTCTCGGGCCGCGACAGCAGGCCCATCAAGGCATTCGCGGCGCCACCGCGGCCGGCACCGCTGCCGAGCAGCGAACCACCGGCGCGTGCCAGCGCACCGAGCGTGCCACGCTGCCCGCCGAGTCCACCGAGGGCACCGAGCGCGCCCTGCGCCAGGCCACCGAGCCCGCCACGCGCGCCGCCGCGCGCCGCGCCGAGCGCGACGCCGGCGAGCTGGCCGACCGCGCCGCCGAGCCGGCCGGCCGGCAGGAACTGCGAGGCCAGCTGCGTGGCGCCGCCGATCGCGCCGCCGATGCCGCGCAGCGTCTTGTTCTTCGACCGCGACAGGATGCCGCCCGCGCCACCGGCGACCGCACCGGCGATCGCGCCGAACGGTCCGCCGACGCTGGCGCCGGTCAGCGCACCCTGCGCGATGCCCGGCGCCGCCTGCTGGGCGAAGCGGCCGACGCTCTTGCCGACCTTCAGGAAGCCTTTGCCGGCGTCGCTCCAGAATGATTCGACATCCTCGGCGCCGACGGCGGGCCCGTAGAGCTCGGCGACGAGCGCTTCGATCTGCGCGTCGCTCCACTCGATGCATTCGGGCGCCAGGCCGGCGCGCAGCGTGGGATAGGCGGTGGCGGTCATATACATCAGGGCTCTCCGGATCGGTTCAGGACGACTGCAACAGCAAGGTCACGCCGGTGACGCGGCCGATCAAGCCCACCAGCTCGGTCGCACTGGCGAACGAGCCGAGCTCATGGCCCTGCAGGTCGCTGACGGTGCCGCGCCAGACCGGTTCGCCGTCCGCCTGTTCGGGCGCTCGGCGTTCCTTCCACAGCCGTACGAGCAGCGTGTGGGCGGCAGCGTCGGGTGGCGGGCGGGACATCGGCTGACAACGAAGCCGGGGGTTGATCGGATGGCTTCACTCTGCGCGGGCGCTGTCACCGCCCTCTCACCGCCGCGTCACCGGACGCTCACCGGCGCGGTTTTTGCGCCGACGCTCTAGGGGGATGGTCTAGGGGGGCGGCAGCGATTGCAGCGCGGCTTCGAGCTGCAGCTGCGAGGCCGCTAGCACGCGTTGTACGCGGCCGATGCGTCGCCGCGCGGCGCCGAGCGCGCTGTCCGCCGCGCCTGGCGGCAGCGCCGGGGCCGGCGCCGTCGCAGGCGCGGTCGCGACATCGCCGGCCTGCGCGAGCCGCTGGTACAGCGCGCGCGTCTCGGCCATCGGCTCGACGCCGAGCTCGCGCGCCAGGCGCTGCGCGTGCTCGCGGTACTGCGCCAGCGCGCCGGCGCGGTTGCCGGTGTGCGCGAGGGCCAGCATCAGCGTGCGCTGCACGTCCTCGCGCAGCGGCTCCTCGCGCGCGAGCAGCCGGCCCCAGGCGAGGGCACGCGCCCATTGAGCGCGGGCCACGCAGGCCAGCGTCAGCTGGTACAGCGCATCGCAATACAGGCTGCGCAGGCGCTGGCGTTCGATCAGTGCCCACTCGGCATCGATGCCGGCAAGGTAGGGACCGCAGTACAGGCGCAGGCCGCGCTCGAGCCGCGCGAGCTCGGCCGGCGCCAGTGTGTCGGGATCGCGCCGCAGCAGCGGCGCGAGGCGCTGCTCGAAGGCCCATGCGTCGACCCACACCCGTGCACCGTCGTTCAATGCCAGGTCATCGCAGCCGCAGGCGGCGAGCAGCGGCGGGCCGCTGCCGATGCACTGCTTCAGCCGCCACAGCGCGGTCGACAGGCAGCGCCGCGCGCTGTCGCTGTCCTGGCCCGGCCACAGCAACTCGGCCACTTCCAGCCGCGGCACGGCACGCCGGCGCTGGGTCAGCAGATAGCCGAGCAGCGGCCGGCACGAAGCGGCCAGCGGCAGGACCCGCGGGCCGGGCACGGCGAGCGAGACGCCGCCGAACAAGGTGATGCGCAATCGCGACATGCCGTTGTCCTCCCTGGCAGCCTGGCGATACCGATCAAGTCTAGGAAGGCGCCGCGGACGCGTCGCCGCGCTTCTAGGGGCGCGGTCTTGCACGGGTGTGACCGAGTTGGCATCCGAGGACAGCGATGTGTCGCAGCGGGCACACTGGTAGCGACCGGATTCGACGACCAGGAACGCCGATGATCACTTCGACCCGCCCTCCGAAACACATCGGCATCGTCGCCTGCTCGGCCGAAGGCGCGGCGCTGTGCTACCGCACGATCTGCAGCGAAGGCGCGGCGCTGCTCGGCGCGCACGCACATCCCGAAGTCTCGCTGCACGGCGCCTCGCTGGCCGACTACGTGCACTGCCTCGAGCGCGACGACTGGCCCGGCGTCGCCGAGCTGATGCTGGCCTCGGCGAAGAAGCTGGCCGCGGCCGGCGCGCAGTTCCTGGTCTGCCCCGACAACACGATCCACCAGGCGCTGCCGCTGGTCGTGCCGCGCTCGCCGCTGCCGTGGCTGCACATCGCCGAGGTGGTGGCCGACGAGGCGCTGCGGCGCGGCTTTCGGTGCCTGGGCCTCACCGGCACGCGCTGGCTGGTGAACAGCGCCGTCTATCCGGATGCGCTCGCCGCGCGTGGCCTGCGCTGCGTCAAGCCGGGTGATGATGAACGCGACCGCATCGACCGCATCATCATGGACGAGCTGGTGCCGGGGCGAATCGATCCCGCCTCGGCGGCCGTCTTCCAGGCGGTGATCGACCGCATGAAACACGCCGGCTGCGAGGCAGTGGTGCTCGGCTGCACCGAGATCCCGCTGCTGATCGACGACGGCAATTCGCCGCTGCCGACGCTGGACTCGACGCGGCTGCTGGCGCGCGCGGCGCTGCGGCGGGCGGTGGCTGCGACTAACGACGCATAACTCGGCGGCGCCGCCGCGTGCATGCTGCCGATGCCTTACGCGCCGCTGCCCGGCGGCGAAGTGCCCGCGCGCAGCTTCGAACCACCGCTGCCGCGCCCGCCACAGCGCCCGGCCTGCGAGGCGGCGCTCGCGTTCTGGGCGCACGCCGCCGCCGACACCCGCATCGGCGCCGACTTCCGCGCGATCTGCGCCGCAAACGGCCGGCGCCTGCGGGTCGTCGCCGAGCACGCCTGACTTCTCCGCCCGGAAAGCCCGCCTTCGCCAAATACCGCTTGCGACGTTGCGCGGATTGCCTAGAGTGGGGCGGATAAATACACCCCCTCCGGAGACACCGCATGAACCGCTTCGCCCCTCCATTGACCCGCCGTCGCACGCTGCAGGGCCTGGCCGCGCTCGGCGCTGGTGCGCTGCTGCCAGAGGCCCGGGCGCAGGACAAGGTGGTCAAGTTCATCCTGCCGAATGCCACCGGTTCGGGCGTCGACGCGATCACGCGCGCGGCGCAGAACGCGCTGGGCAAGGCGCTCGGCGCGTCGGTGATCGTCGACAACCAGCCCGGCGCCGGCGGCATCGTCGGATTGCAGGCGCTGGCGCGTTCGGCGCCCGATGGCACGACGCTGTCGGTGGTGTCGAACAACGTCGTGATCTTTCCCAGCGTCTACAAGTCGCTGCCCTTCAACATGCCGGGCGACTTCACGCCGATTGCCATCTGCGGCTTCACGCCGGTGGTGCTGGTCGTCAACCCGAAGGTGGCGGCGAGCAACGCGAAGGAGTTCACCGCGCTGTTGAAGGCCAAGCCCGGCGAGCTGAACTTCGGCTCCGGCGGCAACGGCACGATCCTGCACCTGGCCGCCGAGATGTACCTGGACGCAGTCGGCGCGAAGGCGCGGCACATTCCGTACAAGGGCGTCGGGCCGATGGTCACCGACCTGATCGGCGGCCAGATCGAATTCGGCACCGTCGCGCTGCCGAGCGTGCAGGGACACCTGAAGAGCGGTGCGCTGCGGGCGATCGGCGTCGCCACGCAGCAGCGCATTCCGGCCGCGCCCGAGATCTCCACCTTTGTCGAGCAGGGCGTCCCGAGTTACGTCGTCGAAGCCTGGTTCGCGGTGATCGGGCCGAAGGGCCTGCCGGCCGCTGAAGTCAAGCGCGTGCACGACGCCGTGGTTGCGGCCTTCGCCGCGCCCGACGTCAAGGAAACGATGGCCAAGCAGGGCAATGTGATCGACGTCAGCAGCACGGAGTACGCCCAGCAGTTCTTCAGGAGCGAGCTCGCGAAGTACGCGGCGCTGGTGAAGAAGGCGGGCGTCGAGTTGCAGTGACGGCGTTGCCGCGTCGTACGAACGGCTGACGCCGCGGCAGCGCCGCGCCGCACGGCGCGCGGCACCGCGCCTACACTCGGGCGCGCCTGGTGCCGCGCGATGAAACCGGTCGTCTTCCTCAGCCACTCGTCCGACGACAACCCGCGCGCCATCGCCTTGCAGCAGGCGCTGGTGGCCGCCGGTTGCTTCGACACGGCCTTCGACGTCCAGAACCTGCGCCAGGGCGTCGAATACCGCCCCGAGCTCTACCGCTGGATGGCGCGTTGCCACGGCGCCGTGTTGCTGATCACCCAGGCCGTGATGAACCGGCCCGACTGGGTGCTGCAGGAAGCCACGCTGCTGCGCGCACGCACGATGCTCGAAGGCGCGCAAGCGTTCCGGCTGTTCCTGCTGGTCGATCAGCCGGTGCTCGCGCACGAGGTGTGGACCACCCGCTTCGCCCCGCTGGAGCTGGATGCGCTGCAGCGCGCGACGCTGGCCGCGCCGGCCGACTCGATCGCCGCCTTCGTGGCGCAGGTCAACGCCGGCATGCAGGAGGTGGCCGTCTTCGGCAGCGACCACCAGGCGCGGCTGGCCGAACTGATCTTCGACCGGCTCGAGCCCTTCATGGCCGAGCGCGCCGGCGAGCGCGTGCTGGCCGAATGCCTGCAGGTCGACGACGCGTTGTGGCGCGGCATCGTGCCGGCGGAGCGGGCGCTGCAGGCGCTGTACGCGCGGCGCCTGGCCTCGGGCGACCTGTGCGCTTTCGGCGGATTGGAGCGGCTGTTCGAGAAGCTGCAGGACAAGGCCGATCGGTCCAAGCGGCTGCAGCTGCTGAACGCGCTGCGCAGCCATTGGGTGCCGCTGGCCAATGCCGCGCGGCTGGCCGACGCGCTGGCGCGGCTGCGCCAGCCGCAGGACGACGAGCCGCCCGGCAACGTGCTGGTGCTGCACACCGAGTACAGCGCCGCCGACAAGGTCGCGCTGCTGCATCGCGACCGGCGCTTCCAGCCCTTCGGCGAGCTCGGCCACTGGATCCCGGTGACGCCGGGCAACGAGACCGCGCCGATGTTCGCGGCCAAGCTGCGCCAGGCCTTGCAGGCCCATCTGTTCCCGGACGAACCGGAGATCAGCGCCAAGGACATCATCGAGGACCTGGCCGACGACCTCGCCGCCGGCAAGCGCTGCTTCGTGCACCTGGCGGGCGTGCAGTCGATGCAGCACGTGCTGCCGGTGGTGCGCGCGTACTGGCCTTGCCTGTTCCTGATCACCGCGCGCGCCGACGTCTGCGAACGCCTGTCGAGGGAGTTGCAGATCGCGCCGATCGCGCCGCCCCATGCCGACGAAGTGCGCCGCATGCGCGACCTGGGCAAGGCCCAGGCCCACATCGGCGCTGCCTAGCCGATCCGCTTCGAGGAGGACCCGACATGCAATTCAATCGCCAGCTGTTCCCCGGCCTCGCGCCCCCGCCGGGCTGCCGCAGCGAGCCGGACGGGTCCTTGATCACGCACTTCACGCCGCCAGGTGCTGCGGCATCGACCTACGTTTACGACCCGCGGCTGGTGCTGGCGCTGAACGTCGCGCTGGCGACCGGCCGGCCGCTGCTGGTGGCGGGTGAACCCGGCAGCGGCAAGACAACGCTGGCCTACAACGCCTCGCTGGTGCTCGGCTGGGCCAGCTACCGCTACACCGTCAGCTCGCGCAGCCAGGCCTCCGAGCTGCTGTGGGAGCTCGACACGCTGCGCCGGCTGAACGACGCCTACGACCCCGACCGCCGGTTGCTCGGCGAGGATCGTTACGTCGAGCCCGGCATGTTGTGGTGGGCGCTGGCACCGGCCTCGGCGCGCCGGCGCGGCCTCGATGTCGAGCCCGAAGATGCCGCGATCGCACCGCCCGGCCACCGCGATGCCGGCGGCGCGGTGCTGCTGATCGACGAGATCGACAAGGCCGAGCCCGACGTGCCGAACGACCTGCTGGAGGTGCTGGACACGCGCAGCTTCTCGGTGCGCGGCCGCAGCGTGCAGGCCGAACGCGAGCAGGTGCTGGTGATCATCACGACCAACCTCGAACGCGAGTTGCCCGGCGCGTTCATGCGGCGCTGCGTGGTGCACCGCCTGCCCGAGGCGGTGCCGCCGTGGTTCAGCCAGATCGCGGCCGAGCGCTATCCGGAGATCTCCGCGGCCCTCGCGCAGACGCTCGAGAAGCGGCTGGTGGTCTACCGCGACGAAGCGCGCCGCCGCGGCACGCGCTTGCCCGGCACCGCGGAATACCTCGATGCGCTGCAGGCGCTGGTCAAGCTCGACGTGCTCGACGTGCAGGCCGCCGACCAGAATCCCGCCTGGGCGCAGATCGAGCGCTGCGTGTTCGGCAAGCAAGCGCAGCTGGAAGCCGCTGGCTGACCATGCTCACGCGCGAGCCCTGGCTCGGCGACGCGCTGCGCGCGCTGGCGGCCGTGCAGCCGGCGGACGATGCCACGACGGCCGCGGTGCTGGAGCTGCTGTCGCTGCCGCAGGCGCGGCGGGTGGTGGCCGAGCCGGTGCTGCAGCCGGACGGTCCCGTGGCACCCACCGATCAGCCGCACCGAGCGGACGAGGACGGCGTGCGCGACGAGGCGCCGCCGCCGCCCTCCCCCGAGCCGCCGGACGATGCCGGCAGCCACCGCCTGCCGAGCGCGTTGCAGTCCACCGAGCCGGCGCCGACGGTGTCGCCGCCGCCGTGGCTGGGTTCGGTGGCCGCGCTGCAGATCGATCCGGCGCTCGCGCCGCAGCCCGTCCCGCCGCTGCTGCCGCGCCAGCGCCGGCGCGCGATCCTCGCCGCAGCGCTGTCGACGCAGGTGGCCGAAGGGGCGCCGGACTTGCGACGCGTTCTTCGCGAGTTAGGCCACGGTCGCCCGCTGAAGCGCGTGCCGCGCCTGCCGAGGCGCACGCTGCGGCACGGTGCCGAGCTGCGCATCGATCGCGCGCCGTGGCTGCGCCCGTTCCACGAGGACCAGCTGCAGCTGCGCGATGCGCTGATCGCGCTGCTCGGCGCCGAGCGTCTGCACACCGTCGTGCTCGAAGGCGGCCCGCAGCCGCTGGCGCCACGCCCGCGCCGCCGCCGCGAACGCGCGGCCGAACCGGTGCCGCTGCCCGAGCGGCCGCCGGGCGCGCCGACGCCGGTGCTGGTGTTGAGCGACCTGGGCTCCGGCTGGCGCGGCGACGGCGAGCCACCGGCGCCGTGGTCGAGCTGGCGCGATGCCTTCGCAGCCTTGCGCCGGCAGGGGCGGCATGCGGTGGTCTTCACACCGCTGCCCGATGCGGCCTTGCCGCCGCTGCCCGGCCTGGCACTCGTGGCGTGGAGCGAACGCACCTCGCTGGGCGATACGCTGCGCGCCCGCGGTGGCCAGGGTCTGGCGCCGGTGCGGGCGGTCACCGCGGCCGACCTGCTGGCGCTGGCGCGCGAGCTGAGCCCGGCCGTGGTCGTCGAGCCGGCCTTGCTGCGGCGGGCGCGACGCGAGCTGGCGCTGCCGCCGCGGGCCGAAGCCGAGCTCGCCGCCAGCGACCTCGTGCACAGCCACGGCGGCGGCGGGCTGGTCTTCGATGCAGAGGTGCTGCGCAGGCTGCGCGCCGAACTGGCCGAGAGCCCGCAGCGCGAGCGGGCGCTGCGGCGCATCGAAGAGCTGCGCGGCGCACGCCGCGACGGCACGGCGATCGAGGAGGCGCTGATCGCGCTGGCGCTGCGCGGCAGGCTCGACGGCGAGGCGGTCGATGAGGTGCTGCGGCCGGCACTGAAAGCCCTGGCCGCCGGCGGCGACGGCGCGGCCGAGGTGGCCAGCTGGGCCGCGCACGCGTGGACGCGCATGTCGCCTGAAGTGCGCGAGACCGAGGCCGCGCGCGCGCTGGCGTTTGCCGCCAGCCGGCACACGGCGCAGCCCGGCTGGCTGCACGGCGGTGACGGCGACGGGCCGGCGCTGCCGTCGGCGCGCTGGTTGTTCGGCGCCGGCGTGGCGCGGCGTGTCTTCAGCGTCGAGTTGCGGCGTTACGGCGATGGCTCGACGAACCTGGTCTTCGGCCCCGAGCAGCCGGCCACCTGCGCGCTGCACCGCGTCGAGCTGCCGGCCGGGGCCGCGGCGTGGCTGCAGGTGGAGCATGCGGGGCGTCGGCAGGTGCTGGCGTTGCCGGCCGAGGGGTCCGTGCAGGTGGACCTGGCGCCGTTCGAGATCGATCAGGCGATCGTGCTGCGGACCCTGGCGGGCGAGCAGGTCGAGATGATGCCGCTGGGATCGGTGCGGGAGGGGTTGCAGGCTTCGGTGCTGCGCTGGGGCCTGATGGGCGACAGGGCGCTGCTCGTCGCGCCCGACTTGGCGCTGGCGGTCGTCGAGAACGACAACCCGTCGCGCTGGCCCCAACCGGGCGAGCGCCTCGAAATGCGCTTCGGGGAGATGCCCGAGGACATGCTGACCTGCGTGGGCCGCGTCGTCAGCGAGAAGGACAGGCTGCCCGTTGTGATCACGCTGGTTGAACCGCCCCTGCCGATCACCCCACTCGACGGCGCCCTGGGTATCGCGGGTCCGGGGGACGACGTCTTGGAGATTGAGAGCGAAGGCGCGTTGGTCGAGAAACGGTACCAGCACCACACGCCGGCGCCATTCATGCATCGCGGCGAGCTGAAGCTGATGGTGGCGCTGCTCCGCAGCGATGCAGTCGCCAAGACGGCCGACGCCTTCGCACGCCACGGCTTCAGGCCGCCCCTACCGATCAACTGGTGGGTCGACGTAGCCGAACGCACGGCGCGACGTCAATGGCGCTGCCTGATCGTGCCGACTGTCAATGGTCGGCGCGCGGCGGACGAGTTGTCGTACCAACTGAGCAAAGACGGCATGCCGAATTGGCGCGTGGCCTATGTCCCCGACGGCCGTTCGCCCGACTTGTCCGAAGCGATGGCCGAGTTCGCAGGACGCTTCGCCGTGCTGCTGTTGGTCGGCGTCGGTCCGCTGCACGAGGCCTGGCTCGACGTTGCGCAGCACGCAGCGGCGGCCGGCCGAACCATCGGCTGGGCGCCGGATGCCGACGCGACGAACGAGGAGCTCGAGCGCAGCCTGGCGGCCTGGCCGCCGGAGGTCGCAGACGCTGTCCGGCGGCGCCAATGGTTCCGCCTGATGCCGCCGGACATGCTGGCGCGCGCAGTGGCCTCTTGGTCGCCGTTCGCCGACCCGTCGGCCGTGGTGGAGCAGCAAACCACACCTCCACCCGCAACAAGCGAAGCGCCCGCGGCCCCCCCACCCCGCCCGCCCGGCCCCTTGTCCAGCCTGCGCGCCCGCCTGATCGCCCTGCTCGAAACCCGCGAGGAAAGCGCGCTGGGCCTGTTCACCATCGATCTCGCCCGCCGCGGGTTCGAGCTGAAGCGCACCGAGCCGCAGCCGGCGATCAGCCCGGAGCAGCCGATGCTGCTCTTCCTCCACGGCACCTCCGGCGACGTCGAGATGAACTTCGGTGCGCTGCTGAAGGACGACCGCGTGCAGCGCCAGCGCCTGCACGAGCGCTACGCTGACGCGTGCTTTGCGTGGCAGTACCGCAGCCTGACGGTCGGCCCGCTCGCCAACGCCGTGGCCTTGATGCGCGCGCTGCCCGCGTTCGCGCGCCTGCACCTCGTCACCTACTCCGGCGGCGGCATCGTCGCCGAGCTGCTGTGCCGCGGCATGCGGCCCTCGCGACCGCCGGCCTTCGATGAAGACGACTTCGCGCTGCTCGACGCACAGGCGTCGATCGAGCCCGACCATCGCCGCCTGCTCGCCGAGCTGAACGAGCTGCTGCAGGCCAAGGCGCCGACGATCGAACGCTTCGTGCGCATCTCGGCCCCGATCGAAGGCTCCAGCATCTACCGCGGCGGCGGCCGCACCAGCGTGCGGCTGGCGCGCGCGATGCCGTGGGTCGGCGGCGTGCTGTCGGTGCTGCCGGGCATCGACGCGCTGCTGACCGATGCCAGCGTGGTGCCCGGCCCGGCCGCGCTGGTGCCCGGCGCCGGCGTGCAGCCGCTGCTGACGCGGCGCGTCGAGGTCGAGGCGCCGCTGACGGTGATCACCGGTATCAGCGAACCCGGCGGCCTCGTCACGCGGATGAACGACTGGATCGCGCGCACGCTCGGCTCCCCCGACGACGACAGCGAGGGCGACCATTGGGTCTCGGTGGCCTCGGCCTTCGGCGGCATGGAGCGTACGCGCGGCGTCGACTACCTGATCGAACGCGGCGAGCAGGTCGAGCACGCGGCGTACCTCGGCATCGAGCGCCTGCGCCGCGCGGTCGTCGACGCGCTGCTGAACGAGTCCACGCCGCCCGGCTTCGGGCATTCCCGCACCCTCGGCGAGCTGCAGCAGCGCTTCGCCGCTCACAAGGCACCCTGACCATGGCCACAACGTCCGCACTCGACGTCGTCGAGACGATCCGCAGTTTCAACGCCGGGCGCGACGCCGAGCGCTTGGCGATGAAGTACGCGGCCATGCATCGCGATCCCTTCACCTTCCTGCGCGGCAGCTGCCACCTGTCCTGCGACCGGCTGGCGGCGCTCGGCCTCGATGTCGGTGCGCCGCCCGCCTGGTGCTGCGGCGACCTGCACCTGGAGAACTTCGGCAGTTATCAAGGCGACAACCGGCTCGTCTATTTCGACATCGCCGACTTCGACGAATCCGCGCTGGCGCCGGCCCAGTGGGATGTCGTGCGGCTGCTCACCAGCCTGCTGGTCGGCGCCGACACCTTGTCGCTGAAGACCGGCGAGGCGAAGGCGCTGTGCCGCGACGCGCTCGCCGCCTACGCCGAAGCCCTCGCCACCGGCCAGGCGCGCTACCTGGAGCGCGACACGGCCCAGGGCCTGGTCAAGCGCTTGCTCGTCGACCTGCGCGACCGCGACCACGCCGACTGGCTGGACAAGCGCACCGAACGCCGCAAGCGCCGGCGCCGCCTGCGCAGCGACGGCAAATACGCGCTGCCGGTGAATGAACGCGGCCGCGCGCGCGCCGAAGCGCTGGTGCGGGCCTTTGCCGCGACGCGCGACGATCCGCGCTTCTTCGAGGTGCTCGACGTCGCGCGCCGCATCGCCGGCACCGGCTCGCTCGGCGTCGAACGCTACGCCGTGCTGATCCGCGGCAAGGGCGGCGCCGACGGCCAGCGGCTGCTCGACGTCAAGCAGGCGCTGCCATCGGCGCTCGGCCGCCATGCGGGCATCGCGCAGCCGGACTGGCATTCCGACGCGCACCGCATCGTCGCCGTCGAGACGCGCATGCAGGCGCTGCCGCCCGCCTTCCTGGCGCCGATCGCGCGGCGGAGCAAGTCCTACGTGCTGCGCGCGATGCAGCCGAGCAAGGACCGCGTGGCGCTCGACGCGCCGCGTGTCGCCACCACCGACCTGCGCCGCGCCGTGCTCGACATGGCGCGCCTGCTGGCCTGGGCGCAGCTGCGCAGCGCAGGCCGCCAGGGCTCGGCGACGGCCGATGCGCTGATCGACTGGGGCAGCGCGCGACCGCGCTGGCAGCGCGCGCTGCTCGACGCCGCGCGTGACTGCGCGAAGCAGACCGAGCGCGACTGGCGTGCCTACGCAGGCGCCTTCGATCGCGGCGCATTCAAAGAGTGATCCGCGCTCGGAGGCCAGCGAGCCACGGGTCGCCTTCGCCGCCGCCGAAGTGCTCGATGAGGAAGTCGACGAAGGCCCGCGTGCGGGCCGGCAGGTGCCGGCGCGTCGGCATCGCGGCGTAGATCGTCAGCGCGCCGCCATGCCAGTGCGGCAGCACGCGCTCGAGCCGGCCATCGCGCAACGCGGCGGCGGCGAGAAAGCTCGGCAGCCCGGCGATGCCGAGGCCGGCCAGCGCGGCGGCGAGCAGCAGCTCGAGCTGGCTGGTCGACAGCACCGCGCGTGGTGCCGGCAGCTCGACCAACGGCGGCATGGCCTTTGCGCTGGCCGCTGATTTGTCGTGATAGAGGCGCAGGCCTTGGCGCACCGCGTCGACCGCCGGCAGCAGCCCGGCGTGCGGCAGCAGCGCGTCGGGCGCATCGGGCCGGCCGTGGCGGTCGAGGTAGGCCGGCGCCGCGCACAGCACGAAGGTCGACACAGCCAGCCGACGCGCGATGAAGTCGCCCTGCAGCGGCTGCTGGCCGAGCGAGACGATCGAGACGTCGAAGTTCGCGTCGGCCGCTTCGACCGGACCCGGCGTCGCCACGTCGAGCACCAGCTGCGGATGGCGCGCGCGCAGCGCCGGCAGCAGCGGCGCCAGCTGGTGCACCGCGAAGGCCGGCGGCGCCAGCACGCGCAGGCTGCCGTGCGCCTGCGCGCTCGCCGCGCCGGCCTCGGCGTCGGCCTCGTCGAGTTCGGCGAGGATGCGGCGCGCGTTCGCCAGGTAGTTCTCTCCCGCCTCGGTCAGCGCGAGGCGGCGCGTGGTGCGGTGCATCAGCCGCGTGCCCAGGTGCGCTTCCAGCTCGGCCAGCGTGCGGGTGACCACGGCCGGAGCGAGGTCGAGCACGCGTGCGGCGCCGGCCAGGCTGCCCTCGGCCGCCACCTGCACGAAGACACGCAATGCGCGCAATTGATCCATCAGGGGAACGCAGTGAGCGGGGGGTCGGTCATGTCGGCGATTCTTCCATTGCCGTCAAGAGTGCCTTCGCCGGCTACGGCTGGGTGCCGGGCGGGCAGCTGCCTACAGTGGCGGCACCGATCCACGACACCCCCATGCACGCCATGACCACTGCCCTGACCGATGCCGCCGCCACCCTGCTCCACACGCTGCACGAGGCGCCCGACGCGGCCGGCGCGTGGGTCTACGACGGGGAGGTCTTCCCGCGTGGCGTCGCGGCTCCCGACACGGCGATGCTGTTCAGCTACCAGCGCCGCGTGCGCGAGACGCCGGACGGCCTGGGCGCCTCGCACATCACGCGCGACGGCCGGTTGCCCGGCGGCGCACCGATCATCGTCGAGTCGGCGCGCATGGGCAGCGACTACACGTTGCGCCGTTTCGACGCGGTGAACGGCCAGCAAGGCTTCAGCGGCTCGGTCGAGGTCAGCGCCGACGGGCGGCAGCTGCACTACCGGCTGCAGCGCGGCAGCCGGTTGCGCGAGTCGACCGAACGCATCGACGCACCCGCCGTCAGCGGCCCTTCCTTGCACGGCCACATCCTCGCGCACTGGGACGCGCTCGCCGCTGGCGAGGTGTCGACAGTGCGCATGATCGTGCTGGCGCAGCGCACGAGCTACGCGTTCCAGATCCGCCAGGATCCCGCGGCCGCGCGTGGACGGCGGGCGTTTACGATCACGCCGGCGCGCTGGTGGGTGCGGCTGGCGGTCGCGCCGTTGCGCGTGGCGTTCGACGAGTCCACTCGCCAGGTGCTGCGCTACGAAGGCCGCGTGCCGCCGCTGCGTGCGGTTCGCGGGCGGCTGAAGGCCTTCGATGCCTGCGTGAACTACCCGCGACATGCCGCGCACTATCGCTGATAGCAACTGCCGATGACCGACGACGACCGCTGGCTGGACCCCTGGCTCCCGACCCTCGCGCAGCATGCCGCCGGACGGCCGCTGCTCGAGCTCGGCTGCGGCGATGGCCGCGACAGCCGTACGCTGTCGCGCGCCGGTTTCGAGGTGCAGGCGATCGACCGCTCTGCCACCTGGCTGATGGCCGCGCGCTGGCGCGTGCGCGGCTGGCGCTGGTGGAATCGACGCGGCGTGCACTTCCATCGCCGTGACCTGCGCGACGCCTGGCCGCCCGGGCCGTTCGGCGCGGTGCTGGCGAGCCTGTCGCTGCACTACTTCGACTGGCCGATGACCGAGACCCTGGTGCGACGCATCGCTGCGTCATTGGCGCCGGGCGGGCTGCTGTTGTGCCGCCTGAATTCCACCGCTGACCACCACTTCGGCGCCAACGGTCACCCGCGGCTCGACGATGGCCATTTCTACCTGGTCGACGGCCAGCCGAAGCGCTTTTTCGACCGCGCGGCCGTCGAGCGGCTGTTCGACGAGCGCCGCTGGCAGCGCCTGGCGCTGGAGGAGCAGGTGATCGATCGGTATCGGCAACCCAAGGTGGCGTGGATGCTGGCGGCGCGGCCGATCGCCGGCACCTGACAGTCCCCCCGGATCCTTGCCAGGCGCTCGCCGCCGTCAGTCCGCCTGTTGCCGCGAAGCCGCGCTCGAAGCCATCGATGGATCGAAGAATTCGCAATGGCTGCGAAGCTGCTTGGCCCGGTACATCGCGGCGTCGGCATGGGCGATCAGCGTCTGCCCGCTCATGCCGTGCTCGGGATAGAGCGCGATGCCGATACTCGGCGTGATGGCGAATTGCAGTGCACCCACATCGATGGGCGACTCGATCGCCTGGCGAACCAGGCCTGCGATGCGCGCAACGGTCTTGCGACCCGTCGGATTGATCAACAGGTACAGGAACTCGTCGCCGCCATTGCGGCAGACGGTGTCCTCGTCGCGTGCATTGCGCATCAGGCGTTGTGCCACGACCGTCAGCACGCAGTCGCCGGCGGCATGGCCATGGGTGTCGTTGACGAGCTTGAAGCGATCGAGGTCCAGGAACATCACCGCGAGCATCCAGCCATGGCGCTCGGCGCCTGCAATGGCCTGCGCCAGACGGTCATCGAACAGCGTGCGGTTGGGCAAACCCGTCTTCTGATCGTGCATGGCAAGCTGGCTCGCGGTGCGCTCGGCGTTGCGGGACACCTCCAGCGCAGCCTCCGACTCTGCCAGCGCCGCGCGTGACCGGTTCAAGGCCTGTTCCACCGCCTTGACCTCATCCACGCCGTGGGCCAGGTTGTCCGTCACCTGCTGCAAATCGTCGGCACAACTCTGTACCCTGCGTTCGACGGCCAGACCGTTGCGCAGCGCCTGCGCGGCGGGCAGCGCGCTCGCCCCACCCGCGATTCGAGCTTTCACGAGCGCGTTCGCCGATGCAAGATCGTCGGCACACCCCTCCACCTCGGCCTTGACCTCGTGGCTCTGGTCGAGCGCCGTGTCCAGCGCGTGCAGCATGCGAGAGGACGTGGCAGCGTCGGGAATCTGCTGGGTCATACGTTTGGGACGATAGACGCTGGCGCCGGCGGCGTCTGTGCGGCAGGGCGCAAATCCTCGCGCGCGCGGACGCGGCTGCACCACGGCTTGCGAGCGCTAGCGCACAGACGACGCGGACTGCGCCGCTTACTTTGCGCAAAACGTCCGGTGCGAACACCTGCGATCGGGCAGCAAGGGAGTTCCATGAGTCATCCTGCGGGCGATCCGGAGAGGGATGCAGCGCCTTGGGCGCCGGCCCTCGAGCCGACCGCGCGCGGCACGCCGACGCCCCCCAGCGCGCCACCGCAAGAGCGCAGGCTGCTGCGCACGCTGATCGAGGCGCTGCCGGACATCGTCTACACCAAGGACGCGGCCGGGCGCTTCGTGTTGTGCAACCGGGCCGCGCTGGTGCTGCTCGGCGCCGACCGCGAACGGGAGCTCGCCGGCAAGACCGTGTTCGACATCCTCGCGCCCGACGTCGCCGCGGCGCTGCATGCCGACGACCTGCGGGTGCTGGGCGGCCAGAAGGTGGTGGATCGCGAGGAACGCAGCACCGATCCGGCCGGCGTGCCGCAATGGCACCTGACGACCAAGATACCGCTGCGCGATGCAGCCGGCGAGGTGACCGGCCTGGTCGGCATCAGCCGCAACATCACCGAGCGCAAGCGGGCGCAGCAGGAGTCGCGCGAGCTTGTCGAGCGCCTGGGCAGCACGCTCGAGGGTCTGAGCGACGGCTTCTGCACGCTCGATCACAACTGGCGCCTCACCTACGTGAATCGCCAGGCCGAACGCATGCTCCGGCGGCCGCGCGCGGAGTTGCTCGGTCTCGTGGTCTGGGAGCGCTTCCCGAAGCTGGCTGGCAGCCCTTTCGGTCCGGCCCTGCGGCGGGCGCTGGCCGACGGCGCCGACGTCCAGCTGGTCGCGCCCTTCGGACCGCCCCGCCGCTGGTTCGAGGTGCGCATCCACCCGTCGCGCCGCGGCTTGGGCGTCTACATGCGCGACGTCACCCGCCAATGCAGGCTGGCCGAGCAACTGAAGGCGGAGCGCAAGCAGGCCGAGCGCGAGACACGCGAGCTCGCGGCGCGGCTGACCACCACGCTGGAGAGCCTGACCTCGGGCTTCTACATGCTGGACCGGGACTGGCGGTTCACCTACGTCAACGGCCAGGCCGAACGCATGCTGGCGCGGCAGCGCGAGGGCCTGCTCGGCCGCGTGCTGTGGGATGAATTCCCGCTGCTGCGGGGGACCGAGTTCGAACACGGCTACCGATACGCGATGGCGCACGGCAGTGCGACCACGGTGGAAGCTTTCTACGCGCCGCTGCAGGTCTGGGTGCGGGTCAACTGCTACCCGTCCGAGGAAGGCCTGGGGGTGTACTTCCGCAACACCTCGACGGAACGCGCCGCGCGCCAGCGGCTCGAGCTGCTGGAGGCCAGCGTCTCGCAGCTCAACGACATCGTGCTGATCACCGAGGCGGCGCCGTTGACCGAACCTGGCCCGCGCATCCTGTTCGTCAACGACGCCTTCCTGCGCGTCACCGGCTACGCACGCGAAGACGTGCTCGGCAAGTCGCCTCGGCTGCTGCAGGGCCCGCTCACCGACCGCGTCGAGCTCGAGCGCGTGCACCGGGCCCTGGCTCGCCTGGAGCCGGTCCACACCGAACTGGTCAACTACACCAAGCGCGGCGAGCCCTACTGGATCGAGATGGACATCCTGCCGGTGGGCGCGCAGGGCGATGGCTACTCCCATTTCGTGGCGGTCGAGCGCGACATCACCGGGCGCAAGCGCGACCAGGACGCGCTGCGCGAGCTGAATGCGCAGCTGGAGGCCCGTGTCGATCTGCGCACCGTCGAACTGACCCAGGCGCGCGAAGAGGCCGAACAGGCCAATCAGGCGAAGTCGGCCTTCCTCGCCACCATGAGCCACGAGATCCGCACGCCGATGAACGGTGTCATCGGCATGATCGACGTGCTGCACCAGACCAGCCTCGAAAGCCACCAGCTGGAGATGGTCGAGCTGATCCGCGAGTCGGCGTTCTCGCTGCTGAGGATCATCGAGGACATCCTGGACTTCTCCAAGATCGAAGCCGGCCGGCTGCGTGTCGAGCGCGAGCCGATGCAGCCCGGCCGGGCGATCGAAAAGGTCTGCGCCATGCTGGACCCCATGGCGACCGACCAGGACGTCCGGCTGACGGTGTTCGTTGATCCGGCCATTCCGCAAACGGTCCTGGGCGACGCGATGCGCCTGCGCCAGGTGCTCGTGAACCTGGCCGGCAATGCGATCAAGTTCTCCAGCGGTCGCGCGGTGCCGGGGCGCGTCTCGGTGCGGGCCGTGCTGGCGCAGCGCCTCGCGCAGAGCGCGACGGTGGAGCTGTCGGTCGCCGACAACGGCATCGGCATGTCGCCGGCGACGGTGGCCCAGCTGTTCACGCCGTTCACGCAGGCCGACGCCTCGACGACGCGGCGCTTCGGCGGCACCGGCCTCGGCCTGGCGATCTCCGACATGCTGGTGCGGGTGATGGGCGGCGACATGTCGGTGCGCAGCGAACCCGGGCTCGGCTCGGTGTTCAGCGTGCGCCTGGTGTTTCCGCTGGTCGAGGCCGTCGACGCCAGCGCCCCGCCGCCGGCGTCGCCTCCGCAGCTGCCGCCGGGGCTGCAATGCCGCATCGTCGGCAGCGAGTTGCCGCTGGCCGCCGATCTCGCCACCAGCCTGTCGGCGGCCGGCGTGCGCGTCGAGCGCTCGGCCGACCTCGCCGCCGCGTCGGCGTCCCCGCCGGCGCGCGGCCAGTGGCTGTGGCTGATCCTGCCGGGTGAGCAGGCTCCCGGCCTGCCCGAGTTGCGCAAGATGGTGACCGCGCCCGAGGCGCTGCGAACGCGTTTCGTCGTGCTCGGCTGGGGCCGGCGAAGGCGGCCGCGCGTCGAAGCGCTCGAGCTGGTCTGCCTCGATGCCAATGCGTTGCTGCCCCGGGTCCTGTTCAAGGCGTTGATCCTGGCCTCGCGCAGCGAACGTGATGACACCGAAAACGAGCACGCCGACTCGGCGTCTGGGCCCCTACCCCTGTCGGTGCAACCCGCCGCCCGACATCCAGGCCCGCCGATCCTGGTGGCCGAGGACAACGCCACCAACCGCAAGGTGATCCAGCAGCAGCTGCACCTGATCGGCTACGCCGCCGATGTCGTCGGCAACGGCCGCGAAGCGCTCGAACGCTGGCGCAGCGGCCATGTCGCGCTGGTGCTGACGGATCTGCACATGCCCGAGATGGACGGCTATGCGCTGGCAGCGGCGATTCGCAAGGAAGAACGCGCTGCGCAGCACACGCCCATCATCGCGCTCAGCGCCAACGTGCTGCGCGACGAAGAATTGCGCTGCCGCGCGGCGGGCATGGATGCCTACCTGCGCAAGCCGGTGCTGTTGCCGCAGCTGAAAGCGGCCCTCGAACGCTGGCTCGGTCCGGGCGCACCCGAGCCCGCCCCCGCGCCTGCGCCGACCCCACCGGTGAACCTGAGTGTGCTGGTGGCACTGGTGGGCAGCGATGAGAAGGTGCTCGACGACATCGTGCAGGCCTTCCGCGTGACCGCCGCGCAATCGAGTGCGGAAATGACCCGCGGCGTGCTCGCCGGCTCGGCGCCGGCGGTGGCGGCCGTCGCGCACAAGCTGGTGTCCGCCGCCCGTGCGATCGGCGCGCTGCCCCTGGGCGATCTCTGCGCCCGGCTGGAGCAGGCCGCCCGGGCGGGCAAGACCGATCTGCTGAACGCCATCCTGCCGTCGCTCCAGGCCGAGATGCAGGCCGTGCAGCATTTCCTCGCCGCGAGATAGCGGCAAGCACGCGATGTCATCCCTCATGCACGCCCTGCGGTCCGAACCGGGCATCCTGATGCTTGACGACGACCCCTTCATGCTCGGCGTGTTATCGAGCATGTTGCGCAGCATGGGCTACGGGCAGCTGCGCACGGCGGATTCGGCCCAGGCCGCGCTGACGCTGATGCAGCAGGAACCGAGGGCGGTCGATGTGATCGTCTGCGACCTGAACATGCCCGGCATGGACGGCATCGAGTTCCTGCAGATCCTGAACGCGCGCGGCCAGCACTGCAGCGTGATCCTGCTGAGCGCCGAAGGGGCCCGCATCATGCACACGGTGCAGCGGCTGCTGGCCGGCGGCCACCTGCTGATCCTCGGCGCGCTGGAAAAGCCCGCCGCGCGCGCCTCGCTGGGCGCCTTGCTCGACTGCTGGCAGCCCTTGCACGCGGCGGCGCCCGTCGCGACCCTGCCCTTGTTCACCGTGCCCGAGGTGATCACCGCCGGCCACGAGCAGCCGTGGGTGCTGCACTACCAGCCCAAGGTGGACCTGCGAAACGGCGCGCTCACGGGTCTGGAGGCGTTGGTGCGCTGGAACCACCCGATGCATGGGCTGGTGCTGCCCGACCGGTTCATCGGCCTGGCCGAGGACTGCGGGATCATCGACAGCCTGACCGACTGGGTGCTGCACGAGGCGCTGCGCCAGCTGGCGCAATGGCAAGCCCAGGGCTGGCCGGTCACGATGGCGGTCAACCTCTCGATGGAGAACCTGCGCTCGCCGGGCTTCGCGGAACGCGTCGCCGGCTGGGCCCGCGACACCGGGGCCGCGCCGCAGGACGTGACGCTGGAGCTCACCGAGAGCCGCCTGCTGTCCCCGTCGCCGATGCCGCTGGAAAGCCTGGTGCGCCTGCGCCTGCAGCGTTTCGGCCTGTCGATCGACGACTTCGGCACCGGGCACTCGTCGCTGGTGCAACTGCGCGACATCCCGTTCACCGAGCTGAAGGTCGACCGCGGCTTCGTCAGCGGTGCGCGGCACAACCAGATCATTCGCCCGATTCTCCAGGGCAGCATCGGCATCGCCAAGCAGATGGGCATGGCCGTGGTGGCCGAAGGCGTCGAGACCGAGGACGACTGGCAGCTGCTGCGCCAGCTCGAGTGCGATCTCGCGCAGGGCTGGTTCATCGGCCGCGCCATGGCACCGGACCAGGTGCCGTCGTGGCTGGAAACCTGGCGTTCACGAACTCGAGGGCTGGTCAACTCATGATCTCCATGCAAGGCGTCAGCTCGGCGCTCATCGCACGCAACGCGTCCTGGGTGCGCAAGCAAGCCAACACCTTGGCGCGCCGGATGCCTGCCAACGTGCAGAGGGCGGACCTGATCCAGGCGGGCCTGATCGCCGTGGCGCAGGCGGCGCTGGGCTTTCGCTGGGAGGGTGACCGCGATACCGCCGAAGCGCGCGACGCCTTCTTGCGCTACGCGAGGATGCGCGTCAAGGGCGCCATGATGGACGAGCTGCGCCAGATGGATCACCTGGGGCGCGAGCAGCGGCGCAAGTGCACGGTGCTTCAGATCGCGCGCGAACGCTGGCGTTCGCTCAACGGTGCGAGTCCGCGGCTGTCCGAACTCAGCGGCGTGACCGGACTCGGGATCGACGAGATCGCGAGCCTCGATCTGGCGGCATGGTCGGCGCAGGCGGAAAGCCTTGTCCAGGACTCGAACCCGGACGATCACCCGGTGGCACAGCAACCGGCGACGGAAAGGGACGAGGTGGAGGCCCGCGTGGACACCGCCATCGTCCTGCGGCGGCTGGAGACGTTCTTCGCCACACTGCCCGAACGTGACCGCCAGGTGATCGACGCGTACCTGGGCGTTGGCATGAGTCCGGTGGAATTGGCCGGCAGCCTGAACGTGACCGTGTCACGCGTGTCGCAGCTGTACAAGAACGTGTGCGGCCGCGTCGCGCGGCATTTCGGGCACGCCGAACGGCGCTCGCTCGACCGGCCGGGCGCCGCTGCCACCGTGGCCTTCGACGAACTGGTCGTGTCGCGGGAAGCGCAACTTGCGCGATCGACGGCGGCGCCGCCGTGGAGCGAACTGGTGGAAGCGGCCCTCACGACACCCGACGAGCGCTTCAGCCCGCGCGTCCCCGCAGTCGCAGCAGTCCGGATTCCCGCCGATCGCATCACCCGCAAGTTCAAGGAGCCGACCTGATGGCCGCTCCGCGGCGCAAAGCACCCTGGCCCGACTACGATCGCCGCGACATCCACGAGGGCGACAGGATCGTGCATCCGTCCGGCCAGCGCGGGACTGTCGTATTCCTCGCCGCGGGGATCGACCCGTGGCGCGTCGACTATGGCGATGGCCTGCTGAGCCGGCTCGTGCTGCAGCTGGGCATCAAGGGACGCGCCGTCGTCGTGATGGAGCATTACGCCACCCAGAAGGCCGCCGATGCAGCCCTGGAACCCGTGCTGACGGACGAGTTCCTGGCGATTCTGGTTCGCGCGGCCCGCACGGTCGGCTGGGAATGCGACCACGTCGCGACGTGCGACTTCGTTCGCAAAGCCTTCGGGATCGCCGCGAAGCCGGAGCCCCAGCGCGATGACCTGGAACCCTACATCGAGACAGCGAGCCAACGCGATGAAGCCCGGCGTCGAACGAAGCACTGAAACTCCATGCTGCCGCCCATGAAACCGCCGTTCGTCCTCGCCGTCTGCGGGCAAGTTTCTGCAGCGTCTGCGCCAGACCAGGGAAGGTTCGGCGCGATGGCTGCATCCGTCGTCGGTCCTCCAGCCGGTTAGGAATATTGCCTAGCCGGCCTTGCGCAATCGCCTCAAGGCCGCAGTCGCCGCCGGCCACAAGCTGCACTGGCGCAACACGCAAGCCTTCCAGGATGCAATACCGCCACGTGGACACCCCAATGGAACCAGCGACACCCGACATCACCCGGCGACGGCAGCCAGGCTTTCTCGACGAGGGCCGCACGTTGCACAGCACGGCGCTACTCGTGGGCATGATGGTGTGCACCCTGGGCTTGATGCTGATGAGCGGGGGGAGCCCGCACGCGTTGCAGGCGCTGTTCTCCCGCGGCCTCTCGGCACCCGTGGCGCTTGCGCCGGCGCTCGGCATCACGCTGCTCGGCGGCGCTGCGCTGCTGCAGCTTGTGCGCCGCCCATTCGCGGCGGCATTGCTCGCGCTGCCGGTACTCGCGTTGGCGTCGATGACCTTGCTGCCGTGGATGCTGAACGCCGTCGTGCCGGCCGGCTGGCCGTCGACGAGCGGCCACTCGCAGAGCCCCATCGAGCCCGTGCTCGCGTCCCTGCGCATGGCACCCGATGCGGCGTTCCCGATGGCACTGCTGGCGCTGGCCGCCGTGGCGGGGCTCGGCAAGCGCCTGCCAGCCCGGCCGGCCGCGCTCGCGTTCAGCCTGCTCGCCGCTGCCCTCGCGCTGCTCGTGCTGACCGGCTGGCGCGGCGGCGCGACGCCGGCAACCGCCACCGCCACAGTCTCCACCGCAACTGCCGCTTCGCTGCTGGCACTGAGCCTGGCCTTCGCGGTCTCGCTGAGCGTACGTCGAGTTCCCGTACCGCCACCGATCGAACGCTCGGTGGCCGGGCTCGCGCTGGTCGGCACGGTACTGACGCTCGGGATCTGGGTGAGTCTTTCGGGCGCACAGCCCAGCGGCCTGGTACTGATGCTCGGGCTGGTGCTGACCCTGGCCCTCGCGATGTCGAGGCGACTCAGCGTTGCGTCCACTTGCCGCATCGAACGCGCATTGCGTGTCCAGAACAACTTGCGCGCCGAGACCCAGCGACACGAAGTGACCCGCGTCGCGCTCGATCAATCCGAGGTCCGCCTGCACCACACGCTGGGGCACATGGGCGAGGCCCTCTATGTGCTCGATCGCGACTGTCGCATCAGCTTCGTCAATGCGGCCGCGGCGCAGCTCCTGCAGCGCCCGGCGAGCGAACTCGTGGGACAAGTCGTGTGGGACGAGCTGCCGGTCGCTTGCGCGACCGCATTTCGCAGCCGCATTCTGCAGGCCATGGCGTGCGGCGAACCGTTCACCCTCGAGCAAGCCGACGAGCCTGGGCAGCGCTGGTTCGAAGTGCGCGGCTTTCCGAGCCCGAACGGCCTGGAGATCTTTCTCCGCGACATCACCTCGCAGCGCTTCAACGAGCACCTGCAGCGCACGCAATCGGAGGTGCTGGCGCGGATGGTTGCCGGCGCAACGCTGCACGAGACGCTGGCCGCCGTGGCCGACATCTGCGCCTACTATCCGGGGCGGCTCGGCTCGGTATTGGTACTCGATGCGGTATCGGGAACATGCTACGTGGGCGCCGCGCCCAACATGCCTGCGGCCTACAACCACGCGCTGGCAGGCTTGCTGCCGGGCCCGAACGGCGGCTGCTCGTGCCTCGCTGCCATGCACCGCAAGGCCGCGGTTCTCGTCGAAGACATCGCCACCGACCCGCTGTGGCAGGGCTATCGGCAGCTCGCGTTGGCGTACGGCCTGAGGGCCTGCTGGTCGGTGCCGGTCCTGGATCGCACCGGCCGTGTGCTCGGCTGCATTGCCGTCTACAACGACCACCCCGCGTCGCCGGGCAAGGACGATTTCGCCGTGATGGCAGCGGCGGCGCGCCTCGCTGGGTTGGCGATCGAACGCCATGGCCTGGCCGCTCGGCATCGCGGTGTGATCGTCTCAGCCAGCGGCGAGAAAGGAATGTCATGGAAACCAGCGTGGGTCTGACCGGCCACCTGCGAGCCAATCGAATCTGCAGGCTTCTGGCGAAGGTGGCTGAGCTGCCGATCCGGCGTGCCCCGAGGGCGGCTCTGCTGACGGACTTTCGCGAATTGCGTTTCTTGATGCGCGACATCGAACAGGAGCTGCAGGCCTTCGAAGTGGCCACCGACCACGCCCCTTCGGACGAGGCATGCGGATGACTCTGTCGTCCGCGATGTCGGCCGGCCGAAGGTGTCATCGGAGCGCTACCGCACAGACGCGATCCTCGTCGGCGACTTATCCCTGCAGCAGCGCAACAGCAACCGACGATCCGTCATTCGACTCCGCCACGCGACCTCAGACGATGAACCTCAATCTGCCCCTCCCGCGTACATTGCTCGGCACGCTCGAGCGCATGCTCGAGCGCAGGACCGCGCGCGAGCTGCTGGCCCGCAACGCGCGGCTCGAAGCCACGGTGGTGGAACACGCCGCCGAGCTGGCTCGCCGTGAACGGCCGGCATGACCTGCTGGCTCGAGACCGATCTCATCGGTCAGATGTGATCATGGCCGCCGTGATGCTGCGCATCATCTGCATCGAGGACGAACCGGACGATGTCGAACTGATCCGGCTCGCACTCGCACGGGCGGGCATGCCGGCCACGCTGACCCGGGTCGACAGCGAGGCAGCGTTGCTTGGCTGCCTGCCCCCGGCAGCGGCCGAGCCCGATGTGCTTCTGTGCGACTGCTGCATGGCGGGCTTTACGGCCGAGCGCGCACTGGCGATGCTGGACGAGGGCGTTCACGACGTGCCGCTGGTGTTGGTGACGGGGGTGATCGACGAAAACGCGGTGGTCAATCTGTTTCGCGCCGGCGCGAAGGACTATGTCGCCAAGCACAAGCTGGCGCTGCTGCCGGCGGTGATCGAGCGGGTTCTGCGCGACCGCCGCTTCCTGCTCGAGCGCCTGCGCAGTGCCGACACGCTGGCGCGCGCCAACTCGCGGTTGCGCCTGCTGTCGGCACGCCTGGTGGGGGCTCAGGAGCGCGAATGCACGCGCATCGCTCGCGAGCTTCACGACGGGCTCGGTCAGGTGCTCACGGGCATCGTGATGCAGCTGCACGCGGCCAAACGCAGCGCCTCTGCCGAGCAGACATCGCGCTGCCACGAGAGCGCGCTCGAGCTGGCGCAGCACGCCATCCAGCAGATCAAGTCGATGTCGTTCCAGCTGCGCCCGGCGCAGCTCGAGCTGCTGGGATTCGTGGCCGCCGTCAAGGCCACGCTCGACCGCCAACGCGACGCCACCGGTCTGCAGAGCTTCGTTCGGCTGCGCGGCACTCCGCCGCAGCGCGTGTGGCCGACGCATGGGGTGGCGCTGCGCATTCTGCAGGAAGCCGTCACCAATGTGCTGCGGCACGCCGGCGCAGGCCGCCTGGTGGTGCGGCTGCGCTTCACGGGCGGCGAACACCTGGTGATGACGGTCGGCGACGATGGCCGCGGTTACGACGTTCGTGCCGTGCTCGCAGGTGGCATGAGCGAGAAGAACATCGGCCTGCACGGCATGCTCGAACGCGCCGAGCTGATGGGCGGACGCCTGCGCTTCCGCTCCAGCCTGAACCGCGGCAGCGTCATGAGGTTGTCGCTGTGAACCCCGCCGTGCCACTTGCGCACGACACCCGCGAGGCCGTGCGCATCGTGCTTGCCGATGACCACGAGCTGGTGCGCTCGGGCCTCAAGCTGCTGCTCGAGATGGTGGCCGGCGTCACCGTCGTCAGCCAGGCGCGCAACGGCGAGGAGCTGCTCGCCGACGTGCGGCGCCACGCACCCGATCTGGTGGTCACGGATCTGTCGATGCCCGGCATGGACGGCCTGACGGCGCTGGCCGAGCTGCGCGCGATGGCCAAGCCGCCGAAGGTGCTGGTGGTGTCGATGCACGACTCGCCAGACTTCATCCGCCGCGCGCTGCAACTCGGCGCCAGCGGCTACGTCATGAAGGAGAGCTCTCCGCTCGAGCTCGAGCACGCGGTGCGTGCAGTGATGGCCGGCCTGCCGTACTACAGCGCTCAGGTCTCGAAGCGCCTGATCCAGGCGCGCGAACGCGGTCCGGAAGAAATGCTGACCGGCCGCCAGCTCGAGATCCTGGTGATGATCGCCCGCGGCCAGGCCGCCAAGGAGATCGCCTTCACGCTCAAGCTCAGTTCAAAGACAGTCGATGTGCACCGGGCACGCATCATGGAACGGCTGGGCATCAACGATCTGCCCGGGCTGACGCTGTACTGCGTGCGCCATGGACTGGTCGACTCGATGCGCGAAGCGCTCTAAGAGGGCGTCGTGAACGAGCCCAGGATGTTGGGATTCATGCGCAGGAACCTCGCCATCTCGCCAGCCTTGGCGCGATTGGCGGCCAACTGCGCATCCAGGTCCGCGGTTGCCTCGCCGCGGCCCTGGCGGGCGTTGATCAGGGTGGCAAGTCGGCATTTGGTCGCATGCAAGGCAATCAGGATGTCGATGTTGGTCTCGCGACGATCAGGCAGGTCCATGAATGGCATATGGGGGTGAAACCGCCATCGACCATGCGTGAGTGTGACCGAACGTCGATTCCGTCGCGCCAGCAGAGCCAGGTAAGGGAAGCTCGTACCTGCGCCATCTCGAGTCCCTGACTGGTGCGAGCGCCGAGCGTCCTCTACAGTCCTCTGGAGACTCGTGGGCCTTGGGCTCTCGAAGTCATTTCCCTGAACCAGGTCGAGCCGCCGTTCAGCCTAACAGGGCCACACCGAGCATCATGCCGAGTGCGCCCATTGCGGTTCCTCATCGCCTGCGAAGGGCCACCATGTTCCATCCGAAATCCGTGACGCTGGCCACCGTGCTTGCGCTGTTCGCTATCGGGGCGCTGAGCTGGGAGGCCCACCGAGACTACCGCCATGCCGAGGTGCAGCTGCCAGCAATAGCCCGCATGGAAAAGACCCGGGCCGACATCGTCCATTTCGACGAGGTCCTGACCATGTCGGCACGGATGGCCGCGGCCACTGGCAACCCGGCTTGGGAGGCGCGCTATCGCCGGTTCGAGCCTCGATTGGACGAGGCCATCAAGGAGGCAATGCGCCTCGATCCGGACGGGCTTCAGGGCTCCGCTGCTGCGAAGACTCACGCTGCCAACGTTGCGCTTGTCGCCATGGAACATCGCGCATTCGAAATGGTACGACGAGGGGAAACCGGGGAGGCGCAACGACTCCTCTCGGCCGCGGAATACGAGGGCTACAAGGGGATCTACGCGGCCGGCATGACGGAGTTCAACCGGCGCCTGTCGCAAGCCAGCGGCTCGATGCGTTCGCAACGGGAGGCAAACATGCGCCGCAGCGCCATCGCAACCACCGCCCGCGCTGTGTTCCTGATCCTCGGCGCGTCGTATGTATTCGTGCTGGTGCGCAGATGGCAGGCTTTCATTGTCGAGCGCAACCGGCAGTTGAGCGACAAATCGGCGGCATTGACCGAGATGAACGACCAACTCGACAGGAAGGTGAGCCAGCGAACCAACGAGCTCACCGAGGCCGTTCGACAGCACAAGCTCACGGCCGAGCACGCCGAGTTTCTCGCTTATAACGACAGCCTCACCCTGCTGCCGAATCGCAGCATGTTCAGCAAATTGCTGAACCAATCGGTCAGCCTGGCACAGCGCGAGGGCAAACAACTGGCTGTGCTCTTCGTCGATCTGGACCGCTTCAAGAACGTCAACGACACCCTGGGTCACGAGGCCGGCGACCTGCTGCTTCAGGAGATGGCGGCAAGACTCAAGTCATGCCTCAGGGCAACCGACTGCGTGGCCCGGCTTGGCGGGGACGAATTCGTCCTCATGGCACCGAGCTTGAACGGCACGGAACAACTGGCGGCGCTGGCACACAAGATCCTGGGTGCCGTGGCCCGGCCGTTCACCTTGCGCGACCATGAGTTCCATGTCACGGCCAGCGTCGGGATCAGCGTGTACCCGAGCGATGGCGATGACGAGCGTACGCTGATGAAGAACGCCGACATTGCCATGTACCAGGCGAAGGAAGAAGGGAAGAACACCTTCGCGTTTTATTGCGCCGAACTCAACACGCATACGCTCGAACGTCTGGCCTTCGAATCGAGCCTGAGGCGGGCGCTGGAGGGGCAGCAGTTTCGGGTCCATTACCAGCCGAAAGTCGACTGCAAGACCGGCCACATCATCGGTGTGGAGGCCTTGCTGCGCTGGAAGCATCCGGACTTCGGACCGGTGCCGCCGTCGAAATTCATTCCCGTGGCAGAGGAGAACGGCCTGATCGTGCCCATCGGCCGCTGGGTTCTCGAGACCGCGTGCCGGCAACATGTGTCGTGGCGCGAAATGGGACTTCCCCCGTTGCGCATGGCCGTCAACCTGTCGGCGCGCCAGTTCTATCATGAAGCGCTGTTGTCCGATGTGCGCTCGATCCTCGCGGAGACGGGGATGGCCCCCGCGTTCCTCGAGCTCGAGATCACCGAGAGCATGCTGATGCGCGACGCGGGCAAGGCCAGCGAGGTGCTGCGGGCCTTCAAGACGCTGGGCATCCGCTTGTCGCTGGATGACTTCGGGACGGGCTACTCGTCGTTGTCCAACCTGAAGCGGTTTCCCATCGACACCATCAAGGTCGACCGCTCGTTCGTTCGCGAACTGCCCTCCAACGCGGAAGACCGGGCCATCACGGATGCCGTCATCGCGATGGGAAAGACCTTGAACATGACCATCGTGGCCGAGGGCGTGGAGACGCAAGGGCAGATCGAGTTCCTGAGGGACCACGCCTGCGATGAATTCCAGGGCTACTACTTCAGCAAGGCGGTGCCGGCGACGACGATCACCGACTTGTTGGCAGCCCAGCCCAGGACCAATCCGCACGGCACGCTCGCCGTCTGGGATGTCAAGAGCGAGTTTGCCGATTCGGCGTTCGCGATGGCTTCGTGAAGCGAACGCGCCAGGATCGTTCTGCGATTGCCGTACCTCATCGACGTTAGGGAGTTGGTCATGCCCCAAAGAACCCGTTCGGAGCAGTACAAGTTCTTCCTGCCGCTGATGGTGCTTGCCCTCGGCACGGCGCTGTCGATCGGCCTCGGCTTGGCCGCCCACCAGGAGATCGCACGCAGTGCCCAGCAGCGTTTCGACGCGGCAGCCCTGGCGGTGGCACGCAAGGTCGAGGGCCGCTTCGACAACTACGTCGAGGTCCTCACCGGGCTGCGCGCGCGCTTCAACAACTCGGCCCCGCTCACGCGCAGCGACTTCCGGGACTATGTCGATGGGCTGGGCCTGGCAAAGAGCTATCCGGGCTTCCAGGCCGTCAGCTATGCCCCTTACGTCGAAGCGGCCGACAGGGCACGATTCGAAGAACGGTTCCGCGGCGACAGCAGCCTGGCCCCGGGCGTCGCGGCCGGCTTCGCGATCAAGCCGCCCGGCGATCGGCCCGGCTACTACCCGTTGACGTTCATCGAGCCGCTGGCGGGCAACGAGAAGTTGCTGGGCAATGACCTGGGCGCCATGCCCAACCGCGGCGACGCACTGGAGCAGGCTCGCGACACCGGCGGGCTGGTGTCGTCCGGTCGCCGGATCCGCATCGGCGGCCGCGAGTCCGACGTCGGACTGGGGATCCGGTTGCCTGTCTATCGCCCGAAGATGCCGCTCGACACCATCGATCAGCGGCGCGCCGCCTACGTCGGCTCGGTCGGGGCCGGATTCAGGGTCGCCGCAATGATGCAGGACGTGCTGGCGGGCGACGCCGGGGCCCCGGGCATGCGCCTGTTCGACGGCGGGCCCGGCAAGGCACCCATCGGCAGCCGCGTGGAGAGCCGGTTCGTCATCGTCGACGCCACGGCCGGCCACCCGCTGCTGTATGACAACCGGGCCCAGTCCGCTGCCGCTGCCGCAGGCGCCTCGGCAGCGCAACCACGCGCTGCACGCGTCGAGGCCGCTGCGCGCTTCGTGCGCACGCTCGCATTCGAGCTGGGCGGCCGCTCCTGGCTGGTCGAAGTCAGTGCCGACCCGTTCATCGGCCGGCTCGAACGGGCCACTCCGTGGCTCATCGCCTGCGGTGGCCTGGCCATCAGCCTGCTGCTGGCCGGCATCGGCTATTCGCTGAGCACCGGCCGCCGCCGCGCCCAGGCCCTGGCCACCGCGATGACCCGCCACCTGCGCACCAGCGAACGGCAACTGGACGAGGCCCAGCATCTGGCCAGCCTGGGCAGCTGGATCCTGGATGCCGAGACCGGGGAACTGGTCTGCTCCGACGAGGCGCGGCGCATCCTGGGCTTCGACACCAACCACCTGGTACCCGGCTTGCCGGCGCTGCTGTCGCGCGTGCCGGCCGACGGCCTGGCCGCGGTCGAACAGCACATGGCCCAGGCCTCGGCTTCGGGCCAGCGCTGTGAATTCGAGCATCGGCTCGCCTTGCCCGATGGCACCGAGCGCTGGGTTCACGTCATCGTGCAGTCGAGCGACGAGGGCGGCAAGGTGCTGCTGCGCGGCACGGTGCGCGACGATACGCAGCGCCACAAGGGTGCGCTGCGCCTGAACCTGGAACACGACATTGCCCGCCTGCTGGTCGGCGATTCGGAGACCGCGCCCGTGATGGCGCAGGCGCTGGCGGCGGTGTGCACGCGCCTGCGCTGGGACTGCGGCGCCGTGTGGAGCGTGCACGCCGACGGCCAGGTGCGCTGCGACGCGGCCTGGCATGCCGGCGACGAGCCGGCGCTGGCGCAGTTCGTCGACCTCAGCCGGTCGCTCGGCTACCGCCCGGACGAAGGCTCCTTCGGCCGTGCCTGGGCCGAAGGCGACGCCCTGCATGTGAATACGCGCGACGTCCAGCACGGTTTCACGCGCGATGCGCTGGCATGCCAGGCCGGGCTGACCGTGGGCCTCATCGTGCCGATGGTCGTGGCAGGCCACAACACGGTGCTCGAGTTCTTCAGGCGCGATTCGCGGGCGGCCGACGCCGATGCGCTGGAATCGCTGCGCGTGATCGCGCTGCAGGTGGCCCAGTATGCGCAGCGCAAGCGGGCCGAGCGGCGCCTTCGCTTCGTCGCCGACCACGACGACCTGACGGGCCTGCCCAATCGCGCGGCGCTGAAGAACGGCCTGGTCCGCGCGATCCAGCGCAGCAGCCTGCAGCAGAAGCGCTTCGCGGTGATGTTCATCGACCTGGACCGCTTCAAGCAGATCAACGACACGCTGGGCCACGGCGTCGGCGACGCGATGATCAAGGCCTGCGGCGAGCGCCTCTCGGCGATGCTGCGGGAGCACGACACCGTCGCGCGATTCGGCGGCGACGAATTCGTGCTGCTGTTGGAGAACCTGTCCGACGCCAGCGATGCGGTGGTGCTGGCCGAACGGGCCCTGACCTGCTGCGCCGAGCCTTTCATCGTCGACGGGCAGGAATTGCACGTCGCCGCCAGCATCGGCGTCAGCGTCTATCCCGAGGACGGCAGCGATGCCGAGACGCTGCTGAAGAATGCCGACACGGCGATGTACCGTGCCAAGGACAAGGGCGGCTCCTACCAGTTTTACGTGCCGCAGATGAACGCCCTGGGCAACGACCGCCTGGTGCTCGAGGCTGCCCTGCGCCGCGCCCAGGAACGCGGTGAGCTGGAACTGCACTACCAGCCGAAGATGAACCTGAGCACCCAGCGCATCGTCGGCGTCGAGGCGTTGATGCGCTGGCGCCATCCGGTGATGGGCCTGATCGCGCCGACGCGGTTCATCCCGATCGCCGAAGAGACCGGGTTGATCGAATCGTTGGGAAGGTGGGCCTTGGCCCGCGCCTGTGCCGACGCCCACTCATGGCAGCAGTCCGGCCTGCCGGCGGTGCAGATGAGCGTCAACCTGTCGCCGCGGCAGCTGCTCAGCCGCACGCTGATTGCCGACATCGGCGAGATCCTGGAGACCTCGGGCCTGCATCCTTCGCTGCTCGAACTGGAGATCACCGAGGGCGCGATGATGAAGAACCCCGAACACGCGGCCGGGCTGCTGCAGGAAATCCGCGACATGGGCATCGGTCTGGCGATCGATGACTTCGGAACCGGCTATTCCTCGCTGTCGTACCTGAAGCGTTTTCCCTTGACGGCGGTCAAGATCGATCGCTCGTTCATCCACGACCTGCCGCTCGATGCCCATGCGCAAGCGCTGACCGAAGGCATCATCACGCTGGCCCACGGCCTGGGGATGAAGGTGGTGGCCGAAGGCGTGGAAACCGCCGCGCAACTCGCCTACCTGCGGCTGCGCGGCTGCGACGAGATCCAGGGCTACTGGCTGTGCAAACCCGTGCCGGCGGACGAGGTGTGCAGCTTCATGGCACGGCACATGCGCAACCAGCTTGCTTCGCCGATGGCGGCCTGAGGGTTCGAACAGCCCGTCTGCCAACTCCGCAAGAGCGCGGCCAGCACATCATTAACTGACCGCCCGATCGTCCGCAAGCGTACTATCGGGCACCCATCCCAAACGGTCAGGGACAAGTCATGCAAAGCCGGGTGAGCCGTCTGATCGCTCCCCTGGCACAGCGGGTCGGGGAGGACGCGAGTGCGGCCCAGATCGCTGCTGCGGTGATCGCGACCTGGCGCGAGATCGACGCCGCACTGAGCCCCATCATTGGAACGCGCGGCGTGGCCGCCCTCTACCGGCGCAGCCTGCATCTCACGGCCGCAACGCACCGGTGGATCACCGTCCAGCCCGAAGTGTTGCCGCCGGAAATGGACCTCGCAGGGCTTCAGTCGATGATCGCGCTGCAGAGCAGCGCCGACGCCGCCGCCGGCAGCACGGCACTGTTTCAGGCCTTTCACGAGCTGCTGGGCAGCTTGGTCGGTCCCGCCCTCACCGAGCGCCTGCTGCGCACGGTATGGGCAGACGCTTCGAGCGGCTCGCCCGCACAGGACATCCGATGACCACCAAAGTGACGATCAACCGCCTGGCCACCGGCGTGCCGGGGCTGGACGCGGTGCTGGGCGGCGGCCTGCCCGAGTTCTCGTTCAACCTGATCGCCGGCACCCCCGGCAGCGGCAAGACCACGCTGGCCCACCAGATGATGTTCGCGCTGGCGACGCCGGAGCGGCCGGCGCTGTACTTCACCGTGCTCGGCGAGCCGCCGCTGAAGATGCTGCGCTACCAGCAGCAATTCGAGTTCTTCGACAGCGAGGCCATCAACCGTTCGGTGCGCTTCATCAACCTGGCCGACGAGACCCAGGCGGGCGACCTCGACAAGGTGTTGACCCGCATCGTCGCCGAGGTCGAGGCGCACGGGCCCGGCCTGGTCTTCGTCGACTCCTTCCGCTCCGTCGTGCTGGCCAGCAGCGACGGCGGCAACCCGCACAACGAGCTGCAGCAGTTCGTGCAGCAGCTGGGCATGCTGATGACCAGCTGGCAGGCCACCACCTTCCTGATCGGCGAGTACTTCACCGACAGTGACACCAACCCGGTGTTCACGGTGGCCGACGGCCTGATCTGGCTGCGCCAGAGCGTGCAGCGCAACTCGATGGTCCGCAAGATGGAGATCATGAAGATGCGCGGCCAGCCGACGCTGCCGGGGCTGCACACGTTTCGCATCGGCAGCGCGGGGGTCGAGGTGTTCGCGCCGGCCGGCCTGGCGGCCGATGTGGCTGCCCCCGCCGCGCCCGCCGATGCCCGGCTGCTGACCGGCGTGCCGCCGCTGGACCAGATGCTCGGCGGCGGCGTGCCGCAAGGTTATTCGGTGCTGGTCGCCGGACCGTCGGGGTCGGGCAAGAGCATCCTGGCCGCATCCTTCCTGGCCGAGGGCGCGCGATGCGGCGAGAACGGCGTGGTTGCCGTCTTCGAGCCGCACCCGCGCCGATCGCGCAACAGGATCCTGGCCGAGCTGATCGACAGCGGACGCGTCGGGCTGGTCGACAGCCGCGCGCCCGACCTGTCGATCGACGAGATCGTGCAGCTGCTGCTCACCGAGATCCGGCGCCTGAAGGCGCGCCGCGTGGTGATCGATTCGCTGTCGGGCTTCGAGCTGGCGCTGGCGCCGACGTTTCGCGAGGACTTCCGCGAATCGCTGTCGCGCCTGGTCACCGCACTGGCGGCCGCCGGCGTCACGGTGCTGATGACCTCCGAGCTGGAAGACCGCTACACCGACCTGCGCTTCAGCCCCTACGGCACGGCCTTCCTGACCGACGCGATCATCGTGCAGCGCTACATCGAGGTCGACAGCCGGCTGCTGCGCGTGATGGCCGTCGTCAAGGTGCGCGCCAGCGCGCATTCGGACGAGCTGCGCCTGTTCAGCATCGACGCCGACGGCATCCGGATCGGCGAGCGGCTGGCCGACCAGGAGGGTTTGCTTGGTGGACGGCCGACCCGCAAGCCGGGTCCTGCGCGATCGAGGTCAGCCAGCGCTGCTGGCGATGACTGAGCACGTCCCCGTGAATTCGGCCGCAGCTTCGGATCGCGACGCCATGCACGGTGCCGCGCGGGAGCTTGCGCGGCTGCGGGGCGAAGTCGAACAGGCTCGGGACCAGCTGGTACAGCTACGCTCGGACCTGGGACAGGCCGAGAGTCAGCTCGGCAGCCGCCTGGCGGCTCAGCTGCTGGAGGCCAATGAGCATCTGGTGCTGTCGGCCTTGCGCGCTCATTCCGACGCAGAAACCGCTACCGCGGCACTGCATGAAGCCGCGGAATCGGCTGAACTCGATGCGCTGCCGCGGCCAGACGAGCTTTCAGCGACGACGCTGCACGCGCTGCCGCCGCCGCTGGTCCCTCACGACCCGGGCCAGGTGGAGCAACGTCATGCCGCGCTGCGCGAGGCAAACGAGAACCTGGTGATGGCCGCGCTGACAGCCCAGGATGTCCAGGCGGCCGCCCAGCGAGCCGAGGCCCGGCAGAGGGACATCCTGACGCTGGTGGCGCATGAGTTGCGCAACCCGCTGATGCCCATGCGCACCGCAGCCGACCTGCTTGGCATGGAGCGCCTCGACCCCGCGCTGCTGCAGAACGTGCGCGGTGTCATCGAAAGGCAGGTCACCCGCATGACGCGTCTGGTCAACGACCTGCTCGACGTTTCCCGCGTCAAGACCGGCAAGCTCACGCTCGATCGCCGGACGGTGGACATGGCCGAAGTCATCGACACGTCGGTGCACTCCTGCCGACCAGCGATGGATGCGTGCCGGCAGCGCTTCACCGCTTTCGTGCCTCCCGGCGCACTGCTGGTGGACGGGGACCCTGGGCGCCTGACGCAGGTGCTGTGCAACCTGCTCGACAACGCATCCAAGTACACGCCGAAGGGCGGTGAGATCAACCTGTCGGTGTTGGTGGCGGATCAGGACCTGGTCATCACGGTCAGCGACAACGGCATCGGCATCACTGCAGAGGCCCTGCCAAGGGTCTTCGAGCCATTCGTGCAGGACGTGCATGCAGTCGGCTTCAACGCCAGCGGCCTGGGCCTCGGGCTCACCGTGGTGCGCGAACTGGTCGAGGCGCATGACGGCGTGGTGGTCGCCAGCAGCGGCGGCCCGGGATTCGGCAGCCAGTTCGTCCTCACGCTGAATCTGATCGATCACCGATCAAGGCCTTGACTTTCCGCGTCATCCCATCAGTCGCAGGCACAGCGCGGTCGCGTCGTCAGTGAGCGCGGCGCTCTTCGGCGGAGGGTGCGCCAGCGAACAGACCGACCTGGCCGACGCGCCCAGAGTGCGAACCATGGGACCGACGTGCGCGATCGAGCGCGCCCCGCAGCTGGACACCCTCGTGAGTGCCGTGCTGCCCGGCCCGCACGACAACCAGTTGCTCGCAGCCTTGCCGGCTGCGGAATGGCAACGCTGGCGCCCGCGGCTCGAGTACGTCGAGTTGCCGCTCGGCAAGGTGCTCTACGAATCGGGCATCGAGTTGAGCCACGTGTACTTCCCGACCACCGCGATCGTCTCACTGCTCTACGTGATGGAGGACGGCGCGTCGGCCGAAATCGGCGTGGTCGGCTTCGAGGGGCTGGTCGGCATTTCACTCTTCATGGGCGGGGGCACGACACCCAGCCGCGCCGTCGTGCAGAGCGGAGGCCATGCCTGGCGCATGCCCTCGCGCACGCTGAAGGACGAGTTCGACAAGTCCCTTCCGGTGATGCACCTGCTCTTGCGCTACACCCAGGCGCTCATCACCCAGATGGCCCAGACCGCGGTGTGCAACCGCCATCACTCGCTCGACCAGCAACTTTGCCGCTGGCTGTTGCTGAGCCTGGACCGGCTCTCCGGCAACGATCTCGTGATGACGCAGGAACTGATCGCGAACATGCTCGGTGTGCGACGCGAGGGCGTGACCGAGGCTGCGCTGAAGCTCCAGAGGGATGGGCTGATCCGATATGCGCGAGGACACATATCGGTGCTCGACCGACCCGGCCTCGAGCAGCGCACCTGCGAGTGCTACGCCGTGGTCAAGAAGGAGTACGACCGGCTGCTGCCGGCAAGCATCGCCAGCTGACGACGTGAGTTGGATGGTGCCCAGACCGGCGCGCCGCCGGCCTGGATTCGTGGAACGTCAGCACGGATGGCTATCAAGATTCGGAGACTCGCATGGACACGATGAACACGCAGACATGGATCATCCTCGGCCTCGCCGTGGCGACCGTATTGGTGGCACTTGCCGCCTACCTGCTCTACCAAAAGAAGCAATCGCACCGGCTTGAACAGCGCTTCGGCCCGGAATACGAGCTGGCTGTGAAGGAACTCGGCAGCCGAACAAAAGCCGAGTCGGAACTCAAGACGCGCGAAAAGCGCGTCGATCATCTCGACATCACTCCGCTGATGCCGGCCGAGGCCGCCAGGTTCAGTCAGGCGTGGAAAGAGTTGCAGGGCAACTTCGTCGACAACCCCAAGGGGGTCGTCGTTCAGGCGGATCGCCTGGTTCGCGAGTTGCTCCTGAAGCGCGGCTACCCGATGGGCGATTTCGAACGCCGGGCGGCCGACATATCGGTCGATCACCCTGACGTGGTGAACAACTATCGAGCGGCGCAGGCCATAGCGGCCCGCGACCAACGCGGCGAAGCCGACACCGAGGACCTTCGCAAGGCGGTGATGCACTACCGCGCGCTGTTCGATGAATTGCTCGAGGTCGCGGAAGTCGAGCAACCCCCGTCGGCAAAGCAAATGGTGGCGCAATCATGAACATCGAACTGGCAGAAAAGAATCTCACCACGGCAGATCTGGCAGCCGCCACAGAGGCGCCGGATTCCCCACCAGTGGTCAGCGCGGAACTCGAAGAGCCCGCCAGCGAAAAGCAGGAGTCCGCTGCGATCAGCGAAGAGCTCGCCCCACTCTTCTTTCCGGACGTGAGCAAGGATTTCCGAGCTCGGTGGGACGCGGTCCAGATCGGCTTTGTCGATGACCCGCAGCGGGCAGTGCGAGAAGCCGACGAACTGGTTGCCCAGGTGATGAAGAGCTTGGCAGAAACGTTTTCGAAGGAGCGCGCCAAGCTCGAAGGGCAGGTGGACCAGACGGAACAAGCATCGACGGAGAACTTGCGCGTTGCCCTGCGCCGCTATCGGTCGTTCTTTCAGCGGCTGCTGTCGCTCTAGGACTGCACGCGCCAACCCGGGGCCGGGCGATAGCCCTGCTGTCTGGCGAGGGCCGGACGAGACCGCGCTGCGCGTGACGTGGTGGCCCGTCGTGACCATCGATGCCGGCTTCTGTAACGCCGGGCGCTGAAAGGTTCATATGACGCACCGCTTGCCAATTTCATCCGAGACGCGGCTCGCCTGCGCGTCGCGGTGTGTCGCGGTGTGCAGCGTGACCTTCGCCGCAGCCTTCGTCATGGTGGCGTGCGGCGGCGGCTCCTCGGACAATGGCTCAGCGAGCCGGCGGGACGAACTCGGCGCGAAAGGCAAGGAGACCGCACTTGCCGCACAGGGGAAGCACATCTTCCGCTTCGAGACCTTCGGCGACGAGGCGAAGTGGACTGACCTGCTGAGGATGCACGAGGTGATCAGCGCATCGGTGGATCCCGTGACCGCGCTATCGGTGGGGTTGAAGGTCGATGCAGATGCACTGCCCGCGGCGGTGGTCCAGGGTATCCGAAGTGGGCGCGTCGACCTGCACAGCCCGGCCACAACGATTGCTCTGCTCAAGCTCGACGCGGTGGTGGGCCTGAAGGGCACTGTAGAGACTGTCCGCGGCGTGGATCGCTTGACCCGCGTGGGCATTACCTGTGCGTTGTGCCATTCGACGGTGGACAACTCGTTCGCGCCGGGCATCGGCAAGCGCCTGGACGGTTGGGCCAATCGAGATCTCAATGTGGGTGCCGTCATTGCATTGTCACCGGCGCTCGATGCGGCGACGAAGTTGGTATTCAATTCCTGGGGCCCGGGCAAGTACGATCCGCGCTTCAACATCGACGGCGTGAACAAGCCCGTTGTCATTCCACCGGCCTATGGCCTGGCGGGCATCCACAGCATCACCTTCACCGGCGACGGCGAAGAGATTGCCTACTGGAACCGGTACGTCGCGGTGACCCAGATGGGCGGTCAAGGCACGTTCACCGAGCCGCGGCTGAACCTGAGCATCACCAACGGCACGCAGGACCTGGTGAGCAGCAAGCTACCCGCCTTGCAGGCCTATCAGCTGTCTCTTTCCGCGCCATCGGCACCGCCCGGAAGCTTCGACGCGGCCGCCGCGGGACGCGGCAAAGCGGTGTTCGAGACCCGCGGCAAGTGCGTGACTTGCCACAGCGGAGCGAGCTTTACCGATGCGAACTTGACGCTGCATCCACCGTCCGCCTCGATGGCCGAACCCGAATCGCCGAGCTACGCGGCGCGCTCGGCCACCAAGCTCTACCGAACCTCGCCGCTGCGGGGTGTGTGGCAGCACGCACCGTACTTCCACGACGGCTCGGCCGCCACGCTCGAAGACGTCGGGCGCATCTACAACACCAAGCGTTCGCTTGGCCTCAGCAGCGACGACATCAGCGACCTCGCCCAGTATCTCAAGTCGCTGTGAACGAAGGCGAGGACGGTTGGAAATTGCCGTCTCGAGGAAGCAGGTTCTGCACCACGTGATGGCCCCGACGAGGGTCGGGTGGGAGCCTGCTGAAGAGCAAGTGGGACAACGTACAGACACGAGCTTCAGTCTGTACGCACCATCGCGCAGGGCAATGCCTGACCAAGCCACCAAAAGCTGGTATCGAGGATCGATTGGAGTGCGACATGACTGCACACGGAACAGTGCGGCACGACGACGCCGCGGATGACAAACGCTCGCTGGCCGCGGCCCCCGCCGCCGTGAGGCCTCGCTGCCGGCTTACCGCTCTCCATGTGGAACACCAATCGACACGCGACGCGGTGGCGCTGGATGTCGCTGCCGTCGTCTGCTGGCACGTGCACGACGTGCAGCAAGCGACCGTGGCGTTCCAGCGCGGGCGGTTTGACGTTGCCAGCGTCGCACTGGCCGCGCTGCGCACGACGGTCGTCACGTCGATGCTGGCGTCACTCTTGTGCGAGCGCTGCACCGTCGACCGGAGCATGCGCTTGACTATTCGGCGCAAGACCGCCAGGGCGGGCATCACCGTGCACAGCGCCGAGATTCGCGAGGTCAACGTTCCCGCGGATGTGCAGGCCCGCTGCGATGCAGCGCTGCTCGCCGAGCTATGGCGGTGTCGCTCGAGCCGCGCCGGCATCGCCGTCGCCGCCTGAGCGCCGACGGCCGTGTTCTGTCACGGCGCGTGCATCGTCCATTGCAGCAGCACGGCGAAAACGCACCACCCCAGCGGAAGGACCGAGCAGATCAGCCGCAGCCATCGGGCACCGTCGAGCAACAGCAGCACGCCGAGCGTCGCCAGCACCGTCGGATCCGGCGCCAGGCCGAACAGTTCGGCTTGCCTCCAGGAGCGGCCGGTCGCCGGCGCGAGCAGCGGAAACAGGAGCACCGCCGCTGCGATCAGGCCGAGGCCCACGAGCCGACGCGAACCGGCATCGGATCGCCATTGCAGCCCGGCATGGCGCACGGCCAATCCGATCCACAGCAGCGCCTGCAACAGGAAGGCACCGGCAAACCAACTCGCGGCCCAATTGATCGTCACGAAATGCCGCCCATGGAAAACCACGCCGACCCAGGCCCAGGCGAAGGCCAGCAGCCCAAAGACCCAGCGCGGCGAGGCCGCCCGGCCGCGCCATGCCAGCACGAGCAACGTGGCACCGGCGGCCAGCGCCACCAGCTGCGCCGGCCAGACCGCGGCGTTGTAGAGCTCGATCAAGCGGTAGTACGTGCGCGGCGCGAACATCAGGAAGTCCGACGGCCGGTAGGTCCACCACTCGCTCATGCGTCCGTCGCCTTCGAGTCACAGCGCCGCGACAAACGCTGCCATGCGCCGCCGCATCGCCTCGTCCGGCAAACGTCCGCGTGCGGCGCCCAGGTTCTGCCGCACATGATCGACGTTGCTCGTGGCGGGAATGGCGCAGGTGATCGCCGGGTGCGAGACGATGAACTTGAGCGCGAACTGCGCCCAGCCGTCGCAATCGATCTCGGTACTCCAGGCGGGCAGGCGATGCCGGGCCAGCGCGCGCAGCAGCGCACCTTCGCGGAACGGCCGGTTGGCGATCACCGCGATGCCGCGCTCCTGCGCCAGCGGCAGCAGGCGCTGTTCGGCCTCGCGGTCGAGCGGGTTGTAGGTGAGCTGCACGAAATCGATCGGCTGCGTGCGCATGATCTGCTCGATATCGGCATGGCGCCGGCCTTCGGAGGTCGTGATGCCGACGTAGCGCAACCGGCCGGCCGCTTTCATCGCCAGCAGCGCCGGCAGGTGCTGTTCCCAGGCGAGCAGGTTGTGGACCTGCAGCAGGTCGAAGCGCGGGATGCCCCACAGCCGGCGTGATTCCTCGACCTGCGCCGGGCCGCGCGCGCCGGAGCCGATCCACACCTTGTCGGCAGAGAAGATGCGCTGCGCGCCACCGATTCGCGCCAGCCCCTCGCCGATCACCGCCTGCGACGAGCCGTACATCGGCGACGAATCGATCACCCGCCCGCCGCCATCGACGAAGGCACGCATCACCTCGGCGCAGTCCGCGCGCGCCGCGGCATCGTTGCCGACGTTGAAGGTGATCCAGCTGCCGAGCCCGATCGCTGGGATCGGTTCGCCGCTGGACGGAATGCGGCGCAGCATCAGCGGGGGTTGGGCACCGGCCGCCAGTGGCAGCAGTGCCAAGAGGGCTCGGATGCTGTGTCGGCGTTTCATGTCGCCGTGGCGCAGGGATCTACTTGGGCCGGTGGAGCGCGCAGAGCTTGTTGCCGTCTGGATCGCGCACATAGGACAAGTGCAATGCACCGAGCTTGCCCTCGCGCAATCCTGGCGGGTCTTCGATCGATGTTCCCCCGTGCGCAACGGCGACATCGTGGAACTGCCGCACTTGCTCCGGCGAGCTGCACTTGAAGCCGATGGTGCCGCCGTTTGCGACGGTGGCCGACTCGCCGTCGATCGGTTCGCTGACACAGAACGTTCCGCCATCGTGCCGGTAGAACAGCCGGACTTGACCCGTGCCGTTCTGATTTCGCATCGGCTCCCCGGCCCCGAGCACGCCGAGCACGGCGTCATAGAACTGCTTGGAGCGATCAATGTCGTTCGATCCGACCATGACGTGGCTGAACATTCAGTTTTCTCCTGTGCTGAGGGCTTGGCTTGCGATGATGACTTGCGTGTACGCGGGCGACAGCGCCTTGTGCCGCCCAACGTGATTGGAACATCAGCGCTTGCGCCGAAAGCCGACGCGCCAGGTGCTTCGTTTCAAACCACCAGCTGCGTCGTCGACAGCACCTGCTTCAGCGCGATGAACGAGCGGATCTGCCGCACGCCCGGCAGCTGCAAAAGTTGCTCGGCGTGCAGGCGGTTGAAGCTGTCGTTGTCGCGCGTGCGCAGCAGCATGAAGTAGTCGAACTCGCCGGTGATGACGTGGCATTCCATGCAGCCGGAGACCTTCGCGGCCGCCTTCTCGAAGTCGGCGAAGGAATCGGGCGTCGAGCGGTCGAGCACGACGCCGATCATCACCAGCATGCCGGCATCGAGCGCCGGCGGGTTCAGCAGCGCGACGATGCCGGTGATCAGGCCGGCAGCCTTCAGCCGTTCGACGCGGCGCAGGCACGCGGGCGGGCTCAGGTGCACCTTGGCCGCCAGCGCGACGTTCGACAGCGACGCGTCGCGCTGCAGCTGGCGCAGGATGGCCTTGTCGGTGCGGTCCAGCGGCGTGGTCGGCGGCGGCAGCGCGGCCGTCGTCGAGCGGGCGCGAACTTTTGTTGCGTTCATCGGTGATCGTGTGCAATGCGGGTGGCTGTGAATGGCGAAACAGGTTAACGAAGCCTGCCTGCAGGCGCCTGATTTTGCAACCCTGTGAACCGCCCGCCTGCCTAGCATCGCATCACCTCCTTCCCGATGCGAGCCCCGCGATGAACCTCGAACGTTTCCCCCGCCATTCGCTGACCTTCGGCCCGAGCCCGATCCAGCCGCTGAAGCGCCTGTCCGCGCACCTGGGCGGCGAGGTCGAGCTGTACGCCAAGCGCGAGGACTGCAACAGCGGCCTGGCGTTCGGCGGCAACAAGACGCGCAAGCTCGAGTACCTGATTCCGCAGGCGCTGGCCGAGGGCTGCGACACGCTGGTGTCGATCGGCGGCGTGCAATCGAACCAGACGCGGCAGGTCGCGGCGGTGGCCGCGCACCTGGGGCTGAAGTGCGTGCTGGTGCAGGAGCACTGGGTCGAGCACAACGATGCGGTGTGCGACCGCGTCGGCAACATCCAGATGTCGCGCATCCTCGGCGCCGACGTGCGGCTCGACCCGGCTGGCTTCGACATCGGTATCCGGCCGAGCTGGGAAGAGGCGCTGGCCGATGTGCGCCGCGCCGGCGGCAAGCCGTTCCCGATCCCGGCCGGCTGCTCGGAGCATCCGCTCGGCGGCCTCGGCTACGTCGGCTTCGCCGAGGAAGTGCGGGCGCAAGAGGCGGCGCTCGGCTTCAAGTTCGACTACATCGTCGTCTGCTCGGTCACCGGCAGCACGCAGGCCGGCATGGTCGTCGGTTTCGCCGCCGATGGCCGCGCCGATCGGGTGATAGGCATCGACGCCTCGGGCACGCCCGAACAGACGCACGCGCAGATCCTGCGCATCGCGCAGTCGACCGCCAAGCTGGTAGAGCTGGGGCGCGAGATCCGCGCCGAGGACGTCGTGCTCGACACGCGCTACGCCGCACCGGCCTACGGCCTGCCGAGCGAGGACACGCTGGAGGCGATTCGCCTGTGCGCGCGCCAGGAAGGCATGCTGACCGACCCGGTCTACGAGGGCAAGTCGATGCACGGGATGATCGACAAGGTGCGGCGCGGCGAATTCCCGGCCGGCTCGAAGGTGCTGTATGCGCACCTGGGCGGCGTGCCGGCGTTGAACGCCTACAGCTTCATCTTCCGCAACGGCTGAGCCGTGCCGCCGCGCAGCGACATAGTTCATATTGAGCGCGGCCGCTGCCGCGCCTAAAGTTCCCCGCAACGAGGCCGCGCGCTTGGCGCCGGACGCTCGAAGGGGGAGCGATGGTGCTGAGCGTGCGCTTCGATGACTGCGGCCGCGAGTTCGAGCTGCGGCCCGCCTGGGCAGCCGTCGCGCTGCCCGTGCCGGACGGCTTCGACCGTTTCGAGTGGTCCGAGGGTGTGTCGTCGCCCTGGTCGGCGGCGCCGCGCTGGCTGCTGCGCTGCGACGCGCGGCGGCTGCGTGCGCTGGCCGAGGCGGCCGATGGCGGACCGGGCCGGCTGCCTGAGCCGCAGGTGCATGCCGCCGTCGCCCGCCTGCTGCAACGCGGCCGGCTGCGCCTGGTCGAGCTGAGGCGCCGGCGCTTGGTCGACGATCAGCGCGCCGAGCGCGCGTGGGTGTCGTCCTTGGTGGTAACGCCGTCGATGCTCCGCTCGGCGCGTTCTGCGGCGGCTGAGCCGGCGCCCACGCCGTCGGCCGCGCCGGCGCTGCCGGTGGCTGTCGACGCGGATCGCCAGGCCGCCGTGTTGCGGCGGGCGGCCGCGCTTGGCACGCCGTTCTGCGAGGAGTGCGAACGGCGGCGAGCGGTCGCGCTGGAGCCCGCATGACTTCCCCGGCGACCCTGACCGCCGCGCAGGTCGATGCGCTGGTCGCGCGCCTGTGGCCGCAGGGTGATCGCCTCGACGCGCCGCAGGTGCATGCGGTGATCGACGCCGCGCGCGATCCGCGCATCATCGGCCTGATCGACGCCACCGGCCTGGAGCGCTGCTGCTTGTTCGCCGGCGCACTGTCGCCGTCGCTGCGGGCGGCGGCACCGCACCTGGTTCACCTGGCGCCCGATGTGCGCTTCACGCGGGAGTTCCTGCAGCACGGCTGGGGCCGCAGCTGGGGCGTGCTGACGGTCGCGCCGCCGGACGTCACGCTGCAGCAGTTGCGCAAGCACCTGCGCACGCTGCTGCGCGTGCGCGACGAGGACGGCCGCCTGCTGATGTTCCGCTTCTACGATCCGCGCGTGCTCGGTGCCTACCTGCCGACCTGCACGGCCGCGGAGGCGTGCAGCGTGTTCGGGCCGGTGCACAGCTATGTGCTGGAGTCTGCGAACCCCTGTGGCGTGCAGCACTTGCGCCGTTCGGATGTGGTGGGACCGCATGCGGCGAACCGGGAAGCCCTGCCGTGCTGATCATCCGGCGCGCTCAGCTCGATGCGCTGGAGCAGTCGGTCCAGGCGCCGGTGCGGGCCCGCCTGCAGGCGATGCTGATCGAGCGCCATGGCGCCGTGAGTGCACCGGCGGAACCCTTTGAACGTGTCGTGCGCGAGGCGATGCGGTTGGCCGCCAGCCGCGGCACGCGCTACGTGCCGGATGTGCTGGCGCTGGCCGAGCATCTGCTGCTCGGCGCCGAGGCGGACTGAACCGTGTACGAGCTGAGGGAAGTCTGGCTGGTGGCCGAAGGCCGGCCGCAGCAGCTGATCTGTCGTTGGGTCACGCTGCCCCGGATGGCCAAGTCCGCGCACGGCAGCGCCCTCGCGTGGGCGGCGGCGGAGAAGGCATGCACCGTCCGCTTCACCCGCGATGTGCGCGTGATCGCCGAAGGCGAGCTCGCGGAACTCATCGCGGCGCACGTCGGCGCGCAGGGCGCGTTCGAGTTGCGCAGGGGAAAGGACAACGTCACGGGGCCGGCGCGGGAAGGCACGCCCTTCGAGCTCCTGATGGGCGGCGGTGTCTTCGGCAAGGGAGTGCTCGTGCTGCTGGAGGGCGACACGGCGGTCGCCGAGGCCAGCTGCCAAGGCGAGCCGATGGTGCCCGCAACGACGACGGTGTTCACGCTGAAGGCCGCGTCCCAGGACGCGGATCTGCCTTGTTGCCTGCGCGTGGGCAGCATCGAGCGGGGCGGCGAACCGCTGCGCCTGGACGTGCTGCCGAGTGTGGTCGAGTCCTGCCCGACGGCGGTCGCGGCCGGCTACTGGCCACTGCTGGCGATCTACCTGCAGCAATCGCTCCAGGACCTCAGGGCGGCGGTCGAATTCGCACTGGCACAGACCGGGTGCAAGGCGCGGTGCATCCCGCTGCCTGACGGCAAGGGCAATTCGACCTTCGCACGCGACTACTGGATCAACCTGTGCGGCAGGAAGGCGCTCGTCAGCCTGGGAACGAGCAAGTACATCGGCGGCTCGTGGGTCGGCGACTCGCCGCCAGGTGCCCTGCTGTCGCGGCTGCCACCGGGCGACACGCAGGAAAGCCTGGGCTTCGGCGGCAATTTCCTGACCTGCGAAGGGCGCGGCCAGTCGTTTCTCGTCAGCGGCACCTGCGGCCACGGACGGAACCGCACCGGCGTGCTTGGCGCCCTCGCGAGCCAGCTCGCCGGCAGCATCGACGCGATCTTGCTCGACACCGGCTGGCTTTGCGTCGGCCACGTCGACGAGATCGTGAGCTTTCCGAAGAAGGGCGTGGCGTTCGTGGCCAGTCCCGATGCCTTCAAGGAAGCCTGTGGCGCGGCGCCGGGGTCGTTGCCCGACGACGCATTGAACACCACGGCGCAGGCCAAACTGACGGCGATCGCTGCGCTGTTGAAAGACACCGCCGGCCAGACCATCGTTCACCTGCCGGTCTGGTTCAAGCGCGGTCCGAAGGGGCGCCTGACGACCGTCAATGGCAATGCCGTCAACTGCATCTACATCGGCAAGCCCCTGGAGATGGGTGCGTCCGAGGGCCCGCCGCCCATCGCCATCCATGCCTGCAGCGGCTTGACGCTGGCCGCGGCTGATCAGCACGAGCGGTTCGGCCCGCGCAATGCCGTCGACAGGATGGTTGCCGATCGCTTGAAGGCGCAGGGCTTCATCAGCCTGTTCGTCGACATGCACGTGCAGAACAACGAAGAAGGTGCCGGCGGCAACGTGCACTGCGCCACCTACACCGTGCACGAGATGCAGTGAGCGACCGCGGTCAGGTGGGCGCGGCCGGACGCGCGCCCATGCGCCGCGACAGTCCCTCCGCGCAGCCGATCAAGGCCTGTGCCGCCGCACCGTCGCGCGACGGATCCAGGATCGCGCTCGGTCCGATCGCCGTCAGCGCAATCACCATCTCCCCGAAACCGTCGAACACCGGCGCGGCCAGTGCGGTGATGCCGCGCACCGTGCCGTCGACGATGCTCGAGAAGCGCTGCTCGCGCACGCCTGCGAGCTCGGCCTCGAAGGCCGGCTCGATGCGCACGGCCTTGCCGGCCTCGGCGCGCAGCGTGGCCAGCACCTCGTCGCGCGGCATGAACGCGGCGAAGAGCCGGCCCGACGCGGTGCCGCGCACCGACACCACCGTGCCGTGGCGCATGTTCACGTGCACGGCGGTCGGCCCTTCTTCCAGCCGCACGAAGGTGGGCCCGCGGTTGCCCCAGATCGCGATGCCCACCGTCTGGCCGACCGCCAGCGCCAGCGCCGGCAATTCGGCCGATGCCAGCCGCACCGGATCGCTTTGCTGCAGCCCTATCAGGCCCAGCTGCAGCGCCAGCGCGCCCAGGCCGTAACGGCCGCTCGCCGGGTCCTGCTCGATCAGCTTCAACTTGCCGAAGCTCACGAGGTACGGGTGCGCCTTCGCCGGCGTCATGTCGGCCTCGCGCGCCAGGTCCTTCAGCGGCATGGGCCGCCCTGCGTGCACCAGCGCCAGCAGCAGCCGGCCGCCGACTTCGATGCTCTGGATGCCGCGTGATTCGCGGGCCCCCTCCGGGGTGTCGTCGTCACCGTTTTCAGCCATGCGTACTTCTACTTAACAAAATGAGTTCGACATTATCGAACTTGTTGACTAAGATCAACACACTTTCACATTACCAAACGCGTTCGTCATGAGCAAAGCATTCGCCAGCCAAGCCGACCTGGAAGAGAAGCAAGTCAGCTTCACCAAGTTGTCCGACAACGCCTATGCCTACACGGCGGAAGGCGACCCGAACACCGGGGTCATCGTCGGCGACGACGCGGTGATGGTGATCGACACGCAGGCCACGCCGGTGATGGCGCAGGACGTCGTGCGCCGCATCCGCGAGGTCACCGACAAGCCCATCAAATATGTGGTGCTGAGCCACTACCACGCGGTGCGCGTGCTCGGCGCCTCGGGTTATGCGCCGCAGCACATCATCGCCAGCCGCGACACCTTCGACCTGATCGTCGAGCGCGGCGAGCAGGACAAGGCGAGCGAGATCGGCCGCTTCCCGCGCCTGTTTCGCAACGTCGAGTCGGTGCCGCCGGGCCTGACCTGGCCGACCATCACCTTCGAGGGGCGGATGTCGATCTGGCTGGGCAAGCTGGAAGTGCAGCTGATCCAGCTCGGCCGCGGCCACACCAAGGGCGACACCGTCGCCTGGCTGCCCGAGCAGAAGATCCTGTTCTCCGGCGACCTGGTCGAGTTCGACGCCACGCCGTATGCCGGCGACGCGTATTTCAAGGACTGGCCGCAGACGCTGGACAACATCGCCGCGCTGCAGCCGCGTGCGCTGGTGCCGGGCCGCGGCGCCGCGCTGACGACGCCGGATGCGGTGGCGCAGGGCCTGGCCGGCACGCGCGCCTTCGTCGCCGACATGTACGCCAGCGTGCAGGCGGGCGTCGCCGCCGGCAAGGACCTGAATGCCGTCTATCGCGACACGTACGCGGCCCTGAAGCCGAAGTACGGGCACTGGGTGATCTTCGACCACTGCCTGCCCTTCGACGTCACCCGCTGCTACGACGAAGCGACGCAGTATGCCGACCCGCGCATCTGGACCGCCGAGCGCGACGTGGCGATGTGGAAAGCGCTGGAAGCCTGACGGGGGCCGGCCGTGGACTACCAGCAGCTCACCTTCGCCTACCGCCGCTCGGCGGACCAGGACGCCGCGGCGCCCAAGCGCCATCCGGTCATCGTCGTCGGCGCCGGACCGGTGGGCCTGAGTCTGGCGATCGACCTCGCGCAGCGCGGCCAGCGCGTGGTGCTGCTGGACAACGACGACCGCCTGTCGACCGGTTCGCGGGCGATCTGCTTCGCCAAGCGCACGCTGGAGATCTTCGACCGGCTCGGCGTCGGCGAGCGCATGGTCGACAAAGGCGTGTCGTGGAACCTGGGCCGCGTCTTCTTCCACGAGCAGCAGGTCTATGAATTCGACCTGCTGCCCGAGCATGGCCACGAGCGGCCGGCCTTCATCAACCTGCAGCAGTATTACGTCGAGGGTTATCTCGCCGAGCGCGCGGCCGAATTGCCGCTGATCGAGTTGCGCTGGAAGAACAAGGTCGCCGGGGTCGAGCAATTCGCCGACCACGCGCGGCTGACGGTCGAGACGCCTGAGGGCCACTACGCGATCGAAGCCGACTACCTGATTGCCTGCGACGGCTCACGCTCCGCGGTGCGGCAATTGATTGGTCAGGAAAGCCACGGCCGCACCTTCAAGGATCGCTTCCTGATTGCCGATGTGCGGATGGCGGCGGCGAGGCCAGCGCCGGGCCGCTCCCAAGCGGCCGAGAGCCCCCTCGGGGGGCAGCGCCGCGGCGAAGCCGCAAGCGTGGGGGCTGACAGTCTTCCGGCCGAGCGCTGGTTCTGGTTCGATCCGCCCTTCCATCCCGGCCAGAGCGTGCTGCTGCATCGCCAGCCCGATGGCGTCTGGCGCATCGATTTCCAGCTCGGCTGGGATGCCAATCCCGACGAGGAGAAGAAGCCCGAGCACATCATTCCGCGCGTCAAGGCGCTGCTGGCGGCATCGGCGAACCCGGCCCTGCGCGAGGCGGAGTTCACGCTCGAATGGGCCAGCGTCTATACCTTCTCGTGCCTGCGCATGGACGCCTTCCGCCATGGCCGCGTGCTGTTCGCCGGCGACTCGGCGCATGGCGTGTCGCCCTTCGGCGCGCGTGGCGCCAATTCGGGCGTGCAGGACGCGGAGAACCTGGCGTGGAAGCTGGCGGCGGTGCTGCAGTCGGGCGCCCCGGACGCGCTGTTGGACAGTTATGCCACCGAGCGTGAATTCGCCGCCGACGAGAACATCCTCAATTCGACGCGCGCGACCGACTTCATCACGCCGAAGAGCGAGATCAGCCGCGTGTTCCGCGATGCCGTGCTGCAGCTGGCGCGTGAGCATGGATTTGCGCGCACGCTGGTCAACAGCGGGCGCTTGTCGGTGCCGGCGACGCTGCGCGACTCGGCGCTGAACACGCCCGATCGCGATGTCTTCGCCGGCCGCATGGTGCCGGGCGCGCCGGCGGTCGATGCGCCGCTGCGCGGGCCCGACGGCCACCCGGGCTGGCTGCTGCGCCAGCTCGGCGATGGTTTCACGCTGCTGCTCGGTGACGGGCCGGACACCGCCCGCATCGCCACTGAGTTGCGCGCCGCGGCCGTTGGTCTCGCGCCCCTGAAGCTGCTGACCATCGGCGCCGCCGGCAGCGACGCACCCTTCATCGACAGCGAAGGCTGCATCGCGCAGCGCTACGACCTGCAACCGGGCACCGCCGTGCTACTGCGGCCGGACCAGCATGTCTGCGCACGCTGGCGCCGGCCCGACGGCGATGCGCTGCGTGCGGCACTGCGCCGTGCACTGGCGTCGGCCTGAAGCGAGGCGAGGACCATATGGACCACCTGATCACCACCCCGCACCTCGACGCCCCCGACGACTTCTACGAAGCGCTGATCGACGCCCACCGCGGCCTCGACAGCGCGCAAAGCCAGGCGTTGAACGCTCGCCTCGTGCTGCTGCTTGCCAACCACATCGGCTCGCTCGCCGTGCTGCGCGAAGCGCTGCACGCCGCGCGCGACAGCGCCTGATCCCCTTGCTCTTCCTTCCAACGAATCGGGACAACCGCATGACCCTCGCCTCCCCCCTCCGCCGCACGCTGCTCACCTCGCTGTTCGCGCTGCCGCTGCTCGCCGCGGCCCAGGATTCGCGCCCGATCGAGTGGGTCGTCGGGTATGCCGCCGGCGGCGGTTCGGACACCGTCGCGCGCACCGTTGCCGAGCAGATGACGAAGAACCTCGGCGGCCAGGGCTTCGTCATCAACAACAAGCCGGGTGCTGCGACCAACATCGCGGCCGACTACGTCGCCAAGGCCAAGGACCCGAGTCACGTGATGCTGACGGCCGACTTCGCGACGCTGGCCGCGAACCCGACGCTGTTCTCGAAGCTGCCCTACAACGCGGAGAAGGATTTCGCGCCGGTGGGCCTGCTGGCGCGCTTTCCGCTGATCCTGGTCGTCGGGCCGAACGTGCCGGCGAAGAACTTCAAGGAGTTCGTCGCCTGGGCCAAGTCGAACGCCGACGGCACGCCGTACGCTTCCGCCGGCGCCGGCAGCCCGCACCACCTGGCGACCGAGCTGCTGCGCGAGCGCACCGGCCTGAAGCTGAGCCACGTGCCCTACCGCGGCGCCGCGCCGGCGGTGCAGGATCTCCTCGGCGGCCAAGTGCCGTTCGGCCTGATGGACAGCGCGAGCGTTCAGCAGTACATCGGCACGGGCGGCAAGCTGCGCGCGATCGGCGTGGCCAGCCCGAAGCGCCTGCCAACGATGAACGAGATCCCGACCCTCGCCGAACAAGGCCTCACCGGCTTCGAAGCCTATGCCTGGCAAGGCCTGGTCGTGCCCGCGGCGACGCCGCCCGAGCAGGTGGCCAAGCTGAACAAGGCGCTGATCGCCGCGCTCGAATCGACGCCGGTCAAGGCGCGCTTCCAGACGCTGGCGCTCGAAGCGTTGCCCGGCACGCCGCAGCAGATGGCCACCTACGCCCGCGCCGAGCGCGAACGCTGGGGCCAGCTGATCCGCGCCAACAACATCAGACTCGACTGACATGACCGACGACACCCGCCGCTACCAGAGCGGCTTCGGCAACGAATACGCGACCGAGGCCGTGCCCGGCGCGCTGCCGCAGGGCCGCAACAGCCCGCAGCGCGCGCCGCTGGCGCTGTATCCGGAGCTGGTCTCCGGCACCGCGTTCACCGCGCCGCGCGCCGAGAATCGCCGCAGCTGGCTGTATCGGCGCCAGCCCTCGGTCGTCAGCGGCAGCTACGCGCCGTATGCGCAGCCGTTCTGGCTGACCGGTGCGGCCTCCGGTGGGGTCCTGCCGCCCGAGCCGCTGCGCTGGGGGCCGTTCGAGATCCCCGCCGAGCCGGCGGACTTCATCGATGGCCTGCGCACCGTCGCCGCCAATGGCGATGCCGAGGCGCAGACCGGCATCGCCGCGCACGTCTACCTCGCGAACCGCTCGATGGAGCGCCGCGCGCTGGTCAATGCCGATGGCGAGCTGCTGATCGTGCCGCAGCAGGGCCGCATCGTGCTAACCACCGAAATGGGCGTGCTCGACGTCAAGCCGGGCGAGATCGCGCTGGTGCCGCGCGGCGTCGTCTTCAAGATCGCACTGCCCGACGGGCCCTCGCGCGGCTACGTCTGCGAGAACTACGGCGCGCTGTTCCGGCTGCCCGAGCTGGGCCCGATCGGCTCGAACGGCCTGGCCAATGCACGCGACTTCCAGGTGCCGGTCGCGGCCTACGAAGACGGTGACGGCGGCTACGAGATCATCAAGAAGTTCGGCGGCCGGCTGTGGCGGGCAGCGATGAAGCAGACGCCGTTCAACGTGGTCGCCTGGCACGGCAACCTGGCGCCGGTGAAGTACGACACCGCGAACTTCATGACCATCGGCTCGATCAGCTTCGACCATCCGGACCCGTCGATCTTCACGGTGCTGACCTCGCCCAGCGACACGCCCGGCACCGCGAACTGCGATTTCGTGATCTTCCCGCCGCGCTGGATGGTCGCCGAAGACACCTTCCGCCCGCCCTGGTACCACCGCAACCTGATGAGCGAGTTCATGGGCCTGGTCTACGGCCAATACGACGCCAAGCCCGAGGGCTTCCGCCCCGGCGGCGCATCGCTGCACAACTGCATGGTGCCGCACGGGCCCGACGAAGAAGCCTTCGAGAAGGCGTCGACGGCGCCGCTGCAGCCGCACAAGCTCGACAACACGCTGGCCTTCATGTTCGAGAGCCGCTACCGGCTGGTGCCGACCGAATTCGCGATGAACGGCGGCGCGCTCGATGCGGCCTATGCCGAGTGCTGGCAGGGTCTGAAGGACCAGTTTGCGAAAGGCAAGGCATGAGCGCTGAACTCGACACCACGCACGACCCGGCGCTGCGCAGCTGGGTCGAATCGGCCAATGCGGCGGACGCTGACTTTCCGATCCAGAACCTGCCGTACGGTCGCTTCCGCCGGAACCACACCGACGAACCGTGGCGCATCGGCATCGCGATCGGCGACCAGGTGCTGGACCTGAAGCTCGCGGCCGAGCAGTGCCCGTGGCCGACGGATGTCGCGGCGCTGCTGCAGCCGCTGGCCGCCGGCGACCTGAATGCCTTCATGGACCTCGGACCCGATGCGCGCCGCACGCTGCGCACTGCGCTGTCGCAAGCCTTGACCGAAGGCAGCGAGCAGGGCCCCTTCCTGGAGCTGTGCCTGGTGCCGCAAACCGAGGTCGAGCTGAGCGTGCCCTGCCGCATCGGCGACTACACCGACTTCTACACCGGCATCCACCATGCCACCACCGTCGGCAAGCTGTTCCGCCCGGACAACCCGCTGCTGCCGAACTACAAGTGGGTGCCGATCGGCTACCACGGCCGCGGCTCGTCCATCGTCACCAGCGGCCAGGGTTTCAGGCGGCCACGCGGCCAGTTCAAGGGCCCGGACGATCCGCATCCCAGCTTCGGCCCCTGCAAGCGCCTGGACTACGAGCTCGAGCTCGGCGCCTTCATCGGCGGCAGCAATGCGATGGGCGAGCCGATCGACATCGAGGACGCCGAGGACCGGCTCTTCGGCGTGGTGCTGCTGAACGACTGGTCGGCGCGCGACGTGCAGGCCTGGGAGTACCAGCCGCTCGGCCCCTTCCTGTCGAAGAGCTTCGCGACGACGATCTCGCCGTGGATCGTCACGCCTGAAGCGCTGGCGCCGTTCCGCGTCGCCTTCGAGCGTTCGGCCGACGACCCGCAGCCGCTGCCCTACCTGGACAGTGCAGCGAATCGGGCGTCGGGCGGCCTGGACATCATCCTCGAGGTCTGGCTGCAGACCGCGGCGATGCGGGAGGCCGACCAGCCGCACCAGCGCCTGATGGCCTCGAACTTCCGCGACTCGTACTGGACGCTGGCGCAACTGATCACCCACCACGCGAGCAACGGCTGCAACCTGGCCAGCGGCGATCTGCTCGGCTCGGGCACGCAGTCCGGGCCGCAGCCGGGCCAGGGCGGCTCGCTGCTCGAGCTGAGCGCGGGCGGCAAGCAGCCGCTCGCGCTGGCCAGCGGCGAGCAGCGCACATTCCTGCAGGACGGCGACAGCGTGCTGCTGCGCGCGTACTGCGAACGCGGCGGCGCGCGGCGCATCGGCTTCGGCGAATGCGAGGGCACGGTGCTGCCGGCGGTGGCCCCGCGCGGCTGAGTGTTTTCTTGAGCGGCGCCGATCAACATTGCCAGTCGCTGGCCAGCGCGGCTGGCGCCGGCGCCAGGACCTGGCGCGCCTACCTGAGCACGCAAGCCAAGGACGGCGTGCCGGTGGCCAATGCGCGCGACCGCATCGGCAGCGGGCAGTGGCACAACGCCAAGGGCGTGCAGATCGGGCGCGATGTCAACGACCTGCACAGCGCGGCGAACAACATCAACAAGCAGACCGCGCTCGACGAGAAGGGCGCGGTGGTCGCGGGTCGCGGCGACACGCCGAACCGCCACGACATCCTGACCGGCACGCGGGCCGACGGCACAGCCTTCTCGCCGAACGATCCCGACCTGACCTGCGGCAACTGGACGCGCAGCGGCGCCGAGGGCGCGGTGATCGTCGGCCACCACGACAAGACCGGGCCGACCACCGACCCCTGGGCGACCTCGTGGAACTCGTCGCACCAGTCACGCGGCGGCTGCAGCCTGGCGGCGCTGAAGGGGACCGGCGGCGACGGGCTGCTGTACTGCTTCGCGGCGCAGTGAACAGCTTCAGACAATCCATTCAAGATCTATTCAGCTACTATTCATGGATGAGCCGGTTACCTGTGTAGATCGGCCCGGTTCATCCATTCATGGATCCACTCGAAACTGACCGGCTGGCGGTCCTGGCCGCGCTCGCCGCGCGCGGCGGCGTCGCCAGCTCCGCGCAGCTGCAGGCGGCGCTGCGCAAGAGCCAGCCGACGCTGTCGCGGCTGCTGGCCGCGTTGTCGTCGCAGGTGCTTCCGCTCGGGCGCGGCCGCCGCGCGCGCTACGGGCTGGCGCGAGCGATGCTCGGCCGGGCGGCGCAGCAGCCGCTGTGGTGGATCGCCGAGGACGGCAGGCCGCAGCGGCTGGGCACGCTCAGCCTGCTCGGCGAGGGGCGCACGCTGCACGTCGATGCCGGCGCGCTCGACGCGCTGCAGCACGATCGCCTGCCCTGGTACCTGGCGCCGTTGCGGCCGCAGGGCTTTCTGGGCCGCCTGCTCGCGCAGCGCCTCGCGCCGGCCGGGCTCGATGCGAACCCGGAGCGCTGGACGCTGGAGATGCAGCTCTTCGCCGCGCTGCAGCTGCACGATGCCCCCGGTGCGATCGTGCTCGGCGAACCCGCACCGGCCGAGCCGCTCGCGCACGCGCTCCCGCTGCCGGCCGAGCCTGCGCTGGCCGTGGCGCAGCTCGATCTCCTGGCCGAGGACGTCGCGCGCACCTTGCCCGCCGGCTCGTCGGCCGGCGGCGAGCAGCCGAAGTTCCTGGTGCGCGCGGCCGATGGCACCGCGCTGGTCGTCAAGTTCACGCCGCCGCGCGGCACGCCCTTCGGCGAGCGCTGGCACGACCTGCTGCATGGCGAGGCGCTGGCCGCGGCCGTGCTCGCCGGGCATGGCGTCGAGGTGGCGGCAGCGCGCATCGTCGAGTCATCGCGGCGCAGCTACCTGCTGTCGCCGCGCTTCGACCGCATCGGCGCGGCCGGCCGCCGCCACGCGGTCGCCGTGGCCGCCGTGCACGACGGCCTCGTCGGCGGGCCCTACGGCGGCTGGGCGGCCAGCTGCGAGGCATTGGCGCGGCAGGGTCGGCTCACCGCGCTGGATGCAGCACGCGCGCGGGCGCTGTCGGACTTCGGGCGCCTGATCGGCAACACCGACATGCACGGCGGCAACCTGAGCCTGTTCGTCGAGCGCGCGTCGACGGCCGGGCCGCACCAGGCCTTGGCCCATCCCGGCCAGGCCTTGGCCTATCCCGCCTTCACGCTGGCGCCGGTCTACGACATGCTGCCGATGCGCTGGCGGCCCGACGTGCTGGTCGGGGGCGCGGCCGACTACAGCCCCTTCGAGCCCGACCCCGCGGCCGCCGCCGGCCCGGCCCGCGGCCCGGCGCGCGTCTTCTGGCAGCGCCTGGCCGCCCATGCCCCGGTCGCCCGGCCGTTGCGCGCCGTGGCGGCCGAAATGGCGCGGCGGCTGGGTTGACGACCCTTCAGCCCTGCCCTCGGTCCCGCGTCGGCCGCAGATCCAGCGCCAGCACCTCTTCGCCCTCGTCGACCTCGCCGGTGAAGACGAAGCCCAGCGATTCGTAGAACGGCCGCGGCGTGCCGGGGCCTGGTACGCAGGAGGTCAGGAAGCGCTCGAGCGTCGGATGCGTGCGCCGCACGTGCTCGATCACCAGCCGCAGCGCGGCGCGGCCGTAGCCTTTGCGCTTGTGCTGCGCGTCGATCATGAAGCGCCACAGTCCCACCTCCGGCTCGGCGGGTGGCTCGGGCAGCAGCGCGCTGTCGTCGAGCATCACGAAGCCGACCAGCTCGTCGTCGGCGTAGACCGCGCGGAACCAGGCATTCGGATGGAAGTGGGCCTGTGCGATCGACATCGCGTTCGGCGCGACGAAGCCGCTCGGCTCAGCCGTCAGCTTGCACACCGCGCGCACCGTGTCGGCGGTGATTTCGCGCAGGCTGATCGTGCGCGTCGTTTCCTGCATGCGAGGCTCCCTTGGATGGCGTTCAGAACAGCAGCGCGACGATGAACACGCCGATCATCATGAAGGCGATCACCACCTTGGCGATCATGCCGATCATGATGCCGACCCAGGTCGCGATGCCGACCTTGACCGCGCGGCCATGGTCCTTCTGCGCGATGTATTCGCCGATCGCCGCACCGACCAGCGGCATGAACAGCACGCCGACGATGCCCATCAGCAGCCCGGCGACGGTGCCGATCGCGGCGCCGAGCAGCGCGAGCTTGCTGGCGCCGGCCTTCTTGGCGCCGAGCAGCCCGGCCGCGTAGTCCAGCACCCAGGCGATCACCGCCATCACGCTGACCAGCGCGACGACGCCCCAGCCGACCCGCGTGAAACCGTCGATCCAGGCGCCGAGCACGATGCCGGCGAGCACGAACAGCGTGCCCGGCAGCGCCGGCAACACCGTGCCGGCGACGCCGAGCACGATCAGCGCGACGCTGAGCGTCCACCACAAAACATCCGTGGTCATGACGACGTCGCCGCTTGCTGCAGGCTGGTCTCCAGCCACGGCAGCAGCGCATCGAAGACCTGCGTCAATGCTGCCGAGAGGCCCTGCGCCGCGGCCGTGGAATCGGCACGCGCGACCACCACCGCGGCGTCGAACGAACGCCGCGCGACGCGCTTGCGCTGCCGCCGGTCGACCAGCTCGGCGCCGATCGCCAGCCGCGCGCGGCCCGGGCTGTCGCTCACATCGTGGTATAGCGCGTCGAGCGACAGCGTCAGCAGCCAGTCGGCGCGCAGCGGATCGCCGAGCACGCCGACCGCCTGCGCGACGCCGCGCGCTTCGAGCCGCCGCTGCAGCAGCCGCGGCACCAGCCGCACCGGCCGCTCGGTCCACGAAGCGAGTTGGTAGAAGGCGTACTGGTGCGGCTGGCGCGAGTAGGCGATCGACGCGGTCTCGGCCAGCGCATCGGCCGGCAGCGCCTGCACCAGCAGCGCCGGCACCAGCGGCTGCGCGCGCCGCTCGCCGCGGCCGTCGTCATGCAGGCCGAGATAGGTGTGCGCCGGCGCGTCCTGGCCGATGTCGACCGACACGCACGAGGGCAGGCAGGCCGGCAGCAGTGGCAGCAGCGCGGCCGTGAAGTGGCGGCGGGTGGTCATTTCAGGCTTTCCCCGGGCCCGAGCTGGCGCTTGGCCGGTCCCAGCAGCGCGGCGCGCGGCTCATGCAGGCGTTCGAGCACGCGGGTCGCGGCGTCGATCGACAGGCGCAGCTCGGCGGCCGTCGATTCGAGGCGGTCGTCGGCGGTGGCGGCGGTGTCTTCGAGGCGGCGTGCGGTGGCGACGGTCTGCTGCTGCAGGCTGTCGGTGGCTTTCGACAGCTGCGCCAGCGCCTGCCGCGCTTCGGTCAACGTGCGCTCGGCTTCGACCAGCGTGGTGTCCAGGCGCTCGCTGCCGCGCTCGGCGACGGTGGCGATGCGCTCGCCGGCCGTGCTCAGGCGCGTCACGGCACCGCCCACCTCGTCGGCCGCGCGGCCGACCTGCGTCAGCGTGCCGTCCAGCGTCTGCAGCCGGCTGTTGAGGCCCGCGCTCAGCGTGCGCAGGTTGCGCACCGTGCCCATCAGCGCCTCGCGGTTCTCGGCCTGCAGCAGCTGGTTCAGGCTGGCGAGCACCGCGGTCGCCATCTCGCCGACCTGGTTCACGCGGCCGGTGATCTCCTCGAGGTTGGAGCGGCCTTCGGCGATCACCGGGTACTCCTCGCCGGGCGGCGCATCGATCAAGGGCTTGCCCTGCGGGTCGGCGTTGACCAGCGAGATCGCGGCGATGCCGGTCAGCAGGTTGCGGGTGACGACCGCGACCGTGTTGGTGCGCACGGGCGCACGCCGGTTGACGCGCAGGTCGACGCGAACGCGGTTCGCGCCGTCGCCGGCGAGTGCATAGTCTTCGACGCGGCCGACCTTGATGCCGCGCAGCTCGACATCGGCGCCGATCTGCAGGCCTTCGAGCGACTGGTGCTCGAAGTGGATCGTGTAGTAGGTGTAGTCGCGCTGCGCGCCGACGTTGCGCAGCCAGACCAGCGAGCCGACCAGCGCCACCACGAGCAACAGGATCGCCGCGCCGACCCACGTATAGCGCGCTTCAGCTTCCATTCACTCCTCCTGTCGCAACCATTCTACGAACCGAGAAATAGTCGCGAAGCCACGGATCGTCGACCGCCATCACCTCACTGACGCGGCCGTCGGCGATGACCCGGCCCCGCGCCAGCACGATCAGCCGGTCGACGACGCCGAGCAGCGTGTCGAGGTCGTGGGTGACGAGGAACACCGTCAGCCCGAGGTCGTCGACCAGCGAGCGCACCAGCCGGTCGAAACCGCGCGCGGTGATCGGATCGAGCCCCGAGGTCGGTTCGTCGAGGAACAGGATCTCGGGCTCGAGCGCGATCGCGCGGGCAATCGCCGCGCGCTTGCGCATGCCGCCGGAGATCTCGCTCGGCCGCTTCGCCGCGGCCTCCGGCGGCAGCCCGGCCTGCTCGAGCCGCAGCGCGACCAGCGCGTCGATCGTCGCATCGGACAGCGTGGTGTGCTCGCGCAGCGGCACCGCGACGTTCTGCGCCACCGTCAGCGACGAGAAGAGCGCCCCGTCCTGGAACAGCATGCCGAAGCGCTGGCGGATGGCGTCACGCTCGGCGTCGGAGGCCGCCCACATGTCGGTGCCGAGCAGGCGCACACTGCCGGCGGTCGGCCGGTGCAGGCCGATCATTTCGCGCAATAGCACCGATTTGCCGGTACCGCTGCCGCCGATCAGCGCGACCAGCGTGCCGCGGTTGACGCTGAACGTCACGCCGTCGTGCACGCGCTGCGCGCCGAACGCGCTGACGATGCCGTCGACCTCGATGACCGGAGCGGCGCTCACCAGTCCAGCCCCTGCAGCAGCACCGCTGCGATCGCATCGAGCACGATCACCGCGACGATCGCCTGCACGACGGTGGAGGTGGTGGCCAGACCGACGGCACGCGTATCGCGGCCGACCGTCATGCCCATGCGCGTGCCGATCAGCGCGATCGCCAGCGCGAAGACCGGTGCCTTGCCGAGGCCGATCAGCACGTGGCGCAGCTCCAGCGCCTCGCGCAGGCGCGTGAGGAATGCGGTGGGTCCGAGGTCGAGCATCGGCCGCGCGATCGCCAGCGAGCCGGCGAGTGCGGCTGCATCACCGGCGAAGACCAGCAGCGGCAGCACCAGCATCAGTGCCAGCACGCGCGGCACCACCAGCACCTGGTCGGGCGACAGCCCGAGCGTGCGGATCGCGTCGATCTCCTCGGCCAGCCGCATGGCGCCCAGCTGCGCCGCAAACGCCGCGCCGGAGCGGCCGGCGACGATCACCGCGACGATGATCGGCACCAGCTCGCGCGTCGCGCCGATGCCGACACCGTCGACGACGAAGATGTTGGCGCCGTACTTCTCCGCCTGCAGCCCGAGCAGGTAGGTGAAGACGACGCCGATCAGCGCGCTGACCAGCATCACCACCGGCACCGCATCGAGCCCCGACTGCTCGATCTGCACCACCAGCTCACGCATGCGCAGGCGGCGCGGCGCGCGCAGCAGCTCGCCGAAGGCGGCCATCAGCCGGCCGAAGAACTGCAGGTGGCCGAGCAGCAGCGCGCCGACGTCGACGCCGCGGCGGCCGAGGCGCGACAGCGGGTTCGAACGCCGCTCGGGCGCCGGCAGCGGCTCGATGCGGCGCGCCCGCAGCGCCGCCAGGATGCGCGCGTGCGCCGGCGCGAAGCCGATGAACCCCGGCTCGGCCTCCCCGAGCGCACGCAGCAGCACCAGCCCCGCGGCGCTGTCGAGCTCGGTCAGCGCACTGCCGTCGACGACGGCCGGCACTCCGGCGACGCCGGCCAACGCGCCCTCGATCGGCACCAGGTGCGCCAGGCGCCAGGCGCCGGACAGGCGCAGCACGCGGCCGCGTTCATCGCTCGTCAGCGTGAGCCAGGGTGTTTCGGGCGGGAGGGTGTCGGCAGCGCCGGCGGGAGGGGCCATGGGCCCGTATTGGAGCGCACTTGCCGCCGGGCGCGGCCCCGCGTCATCCGAAATGACGATGCGCCGATCGGCAGACGGGCGCGCAATCCGGAGATTGCCTTCCACATGAGGAGCTGCCATGGCGGTCTACAAGCTCGGCTCGAGCGGCGACGAAGTTCTGCGGCTGCAGCGCAAGCTGGCGGAGCTCGGTGTGTATGCAGGCCCGGTCGATGGCCAGTTCGGCGGCGGCACCTTCGCTGCAGTGACGAAGTACCAGCGCGAGGTCGGGCTCGAGGCCGATGGCATCGTCGGCGCGCTGACGTGGCAGCGGCTCTTCTCCGAGGAGATCCGGCCGCCGGTGCGGGTCACCGATTCGGACCTGGGCCGGCGTTGCCTCGCGCTGACCGGCTCCTTCGAAACCGGCGCGGGTGAGCCGGAGTGCTTCTGCGGCCTCAGCGGCGATTTTGATGGCCAGGGCATCAGCTTCGGCGTGCTGCAATGGAACTTCGGCCAGGGCTCATTGCAGCCGCTGCTGGCGGACATGTTCACGCAGCATCCGAACGTGCTCGGCGACATCTTCGGCGGGCACCTCGAGGCGCTGAAGCTCGCACTCGACTCCGACAAGGACGAGCTGATGGCCTTCGCGCGCTCGGTGCAGCATCCGGTCAAGCACACGGTTCACGAACCCTGGCGCGGCTTCGCGAAGTCGCTGGGCAGGACGCCGGAGTTCCAGGCGATCCAGACCCGGCACGCCGGCAAGCGGCTCGATGCCGCCGCCGCGCTGTGCAGGGAGTTCGGGCTGACGAGCGAGCGGGCGCTGGCACTGATGTTCGACATCGTGGTCCAGAACGGCAGCATCAGCGCGATCGTCAAGGCGCAGATTCGTGCCGACGAGCGAAACCTCGGCCCGGGCCTGGCGCCAGACAGGCGTGAGCTGGCGCTGATGGAGATCGTCGCCAATCGCCGCGCGCAGGCGGCCAATCCGCGCTGGGTGGACGACGTGCGGTCGCGCAAGCTGTGCATCGCGCGCGGCGAGGGAACCGTGCACGGCATCCCCTACGACCTGGAAAGCCAGTTCGGCATCGGCCTGCGCGATGCCGTGCGTTGACCTCGACTGACAAAGGACCCCCCATGAGCACCGGTTTCCGCAGCTTCGAACAGCATCTCTCGCCCGCGCCGGCGCCCAAGCGCATCCTCTCGCTCGACGGCGGTGGCCTGCGCGGCATGCTGAGCTTGCAGGTGCTGCGCAAGATCGAAGCGCTGCTGAAAGAGCGCGTCGGCGCCACCTGCCTGGGCGACTACTTCGATCTGATCGCCGGAACATCCACCGGTGCCATCATTGCCGGCGGCTTGTCGCTCGGCATGACGGTCGATCAGATCGAGGAGCACTATCGCGCGCTCGGCGCCACGGTGTTCAAGCGCAGCTTCTGGCGGCGCGGATTCGTGAGCGACAAGTTCGATGCCAACAAGGTTGCCGCGGCGCTGCAGGGCGTGTTCGGCACGCGCACGCTCAACTGCACCGACTTCCGCACCGGTCTGCTGGTGGTCGCCAAGCGGCTCGACACCGGCAGCACCTGGGTGCTGACGAACAACCCGCGGGCCAAGTACTTCAAGCCCGGCGACGACCGCAGCACGACCATTCCGAACGGCGAGTACCCGCTGTGGCAGGTGATCCGCGCGAGCACCGCGGCCCCCACATTCTTCGAGCCGGAGCTGATCTCCATCCATTCGCCGGACCGGCCCGACCGCCGGGACACCACCGGCCACTTCGTCGACGGCGGCGTCAGTCCGCACAACAATCCGAGCCTGCATGCGCTGATGGCGGTGACGATGGGCGGCTACGAGTTCGGCTGGCAGACCGGCGCCGACAAGCTGCTGCTGGTCTCGGTCGGCACCGGCAAGGCCAGCCCGACGGTGGACATCAGCAGGCTGGCGGCACTGCAGGGCGTGGCGGCGCTCAACAGCCTGATGGAGGACTGCGGCGATCTCGTCGAAGCGATGCTGCAGTGGCTGTCGGTCAGCGACACCGCGCGCCGGATCGATCGTGAAATGGGTTTGGCTGGGCCGGTGCTGGGCAAGACCCCGATGCTGACCTACCAGCGCTACAACGCGCTGTTCGACAGGGACTGGTTCAAGTCGGCACTCGAGCGCGATGTCTCCGACGACTACCTGCGCGGCATGGAGGTGATGGACGAGCCCGGGAACCTGGACGAGCTGAAGAAGATCGGCCAAGCGATCGCCGAGCGCCAGGTGCAGGCCGCTCACTTTCCGCCTGTATTCGACAAGGACGAGCCGGCCTGATCGGGCGCGAGGGTCCTGGGCGCGAACCGCCGGCCGGGCATTGGCGCCCGACCGGCGCGGCGGTGCGAGCCTATGGCGAGGCCAGCGGCGTGGCGTCGATCGTGCTGATCTCGAAAGCGCCGATGCGGGCCAGCCGCACCATCTGCGCCGTGCCGGCCGTCGAGCCGTCCTGCTCGTTGCGATCCCACAGCGCGAGCAGCGTGCGGCGTTCGCAGTCCCAGGACTCGGCCAGGTGCATCATCCATCGGCTGCCGCGCTCCCATGGCGTCAGCGTCTCCCGACGCGCGAGCCAGCGCGGCAGGCCAGCGCCGCGCTGCAGCACCAGGCGGCGCCCCTTCGCATGCGCTGCCCACAGCGCCAGGAAGCGGTTGCGCCAGGTGTCGTCGTAGTGGCTGAACACCTCCCGGGCGACCGCGTCCTTCTCCATCGGCAGACACAACCAGGTGTCGATGCCCTCGGCTGCACAGGCTTCCAGCGCCAGGATGTCGGCCCCGGGGGCTGCCGACACCAGCACGACCAGCGGCTCGCCGTCGGCCTTCAGCTTGCGCAGGCCATCGACGATCAGCGTGCGCGCGAGGTCTTCCCGGCCCTTCGGGAAACGAGGCCGGATCGCGTCGCCCCGGTCCACGGTGTGTCCGCTGAAGACGACCAGACGCGGCTTGCGCGTGCCGCCCGTTGCGGGCGGTCCATCCAGGCGTTCGATGACGGCGTTTGCCATGGCACCGCGCAGTCCCAGCTGCTCGAACAACTTCAGCTGGCCTCGGGCAGCGTTCCAGTAGAAGCCGGAGCGTGGCACCGCCGCCTCGTAGGCCTGCACGGTCGCGCTCGCCCCGGCGTCAGCCTCGTCGCCTTCCGTCAGGAACAGCAGGTCGGCGGCGCTGATGGCCGCCCAGGTCGCGGTCTCGCTGTCGCTCGCGCCGGGGGTCAGCGCGCGCTCGATCGACGCCCGCACGACGTGTTCCAGGGCGGTGAGCTGGCCGCCGAGGTCTTCGCGGTAGCGCTCGGCGGCGAGCTTGCGGTTGCCCAGCGTGAACAGGTTCTGGAACCTGGGGCTGTCGGCGATGGACTGCAGGATGCGGCCCATCTGGTAGGCCGCGATGCCCGGGAAGAAGTTGTTCAGGTCGATGTTGAATGCATCGCGGTAGGCCTCGAACGACTGCTTCAACTGGATGTCGAGCGCCCGCTCGCGGCGCTGATCGAGCGTCTCCAGCGGGTCGAACTTCAGGCGCCACAGCGTCTTCAGGTTGCGGCCCTCGAGCGCGAGCGCCTCGGAGCGCTGCTTGGGCATCAGGTTCTGGCGGTCGAGCACCTTCTGGATCGCCTGGTTCGATTGCTCCAGCAGCACGGGATCGAGCTCCCGCTTGTAGAGCCGTTCGTAGACATTGGCCAGCGCCAGGTTGGCGTCGAGGTCGAGCGGCGACCGCTTGCGCACCGCCTCCCACGTCGCGCGGGCGCCTTCGAAGTCGGTCACCGACCATTGCGCACGGCCGATCAGCTTCGAGCCTTCCCACTCGAATGACTCGCCGCGCACGTCCTCGGCCAGCAGGCGCAGCCAGCCCTTGTCGCGGCTCGCTTCGGCCTGCTGAACCTCCTCGACGAAGTCCAGCGGCACGATCGTCACGACGCTGGTGTCCGCTTCGGGCAGGCGCGGCAGCATCAGGAAGATCGGGCTGTCGGTTTCACGGTAGCCCGAGCGTGCGGCCTCGATCGCGGCGACGAGCGCGTCCACCTGCGCGCCCGGTTGCGCCACGGCATAGGCGAGGTAGCGGTTGCCGCCGATGTCGAACGGCGTCTTGTCGGCCGACGGGCTGCCCTTGATCAGCACGGTGTGCTTCTTGCGAAGGGCATGGCGCACGCCGAGCTCGTAGAAGACGTTGGCGTTGTGCACCGTGATGTCGCACACCACCAGGTCCGCCTGCAGCAGGAGGCGGAACATGTCCTCCTGGATGTTGCCTGGCTCCACCACTTGCGTGGTCGTGCCGCCGGCGATGCCGCACTTCTGCAGGGCCGGTTCGATCAGCTCGCGGTGGATGCGATCGAAGTCGATCTCGCAGCCATCCGAGTCGCGCTTGACGCCGAAGCCCCTGACCACGAAGCAGTTCATCGTCGCCCCCTGTCGATCGTCGATCGCGCCAGCCTAGTGCGCTTCGGCCCGCTGCGCGTCATGCGGCTTGAGGAGAGAGCAGCCCGGTTCCAAACTGGCGATTGACGCGGCGCGCGATCTGCGTTGCAGTGGCGCCCTGTCCTTTTGGACGAGACATGCTCAGCCTGACGCTGCTGCCCGCCGCCCACGGCGACGCGATCTGGATCGAATACGGTCCGGCGCGTGGCCGGCGCCGGGTGTTGATCGACGGTGGCCCGGCGCACACCTATGCCGGCCTGCAGGCGAAGCTCGAGAAGCTGAAGCCGGCGCAACGCAAGCTCGAGCTCTTCGTCGTCAGCCACATCGACGCCGACCACATCGACGGCGCGCTGATCCTGCTGCAGGACCGTGCCCGCCTGGGCCTGGCGATCAACGAAGTCTGGTTCAACACCTGGGCCCATCTGCCGGCGAACGAGCGCGATGTCTTCGCGCCGCTGCAGGGTGAGTTCCTCGGCGCGCTGATCGGGCTCGATGCGGCGCTGGCGAAGACGCTGAACAAGCGCTTCGGCCAGCGCGCGGTCGTCGTGCCGCCGCCGACCGAGGCCGCGCCGGCGCTGCCGGTGGTGGAGCTCGCCGGCGGCGCGCGGTTGACCTTGCTGGGGCCGAACCCGTCGGACCTGAAGCGGCTGCGCGCACGCTGGAGCGCGGCGATCCGCGATTTCACGCCCGGCGATGCCGAGGAGGCGCACCGCCGCCTGCTCGAACGCCGCGAGTACCGGCCGCCGACCGGGCCCGCGGTGTTCTCCGCACGCGCCTTCGGCGACGACCGGGCGCCCGCCAACGGCTCGAGCATCGCCTTCCTGTTCGAGGCCGACGGCCAGCGCGTGCTCTTCGGCGCCGATGCGCATGCGCGCACGCTGGCGACCAACCTGGCGCGGCTGTGCCTGGAGCGCGGCGTGCCCCGGGTGAAGCTCGACGCGGTGAAGCTGCCGCACCACGGCAGCATGGGCAACGTCAGCGCCGAGTGGCTGGCGCTGGTCGACTGCGAGCGCTGGCTGGTGTCGACCAACGGCGCGGTGTTCGGCCATCCGGATGTGCAGACCGCCGCGCTGGTGACGGCCAGCATGCCGGCGCGCAAGGTGCCGAGCTTTCACTGCAACTACCAGTGCGAGACGACCGAGCGGCTGCGCGACGGCGCGGCGGCCGGCGGCTGGAAGGTGGTCTTCCCGCCAAAAGACGCGGCCGGGCTGACGCTGCAGCTGGGATGAACACCATGTTGCCCGCGTCATCGACCCTGCCCGACGACGACGCCGGCGGCAGCGAATTCGAGCCCTTCGACGTCACGATCAGCCTCGGCCCCGAAGGCCTGCCCTGGCTGTCGGCGCAATCGAGCGCCGGCTTCGTGCACGGCATCCCGCGCCGCGATGCCGCACTGCCTTCGCTCGACGAGCTGCTCGACCTGGTCTGGGACTATGCCGACGCGATCGCCTTCGCCGAGCCCGAGCCGAACCCCGAGCTCGCCGCGCACCTGAAGACGCTGGTCTTCGGCGATCAGATGGTCGTGCAGCTGTTCCAGGCCACGCGCGGCATCGCAGCCGATCGGCGGCGCAAGATCCTGTTCCGCGTGCTGGCGTCGCCGCACCTCGCCGCGCTGCCCTGGGAGCTGCTGCCCGACCCGATCGCCCCGCCGCAGCCGCTGGCGCCGCGTTTCCTGGCGCTGGCGCCGGACGTGCAGATCGTGCGCCAGGCGCGCGGGCGCAGCTATTCGTCGCGGCCACGCACGGTGCGCCCGCCGCTGCACCTGCTGCTGGTGCTGTCGAGCCCGCGTTTCGCGGCCGATCAGGAAGGGCGTCATGAGTTCGATGTCTTCGAGGTCAAGCGCAGCCTGCTCGCCGAGCTGGCGCCGCTGCAGCGCGCCGGGCTGCTGGAGGTCGACGTCGAGGACCGGCCGACGGTCGACCGCCTGCGCCGGCGCATCGCGTCGCGGCCGCGCGGCTATCACGTCTTCCACTACGTCGGCCATGCGCTGCCCGACCAGCTGATCCTGGAGGACGACGGCGGCCACGCGCTGGAGGTGGAGAGCGCGCGGCTGATCGAGCTGCTGCGGCTGTGCCCGGACCTGCGGCTGGCGATCTTCGCCGGCTGCGAGACGGCGCGCGCCCGCGACGACCCGCTGGCCTTCGCCAAGGATGCCGCCGTCGGCTGGCGCGACCTGCTGAGCCTGGCCGACCGCTGCGTGCAAGGCGCCTGCCCGATCGTCATCGGCATGCAGGCGGTGCTGCCGCTGACGACCGAGCGCGTCTTCACGCGCTACCTGTACCAGGGGCTGGCCTCGGGGTACTCGGTGGTCGATGCGCTGCGCATCGCACGCGGGGCGGTGCATGGCGATCCGCGCCACGGCTCCTTGCTGCTCGACTGGTCGGTGCCGGTGCTCTTCGTCGGCGGCGAGGACCCCGGCCCGCTGCTGCCGCGCGGCGCGCTGCCGCAGCCGGTCGAAGAAGTGCGCCGCATCGAGCTGAAGCTCGGCCTGCGCACCTCGGGCGGCCGCTTCCTCGCGCGTGACCTGGCGCTGCGCCAGGTGGTCGAGATCCTCGGCGGCGCGGCGCGGCAGCGCGTGGTGGCGATCACCGGGGCCACGGGTACGGGAAAGTCGACGCTGGTCGAGCGCGCGCTCGAGGAGCTGGGGCCGGACGTCGGCATCGTGCTGTTCGTGCATGCGCGCACCATCGCGCCGGTGCTCGACGAGGCCTGTGCCGCCGCCGAGACGCCGCAGGGCCCCGACCCGCAGGCGCTGCTCGCGCAGCCGGCCGACGGCCTGGTGCTGCGCATGTGCGGCATCGTCGAGGAGCTGCTGGCGCGCGCCGGCGATCGGCCGGTGCGCCAGCCGCAGTGGAGCGCGCTCGACTGGTGGGAGCGCCTGGTCGGCGACCTGGCGCGGCGGCGCTGCGTCATCGCGCTCGACGAGGTGGGGCAGATCGACGTGCTGCAGCGCGGCCTGCTGCGCGCCGCCGTCGGGCTGTGGCTGCGTGAGCTGATCGCGCAGCGCCGCGAGAGCGCCGACGAACCGCGCATCGAGCAGGACCTGGAGGTGCTGCTGGCGAATGTGCAGCTGCTGCTGGAGGACGCCGAGCAGGCCGGCCAGCCCGGCGTCGATCGCCGCAGCGGCGGCGATGGCCTGCGGCCGCCCATCGAGCGCCGCGACCCGCTGCACGGGCTCGGCGACGGGCTGGCGCAGCTGGCTGAAGCGCTGGCCGGCCTGCCGCCGCGCTGGCGCGAACAGCTGGCCGAAGCGCTCGGCCAGGTGCTGCTCGACGTCTCGGCGCCCGACGACGCGATGGCCAGCATGGCGCGCCGCAGCGGCGCGGTGAGCGCGCCGCCGAGCTTCGAGCAGCGCTTCGAGCGGCTGGCGCACCAGCTCGCCGGCTGCGACGACATCCCGACGATCCTGCAGCTGATCAACCACCTGGAAACGATGCGGCGCGCCTCGGTCGCCGCGCTGCAGCTGCTGGTCGATCGGCGCGGGCTGATCCGCGTCGCGCTGGTGGCGCCGCATTCGCTGCGCGGTTTCCTCGAGCTCGATGCCGACGAGCTGTTCGAGCTGCGGCTGGCGCCGATGACCTGGAGCGACAGCTGGCGCTGGATCCGCCGCAGCCTGCCCGGGTTGCTGCGCTATGGCGAGGAGTTCCTATCGCGGCAGTGGATGCGCCTGGGCGCGCGCGCCGAGCTGTGGGAGGAGCTGGAACGCCGCGTGATCCGCCAGCGCGGCGGCACGCTCGACCTGGAGCGCGAGGTGCAGCAGATCGCCCCGCCGGCTTCTGCCGCATTCGTCAATGCGCGGCCGGCGCAGCGCTGGCGCCGCGGCGAGCGGCCGCTGCGCATCGCCGTCGCCGGCCCGCACCTGATCGGCCCGAGCGAGACCGCCGCGGCGCTGACGCAGACGGCGATCAACCACGGCGTGGCCGGCCGCGTCGTCTCCGATGGCCTGGCCGAAGGCGCGCTGGCGATGGTCGTCGACGAGCCGATGCCCTTCGACCCGGACGGCAGCATCAGCGAATCGCAGGTGCTCGAATGGCTCGAGCGGCTGTTCCGCAGCCGGCCCGACGTCGTGCTGCTCGACTACGGCCAGGAGATCGCCATCAACGCGCTGCAGGCCTACCAGCGCGAGGACTACCAGGCCCACCTGCTGCGCGGCATGACGCACCGCAGCCTGCTGATCGGCGCCGGCGGCAACGAGGGCGCGGGCGCGGCGACGATGCCGGTGCCCGGGGCCTACAGCGCGGTGCTGCAGGTCGGCGCAGCCAGCGCCGAGGGCGTGGTGCGGCGTTATGCCAGCTGGTCGGCGCGGCTCGGCAAGCCGGACCTTTTCATGGACGACGCGCTCGACAACACGCCGCTGGCGGGCGCGCTGCGGCGCCCCGCGCCGAGCACCACGGCGCCGCTGCGCGGCAGCAGCTTCGCCGCGCTGCATGCGGTGGCCGCCGCGGTGCTGGCCTGGTCGCTGCTGCCGACGCTGACGCCGCTGGGCGTGCGCCGCCTGCTCGAAGCCGCGGCACGCCCCGCCGGCCGGCCGGGGCAGCAGTTCCTGACCATCGACGCCGCGGTCGCGCTGGCGCGGCAGCGGCTCGTCGAGCGCGCGCTGCGCTCGGGCCCGTGCACGCTGGCGACGCTGAACGCGCTGACCGGCATCGAGCCGCCACTGCTGCTGCAGACCATCCGCGCGCTCGGCAGCCGCGTGATGCTGAACCAGGCCGGGCGGCTCGAGCGCTACGAGTGGGTGTGAGCCGCGGGCGTGGGGCTCAGAGCTCGACGATGCCCTTGAAGCCGCCCCAGAACATGCGCTTGCCGTCGAAGGGCATGTTCTTCGGGTCCATCATCGACGCCAGGCGCGGGTCCTTCATGACCTTGGCGTTGACGCTGTCGCGCTGGCGGCGCGACTTGAAGACGATCCACGCGAAGATCACGACCTCGCCTTCCTTGAGTTTGACGCTCTGCGGGAACGAGGTCCACTTGCCGGGCTTGACGTCGTCGGCGACGCACTCGACGTATTCGAGCGCGCCGTGCTCGCGCCAGATCTTGCCGGCCTTGCGCGCCATCTTGCGGTACTCGGCCAGGTTCGCCTGCGGCACCGGCAGCACGAATCCATCGACATAACGGGCCATGCGGGTCTCCTCGGTTGGGCTGAAGGCGCGCATCTTTGCCGAAATCGGCCGGCAGCGCGAGCGGAGCGCCTGACCCTAGCGCCGAAAAGCCATGGCCGTCGCGGGCCGATGCGCCATGGGGCGCCTGTGGGGCTGGCGTTTCCCTGACGCAGTGGACTAGAGTCGGCTTCCGATGACGCTGCGCGTGCATCACCCCCCCGAACCGGACTGCCCTCGCCTGCCCGCCGCGTTGGGCGCTGTCGCGTCGACGCTGCTGATTCCGCTGGCTGCGCGGGCCTGCGGCGATGCCCTCTTCCCCGAGGTGGCGGTGGGCGACCGGCATGCCGCGCGGCTGCTGCACGCACTCGGCGCCGAGGTCCAGCCCTTTCTCAACGACCAGCCGACGCTGTATGGCGTGCTGGCCCGCACGCAGGTGTTTCGCGGCCAGGCCGAAGCCTTCCTGCACGACCATCCACGCGCGCTGGGCATCAGCCTGGCCTGCGGCCTCGCGCACTACTTCCAGTGGCTGGACAACGGCCGCAACCGCTGGATCGATGCCGACCTGCCCGAGGTCACCGCGCTGCGCGAGCAGCTGCTGCCGAGCGAGCCGCGGCGCCGCAACGTCGGCTTCGACCTGTCGCAGCCCGGCTGGTGGCAGCGCCTGGACCTCCCTGGGCCGCACGCGCGCACGCCGCTGCTGCTGATCTGCGAGGGCGTGCTGATGTACTTCGAGCCGGCGCAGGTGGCCGCGGTGCTGCGCGAGATCGGCGACAACGCGCCGCCGGGCTCGCTGCTGCTGTTCGATTTCATCTGTGCCCAGGCGGTCGGCCAGGCGCAATGGCACCCGAGCGTGCGCCACACCGGGGCGCAGTTCCGCTGGGGCCCACGCCGCAGCGATGAGCTGGCCACGCTGCATCCGCGGCTGCAGCTGCAGGCGGAGCACCGCGTGATGCAAGGCTACGGCTGGCCGTTCGCGACGCTCGATCCGTTCTTCCGCTGGTGTTTCGGCGTGCCGCTGTACGGCGTCGCGCAGATGCGCGTGGCCCCTTGACGCGACGGGCACATCGCTTGCCGCGGTGGTGCATGTCCAGCAGCGGCAAGCCAGAAATCGAAGCGGCCTACGACGGGCTCGAGAAGGAGGTCCCGGACCGGGTCGCGCGCTGGATCCACTGGCTGCGCGATCCGAAGGCGCGCTGGGTGCGCTGGCCCGTCGGCCTGCTGCTGATCTTCGGCAGCTTCCTGTGGTTTCTGCCGATCATCGGCCTCGAATGGCTGCCGATCGGCCTGCTGCTGATCGCGCAGGACGTGCCCTTCCTGCGCAAGCCGGTGGGCCGCATGATGCTCGCGCTCGAGAGCGCCTGGCGGCGCCTGGAGCGCTGGTGGAAGGAACGGCGCCGGCGCTGAAGCCCCGCCTTCAGCGCACCTGCATGCGTTCGAGCAGGCCGAGGTAGGTTCGCACGTCACGTGCCACGGCGTGGCCCGGGTAGCGCTTCAGCAGGCGCCGCAGCAGCGTGACCGCCTGGTCGTGCCGGCGGCCGTAGTCGTGCATCAGTTGCGCGCCGAGGAAGAACACGCCCGGCAGGTCCTCGTGCTCGGGAAAGCGCTTGTCGAAGCCCTGCAGCAGCTGCACCGCCAATGCCTGGTCACCATGCTTCACGGCGGCCTGGGCCAGCGGCAGCACGGCGCGGCCTTCCTGCACGATGAACCCGGGATCGATCTTCTGCAGCGTGCGCCAGGCGGCCAAGGCCTCCTTGCCGCGCCCGGCGAGGGCCCGCGCGGCCAGCCATTGCTGGCCCTGCGCGAGCACCGACACCGTGTCGCCGACCTCCTGGTACAGCGCATGCAGCTGGTCGTTGAAGTCGGGATCGAGCGGCGTTTCGCGCAGCGTTTCGTTCAGCGCGGCGATCGCCTCGCCGTAGCGGCAGTCGTCGAGCAGCGCGTGCAGCCGCTGCTCGAACTCCGCACGTGCGGGCGCCGGCGCGAGCGGCGCTGCCGACGCAGGCCGGTGTCTGCGCAGGCGCCACATCAATGGCAGCCGGCGCCAGAACGGCGCGCTGCGCCGTGGCGGGTGCTGCACGTCCAGCGCCTTGTCCCTCATGCCCATTCCCTCGCGTCGAGCGCGGGATTCTTCCATGGGCGGGGTGGGCCGGCGGCACCCCTGATCGCGGGGGGCGCTCAGGCGACGGCGTCGGCCAGCGCGCGCCGCCGCAGTGCCAGCGCACCGCTGGCGAGCGCGACGCCAGCGACCGCGGCGGCGACCGCCAGGCCGTCGACGAGCCCCAGCGCCTCGCCCAGCCACCACCAGCCGCCGAGCGCGGAGACCACCGGCGCCAGCGCGCCGAAGGCGGCGGCGCGTGCCGCGCCGAGGCGGTCGATCGCCGCGGAGAAGGTCCACAGCCCGAGCACACCGGCAATCACGCCTTGCGACAGCGCATGCCACGCGAGCTCGGCAGCGGGCAGCGCGAACAGCGCGCGCGGCACCGCATCGAACAGCAGCGCCGCCGGCAACAGCAGCAGCACCGACCAGGTGTTGACCAGTGCCGCGCCCTGCCACGGCGTCAGCCCCGAGCGGCGGAAGGCCAGCGTGTAGCCGGCCCAGAGCAGCGCCGCCAGCAGGAGCAGCGCATCGCCGCGCCAGACCTGCGAGCTGCCGAAGTCCGCCATCGAGCGCGCGCCCAACAGCGCGACGCCGGCGCCCATCAGCAGCAAGCCGAGTGCGCGCGCGGCGCCCGGCCGCTCGCGCCACAGCGCCCAGGCCAGCAGGCTGGCGAAGAGCGGCGACGCGCCGGCCATCAACACCCCCATGTGCGCGGCGGGCGCGAACCGCGTGCCGCTCATCGCGACGAGCCCGAAAGGCAGCCCGGCGCCGGCGAGCATGAAGAACGCGTGGTGCAGCGCCAGCGGTTTCGGAAACAGCCCGCTGCGCCAGGTCAGCGGCAACAGCAGCAGCGCCGGGATGCCGTAGCGCAGCCAGACCAGCTCGGCCGGCTGCAGCGTCGTGGTCACCGCCTGCCGCGTCACCACCTGCCAGCTGCCGCCGATCAGCGCGGCAGCGAGGCCGAACAGCAGGCCGGCGAGAAAGCGGCGGTCGGTGGAGTCGGTCATCGGTCGTCGGGTGCGGTGGCAGGGGTCCCGACGAGTGTGCGGTTCAGCCGGGCGGCGGCGCTGTCGAAAACGTGCGCATTGCGCTCGGCGTCGCGCCAACCGTGCGCCGGAACGCGGCGCTGAAGTGGCTGTGGCTCGCGTAGCCGAGGTCGAGCGCCAGGCGCGTCAGGTCGCGCTCGCCCTGCGCCAGGCGCTGCAGCGCCAGCGTGATGCGCAGGCGTGTGCGAAAGCCGTGCAGGCTGGCGCCGGTGTGGCGGCGGAACTGGCGCGCCAGGTGGAAGGGCGAGGCATGCACCGCGCGCGCGATCTCGGCCAGCGTGTCGCCGCGCGCCGGATCGCTGGCCAGCAGCTCGCGCGCACGTTCGACGGCGCGTGGCACGCCGGTGCCGTCGTCGGCCGGCGCGTCGAGCAGGTGCTGCAGCAGGCCGAGCAGCGCTTCCTCGACTGCCAGCGGCTCGGCCTGACCCGTGAAGAGCGCCTGCTGCCAGCGCCGCAGCGCCAGGTGCTGCGACAGGCTGACCTTGCGCCGGCCGGCCGCCGCCGCATCGGCGCCGTGCAGGCACAGCAGGTGGCTGCGCTGGCCGGCGCGCGGCTGGCGCATTCGGTAGCTGCGCGCCGGTGTCAACCACAACGCGGCGGCGCTGTCGCAGACGAAGCGCGTGCCGTGGCCGCTGCTTTCAGGTGTCAGCGCGCATTCGAAGCAATCCGACACCGGCAGCAGCAGGCGCGCGCTGTCGGGCCGGTAGTCGGCGCTCCAATGCGGCAGCGCTTCCTGCAGCCGCAGCGTCTGCCAGGTCAGCAGCGGCGTCGCGAAGAGGGTGCGGCGGTCGTAGGGCATTGCTCGCCCTTTGAAGTGCTCGGCCTACTTCGCGAACAACTGGTCGAGGTTCGCGAAGGCCTTGATCTCGATCGCGTTGCCCGACGGATCGAGGAAGAACATCGTCGCCTGCTCGCCGGGCTCGCCCTTGAAGCGCACGTAGGGCTCGATGACGAACTCGGTGCCGGCGGCGCGCAGCTTCGCGGCCAGCGCCTCCCATTGCGGGATCGTCAGCACGGCGCCGAAGTGCCGTACCGGCACCTGGTGGCCGTCGACTGCGCTGGTCGAGCGGTGGCCGCATTCGTCGGGCGCCAGGTGGGCGACGATCTGGTGGCCGAAGAAATCGAAGTCCACCCACTCGGGTGCGCTGCGGCCTTCGGGGCAGCCGAGCAAGTCACCATAGAAGCGGCGCGCGGCGGCGATGTCGTGCACCGGAAAGGCGAGGTGGAACGGGGGCATGGTCGGGGTGCTCATGACCACCGAGTCTAGTGCGCTAGGCGCGCTCGAAGTCCAGGTGCCCCTGCTCCGCCGACACGGCGACCAGCCGCACGCGCAGCGCATCGCCGACATCCAGCCCCTCGAAGCCGCGCACGAGGCGCCCTTCGACCATCGGCCGAGCGATGCGCACGAAAGTGCCCTTGCTCGGCGCGCCGGTGACGATGGCGTCGAAGACCTCGCCGATGCGCTCGTGCAGCAGCAGCGCGGCAGCAGCCTTCAGCACCTGGCGCTCGACGCGGTTGGCGTTGTCTTCCTGCAGCGTGCAGTGGCGCGCGATCAGCGCCAGCTGCTCGGCGTCGTACGGCGGTGTCTCGCCGGCGAGGGCCGCCTTCAACAGGCGTTGCGTGATCAGGTCCGGGAAGCGGCGGTTCGGCGCGGTGGAGTGCGCGTAGTCGTTGACCGCCAGGCCGAAGTGGCCGCGGGTGGTGCCGTTGGTGGCGCCATTGCCCTGCTCGGCCGCGTATTCGCCCGAGCCGAGCAGTTTCACCACCGCCAGCGACAGGTCGGCGAAGCCCGCGGGGTCGGCGGCGCGCTGGGCGGCGAGGAAGCGGTCGAGTGCCAGCGCGTCGGGCAACGCAGGCAGCGTGCTGCCGTGCGACGCCGCCAGCGCGACGATGCGGTCCCAGCGCCGCGGCGCCGACAGCATGCGGCGCAGCGACGGAAAGCCCTGCTGCGCGAGGAAGCGCGCGGTCGCGCTGTTGGCCGCGATCATCAGGTCGGCGATCAAGTCCTTCGCGCGGTTCTTCTCGTCGGGCCGCAGGTCGACCAGCCGGCCGTCGTCATCGAACACCGCCCGCGCCTGGCTGGTGCGCACGCTCAGGGCGCCGCGCCGCACGCGCCACTGGCGCAGCTGCTGGGCGATGCTGTCGTGCAGGCGCAGTTGCGCGGCGAGCTCCGGCACGCCCTGCAGTGCGTCGGTGAGTGCCGGCGGCGCGCTGGCCGGCTCGGCGAGCCAGGCGGCGACGGCGTCGTAGGTCAGCTTCGCGCGATTCAGCACCGTCGCGCGGTAGAGCGTGCTGCCGACCACCGTGCCATCGGCGGCGAGGCTCATGTCGACCACCAGCGCGAGGCGTTCCTGGCCTTCGTGCAGCGAGCTCAGGTCGGTCGACAGCGCCAGCGGCAGCATCGGAAAGACGCCGGCCGCGGTGTAGACGGAGGTGGTGTTGGCGGCGGCGTGGTTGTCGATCGCCTCGCCCGGCGCGACGAAGGCGTCGACATCGGCGACGGCGACCAGCAGCCGCGCGCCGCCATCGGGCAGCGGCTCGGCCCAGCTCAATTGATCGAGGTCGCGCGTGTCGTCGTTGTCGATCGAGAACCAGGGCAGGCCGCACAGATCGCGCAACTCACCAGGCTGCGGCCGCGGGCCGCTGCGGCGCAGGCTCTCGGCTTCGGCGAGCGCCTGCGGCGCGAAGTGCTCCAGCAGGCCGCGGGCCTGCATCGCCTCGGTTGCGATGCGCTGCAGGTCCGTGGGGGTCAATGGGGCACCCTACGGCCTCCGGCCGGTCCCGCCGAGCGGGAGCGAGCCCCTCCGGGCGGCCGCGCGGGGCTCAGTCACTTCCATTCCCAGAGCTGACCCTTCGTATTGCCCTGCGGGTCGATCTCGAACTCGAAGACGCCGGCGATCGAGTTCAGCTTCTGCCATGCCGGCGAGGCCGACTGGTAGTACACCGCGCCGCGGTAGCTGATCGCGCCGTCCTTCTTCATCGTACCGACGCCACCGCCCTTCCAGGTGGCGGTTTCGCCGGCCTGGCCCATCAGCAGGCCCTGGCCTTCGCCGTAGAGGCTGCCGTCGGGCCGCACGCAGGCCACGTAGGTGCCGAGGTCGGTCGCCTTGACGCCATAGATCGCGCCAGCGGCCTGGAAGGAGGTCTCGATCCGCGGCGCGCCGCCTTCGGACGGCAGCACGCGCTGCGACGTGATCTTCCCGATGTCTTCGCCTATGCGTTCGCCCAGCATTCGATGCTCCTTTCCAACCCGACGGGTTGTCCTGACCTCGACCGTTGCGCTCCGGGCACCGTGTCCCGAGGGGGCTGCCGCGGCGCAGGGGGCGCCACCGCATGGCGCGTTCCAGCGATGGGAGCGCGCCATGTGGCGGCAACGATAGTCCTCGGGCGCGCGGACCGCAATGGGGGCGATGCGCGCAATGGGAGCGACGCGCGGCGTTCAGTCGGCGCGAATCACCCGCGCATCGTCCGGGCTGGCATGCAGCGCAGCGACATCGGCCGCGCGCCGCGCCAGCACCGCACGCTGGTTGACGTAGCCCTTGTCGGTGATCTCGCCGGCATCGGCGCTCGGCGGCTCGGTCAGCAGCAGCACGCGTGCCGGGCATTGCGACGAACCGCCGCCCTCCGCGCGCAGCCGCTGCAGCGCCATGCGGAGGGCAGCGGCGACGGTCTCGGGCGAGGCGGAAGCGGCGGCCGGGCTCGGGAAGATCAAGGCGCCGAGCTCGTCGCCGCCGTGCCCGGTCAGCACGACGTCCTGCGCATACGGCGCGAAGGCGGAGACCAGCTTGATCCGCAAGGTGCCGACCGAGACCCAGGTGCCGCTGCCGAGCTTGAAGTCCTCGGCGACGCGGCCGTTGAACATCACGCCGCGTTCGGGCCGCTCGGGATCGGCGAGATAGCCGGCATCGCCGATGCAGTAGAAGCCCTCGTCGTCGAAGGCGGCGGCGGTGAGCTCGGGGGCATTGCGGTAGCCGGGGAAGACGGATACGCCGCGCACGCGGATCTCGAGCTTTTCGCCGTTCGGTACCAGCTTCAGGTCGATGCCCGGCAGCGGCGCGCCGATGTTGCCGGCGCCCTCGAGTTTCCAATGCGCGCTGGTGGCGGCCGGCGACGTTTCGGTCGAGCCCCACGACGTCGTCAGCCACAGCGGCTGCTCGCGTACTTTGGACGCTATCGCTTCGAGCCGCTGCCAGCTCGCCGGCGGCAGCGCGGCGCCGGCGTAGAAGATGAGCTGAAGGCGCGACATCGCGTCACGCGCCAGCTCATGATCGGCCTCGAAGGTCGGCAGCAGCATGTCCAGGCCGCGCGGCACGTTGAAGTGCAGCGTCGGCTTCACGTCGCGCAGGTTGCGCACGGTCTTTTCGATCAGCCCGGGCGCGGGCCGGCCTTCGTCGACGTACAGCGCGCCGCCGTGGCACAGCACGAGGTTGAAGTTGTGGTTGGCGCCGAAGGTGTGGCTCCACGGCAGCCAGTCCAGCAGCACGGGCTTGGTGTGCTGCAGGAAGCGCCAGACCTGGCTGATCATTTGCTGGTTGGCGCACAGCATGCGATGGGTGTTGATGACCACCTTGGGCTGTCCGGTCGAGCCGGAGGTCAGCAGGTATTTCGCATGGTCGTCGGGCTGGATCGCTGCGAAGGCTTTCATCACCGCCGGCGTTTCGGCCGTCTTCAGCAGTGCATTGAAGTCCACCGCGCCATTCACGTTCTCGGCGCCCCGGCTGTAGACCACCGGCGCATTCACATCGCAGGCCGCGATCGCCGCGCCATACACCGCCTGGTCGGCGGCGTAGATCAGCCCCGGCTGCAGCGCCTGCAGGATGCCGCGCAGCTTCGTGTGGTCTTTCGTCAAGCGCGAATACGCGCTCGACACCGTGCACACCGGCCGGCCGACGTGCATCCCCGCGAGCATCAGCAACGCATGGTCGACGGCGTTGTCCGACAGCACGACCACCGGCTGGCCCGGCGGCAGCTTCATGTCGAGCAGCGCTTGCGCGAGCGCACCGACATCGCGGCGCAGCTCGCGATAGCTCAGGCGCCGCCAGTCGCCTGATGCATCGCGCTCGGCCAGTGCCAGCGCGTCGGGCGTTTCATGCGCCCAGCGTTCGAGCCACTCGCCGATGCAGCGCGCGTAGTGCCCCAGCGGCTCGGGCGAGCGCAGCAGCAGGCTGCCGTCGGGGCGGCGGGTGCACAGCGTGCGCGGCGGCGCGAGTTGTTCGGGGTCGTCGAAGAAGTCGGCCATGGTGTCCTCGCGATCGAACCGGGGTTCACACGCCCAGGCAGCCGGCCAGGGCCGGATGATTGTTGACCTCGGCGGCCGTGCCTTGCAGCATGACACGCCCCTTCTGCAGCACCAAGGCACGATCGCAGCGCGCCAGCACCTTGCGGTAGTCGCGGTCGACGATCAGCGTGGCGATCCCGCTGGCGCGGATCTCGCCGATCACGCGCCAGATCTCGGCGACGATCAGCGGCGCCAGGCCTTCGGTCGCCTCGTCGAGGATCACCAGCGACGGGTGCGTCATCAGCGCGCGGCCGATCGACAGCATCTGCTGCTCGCCGCCGGAGAGCTGGCCGCCGAGGTGGTTCAGGCGTTCCTGCAGGCGCGGGAAGGTCGTCAACACCCGACCGAGCGTCCACGCGTCGCCCGGGTGCGTGCCACTGCTGGTGAAAGCGCGCGGTGCGCCGCCCTTGCCGGGTGCTCGCGCGGCCATCACCAGGTTCTCGCGCACCGTCAGGTTCGGGAAGATGCCGCGGCCTTCCGGCACATAGGCGATGCCCTGTCGCGCCACCTCGTGCGGCTTCGCATTCGACGCGTCATGCCCGAACAGCGTGATGCGCCCTTCGCGCTGCGTCACGTGGCCGAGCAGCGTGCGGATCAAGGTGCTCTTGCCCATGCCGTTGCGGCCGAGCAGGCCGAGCGTCTCGCCGCGGCCGATCTGCAGATCGATGCCGTGCAGCACGTGGCTGGAGCCGTACCAGGCATGCAGCCCGCGCGCGTCGATGATCGAGTCGGTCATGCTGGAACCTGTGAGTCAATGGCCGCCGAGGTAGGCCGCCTGCACCTGCGCGTCGGCGCGCACTGCCGCCGGCGTGTCGCTGCAGATCACCGCACCGTTGACCATCACGGTGATGCGGTCGGCGATGCGGAAGACCGCGTCCATGTCGTGTTCGACGAGCAGGATCGCGTGATGCGCCTTCAGCTCGTTGAGCAGCGCCAGCATGCGCTCCGTCTCCTCGGCGCCCATGCCGGCGAGCGGCTCGTCGAGCAGCAGCACCTCGGGGCCGGTGGCCAGGCACATCGCGATCTCGAGCTGGCGCTTCTGGCCGTGCGACAAGCTGCCGGCTTGGGCGGCGAGCAAGCCGTTCAGACCCGCGCGCTGCGCCGATGATTCGGCTGCCGCGCGCGTCTGATCGCAGCCGGTCGCCGGCTGCCACCAGGCCCAGGGCTTCTGGCGCCGCGCCTGCGCCGCGAGGCGGCAGTTCTCGAACACGCTGAAGGCCGGATAGATCGTATTGCGCTGGTAGCTGCGGCCGAGGCCGGCGCGGGCGCGCCTGGGCTGCGGCCAGCCGGTGATGTCGGCGCCGAGCAGCTCGACGCGGCCGCCCGAGGGCGGGATCTCTCCCGACAGCAGATTGATCAGCGTCGACTTGCCGGCGCCGTTGGTGCCGATCACCGCATGCACGCTGCCGCGTTCGAGCGCCAGCGAGACGCGGTCGACGGCAACGAGGCCGCCCCAGCGGCGCGTCAGGTCGTGGGCGCGCAGAAGGATGTCAGGCATCTTGGACCTCCGCACCGATGACATTCGGCGAAGCGTTGCGACCGACCAGCCGCGCCCGCCACTGCCCCGGCAAACCCACCAGGCCGCGCGGCAGCAGCGCGACGCTGGCGATGATCGTCAGCCCGAGGCCCAGGTGCCAGTGCTTCGCGAAGTTGCCGAAGATCGCCTCGGACTTGAAGAACTCCTGCAGCAGCGCGAACGCGAACGCGCCGATCAGCGCGCCGCGCAGATGCCCCAGGCCGCCCAGGATGATCATGATCAGCACCGCGCCGCTCAGGTGCCAGCCCATCAGCTCCGGGTTGACGAAGCCGTCCTTCACCGCGAACAGGAAGCCGGCCAGCCCGGCGATGCCGCCCGACAGCGTGAAGGCGGCGAGCTTGTACGGATAGGTCGAGAAGCCGGTGGCGCGCATGCGCTGCTCGTTGGCCTTGATGCCGGCAAGTGCGCGGCCGAAACGCGAACGGCCGACCAGCGCCAGCAGCACGAACACGGCGACCAGGCAGCCGAGCGTGAAGCCGTACATCACCAGCGGCCGGTCGAGGTCGATCAGCGCGCCGAGCGCCGGTTTGGCGCTCAGGTAGATGCCGTCCGTGCCGCCGCCCAGCGGCGTGTCGTGCACGACGTAGTACGCCATCTGCGCGAAGGCCAGCGTGACCATGATGAAGTAGGCGCCCTGCGTGCGCAGCGACAGCGCGCCAACGACCAGCGCGTACAGCCCCGCCGCGATCACTGCGGCCGGCAGCAGCCAGGCGATCGACGCGGGCTCGACGCCCGGCGCGAGCAGCGGCACCGCATAGGCGCCGATGCCGAAGAAGGCCGCCTGGCCGAAGCAGACCAGGCCGGTGGTGCCGACCAGCAATTCGAGGCTCAGCGCGAAGATCGCGTAGACCATGATCTTGCCGACCAGGTCGAGCCCGTAGGCGCCCGAGAAGGCCGGCCACGCGGCGAGCGCCGCGAACACGGCGCCGGTGAAGAGCAGCTTGCCCCGTTCTTCGATGTCCATCGTCTTCATGAGTTAGGCCGCCTTGAACAGTCCCTGCGGTTTCCACAGCAGGATCAGCGCCATCAGCACATAGACCAGCACGCCGGCGGCTTGCGGCAGGAAGACCTTGCCGAAGGTGTCGACGATGCCGATCAAGAGGGCTGCGAGCAGCGCGCCGCGGATCGAGCCGATGCCGCCGATCACGACGACGACGAAGCAGACGATCAGTACGCTGTTGCCCATGCCGGGATACACCGACGACACCGGCGCGGCCAGCATGCCGGCGAGCACGGCGATCGCGACGCCGGCGGCGAAGACGACGCGGTACAGGAACTGGATGTCGATGCCGAGCGACTGCACCATCTCGCGGTTCGTCGCGCCGGCGCGGATCATCATGCCCAGCCGCGTGCGGCCGAGCACCAGGTACATGCCGAGCGCGAGCACCAGGCACATCACCGAGACGAAGAGCCGGTAGACCGGGTAGCTCATCAGCTCGCCCAGCGGCACGCTGCCGGCCAGCAGCGGCGGCGGCTGCACGCCGTGCACGTCGTCACCGACGAGCAGGCTGCGCAGCTCCTCGAAGACGAGGATCAGGCCGTAGGTCATCAGCACCTGCTGCAGGTGCTCACGCTGGTACAGGTAACTGAAGAACGCCCACTCGAGCACGTAACCCAGCAGCACCGACAGCACCAGCCCGGCGGCCAGCGTCGCGAAGAAGCCGCCGCCGAAGGTCGAGCCGACGATCGGCGCCAGCGCGTACGCCATGTACGCGCCGATCATGTAGAAGCTGCCGTGCGCCAGGTTGATCACGCCCATGATGCCGAATATGAGCGTCAGTCCCGAGGCGACCAGGAACAGCAGCAGGCCGTACTGCAGTGCATTGAGGCACTGGATCAGGAAGGTGGCGAGGTCCATCGGGCAAAGCTTTCCCACGGCGGCCGGCGCGGGGCGCGGCCGTCAGTTCGAGAGTGACGCGTGCGGCTTGAGCGGGGGTGGGCTACATCCTGCAGCCACGACCCGGGTCGGCGAGCGCCTTGCTCGCGACGCCGATCGACTTGTTCTCCTTGCCGCTGACCTGGCGCAGGTAGATGTCCTGCACCGGGTTGTGCGCCTTCGACAAGGTGAACGGGCCGCGCGGGCTGTCGATCTTGGCCTTGCGCAGCGCGTCGGCGAAGCCGTCCTTCTTCGTCGCGTCACCCTTCACGGCTGCCAGGCCGATGCCCAGCATCTGCGCCGCGTCGTAGCCCTGCACCGCATAGACGTCGGGCTGCAGCTTGTAGGCCTTGGCATACGACAGGCGGAAGGCGTTGTCGCGCGGCAGCCCGAGGCTGTCGGCATAGTGCAGCGTGGTCAGCAGGTCGGCCGCGTCGGCGCCCTGCGCTTCGAGGGTGCCGTCGGTCAGGAAGCCGGCGCCATACAGCGGGATCTTGCCCTTCAGCCCCGCGGCCGCGTAGTCCTTGACGAACTTGACCGCGCCGCCGCCGGCGAAGAAGGTGTAGACGGCATCGGGTTTCGCCGCGGCGATCTCGGTCAGCAGCGCCTGGAACTCGACGTTCGGGAACGGCAGGCTCAGCTCCTTGGTCACCTTGCCGCCGCCCTTCTCGAGCGCTTCCTTGAAGCCCTTGACCGATTCATCGCCGGCGGCGTATTTCCAGGTGATCGTGACGACGTTCTTGTGGCCCTTCTTGGCCACCACTTCACCCATCGCATACCCCGGCTGCCAGTTGGAGAACGAGCTGCGGAAGATGTTCGGCGCGCACATCGGGCCGGTCACCGCATCGGCGCCGGCGTTGGGCACGATCAGCAGCGTGCCGGTCTCCTTGGCCGCCTTGGCCATCGCCATCGCGACGCCGGAGTGCACCGTGCCGACGAGCACGTCGACCTGGTCGCGCTTGATCAGTTTGTTGACGTTGTCGGTGGCCTTCGACGGATCGGACTCGTCGTCGACCTTGAAGACCTCGATCTCGCGCCCGCCGAGCTTGCCGCCCTGCTCGGCGACATAGAGGCGGAAGCCGTTCTCGATCGCTGTGCCGAGCGCGGCGAAGGTGCCGGTGTAGGGCAGCATCAGGCCGACCTTCAGCTTCGGTGCGGCGGGCTGCGCCGACGCTGGGCCGGCAGACATCGCAAGGGCGGCGGCGATCGACGCCGTCAGGGTCAGGACACGCAATTTCATCGAGGTCTCCATCTCGGTACCAAGCGCCGAATGCTTTAACTCTAAAGTAATTTTGCGAAGCTGCCAACTGCCGCGATGAGCGCCTCGGGTTGGTCCCGATGCGGCGAGTGGCCGCAGTCGGCCAGCTCCAGCAGGCGCGTCTGCGGCACGCGGCGGGCGATGCCGCGGATCTGTTCCAGCGTGCCGTACTGGTCGTCCAGCCCCTGCACCGCGAGCACGGGGCACTCGATCGCGCCGATCTCGCCTTCGATCGACCATTCGCGGAACGGCGGGTGCAGCCAGATGCGGTTCCAGCCCCAGAACGCCGAGTCGGGATCGTCGTGATGGCGCGCCAGCTTGTCGCGCAGATCGGTGTCGAGGTAGGCCTGGCGCGTGGCCTCGATGCTGCGCAGGCCCATGTCCTCGACCAGGATGTGCGGCGCCAGCACCACCAGCCCGGCGGTCTGGCGGTGGAAGCGCGCCGCGTACAGCAGCGCGATCGAGCCCCCGTCGCTGTGGCCGAAGAGCCAGGGCGGCGTCTGATCGGCAACGATGCCGAGCGCGCGAAGCAGCGCCGGCAGCACCTCGTGCGCCTGGCGGTGCATGAAGTCGAGCTGCCAGGCTTCCTCGGCGTCGCGCGGTGTCGAGCGGCCGTAGCCGGGGCGCGAATACACCAGCCCGCGCCAGCCGAGCGCGTCGACCAGCTGCTGCGGAAAGTCCTTCCACATCGACAGCGAACCGAGGCCTTCGTGCAGGAAGACCATCAGTGGCTTCTCACGCCGTTCCGGCGCCAGCCAGCGGTGCTCGATGCGCACCGGTCGGCCGGCCCAGTCGATGTCGACGAACCCCACCGTCACGATGCCGAGTCTCCCGCTGCCGCGGCCGCTTCACGTTCACGCAGCCGGAAACGCTGGATCTTGCCGGTGGCGGTCTTCGGCAGCTCGGCGATGAACTCGATCGAGCGCGGGTACTTGTAGGCCGCCAGCCGCTCCTTGACGAAGGCCTGCAGCGCGGCCATGTCGACCGACGCGCCGGGCTTCAGCACGACGAAGGCCTTGGTCTTGATCAGCCCCTCGCCATCGGGCGCGCCGATCACCGCGGCTTCGAGCACCGCGGGGTGCTGCATCAGCGTCGACTCGACCTCGAAGGGCGAGACGTAGATGCCGCTGACCTTCAGCATGTCGTCGCTGCGGCCGGCATAGGTGTAGCTGCCGTCGGCGTTGCGCAGGTACTTGTCGCCGCTCTTGGTCCAGCCGCCCAAGAAGGTGTCGCGCGACTTCTCGCGGTTGCCCCAGTACATCAGCGCCGCGCTCGGGCCGCGGATGTAGAGGTCGCCGGTGTCGATGGAGCCGTCGTCGTTCGGCGTCAGCGGCCGGCCATCGTCGCCGCGCAGCTCGATCTCGTAACCCGGCACCGGAACACCGGTGGTGCCGTAGCGCACCTCGCCGGGGCGGTTCGACAGGAAGATGTGCAGCATCTCGGTCGAGCCGATGCCGTCGATGATTTCGCAGCCAAAGTGAGCGGTGAAGCGCTGGCCCAGCTCGGCCGGCAGCGCTTCACCGGCCGATGAACCGAGCCGCAGCGCAACCTGCCCGCGTGAGGGCAGGTTCGGCGACGCCAGCATGCCGGCATAACCGGTCGGCGCACCGAAGAACACGGTCGGTTTCGGCTCGGCGGTCCAGCGCTTGAAGACGGCGTCGGGCGTCGGCCGCTCGGCCATCAACACGGTCGTTGCGCCGACGCTCAGCGGAAACGTCAGCGCATTGCCCAACCCATAGGCGAAGAAGAGTTTCGCGGCCGAGAAGCACAGATCGTCTTCGCGCAGGCCGAGCAGCGCGCGGCCGTAGAGCTCGGCCGTCCAGTACGGATTGGCGTGCGTGTGCACGGTGCCCTTGGGCTGGCCGGTCGAGCCGGACGAATAGAGCCAGAAGGCGGGGTCGTCGGCCAGCGTGTCGGCCGGGGCGGTGAGTGGCGCGTGGGCTTCGAGCAGCGCGTCGAAGTCCTGTGCGCCGTCAGGCAATGCGGCGCTGGGGCGCGAGACGAGGACGGTCTTCACTTCGTGGCCACCGGGCGCCGCATCGAGGGCGGCCTGCAGCGTCGGCAACAGGGCGGCCGAGACGATGGCGGCCTGCGCGCGGCTGTGCTGCAGCATGTAGGCGTAGTCGGCGACGGTCAGCAGGGTATTGACTGCGACCGGCTCGATGCCGGCATACAGCGCACCCAGGAAGCTGACCGGCCAGTGGTTGTTGTCGTGCATGAGCAGCAGCACACGCTCTTCGCGGCGCAGGCCGATGGCGCGCAGCGCGGCGGCACAGCGGCGAATGCGCTCCGCGAGCTCGCCATAGCTCAAGCGGCCGTGGTCGTCGATGTAGGCCGTCTTCGTGGGCCGCTCGGCATTGCGCGCGATCAGGTGCTGCGCGAAGTTGAAGTGCTGCGGCGGTGGCGTCACGTCGGGCATCGTGCTCATCGTCGGCTCCTGGTTCACAGGCCGGCCAGCACGGCGGTGCTGGCCTGTACCGCCGCGCGGCGGTGGTAGAAGTTCAGCGCGCGCACGCCCCCCAGCTCCTCGCCGCCGCCGGCGCGGCCCGGGCCGCCGTGCAGCGATTGCGGCATCACGTTGCCGTGGCCGGTGTGCAGCGCGGCGACCTCGGGCGAGATCACGTGCACGCGGCCGTGGCTGTCGGCGAGCTCGGTGGCGGCTGCCGCCAGCGCGGTTGCATCGCTGCCGTAGAGCGATGCGACCAGCGAACCTTGGCCGCGCCGGATCAGCGTTAGCGCATGTGCGGTGTCGCGGTAGGGCAGCAGCGTGGCGACCGGGCCGAAGACCTCGGTGTCGTGCACGATGGCCGCGGCGTCGGCATCACGCGCACCGAGCAAGGTCGGACCGACGCAGCAGGCGACTCCCGGATCGGCGTCGACTGGCGCATGGCTCGCGCCGTCGTGCAAAGTCTGCGTGTGCTGCTGCAGCGCGGCCAGGCCTTCACGCACCGCAGCCAGCTGCGCGCGGCTGACCAACGCGCCCATGCGCACCGTCTCGTTGCGCGGATTGCCGACGCTGGTCTTCGCGAGCTTCGCGCCGATCGCCTGCGCTGCCGCGTCGTAGAGCGCTTCGGGCACGAGGATGCGCCGGATCGCGGTGCACTTCTGGCCCGACTTGACGGTCATCTCGCGCACCACTTCCTTGACCAGCAGGCCGAAGGCCTCGCCGTCGGGCGCTTCGCCCGGCAGCAGCAGGGCAGAGTTGATGCTGTCGGCCTCGATGTTCACGCGCACCGAATCGTGGGTCACTGCGCGGTGGGCGCGGATCGATGCCGCGGTGGCGGCCGAGCCGGTGAAGCTCAGCACGTCGAAGGGCTGCAGCGCATCGAGCAGCCCGGCCGGGCTGCCGCAGACCACCGACAGCGCCCCCGCCGGCAGCACGCCGGCGTCGACGACATCCTGCACCATGCGCTGTGTCAGCCAGGCGGTGGCGGTGGCCGGCTTCACCACCACCGGCACGCCGGACAGCAGCGCCGGCGCGGCCTTCTCCCACAGGCCCCAGGACGGGAAGTTGAAGGCGTTGATGAAGAGCGCTAGCCCGCGGATCGGCACCTGCAGGTGCTGCGACTGGAACAGCGGATCCTTCGCCAGCCGCGCGGGCTCGCCGTCGAGCAGCGTGCGGCGGTCGCCGAGCGCCTCGCCCCATTTCGCGTACTGGCCGAGCGTGTAGAACGCGCCGTCGATGTCGATCGCCGAGTCGTTCTTCACCGTCCCGCTGTTGGCGGTGGCGATCTCGTAGTAGGCATCGCGGTGCTGCTGCAGCACCTTCAGCACGGCCGCCAGCAGGCCAGCGCGTTCGCGGTAGGTCAATGCGCGTAGTGCTGCGCCGCCTTGCTCCCGCGCGAAGCGAAAGCCGTCGGCCAGGTCGAGGCCGGTCGCATCGACGCGGGCCAGCTCGGTGCCGAGCACCGGGTCGAACAGCAGCGTGCCGTTACCGCGGCCGGCGACTGTTCGCCCGCCCATGACATTGCTCAACAGGGGAGTCGTCATCGTCGTGTTCCGGTTGCAGTTCGAGGCTTGATGAATTATTGTGCTTGCTATGCACGATAGGTCGACGGAGGATGCGTGTCAAGCACTATAGTTCACGAGAACGGGTTAACCCCGAGCCCGGCCGGCAGTGAATTGGCCCCGGAGAACGGCGACAAGAATCCGTTCCTCGTCGCGCTGGGCGAACGCGTGCGTGCGCTGCGCGCGCGACGCGGCATGACGCGCAAGGCGCTGGCGGCAGCGGCCGACGTCTCGGAGCGCCACCTCGCCAACCTCGAATACGGCATCGGCAATGCCTCGATCCTGGTGCTGCTGCAGGTGGCGCAGGCGCTGCAGTGCAGCCTGGCCGAGTTGCTCGGCGACGTGACGACCGGCTCGCCCGAGTGGCTGCTGATCCGCGAGCTGCTCGAGCAGCGCGACGAGGCGACCTTGCGCCGCGTGCGCATGGCGATCGGCGAGCTGCTGGGCACCGGCGGCGGTGCCGCGCCGGCGGTGCGCCATTCGCGCATCGCTTTGGTCGGCCTGCGCGGCGCGGGCAAGTCGACGCTCGGCGCGCTGCTCGCCGACGACCTCGAATTCCCCTTCGTCGAGCTGAGCCGCGAGATCGAGAAGTTCGCCGGCTGCAGCATCTCGGAGATCCAGGCGCTGTACGGCACCAACGCCTACCGCCGCTACGAGCGGCGCGCGCTGGAGGAGGCGATCCAGATCTATCCGGAAGCGGTGATCGCCACCCCCGGCGGCCTGGTGTCGGACGCCGCCACCTTCAACCTGCTGCTCGCGCATTGCACGACGGTGTGGCTGAAGGCCGACCCGGAAGACCACATGCAGCGCGTGATCGCCCAGGGTGACATGCGGCCGATGGCCGCCAGCCCGGAAGCGATGGACGACCTGCGCCGCATCCTCGCCGGCCGCGCCGCCTTCTATTCGAAGGCCGACCTGCAGCTCGACACCAGCACGCAGCCGTTGGCGCCGACCTTCGAGGCGCTGCGCACGATCGTGCGTGAGAGGCTGCACCGCCCTGCATGAGCGCCGAATGCAGAAAAATGCACTTCAGTGCTTGACGATTCGCATGACGGTGCACTATGCTGCCTATCAATCCCTCCTGGAGCGCTGAACGATGACCACCCCCGCCCCGGTCGACTACCGCACCGAACCCTCCCGCTACCGGCACTGGAAGCTGCGCTTCGAAGGCCCGGTGGCGACACTCGCTGCCGACATCGACGAGAACGCCGGCCTGCGTCCCGGCTACAAGCTCAAGCTCAACAGCTACGACCTGGGCGTCGACATCGAGCTCAACGATGCGCTGAACCGCATCCGCTTCGAGCACCCCGAAGTGCGCTGCGTCGTCGTCACCAGCGCGCGCGACAAGGTGTTCTGCTCCGGCGCCAACATCTTCATGCTCGGCGTCTCCAGCCATGCCTGGAAGGTGAACTTCTGCAAGTTCACGAACGAGACGCGCAATGGCATCGAGGACTCGTCGGCGCATTCGGGGCTCAAATTCATTGCCGCGGTCAACGGCGCCTGCGCCGGCGGCGGCTACGAGCTGGCGCTGGCCTGCGACGAGATCATCCTGGTCGACGACCGCTCTTCCGCCGTCAGCCTGCCCGAGGTGCCGCTGCTCGGCGTGCTGCCCGGCACCGGCGGCCTGACGCGGGTGACCGACAAGCGCCGCGTGCGCCACGACCTGGCCGACGTCTTCTGCACGACGACCGAAGGCGTGCGCGGCCAGCGTGCGAAGGACTGGCGGCTGGTCGATGAGATCGCCAAGCCGCAGGTCTTCGCGCAGAAGGTGCAGGAGCGCGCATTGCAGTTGGCGGCGCGCAGCGACCGGCCCGCCGATGCCCCCGGCATCACCTTGACGCCGATCGAGCGCCGCGACGACGCCGATGCGCTGCACTACGCCCACGTCAGCGTCGAGATCGACCGCGCGAAGCGCACCGCGAGCTGGACCGTGCGCGGCCCGGGCGGCGCGCAGCCGACCGACGTCGGGACCATCGTCGCCGCCGGCGCCGCCTGGTATCCGCTGCAGCTGGCGCGCGAGCTCGACGACGCGATCCTCGTGATGCGCACCAACGAGCCCGAGATCGGCACCTGGCTGATCAAGACCGCCGGCGACACGGCGGCAGTGCTGGCGCTCGACGAGACGCTGGCACGGCACGCGGCGCATTGGTTCGTGCGCGAGACGATCGGCGCGCTGCGGCGCACCTTCAGCCGCTTCGACGTCTCGTCGCGCAGCCTGTTCGCGCTGGTCGAGCCGGGCTCCTGCTTCGCCGGCACGCTGCTAGAGCTGGCCCTGGCCTGCGACCGCATCTACCACCTGGCGCTGCCCGACGACGAAGCGCGCGCGCCGAAGATCACCCCAGGCGACCTGAACTTCGGCCGCTATCCGATGGCCACCGGCCAGAGCCGCCTCGCGCGCCGCTTCTACGACGAGGCGCCGGCGCTCGACGCGGTTCGCGCGCGCATCGGCAGCCCGCTCGACGCCGACGCGGCCTTCGCGCTGGGCCTGGCGACTGCCGCGCCCGACGACATCGACTGGGCCGACGAAGTGCGCATCGCGATCGAGGAGCGCGCGGCGATGTCGCCCGACGCGCTGACCGGCATGGAAGCCAACCTGCGCTTCAACGGCGTCGAGACGATGGCCACGCGGGTCTTCGGCCGCCTCACCGCCTGGCAGAACTGGATCTTCCAGCGGCCGAATGCGGTGGGTGAGCACGGTGCGCTGAAGGTCTACGGTTCCGGCCAGAAAGCCGGCTTCGATTGGAACAGGGTCTAGCGGGTAAAACACATGTCCACGATCGATTACGGCGAGAAGATCCCCAACAACGTCAACCTGGCCGAGGACCGCACGCTCAAGCGCGCGCTCGAGCAATGGCAGCCCAACTTCATCAACTGGTGGGACGACGTCGGCCCCGAGGGCTCGACCGACCACGAGGTCTACCTGCGCACGGCGGTCAGCGTCGATCCGCAGGGCTGGGCGCAGTTCGGCCACGTGAAGATGCGCGACTACCGCTGGGGCATCTTCCTGAATCCGGGTGATGCGAACCGCGAGATCCATTTCGGCGACCACAAGGGCGAGAAGGCCTGGGACCAGGTGCCCGGCGAGCACCGCGCGAACCTGCGCCGCATCATCGTCACGCAGGGTGACACCGAGCCGGCCTCGGTCGAGCAGCAGCGCCACCTGGGGCTGACCGCGCCGTCGATGTACGACCTGCGCAACCTGTTCCAGATCAACGTCGAGGAAGGCCGCCACCTGTGGGCGATGGTCTACCTGCTGCACCGCTACTTCGGCCGCGACGGCCGCGAGGAAGCCGAGGCGCTGCTCGAGCGCCGCTCGGGCGACGAGAACAACCCGCGCATCCTCGGCGCCTTCAACGAGAAGACGCCGGATTGGCTGGCCTTCTTCATGTTCACCTACTTCACCGACCGCGACGGCAAGTTCCAGCTCTCGGCGCTGGCCGAAAGCGCCTTCGACCCGCTGGCGCGCACGACGAAGTTCATGCTGACCGAAGAAGCGCACCACATGTTCGTCGGCGAGAGCGGCGTCTCGCGGGTGATCCAGCGCACGGCGCAGGTGATGAACGAGTTGAAGACCGACGACCCGGGCCGGGTGCGCGCGGCCGGTGCGATCGACCTGCCGACGATCCAGCGCTACCTCAATTTCCACTACAGCGTCACGATCGACCTGTTCGGCGCCGACCAGTCGAGCAATGCGGCGATCTTCTATTCGTCGGGGCTGAAGGGCCGCTACGAGGAAGGCAAGCGCGCCGACGACCATGTGCTCAAGGGCCAGACCTACAAGGTGCTCGAGGTGCAGAACGGCGCCTTGGTCGAGAAGGACGTGCCGATGCTCAATGCGCTGAACGAGGTGCTGCGCGACGACTTCATCAAGGACTCCGTGGCGGGCGTCGGCCGCTGGAACAAGGTGCTCGAGAAAGCCGGCCTGCCGCAGCGCCTGCAGGTGCCGCACAAGGCCTTCCATCGCAACATCGGCGCGCTGGCCGGCATCAAGATGGCGCCCGAGGGCCGCGTCGTCAGCGACACCGAATGGCAGGCGCGCCAGGGCGAATGGCTGCCGAGCGACGAGGACCGCGCCTTCGTCGCCTCGCTGATGGGCCGCGTCGTCGAGCCCGGCAAGTTCGCGCACTGGATCGCGCCGCCGGTGATGGGCATCAACCGCCAGCCGGTCGATTTCGAGTACGTGCGCTTCGGCTGAAAGAACCATCATGGACATGCCGGTGGCCGGCCTGATCAGGCAGCACCTGATCGACCCCGAGATCTGCATCCGCTGCAACACCTGCGAGGCCACCTGCCCGGTCGGCGCGATCACGCACGACGACCGCAACTACGTCGTGATGGCCGACAAGTGCAACCAGTGCATGGCCTGCATTGCACCCTGCCCCACCGGCTCGATCGACAACTGGCGCACGATGCCCGTGATTCGCGCCTACAGCATCGACGAGCAGCTGGGCTGGGACGAGCTGCCGACGGAGTGGACCGCGGAGCAGCTGGCCGAGGCCGGTGTCGGCGCGGCCGAAGTGGCCGAGACGGTCGCCGCGGTCGAGCTGCCGCCGACGCCGGCGACGGTGGTGATCGAGCAATCGACGCAGGTCTTCAATGCGGCGCAGTACGGCACCACGCTGCCGCCGTGGTCCGCGGCGCACCCGTATTGCAATCTCTACGGCCCGAAAGCGGCGCAAAAATCGATCACCGCAACGGTCACCGGCAATGTGCGCGTCACCGAGGTCGGCACCGACTACGACACGCACCACATCGTGCTCGACTTCGGCGCGATGCCCTTCCCGGTGCTCGAAGGCCAGTCGATCGGCGTGCTGCCGCCGGGCGGGGATGCACAAGGCCGGCCGCACCATGCGCGCCAGTACTCGATCGCCAGCCCGCGCAATGGCGAGCGGCCCGGCTACAACAACGTCTCGCTGACGATCAAGCGCGTGCTGGAGGACTACCAGGGCCGGCCGGTGCGCGGTGTCGCATCCAACTTCATGTGCGATCTGCAGGTCGGCGACAAGGTGCAGGTGATCGGGCCGTTCGGCGCCAGCTTCCTGATGCCCAACCATCCGAAGAGTCACATCGTGATGATCTGCACCGGCACCGGCTCGGCGCCGATGCGGGCGATGACCGAATGGCGGCGGCGCCTGCGCCAATCGGGCAAGTTCGAGGGCGGCAAGCTGCTGCTGTTCTTCGGCGCGCGCACGCGCGAAGAGCTGCCCTACTTCGGCCCGCTGCAGACGCTGCCGAAGGATTTCATCGACATCAATTTCGCGTTCTCGCGCGAGGCCGGCAAGCCCAAGCGCTATGTGCAGGACCTGATGCGCGAGCGCGCGGCGGACGTTGCAGCGCTGCTCGCCGATCCGAATGCCTGCTTCTACGTCTGCGGATTGAAGGCGATGGAAGAAGGCGTGGTGCTCGCGCTGCGCGACGCCGCGCTCCAGGCGGGTCTCGATTGGGAAACCACCGCCGCCGCGCTGAAGCGCGACGGGCGGCTGCACCTCGAGACGTATTGACGTGTCAGCTCAGGCTGCGGCCAATTCGCCGCGCGCCTGCCGCACGACGCTGAACGCGGCTGTCAGCGCCAGCACCGCCATCGTCGCCGCGACGGCCAGATCCGGCCAGCGCGTGCCGGTGCCGAAGACGCCGGCCGCGGCGGCCAGCACCGCGAGGTTGCCGATCGCGTCGTTGCGCGTGCACAGCCACACCGAGCGCATGTTCGCGTCGCCGTCGCGGAAGCGGTAGAGCAGCAGCGCGACGCTCACATTGGCCGTCAGCGCCAATGCGCCGATCAGGCCCATCGTCAGCGGGTCGGGCACGCGGCCGGTGGCGGCGCTCCACAGCGCGTGCACGAGCACGGCCGCACCGTACAAGCCCATGGTCCAGCCCTTGAACAACGCGGCCCGCGCGCGCCAGGCGAAGCCCAGACCGAGCACCGCCAGCGACAGGCCGTAGTTGACCGCGTCGCCGAAGAAGTCCACCGCGTCGGCGAGCAGCGACACCGAGGCCGACTGCAGGCCGCCGGCGATCTCGATCGCGAACATCGCGGCATTGACCGCCAGCGCAATCCACAGCACACGCCGGTAGCGTGCGCACGGGCCGCGCGGCGCATGCGGGGTTTCATGGTGGCAACAGGCTTGTCCCATCGGGCATCTCCATCCGTGATCTGGTTCGATGCCGCGATTGAAAAGCCTGAAGCGGCTACGGAGTCAAGCGCAGGGGCGAGGATGGCTACGCGTGGCGTGCGCGCGAATCGGCCGGCGCCTCGTCCCGTTCACGCAGCCCGTAGTCGCGCAGCACATGCGCGACGCGCAGCCGGTAGTCGGCGAACGCGACTTCGCGCCCGAGTTGCTGCGTGCGGCGATGCGCTTCGAGATTGCGCCATTGCGCGACGGCGGCCTCGTCGCGCCAGAACGACAGCGACAGCAGCTTGTCAGGATGGGTCAGGCTCTGGAAACGCTCGACCGAGATGAAGCCATCGATCGCTTCGAGTGCCGGGCGCAGCGCGGCCGCGGCGTCCAGGTAGGTCTGCAGGTGGCCTTCCTGCGGAATCACCTCGAAGATCACCGCGATCATCGTGCGGCCTCGATGGCTTGCGGCAGGCCGTTGAAGGTGCCTTCGACCAGCTCGGTGAACGTGCGCTCCTCGCGCAGGATGAAGCGCTCGCGCTGCGCGGTCTCGAAATTCGCGCGGCCCTCGGGGTCGGTCTTCAGGCGGCGGCGGTAGGCTTCGTAGTCGGCGAGGCTCGGGAAGCCGATCAGCCCCCAGGCGATGTCGTTGGTGCCTTCGCTGGGCAGGAAGTAGCCGAGCAGGTGGCCGCCGCAGCGCGGGATGATGCGGCCCCAGCGCTCGGCATAGGCGGCGAAGGCCTCGCGCTGGAACGGGTCGATCTGGTAGCGGATGAAGACGGTGATGCTCATGGAGGTGCTCGGTGCGTTGCGGGAGCCCGCATCGTCGCCGCGAACGGCCGCTCGATGCTTCGTTGCAGGGCGAAGTGTCGTGATCCCGGGCGCTGCTAAGGTGAGCGCATGAATACCAACGACATTGCCCGCATCGCGCAGCTGGTCGGCGAGCCGGCGCGCACCGCCATGCTGCTGGCGCTGATGGATGGCCGTGCATTGACCGCGCTGGAGCTCGCGAACGCCGCGCAGGTGACCGCGCCCACCGCCAGCCGGCACCTCGCACTGCTGGTCGACGCGGGGCTCCTGCAGCTGGCGCGCCAGGGCCGCCATCGTTATCACCGGCTCGCCTCGCGCGAGGTCGCGCAGGTGCTCGAAGGCATCATGCAGCTCGCCGCCCGCCATGCGCCCGTTCCGACCAGCCGGCTGGCCACCGGCCCGAAGGACGCTGCGCTGCGCTTCGCCCGCAGCTGCTACGACCACCTCGCGGGCAGCCTGAGCACGGCCATCGCCGAGACGCTGCAGGCCGACGGCGCGATCGTCTTCGACGACGACAGCGGTCGCCTGACCGAGCGGCTGCCGGCCGCGCTGCAACGCCTGGGTTTCGCGGCCGATGCGCTGGACGCCGCCAGCCGCCGCCCCGGCTGCCGCCCGTGCCTGGATTGGGGCGAACGCCGGCCGCATGTCGGCGGCCGGCTCGGCGCGCTGATCCTCGACCAGTGCCTGCAGCGCGGCTGGTTGCGGCGGCAGGCCGATTCGCGCGCCTTGCTGCTGACGCCCCCCGGCGCGGCCGCGCTGCAGCCGTGGATTGGCGCCGAACGCTGGCGGCGGCTGGTGGATCAGCCGCCGCCCTGGCGCTTCAAGTGAGCGTCAACGGGCGAACGGGTTGGCGATCGCGAACCACAGCCCGATGCCGGTGGCAATGATGAAGGCGCCGTCGGTGACGCCGACCGCCAGGAAGTACTTGGTCTGCAGCGTCGGGATCAATTCGGGCTGGCGCGCGGAGCTCTCGAGGAACTTCATCGTCGCCAGGCCGATGCCGAGGCAGGAGCCGAAGGCCGGGATGCCGATCAGCAGTGCGACGGCCAGCGGGAGCAGGTCGATGCCGGTGTTCATGGTGTCTCTTTCAGAATCCGTTTGTCGTGGCGAGTGCTCAGTGCGCGGTGGCCAGCGGCGCGCGGTCCGCGACACGCGAGGCGCGCAAGCCCAGCCCTTGCAGGGTCGCGAAGAGCAGCACGCTGGCGGCGTGCACGGCCAGGAAACCCAGGCCCCAGCCCGTCGGCGTCACTGCGCCGGTGGCCCACAGCGCCGCGCAGCCGAGCGCCCAGCCGACGTTGCCGATGGCGATGACGCCGATCAGCGCCGACCAGACCCGGGCGCTGCGCGCCAGCACGACCAGCAGCACGGCGTAGCCGGCCATGAAGAGGCCACTCTCGACGAGCAGCATCCGCGGCAGCTGCAGGGCATCGGTCAAGGCAGAGGATGCGGCCAACTGCAGCAGCGCCATCGCGCCGGATCCAGCCGCGTCGAGCAGCAGCGCGAACTTCAGCAGCGGGGACGGATGAATGGTTCTCATCGCGAAACTCCTGGGGTCGTTGAGGGATTGACGCCAGTGTCGCGAGCGCGCGCGCGCTTGGCGATTACGTCGGAGGTAGTGCGGTGCTATCGTGCGGCCCGATGCAGGATCGACAGCACGCCTCCGGGCAACCCACCCTCGGCCCGCTCTTGCGCCAATGGCGCTCGCAGCGGCGGCGCAGCCAGCTCGACCTGGCGCTGGACGTCGGTATTTCGGCGCGCCACCTGAGCTTCATCGAGACCGGCCGCTCGCGGCCCAGCGCGCAGGTGCTGATGGCGCTGGCGCAGCAGCTGGAATTGCCGCTGCGCGAACGCAACCGGTTGTTGCTGGCGGGCGGTTATGCGCCGCGTTTTGCCGAGCGCGAGTGGCAATCGGAGAGCATGGCGCCGGTGCGCGCCGCACTGCAGCGGCTGCTCGATGCGCACCATCCCTATCCGGGTGTGGTGCTCGACCGGCAATGGAATGTCGTGATGGCCAATGGCGCGGCGAAGGCGCTGGTGACGCTGCTGCCGCCGTGGCTGATGACACCGCACCTGAACGTTTTTCGGGCCAGCCTGCATCCCGAAGGCATGGCGGCCTTCACGCTGAATTTCGCCGACTGGGGCACCTACCTGCTCGACGCCTTGCGCCGGGCGGTACAGGTCACCGGCGATCGCGCGCTGATGGAGCTCGAGGCCGAGGTGCTGGCGTATCCGAACGTCGCGCCGCTGCGCGAGGCGGCCGAGCGCCAGACCGCGGCGGCCGCGCCGCCGCTGCTGGTGCCCTGCGTGATGCAGATGCCCTTCGGCCGCCTGTCGCTGTTCACGACGCTGACGACCTTCGGCACGCCGCGCGACGTGACGCTCGAAGAGCTGTGCGTCGAGCTCTTCTACCCCGCCGACGAAGCCAGCGAGGCCTTGCTGCGCGCGCACGGGACTTCAGCCGAGCGCTGAAGCCCCGGGCTGCGCGAGAAGCGCTGTCAGGCCGCGGCCGGCGTGGCCTGGTCGCCCGACTCGGCGGGCGTTCCGGCCTTGCGGCCCGCGCGCTTGCGCCCAGCGGGCGCGGCGGCAGCCTTGCGGCCGCGCTTGAAGCCGGGCTTCGGGCCGCGCTTCTTGGCCGGGGCGGCCTCGGCTGCCGGGGCCGCGGGGGCGGCAGCTGCCGCGCCGTCGATCAGGAAGGGCGTGCGGTCCTTGGCGCCGACGATCCACAGCGGCGGCTTGCCGCGGCCGGTCCAGGTCTTGCCGGACTTCGGATCGCGGTACTTCGCGACGCCGACCGTCAGCGTGCCCTTGCTGGCAGGGGCGGCCACGCGCGCGCCGCGCTTGGCGCGCGGTGCCTTCGGCGCGGCCGTCGCCGCGGCCTTGCCGGCGGAGGTCGCCCCACCGCCGAAACCGAGATCGGTGGCCGTCAGCCCATAGGCGGCGATCGCATCGCGAATGCGCTCGATCACGCCCGGGAGCTCGGATTTGCGCAGATTCGCAGCACGCTGCTGCAAACGCTCAATCTCGGCCAGAACCGCGCCATACGTTTCAACCTTCTTCATTGGGATCACCCTCTTCTAATCGACTACCCCGATTGCGGGCCGGCAAAGGCACTGCAATCGCCGCAGGCATAAATGCCTGGGGCGAGGTTTTACATCAATTCGAAGGCAATTTGAATTCGAAACCGAAAATAAACCGCCCGCGCCGATCGCTTCAGGCCGGCTTTGGGGTATAGCCGGCTTCTCGAATCGCGGCGTCGAATTGCCCGGCATTGGCCGTGCGGCTGTCGATTTCGACGCGATGCGCATCGAGGTCGATACGCAGTTGCGCATCGGCATCGACTGCCTTGACCGCCTGCGTGATGGCCGCGCTGCAATGCGCGCAGCTCATGTCGTCGACCTGGAAAACAATCATCGAACAGTCTCCGAGCGGGGCACGGGGCGCGCGCGCAGGCGCAGATCGGCACCGACGCACAGTGCCTCGATGAAATGGAAGCGCCGCGCGTCGGCCAGCTGCGCGAGCGCGGGCAATGCCGCCAGTGCACGCCCCGGGCCGATCAGCAGCGGCGCCTGGTAGATCAGCAATTCGTCGACCAGGTCGGCTTCGAGCAGCGCGGCATTCAGCCGCGGCCCGGCTTCGACATGCAATTCATTGATACCGCGGTCGCCCAGCGCCAGGATCAGCGCGGGCAGGTCGATGCGGCCCTGCGCATTGGCGAATGCACGCACGTCGGCGCCGCGTGCGCGCAATGCTTGCGCGGCGGGGCCTTCGGCGCTCGCGGCGACGATCAGCACCTCGCCCGGCGGATCGAGCAGGCGCGCATCGGGCGGGGTCTGTAAGCGCGCATCGGCGATCACGCGCAGCGGCTGGCGCACGGTGGGCACGTCACGCACGTCCAGGCGCGGGTCGTCGGCGAGCACCGTGCCGATGCCGCTGAGCACCGCGCCAGCGCGCTTGCGCCACTGGTGGCCGTCGGCGCGTGCTTCGGGGCCGGTGATCCAACGGCTTTCGCCGTTGTCGAGCGCGCTGCGGCCATCGATCGATCCCGCCACCTTCAGGCGCACGAAGGGCCGGCCGCGCTCGATGCGCGACAGGAAGCCGATGTTCAACTCGCGCGAATCATCGCCGAGCAACCCGACCTGGACCTCGATGCCCGCCGCGCGCAGGCGCCGCAGGCCCTCGCCGGCGACTTGCGGATGCGGATCGCCGGACGCAACCACGACGCGCCGCAGGCCGGCCTCGATCAACGCGTCGCAGCACGGCGGTGTGCGGCCATGGTGCGCGCAGGGTTCGAGCGTGACATAGGCCGTCGCGCCGGCCAGTGCGTGGCCGCGCTCGCGCGCCATGCGCAGGGCCATCACCTCGGCATGCGCCTGCCCGGCCGCCTGCGTATGACCTTCGGCGACCCAGCCGTCGCCGACCAGCACGCAGCCGACGCGCGGATTCGGGTCGGACAGGCCGATGGCCTCGGCGGCGAGCTGCAAAGCGCGCCGCATATGACGTTCGTCGTTGGCCGAAAAGCTGCCTGAAACATTCATGCGGTGATTGTGCCGCTGCGCCTGTCGCTTGCGGGACAACAAAGCAGTCGCACGGGTTGTGCGCAAATCACGCTGGCACGCGTGGCGAATGCCACGAACGAGGGGTTACCGCGGCAGGCCGCGTGCGTAAGATGGACTGACGATGGACGGGCGACTCGACACCAGCGGACGATTCAGCAACAGCGGGCTGTTCTGGCCCAGCGACCGGCATTTGTTCCGCCGCCGCCGCTCCGCGGCGCTGCGCCTGCTCGGCGCGCTGCTGGTCGTCGGCTCGGCGGTGCTGCTGGCATTCGGCCTCGGCATCGTGCACTGACCGGCTTCGCCGGTCATCGCGCGTTGCGACCGGGTGCGCGCAGGTCAGATCACCTTGTCGACCGGCCGCGCCGGTCAGATCACGTCGTCGACCGGCGCATACAACACGCGCTGATAACGTGACATTGACGCGGCATCGACGATGCCGAGCCAGCGCGCCACTTCGTCGACCGATCGCCCGCGCCGCAGCTGCCGCAGCGCAAAAGTGTGGCGCAGGCGAAACGAGCCGCCGCGCACCACGTCGTGGTCGAAGCCCGCCGCGCCGAGCACCTGCTTGACGGCCTGGTACTGCGCCACCTTGCCCCAGGGCTTGCCGCTCTTGGTCGACGGAAAGAGCTGCTCGCCGGCAATGCCGTTGTGCGCCCGCACCTCGAGCCAATGCCGCAGCAGCAAGCCGGCCCAGGCGGCGATCGGCGCTTCATGCGCCGGCGCACTGCCGGTGGCCTCGACCTGCAGCTTCCACGGCAGGTCCTTGCGGCGGCCGCCGGCGATCACCACCGACGACAGCGTCAGCCCGCGCACGTCGCCCGGCCCGAGCCCGGCGCCGAGCTGCAGCGCGACGGCGCAGCGGTTGCGCAGCTCCTGCCAGCCCTGCACCGCGGGCCGCTGGCCGGCCCGCGGCCGCGCCTGCGACAGGTGGTCGACCAACTGTCGCGCCTGGGCCGCGTTCAGGTGCTCGGGCAAGGGATCGGCATCGCTGGCATTTGCGTAGCGCCAGTCCGGCCGGCTGTCGAGCAGCTCGGCGGCCGCCAGATTGGCCGGCCGCGCAAGCCGCCGGCCACGCTGGTTCAGCACGCGGTCGACGAGGTGCAGCAGGCGCCAGACATACCGCGGCGACAGCTCCTGGTCCGGCCCCTCCGCACCGCAGCGCGAGGCGATGAAGGCCTCGAGGTCGGCGGCGGTCAGCGTCTCCAGGTGCAGCGGCGGGTTCTGCGACACGCACCACTTCGTCAGCACCGACCACAGGTGCCGGTAGACCTCTTCCGACGAGTCGCGCGCCAGCGTGCCGGCATGGCGCGCCTGAGCCAGCCAGCGCTCGAAGCCATCGCGAAAGGCGGGCAGCGGCGAATCGCTGCGCTCGAACAGGTCACCAGTTTGAGAATGAACCAACGGCATGCGCTTGATCTTACACAACCCACCCACTTCCACCAACTTCACGCCCGCCCTTCCCAGCACCTGCGTACCGCTCATCCGCCATACCCACCTCAATCCCACTCCCATCCCGAAACCCTGAATGCCGCCTTGACCACCAACCGCCGGCCGTTGGTTCATTCTTGAACGATGGCGGCATTCGGCTAGGCTGCCCGCCGCAGCGACCAAGCGCGAGTGAACGGGGAACGGCAGATGAGCGGCATCGGATTCATGGTGGTTTTTGTCGGTGCCGGCCTCGGCGCCTGCCTGCGCTGGGTGCTCGCGCTGTGGCTGAATCCGCTGCTGCCGACGCTGCCGCTCGGCACGCTGGCTGCCAATCTGGTCGGCGGCCTGCTGATCGGCATCGCCGGGGCCTGCCTCGGTCCCGGCGGCCTCACGGCACCCGAGTGGCGCCTCTTCGCGGTCACCGGTTTCCTCGGCGGCCTGACGACCTTCTCGACCTTCTCGGCCGAGGTGGTCGGATTGATCGAGCGCCAGCAACACGCCTGGGCATTGGCGACCGCCTCGACCCATCTGGCCGGGTCGCTGGCACTGACGGCCCTCGGGCTGCTGCTCGGGCGAGCCTGCATGGGGGCTCGTTAACATCCCCGCTGGTCTCGAACCGGAGTTCTCCGATGTCCGCCTACATGCTGCTGGTGCTCGAACCGCCCGGCCAACGCCGCCAACGCAACGAAACCCAGGCCCGCGAGGCCTGGGACCGCATGACCGGCTTCGCTGGCGACCTGAAGCGGCGCGGGCTGCTGCAGGCCACCGAATCGCTGCGCATCGACGACCAGATCCGCCGCGTCGAGAAACGCGAGGGCCGCGCCCGCGTGCTCGACGGCCCGTTCGCCGAGGCCAAGGAAATCATCGGCGGCTTCTTCCTGCTGAATTGCGATACCCAGGAAGAGGCGCTGGCGCTGGCGCGCGAATGCCCGGCCGCCGAGTGGGCCAGCGTCGAAGTGCGCCGCATCGGCGCCTGCTTCGAAGATTCGCTCTGACGCGCCAAGGGTTTCCACCGAGGTGATGGCGTGTCGATCGGACGCGTGGTCGTTCGTCGTGTGAACAGCAGCCGCTGAAACCCGCGGCGCTCCGCCCATCCCAGGCCAGTTGGAGAAACACGATGCGATTCATGATCATGGTCCGCGCCAACGCGGAATCCGAGAGCGAGACCAGCCCGGTCGCCGATGAGGCGCTGATGGCCGCGATGGCCGACTACCACGAGCAACTGGTGCAGGCCGGCGTGCTGCTCGATGCCAACGGCCTGCAGCCGAGCGCCAAGGGCTGGCGCATCCGCTACCACCACGGCAAGGGCACGGTGGTCGACGGCCCGTTCGCCGAGTCCAAGGAGCTGATCGCCGGCTACACGGTCATCCAGGTGGCCTCGCGCGAAGAAGCGCTCGAATGGTCGCGCCGCTTTCCGTCGCCGTTCGGTGCGTCGGATTGCGAGATCGAAGTGCGCCAGTTGTACGAGCTGGAAGACTTCGGCGAAAGCAAAGAGGTCGAACGTTTCCGCGAAATGGGCGTGGGCCGAAGCTAAAGCCCGCGGCCGATGGTCTCGTCCCAGCCGACCCACCGCGCGATCGAAGCCGTCTGGCGCATCGAGGCCGCGAAGATCGTCGCCGTCGTCGCGCGCATGACGCGCGATCTGGGCGTCGCCGAGGAGCTGGCGCAGGACGCACTGGTTGCGGCCCTCGAGCACTGGCCCGCGACCGGCGTGCCCGACAACCCGGGCGCCTGGCTGGTGGCCACCGCGAAACGCCGCGCGCTCGACCACCTGCGCCACCGCCAGCTTCAGGAGCGCAAGCATGAAGAGATCGGCCATGACCTCGAGGCGCAGGAGGCGCTGATCGTGCCGGACTTCGTCGACGCCCTCGACGCGGCGCGCGCCGACCGCATCGGCGACGACCTGCTGCGGCTGATCTTCACCGCCTGCCACCCGGTGCTGTCGACCGAAGCGCGCGCCGCGTTGACGCTGCGCCTGCTCGGCGGCCTGACCACCGACGAGATCGCCCGCGCCTTCCTGGTGCCGGAGCCGACGATCGCGCAGCGCATCGTGCGCGCCAAGCGCACGCTGGCGGCCGCGAAAGTGCCCTTCGAGCTGCCGCGCGACGAATCGCTGGCGGCGCGGCTGGCCTCGGTGCTCGAGGTGCTGTACCTGATCTTCAACGAGGGCTACACAGCGACCGCCGGCAGCGACTGGATGCGCCCGGCCTTGTGCGACGAGGCGCTGCGGCTGGCGCGTGTGCTCTGCGGCCTGGCACCGAACGAGCCCGAGGTCCACGGCCTTTGCGCGTTACTCGAGCTGCAGTCGTCGCGCGCCGCCGCGCGCACCGATGCCACCGGCAAGCCGGTGCTGCTGCTGGAGCAGAACCGCGCGCGCTGGGACCCGCTGCTGATCCGACGGGGGCTGGCGGCGCTGCAGCGCGCCGAAGTGCTGGCGGCCGCCGCCGGAGCGCTGGGGCCCTACGCGCTGCAGGCCTCGATCGCTGCCTGCCATGCGCGTGCCCGCACCGCCGACGCGACCGACTGGCCGCGCATCGCGGCGTTGTACGACGCGCTGGCCCAGCTCGCGCCGTCGCCGGTGGTCGAGCTCAACCGCGCGGTCGCGGTGGCGATGGCCTTCGGGCCGGCGGCGGGACTGGAGCTCGTCGACGCGCTGGTCGACGAACCGTCACTGGCGCAGTACCACTGGCTGCCGAGCGTGCGCGGCGACTTCCTGATGAAGCTCGGCCGCGCCGCCGAGGCGCAGCACGAGTTCGAACGCGCCGCAGCGCTGGCGCTCAATGCGCGCGAACGCGAGCTGCTGCATGAGCGCGCGTTGCAGGCGGCCGCCGCTGTCGCAACGCCCGCCACGCGCCACTGAAGCGACGCGCTCAGCCGGCGCTGGCGTACTTGATCGAGCAGCCGTAGGCCTGCGTCGTCGGCTGCGACACCGGCTTGCCGGCGAACACTTCGTCGAGCGCCTGGCGCACGTAGTTCGTCGCGCTCTTGATGTCGGCCGGGTTGGCGGTCGGCTTGCTGTCGATCGCGCCGGCGTAGACCAGCTTGCCCTGCGGATCGATCACGTACATGTGCGGCGTCGTGCGCGCGCCGTAGCTGCGGCCGATCTTGCCGTCATCGTCCATCAGGGTCGCCGTCGTCGCCGCGGACTTCGATGTCAGCCAGCCCGCCAGGTCGGCCGGCGGCCGGTAGTCGCCGGCCTCCTTGGCGGTCGACGACACTGCGAGCCACACTGCCCCCTTCGCCAATGCATCCTTCTGCGTCGCCGGCATGTTGGCGCTGTTGTAGTGCTTCTGCACGAACGGGCAGCCGGGGTTGACCCATTCGAGCACCACGTACTTGCCCTTGAAGTCAGCCAGCTTGACCGTCTTGCCGGTGGCGTCCTGCACGCTGAAGGCCGGTGCGGGCTGGTTGACGGCGGCTTGCGCCATGGCCGCCGAGCTGCCCGCCAGGCCCAAGCCCACGGCGACCGCCGTGATCCATCGTTTCATTGTTCGCTCCTTGATGACGTGCCGGCGTCTGCCGCCGTGGCGACCGGCGTGCCCGCCGGCTTCGAATCCGGTGCCGACGGCCAGGCGGCGATCGCCTCGCGCACCTCGGCCACCGACAGCATTTCGGACAACAGCCGCGGCGCGGCTTCGCCCGGTCCGTACAACGCATAGACCGGCACGCCGCTGCGGCCCAGCTCATTCAGTGCCGCGGTGATGCGCGCGTCCTTGCGCGTCCAGTCGGCGCGCAGCAGCAGCACACGCTTGCGCTCGAAGTCGGCCATCACCTCGCGCTGCGCCAGCACGACCCGCTTGTTGAACTGGCAGGTGACGCACCAGGCGGCGGTGAAATCGACGAAGACCGGCCGGCCGGTCGCCTGTGCTTCACGCACGCGCTGCGCGCTCCATGGCTGCCATGCGGCGGCACTGAGCGCCGCGGGCAGCTTGGCGCCCGCGGCCTGCAGCTGCGCTTCATCGCGCAGCAGCCACGGCGCGGTCCAGCCCGCGGCCACCACCAGCAGCGCCAGCGCGCCACCGCGCCAGGCCCAGCGCCGCGCGCCGCCGCGACTGATCGAGAAGATCCAGGCGACGAACGCCACCAGCACCAGCAGGCCGAGCAGCGCCGCGGCGCCATCGACGCCGACCTGCTGGCCGATCACCCACAGCAGCCAGACGACGGTGGCGAACATCGGAAAGGCCATCGCCGCCTTGAAGTGCGCCATCCACGGCCCCGGTCGCGGCAGCCAGTCGGTCAGGCGCGGCCAGGCAGCGATCAAAAGGTAGGGCGCCGCCATGCCGGCGCCCAGCATCGCGAACAGGCCGAGCGCGATGCCCGCCGGCTGCGTCAGCGCCGCGCCGAGCGCTGCGCCCATGAACGGCGCCGTGCACGGCGAAGCGATCAGCACCGCCAGCACGCCCGTCAGCGCGTGGTCGACGAGCGGCCGGCGCGCGCGTTTCGTGCAGACGCTGTCGGGCGCGAACTTGCCGAACTCGAACACGCCCGCCAGGTTCAGCCCGAGCATCGTGAACAGCAGCGCCAGGCCGGCGACGAAAGCGGGCGACTGCAGCTGGAAGCCCCAGCCGAGCCCGGCCCCGGCGGCGCGCAGCATCAGCAGCAGCGCCGCCAGCCCGACGAAGGACGTGATCACGCCAGCCGAATAAGCCAGCCCGCCGGCCAGCAACGCGCGGCGCTGGCCGACGTCGTGCGTGAAGCCGAGCACTTTGAGCGATAGCACCGGGAACACGCAAGGCATCAGATTCAGCAGCAGCCCACCGGCAAAGGCGAGCACCCAGGCCAGGGCGAGCGACATCCCTTCATCCGCCGGCACCGGCTGCTCCGACGCCGCGGTCCCAGGCGCCGCGACCGCCGGTGCGGCCGCCCCCTGCGGCGCGGCGCCCGGGGCCGGCCACGCGCCCTCGACGCGGAAGCCCACCTGCACCGCGTCGGCCGCACCGGGCCGCGCCAGCACGGCATCGAGCAGCGCCGGACTCGCGCTGCGCTGCGCCGACAGCGGCACGCGCAGCAGCAGCCGCTCGCCCTGCCAGCGCGCTTCGATGCGGCCGGCATGTTCGATCAAGCCGGCATCGGCGGCGAAATACTCGACCGCCTGGCCGCGCCAACCCGCCGGCAGCCCGTCGACCTGGAGCGCCAGCGCGGCGCCGTCGACCCGCGCGGTGGCGCGCGCGTTGGCCAGCGGCCGCGGCTGCGCGGCACGTGCGGCCTCGAACAGCGCACCATGCGCGGCGGTAGCCGCCTGCGCCGGCAACTGCAGCCGGAATTCGCCCGACTCGGGAATGCAGACTTCCTTGCACACCAGCCAGTCGGCGCGCAATCCGATCGTCAGGTTCGCACCGGCCGGTGGCTGGGTCACCTGCACCGGCACCGGCAGCAGCAGCCGGCCTTCGTAGCCGTAATTGACCAGCGGTCCGACCGGCAACCGGTGCGGTCGCGGCCATTGGATCTCACCCGCCGCCAGGCCCGCCGGCAGCTGCCACGTGAGTGTCGTCGGCAAGCCCGAATCGCCGGGATTGCGCCAATAGGTGTGCCAATGCGGCTGGTGCTCGATCAACAGCCCGAGCATCAGCGGCTTGCCGGGCGCAACGCCCTCCGGCGCATGGGCCAGCAATTCGGCGCGCACCTGATCGGTCCGCACCACCGCGCTGTCGGCGGCCCACGCCGGCGCGCATGCCGCGGCGATGCCGCAGGCCCCACCCAGGGCCGCAGCCCATCGCCACCACGAAATTTTTTGCATGCGGATCGCACTCTAAGCCCCGCCCGCCGCCGCCGCCGGCCGAAGAACCCCACGCGCACCGGGGGATTGCGCCGCGGCCCGACGTCCGAGCACGATACGGGCTTCCGAATTGCTCCTGCCCACCCACGATGGCCCTGATCCATGCCAAACCCGGCCAGCCGATTGCCATCGCGCCGCTGGGCGCCGACCTGCGGCAGGCCAGCACGCATGCGCTGCTGAAGACGCAGTCGCTCGAGTTGATCCGGCTGGTGCTGCGCGCCGGCGAGGCGCTGCCGCCGCACCAGGTGCGCGGCGAGCTGACGCTGCTGTGCCTCGAGGGCGAGGTGGAGGTCGCGATGGACGGCCGCGTCTGCCTGCTGCGCGCCGACGAGCTGCTGCTGCTGTCGGCCGACGTGCAGCACTCGGTGCGCGCGCAGCAGGACAGCTCGCTGCTGCTGACGATCCAGCTGCCGGCGGGCACGCCGGGCAGCGCCTCGTCGACCGGCTGACCGAAACATGCCGCGCCGCGACAGCGTCATTGCGCCGGCCGTGGCGGCCGCGCCCGCTGGAGCGCCGCTGCCGCCGCAGCCGATCAGCGACGAGGTGTTGCGCGAGAAATACGCCAAGGGCGATGAACGCGGCATCGACGACGTGCGCCGGCGCGTCGCCGATGCGCTCGCCCAGGCCGAGGCACCGGCCGAACGCGCCGACTGGGCCGCGCGCTTCCTGCAAGCGCTGCGCTCAGGCTTCATCCCGGCCGGGCGCATCAATTCCGCCGCCGGCACAGAATTGACGGCCACGCTGATCAATTGCTTCGTGCAACCGGTCGGCGACGCGATCTCCGGCGACGACGACGGCCACCCCGGCATCTACACCGCGCTGGCCGAAGCCGCCGAGACGATGCGGCGCGGTGGCGGGGTCGGCTACGACTTCTCGCGCATCCGGCCGCGCGGCGCCTGGGTGCGCACGATGCAGTCGCAGGCCTCGGGGCCGGTGTCGTACATGCGCATCTTCGACCGCTCCTGCGAGACCGTCGAATCGGCCGGCGCGCGGCGCGGCGCGCAGATGGGCGTGCTGCGCTGCGACCATCCGGACATCGAGGAGTTCATCCACGCCAAGGACCGCGGCGACCTGGCGAACTTCAACATCTCCGTCGGCCTGACCGATGCCTTCATGCAGGCGGTGCAGGACGATCGCGAGGTCGCGCTGGTGCACCGCGCCGAACCCGGTCCGGCGCAGCGCGCCTTGGGTGCTGCGCAGCGCGACGACGGCCTGTGGGTCTACCGGCGGCTGCCCGCGCGCGCGCTGTGGGACCAGATCATGCGGTCGACCTACGACCATGCCGAGCCCGGCGTGCTGTTCCTCGACCGCATCAATGTCGACAACAACCTGTCGTATTGCGAGACGATCGCCTCGACCAACCCGTGCGCCGAAGAGCCGCTTCCCCCCTACGGCTGCTGCTGCCTCGGCTCGATCGACCTGACGCGCTTCGTGCGCGATCCGTTCGAGCCGAACGCCGCCTTCGACGAAACCGGCTTCGCGCAGCTGGCGCAGACCGCCGTGCGCATGCTCGACAACGTGCTCGATGTCAGCTACTGGCCGCTGCCGCAGCAGGCCGACGAAGCGCGCAGCAAGCGCCGCATCGGCCTCGGCTTCACGGGGCTGGGTGATGCGCTGGTGATGCTGAACCTGCACTACGGCAGCGACGCCGCGCGCGCCGCGGCACGGCGCCTCACCGAGGTGCTGCGTGATGCCGCCTATGAAGCGTCGATCGAGCTCGCTGAAGCGCGCGGGCCCTTCGCGCTCTTCAATGCCGACCTGCTGTTGTCGCGCGGCACCTTCGCGTCGCGGCTGCCGGCGGCATTGAAGGAGCGCATCCGCCGCTACGGCCTGCGCAATTCGCACCTGCTGGCGATCGCACCGACCGGCACGATCAGCCTGGCCTTCGCCGACAACGCGAGCAACGGCATCGAGCCGGCCTACGCCTGGCGCTACACGCGGCGCAAGCGCGAGGCCGACGGCCGTTGGCGCGAGATCGCGGTCGAGGACCCCGCGTGGCGGCTGTACCGGCATCTGAAGGGACCCGACACGCCGCTCACCGAGGCTTTCGTCAGTGCGCTGCAGCTGAGCGCACGCGAGCACCTGGCGATGGTCGCCGCGGTCGCGCCCTGCATCGACACGGCGATCTCGAAGACCGTCAACGTGCCGGTCGACTATCCGTATGCCGATTTCCAGCATCTGTATTTCGAGGCCTGGCAGGCCGGGTTGAAGGGCCTGGCGACCTACCGGCCGAACCCGGTGCTCGGCTCGGTGCTGAGCACGCCCGTCAGCGTGCCGGCGACCGCCGCCGAAGCCGCGCCGGCCGACCGGCGCCTGACGCTCGCGCATGCGCCGCAGCCGGTGCTGGCCTCGCTGCGCTGGCCGGGCCGGCCCGATTTCCCCGGCGGCAATCCGTCGTGGAGCTTCATGCTGCGCCACCCGTACGGCGAATTCGCGCTCTTCGTCGGCGAGCACGACGACGGCGCCGGCGCGCGGCCCTTCGAGGTGTGGGTCAACGGCGCCGAGCAGCCGCGCGGGCTCGGTGCGCTGGCCAAGACGCTGTCGATGGACTTGCGCGCAAAGGACGCGGCCTGGGTCCGGTTGAAGCTCGACGCGCTGGCCACGGTGCAGGAGGAGCGCAACTTCGAGATGCCCTTCCCGCCGCACGGCGAGCCGCGGCGCTTTCCCGGCGTCGTCGCGGCCACCGCGGCGGTGATCCGCTGGCGCTGCGAGCAGCTCGGGCTGTGGTCCGCACAGGACGACGCCACGCCGGTGCTCGACGCGATGTTCAGCCGCGACGAACCGCAGACCGGCCCCGACGGCACGCTGGCCTGGGTCGCCGACCTGCACAACCCGGCCAGCGGCGAAGCGCTGACGCTGATGCTCAAGGAAGTGCTACTGCCGCAGCCGGGTGAGCTCGGCAGCGTGACGCGGCCCTGCGCGATCGCCTTCTCGGGCAACTACCCGAAAGCGCTCGACGGCCTGGCACGCATCCTGTCGCTCGACATGCGCGTGCTCGATCCGGCATGGATCGGCATGAAGCTGCGCAAGCTGCTGAGCTATGCCGAGCCGCTCGGCCACTTCATGGCCTTCGTGCCGGGCGAGAAACGTCAGCAGACCTGGCCCTCGACGGTGGCCTACCTGGCGCGGCTGATCATCCACCGCTACGCGATGCTGGGCGTGCTCGATGAACAAGGCTTCCCGCTGCGCACGATGGGCATCCTGCAGGCCCCCGAATCGACCCCCGCGCTGGCCAATGCGACCCCCGATGAATCGAGCGGCGAGCGCTGCCCCGAATGCGGCAATGCGGCGCTGATCCGCCGCGACGGCTGCGAGTTCTGCACCGCCTGCGGCTACGTCGGCAGTTGCGGCTGAGGCGGCGGCGCGGGACGTCTCCGACTTGATCCACCGCAAGTCGGCGGGCCATGGCCCCTCCTACAATCGCGCCGTCTTAGGGGAGTAGCCGCCTCCATCAGCGAGGGCCCGACGTCAACACACTTGGTCGCAAGACCATGGCGCGGGCGGCACCAGCTTGGCGAGACCTTTGACTTCGTTGTCCACCAGCGGGGGCTGGCGTTGGGCGGCGAGGTCATCGGTTCTCAGCTCGCCGGCCCCATCGGACACACCTCGTGGAAGCTCTGCTTGCTTCGTTCAGCCTCGTCGCGCTTGCCGAGATCGGCGACAAGACCCAATTGCTCTCGTTCATGCTCGCCGCCCGGTTCAAGGGCCGGCAGGCGGCGCTGATCCTCGGCATCCTGGTGGCCACGCTGGCCAATCACGCCATGGCCGCATGGCTCGGCGATGGGGTCGCCGCGCACGTTGGACCGCAAGTCATGCGCTGGGTCCTCGCCAGCGCGTTCCTCGCGTTTGCCGGCTGGGCGCTGATTCCGGACAAGCCCGGCGTGCAGCCCTCGGGCAGCCGCCACGGCCCGTTCGTGACCTCGGCGGTGGCGTTCTTCATCGCCGAGATCGGTGACAAGACACAGTTCGCGACGATCGCGCTCGGCGCGCAATATCCGAGCCTGGGCGCGGTCGTCCTGGGCACGACCTTGGGCATGATGGTGGCCAATGTTCCTGCCGTGCTGCTGGGCGAGCGCCTGGCACATCGCGTCCCGCTCGGCGCGATGCGCTATGTCGCCGCCGCGCTGTTTGCGGGATTCGGCGTGCTCGTTCTGTTCGGCCTGTGACGCGTGCCTCACGCCGCTTACACAGCGTTGCCGCAGCGCCGGTGAACGGCGCGCCGCGCCAGGCGTTGGCCAGGCATGGGCATCCGAATGCCGCGAAAGCAGGAGTACGAATCCATGATCAAGAGCAAGCTGTTCATCGCTGGCGCGCTGGCTGTGGCGGGCGTGCTGGGGACCGGAGTAGCCCGGGCCGGTCACGCCGATGTGCGCTGGTCGGTGACGATCGGCACGCCGATGCCGGTCTACACCGTGCCGGCACCGGTCTACGCGTATCCGGCACCCGTCTACGTCCAGCCACGGCTGGTCTACCACGAGCCGTCGTATCGCCCGTGGTACGGCGACCCGTATCGCCGCTCGCACGGTCATCATCGGTACTACCGCGAGCCGACACACTGGGATCGCGACGGCGATGGCATTCCGAACCACCGCGACCGCGTGTACAACCCGCGCTGGGACATCGACGGCGACGGCGTTCCCAACCGCCATGACCGCGATGTCGATGGCGACGGCATTCCGAACTGGCACGAGCGCGGCCGCCGCTAGGCGCTGCCGCCCATGATCGGGAGCAGGCCGCCCAGGATCACCGCCACCTCGCCTTCGGTCGCATGCGCCGGCATGGTTGCCGCTGTGGGCACGATCAGCCGGCTTCTGCTGCCGTGCATGACCCGTCGTCCGGCGTTTCACCTCGGACGCTCGAGCACCGCCTGCTTCAACTGCGGGAACACCTTGCCGACCTTGGCCAGCACGTAGTCGCCGTAGGTGCCGTCGAAGGCGTGCACGCTGGCGCCATCCCAGCGCGTGGTCGGGTCGTCGGTCGCGGCGCTGCGGATCGGCTCGATGCGTGCGGCCATGTTCGGATCGAAGAACAGCGGGAACGACAGGCGATCGCGGCCGCTCACATTGAGCCGCACGCGGTGCGGTGTGCTGTGGTACAGGCCGCCGGTCATGCGGTCGAGCATGTCGCCGATGTTGCAGACGAAGGCGCCCGACCGCGGTGGCGCCTCGATCCAGCCGCTGGGGGTGCGCACTTGCAGCCCGCCGACATCGTCCTGCCGCAGCAGCGTCAGCAGCCCGTAGTCGGTGTGCTCGCCGACGCCGTCGCGCACGTCCAGCTGCGCCGGCGCCGGCCGGCTCGGGTACAGGAAGATGCGGAACAGCACCAGCGGATCGGCGGTGTAGCGGGTGTGGAAATAGTCCTCCGGCAGTTCGAGCGAGCGCGCGATCAAGGCCATCACGCGGTGGCCGAGCGCGCTGACCTCGTCGATGGTTTCGAGCACCGTGTCGCGAAAGCCCGGCAGCACGTCGTCGCCGGGCAGCAGGTTGCGACCGTGCAGCGGCAGGCCGGCCAGCACGCGCGGATCGTCGTCGGGCAGTTCGGTGCCGAGGTAGAGACCCTCCTTCCAGTCCGGCCGGCCCGAGGTCAGCTCGCCGCCGAGCGGGAACCAGCCGCGCCAGGCGCGCCCGCCCTGCGCCATCGCCCAGCGCTGCTTGACGTCTTCGGGCAGTGCGAAGAAGCGGTGGCTCAGCGCCTCGAGCCGCTGCGCGCGCGCTTCGTCGCAGCCATGGCCGACGAGGTAGAAGAAGCCCTGCGCGCGGCAGGCCTCGCCGATGCGCCGCGCGCTCTCGGCCGGCGGGTCGCGCAGATCGATCAGCGGCAGCGTCGTGTCCATGCGGACCAGTATCCCGCGGCGGGTCAGCGGCGCGTCACCCGCGCGCTGACCAACCGCTCGATCTCCTCCTTCAGCAGCGCCACCATCGCGGCGGCCGCCGGCGACAGGCTGCGGCCCTGCGGCGTCACCAGGCCGATCGGCCGCGGCAGGTCGGGATCGACCAGGCGGCGCTGCGTCACGCTGTTGCCGCGTGCCACCAGCGCCGCCAGCTCCGGCAGCGCCGCGACGCCGAGGCCGGCGGCGACCATCGCGTTGATCGTCGCCAGGTGCTCGACCTCGTAGCGCGGCTCGAAGCGCCGGCCGTGGTGCAGGAAGGCCGCGTCGGCGTACTGGCGCACGCTGGTCGGCTGCGGCATCGAGATGTGCTCGAGCTCCACGGTGTCGATCCAGCGCAGCGGCCGCCGCCCGCGCGCGAGCCGGTGCGCCAGCGGCAGCAGCAGCACGAAGCGGTCGGCGACCAGCGGCGTGTAGACCAGGTCGGCATAGTCCGGGTTGGCCGCGGTCAGCGCGAAGTCGACCTGGCCGGCGCGCACCAGGTCGAAGGCCGGGCTGGACAACGTGTCGAGCATCTCGAGGCGCACCAGCGGATGCGCGGCGGCGAAGCGCGCGATGGCCACCGGCGCGGCGGTGGCGGCCAGCGACGGCAGCACGGCCAAGCGCACACGGCCCGAGCGCAGCTCGACCACGTCGCGCACCGCCTGCGCCGCGGCATCGACGTTCGCGCGCAAGAGCCGCGCCTGCTCCAGCAGCGCCTGGCCGGCCGCGGTCAGTCGCACCGAGCGCGTGCTGCGGTCGAACAGCTTCGCCTCCAGGCTCTGCTCGAAGCGCGCGATCACGCCGGACACCGCCGGCTGCGACAGGTGCACGCGCTCGGCCGCGCGGCGGTAGTTCAGCGTCTCGGCCAGCGCCAGGAAGACGTCGATTTCGCGAATCGACCAATTGATCAACATCGGCGATCAATTTATCCCGAAATGCGAATGGACGTATCAATCACCCCTTCGTAGAGTGCCATCAACCCAGCAGGAGACCGCGATGGAAACACAGCCCCAACGCCCGCCGCAGCAGACCGTGATCGTCGGCGGCGGCACGATGGGCGCCGACGTCGCCGTGGTGCTGGCGCGCGGCGGCCACACGGTGACCGTCGTCGAGCCCCACGCCGACAAGCGCGCGCGGCTGGCACCGCACGTCAGCGACTGCCTGGCGCCGCAAGGGCTCGGCGCGCGGGCCGCGGGGGTCACGGCGGTCGCCAGCCTGGACGAAGTTCACTGGCCGGCGGTGCAACTGGTGATCGAATGCATCCCCGAGCAGCTGCCGGCCAAGCAGCGCCTCTTCGCCGAGCTGAGCCGACGCGCGCCGGCCGAGGCGCTGTTGGCCAGCAACAGTTCGAGCCTGCCGATCAGCACGATCGCGCAGGGCCTGGCCGGCCGGCAGCGCATGTACGGGCTGCACTTCTTCATGCCGGCGCACCTGGTGCCGCTGGTCGAGGTGGTGCTCGGCGCGAACAGCGACGAGGCCGGCGCCGAGCGGCTGATGACGCTGATGCGCGGCTGCGGCAGCGTGCCGGTGCTGGTGCGCAAGGACAAGCCCGGCTTCCTGGCCAACCGGCTGCAGCATGCGCTGGCGCGCGAGGCCTTCGCGCTGATCGACGAGGGCGTCGCCACGCCCGAGGATGTCGACGCGGCGGTGCGCTTCGGCTTCGGTTTCCGCTTTCTCGCCGCCGGTCCGGTGCTGCAGCGCGACCACGCCGGGCTCGACGTGCACTGCGCCGCCGCGGCGACGATCTACCCGACCCTCGCCAATGCCGGCGAGCCGGCGCGCGTGCTGCGCGAGCAGGTGCAGCGCGGCCGCCTCGGCATCAAGTCGGGCGGCGGCTTCTTCGACTGGCCGCCCGAGCGCGCTGCCGCTGAACGTGGTCGTTATGACCGGCTGCTGCGCCGCGGCCTCGAGCTGCTGGCCGACGAGCTGCCACCGATCAAGCCATGACTGCTCTCGACCCGCTGATCATCACCGTCGCGCCGAACGGCGCCTACAAGCAGGCCCGCGAGCATCCCGCGCTGCCGCTGACGCCGCAGGCGATCGCCCGCGAGGCGGCGCGCTGCCGCGACGCCGGTGCGGCGATGCTGCACCTCCATATCCGCGATGCCGACGGCCGCCACAGCCTGGATGTCGCCGGCTACCGCGCCGCGCTCGACGCCGTGCGCGCGGCCGTCGGCGACACGCTGGTGCTGCAGGTCACCAGCGAAGCGGCCGGCCGCTACCAGGCCGACGAGCAGATCGCGATGGTCCGCTCGCTGCGGCCGGAAGCGGTCTCGGTTGCGCTGCGCGAGCTCGACCAGCCGGCGCTCGGCGAAGCCGCGCTGGCCGCGTTCTTCGGCTGGTTGCAGCGCGAGCGCGTGATGACGCAGGTGATCCTGTACGACGCCGCCGACCTGGCGCGCTGGCAGCGGCTGCAGGCCGCCGGCACGCTGCCCGACGCGCCCTGGTTCCTGCTCTTCGTGCTCGGCCGCTACAGCCGCATCCAGACCTCGTCGCCGCGCGACCTGCTGCCGTTCCTGCAGGCGCATGGCGGGCCCGAGCCCTGGGCCCTGTGCGCGTTCGGCGCCGCCGAGCTGGCCTGCGCGGCCGCGGCGGCGTGCTTCGGCGGCCACGTGCGGGTCGGCTTCGAGAACAACCTGCTCTTGAAGGACGGCACGCTGGCCCCCGACAACGCCGCGCTGGTGGCGCAGGCGGCCGACGCGGCGCGCGCGATCGGCCGCCCGCTGGCGACGGCGGACGACGTGCGCGCACGCTTTCTCGCCCCCCGCTGAACCGAATGACCGCCATCAAGGCGAAGGAGACTCCCATGCGATCGATTCATCGTCTGCGCCGCATCACCGCGCTCGGCCTGGCCGCGCTGTGTTTCGGACCCGTCGGCGCCCAGACCTTCCCGTCGAAGCCGCTGCGCTTCGTCGTGCCCTACCCGCCGGGCGGGCCGACCGACCTGATGGCGCGGCTGCTGCAGCCCGAGCTGCAGACGCGGCTCGGCGTCGCGGTGGTCATCGACAACAAGCCCGGTGCCGGCGGCAACGTCGGCAGCGCCGAGGTCGCACGCCATGCGCCGGCCGATGGCCACACGATCCTGCTCGCCGCCAGCGGCCCGATGGCGGTGAACCAGAACCTCTACCGCACGATGCCGTTCAGCGCGCTGAGCGACCTCGCGCCGGTGATCCAGATCTCGTCGTTCCCGCTGGTGCTCGAGGTGCATCCGTCGCTCGGCATCAAGACGCTGAAGGACTTCATCGCGCAATCGAAGGCGCGGCCCGACGATTTCAGCTACGCCTCCGCCGGCAATGGCACGCCGCAGCACCTGGCCGGCGAGCTCTATGCGAAGGCGATGTCGATGAAGCTGTCGCACGTGCCGTACAAGGGCGCGGGCCCGGCGCTGAACGACCTGCTCGGCGGCCAGGTCAAGGTGATGTTCGACATCATCGCCAGCTCGGCGCAGCACATCCAGTCCGGCAAGCTGGTGCCGATCGCGGTGACCTCGGCCAGGCGCAGCCCGCAGATGCCGCAGGTGCCGACGATGGCCGAGGCCGGCTTGGCGAACTTCGAGCTGACCGCCTGGCACGGCATCGCCGTGCGCGCCGGCACGCCGCGGCCGATCATCGACAAACTCAACAGCGTGCTGAACGAGACCTTCAAGGACCCGGCCTTCCGCGCGAAGTGGGAAGCGCTGGGCACGCCGGTGGTCGGCGGCACGCCGGAGCAGTTCGGCCAGCTGATCCACACCGAATCGGTCCGCCTCGGGCGCGTGGTGCGGGAGTCGGGGGCGACGGTGGATTGAGTTCGTCGGTCGCCGGTGGCACGCTGACACCCGGTCACGACCGGCCGCCGGCCGGTACGGTCCTTGCCCTGTCCAGGACAACCCTGGTCCGAAACCGCGAAAGGACCTGCCACGAGCCCGCCCGGCCGCCCGAAGGGCGAATTCCGGAGGGCGCAGCCCGAAGGAATTCCCATGACTCATCGATTCGACCGGCCGGGCGCTCTGTTGATGATTGCCGGAGCCGGAGCCGCCCTGATGCTGCTGGCGCTGGTCGGCCGCGGCCGCGGCGCCCGCCGGCGCGCTGCCAACGATGGCGACATCGACATCGAAGCCAGCCTGCTCATCGACGCGACGCCCGAGCGCGTCTTCGAGATCTGGTCGAACTGCGAAAACTACCCGCGCTTCCTCTCGCACGTGAAGGAGGCGCGGCCGCTCGGCGACGGGCGCTCGCACTGGATCGCCGAAGGCCCGGCCGGCCTGCGGCTGGAATGGATGTCGGAGCTGACCGATCGTGTGCCCTCGCGACTGCTCTGCTGGCGCAGCACCGCCGATGCGGCGATCGAGCAGATCGCCTGCGTGCGGCTCGAGCCCGCCGGCGAGGGCACCCGCGTCAGCGTGCGTTTCGTGTACCGCGTGCCGCAAGGCGCGCTCAGCCACGCGGTGGCCACGCTGCTCGGCCGCGATCCGCAGCAGGAGATCGACGACGACTTGAAGCGCATGAAGCAGTTCGCCGAGTCCGGCGTCGCGCCGACCGAAGCTGCGCGCCAGGCCGAGGCGCAGCGCCGGCAAGGCGAGGCCGCCGCGGGGGAATAGGCTCTCGCGCCTGCCCCACCCGCAGCGCAAGATCCGCTCGTGAGCGACCCCCACACAAGCTTCGTGCTCGACCCCAACAGCACCTTCGTGCTGGGCGCCCAGGACCCCGAGATGCGCGAGATCGAGCGCATCGTCGACGATGCCGGCCACCCCTGGGTGCATGCGGCCAAGGGCCGCCGGCGCTGCAGCCCGCGCACGGCCTACGAGGCCGACGCGGTGGTGCGGGTCGGGCCGGACCGGGTGCCGCGGCCGGCGGTGCTGGCGCCGAAGACGCCGGCAGTGTTCGTCGAATGCCGCTTGCAGGGCCACGAGCCGATCGCGCGGGTCGATCATCACCATCCCGGCGACGCGGGTTACGAGCTGATGCCCGAGCACTACCTGCGCGGTTCGTCGCTCGGTCAGGTGCTCGAGCTGCTGGAGCGCGAGCCGACCGCCACGCAGCGCCTGCTCGCCGCCAGCGACCACTGCCTGACCGCCGCCTACCAGGGTGAATGCCCGGGCGTCGATCCCGACGAGCTGCTGTTCCTGCGCGCGTCATGGCGGGCCCTGATGAGCGGCCGCGCGCTGTCCGACGTGATCGAAGGCATCCTCGATGCCGCCAAGCGCGTGCGCGCGCATCACGACAGCGAATTCGGCGAAGCGCGCTTCTTCGATCCGACCGAATTGCCGCTCGACCTGGCCGAAGGCGCGGCCTATGCCGGGCTGCCCGTGCGCTACCGCGAGCTGTTACCCGAGGGCATCCTGAAGGAGATGTTCAAGGGCGGTACGCCGGCCGCGGTGATTGCCTTCATGGACGAGCACCGCCACGCCGGCCGAGCGGTCTACGGCAATCCGTACCGGGGTTATGCCGGCAGCTACTGGCCCGGCCGCTCGGCACCGCTGCGGTGACATTGCGTAGCAACGTAAAGCAAATGCAACACGGTGCGACTATCGAAACCGAGTCCGCGCCGCGGGCAAATCCTGTCGGCCCACAGCCCCTCTCGAACGCTTAAGACTTCGGCCGCAGCCGCTGCTCCGGCCTCGTCGTTGGTTCCCTCGAAGCCCGCCCGGGAGGGGTTATGTCGTTCGTGCGCCGGTTCGTCGTGGGCCTGTCGTCGGCGCTGCTGGTCTTGTGCTTCAGTGTCGCGGTCAGGGCGGCCACGCTGCGCATCGAAACGCTGGATGTCGAGCGCGTCGATGCGCTGGCGCCCGGCGTCGGCCTCACCTTCAGCCTGTTCGGCACACCCGGCGGCCGCGCCGTGCTGTGGATCGAGGGTGCGCAGCGCAGCCTGGAATTGCGTGAAGTGCAGCCCGGCGTCTACGACGGCCGCTACTGGATCGACGAGCACGACCGCATCACACCGGATGCCCGCGTCACCGCGATGCTGCAGCTCGGGGAACGCGAGGTGCAGGCGACGCTCGCCGAGCGCCTGGTGCTGGGCGACGAGCCCGCGCCGGTCGCCAGCTTGCCGCCGCGTGAAGTCGCACCCCCGCCACCGCCCGCGCCCCGGATGTTGCCGCCCGCGGTGGCGCCGCCGCGGGCGCGCCTGTGCGACGACTGCGCGCTCGTCGAATCGATCCGCCAGGTCGAACCCGAGCCACCGTCCGGTGGCCTGCTCACCAGCCTGTTCGGCGAGCGCATCGGCGGCCCGGTCGATCGCCATCTCGCGCGCATCACCCAATCGGTCGACCATGCCGTCGGGCGGCCCGTTGCGCGCACGAGTCACGAGGTGGTGTTGCGGCTGCCCGGCGGCGACCGGCTGATCCGCAGCTACGAACACACGCCGCCATTCAAGGTCGGCGACACCATCGTGCTCGGCGCGAACCTGGGCGGTGCGCGCTCCGAGCGCCTCGCCGAGCCCTCCTCTTCGCGCCGGGCACCGTGATGACCATCGCCCTGGCCAGCGCCGCGCCGGCGCGCCCCGGGCGGTGGGCGCGTGCGCTGGCGCCGGCGACCGAAGCGCTGGCGCTGCTGGCGGTGCTGGTGCTGCTGTGGCCGGCCTTCGAGCGGGTGGCCGATTTCGGCGAAGGCCGCGGCGCGCGCTATGCGCCACGCGGGATCGAGGTCGAAGGCCTGCCCGCGCCGGTGCTGCCGTCGGTGTGTGCCGCCGTGACGATGCGGTCCACCTTGCGCGATGCGCTGTGCGGCACGCGCGGCGCCGCGGGCGGCACGGTGCCCACCGCGCTGCCGCCCGAGCTGCAGCAGGCCGTCGCGCGCGCGGCGCGCGCGTTCGGTGCCCCGGTGGCGGATGCGCAGGCGCGGCTCGACGCACTGCGGCTGCGCCAGCACGAGGGTGTCGGCGCGGTGCGCGCGTCGGCCGACGCGATCGCCGCGATCGAGGCCGACATGCAGCCCTACCTCGATCGCTACCAGCTGCAGGGCGGCGACGCCGGCGCGCCGCGCCCCTTGCAATGCGCGCTGCAATGGACCCGCGCAGCGCTGGCAGACGGCGACGACGCCGCACGCGCCGACGCGTTGCTGCTGCTGGCCGCAGCGCTCGATGGCCGCACGCTGCCCAGCGCGGCGGCGCCGCTCGCTGCGCCGGCGGTCAGCGGCTGCGCCGCCGACGGTGCAGCCGCACTCGCCGCCACGGCGACGCTGATGGCCGACGCGCGCCAGTCGCTGGTTCGCGCGCGCAAGAATGAAGCGACGCGCGCCTTGTTCCGCTCAGCCGGCTCGCAGTGGGGCGCGGCGCTGCTGCTGAGCTACGCCATGCTGCTGTGGAGCCGGCGCGCGCGCTCGGCGCTGCTGGGCGCCGGCGTGGCGTTGGGACTGTGGAGCCTCGCCGCGTGGGCCGCGCGCGTGCCGTGGCCGCTGGCCGGTGCGCGGGCCTTCGAGCCCGGGCGCGCCGAGGCCGCATGGACCAGCGCGCCGGCCCCCTTCGTCATCGCGTTCGCGCTCGCCGGACTGCTGCTGATCGGCGCCGCGCTGGTGCGCCGCCCAGCCGCTGCCGCACCCACGGCGACGCTGAGCTCACGCGCCGGTTTCGCCGGCCTGGCGCTGGCCACCGGCCTCGGCTGGTTGCTGCTGCTGGAGCTGTCGGCGCATGGCCACGCGCTGAACCGCTACCTGGCGCTGTACCACCAGGGGCACCTGTGGCTTGGCATGCTGGTGTTCTCGCTGCTGGGCTTCGGCCGCCGGCCGCTGGCGCGTGCGCTCGGCCGTGCGCTGGCGCTGGCCGGCGCGTGGCGACGCCGCAGCGCGGCCTGGCTGCCGCCGCTGCTGGCGGCCCTCGTGCTGCTGCTTGGCGCGGCCGTGGCGCTGCTGGTCTTCGGCCTGCTGCTGAAGAACCTGCGCCAGCTGACCTCCGAGCTCGGCCGCATCTGGCTGATCGTCGGCGCGGCCTGGTTCTTCCTGCTGCGCGCCGGGCCGCTCACCCGCCGGCTGGCCGCCGGCGACGCCATGGACGTGTCGCTCTGGCGTTATGCATGGCCACTCTTCTTTGTCGTCGGCATGCTGGTCGGCGCGATGGTGATCACGCGCGACATGGGCCCGCTGCTGATCGCCGCCTACGCCTCGGGCGCCTTCGTCGGCGCGGCCTTCGCGATGTGGTGGCAGCTGCGCGGCGGCGGCAGCGCGGGTGCGGTGGCGCTGGCGCTGCTGCTGTTCGTCGGCTGGATCGTCGCCATCACCGCGGCGCTGTTCCAGGCCGGCCAGGTCGATGCAGTGACCGCCGCGCGGCTCGAGAGCCTGGCCGCGCCGCTGGCTTCGACCAACGACCAGCTGGCGCTGGTGTCGTGGTTCCAGCGCGCCGCACCGCCGCAGGGCTACGGGCTCGGCGCGGTGCCGTGGTGCGGCCATGCGCCGGCGGCGCAATGCAGCGGCGTGCCCGCGCAGATCCACAGCGACTACACCTTCACCGCCATCGTCGGCGTCTTCGGCGCCGCGGCCGCCTGGGGCGCAACGCTCGGCACCGCCCTGTGGCTGCACCGGCTGATCCGCCGCCATGGCCGCGTCACGCGCGGCGAGCCGCGGCTCATCGCGCTGGGCAACGGCCGTTTCGCGCACGACGGCCAGGCGCTGCTGAGCTGGCTGGCCGTCGGCTGGGTCGTGCTGAGTCTGTGCCAGCTCGCAGTCACCGTTGCCGGAAACCTCGCCGTGCTGCCGCTGACCGGCGTCACCTTCCCCTTCGTCAGCTACGGCATGAGCTCGCTGCTGGTCAACCTCGGCTTCCTCGCGCTGGCGCTGACCGTCGACCTGCCGCCGGAGGCGCGTGATGGTTGAGAGCAGACGCCCAGTCCGATCCGGGTCTCCCGGTCGGACTGATCCCCTTGGGGGACCAGCCCGCAGGGCTGTAGGGGTCGACTCTCTCCTCGACCTGGCCATCGCCGCGAGCCTCGCGGTGCTGCCGGTGCTGCTGGGCGTGCTGCTGCTGGTCGCCGTGATCCGACCGGCCGACGAGCAGCACGGCGACCGCTACGTCAGCGTGCGCCATGTCGCGGCGCTGAAGACCTTCGAGCAGGCGATCGTGCGCCGCGATGCAGCCGGCTTTGCAGCGCCGGCCGCCGGCGCCGATGCCGTGCTGCAGGCGTTGCCCGCGTGTGCGCGCGATTGGGATGCGACGCAGGTCGGCGCGCAGCTCGCGAGCGTCGATGCCGCGCTGCTGCGCTTCAGCACGCGCCCCAACGGCCGCGTCGAAAACAAGCTAGGCCTGGACGCGACACGCTGGTTCGATGCGGCCGGGGCCGCGCTGGCAGCGACGCTCGAAGCGCCGCAGTACCCGGGCCAGCGCTTCCGCCTCGGCTGCGCCGACCTGGCGCGCGCGCTCGCCGCGCTGGCGCGGGCCGATGCGCGCATGCTCGATGCGCTGGCCTGGCGCGGCACGGTGCCGCAGGCGGCGCTGGCGCGCTGGGCGCCGCAGCAGCAGGTCGAGATCACCGCGCGCCATGTGATGCGCCGCAATCCGTGGAACGGCATCGCCGGCTGCATCTACCTCGGCCAGCGCGACGGCGATCCGGCCGCCCCCAGCCATGTGCTCGCGGCCGGCGCCGCGCAGGCGCGGCTGTGCACGCTGCCGGCGATGGCCGCGGCGTCCGTGCCTTCGCTCCCGTCGCCGCTCCCGCCCCCGATCACCCTGCCCGGCGAGCCGGTGGGACCGCTGGCCGCCGACGATGCGCGCTGGAGCGTGCCGCCGTCGCTGATGACGATGCTCGCGCCGCTCGAAGCGCTGCGCCAGCCTTCGCGCGCGCTGTACCGGCTGTACACCGAAGGCGAGGCGACGCCGGCCGACGATCCGTCGGGCTACCGCTACGGCGCGAACCGCATCGTGCTCGACGGCGCGCCGATCGACGTCGGCTTCTCGCTGCAGCTGACGATCGACCCGGCGCTGCAGGCGCTGGCGCAGAAGACCGCCGCCTGCTACAGCGGCAGCCACGACATCTGCCGCGCGCTCGGCATCCAGCGCGCCGAGGACGGCGCGCGGCCGCCCGGCCACAAGCTGCTCGAAGGCGCGATGGTGCGCATGGCGGCAGTCGCGGTGATCGATGTCGCCTCCGGCCGCATCGAGGCGCTGGCCGGCGGGCTGTCGCCGTGCGCGCGCCAGGAGGTCGACGGCCCCGGGCGCGAGGCGCACTGCGACAAGCGCCTGCCCTATCCCGTGCGCTACCGGCCCGATGCGCTGCTGAACCCGGCCGTCTACCACGACGCGATGCCGGCCTCGACGATCAAGCCCATCATGGCCGCGTCCTTCCTCGCCGACGCAGGCGCCGGCGCGCGCCTGCTGGCCGCCGAGCGCAGCGCGATGCAACGCCCCGGTGCACCGGCGCGCCACAGCCTGCGCGGCGAGCTGATGCGCTCGGACTCGGCCCGTTTTCTCGACCGCATGATGTGCATCGACGGCGGCGAGCAGCCGTGCCGCCGCCCGTGGGAGGTGCAGGCCGCGGCGCAGCGTTTCGGCTGGAACGCCGGCTGCGCCGAAGCGATCGCGGCCGGCGCCGGCGATCCCTGCGGCCGCCACGACCTGCTGTTCGGCCGCGCGATCGATGCCACCGCCGAGGCCGGCCTGGTGCAACCGCTGGCGACGCCGATCGCCTACGGCCGGCTGATGAGCGAGCCGCAGGGCGCGAAGCTCGGTGCGCCGATGCGGCTGCGGCCGCCGGCGGCGCTCGACGCCGGCATCCTGCGGCGCTGCGCGGCCGGCGCCGACGGTGCGCGCGGCAGCGACGACGACTGGGAGAAATGCCGCGGCGGCGCGGTGGTCGATGTCGTTGCCGAGGGCTGGGGCCAGGGCCATGCGCGCGCCAGCGCGCTGGGTGTCGCCGGCATGATGAGTACGCTGGCCGCGGCGGCGAACGGCCAGCCGGCGCTGCGCCGGCCCTACCTGGTCGAGCGCCTGCACGGCGTCGGCGGCACGCCGCTCAACGCCGCGGTCACGCGCTGGGGCCTGGCCGAGCCGCGGCCGGTCGGCATCACGCGGGAAGCGGCCGAAATCATCCTGAGCGGCCTCGCGCACAGCCACCGCGAAGGCACCGCCCGCAGCGCCTGCGAGCAGGTGTTCGACGCCAAGCGCTGCCGCGGCATCGAGTGGCTGGCCGGCAAGACCGGCACGCCGAGCTTTCCGAGCGACGGCCTGACGCTGGACGAGCTGGCGCTGCTGTGCCGCGACCCCGCCGCGGCGAAGAAGCTGGCCAAGGACAAGGACAAGCCGGCCGCCGCCTGCAGCTCGCTGCGGCCCTACAAGTGGTACGTCGCCGCCTGGCGCAGCGAGCCCACCGGCCCGTGGACCAAGGCGATCGCCGTGCTGACCGAGCGCAACTGGCATCGCGCCAGCGGCCAGGTGCACGGCGCCGGCGACCGCGGGCCGAACCCGGCGGCCGAGATCGCGCTGCAGATCGCCGGCCGGCAGGTCGGCGCCATTGCCGCAGCCGCGCCATGAAGAGCGCCCCGATGAAGCCCGCCGCGGCGCTGCCGATGCCGCTGGTCTGGACCTTCGACGGCCCGTTCGAGCGCTGCCTGGCCGACCTCGAGGACACGCTGCGGCGCGCGATCGTCGGCATCGGCGATGTCTCGCGCATCGCGCTGCAGATCGACCTGTCGCTGCCGGCGCTGAAGCGCCGCGTCGACGCCGGCGATGCGCTGCAGCCGGCCTGGGGCCGCTTCGTCGCCCGCCTGGCCGGCTACGGCCTGCCCAGCGCGCCGCGGCTGCGCCGGCTGCGCGCCGCCGGACCGCTCGCCACGCTGGTGATCGCCTACCGCAAATGAACTCGAGGAAGACCGCGATGTCGCTCAAATCATGGGTTATCCACCGCGTGCGCCGGGCGCAGCGGCTGAAGGGACTGCTGTCGCGCGTCGACCTGCCGCCGCGCGACACCGCGTTCGAGCCCTCGCTCGCGGCGTTCGGCGAAAGCGAGTCGCCGGGCCATGCCGCGCCCGGCCCGGCCGCCGAGCGCCGCGCGATCGAGCCGACGCTGGCGGCGGCCGCGCACCTGGGCGCCTATGCGCCGCTGATCGGCGCGGTGCGCGCCGAGCTCGAGCACTTCATCGTCAGCCAGCTGCGGCTGCACCTGGCGATCGCCGACCGCGACCGCTTCGTGCTGACCTCGATCGCGGTGCACTGCAGCGGCGACGACGACGCGGCGCGCGAGCGGCTGCAGCAGTTCATGCGCGAGTTCAAGCCCGAGCAGGTCAAGCGTTATCTGGCGCGTGAAGTGATCGCCGGGCTGCCGAACGCGGCAGCGATCGACCTGTCGCAGTTCGCCGGGCTGGCCGATGCGCGCGGTGGCGCGGCCGAGGCCGCCGGCGCGCCCGGCGCCGCCGAGGACTACGCCGACCTGCTCGCGACGCTGGCCGATCCGCGGCCGCCGGGGCTGGCGCCGGCCTACGAGGTCGAGCTGATCGGCCGCTGGAGCGAGGTCGACACGGCGCCGGCCGCGACCGCGGCGCCGGTGCAGCGCCCCGCCGTGGTGTCGTCGGCGCCGCTGACGCCGCTGGCCGGCCAGCGCTGCGAGTTCGACGTCGAGGATGCCGACGGCCGGCGCCGCGTCGTGCTGCCCACCGTCGTGCCCGGGCGCCGCTACGTGATCGGCAAGGGCGAGGGCTGCGACATCGTGCTGCGCGGCACCTACACCAGCCGCCGCCATGCCGAGCTGTGGATCGACGACGGCAGCTGGTGGGTCGGCGATGCCGGCTCGACCAACGGCGTGCGCATCGAGGGCCGGCGCGACGCCCCGGCGACCGGCGACGGCGCGCCGCCGCTGCGCCTGGCCGACGGCGCGCGGCTGGTGCTGTCGGCGCGCGGTGACGGGCCGGCCGCCGACTATCCGCGCCTGGCGCTGCGCGCCGCCGCCGCAGCGCCGCCGATCACGCCGATCGCCGAGGTGCCGCAAAGAATGCCGCAGCGCGTGCCGCGCACGCCGCTGACGGCGATCCACGGCGTCGCGCCACCGGCCGCGGCGTTCAGCATCGCGATGACCACGCCCTCGGGCGCGACGGTCGTGCTGGCGCTGCGCGCCGAGGCACTGCCGGTGAGCGTCGGCCGCTCGCGCAACCAGTCGCTGGTGGTCGACCGTCGGCACGACGGCGTTTCCGGCCACCACCTCGACGTGATCGCGCTCGACGCGCAGGACGACGGCGTGCTGCTGCAGGTGCACGGCGACAACGGCGTGCTGCTCGACGGCGTGCGCCACGACGCCGGCACGCGCGTGCGCTGGCGCATCGGCGAGACGCTGGTGCTCGGCGCCGTCGCGCCGGCCGACGTGGGCTGTGTGCTGCAGCTGCGGCGCAGCGCGCGCGACTGACACCGAAAGCCGACCATGCCCTGCACACCGATCACGCCGCTGGAGCCGCCGCCGCTGCGGCCCGATGCCGTCGCCGGCAGCGACGAAGCGCTGGCCCACAGCGCGGCCTGGGCACGCATCGAATTTGCCGCTGCCAGCACCTGCGGCAGCGCGCATGCGCTCAACGAAGACGCGCACAGCACGCCCGAGCGCGCCGGCCGGCTCTTCGTCGTTGCCGACGGCGTCGGCGGCGGGGCGCTCGCGCGCACCGCGAGCCGGCAGCTGGTGGCGCGGCTGCATCGAAGCCTCGATGTGCAGCGCATCGATGCGCAGCGCATCCGCCAGGCGGTGCTGGACGCCGACCGCGCGATCAAGCGCTACATCGAGCGCCGCGCCGACGCGCCGGGCGCCGCGACGCTGGTGCTCGCGGCACCGGCGAACCTGCTGGCCTCGCGCTGGCTGGTCGGGTGGGTCGGCGATTGCCGCGCCTACCGCATCGGCGCCGGCGGCGGCAGCGCGAGCCTGCTGACGCAGGACGACAGCTTCCGCCACCTCAACGAGACGCCACCGCCCGGCAGCTCGCCCGACGATCCGGCGCGCATGGTCGGCAATGGCGCGACGCTGGGCGCCAACGTCGTGCCCTGCGAGCTCGCGCAAGGCGAGCTGCTGATGTTGTGCAGCGACGGCGTGCACAAGCACGTCGAAGCGCTCGCGCTCGGCCGCGTGCTCGGCACGGCGGGCGGCAGCCTGGCGCAGCGCTGCGACGCGCTGGTCGCGCTGGCGCGCAGCAACGGCAGCGCCGACGACGCGACCGTGCTGCTGCTGCGCCATGGCGGCTTTGCGCTGCCGTGGTCGCGGCGAGGAGCGAAGAAGTGAAGCCGCCGCTCGGCCGCCGGCAAGCGGATTTCTCCCCCGCGCGGGGAAGGCGCAGCGCGCCAAAGGGGGCATCGTGAGCTCTGATCTCGACCGCGTGTTCGGCCGCAGCCGCCTGCGCATGGTCACCGGCCGCCATGTCGAGGTCTTCCGCGAGGAAGCCCGGCCGGGCGAGCGCCGCCGCTACACCAAGCGATTCCTGGCCACCGATGCCGGTGACTTCCGGATCTGGACCGAGCGCGAGTGGCGCATCCTGGCGCGGCTGGTCGGCCACGGCATCGGCTGCGTCGCCGAGGTGGTGCGCTTCGACCGCGGCGCGCCGGGCGAGCCGGCGATCGTGCAGACCTTCGATGCCGGCGTCACCGTCGACCACTGGGCGACGCTGCTGCCGGTGCAGCGCGAGGACGGGGTGCTGCCGCATGTCTTTGCCGACTGCGCACACTGGTGGGCGCTGGCGCGCCAGCTGCTGGCAGCGCTCGACACGGTGCACGAGCTGCGGCTGGTGCACCTGGACCTGAAGCCCGACAACGTGTGCATTCCGGTCGCGCCGGTGGACTTCGATCCACTGCGCCCCGGCCAGATGCTGAAACCGCGCTTCGAGCAGCTGGCGCTGATCGACTTCGCGTTCTCGCTGGTCTGCGGCGACCCGCTGGCGACCGCGCTGCCGCTGGCGCGGCAGCCCGACTACGACTACCAGTCGCCGCGGCTGCTGGCGGCGCTGGACGCCGCGCGCCGTGGCGAGCTGGGTCCGACGCGGCGGCTCGACTGGCGCTGCGACCTCTACAGCCTGGCCGCGCTGCTGGAACGTTATCTGCCCGGCCAGCTCGCGCCGCTGGACGCCGACTGGAACGTGCAGCGGCTGGCGCAGGCGCGCGCCTTCCTGCGCCGGCTGCACGAGATCCATGCCGCGGACGCGACGCCGCGGCGGCCGCACCTCGAGCTCGTGGCTGTGGCGTCGCGGGTGCTCGAGGAAGCGCCGCTGGCCATTTCGCTGCGGCGCGGCTGGGTGCTGGCCAGCGACACGGCGACGGTCCGCGACGATTCGCCAACGCCGATCACCCGCATCGCCCTGCCGCTTGGCGCGGCGCCGATCAGCGCGTCGACCGCCGCCGCAGTGATGGCGCCGCCGGCCGACGCGCCGTCGCGGCGCTGGTGGTGGCGCGCCGGCATCGGCGCTGCGGCCGTCGCCGTCGGCGTGCCGCTGGCCGGCGAGGCGTGGTGGGCACTGGCGCCGCCGGCCGCGCCGGCGAACGTCGCGCTGCCGCAGTCGGTGGCGAGTGCGCCGGTGCTCGCCGCGGCAACGCCGGCGTCTGCGGCGCCGGCCGCGGCACCGACCCCGGTTGCGGCGCCCGTCGCGACGCCCCCCATGGCGGCGGCGTCGGCCGCCGTCGCAGTGGCGGATGCGGCGGACGTCGCCGCGCCGGCAGCGCCCGTCGTCGCCGAGGCGGCGGCGTCGGCGCCGGCCGAGGTGGCCTCGGCGCCGGCCCGCGCGACCGCCGCAACGCCCGCCCCGGCGCCTGCGGTGGCTCAGGCCACGCCGGCGCGTGAATCGCCGCGCAGCGCGGCGCGCCGGCCGGCACCGCGCGCTCCTAACGTCGCATCGACGCGGGTGAGAACGCCGGTCGCGGCGGCACCGAAGCCCGTCGTGGTGCCGACCGTCGCCGCCCGCACCGCCCCCGATCGGCGCGCCGTGCCGTGGCTCGAAGCACGGCCCGCGCCGGCGTCGACGCGTCCGCCGCCGACCTTGCCACCACCGATCCCCGCGCCGGTGGCGGTGGCAGTCGCCGCGCCAGCGCCCGTTGCCAACCCGGCACCGGTCCCCGCACCGGCGCCTGCCCCGGCCCCCGCACCGGCACCGCTGCCCGCGCCGCTGGCCGCGCCGCCCACCCCGGCGGCGGTCGACCTGCAGGCCCGCGCGCAGGCGCTGCTCAGCCGCGAGCTGCCGCGCATCGCCGAACGCGCCGAGCGCCTGGTGCTGCGCGTGCTGTTCGCCGCCGGCCGCGCCGAGGGCCCGCAGGACGACGACGGCATCCGCCATGCCGCGAGCGCGATCCGCCTCGCCCCGGCCGAAGCGCTGACGGTGGTCTCGGTGCAGCAGGCGCGCGAATTGAACGAGGCCGCCGATGCGGCGTTCCGCCGCCGCGGCGATCCGCAAGCGGTGCTCGAGCTGATGAGCCGCGCCTTCGCCGCCAATCCGCTCGACGCCGAGATCGCCGGCGACCTCGCCGCGCTGCGCCTGCGCACGCCGCCCGCGCAGCCCGAGCTGGCGCGCCAGCTCGCGCTGCATGCGCTGACGACGCCGCAGCCGCGCCACCCGTACGGCCGCATCGACGACTGGACCACGCTGGCGGTCGCCAGTGCGCTGTCGGGCCGCGAGCGTGACGCGCGCCAGGCCTGGTTCGTCGCGCTGGCGGTGGCGCCGAACACCGAGCGGCTGTGCCGCTCGGCGCTCAACGCGACGGTGCGCCACGGCGAACGGCTGCGGCCCTCGGTCGAGGCGATGCTGCAGCGCCTGCAGCAATCGGGCCGCACCGATCGCTCGGTGTTCTGCGAATGGCCGCCGCACTGGGCCACCGCGACGCGCTGACGGCGCGCTGAAGCCGCTTCTCCAACGCAGCCGTCGAGGTGTTCCGCCTGGGCCCGGACGTGACGGGCAGGTAGGCGCAGTCCGACCCGCGGTGGCGGCCGCCGCCGATGCGGGGCGCTGGCCGGCGTCCCTAGAGTGGACCGACACCACTCGTTGGGAGCCTGCCATGTCCTTCTCGCTCTACCTCATCGGCTTTCTGGTGCTGCTCGGCGGCATCGCCTGGGGCTTGTCCACTGCCGGCGTGCCGGCGCTGTACATCGGCATCGCCTGTGTGATCCTGATCGGCATCGGCGTGATGACCGGCGTGTCGCGCACGCGCTCGAAGGATCCGCCGGCCGCCTGAAGCGCGCCGTTCGAGGCCGGGGTCGCCCGGCCTTTCAGCGCAGCAGCGGCGCCGCGCCGCGCGCGGTGCGCATCGAGATCGAATAGCGCAGCTCGCGCGTCTCGGCGATGCTGTGCTGCCAGGTCCAGCGCGCCGGGCCTTCGAGCACGTAGGCCGAGCGCGGTGGCAGCTCGAGGTGGCGCACCGCCTTCGATGGCCCCGCCGGCGGCGGGTACGGCCGCAGTCGCATCAATGCACTGCCGGCCAGCGACACGCCGACGATCGACTCGAAATCCGGCGCATCGCGGTGCCAGCCGAGCGGCGTGCCGGGCCGGTATTCGGCCACCAGCAATTGCGTGAAGCGCTCGGGCTCGATGCCCAGCCAGGCGGCCACCTGCTCGCGCAGCGGCTGCAGTTCCGGTGGAATCGGCGGCGCCTCCCGCAAGGTGTTGGTGTCGTAATCGAAGCGGCCGCCGAAGGCCGCCGAGCGGCGCCGCGCCACGTACTGCTTGTAGCGCACGACGTGCAGCTCGATCGCGCGGATCACGTCGAGCCAGCGCGCCTCGTCGGCAGCGGACAGGAAGCCGGCGGTGAAACGCATGCCCTCGGGCAGCACGAGCTCTTCGTCGGCGAACAGGGACGCTTGCATGGCGGATTCGAGGCGCCGCGGCGCCAAAGATTCAGCGCGACGCTGCAATGCCGGCCGGCGCGGATGCCGCCGGCACCAGACGCACCTGCGCCAGCGCACCGGCGCAGCCGCTGGCCTGGCCCGGCGGGCAGTTCGCCACATCGGGCCGCGGCGGCAGCGCGCGCGGCCCCTTGCGGCCGGGCTGGAAGATCAGCAGCAGCCACAGCAGGATCACGAACGCGATGGTCCCGCCGATCAGGCGCAGCCGCTGACGCGGCGAAAACGGGCGGTAGCGGCCGGCCAGCGGCGGCTCGGGCAGCGGCACCGTCGGCCGGGACGAGCCCGTCGGCGGCCGCGGCAGGCCCTCGCGCATGTCGCGCCCACTCAGCGGTGAAGGTGGCGGGGAACCGGGTTGATCGGGTGTCACGCCGCGATCATCCGTCCGGCGCCGCCCCGCCGGCCAGGTGATCGATCAACACCCGTACTTTCTGCGGCAAGTGGCGTGTCGGCGCGTAAACGGCAAACACGCCGCGCGTTGCATAACCGCCGCCGAGGCGCCAGTCGGCGAAGAGCCGCTGCAGCCGCCCCGCACGCAGGCCGGCCGCGGCGGCGAAGTCCGGCACGATGCCGATGCCCAGGCCCGCCTCGACGGTGGCCAGGATGCCGACGCTGTTGTTGATCGTCAGCGGGCCGCGCACCTGCACCTCCAGCGGCGCGGCGCCGTCGCGCTCGAACAGCAGCCGGTCGAGGAAGGGCCCGTAGCCGAGGTAGATGCAGCGGTGCTCGGCCAGCGCGTCCGGTGTCGCTGGCGCGCCGTTCGCCTGCAGGTAGGCGGGTGCGGCGACCAGCACGTAGTGCATGTCGAACAGCCGCCGCGCGACCAGCCCGGGCGCCAGCGCACTCGGCGCCAGGATGCGCAGCGCCAGGTCGTAACCCTCGTCGACCAGGTCGACGACGCGGTCGATCAGGGTCAGCTCGACCTCGACCTCCGGCCAGCGCGCGAGGAAGGCCGGCAGCCGCGGCGCGAGCCAGACTTCACCGAACACCGCCGGCGCGCCGACGCGCACGCGGCCGCGCGGCGTCAGCGCATAACGCCCGGCCAGCGCCTGCACGTCGCGCGCGGTCTGCGCGATGCGGGCGCAGCCGGGGTAGACCTCGGCACCGAGCTCGGTCAGCGACACCGAACGCGTGGTGCGGTTCAGCAGCTTGACGGCCAGCGCCGCCTCCAGCCGCGCGACGCTGCGGCTGACCGCCGAGGTCGTCAGCCCGAGCGCACGCGCCGCCGGCGCGAAGCCGCGCAGCTCGACGACGCGGGCGAACACCACCATTTCGTTCAACAGCTGGTCCATTCTTTGTTGCTCAGCGGGAATCAGTGTTGTTCCCGAAGCGCGGATTGTGGGCCTCGGCGCCTCGTGTGATCGTTCGGGTCTGCATCCGGAACCCTGCCATGAACGATGAGAGAACCCGCTCCGGCACCTGGCGCATGCTGGCCGCGATGGCGCTGTCCGGCACCATCGGCCTGCTGGTCGTCGAGAGTGGCCAGCCGCCCGTGGTGGTGGTGTTCTTCCGCTGCCTGATCGGCGGCGCGGCGCTGCTGGCCTGGCTCGCGTTCACGCGCGCCTGGCAGCCCTTCGGCGCTCGCGCGCTCACCTGGCTGGTGATCGGCGGCGCGGCGCTGGTCGCCAACTGGCTGTGCCTGTTCTCGGCCTACCGATTCACCAGCATCTCGGTGGCCACCGTCGTCTACCAGACGCAGCCCTTCATGCTGCTGGTGCTGGCCGCGCTGCTGCGCCAGGAGCGTCTCGACGTCGCGCGGCTGCCCTGGGTCGGGGTGGCGATGCTCGGCGTGCTGCTCAGCAGCGGGCTCGGCGTGCAGGGCCTCGATGGCGCGACCTGGCACGGCGTCGGGTTGGCGCTGGCCGCGGCGGCGCTGTACGCGGTCGCCACGCTGGCGACGCAACGGCTGCCGCAGCTGCCGTCGTCGCAGATCGCCGCGGTGCAGATGGTGCTGGGCGTGGTGCTGCTCGCGCCGCTGGCCTGGGGCCACGCCCGGCCGGGCAGCGCCGTCGCCTGGGGCGCGCTGGCCACGCTCGGCCTGGTGCACACGGCCTTCATGTACACGCTGATGTACGCCGCCTTCCAGCGTCTGCCGTCGTCGGCGATCGCGATGCTGTCCTTCGTCTACCCGGCCGTCGCGCTGCTGGTCGACCTGGCCTGGTACGGCGCCTGGCCGCAGCCGCTGCAGTGGTTGGGCATGGCGCTGATCCTCGGCGCGGTGCTGGCGCACCGGCGTGCCGGCGCGGCCGCCCGGCCAACTCCCGTCCCCTCCCCAACCACCGTCGAAAGGGCGGCCTGAACTCCCATGGTCACGATCTTCCTGCGCTACGTCATCGATCCGCTGCAGCTCGAGGCCTTCGAGCACTACGCCAAGCTTTGGATCCCGCTGGTCGCGCGCTTCGGCGGCCAACACCACGGCTACTTCATGCCCAGTGAAGGCGCCAACAACATCGCGCTGGCCTTGTTCAGCTTTCCGAGCCTGGCGGAGTACGAGCGCTACCGGATCGCCTCGCGCAGCGACCCGGAGTGCCAGGCCGCCTTCGGCCATGCCGACCGGACGCGCTGCATCGTGAGCTACGAGCGCAGCTTCTTCCGGCCGGTGTTCGAGTAGGAACGCGGTTTGCCGCGGTGGACGATTCGATCGATCGAAAGGCCCACAATGAACCGCTCCCCCGCCCTGGGTCCGGGCTCGCTGCTGCTCGCAGCGGGTGCCGGCGCCGTGTTGATGTACCTGCTCGATCCGCAGTCGGGCCGGCGCCGCGTCGGATTGCTGAAGAACCAGCTGCAGCACGGCCGCCATGTCGCCACCAAGGCCGCCGACGTCGGCTGGCGCGACCTGGCGCAGCGCACCGGCGGGCTGTTCGCGATCTTGCGCGGCACGCTGCTGAACCCGCCACCCGACGACGCCGTGCTGGTCGATCGCGCCCGCGCGCGACTGGGCCGCCTGATCTCGCATCCGCACACCATCGAGATCAGCGCACAGCACGGCGAGATCACGCTGCGCGGCCTGGCGCTCGACCGCGAACGCCAGCCGCTGCTGCGCGGCCTGCAAGCGGTGTCCGGCGTCCGGCAGGTGCATGACCTGGTCGACTGGCATGCCGAAGCAGGCCGGCTGCCGTCCTTGCAGGGCAGCCGGCTGCGCAGCGGTCCGCGCACCGAGCTGCTGCAGCAGCACTGGGCGCCCGGCCCCCGCTTGCTGGCCACCGTGGTCGGCGGCGCGCTGGCGGCCTGGGCCATCGGCCACCGCGGCGCCGGCTCGCGGCTGCTGGGCGGCGCAGGCGTCGCGCTCGCGCTGCGCGCGCTGACGGGTCGCCCCGGCGCGACGGACCCGGCCGAGACCGCAGTGCTCGACAGCGGCCCGCTGCAGCGCGACGACCCGGCGCTGCCGCCGTCCCCGGACAAACGCGCGCTGCACTGAAGCGACGTAAGCTCGCGCGCCCTCCCCCAGAAAGGCGCTCGATGCTTCAGATGACGCGGCAACTCGCCGCCGGCTGGTTGCTGCTCTTGGCCGTGTGCTGGAGCTCGGCCGGCTGCGCGAGCGGCGGTGCACGCATGGCCGACAGCGCCGCCTCGTCGCCGCAGCGCGGCAGCGACGGCCTGTACCGCAACCTCGACAACCCGCAGGCGCTGCCGTCGCAGGACAGCTGGACGATCTGGCGCCGCTTCCTCTTCGCGCGCAAGGAAGGCACGGTGCCGGTCGATCCGATCCCCGTGCGCCGCCTCGACCGCGCCGCGCTCGACGCGCTGGACCCGGGCGCCAACCACCTGATCCGCCTCGGCCACTCGTCGCACCTGCTGAAGCTGCACGGCCGCTACTGGCTGATCGATCCGGTGTTCAGCGAACGTGCGTCGCCGGTGCAATGGGCCGGGCCGAAGCGCTTCCATCCGCCGCCGCTGGCGCTGGCCGACGTGCCGGCGATCGAGGGCCTGATCCTGTCGCACGACCACTACGACCACCTCGACGTCGCCACGATCGAAACGCTGCGCGAACGCGTGCAGCGCTACTTCGTGCCGCTGGGCGTCGGCGCGCGGCTGCGCGAGATGGGCGTCGCGCCGGAGCGCATCGAGGAGTTCGACTGGTGGCAGCAGGGCCGGCACGGCGCGATCGGGCTGACCGCGACGCCGGCGCAGCATTTCTCCGGCCGCTCGCTGTGGGACCGCAACAGCACACTGTGGGCCTCGTGGGTCATCGACAGCGGCGGCCAGCGCATCTTCTACAGCGGCGACTCGGGCTACTTTGCGGGCTTCCGGCAGATCGGCGAACGCTTCGGCGGCTTCGACATCGCGATGATGGAAAACGGCGCCTACGACGCCTACTGGCCCTCGGTGCACATGACGCCCGAGGAGGCCGTGCAGGCCTTCAAGGACCTGCGCGGCAAGCTGCTCTACGTCGTGCACAACAGCACCTTCGACCTCGCGTTCCACACCTGGCGCGATCCGCTCGAGCGCATTGCGGCGCTGGCCGAACGCGAGAGCCTGCCGCTGGCGACGCCGGAGATCGGCGAGGTGCTGACCCTGGGCCGCCCGCGCGAGAACAGGCAGTGGTGGAAGGGGCTGCGCTGACCCGCTGGGCCCCTGGATATGCGAATGAACGCCTGTTTCGGATGGAAGGCCCTGTGAATATGCGCTTCAACGCATAGCCAAGATCCGCCGCGCACACGTTTGACGACCCGCCATGGCCCACCGCGGCGCGGCGCGGTGGCTCCTTCGGCGCATGCGCCGCCGAGCCCGGATTCCTAGAGTGACGTCATGCCCACTCCCGCATGACGAGGACTCCCGTGACACCCGATCCGATCCACCGCATCTCGATGCTCGAGTCGATGATGCTGATCCGCGCCTTCGAGGAAAACGTCGCCGCGCTGCAGGCCGAAGGCCGCGCGCCCGGCACCTGCACCAGCGTCGGCCAGGAAGCCGCCGCCGTCGGCGCGATCCGCGCGCTGCAGGCCGACGACCTGATCCTCAGCAACCACCGCAGCGTGGCCCACCTGCTGGCGCGCGGCGCCGATCCGGGGCGGCTGCTGGCCGAGATCCTCGGCCGCGCCGACGGTTACTGCCGCGGCAAGAGCGGCTCGCTGCACGTCAGCGCGAAGGAGCTCGGCGTGGTGCTGACCTCGACCATCGTCGGCGGCGAGCTGTCGCTGGCGCCGGGCGTTGCGCTGGCGCAGAAGATGCGCGGGCGGCCCGGCCTGACCACCGTCTTCTTCGGCGACGGCGCGGCCTGCGAAGGCATCTTCCACGAGTCGCTGAACCTGGCCGCGACCTGGCAGCTGCCGCTGCTCTTCGTCTGCGAGAACAACGAATGGCAGGCCTATGTGCACCGCCGCGAGACGATGCCGGGCAATCCGATCCGCGAATGGGCGGCATCGCACCAGATGCGCGCGGTGAGCGTCGACGGCAACGATGCCGATGCGGTGTTCGCCGCGGCGAGCCTGGCGGCCGAGACGATCCGCGCCACCGGTCGCCCGTACTTCCTCGAGCTCAACACGTACCGCTTGCGCGGCCACTACGAGCCCGACGACCAGGCCTACGTCGACCCCGCCGAGCTGCAGGCGGCGCGTCACGCCGAGCCGATCAAGCGCCTGGCCGAGCGGTTGATCGCCGAGCACGTGCTGGCGCCGGGCGAAGTCGCCGCGATGGAGCAGCGCGTGCTGGCGACGCTGGAAGCCGCGCTCGTCTTCGCGCAAGCCTCGCCCTATCCCGACGTCGCCGAGCTGACGACGCATGTCTACGCCTGAAGCCCTTGTGGAGATCAAACAGATGAGCACCCTGACTGTCACCGATGCGATCGACCAGGCGCTGGCCGAGGAGATGCGGCGCGATGACCGCGTGATGATGTTCGGCGAAGGCGTTGCGACCAAGCGCCACGCGCTGCGCGCCGAGTTCGGCCCGGAGCGCGTGCGCAACACGCCGCTGGCCGAAGGCGTGATCGCCGGCACCGCCGCCGGCGCCGCGGCGATGGGCCTGCGCCCGGTCGTCGACCTGCTGTTCGCGCCCTTCCTGACGCTGGCGATGGACGGCATCGTCAACAGCGCCGGCAAACTGCGCTACCTGTCCGGTGGCCAGTTCGAGTTCCCGCTGGTGGTGATGGCGATGAGCGGCGCCGGCTGGGGCGTCGGCGCGCAGCACAACCACAACCTCGAGGCGATGTTCGTGCATGCGCCGGGGCTGAAGGTCGTCATGCCGAGCAACGCCGCGGACTTCAAAGGCCTGCTGAAGTCGGCGATCCGCGATGACAACCCGGTGCTGTTCTTCACCGACCTGGCGCTGGCCTTCGCGCCCGGCGAGGTGCCCGACGGCGAGCATGTGGTGCCGCTCGGGCAGGCCGCCGTGGTGCGGCCGGGCGACGATGTCACGCTGGTCTCGTACGCCAAGACCGTCGGCACCTGTGTGCAGGCCGCCGAGGCGCTCGCCAAGCTCGGCGTCTCGGCCGAAGTGATCGACCTGCGCACGCTGAAGCCGCTGGACACCGCGACCGTGCTGCGTTCGGTGCGCAAGACCGGGCGGCTGATCGTCGTGCATGAAGCGAGCGGGCTGTGCGGCGTCGCCGCGGAAGTCGCCGCGCTGGCCAGCGAGCAGGCCTTCGATGCGCTGAAGGCACCGGTGATGCGGATCACCGGCCCCGACGCGCCGGCACCGGCCTCGTGGCCGCTCGAGCAGGCCGGCGTGCCGCAGGCCGATGCGGTGCGCGATGCGGCGTTGCGGCTGGTCGGCGCGCCAGCGCTGGCGTGAAGCGCCTGGGCGTCGCGGTGGTGGTGATGGGGCTGGCCTGCCCGCTCGCCGCCGCGCCGCTTCTGCCTGAGCCGCCGCAGCGGCTGCAGGACACCGGCTTCGGCGCCGCCGGCGCCCTCGCCTTCACGCCGCAGTACCCGCTGTGGTCCGACGCTGCGGACAAGCGGCGCTGGTACTCGTTGCCGGCCGGCACGGCGATCGACCAACGTGACATCGACGCCTGGCAGTTCCCGCCCGGCACGCGGCTGTGGAAGGAGTTCGCGCTCGGCGGCCGCCCGGTCGAGACGCGCTTCATCGAGCGCCTGGCCGACGGCAGCTGGCGCTTCGCCAGCTACGTCTGGACGGCAGAGGGCAGCGAGGCCCGGCTGGCGCCGGCCGCCGGCATGAGCATCGCCCACCGGGACGCACCGAATGGGCGTTATCAAGTGCCGTCGCGGACCGACTGCCTGGCCTGCCACGGCAGCGCGCCGGTGCCGGTGCTCGGGCTGTCGGCGCTGCAGCTGACACCCCGGCGCATTGCCGCCGACAACGAGACCGAACGCGCCGCGCTCGGCTATTTGCATGCGAACTGTGCTCACTGCCACAACACCTCGGACAACCGCGTGCCGCTCAAGCTGACGCTGGCGCAGTCGGCCGCCGATCCGGTCGCCAGCCGCGCGGCGGTGCTGCGCTCGGTGCTCGCCGCGAGCCGCTGGCGCGCGCACGGCAGCGCGGCGACGCAGGTGATCGCGCCGGGACAGCCGCAGCACAGCGTGCTGGCGCTGCGCATGGCCTCGCGCGATCCGCAGGTGCAGATGCCGCCGCTCGGCAGCGCGCAAGTCGATGCCGAAGGCCTGGCGCTGATCGAGCGCTGGATTCGCGCCCTTCCCCCACCCCTTCTGGAGAAACCTCGATGAGAACGTCTTTGATCACCCCGCTGCTGCTCGCGCTGGCCGGCGCAATGCACGCCCCCGCCGATGCCGCCGACACGGCCGACCAGCGCAGCGTTGCGCAGGCCGCGCGCGGCAAGTACCTGGTCGACACCTCCGGCTGCATGGATTGCCACACGCCGTTCAAGATGGGGCCGAACGGGCCCGAGCCGGACATGAGCCGCATGCTGTCGGGCCACCCCGAGCAGCTGGTGATGCCGCCCGCACCGGCGCTGCCGGCGGGGCCGTGGCTGATCGTCTCGTCGGGCACCAACACGGCGCACGCCGGGCCTTGGGGCGTCAGTTTCACTGCCAACCTGACGCCGGATCCGGAGACCGGGCTCGGGCTGTGGAGCGCACGCGACTTCCGCGCAACGATCCGCACCGGCCGCCACCTCGGCCGCGGCCGCGCGGTGCTGCCGCCGATGCCGATCCCCGTCTACAACCACTTCAGCGACGACGACCTGGACGCGGTGTTCGCCTACCTGCGCACGATCCCGCCCATCCGCAACCGCGTGCCCGAACCGCTGCCGCCGGCGCAGCGTTCAGCCGCCAGGCCGTGAGCAACTTCCTGCAATCCCGCTTTCCGTAGGTCGAATCCGACCAGCGTTCGCGTGCACGTCCGACGGATCCGGTACGGGGCGGCGACCTAGAGTGAATTCACCGTGGCGCGGCCCACCCGGACGCGTCCCTCCGAATCACTTGACGTCGTTGGAGCGCACATGAACGATCCCGCTGCGAAGTTGCCGAGATGGCTGCGGTCCCCCCTCTGGGCGGCAGCCGCCGTGGTGCTGGTGTCCGGCTGCGCGAGCACCGGCGACGCGCCGAACGAACAGATGGCGGTCTCGCGGGCCGCGGTCGAGCGCGCGAGCGGCAGCAATGCCGCCGAGGCCCCGGTCGAGCTGGCGTCCGCACGCGACAAGATGGCGCGTGCCCAGATCGCCTTCGCGAACAAGGACTACGTGCAGGCCCGCCAGCTCGCCGAGCAGGCCGAGGCCGAAGCCAACCTGGCCGAAGCGCAGGCCCGTTCGGTGCGCGCCAACCGTGCGCTCGCCGAAGTCCGCGAAAGCATCCGTCAGCTGCGGGCCGAAATGGCTCGCGCGCCTGCCTGATCAGGAGACAACACCATGAAGCGCCTCCTCTCCGCCACCGCCGTCGCCTGCGGCCTGCTGCTCGGCGCCTGCGCCAGCACACCGTCCACGCCGCCCGAGCTGCTCGATGCGCGCGCCGCCGTGCGCCAGGCCGAGTCCGATCCTGCCGTGCTCGCCCATGCTGCGCTCGAGCTGAAGAAAGCCACCGACACGCTGAACCGCGCCAACGACCTGCTCGCCAAGCGCGAGGCCCCGAGCGCCGTGATCAGCACCGCGCACGTCGCCCATGCGCAGGCCCGCACCGCCATGGCGCTGGCCGCGGCCAAGCGCGATGAAGATGCGATCAAGACGGCCGAAGCCGATCGCGAGCGCGCCCGTGCCGACGTGCGCACCGCCGAAGCCCAGCGCGCCCGCGCCCAGGCCAGCAGCGCGCAGGCGCAGGCCAACGTCGCGAACGCGCAAGCCGCTGCCGCCCAGAACCGCGCGCTGAGCGCCGAGCAGCTGGCGGCGCAGGCGCAGGCGGATGCGGCCGCCGCGCAGCAGCGCACCTTGATCCTGCAGCAGCGGCTGACCGACCTGCAGGCCAAGGAAACCGAGCGCGGCCTGCTGGTAACGCTGGGTGACGTGCTGTTCGAATTCAACCGCGCGGACCTGCGGCCGACGGCGCAGGGCCAGCTGCAGAAACTGGCCGACTTCCTGAAGCAGTACCCCGACCGCCGCGTGTTGATCGAAGGCCACACCGACAGCGTCGGCTCGGCCGCCTACAACGAGCAGCTGTCGCGCCGCCGCGCCGAAGCGGTCGCCAGCGTGCTGACCGGCATGGGCATCGGTCCGAACCGCGTGACCTTCACCGGCTACGGCAAGAGCTACCCGGTGGCCGACAACCGCACCGACACCAACCGCGCGCTGAACCGCCGCGTCGAGGTGTACATCTCCAACAACGACCAGCCGGTCCGCATGCGCGGCTGATCAACCGGGCGTGCCCCGCGAGGAGTAACTGTGAACCCCCCACGCTCGCTTCGCTCACTGCCCCCCGAGGGGGCGCTCGGTACCTTCGGACGGCCGGGCGGTACCGAGATGAACAAGAAGGGCCGGCTTCATGCACTTCCGAGACTCCTCGCGGTGGCCGCACTCGCGGCCGGCGCGTTGATCGTGCCGCTGGGCGTGGCGGCCGAGGTCTGCAGCCCGCTGACCCCCGAGGCGCGCGAAACGGCGTTCGACACGGAGGCGTTGTTCGCGCGCGGCGCGGTCGAGTTGACGCCGACCGGGCGCACGCGCGTGGCCATGTACGCCCGCGCACTCGATGCCGCCGAGATCGAAGTGGTCGTGATCCGCGTGCCGGTGGCTGCGGCCGATGCGCGCACCGCCGAAGAGCGCCGCCTGCTGTCGCAGCGGCGCGCCGAAACGCTGCGCCGGGCCTTGAGCAGCCAGGGCGTCGCCCGCGACCGCATCTACACCGAATTCGCCGGCCACCTGCCGGCCACCGAGCCGGTGGTCATCGAGACCGTCGGCGCGTGGATCTCGGCTCCGCTGGCGCAGCGGCGCCGCGCTTGCAGCGTCCTCGCCTGACCTTCCACAGCCGCGAGCCGACGCGCCGGGGGCAGCCGACACCTGAGGGTCGGCTGCCCCCACCTCATTCCGCTGTTACAAAAAACATCGCCCGGCGTGTCGATCCGGGGCAGGCTCGTTCGTCGACTGCAATGAAGCTCGAGGCTTCGTTCATCCCCACAACCGACGGAGAGACGACATGCGATTCGTAGTGCTGATCAAGGCCGACAAGAACACCGAAGCGGGCGTGATGCCGACCGAGGAATTGCTCAGGGAGATGGGCAATTACAACGAGGCGCTGGTCAAGGCCGGCGTGATGGTCGACGGCATGGGCCTGCACCCGAGCGCCAAGGGAGCGCGCATTCACTTCTCAGGCAAGGGTCGCCGTGTCGTGGACGGTCCGTTTGCCGAGACCAAGGAGCTGATCGCCGGATTCTGGGTCTGGCAGGTCAAGTCGCGCGAAGAGGCGATCGAGTGGGCCAGGCGCTGCCCGAACCCGACCGGCGACGACAGCGTCATCGAGCTGCGCCAGGTCTTCGAGGCCGAGGACTTCGGCGCCGAATTCACCCCCGAGCTGCGCGCGCAGGAAGAGCGGCTGATGGCCGAGGCCGCGGCGCTGAAGGCCGGCGGCACGCCGAAGGCCGGTGCCGTGGTCGCCGTGCCGCCGTCCGACGGCGCGACGCCCTACCTGGTCGCGCAAGGCGCGGCCGATGCGATCGCCTGGTATCGCCGTGTCTTCGGCGCCGAGCTGGTGACGAAGATGGATGGGCCCGACGGCAAGGTGATGCATTCGGAGCTCAAGGTCGGGCCGGCGCGCTTCATGCTGACCGAAGAGCGTGCCGAGTTCGGATCGCGCGGCCCGAAGGCGATCGGCGGCTCGGCGACGACGGTCATCATCTTCGTGCCGGATGCCGACGCGACGATCAAGGCCGCCGTGGACGCCGGCGCGACGATCGGCATGCCGGTGGCCGACCAGTTCTGGGGTGATCGCTCGGGCACCATCACCGATCCGTTCGGCCACCAGTGGTTCATCTCCACGCACAAGGAAGACCTGACACCGGCGCAGATCCAGGAGCGCGCCAAGGCGATGTTCGCCGCCGGCGGCGCCGGCTGCTGACGCACCGCAGGCCGCGAGCGATGTCCGCGCACACGGTGCAGACGACGATTGCGCGGCCCTGGCGTGAGGTCTGCGACTTCCTCGGCCAGGCGCCCAACTTCGCGCGCTGGGCCTCGTGGATCGGACCGACGCTGCAGCGCCGGCACGGCGGCGACTGGGTCGCCCGGCGCGCCGACGGCGCCGAGGCCAAGGTGCGCTTCACCGAGCGCAACGCCTTCGGTATCGCCGACCACTGTGTGCTCGAGTCGGCCGAACGCGCCAGCTTCGTCGCGCTGCGCGCCCTGCCGCACGGTGACGATGAGGCACGCTGCGAAGTGCTGCTGACCTTGTTCGCCGAGCCGCCGGCACCCGATGGGTTGGCGGTGCGCGCCGCGGCTGCGGTGCGCGACCTGGCGCAGCTGAAGGCGCTGATCGAACGTCCTTGATGGCGCACCCGGTCCCGCGGGGTCGCGGGCGCACCCGCCGAGCGGGTCGGTCGAGGCGTGGCATATGCTCGGCGCCCGATGCCCATCCCACTCGATCTGACCCAACTGCTCTGGCTGGCCGCCGCGCTCGCCGCGGCCGGCTGCATCACCGGCGTGCTCGCCGGGCTCTTCGGCGTCGGCGGCGGCGCGGTGCTGGTGCCGGTGCTCTACGAGGTGTTCGGCGCGCTGCAGGTGCCTGAAGGCGTGCGCATGCCGCTGTGCGTGGGCACCTCGCTGGCGGTGATCGTGCCGACCTCGCTGCGTTCGTTCCGGGCCCACCGCGCGCATGGTGCGGCCGACATGGAGATCGTGCAGGTCTGGGCCGCGCCGGTGGTGCTGGGCGTGCTGGCCGGCAGTGCAGTCGCCCGCTTCGCGCCGGCGGCGCTGTTCAAGGGCGTGTTCGTGGTCGTCGCCACCGCGTCGGCGTTGCGCCTGCTTTTCTTTCGCAACGCCGGCAGCGTGTTCGGCGAGATGCCGGGCAAGCTCGGCATGCGGCTGTATGGCGCGGTGATCGGCGTGCTGTCGTCGCTGATGGGCATCGGCGGCGGTCAGCTGTCGAACCTGTTCATGACGCTGTACGGCCGGCCGATCCACCAGGCGATCGCCACCTCGGCCGGCCTGGGCTCGCTGATCGCGATCCCGGGCGCGATCGGCTACATGATCGCCGGCTGGCCGAAGGCGGCGGACTTTCCCGGCGTCGCCGCGCTGCAGTTCCCGGCGGCGATCGGTTATGTCTCGCTGATCGGCTTCGGGCTGCTGATGCCGACCAGCGCCTGGGCCGCGCCGTATGGCGCGCGCCTCGCGCACCGCTGGCCGAAGCGGCGGCTCGAGCTGGCCTTCGGCATCTTCCTGCTGCTGGTGTCGGCGCGATTTCTCGTCGGCCTGCTCGGCGGCTGAACCGCACATTCACCGGAGACCACCATGCCTGAGATCTCGCTCGACGCCGTGCAGGCGATCCTCGAACCGCTGTTCCCCGGCCTGATGGGCGTGCGCCTGCTCGCGCTGGCGCCCGAGCGCGTGCTGGCCGAGATGGCGGTGCGGCCGGCGCTGTGCACGACCCGCGGCATCCTGCACGGCGGCGCCTACATGGCCTTCGCCGACACGCTGGGCGCCGTCGGCACGCTGCTGAACCTGCCGCCGGGCACCAGCACGACGACCACCGACTCGAGCACCAAGTTCATCGGCGGCGCGCGTGTCGACACCACGGTGACCGGCGAGTGCATCGCGCTGCACCGCGGCCGCACGACGATGGTCTGGCAGACGACGATCCGCTCGGCCACCGGCAAGCTCTGTGCGGTGGTGACGCAGACGCAACTGGTGATGCCCGCCGCGCCGGCCGCCTCAGCCTGAGCGCCGGGCGGCGTCGCCGCGCGCGAGGCTGGCGAGCGCCACGCCCATCAACAGCACGCCCAGCGCCTGCACGCCGCCGAGCGCGCGGCCATAGGCCAGCGCGTCGATCAGCACCGCGGCCGCCGGGTAGACGAACTGCAGCAGCGCGACGCGGCCGGCCGGCAACCGCGCGATGCCGGCGTACAGCACGACATAAGCCAGGCCGGTGTGCAGCACGCCGAGCCCGGCGAGCCAACCCCACGCGGCGCCGAAGACCGGCCAGCCGTGCAGCAGCGGCCACCAGGCCAGCAGCAGCGCGCCGACCACACACTGCCACCAGGCGAGCGCAAACGAGCCGACCGTGCGCGCGCCTTGCGCGATCAGCGTGACGGCGGCATAGGCCAGCGAGCCGCCCAGGCACATCGCCACACCGGACCAGTAACGCACATCATGAGCGGCAGAGTGGGCGTCGCCGTCGAACAGCCCGGAGGCCGCGGCCAGCCCGGCCAACGCCAGCAGCGCGGCGCCGAGCCGCCGCGGCGACAGCGGCTCGGACCGCCACCAGGCGCCGGCCAGCAGCAGCCACAGCGGCTGCACGTGAAAGACGACGGTCGCGACGCCGATGGAGGTGCGCTCGATCGCCGCGAAGAACAGCGCCCAGTTCGCAATCATCAGCCCGCCCGCGCCGAGCGCCGCGGCCAGGCCCGCCGGCGCCAGCTTGAGCTCGTGCAGCCGGCCGGTGACGGCGCCCCAGCCGAGCAGCGCCAGCGCGCCGAATGCGCAGCGGAACCAGACGGTGGTCAGCGGGTCCTGGCCGGCCCGTTCGACGAAGACGCCGAGCGTGCCGAGCAGCAGCCCGCCCGCGACCATCAGCGCGTGGCCTCGGCCCGTGGTACTGCGGCGGCGCAGAGCGTGAACGGCTTCCATGGCGGCCACTGTCGCGCCGGCATGGATTGCCGTAAAGCGCAATGTATTCGCGTCTACCATTCGATTTTCGGATGACTGACCGGGAGCGGCGGATGCAGGCCACGGACCTCCAGCTCGACTGGCTGCGCTGCTTCGTCGCGGTGATCGATGCCGGCAGCCTGTCGGCGGCGGCGCCGCTGGTGCATCGCTCGCAGTCGGCGGTCAGCATGCAGATCCGCAAGCTCGAGCAGGCGGCCGGCCGAGCGCTGCTCGACCGCGGCCCGCGCCACCTGGTGCTGACGCCGTCCGGCGCCGAGCTGCTGCTGCATGCGCGGCGCATGCTCGAGCTGCACGGCGAGGCGCTGGCGGCGCTGCACGGCGAACGCCTGGGCGGCCTGGTCAAGCTCGGCGTGCCGGACGACTACGCCGCGCGCTACCTGACGCCGGTGCTGCGCAGCTTCGCGCTGCGCCATGGCGCGGTCGAGATCTCGTTGACCTGCGAGCAGTCGACGGCGCTGATTCCGAAAGTGCAGCGCGGCGAGCTCGACCTGGCGCTGGTCTCGCGCGACCGGCCGCAGCGCGGCACCTTGCTGTTCAACGAGCCGCTGGTGTGGGTCGGCGCGGCGGCACACGAGGCCTGGCGGCGCGATCCGCTGCCGATCGCGGTGTACGAGGCCGGCAGCCTGGCGCGGCGCGACGCGCTGGCCGCCCTCGCCGCCCGGCGGCGGCGCCACCGCATCGTCTACAACAGCTCCAGCCTGGCCGGCCAGCTCGCTGCGGTCGACAGCGGCCTGGCGGTCGCGGTGCTGACGCAGTGCAGCGTGCCGCCGGGGCTGCAGATCCTCGGCGAGGCGCACGGGCTGCCGCCGCTGCCGGCGATGCAGGTCGCCGCCTATCGCAGCAAGGCGGCGCGCGACGCGCCGGCGGTCGACGCGCTGTACCAGCAGATGCTGCGCACGCTGACCCGAGGCGGCTGAGCGCGACGACGCGGCAGCCTCAACCGAGCTGCAGCATGCCGCGGCGGATCGCGAAATTCAGCAGCTCGCCTTCGGTCGGCTCGGCGGGCGACTCCTGGCGCGCCAGCCAGCGGAAGAAGAGCGGGCCGGCGATGCGGCTGGCCGGGCCATCGCGGCGCCAGGCCTGCGCCAGCGGCGCCAGCAGCCCCTCGAGCTGTGCCGCTTCGAAAGCCTGTTGCCAGGCCGCCCGACGGTCTGCCGGCGCGGCGTGGAAACGGTCCTCGGCGGCCTTCGCGCGCGCGCGCTCCCATTCGTCGCGAATCGACTGCACCGAGGTATGCGCGGCGGGCGGCGAGCGCGCGGGCTCGGCGGCGGGGCCAGGGGCGGGCTCGGCCGCGACGAGTGCAGGGGTCGCGCCGGCGTAGCCCTTCTTCAGCGCGTCGCGCAGATAGGCCGCGGGCGCGGCCAGCGGCGGCAGGCCGGGATGGCGCAGGCGCTGCTCGACATGGTCGAGCGTCGCGCGCAGCAGGCCCTCGTCGGTCTTCGAGTACAGCCGGTCAGCCTCCTCGTCCTTCAGACCGAGCTTGCGCAGCCGCTCGACCAGCACCAGGTCGAACGGATTGCGGTCCTCGGTGACGCCGAGCGCCGACTGCGCCTTGCGGTGCACCATGAACTGCAGCTCGGCAATGCGCCGGCCCTCGCGGTGCTCGATCAGCTCGAGGCTGAAGTCGTCCTGCAGCGCATCGACCTCGGCCAGTGCCGGCCGCAGCACGTCGCGCTTGAAGTAGCGGTAGTCGACCTTCTCGATGTCGCTGCGCCCGGTCAGCACCGAGGCCCACCAGAACAGGTCCTCGCGCATCGTCAGCCGCGACGGCGAGGTCAGGTACTGCATGCCGAGCTCGAACAAGACCGCCGCCGCGTAGGAACGCATCTGCGCGCCGACCTCGAGCAGGATCTTCGTGTAGCGATTTGGCTTGAGCAAGCGCTCACGTACCTTGTCGGGGTAGCTCCAGGTGATGATCACCGGGTAGCCGGAGCCGCGTTCGGCGATCTCGACGGTGCCGAGCAGCTGTGACGAGGTCCAGCGCTGTTCGCCGGTGCCGACCGAGTTCCACTCGATCAGCGTGGTCTGCATCTCGCGGATGTGCTCCTTCAGCAGCGCCACGTTGCGCGAGTTGAAATGCGAGTCGCCGATCAACGTCGCCAGCGGAAGTGTGTACTGACGTTCGTCGACGCCTTGCTGTTGCGCGTGATACAGCAGTGCGTTGTAGATGCGTCGCGACAACAGCGTCAGGCGGCCCTTCTTCGGCCGGATGGCGATCGACTCGTTGGCCTTCTGCACCACCGGGTCGTCGCGGCGGCTGGGGGCTGCGGGGTGGCGAAGGCGGCCAGGCGCGGGGACGGATCCAGCCGGCTGGCTGGGGACTTCGTCGTCGGGAGCGTCAAGGGGCGATTCGGACACCTTCACATGATGGCGGCTGACTGTGAATTTGGCAATTCACAGTTCATCCCAAACCCGGCCTTGAAGAAGTTGAATGAACACTTGAACTGATTGAAATACGTTGCTGGGGGTGATTCGTTCGGTGCGACAAGCACTTACGGCCGTTTTGCGGAGTGGACTTGGGATTCATCGTGAGCTTGGATGGGATTCGTTGTGAGTGGAGTTGTGATTCGGTCGCCGGTCCGGTGAGCTTGGCTGGGTTTCATGCGGAGTGGATATGGTCGTCGCGTGGATGCAGGTCGCCGGTGGCGCCGGTTCGGTCGCACAAAGGGGTGTCGGCGCCTTCGGGGCGGCCCGCGACGACGGCTGCAGCGGCCGATCGGGCCCTGGAATCACATTCGAGCTCACGTTGCCCGGCGCGGATCTGGCCGGGAGTACCAATCCCGCTCACACTTGCGTCTCCGTTGTCAGCGCTTCGACGACTCTCGTCCGGGCAAGAATTTCCCGATGATTCAACGCTTTTCGGTACACTCGCCGGAAAATGTTGACTCGACGGGATTATGGCAACTGAATCAACGCAAGCGATCGCTGGAAACCTGGTTTCCACACCCCCCTCCCCGCCGCTCCCGGCCGCCTCGGCAGCGCCGCCGGCGGCCCGGCAGCCGATCGACATGGCGCGGGTCACCGCGCTCGCCGAGCGCGCTGCCGGCATGGTCGAGGAGATCCGCGGCCGGCTGTTGGCACCCGAGGCGCGCAAGCTGTCGCCGAGTTATTCGGCAACCCAGCTGGCCGCCATCTGCGGCGTCGACAAGGCGCACGTGGCTTACCGGATCACCAAGAACGACCTGCCCTCGGGCAAGCTGACGCCGACCGGCGGGCGGCGTGAGTTCTCGCTGGCCGAGCTGCGGCGCTGGGCGCGTGAGTACCGCAAGCCTTCGCTGCGGCCGGGCGGTGACCGCGCCGTCACGATGGCCATCGGCAACTTCAAGGGCGGCGTGTCGAAGACGACGACGGCGATGGTGCTGGCGCAAGGACTCAGCATGCGCGGCCACAAGGTGCTGGCGATCGACGTCGATCCGCAGGGCTCGTTGTCGACGCTGTTCGGCATCCTGCCGGAGACCGAAGTCGAGGAAGCCATGACGATCGTGCCGATCTGCCGCGGCGAGGCGACCGACATCCGCTATGCGATCCAGCCGACCTACTGGGACGGCATCGACCTGGTGGCCGCCGCGCCGTTCCTGTTCCAGGCCGAGTTCAGCCTGCCGGCGATGCAGATGCGCGATCCGAGCGCCCGCTTCTGGGATGTGCTGAACCAGAGCCTCGAGGGCGTGCGCGACGAGTACGATGTGATCCTGATCGACACGCCGCCCTCGCTGTCCTACGTGACCATCAATGCCTTCATGGCGGCCGACGGCATTCTGGTGCCGGTGCCGCCGTCGGCGCTGGACTTCGCGAGCTCGGCGCAGTTCTGGGGTTTGTTCGCCGACCTCGGCAGCAACCTGGACCAGGCCGCGCAGCGCGGCAAGACCTACGACTTCCTGCACGTCCTGCTGTCGCGGGTCGACCAATCGGACGTCGCGGCACCGGCGGTGCGGCAGTGGATCCAGGCCACCTACGGCGAATACCTGCTGCCGGTCGAGGTGCCGAAGACCACCGTCACGTCGTCGAAGGCGGCCGAGTTCGGCACCGTCTACGACGTGCAGAAGTACGAAGGTTCGGCGAAGACCTACAAGCGCGCCGCCGATGCCTACGACCGCGTCGTCGACCTGGTCGAACAGTCGATCGTCGAGGCCTGGCGCAACCGGGCACGGGCCTGAACGGTCATGCGATCGACCTGCCTGGAAACCTGGTTTCCACCGCCGCTGGCGCCCTGCCCGGCCGAACCCCCGATCGAGCGCCGGCATGACGGCGACGGCACCGCCGGCACCCTGCGCGCTGGCCCATCCACGAGGAGATCCCGATGAGCAGCATCGGCAAACGTCTGCTGGCCTCGACGGCCGACCTGGCCGCCGCGGTTGCCGCGAAGACCGCGGCGACCAGCGAGCTGCCGAAGCCGGCCGGCCCGCGCACCGCGCCGGGCCAGATGCTGGCTGCGCGCAGCGAGATGCTGACGCTGCAGGGCGAACTGGCCGAGCTGCGCGACAAGCTGCAGCAGTTCGACGGCTCCCTGCCGACGGTCAAGCTCGACCCGGCGCTGGTGCAGGCGACCGCCTGGGCCAACCGGCACGAGCAGTCGTTCGCGACGCCGGCTTTCGCCCGCCTCAAGGCGAGCATCGAGCTGGCCGGCGGCAATGCGCAGCCGATCCTGGTGCGGCGGGCCGCGGAGGCCGGGCGCTACGAGGTGGTTTTCGGGCACCGGCGTCACCGTGCCTGCCTGGAGCTCGGCTTGGCCGTGCTGGCGGTGCTCTGGGACGGCCCGATGCCGGACCTCGACCTGTTCCTGTCGATGGACCGCGAGAATCGGGAGCGCGAAGACCCCTCCGCCTACGAGCAGGGCCAGACCTATGTGCGTGCGCTCGAGGCCGGGCTCTTCGTCTCGCAGCGCCGCCTGGCCGAAGCGATCGGCGTCAGCCACACCTGGGTGCGCAAGGCGATCCAGGTCGCTCAGTTGCCGGAGGCGATCGTCGAGGCCTTCGCATCGCCGCTGGAGGTGCAGCCCAAACACGCTGAAGAGATCCATGCGGCGCTCGAGGCCGACCGCAAGACGGTTCTGCGGCGTGCGGAGCGTCTGCGCCAATCGGTCAAGCGCCTGCCGGCCGGGCAGGTGGTCGCGCACCTGCTGGGTCGAGCCGAGGAGCGTTTGCCGCCGCAGCGCATTCAGGCCCGCGACCGGGTGGTCGGTAACTGGCGCCGCGATCCGAAGGGCAGGGCGCTGATCGTCCTGGACGCCCCGCCGGCCGACGACGCGATGATGCAGCGCATCTGTGAGGCGATCGCACAGGTGCTCGACGAACGGGTGGCAACCTAGTTTCCACAGGGCACGGCGGCAGGTCTCATCCTGCCGCCGACCGTCCGGCTCGCCAGCGGAGCCTCCTAAAGCCGCCGGCGCAGGCTGAATGCCTCCGCGGGCGACGAACCCGACGCGAATCCCAACCAGACTCACAGTTGTTTGGGCTTAATATCAATAGCTTATTGATTACTCTGTCGATCCTACATACATAAAATCGGCGCGACAGGCGTAACATCCGCCCTCGCTGTAGAAAAAACTCTGGCGCGACAGGCACTTGCCCCTTGGTGTCCTCATCGATGAACCGCACGCCCGATCTGTTCGACCCCCGCGCCCTCACGCCCGCCCCGCCGCCAGCGGCCGCGCGCCGACGCAAGCTGCACGCCGGGCACTTCGCCTTCATGCGCGCGCTGGTCCAGGGCCTGGACTGGACGCAGAGCTGGCAGCGCTACCTGCGCCTCGAGGGCGAGGCCAGCGATCGCCGCACGGTGCGCTCGACGATCGCCTGGATGCGCGACGAGTTCGCCGCCGCAGCCCGCCGCGAGCAGCGCTTCGGCACCGCACGCCTGGTGCTGCTCGACGCTGCCCGCCTGCCGGAAGTCGCGGCACCCGCGCTGCCGAGTCTGGAGGACTTCGCTGCCAGCCACGGCCTCGAGGACTTCTCGCAGTCCGAACAGCAGGCGAGCTACGAAGCTGTCTTCGGTCGCGCGACCCACCGGCAGCGCCGCCGCGCCCGCCTGATCGCGCGCCAGCTCGAAGCACTGCACTGGCTCGAGTTGCGTGTTGCCGAACCGCCGCGCGCCACGGACCCGCTGGCCTTCTGGCTGAATCCGGCGCTGGCCACGCCGCTGGAAGCCGCCGGGCTGCTGACCCTGGCCGATCTGGTGGCGCGCATCAACGGCATTGGCCAGCGCTGGCACCGGCCGATGCGTGGCCTCGGCGACATCAAGGCGCAGCGCATCGTCGAGTGGTTGAAGGCGCACCGGCCGAGCACCGGCCTCGTGCTCGGCGAGCACACGGCGCGGCCGCGCAGCCAGCTCGCGGCGGCCGAGCTCGATGCGCTGGTCAACCCGGCCAGCGATGTCCGCCCGGGCCCCAAGTTCGTCGTGCCGACAGCGCTCGACGGCCGCACCGGCCGGCACCGAGCGCCGCGGGCGTCGTGCCTGATCGACGCCGACACCGACCGCCAGGCGATCGACGCCTGGCTCGCCTCGAAGGCCGGGCAGGGCAGGGCGCACACGCAGCGCGCGTGCCGCAAGGAAGCCGAGCGCTTCGTGCTGTGGGCGGTGCTCGAGCGGCGCTGCGCGCTGTCGTCGATCGAGCCGGCCGACTGCCTGGCCTACCGCGACTTCCTGGCCGACCCGCAGCCGCGCGACCGCTGGTGCGGCGCACGCGGGCGGCCGCGCTGGTCGCCGCTGTGGCGACCCTTCGAAGGGCCGCTGTCGGCCGCGGCACGACGCCAGGCGCTGACGGCGCTGAAGAACCTGTTCGGCTTCCTGGCCGACCGCCGCTACCTGATCGGCAACCCGTGGGCGCTGACGGATGCCGCGGCCACCGCGGGCCCGAAGCTCGACCCGCAGCGTTGCCTCGACGCCGCCCAGGCGGCCTGCGTGCGCGCCGCCATCGACGCCGCGCACGGCGTGCCGAGCTCGGCGCAGCGCCGGCTCGGGCTGGCCTGGCGGCTGCTGCAGGCGACCGGCATGCGGCCCAGCGAAGCGGTCAGCGCCACCGCCGACCAGCTGCTGCGCAGCCACCTGCCGCCCGAACCGGGCGATGAGGCTGCACTTGCGGTCTGGCTGCTGCGCATCGCCGGGCCAGGCCAGCGCGCGCGCGAGCTGCCGCTGCCCGATGCGCTGATCGACGAGCTCGGCGACTACCTGGCCTCGCGTGGCCTGCCGCGCGACCCGCTGCACCCGGACAACCGCGGCACGCACTTGCTCGGCCGCGCGACCGACCTGGCTGTGCGCGCGCCGAACCTGCCCACGGCCGACAAGCCCGTCGACCCGCGCGCCGGCATCGGCACGTCGACGCTGTACCGCCAGCTCAAGCGCTGCTTTGCCGACGCCGCCGCGACGCTGCGCGCGCAGGGCGACGACGCCGGCGCGCAGCAACTGGCCCGCGCCAGCACGCACTGGCTGCGCCACAGCCATGCCCGCCGCAGCCTGGACCACGGCCTGCCGCTGCCGCTGCTGCAGCAGCAGCTCGGCCATGCCGCGCTCAGCACCACCGCGGCCTACGAACGCCACGGCACACGCCGGCGGCTGCTCGCTGCGCAGGCCGTCCTGCGCGCAGAATCGTTCACCGCCACCGAGCCATCGGGGAACGAGCGATGAGCAATCACTCCCGCAGCCGCCTCGAAGCCTTCTACGACGGATCGACCGGCACCGTTTCCTACGTCGTCTGGGAGCACGCCAGCCGGCACGCCGCGCTGATCGATCCGGTGCTCGACTTCGACTTCCGCGCCGGCCGCACCGACACGGCCTCGGCCGACCGCATGCTGGCCTGCGTTGCCGAACACGGCCTGATCGTCGACTGGATCCTCGAGACGCATGCCCATGCCGACCACCTGTCGTCGGCGCGCTACCTGCAGCAGCACGTCGGCGGCCGCATCGCGATCGGCGAGCGCATCCGCGACGTGCAGGCCACCTTCAAGAAGATCTACAACCTGGAGCGCAACTTCCTGCCCGACGGCAGCCAGTTCGACCACCTGTTCAGCGACGGCGAGCGCTTCATGATCGGCGGCCTCGAGGCCACCGCGCTGTGGGTGCCCGGGCACACGCCGGCCGACATGGCCTACCTGCTCGACGGCATCGTGTTCGTCGGCGACACCCTGTTCATGCCCGATGTCGGCAGCGCGCGCGCCGACTTTCCCGGCGGTGATGCGCGCACGCTGTACCGCTCGATGCACCGCCTGCTGGCGCTGCCGCCCGAGACGACGATGTACGTCTGCCACGACTACCCGCCGCTGGACCGCGCGCCGGCCTGGCGCACCAGCGTCGCCGAGCAGCGGGCGCAGAACAGGCATGTGCGCGACGGCATCGACGAGGACAGCTTCGTCGCGATGCGCACCGCACGCGACGCGACGCTGGAGGTGCCGACGCTGATCCTGCCGGCGATCCAGGTCAACGTGCGCGCGGGCCAGTTGCCGCCGGCCGACGACAACGGCGTCGCCTACCTGCGCATTCCGATCAACGCCTTGCCCGGACACCGATGAGCCTGCGCCTGCCGACGCTGCTGCTGCTGCTGGCCGCCGCCACGACCCCCGCCGCCGCAGACGCCCCCCACGAGCTGCGCAACTGGGCGCCCGACCCGTTCCGGCAACTCAGCGCCGACCGCGCCGACTGCCCGGTGCCGCGCGGCCCGCTGATGACCGAAGCGGAATGGCGCAGCGAGGCGCACTGGCGCATCGAGACCGGCACCAGCTGCTGGCTGGCCGGCCAATGCGCCGACTCGAACGCCTACCGCTACGACGCCGCGCTCGCGCAGGCGCTGTTCCCGCGGCTGCAGGCGGCGCCGGCGCTGGCCGGCAGCAGCGTCTGGGTCTACCTGCAGCGCCGCATCCTGTTCATGCAGGGCTGCGTGCGCGATGCGGCGCAGGCCGCGGCGCTGGAGGCGGCGGCGAAGGGCACGCCGGAGCTGCTGATGGTCGTGCCGGCGCTGCGCGTCGGCAGCGACGAGCCCATCCCGTACCGGCGCCTGGTCGCTTTTGTCACGCGTTAGCGATCCCTGGCAGGCGCAACCGCAGTGGCCTTGAAGAAGACGTAGAAGAAGGTCCCGTCGGCCTCGGCGGTGCGTTCGAGCGCGCGCAGACCTTCGTCGAAGCGCTCGGGCGTGATCAGGCCGGCGGCCAGCGCCTGCGCGCGCACGCCTTCGATCATCGCGGTGAAGGTCTTGCGGATGAAGCCGTCGACCAGCGCCGGCCGGCTGGCGTCGACGTAGACGGCGCGTGGCACGACGTGCACCGCGTCGAAGCCGGCGCCGATCAATAGCGGATAAAGGGCGCGGCCGATGTGGGCATCACCGCCGGCGCGCCGCTGCAGCATGACCTGGCAGGCGATCGCCTCGTGCGCCGCGGCGCTGTCGGGGTGGAAGACGGTCGGGCCGTGGTCGCCCTCGATCACCGTCAGCGTGCCGCCCGGGCGCAGCAGCCCGCGCAAGGCGGCCAGCGCTTCGGCCGGTCGCGGCAGGTGTTCGAGCACGAAGCAGACGAACAGGTGATCGAAGGACGCGGGTGCGAAGGGCAGCGCGAACAGGTCGGCCTGCTGGAACTGCACGTTGTGCAGGCCGGCCGCCTCGGCGCGGCGGCGCGCCTCGGCCAGCGAGCGGGCATCGATGTCGATCGATGTGAAGCGCGCCTGCGGGCTGCGCGCGGCCAGCGTCAGCGTCTGCGCGCCGACGCCGCAGCCGACTTCGAGCACGCGGCTGCCGCCCGGGTAGGCGGTGTCGCCGTGCAGCAGCTCGACCAGCGTGGCCGCCTGGTCCTGCAGGCGCGTGTGCTCGCGCTCGTCGTGGCCGTGCACGTAGGGGATCGTCGTCATGTCGAGCGGGCGGTTCGATGAGAGGCCGCCAGTCTGGTGCGGCCGCCGCGCGGCGTCTTGAACGTTATTGCAAGGCGCGCGGCACGGCCATTGCCCGCTGCCAGGCGCCCGGCGTGTAGCCGAACTGGCGCACGAAGATGCGCGTCAGGTGGCTCTGGTCGGCGAAGCCGGCCTCGGCCGCGGCCAGCGCCAGGCTCGCGCCGCCGCGGATCAGCCGGCGCGCGCGTTCGGCGCGCTGCTGCAGCAACCAGGCGTGCGGCGGCAGGCCGAAGGCCGCGCTGAAGCGGCGCAGCAGTTGGTAGCGGCTCAAGCCGGCCTGCGCGGCCAGCACGGCCAGCGAGGGCGCTTCGAGCGCAGCGTCGGCGAGGCGATCGCGCACAGCGCGCAGTTCGGCGAAGGGCAGGGCGCTCCTTGACGCAACGGCACGCCCACCGAGCAGCATTTCGCAGCAGTGCGCGAGGGCCTCGTCGCAGGCCAGCGCGGCTGCGTCGTCGCCGCGGGCGCGCCAGCCGTCGAGCCGATCGAACAGTGCGGCGACGGCGCGCTGCAGCCGCGCGTCACGCAGCACCGGGCGCGTGAACTCGCCCGCGCCGGCGGGTGCGGCGAGCACCTCGGCCATCGCGTCCGGCTCCAGGTAGACCATGCGCCAGCGCCGCGATGCGCCGTCGAGCGGCCGCCCGTCGTGCACTTCACCGGGGTTGGTCGTGATCAGATCGCCGGCGTAGGCGCTGACCTCGCCGCGGCCGCTGGCCGAACGCTGCGCGCCGCGCTCGAGCAGGCCGAAGCCGAAGGTCGTGTGCCAGTGGCGGCCGTAGTGCCGCGTGCTGTCGATGAGCGTGCCGTGCACACCGGGCCACGGCGTGGTGAAAACCTGGCCGCGATGGCTGCTGTCAGCGCGCATGGCGCGATTGTCGACCTGCGCGCCGGCGCCCGGAATGCGCGTCGAGCCAGGTGAAGAACTCCCGGTACCACTGCCGCGAATTGCGCGGCTTCAGCACCCAGTGGTTCTCGTCCGGAAACCACAGCAGCCGCGCCGGCACGCCGCGCAGCTTCAGCGTGTTGTAGAAGGCCAGGCCGTTGCAGTCCGGCACGCGGTAGTCGAGCGCGCCGTGGATCACCAGCGTCGGCGTGCGCATCGCGGCCGCGAATGCATGCGGGCTTTGTGCGAGCACCTTGGGCATGTCGTCCCAGTACAGCGCGCCCAGGTCCTTCGGCCGCTCGGCATACGAATCGGCGGCGAAGGTCGCCACGCGGTCGAAGACACCGGCATGGCAGACGTAGGCGCGGTAACGCCCGGGCGCGGCATGGCCGTTCATCCACGCGACCAGGAAGCCGCCGTAGCTGCCGCCGCTGGCACTGATGCGCTGCGGGTCGACCCAGCGCTGTGCGCGCAGCCAGTCGGTGGCCGCCTCGAGGTCCTGGAATTCGAGCTCGGCGAGGCGGCCGACGATGCTGTGCTTGAAGGCGTGGCCGAAGCTCGTCGAGCCGTGGTAGTTGACCTGCGCGACCACATGCCCCTGCGAGGCCAGCAGGTGCGCATTCCAGCGGTAGCCGAAGCTGTCGCCGGCGGCGACCTGCGGTCCGCCGTGGATCACGTGCAGCACCGGGTGGCGGCGCCGCGCATCGAAGTCCGGCGGCAGCGTCAGCCACATCTGCACCTCGTCGCCCAACGCGCCCTGAAAGCTCACCTCGCGCACCTCGCCGAGCGCCAGCCGCGCCAGCAGCCGGTCATTGAAGCGCTCGATCCGCCGCGGCGCGGCGCCCGCGCGCTGCGCGAACAGCCGCACCGGATGGCTGTGGCCGTCGATCGCGGTGACCAGCACCTCCTGCCCAGGCGCGCCGCCGACGTCGAAGCCCTGCACCCAGCCGCCGCCGGCGTGCTCGGTGATCACGTCGTCATCGACCGCGCAGCGCCACAGCGGGCAACGCCCGCGCGATTCGCCGCTGAAGTACAGCGCGCGAGCGTCGACCGACCACGCCGGCGCCGACGCGCATTCCAGGTCCCAGCCGGCACCGAGCGCACGCCAGCGACCATCGCGCGACAGCAGCGCCGGTTTCGCCGGCATCGTGTGCGCCTTGCCGACGTTCGCCGCCAGCGCGGCGATGCGCTCGCCCTGCGGGCTGTAGCGCGGCAGGTCGAAGTCCCAGGCCGGGTCGTCGGCGACGCGGTGGAAGCGACGCCGCGCGAGATCGAGCTCGACCAGCACGCGCCGCTGGCCCGCAAGCTTCTCGGGCGCCGGGTCATAGGCGAAACAGAGGTGCCGGCCATCGGCGCTGACGTCGAAAGGCAGCGGCTGCAGGTCGACGCGCGGCAGCTCGTAGGGCGTGCCTTCGAACAGGTCGACGATGCGCCCGCTGGCCAGATCCAGCCGCAGCAGGTGCAGCACACGCTGCATCGGATGCTGGTGGTCGAACAGCCGGTAGTGCGCCTCGCTGGTCGCGTAGCCGGTTTCCTTGCGCGCGTTGAAGGTCTTGAAGGCCTTGGCCTGCGCGCGCGCACCCTTCAGCCCCGGCCAGACCCAGGCCGCGAAGACCACGCCGCGGCCATCGGGCAGCCAGCGGAAGGCCTCGATGCCGGGTGCGAAGTCGCTGGCCCGCGTGGCCTCGCCGCCGTCCGGCGCAATCAGGTACAGCTGCGGCTGGTCGTCGCTGCGACCCTGCTGCTCACGCCGCGCGACGAAGGCGATGCGGTCGCCGCGCGGCGACCACGCGGCCTGGCCGTTCTTCTGCCCGCCGCTGGTCAGCGGTCGCGGCGCGCGCTTCGCGTCGGTGTCGAGCAGCCACAGCTGCGTGCTGCTGTCGTTGCGCTCCATCGACGGCTGCGTGACGCCGCACACCGCGCGCGTGCCGTCGGGCGAGACGACGACACCGGCCAGGCGCTCGAACTGCCACAGGTCCTCGACGGTGATCGGCTTGCGCATGGGTACGCTGCGCTGCTGCCGCGTCAGTGCGCCGGCCGCGCGGCGCCGAGCATCGCCGGTGGCAGGCGCTGGGCGCCATGGTGGCGGTGATGCTGCATGCGCTGCAGCTCGCGCTGGAACTGCCACATCTGCTGCAGCGTCGGCGGCTCGTTGGCGGCGCGTGCGCGGCGCGGGATCGCGGGCTGCTCGAGGTTGGCCCCCCAGCTCTCGCCGGCGCGCATCGCAGTCGGCGCCGGCAGCAGGTCGACCTCCGCTTCGTCGGCCCACGGCGCGAGCTGGCGCACGATGACGCGCGTGCGCGCCCGGATCGCCGCCTCGCCGATGCGGCCGCGCTGGCCCCAGTGCACCGGCACGCTCGACGACGTGCCGCTCGCGCGGTCGATGGTGCCGCTGATCGCGAAGTCGCGGCGGATGCCGTGCCGGCGCTGCATCAGGAACTCCTCCAGCGTCATCGCCACGTCTTCCCGGGAGGTCGAGTAGCTGTAGTCGTCGGTGGCCACGTCGGTGCTGAAGGCGCTGGCGATCTGCGCGGGCGTGTAGGCCTTCTGTTCGGAGGTGGCGTCCAGGCCGCGAAAGCGGACGTGCCCGAGGCCGGCCAGGATCGACGAGTTCAGTGGATAGGCCAACGCCACCGTGTCCGACGTGAGCTGGGAGGCTTCCCAGCGCGGGTAGATGTTGAGCCAGACGCCGAGGGAGCGGTCGAGGCCGGCATAGGCCGAGGGCGGCAGGTAGTCCAGCGCGTGCGCGAGCTCGTGGAACAGCAGCCAGCCGGCTTCGTTGTGCACGTCGTCCAGCGTGCGCGTGATGCGCTGGCGCGGATCGAAGTACGCAAAGATGCTCTTGTTGTCGCGCACGTAGCGCCACAGCGTGTCGTACTGCAGCCCGTTGCCGAAGTCGCTGCGGTAGTCCGGCGCCTCGTTCATCGTGTCGCGCTCTTCGGGCGTCAGCCAGAACGAATCACCGTCGAGGTAGATGGCGCCGCTGAGCCCGCTGTAGAACGACGGCCGCACGTGCGTCGACAGCACGATCGCGGTCACGCTGTTGAGCATGCGCCGGTAGTCGCCGCGCGTGTCGTGCGTGCGCAGGAAGTTCTCGAAGTTGCGGCCGAGCCAGTCGTGCGACACCAGCACGCGGCTCATCACCTGCTCGACCGTCGGGAGGCCGCCGCCGGTGTCCTGCGCGAGGAACGGCAGCGTGCCCAGCGTGCACAGGTTCGGGCCCGGCCCGTAGAAGTGGATCTCGGCGTCGTAGACGCAGCGCCGCAGCGCCGTCGCGTAGGGGCCGGACGACTTGTACGCATACACGCGCGCCACGTGGGCGCCGCCCCACAACGCGGCCTCGTCGCTGGCCGGCGCCTGCGTGTAGCGCTCGACCAGCACCATCACCTCGTCGTTGGCCACTCGGCCGCTGTCGGTGTGCAGCGTGGCGCGCAGCCGCACCACGGTGTCGCGCGTCACGTCGGGCGCGGTGAAGACCGCCAGGCGACTGGTGCTGGTGTCCAGCGTCACCGGCGGTCCCTCGATCTGCGTCCAGGTGACGGCCTTGACGGCGTCGTCCGCCGGCAGCTGGGCCCAAGCGCGCACCGACACCTTGCCGCCCATGCGCACCGAATGGCTGGCGCGCACGGTCACGCCGACGGCCGCCGGCTCGGCCGCCGCGACGGCGAGCGAGACGTTCTCGGTGCGCCGCGCGCCGTCGGAGCCGACGAAGCGCAGCTCGAAGCCATAGTTGCCGGCCTGCGGCGGGTCGAAGCTGATCGTCTGCGTCTTGTCGGCGGCCAGCGTCAGCGCCGGGCCGGCCGTCTGCAGCCATTGCGGCGAGCCGATCGCACCGCTGCAGCCGGCCAGCGTGATGCCGGCATTGCGGCCGACCTGCGCATTCGGCGTCGCGAAGACGGCATGCGAGACACCGGCTTGCGCGCACCGCGCCGACACGCGCTGCTGCGGCGTGATGAACTGCGTCAACGCGCCGACCGCCAGCACTTCGCCGCCGAAGATGCCGCCCAGCACGTAGACCTGGCCCTCGCGCACGCCGAGGTAGATGCCAGTCGATTCGTAGTGGCGGTAGAGGTAGCCGAGTGCCGAGCCGGTGGCCGGGTGGCCCGGGAAGAATTCCGGGAACCGGACCTCGGCGAAGTCCATCAGCTGGTTGGCCGCGTCGGTGGCATCGACCGGGCCGGCGGTCGACAAGGCGCGGCGCTGCGGCGCGGCGTCACGCGCGGCGACCATCGCCCGGGCTGCGGCCGCGGCGGTCGGCGAGTCCGATGACGAGGACGTGCCGCCGCCACACGAGGCCAGCCACAAGGTCGTGGCCAGCAAGAAAACATGGATCAGCCGCTGGTTCAAGTTCATTCCCTCCCTGATGATTTTTCACGCCGCGAACAGCCGCCCGAGGCGTTCCACCGCCGCTTCCGACAACCCGCGGTCCGGTTCGGTATTGTGATTGCCGAAATCGCGTTCGCCCTGCGCCTGCACCAGCAGGCCATCCCTCCGCGGAACGACGACCACGTTGTGGCCGCGATAGATCAGCCCATAGCTCACCTCCGGCTGCGGCACCAGCCGCGCGGTCTGCCCGCGCACCGGAATGATCGAGTGATCGCCCAGCAGCGCCCGCGCGCCGTAACCGGTGGCATTGACGATCGTGCGTTCCTTCAGGCCCGCGAACTGGCGCAGGTGCACGAAATCGCGTTGCTCGATCTCGCCGCCGTCGCGCATGAACTCGTCGAGCAGCAGGCGCGAATACGCCGCCAGGTTGAAGGTCATCTGCGTATAGCGCCGCGCATGCGGCACGCGGAACGGATGTTCGTGCGGCGCCAGCACCACCGAGCGCGGCCGCAGATCGCGAATGCGTGCTTCGAGGTCCGGATACTCCGGTTCGTCGTTCGAGTGGCCGTTGCCCGGCAAGGGCTGGTCGAACGGGATGTCGGACAGCGTGTAGCCGTCGTGCCAGCCGATCGGATCACCGGGCAGGCCGAGCAGGCGCTGGAACGCCTTGAACGAGCTGCGCGCCATCGCCTCCCACTGCTGCGCGAATGCCGGCGTCGCATGTTCCAGCGTGCACAGCCGGGATTCGGGCGACCACATGCCGGTGGCGGCGGACGAGCGCACCTCCGGCGGCCGCTCCTTGCAATAGATGTGCACGCGCAAGCCGGCGCGCTGCGCGACGCGCGCCATCGTCAGACCGATCGCACCACAGCCGACGATGGCGATGTGCCGCTCGCGCGTGGCCAGCAGCAGCGGCAGCGCGAACATCGCCGCGCCCCAGGACAGGGACCAGCCGCTGCCGCCATGGCCGTAGTTGTGCACGATGGTCTTGCCGAAACGCCGTTCGGCTTCGATGCGCGGGCCCTGAGCGCGGAACGGTCGCGTGCAGACCGAGACGTCGATGATGCGATCGGGACGGGCGCGGATCGGCGCGAGCGCCGCGGGCGGCGCGAATGCCGCTGCCTGATCCGCGGCGCGCGCGTGAGTGCCGGGCAGCGCGGCCAGCGCGGTGCTGGCGCTGCGCAGGAGAAGGTCTCGTCGGTGCATGCGGGTGGGAGGAAGCCGGGCGCGCATTGTCCTTGCGTGTCGCCGCTGTGCGCGGTCTCCCACCGACAGCGCCGGCGCGGCGAGCCGGCTATGCTTGCCCGCCATGAATGCAGCTGACGAGACCGCCGCCGCCGAACCCCGCCTGACCTCGCTGTCGCACGGCGGCGGCTGCGGCTGCAAGATCGCGCCCGGCGTGTTGTCCGAGATCCTGAAGGGCACCGCGGCGATGCCGGTGCCCAAGGAACTGCTGGTCGGCATCGAGACCGCCGACGATGCCGCGGTGTACCAGCTCAACGACGAGCAGGCGCTGATCGCGACGACCGACTTCTTCATGCCGATCGTCGACGACCCGCACGACTTCGGCCGCATCGCCGCGACCAATGCGATCAGCGACGTCTACGCGATGGGCGGCCGGCCGATCCTGGCGTTGGCCCTCGTCGGCATGCCGATCAACGTGCTGTCCACGTCGACCATCGGCCGCATCCTCGAAGGCGGCGCATCGGTCTGCCGTGCCGCGGGCATCCCGATCGCCGGCGGCCACACCATCGATTCGGTCGAAGCGATCTACGGCCTGGTGGCGCTCGGGCTGGTGCACCCGAAACACGTCAAGCGCAATGCCGACGCGCAGCCGGGCGACCTGCTGGTGCTGGGCAAGCCGCTCGGCGTCGGCGTGATGTCGGCGGCGCTGAAGAAGGGCGCATTGAATGCCGACGCTTATGCGCGGATGATCGCCTGCACCACGCAGCTCAACACGCCCGGGCCGGACCTGGCGGCCCTTTCCGGCGTGCACGCGTTGACCGATGTCACCGGCTTCGGCCTCGCCGGCCACGCGCTCGAACTGGCCCGTGGCGCGCGTTGCGAGGTGCAGGTTCACTGGCCGGCCGTGCCGCTGCTCGACGGCGTGCGAACGCTGGCCGCGCAGGGCTTCGTCACCGGCGCGTCCGGGCGCAACTGGGCCGGTTATGGCGCCGACGTGCTGCTGCCCGCCGCGTTCGCGGCCGAAGACCGGGCCTTGTTGACCGACCCGCAGACCAGCGGCGGCCTGCTCGTGTCGTGCGCGCCGGCGGCGCTGGACGCGGTGCTCGCCGTCTTCGGCCGCCATGGTTTCGGCCAGGCGGCGGTGATCGGCCGGGTCGGCGTTGGCGCGCCGCGACTCGTCGTCGGCTCGTCATCGGCCGAGGGTCGCTAACGCCTCAAGTCAGCGGCTCCAGCTGCTGCAACAAGGTCGGCAGCAGCTCGCTCACTGTCGGGTGGATGTGCATCGCTCGCGAGATCACCGTGGTCGGGCGGTCGGCCGCCATCACGTCCAGCAGGCCGTGCACGACCTCGTCGCCGTTGAGCCCGAGGATCGCCGCGCCGAGCAGGCGCTGCGTATCGGCATCCACCAGCACCTTCATGAAACCCTGGGTCTCGCCGGCCTCGCGCGCGCGGCCGACGCGCTGCATCGCCATCTTGGCGTGCAGCAGCTTGCGGCCTTGGGCCATTTCCGCGCGCGCCTGCGTCTCGGTCATGCCGATGCGCCCGAGCGCCGGGTCGATGAACAGCGCATAACACGCAATGCGATCGGTGATGCGGCGCGGGTCGTCGTCGAACAGGTTGGCCACCACGATCTGATGGTCGTTCCACGCGGTGTGCGTGAACGCGCCGCGGCCATTGCACTCGCCCACCGCCCAGACGCCGTCGGCGCTGGTGCGGCACTGGTCGTCGACGCGGATGAAGCCGCGCTCGTCGGTGTCAATGCCGGCGAGCGCCAGCCCGAGCCCGTCGGTGTTCGGCTGCCGCCCGACGGCCAGCAGCACGTGGCTGCCGACGATCGGCGGCTGGTCGCGCTCGCACTGCGCGCCGACGACGATGCGCGCGCCCTCGCGCGACAGCGAGATGCATTCCGAGGCCAGCGCGAAGCGCACGCCTTCGTTCTCGAGGATCGCGCGAATGCCCTGCGACACATCCTCGTCCTCGCGCGGCAGCAGGCGCGGCGAGCGCCCGACCACCGTCACCGCGGCGCCGAAGCGGCGCATCATCTGCGCAAACTCCAGCCCGATGTAGCTGCCGCCGACGATGACCAGGTGCTCGGGCACGTGGTCCAGCGCGAGGATCGAGACGTTGTCCAGTGTGGCCACATCGTCGATGCCCGGCAGGTCGGGTCGCACTGCGCGCGCGCCGACGTTCAGGAAGATGCGCGGCGCCGTCAAGCGGCGGCCGGCGACCTCCAGCGTGGCGGGCGCGACGAAGCGCGCTTCGCCCGTGATCAGCTCGGTGTGCTGCAAGCCCCGCAGCCAGGATTCGACCCCCGTGCGCGACTGCGCGACGATGCCGTCCATGCGCGCCTTGATGCGCGCCATGTCGACACGGATGTCGCCGGCATCGAAGCCGAACTCGGCACCGCGGCGCGCCAGTTGGATGGCGCGCGCACTCGCGACCAGCGCCTTGGTGGGTGTGCAGCCGACGTTGACGCAGGTGCCGCCGACCTGGCCGCGCTCGATGATCGCGGTGCGCAGACCCTGCTTGCTGCAGCGCGCCGCAATCGCCGGTCCGGCCTGGCCGGCGCCGACGATCAGGGCATCGAACGATTCCGGCGCCACGATCATCCGCTGGCGGTCACTAGGTGCCGCAGAAGGTCCGGTAGCAGGCGGTGACCGCCGCCGGCGCCGGCTCGGCGTAACGCGCCAGCGCAGGCGCCTCGTCGAAGGGCTGGCGTATCGCTGCCAGCAGCCGCTCGAAGGGGCCGAGGTCGTCGTGGTCGGAGGCCGCCGCCAGCGCCTCCTCGACGCGGTGGTTGCGCGGGATGATCCACGGGCTCGTGCGGCGCATCCGGGCCGCGCGCTCGGCAGCAGGCGGGCCGCCGGCCGCCTCGTCGCGCGCACAGCGCTCCTGCCAGCGCGTGAGCCAGGCGTCGAGCGCCGCCGGCTCGGCGAACAGTGCGCGCAGCGCGGCGCCGTCGCCGTCGGCCGCGTCGGCCAGCCGTCGCCAGGCCAGCGTGAAGTCGACGGACTGCGTGTGCAGCAGCGCGAGCCAGTCGTCGGGGAGCGCGCTGTCGGCGTCGTCGTCGGCCGCGGTGGCCGCGAACAGGCCGAGCTTGGCGCGTTGACCTTGCCGCAGTGCCGTGGCGTACAGCGCCGGGAAGGCATCGATCACTTCCATCACCTGCGCCACCACGCGCTGCACCGCGGCCTCGTCGTCGGCGTCGGCCATCAACGGCAGCAGCGTTTCGGCAAAACGCGCGAGGTTCCAGCGCGCGATGTGCGGCTGGTTGGCGTAGGCGTAGCGGCCGCCGTGGTCGATGCTGCTGAACACTGCCGCCGGGTCGTAGGCCTCCATGAACGCGCACGGCCCGTAGTCGATCGATTCGCCGGAGATCGCCATGTTGTCGGTGTTCATCACGCCGTGGATGAAGCCGACGTTCATCCACTGCGCGATCAGCGTCGCCTGCCGCGCGGCGACGGCACGCAGCAGCGCCAGATGGCGCTCCGGCGCGCCGATGAGGTCCGGGTCGTGCCGCGCGATCGCATAGTCGGCGAGCTGGTGCAGCCGGGCCGTGTCGCCCTGCGCCGCGAAGAACTGGAAGGTGCCCACGCGCAGGTGGCTGGCGGCCACGCGCGTCAGCACCGCACCGGGTAGCGCCTGTTCACGGTAGACCGACTCGCCGGTCGCGGCGACCGCCAGCGCCCGCGTTGTCGGGATGCCCAGCGCATGCATGGCCTCGCCGATCAACACCTCGCGCAGCATCGGCCCGACGGCGGCCTTGCCGTCACCGCCGCGAGAGAAGGGCGTGCGTCCCGAGCCCTTGAAGGCGATGTCGCGCCGCCGGCCGGCGCGGTCGATCAGCTCGCCCAGCAGCAGCGCGCGGCCGTCGCCGAGCTGGGGCGAGAAGCCGCCGAACTGGTGGCCGGCATACGCCTGCGCGATCGGCTCGGCGCCATCGGGCACGACGTTGCCGGCAAAGAGCGCCGCGCCATCCGGGCCGTTCAGCGCCGCGGCGTCCAGGTTCAGCTCGGTGGCGAGCGCTTCGTTGAGGAACAGCAGCCGCGGCGCAGGCACCGCGGCGGGTTTCCACGCCACGTAGAAGCCCGGCAGCTCGCGGGCGTAGGTGTTGTCGAAGCCGAAGGGCAGCATGGGGCAATGCGGTTGTGGGCTGGGCGGCAGTGTGCAGGGAATCGCTCGCCCGCGTCGGGGGCGGGGTCGGCGGATTTCGCCGCGGCGCGCCGCCTCGCTACCAGAAATAGATCTGCAGCGCCTTGTCGACGCGCGGCGAAGGGATGTCCGCCAGCACCTCGCGGTGATCCCTGAAGTTCATCGCGCTGCGCCGCAGCAGGTTGTCGATTTCATCGAGGCTGTAGCGCGCTTCGCTCGCCGTGGCTGCGCGCAGGTCCTGCGGCTCGGGAAAGATGCCCATGCCGGCCAGGATGCAGTACCACGAGAACACCGGATAGCCGCGGCCGATGGCCTGCCTGTCGATCTCCGGCGCGATCGGCTTGCCCGAGAGCCAGATCATGAACAAGCGCTTCAACTCGTCGGACAGGTTCATGTTGGCGGCATTGGCACGCCAGTAGTCGGTGTCGCCGCGCGTATTGGTTTTGTAGTGCGTGACGATGTAGTCGCGCGTGCCTTCGAAATGGTCGTTGATGCGCTGGTTGAATTGCGCCTGCGCCGCCTCGTCCATCTCGCCCTTCTCGACGTACTCGACGAAGTTCATTGCCGTGCGCTGGATGAACAGCAGCGCGGTGGCCTCCAGCGGCTCGATGAAACCTTGCGACAGGCCCACCGCGAGGCAATTGCGGTTCCAGTGCTTCGTCACGCGGCCGATGCGCATCTTCAGGTGGCGCGCCGGCGTGTCCGAGTCGAGCAAGCCCAGCCGCTCGCGCAGCTCGCGCTCGGCCTCGTCGGCCGAGCAGAACGACGAGCTGTAGACATAACCGTTGCCATAGCGGTTGGTCAGCGGGATCTCCCATTTCCAGCCGTGGCGCATCGCGGTGGAAACCGTCTGCGGTGGAATGGTGTCGCCGATCGGGGTGGGCATCGCCACCGCCGCATCGTTGAACAGGTTCTCGGCAAAGCTGACGAAGGGCGTGTTCAAGGCCTTGCCGATCAGCAGCGCGGCGAAGCCGGTGCAATCGACGAAGAAGTCGGCGGCAATGCTCTCGCCCTCCTGCGTGCGCACGGAGGCAATGTCGCCCTGCTCGTCGAGCTGGACATCGACGATGTGGCCGCGCTGGTAGCGCACGCCGCGCTCGACCGCCTTCTGGTGCAGGAATTCGCCGAGCAGCACCGCGTCGAAGTGGTAGCCGTACCAGACGTCGAACGGGAACTGATAGGCCGGCTTCGGCGCCAGCCGGCGCTCGGCCAGGTGGGCGGAGATGAAGAAGCGGTTCGGGTGCGCGGGCAGGTCGGCGCCGGCGATGCGCGCATGCGCGTTGTGCACGAACTGCGTCATCGTCAGGTTGTCGAGCATCGACGCAAACGGGTGGAAGTAGTGCTCGAAGCCCGGCTTGGTCGACCAGCCGTCGAAGGTGATGCCGCACTTGTAGGTGGCATGGCACGGCGGCATCCATTCGGACTCGGCGATGCCCAGGCTGTCGAAGAAGCCGCGCAGCCACGGCGTCGAGCCCTCGCCGACGCCGATGATGCCGACCGTCGGCGACTCCAGCACGGTGATCTCGACGCCGCTCTTCAGCAGCGCGTTGCCCAGGATCAGCGCCGTCATCCAGCCCGCGGACCCCCCACCGACGATGACGATCTTCTTCAGCGTCGGCGGCACGCCCGGCTTGGGTGCGGGCGGCGTGAACGTGAACGAGTAGTTGAAGAGGGTGGCAGTGGTGGCCATGCACGGGTCCCGGTCGCGGCGGCGCGGCCCATTGTCTGGACGCGGGGTCCACGCGCCATCGGGATCGCTACCGAGCGGGCCGCGCCGGGCCACGAATCAACAACTTTGCCGAGCGCCTGTCGGCCGGTATTGGCTAAGCTTGCGACGACGAGCAGAAGGGAGGCCGGAATGACCGAGCAGACATCAGACTACCTGGGCGACTACACGCGCGTCGCGACCTGCGCGACGCCCACCGAGGCGCATCTGCTGAAGGGCGTGCTCGAAGCGGCCGGACTCGCGCCGCACGTCGCCGACGCAAACATCGTGCAGGCCAACAGCTGGCTGACGCAGGCGGTCGGCGGCGTGCGCGTGCTGGTTCCGGCGCAGCAGGTCGAGGCCGCCCACGAAGCCATCGCCGAATTCCAGGCCGGCGCCTACCAGCTGCCCGGCGAGGAGAGCGCCGCGCCGAAGCCGTACGCTCAATCGCCCGTACCGCTCTTCAGCATCGATCGTGCTGCGTTGCTCAGCTTCATCCTGACGCCCGTATTCGGCGCCGTCATCCACCTCGTCAACGGCAAGCGCCTCGGCCAGGGCGGCTCCGGCATCGGTGCATGGCTATGGCTGGCGCTGCTCGCGGCTGCCAGCATCGCGGCCATCGTCGCCGTGCAGCGGGCGGACCCGGGGCCGTTCATCGTGTTCCGCGCCAGCATGGCGATGTGCTTTCTCACGGCCGTCTGGTACTTCGTGGTTGCATACGCGCAGAGCAAGCACATCTTCGCTACCTTCGGGCCGAAGTACCGGCGACAGGGGCTTGGCAAGCCCGCTTTGCTCGTCGCGCTCGGGCTGTTGGCGAGCGGTTGGGTGATCAGCGAGTTCATGTGAAACGAATAGGGCCGCGGCGCAATGGCCTCGCTGAATGGGTCTGACCGATGAAACCGCCCGTCTGCCACTTCTGCAACCGAAGCCTCGATTCGGTGAAGTCGCGCCGGGCGAAGGCCGGGGATCTGGTTCAGTTCGCAGACTACGTGCCATTGCCTCCCGGAATGTGCGGGCACCCGCACGGCCTCGAATGGTTCTGCGCCGAGCACGTCGACGCGGCGCGAGCGCTCTCGCGAATGCGCATCGATGAAGCCATGCTCGAGCTGAAGGCCGGCCATGGCGCGCTGCGTCAGCCGTCGACCAACGGTGGGGGGCCGTTCGGGCGCTGGCTCCGGGCGCTGCGCCGCTACTTCGCCTCGTCCGACCGACCTCCGCCGCGCTGACCCCGCGTCAGCCCAGCATGTCGCGCAACGTGCGCGCCACCACCTTCGTCGCCTTGCGCAGATCCTCCAGCACGAGGTGCTCGTCGGCCCGCTTGGCATTCGATTCGAGCACCGTGCGCGGGCCGGCGCCGTAGATCGCGGCCGGCACGCCGGCGGCGCCGTAGAGGCGCACGTCGGTGTACAGCGGCGTGCCGGAGGTCGGGATCGGCTCGCCGAACACCGCTTCGCCGTGGCGCTGCAGCGCCTGCACCAGCGGCGCGCTGCGCGGATCGGGCTTCCAGGCTTCGGCGCGCAGCAGGCGCTTGATCTCGACGTGGATGCCGGGGCAGGCGGCGGCCGCTTCGGTGATCACGCGGCGCACGTCGGCCTCGACTTCGGCCGGGCTCTCCTCGGGGATCATGCGGCGGTCGAGCTTCAGCACCACCTTGCCGGGCACGACGTTGGTGTTGGTGCCGCCTTCGATGCGGCCGACGTTGAGGTACGGATGGGTGATGCCGGGCACCTTCGACGTCACCGACCGATAACGCGCATTCTGCTCGTACAAGGCATTGAGGATGGTCACGGCGCCCTGCAGCGCGTCGACGCCGGTGTCGGGAATCGCGGCGTGCGCCATCTTGCCGTGCACCGTCACTTCCATCTGCAGGCAGCCGTTGTGTGCGGTGATCACCTGGTAGCTGAAACCCGCGGCGAGCAGGTAGTCGGGCTTCGTCAGCCCGTGCTTCAGCAGCCAGCCGGGGCCGAGCTCGCCGCCGAATTCCTCGTCGTAGGTGAAGTGCAGTTCGACCGCGCCGCGCAGCGGCATGCCCGCCGCTTCAGCGCCCTTGACCGGCGCCTGCAGCGCCTCGAGCGCGCGCAGCGCGAAGGTGTAGCTCGCGAAGTCGCTCTTGCTGACCGCGGCGGCGCGGCCGTAGAGCTTGCCGTCGACCACCGCGCCACCGTAGGGGTCGTGCGTCCAGCCTTCGCCCGGTGGCACGACATCGCCATGCGCATTCAGCGCGATCACCGGACCGCCCTCGGCGAAGCGCCGGCGCACGATCAGGTTGGTGATCGATTGCAGGCCGCAGTCCTGCACCTCCTGCGCCGGCACCGCGTGTTTCTCGGCATCGAAGCCGAAGCCCTGCAGCAGCTCGGCCGTGCGCTCGGCGTGCGGCGCGTTGTTGCCCGGCGGCGTGTCGGTGGGCACCTGCACCAGCGCCTGCAGGAAGCGCACCTGTTCGTCGAAATGGGCGTCGATCCAGGCGTCGAGCGCCTCGTAGTGCGGTTGGGTCATGGTGTCAGTCATTCAGGTCGTCGAGCAGGTGCTGGAAGGCGCGCACCGCGAGCTCGGCGTCGTGGTTGGTGGTCGATTCGAGCGGGTTGTGGCTGATGCCGGCGTTCAGCCCGCGCACGAACAGCATTGCCTGCGGCATCACCTCGTGCAGCTTCATCGCATCGTGGCCGGCGCCGCTGGGCATGCGGAAGATCGGCAGCTGCAGCGCGGCGACGGCCCGTTCCCAGCGCGCCTGCCAGTCGGGCGCGCTGGGTGCGGCAGCGGCGCGCAACGTTTCCTCCAGCCGGTGCGCCAGGCCGCGCCGCTCGCAGATGCGCTCGAGCTCGGCCAGCACGTCGGCGGCGCAGGCGTCGCGCACCGCGTCGGTCGTCGCGCGGATGTCGAGGCTGAACTTGCAGCGGCCGGGCACGACGTTGATCGAGCCGCTCGGCACTTCGAGCATGCCGACCGTGCCGACCAGGTGCGGTTCACTGGCCGCTCTTTTTTCGAGGTAGAGGATCAATTCGGCGACGGCCGCCGCGGCGTCGCGCCGGCGGTCCATCGGCGTCGTGCCGGCGTGGCTGGCCATGCCGATCACTTCGCCCAGGTAGCGCACGCTGCCGTTGATCGAGGTGACGATGCCCAGCGGCAGGTCGAGCTCGTTGAGCACCGGGCCCTGCTCGATGTGCACCTCGACGAAGCCGAGGTAGTGAGACGGGTCGCGCTCGAGCTTCGGAATGTCGGCGATGCACAGGCCCGCGTGCTGCATCGCCTGGCGCATCGTGATGCCGTCGGCGTCCTGCTGCTCGAGCCAGGTGGGATCGAAATGCCCGGTCAGCGCGCCGGAGCCGAGGAAGGTGGCCTTGTAACGCTGGCCTTCCTCCTCGGCGAAGCCGACCACCTCGAGGCCGAAGGGCAGCCGCCGGCCGGCATTGCGTAATTCACGCACGCAGGCCATCGGCACGAAGATGCCGAGCCGCCCGTCGTACTTGCCGCCATTGCGCACGGTGTCGTAGTGGCTGCCGGTCAGCAGCCGCGGTGCATTCGGATCGGCGCCGTCGTAGACGCCGACGACGTTGCCGACCGCATCGATCTCGACGCGGTCGAAGCCGCAGTCCTCGCGCATCCAGTGCGCCAGGCGCTGCGCGCAGGCGCGGTGCGCATCCGTGAGGTAGGTGACGGTGAGCTGGCCGTTCTCGGCATAACCGGGGTCGCTGTGCTGGGCGAGCTTCTCGGCCCAGTCCCACACCAGGTTGCCGAGCGCGGGCGACTCGCCGAACTTGTCGTCGAGCCGGATCTGCGCGATGCGGTGGATGTTGCGCAGGTTTTCGTGCAGTTCGTAGTCGGTGGGGTGTTGCAGCCGCCGCTCGAAGGTGGTGATGATCTCCTGGCGTGTGAGCCCGAGCCCACGCGGGCCGCGCACCGCGAGGATGAACGGAAAGCCGAATTTCGCGTTGTAGTCGGCGTTCAGTTGCTGCAGCTTGGCGAACTCCTGCGGCGTGCAGTCGGTCAGTCCCGCCTTGCCCTGCTCGTGGGTCGATTCGGCAGTCAGCGTCTTCGCGACCATCGCCTTGCCGGCCAGCTCCGGGTGGGCGCGGATGAGCGCGAGCTGCGGCTCGCGGCCGGCTTCGCGCACCGCCTGCACCAGCGCGTGTTCGAGCTGGGCGCGGCTGGCGAAGGGCCGCCGCGCCGCGGCGCGCTCGGCGATCCACGGCGAGTGTTCGTACACGCCGTCGAGCAGCGCGGCGAATCCGGCCGGCGTCGCGGCATTCAATTGGTCGAGGCTCAGGCTCATCAGGTTCACTCCCAGACGAAAGCGGTCGCGGCATCGAAGGGAAACGTCGCTTTCCAATGCCGCGCGATGTCGATGCGGCGCGTGACCCAGACGCGGTCGTGCGCCTGCACGTGGTCGAGAAAGCGCTGCAGCGCGCGCATGCGCCCGGGCCGGCCGAGCAGCCGGCAATGCATGCCGATGCTCATCATGCTCGGGCGCTCTTCACCTTCGGCGTAGTGCACGTCGAAGGCGTCGCGCAGGTACTCGAAGAATTCGTCACCGTGGCTGAAGCCTTGCGGCAGCGCGAAGCGCATGTCGTTGCAATCGAGCGTGTACGGCACGACCAGGTGCGGCGCCAGCGTGCCGTCGCTCTTCTTCACCTGCAGCCAGAACGGCAGGTCGTCGCCGTAGTAGTCGCTGTCGTATTCGAGGCCGCCGTGCTCGACGAGCAGGCGACGCGTGTTCGGGCTGTCGCGGCCGGTGTACCAGCCGAGGCCGTGCAGCGGATTCGCATGGCCGCGCTGATCTTGGGTTAGGCGCCGGAGGATCTCGAGGCCGCGCTGCAGGTGCGCGCGCTCGGTCGCTTCGTCGACGTTCTGGTAATGGATCCAGCGCCAGCCGTGGCAGGCGATCTCGTGGCCGAGCTCGACGAAGGCGGCGGTGACCTCGGGGCAGCGCTCGAGCGCCATCGAGACGCCGAACACCGTCAGCGGCAGGCCGCGCGACTCGAATTCGCGCAGGATGCGCCACACGCCGGCGCGCGCGCCGTATTCGTAGATGCCTTCCATGCTCAGGTGGCGCGCCGTGTAGGCCGCGGGGCTGAACAGCTCGGACAGGAACTGCTCGCTGCCGGCATCGCCGTGCAGCACCGAGTTCTCGCCGCCTTCTTCGTAATTGAGCACGAACTGCACGGCCACGCGCGCGCGATTCGGCCAGTGCGGATGCGGCGGGCGGCGGCCGTAGCCGTGCAGGTCGCGCGGGTAGCGTCGTTGATCGGCGGAATTCATCGTCGGGGGGCTCATTCGTGGGACGGTCGCAATACGGCCTCGAGATCGGGCGCGCGTGGGTCGAGCCGCAGGTTGCGCTCGACGCTGTGCAGGTGCTGCTCCATCAGCCGCACGGCGGCACGCGCGTCGCGGCGCTGCAGTGCATCGACGATCGCGACGTGCTCGTCCTGCGAGGCCTCGGCCGAATGCGAGGACTGGTACATCAGCGAGATCAGCGACGAGCGCGACAGCAGGTCGGTCAGCAGGCGCGCCAGCACCTCGTTGCCGAGCATGCGGGCGAGCACGATGTGGAAGTCGGCCAGCAGCCGCGTGCGCCCGGGCACGTCGGTGCGGCCGATCGCCTCGCGCTCGTCGCGCAGATGCGCGCGCAGCTCGGCGATCTGCGCGTCGGTGATGCGCGCGCACAGCTGGCGCACCAGCGCCGCTTCGAGCATCGCGCGCACTTCGTAGACCTGGCGCGCCTCGTCGACGCTGGGCGTGGCGACGAAGGCGCCGCGCGCCGGTTCCAGCGTCACCAGGTGGTCGCGGCTGAGCTGGTTCAGCGCCTGGCGCACGATGGTGCGCGAGACTTCGAAGATGTCGGCGATCTTCTGTTCGGCAAGCTTGGTGCCGGGCATCAGCCGGCGCTCGACGATCGCCGTGGTGATCGACTCGACGATGCGCTGCGTGGTGCTGGAAGCAGGCGCATCGTCGTCGACCGCCGGGGCGCGGGCCGTGGCGCGCGGGGCGGGGCGGATCACCTTCAGGTTGGCGCGGCTGCGCGGCATGGCGGGCGATGGACGGGTTGACGTGTATTCGCAAGTGTATACACTTTGAGTCATCGTGCAAGCGCACTTTCCTTGACGGCGAACCATGGGCCACCTCAGCACCCACGTCCTCGACACGATGAACGGCTGCCCCGCCGCCGGCATGGTGGTGACCCTGCAGCGCCTCGACGGCGAGCGTGCCGACACGCTCAAGCGCATCGTGCTGAATGCCGACGGCCGCAACGACGGCGGCCCGCTGCTCGATGCCGCGGCGATGGCCGCCGGCCGCTACCGGCTGGTATTCGAGGTCGCTGCGTATTTCCGCGGCCGCGGCGTCACGCTGCCGGAGCCGCCGTTCATCGACTCCGTGCCGCTGGACTTCGGCATCGCCGACGCCGCCGGCCACTACCACGTGCCGCTGCTGGTCAGCCCGTGGGCGTATTCGACCTATCGCGGCTCCTGACACTATGATCAGAGTGCCCTCGTGGGGCGCCGATCGTAGGCATCGTGAAGGATGAGTCATGGGTGTCCCGCTGCGAAAGCTGACCATCGCGGAATTTCTCGCGTGGGAGCGCGACCGACCGGAGCGCAATGAGTTCTGGCGCGGCGACGTCTACGCCATGGTCGGCGGCAAGCGTGGACACGGCCGGGTCATCGCCAACCTGATGCGACACCTCGGGAACCAACTCGACGATACGCCGTGCCAAGCCTTCAGCGAGAACATGAAGGTCCAGGTGGCGGACGAGGCTGTGCTCTACCCCGACGTGTTCGTCACCTGCGACAAGCAGTTCGGGCCGGATCAGGCCGTGTTTACAGCGCCAATCCTGATCATCGAAGTCCTTTCGCCCTCCACGCAGGAGTACGACCGCAGCCGCAAGTTCGCAATCTATCGCCGTCTGCCATCGCTGCGTGAATACGGCTTGATCGACCCTGACACCCGGCGCGTCGAGGTGTTTCGGCTCGGCGATGACGGCTTGTGGAATCTTCTGGACATGAGCGAGCAAGGCGAGTTCGAGCTCGCCAGCATCGATTGCCGAATTGCCCGCGCCGATCTCTTCAAGGGCATGGAGAGCGAGCCGGCCGGCTCCTGATCAATCCGCCTTGCAGTTCAGCGGCAGCACGTTGACCGGCACATCGGTTCGGTTCGTGCCGCGCAGCGTCATCTTCTGCGGCGCACTGGCATGGCCGCAGACCCAGCTGACCGGCACGACCTGCGCACCCTCGACCACCGCCGGCCGGAAGCTCAGCGTCTTGCCGTGGATCATCCCGTGCGCCTTGTTGCCGAAGCGCATGTGGATTGCACCGTTCTCGACCCACATCGCGCTGACGTGGGTGCTGACGACGCGATCGGGCGCCGGCAGGCCGACGCTCGGGTTGTCGGGCGGCAGCTCGCCCGAGGCGGCCCAGGCCGCCGCGATCGGCCGCTTGGCGATGTCGACGAGCTTCACCGCCTCGATGATCTGGCTGCGCACGAAGCTGCTCTGGAAACTGGGCAGCGCGAGCGTCGCCAGGATCGCGATGATGGCCAGGACGACCATCATTTCGACCAACGTGAATCCCTTGCGGTGCATCGCCATCTGCGCTCCCCTTGCATCCATTCTTGTCCACGGACGCGGCCGGCCCGGCTGACAACGGGAACCTCGGGCGATGCCAGGGTTTACCCGAACCATTGTGTGCACGATGGTGTATACACTTTTGGCACGTCGCCGCGGAGCCCGTTCGGGTGTCAACCCCTCGGTCGCGACGTTCGCTCCTCACAGAGCCCGCTGTGGTGAGGAAGGTGCAGCACACTTGCGTGGCCGCACTTTCCACTGACGATGTGAGAGAAGCGATGGATGCGTACCTGCTCGATTGGGCCAACCTGCTGTTGCGCTGGGCCCATGTCATCACGGCGATTGCCTGGATCGGCTCGTCGTTCTATTTCGTCTTCCTCGACAACAGCCTCACCGCGCCGACCGCGCCGGAGCTGAAGGCCAAGGGCGTCGACGGTGAGCTCTGGGCCGTGCACGGCGGCGGCTTCTACCACCCGCAGAAGTACCTGGTCGCACCGAAGACGCTGCCCGAGCACCTGCACTGGTTCTACTGGGAGAGCTACAGCACCTGGCTGACCGGGTTCGGCCTGTTCACGGTGCTGTACCTGTTCAACGCCGGCAGCTTTCTCATCGACAAGAGCGTGCACGACTGGTCGGCCGGCGCAGCGATCGGCGCGTCGCTCGGTTTCCTGGTCGCGTTCTGGCTGGTCTACGACCTGATCTGCCGCGCTTTCGGTCAAAAGAAGAATGGCGACCGCATCGTCGCGCTCGGCGTGCTGGTGTTCGTGATCTTCGCGTCCTGGCTCGCCTGCCAGCTCTTCGCCGGCCGCGCAGCCTTCCTGCTGGTCGGTGCGATGCTGGCCACGGCGATGAGCGCCAACGTCTTCTTCTGGATCATCCCGGGCCAGCGCACCGTGGTGGCGCAGATGAAGGCCGGCCTGGCCGTCGACCCGATCCACGGGCAGCGCGCGAAGCAGCGCAGCGTGCACAACACCTACTTCACGCTGCCGGTGCTGATCGCGATGCTGTCCAACCACTACGGCTGGCTGTACCAGGGAACCAACAATTGGCTCGTGCTGGTGCTGCTGATGCTGGCCGGCGCGTTGATACGGCACAGCTTCGTCGCGCGGCACAAGGCGCAGGTGCAGGGCAAGCGCGTGCCGTGGGAGCATGCGGTCGGCGGCACCGCGATGCTGGTGATCCTGGCGCTGTGGCTGGCGCCGCCGCCGCCGTCGGCCGCCGCAGTGGCTGCCGAGGCCAGGCCGGTCGCTTTCGGCGACGTCAAGGCGGTGATCGATCAACGCTGCGCGATGTGCCATAACGCCCAACTGCAGCAGAAGAACGTCGCGCTGCACACGCCGGAGCTGGTCAAGCAGCACGCGCAGACCGTCTACCAGCAGGTGGCGGTGCTGAAGCTGATGCCGCTGAACAACGCGACGCAGATCACCGACGCCGAGCGCGCGTTGATCAAGCGCTGGTTCGAAGCGGGCGCGCCAGTGCGCTGAAAATCCCCGGCCCAGTTGAAACCGCCGGAGGATTCCCGATGCCCACGATCCATGTCGAACTGTTCGAAGGCCGCACCGTTGCGCAGAAGGCCGCGCTGGCCAAGGAAATCACCGAGGCCTGCGTGCGCGTGCTCGGCGGCAGCGGCGATGCGGTCGACGTGATCTTCCGCGACGTCGCCCGGCACGACTGGGCCACCGGCGGCCGGCTGTGGAGCGAGCGCTCCGCCGGCGCACCGGCGCCGGCTGCCGGCTCGACCGACCCGGCCTGACGCGGCGCCGGCGGCCGGCCTCGTGCGCGCCTCGAGCCGGCCTCCTGCTCGCCGCCCGGCGCGATTGCTGCGTTTTCGTGCACGTCTGATCACCGCGCCCATGCGCCAATCCCGCGGGTAAACACCAGACGCCCTGGGACGACCATTGCCTACATTGCTTGCATACAAGCGTGTGGTCCAGTTGTCGCAACCCTTCGCCTGGAGGTCTTCAATGCCCCGTTTCCTGCGTTCACTCTTCGGCCAGGTCGTGCTGGCGCTGCTGGTCGGCGTCTTGCTCGGCTTCGCGATGCCCGAGCTGGCGATCAAGCTCAAGCCGCTCGGCGATGCCTTCATCAAGCTGGTCAAGATGCTGATCCCGGTGCTGGTGTTCTGCGTCGTCGTGCACGGCATCGCCGGCGCCGGGGACTTGAAGCGCGTCGGCCGCGTCGGCATCAAGGCGCTGATCTACTTCGAGGCGGTGACGACGGTCGCGCTGATCCTCGGCCTGATCCTCGCGTTCTGGTTCCAGCCCGGCGTCGGCATGAACGTCGACCCGAAGGCGCTGGATGCGAAGTTGATGGGCGCCTATGCCGAGAACGCCGGCAAGCTGACCTCCGGCGGCACCGTCGACTTCCTGATGAAGCTGATCCCGACGACGGTGGTCCATGCCTTCGCCACCGGCGACGTGCTGCAGGTGCTGCTGTTCGCCGTGCTGTTCGGCTGCGCGCTGGCGCTGGTCGGCGAGCGCGGCGCGCCGGTCGCGAACTTCATCGAGACGATGTCGCAGGTGCTGTTCAAGACCATGGGCATCATCATCCGGCTGGCGCCGCTGGGCGTGCTCGGCGCGATCGCCTTCACGGTCGGCAAGTACGGGCTCGGTTCGCTGAAGCAGCTCGGCATGCTGGTGCTGCTGTTCTACGGCGCGGTGCTGATCTTCGTCTTCGGCGTGCTCGGGCTGATCATGCGGCTCGCCGGCTTCTCGCTGTGGAAGTTCCTGAAGTACCTGCGCGAGGAGCTCGCGGTGGTCTTCGCGACGACCTCCAGCGACAGCGTGCTGCCGCAGGTGATGGCCAAGCTGCGCCGCATGGGCGTGCGCGATTCGACGGTCGGCCTGGTCATTCCCACCGGCTACTCGTTCAACCTCGACGCGTTCTCGATCTACATCACGCTGGCCGCGGTGTTCATCGCACAGGCGACCAACACGCCCATCTCGATGACCGACCTGCTGACGATCCTGGCGGTGTCGCTGATCACCAGCAAGGGCGCGCACGGCGTGCCGGGCTCGGCGATCGTCGTGCTCGCCGCCACCTTGCAGGCGATTCCCGCGATTCCGGCGATCGGGCTGGTGCTGGTGCTGTCGGTTGACTGGTTCATGGGCATTGCGCGTGCGCTCGGCAACCTGATCGGCAACTGCGTCGCGACCGTGGCGATCGCCGCGTGGGAAGGGGATATCGACCGCGACCAGGCGCATGCGGTGCTCGACGGACGTGCGGCGCCGACGGTGGACGACAGCGAAGACCAGCTGGTGCCTGCGCTGCCGCTGACCGCCACCGCCAAGGCTTGAGTCATGATCTGGTGATGGCCAGCCAATCCGACATTGCCCAGCGCGTGGTCGAAGCGATCCTCGCGCAGAAGTTGAAACCCGGCGAGCGCCTCGGCGAGCAGGAACTGGCGGATCTGTTCGGCGTCAGCCGCACGCTGGTGCGCGAGGCGCTGATGCAGTTGCAGGCGCGCGGCTTCGTCGAGGTGCGGTCGCGCAAGGGCTGGTACGTCGTCGAGCCGTCGATCGACGAGGCGCGTGACGCCTTCGCCGCGCGCCGCGCGGTGGAGGGCGGCATGCTCAGGCAGTGCGAAGGCCGGCCGCTGCAAGCGGTGCTGAAGCGGCTGAAGGCGCACATCCGCGACGAGCGCCAGGCGGTCGACGGCGCCGATGCGGCGACCCGCGCCTTCGTGCTCGCCGACTTCCACGTCTGCCTCGCCGAATGCCTGGGCCACCGCATGCTGGCCGACATGCTGCGCGACCTGACCGCACGCACGACGCTGGTCGCCACGCTCTACCAGAGCACGCACGACGCGCGCGAATCCTGCGCCGACCATGCCCGCATCGTCGCCGCGCTCGAAGCCGGCGACCTGACCCGGGCCGAGGCGCTGATGCTGCAGCACATCGGCAGCGTCGAATCCGCCCTCGGCCAGTCGCTCGCCGCGCGTGACGATCCGCGCGAGCGCCTGCGCGCGACGCTGGCGCCGCTGGCGCCGACGCCCAAGGACGCGTCGATCTCGCGCTAAGCTCGCGAACATGCAAGCATCGCTGTCCGCTGAATCCGTGGTCGAGTTCCTGCATCGGTTCGAAGCGCTTGCCGAGAAGGAAGACTTCAGCCTGATCGAGCACCTGATCGACGAGCGGGCCTACTTCCGCTTCAACGACGGCGACTTCGTCGGCCGGCCGGCCATCCGGGCGGTGTTCGAGAAGACCTGGCGCGGCGACCCCAGCGTCAGGAAGGCGCGCTTCTACCTCTCCGACATCGTCGTGCTGACCACCGATCACACGACCGCCACCGCCACCTACACCTACAACTGGGAAGGCTCGCAGGCCGGCCGGTCATTCACGATCCGCGGGCGCGGCACCCGCGTGCTGCGCAACGAGAACGGCCAGTTGCGCATCGTCCACGAGCACTTGAGCCGCTTCCCGAAGCCCCAGTAGGGCGGCGTCGTGGCAGCGGCGACCGCGTGACTTCCCATCGGTCACGCCCCTCCGGTGCCGATCAGCCCTCCAGAAACCCGCCGCGCGCCGCCTGCGTGATCGCGACGACGCAGGGGTGGCTCAGGCGCCGCTCGACCGAGATGGCGTGGAACTCCTCGCTCAAGCCGGCTGCACGGCCGAGCACCTTCACGCCGTACTGCGCGCAGGTCTCGGCCTCGAGCACCGTCGGCGACATGAAGACGCCGCGGCCTTCGGCGCCGAAGGCCTTCATCAACGCTGCGTCGTCGAATTCGCCGACCGCGCGCGGCTTCAGCTGCGCTTCAGCGAGCCAGCGCTCGAGCCGGCCGCGCAATGCCGATTGCGCGCCCTGCACCAGCATCGGCGCGCCGTCGAGCAAGGCCGGGAAACGCCCGCGCAGCGTGCGTTTGAGCGCCGGCGTCGCGAAGAAGCTCATCGCCGTCGACCCCAGCGCATGGTCGAAGGCCTTGATGCTGGCGCGGCGCCCGAGCGGCTCGTCGGCGATCACCAGGTCCAGCCGCTGCACCGACAGCTGCGCCAGCAGGTCGGCGAGCTTGCCCTCGTGGACCACCAGCCGCACCTCGACCGGCAGCTTCAGTGCCGGCTCGAGCAGGCGGTAGGCGATCGACTTCGGCACCGCGTCGGCCAGCCCGACGCGAAACACCAGCGTGCGCTGGCCGCTGCGCGCCTGGGCGAGCGCGGTCTGCAGCTCGGCGCCGAGCGCGAAGATCTGGTCGGCGTAGCGCAGCGCGATGCGGCCTTCGTCGGTCAGCTCGACATGTCGGCCGGCCTTCTTGAACAGGCTGCAGCCGAGCCGCGACTCCAGCAGCTTGATCTGCGCCGACAGCGTCTGCGGCGTGGCGTGCAGCTGCTCGGCCGCGCGCACGATGCCGCCGGCCTTGGCCGCGGCCCAGAAGTAGTGCAGGTGCTTGAAGTTCAAGGCTTCGGTTTTTGCGAAGCGACAGGCGCGGAAATTCGACTTTACGCGAATCGCCGGTGCGCCTATGGTCGCGGATTCCCCGAAGGACCCCCCGCCATGGAACTGCTGCTCGACCCCCAGGTCTGGATCGCGTTCGCGATGCTCACCGCACTCGAAATCGTGCTCGGCATCGACAACATCATCTTCATCTCGATCCTCGTCGGCCGCCTGCCGCCGGAGCAGCGCAACAGCGCGCGGCGCCTGGGCCTGGCGTTCGCGATGGTGACGCGGCTGGCGCTGCTGTTCTCGCTGAGCTGGGTGATGGGGCTGAAGGAAGAGCTCTTCAGCCTGCTCGGTCAATCGATCAGCGGGCGCGACCTGGTGCTGCTGGGGGGCGGTCTGTTCCTGCTCTACAAGGCCTCGCACGAGATCTTCGTCGAGGTCGAGGCGCGTGACCTGCGCGACACGCCGGCGGCCGGCGCCGAAGAAAGCACGCTCGACGCCGCGGCGCTGGCCGCGCGCCGCACGATGCTGTGGGCGACGATCGGCCAGATCGCGGTGATCGACATCGTCTTCTCGCTCGACTCGGTGATCACCGCCGTCGGCATGGTCGACCAGCTCGCCGTGATGGCGGCCGCGGTGATCGCCGCGGTCGGCGTGATGCTGTGGGCGTCCAAGCCGATCGGCGAATTCGTCGACAGCCATCCGTCGGTCAAGGTGCTGGCGCTGGCCTTCCTGGTGATGGTCGGCATGGCGCTGACGGCCGAAGCCTTCGACGCGCACGTGCCCAAGGGCTACATCTACGCGTCGATGGCCTTCTCGCTGGCGGTCGAGGCGCTGAACCTGCGCGCGCGGCGCAAGCGCCAGCAGCTGGCCGTCACGGGAACGTGAAGTTGTTGGTCAGCGTCGCGCCCGCCGCGAGCGTCAGCGGTCCGGCCGACTTGGTGATGCCGCCGGACGTCGCCACCACCGTGTAGCGGCCGGCGGCCGGGTTGTCGGACGCGAAGACGAGCGGCGCCGGCGCCGGCACATAGGCCGCCACCAGCGGCGCCGCGACCGGCACGCTGTGGGCATAGGCGCCCGTCGACGCGTTGACCGGCACCGCCGTCCACTCCAGCATCGCCCCGCCGGTCAGCGACTGCGTCACCCGCACCAGCGCATCGATCGGCGCCACCGCGCTGCTGACGCTGCCGACCAGGTTGCCGCTGGCCGAGGCCGGCGCCAGCAGCGGCACCGCGCTGCTGCCGATCGCCGTCAAGCTGCTGCCGCTGACGGCCACGCCGGTCACGGTGAGCGTCGTGCGGCCCGGCGCGGCCAGCACCAGCGTGTAGCTGCCGGGCGCGACGGGTTGCAGCACGAACTTGCCGGTCGCATCCGGCTGCGTGCTCTTGATCGCCATGCCGCCCTGCTGCAGCGACACCGTCGTCAGCGGGCCGATCAACGCGGCCTCGACGAAGCCTTGCACGCCGGTCACGAAGCGCGGCGTCGCCTGCAGCACCGGTTTCAGGATGAAGTTGCCCGAATTGCCGGCGCGCAGCACCGACTTGCAGGCGTCGAAGTCGATCACGATGTCGGCGCTCTGGTTGGCGGCGATGTCGATGCCGACGTTGAGCTTCAGGCCACTTTGCTGCGCGCTCGGCGTCTTCAGCTCGACCTCCGCTTCGCCGCTCGGCCGCACCGCGTTGGCCAGCGGCGCCGCGGCACTGTTGGTCGCCAGCACCAGCCGCAGCTGCTGGTAGCGGCCGGGGGCCAACGTCGTCTGGCCGAGCTCGCTCAGCACGCCGTTGCGCAGGCTCAGCAGATCGATGCGGCGTGCCGGCGACAGCACGATCTCCGACCAGCCGGCGGCGCCCTCGTCGGCGCTGGCGCTCTGGTGCACGCGCACTTTCTCGACGCTGACGTGCACGCTGTCGTAGCCGCAGGCCGGCGCATCGGTGAGCCAGGCGCGCAGCGTGCCGTTGCCGCCGCCCAGCGGCGGTGGCACCGGCGTGCCGCCGGCATCGCCGCCACCGCCGCCGCAGCCGGCCAGCGCCGCCAGTGCGAACAGAGTGGTCAGCGTTCTTCGTTTTGCCGCGAGGCCGAGCTGTGTGGTCATGATGGATTCCTTTCGCGCTTGCGCCGGCAAACATCGTGCGCGAGCCCGAAGAATCCAGACGAAGCCGAATGCAACCCCGAGCGACAAAGTGTTCGTTACGGGCGCGCGCCGGCGTGCGGCGGCGGCAGCTCGAGCATCGTGACCGTCGCCGGGCCGCGGATCAGCGCCTCGAAGATGCGCTGCAGCTGCTCGAAGCTGCGGATGGCGTTCAGCGCCTGGAAGTCGCCCCAGCGCAGCGCCGCCGGTGCATCGAGGTAGACCTCGCGCGGCGCGGCGACGCAGCCGAGCGCGCGCACCGATTGCGGCGGCAGCCGGAAGCCCTGCGCGCCCGGCAGCTGCAGCGGCTGCGACGGCTGCACCAGCGGATCGTTGACGAAGCGGTTCGGGAAGATGCGCTGCATCGTGCCGGCGCTGTCCTGCGCATAACAGTAGACGTACGTGGCCTCGGTTGGCCGCACGCGCAGCGCCAGCGAGCCGTCGGCCAGCGCCGCCATCGGCTCGAGTGCCAGCGCCAGCGGGCGCGCGCGGGTCGAGGCCGGGGAGGGCAGCGCCGGCGCCGGCACCGGCACCGGCACCGGCGCTGCGGCGGTCGCGGCGCGCGGCGCGGCGACGGCCACCGGTGCCCCTGTCGCCACGGCGGGTGCCGTCCCGACATCGCGAAACGGCTGCTCCGGCGCCGCCGGCATCGCCGCGTCGATGAAACGCGTGAACAGCGCCAGGTCGACCACCGGCTCCTGCCCCAGGCCGAGCGCGCCGCGGTAGGCCGCGACGGCGCGGCGCAGCGCCGGGCTGATGCGCCCGTCGACGGGGCCTTCGTAGAAGCCGCGGTTGCGCAGCTGCAGCTGGAAGAAGGGCGTCAGCTCGCCGGCGCGCTCCATGCCGATGAACCAGTCCTCGATCTCGTCGCGGATCTCGGGCAGCCCGGCATCCAGGCCGAGGCAGCTCCAGTACGGCAGCTTCAGCAGCTTGCCGAACAGCTCGACCGCCGACAGCTCGACCATGTTGCGCAGCGCCTGCGCGGTGCCGTCGGTGCGCTGGAACGAGGTGCTGAAGTTGATGCCGAGCTTGCTGATCGTCGCCTGCGCGTCGAGCGCATCGCCCTCCTTGATCACCGTCGTCACGTTCTTCGAGACGACACCGGGCACCAGCGTCAGGTCGCGGGTGTTGACCAGCGCGACGTCGAGGCCCAGCACGTTGAGCTGCCGGCTCTTGGACGCGCCGGCGCCGAACAGCGTGCCCGCCGACAGGCCGGCGTCGGCCTGGCGCCTGAGCACGCCTTCGTCGAGCTGCGTGATCGAGCCGCGCAGGTCGTACTGCGGCACCACCGCGAAGGCGCTGCGCTGCTGCGCGCTGTTGAGGAAGGCGACGACGTTGTTGGCGTCAGGCCCGAAGGCCACCACCTGCAGCGCGCGGCTGCGCCGCGTCATGTCCGAGATCGCCGACATCATCATGTCGCGCGTGCCGGCGTTGACCTTCTTCGTCGTGTCGGTCAGGTCCTCCAGCATCACGCTGACATCGCGCGTGCCGTAGGCCAGGTACAGCTTGTCCATGCAGCGCAACGCGTCACCGAAGCCGGTGACGTTGCGCTGCGGCAGGGCGGCCTGCGCGGGGCGCAGCGCGGCCGACTGGTCCTGGGTGCGCGGCGGCAGGGTCGAGGTGCAGGCGCTCGCGGCGAGCGCGAGCAGCAGGGGCAGCAGGCGCATGGTGCGACCTCCTGTTGAGGACCGACTTCAGCGGCAGTTGTTGCCGGCCTGGATGATGTCGCCGGTGACGATCACGGTCGTCTCGCGGCGCGGCGCGCCGATGCGCGGCTTGTCCTCGAAGATGTTGCCGATGGCGATCGAGCAGCCGGTGCCGAAGGCCTGCGTGCCGACGGCCGCCGCGCGGCCGACACCGGGCGCGCTGGCCGGCTGGCCGGCGCGCTGGCGGGTGGCGACCTCGGCGGCGATCTGGCCCTTCGCGCGCGCCAGCCGCGCGTTGATGTCGTCGGGGATGTCGGGTGTGCCGGCCGGCGCCACCGCGGGCGCGGTCAGCACGGCGAGCAGGATCCAGAAGCGTCGCATGGCCTTCAGCTCCTTCAGTCGGCGATCGTCTCGTTCGACGCGCCGATCACGCCGCCGACCAGGATCTTCTGCGTCTGGCCCGACGGGTTCGTGCTCTGCGACAAGGTGCCGGTGACGGTGGCATCGGTGCGCACGTTGGCGGCGCTGCCCTGCACGCTGCCGATGGCGATCGTCTGCTGCGCGCCGCTGCTGTTGGCGCTCTGGTTGATCGCGCCGGACACCACCGCGCGCGTCGTCACGTTGCCGGCGGTGTCCTTGGTGCTGCCGATCGCCAGCCGCTGCGAGCTGCTGCTGGCGCCGGCCGTCAGTGCCTGCGTGATCGGCGCGCTGACGACGGCATCGGTGCTGACGCGGCCGCTCGCCCCTTCGATGCTGCCGACGGCGATGCGCTGCGACGCGTTGCCCGGGCTCGTGCTGGTCTGGCTGATCGCCGCGCTGACCGTGCCGCGCGCCTGCGCGTTCTGCGGGCTGCCGCCGATCACCGCGCCGACGCTGATCTGCTGCTCGGTGCCGGCGCTGGTCTGCTGCGTGATCGTCGACAGCACCTGGCCGCGCGCATCGATCGTGCCGGCCGCGTCGACGTTGGCGACCGAGCCGATGTCGACCGACTGCTGCGCGCCGGCGGTCTGGCTCTGCGCCAGCGCGCCGGCGAGCAGGCCGTCGGTCGCGACGTTCAGCGCCTGCGCGCCGCGCAGCGATCCGACGTCGACGCTTTGTGACCGCACGCCGCCGCCGCTGCCCGAGCTCGGGCTGCTGGATTGACCGACGGTGGCGGTGATGGTGCCGGCGAGCGTCGCCGACTCGACCGTCGCGCCGTCGATGCTGCCGATGCGCAAGGTCTGTGTGGCGCCGCCGCGCTGCGTCTGCGTCAGTGCGGCGGTGGCGAGGCCGTTGGTCGTGATGTTGCCGCCGCTCGACTCGCGGCTGCCGCCGACATCGATGCGCTGCGTGCCGGAGCCGGACACCGAGACGAAGTCGTCGGACGACTGGCTGATGTTCGCCTGCACCGCACCGTTGAGCTGCGCCTGCCCGCGCACGACCAGCGAGCCGGTCGCGCCACCGATGTTGACCTGCTGGTCGAAGCCGCCGCCATCGCTGCGGCGCGACTGGCTGATGTTGCCGACCAGGCTGCCCTGCGTGACGATCGTGCCGCCGAGCTGCGCCGCCTGATCGATGCCGCCGACCGACGCGGTCTGCCGGCCGCTGAACTGCGAAGCGAGGTTGCTTTGCGAGATGTTGCCGCTCACCGTGCCGCGCGTGGTCAGGCTGGTGCCGGCCGGCTCGAGCACGCGCACCGCGCCGTCGCGGCCGATCTGGCGCAGGTTGTTGCCGGCTTCGGGCAGCAGCACGGTGTTCGAGCTGCCGTCGGCGATGCGCGACTGCGCATGCGCCGCAGCGGCGCCGAACAGCAGGGCCAGGGCAAGGGCGACAGGCGTGGACTTCATCGTGCGCTCCGGTTCAAGCACCGGCCGGAGATCGACCGGGTTGAGCGCACCTACGACCCACGGCAGCGCGGCGGACGTGGCGCCGCGCCGCGCGTCAGCGCACTAAGTCACGCCGCGCGCGTCCACCAGTCGCCCTGCAGCGCCTGCTGCAGGAAAGCAATGAAGCTGGTCACCTTCGAGGGCACCAGCTTCGGCGACGGGAACACCGCATGCACCTCCTGGGCCGGCAGCCCGTGGTCGGCGAGTACCTGCTGCACGCTGCTGTCGGCCAGCGATTCACGCGCCACGTACCACGGCAGGATCGCCAGCCCCATGCCGGCGCGCGCGGCGGACAGCACGGCCGAGAGGTTGTTCGAGCGCAGCGGGCCTTTCACCGGCACCGAGCGCTCCTCGCCCGAGGGCAGCGTCAGGCTCCAGCGGTCGTCGCCCTGCACGCTGCTGTAGACCAGGCACGCGTGGCCGGCCAGCGCGTCGGCACCGAGCGGCGCGCCGTGCTCGGCGAGGTAGTGCGGCGCGGCGACCATCAGCCACGGGTTGCTGCCGAGGTAACGCGCGCCGAGCGTCGAATCGGCGAGCCGGCCCATGCGGATCGCCAGGTCCGCGCCCTGTTCGACCAGGTTGACGTAGCGGTCGTCGAAGCTCAGGTCGACCAGCACCTGCGGGTGCGCCCGCATGTAGCGCAGCACCAGCGGCACCAGCACGCGGCGCCCGAACGCCACCGAGGTGCTGATCCGCAGCGTGCCGCCGACCTTGGCCTGCAGCAGCGTTGCCAGGTTGTCGGCCTCGTCGAGCTCGCGCGCGATCAGCTTGCACTTGTCGTAGTACAGCGCGCCGACTTCGGTGGGTGTGACGCCGCGCGTCGAGCGGTGCAAGAGGCGCGCGCCGAGGCGCTGTTCGATCGCGGCGACGGCTTTGGTCGCCGTCGGCTGCGTGATGCCCAACTCGGCCGCGGCCTTGCTGAAGCTGGCTGTCTCGACGACGCGGATGAAGAGCTGCACGCCGGTGATGCGGTCCATGGACGCGCACTGTAGCGGCGCCCATCCACGGGCAGGGCGCTTGTCGCGGGCCGGTGCGCCGAGCCGCGCAGGCCCTGACGCGGGGCGGCCGATCCGGCGGTCAGGCGGCCTGCAGCCGGATCGCGCCTTCGGCGACGTAGCGCTTGAAGTCGGTCAGCGGCATCGCGGCCGAGCCGTGTGTCTCACCGTCGGTCCAGCTGAGTGTCGCGTCATTGTGCGTGGTCTCGACCTCGATCGGACCCGGCCGAATCGGCATCTGCGGGCCCTCGCCTTCGCGGTACTCGACCTTGCCGACGATCTGGGCGGCGTGTGTCATGGGTGTTTCCTCGGCCACTGAACGAGTCGATCGTCGTCGGGTGCGTCGTGCGCAGCGGAAGGACGAAGCCTCGCCACGCAGTAGCCGGTGTCCTACAGCCCGGGACGTGCCAGCGTAGGTCATCCCCTACGGCCATGCGCGACAGGGTCCGACCAGGGGTGGGGCCCGAGTTTCCTAAGCTGGGTTGTCCCTCGTGTCCCCGAAAGGAAACGACATGCTGTTCCGAAAGACCACCCTAGCAACGCTCATCATCGCCGGTAGCGCGTTCGGCCTGAGCCCGATCGCCGTGCAGGCCGCGGCACCGGTTGCATTCACCAGCAGCCACCCGTTCGCGCTGTACATCCGCGACATCGACGTCGACCAGGTACAACGCGTGCGGCCGGGCGCCGAGCTGGACTTCAGCGTCCGAGGCACGCCGGATTCGCAGGTCACGCTGCAGATCGACGGTGGCGCCCGCGCGATCTCGCTGCACGAAGCGAGCCCGGGCATCTATGAAGGCACCTATACGGTGAGCCGCAGCGATCGCATCGGGCCGAACTCACGCGTCAGCGTGACGATGCGCCGCGGCGACCAGGTGGCGAGCGCGCAACTGGCGCAAGGCCTGCAACAGGGCTGGCCGGCGCCTTCGGTCGCGGTGATCACGGGTCCCGAGATCACGCATCTGAACGTCGCCGATGAAGGCTTCCGCCGCGGTGGCCAGATGCTGCGCTTCACGCTGCAGGGCACGCCGGGCGGCCGCGCATCGGTGCAGCTGGAAGGCAGCGATCCGCAGACCTTGATCCTGGACGAGGTGCGGCCGGGTCAATACACCGCGATCTACACGCTGCGTCGCCACACGGTGCTGAACACCGACCGGCCGCTGATCGCGCAACTGCGACACGGCCAGCGCGTGGCCACCAGCACGCTGAGCAACGCCTATGCGGGTCTGGACCTGCGCAGCCGCTTCGCCGCCTGCGGTGTCGACTGCGGTGTCGTCGAATCGGTGAGCCGACTCGAACGCGGTCCGTGGCGCGAGCCGCAATTCGAGGTCGTCGTGCGCACGAACGAAGGTTCGCGCCGGGTCGTGACCTACAACGACTCGCCGCCGGTGCGCGTGGGTGATGCGGTCCGCTTCGCGGGTGACGGCCTGGAGCTGCGCGGCCGCGGTTAAGCGTTCTCGCCCCATCCCCTGGCTTCGATGAAGCGTGGCGGCCGTGCCTTCGGGTACGGCCGCTTTTTCGTTCTCGTTCATTCCACAGCGGAATAGCGCTTATCGCCGGACTGGCATTCCCAGCCGGAGCGCGCGCGCCGACCATCGCTGCCGACGACACAAAGGAGTGCGCGATGGCAAGGATGAAGGCCGCGATGGCCGCGGTGCTGGTGATGGAGAAGGAAGGCGTGACGCAGGCCTTCGGCGTGCCGGGCGCGGCAATCAATCCGCTGTACGCGCAATTGCGTGAGCGCGAGACGATTGCCCATGTGCTGGCGCGCCACGTCGAGGGCGCCTCGCACATGGCCGAGGGCTACACGCGCGCCCGCGCCGGCAACATCGGCGTGTGCATCGGCACCTCGGGGCCGGCGGGCACCGACATGATCACCGGGCTCTATTCGGCGCAGGCCGACTCGATTCCGATCCTGTGCATCACCGGCCAGGCACCGCGCGCGCGGCTGCACAAGGAAGACTTCCAGGCCGTCGACATCGCGTCGATCGCCAAGCCGGTGACCAAGTGGGCGACCACCGTGCTCGAGCCGGCGCAGGTGCCGCGCGCCTTCCAGCAGGCCTTTCACCTGATGCGCTCGGGCCGGCCCGGCCCGGTGTTGATCGACCTGCCGTTCGACGTGCAGATGGCCGAGATCGAGTTCGACATCGAGACCTACGAGCCGCTGCCGGTCTACAAGCCCGCCGCCTCGCGCAAGCAGGCCGAGCGCGCGATCGAGATGCTGAACAGCGCCGAGCGGCCGCTGATCGTCGCCGGCGGCGGCATCGTCAATGCCGATGCGTCCGACCTGCTGGTTCAATTCGCCGAGCTGACCGGCATCCCGGTGATTCCGACCCTGATGGGCTGGGGCACGATTGCCGACGACCATCCGCTGATGGCCGGCATGGTCGGGCTGCAGACCTCGCACCGCTACGGCAATGCCACGATGCTGGCCAGCGATTTCGTGATCGGCATCGGCAACCGCTGGGCCAATCGCCACACCGGCTCGCCCGAGGTGTATTGCAAGGGCCGGCGCTTCATCCACGTCGACATCGAGCCGACGCAGATCGGCCGCGTCTTCGCGCCCGATTACGGCATCGTCTCGGACGCCAAGGCGGCGCTGGAGCAACTGATCGCCGTCGCGCGTGACTGGAAGGCAGCGGGCAAGCTGCGCGACCGCTCTGCATGGGCCGGTGAGTGCCAGGGCCGCAAGCGCTCGATCGCCTATCTGCGCAAGACCAACTTCGACGACGTGCCGATGAAGCCGCAGCGCGTCTACCAATGCATGAACCGCGCCTTCGGCGAGGACGTCTGCTACGTCTCGACGATCGGGCTGTCGCAGATCGCCGGCGCGCAATTCCTGCACGTCTACAAGCCGCGCCACTGGATCAACTGCGGCCAGGCCGGGCCACTGGGCTGGACAGTGCCGGCGGCGCTGGGCGTGCGCGCGGCCGATCCGTCGCGCAAGATCGTTGCGCTGTCGGGCGACTACGACTTCCAGTTCATGCTGGAAGAGCTGGCGGTGGGCGCGCAGTTCAAGCTGCCGTACATCCACGTCGTCGTCAACAACAGCTACCTCGGGCTGATCCGCCAGGCGCAGCGCGGCTTCGCGATGGACTATTGCGTGCAGCTGGCGTTCGACAACATCAATTCGCCGGAAGACGGCGCCGCGCGCAGCTACGGCGTCGACCATGTCAAGGTCGTCGAGGGCCTCGGCTGCAAGGCGATCCGCGTGTTGAGCGCCGACCAGATCGCGCCGGCGATCAAGCAGGCCGAGGCCTGGATGGCCGAGCACCAGGTGCCGGTGGTGATCGAGGTGATGCTCGAGCGGGTGACGAACATCGCGATGGGCACCGAGATCGACAATGTGGTCGAGTTCGAGGAACTGGCCACTGACAAGGCCGACGTGCCCACCGCCGTTGCGCTGCTGGATTGAATTGCAGAGGAAGAACGCATGCCGAAATTCGCCGCCAACCTGACGATGCTCTTCAATGAGGTGCCGTTCCTCGATCGTTTCGAAGCCGCCACGCGCGCCGGTTTCGAGGCGGTGGAGTTCCTGTTCCCGTACGCCTGGCCGGCCGATCAGATCAAGGAGCGGCTCGAGCGCCACCGCCTGACGCTTGTTCTGCACAACCTGCCGCCCGGCGACTGGGAAGCGGGTGAGCGCGGCATCGCCTGCCACCCCGACCGCATTGCCGAGTTCCGCGCCGGCGTCGGCCGCGGCATCGCCTATGCGCAGGCGCTCGGCGTCGGGCAGTTGAACTGCCTGGCCGGCAAGACGCCGGCGGGTGTCGACTCCGGCCTGGTGCGCCGCACGCTGGTCGACAACCTGCGCTTCGCCGCGGCAGCGTTCAAGTCCGCGGGCTTGAAGCTGCTGATCGAGCCGATCAACTTCTACGACATCCCCGGCTTCTACCTGAACCGCACGCAGCAGGCGCTCGACCTGCTCGACGAGGTCGGTGCCGACAACGCCTTTGTGCAGTACGACCTGTACCACGCGCAGCGCATGGAAGGCGAGCTGGCCGCGACGCTGGAGAAACACCTGCCGCGCATCGCCCACATCCAGCTCGCCGACAACCCAGGCCGCCACGAACCCGGCACCGGCGAGATCAACTACGCCTTCCTGTTCCGCCACCTCGACCGCATCGGCTATGCCGGCTGGATCGGCTGCGAATACAAGCCCGCGACCACCACCGAGGCCGGCCTGCAGTGGCGCCAGCAACTGGTGCGGTGACGTGCATTTCAGACACTAGGAATTCGATCGCCATGACCTCACAACCGCTCAAGCTCGGTTTCATCGGCCTCGGCATCATGGGCGCGCCGATGTGCGGCCACCTGATCGCCGCCGGCCACACGCTGTTCGTGCACACCCGCGGCAAGCTGCCGCCGGCCATCGGCGACAGCCGCGCCACCGTCTGCACCAGTGCGCGCGGCGTCGCCGAGCGCGCCGACATCGTCTTCCTGATGCTGCCCGACACGCCGGACGTCGAAGCGGTGCTGTTCGCCGAGCAAGGCGTCGCTGCCGGTCTGCAAGGAATGGGTAGCGGCCCTGCGGGCCGCGAAGGCAAGGTCGTCGTCGACATGAGTTCGATCTCGCCGATCGCCACCAAGCGCTTTGCCGAACGCATCGCCGGGACCGGCGCCGCCTACCTCGATGCGCCGGTGTCCGGCGGCGAAGTCGGCGCGAAGAACGCGACGCTGTCGATCATGGTGGGCGGCGACGAGGCGGTGTTCGAGCGCGTCAAGCCGCTGTTCGAGCGGATGGGCAAGAACATCACCCGCGTCGGCGCGGTCGGCGACGGCCAGACCGCGAAGGTCGCGAACCAGATCATCGTCGCGCTGAACATCGAGGCGGTGGCCGAGGCGCTGGTCTTCGCCGCCAAGGCCGGCGCCGATCCGGCCAAGGTGCGCCAGGCGCTGATGGGCGGCTTCGCGTCGTCGCGGATCCTGGAAGTGCACGGCGAGCGCATGATCAAGCGGACCTTCGAGCCGGGTTTTCGCATCGAGCTGCACCAGAAGGACCTGAACCTGGCGCTGGACAGCGCGCGTGCGCTTGGCGTCGCGCTGCCCAACACCGCGACGGCGCAAGCGCTCTTCAATGCCTGCAGCGCGCACGGCGGCCGGGGCTGGGACCACTCGGCGATGGTCAAGGCGTTGGAGAATCTGGCGAACCACCCCATCGGAACGCCACCATGACCCCTCCCCGCGCGCTGCTGCGCCAGATGTTCGATGCCGCCGTCGCCTCGGCGCAGCCCGCGCTGTGCGTGCCGCCGCACCTGCCGTCACCCGACGCGCTGAACGGCGGCCGGTTGATCGTCATCGGCGCCGGCAAGGCCTCGGCGGCGATGGCGCGCGCGGTGGAAGACCATTGGACCGGGCCGCCGGATTCGTTGCAGGGCCTGGTGGTCACGCGCTATGGCTACGGCGCGGCCTGCGAGCGGATTGAAATCGTCGAAGCCGCGCATCCGGTGCCCGACCGGGCGGGCTTCGCGGCCGCCGAGCGGCTGCTGGCCTATGTGGCGGGCCTGCGCGAGAACGACTTCGTGCTGGCGCTGATCTCCGGCGGCGGCTCGGCGCTGCTGCCGCTGCCGGCGCCGGGGCTGACCTTTGAGCACAAGCAGGCGCTGAATGCCGCGCTGCTGCGCTCGGGCGCGACGATCGCCGAAATGAACTGCGTGCGCCGGCACCTGTCGGCGATCAAGGGCGGGCGGCTAGCAGCAGCGTGCCCGGCACGGATGCTGACGTTGGTGCTTTCCGACGTGCCCGGCGACGACCCGGTCGACATCGCCTCCGGCCCGACGGTGGCCGATCCGACCACTTGCGCCGATGCGCTCGACATCCTGCGCCGCCACGCGATCGAGGTACCGGCGGAAGTGCGCGCGCTGCTCGAATCGGGCCGCGGCGAGACGGTCAAGCCGGGTGACCAGCGGCTCGCGCGCAACGAGGTGCGGGTGATCGCGGCGCCGCAGCAGGCGCTCGAGGCGGCCGCCGTGGTCGCTCAGAATGCGGGTTATGCGCCGCTGATCCTCGGCGATGCGATCGAGGGCGAGGCGCGTGAGGTCGGCACCGTGCTGGCCGGCATCGCGCGTCAGGCGGCTCTGCACGGCCAGCCGATCGCGCCGCCCTGCGTGATCCTGTCCGGCGGCGAGACCACGGTGACGGTGCGCGGCACGGGCCGCGGCGGCCGCAACGTCGAATGCCTGCTGGCTTGCGCCGTCGCGCTCGCCGGTCAGCCGCGCGTGCATGCGCTGATGGGCGATACCGACGGCGTCGACGGCATCGAGGAGACCGCCGGCGCGCTGATCGGGCCGGACACGCTGGAACGCGGCCGCGCGCTCGGCCTGAAGGCGCGCGACGCGCTGGCGAACAACGACGGGCACGGTTTCTTCGGCGCCTTGGGCGACGCGGTGGTCACCGGGCCGACGCGCACCAACGTCAACGACTTCCGGGCGATCCTGATCGAGCGGTAGATCGGGCGCCGGCGGCGGTGCATCGCCGCCGACACACCGCGCCACCGCGCCGTGTGTACTTCTCGTGACAGCGCGCGACGGGCGCACCGGGCGTCACGCCGCTGCGCTCGGCCTGGCACGCCGGCTGCTATCGGGGCCTCCCACGCGGACTTTCCTGCCGCGGCCGAGGAGCTTCGATGTCGAGTTCAGCATCACGCCTGCGCCAGCTGCGCGCGGTTTTCCTGGCATTGGCCGGCCTCGTGGCGGCCGTCGTCGCCACGGCGACGCTGGCGCCAGGCTGGCGCGCGCCCGAGGCCGTGCGCATCGGCGTCGCGCAGCCGCTGTCGGGCGAGTTGGGCGCTCAGGGCGCCGACATGCTCAACGGCGTCACGCTGGCGATCGAGGAGATCAATGCCGCGGGCGGGGTGCGGATCGGTGGCCGCGAGGTGAAGCTCGAGGTGGTCAGCGTCGACGACAAGGCCGATCCCGTCGTGGGCAAGGCGGCTGCGGCGCAGCTCGTCGCGGCCGACGTGCTGGTGGCCATTGCCGATCTGAATTCGGGCGTCAGCATCGCCGCGGCGCCGACCTATGCCGCGGCCGGCATTCCGCAGCTGGCGATCTCGACCAAGCCGCTGTACACGCGGCTGAAGCTGCCGACCACGCTGCGGCTGGTCGCCAACGACGATCTGCAGTCGCGCGCGATCGGCGAATACGCGCGCCAGCTCGCCGGCGCCAAGGCCTATGCGGTGCTCGACGACGGCACCCCTTACGGCAAAGGCCTGGCCGACGACGTCGTGCGGCTCTTCACCGAGCACCGGGCGACGCTGGCCGTGCGCCGCACCGCGGACAACAAGACCAACGATTTCGAGTCCTTCGTCGCCGAGGTGCGGCGCACGCAGGCCGACGTGATCGTCGCGATGGTCAGCGATTTCCAGGCCGAGGCGCTGATCCGGCAGCTGGTCTCCGCGGGCCTGAGCCATGTGCGCCTGCTCGGCAGCGATACGCTCAAGACCGACAAGCTGCTGCAGGCCGGCCGTGCGCTGCGCGCGGTCTACGTGACCTCGCCGATCCTCGAGGTGCAGGAGCTGCCCGCCGGCAAGGCCTTCCTCGAGAAGTTCCGCGCGCGCTTCCGCGGCGCGCCGGTCTACGGCGCGCACTACGCCTACGACGCGGTCTACCTGGTCGCCGATGCGCTGGCCCGCAATGGCTCGGTCGACAAGGCGGCGCTGCTGAACCGGCTGAAGAGCTTCGACGGCCATGCGCCGGTGACCGGCTCGATGCGCTTCGGCGCCGACGGCGAGCAGCGCTACGGCGCGGTCTCGGTCTACCAGCTCAGCGCCGGGCGCTGGCTGCCGGTGATGCGATCCGACCGCTGGTGAGCCCGCGCATCGCCGGCGTGAACGTCAGGCCGATGCTCATCCACACCGCGACGCTGAAGTACAGCGACATCCACGTGACCTCGCCCTTCCAATCGTCCCACGCGTGTGAGACGACCCAGCGCGAGGACACGTCGGTCCAGCCCTGCGCGAGGCTGAAGTAGGGGCGACCGGCGGCCTCGTCGGCGACCCAGCGCGCCCAGTACATCGGCACGTCGATCGTGAACATGTAGGCCACGTAGCCGACGCCGGCGACCGCGCAGGCGGCGAACAGCGGCCGCAGCGTGCGTGCCGAGCGCGGGGTGATGGCACACAGGCTGGCGACCAGCAGCAGCACGCTGCTGCCCCACAGCGCCTCCTCGATCACGTGGCCGAGGTTGTTGGTCGTCAACACCGCGCTCCATGAGCACAGCTCGGCCAGCGCGATCATCGGCACGATGGCCAGCGCGACCGCGCGGGCGAAGCGGCTCGCCGCGGCCTCGGCCGCGCCGTGCAGCAGCAGCGCCCACTGCGCGGCGAAACACAGCTCGGCGAGCGTGGCCACGCTGCGGCCGACCAGCACGCTCGACCACCACGAGTCGACCAGGACCTGGCGCTGCACGTCGAACACCGGCAGCACCGAGCGGTAGGCACAGCCGGCGACGTAGCCGGCGGCGAGCAGCAGCAACAGCCGGCGCATCGGCCAGTCGCCCAGCGCGGCCTGGCGGCGCTTCAGCACGGCCGCCGACGCCACCCAGGCCAGCACGTTCAGCGCGCTGACGACGCACAAGGTGATCCACCAGCGGTGGGTCTCGGTGCTGAGCAGATCGGCTTCCATCGTTGCGGCAAAAACGGTGCAAACGGTTTATACGCTTGTGGACGGCGCCGCCGGCCGAAGACCCCAGCCGCGGCAAAGGCTTGGAGCGCCGCGCGCGGCTGGGGGCGCTATGCAAAGCGCGTGAAGAAGGCGAACATCACGGCGGACTGAACCCGCGGGAGCTTTGACCATGGCCGACCTCTTCGACAACCCGATGGGGCTGATGGGATTCGAGTTCGTCGAGTTCGCATCGCCCACGCCGAACGTGCTGGAGCCGGTGTTCGAGCAGCTGGGCTTCACGCCGGTGGCGCGCCACCGCTCGAAGGACGTGGTGCTGTACCGCCAGGGCGGCATCAACTTCATCATCAACCGCGAGCCGCACAGCGCGGCCGCCTACTTTGCCGCCGAGCATGGGCCCTCGGCCTGCGGCCTGGCGTTCCGCGTCAAGGACTCGCACAAGGCCTATGCCCGCGCGCTGGAGCTCGGCGCCCAGCCGATCGAGATCCCCACCGGGCCGATGGAGCTGCGCCTGCCGGCGATCAAGGGCATCGGCGGCGCGCCGCTGTACCTGATCGACCGCTTCGAGGAAGGGAAATCCATCTACGACATCGATTTCGAATGGCTCCCGGGCGCCGACCGCCATCCGGCCGGCCATGGCCTGAAGATCGTCGACCACCTGACGCACAACGTCTACCGCGGCCGCATGTCGTACTGGTCGGCGTTCTACGAGAAGCTGTTCAGCTTCCGCGAGATCCGCTATTTCGACATCCAGGGCGAGTACACCGGCCTGACCTCGAAGGCGATGACCGCGCCCGACGGCCGCATCCGCATCCCGCTGAACGAGGAGTCGAAGAAGGGCTCGGGCCAGATCGAGGAATTCCTGATGCAATTCAACGGCGAGGGCATCCAGCACATCGCGCTGCTGACCGACGACCTGCCGTCGACGATCGACCGGCTCGCGCTCGCCGGCGTGCCGCTGATGACGGCGCCGAACGAGGTCTATTACGAGATGCTCGAAGAGCGCCTGCCGGGCCATGGCCAGCCGATCGAGGAATTGAGGGCGCGCGGCATCCTGCTCGACGGCAGCACGGCCGACGGCAAGCGCCGCCTGCTGCTGCAGATCTTCTCGCAGACGATGCTCGGACCGGTGTTCTTCGAATTCATCCAGCGCAAGGGCGACGAAGGCTTCGGCGAAGGCAATTTCAAGGCGCTGTTCGAATCGATCGAGCGCGACCAGGTGCGCCGCGGCGTGCTGGGCACGGCCTGACCGGCGCGCGGGCGCGGCAACGCGTTTTATGCTCGGGCCATGCCCGAGCCGACCGACGCCCGCTTCAGCACCGCCGACGACACCCAGACCTTCGCTGCGCTGCGCCCGCGGCTGTTCGGCATCGCCTACCGCATGCTCGGCATGCGCGCCGATGCCGAGGACATCGTCCAGGATGCCTGGCTGCGCTGGCACCAGCACGCCGACCGCGGCGCGCTGCAATCGGCCGAGGCCTGGCTGGTGACCGTCGTCACGCGGCTGGCGATCGACCGGCTGCGCGCGGCGAAGACCGAACGCGAGGCCTACATCGGCTTCTGGCTGCCCGAGCCGCTGGTCGCGCTCGACGAGCGCTCGCCCGAGGTGCTGGCCGAGCAGGCCGGCGAGCTGTCGGTCGCGCTGCTGTGGGTGCTGGAGCGCCTGGCGCCGGAGGAACGCGCGGCCTACCTGTGGCGCGAGGTCTTCGACCACGATTACGGCGACATCGCCGCGCTGCTCGGCAAGAGTGAGGCCGCGTGCCGGCAGCTGGTGCACCGCGCCAGCGAGCGCGTGCAGCAGGACAAGCCGCGCTTCGACGTGCCGCCGGCCGCGCACCGCCGCATCGTCGAGCAGTTCATTGCTGCCGCGCGCAGCGGCGAACGTGATGCGATGAAGGCGCTGCTGGCCGACGACGTGGCGCTGGTCGGCGACGGCGGCGGCAAGGTGCCGTCCTTCGGCGAGATCCTGCGCGGCGGCGAGCGCATCACCAACCTGTACTGGGCGCTATCGAAGCGGCTCGGCACGCAGATTCACTACCGCTTCGCGCTGGTCAACGGCGAGCCCGGCCTGCTGCGCTACGTCGACGGCCAGCTCGAATCGGCGCAGGCGCTGGTCACCGACGGCGAGCGCATCGTCGCGATCTACGCGGTGCGCAACCCGGACAAGCTGGCGGGCGTCGCGGCCGCCCTGTAGGTTTTTTGCGCGACCTGTCACAAGCGGCCCCGGCCGCGCGTCTTGCAGTACAGGAGCGGCCGCATGGGGCGGCTGCCCGAATCCCAGCCCTCACGGACCACCATGACCCATACCGCCCGCCTCAACTACTACAAGCTCGCCCCGAAAACCGCCAAGGCCCTGTACGAGCTGTCCAACAGCCTGCGCCGCGACCTGCTCGGCGAGCGCCTGGTCGAACTGGTGCTGCTGCGCCTGTCGCAGATCAACGGCTGCGCCTATTGCATCGACATGCACTGGCGCGACCTGATCAAGATGGACGTGAACCCGCGGCACCTGAACGCCGTCGCCGGCTGGCGCGAAGCGCCGTTCTTCACCGCGCGTGAGCGTGCCGCGCTGCGCTGGGCCGAGATCTGCAATGCGCTGCCGGCCGGCGACGCGAGCGACGCCGAATTCGCCGCGCTGCAGGAGCACTTCAGCGACCAGGAGATCGCCGAGCTCGGCTTCGTGATCGTGACGATCAAGGCCTGGAACCTGCTGAACGCGAGCTTCCGCAATCCGCTGCCGGAGGCGGTGTAGGGTCCGGCCGGCGCAGCACGACGAGTGTTGCTGGGTCTACCGCATCTGGGGTTGAGGCAGCGGGACAACCAGCAGCAACACCGACAGCACCAGCGCCACCGGCAGCGGCGACTTCGGAAACGCCGCGACGCCGATCGCCGAACAGACCAGCAGGTAGACACCGATCAGGCGCAGCAGCCCCGGCTGACCGTGCGACACGGCATGCAGCGCGACCTGGCCGGCCAGCATCAGCTGCGGTCCGGCCATCAGGAACCAGAAGGCCGTGCGGCGCGATTCATGCGCCGAGAACTGGCCGACGAAGCCGTCCGCGAGCGCGCCGAGCAACGGCTCCTTGAAGCGAAGCACACCGAAGACGACGTGTGCGATGCCGAGTGCGAACAGCGACCAGGCGAGGGTGAGGGCCATGCGGGACTCCAGGAGGATGCGCCGCACTGTGCAGGCCGCCGCGCGCGGCGTATTGAATGGTTCCGACACGGGCCGCGCCGTATAGTCCCTCGCATGTCCGACGACACGTCCGGGAGTGCCTTCGCCGGCCCGTCGCCGGCACCGCGGCGCTTGCTGCAATACGAGCTGTTGCGCCAGGTCGGCAGCGGCGCGATGGGTGTGGTGCACCAGGCGCGCGATGTCGATCTCGACCGGCTGGTGGCGATCAAGCTGCTGCACGGCGTCAGTGCCGCGGATCCGAAACTGGTCGAGCGTTTCCTGCGCGAGGCGCGTTCGGCGGCGCAGCTGATCCATCCGAACGTCGCGCTGGTCTACCAGGTCGGTCGACAGGACGGCCTGACCTTCATCGTGATGGAGTGGCTCGACGGCGGCGACCTCGGCCAGGCGGTGCGCCAGCACGGCGCGCTGCCGTGGCGCGAGGTGGTGATCGCGCTGCGTGATGCGGCGGCCGGCCTGGCCGCGGCGCATGCGGCCGGTCTGGTGCATCGCGACATCAAGCCCTCGAACCTGATGCGCAACGCGGCAGGGCAGGTCAAGCTGGTCGACTTCGGCCTGGCGCGGCTGCATGCCGCACCGTCGGAGCTGACGCAGGCCGGCAGCATCCTCGGCACGCCCGCCTACCTGTCGCCCGAGCAGTGCATGGGCGATGCGGCAACGCCCTTGTCGGACCTGTATGCGCTCGGCTGCAGCGGTTTTCACCTGCTGACGGGCCAGGCGCCGTTCGCCGCGCCGCACATGGCGGGGGTGCTGTACGGCCACCTGAACAAGCCGCTGCCCGATCCGCGCCATTTCGCGCCCGACGCACCCGAGGCGCTGGTCGCGCTGCTGCAGCGGGCCTGCGCGAAGGACCCGGCCGATCGCCCCGCAAATGCCGCCGCATTGCTGCACGACCTGCAGGCGCTGCTCGACGGTGGCGCGCGCACCGGCGTCGCGGTGAATGGCGAGGCCGCGGCGCCGCCCGCACGCGTGGCCGGCAACCTCGCGCTCGATCCGACTTCCTTCATCGGCCGCGAAGCCGAGACCGCCGCGGTCGGCGAGCTGCTGCAGCGCGCGCGCCTGGTCACGCTGACGGGCCCTGGCGGCACCGGCAAGACACGGCTGTCGCTGCACGTCGCGCGCCGCTCGGCGGCGGGCTTCGCCGACGGCGTCTGGCTGGTCGAGCTGGCAGCGCTGGCCGCCGATGCGGCCGGCGGCGAAGCAGCGGTGCTCGATGCGCTGGCGGCAGCGCTGGGCGTGCGCGATGAAGGCGGCGCGGCCATCGCCGACCGGCTGATCGAGCACCTGCGCCCCCGAGAAGCGCTGCTGCTGCTCGACAACTGCGAGCACCTGATCGATGCCGCCGCCGCGGTCGCGCGGCGCATCGTCAGCGGCTGCGAGCGGGTGCGCCTGCTGGCCACCAGCCGGCAGGCGCTCGGCGTGCCGGGCGAACAGACCTTCGGCGTACCGCCGCTGGCCACCGGCGACGAGGGCGCCAGCCCGGCCGAGCTGGCGCAGGTCGACGCGCTGCGCCTGTTCACCGAGCGTGCCGCGGTCGCCCGGCCCGGCTTCGTGCTCAACGCAGACAACGCTGCCGCGGTCGCGCAGGTCTGCCGGCGGCTCGACGGCATTCCGCTGGCGATCGAGCTCGCCGCGGCCCGCATCAAGGTGCTGACGCCGCAGCAGATCGCCGCGCGGCTGGCCGATGTCTTCAAGCTGCTGACCGGCGGCCAGCGCACGCTGCTGCCGCGCCAGCAGACGCTGCGCGCATTGATCGACTGGAGCTGGGAGCTGCTCGACGATGGCGAGCGGCGTCTCTTCGCGCGGCTGGCGATCTTCGCCGGCGACTTCTCGCTCGAAGCGGCCGAAGGCGTGCTGCCGGACGACCCCGGGGCCGCGCTCGACGTGCTCGACGGCCTGGCCGGCCTGGTCGACAAGTCGCTGCTGGTGGCGATCGAGCGTGGCGGCGAGATGCGCTACCGGCTGCTCGAGACGATGCGCCAGTACGCGGCCGAGAAGCTCGATGGCTTCGGCGAGACGGCGCAGCTGCAGCGCCGGCATGCCGACTTCTACCTCGGGATGTACGCGGTGATCATCGATCAGCTGCACGGCGACGGTCATGCGCAGGCCGAAACGCGGCTGCAGCTCGAACACGACAACGCGCGCGCTGCGCTCGATGCGGCGATCCAGCGGCGCTGGTTTGACATCGGCCTGCCCGGCGCGAAGGCGCTGGCCGACTACTGGTTCGCGCACGGCCTGCTCGCCGACGGCGTGGCGCGGCTGGAACGCCTGGTCGCGCAGGACCCGCCCGACGGCGCCGCGCTCGCCGAACTGCTGCAGCCGGCCGGGCGCATCGCCATGTTCCTCGGTCGCCATGCGCTCGCCCGCACCTGGTTCGAGCGCGGCCTCCCGCTGGCGCACGCGGCGGGCGACCGCGCGCTCGAAGGCCGGCTGCTCGGCGGCCTCGGCTCGGTGGCGGTGCTCAGCGGCGAGCTGCCGGCCGCACGCCAGCGTTTCGCCGAGGCGCTCGAGGTCTGCACCGAGCTCGGCGACCTGGCCGGCCGCGCGAAGGCGCACAACAACCTCGGCATGGTGCTCAACGACATGGGTGACATCGCCGGCGCGCGCCAGCACCTGGTCGCGGCGCTCGATTTCCACCGCGCCTCGAAGCGGCCGGTCGACCTCGCCAATGGGCTGCTGAGCCTGGCCGAGCTGGAGCAAAGGCACGGCGAGGGCGCGCAGGCGCAGGCCTTGTTCGAGTCGTCGCTGAACATCTTCTCGTCGCTGGGCGACCACTGGTCGGCCGCCTACGCCCGCGATGGCCTTGGCCGCTGCGCGCTGGCCAGTGGCGACCTGGGCCAGGCGCGCCGGCACTTCGAGCAAGCGCTGACCGTGCTGCGCCAGGCCGGCGACAAGGGCGCGATCGCCGACCAGCTCGACCACCTGGCGCACGTGGCACTGCAGGAAGGCCAGCGCGACAGCGCCATGCGCCACGCCGACGAGAGCCTCGCGCTGCGGCTGGAGCTGAACAACCCGGCGGCGCTGGCCGCATCGTTGCAGACGCAGGCCGCGCTGCATGCGCACGCAGCGCCCGAGCGCAGCGCACGGCTGCTCGGCGCGATGGATGCGCTGCAGCAGGCGGCGCAGGCGGTGCCCTCGGTCGCGCGCGCGCAGCGTTTGCGCGTGCTGTGCGAGCAGCTGGAGCAGCGGCTCGGTGCGCAGGCGCTTGCTCAACTGCGCGCCGCCGGCGCCGGCGAGGACCCGGTGCTGCTGGCGCGCGCCGAGTCGACGTAGAGTGCGGTCCCTTCGTTACTTCTCACCACCACGATGACCCCCGACTCCGTCGCCTTGCGCTGCCGCTGCGGCGCCGTTCGTGGACGCGTCGATACGTCGTTGGCAGCACGTCGCCGCGCCGGCCTGCACGTGATCTGCTACTGCGACGATTGCCGCGCCTACCTGCGCGCGATCGAGCGCGACGACCTGCTCGACCGCTTCGGCGGCTCGGCCCTCTGGCAGACCGCGCCGGCGCGCGTGGTGATCGATGCCGGCCGCGAGCGCATCGCCTGCCTGCGCCTGTCGGACAAGGGCATGCTGCGCTGGCACAGCAGCTGCTGCCGCACGCCGATCGGCAATACGCTCGCCGGCGCCGGCTGGCCCTTCGTCGGCATGCTGCGCGCCTGCCTCGACATCGATGCAGGGCAGGCCGACGCGGCGTTCGGCCCGGCCACGCACGTGAACGGCCGCCGGGCGCTCGGCGACGTGTCGGCGTTCGCGGAGCCGACGGCGTCGCTGCGCACGATCGCTCGCACGGCCGCCTTCCTGCTGCGCTCGCGCCTGGCCGGCAGGCAGTCGCCGACGCCGTTCTTCGACGCGGCTGGCCGCCCGGTCGTGACGCCGCGGGTGTTGAGCACCGCCGAGCGCGATGCGCTGCGTGCGCGCGACCGTGTCCGCGCTTGAGCTGGATCGGAGACTCCTGACATGCACCAGCCCGACCTGCCGTTCAGCCCCGCCGCCGAGCGCAACCGGCAACCGATCCTCGACGTCCTGCGCCGCGTGCTGCCGCCGGCGGCGACGGTGCTCGAGGTGGCCTGCGGCACCGGCCAGCACGCTGCGCACTTCGCGGCCGCTCACCCCGCGTGGCAGTGGCAGCCGACCGACGCCGACGCGGCCGCGCTGCCAGCCATCGCCGCGCGCTGTGCAGCGCTGGCCAACGTGGCCGCGCCCCTGCACCTGGACGTGCTGGCCCAGCCCTGGCCGTCGTCGCTGCAAGGCTTCGACGCCGTGTACTGCGCGAACATGATTCACATCGCGCCCTGGCCGACCTGCGCGGCGTTGATGCGTGGCGCCGCGCGGGTGCTGACGGCCGGCGGCCGCTTGCTGCTCTACGGCCCCTTCATCGTCGACGGCGAGCCCACCGCCCCGAGCAACCTGGCCTTCGATGCCGATCTGCGCGCGCGCCATCCGGCCTGGGGCCTGCGGCGGCTGGCCGACGTGGTGGCCGAGGCCGGCGCGGCGGGCCTGACCTTCGAGCAGCGCTTCGACATGCCTGCCAACAACCTGATGCTGGTCTTCCTGCGCGTCGACCGGTCCTGATCCGGCCGAGGCGGGATGCGGTGCGCAAGGCTGCTTCAGCCCGGCCTCAGCGTGTCGCGGGCGCCATCGCGGCGCAGGGATCCGGCCGCGGCTGGGGTGGCGTGTGCAGCGCGCGGTCGAAGCGGCCCGCGGTCTCGTCGCCGTGCTCGAGCAGGCCGATCGCCAGGCTGCGCTCGCGCTGCGCCGGTGCCAGCCAGCGCGGCACGCCGGCATCGCTGCGCACGTGGCCGTTGCCGGCCAGCAGCACGGCGCCGCGCGCCGCATGCACCGTCAACTGGCGCGCCATGAACTGGTCGCGCGCGATCTGCGCCGGCGCGAGCCGGCGCGCGCCCGCGGCGTCGAGATGGCCGCAATGGCCGCGGACGATCGCCGCGACCTGCAGGGCCATCAGGTCCTCCGGAACCGCGGCATCGAACCCGTGCGCGGAGAGGCCCTCGGCGATGATGCGCCGCGCATCGCTGCGCGAGACATTGGCGGCGACGATCGGCAATGCATGCGCGAGGGCCAGCGCGAGCACCGGCTCGTAGTGCGGCCAGTGCCAGCCGCCCCGCCCGGCGGCGGAGATCAATGTCGCCGGTGTCGCATGCGGCGCCGCGGCGGCCGCATCGAGCGCGGCCTGCTGCTCGCGATCGAACTGCTCCATCAACAGCGCCGGCCGCGCGCCATTCGTCAGCAGTGCAGCGAGTGCGCGGGCCCGCAGCGCATGCTGCGCGGCGTTGTCGTGCACTTCGCCGAGCAGCAGCAGCGGCGGCGCGCCGCGCAGGTCGAGGTCGGCCGGCGGTGCGATTGCACAGCCGGCAGCCCATGACCACAGCGTGGCGAGCGCGCCGCGGCGGATCAACGACTCAGCCCTTCTTCAACATCTGCGCATGCCCCGCCACGAACTCGCCCCGGCTCAGATAGCCGTCCTTGTCGGTGTCCATCGCCACGAACATCGAGCGCGATCCGCCGGCATGCTCGGCGGCGCTCAGCACGCCGTCGCCGTCGGTGTCGATGACCTTGATCTTCTCGGCCGCCGACAGGTCCTTCGCCCGCGGCGCGCGGCCGGTCAGGCGCTTGGTGGCCGCCTGCATCTCGGCGGCGGTGATCCGTTGATCGTGGTTGGCGTCCATCGCGGCGAACATCTTCGCGGCCGCCGCGGCGTGCTCGGCCGGTGTCAGGCGGCCGTCGCGGTCGGCGTCCATCGCGGCGAATTCAGCCGGCGCAGCGGTGCGTGCAGCGACGGCCGTGGCGCACAGGCCGGCGAAGACGGCGAACAGCGCCGCGGCCACGGTGCGTAATGTAGGCGTGCGCATAGGACCTCCATGCGGAGTACGTTGCCATTTCAGTCCCGCACGCAGCCCAAGCGGCGTCGGCCCGCTCCGAAGACGACGTAGGAACCGGCCGACAGCGCGCCCCCGTCACAAGGGCTGTATCTGCACCTTGCGGAATCTGATCGTGCCCCGGCCCCACTGCAGCGCGAACGGCCCGCTGGCGAACTTGCTGTCCTCGATGTCGACCGTCTTCTCGCCATTGAGCACCAGCACCAGGCGCTTGCCCTGTGCGCTGATCTCGTAGGTGTTCCACTTGCCGCCCGCCTTCGGCATCGGCGGCGGCACCTTGGCCACCTTGACGATCGCGCCGGTACCGTAGCTCGGGTCCGGCCGCTGGTCGAAGATGTTGGCCTCGTAGCAGTTCTCGTCGTTGATGCGGCCGGGCTCCTGGCAGCGCACGAAGATGCCGCTGTTGGCGTCGTCACTGGACCAGAACTCGACGCGCATGCGGAAGTCCTGGTAGCTGCTCTTCGACACCAGGTAGGCCGCCGTCTGTCCGCCCTGGCTGGCCTGGATCGCGCCGTCGGCGGCGGTCCAGTTGGCTTCGCCCACGCGGTTGAAGTTGTCCAGGCCTTGCGTGCCGTCGACCAGCGTGGTCCAGCCTGCGCCGCCGCCGCCCGTGGCGCAAGCGCTCAAGGTGCCGGCCACGGCGGCCACGGTGCACAACAAGCGCAGGGACGAGGACTTCATCGCTTACTCCTGGGTTGTCGGTGGGAACGGAATGGTTACCACGGCAGGCTGAAGCGCACCGGCAGCCGGATGCGCTCGGCCGAACGCTCCGGCGGCCCGGCCTTCAGCAACGGGCTCGGTGCCGCGCCGGCACTGCCGGCGGCGAAAGTCTGCCCGGTGAACGCCGTCAGCACCAGCGTGTACGACAGCATGCCCGGTGACAGCTCGGCCGCGTAAGCGCGCGCTATCTCCAGCGCGTCGGCATCGGCCGGTGGGTCGCCCGGCTTGTCCGGCTGCAGCGGCTTGAGCTTGCGCTCGGTCAGCGCGGGCTCGGCGGCCACCGGGTTGTAGCGGATGTCGAAGCCGACCCGCCGCTCGGTCGCCGGCGACTTCTGCTTGTAGAACGCGCAGAAGCCGTTCGGCGCCGGCATCACGGCGCCGGTCCAGCCGCTGCCGTCGGCACCCGGCCCCACGCTGTCGGTGTAGTTGATCGTCTCCAGCGGCTTGGCGCCGGCGGGCACCTCGCGGCAGACGCTGTGGTCACGCTCGCAGCCGGCGTGGCCGCAGCCGGGAATGGCCTGCGGCGTGGACTGCGTCAGCAGCGTTCGCGTGGCGTCGACGGCGGTTGCCGTGGCCGCTTCCTTCAGCGTATAGGACAGCGGCTTGCGTGGGAACAGCGCGAGGCTGATCGGATAGCGCACCTGCGCGGTGTTCGATTGCCAGAACTTCCACGAGCCGGCCGGCATCAGCGCGGTCAGCTCCAGCGGCAGGTGGGTCAGCGCACGGTCGGCGAAGTTGTTGGCCAGTGCCGCGGCGGGGATCGTCAGCGTCAGCCGGTCGGGCGGCTGCACCGCGAGCCAGGCCGGCGGTGCGGGTTGGCCGGCGAGGGTCACGGCGTAGCCCTGCGCGCCCGCGGCCGGCAGGTTGGTGGTGATCGTCAGGCGGTAGCTGCCGTCGGTGCGGTAGTACTGCGTCGCGCCGTCGATGCGGCGCAGCACCGGGGTCGCGGCGTCGAAGGGCAGGGCCTTCAGCGCCTTGTCGACGTCGAGCGCCACCGGCGCCTCGATGCGCCCGCGGTCGGCGGCCGGGTCGGGCAGCGCGAGCAGCTGGCGATCGAGCGCGCGCAGCAGCGATTGGCGCTCGGCCGACAGCTTGTCCCAGCGGTCGTCGGCCACGCCGCGCAGCTCGGTGCGCACGTTGGTGATCATCAGCTGCAGCTCGCGCACCGCCTTCGATGCCACCAGCGACGAGCCGCCGGTGGCCTTGGCGTCGAAGAAGGCGCTGCGGGCGGCGAACTGGTCGAGCACGAAGCTGGTCGGAAAGCCCGGCGCGGCGACCGAGAGCGGTGGCGGATCGGCGGCCCAGGCACGGGTCGCCATCATCCCCACCGCCACCATGAGCCCGATGCTCGCTGCGCGCATCGGGCCACTGTAGCGGAAGGATCAGCGCGGCCGGCCCCGCTGAAGGGTCGGCGCATAACGATCGAGCAGGGCACGGCGATTGCCGCGGCCCAAGGACTTCAGTCAGCTGCAAGGTGAAACCCCATGAGCCGCAAGCCCACTCGCCCCACCGACGCGCCGGCCCAGCCGCCGCTGCAAAGCCCGATGCCGCGATCCGAGATCCTCGACGACGAGGAGCCCGAGCTGCGCAGCGAACGCGACATCCCGAGCGAGGAGGGCAGCACCGAGCGCGCCGGCGCGGCGCAGCGGCGCTCGGCGCCGGCCAGGCGCGGCAAGCGCTGAGCGCACCGGCCCCGCCGCGGCCGCGCTATCGTCGGGCGCATGACGCCCGCTGCCGCCCCGCCGACCGACATCGCCGCGCTCTTCGATGCCGACGAGTACCTGTACTTCATGGCGCAGACGCTGGCCGACGAGCAGACGGCGGCGCAGTGCAGCTTCATCGAGCGCTCGCTCGCGCTGCAGCCCGCGAGCCGCGTGCTCGACCTCGGCTGCGGCCACGGCCGCCACAGCAACGAGCTGGCGCGGCGCGGCCATCGGCCGCTGGGCCTCGACATCGTGCCGGGGTTCATCGAGCAGGCCCGCGCCGAGGCCGCGCGCGACGGCCTGGCGAGTGAATTCCAGCTCGCCGACCTGCGGCGCTTCGAGGTGACGCCGGGCTTCGACGGCGCGGCGTGCCTGTTCGATGCCTTCGGCTACGACGACGACCTCCAGCACGGCCGCATCATCGACAACGCGCTCGCCGCGCTGCGCCCCGGTGGCCGGCTGCTGCTCGACGTGCGCACGCGAGAGTACATGCTGCGCGCGCCGGCGGTGAACATCGTCGAGCGCGACGGCGGCGACATGATGATCGACCGCTTCCACTTCGACATCGAATCGGGCCGGCTGACCGACCGCCGGACTTGCCTGCGCGGGGGCCGGATGCGCGAGACCGTGTTCTCGGTGCGGCTGTATGCCTACACCGAGCTGCGCGCGCTGCTGATGGCGCACGGTTTCCGCGTGCTGCAAGCCTTTGGCGGCTTCGACGGTGCGCCGCTGTCGGTCGCACGGCCGCGCACGCTGGTGGTGGCGGAGAAGCCCGAATCGCCGTGGGCTTGAATCACGCCGGAACGCCGAGCGCTGCGAAGTGCACGATCCATTCGCGCGCCGGATCGAGCGCGACCAGCGCGGCGGCCTCGGTGTCGTAGAACGCGCCGACCGCGCAGGCGCCGAGGCCGCGCGCCTGCGCTTCGAGGTACAGCCGTTCGCCGATCCGCCCGGCTTCGAGGAAGGCATGGCGGTAGCCGCGCGCCGCGCCGGCGGGGTCGGCGGCGAAGGCGGCGCGCTCGATCGACAGCACGAAGACCACCGCGGCGTCGCCGATCACGTCCTGGTCGAGCGCCGCGGCGCGCGCGGCCTCGCGCAGCGCGGCGGGCACGCGGCGCGGCTGCAGCCGCTGCGTGGCTGAGTCGACCCGGTAGGCGCCGGGCTGGAGGCCGCCGACCGCGTGCACGACCACGTCGATGCGCACGGCCGCTGACCAGGGCGCTTGCGCGCCGAGGCCGTTCAGGACGCTGACGAGCACTTCACGGGCTATCGGTGTTGCCGCGTAGCGCCGCACCGAACGGCGCTGCGCGATCAGTGCCAGCACGGCGGGCCGCAGCGCTGGCACGCGCGCCGGGCCAGGCGGTGGATCGGCCGCTGCGGCTGCCGGGGCCGGCGCCGCGCGCAGCGAGGTCGCGCGGTGCAGCGCGCCGGTGACACCCAGCCGCTCCGCCTGCGCGGCCGGCAGCGGCGGCGTCCGCCACGGCCGCGCGGACGGCGCGAGCGGCGGCGGCGCCGGCCGCACGCCGTCCTGCAGCGCCAGCAGCGCCAGCACGCCTTCCTCGGCTTCGTCGAGCCCCAGCGTCGCTGCCGCTTGCGCCTCGTCGAAGCGGCGCACGAAGTCGGCGCGCAGGCCGAATGCGGCGGCCGCCTGCACCAGGTTCTCCAGCGCGTGGCCGAGGTCGGCCAGCACGTAGCGGTAGGTGCGGTCGCGGTACTTGTGGCCGCTGCGGCGGAACAGCGCACTGGCCAGCACCAGCGCCGCGGCGCCGTGCAGCATCGTGTCTCCGGGGGCGCCGAGGGCCGCGTCGACCGGCGGCGCCGGCGCCAGGCGCTCCAGCGCATGGCGCTCGGCGTCGTAGTGCCACAGGCCCGCATCGAGCCCGGGCACCGCGTGCGCGACGACGTAGAGCTCGGTCGAGAAGAGGGCCCCCGACGAGGGCGACGCGCGCAGCTTCAGCGTGCCGCGCTCGGCGGTGACGCCGGCCACGTGCCACAGCAGCGTGCCGAGCGCCGCGACGTCGAACGGCGCGCCCGTGCCGGCCCGCGGCGGGGGCAGTGGGCGCTGCGGCGCGTTCGCATAACGCTTGAAAGGGGCGGGTGGATCGCCCCAGTCGACGCTGGGTGCGCGCAGCAGCACGCCGCTGCGCGAATGCGACGAGAAGGCGTGGAAGCGCTCGACCAGCGCCAGCGCGTCGTCGCCCGCGGCGGCGGGGGCGCTGCCGCCGCCCGCCGGGCCGTCGAGCCGCAGCTCGCTGCGGCCATGACGCAACCCGAGCACGAAGGCCACGCCGGCCGCCAGCGCCGCGCCGGCCAGCGCCAGCGCACCGCGGCGCGCCGGGGCAGGCGCGGTGGCCCGCACTGCGGCATCGGCCGGCGCCGTGGCGGTCGGGCGCCGCAGCCAGCGCCATACCAGCGGCAGGTTGAACACCAGGTGCAGCGAGACCAGCAGCACGGTCGCGTAGCCGAACAGGTAGTGCCAGTCGAACACCGGCAGCTGCTGGTTGGCGACCCAGAAGATGCCCAGGCTCGCGGTGGTGCCGACGTAGGCCAGCAGCAGCAGGCTCGAGACGATGTTCAGCGCCAGGCGCGATGGCGGGCGCCGGCGCAGCCATTGCACGGTGAGCCAAACCAGCGCGGCCAGCAGCGGCAGCGCGACCCAGACCAGCTTCGGCATGCAAGCCTCATCGGTCGGCGAAGTGCGATGAATTCTAGGCAGCGAGGCCCCGCCGGGGCGCGACCCCCGGATGCAACTGTTGCTGCTGTAGGAGCGGACCCACACGCGGTCACGGCGGCGCCCGAACGACGGCGCGCACGCCGCTTGCCACCATGGCGCCCATGGACACCTCCGCACGCGACGACGACTCCCCGCCCGCCGTTCCGTCGATCGGCTCCCAACCCTGGCCGCGCGAATCGCGCTGGGGCCGGGGTGCGGCACGCATCGCGCTGTGGGCCGCGCTGCTGCTGCTGCCGCTGGCCGTGCTCGGCGCCTTGACCGCCTGGTGGCTGGTGCGCACGACGCCCGATGCGATCAGCGTCGCCGAGCGCGCCGCCGAGCTGCCGACGCGCATCGTCTCCAGCGACGGCGTGCTGATCGACACGCTCGGCGATCGGCTGCACGCGCCGCGCACGCTCGAGCAGATCGCGCCCACGCTCAAGCAGGCGCTGCTGGCCACCGAGGACAAGCGCTTCTACAGCCACAGCGGCATCGACGGCCGGCGCCTCTGCGCGGCGGCGTGGAGCGTGCTGCAAGGCGACCTGCAGGGGGCATCGACGCTGACGCAGCAGCTCGCGCGCAACCTGTTCCCGCAGCAGATCGGCAGCCAGCGTTCGCTGTTGCGCAAGCTGCGCGAGATCACGCTGGCGTTCAAGATCGAGCGCGCCTACAGCAAGGACCAGATCCTGACGCTGTACCTGAACCAGGTGCGCTTTCCGTACCGCGTCACCGGCATCGAGATGGCCGCGCGCACCTATTTCTCGAAGTCCGCGCACGAGCTCGAGCTGCACGAATCGGCGCTGCTGGTGGCGATGCTCAAGGGCCCGAAGCGCTACGACCCGGAGCAGGCGCCCGAGCGCGCACGCCAGCGCCGCGACCTGGTGCTGACGCTGATGGCGCGCGCCGGCGTCATCGAAGAGGCGACGCGTGCGCGTGCCGCGGCGCAGCCGCTGGGCGTGCGCGTGCAGCGGCTCGACCTGGGGCCGACGCACGCACCGCATTTCGTGCGCCTGGTGCGCCAGCAGCTGGCCGACTGGGCCGATGCGCAAGGGACCGACCTGCAGATCGAAGGCATGACGGTGCACACCACCATCGACACCCGGCTGCAGACCATCGCCGAGCAGGCGCTGCGGCGCCAGGCCGCGCTGCTGCAGGCGGTGGCCGACCAGGAATGGAGCCGCCCTGCGCTGCGCACCGGGCCTCCGCCGGGGGCCGAGCAGGCCGCGGCGGCAACGGGTGCTGCCATCGAGCCGCCGCGGCTGCCGGGCGCCTTCGCGCACTTCTGGCAGCAGCAGCCGTCGCTGGTTGCCGAACTCGCCCGTGAAACGCCGGCCTATCGCGCGGCGCGCGCGGCCGGTGTCGACGAGGCGTTGGCGCTGCGCCGCGGGCTCGCCGACCGCGCGGCGCTGGAGGCCGCGAAGCTGGCGAAGACACGGCTCGAGGCCGGCTTCGTCGCGCTCGATCCGAAGAGCGGCTCGGTGCTGGCCTATGTCGGCAGCCGCGATCCGGCGCTGGACCAGTTCGACCACGTGTCGCAGGCGCAGCGCCAGCCGGGCTCCACCTTCAAGCCCTTCGTCTACGGCGCCGCATTGCTGGCGGGCATCCCGGCGGAGCAGACCTACTTCGACACGCTGGTGCAGATCCGGCTCGGTGACGGCACGGTCTGGTCGCCCACCGACATGACCGAGGCCACCGGCGAGCCGCTGACGCTGCGCGCCGGCCTCGCGCGCTCGAAGAACACGATCACCGCGCAGGTGATGCAGCAGGTCGGCGTGGCCTCGGTAGTGCGTTATGCGCGCCTGCTCGGGCTGGAACGCGCGAAGCTCGACCCGGTGCCCTCGCTCGCGCTCGGCACCAGCCCGGTCACGCTGCTCGAGCTCTCCGGCGCCTACGGCACGCTGGCCTCGCTCGGCGTCAAGCGCCGCCCGGTGCTGATCAGTCACATCACCGATCGCCAGGGTCAGGAGCTCGCGCGCTTCGTCTCCGAGCCGCAGCGCGTGCTGACCGAAGGCCAGGCGCTCGAGCTCGTCGACATCCTGCGCGAGGCGGTCGACTACGGCACCGGCGGCTGGGTGCGCAGCCGCTTCGGCGTGCGCGCCGACCTGGCCGGCAAGACCGGCACGACGCAGCGCAACACCGACGGCTGGTTCATCGCGATGCGGCCCGGGCTGGTGGCCGGCGCGTGGATCGGCTTCAACGACCAGCGCGTGACGATGCGCAGCAACCACTGGGGGCAGGGCGGTCGCAATGCGCTGCTGATCGTGGGCGACTTCCTGCGCGCCGGCGGCCAGGCCGGCTGGATCGACATGCGCCAACGCTTCCCGGTGCTGCCGCGGGCGCAGCCCTTGCCGCAAGACACGGCGTCGAGCGATCCGGTGCTGCAGGCGGCGCTGCATCCGCTGCCGTCTGTGCCGCCGCCACCACCACCGACGCTGCCGCCGCCGATCCAGCCGCCCTTGTCGCCGCGGGACGCGCCGCCGGTGATGCCGTCGCTGCCGTCGCTGCAGCAGGCCGTGCCGCCACCCCCGCCGCAGCCGTCACCGGCCGCGCCGCCGCCGATGCTGCGCTGGTCGACGCCGCGTGAGCTGCCGCAGCCGGCGCCGCTGCCGTCCGAGCCGAGCGAGCCCGACAGCGAGGACCGGCCCGTGGCCGCGCGCGTCTGACCAGGCGCGTCCTCGATCCTGCGTCCGTGCTCGCACCGTAGCCCGCATCCCGCGTCTGGAGTACCGTCGTCCCCGGCCCGCTGACGGGCAAAGGGAGCGACCATGGACGATGCGGCAGCGGGCGTCACGAAGCGGCGATCCTGGTTCGATCGGTTCCTGCACACGCTGCGCACGCCGCCGACCGGCCGTGGCACCGCGTGGCTGGCGAGCGCGACGGTGGCCTTCGCGCTGGCGCTCGGGCTGCTCGGCGCGACGCTGCACGTGCCCAGCGGCTTCGGTGTGCAGGACTGGCTGGGCTGGGCCGATCCGGCGGGCAGCGGCGGGCCGGTCGACGCGATGCTCAGGCTGTGGGCCACGTCGGGGCGCAGCGGCCTGGTGCTGCTGTACCTGGGCCTGGACAGCGCGCTCTTCGTGCCCGTGTACGCGAGTTTCCTGTTCGCCGCCGCGCTGCGCCTGGCCGACGCGCTGGCCGACGATGGGGATCCGCAGGCGGTGTCGCCCATCGAGCGCTGGCTGCTGATCGTGCTGGCGCTGCCGGTGGCGGCGCTGGTGCTGGTCGACCTGCTCGAGAACAGCCTCGGCCTGGCGCGCTTCGGTCTCTGGGGCAGCACGCTGGCGCTGGCCAGCGGGGCTTTTGGCCTGCTGGCGTTGCTGCGCTCGGCGGCGGCGCGGGCGGCACTGCGTCGGCTCGGCCGCGCGCTGGCCGCCGTGTTGCTGCTGCTGTCGCTGGTGCTCGGGCTGGCCTATGCCAGCGCGGCGTGCAGCGACCTCGGCGCGGCGAGCGGCTGGCCGGCCTTCGTCGGCCGGCTCGCCTGCGCGGCGCACCAGGGCAAGAACGGCCTCGTCGCGCTGGCGCTGCTGCTGCCCTTGCTGACGCTGGCGGCGTGGCTCTTCGGCGTGCGGCTGCAGCCGGCGCGGCAGCCGCTGGCGCAGGATCAGCGCGCCCGGCTGCGCCGCGCCATCTGGGACTGCTTCGTGCGCAGCCGCTACGTGCTGCTGGCGCTGGTGCTGGTGGCCGCGCTGACGGTGGTGATGGACCAGGGCCGCGACGTGCTCTACGCGATCGCCGCGGCGCCCTTTCGCGAGGCGGAGTTCACGCTGCCGCAGCGCGCGCTGCTGGTGCTCGGCACGCTACTCGCCACCATCGCCAGTGCGCTGGCGATCGCGCTGCTGATGTTCGCGTGCTGGTTGTGGACGCGCAGCGTCTGCCTGCTGCGCAGCGTGCACAGCGCGACGCCGCCGCTGGGTGATCCGCCCGGGCCGGCGGATCGTTTCGCCGCCGGCTGGGCGCGCTTGCTTGGCGTCGTGCCGGCAGTGCTGATGGTCGTGCTGTGCGGCGGCGTGATCCGCGACAGCGTGATGGCCCAGGCCGCCGGGGCGCCGCGCTGGATGGGGCCGGTTGCCTTGGTGCTGGTGTTCGGTGTCGGCATGCTGGCGGCCGGGCTCGGCTTCCTGCGCCGCTGCAGCCGCAGCGCGCAAGCGCGTTACCACGACTGCATCGACTGGCGCGAATGGAGTGCGCGTGCGGGTTTCTGGGAGCCCATCACGTCGAAGGAGGGCGCCACGCCCAGTGGCGGCAAGTTCAAGCTGGCGGGGCGCATCGGGGCGCACCGGCTGCCGGTGCTGCTGGGCATCGGCATGCTGGTCTGCCGGCTGGTGGACGTGTTCCCGCCCGGCTGGCTCGGCTGGCAGCAGGACTACGTGCCGACGATGAGCCTGGCGGTGATGCTGTTCGAGATCGCGCTGTGGCTGTGCTTCTTCGGCTGGCTGTCGCTGCTGGAGGTGCAGCGTTCGGTGCCGTGGGTCGGCCTGTTGATCGCGCTGGTCGGGCTGCTCGGCGTGCTGGGCTGGACGACGAACCACCTTTCGTGGCCGCCGCTCGAGCCCGCCGGTGCCGCCCCGGCCGGCGCGCTGCGCATGCTGGCCTTCACGCTCGGGCTGGCGCTGGTGCTGTGGGGCGCCTACGCGTGGGTGATGGCGCTGGTGCGGCGCCTGGCGCCTCCCGTGCCGGCGGGGGGCACGCCGGCGCGGCTGCGCTGGCGCGATGGCGTGGCGCCGGTGCTGCTGCTCGCGGCGACCGCACTGGTGATCGCCGCGGCCGACCACTTCGCCAGCACGCGCCGGCCCGACGCCGGGTCGACCAGCGCGCGGCTCGACTGGCACCGGCCGACGCTGGACATCGCGCTCGCCGACTGGCTCGCGGCGCTGTGCAACGCTCCGGCCGCGGGCGGTGGACCCTGCGGGCCGATCGTCCCGTTGGCCGCCGACGGCAGCCTCGACGTCTATCTCGTCTCGACCGAAGGCGGCGGCATCCGCGCCGCGGTGTGGACGGCGCTGGTGCTGCAGCGCCTGGCGCAGAGCGATGCGCACTTCGGCGCGCGCACCTTCTCGATTTCCGGCGTCTCGGGCGGCGCGATCGGCGCCGCGGCGTTTCGCGCCTGCAGCGCGGAGCCGGCGCAGCGTGCCGCATGCCTCGATCGGCTGGCGCGCACCGACCTGCTGGCGCCGCTGGTGTCGGCGTGGCTGTTCGAAGATGCGCTGGCGCGCGTGCTGCCGACGCGCTGGTGCACGACGCCCGGCTGCGGCTTCCTGTCGCGCGGGGCGTGGTTCGAGCAGGCGATGGAGGCGGCGGTGCCGGGTTTCCGGCAAGGCCTGATCGCCTCGCGTGAGCAGCTCGCGGCGGCGCGCGCCGAAGGTCCGCATGTGCCCTACCTGCTGCTCAATGCGACCTGGGTCGAATCGGGCGAGCGTGCGGTGGCCAGCGACCTGCGCATCGATTGGCGCCAGTTCCGCGGCGCCAAGGACCAGCTGCGCATCACCGGCCGCGACCTGCCGCTGGGCTCGGCGGCGCACAACGCGGCGCGCTTTCCGTTCGTCAACGCCATCGGCGCGCTGACCGCGCCGCAGCAGCGCTGCCTGACGCGGGTGGCCGATCCGCTGCCGCACGAGACGGCGGCGTCGGCGCCCGAATTGGGCACCGGGGGCGAGCGGCGCGAGACCTGCGGCCACCTGGCCGATGGCGGTTACTTCGACAACAGTGGCGGGCAGAGCACGCTGGACGTGATCCAGGGCCTGGCGCGCTGTCTCGAGGTGAAGGCCAACGACGGTGATGCGGCGCTGTTTCGCAAGTGCCTGGCGATGGACGCCGGCCAGCGCCAGTGGCTGCGCGAGCGACTGGTGCCGCAGGTGCTGATGATTCGCAACGGTGTGCAACCGGTGGCGGCACGCGAGGAGCTGTGCCCGCTGGCCGGCGTGCGGCCGGCGCCCGGCGCCGATGAAGTCGCGCCGCCGCCGCGCGGCGCCTGCTCCGACCTGACCGACCGCGGCTACCACCCGGAGCGGCCGGTGTGCCGTCACCGCGCCGAGCTGTTCGTCGACGTGGTCGGCCCGGCGCTCGCGGTGCTGAACGTTAGCGGCATCGGCGCCAACGGCCTGCTCGCCGAGGCGCGCCAGGCGCAGGCGGTGCGCGCACTGCGCCTGATCCTCGGCGGCGCGGCGGCGCGCACGACCCGCGCGCCGACCCGCGTGCTCGACCTGCTGCCCGACGGCATCCGCTACCCGCTCGGCTGGCACCTGTCCGGCGTGGCGGTCGACGGCATGTGGGCGCAGTCCGAGGGCTGCGCCCCGTGACGATCAGCCCGGACGGCCGGGGTGGCGGTCGCGGCGGTTCGGGATGCCGTCGCGGTCGCTGTCGTAGCGGCCGTCGTAGCGACGTCCATCGCGGTCGTCGTACCGGTTCGGCACGCCATCGCCGTCACGATCCCAGCGCGGGGTGTAGCGGGTGTCGTAGCGGTTGGGCACGCCGTCGCCGTCACGGTCCCAGGCCGGGTTGTAGACGCGGTCGAACTGGTTGGGGATGCCGTCACGGTCGCGGTCGCCGCGCGTCGGCGTGTAGCGGCCTTGATAGGCGTGGCCCTGGTAGTGGTGGCCATGGCCGACCACCGGATAGCCGGGGTAGCGCACGGTTGTTGCCGGGACCACGACGACCGGCAGCGGAAGGCCGATCGACACCGACCACTGCACGTTGCTGCCGTGCCCTGCCTGCGCGACGCCGGCGGCCATCACACCGGCCAGGCCGAGCGCTGCGACGATCCACTTCTTGCTCATGTCCGTACTCCTTTTGGGGCTTTGCCCGGCGGAATTGCGGGCTCCCCGACACAACGGGGGCGGCGCATCGGTCGTTCACCATCGCGGCGTGAAGTCCCGGTAAAGAAGCGTGAAGCGACTGGCCAGCGAGGCTGTGACGAGTCGTGACTTCTGCACGCTAATGTCCCAAGGACGTGTCACGTGGCCTCCGGCTCGTCCTCGTCCTCGGCGCTTTCCGCATCGTCGTCCTCGGGCAGCTGCGCCGTTTCGTCCGCCGCGTCGAGCGTCTCGCCCGGATCGCGCGGCGCGCCGTCGATGATGCGATCGGGCAGCAGGTCGGCGCCATCGCGCGCGTCGTTGCCGGTGGCGGTCGCGCGTTCGCCGGTGCCCGATGCATCGCTCGCGCTGTCGCGGTGCGAGGGCACGCCGCCGAGCTCGCCGGGGTTGTCGGCCTCGGTGGCCATCGGCTGTTCCCCTTGCACGTCGCTGCCGCTGTCGGAACTGTCGCTCGGGCCGAGCGCGTCGACATCGTGGCCGCGGGCACGCGGCTGAATCGGGATGCCGCCCTGGATGCTGCTGCTGGCCATGTCCGGTCTCCTTGATTCGATGGCCCGAGGCTAGGCAGCCGGCGCAGCGCTGTCTGTAGGTGCAGGGCTTCGCGGCTGTAGGACGGCGGCTTCAGAATGGCGCATGAGCCGCCCCCCCGCGAAAGTCCGCGCCGACCAGCTCAAGCCCTACCGCGCCAAGCGCGATTTCGAGCGCACGCCCGAGCCGGCCGGCGAGGTGTCGGGCGCGGGCGAGGGCGCGCTGTGCTTCGTCGTGCAGAAGCACGATGCGACGCGGCTGCACTACGACTTCCGGCTCGAGCTCGACGGCGTGATGCTGTCGTGGGCGGTGCCCCGGGGGCCGAGCTTCGACCCGCAGGACAAGCGCATGGCGGTGCAGGTCGAGGCCCATCCGATCTCGTACAACCAGTTCGAGGGCGTGATCCCCGCCGGCCAGTACGGCGCCGGCCGCGTCATCATCTGGGACCGCGGCACCTGGGCGCCGGTGGGCGATCCGCACCAGGGCCTGGCCGAGGGCAAGCTGGTCTTCACGCTGCATGGCCAGAAGCTCGCCGGCCGCTGGGAGCTGGTGCGCATCGCGAAGAAGGACGACGAGCGCGACGTGCATGGCGACAGGCCGGCGGGCAAGCGCGAGAAGCAGGTGCCGTGGATCCTGTTCAAGAAGCGCGATGCCCATGCGCGCCCGCGCGCCGAGTACGACGTCGTCAGTGCGCTGCCCGACAGCGTCGTTGCCAAGCCGCTGCCGCCGGCCGATGCGGCGCCGCTGCCGGGCCGCGGCGGCGGGCTGGTCGACGAGAGCGGCGCGGCGCGCGCGCCCGGCGAGCTGAGCGGTGCGAAGCGCGCGCCGCTGCCGGACAAGCTGCCGCCGCAGCTGGCCACCGCAGCCACCGCGCTGCCGGCGCGCGGCGACTGGCTGTTCGAGGTCAAGCTCGACGGCTACCGCGTGATGACGCGTATTCAGAGCGGCCAGCCGGCGCTGATCACCCGCGGCGGCCACGACTGGACCGCGAAGATGCCCGCCATCGCCGCGGCGCTGCGCGCGTTGAAGCTTCACTCGGCCTGGCTCGACGGCGAGGTGGTCGTCTTCGGCGACGACGGCCTGCCGAGCTTCAACGCGCTGCAGAACGCCTTCGATCACCGCCGCTCGGAGTCCATCGTCTACCTGCTGTTCGACCTGCCGTACCTCGACGGCTGGGACCTGCGCGCGGTGCCGCTGCGCGAGCGCCGCGCGTTGCTCGCGCAGCTGCTGCAGCGCGCCAACGACGACGATGCGCACGACGGCAAGCTGCGCTTCAGCGCGGCCATCGATGCCGACCCGGCGAGCCTGCTGCAGTCGGCGCGCCAGCTGCGGCTGGAAGGCCTGATGGCCAAGCGCGCCGATGCGCCCTACGTCTCGCGCCGCAGCGAGACCTGGCTGAAGCTGAAGACGCGGCAGCGCCAGGAGTTCGTCGTCGGCGGCTTCACCGACCGCGGCGGCGCGCGCAACGCGGCGGAGATCGGCAGCCTGCTGCTCGGCGTTCACGACGAACGCGGCAAGCTGATCCCCGTCGGCAGCGTCGGCACCGGCTGGGACGGGCGCAGCGCCGCCGAGCTGAAGGCGACGCTGGTGACGCTGGAACGCAAGGGCTCGCCCTTCGCCGGCGATGCGGCGCCGCCGGGCGGCCGCTGGTCACGCCGCAATGCCGGGCTCGAGCGCTGGGTCGAGCCGCAGCTCGTCGCCGAAGTCAGCTTTGCCGACTGGACACCCGACGAGCAGATCCGCCACGCCACCTTCGAGGGGCTGCGCGCCGACAAGCCGGCCGCGCAGGTGCGGCGCGAAGTGGTGCGCATGGTCGGAGACCGCAAGGCGGCGCCCGCGGCGAACGACGTGGACGCGCCCAATGGACGTCAGCGCACCCAGGTCAAGGTCTCGCATCCGGAGCGGGTGATCGATCCGTCGAGCGGGCTGACCAAGCTCGACCTCGTGCGCTACTACGAGAGCGTTGCCGACTGGATCCTGCCGCACCTGAAGGGCCGCCCGTGCTCGCTGGTGCGCGGCCCCGAGGGGGTGACCGGCGAGCTCTTCTTCCAGAAGCATGCCGAGCAGCTGCGCATCCCGGAGCTGAAATCGCTGGACCCGGCGCTGTGGCCGGGCCACCAGGCGCTGCTCGAAGTGCCGAGCGCGCGCGCGTTGGCCGGCGCCGCGCAGATGAACGTCATCGAGTTCCACACCTGGAATGCGCAGGTGCGCGACATCGCGCACCCGGACCGCGTGATCTTCGACATCGATCCGGGCGAGGGCGTCGGCTGGCCGCGCGTGGTCGAGGCCGCGCTGCTGGTGCGCGGGCTGCTCGAGGAGCTGGGGCTGAAGGCGTGGCTGAAGACCAGCGGCGGCAAGGGCCTGCACGTGGTCGTGCCGCTGGCGCCGAAGCACGACTGGGACACCGTGAAGGATTTCTCGCAGGCGGTGGTGCAGCACCTGGCGCGCGTGATCCCGAACCGCTTCGTCGCGAAGAGCGGCCCGGCGAACCGCATCGGCAAGATCTTCGTCGACTACCTGCGCAACAGCCACGGCGCGACGACCGCGACTGCGTATTCGGCGCGCTCGCGGCCGGGGCTCGGCGTGTCGATGCCGATCGCCTGGGAGCAGCTGTCGGAGGTCAAGAGTGGCGCGCACTGGACCATCGCCGATGCGCGCGAGCACCTGTCCTTCGTCAGCGAGGATCCGTGGCAGGGCTACTGGAAATCGCGGCAGACGCTGGCCAGGGCGTTGAAGCGGCTGGGTGCTGGCGGGTGAATGGCCTGGTCCACGAACCAGCCCGTCGGACTGTCTACCAGTACGCGCAGCTTGCAAGCTACACTGGCTCGCGCCTGCCCATGACTCGAACCCAGCTCAATCTCCGCGTCAGCGAACACCTCGAACGTGCCATCGACGAGAAGCGCATCGAGCTCCGCGCCTCGCTGGGGACGATCCCATCTCGCTCCGATGTCCTGCGCCTGGCCCTGGCCGCCTACCTCGGCCTGTCGCTTGATGAGTCCGAGGCTGACCGCCGAGCGACTACCGGGCCTGCCAAGCGCAAGGCGCGCTGAGCCGACGAGCCATGGCCCTGGCACCCGAAGCGCAAGCCCGAGCAGCCATCGACACCTTGTTGACGGCGGCCGGCTGGGCCGTGCAGGACATGGTCGGCTTCAACCGGCATGCCGCCGAAGGCGTGGCGGTGCGCGAATTCCCCTTGCCGAGCGGACCGTGCGATTACCTGCTGTTTGTCGGTGGTAAGGCCTGTGGTGTGATCGAGGCCAAGAAGGCGGGCGTCACGCTCAGCGGCGTCGCCGAGCAGGCGGCGCGCTACATGCTGGACCTGCCCGCTCACTTGGCGCGTTGGGCAGACCGCCTGGTGTTCGACTACGAATCCACCGGCGACGAGACCTACTTCCGCGATACCCGCGACCCCAAGCCCCGCTCACGTCGCGTGTTTGCCTTTCACCAGCCGGCCACGCTGCACACCTGGCTGAACGAGGCCGACACGCTGCGGCAACGCCTGCGCCAGATGCCGCCGCTGGACGCGGCCGGCCTGCGTGACTGCCAGATCGACGCCATCACCGGCCTGGACACGTCGCTGGCCAATGACCGCCCACGCTCGCTGATCCAGATGGCCACCGGTGCGGGCAAGACCTTCACCGCCTGCAACTTCAGTTGGCGGCTGCTCAAGCACGCCAAGGCGCGACGCATCCTGTTCCTGGTGGACCGCAACAACCTGGGCGATCAGACGCTCAAGGAGTACCAGAACTTCGATCCACCGGGGGCCGCGCACAAGTTCGACAAGACCTACATCGTCCAGCACCTGCACGGCAATCGCATCGATCCCGATGCCAAGGTCGTCATCACCACGATCCAGCGCCTGTACGCCATGCTGCGCGGCGAGGAACTGGACGAGTCCGACGAGGAGAGGTCGGCATTCGAGACCTGGGGCGACGCCCGACCGAACAACGAGGCGGACGACGAAGCCGAACTGCGCCCGGTGGTCTACAACCCGCTGATCCCGGTCGAGCACTTCGACTTCATCGTCACCGACGAATGCCACCGCTCGATCTACGGCCTGTGGCGCCAGGTGCTGGAGTATTTCGACGCGCACCTCATCGGCCTGACGGCCACCCCCTCGGCGCACACGCTCGGCTTCTTCCAGCGCAACCTGGTGGCCGAGTACCCGTACGAGCAGTCGGTGGTCGATGGGGTGAACGTCGGCTTCGAGGTCTACCGCATTCGCACGCAGGTGACGGAGCAGGGCGGCACGGTGGACGCGAGCTACCACGTGCCGGTGCGCGACCGCCGCACCCGCGTGCTGCGCTACAAGCAGCTCGATGCCGACCTGCCCTATGTGCGGCAGGACCTCGACGCGTCGGTGACCGTGCCCGACCAGATCCGCCTGGTGCTGCAGACCTGGCGCGAAAAGCTCTTCACCGAGCTGTTCCCCGGCCGCAGCGGCCAGTGGGTGCCCAAGACGCTGATCTTCGCCAAGGACGACCACCACGCCGAGGAGATCGTCAAGGCCTGCTGGGACGTCTTCGGCCAGGGCAACGACTTCGCCAAGAAGATCACCTACCAGACCAGCGAGAAGCCCAAGGAACTGATCAAGGCCTTCCGCGTGGACCCCTTTCCGCGCATCGCCGTCACGGTGGACATGATCGCCACCGGCACCGACATCAAGCCGGTGGAATGCCTGATCTTCATGCGCGACGTGAAGAGCGAGAGCTACTTCGAGCAGATGAAGGGCCGCGGCGTGCGCACCATCCACGACGCCAGCCTGCAGCAGGTGACGCCCGACGCGCAGACCAAGACCCGCTTCGTGCTTATCGACGCGGTCGGCGTGACCGAGGGCAAGAAGACCTTGTCGCAGCCGATGGAGCGCAAGCGCACGGTGCCCTTCGACAAGCTGATCGACCAGATCGCGCAAGGCCGGCGCGACGAGAACGCGCTGTCATCGCTGGCCGCACGCCTGGCGGCACTGGACCGGCAGATCGACACCGAAGACCGCCAGCGCATCGAACAGGCGGCCCAGGGTTCCAGCCTGAAGGCCCTGGCACGCGGGCTGCTGGACGCCATCACGCCCGAGGTCATCGCTGCGGCGGTGATGCAGCGCCACGGCAGCGTCGAGACCGCCACGCCGGCGCAGCTGAAAGCCGTGGAAGCCGATCTGCGCGACACCGCCTGCGCGCCACTGGACGACCCTGATCTGCGCAACCTGATCAAGGCGATCAAGAAGAAGACCGACATCGTGATCGACGAGGGCACGCTCGATGCGCTGCACGTGGCGGAGTACGACAAGGGCCAGGCCGAGAAACGAACCACGTCGTTCAAGGCCTTCATCGAGACGCACAAGAACGAGTTGCTGGCGCTGCAGATCCTCTACAGCCAGCCCTACCCGAAGCGGCGCCTCACCTACGCCAGCATCCGCGAGCTGGCGGCCAAGCTCGCCGACCCGCCGCACCACCTGACGACGGCCGACGTGTGGCAAGCCTACAAGCGGCTGAACGCGGCGCTGGTGCGCGGCGCGCCCAGCGACAAGGTGCTGACCGACCTGATCAGCCTGGTGCGCTTTGCCACCGGCCAGGCGGAGGTGCTGGAGCCGCACGCGGCGCGCGTGGAGCAGCGCTTCAACCTGTGGATCGGGCGGCAGATCAAGGCAGGCAAGGTCTTCAGCGACGAGCAGATGGCGTGGCTGAAGGCGATCAAGGACTACCTGGCCGCGAACGTGGAAATTGCGCCGGCCGACTTGACCCGCGACCAGCCGTTCAGCGATTGGGGCGGGGTGGTGGCGGCGCGGCGATTGTTTGGAATGGAGTTGAACGGGATGTTGGATGAGTTGAGTGAGGTGTTGGTGGCATGAGCTCAGTTGACGTTCCGCTCGAGCAGCTTGTTGACGTAGTTCGCGGCGTTTCCTTTCCTACCACGGCAAAGCGCAAGGAAGCTGCGCCAGGACTGATCGCATGCCTCCGCACAACAAACGTTCAGGAGAGCGTGGAATGGGAAGACCTGCTTCACATTGACGAGAGCTATGTCCGAACGCCGGAACAGTTTGTGCGCGCCGGCGACATCCTCATCTCCATGTCGAACAGTCTCGACCTCGTGGGCAAGTGCGCTCTTGTCACCCAGATGCCACGCCAAGCGACCTTCGGGACATTCATCGCCGTTGTTCGACCGAAGGCGGGCGTCAATCCTCGCTACGTCTTTCACGCGATGCGATCGCCTGCGTTTAGAGCCCACATCAGGAATGCTGCTTCGACGACCACCAATATTTCGAACATCAACGCGTCGAAGCTTGTCGCAGCCACGGTGCCACTCTTCGGCTCGTCGAATTGCGACGCCATAGCTTCAAGAGTCGAAGGGCTCTTCAGCGAGATCGACGAAGGTGAGCGCGCGCTGGAGCGCGTGCAGAAGCTGGTGGAGCGCTACCGCCGGTCCGTCCTCAAGGCCGCCGTCACAGGTGAGCTGACGCGAATGTGGCGAACGCAGCACCTGCATGCCACGGAGCCAAGCGGCACACTGCTGGAGCAGGTTCTGCAGATGAGACGCAGGGCGCTGGGCGCCAGTGCCCGCCAGCCAACGGCGCCCGCGCATGCCAACGTCCCGGGCCTGGAGGAACTGCCCGAGGGCTGGTGCTGGGCCACCTTAGACCAGTTGACTACTCTCGTAACCAGCGGCTCGCGCGGCTGGAAGGACCTCTACTCGGAAACTGGAGCCACCTTCATTCGGGCCCAGAACATCAAGCATGACAGGCTGGAACTGGACGACGTGGCGTTTGTGAATTTGGAGGGCGTTAGCGACGGCCTGCGCACGAAGGTCACTCGCGACGATATCCTGATCACGATTACCGGCGCGAACGTCACCAAGGCGGCCCGCATAGATATTGACCTTGCGGATGCCTATGTGAGCCAGCATGTGGCGCTGGTGCGACCCGTTATCCCAGCGCTCTCGCGCTACCTCTACTACTGGACGGTTTCTTCGGCAAATGGGCGCGCGCAGTTGGTTGAGGCCGCCTATGGTGCCGGCAAGCCAGGATTGAGCCTTGAAGATTTGCGTTCTGTCGTCGTACCGCTTCCACCATTGAGCGAGCAGCTTCACATTGCTGAAGTCGTGGACGTCGAGCTCTCGCGCCTCGCGGCTTTGTCGGCGCAATACGAGACCAGCGCTGGTGCGGCGGCTGTGCTGCGACAAGCGGTGCTGAAGGCCGCCTTCTCCGGCCAACTCGTCCCCCAAGACCCCACCGACGAACCCGCCTCCGCTCTGCTCGCCCGCCTTGCCGAGCAGGCCGCGGACACCTCGGCCACAACTCCCCGCCGCGCGCCACGAACGCGATCCAAGGTCATCACCGCATGACCCGCACCGCCGAAGACCTGCTGCAGGAACTGCTGGCCGTTGACGAGTCCCACCGCATCGAGGCCAAGCGCGCGTCGCAGATCGACCGCTCGGTGATGGAGACGGTGGTGGCCTTCTCCAACGAACCCGGGCTGAGCGGCGGTCACCTGCTGCTCGGCGTGGAACGCGATCCGCAGGATCTGTTCGGTACCTCCTATCGCGTAACAGGCGTGGCCGACCCGGACAAGCTGCAGTCCGAACTGGCCAGCCAATGCGCCAGCATGCTCAACCGGCCGGTGCGGCCCCGCATCTCGGTCGAGACCGTGCGCGGCAAGACCGTGCTGGTGGTGTTCGTGCCCGAGGCCGCGGCGGCGGAGAAGCCGGTCTACCTCTCGCGCCTGGGCCTGCCCCGCGGGGCCTTCCGCCGGGTGGGCTCCACCGACCAGCAAGGCAGCGAGGACGACCTGGTGGCGCTGTACGCCGGCCACCAGATCGAGACCTTCGACGGCGCGGTGCTGCCCGACACCGACCTCTCCGATATCGACCCCTCCGCCGTGCAGGAGTACCGGCGCCTGCGCGAACGGGCCAATCCCAGTGCCGATGAACTGGCCTGGAGCGACGAGGAGCTGCTGCGATCCTTGAGCGCGGCGGTGCGGCAGGGTGACGAACTGCGCCCCACGGTGGCCGGGCTGCTGCTGTTCGGCACCGGGCCGGCACTGCGGCGCTGCTTTCCGATGATGCGCATCGACTACATCCGCGTGCCGGGCCGGCAATGGGTGGAAGACCCCGAACATCGCTTCGACACGCTGGAGGTCCGCGCCCCGCTGCTGGCGGCCATCCGGCGTGCCGAAGGTGCGGTGCGCGACGAGTTGATGCAGTCCTTCTCGCTGCCTGAAGGCGCACTTGCTCGCGAGGATGAACCGGCGCTGCCGTTGCGCGTGATCCGCGAGGCCATCGTCAACGCGGTGATGCACCGCAGCTACCGCATCCACGGCGCGATCCAGATCATCCGGTATGCCAACCGGCTGGAGGTGCGCAACCCGGGGCACTCGATCAAGGCCGAGGAGCAGCTCGGCGAGCCGGGCAGCGAGACCCGCAACCCGCGCATCGCCGCCGTGCTGCACGAAGTGAACGTGGCCGAGACCAAGGGCAGCGGCATCCGCGCGATGCGGGAGCTGATGCAGGCGCACGACCTGCTGCCGCCGACCTTCGAATCCACCCGCCGGCCCGACCAGTTCGTGGCCACCTTCCTGTTCCACCACTTCCTGGGGCCGGACGACCTGGCCTGGTTGCGCGCGTTGACGGCGGAGACGCTGTCCGACGAGGAGGCCCGCGCGCTGGTGGTCGTGCGCGAGCTGGGCGCCATCGACAACGCGGCCTACCGCAACGTCAACCGCACCGACACGCTCAACGCCTCGGTCCAACCTGCGCCGGCTGCGCGACCTGGGCCTGCTGGCCATGAAGGGCAGCGGCAGCCGCACCTACTACGTGCCCGGCCCTGGCTTCCTGCGCGCGGCGCCGGCGCCCGAGGCCTCCCACACCCCCCAGCCCGGCGCACAAACCCCCCAGGCAGATCGACAAACCCCCCAGCCCGGCGCACAAACCCCCCAGCTCAGCCGACAAACCCCCCAGGCACGGGCACCCATGCCCACAGAGCTCGCCCGGCGCCTGCCCGCGCCGGGCACCCGGCCCCGACAAGCCGTGCTGCATCAGTTGGTGCTCGACCTGTGCAGCTGGAAGCCGCACAGCGCCCGCGAGCTGGCGAGCCTGCTGGGGCGTCGTGACCACAAGCATCTGGTCAAGGAGTTGCTCAGTCCGATGGTGGCCCAGGGCCTGCTGGCCTTCACGATTCCGAGCATGGAAAAACACCCCGAGCAGCGCTACACGGCACGGGTGCCGACACTGCCCCCGCCCTGACCCCCGTTGTTTTCCGCAGCGTGAGAAAACAACCCGGATAGATCGGGAAATCCCTTTCGCGTCAAACACTTATGCCGGGCATTGTTTTCTCCGGCGCCTCCCATCCATGAGCACCGACCACACCGCCCTCGTCAGCAAAGTCTGGAACTACGCCCACGTCCTGCGCGACCAGGGCATCGGCTACGGCGACTACGTCGAGCAGATCACCTTCCTGCTGTTCCTGAAGATGGACCAGGAGCGCGCCGGGCTGCTGGGAGAGCCCAGCACCATCCCTGCCGCGTGGCGCTGGGACAAGCTGGCGCCGCTGGCCGGCGACGACCTGGAAATCCAGTACCGCCACGCGCTCGAAGCGCTGGCCCGCGAGAAGGGCCTGATCGGCACCATCTTCCGCGGCGCGCAGAACAAGCTCACCGACCCGGCGAAGTTGAAGCGCGTGGTGTCGCTGATCGACGCCGAGACATGGATCGGCATCGGCGTCGACGTGAAGGGCGCCATCTACGAAGGCCTGCTGGAGCGCAACGCCGCCGAGGTGAAGAGCGGTGCGGGCCAGTACTTCACGCCGCGCCCGCTGATCCAGGCCATGGTGCACGTGCTGAGCCCCCGCATCGGCGACACCGTGCACGATCCGGCCTGCGGCACCGGCGGCTTCCTGCTGTCCGCCTACGAGTACATGAAGGAGCACGGCGGGGCGCAGGCGCGCGACCGCACCGCGCAGCGCCGCCTGCGCGAACAGACCTTCAGCGGCAACGACATCGTCGACGAGGTGGTGCGCCTGTGCGCGATGAACCTCTACCTGCACGGCATCGGCAACGGCGAGAGCCCGATCCGCAGCACCGACGCGCTGGCCGCCGACCCCGGCGAGCGCTACGAGGTGATCCTTACCAACCCGCCCTTCGGCAAGAAGAGCAGCTACAAGGTGATCGGCGAAGACGGCGAGGTCGACACCGAGCGCGAGGACTACGAGCGCGAGGACTTCAAGTTCACCACCGGCAACAAGCAGCTCAACTTCATGCAGCACATCATGACGGTGATGAGCAGCAGCGGACGCGCCGGCGTGGTGCTGCCCGACAACGTGCTGTTCGAGGCCGGCAGTGCGGGTGAAGGCATCCGGCGGCGGCTGCTGGAGCAGTTCGACTTCCACACCCTGCTGCGCCTGCCCACCGGCATCTTCTACAAGCCGGGGGTGAAGGCCAACGTGCTGTTCTTCGACAAGCGGCCTCCGCGGGCCGATGGCAAGCCGAACACCAAGGCACTGTGGATCTACGACTTCCGCACCAACCTGCACTTCACCCTGAAGAAGAACCCGCTGCAGACCAGCGACCTGCAGGACTTCGTGGCGTGCTACCAGGTGGGGCAGATGGGCAAGCGGCGCGAGACCGAGCGCTTCAAGACGTTCCAGGTCGAAGATCTGCTGAAGCGCGACAAGCTGAACCTGGACATCTTCTGGCTGAAGGACGAGAGCCTGGACGACGTAGACAGCCTGCCGACGCCAGACGTCATCGCCGCCGAAATCGTCGAGAACCTTCAGGCGGCGCTCGAAGCCTTTCAGGCCGTGGCCGACGAGCTGGCGGTGAAGCGCTGAGCTCATCCCGGGACACCCGCGCGCCGTTCGCGGGCAGGGATCGCGCGGGCGAGCCTCGGCGGTTTCCAACCGTCACCAATCGCCGGTTCAGCGCGCTCCGGGCACGCCGAAGACGAAGGTGTCCCAGAGCCCTCAGGAGCTTAAGCGCCATGAACCAGCCCGCCCGCCAGCCGGCCGCCTTCGCCACCGCCAACCCGCATGCGCTGGCGACGATCCTCGAAGCCAGCCAGACGAAGAGCATCATCGCGTCGCGCGACATCTTCGACCTCTCCGGCACCAAGCTGTGGGCGCGCGACCAGCCGGTGTCCGCCACGCTGCAACGCAAGCTGCTCGACCGCCAGCTGCGCAACCCGCTCGAAAGCTGCCTGCTCGCCGAAGACGGCGTGACCACGCAGACGCTGGTGCAAGGCCTGCGCCGGCTGGTGGAGGGCACGACGCCGCTGGCCGCGCTGCTGCGCCCGCACGCGGCCCGGCTCGAGCGCGAGGTGCCGCAGCTGCCGCTGCACTCGGTGGTGCAGCTGCTGCTGACGGCCGGCCAGGCGTCGCGGCCCGAGAGCTTCGAGCACGCGCTGCAGGGCATGGCGCTGGCCGGTGCGCTGATGGCGGCGCAGGGCGGCTCCACCGCCGAGCTGCGGCTGGCGATGCTGTGCGGCCTGCTGCACGACCTGGGCGAGATGTACATCGCGCCGCACCACGGCGAAGCCGATGCCGACCGGGTCCTCGACGTGCAAAGCTACCAGCACCTGGTCGTGCACCCGCATGTCGGCCAACTGCTGCTGACGCAGCTCACCAACTACCCGGCGGCGATGGCGCGCGCGATCGGCGAGCACCATGAACGGCTCGATGGCTCGGGGTATCCGCACGGCTTGCAGCGCGACGCGGTGTCGCCGCTCGGCCGCCTGCTGGCGGTGACCGAGGCGGCGCTGGCCGTGCTGCGCGGCGAGCGGCCGTACCTGGCACGCATCAGCGTGGCGCTGCGCGTCGTGCCCGGCGAGTTCGATCTCGGCTGGGTCGGCCGCATCGCCGAGGCCGCACGCTGCGAACCCGAACTGCACCCGGCGCTGAAGACCGCCGACGTGCGCATGCGCCTGGCCCGGCTGGACGCGGCGCTGGAGGCCGCGCAGGACGGCGTGGCCGCGGCCAAGGGCGAGGCGAAAGCGCCGGCGCTGGCCGATGCGCTCGGCCTCGCGCAGCACCTGCTCGGCCGGCTGCGCACCGGCTGGTATGCCAGCGGCCTGTGGAGCGCCGATGCCCTGGGCAACGCGCACGACACGGCCGAGGTCGAGGCGGTGGAGGACGAGCTGTTCTTCCGCCTGCAGGCCATCGAGCGCGCGGCGCGGCTGCGCGCGGGCACGCTGCCGGAGGCCGATGCGCAGGTGCTGGAGCGCTTGTGCGAGGACCTGCGGGCCTATTCCGGCTGAGTCTTGCAGCCAAGGGACGCGGCACTGTCCGACGTCCATCCCTGTTCCCCTCCGAGGTGGCGCCGCTGCGCGTTGACGCACAGTCGACGCAACGCCAGTCGTCAGAACGGCGACCACCCCCGAGGGCACATCAGGAGTTTCAACATGGCAACGAAGAAATCGAAGAGTTCCGACAGCCGTTCGCGCAGCACGTCCGACCGCGCTGCCGCCAAGAAGAGCGACGCCAAGTCGTCGAACGGCCAGGCGCAGGCCTCGAGCAAGCGAAGCAGCCAGGGTGGCGAGAAGAAGTCGACACGCAGCGCGAGCAAGTAGAAGTCAAAAGAGGTGCCAAGGCCCGCAGCGTGTGCTGCGGGCCTTTTTTACTCAGGCTGCAGCGAGGTCGACTCAGCGGCTGCCGCTGCCGGACCCGCGGCCGCCCTGCTGGGCAGACCCGCCGCCGCTCTTGCCGGCTTCACCCTTGCTCGCCTTGCCGGCCTCGCTGCCCTTGCCGGCCTCGCTGCCCTTGCCGGCCTCGCTGCCCTTGCCGGCCTCGCTGCCCTTGCCGGCCTCGCTGCCTTTGCCGGCCTCGTTGCCCTTGCCGGTCTTGTTGCTGGCTTCGCTGGCGTCTTCCTCCTGGCCGCCTTGGCTGCCGCGGCTCCTGGCACCGGCTTCGCGCGCTTCTTCGGAGGTGAACTCGTGCGCGTTGCCGCTGGCGTGAGCGGCCTTGCCGCCCTGAGAAGCAATGGCGCGTTGCTTCTCGTCGTCCATGCCCGCGAACCCCTGGCCCGAGGTGCCGGACGGTGAGTCGCCACTGCCGCTGCTGCGGTCGCTGCCCTTGCTGTCCTGGTTCTTGGCCTGACTGCCGGCGCCCTTGGCGCCGCCCTGATTGTTGCCGCCTCGACTGCCCTGATTTCCTTGCGCCATTTCCAACTCCTGAATCCGAGGATGGCCGTTCATTCCGGAATGGATGAATCGACATCGTCGCGGGGGGACTTGGCAAGGGGTGTGCCTCGTCATGAATGCAATGCTGAAGCGGGCCGCGGCGCGCTCAGGCGCGCGTTACCGGCGATGCGGTGCTGTCAGGGCCGCCTGCGAACGGCGTGCCCAGCGTAGGACCGGGACCACAGCCGCTCGCGGCGCACGACCACCGGCGTGCCGAACCGCCTCCCGTACCGTGGACGCTCCGTTTTTGAAACAGGAACCGACATGGCCAATCCATGGTTGAAGAAGAACCCCTTCATGAGCATGTGGCTCAGCGGGGCCAACGCGGCCGCCGGCTCGCTGCGCGGCCATGCCGCGGCACAGGCCAAACGCCAGACCACGACCGCGATCACGAAGGCCACGCGGGACATTTTCGACATCTGGACGGCAGGCCTCATGCCGGCGCCGGTCAAGACGCGCAAGCGCAGGCGCTAGTGCGCAAGCGCTGGCGGATCGGGCCGCCTCGGGGGAAACCCCTGAAGGGCAAATAGATAGTCATCGCTATATTTCCTCCGCAACGGAGGAGATCCCGCCATGACCCGGTTTCGCCCGCGCCTGTCGCGGATCGCCTTGGGGCTGCTTGCCCTGCCGTCCGGCATCGCCTGGGCGCAGGCGCCCGAGCAGGTGATCGTCACCGCCCAAAGCCGCAGCCAGCAGGCGCAGACGGTGCCGATCTCGATGCAGGTGCTGTCGCCCGACGAGGTGCGCAAGCTCGGCGCCAGCAACCTGGCCGACCTGAACGGCTACCTGCCGGGCTTCACGATCGACAACACGCAAGCGACGCAGCCGATGTTCTCGCTGCGCGGCATCGGCACCGAAGACTTCCTGATCGGCACCGACAGCCCGGTCGGCTTCTACGTCGACGGCGTCTACACCGGCAAGACCGGCGGCGCGCTGCTGAACTTCAACGACCTGAAGCGCATCGAGGTGCTCAAGGGCCCGCAGGGCACGCTGTTCGGCCGCAACAGCGCGGGCGGCGCGATCTCGGTGATCACCAACGCACCGGCCGCCGCCTTCGCCGCCAACGGCCTGGTGCGCGCCGGCAACCACGGCGCGCGGCAGGCGCAGGCGATGCTGAACCAGCCGCTCGGCGAAAACTTCGCGCTGCGCATGAGCGCGGTGGCCCAGCGCTCGAACGGCTGGGCGCGCGATGCCGGCAGCGGCCAGCGCGAGGGCGGCGACGACGCCTGGGGCGCGCGCATCGCGCTGCGCTGGAGCCCGAGCGATGCGACCAGCGCGACCTTGACGCTGGAGCACGAGAAGCTCGATCAGCGCGCGCGCCCGGCCTTCGGCATCGTCGCCGAGCCGCCCGCGGGCAGTGCGCCGCCGTTTCCCGCAGACCCGGCGCGCCACCTCGATCCGTTGCGTGCGCCGCTCTACAGCGATGTCGAGGGCAACCGCGAGGCGCGTGACTTCGACGGCGCAACGCTGCGCATCCACCACGCGCTCGGCTGGGCCGATTTCTCGTCGACCACCGCCGGGCGGCACTTCCGCTCGCTCAATCGCCAGGACAACGACGGCACGCGCCGCTTCGAAACACGGCTTGAAACGGCCAACATCGAGGCCAATACCACCTGGCAGCAGGAATTCCGCCTCGCCGGCAAACGCGGCGCGTTCGACTGGGTCGCGGGCTTGAGCTTCTTCTCCGAACGGGCCGAGCAGACCAGCGACATCCTGACCAACACGAGCTCGCTCGACACGCTGTTCGGCAACGTCGCCGGGCTGCCCGCGTTCAGCACCGTCAACCTGCTGTCGCAGTTGCTCGGCCTCGAAGGCATCGATCTGCTCGGCCAGCCGTGGAACGAGGCGATGCACAACCGCGCACGCAACCGCGCCGCAGCCCTGTACGGCGACGTGATCTGGCAATGGACGCCGGCGACGCGCCTGACCGCCGGCTTGAGGCTGACGCGCGACCACAAGCGCTTCTCGTGGTCCAGCCCGCCGCGCCGGGCGCCGGGACTCGATGCGCAGCTCGATGCACTGGACGCGGCGGGCTTCTTCCCCGGGCTGGTCGAGGCCGGCGCGCTGACGCCCGAAGAGGCCGGCGCCCTGCAGGCCGTGATGCGCCAGAGCCAGCTGCTCGACAGCCGCGGCGCCGAAGCCGCGCCGGTGCAGGTCGAGCGGCGCTGGACCGATGCCAGCCCGCGCCTGGTGCTCGACCAGCAGCTCGGCCGCGACTGGATGGGCTACGCATCGTGGACGCGCGGCTACCAGGCCGGCGGCTTCAACGGCCTGGCGGTCAACGGCCGCTACGAGCCGGAGAAGGTGGTCAACGTCGAGCTCGGGCTCAAGGGCGGCTGGCCGGCGCAGGGCGTGCTGTTGAACGCCGCGCTGTTCCACTACCGCTTCACGAACCTGCAGACGCTGGACCTCGTGCCCTCGGCGAACCAGGCCGGCATCCCGGCCTACCAGGTGACGGTCAGCGACCAGCGGGCGACCGGCCTGGATGTCGAGGGCCAGTGGGCGCCGAGCCGCGCGTGGCGCTTCTTCGGCAGCGCCGAATGGATCAATCAGACCTACCGCCGCCATCAAGCGCCCGACGGCAGCAACGCCGCGGGCGTCGCGACCGGCACGCCGCGCCTTTCCGCCGCTGGCGGTGTCGAAGGGCGCTGGCCGCTGGCCGGCGGGCAGTTCTCGGCGCGCCTGTCGGCGGCCTACACCGGCGCGCGGCGCTGCAATGCCGATACACGCGTTCAGGGCACCTGCCTGGAGACGCCGGCGTTCCGCGTCGGCGGTGCGCGCGAGCGGCTCGATGGCCGGCTCGGCTGGGACTCGGCCGACGGCCGCTTCGGCGTCGCGCTGATCGCCAACAACCTGCTCGACAAGCGCTACGTCACGCGGCTGTGGACCCTCAGCGAAGGCCTCGGCACGCCGTACGTGACGCTGACACCGCCGCGCAGCGTGCTGCTCGAGCTGCGGGCGTCGATCTGACGAATGTCTGCCCCCAGCTCACTGCGTTCGCGGCCCCCGAGGGGCGCTCAGCCGGCTTGGGAGCGGCCCGGCGCCGGCTGCTCAGCCGCGCCGCACCACCACCACCTGGCTCGCGATCATCGACGCCAGCGTCGTGCCGACCGCCTGCGCATCGAGCGCGGGGTCGTCGAACAGCATCTCGGTCGTCGCGTACGAGGCCTCGACCGACAGCCGCGCGAGCACGCGAACGCGCTCGCGGTCCGCCTCGGGCCAGGCGCTCATGAAGGCCGCCTCGATCAGGCCGGTGACCTGGCGGTGCGATCCGATGCGCACCTCCTGCAGCGCCGGCACCGCGCGCAGCGCGCGCGTGATCCACACGCCGCCCGGGGCCTGCTGCGTCAGCTCCAGCGTCTGCGCGAACAGCACCAGCACGCTGCGCTCGAAGGCCGGCCGCGGCAGCTTCATCGTCTGCGGCGTCGCCCAGGCGGCGAGCAGCTCGTTCTGCACCGCCATCAACCGCTCGCCGAGCTCGCGCAGCAGCGCGTACTTGTTCGGGAAATAGCGGTACAGCGCCGGCGGCGTCAGGCCGGCGCGCTCGCAGACGAGGTTGGTCGACAGCCGCTCGATGCCGAGCTCGCCCAGCAGCTCGGCGGTGACCGCGAGGATGCGTTCGAAGGTGTCCTGCGCGCGCTCCTGGCGCGGGCGCGCCTTGGCCTCGAGGTCGGGGCCGGCGGCGGGCGGGGCAGCGCTGCGGCGGCGCGGGCGGGTCGTTGCCATGGATACGCTGGCATTGTGGTGCGCCGGGATTCGATTGAAATGGTAGTTATCACTATGGATATGCGCGACGACGAGGGGCGGCGATGAGCGGCCGCCGCGGTTTCCTCACCGGGCTCGGCGCGGCCGGCATCGCCGCCGGGTTGCGTCCGCTGCCGGCGCTCGCCGCACCGGCCGCGGTGCCGGTCCGCACGCCGGTCGCGCCGACCGCGCTGCCGCCGCGCTGGCGCAACTGGTCGGGCCTGGAGCAGTGCCAGGCGCGCGCCTGGCAGGCCCCGGCCGACGAAGCCGCGCTGGCCGACACGCTGCGCCGCGGCCCGGCGCCGCTGCGCTGCGTCGGCGCCGGCCATTCGTTCAGCGCGCTGGTGCCGAGCGAAGGCACGCTGCTGTCGCTCGACCATTTCAGCGGCGCGCGCGCCATCGATGCGGCCGCGGCGACGGCGCGTTTCGGCGCCGGCACGCGGCTGGCGCTGGTCTCGCAGGCGCTGCACGCGCAGGGGCTGGCGCTGCACAACCTGCCGGACATCGATACGCAGACGCTGGCCGGCGCCTGCGCCACCGGCACGCACGGCACCGGCGCGACGCTGTCGGCGCTGCATGCGCAGATCGAGGCACTGACGCTGATCAGCGCGCGCGGCGAGCGCCTGGCCTGCAGCCGCAGCGAGCGGCCCGAGCTCTTCGCCGCCGCGCAGGTCTCGCTCGGCGCACTTGGTGTGATCACCGAGATGACGCTGCGCGTGCGGGCGCGCCATGTGCTCAAGCGCCGCGTCTGGCTGCGGCCGACCGCCGCGCTGCTCGACGAAGCGCCGGCGCTGGCCGAGCGCCACCGTCACTTCGAGTGTTATCTGCTGCCCTTCACCGGCTACGGCGCGGTGATCGTGCACGACGAGGTGAGCGAAGCGCCGGCGCCGCGCGGCCACTCGGCCGACGAGGACGTGCTGCGGGATCTGCGGCGCCTGCGCGACTGGGCCGGCCGCCGGCCCGGCCTGCGCCGTTGGCTTGCGGCCAAGCTGATCGACGCCGACCAGCGCGAAGAGGCGACCGACTGGTCGTGGCGCCTGTTGGCGACGGTGCGGCCGACGCTGTTCAACGAGAGCGAGGCGCATGTGCCGCGCGAAGCCGGCATCAACTGCCTGCGCGAGGTGCTGGCGGCGATCGAGCGGCGCAACGAGGCCTACTTTCCGATCGAGTTCCGCTACGTGAAGGGCGACGAGGCATGGCTGTCGCCGTTCCACCGCCGCGACAGCTGCTCGATCGCCGTGCACGCTGCGCACGACGAGCCGTGGCAGTACCTGGTCGGCGAGCTCGGCGTCGTGTTCCGCCGCCACGGCGGCCGGCCGCACTGGGGCAAGTTGCATGACCGCAGCGCGGCGGAACTGGCCGCGCTGTATCCGCGCTGGCGGGACTTCAATGCGCTGCGGCGCGAGCTCGATCCGGACGGGCGCCTGTTGAATCCGTACCTGCGGCGCTTGTTCGAAGGAGGCTGAAGCGATGGCGATCCAACGTCGTACGTGGCTGATCGGCGGCGCTGCCGCCGCGCTGGTGGCCGCCGGGCTGGCGCGCCCGGGTGACCGCGGCGGCGCGCACGACAGCTACTTCCAGCGCCTGGCCACCGCGCTGGCCGGGTTGCCCGCGCAGCCGACGCTGGTGATCGACCGCACCCGGCTGCGCGCCAACCTGGCGGCGATTCGCCAGCGCGCGCAGCACCCGCTGCGCGTCGTCGTCAAGTCGCTGCCGTCGCTGGCGTTGATCGATGCGGCGCTGGCCGAATGGAAGAGTGACCGCGCGATGCTCTTCAACGCCCCGCAGCTCGCGCTGATCGCCGCGCAGCGCCCGGCGGTGCAGCTGCTGCTCGGCAAGCCGCTGCCGGCCTCGGCCGCGGCCTGGGCGCTCGACGCGCTGCGCGGCGACAGCGCGGCGCCGCGGCGCATCGAGTGGCTGGTCGACAGCGCGCAGCGCCTGGCCGAGTACCGCGCGCTGGCGCAGCAGCGCGGCCTGCCGCTGCGCATCAACATCGAGATCGACGTCGGCCTGCATCGCGGCGGTGTCGAGGACGAAGCCGGCTTCGCGGCCTTGCTCGACGTGCTGAAGAGCGAGCCGCTGCTGCAGTTCAGCGGCCTGATGGGCTACGACGCGCACCTGGCCGCGATCCCCGACCTTCCCGGCGCGCGCTCGGGCGCGCAGGCTGAAAGCCAGCGGCGTTATGCGGCGCTGCTGGCGCTGGCCCGGCAGCGCCTGGGCGAGCCGGCGGCGCCGTGGACGCTGAATGCCGCCGGCTCGCCGACCTTCCAGCTGCACGATCCGACGAGCAGCGCCAACGAGCTGTCGGTTGGCTCGGCGGCGGTCAAGCCGAGCGACTTCGACAAACCCTCGCTCGCCGCATTGCAGCCGGCGGCCTTCATCGCCACGCCGGTGCTGAAGGACCTGGGCGACTTCCGGCTGCCGCGCGGCGTCGAGTGGATCGCCGGCGCCGCGCGTGCCTGGGACATCAACCAGCGCCGCGCCTTCGCGATGCACGGCGGCCACTGGCTCGCCGACCCGGTGTCGCCACCGGGCGTGGCGCCGAGCGGCCTGTACGGGCCGTCATCGAACCAGCAGGTGCTGGTGGCCTCGCCGAGCGCGGCACTCCAACCCGGCGACTGGCTGTTCCTGCGCCCGCGCCAGAGCGAGGCGGTGCTGCTGCAGTTCGGCGCGCTGGCGGTGGTCGACGAGGGCCAGGTGGTCGAGCGCTGGCCGGTGTTCGACGCGTCCGCATAGCCCAAAGCGTGGACAACGCGCCACGCCACGGGCTGCGCAGGACCGTCGCGAAGGCGTCTTGACTTTTCAGCCGCCCGGTGAGCCCGTATGCTGCGGCCGACAAGCCGGCGTCCGGGGCCCTTCCGCCCGCGCCGCCCGAGGAGCATCCCATGGCCGCACGTTCCATCGCCTCCCTGACGCTCAGCTTCGGCCTGGTGTCGATTCCGGTGAAGCTGTATTCGGCGACCGAGTCGGCGTCGACCGTGCGCTTCAACCTGCTGGCCAAGGACGGCTCGCGCCTGAAGCAGCAGTACGTATCCGACAAGGACGGCAAGGTGGTCGAGCGGGCCGAGATGGTCAAGGGCTACGAGTTCGAGAAGGACCGCTTCGTGATCTTCCAGCCCGAGGAGCTGAAGGCGTTGGAAGAGGCCTCGACGCACGTGATCGAGATCGTGGCCTTCGTGCCCGAGAAGTCGGTCGACCCGCTGTACTACGACAAGGCGTACTTCCTGTCGCCCGACAAGCGCGGCGGCAAACCCTATGCGCTGCTGATGGCGGCGATGCGCAAGAGCGGCCGCTGCGCGCTCGCGCGCTGGAGCTGGAAGGCCAAGCAGTACGTCGTGCAGGTGCGCGCGCAGGAAGACGGCCTGGTGCTGCAACAGCTGCTGTACGCCGAGGAAGTGCGCTCGCTGAAGGACCTGAACATCGAGCCGGTCGACGTTACGGCGGCGGAATTGAACCTCGCGCTGCAGCTGATCGAGCAGATCTCGCAGGACAGCTACGACCCGGCGGAGTTCAAGGACGAGGAGAAGCTGCGCATCCTCGCGGCCATCGACGAGAAGATCTCCGGCAAGCACATCGTCGCCTCCGAACGCGCCGAGGCGCACGAGGGCGCGCAGGTCATCGACCTGATGGAAGCGCTGCGCGCCAGCCTGGGCGGCGGCGATGCCAAGCGCGCGAAGGCGCCGGCGGCCAAGGCCGCTGCGCCGGCCGTGAAGGCGGTGGAGACCGTGGCGGCGATCCCCAGCGGCGCACTGAAGGAGCGCAAGGCCGCCAAGCGCGCGCCGGCGGTGGTTGAAGAGGCGGTGGCCGCGCCGGCGCGTGCCCGCGCGCGGAAGTGACCACGACGCTCCCCGACGCGCCCTACACCCTCAAGCGCATCGAGGAGATGCTCGGCCTCGGCCGCAGTGTCATCACCGGCTTGATCGAGGCCGGCTTCGTCGCCCCGCAGCGCGGCGCGCGCAACGAATACCGCTTTACGTTCCAGGACGTGGTGCTGCTGCGCACGGCGTACCAGTTGCGTGCCGCGCGCGTTCCGGCGCGCCGCGTGATCAATTCGCTCAAGCAGCTGAAGGCGCGGCTGCCGCTGGAGGTGCCGCTGTCCGGTCTGCGCATCACCGCGGTCGGCAGTGACGTCGCGGTGCGCGAGGGCCACGCGTCGTGGAATGCCGAGAACGGGCAATTCCTGATCGATTTCGAGGTGGCTGCGGCCGGGCAGGGCACGGTCGCGTTCCTCGAACGCACCGAGCCGGCGGCCGGCGTGGCGCCGCAAGCCGACGATGCCGAAACCTGGTTCGCGCGTGCCGACGGGGTCGAAGCGAGCGATCCCGCCGCCGCCGAGGCCGCCTACCGTCGCGCGCTGGTGTTGGCCCCCGCGCATGTCAACGCGACGCTGAACCTGGGCGTGCTGTTGTCAGAACAGGGTCGCCACGCCGATGCGCTGGCCGTCTACGACGCCGCGCTCGCCGCCGCGCCCGACGCGCCGCTGCTGCACTTCAACCGCGCCGTCGCGCTGGAGGACGACGGCCGGCCCTTCGACGCGCTGGCTGCCTACAACGCCTGCCTGGCGCTGGCGCCCGACTTCGCCGACGCGCATTTCAACGCCGCGCGGCTGCACGAGGAGCTCGGCCAGATGCAAGGCGCCTTGCGCCACTACAGCGCCTACCGGCGTTTGCAGCCGTGAGCGTCGCCGACGCTGAAGCGCTGCGCTTCGAAGTGCCCGGCGGCGGCGAGGTCTCCGCGCTGCTGCAGGTGCCGGCCGCGTCAAAAGCATGTTATGTGCTCGGCCATGGTGCCGGCGCCGGCATGACGCATGCGTTCATGACGGCGCTGGCCGCTGCGCTCGCCGAGCGCGCCATCGCGACGCTGCGCTACCAGTTCCCGTACATGGAGCGCGGCAGCAAGCGCGTCGATCCGCCGGCGCTGGCGCAGGCGGCGGTGCGCGCGGCGGTGGCCGCAGCGGCGCGGCGGCTTCCGGGGCTGCCCTTGATCGCCGGCGGCAAGTCCTTCGGTGGCCGCATGAGCTCGCAGGCGCAGGCCGCGGCGCCGCTCGCAGGCGTGCGCGGGCTGGCCTTCGTCGGCTTTCCGCTGCACCCGGCCGGCGCACCCTCGAAGCAGCGTGCCGAGCACCTGGCGGCCGTGCAGGTCCCCATGTTGTTCCTGCAAGGCACGCGCGACGAGCTGGCCGACGCGGCGCTGATCGGCGAGGTTGCGCAGTCGCTCGGCGAGCGCGCGACGCTGCAGTGGTTCGACGATGCCGACCACGCGTTCCACGTGCGCGTGAAGTCGGGGCGCAACGATGCGCAGGTGCTGCAGGCATTGGCCGATGCCATCGGCGAATGGATCACTCAGCCGCGATCGGACGCGCGCGGTTGATCCGCGGCGCGCGATTGCGCGCAGCCGGGAGTTGGGTGAAATTTTTCCGGACTTTTCGCCGAGTGCCGGGTTGGGCACGCCATAACATGTCGCGTTCAACGAGGGAGGAATTCCAACATGATGAAGGCTCGCCTGATGATTGCGGGCGCCGCTGCATTGCTCAGTGCTTGCGGCGGCGGTGGCGACAGTGAATCGACCACCACCACCAAACCCAGCCTGCCCAGTCCGACGGTGCTGTCCGCATCCAACGGGCGGACCAGCGACTACATCGGCACCTGGGCCTCCGGCTGCGGCACGACCCTCGGATCCACCGTCGTGCGTACGGTGCGCAACACCTATCGCATCACCAACGCCAGCGGGGCAACGGCCAGCGGGACCGTCGAGCAGCGCCAGTACAGCGACACGAACTGCATGACGCCCTGGCCGAGCGCGAGCTTTCCGCCGTTGACGGCGACGGTCTCCATCAAGGTGCTGGGCACGTCCGACGTCGGAACACCGACGGGCAGCATGGACAACTTCACCGGCAGCGCCGATCGCGTCGAAGTGACGACGCGCCCGTCGGGATCGAGCGCCACCACCACGATCCAGTTCGCCGCCTTCAGCGGGAACGGCACGGACTTCCGCTTCACCGACACGCTGCCGTTCTCGGCGCTGGACCTGGTCTACACGAAGCCCTGAGGCGCTGCGGCGGCAGGCCCCGTCCGGGGCCCGCCGTATAGTCGGTGGCGCCCTTCGGCAGCCACCATGAAACTCCACGCCTTCGTCGCGATGCCCTTCGGCACCAAGCCCGGCGCCGACGGCCAGCCGATCGACTTCGACCGGATCTTCGCCGAGCTGATCCAGCCGGCACTCGAAGCCGCCGGCCTCGACGTGAAGCGTGCCGACCAGGAACAGCGCGCCGGCGACATCCGCAGCGACATGTTCCAGGAGCTGCTGATCGCCGACCTGGTGCTCGCCGACCTGACGCTGGACAACCCGAATGTCTGGTACGAGCTCGGCGTGCGCCATGCGCTGCGGGCGCGCGGCGTGCTGCTGGTGCAGGGGCCGCGCTCGACGCAGCCGTTCGACATCTATACCGACCGCAAGCTGCGCTACAGCCTGCGCGACGGTGCGCCCGATCCGGCGCGGCTCGAGGCCGAGCGCGCAGCGATCGCCGAGATGGCGCGGCGCACGCTCGAGTCGTGGCATGGCCGCAAGATCAGCCCGGTGTACCAGCTGGTGCCGAACCTGCAGGAGCCGGGCTGGAAGCAGCTGAAGGTCGGCGATGCCACCGCGTTCTGGCAGATGCACGAGGCCTGGCTCGACCAGTTGCAGCAGGCGCGGCGGCGCCGCTGCCCGGGCGACCTGCTGGTGCTGGCCGACGAGATGCCGGTGGTCGCGCTGCGCGCCGAAGCCTTCTTCGCTGCCGGCGATGCGCTGCGGCGGCTGGAGCACTTCGACTTTGCGCTCGAGCAGTTCACGCGCTGCCTCAACGTCGAGCCGGCCAACCTGGCCGCGCGGCGCATGAAGGGCCTGTGCCTGCAGCGCCTGGGTCGGGCCGACGAGGCGCGCGACCAGTACCGCCGCATCCTCGCCGACCACCCGGCCGATGCCGAGACCTGGGGCGGGCTCGGCCGCGTCGACAAGGATGCCTGGGTCGCTGCCTGGCGGCGCGACGGCTCGTCGCCGCAGCAGCAGATCGACGACGCGGCCTACGAGGACGCGCTGCTGCGCGCGGCCATCGACAGCTACCGGCGCGGCTTCTGCGCCGACGCGAACCACTACTACTCGGGCATCAATGCGCTGACCTTGATGCACCTGCACCGCCACCTCACCGGCCAGCCCGATTTCGACGTCGAGCAGGCCGCGCTGGCCGGCGGCGTGCGCTGGGCGGCGTGGAATGCGCACCAGGCGCAGCGCGACTTCTGGTCCGCGGCGACGCTGGGCGATCTGGCGGTGCTGGTCGAATCGCCCGAGCGCGTGCGCGCGGCCTACAAGGAAGCGATCCGCCTGCTCGATGGTGATGCCTTCGCGCTGCAGTCGACGCTCGCCAACCTGCGCCTGCTCGCGTCACTGAATGTCCGCCCGGACGAAGTCGCCGCCGGCATCGAGACCTTCGAGCGTGCGCTGCAGCGGCTGCAGGCGCCGCAAGCGGCGTGGCGGCCGCGCCAGGTGATCCTGTTCTCGGGCCACATCGTCGATGCGCCGGAGCGCGAGACGCCGCGTTTTCCACAGGCCAAGGTCGGTATCGCGGGGCAGCGCATTGCCGCGGCGCTCGACGCGCTCGGCGCCGGGCCGGAGGACCTCGCGCTGACGCAAGGCGCGGCCGGCGGCGACCTGCTGTTCCTCGAAGCCGCGCAGCAGCGCGGGCTGAAGGTGCAGCTGCTGCTGCCGTTCGCCGAGCCGGAGTTCCTGCAGAAATCGGTTACGCCGAGCGGGCCCGAATGGTTGACCCGATACCGGGCGGTGGCTGCGCAGATCGAGCCGACCCGCCCGCCGCGCGCCGCGCCGCAGGAGCTCGGCGCGCCGCCGGACGGCGTCGATGCCTTCGAGCGCTGCAACCTGTGGCTGCTGCACACCGCGCTGGCCTTCGGGCTCGACAAGGTGCGGCTGATCGCGCTGTGGAACGGCGGCGGCGGCGACGGGCCGGGCGGCACGCAGCACATGGTGCGCGAAGTGCAGCGCCGCACCGGGCGGGTGGACTGGATCGATACGCGGACGCTGTGATTGCGCGTCAGGGGCCGTCGACCGGATGCGCGAAGCGCTCGGCCGCCCGCGCCTTGGCCTTCGCCGCTTCGATCTCGCGATTGCGCGGCTCGGCCGACGTGACCAGCGAACGGATCAGCGCGCGTGCGCTCGCCGCGACTTCCTCGACCGCGCGCTCGAAGGCGGCTTCGTTGGCCTTCGACGGCACATTGAAGCCGCTCAGCTTGCGAACGAACTGCAGCGATGCGTCGCGGATTTCCAGCTCGGTGGCGGGCGGGTCGAAGTTGAACAGCGTCCTGATGTTCCGGCACATGGGGCAGACTCCGGCAGGGGATTGCGCCATTGTGGAGCGTGGTTCCAACGATGCCTTCGGGAGGTCCATGAAAACCGCGCTGGCGCTCTTTCTCATCGTTTGGCTTTCGGCCGCGCACGCCCAGACCCTCTACAAGTCGATCGGCCCGGACGGAAAGGTCGTCTACAGCGACCGGCCGCCGGCGGAGGGCCGCGTCGACAAGACGCTGCAATTCGAGAACCTGCCGAGCAGCGCGGTGCCGGCCGCCACGCTGTCGTACGTCGAACAGCTCAAGCGGATGAAGCAGTCGGCGCTGCCGCCGACGAACGGGCTCGTGCTGTATTCGGCGGCCTGGTGCGGCTACTGCAGGAAGGCCAAGGCTTTCCTGGCCGGCAAGGGTGTCTCGTACCAGGAGATCGACATCGACACGCCGGACGGCAAGGCCGCCTTTGCGCAGGCGGGCGGCGGCCGCGGCGTGCCGCTGCTGCTCGTCAACGGCCAGAAGATCCAGGGGTTTTCGCCCGAGGCTTACGAGTTCGCGCTGGCAGGTGGCCGATAGAACGGAGTCCGCATGACAGCACCGCATTCGCGCATCGTTGCGTTGGCCGCCGCGGCCCTGATCACGACGACCGCAGCGGCCGAGCCTTCGCTCGTGATCCTCGTGCGCCATGCGGACAAGGCTGCCGAGCCGGCGGGCGACGTGGCGCTGTCGCCCGCCGGCGAGCAGCGCGCCGCGCTGCTGGCCAAGGCGCTCGAATCAGCCGGCGTGAGCGCGATCATCACGACGCACTACCGCCGCACGCAGCAGACCGCGCGGCCGCTGGCGCGCCTGCTCGGCATCGAGCCGCAGGTGATCGCCGTGCGGCGCGGCGAAGGCGCGGCCCATGTCGTCGAAGTGGTGCAGGCCGTGCGGGCGAAAGGCGGAACGGTGCTCGTCGTCGGACACGGCGATACCGTGCCCGCGATCATCGCCGCGCTCGGCGGACCGGCGCTGCCGTCCCTGTGCGAGACGAGTTATGGGCACGCCTTCGTCCTGACGCTTGCGGCGGCGCGCAGCCCCCTCGTGCGCTTTCGTTATGGTGAAGCGGATCCGCCGGCGGCCGACGGTTGCCTCTAGCCGTGTCTGCCGCTTCGGGGGCAAACCCGGGCTTGTTCTCGATCCCCTTGAAGACGACCGCGCCGCACCCACGTTGCGAGGACGATGAGGATCGACCTGTACTGGAAACGGCCGCTGTTCTATTGCCTGATTCCGATCCTGATCTTCCTCGCCTTCGTCGGCTTTCCGCCGCCCTTCGCGCCGCCGCGGGCCACGCGGCCGCGCCAGGAACAATCGGTGCCGGCAGATGAGGCATCCCGGCCCGGCCAGTTGCCCTGACGGCTTCGGTGGCCGCGTCAATAACGCACCAGAACCCGGTACTTCAGCGTCGTGCTGCCGCCCGCCGGCACGCTGATCTTCCAGTCGGCGGTGCCGGCCGCGACCTTGGCATGGCGATGAGACTCCTGCAGCATCGTCCAGTCGCCCGGCACCGGCTCGCGCACGGTGACCTCGACGCTCTCGGCCTTGGCATTGCGCAGCACGATCTCGTAGGCGCTCTCGAACACGTAGCTGGCCTTGTTGGTCGGCTCGCGGCGCTTGAAGTCGGTCTGACCCTTGTCGGCCGTGACGTCGAAGGCATCCCCCAGCTTGAGTCGCACGGTCTCGTTCTTCGGCGTGTGGTCGATGCGGTCCTCGCCGATGAACTGCGCATGGCCGCCACTGTCGCGCTTGTAGACGCGCACCACGCCCTTGGGCAGCGGCAGGCCGAGCCGTGCGCTTTCGCGGTTAGCGAACTCGACGAAGACGCCGACCTTCAGCTTCTTGCCGATCTCGCCGACGCTGTCGCTGTAGTAGTGGCCGAGGCCCGACAGCAGCAGCTCCTTGCGCACCGGCACGCCGGCGGCGCTGAGCAGCGCGACCTGCTTGGTCTGGTTGTCGGCGATCGTCGTCGCGCGGCCCAGCGTGTACAGGTGGTATTCGAACAAAGACTCCTGCGCCATCCCGGTGGCCGCCGGGGCCGCGGCGACTTGCCGCATCGCATCCTTGGCGACGCGCAGCTCCTCCCTGACGCGGTTGACATCGCCGGCGACGAGCCGCAGCCGGGCGTTCGGATAACTCGTACCGCTGCGGTTGGTCAGCGACACCCAGCCGTTGAGATCGAGCGTCGCATCGTCGGCGCTCAGTTCGGCCACGTAGTCGGCCTGCCACGACAGGCCGCCGGTCAGGTACGACAGCTCCACCGTCTGCGCGCCGGGGCGCTTGTTCTGCAGCTGCGTCACCAGCGTCGGCCGGTCGCGCAGGTTCGGCGGCACGCCGTCGAAGACGATGCGCCCGGGCGCACCGGTCTCGATGCGCTCGCCGATCTTCAGCACCAGGCCTTGCGCGGCGCTCAGCACCTGCGCGCTCTCGACCGTCTCGGCACCGGTGGTCGGATGGATCCTGACGATGCCGACCTTGCGGCCGACGTACTTCTCGAGCAGCTTGGCCGGCGTCAGCAGGTCGAAGTCGAAGTTCTGCTCCAGCAACTCGAAGCCGCCGGGAAAGGTCAGGCCGCGCAGCAGCGCGGTCTTCGGCTGCATCTGTGCGCTGACATCGCGCAGCGCCAGGCTGTTCGCGCCGGCATCGAGCACGACGCTGCGCACGTCCTTCACCAGCGCCAGGTTCTCGTTGTAGATCGTCACGGCGATCGATTGCTGGTCGTCGAGCGTGCTGCGGCGCTCAGGCACGGCGCCTGCCGCGGGCAGGGCGATGGCGAGCGCCGCAAGGGCGCCGAGCGCGAAGGGCAGCGTGGAGGCCGTTGGCATGGGTTCTCCCGTTTGAAGGCAAGCCGGGGTGGGCTCCCTGCTTGCACGTGGGAGTCGCGGGACCGGGGTTAACGATGGCCGGGCTGCACTGCGACGGGCACGCCGGTTGCCCTCCGCCTGTGTTCACGAACGACTGACTCCGGAGACCCCGCATGAGCCTCTTCAAGTTCCTCAGAAACGCTGGCGAGAAGCTGTTCGGCGGCAAGGAAGCGCAAGCGGCGCCGGCCGCGGAGGCAGCGCCCTCCGGCGGCGGCATGAGCGCCAATGCCGCGCGCTCGATCGCCGAGTACATCCGCCTGCAGAAACTGCAGGTCAAGGACCTGCAGGTCAGCTTCGACGGCCCCAGCGGCACGGTCGAGGTGCGCGGCGAAGTGCCCGATCAGGCGACGCGCGAGAAGGTCGTGCTGTCCTGCGGCAACATCGACGGCGTCGAGCTCGTGCGCGATGAATTGACCGTCGCCCAGGAAACGGCCACCGCGCCGACCGAGCCGCCGTCGCGCCTGTACACCGTCAACGCGGGTGACACGCTGTCGAAGATCGCCAAGCAGATGTATGGCGATGCCAACGCCTACATGAAGATCTTCGAGGCCAACAAGCCGATGCTCAAGGATCCGGACAAGATCTATCCGGGCCAGGTGCTGCGCGTACCGGCTGCGTGAGGGTTGGCGGTCCGCCCGGCCGGGCGGTCGAGGCGTCAGGGGGCTTAAGCTCGCACTTCAGCGCGATCACCGCGCGGGAGGTGCGAGGCCATGCCGCTGCAATTCACGCGCTCGTGGAGCGACCCGGACCTGGAGGCCTTTCGCGACTCGGTGGTCCGCTTCATCGAGGCCGAGGTGCTGCCCGGCGACGAGGCGGCGCGCCGGCGCGGCCACGTCGGGCATGCGATCTGGCGCCGCGCCGGCGAGCTCGGATTCCTGTGCACCGACGTCCCGGCCGAGCACGGCGGCGCCGGCGGCGACTTCCGCCACGAGGCGGTGTTCGACGAGGAGATGGCGCGCCGCGCGCTGACCGGCATGAGCACCTCCGTGCACTCGATCGTCGCGCACTACTTCCTGAACCACGGCACCGAGGCGCAGAAGCGGCACTACCTGCCGCGGCTGGCGCGCGGCGAGCTGGTCGGCGCGATCGCGATGACCGAGCCGGGCGCCGGCTCCGACCTGCAGGGCGTGCGCGCGCGCGCCGAGCTGCGCGGCGAGCACTACCTGCTCAACGGCAGCAAGACCTTCATCAGCAACGGCTACCTGGCCGGCGTCGTGCTGGTGGTCTGCAAGACCGATCCGACCCAGGGTGCGCGCGGCACGTCGATCCTGATCGTCGACACCGAACGCGCGTCCGCCGACGATCCGGGGCTGGAGTCCGGCTGCCGCGGCTTTCGCGTCGGCCGGCTGCTCGACAAGCTCGGCATGAAAGCGCAGGACACCTCGGAGCTGTTCTTCGACGACGTGCGCGTGCCGGCCGCCAACCTGCTCGGCGGCGCGCCCGGCCAGGGCTTCTTCCAGTTGATGAGCGACCTGCCGTACGAGCGGCTGCTGATCGGCGTCGCGGCGCTGGCGGGCATGGAAGGCGCCTACGAGGCAACGCTGGCCTACGTGCGCGAGCGCCAGGCCTTCGGGCAGCCGATCGCCGCCTACCAGAACACGCGCTTCAAGCTCGCCGACGCGGCGACGCAGATCCTGGTCGGCCGCGCCTTCATCGATCGCTGCGTCGAGCAGATCGTCGCCGGCACGCTGGACACCGCCACCGCCTCGATGGCCAAGCTGTGGGGCTCGGAGACGCAGGGCCGCGTGCTCGACGAGCTGCTGCAGCTGTGGGGCGGCTACGGCTACATGACCGAGACGATGGTCGCCCGCATGTATGCCGATGCCCGCGTGCAGCGCATCTACGGCGGCACCAACGAGATCATGCGAGAGGTCATCGCGCGCAACCTGTAACGCCTATCGGGCGCGTGGTTTACGTCACGGCGCACCAGTTTGGGTAGCATGCGTTTCCCACTCCGGCGGTCCGCGTCGACCACGCGGCGCCGCCTCGACGTCACAAGGGGGGCCTAACGTGACATTCGAGCGGCCGACGCAGTTGGATATCTTCGAGCACAGTCGCGATGTTGCGCTGCGCAATGACGTGCAGCATGCGATCGATCGGCGTGATGCTGGTGCAGCGCAGCATGCCTGCGAGCAGCTGGCGCAGGAGTTTGCGCACGACGCGGCGCTGCCGGCGCTGCGGCTGCTGACCGACACACTGCTGCCATGCAGCCACGAGATGCTGCTCGACCACGACGCGCTCGCTGCCGCGCGGCGCGAAATCGAAGAGCGCATCGCGCCCGCCGCCACCCGGGTGTTCGGCAAGGAAGCCGCCGACTGGCTCGCGCCGCTGTGGCGCGACCTGGCGCAGCGCGCCGAGATGCTGAAGTTCCAGCCCGAGCGGCCGCTCGATCACCCGGCGCCGCTGTGGCTGCGCGCGCGCGACTGGAAGGCCGCGGCCAGTGCGGTGGCCACGATCGAGGGCTGGCACCGCCGCCCGCAGGCCCTGGCGTGGATGGCCGAAGCGCGGCTGCATGCCTACGGCCTGGGGGCCTGCTGGCCGATCGTCGCCGAGCTCGCGTGGCTGGCGCCGTCGGCGCTGGCCGACCTGGCGCGCCGCACCGTGCCCGACCCGCTGCTGTGCCAGCTGGTGCGCCGCTTCGCCGCGGCCTTCGACGGTGAAGGCGACGAGAGCGACCTGGCCTGGTTCCCGGCCTGGCTGCTGATCGACCGGCCGGACCTGGAGCCCGGCCTGGCCGGCGCCCCGCCCGCGCAGGACAGCGCACCGGAACGCGCGCTGCGGCTGCTGCTGGAACTGCTCGGGCTCGAGCGCGAGGGCGAGCATCATGCGGTGGTGCAGCGGCGCGAGGCGCTGCGGGACTTGAGCTGGCCCTTGTATTCGGCCTATCTCGCGGCGCGGTAGGCGGCGGCCGGCCGCCTCAATGCGCTCCGCGCACGTGCCTGCGCGGCGGTGTCGCGTCGCCGCGGGCCGTTGCTGCGCTGGTGGCGTCCAGCTCGTTCAGGATGCCGCAGTCGGCCACCGCGTGCGCCGCGCTGCAGCGCGCGCGCAGCGCCTTCAGGTCCTGCTGCAGGCGCCGCAGCTCGCGGATGCGATGGCTCACGTGTTCGATGTGCTCGTCGAGCAGCGCATTGACCTCGCCGCAATCCTCGCCCGGTGCGTCACGCAGGCGCAGCAGTGTGCGCACCTCGTCGAGCGTCATGTCCAGGTTGCGGCACTGCCGGATGAAGGCCAGCCGTTCGGCATGCAGCGGCAAATACATGCGGTAGTTGTTGTCGGCTCGCCGCGGCGGCGGCAGCAGGCCCTCGCGCTCGTAGTAGCGGATCGTCTCGACAGGGGTGCCGGTGGCGTTCGCGAGGTCGCCGATGCGCATGGGTGGGGCTCTCGTCAGGGCGCATGCGGATTCGCCGCCGCCCGGTCCCACAGTATCTGTCAACCCTCCGGATCGCTTCCCAATGCGCGCTCGATCACGCGCTCCAGCGGCGCATTCACCAGCAGCCACGGCTGCGCGTAGCTCAGCTGGGCGCCGACGCGCCGGACCCGACCGTCGTCGAGCACCTCGACCACGTGGCCGAAGACGCTGCGGAAGCGGCGCCCGCCCGGAAGGTCAGGTCGGCCGACCCAGACATCGCCATTCACGAAGCTGAGCACCGCCTGCGGCTCGGCGGCAGAGGTCGACGGGTACTGCATGGTTTCCCTCCGGCGTCTTACGAGGGCTTACGTTGGGCAAGCGTTGTGCCTGCGAGTGCGTAGCATCGTCAGCTGAGGGCCGGCTTGCAAGGCAGCGCGAAGTCGACGTGGTAGTGCTCGTCGTGCCGCACCCAGGCCGCTCCCTTCTTGAACGGCAAGGTGCGTTGCAGCATCGCGCCGCGCGGCGTCGCGAAGAGGCGGGGCAGGTAGCGCGGATCGAGGATCACGAGTGCCAGCTGCACGCCGCGCGCCCGTGCCGCGACGTGCAGCTGGACCAGGTGCTCGGCAAGCGCGGGAAAGTCGATCACGTATTCGCCGAAGCGCCCCTCGGCATCAAACTCGATGTCGTAGCCGAAGCGATTGCTCGGACCGGTCGGCAACGGCACCGATCGGCCCTGCTGGTTGCGCACCGGCACGAAGAAGTCGACCGACAGGCCGTTCTGATGCGTGCGGTGCGGCCGGAAGCGTCCGCCCGATGGCCAGCCGGTTTCGCCGTAGACGAACACCGTCGTCGGCTGCTCAGCTTGCAGCGCGGCATAGGCCGCGGTGACGATCTCGGCAACGTTCGAGTGAACGTGCGTGCGTCCGGTTGCCACGGCCAGCGTGCTGTAGGCGCTGAAGTTCTTCCCGCTCGGCGGCAGCTGGACGCCGCGTTCGAGCCGACCGTTGGCGACGGTGCCGAAGCATTGGCTGTCGGCGGCGAGGTCTGCCGGCGACACAACTGCTGCTGCCACCAGCAGCAGCCCTTGCCGCGTCATGCGCCCGTCAGGTCCGCGGCCGAGTCCCGTCATGGCGGGGAGCCACCTACCAGCGCTTCGGAAGCCTGCGCGATGTGTGGAACACGCGCAGCACCTCCACGCTGTCGCCGCGCACGCGGTACGGAACGATGAAGCGGGTATTCAGCACGACGAGCTCGCGCATTCCGGGCACGCGGCCCGGCCGGCCGATGCCGGGCTGCTCGGCAAGCGTTGCAACGGCTGACAGGACGCGTTCGACGACCAAGCGAGCCGCCTGCGGGTCATCGGTGGCGATGTAGAGAGCCTCATCGTCGAGGTTGCGCAGCGCCGTGCGCAGCCACCTAACCCGCATTCACTCTCCACTTTTTGGCGAGTGTCGCGACGTCCTTGTCGCTGGCAAAGTCACCGGCATCGGCTTCACCCAATGCGGCGTGGATTTCTGCGATCTGCCACTCGTTGTTCTCGACGAACTCTCGAATCGCCTCGGCAGCGAGGAATGACTTGCTGCGTTGCGTGGATTCGGCCAAGCGGTCGAGTCGCTCCTTGACCTCGTCCTCGAGGCGGATCGTCATCGTCGTGGACATGGCAACTCCGTGCGCTGATGTGTACATCCTACTACGCTTGGCCGCGTGCACCCTGCTCGTTTGTTGCCGCCTGCGCCCGCATCCGCGCATGCACGTACGCGCCTTGCGGCACATGCAGCAGGTCGGCGATGCGCCACAGCACGTGGCGCTCGTGGTCGGCGAGATGGCCGTCGGCATAGGCGACGCGCCACATGTGTTCGATCATCAACAGCTTCTGCGGCATCTCGAAGCGCTCGTTGATGCGCGAGGTGAAGGCGAACAGGTCGGTGGCCTGCTGCGCGGTGGTCTCCGCGAGTTCCGCCAGGCGCTGCGCTTCGTCGCCGCCGAGCGCGAACTTGTCGCGCAGCGCCGCCAGCACCGCTTCGCGCTCACCGGCGTGAAAGCTCGCGTCGGCGCGCATCACTTCGACCAGCATCACCGCGGTGGCGAGCTGCAGCGCGTGTTCGGCGGCGCGCGGGTCGGCCTGGGGTGTGGCGGGCAGCAGGCTGTCGAACAGGTCTTTCAGGGACTTCAGCATCGTCGTCAGATGATGGCACGGCGCCGCTGCGCGCTGCGTGCCGAGGGCTTGGCCTTGCCCCAGCCGGCCACCCACAGCGCCAGGTGCTCCGCGAAGCCTTCGGCCGCCGGCGACAGCGTGCGCCCGAGCGGCCGATACAGGCACACCTTGCGCACCGTCTCCGGATCGATCACGCGCCGCATCTCCAGGCCCAGCGTCTGCGCCAGCACGCCGACGTAGGCCGGCGCGAGCGTCGCGGCCAGCCCCTGCGCGGCAATGCCGAGCGCGGTGGAGATGTTGTCGACGATGTCGACCGGCGTGATGCGCGACTCCTCCGGCGCGTTGGCGCGCATTTGCGCGACGTTGCGCTCGTGGTCGCGGCCGGCGGCGACGAGTGGGTGCTCGGCCAACTCGCGCCAGCGCACCTGGCGCAATCGCGCGAGCGGATGGGTCGGCGCGCACCACAGCACCCAGGGGCTGTCGAACAGGTCTTCGGCGGCCACGTCGGAGCCGGTCGCGCGGTCCGGTCCGAGCCCCAGGTCCACGTCGCCGGCGGCGACCGCGTCGACCAGCCGCTCGACCGGCATGTCGCGGATGCGCACCGCGACCTTCGGCCGCAGCGCCGCGTAGGCCTTGATCGCCGCGGGCAGCGCGGTGGCCGCCAGCACCAGCGGCGCGCCGACGCGCACGCTGCCGGCGGCGCGGTTGCGCACGTCGGCGGCGGCGGTCTCGGCGGCGGCGGCGTGGCGCAGCACCGTCTGCGCCGAGGCGGCAAAGTCACGCCCGGCGCTGCTCAGGCTGACGCGGCGCGTCGTGCGGTCGAAGAGGCGAAAGCCGAGCACCGCCTCCAGCTCGGCCACCAGCTGGCTCACCGCCTGCGCGCTCAGGCCCAGCCGCTCGGCCGCGGCGCTGAAACCGTGCAGGTCGGCGACCGCGTCGAAGGCTTCGAGCTGGCGCAGCGTGAAGCGGGTCAAGGGCATCGCCTGATTATCAAGCTGCGCTTGAAGATTGCGTCGAATCGATTGCTTGTGCCGTGGTGCGGCCGGCACCGACACTGGCCCGATGCTGGACACCTCCCTTCACGCCGCCCTGGCGCACGAACTGCGCCAGGCCCGCGACACGCGCGAGCAGCTCGAGCACTTCTCGAAGCGCCATCCGGACATGACGATGGCCGACAGCTACGCGATCCAGCGCGCCTGGATGGCGCTGGAGCGCACCGCCGACCGCCACGTGATCGGCCACAAGATCGGGCTGACTTCGCGCGCGATGCAGATCGCCTCGCAGATCACCGAGCCGGATTACGGCACGCTGCTCGACGACATGCTGCTGAAGGACGGCGGCGAGGTCGAGGCCGCGCGTTTCATCGTGCCGCGCCTCGAAGTCGAGTTCGCGTTCATCCTCGGCCGGCCGCTGAGAGGCCCGCGCCACACGCTGCTCGACGTGCTGGCCGCCACCGACTGGGTGATGCCGGCGCTGGAGCTGATCGACGCGCGCATCGAGCAGTTCGACCGCGTGACGAAGGCGCCGCGCAAGGTGCTCGACACGATCGCCGACAACGCGGCCAATGCCGGCATCGTGCTCGGCGGCCGGCCGATGCGGCCCGATGCGGTGGACTGGCGCTGGGCCGGCGCGCTGCTGCACAAGAACGGCGTGATCGAGGAATCGGGGCTCGGCGCCGCGGTGCTGAACCACCCGGCCAACGGCGTCGCCTGGCTGGCGAACAAGCTCGATGCGCACGGCGAAGGGCTGGCCGCCGGCGAGATCGTGCTCGGCGGCTCGTTCACGCGCCCGGTGGCCTGCGCGGCGGGCGACGTGTTCCACGCCGACTACGGCCCGCTCGGCTCGATCTCCGTGCGTTTTGTCTGATAGCAGATTGCAAGAGTCCTTCACCATGAACCGAATGCTCGACGTTGCCGGTTTCGCCGTCTCGCCCGACCATTACATCGACGGCCGCCGCGTCGGATCGGACGAACACTTCGTGCTGTGCTCGCCGATCGACCAGGCGGTGCTGGGCTCGGTGTGCGAAGGCAACGCACAGCATGTCGACGCGGCGATCAGCGCCGCGCAGCGTGCTTTCCCCGCGTGGAGCGGATTGAGCGCCGCTGAGCGCAAGCCCTTCCTCGACCGCTTCGCCGACGAGATCGGCCGCCGCGCCGATGCCTTCTGCCTGCTCGAGAGCAACGATGCCGGCGTGCTGCTGTCGCGCATGCGCCATGGCGTGGTGCCGCGCGCGGTGCAGAACATCCGCTGGTTCGCCGAGCATGCGCTGCGGCTGCAGGACCGCACGCTGCACACCGAGCAGGCCGAGCACCGCGTGCGCCACGATCCGGCCGGCGTCGCCGTGATCATCACGCCGTGGAATGCACCGCTGATGCTGTCGACCTGGAAGCTCGGGCCGGCGCTGGCAGCGGGCAACACCTGCATCCTGAAGCCGCCGGAGTGGGCGCCGCTGACCTGCTCGCTGCTGGCCGATGCGGCCGACGCCGCGGGGCTGCCGCCGGGCGTCTTCAACGTCGTGCAGGGCAGCGGCGCGAACACCGGCGCGAAGCTGGTCAGCGATCCGCGCATCGCCCGCATCTCGTTCACCGGCAGCGTGCCGACCGCGAAATGGATCGCGCAGGCGGCCGGCGCCAACCTCGTGCCCTGCAGCCTCGAGCTCGGCGGCAAGAGCCCGTTCATCGTGCTCGACGACGCCGACCTTCACAACGCCGCCGCGACCGCTGCGCTGATGTACCGCAATGCCGGCCAGGTCTGCCTGGCGGGCACGCGCCTGCTGGTGCACCAGCGCATCGCCGAGGCCTTCGTCGCGGCGCTGCGCGGCACCGTCGAGAAGCTGATGATCGGCGATCCACGCGACGAAGGAACCGAGGTCGGGCCGATCATCCACCCGCGCCAGGTCGAGCGCATCGAGGGCTTCGTGTCGCGCGCCCTGCAAGGCGGGGCCGAGCTGCTGTGGGGCGGCCAGCGCCATCCGTTCGGCGCGCAGTACTACCAGCCGACGCTGCTGACGAACGTGGCGCAGGCGAGCGAGATCGTGCAGCACGAAGTCTTCGGCCCGGTGCTGACGCTGCAGACCTTCGCCAGCGACGACGAGGCGATCGCGCTGGCCAACGGCACCGACTACGGCCTGGGCGGCGTCTGCTACGGCGAGACGGCGCATGCGGCGGCGGTGGCCGAGCGCGTGCGCACCGGCTTCATCTGGGTCAACAGCTTCGGCATCCGGGATCTCGCCGCGCCGTTCGGCGGCATCAAGCGCTCAGGCATAGGCCGCGAAGGCGGCGACTGGAGCTTCGAGTTCTTCTGCGACGTCAAGGACGTCATCCTGCCGAAGAAACCCTTCCGCGCCAGCTTCAGCCATCGATAAGGATTTTCGACATGGGACAGATCGTCGGCGCCGCGCTGGTCTCGCACCATCCGGGCCTGATGCAATGCGAGGAGTTCCGCCGCCTGCAGGGTGCGGGCGAAGACTCCGATCTGATTGCGGGTTATGCGCGGCTGCGTGAGCGCATCGAGCTCGCGCGGGCCGATGTCGTGATCGTCTTCGACACGCACTGGTTCACGACCGGCTATCACCTGGTCGACGCCGGCGCGCGCTACAGCGGCATGTACGTGTCCGAGGAAATGCCCTGGTACCTGCACGGTGTGCCGTACGACTACCGCGGCCATCCGGCGCTGGCGTTCCAGATCGAAGCGGTGTCGCGCGAGCAGGGCGGCTACAACCGTGCGATCAGCCATCCGGGCCTCGGCCGCCACTACCCGACGATCAACCTGGTCAAGCAGCTGCGCTTCGAATTGAGCGACACGCCGGTGCTCAGCGTCAGCGCGTGCCAGAACTGCGACTGGCCGCATTTCCTGAAGTCGGGCGAGGTGATCGGCGAAGCCATTCGCCGCAGCGGCCTGCGCGTGCTGCTGCTGGCCTCGGGCGCCTTGAGCCACAAGTTCAACAACATCGACTGGAAGCCGAATCATCCGCGCATCTTTCATGAGAGCAATGTCTCGCGGCCCGAGAACGTCACGAGCGACAAGGGTGCGATCGCGCTGATGCAGCAAGGCCGCCACGCCGCAATCCTCGAGCGCTGGAATGACGAGTACCGCCAGCTGCCCTGGGAGGCGTTCGGCGCGCACTACCTGCAGATGCTGGGCGCGCTCGGTGGGGCCGCCTGCACGGCCCAGGGCGAGGTGCTGTCGGACTACGAGAACGCGCGCGGCACCGGCAACGTCCACATCTGGTTTGCGGGAGCAGGCGCATGAATTTCGAGTTTCCGCTGCGCGAGCTGCCCGCGGTGATGCGCGGCCCGCGCATCGAGCGCCGCCGCGTGCTGATCGGCGGCAGCGCGTTCTGGGGCACGATGCAGGACGACACGACGCAGCTGCGGCTGGACGACGGCCGTTTGATCGACGCTGAACAAGCGAGTTATCTGCCCCCGGTGACGCCGAGCAAGATCATCGCGGTACACATCTCGTACAGCTCGCGCAGCATCGAGACGCGCAACGCGCCGAAGCCGACCGCGACGCCGACCTATTTCATGAAACCGACGACGGCCCTGAACGGCCACCGCGGCCAGATCCTCAAACCCGCCGATTGCAGCTACCTCAATTACGAGGGTGAATACGCAGTGGTGATCGGCCGCACCTGCCGCAACGCTACGCCCGACGAGGCCTGGGACTTCATCGAAGGCTTCTGCCCCGCGCTCGACATGGGCCTGCAGGACTTCCGCGACACCGACCAGGGCTCGATGCTGCGCGTCAAGGGTGCCGACACGCTGCTGCCGATCGGCCCGGGGCTGGTGCGTGGCGTCAACCTGTTCGAGCAGACGCTGCGCACCTTCGTGAACGGCCGCATCGTGCAGCAGGCGCACATCGGCGACGAGACGATCTGGGGCCCGCATTACGTGATTGCCGACATCGCGCGCCACATCACGCTGCTGCCCGGTGACGTCATCCTGATGGGCACGCCCTGCCATTCGCGTTCCGTCGATCCGGGGGATGTGGTCGAGTGCGAGATCACCGGCCTGGGCCGGTTGATGGGCACGGTGACGGCCATCGAGGCGCCGCGCGCGGCGGCGTTGAACGTCGGCCATGCGCCCACCGACAGCCCCGAGGTGCGGCGAGTCGCGCTCGGCAACGACTCCCGCGTGGCCGAATACCTGAAGGACAACCTGCGCGCAGCCAGGGCGCAGCGAGGACACGAATGACGAAGGTCTGCATCGCCGGCGCCGGCGCGATCGGCGGCTTCATCGGCACGCGGCTCGCGGCGGCCGGACGCGCCGAGGTGTCGGCGCTCGCCCGCGGCGCGACGCTGAACGCACTGCGCACGCACGGCTGGCGGCTCGACATCAACGGCCAGCGCATCGCGGCGCCCGCGCGCGCCAGCGACCGCGCAGCCGAGCTCGGGGCGCAGGACCTGGTGGTCATCGCCGTCAAGGGTCCGGCCCTCGCGGAGGTCGCGGCGAGCATCGCGCCGCTGCTCGGGCCCGAGACGCTCGTGCTGCCGGCGATGAACGGCGTGCCGTGGTGGTTCTGCCAGCGCCAGCCGGGCATCGGCGAAACCCCGCTGGCGAGCGTCGACCCCGGCGGCCTGATCGCTCGCGCGATCCCGTTCGAGCAGCTGATCGGCTGCGTCGTGCATGCCAGCACCTCGTCGCCGGAGCCCGGCCGGGTGCAACACCGCATGGGCCACGGCCTGATCGTCGGCGAGCCCACCGGCGGCCGCAGTCCGCGTGCGCAAGGCGTCGCCGATCTGCTCGCCCACGCCGGTTTCGAGCTCACGCATTCGGCCGATGTCCGTTACGACATCTGGTACAAGCTCTGGGGCAACCTGACGATGAACCCGGTGGCCGCGCTGACCGGCGCGACGGTCGACCAGGTGCTCGCCGACCCGCTGCTGCGCAGCTTCTGCTCGGCGGCGATGCGCGAAGCCGCTGCCATCGGCGCGCGCATCGGCTGCCCGATCGCGCAGACGCCGGAAGACCGCCACGCGGTCACCGCGAAGCTCGGTGCCTTCAAGCCCTCGATGCTGCAGGACGTCGAGGCGGGCCGCGCGCTCGAGCTCGATGCGATCGTCGGCGCGGTGGTCGAGATCGGCGCGCGGTTGGGTGTGCCGACACCGCACACCAGCGCCTTGCTCGGCCTGGCGCGCCTGTTCGGTCGCGTGCGCGGGCTGTATCCGCCGGCCGAACATTGAGACAAGGGCCGCGTACTCCAGGCGGCAGTTGATGGCCCTGGCAGCAGCGGCGCACAATGGCCGCCACCCGAAGCGCGAGCTCGCCGACGCAGGAGGAGGCCCAACGTGCCGATAACGATCAAGACGGGCGGCCGCCGCGCCGCCGGCCGCCTGCTGCTCGGCATGGCGGCGCTGGCAGCGTGCGCCGCACCGGCGCGGGCGCAGGCCGACTATCCGAACCGACCGATCCGGCTGATCGTGCCGTTTCCTGCCGGGGGTGCCACCGACCTGATCGCGCGCGCCACGGTCGACAAGCTGTCGCAGCGGCTCGGCCAGACCGTGCTGGTCGACAACCGGGCCGGCGCGGGCGGGTCGATCGGCTCGGCCGAGGTGGCGCGCGCGGCGCCCGACGGCTACACGCTGCTGCTGGCCACCAGCAGCACGCACGCCATCGGACCCGAGCTGAACCCGAAGCTGCCGTACCGCGCCGACACCGACTTCACGCCGATCCTGCAACTCGCCCAGGCACCGAGCCTGGTGCTGGTGCCGTCGACGCTGCCGGTGAGCTCGATGGGCGAGCTGATCGCCTACGCGAAAGCGCGGCCGGGCCAGCTGAACTACGGTTCGAGCGGCAACGGCACCATCGTCCACCTGATGACCGAGGCCTTCAAGGCGCAGGCCGGCGTCTTCGTCACGCACATCCCGTACCGCGGTACGTCGTTCGCGATCAACGACCTGCTGGCCGGGCAGGTGCACATGGTGTTCGAGAGTGTGGTGTCGGGCCTGCCCCATGTGCGCGACGGCAAGCTGAAGGCGCTGGCCATCACCAGCGCAGCGCCCAGCGCGCTGGTGCCGGGCGTGCGCACCGTCGCCGAATCGGGGCTGCCGGGTTACGAGGCGACGACCTGGTTCGGCCTCTACGGCCCGAAGGGCCTACCCCCGGCGCTGGTCAGCCGGCTCAACGCCGAGCTCGGCGCGGTGCTGCGGATGAACGAGGTCCGCGAACGGCTGGCCGGCTTCGGCGCCGAGCCGGTGCGGGCCCACACAGCTGCAGATTTTGCCGAATTTGTCGCCAGAGACCGCGCTCGTTGGGCCCGCATCATCAAGGAGCGCCGCATCAGCGTCGAATAGGCGGCGAAGGAGTTGCCGCCTCGGATGAGCTCGTGCCTGCCCGCCCAGGGCCCCCCGCCGCCTGACCCGGACGCCGCGCCGCTGCACGGGGTCCTGCACTCGCTGCGCGACAGCGAGGCGCGGTTCCGCGACCTGACGGCGATGGCCTGCGACTGGTACTGGGAGCAGGACGCGGCGCTGCGTTTCATCGCCTGCACCGGTGCCGAATCGGCGGCCCCGGTCTGGCACGACGGGCGGCACGCCGGCCTGGCGCCGTGGCAGCTGCCCGGGGCGACGATGAGCGACGAGGTCCGCTTCGCCCAGCGTGCGGCGCAGGCGGCGCGGCTGCCGTTCCACGACCTGCGCTACCAGCGCCGTGACGACGGCGGCGGGCTGCACGTCGTCAGCATCAGCGGCCGCCCGATCGTCGACGAGCAGGGCCGTTTCCGCGGCTACCGCGGCATCGCCCGCGACATCACCGAGCGCACGCGCGAGGAGAGCCTGCTGCGCCTGGAGCATGCGGTGGCGCGCTGCCTGGCCGATGCCGACGATGTCGGCGTGGCGCTGAAGACCGTGATCCAGGCGATCTGCGAGACCGAGGGCTGGGAGTACGGCCGCTACTGGCGCGCCGATGACGCGGCCGGCGTGCTGCGCTTCGCGGCGTCGTGGTGCGTGCCGGGCAGCCTGCTCGGGCCGCACATGCAGTCCAGCGAAGGGGCGGTGTTCGCCGCCGGCGCCGGCATGGTCGGCCGCGCCTGGGCCACGGGGCAGCCGCTGTGGGTGGCCGACCTGACGCAGCGCAAGCATGTGCTGCAGGCGCAGCTCGGGCCGGGGCTGAACCTGCACGGCGCGTCGATGTTCCCGGTGATCTCGCAGGGGCGGGGCATCGGCGTGATGTCCTTCGTCAGCCGCGTCGTGCGCGAGCCCGAGCCGCGGCTGCTCGAGGCCTTCAGCGTGATCGGCGGCCAGATCGGCCTGTTCCTGCAGCGCAAGCAGCGCGAGGACAGCCTGCGCGAGAGCGAGGCGCGCTTCGAGCGCCAGGCGCTGCAGCAGGGGCTGATCGCCGCGTTCGGCCAGCAGGCGCTGGCCAACGTCGGGCTCGAGGCGCTGCTCGAGCAGGCCAGCAAGGCCGCGGCCGCCGGGCTCGGCGTGGACCGCTGCGACGTGCTGCTGCGCCCGCAGGCGTCGGAGGGCGCCTTCGCGCCGGTGTCGGACGGCGCCCTCGCGCCGGTATCGGAGGGCGAATTGCCGCAGCTGCAGGGCGCCAGCAGCGCGATCGAGGCGCCGATCAGTGGCCGTGACGGCGACTACGGCGTGCTCGCCGCGCTCGCGGATTCACAGCGCGAGTTCCCGCGCGAGAGTCACGCCTTCCTGCAAAGCCTGGCCAATGCGCTGGCCACCGCGATGGACCGCCACCGCACCGAGGTGCGGCTGACCTGGCTGGCGCAGTTCGATCCGCTGACCGGCCTGCCGAACCGCTCGCTGCTGATGGACCGCCTCGGCCAGGCGCTGGCGCAGGCGCAGCGCCATGGCTGGATCGGCGCCGTGCTGTTCATCGACCTCGACCGCTTCAAGATGGTCAACGACACGTTGGGCCACAAGGCCGGCGACGAGCTGCTGATCCAGGCCGCGCAGCGCCTGAAGGAGTGCGTGCGCGCAAGCGACACCGTGGCCCGGCTCGGCGGCGACGAATTCGCCGCCGTGCTGTCGCAGCTCACGCATGCCGACGATGCCGCGCACGTTGCGCAGAAGATCATCGCCGCGCTGTCGCGCCCCTTCGTGCTCGACGGCCAGGCGGTGCACGTGTCGGCCAGCATCGGCATCGCGCTCTATCCGCGTGATGGCGACGAGGCCGACCTGCTGCTGCGCAATGCCGACACGGCGATGTACCGCGCCAAGGAGCAGGGCCGCAACGCGAGCCAGGGCTACCTGCCGGCGATGAACGAGCAGGCGCCGGAACGCCTGCAATTGCAGACCGAATTGCGCGGCGCGCTGGAGCGGCGTGAGTTTGTTCTGCAGTACCAGCCGAAGATCTGCCTGGCCACCGGCGCGCTCGCCGGCTTCGAGGCGCTGCTGCGCTGGCAGCATCCGGTGCGCGGCCTGGTGCCGCCGCTGCGCTTCATTCCGAGCCTCGAAGAGACGGGCCTGATCATCCCGGTCGGCGAATGGGTCGTGCGCACGGTCTGCGAGCAGCTGGCCGCCTGGCAGGCCGCGGGCATGGCGGTGCGGCCGGTGGCGATCAACCTGTCGGCGCGGCAGTTCCAGCAGCGCGAGCTCGACGCGACGATCGGCGCGCTGGTGCGCGCGAGCGGCATCGACGCCGGCCTGATCGAGCTCGAGCTGACCGAATCGATGCTGATGAGCGACCCCGAGGCGGCTGCGCGCACGCTGCGCAACCTGCGCTCTTTCGGCGTGCGCCTGTCGGTCGACGATTTCGGCACCGGCTACTCGAGCCTGAGCCACCTGAAGCGCTTCGCGCTCGACACGCTGAAGATCGACCGCACCTTCGTGCGCGACGTCACCGTCGATGCCGACGACGCGGCGATCACCGTCGCCATCATCGAGCTCGCGCACCGGCTGAAGCTGAAGGTCGTGGCCGAAGGCGTCGAGACGCGCGAGCAGCTCGACTTCCTGCGCGCGCACCAGTGCGACGAAGTGCAGGGCTTCTACTTCGCCAAGCCGATGACGGCGGACGATTGCGTGCGGCTGCTCGTCGGTGAGCATTCGGCCGGCGTCATGGCGCGTTGGTTCGAAACACCGCCACCCGATCCCCCAGCCGGTCCGCCTGCTCCTGCAGCGCCGCCGCCGCGGCCGCCGTCTGCTCGACCAGCGCCGCGTTCTGCTGCGTCATCTGATCGAGCTCGTTGACCGCGCGGCTCACGTCGGCCAAGCCGGCGCTCTGCTGCTGCGCCGCCGTGCTGATCGTGCCGACGCCGGCGAGCACGCGCTCGACCGCGGCGACGATGTGATCCATCGTCGCGCGCGCCTGCTCGGCGGTCTGCAGGCCGGCGCGCACTTCGCCGGCCGAGTCCTCGGTCAGGCCCTTGATCTGCTGCGCCGCCTGGCCGCAGCGCTGTGCGAGCTCACGCACCTCGCCGGCGACGACCGCGAAGCCGCGGCCGGCGTCACCGGCGCGCGCCGCCTCGACGGCGGCATTCAAGGCCAGCAGATGCGTCTGGAAGGCGATCGCATCGATCACGCCGCTGATGTCGGCGATGCGGCGCGACGAGGTGCTGATCGTCGCCATGCGCCCCATCACGCTGCGCATCGCCTCGCCGCCGCGCAGCGCCACTTGCGAGGCGCCGCTGGCCAGCGCGTGCGCCTCCTGCGCGGTGCGCGCCGACGCGCCGAGCGCGCCGGCGAGCTGCTGCGTCGTCGACGCGGTGTGCTGCAGCCGTGCCGCGGCGAGCTCGGTGCGCTGCGACAGGTCGCGGCTGCCGCCGGCCATCTCGCGGCTCGCGCCGGCAACGTGGTCGGTGGTGCCGCGTACTTCGCCGACCAGCGCCGCCAGCGCCGCCTGCATGCGCGCCAGCGCGGCGAGCAGCTGGCCGGTCTCGTCGCGTGCCGTGCTGACGATCGGCACCGACAGGTCGCCGCCGGCGATGCGCTCGGCCACCGCCACGGCTTGCGCGATCGGCCGCGTCACGCTGCGCGAGATCGACCACGCCGCGGCGCCGCCGATCAGCAGCGCCAGCAGCGAGAGCCCGAGCAGCCCGCCGGCGGCGCTGCGGTAGGCGCGCTGGCTGAAGGCCTGCGCCTGCGTGCTGCGCGCGACCTCCCGCGCGCGCAGCTCGTCGATCTGCGCGACCCACGCGGATTGCACCTGGCGCAGCTCCAGCGTCACCAGCGTCGTTGCATCGTCTTTCTTGTCGGCCAGCGCGAGCTGCGCGACCTGCTCGCCGATCGGCCGCGCATCGCGCTCGGCGAGCTCGAGTGCGGCCAGGTGCTTGGCCACCGTTGCATCGGTGGCCTCGTTGCCAGCCAGCGCAATGAAGGCGCGCCGCGCGGCGTCGTAGCGCGACAGCGCCTTCTTCATCCGCGTGACCTCGCTCGGCAGCTCGTCGACCCACGGGATCAGCACCAGGTTGCGCAGCGTGATCGACACCTCGTCGACCGCGCGGATCATCTCGCCGGCCAAGGCGATGCGCTGGTTTTGCACCTCGACGATGACCGTCGTGCGCGCGGCCATGCGGTCCATCGTCATCAGCGCGACGCCGAGCAGCACTGCGAGCAGCGCCAGCACGAGGCCGAAGCCGAGCGCCAGGCGCTGCGCGAGTCTCAGCCGCAACAGCAGCGTGAAGCGGGGGAAGGGTGGGAAGGGCAGGCGGAACGGCAGTCGCATCGCGGCTCTCCTCGATTCAGCGCGTGATCACCGCGCGATCACCGTGTCGAGGCCCTGGTGCGCTCGAGCACCAGGCGCACGCCGGCGAAGGCGCGTTCGGCATCGATCGGCACGAAGCCATCGGCGCCGTCGAGCAGGCTGCTGGCCTTGGCCGGAAAGCGGTAGCCGTAGGTGCACTGGCGCACGCGCTGCTGCACGTCGGGCGCGAGCTGGCGGCTCATCACCATCGCCTCGACCGGAAAGGGCTCGCTGGCCCACAGCACGCGAAAGTCCTGCGGCTTGATCTCGCCCTTGCGCACCATGCGTTCGAACTGGTCGCTGGCCACGGCCGCGCCTTTCCAGAAGCCGTAGAAGGTGCCGACGATCGAGCGCTCGTGGTTGCCGGAGTAGACCACCTCATAGTCGCGCTCGGGCACCAGGCCGATGGCCGGGAACAGCGCGCGCGGCGCCAGGTTGCCGGAGTTCGAGCGCACCGACGAGTGCGCGATGCGCGTGCCGGTGAGGTCGGGCGGCCGCAGGTAGCTGCTGTCGGCGCGCACGATCAGGTGCAGCCGGTACGAGCCGTAGCGGCCGCTCGTGGTGTCGCCGCGCACCGCGAAGGCCTCGCCCTGGCCTTCGTCGATCGCCGCCGGCACCAGCCCGGTGAAGAACTGCGCCAGCTGCAGCCGGCCGGTGCGCATGTGGGTGACGAGCTCGCTCTCGGGCAGCAGGTCCAGCGCATCGAAGCGCTCGCTCACCGGCTCGCCGCGCAGGTTCACCAGCTCGACGTTGGCGCACTGCGCCAGCCGCTTCAGGTAGCCGCCGTAGAGCATCGCCGTCTCGACGCGGTTGTAGGTCTTCGGGAAGGCCACTGCGAGGCGCGTGCGCGGGGTCGCCGCATCGGCGGTCGGCCCGTATGATGACGCGCACAGGGTGGCCAGCAGAATGCCGAGTCCGTGCCTCTGGAAACTTGTGCTCATGACCTGCTCCTGCACACCGATGCCCCAGCGTAGGCCAGCCAGGCCCGTGCTGTCTGGTCCGCGCTTGCAGCCGGCTGTCGAAGACCTTTCGGATTCATTTCAGAAGCACTCGGGATTTGCGCGTGTGCGGCACTTCGTCACGTTGGGGCTGCTGCTCGGCGCAATCACCGGCGCATTCGCCGCTGACGAATGCCGCCACCGCGGCGACCTCGATGCGCCGTATTGCGATGCCGATCGCGACCTGGTGGCCGATCCGCCCGCCGATCGCCGGCGCTGGCGCGCGCCGCACACCATTGCCTTCACCTACACGCCGATCGAGGAGCCCACGCTGTACGAGCGCCTGCTGCGCCCGCTGACCGCGCACCTGTCGCAATGCGTCGGCCGTCGTGTCGTCTATTTCCCGGTGCAGAGCAATGCCGCGCAGATCGAGGCGATGCGCAGCGGCCGCGTGCAGGTGGCCTGGTTCTCGACCGGGCCGACGGCGTTTGCCGTCAACATCGCCGGCGCCGTGCCGTTCGCCGTGAAGGGTGATGCGCAAGGCGCGCAGGGCTACAAGCTGATGCTGATCGTGCGCAAGGACAGCGCATTCCAGAAGCCGGGCGATTTGAAAGGCCAGCGTGTCGCGCACACCTCGCCAACCTCCAATTCCGGCAATCTCGCGCCGCGCGCGCTGTTCCCGGCGCAGGGGCTGGTGCCCGGCGACGACTACCGCATCGTCTACTCCGGCAAGCACGACCATTCGATCCTCGGCGTCGTGCGCGGCGAATACGACGCCGCCGCCGTGGCGTCCGACGTGCTGCAGCGCATGCAGCGCCGCGGCCAATTGCGCGGCACCGAATTGCGCGTGCTCTATGAGAGCGCGCCGTTTCCGACCGAAGCGGTGGCCTATGCGCACGACCTCGAGCCCGCATTGCGCGACAAGCTGCTGAAATGCTTCTACGACTACCGCTTCGCCGACGACATGCGGCGTGAATTCCAGCAGGCCGATCGATTCGTGCCGGTGCGCTACCAGCGCGACTGGGCGATCGTGCGCCAGGTGGCCGAAGGTGTCGGCGAACGTTTCGACCGCAAGGCCTATGACAGTGCGGCGCGGCCGGCGAAGTAACCCTCTCCCTCCGCCGGCCGCTCCAAGCGGCACGTGTTACAGCACGCGCTGCCGCACCTGCGTCACCACCACCTCGGCCATCACCACGACCGTGAAGATCGCCAGCAGCACCGCGGCGACGCGGTCCCATTGAAACAGGTTCATCGCGGTGTCCAGCACCATGCCGATGCCACCGGCGCCGACCAGACCGAGCACCGCCGATTCACGCACGTTGATGTCCCAGCGCAATAACACGATCGACCAGAACGCCGGCTTCAATTGCGGCCAATAACCGTAGCCGATGCGCGCGCACCAGCCGGCGCCGGCGGCTTCCAGCGCCTCGATCGGCCCGCGTGGTGATTGCTCGATCGCCTCGCCGAGCAGCTTGCCGACGAAGCCGATTGAGCGAAAGCCGATCGCCAGCGCACCGGCCAGCGCGCCGGGCCCGAAGACCGCGACGAAGAGCAACGCCCAGACCAGCGAATTGACCGAGCGCGAGGACACCAGCACCAGCCGTGCAAAGAAGTTCAGCCCGCGGTGGCGCGTCAGGTTCGGTGCCACCATCAGGCCGAACGGCACCGCCAGCAGCAGCGACAGCAGCGTGCCGAGCGTCGCGATGTGCAGCGTCTCGACCAGCGCATCGTGGATGCCTTTCGGGTAGTGGCGCCAGTCGGGCGGCCACATGCGCTGCACCAGGTCGCCCATCTGCGCCGGCGCATCGGCCAGGAACTCCGGAACGATCTCGATGTGGCGCAGCGACAGCGCCGCGGCGAGCACGATCACGAACCACACCGTCCAGCGCAGCCAGCGCTGCGCGGGCGTGTGCCGCTGCCACTGCGGCGCGCCCAGCGTGTGTGGCGGCAGGGCCGCTTCAGACATGGAACACCTTTTTCACCTGTTGGGTCAGCAGCTCCGCGCACAGGATCAGCGCGACGATGGTCGCGAGGATCGTGAACACGAAGCCGTAGTCGAAACGCTGGAAGGCCGCGAACAGCGCGCCGCCGATGCCACCGGCGCCGACGATGCCGACCATCGTCGAATTGCGCAGGTTCGAATCGAGTTGGTAGGTGGCGAAGCCGACGAAGCGCGACAGCACCTGCGGCAGCACGCCGAACAGCACGACGTTGGCGAACGACGCGCCGGTGGCGCGCACCGCTTCCACCTGCTTGGGCGAGATCTCCTCGATCGCCTCTGCGAAGAGCTTGCCGATGAAGCCGATCGAGCCGACGGTGAGCGCCAGCACGCCGGCCAGCGCGCCGAAGCCGACCGCCTTGACGAACAGGATCGCGACGATCACCGGATGCAGCGAGCGGCACAGCGCGACGACGCCGCGCGCCGTCCAGCTGACGCCCGCGGGCATCAGGTTGCGCGCGCCCAGCAGGCCCAGCGGCAGGCTGATCAGGATGCCGAGCAGCGAGGCCAGCACGGCAATCTGCAGGCTCTCGACCATGCCCGAGAACAGGATGTCGCCCTTGCGCAGATCGGGCGGGAACATCTTGCCGAGCAGCCGTGCGCCCTGGTCGAGGCCGGTCAGGAATCGCGGCCACGAGACCTCGAGCCGGCTCAGCGCATACAGCGCATAGAGCGCGACGCCGAGCAGCGCCGCGCGGCTTGCGGCGCTGGCCCGAAAGGGAGTCGACGGCGCACTCACTGCAACCATGACTCACCACCGTAGATCGTCTGCAGCAGCGCATCGGTCAGGCCGGCCGGATCACCGTCGTAGACGATGCCGCCGCCGGACATGCCGACGATGCGGTCGGCAAAACGCCGCGCCAGTTCGACGTCGTGGATGTTGACGATCACCGGCACGTGCTGCGCACGCCCCAAGTCGCGCAGCAGCGTCATGATCTCGACCGACGTCTTCGGGTCGAGCGACGAGGTCGGCTCGTCGGCCAGCAGCACGTCGGGCTGCTGCATCAAGGCGCGTGCAATGCCCACGCGCTGGCGCTGGCCGCCCGAGAGCGCATCGGCGCGCTGGTTCGCGAAGCCCGCCAGCCCCACCGTCTCCAGCAGCGCGAACGCACGCGCAATGTCCTCGTGCGGAAAGTGCCGCCGCCACGCATTCCACGCGCCGACGTAGCCGAGCCGCCCGGTCAGCAGGTTCTCCATCACCGTCAGCCGCTCGACCAGGTTGTATTCCTGGAACACCATGCCGATGCGGCGACGGCTGTGGCGCAGCGCGCGGCCACTGAGCGCGCTCAACTCGATGCGCTCGCCGCGCGAGTGCAGGCAGATCGAGCCCGCGCTCGGGTCGACGAGCCGGTTGATGCAACGCAGGAGCGTCGACTTGCCGGTGCCCGAGGGGCCGATGATCGCCGTCAGCCCGGCGCCTTGTATATGCAGGTCGATGCCCTTGAGCACCGGCTTGCCCGGCGTGTAGGCCTTGCTCAGGCCGCGGATGTCGAGTGCATGCATGCTTGGCTCACTTCTTGGCCTTGGCGGCTTCGCGTTCATAGGCCGCGCGGTTGAACTTCTCGCCCGCCGCTTCGGCGACGTGGCGCACGATCGCGAAATCCTTCTGGTAGGTGATGGGCGTGAAGCGGTCGGCGCCGTCGAAGGCCTTCTGCATCTCCGGCGTGAAGCGGTAGTCGTAGAAGCACTTCAGCATCTTGTCGCGGAAGCTGGGCTCGAGGTCGTGCGCATAGGCGAAGGACGAGGTCGGGAACTTCTCGCTGCGGTAGAGGATGCGGAAGTCGTCTTCCTTCACCTCGCCGCGGCGCGCCATGCGCTCGAAGACATCGGAGGCCACCGCAGCGGCGTCGTAGTCGCCGCTCATCACGCCCATCACCGACTGGTCGTGCTTGCCCGAGAAGACGATGCGGTAGTCCTTCTCCGGCACCAGCCCCTGTTTCGGGAACAGCGCCAGCGGCGCCATGTGCCCCGAGTTCGACGACGGCGAGGTGTGCGCGAGCTTCTTGCCCTTCAGGTCCGCCGGCTTCTGGAACGGGCTGTCCTTGCGCACGATCAGCAGCAGCTGGTAGCCCTGGTAGCGGTCGGCATAACCCTTGACGGCGAAGGGCACCGCGCCGGCGATGTTGACTGCGAAAGCCGTCGGCCCGGTCGAGAAGCCGGCGACGTGCAACCGGCCCGCGCGCATCGCCTCGATCTCGGCCGCATTCGACTGCACCTGGTAGTACAGCACCCGCTTGCCGGTGCATTGCGCCAGGTGATCGGTGAAGGGCTTGAAGGCCTTCTCGTAGACGGCCGGGTCCTCGACCGGCGTGTAGGTGAAGACCAGCGTGTTCGGCACCTTCAGCCGCGCGGCTTCGGCGGGCGGGTCGGCGGTCAGGTCCTTGTTCAGATCGCAGTACTGCGCGTCGAGGTCGCCGCGGTTGGCGCAGACATCCTGCGCATGGGCCGGGGCGATGAGGGCTGCAGCGCAGAGCGCGGCGGCGGCGAGGGTGCGGATCATGCGTTGTCTCCTGCGGTTCGGGATGGCTGCACTCTAGGGAGCGCGGCCCGGTCCGTGGGGCGGGTTCTTTCGAGACCATTGCCACAGGCTTTCGGCTGCCTTTCGATTTGCATCGGGCTTTCCCTGGCGAGCCGGCGCGTCGCTTTGGCGCACGCTTGCGGGCATGAAGATCCTGCTCGTCGAGGACGACCTCGACCTCTCCGGCGCGCTGACGCGCGCGCTCTTTCGCCGCGGCTTCGAGGTGGTCGTCTGCATCGATGGTGTCGAGGCGCTGAACCTGACGCGGCACCACGATTTCGACGCCATCCTGCTCGACCTGTCGATCCCCGGCATCGACGGCCTGCGCGTGCTGCAGCGCCTGCGCAACCACGAGGACTGGACGCCGGTGCTGGTGCTCACCGCGCGCGGCGCCGTGGGTGACCGCATCGTCGGGCTGAATGCCGGCGCCGACGACTACCTGGCCAAGCCCTTCGACCTCGACGAGCTCGAGGCGCGCCTGCGCGCGCTGGTGCGCCGCGGCGGCAGCAGCGACGAACTGGCCTGCGGCGCGCTGCGCTATGACAAGCGCGCCGGCATCTTCCTGCACGAGACCAAGCCGCTGGATCTGTCGCCGCGCGAGAGCGCCCTTTTGAAGGCGCTGATCGCGCGGCCCGGCCACGGTGTCACGCGCGACCGGTTGTTCGCGCTGGTCTTCGCCGCCGGCGAGACCGTGCAGCCCGATGCGCTGGAAGTCATCGTGCACCGCCTGCGCCGCAAGCTCGCCGGCACCGGCGTCGAGATCATGACCTTGCGCGGCGTCGGCTACCTGCTGTGCGATGCGCCGAAGGCGGCGGCGTGAGGCGGTGAAGCGCCCCGCCAACCTCAAGCGTTACCTGCTGGCGGCCACGCTGGGGCCGATCGCGCTGCTGATGGCGATCGACGTCGCGAGCCTCTACGACAGCACGCTGCGCACCACCGCCGCCGCACATGACCGGCTGCTGCAGGCCACCGCGCAGCAGATCGGCGACCTGCTGCGCGTCGAGCGCGACGTGCTGAGCGTCAGCGTGCCGCTGGCGATGATCGAGGCGCTCGAAGGCGCCGGCGGCAGCCGCGTCTTCTACCGCGTGATCGGCTTCGACGGCCGCCATGTCGCGGGGGACGCCGAGCTGCCGCCGCCGCCCGCGACGGCAGCGAGCGCGCCGCGCGAACTGCGGCAGAGCTTTCGCGCCGATGTCGACGGCAAGCCGGTGCAGGTGACGGCGCTGTACCAGCCGATCGAGACCTCGCAGGGGCAGGGCGTGGCGCTGGTGCTGGTGGGCGAGACGCTGGAGGCGCGCCAGGCCTCGGCCGCGACCTTGCTGCAGAGCATGCTGGTCCGCCAGGCGGTGCTGATGCTGGTGATCGCAGCGACGATCTGGGCCGTGGTGCGCCAGGCGCTGCGGCCGCTGGCCGCGCTGGGCAACGAGCTGAAGCAGCGCAGCGCGGAAGCCACCAGCGCGCTGACGACGCATGGGCCGGAGGAGCTGGAGCCGGTGATCGACGAGATGAATGCGCTGTTCCTGCGCCAGCGCCAGATGCTGCTGCAGCAGCAGCGATTGATCGCCGACGCGTCGCACCAATTGCGCACGCCGATGACGGTATTGAAGACGCAATTGCAGTCCGCCATGGGCGGTGATGCGCCGGTGGAGGTGGTGCTGCCGGAGATGCTGCGCACCGTCGACCGCACGACGCACCTGGCCAATCAGTTGCTCAACAAGGTGCGGCTGGAAACGATGCGCAGTGCCGAGCAGGCGCAGCCGCTGGACATGAATCAGATCGCGCAGGAAGCGGTGATCGAGATGTCGCCGCTGCTGGCCGCCAAGCACATCGACTGTTCGCTCGACACCGGCAGCGCGGTGATCGTGCGCGGCAACGGCTGGATGGCCGGCGAGCTGGTGCGCAACCTGCTGAGCAATGCGATCCGCCACACCCCGGCCGGCGGTGCGCTGGGCATCCGATTGCGCCACGACGCAGCGCAGGGCGCCGAGCTGACCGTCTGGGACAGCGGCCCGGGCATCAGCGAGGACATGCGCGCGTGGCTGTTCCAACCGTTTGCGGCCGCGCACGGCATTGGCGGCAGCGGACTCGGGCTGTCGATCTGCCTGGAGATTGCGCAGTCGATGCAGGCACGCATCGAGCTCGTCAATCGTGTCGCCGCCGACGGGGCGGTGCAGGGGCTCGACGCGCGGGTGCAGTGGCCGGAGTGACCGGGCCCGGCAGCGGCCTCGTCAGGAACCTGCTAACGCCACAGATCCACGGCCTTGCCTTGCTCGCGCAGCTTCTCGGCACGCGCCTGCACGAAGCGCTGGAACTGCGGCTCGCGGGCGTGCGCGCCGCTGGCGACGTAGTCGAACGCACTCTCGATGTGGAACGGCCGCATGTGGCCATCGAAGCGGAAGGCCTCGCGGCCCTGCGCGTCGAAGAAGACCACCGTCGGGTACAGCATGATGTTCAGGTCGCGGGCCCAGCTGCGCGTCTCGGTGCGGCGGCCGTCGGGCGTGATGAGCGTGGCGGGCGCGCCGGGCAGCAACCGCGCCACGTCGAAGCCGCCGAGCAGGCTGCGCAGCGACGGGCGCGCGAAGGCCTCGGCGTGCATCTCGGCGCAGGCCTTGCACGACGGGGACTCGAACAGCACCGCCAGCGGCCGGCCGCGGCCGGCGCGCGCCAGGTTGGCGGGGTTGCGCATCAGGTAGGGGCGCGGGCCGTCGACGGCGATCTCGGGCTCCTTCATCTGGGCGCTGAGGTACTCGGCCAGCGATTGCTCGCGGTCGCGGCGCTGGATCACGTAGTCCAGCACGTGCGTGAAGCGCTCGGGCGGCAGGTAGCCGTTCAGGCGCAGCACCAGCTTGCCGTCGGTCTCGAAGAACAGCAGCGTGGGCGTGAACTGCACTTTGAGCATCCGCGCCAGCGCCTTCTCGGTGGTCTTCGTGCCGTCGATCCAGGTGACGTCGGCATCGCCCCAGATGTTGATCGCGATGGCGACGAAGTGCTTGCGCGTCTTGTCGGTGATCGCACCGGGCCCGAAGCTGGCCTTCATCAGCGCCTTGCAGTAAGGGCAGCCGTCCTGGCCGAAGTAGACCAGCACGCGCTTGCCCTCGCGGGCCGCCTCCGGGATCTCGTCCTTGAAGTCGAGCAGGCTGTTGGAGAACCAGCGCGGGATGTCGATGGCATGCGGTGACGGCGTGAACTGCGCCGCTGCCGGGCCGGCGGCGAGCAGCAGCGATGCCAGGGCGAGCAGGGCGAGGCAGGCATGCAGCCGTGCGAGCAGTCGTCGGGTGATGTGCATCGTCTTTCTGGTCCGGGGTCAACGTTTCGAGAGCCGATCGTAGTGGCAGGGCTACGCGCGCGCCGTGGCGATCTCGTCGAGCCGCGTCGTGTAGCGCGGCGAGCGCCGCTCCTGCCGCGAGGCGTGCGCGCTGGGTCCGCCGTGGCGTGCCGCGCTGGCGACGGTGACGGCATCGCGCCCGAAGCGCTGGTTCAGCGCATCGAGCGCGGTCATCAGCTTCTCGGCGCTGCGCTGCGGTGCGTCGGTCGGCGGATCGAAGCCGAACAGATCCGGCGTCGCGTCCGGCTGGCCCTCCGGCTGCAGGTCGACCAGCATCACGCCCGCCTTGACGTAGTTGAAGCCGGGGCGATGGATGCTGCGCAGCGCGCGCACGGCCGCCGCGATCAGCACGCGGGTGTCGGCGCTGGGCCGGGGCAGGGGCAGCGTCGCGCTCGGCGCGTGCTGGCGGTCGTTCTGGCGGTACGGACTGGTGGCGATGAACACCTGCACCGCACCGGCCACACTGCGCTGGTCGCGCAGCTTGCGTGCCACCTGGGTCGTGAACTGGCTGGCCACCTCGATCAGCGTGGGCAGGTCGGTCACCGGCGCGCCGAACGAGCGCGAGCACATGATCTGCTGATTGGCATCGGGCGCGTCGTCGACGCTCATGCACGCGGTGCCGCGCAGCTCACGCACCGTCTTCTCGATGACGACGCTGAACTGGCGCCGCAGCGCCGAGGCGTCGGCGCGCAGCAGGTCGAGCACGGTGGTGATGCCGCCCTCGTTCAGACGCGCGGTGGTCTTGCGCCCGATGCCCCAGACGGCGCCGACCTCGGTGGCGCGCATCACCGCCTCGAGCTGCGGCGCGGTGAGCTCACCGAAGTTGCACACCTGGGCCAGCGCGCGCGGGTAGCTGCCCGGCTTGCGCTCGGCCGTCTTCGCGACGTGGTTGGCCAGCTTCGCCAGCGTCTTCGTCGGCGCGAAGCCCACGCTCGTCGGCAGGCCGGTCCATTGCAGCACCTTGCTGCGCAGCGCGCGGCCGATCGCCGCCAGGTCGCCCGGCACGCCGTCGAAGTCGAGGAAGCATTCGTCGATGCTGTAGATCTCCTGCCGCGGCGCGAACTCGGCGGCCAGCGCCATCATGCGGGCGGACATGTCGCCGTACAGCTCGAAGTTGGCCGACAGCGCGATCAGCCCGGCCGTGCGCTCCAGATGCCGCACCTCGAACCACGGCTGGGCCATGCGCACGCCCAGCTCCTTGGCCTCGTTGCTGCGGGCGATGCAGGCGCCGTCGTTGTTCGACAGCACGACCACCGGGCGCGCGTTCAGCGACGGGCGAAACACCCGCTCGCAGCTGACGTACATGTTGTTGACGTCGACGAGTGCGAACACGGGCCGCCCCTCAAGCCGCGAGCGGCCGGATCACATGGGTGACGACGCCCCAGATCTGCAGCTCTTCGCCATCACCGGCCACCCAGTCGGGGCAGGCGGGATCGGCGGCTTGGAGGCGCACGTCGGCGCCGCGCTGGTGCAGGCGGCGGCAGATCAACTCGTCGCCGACGATGGCCACCACCACCTGGCCGTGTGCCGCGTTCATCGCCCGGTCGATCAGGGCCAGGTCACCATCGTCGACACCGGCATCGCGCATCGAGCCGCCGACGATGCGCATCAGGAAGGCCGCCTGCGGATGGCGGATCAGGATGTCGTTGAGATCCAGCCGCGTGACGCCGCTTTCGCTGGCCGGCGAGCCGAAGCTGATGGCGACGCTGCTGCCCATGGAAGTCTCCGGAGACTGTACAAAACATCAGTATCGCGCAGGCCAGTCCGCAGGTCACCCCGCATGCGCGACGACGCTGGCCCCACCTTGCTTGCCGCGGTACATCGCCGCATCGGCGCGCTTGAGCAGCAGCGCGGTCTCGGCGCCGTCCGCCGGCGCCAGCGCAAAGCCGATCGTCGTGCCGAGCCGGCAGGGCGTGCCGCCGGCGAGCGCGAAGGGTTCGGTGAAACAACGCAGCAGGTGATCGGCCACCTCGCGCGCCTGACGCTCTTCGCGCAGGCCGCCGACGACGATGACGAACTCGTCGCCGCCCAGCCGCGCCACCAGGTCGCCGGCATCGCTGCGCACGCTGGCCTGCAGGCGGCGCGCCACCGCGACGAGCAGCTCGTCGCCGGCCTCGTGGCCGTGCTGGTCGTTGACCGCCTTGAAGCCGTCCAGGTCGAGCAGGAACACCGCCACCTGCCGCTGCGGCGTGGCCCGCGGCAGCGCGTGGTCGAGTGCCGCATGCAGGCCACGGCGGTTGGCCAGCCCGGTCAGCGGATCGGCGTGGGCCATCGACAGCAGCGCCTCGCGCTCTCGCGTCGCGCGCTGGGCGGCCAGCTGCACCGCCTTCAGCCGCAGGGCGATCACGCGCATGAACAGCAGGATGTCGAGCGTGGCGCCGAGCTGAAAGGAATGCAGGCTCCAGAAACCGGCGTCGATGCGGCCGCGGATCAGGCCGACCATCACCGCGGTCGCCACGAAGTAGCCCAGCCACGCCGCCAGCAACGCCCAGCCGACGCCATCACCGCGGCGCGCCAGCACCACCGCGCCGGGCAGGCCCAGCAGCGCCGGCGCGAGCCCCAAGGTGCCGATGACGGCGCTGACCTGGTGCACGTCGAGCAGGTCCAGCGCAAACGCGGCCGCGGCGGTGACCAGCAGCGCGGCCACGCCCTTCATCAGCGCTGCGAAGCCGCGCCAGCGATGCGGCCGCAGCGCATGCTCGACGAACAGCGCCGAGCCGGCCGAGGCCAGCAGCGCACACAGCCCGCCGGCATGCAGCTCGACCCAGGGCCGATCGGGCCACAGCACCTGCGCACCGATGCCGAACTGGAACACCGAGAACATCACGCTGGCGCTGGTCAGCAGCGCGTACTTGCCGAACAGGTGCTCGCGCAGCGTCAGCCACTGCATCAGGCTGTAGAGAACGAGAAACAGGCCCAGCCCGCCGAGCAGACCCTGCAGCAATTGCTCGCGCAGCGCGAGGGCATGGAAGGTGGCGGGTTTCGACAGCGTGATCGGCAGGATCAGCCCGCCGCTGGCCTGCACGCGCAGCCACAGCTCAGCCTCTGCTCCTTGCGACATGTCCGGCGGCAGGTCCAGCGGCACGGCCAGCGTTCGGCTGCCCAGCGGGCGATCGGCGAAGCGCTGCAGGTTGCCCAGCGTCACGCTGCGCACGGCGCGCCCGCCCGTCACCAGGTGCACGTCGACGCGGTTCAAAGGCGGGTAGTCGATGTCCAGCACCCAGCGGCCATCGGAGCCGGGCGCCACGCGCAGCGGCAGCCGCAGCCACACGCCCGCCTTGCTTAAGCCCAGCGAGCCGCGCGCGCCCCCGGGTGGCTTGAACTGCGCGGCCGCGGCACGCGCCTGCTCCAGGCCGAGCGGCCCGGCGGGCTCGACGAGCACCGTGATTGCGGGCCAGGCGTCGACGCGGCCGGCCGCGTCATCGAGCGCCAGCGGCGCCTGGGCCCGAACGTCCGGTGCCGCTCCGCAGGCGAGAACGAGGATCAGCAGCAGGCGACACAGCAAGGGCATGGCGGAGAGCCGAGCGCCGCGGGCCGGTGCCCGGCCCGGCGTGGGCGTACGGCGCGCAGTATCGCGCCGCGCCGGCCAAGACGACATGGCGCCGGGCGCGCCGCGGTCCCCGGTCATCCCGGCATGGACAATGGACCGGATGCGGTTCACGAACGGATCCGAGGGCGCGGAACGCAAGCGATTGGGCGTTGCGCTGCTGCTCTCCCTCCTGATTCACGCGCTGCTGTTGAGCCTGACCTTCGGTGGCGGCCTGGGACTTCCGGGGCTCGGCTTCCCGTGGCAAGAGCGGCGGATCGAGGTGCCCGAGCTGCGCGTGGTGATCGTGCCGCCGCGCATCGCCCCGGCGGCGCCGGCGATCGCGCCGGTCGTGCAGCCGCGGCAGCAGGCGCTGGTCGAGCAAGCGGTTCTCGGTGCGCCGATCGTCGTGCCCCCAGCGGCCGATGCGAACGCGCCGTTGCGCGTCGTTGCGCCCGATGACGCGGCGCCCGTACCGATCCCGCCGCCCGCGGTGATCGCCTTGGCACCACCGAACGAGCCCACGCTGATCGTGCCGCCCGCGCCGCCCGTGCCGACGCCCGTCATCGCGGCAGCGCCCAGCGCCTCGAGTCCGGAGCGCGCGCTGCCGGCGCCTCGAGATAACGCTGATGAAGCGCGGGAGCGGCAGGCCGAGCAGTTGGAAGCGGCGCGGGTGGAGGCCGCGCGCCTGGAGACCGAACGCCAGCAGGCGGCGCGGCAGGCGGCAGCCCGGCAAGAGGCCGCGCTGCAAGAGGCTGCGCGCCAGGAAGCGGCACGCATCGAGATCGCGCGCCAGGAGGCCGAACGCCAGAAGGCCGCGCAACAGGCCGCTGCCCGGCAGGAGGCTGAGCTGCAGGAAGCGGCTCGCCAGAAGGCTGCGCAGATCGAGGCCACTCGGCTGGAGGCCGAACGCCAGAAGGCCGCGCAGCAGGCCGCAGCCCGGCAGGAGGCCGAGCAGCAGGAGGCGGCGCGCCAGAAAGCTGCGCAGGCCGAGGCCGCTCGGCAGGAGGCTGAACGCCAGAAGGCCGCACAGCAGGCCGCGGCGCGGCAAGAGGCCGCGCGCGTTCAGGCCGCAGAAGATGACAACGCAAGGCGGGAAGCCGCGCGTCGCGCGATGGGACGCCAGCTGGACGAGGAAGCCGCCGCCCGGCGCGAGGCGGCCGCGAAAGAAGCGCCCCCGACCAGCAACCTGCCGTACTCGTGGAGCAGCGCACGCCGCGGCCGGCTGTTCGGGCGCACCGACCCCAACGCCGAGCTCGTGCTGTACGCGGAAGCCTGGGCCCGCAAGATCCATCAGAACATGACCATCGACATGGTCCGCGAAGCGGCCAGGCGGCCGCACATCGATCCCGTCGTGACGGTGGCCATCCGGCGCGACGGGTCCGTGGAGTCGGTGACCTTCGTGGTGTCCAGCGGCGTGCCCGAGATCGATGACGCGGTCCGGCGCATCGTGCAGAGCCAGACGCCCTACCAGGCCTTCTCGCCGGCATTGGCCCACGACTTCGACGTGATCGAGATTCGCCGGACGTGGCACTTCGACGTGGCGGTGCGGCTGTATTGACGACCTGTGGCATCGTCAGTCTCTGCGAACACCCAGGGGGAACTCATGCTTGTCAGACGTGGACCGCGCATCGTCAAGGCTTCGGGCTCGCCTGGTGGGTCGGAAGACTGGTGGCACAAGCAGCGAATTCCCAGTCCTGCGGCGAAGGGCTCGGAATGGAAGCTGAGTGACACGTTCACGGCCCTCACGCTCATTGGTGCAGTGGCTTCGTTCAGCGCAAGTGCCTACAAGGACCGGGAGCTCAGGAAGGGCGAGCACGCCGACAAGGTTCGCGTGACTGCTGCGCAGCTGTTGGGCAAGACCAATGCATTGCGCACCTCCGTGCCAAGCTCCGTCCTGGAGGCGCAGCAACGCATCGTCGAGACGAAATTGCGGCTGCTGACGAACTACGAGCCCCGCAACGAGATGCACGCGCTGTGGGGAGCGCTGCTCGACAGTCAAGTCAAGACGCTCCAACGGGTTTCAAGCCTGCAAACGGATCCGAGCTATCTCACGTTCTACACATTCAGCCCAAGCACGAAATTGTGCATTGACGGTGCGATCGACCTCATAGAGCGAGAGCTTCGCGAAGGGTATGCAAAGGTGCTGGCAACGGTCGAGCACACCCGCGAGCAACTCCCGAAAACGAAAGGCGACTACGTGCCTGCCGCACTCTACAGCCGGATATCGGCGCCGCTCTTCGCGATGGAACGTGCGAGTGAGGACTCGATGAGAAGGCTTCTGGGCCCCATCGAGAAGCACCTCGTCGGCGTCATTGCGCGCGGCGACGATGAACTGCTGGCAGAAGCGATGCAGCAGGAGATCGTGGATTGTGGCGTGCGGACGCCCAATTCAAGGAGTCGGTAGCCGACAATCCACATCCCTGTCATTGCCCGATCAGCGACGCCTTCCACGCCGCCCGCAGCATCGCCGCGTTGTTGGTCTGCGCCTCGTTGCCCGTCGAGTTCTGCGAGATGAACACCTCGGTGCCTGGGTACACCACGAGTTGCGTCGCCGCGCCACCGGCCCCGCCGTTCTTCGTGTACAGCGGGCCGACGCCGTCGGGGCCGTTCATCGCCGGCGCCTCGCCGCCGAAGCCGATGGCCTTCGCGGCGGCCAGGTCCGCGGGCGTCAGCAGCGCGCCGTTGACCAGCTTGGACAGGAAGCGCGCGTACTCCTTGGACGTCATCTTCAGCCCGCCCGGGCCGGCTTCCAGGTAGTCGTCCTCGCTGTCGGCGATCCAGGGATAGATCTCGTCGGTCGGCGGCGTGCCCCACTGGTAGCGGTAGGCACCGTTCTCGCCGTCGCCGTAGACGTACTTGAAGTCGGCATCGACGCCGACCTCCTTCAGCATGTCGAGCATGTATTTGCGGAAGCGCTTGCTCATCTCCTCGTTGCGTGCCGTCTCGCTCGGCTCGTACAGGAACAGGTTCGTCACGCCGACCGGATCCAGCACGTAGGGCAGCAGGTAGCGCATCAGCGCGTAGTGGATGTTGTGGTAGCCGGCATCACGCACCATGCCGCCGGCCACCGCGTCGCGCAGGCAGAGGTACGGGCTGTTCGCGCAGCTGGCCGGGTAGTGCAGGCCTTTGCCGACCGTGGGCGTCAGCCCGTGCGACAGCAGCTGGCGGAAGGTGACGGTGTTCATGCCCGGTCCACGCGCCCAGGGCTGCGGCAGGTAGGGCCCGACGGCAGCATCCACCGACACGCCACGATCGCGCAGCGCGCGCAGCATCGCGACCAGCGTCACCGTCTTCGTGGTGCTGGCCATCACGCTGAGCGTGTTGTCGGTGAACGGCAGCGGCCCCAACAGGCCATTCGTGGCGGTCACCGCGCGGCGCGCCCCGCCGGCGCCGGTGCGCCGCACCTGGCCGTTCTGCGCGATGGCGTAGCTGAAACCGACGACGAAGGGCGTCAGCCGGGTCTCGATCTCCTGCGCGAAGCGGTCGAGATCCACCGCGTAATCGGCGGTATAGACCACCTGCCGCAACGGCGGGTAGCCCGGCACCGGGATGCTCAGCGTCTGCAGGAAGTCGCGCGCGGCGGGCGACTTCTGACCGATGAACTGGCCGGCGCTGAGGTTGGCGGTCTGGTGCGGCAGGTCGAAGAAGCTGCCGACCAGGCCGTTGCCCGTGCGCGTGGCGATGCCGACGGTGGCATAGACCGGACGCGTCGCATCGGCGTCAGCGAAGCGCTCGGTCATCGTCACCACGGTCGCGCCGTACTGGCGCACGTAGGCCCGGCTGCCGTCGGAGCCCTGGTAGGCGCCGTCGAGGTCGTCGGCCATCGTGGACTGGAATTTCGCCTCGCGGCCGTGCGGAAAGGCGAACGAGCTCGGCAGCTTGGCGATCCAGGTCGTCGCACCGACGTTCTCGCCGCTGGTGCGCTGCAGCGTCGAGCCGCCGTTGGACAGCGTCAGATTCAGCGGGCCCTGCTGCGTGCTGGCGCCCTTGGGCAGGCCGTAGACCTGGCCGGTGATCGTCATGCCGGAGCGCGTGCCGTTGAAGACGAACGCGCGCTGGCCGCTCGCATCCTGGCTGAAACCGACCACGGTGTTGCCGATGGCGCGTGTCGAGAACACGCTGCCGTCGGAGCCGTGGTACGTGCGGGTCAGTGCGATCGGGTCGCTGCCGACCAGATCGGAGGCGTGGGCCGGCAGCGTGACGGCCAGCGCGGCGGCCGCGGCAAGGCCGGTCCACAGGCGTTTGCTGCCGATCGGCGCGCGGGTGGGATGCGTGGGCGAAGACATGTCGGGAGCTCCCGAAGCAATGGTTGAGTGCGGGTGGGCGTTCATGGGGCGACGGCTTTCAGAACAGCCGCTCGTCGCGTGAACTGCCGTGCATGGCCTTGCGCTGCTCGAGCACGGTCTCGAACCGCGTGCGTTGAGCGGGCGTGAGCACGGCGCGGATCTTTTCGTTCTCGGCCGCGTGGATCTTGCGCAGCTCCTGCTGCAGCGCAGCCACGACAGGCTCCTGCTTGGCGATGGCGCTGCTGTCGCGGGCGATGTGCGCGCGGCGCAAGACGCGGCTCTCGCGGTTGAAGTCGCCACGCTTGGCGGCGAATTCGAGGCGGTAAGTCTTCTCGATGGCCATGACCGCATGCGCCTGGTCCCGGCTCAGGCCCAGCGCGGTCTCCAGCGATTCATCGGCCAGGGCCGGTTGGGCCAATGCCAGCGTCGCGACGACGGTGGCATACACCACTTGGGCCCAGGAAGAACGGGCGGGCTTCATGCGGCCTCCCGAACGGCAGCGGAGTCAGCCACATCGGCGGGATAGGCCGCGGCCTTCATCGCATCGGCCAGCGCCTCGTAGGCCATGCGCCAGGCATCGCGGGCGGCCGGCGTCAGCGCCGCGCCCAGGCCTTGTTCCAGGGTCCAGACCAGGGCCGTGCCGACGCTGTCGTAGTGCTGCGGCTGCACGCCGTAGCCGACGTGGCGCCGCGCCAGCTGTCGGGCCGTGGGCAACACGGCGCCCAGGTCGTGCAGGCTGCGCACCACCGTGTCCAGCGTGCTCATCAGCATGGCGCCCTGGGCGTGGATGTCGCGCTTGAACAGCGGCCGGGTGTCTGGCGCCAGCTCGAACAGGCGGCCGTAGAAAAGATCCGCTGCGGCGGCCTGGATCGGCAGCACCTGCTGCCAGGTGGATTTCACGAGCTGGATCTGCTGGGGGGTCATGGCGACTTGCATCGAACGGCTCCGCGAGGGGGGTGAAGGTGAAGCCAGTGTTCCGACGCAGCCGGGAAAGCACCTTCAGGCGGACTTAAAAATGATTAAGCGTGAGCCGGCAGCAGCTCCTAAACTGCCCGCCGCCATGTCGAACACCACACCGCTGCCCGAGGGCCTGCGCTTTGGCCGTTTCGAGCTTCGGCCGCACGAGCACCGCCTGCTGGCCGACGGGCACCCCGTGCCGCTGGGCGGCCGCGCTTTCGACCTGTTGCTGGCCCTCGTGCAACGCCCAGGGCAACTGATCACCCGCAACGAGCTGATCGAGCAGGTCTGGCCGAGTCGCGTGGTCGAAGAGAACAACCTGACCGTGCAGGTCAACGCCTTGCGCAAGGTGCTGGGCAGCGACTGGCTGGTGACCGTGCCGGGGCGCGGCTACCGCTTTGTCGCGCCGCATGCGCCGACCGGGCCTGCCGCCGCGGCCGTGGCGGAGGCAGTGCCTTCCCGGCCGCGCACCAACCTGCCCACGCTGCAGCCGCTGCTGATCGGCCGCAGCGACGACCTGGCGGCATTGGGCACCTTGATCGACCAGCACCGGCTGGTCACGGTGGTGGGGGCCGGCGGCATGGGCAAGACGCGCCTGGTGCAGGCCCTGATGCAGATGCGAGCAAACGCCTATCCGCAAGGCGTGTGCTGGGTCGAGCTGGGCAACGTCACCACGCCCGAAGCCTTGCCGCTGGCCGTGGCGGCGGCGCTGGGCCTGCAGTCGGCGCCCGGCGACGCGCTGGCCCACCTGGCGCGGTCGGTGGTCGGGCTGCAGATGCTCATTGCGCTGGACAACGCCGAGCACCTGCTCGACGACGTGGCCCGCCTGGCGCAGGCCCTGCTGGACGCGGAACCGGGGCTGCGCCTGGTGGCCACCAGCCAGGCGCCGCTGCGGCTGGCGCCCGAACGCGTGTTCCGTCTGGGCCCGCTGGCGATTCCGCAAGGCACGCTGCCCGCGCAGCAGGCCCAGGCCTTCGGCGCCGTGGCCCTGTTCTGCGAGCGCGCAGCGGCGGCCGACCACCGCTTCGTGCTGGACGATGCCGAGGTGCCCGCCGTGATCGAGCTGTGCCAGCACCTGGACGGCGTGGCGCTGGCCATCGAGCTGGCCGCGGCGCGGGCGCCCGCACTGGGCATGGCGCAGCTGCTGCATTCACTCACCGATCGCCTGCAAGTCTTCAACACCAACCGCAACCGCCTGGCGCCGGCACGACAGCAAAGCCTGCGCGCGGCGCTGGCCTGGAGCGTGGGCCTGCTGGCACCGTTCGAGCAGCAGCTGTTTCGGCGGCTCGCCGTGGTCGCCGGCAGCGCTTCGTTGAGCCTGGTGCAGCACGTGGGCACCGGGGCGGATGGCGACCCGTCCGCTGATCCGTGGGCCATCGTCGACGCGCTGGACCAGCTGATCCAGCGCTCGCTGGTCGAAGTGGTGCATGCCGAAGGACGCAGCCCGTCGCGCTATCGGCTGCTCGAGTCGCCGCGTGCCTTGGCGCTCGAGCAACTGGCCGCCGCGGGTGAAGAAGGCGACCTGCACTTGCGCTTCGCACAAGGCGTGCTGGCCGAGTTGGGTGCTGCCCGTGCGGCCTTGCATGCCGGCAAGCTCGGCGTACAGGATCGGCGGCGCCAGGGCGAGCTGGAGATGGACAACGCCCGCGCCGCGCTGGCCCACGTGAACCGGGCCGGGATGCCGGCCCTGGAACTGGCATTGGCCAGCGCGATGATGCCGGCCGCCTTGAATGGCGAGCGCCTGGCCCTGGCGGACCGCTGCGAGCACCTGATCGCGGCCAGCGGTGAAGCCGGCGAGCCGCTGGACTCCGTCACGCTGTACGAGGCCTGGCGCGAGATCAGCGTGTCCTTGGCCAACATGCGGCCCCACCGCAGCCTGGTGGCGGCGCAGCACGCGCTGGCGCTGGCGCGCACGCTGGATGCCACCCGGCCTGACCGCTACGCGCTATACGACGCGCTGTGCGCCGCCGGCCAGATGCTCGTTGACGACGATGCGGCGGCGGCCGAGCGGCTGGTGCAGGAAGCGCGCACGCTCGAGGACCCGAACTGGCCGCCGGTGCGGCTGCTGCCAGGCCTGCGCGTGCAGGCGAGCATCGCGACCGCGCGCGGCGAAGTGCAGGAGGCGCTGCGCCTGTACCGCCGCCTGCTCGACGTGGGCCACGCCGCCGGCGACTCCGGCCTGACAACGCAGTTGAACATCGCCAACGCCGAGCTGAGTTCCGGCGACGCCGCGGCGGCAGTGGCCAGCGGCACGCGGCTGGTGGCGCTGATACGCAGCATGCGCAACGAGAACCTGATGGTCTTCGCGCGCGTCAACCTGGCCGCGGCGCATTTGATGCTTCACCAGACGCAGCCCGCGCGGCTGCTGCTGCAGGAGGCCTTGCCGGCCGCAATGCGTGTTCCGCTGCACGCCTGGTGCGTCGGCTATCTGGCTCAACTGGCCGCGCTGGAAGGCCGCCACGAAGCCGCGGCGCGGCTCGTCGGGGCCACCACGGCGCGCTACGAAGCGGCGGACGAGCAGCGGCAGGTCAACGAGCAGCGTGCGCACGAGCACACGCTCGAGCTGTTGCGCACGGTGTGGGATGCGGCGGCGCTGGAGGCGCTGATGGAGCAGGGGAGATCGTTGGCGGATGGGGAGGTGGCGGAACTTGGGTTGGGGGCTGTGCAGCGGCCGTAATCGGGAGACTGCCGCCATGGACAGCAGGGCCGGCGCAGTGCCGGCCACATTGAGGTCATCGGCTTAGTTCGAAGGCGGAAGCGGATCGATCAGCGTCGACACAATCGGCACGTACAGGGTATGGCGGACGAAACGATCCTCCCAGAAACGAACACAACGGTGGGAAGGTGGCAATTCCGGTGGGCCCGGAAGACCGGCGGTCAGCGCGGCCCGGCAAACTGCTGCATTGAATCTCGCCGCGTCTCTCATGCGAGCGCCGAGCTTGGCCGATTCAGGCAAGTCGATGAGCTTCTCGAACCTCCTTTTCGCGGCCGTGAGATCTTTGGCGATGACGCGAGCATAGGCGGCAAGGAACTCCATGTGGTGTCGGTCCGATTCATCCAGGATTTCGCATAGAACGTTCAGTTCCTCGATTGTGGCCTTGAGTCGAGCGGCATCGGCACTCTTCGCATGAATGTACCCAAGATCGATCAGAGCCTGTGATTGATGCCAGAAAAGGTGGGCATTGGCGGCTAAGCGGAGACTCTCGTTGTGGTACTGGATCGCTGCACCGTAGTCTGGCTCCATCGGCGAAGTCCATTCTGCCAAGCGCTGCCGCATACCGCCGCAGACGTTGAGGCTCGCGCACAGGCCATCCAACTGCCCAAGGTCGCGGCGAAAGGTGACCACTTCCTCCATGTCACTGATTGCCAGGGAGAGCTCTTCAGGACTCCCGCAGGCAGACCACTTGCGGCGCGCGTCTTCGTGGAGCCTGGTGCCCTTGGCGGAAAGGCTGCCTCCATCCAGTGCAGCCTCAAACGCTGAGTACATCGCGCGATGCGTGCGTGCCTGCTGCCGGCCAAAAACGGCGATGTCCGCAGCAAGCTCGGCGGCGAGCGCCGGAGCGTCACACGCTTTGGCCTGCACGTAGAGATTTGCCAAAGAATCACCCAGGGCACTCGCAGACATGTGGCTCGTGTGGAAGCGGGCCTGCGTCGCGAGGAACCTTGCTCGCAAGAGTAGCGCGGGCTCAAGGAGGCCGGAGTCGGCAGCGGCTTCGGCGATCTCCAACGCCTCCCGGCGCTTGCGCCGTTCTCCGGTTGGCATCAGTGCCTGTGCGAGGTATACCTGCGCGCAGGTTTGCTGGGCAGGTGACAGCGCAAGGTCGTCATCATGGCCGCGCAGCGGGCCTTCGACGTTTTGGAGGAGACCGCGCAACAGGTTCTCTGCCTCATGGAACAACGATAGCTGAAGCAGCAGCAGCGCAGTAGCGAGTGACCGCTGCCACAGACATGTCGCGCCCCATTCCAACTTTTTGCTGCCCCAGCTCTTGTCGTCGTACGGTTCGCCCGACAGGTCAGCAAGCAGCTTGGCCGGGCTGCGAGTCCGAACGATAGTTGATGTATTGACGACGTTGCGGTCCGCTTTGCGACGCATGATTGGACGTGGCGCGACCTTCAGATCGATGGCTTCTCGTCCCGAGAGCACCGTCGTGCTCTCGGCATTCTCGTCATAAGCGATCCACACCAATGCCTTCGGCGAGTCGGTGTCGAACAACCAGCGGCAAACATCGAAGTCGTCCATGCCGGAGTAACCGACGACGACGAGTGGTCGCGACCGACGCAGACAGTGAAGAAAATTGCGCCGTGGAATGGACTCCATGTTGCTGGAGATCGTGCCAAGCGTGGCGATACAAAACGATCCATCGAGACTTGCGACGTCCTGAGGGCATCCATTCACAACGCGCTGAACCGTCCCATGGATCTTGTAAAGTCCACCATCGCCTGGCTCAGGCAGAAACTGCTCATCAGTGCACGCCACCGGGAGGTCCCGCGGGCAGGCCCATGAGCGCTCGATGAGCCCGTCGAAGTTTGTCGTCACAATGGCATGTGATTCGGCGAGCCGCGCCAGAGCACGATGTTCGCTGGTCGGCGTGCCGAGCCGGTATGTGTCGAGGACTCGTAACGCCGGGTCGAATCTAGACCATACGTCTAGAATGCCTTCGAAGCGAAGCGATACCGAGGCATCGGGCTTGAGATGCTCAGAGACCCGTGAGCGATACTGGGGCAGGACCAAATCCTGCAGAAACGTCTCGTTGAAGGAGTGGCCCGTAGGCAGGCCAGACCGGAAGGAGATTCCCGAACCACACAGGATGGCATATGGCTCCGACTTCCGGAGTCGCTCAAGTAGCGCTGGCCACGTATCGACGGCAAGAGCGTCTTCACTTAGCTCGATACCTAGGCTCGTGCCTGGACATGGAGATTGATGCTTCACGCCGTCTCCGTGTCCGGCGCGACTCCTGGCATTTCGATCTCCACTCCGGCGACCCTTCCCAAGCCCGGCCTTCGGGACACGGGCGTATCGGCGGCCAGGTCAACTACTTTGGTCCGAAGCTCGGGTTGCGCAATCAAGCGCTCGTCGGAGGTCAGGAGTTCCTGACACACGTCGAGTTCCTTGTCGGTGTAGGTGAGAAAGTAGGCCCTGCGGAACGTACCCCCCGGGTTCCTCACAAAGAACTCGATGGCAGCATTCAACAATGGTCTGACCCGGTCTTCAAGAACGGCGCCCTTCCGCGACCGTGTGGCCATGAGCGGGAAGAGGATCGACGAATTGTCCCCCAATCTAGTGTCTTCCACTGGCGCCTTGAGTGCGTTCACGATACAGCGAGACACCTGGTCGATTGGTATGTAGCCCTGGCCTACCTGGCCGTAGTTGGCAGCCGCATGAAAGATCAGCTTGACGCGATGCGTACTCTCCATCGCGCCGGAAGTCGTTGTTAGCACGGTGGCAGGATCGACCGTCGTTCTGCCATTCATCTTGGCTGCCAGCGCTAAAGCGATCGTATCGGTCCTGACTTGCCCGTTGTCCAGATCCTTCTCGGCCCCCAGATAACGAATGATGCCGGAAATCGAGTTTTCGAACGGCCGCGCCATTTGCATGTTCGTGTTCTCGGGATTCACCCAGACGTCGATTCCCGTCACGTTCTGAATGTCTCCTGTGACCAGGCCGACGCGAATGTCCTCCCTATCCTTCAGGCACCACTCGAGGATCACGGTGCTGTCGACAGGATTGCCTTCCGGTTCGATGTTCAGATCCAGCACTGAATGAACCGGGCTGTCGTTGCGCCGCTGCAGGAGGCCATTGCGAATGATTTCGCGAATACGGCTCTTGGCCTGCTCAATGCTCGCGAACCTGTCCTGATCGTATTCGATGACTTGTAGGCCTTGAATATTGAACGGTATCACCGTTCCCTTCCGGCGAATCAACACCGTTACGCCCTTTGCCAGCGCGTGCCGGATGCCGAGCTCGTAGTAGACGTTGGCATTCGACGTCGTGATGTCCACAACAACGATGTCGTCCTGATAGATGTGCTCAAACATCTTCTCGTGGATTGAGCCAGCTTCCTCGATCTCGTCGCATCGGATGCACTCAATGCCGAGGTCCTCGATCGCCCTCTTGAAGAAGAATCGATAGATGTCGTCAAAGTCGATTTCTTTGCCGTCCGGATCCTTCTTTTCGCCGAACGGCATTACGACGAAACACCTGCGCTTGCGTTCCAAGTACTTCATTGGATCCTCCTGTGCCGCGCTCTGGCTTGGAGGGACGGTGACTCAGCTATGCGTTGTACCCAGAAACGTCAACTCTGGGCGCCCTCATTCCACAGCCATGTCGAGTCTGCGCCGTTCGTTCGAGCCGGCGCATCCCCAGTCTTGTGGACACTCAGAACGTAGTCAAGTCAGTAAGGCCGAAGCGATGAAAAATCAGGCCTTCCTGAAGGTCCTGCCGGCCACCTCACCGGGCTTGACGGCCGCGGAGATCGGCGAGCGCGTGCTGCCCCATCTGCCGCAGGCGCTGTTTCCGCAAGGCGCCAAGGCCGGTTGGTGGAAGAAGGGCGTGCAGCTCGATCTGGAGGCCAAAGGTCTCATCACGCCGGAGAAGACCAAGCCGTTGTGCTGGCACCTGCTGCGATGAGCGGCGCGCCTGCCGGCTGAGCCCGCTTGGCCCGCGCCCGCTGATCACTCGATAGCCAGGCGGCCCAGGATCCGCGGCGTGCCGTCCGACGCCGCCTCCAGCGACAATCCCTCGCCCGACGCCGTGCTGCCTCCGGCGAGCGCAGACAGCACGAACTGGTGCGACACCCACACCTCGAACCGCCTATGTCGCGCCGTGGCCGCCACGAGCGCGCGCCGCAGCCCGTCCGAGCTGGCGTCACTCGCCGCCTCGGCAGCGGCCCGCGGCGACCCGAGCGTCGCCCACGGTGTCGCCGCGGCCACGATCATCAGGACACGTCGACGCATCGTTTCCACTCCCCCGCGGCACCCCGCTCACCGTTCCGACATCACCACCATCACCTGCGCGTCGGCCTTGCCGAGCGACACGTAGGCATGCCCCACGCCACTGTCGAAATACGCCGACTCCTGGCGCCCGAGCTCGATCACGTCGCCGGTCTCGAAGTGAATGCGCACGCGCCCTGAGAGGACCATGACGAACTCCTGACCCGGATGGCGGACGAAGTCGGGGAACTGCGCGAGATCGCGCGCCACGATGATGCCGTGCAGCGGCGTCATGCGCTTGCCCGGAAACTCGGTGGCCAGCATGCGGTAGTCGTAGTGCTCGCTCTCGTAGCTGGGCGCCGTGTCCAGCGTCGAACGCACGACCACCGGCTGCCCCGCTTGAGCAACCCAATGAAATAACCTACAAAGGGCTCGGCATGGGGCCCCATGCCGATGGCTTCCGCTTGCCCCCGAATCGCGAGCCACAGGCGCGTTCATCGGCCCAGGCCGTGTCCCAACGCCCGCCAACCGCCATTCGTCGCCATTGGCGTGATGTTCCCTGAGAGGCGTCGCACCATGACGCCGTCAATCTCGCTGGAGGGCCATCAGCATGAGACGGCGCCAACTGGTTCAGGTGGCGGGGGCTTGCGCACTGCTCGGCCTTGCAACGCGCTGGTCGAGCGCCGCGCCACTGACGCCTTTGCGCAAGGTGCGACTGGGCGTGCTGACTCGCACGCGGCCCGAGCTTCCGACGATGGCGCGGTGGTGGCTGCGTGCCCTCGCGCTGCTGCAACAGCGCGGCTGGACGGTAGGTGACAACCTGTCGCTCGAGGTCAGGGTGGGCGCTGACGCTGCCGCATTGCGCCGCGCCGCGGAAGAGCTCATCGCGGCCCCTGTCGATGTGCTGTATGCCGATGGCAACAGCGCCGCATTGCAGGCCGTGAAGGCGACCAGCGCACTGCCGATCGTGATGCAAGGGGCCGGCATCGTCGAGTTGGGCATGGCCCAGTCGCTGGCTCGGCCCGGTGGACACGTCACCGGGATCGATCTCCTGGCGTACGACTCGTGCGGCAAGGGTCTGAGCCATCTGCGCGCGCTCAGGCCAGGCCTCACCCACATCGGGTTGCCTCTGACCCGCGGGCTGTTGCTGGGCGAGGCCTGGTATCAAAGCTGGGCCAGAGTCGCTGCGCCGATCGGCATCGAGGTCACTGCGCTGCCCCGCGTGCTGCGTTCCGAGGACATCGGCGCGATGCTGGCTGCGGCGCGGCAGGAACACATTCAGGCGCTGGTCGTGCCGAACCTGCCGTTCCTCATTCCGACCGACTGGTCACGAATACAGGCCTGGGCAGTGGCCCAGCGTGCCGTCACCCTGGGCGCGATCAGTGACAGCGGCGCGACGATGCTGGCATTCGGCCCCAGCATGACGGAAGTCGTCGGCATGGCCGTGCATCAACTCGACCAAGTCCTGCGCGGCGTGCGACCGGCCGAGATCCCGATCATGCGGCCGACCCGTTTCGACCTGGTCCTGAACCGGCGCCTGGCCAACCAGGCGGGGTGGCGGATGCCCGATGAACTCCTGCTGCAGGCGACGGAGGTCGTTGCGGATGGGAGTGTCTGAACGCTCACATCGTGTTGCAGCGGGTGTCGCAAGGCCGCTTAAGCTGCCCCGGTGTTTGGATCGCGCAAAGCCATCGTCTTCGACCCCTACCGCGGCCGGCGCCGTCGCAGCGTGCCGGCCTGGCTGCTGCTGTTGATGCTGGGCATCGCGCTCGGCATCGCCGCCGTGGTCACGGTGCAGCACAAGCTGCTGCCGCCGCGGCTGAGCGCCGCCGACTCGCATGCACTGCGCGAGTCGTTCACGAAGGCTGACGCCGAACGTGAGCGGCTGCTGCACGAGCGCGACAGCTTGCAGCAGCAACTCGACAAGACGAACGCCGAGGCGCGCAAACGCGACACGGCGCTGGGCGCTGCGCAGGGCGCTGCCGAACGCGCGCGCGCCGATCTGGCGGCGCTGCTGGCGACCTTGCCGCCCGACCCGCGGGCCGCGCAGAATGCCGTCGAAGTGCGCATCGGCCGCTTCACGGCGCGCCGCGGCAGCCTGGACTACGAGGTCGTGCTGACGCGGCGCAAGGCCGCGAAGCCGCTGGCCGGCGTGATGCAGATCGTCGTCGCCGGGGCATCGGCCGGCGGCAAGCCGACGACGCTGACGATGGAGCCGGTGATCCTGTCGGTCGAAGGCCACGAGATCGTCAGCGGCTCGATGCGCCTGCCCGACGACTTCACGCCGCGCCAGACGACGGTGCAGGTGCTCGACCGGCCGGCGGGGCGTTCGCTGGGCAGGCGGGTGCTGAACGTGGAGGGTCCCAGCGCCTGACGTCGGCCCGACCGGCGCGTCAGCCGGCGCGTTGCAGCACCGTCCAGGTTTCCAGGTTCAGCTCGTCGACGATCAAGCCGCCGGCGAAGCTGAGCAGCCGGGTGCGCTTGAGTTCGATGCGGTCGCCCGCCGTCAGCTCGACGCCGGCAATACCGTCGGCGGGGCAGATGAAGGTCAGCGCCGACTCGTCGATCAGCCGCGTGCCGGCCACCACGCGCCGCAGCACCACCTGCTCGGCCGCAGCGAAGCGCCGGGCATCCTCGCAAAGGTGCGCCAGCACCGCGTCACGGCCCTCGATCAGCAGGCCGCGCGCCGGCGCCCGCCAGCAAACCGCGGCGTCGTAGAGCGCAGCGGCCGTCTGGGGCCAGTCCGCGGGCCGCTGCAGCCACTGCAGGGCCAGCGAGAGGGGATCGGTCGCAGCGTGATCTTCCATCGGCGGCCGTCGGCCAGGAGTCGAGGCTGCCAGTATCGGCAGCGCAGCCGGCCGCCTCATCGCCCGAAAGAGCCATGCCCGTCGGCTGACGTGCCGCTGGGCGCTTCAGTTTGTGTCGCGCCGCCACAGCGCTGCCGCCTGGACCCGGTTGTCGCAGTCGAGCTTGTCGAGGATGTTGGCGAGATGGCGCTTGACGGTGTGCGCGCTCAGCGAGAGCTGCCGCGCCAGCAGCTTGTTGGACAGGCCCTGCGCCACCAGCTCGAGCACTTCGCGCTCGCGTTCGGTCAGCCGTAACCCCGGCGGGCCCAGCGGCGCCGGCTCGGCCCGAGGGGTCGTGTCGGCGGCCGTGTGCGCGGCTGCCGCGCGCCAACCGGCCAGCGTCTGCTGCAGCCCCGCCACCTGGGCGGCGTGGGGCGCCTTGGCCGGGCACAGCGCCAGCAGGCTGTCGACCAGCGGAGCGGGTTCCAGCAGCAAGCGGCCGGGCGTGCCATCGCGAGCGATCTCCTGCAGCACGGGCGCCACCGTGGCCCAGGCGAGGGCCGGATCGTGGCGCCGCAGGTGGACGCCGGCGAGCGCCACCCGGGGGTCGGCATAAAACGCCGGCGCCGGGTAGCGGGCGTGGTGCGCGACCGCTGTCTCCAGTGCGTCCTGCGCAGCGTCCAGCGCACCGGCCAGCAGGGCGGCCTGGCCGCGAACGCTGTCCACCGCGCCCGCGGTCAGCGGCCATTCGCGGTGGCGCAGCGGCCCTTCGAGCCAGGCGGCCTGGGCCGCCAGCCCGGGGCCATCCTGCGCCATCCACAGCGTGCGGGCCAGCACGCTGCGGTAGGGCCGCTGCCACACGCGGCGCAGGCCTTCGGCATCGCTGGACGCCAGGTCCGCCAGCAGGGCCTCGAGGACCTGGCGTGCGGCGTCGAATTCGCCGGTCGCCGCCAGCAGCAGCGCCTGCAGGTGGGTGGCGTCGAGCAGCACGTAGCGCACCTTGCCGAAGCGATGCTGGATCTCCTCGGCACGCCGCAGCGCCTGCGTGGCACCGCCGCGGCGCGCCTGCCACAGGGCAGCCCAGGCACCGAGCACCACGGGCGTCGAATGCCAGGGCATCGCGGCCGGCTTGGGCACCGAGTCGCACAGCGCCGCAAACTGCAGGTAGGCCTCGGTCACGCCGGGCAGGCCGCCGAAGTGGCAGTTGAGGGTGGGCGCCACCTGCGGTGCATAACGCGCCGGGTCCTCGGCCACCAGCGCGTTCATCGTCGCCAGGTGCTTGCCGACCTGCCCGCTGTGGCCGAGCGAAAAATCGCTCCACGCCCGCTGCAGATGGAACTGCGCCGCGTCGCTGGCAGGCAGGTCCAGGCGCAAGGTGCGCTCGGTCAGCGCCGCGCGTTCTTCCAGGTGGCCCAGCGCGCCGAGCGTGGCAGCCAACAGCAGCTGGGCCCGCAGCTGGCCGGGCAGGTCGCCCGACTGCTCCAGGCCAACGGCTGCCGGTGCCGCATGCAGCAGCACCTGCTCCCAGTCCCAGCGCGACCAGGCGCATTCGGTGCGCAGCAAGGCCAGCCGCGGATCGGCCGCCACGACGTCGGCCGGCAGCCGTTCGACCCAGCGCTCCAGCGTTGCATACGCCCCTTCGCTGGCCAGGCGCAGCCCATGGTGCACGATCAGGTCGGCCGCTGCGATCCAGCGCCCGGCATCCAGCCAGTGGCTGATCGCGCGCTCCGGCAGCTCTTCGGCCGCCGCAGCGCGCTCGTGCAGCAGGCGCACATGGGCCGCCGGCTTGCGCGCCAGTTGCGCCAGCAGGAAGTCGCGAAACAGGTCATGGAAGCGCAGCACCGGCTGGCTGTCTTCGACCACGCTCAGGAACAAGTGGCGGCGCAGCAGGGCGTCGAGCGCGTCGCGGCTGTCGCTGCGCAGCGTCACGGCCTGGCAGCGGGCCGGGTTCAGCTCGGGCAGCACGGCACAGTCGACCGCGAAGTCGCGCAAGTCCGGCGGCAGCTCATCGAGGACCTCCTGGGCCAGAAAGTCGAACAGGGCCCGCCGCGGCGTCTCGTGCTGCAGGGCTGGCCGCACGATGCCCGTGCCGGTGCTGGAGGCCAGCATCAGATTCACGCCGACCGCCCAGCCACCGGTGCGCGCCAGCGTGTCGCGCACGACCTCGAGCGCCGGCGCGCTGCCCCAGCGGTGCTGTGCCAACGCGATGACGGTGGGTTCGTCGAAGCGCAGCGGGCTGGCGTCGATCTCGCCCAGCTCACCGTGGGCGCGCAGCCGGGCCAGCGGCAGGGCCGGCTCGGTGCGTGAGCCCAGCACCAGCGCCACGTGCTCGGGCAGGCGCTCGATCAACGAATCGAGCAGGCTGACGGCGTTCGGGTCGGTGATGCGGTGCAGGTCGTCGAGCAGCCAGACCACGCGCTGGGCCGGCACGGTGCACAGCGCGTTGACGATGCCGGCCAGCACGGCGCGCGCCTCGGGGCCGCTGCCCGTGACGTTGGCCACCAGCGCGCGCGGGTCCATCTCCCAGGCCATGTCGAGCGGCAGCAGCGACTGCACCAGCGTCGCCAGCAGCCGGGCCGGGTTGTTGTCGCTGTCGTCCAGCGCCACCCAGACCGCCAGTTCGCCCGGCGCATCCGCTGCGGCGAGCTGCACCATCAAGGTGGTCTTGCCCGAGCCCGCCGGCGCGCATATCAAGGTCACCGGCGTGTCCAGCGTGAGCTGGCGCAGGTGGGCCAGCAGGGCATCGCGGCGCACGAAATCACGCCGCGGTCGCGGCACCCGGAACTTGGTCAGCGCGACACCCGTTGGCATTGGCAGGGCGGCTGGCTCGGTTGTCACGGGCGGGGTTCTCGGGGTGCTGATGAAGCCGAAATTCTAGGGGGGCCGCGAGAGCCCAGCCCGTGCGGCCGGCGTCGGCGAGGCGCCCTCTGCAGCCCGAGAATACGGCCAGACGCACACCGCGGAGGCTTCTTGAGCGCCACCCCTTCGATCGCTGAAGCGTTGAAATTCTGGATCGACCTTTCGCTCGAGCACAACGCACCGCTGCCTGTGGCCAAGCAGAAGAAAAAGCGCGTTTCGCGCGGCACGGCCTAGCAGGGCGGCTCGAAGGCGGCGCGAGCCGCGCGCACCTCGTCCCTGATCACGCAAGCCTCCGCATGATCGTTCAGCAGGCCTATGGCTTGCATGAAGGCGAAGACGGTGGTGGGCCCGACGAACTTCCATCCGCGCGCCTTCAACGCCTTGGACAGCGCAATGGACTGCGCCGACGTCGAGGCCGTCTGCGGCACACCCTCGTTGTTCGGCGACTCGTAGCGCCACACGAAGGCAGCCAGCGACCGTTCGGCCTGGATCAACTCCAGCGCGCGTTGAGCGTTGTCGTCATGGCTTGACCCTACTGCTCGCGAAACCCGACGGCGGCTGAACGTTCCTGCACAGCAGCCTGAGCATCTTTTCGATGTTGCGTGCGCCCGCGAGCGCCTACCGTCGGGGCCTTCATTGACCCGGACCTTTTCATGACCCGCTTCGAACTCATCAGCAACCTGCTGTGCCCGTACACCCAACGCGCCGCCATTCAGCTCACCGAGAAGGGCCTGCCGTACGAGCGCACCTACATCGACTTGGCAGCCAAGCCGGCCTGGTTCGTTCAGCTGTCCCCGCTCGGCAAGGTGCCCGTCCTCCGGGTCGGCGACGAGGCGCTCTTCGAGACTGCTGTGATCTGCGAGTACATCGAAGACGTCGTGCCCGCGACCCCGATGTGGTCGTCGGGTCCGCTGGAACGGGCACGCGAGCGCGCCTGGGCAGAGTTCGCCTCAGCCGTCATCGCCGATGTGTTCGGTTTCTACACGGCGCCGGACGCCGCTGCCTTCGATCGCAAGTGCGCGGATCTGGCCGGACGGTTTCGGCGGTTGGAACAGCACCTCGGCGCCGGTCCGTATTTCTGCGGCACTCGCTTCGGCCTGGTCGACGCGGCATTCGCCCCTGTCTTCAGGCTCTTCGACACATTCGATGACATCGGGGACTTCGGCATCTTCGCCGGCCTCGGCGCGGTGCCGTCGTACCGTCGCGCGCTGGCCGAGCGCCCCTCGGTTCGCCATGCCGTGGTGCCGAACTACGGGCATGTCTTCAGGCGGTACCTTCTCGAGCACGGGTCTCACCTCTCACGCGTGCTGAGCAGCCTGGTCCCTCTCGCTACTGCCGTAGCCGGTCAGAAGGCCTGACGCCTTCTTGATCTCGGCGGCAAGCGCGGCGCTTGCCGCCCGCACACGGGGAATGCTTGCGGTGTCTGCGTGCATGAGCAACCAGAGCGGCTGAGAGAGCTCGGAAATGGGCTCACCCACCTGGTCCACACCTGCAAGGGACTGCCCAACAAAGCAAGGCAGAACGCCAAAGCCGATCCCCGACTTGACCGCCTGCGCTGCTCCGAGCAGCGTGTTGGCCCGAAATCGTACGGCGCTCTCGGGGACATTCCGAGCGAGCCAGACACCAGGACCGCTGCAGGCGAGGCTGGCGTCGAATCCGATCCACGGCGCGCCAGGGAGAGCTTGTCTGTCTCGAGGCAACAGCTGACGCGAGGCATACACAGCCATCGCGACCGCGCCCACCTGGCGCCCACGCAGCGATTCCGCTGGCTTGCTGGTCACGCGCAACGCGATGTCGGCAGTTCGCCGTGCCAGCGGCAGGACATCATTGGAGACCAAGAGATCGATCTGCAGTTGTGGGTGAGTGCTGCACAGTGTCCGCAGGACATTCGGCAGGAGGTACTCCGACACAGCGTCGGGCGCCGTCAGCCGGACAGTGCCGACGTTCCCTTCATCGCGTCCACCGATGTGGCGCTCGAGTGCGGCAATGTCATCACGCAGCCGCAATGCAAGCTCTCTCACCTCTTCACCTGCGGTGGTAGGCCGCAAGCCAATGGGCATGCGCTCAAAGAGACGCGTGCCAAGCCTGCGCTCCATCCGCTGCAGCCGCCGCGACAGCGTCGGATGGCTGATGTGGAGCGAGATCGCCGCCCCTGAGAGAGTGCCGCTTTCAGCAATGGCCAGGGCGATGCGCAAGTCGTCCCAGTCCAGACCAGTTGATGCGGGTGCAGGCGTCATGGACGCAATCATGCCTGGGTCGCGACAGGAGCCCATCAGGCCAGGCAGTCGATGATAGGGCCCGAGCGACCGCCGATCTGGAGGCGAAAGGCGTCATCACGCGGGAGACGACCAAGCCGTTGCGCTGGCATCTGCGATGAGCGGCGCTCCCGCCGACGGAGCCCGCTTGGCCTGCGCCCGCTGTGGTCACTCGATCGCCAGGCGGCCCAGGATCCGCGGCGTGCCGTCCGATGCGGCGTCCAGCAGCAGCCCCTCGCCCGACGCCGTGGCGCCACCGACGAGCGCCGACAGCACGAACTGGTGCGACACCCAGACCTCGAAGCGGCCGCGCCGCGCCGTCGCTGCGACGAGCGCGCGCCGCAATCCGTCCCCGCTGGCGTCACTCGCCGCATCGGCAGCGGCACGCGGCGACCCGAGCGCCGCCCACGGGTCGGCGCGGCCGAACGCGAGGCGCGCGGTGTCGAGGCAGCGGCACCACGGGCTCGATCGCACCGCCGCCGGCACGAGGCCGCGGCGGCGGAACCACTCGCCGATGCGCTGCGCCTGCGCGCGCCCCTGATCATTGAGGTTGCGCTGGGTGCTGCAGTCGTCGAGGCGGAAGCCGGGTGGATCGTAGGTTCCCGGTGCCAGCGCGTGGCGGAACGCCATGACGGCGCCGCCGGCCGCCAGCCGCGCGGCGATGTCGTCCTCGGTGGTGGCGCGGGCGGGCCAGGGTGTGGCCGCGGCCACGATCATCAGTGCACGTCGACGCATCGCATCCACTCCCCGCGGCAGCCCGCTCAGGGTTCCGACATGCCGCAGGTGTAAACCAGCGGCGCCAGTTCGCACCCCCGTGAAAGCCACAAGTGAGGCAGCTTTCACGACCTCCTCCGGTGTTCATGATTTGTGCGGTCAGAAATGATCATGAAACATCAAACGGCACCGATAAATGATCGTCTTCGGTAGTTTGCTGTCTGACGAAGCGAGTGTTTCAACCGGGGTGGCTGGGCAGACTTAGGCCCGTTCATTACCTTCCGCTGAGAGTGCACACCATGAAGTTGTCGAATTTGAAGGTCGGAACGAGGCTCGGCGCGGGCTTTGCGATCGTGTTGGCCATGACCTTGGCCCTGGCGTCTGTCGGGATCTGGCAGATGGGTCAGATGAAGACCGCGTTCGAGTACATCTCGCTCAACACGCTGCCATCGCTCGACACGGTGGCCGACGTCGGCCGCGGCCTGGAAACGATGCGTCGGGCTGAGTTGCGCCACCTGGTGGAGCGGACACCGCAGAGCAAGCTCGAACAGGAGTCCTTGTTCGAGCGGGGCCTGGAAACCTACAACAAGGCCAGTGAGCGCTACGTCAAGACCCTGCTCACCGACGAACGTGACAAGACCAACATGGCCGTGCTGGCGGCCAAATTTCGCGCCTATCTGGAAACGCACCGCAGGTTGATCGAGCTTTCCAACGCGGCGGCCGGTGACCCGCTCCAGCAGGAGGCGGCGTCCGCGTACTTGCTGGGCGCAAGCCTGAGGGCCCTCGATGAAGTGCACGATGCGCTGCGGGTTGTCGACCGATACAACTACGAGATTGCGGAAGGCGCCAAACAGACGGCAGGACAGTCCTATTCGACGGCTTGGCACGCGATGCTCGCCGCGGCCACGTTGGCCGTCGTGGTGGGTGTCGCGTTGGCGTGGGCCATCACGCGCAGCCTGGTGCGGCAACTGGGCACTGAACCGGCAACGGCTGCTGCGCTGGCTCAAAGCGTTGCCGACGGAGACCTCAGCGTCAGCATCGATCTGCGTCCCGGCGACACGACCAGCCTGATGGTGTCGCTGAGTAGCATGCGCGATAGCTTGTCGCGCGTCGTCTCGGGCGTGCGAGAGAACGCCGAAGGCGTGGCCACCGCATCGGCCCAGATCGCTCAAGGCAACAACGATCTGTCCAGCCGCACCGAAGAGCAGGCATCCGCGCTCGAGGAGACCGCTGCGTCCATGGAGCAACTGGGCTCGACCGTCAGACAGAACGCCGACAACGCCAGACAGGCCAACCAACTGGCATTGAGCGCTTCGGCGATCGCTACTCAGGGCGGCGAAGTCGTTACCCAGGTCGTCGATACGATGAAGGGCATCAACGAGAGCAGCAAGAAGATTGCCGACATCATCGGCGTGATCGACGGCATCGCCTTCCAGACCAATATCCTGGCGCTCAACGCGGCCGTGGAAGCGGCTCGTGCCGGCGAACAGGGTCGCGGCTTCGCGGTCGTGGCCGGCGAGGTGCGTAACCTCGCGCAGCGCAGCGCCGAAGCCGCCAAGGAGATCAAGAGCCTGATCACCGCCAGCGTCGAGCGCGTCGAGCACGGCACTGTCCTGGTCGACCAGGCGGGCATGACGATGACCGAGATCGTGACGTCGATCAGGCGCGTGACCGACATCATGGGCGAAATCAGTGCGGCCAACACGGAGCAGAGCGCTGGCGTGGCACAGGTCGGCGAGGCCGTCAGCCAGATGGACCAGACCACGCAGCAGAACGCGGCACTTGTCGAAGAAGGCGCGGCGGCGGCCGAGAGTTTGAAGCAGCAGGCGCAGCAACTCGTGCAGGCGGTTGCGGTGTTCAAGCTCGTGCAGGCCACCCACGCTGATCCAGCGAGGAACGTGGTGCGCACGGCTGTCGGCAAGGCCAGATCAGCCGTGCCGCATGCTGCCGCGCTGGCGACGACGCAGCCGGCATCCATGTCGACTGCCGCGCGCAATGGGACCGACGAGTGGGCGCGCTTCTAGTCCAATCTAACGACGCATCGCATTCACGCAGGCAGCACCCCGCTCACCGTTCCGACATCACCACCATCACCTGCGCGTCGGCCTTGCCGAGCGACACGTAGGCATGCCCCACGCCACTGTCGAAATACGCCGACTCCTGGCGTCCGAGCTCGATCACGTCGCCAGTCTCGAAGTGAATGCGCACGCGCCCTGAGAGGACCATGACGAACTCCTGACCCGGGTGGCGGACGAAGTCGGGGAACTGCGCGAGATCGCGCGCGACGATGATGCCGTGCAGCGGCGTCATGCGCTTGCCCGGAAACTCGGTGGCGAGCATGCGGTAGTCGTAGTGCTCGCTCTCGTAGCTGGGCGCCGTGTCCAGCGTCGAGCGCACGACTACCGGCTGCCCGGCACCCGGCACCGCGCCGGCGCGCGGGTCGAACAGGGCCCCGGTGTCGACGGCCAGCGCCCGCGCCACGGCGGCCAGCTTCTCGTAGCTGACGCTGATCTGCCCCAGCTCGATCTTCGACAGCGTCGACAAGGCCACGCCCGATCGCGCGGCCAGCGCCTTCAGCGTCAGGTCCTGCGTCTTGCGGATGGCGCGCAGCCGCTCGCCCATGCGCACGCGGTCGAGCGCGGCGGGCGCCTGGCCGCGGCCGCGGCCGCGGCGGCCGGATGCAGAAACACTCATCGCTTGTCCCCGATATACAAACACGATTCTCGCATGCGAGAATTCTCGTATGAGAGAATTCGACCTCGTCATCATCGGTGCCGGCATCGCGGGTGCTTCACTCGCGTACCGCCTCGCCGGCCGCCGCAGCGTGCTGCTGCTGGAGCGCGAGGCGCAGCCGGGCTACCACGCCACCGGCCGCTCGGCCGCGATGTTCATGGAGAGCTACGGCCCGCCCGGCGTGCGCGCGCTGACCCGCGCCAGCCGCGTCTTCTACGAGCACCCGCCGCGCGGCTTCACCGAAACGCCGCTGCTCGCGCCGCGCGGCGTGCTGTACCTGGCCACGCCCGGCCAGGAGGCGCTGCTGCGCGAGACACACGAGACGCTGTCCGCCAGCGGCACGCAGCTGCAGACGCTGGACGCCACCGCCGCGCTGGCGCGCGTGCCCTGCCTGCGGGCGGACAGGGTGCACGGCGCGCTGTTCGACGGCGACGCGCAAGACATCGATGTGCATGCCCTGCACCAGGGCTTCCTGCGCGGAGTGCGGGCGCAGGGCGGCGAGCTGCGCTGCGGCGCCGAGCTGGCCGCCGCGACGCACGACGGCGCGCGCTGGACCGTGCGCCTGGCCGATGGCGAAGTGGTGCGGGCGCAGACCCTCGTCGACGCCGCCGGCGCCTGGGCCGACGAGGTCGCGACCCGCTGCGGCGCCGCCCCGGTCGGCCTCGAGCCGCGCCGCCGCAGCGCCTTCACCTTCAACGGCCCCGCCGATGTGGATGTGTCCGGCTGGCCCGCCGTCGTCGGTGTCGACGAGAGCTGGTACTTCAAGCCCGACGCCGGCCGCCTGCTGGGGTCCCCGGCCAACGCCGACCCCACGCTGCCGCACGACGTGGTGCCCGAGGAGCTCGACATCGCCCTCGGCATCCACCAGATCGAAGCCGTCACCACGCTCACCATCCGCCGCCCGGCCAGCACCTGGGCGGGACTGCGCTCCTTCGTGCACGATGGCGAGATGGTGATCGGCTGGGACGATGCCTGCCCGGCCTTCTTCTGGCTCGCGGCGCAAGGCGGCTACGGCATCCAGAGCGCCGCCGGCGCCGCCGAGCTCGCCGCGGCGCTGCTCTGCGGCGAGCCGGTGCCCTCCGCACTGACAAGCCACGGCGTCGACCCGCTCGCCTCGTCACCTCACCGCCTGCGTTGAAAGGACCCCTCATGATCAAACGTGCCACGCTGCTGCTCGCGGCCGCGCTCACCACGGCCACGGCCGCTGCGGCCGGTTTTCCCGACAAGCCGGTCACGCTCGTCGTGCCTTATCCCCCCGGCGGTGCCACCGACACCCTGGCCCGCATCCTCGCCAAGGGCATGGGGCAGCGCCTGGGCCAGACGGTGATCGTCGACAACAAGGCGGGTGCCGGCACCGCCATCGGCGCGGGCGCGGTGGCGCAGGCGCTGCCCGACGGCTACACGCTGCTGATCAGCTCCAACACCACCTTCACGGTCAACCCGGCGCTGAAGAGCAAGCTGCCGTACGACGCGCAGAAGAGCTTCGAGTCGATCGGCCTCATCGGCACCTCGCCGCTGGTGCTGCTGGCGAACCCCGCCTTTCCGGCCAACAGCGTCAAGGAGCTGGTGGCGCTGGCGCGCGCCAAGCCGGGCACGCTGGCCTACGGCTCGTTCGGCAACGGCACCACCTCGCACCTGGCAGGCGAGATGTTCAAGCTGGTGACCGGCGCCGACCTCCTGCACGTGCCCTACAAGGGCAGCGCGCCGGCAATGACCGACCTGATCGGCGGCCAGGTGCAGCTGACCTTCGACACCAATGTCGCGGCGCTGCCGATGATCCAGTCGCGCAAGGTGAAGGCCTTGGCCGTGACGTCGGCGAAGCGCTCGCCGTCGATGCCCAGCGTGCCGACGGTGGCCGAAGCCGGTTTCCCCGACTACGAGATGGTGCCGTGGATCACCATCGTCGCGCCGCGCGGGCTGCCCGCCGCGGTGCAGCAGGTGCTCGGCAAGGCGCTCGCCGATACGCTGGCCGATGCCAGCGTGCGCGGCGACCTGGAAAAGACCGGCGTCGACGTGGCCTGGCAGCCGGGCTCGTTCTACGAGGCCCGCGTCGCGAAGGAACTGCCGCTGTTGCGTGCCTACGTGCACAAGGCGAAGATCCCGACGGAGTGAGCACCATGGCGCATGACCCCCACCTGCCGGAGCAATCCGCCGTCGAATTGCGAAGACTCATCGGCCGCCGCGAGCTCTCGCCGGTGGAGTTGATGGACGCGTGCATCGCACGCATCGAAGCCTTCAATCCCGCGATCAATGCGATCGCCGCGACCGACTTCGAGCGCGCACGCCAAAGCGCACGCGCCGCCGAGGCCGACGTGATGCGCGGCGCGCCGCTCGGCCTGCTGCACGGCTTGCCGCTGGGCGTGAAGGACCTGCAGGACACCGCCGGCCTGCTGACGACCTACGGCAACGCCGGCCAACGAGGCAACGTGCCGGCGCGTGATAACTCGTTAGTGGCGCGGCTGCGCGCATCCGGCGCCATCGTGACGGCCAAGACCAACGTGCCCGACATGGGCGCGGGCGCCAATACGCGCAACCCGGTGTGGGGCGCCACCGGCAACCCGTTCGACCCGGCGCTGAACGCGGGCGGCTCGTCGGGCGGCTCGGCCGCCGCGCTGGCGGTGGACATGCTGCCGATCGCCACCGGCTCCGACACGGGGGGATCGCTGCGCATTCCGGCCGCGCTGTGCGGCGTCGTCGGGCTGCGGCCCTCGCCGGGCCTGGTCGCGAACGACGCGCGGCCGCTCGGCTGGTCGGTGATCTCGGTGCTGGGGCCGATGGGCCGCACGGTCGAGGACACCGCGCTGCAGCTGGCGGCCAGCGTCGGCTTCGATCCGAACGATCCGATGTCCTACCCTGCAAACGGCGCGTCCTTCTGGCCGCTGGCCGGCACCGACCTGTCGACCCTGCGCGTGGGATTCACCGAAGACTTCGGCCTGTGCCTCGTCGAGCCCGAGGTGCGGCGCACCTTCCGCGACCGTGTCGAGGCGATCCGCCCGTGGGTCGCGGCCTGCGAGCCGGTGAACCTGCAGCTCGGCGACGCCGACCGCGCCTTCGACACGCTGCGCGCGGAGAGCTTCGTCGCCGCCTTCGCCGACGTGTACCGCACGGCGCCGCAGACGCTGGGCCCGAACGTGCGCGCCAACGTCGAGATGGCCGCCGCCATCACGCTGGCCGACCGCGCCTGGGCGCACCTGGAGCAGACGCGCATCGCGCGCCGTTTCGCGCAGGCCTTCGAGCGCTTCGACCTGATCCTCGCGCCGACCACGCCGATGACGCCGTTCCCGTGGCAGCAGCTGTTCGCCGAACGCATCGACGACCAGCCGACGCGCAACTACTACCACTGGCTGGCGCTGACCTATGTCGTCACGCTGGCCACCAACCCGGCGCTGTCGCTGCCCTGCGGCCGCGACGAGCACGGCATGCCGTTCGGGCTGCAGCTGATCGGCCGGCTGCGCGGTGATGCGGCGCTGCTGTCGGCCGCGCGGGCGCTGGAGCAGGCCTTCGCCGCGTCGCCGACCTGGTGCCGGCCGCGGCCGGACCTGGATGCGCTGCGCACCGGTCGGCCGGAGTTGAAGTCGATCGTGACGCATCCGCCGCTGGTGGGGGGCGACGACGGGGCGGCGCGCGAGGGGCGCACCGCGGTGTGACGCGTTATCGTCGTGCGTTCAACCGAGGAGATTCACATGGGCTGGTTCTCGAAGACCGACGAAGGCTTCTTCCTCGCCACCGTGGTACCGAATGGTGAAGGCGCGCGCGTCGAGCGCTTTCTGGGCGTCGTGAACGGTGAGGCGATCATCGGCGCCAACATCTTCCGCGACATGTTCAGCTCGATCCGCGACGTCGTCGGCGGCCGCGCCGGTGGTTATGAGCGCGCGCTGTCCGGGGCGCGCGACGCGGCGCTGCAGGACATGATCGAGGCGGCGCGTGAAATGGGCGCGGACGGGATCGTCGGCATCGACTTCGACTACGAAGTGCTGGGCGAGGCGAACGGGATGATGATGGTGGCGGTGAGTGGGACGGCGGTGAAGATGGGGTGAGGGTGTGCGTTGCTGCCGCGGTCGCCGATCCTGACTGCGCTCACTGCATGCCGGGAGGTTGGGTTGCGTCGCGCATGGCCTTCAGGGTCGCCGTGAGCAGGTCGCGCAACTCCGTCGGTAAACCGTCAGGGATGGGCGGCATCTCACCACTGGCCAGTCGACAGAGGGTGGCGGAGAAGTCGGGGAAGGGCGCAGGCATTCCGTCGAGGGTGGCGAGGGCTTCGGCTTCGGCAGGGCCCGGAGGGGCGCCGCTGAGGCCGGCCTGGGCGCAGGCGATGGCCAGGGCTTGCAGGGCCTTCAGCGGCACGCCGCCACCGCCTCCGGCAAGGCGTCTGAGTTCTTCGAGCATGGCATCGCGCTTCTGCGCCCACTCGGCGGCGGCGGTATCGCCACGAGCTTCGGCGATTTGGGACAGGGTGTTGTAGTCTTTGAAGACTTCTTTCAAGCCGAGGGATTCGCGGATCTGGCGGGCGGCATGAGCGTGGTGCTCGGCGGCGGCGAGGTCACCGAGGCAGCGGTGGATGAGGGCGAGTTGGCTCAGGGCACCGGCTTCGTCTGGCTGATTGGCTAGGGCTTGCATGATCCGAAGTCCTTCTTCCGCAGAGCGGAGGGCGATTTGAAAGCTGTGCTTGGCAGCTGGCTCGTCTCCCTGCTCGCGGGCGGCTTCGCCTTCCAGTAGGCAGACGACGCTGATGTTCTGGGCAGCTTGGCCGAGGCAGGCCTGGTCTTTCAAGTCCACTGCTAGTTTCCGGGACTTCTCATACCACGCTCGGGCCTCGGCCAGACGGCTAGCTTTACGTTCCACAACGCCGAGGAGGTTGTAGGTTCGCATCATCGAGCCTGGATTGCCTGCCTCCTGAAAACGCAGGAGCGCTTGCTGGTAGAGGAGGGCGGCTCGGGTGAGCTCATTGCGTTTCGATGCTAGGCCACCCTGATGCTGGAGCAGTGATCCCTCAATTGCCTTGTCTCCGGTCTGGCGGGCGGCGGCGACGGCGAGCTCATAGCGCGCATCGGCCTCATCATGGCGGCCGGCGGCCATGAGGATGTTGGCGCATTGGCCGTGGCCGACGCCGATCTCACGTTGGTTCCCGTACTGAATATCGATCTGGAGGGCCTCCTCTGCCACCTTCAGCGCTTCATCGTGCCGGCCGGTGTCGCACAGTGCGTTCGCCAGATTGCCCATGGCCGCCGAGAGGTTGCCAAGCTGTTTGAAGGCTTTGACGTGATCGCCAGTGGCTAGCAGTGACTCCCATGGCCGGCCCCATGCTTTCTCGATCAGAGCCTCCCAGAGGCTTACGGCTTCCTGGAGAAAAGGGACCGCCTGGCTCCCAGCGCCGCGGTCGTTGAGCAGGTCGCCCAAGGCGCCAACGGCCAGTGCCAAGTGGAACGCCGAGTCGAACTCCGAGGTCGAGCGGAGCCGGTCGATCAGAGTCTGAAGTTGCTCCACTGCACCTTCGGGGTCGCCCTGCTGGAAACGCCGGTAGGCATCTTCCTGCTCGTAGAGCGCCGCTTCCGGCGTGAGAGTCCCCTGAGCAGTGGCATCTCTCAGCATGGTCACCCAAGCATCTCGCTCGCGCAGGCGGCTGGATCTTTCGAGATAGTTCTTGAGAGTGATCCCCAGCGCAGCGGCCTCGCGGATCAGCCCATCGCGGATGGCTAGATGCACGGCGGTGCGGTAGTTAGCCTCCTCGCGATCGAGAATCGCCAGCGCTGCGCGGGATTGCGAGCCATTCATCGCCTTGTCCAGCGCCTGACTGAGGGCCAGATAGACGTGGATGAGGCGCTGCCGGGTCTGCGGCTGTTGCGCGAGGGCACCGGCCGCCGCAGCTGAGGCGAGCGTGGGGTGAAAGCGGAGGAATGGGCGGCCACCAATTTGAATCTCATCCTCCGGGCGCACGAGTGCGATGCTCTGCAACTCGCGGCGGATCGGGGCCAAGGCTTCCGGGGTGATCTGGCTGACATCGAGCAGCAAGTCCTCGAACACGCCACCGCTGAACAGGCCGAGCCACGGCAGCGCCTCGCGGGCGGCGGGGCTGAGGTGCCGGCGTGAGAATTCGAGGGACGCGAGCAGCGATGAGTTGCGCCCCGGTTTGCCATCCGGCCCCGGCGACGCGTCCTGCTGAAAAAGGGTGAGCAGGGTGCCGAAGTCCGCGCGGATGGCTTCCGGAGTCAGCGTCTTCAGGTGCGGGCCGACGAGTTCCAGCGACAACGGATGGTCCGCAAGGTCGCGCAGGAGGGGATCCAACTTTTCCCGCGTGAATCGCGCATCACTGAGCTTGAGGTCGTGTTTCTGGAGGATCTCCGCCAGCAGCCACAGGCTGTCGGCGCGGGCGAGGCCGTGCAGTTCGTGCCGCCGGGCACCCGGCAGGCCGGTATCGCCGGGGCGGCAGGTGACGAGCACCGCGCCGCGACCCGGCCCGGTGGTGAGATCGCGGAACAGCTCAGCGAGGCGGGTGCGTTCTTCGTCGGTGTAGGGGCTGCCGATGGCCGCCGCGCCGTCATTGAACTGCGGCAGGGCGCTCTCGTAGTTGTCCCAGACGAGCAGCACGGCGTGTTGCCGCATGAACTCGACCGCGCGCTTGCGCTGCTCACCGGCGGGGAGCTGGTTGAACTTTTCCCCCGCCACATAGCACCCCAGCACCTGCACCACGCGCTCGGCGCTGGTGAACTGCTCGAAGCTCGCGAAGCACGCGCCGTCGCGGAAGAGCCCGCTGCGCGTCCACCAGTCCGCCGCCTCGGTGGCCAACGTGGTCTTGCCCATGCCGCCCATCGCATGCAGCACGATGCCGCGTTGGCTGCGGAACTGCCGCTCCAGCATCAACAACTCCCGCGCACGGCCATGAAAACCGTAGGTCGGCGCCGGTGGGAACGGCCCGTGCTCGTCGCGCTGGCGTGCCGGTGGCCGGAAACCACGCCGCTTGCGCGCGTCCGCCGCGTCGGTGGTGCGGATGAGCCGGGCAAGCAGCGCGGCATTCGCCGCATCCTGCGCGGGATCGGTGAAGTCCACCCAGAGGTTGTCGCCCAGATGGGGCGGTAGAGTCAGCGGCTCCAGCTTGATCGGCAGCAAGTGGTCAGCCTCGGGATTGAGTGCGAGGTGCTTGCCGATTTCCCACTCGACCCAGTTCGAGTTCAGTGCCGACTGCGAGCCGGCGACGACGGTGAACCGGCTGTGGCGGATGCCCGCTTCGCACTGCGGCTCGAGCTTGCCGGGATCGCACTCCCACTTGTCCAGCCAGACGCGCAGGCCGTGCTTTTCCGACAGCGTGCGGGCAAGCGCTTCGACGCGGGTGGAGTCGTTGTGGTTGTGGCTGAGGAAGAGGTCGAATTGCCGCACGGCCTGCTGCTTCGCGAGGTCGGGCGGCAGCAGCGCATCGTCCGTACCTCGCTGGTACAGATGCGGCAGGAACCAGTCCTGAAGCCGGAGCGTGCGGGCCCCGGGGCCGTATTCCAGCCAGCGCGTAGGTGAAGACACGAGCGCGCTGCGGCCCTGCGCGACGGCGTGGCCGATGGTGGTGCCGCGCACCAGCTCGCGGTAGAAGCGATCGAGCAGGATCGTCGCCGCCTGGACATGCACGGCATGGCCCATCGACAGCACGCTGCCGACGCCCGCCTGAATGAGGCGCGGGGCGACCGAGCGAAAGACGATGGATTTCATCTCCGCACTGCGGCAGGCCTCCAGCACGACGAGCGGGATCTTGTGCTGCGCGAGCAGGTTGCCGAGTTGGTCGGCGGGCACGAGGTCGGTCTTGGAGTCGCCGCTGCCGTCGTCGCTCTGCTCGAAGCACAAGGCGCCGAGCTGCTGCTGCTGCATGAACGTGCCGTGGCCGTCGAAGTGGACGACGTCGTAGCTGTCGCCTTCCTGCTGCGCCGCGCGCAGCATTTCGCCCATGCGCTTCAGCGTGGGCGGGCGGCAGAAGTCGAGCTTCACGGCCGCCCCGAGCGGGTCGAGCGCCGCGACGAGGGCCTTCGTCGTGACACGCGGATCGATGAAGCCCGCGTCCTCGGGGCGGCTGACGATGTAGAGGATGCGCAGCGGCAGCTGGACTTCGCGCGGGATGAGACTTTCCGGCGTGCTGAGCTGGCGCCGGATGGAGACGCGCAGGGCGAGGCTGCCGGCGTCATCCGCCATGAGCTCCCACGGCAGGCGCAGCAAAGCGGGGTCGCTGGTGGCGATGGTCAGCTGGCGCGGCTCTTCGGCATCGAGCAGGAGCTTCAGCGCGGCCTTGTTCTCAGGAGCGGAGAAGAGGGCGTCGTGCAGTTGACGGCCCCACTTCGACAGGTTCGCCTCGATACGCTCCGCCCGGACGACGGCCCCGCCATCGGGCAACTCCATGTATTCCTCCAGATACCAGCGGAGGTCGACGTAGTCGTCATCGGGCAGGGACAGCGTGAAGGGCACCTCGGTGCCGATGCGCTTGCCGTCGGCGTCAGTGAGCGAGCCAAGCAGGCCGTTGCCTGCCGACGCCGTGAAGAGGACGCGAATCTCCTGCATGAGCCGGATGCTATGAGCACGGCTGCAGATTTGCCATGGGTTTGTCGGTGAAGCATCCACCGAGAGAAGTACTCAGCCGCGCCGCACCCGGGGGCCGAGAATGGGGCAATGCTGTTGATCCTGAAGTACCTGGAGGCTGCCCGCCTGCGTCAATCGCCTGCTTCGGGCTTGCGCCACCCCGCTCGCTGCCACTCCTCGACGCGGTCGTCGATGTTGACGGCGCCCAGCTCGAGCAGCGTGTCCCGGGCCGCGGCCGCCTGCACTTCATCGGAGGCGTCGATCCGGACAATGCTGCCGCCCCGGCGGACGGCTTCCTCGTAGTGAGCGATGTGGGGGTCCTCCACGCCGAACAAGGCTGACACGCGATGCAGCAGACCGGTCAGTGGCCCGCTCTCGATTTCGGCGGCAGGGGGGATCGCTTCGGCGTCCGGCGATTCGCCGTCCTGGGCGACGTTCACGGCGGATGCGTCGAAGCCGCGGCCCTTCAAGACCTCCGCGGCACTCCGCGCGTCTGCCGATCGGTCGAAGAGACCTATCACGGTGTGCTTCACGGCCATCTCCTTTCAATGCGCTGGGCGCATGGCCCGCGCCGAGCAGCCGAGCCTCCGGGCAAAGGCACCCATCGCCAGCCTGCAGCCACACGCACGGCCTGTCGGTCAGCCCGCTGCGCGAACGTTCGTAGGACCACTCCCCACCATCGCCCCGGGCCGAGAATCGCGCGATGAAACCCTCCGACATGCCGCTGACCGGCCGCTACCTGCAGGGCTACCCGCCCGCGCTGCTGGCCCAGGTGCAGCGCCTGATCGATGACGGCAGCCTGGCGCAGGCGGTGGCGCGGCGCCATCCGGAGCCCCATGCCGTGCGCACCGATCGTGCGCTGTACGACTACGTCAACACGCTGAAGTCGCGCCACATGAAGAGCGCGCCGCCGCTGGCCAAGGTGGCTTACGACGCCAGGCTCCATCTCGTGATGAACGCGCTGGGCACGCACAGCGCCGTCTCGCGCGTGCAGGGCAGCCAGCTCAAGGCCAAGCGCGAGATCCGCATCGCCGCGCTGTTCAAGGACGCCCCGGCCGACTTCCTGCGCATGATCGTCGTGCACGAGCTGGCGCACCTGAAGGAGCGCGAGCACGGCAAGGCGTTCTATGCCCTGTGCCTGCACATGGCGCCCGACTATCACCAACTGGAATTCGACCTGCGGCTGTGGCTCACGGCGCTCGACCCGCCGACGCCGGCTGCAGCCCCGAACCGTCCGTCCTGACTTTGAGACACTTGACTGTCGTAAATTACTGCCGTTAAATGGCGGCATGCCCGCGACCGATGACCCTGCTGCCGCTGCCGACGTTCCCGCCGACGACCGCCTGTCGCTCGACGAGCTCTCGACGCTGACCGGCCTGACGCCGCGCACCGTCCGGTACTACGTGCAGCAGGGCCTGGTCAGCCGGCCCGAGGGCACGACGCGCGGCGCGTTCTACCACCGGCGCCACGTCGAGCAACTGCTGCTGATCCGCCGCTGGGCCGACGCCGGCCTGAGCCTCGAGCGCATTCGCGAGCTGACCGCCGGCGCACCGGAAGATCCCGCGCCGCGCCCGGCGAAGCCCGGCAGCGTCGAGGTGTGGAGCCGCGTGACGCTGGCAGACGGGCTCGAGCTGCATGTCGAGCCGGGCCGCGCCGGCCTGGCCCCGGAGCAGGTGCGCGCGCTCGTGCGCGAGATCCACGCGGCCTACCGGCGCGTGCGCCAGTCGGACAGCAGCGGCGCTGGCGACACCGGCAACGGTGCGAGCTGAGCCACTCCCCCAACACGTCCGCACGGAGACCCCACGATGACACTCAACGAACCGAGCCCCGCCTGGACGCTGGCGAGCCACGATCCCGAGGCCGGCATGCCCGTGTTGACCGGTGTGCAGGCGAACGTGCGGCTCGACAGCATCTGCTGCGAACTGGTGCTGCGGCAGACCTATCGCAACACCGGCGCGCGCACGCTGGAGGTGGTCTACACCTTCCCGCTGCCGCCGCGCGCGGTGCTGCTCGGCTTTGCGTCGACGCTCAACGGCGCGCGGCTCGAGGGTTGCATCACGCCCAAGGCCGCGGCCGAGGCGACCTACGAGCAGGCGCTGGCCGACGGCGACGCGCCGGTGCTGCTGGAGGCGCACGACGGCCTCGTGACCGCCAACCTCGGCAACCTGAAGCCCGGCGACGAGGTCGAGCTCGAAGTGCGCACCGCGCAGCTGCTCGTCTTCGAGCAGGGCCGGCTGCGGATCGCGATCCCGTCGACGATCGCGCCGCGCTACGGCGATCCGGCGCACGGCGGCCTGCAGCCGCAGCAGGTGCCGGAGGTCTCGATGCTCGCGGACTATCCGCTCGCATTGACCGTGACGGTCGGCCGCAGCCTGGCCGGCGCGGCGATCGAATGCCCGACGCACCGCACGGTTCGCAGCGACACGGCAGACGGGGTCTGCCTCACGCTCGACGCCACCGCGCGGCTCGATCGTGACGTCGTGGTGATCGTCACGCCGCGCGAAGAGCGGCCGGCGTTCTCGCTGCACGCGCGCGATGCGACGTCGACGCTTGCGCCGACCGTCGTGATGGCCAGCTTCGTGCCGCCGCCGGCACCGCAGCGCGACCACATTGCGCTGAAGCTGCTGGTCGACTGCTCGGGCTCGATGGGCGGCGACAGCATCGTTTCGGCGCGCGCCGCGCTGCACGGCATCGCGCGGGCTCTGGGCGACGCCGACCACGTGGCTTTCAGCCGCTTCGGCTCGACGGTGCAGCACGTGATGGCACCGATGCGCTGCACGCCGCAGGCGCTGCGGGGGCTGCAGGCGCAGATCGACGCGACCGACGCGACGCTGGGCGGCACCGAGATGGCCGCCGCGCTGCGTGGCGTGTTCGCGTTGCCGCTCACGCGCGATGCCGCAGCGGCCGACGTGCTGCTGCTGACCGATGGCGAGATCTGGGAGGTCGAAACGCTGATCGCACTCGCGAAGCGCTCCGGCCAGCGCGTGTTCGTGATCGGTGTCGGCGCGTCGCCGGCCGAGAGCGTGCTGCGCCGGCTGGCCGGTGCCACCGGCGGCGCCTGCGAGCTCGCGACGCCGGGCGAGGCGCTCGAGGCGGCCGCGCAACGCATGCTCGCGCGCATCCGCCAGCAGGCGTGGCGGGAGGTGCGCGTCGACGGCGGCTCGCCGCTGTGGCAGACGCCCCTGCCCGCGGCGGTGTTCGCGGGCGACACAGTCACGGTGTTCGCCGGGATGCCGGCCGGCGCGGCGGCGCAGCCGCTGCGGCTGCTGGCCTGCGATGTGAGCGGCCGCGGGGTCGAGCTGGGTTGCACCGCGACCGATGCGGCGCTGGCCGGCGACATGCTGCCGCGGCTGGCCGCCGCCGCGCGGCTGCCGCTGGTCGAGCGCGCCGAAGCCTTGCAGCTCGCGCTCGACCACCAGTTGATCTCGGACCAGACGCATTGCGTGCTGGTGCACCGGCGCGCCGAAGGCCAGCGCGCGCAGGGCGAGACGCAGCTCGTGCGCGTGCCCTCGATGCTGGCCGCCGGCTGGGGCGCGACCGGCTCGGTTCGATCCGTCGCGATGCCGATGGCCGCCGCAACGCCGATGGCCGCCGCAGCGCCGATGATGGATTTCTGCGCGGCGATGCCGGCACCGATCGCGGCCGCGGGCGGCAAGCCGGCCGTGGCCTTCGATTCATTGATGTGCTCCGAAGCTGAGACGCCCTACGACGCCGGGCCACCCCCCGCCATCACGCCGGAGGATTTCGCTCGCGCCGTCGTTGAGCATGTGCGGGCGACCGGCGCGCCGGACGGCCTCGCGGTGCAGCTCGGCCGCCAGGATCCGGACGATGACCTGCTGCGGGCCATCGACGTGCTGCGCGCGCTCGGCCTCGACGAGGACATGGCCTGGCTCGTCTTCGCGCACTGGGTCAACGTGCGGATCGACGGGGCGCACGATGCCGCCGTCACGGCGGTGCTGGCGCCCCACGCCTCGCTGCTGGCAGCCGATGTCGTGCTGTCGGCGATGCAGGCGCTGGACCGCTGGCGGCTCGCGCCCGGCCCGCTTCCCGGCGATACGCGCGCGCAGCGCTTGAAGCGGGCGATGGCACGTTAGGTCCACGACCCGTGAGCCCGGTGCGCCGTGCTGGGAAATCCAGTATGATGCGCATCATGCGAAACACGAAGCTCAACGCCCGAGCCGCGGCCAAGGATGCGACGCATGAGCGCATCGTGTCGGTGGCGGCGCGGGCGATCCGTCGCAGCGGCTACGAGGGCACGGGGGTCGCGGACATCATGAAGGAGGCCGGCCTGACGCATGGCGCCTTCTATTCGCACTTCGGATCGCGCGAGGCGATGCTGGCCGAAGCGGCGGGCAAGGCGTGCGCGGAGTCCGCTGCCGCGGTCGCCGAGGCCGTGGCCAGCGCGCCCCCCGACAGGGCACTGGCCACGCTGCTGGCGGCCTACCTCTCCCGGGAGCACGTCGAGCACGCCGAGGTCGGATGCCCGCTGGCCGCGCTGGGTTCCGAAACGGCGCGCCAGGCGCCCGAAGTGCGTCGCGTGGCGACCCGGCACATCAAGGAAATGATCGACCTCGTGGCGCGCCAGTCGCCGGACTGGGGACAGCCCGGCGCTCACCGGCGGGCCCTCGTGACGATCGCCACGATGGTGGGCGCCTTGCTGTTGGCGCGCGCAGTCGACGAGCCGGGCCTGTCGGACAGCCTGCGCGAGGCCGCGCTCGAACACCTGACCCGCGCCGGTCACTGAATCCTGTGATGGACACTGCCGCCCCGTCGCTCGTCTTTACACATGATGAGCATCATGCGAAAAACGGCCTGACAGCCCAAGGAAGACCCATGAAAGCAGTTGTCCTCGAACGCTATGGAAAGAAGCGCGCGTTGCGGTCGGCAGACGTGCCGATGCCGGAACTGCGTGACGACGAGGTGCTGGTCGAGGTCCATGCCGCGGGTGTGAACCTGTTGGACGCGAAGATCAGGGACGGCGAATTCAAGCTCATCCTGCCGTATCGCCTGCCGCTCATCCTGGGCCACGACGTGGCCGGCGTCGTGGTCAAGGCGGGACCCCGGGTGCGGCAGTTCAAGCCGGGTGACGAGGTCTATGCGCGGCCCGATGACTTCCGCATCGGCACGTTCGCGCAATTCGTCCCGGTCCGGGAGGCATCGCTGGCGCTCAAGCCCAAGGGCCTCACGATGGAGGAAGCTGCCTCCATCCCGCTGGTGGGCTTGACGGCGTGGCAGGCGCTGGTCGAGCGGGCCGACCTGCAGAAGGGGCAGACGGTCTTCATCCAGGCCGGCTCCGGCGGCGTCGGCACCTTCGCCATCCAGTTGGCCAAGCATCTGGGGGCAACGGTCGCCACGACGACGAGCGCTGCCAATGCCGCACTCGTGAAGAGCCTGGGTGCAGACGTCGTCATCGACTACAAGACGCAGGACTTCGAGGATGTGCTGCGAGATTACGACGTCGTCCTGAACAGCCAGGACGGCAAGACGCTCGATAAATCCCTTCGCGTGCTCCAGCGTGGCGGAAAGCTCATCTCCATTTCCGGGCCGCCCGATCCGGCATTCGGCCGGCAAATCGCGGCACCCTGGTTCGTGAAACTGGTCATTCGGCTATTGAGCGCAGGTGTCAGGCGAAAGGCGAATGGTCGAGGCATTGGCTACTCGTTCCTCTTCATGAAGGCGAATGGCAGCCAACTGCGCGAGATCACGCGCCTCATCGAGGCCGGGGCCATCCGCCCGGTGATCGATCGGGTCTTTCCATTCGAGTCGACCAACGAGGCCCTGGCCTACGTGGAAGCCGGCCGCGCAAAGGGCAAGGTGATCGTCAAGATCAAGTGAATCTGGTTCCCACCCCCCACCCACACACACTCTTGGAGTTTGTTATGAAGATCGAGAATGCCGTTGTCCTCGTCACCGGTGCCAATCGTGGCATCGGCCTGGCATTCGCGCGCGAGTTGCTCGCCCGCGGTGCCCGCAAGGTCTACGCCGGCGCACGCGACCCCGTCACTGTCATCGAATCCGGTGTTCAGCCGCTGCGACTCGACGTGACCAAGCCCGACGACGTGTCGGCCGCCGCAGCGCTGGCGTCGGACGTGACACTGGTGATCAACAACGCCGGCATCGCCCAACCCGGGGGATTCCTGGCGCCGGACAGCGAAGACGTGACGCGGCGCATCTTCGAGACCAACTTCTTCGCGATGTTGCGCCTGAGCAAGGCCTTTGCGCCGGTTCTCAAGGCCAATGGCGGCGGCGCATTGCTCAATGTGCTGTCGGTCGCCTCGTGGGTGAACGGCGGCGAGCTGGCCGCCTATTCGGCCAGCAAGTCCGCGGCGTGGTCGCTCACGAATGCGTTGCGCAATGAACTGGCGGCGCAGAAGACGCAGGTGCTGGCACTGCACATGGCCTACGTCGATACCGACCTGACGCGCGGATTCGATGTCCCGAAGACCAGCCCCGAGCAGATCGTCGGGCGTGCGCTCGACGGACTCGAAGCGGGCCTCGACGAGGTGCTGGCCGATGAGCTGACGCTGCAGGTCAAGCGCGGGATGACGGCGGCCAGGCCGAGCTATCTGCCGCAGGGCGCCTGATCAGCTGTCTCGGTACCAATGGGGCAACGACGCCATGTCGTTGCGCCACGGCGAAAGCGGTGCCACCAGGTTCTTCGCCAGTGCGCGCATCGACGTGCGCGCCAGCACCGGAATCACGTAGCCGTCAGCCACCACCAGGTCGTTCATGCGGATGAAGAGCGCCGCGCGCTTGACCGGGTCGAGCTCCGTTTCCGCGGCGCGAAAGGCGGCGTCGAATTCGCTGTTCTGCCAGCGCACCATGTTCTGGCCCAGCCACTTGTTGGCTTTCGAGGCGACTTGCGTCGACAGGAAGCATTGCATCAGGTTTTCGGGGTCGGGGCTGGTGTTGGTCCAGTTGTAGGTCTGCATGTCGGCGTAGAACTTGCCGTAGGTGTCGGGGTTGCCGATGTCCGACGAGAAGAAGACGCTCGGTACCACCGCCTTCAGTTCCATCTGAATGCCGGCCTGTTGCGCCGCCTGCTTCACCACCGCCTGCAGCTTCTGGCCCACCGCACCCACGCTGCCCTGGAACAGCAGCGTCAGCTTCTTGCCGTCTTTCGCGCGCACGCCGTCGGGGCCGGGCTTCCAGCCCGCAGCGTCGAGCACGGCCTTGGCCTTTTCGACGCTGTATTCGGCCTTCGTGTTCGGGCTGCGATAACGCGACGGGTTGTTGATGAAGTTGGTGGTGGCCTGGCCCTGTCGGCCGTAGACATGGCGCTGCAGGCTCTCGCGGTCGATCAGCAGCCCGACGGCGCGGCGCACGGCCGGGTCGCTGAACAGCGGGTGGCGCGTGCTGGGGTGCGAGCGTTCGCCGTCGACCACGGTATTCGGGTCGGTGAAGTTCAGGTAGATGGCTGCCGTGGCGCTGCCGCTCATTACCTGCAGGCGGCCTTTGCCCGTGGCTTCCAGGCGTTCGGCCACGTCCTCGGGGAGGACCAGGCTGCCGGCGAAGTCGTAGTCGCCGGTCTGCAGCACGGCCCGCGCGGCCGAGACGGCATCGCCGCCGGACTTCATCTCGATGGCGTCGAAGTGCGGCCGCAGCGGGAGGTGGTATTTGGCGTAGATTGCGGCGCGCAGCAGGTCGCCGGGCTGGAACTCGACGAAGCTGTAGGCGCCCGTGCCGACCGGCCGGTTGTTGTGCGGCGCCTCGCGCGACCTGGCGCCGATGTAGGGTCCGAACAGGTGCTTCGGAATCAGCATCACCTGGCTGTATTGCCCGGGCCAGAACGGCGAAGGTTTGTCGAACACCACGCGCACGGTGTGCGAGTCGACCTTCTCCATCTTCAGGTTGCCGTAGCTGCCCAGCGTGACGCTGGCGGTGTTGGGGTCGGTGGCGTATTGCCAGTTGAAGAGGACGTCGTCGGCGGTGAAGGGCTGGCCGTCGTGCCAGGTGACACCCTTCTTCAGCTTCCAGACGACGCTGCGGCCATCGGCCGCCAGGCCACCGTTGGCGCGGCTGGGAATCTCGGCCGCCAGCACCGCTTCGAGGTTGCCTTCGGCGTCCCATTCCGCCAGCGGTTCATAGAAGATCCGCGAGCCGGTGTTGTCCTTCAGCCCGGTGGCGAAGTGCGGGTTCAGCAGCGTGGGGCCTTGCGACTCCAGCATGCGCAGCGTACCGCCGCCGCCGCGCCGAGTGGGCTTGTAGGCCGCGGGCTGCGACTGCGCCACGCCGGCGTTCAGCAGCAGGAAGCCGGCCATCGGCAGCGTCAGGCCCAGGCCGGTCATGCGTTCGATGAAGGCGCGGCGAGGCCATGCACCCTGCTTCACCTGGTCGATCCAGTGGCACAGTGGCACTTTGCGCATGGCCGGACTCCGCGCGACGACAGGTCGCGCGGCATCCTAGGGCTGCATCGATCGCAGGGCAATCGGGGCGCAGCCCGGCGGCGGCTGATGCCGCTGCAATGACTGCTCGAGAGTTACGATCGCCGACGCTGGTTCGTCACCGGCGCGGAGGGAACCATGAAAGCAAGGATCACCGTCCTGGGCGCCGGCTTCGCCGGTCTGGAACTGAGCACGATCCTGTCGGAGTCACTTGGCCAGGATGTCGAGGTGACGCTGATCGACCAGAGCGATGCCTTCGTCTTCGGCTACTCGAAGCTCGATGTGATGTTCGGCCGCACGACGCTGGACGCGGTGCGCCTGCCGTACCGTCACTTCGCCAAGCCGGGCGTGCGGCTGCTGCGGGAGACCGTGCAGGCCATCGACCCCGCCACCCGGCGCGTGACCACCGATGCCGGCACCCACGACGCTGACTACCTGGTGGTCGCGCTGGGCGCCGATTACCACATCGCCGCCACCCCCGGGCTCGCCGATGCCAACGAGTTCTACTCGGTCGCCGGTGCGCTGCGCCTGCGCGAGGTCCTGCCCACGTTCTCGAAGGGCCGCGCGCTCGTCGGTGTGTGCGGGGCGCCGTACAAGTGCCCGCCCGCGCCGAGCGAATGCGCACTGATGCTGCATGACATGCTGCTCACCCGCGGTGTTCGTGAACAGTGCGAGATCACGTTCGTGCTGCCCTTGCCGAGCCCGGTGCCGCCCTCGCCGGAGACCTCCAAGGCCTTGATGGCCGCGTTTGCCGAGCGCGGCATCACGTTCATGCCGAACCGCCGCGTGACCGCTGTCGACGCGGGTCGGCGCGTCGCGTCGCTCGACGACGGCAGCGAACTGCCCTACGACCTGTTCCTGGGTGTGCCCAAGCACCGCGCGCCGGCCGTGGTCGTGGCCAGCGGCCTGACCGAAGACGGCTGGGTGACCGTCAATCCCCGGACGCTGGAGACCAAGTTCGAGAACGTCTATGCCGTCGGCGACCTGGCCAATACCGGCACGCCGAAAGCCGGCGTCTTCGCCGAGGGCGAGGCCAGGGCGGTGGCCACCACGCTGATCTCGCGCATCCGCGGCGAGAGCGACCTTGGCCTCTACGACGGCAAGGGCACCTGCTACATCGAGTTCGGTGCCGGGCGGATCGGGCGCGTCGATGTCGACTTCTTCTCCGGCCCCAAGCCCACCGGCACCTATCACGAACCGGACGTGGCCCTGCGCGAGGACAAGGTCCGGTTCGGCGCGAGCCGCAGCGCGCGCTGGTTCGGGCTGTAGCCGCTCAGTCCGCATGATCTCGCTTCACGACCTCGAGACGATTCCCTTCCTGGCCTCGGTGGCCCGCGACGACCTGGTGCGCCTGACGCAAGGGGCCGGTGACCTGCGGCTGGCCCCGGGCGAGTACGCCGTGCACGAAGGCGCCGAACGGGCGCTGTTCGTCGTGCTGTCCGGCCACATCGAAGTCACCAAGCTGATCGACGGCGTCGAGCGGGCCATCGGCGTGCGGCAGCCCGGCCAGATGTTCGGCGAGGTGCCGATCACCTTCGGCACGCCGTTCCAGGGCAGCTACCGCGCGACCGAGCCCTCGCGCGTGATGGAGATCTCGGCACGCCAGTTCCACACGCTGGCCGCCGCGTCGCCCGCGGTGCTGACCCATGTGGCCGCGGTGGCCAGCGAGCGCATCGGCGGGCTGCGCGGCATCGCCACCGCGCCGACCAAGGTGCGCGCGCTGCTGGTCGGGCAGCAATGGGACGACGGGGCGCGGGCGCTGCGGACCTTCCTCACCCGCAACCAGATCTCGCACGACTGGCTCGCGCCGGATGCGCCCGACCTGGCGCAGCGCTGGCCCGGGCCGGCGCTGGCCGAGGCCGACCTGCCGGCGCTGGCCTGCGACGACGGCAGCGTGCTGCTGCACGCCTGCATACGCGACGTCGCCGACAAGCTCGGCCTGCAGACGCATGCCCGCGGCACCGAGTACGACACCATCATCATCGGCGGCGGCCCTGCCGGCCTGGCCGCGGCGGTCTACGGCGCCTCCGAAGGCCTGCGCACGCTGGTGATCGAGCGCGAGGCACCGGGCGGCCAGGCGGAAACCTCGTCGCGCATCGAGAACTACCTCGGCTTCCCGACGGGCGTATCGGGCGAAGAGCTGGCGCGCCGTGCGCTGCAGCAGGCGCGCCGCCTGGGTGCCGAGATCATGGTCACGCGCAACGCGGTCGGCATCGATCCGGCGGCCAAGGTCGTGATCCTCGATGGCGGCGAGCCGGTGCGTGGCCGCTCGCTCATCGTGGCCACCGGTGTCAGCTGGCGCCGGCTGGACACCGAAGGGTTCGATCGCCTGCTGGGCAAGGGCGTCTACTACGGCGCTTCGCGCAGCGAGGCCGGCGCCACGCAAGGGCAGGACATCCACCTGATCGGCGCCGGCAACTCGGCCGGCCAGGCGGCGATGTTCTTCGCCAGCCACGCACGCACGGTCTCGCTGATCGTGCGGGGCGGCCGCCTCGAGGCCAGCATGTCGCACTACCTGATCGAGCAGATCCGCAGCAAGCCCAACATCCGGGTCGAGCTGCAGCACGAGGTGCGCGCGGCGCATGGCGACAAGCTGCTGACGGCCATCGACCTGGTGAACCGGACCAGCGGCGAGGTCCGGCGCGTCGACAGTGGCGGCGTGTTCGTCTTCATCGGCGCCGATGCCGAGACCGGCTGGCTGCCCGACGCGATCCTGCGCGACCGGAGCGGCTACGTGCTGACCGGCGAGGCGGCGGCCAAGGCGGGCCGCTGGCCGCTGGCGCGTGACCCCTACCTGCTGGAGACCAGCGTGCCCGGCATCTTTGCCTGTGGCGACGTGCGCTCCAGCCAGGTCAAGCGCGTCGCCGCGGCGGTCGGCGAAGGCAGCATGGCCATCGCCTTCGTGCACCAGTTCCTGGCGCACGCCGCCAGCGCGCCGGCCGGCTGAGGCTCAGGGCCCGCCGCGAAAGCGCTTCACCTGTTCGCGCATCCCGCGCGAAATCGCGAGCCACGTGCGCCGCGGAAAGTCCGCCGGCAGATCGTTTTCCACACGCTGCAGCGCGGCCTCCACGCCGTCGACATGCCCGAGCATCCGCTGCCACACGGGCGCGCCGCCATGCTGCAGCGCCAGCGCGTGCCAGTGCCGGGCGTGGATACCGTGCAGGTCGTAGTGCACGTTCTTCGCGCGCAGCGCGAAGGCCAGCTCGGCGCGGCGCCAGCGGAACTGGTTCGGCGCGTCGCCGATGTACGGGAAGATCGACAGCACGTCGTACAGCGGCGTCGCGACGTAGGCATCGCCCGGCTGCAGGAAGATCGAGAAGTTCTTGGCGTGACCGTCGGTGGCGGCCATCAGCCAGAAGGTCAGCTGGGCCAGCGCGAACAAGCCGCGGTCGCCCGGATCGCCGCCGGCGAGCAGGCGCATGCAATCGGCGATGCCGGGGCCGCCGTCCTTCTCGTACTTGCGGTTCGGCGGGTAGCCCAGCGCCTGGCAGAGGTCTTCCTGCGGCAGGCGCGCGATCCAGTCGCGGCCGTCGGGGTGCCCGTCGGAGTGTTTCTGCCAGGCGCGGTCGAAGCGGGTCACGACCAGCGCCTGCTGGTCCTCGAAGCGCCACATCTCCGTGCGCGCGACGGCCAAGCCGAGCTGGTAGAGGATCTGCGCGCACAGCCACTCGTTGGCCACCGAGTCGCCGAGGTCGACGCGCCGCGAGCCGCCGACCAGACCCAGCGGCAGCTTGAGGATGTGCGTCGTCGGCGTGGCGCCGTGCGGTTGGTGCCACGCACCGTCCCGGAACAGCAGCGCGGTCTTCTCCTGCGCGCCGGCGAGCGAGATGCGAAACAGATCGTCGTCCGCCTCCTGGCCGAGCACCGAATCGGAGGGCACCGCGCGCAGGAGGCCGGCCACCTGCGCTTCGCTCAGCGGCTCGCTGTGGATGCGGTCCCAACCCGCGGGCTCGGCGCCTTCGGGCAGCAACTGCACCGCGCCGACGCAGTCGCGGCCGATCGCCTCGAGCAGCGCGAAGGCATCGGTGGAGCGGGTCTTGAAGCGCCGCCCGAGCCGTTCGCGGATCTTCTCGTTGTCGGGCAGCAGGTTGTCGAAGTAGTTCGCCACCGCCGCGCCGCGGATCTCGAGCGCCGGCGTGATCGGCAGCGACAGCGACAGGGCGCGCCGCTTCGGCGAATCGAGCCACGACCGGTGATAGGTGAATCGATGCGCGCCGCGGTCGACGGTCCAGGTGCCGACGAGCTGGCCGTTCATCCAGGCGGCGAGGCTGGCGCTCACCACTGACCCTGCCGGGCCCCGGGCTCGGCCTTCGCGGCGGGCTCGTCGGTGTCGCGAATCACCAGCGCGGCGCCCAGCGCATTGAGCACCTGCATGATCTGCTGCAGGTTGACGACGCCGGGGTTGGCCTCGATCTCGACGATGCGCGCCTGCGTGACGCCGATCGCCTCGCCGAGCCGGGCCTGCGTCATGCCGCGCTGCTTGCGCAGCGCGCGCAGCTGCGGGCGCAGCTGGTCGGCCATCTTCAGCGGGTAGTCCATGAACAAGTCTCCGCTTGTATTGGCCGAATATAACACCTGCCTTGTAATTGCCTAAAACAAGCTACGGCTGTTGAATCGCGCGCGCCGCCGACTCGCGCAGCTTGTCCTTCTTGCTCTTGCGTTTGCCCTTGATGCCGCCGGCGGGATCGGCCACCGGCGCGGCCGCCTCGGTGGGCTCCGTCGGCTCGAAGCCGGCGATGCGCTCGCGCTCGACGCGCTGGCCCTGGCGCTTCTCGATCAGCCGGAAATGCGCTTCGGTGTCGGCGCTGACGAAGCTCACCGCGAGCCCGCTCTCTCCCGCGCGCGCGGTGCGGCCGATGCGGTGCACGTAGTCCACCGCCGAGCGCGGCAGGTCGTAGTTGACGACCACCGGCAACTGCTCGATGTGCAGGCCGCGCGCGGCCATGTCGGTGGCGACGACCACCTGCAGCCGGCCGGCCTTGAAGTCCGCCAGCGCCTGCGTGCGCGCGCCCTGGCTCAGGTCGCCATGGAAAGCCGCCGCCGCCAGGCCGGTGCGGCACAGCTTGTCGGCCACGTGTTCGGTGGCGTACCGGGTGGCGACGAAGACCAGCACGCGCGTCCACTGTCCCTTCTGAATCAGGTGGCGCAACAAGGCCGTGCGCCGCGCCGCGTCCACTTCCACCGCATGCTGCGTCACGGCCGGCGCACTGGCTGGCGCACCCCCCGGCTGCGACGCCACCTCGATCCGCACCGGATCGCGCAGCAGGCGTTGCGCCAGCGCCTGCACCGCGGGCGGGAAGGTGGCCGAGAACAGCAGGTTCTGCCGCCGCCGCGGCAGCAGCGCGACGATGCGCGCCAGCTCGTCGGCAAAGCCCGCGTCCAGCAGCCGATCGGCCTCGTCGAGCACGAGCATCTCGACCCAGGCCAGGCCGAGCGCGTTGTGCGTTATCAGGTCCAACAGGCGGCCTGGCGTGGCGACCACCACATCGGCGCCGCCGCGCAAGCCCATCATCTGCGGATTGATCGATACGCCGCCGAACACGCAGGCCAGCTTCAGCGCCGGCACAGCGATGTGTTCGGCGAGGCCGTCGATCGACTCGGCCACCTGCGCCGCGAGCTCGCGCGTCGGCACCAGCACCAGCGCGCGCAGGCGCCGCGGCGCGCCGCGCGGCGCGCTCTCCAGCTGCTGCAGCATCGGCAGCACGAACGCCGCCGTCTTGCCCGAGCCGGTCTGCGCCGAGGCGATCACGTCGCGGCCTTCGAGCAGCGCCGGAATCGCCGCCGCCTGGATCGCGGTCGGCTCGGCGTAACCCCGCTCACCCGCGGCGCGCACCAGCGCGGGTGAGAGCCCGAGCGCCGCGAACGGCGAAGTCGTCAAGGCCGCTCCGGTCAAAGCAACCTCGCCTTCACCGTCTTGCCCTTCACCTTGCCGTTGTTCAGCTTGCGCAGCGCCTCCTTGGCAATGCCGCGCTCGACGGCCACGTAGGTCGAGAACTCGTTGATGTTGATCTTGCCGATCTGCTCGACCTGGAAGCCGTGGTCCTTGGTCAGCGCGCCCAGCACGTCGCCGGGGCGGATCTTTTCCTTGCGGCCGCCGAGGATCTGCAGCGTCGTCATCGGCGGGTGCAGCGGCTCGGCGTCCGCCGGCGTCAGCTCGTTCAGGTGGTGCCAGACGCTGTCGCTGCCCTGCATCTGGTCGATGCGGCCGACGCGGTCCATCTCGTCCATGCTGGCCAGGTTGAAGGCCCAGCCGGCTTCGTCGGCGCGGCCGGTGCGGCCGACGCGGTGCGTGTGCAGCTCGGCCTCGGGCGTGATGTCGACGTTGATCACCGCTTCGAGCTGCGCGATGTCGAGCCCGCGCGCGGCCACGTCGGTGGCCACCAGCACGCTGCAGCTGCGGTTGGCGAACTGCACCAGCACCTGGTCGCGCTCGCGCTGCTCCAGGTCGCCGTGCAGCTCGAGCGCGACGATGCCCTCGGCCTGCAGCACGGCCACCAGGTCGCGGCACTGCTGCTTGGTGTTGCAGAAGGCCAGCGTGCTGACCGGCCGGTAGTGGTTCAGCAGCAGGCCCACGGCGTGCAGGCGCTCGCTGTCCTTCACCTCGTAGAAGCGCTGGCGGATCTTGGTGGCCGCGTGACGCTCGGCCAGCTTCACTTCCTGCGGCTCGCGCAGGTAGCGGCTGGCCAGCTTCATCACGTCGTCGGGATAGGTGGCCGAGAACAGCAGCGTCTGGCGCTGCTTCGGGCAGTGGCCGATCACGGTGGCGATGTCGTCGGCGAAGCCCATGTCCAGCATGCGATCGGCTTCGTCGAGCACCAGCGTGTTCAACGCGTCCAGCGCCAGGCTCGCGCGCGCCAGGTGGTCGAGGATGCGGCCCGGCGTGCCCACCACCACGTGCGCGCCATGCGCCAGGCTGGCGAGCTGCGGGCGCATCGTCGCGCCGCCGCACAGCGTGATGATCTTGATGTTCTCCTCGGCGCGGGCCAGGCGCCGGATCTCCTGCGTCACCTGCTCGGCGAGCTCACGCGTGGGGCAGAGCACGAGCGATTGCACCGCGAAGTGCCGCGGGTTCAGGTTGGCCAGCAGCGGCAGTGCGAAGGCAGCCGTCTTGCCACTGCCGGTCTTGGCCTGCGCGATCAGGTCCTTGCCCGCCAGCGCCAAGGGCAGGCTGGCCGCCTGGATCGGCGTCATCTGCTCGTAACCCAGCCGCTGCAGGTTTTCCAGCACGGCCGGGGAGAGGGGAAGGTCCTGGAAAGCGCGGCCCGCGGGTGGGGCAGGGGAACGTTCGGTCATGCGGGATTGTCGGGGACCGCGGCCCGGCGCCCCGCAGGCCGGGTCCGGGACACCCTAGACGCCGAGGTATTGATGCACGATCTGCGGCTGCGCCCGCAGCGCATCGGAGTCGCCCTGCCAGACGATCCGGCCCTTCTCGATCACGTGGTGCCGATCGGCCAGGCGCAGCAAATGGCCGATGTTCTTGTCGATGACGATCAGCGCCAGGCCCTCCCGCTTGAGCTCCGCCAGCGTGCGCCAGATCTCTTCGCGGATCACCGGCGCCAGCCCCTCGGTGGCCTCGTCGAGCACCAGCAGCCGCGGGTTGGTCATCAACGCGCGGCCGATCGCCAGCATCTGCTGCTCGCCCCCCGACAGCTGCCAGCCCAGGTTGCCGCGCCGCTCCTGCAGCCGGGGGAAGAAGCCGTAGATCCGCTCCAGCGTCCACGGCCGCAAGGCGCCGGGCCGCGAGTCGCGCGGCTGTGCGCCGCGCGCGGTGGCGACCAGGTTCTCCTCGACCGTCAGGCCGGTGAAGATCTGCCGGCCTTCGGGCACCAGCGCGAGGCCGCGCCGCGCGACGCGGTGCGGTGCCTCGCCCAGCACCTGCGTGCCGCCGACGACGATCCGGCCGGCACTCGCCGCGAGCAGGCCGAACAGGCACTTCACCGTCGTCGAGCGCCCCATGCCGTTGCGGCCCAGCAGCGTCACCACCTGGCCCGGCTCGACCTCGAGCGAGACGTCGAACAGCACCTGCGCGCGGCCATAGCCGGCCTGCAGCCCCTGCACCGAAAGAAAGGCACTCATCGTCGCGCCCTCACAGCGTCTCTTCGCCGAGGTACACCGCGCGCACCTCGGGATGGTTGCGGATCTCGTCGGGCGTGCCGGTGAACATCACGCGGCCGTACACCAGCACGCTGATGCGATCGGCCAGCGCGAACACCGCATCCATGTCGTGCTCGACGAGCAGGATCGTGTAGTGGCGCTTCAGCCCCTTCAGCAGCGCGATCACCGCCGCCGACTCCTGCACGCTCATGCCGGCCATCGGTTCGTCGAGCAGCAGGAACTTCGGCTGCGCGGCGAGCGCCATCGCCAGCTCGAGCTGGCGCCGCTCGCCATACCCGAGCTCGCCGGCCGGCAGCTCGGCGCGCTGCAGCAGCCCGGTGGCGGCCAGCGCCTGCTGCGCCGCCTGCTTCGACGCCCGATCCGACAGCATCGGTCGCCAGAACCCCATCACCTGAGCGCGCGCGCCGAGCGCGGCCAACGTCGCGTTCTCGCGCACGCTGAACTCCTCGAAGATCGAGGTGATCTGGTACGAGCGCAGCAGCCCGCGCCGCGCGCGCTGGTGCACCGGCAGCGCGCTGATGTCGGCGTCCTCGAAGCGGATGCTGCCCGCGTCGGCCGGCAGCTCGCCGCTCAGCTGGTTGATCAGCGTGGTCTTGCCGGCGCCGTTGGGGCCGATCACCGCGTGCAGCTCGCCGGCTCGAATATCGAGGCTGACGTGATCGGTGACCAGCAGCGCGCCATAACGCTTGACGAGGCCTTCGGTTCGCAGCGCCGCCATCACGCGTCTCCCGGGGCGATGACCGGTGCGGCGGGCAGGGGCGCCGGCCGCAGCCCATCGAGCCGCTGCAGCCAGCCGGCGAGGCCCTGCTTGCCGGCCAGCGCCATCAGCACGATCAGCGGCCCGAACACGATCATCCAGTGCTCCGTCCAGCCCTTGAGCACCTCCTCGAGGCCGAGGAATACCAGGGCGCCCAGCAGCGGCCCCCACACGCTGCCCATGCCGCCCAGCACCACCGTCACGATCAGCTCGCCGGAGACCGTCCAGGCCAGCGTGCTGGGCGAGGCGTAGGCGTTCAAGTTGGCCAGCAGCAGCCCGGCCACGCCGCACAACATGCCCGACAGCACGTAGGCGACGAGCTGCACGCGCAGCGCCTGCAGGCCGATGGCGTTGACGCGGCGCGGATTCTGGCGCGCACCGCGCAGCGCCATGCCGAACGGTGCGATGCGCAGCCGTGCGAACCACCACGTGGCCAGCACCAGCACCACGAACGCCACGCCGTACACCGCCAGCGGCGAGCCGAGGTTCAGCGCGCCGAAGCGGCTGGTGTGGGTGATCGACAGGCCATCGTCGCCGCCGTAGTGCTTCAGGCTGACCAGCAGGAAGTAGCCCATCTGCGCGAAGGCCAGCGTGATCATGATGAAGGCGATGCCCGAGGTGCGCAGGCTGATGATCCCGGTCACCAGCGCCGCGAAGCCGCACACCGCCAGACAGACCAGCAGGTGCACGACACCGCTGCCGACCTCGTGGAACGACGGCAGCGCGACCGCGTAAGCGCCGAGGCCGAGAAACAGCGCGTGGCCGAAGCTGACGAGGCCGCCGTAGCCGAGCGCGAGGTTCAACGCGGTGGCGGCGATCGCGTAGATCACGATGCGCGCGAAGAACGCGATCCAGAACGGCTGCTCGAGCGCCGTGGCCGCGAAGGGCAGCACGCCGAGCGCTGCGAGCAGCAGCAGCGGCAGCAGCGTGCCGGGTCGAATCAGCTTGGACATCATCACTTCACCCCCGGTGCGCCGGAAAGAGCCCTTGCGGCCGCCAGGCCAGCACGAGCGCCATCAGCAGGTACACGCTCATCGATGCGAGCGCCGGGCCGGCCGCGTCGGCGAGCGAGCGCTCGGCCACCTGCCGCAAGGCCATCGGCAGGAACGCGCGGCCCAGCGTGTCGACCAGGCCGACGATCAGCGACGCATAGAACGCGCCGCTGACCGAGCCGATGCCGCCGATCACGATGACCACCAGCGTGGTGATCAACACCGGCTCGCCCATGCCGGACTGCACCGACAGGATCGGCCCGGCCATCGCGCCGGCCACGCCGGCGAGCATCGCGCCGAGCCCGAACAGCAGCGCATTGAGCAGGCGGATGTTGACGCCCAGCGCGCCCACCATCTGCGGGTTCTGCGCGCCGGCGCGGATCAGCATGCCCAGCCGCGTCTTGTGGATCAGCGCGTACGAGCCCAGCGCGACCAGCAGCCCCACCGCGATGATCGCGAAGCGGTACGACGGATAGCTGAAGCCCAGCAGCTCGACGGTGCCCGACAGCACTTGCGGCACCTGCACGAAGTACGGCTGCGGCCCCCAGACCAGGCGGACCAGCTCGTTGAAGAACAGCACCAGCCCGAAGGTGGCCAGCACGTGGTCGAGGTGATCGCGCCGGTACAGCCGCGACACCACCGTCAGCTCGAGCACAAGTCCCAGCAGCAGCGCGCTGGCCGCCGCCGCCAGCACCGCGAGCACGAACGATCCGCTGGCGCCGTAGGCCACCGCGCCCGCATAGGCGCCCAGCATGTACAGCGAGCCGTGCGCGAGGTTCACGAAGCTCATGATCCCGAACACCAGCGTCAGCCCGGCCGCCAGCAGGAACAGCAGCACGCCGTACTGCAGGCCGTTCAGCAGCTGCGCGAAGAGCAGCGTCAGACTCATGGCCGCTCACTTCAACGGGCACTGGCCGTGGTACGCGTCGGCGTGCGCCTTCAGCGGCGTGCCGATCTGCCGCACCGCGAGCTTGCCGTTGTCCTTCGCGGCTTCGAAGGCGTAGTAGTTCTGCACCGGCAGGTTGTTGTTGTTGAAGCGGAAGGGCCCGCGCACCGAGCTGAACTCGCTGCCCGCGGCCTTCACCGCCGCGGCCAGCGCCTTGGCGTCGCCCGACTTGCCGCCGAGCTTGCGCAGTGCCGCATCGAGCAGGTTCGCCGCGTCGTAGCCGGTGGCGGCGTATTCGCTCGGCGTGCGCTTGTACTTGGCCTCGAAGGCGGTGACGAACTTGCGGTTCCCGGGCGTGTCGAGCGCCGCATCCCACATCGCGCCGCTGATCGTACCGGCGGCCGCTTCGCGCAGCGAAGGCAGCGTCGTGCCGTCGACGGTGAACACCGAGTACAGCGGCAGCTTCGCCGACAGGCCGGCCTGGCCCATCTGCTTGACGAAGTTGACGCCCATGCCGCCGGGATAGAAGACGAACACCGCGTCGGGCTTGGCGGCCTGCAGCTGCGCCAGCTCGGCCGCGTAGTCGGCCTGGTTGACCTGCGTGTAGGTCTCGCCGATGACCTCGCCCTTGAAGAAGCGCTTGAAGCCGGCCAGCATGTCCTTGCCGGCCTGGTAGTTCGGCGCCATCAGGTAGACGCGCTTGACGCCGCGCTCCTGCGCGAACGTGCCCATCGCTTCGGCCGCGCCGTCGTTCTGCCAGGCCACCGAGAAGACGTTGGCCTTGCACTGGGCGCCGGCGATCGGCGACGGGCCGGCATTGGTGGCGATCGCAACCGTGCCCGATTCGGCCAGGCGCGGCAGGCTGCCCATCAGCACGTTCGAGAAGCTCAGGCCGACGATCGCGTCGACCTTGTCCTTGTCGATGAACTTGCGCACGATCTGCTGGCCGGTCTCGGGCTTGAGCTGGTCGTCCTCCTTCAGCACGCTGGCGGGCTGGCCACCGAGCTTGCCGCCGAGCTGCTCCAGCGCCAGCATGAAGCCGTCGACCTGGTCCTGGCCGACGAGGGCCTGCGGGCCGGACAACGGGGCCATCAGGCCGATGGTGGCGGCGTTGGCGGTGATGAGGGTGCCCGCGAGCGCGAGCGCGAGGGCGGTGACGGCATGGCGCATGGTCTGTCTCCTTCAGGGTGAGCTCCGCTCAGCGGCGTCCCGGTGGAGACGCCGTGGCGGCTGGAATGCGGCGGGGTCAGTCGAGGCGCACGAACACGCGCGAGCCTTCGATCTTCACGGGGTAGTGGCGCAGCGGCTCGGTCGCCGGTTCGCAGGTCGGCTTGCCGTCGCGCACGTCGAACTTGCCCTGGTGCAGCGGGCATTCGATTTCATGGCCTTCGAGGAAGCCGTCGCACAGCCGGGCGTGGCCGTGCGTGCAGAGGTTGTCGGTGGCGTACACCGCGTCGCCGACGGTGTAGAGCGCGATGTCGCGGCCATCGACTTCGATGCCGATCACGTCGTCGGTGGGCAGCGCATCGGTCGCCAGCGCGTCGATCCAGGTGGTGGTGCTCATATCGGGTAGATGATCGAGTTGGGGATCATTTCGCTGTCGTAGATGCACTCGCGCGACGCGAACTTCAGGCCTTGCGGCGTGCGCACCACCGTGTCCAGGTAGCGGCCGACGTTGAACACCGTCGAGGCCTCCGACAGCTTGGTGCGGAACACCGCGTAGTTGGCTTCGCAGCGGATGCGATCCTCGTCGACGCTGCGGATCACCGGCGTGCCCACCACGTGGCGCTGGTAGTAGGGGTCGTGGAACAGTGTCTCGGTGATGCCGTAGACACGGTCCTTCAGCATGCCCTTGCTGGTGAACGACAACGTGGCCAGCGGGAAGCCACGTTCGTGGTTCTCGCGCGGCTGCAGCCGGTAGACGCAGTCGTCGATGAAGAACTCGGGCCACAGCGCCCAGTGGCCGGAATCGACCGCGCTGGCGTAGTCGGCGTACAGCTGTGTCAGCGCCAGCCAGTCGTCGAAGTTCAGGGTCGTGCTCATCGCTCAGGCCTCCATCACGTCCCGCCAGTAGCGGTACATGCCGCGTATCAGCGTCTCGGTCACCATGTGCTCGGTGTCCTCCACCGCGTGGCCGCCCAGCTCGGCCAGCGTGCGGTGGAAGGGCTTGCTCTCGAAGGCCTGCTGCGAGAACTCGATCACCTCGCCGTCGTCGGCCGAGACGAAGCCGGCCGGGCCGAACAGGTTGGCCTGGCGCAGCCGGCGCTGCGTCATCTCCTCGTCGTCGTCCTCGAAGCCGAAGTGCGTCCAGACGAAGTCGAAGCTGCCGTGGCCGCTGGGCTGGATGTGGCGCGTCGAGACGCTGTTGACCTGCTGCTGCAGGATCACGCTCGGGAAGATGGTGGTCATCACGGCGGTCGGTCCGCCCCACCACGGCTCGGGCACGATGTCGAGGAAGCTCGGGTCGTTGAGCTGCATGTCGGCCTTGAAGCTCGACACCTGCGTCACCTGCCCGGCCTGGCCGGCGGTGCCGCGCGTGGAGATCATCGCCGCGTGGCGAAACCTCGAATCCATGCGCAGCTGGGACTTGTTGTCGGCGCGCCAGAGGCCGTAGGTGACGAACCAGGTGTGCAGCAGGCCCGGGTGGTACGGGTCCTTGATGTTCTCCTGCATCAGCTTCCAGTTGCCGGGGATGCGCTGGCGGTTGTAGCCCAGGATCTTCAGCGTGCGGCCGTTGAACAGCCGATCGAAGTAGCCGAGGATCGCCGGGCCGAGATAACTTTCAAAAGACTCGACTTCGGGATCGAACGACGCGAAGACCACACCGCCGCGCGTCGCCACCTGCAGCTTCGTCAGCCCGTGCTCGCTGGTCTTGAAGTCTGCCGGCATGCCGCCATGCACCTGCCCGTCCTGCTTGACGCCACGGCGGAACGGCACGCCCTGCAGGTCGCCCTTGAGCGTGTAGCTCCACTGGTGGTACGGGCAGACGAAATCCTTGCGGTTGCCGTGTCGCTCGCGGCAGAAGCGCATGCCGCGGTGGGCGCACACATTCTCGACGACGTTGATCGCGCCGCTGGCATCGCGAACCATGATCACCGAGCGCTCGCCGACCACCGTGCGCTTGAAGTCGCCGGCATTCGGCACCTCGGCCTCCAGGCCGACGTAACACCAGTGGCCCTTGTAGAAGAAGCGCTCCAGCTCGCGCTGGTACAGCGCGTCGCTGGTGTAGGTCAGGAACGGGATCCGGTGCGTGCCGTCGCCCTCCCACTGCGGAGTCGACGGAAAGACGGTGGATGTCTCGCTCATTGCGTGTCTCCTGGCTGGCGTGCGTGCTCGAACGCGGATCAGGCGTCGACCCGGACTTCGATCTCGCCGAGGCCGGCGATGGCGCCCTTCATCACGTCGCCCGGCACGACGGCGTTCACGCCCTCGGGCGTGCCGGTCATGATCAGGTCGCCGGGCTCGAGTGCCTCGTACTGCGACAGCGTCGCGATGCATTCGGCCACCGACCAGATCAGCTTCGAGATGTCGGACGCCTGGCGCGGCTGGCCGTTGACCGTCAGCGTGATGGCGCCGTCGCCGGGGTGGCCGCCATCCGCGGCGCGCCGCAGCGCCCCGATCGGTGCCGACCGCGCAAACGACTTGCCGAACTCCCAGGGCCGGCCCTTGTCACGCGCTTCCAGTTGCAGGTCGCGCCGCGTCATGTCCAGGCCGACGGCATAACCGTAGACATGCGCCAGCGCATTCGCCACGGCGATGTCGCGGCCGCCCTCGCCGATGGCGATGACGAGCTCGATCTCGTGGTGGTAGTTGGCGGTCTTCGGCGGGTAGGGCACGCTCGCCGGCCGCGACGCGTCGACCACCGCGTGGGCCGGCTTCATGAAGAAGAACGGCGGCTCACGGTCCGGGTCCTTGCCCATCTCGCGGGCATGCGCGGCGTAGTTGCGGCCGACGCAGAAGACGCGGTTGACCGGGAAGCGCTCGTCGCGCCCGGCGACGCTGAGCGAAAAAACGGGCGGAACGGGGACGGCGTAGTTCATGGGGGCTTTGGTTCGGATGAAGAAGGCGTGGAGATCTACAGCCGCTGCTCGCGCCACAGGCCGAGCACCTGCTGCACCGGCCGGTCGGAGTAGCTGAACAGCAGCGTGTCGCGGCTGGCGTGCAGCCGCAGCGTGTGCCACGACGGCACGACGAAGACATCGTTCTCGGCGAAGCGCAGCACCTCGTCGCCGACCAACGCCTCGCCTTCGCCTTCCAGGCAGACGCAGACGGTGCCGTCGGTGCTGCGCAGCGGCCGGGTCTCGAAGCCGGCGGGCAGCCACTGCGCGAAGGCACCGATGGTCGGCATCGGCGAGGCGCCGGTGGCCGGATTGACGAAGCGCTGCTTGAAGCCCAGGTGCGGGTCGGGTGTGCCGCTCGCAATGGCCGTTAGCGCGGCGCGCGTGCGTTCGTACGGATAGACGAAGACGCGGGTGGGCTCCTGCGGCGTCTGGTGAAAGTCCACCGGCACCATGTTGGCGCCGTAGCGCGCCAGCGCGTCGCCTTCCGGGCGCAGGGGGGTCTGCACCGCCTGCTCGGTCTTCTCGGCGAAGCCGGCATCGAGAAAGCGCAGCAGCGGAATGTCCAGGCCGTCCAGCCACACCACCGGCTCGTTCCCCAAGTTGCCGTGGTCGTGCCAGGTCCAGGCCGGGGTGATGATGAAGTCGCCGCGGCGCATCGTGGTGCGCTCGCCGTTGACCGCGGTGTAGGCGCCCTGGCCATCGAGCACCAGCCGCAGCGCCGACTGCGCATGGCGGTGCGCCGGGGCCACTTCACCGGGCAGGATCAGTTGCAGGCCGGCGTAGAGCGATTGCGTGATGCACGACTCGCCGCGCAGCGCCGGGTTCTCGAGGATCAGCACGCGGCGCTCGGCCTCCTCGGCGCTGATCAGGCGCCCGGCTTCGAGCACCTGCTCACGCACCTCGGCATAACGCCAGAGCGCGGGCACGACCGGCGAGCGCGGCGCCGGCGGCACCAGCGCGTCGAGCACCTCCCACAGCGGCGTCATGCTGTGGCGGCCGATGCGCTCGTAGTAGGCGCGGCGCTCGCGCAGCGCCGCGGGCGAATGGGCGGTGGTGGCCATGGTGTTCAGGTTCCCTGGGTGTAGAAGGCGTCGGCATGCATGCGCTCGGGCGCGATGCCCTTGCGCTTGGCCAGCAGCGTGGCCGCCTCCACCATCGGCGGCGAGCCGCAGAGGTAGGCGCGCCAGCCGTCGAGCTGCGGCAGGTCGGCTTCGATCGCATCGGTGACCAGGCCGGCGCGATGCCGGCGCGGGTCGGCGCCGCCGGTCACCACCACGTGCAGGTGCAGCGCGGGGTGCAGGCCGCGCAAGTGCTCCAGCCACGCCAGGCCATAAACGTCGCGCGGCGAGCGCACGCCGAAGTACAGGTGGATGGGGTTGGCCATGCCGCCGGCAACCGCGCCGCGGATGATCGACAGGATCGGCGCGAGCCCGGTGCCGCCGGCCACGCACAGCATCGGGCCGTCGTGCTTGCGGCGCAGGTAGGCCGAGCCGAGCGGGCCGCTGACGCGCACCGCATCGCCGACCTTCAGCGTGTTAGCGATGTAGCCGGTGACGCGGCCGTCGGGCACCAGCCGGACGTGGAATTCCAGCGTGTCGTCATCCGCCAGCCCGGCCATCGAATACGGCCGCACAAACTCGGGCGTGAACTGCAGCTGCGCGTACTGGCCCGGCGAGAAGACCAGCGGCTTGGCCGGCTTCAGCCGCAGCCGCTTGATGTCGTGCGTCATGTCCTCGATCGACAGCACGGTCGCCTTCACGATGCGCGCGGGGTGCACGACGATCTCGTCGGGCTCCGGGATCTGGATCGTGCAGGGCTCGGTGAGAAAGGTCTGGCAGGCCAGCACGAACGCCGCCTCGCCGTCGAGCGGCCGCTGCATCGCCTGGCCGCCGTCGAGCACGTCGCCGCTGAGCACCTTGCAGCGGCAGGTGCCGCAACGCCCCGCCATGCAGCTGTACGACATCGGCACCTGGTGCTCGCGCAGCACCTCGAGCAGGTTGGCGCCCGGCTGCACGTGCAGCACGCGTTGCAGAGGGTGGATCGTGACTTCCATGAGCCGCATGATCGGCGCCGGCCGTCATTCAGCCAATAGAATGACTTGAATACATGACATCACCGATGTGAATGGAGCGGCGATGGAGCTGCGCGACCTCGACCTCAACCTGCTGGTGCTTTTCAACCAGCTCCTGGTCGAGCGGCGGGTGTCGAAAGTGGCGGACAACCTCGGGCTCACGCAGCCGGCCGTCAGCAACGCGCTGGCGCGCCTGCGCAAGCTGCTCGGCGACGAGCTGTTCCTGCGCACGCCCACCGGCATGCAGCCGACGCCGTTCGCCGAGCAGCTCGCCGAGCCGGTGACCTACGCGCTCGGCATGATCCACAGCGCGCTGAACCAGCGCAGTGCGTTCGAGCCGGCGAGCAGCACGCGCTCGTTCACCATCGGCATGACCGACATCGGCGAGATCTATTTCCTGCCCACGCTGATGGAGCGCCTGCGGCAGCAGGCGCCGGGCGTGTCACTGAGCACGGTGCGCAACACCGCGGTCAACCTGAAGGACGAGATGGAGGCCGGCAAGGTCGACCTGGCGATCGGGCTGCTGCCGCAGCTGAAGGCCGGCTTCTTCCAGCGGCGACTGTTCAAGCAGCGCTACGTATGCCTGATGCGCCAGGGCCACCGGCTCGACAAGAAGAAGATCTCGCTGGCCGAGTTCTCGGCGGCCGAGCACCTGGTCGTCGTGTCACCCGGCACCGGGCACGGCAAGGTCGACGAGCTGCTCGAGCGCAGCGGCATCCACCGCCACGTGCGCCTGACGGTGCCGCACTACGTGGCGATCGGCCACATCCTGCAGACGACCGACCTGGTGGCGACGGTGCCCGAGCGGCTCGCGCAGCGCATGACCGAGCCGTTCCGGCTGGCCAGCCACACGCATCCGGCCAAGCTGCCGGAGGTGGCGATCAACGTCTTCTGGCACGCCAAGTTCCACCGCGCGCCCGACAACCACTGGCTGCGCACGCTGGTGTTCGACACCTTCGTCGACGAGGGCGGCGGCTGATCGGAGCCGATCGAAACGCTGCCGGAGGACCGCTCAGTCGGCATAGGCGCCCGCGGCCTTGATGAGGATCGAGCCGTGTTGGCGGATGGACAAATGATCGTGGGGCGCCTTGGCCAAGGCCAATGCCTGTCTTGTTTGCTTTGATGCCTTCAAAGCACCGCAGCGGCTTCAAGCAGCGTCCGAAGCCGCCTTCGCAGCCTCCCAGAATCCTTCTGCAGCCCGGCCCAGCGCTGCGTGGTCGCGGTGCAACCGGACCTCCAGGTCGATCCGCCAGGCGTCGGGCGCGGCAACGGCGAGTCGGCCTGCTGCGATGTCGTCGCCGATCAGGAGGGCGGGCAGCCATGCGAGGCCGCGCCCATCGAGCGCCATGGTTCTCAGCACCGAGGCCAGGTGCGCCGTCAGCACCTGCTGCGCACGCAGGCGTTCCAGTTCAGGGCCCTTCATCGCGCGAAGGATCCGCCCCACGCCGGACTCGGCGCTGTAGCCGAGCATCTGCAAGCCGGCCGCCTTGCCGTCACTGGGAATGAGGTGCGTCGGCTGCCCATTGCCGTCCGTGGCGGACACCGGAATCAGCTGATCCGAGCCGACGACCAGGAAGGGACAGCTCGCCTCGTCCAGCGGCCCCTTCACCTGCGGGTGCCCGTGCGCCAGCACGAACTGCACTTGCTTGTGCAGCAGCAGCGCCTCGCAGCGCTGCTGCACGTCGGACACCAGTTGCACCGGTCCGAGGTTGGTGTGCGCCTCCAGCTGCCGCAGCCAGCGCGGCAGGAAAGTGAACGACAGGGCATGCGTGGCGGCGAATCGAAGCGTCGTCGAGCTGGCCTCGGCGATGGCACGCGCCTCGCCCGGCACCTTGGCGACCTGCGCCTGCAGTTCCTGCGCGATCTTGCGAAACCAGTGTCCCGTTTCGGTCAGGCGTGCCGGCTGCGAGCTGCGGTCGAAGAGCTCGGCACCGAGCCACTCCTCCAGCGCGCGGATGCGGCGGCTGAAGGCCGGTTGTGTCATGTGGCGCTCGTCTGCAGCGCGCGAGAAGTTTCCGGTCGCCGCGAGTGCCATGAAGTCATCGAGCCAGGACAGGTTCATGGTCACGGGCGGTGCTTTCAGGGCATCAAAGACGAGATAAACGGCATTGGTCACGCCGCGCCGCGCCGCCGATCATTCCGTCACCCCAACACACACCGGAGACGCCCGTGAAGATCGTCGAGATTCGAGAGAAGACCATTGCCATCGCCAGCCCGATCCGCAATGCGTACATCGACTTTAGCAAGATGACGCTGAGCCTCGTGGCCGTGATCACTGACGTCGTCCGCGACGGCAAGCCGGTCGTCGGTTATGGCTTCAACTCGAACGGCCGGTATGGGCAGGGCAAGCTGATGCGCGAGCGTTTCATCCCGCGCCTGATGGAGGCGGCCCCGGACGCGCTGGTCGACGCGACGGGCAGGAACCTCGATCCGCACCAGGCCTGGAACACGATGTTCACCAACGAAAAACCGGGCGGCCATGGCGAGCGTTCGGTGGCCATCGGCACGATCGACATGGCCGTGTGGGATGCGGTCGCCAAGATCGAGGGCAAGCCGCTGTTCCAATTGCTCGCCGACCGCTACGGCAATGGCAAGCCCGATCGCAAGATCTTCGTCTACGCCGCCGGCGGCTACTACTACCCCGGGCAGGACCACCAGAAGCTCAAGGACGAGATGCGCAGCTACATCGACCGCGGCTACACCGTCGTCAAGAAGAAGATCGGTGGCGCCTCGCTCGACGAGGACCTGCGCCGCATCGATTCGATCCTGAGCGTGCTGCAGGATGGGCAGAAGCTGTGCGTCGATGCCAATGGACGCTTCGACCTCGACACCGCGATCCAGTACGCCAAGGCGCTCTCGCAGTACGACCTGTTCTGGTACGAGGAGCCGGGCGACCCGCTCGACTTCGAATTGCAGGCCACGCTGCGCAACTACTACAAGAATCCGATGGCCACCGGCGAGGACCTGTTCTCGATGCAGGACGCGCGCAACCTGATCCGCTACGGCGGCATGCGCCCGGACCGCGACTGGCTGCAGTTCGATTGCGCGTTGAGCTACGGACTGGTCGAGTACCTGCGCACGCTCGACATGCTGAAGGAGCACGGCTGGTCGGCCAGCCGCTGCATCCCGCACGGCGGCCACCAGATGTCGCTGAACATCGCCGCGGGCCTGGGCCTGGGCGGCAACGAGTCCTACCCGGACCTGTTCCAGCCGTTCGGCGGCTTCCCGGACGGGGTGAAGGTCGACAACGGCTACGTCACGTTGCCCGACCTGCCCGGCATCGGCTTCGAAGGCAAGGCCGATCTGTACCGGGAGATGAAGGCGCTGTCGGATTGACCGGCGAGGAGGGCCAAGCTCCGGTTCAGGAAAGCCGCGAGCTTCAGGCGCTCATCCGTTCCAGCCGCGCCGCCTCTTCGAGCCGCGCATCCTCGATCTCGCGCAGCACGCCCGACAGGTCGACGGCGCCGGCCTGGTGCTCGTAGCGGCCGGTCAGCGGCATGTCGGGCACCAGCCGGCCACTGGCGTAGAGCGACCAGATCTCGGGACCGTACTGCGTCGCCAGCAGCGCCGGCGCATAGCGGCCGAAGAAGCTGCGCAGGTTGTCGACATCGCGCATCAGCATGCGCGGGGCGTGGTTGTTGCCGGCGGCGTCCACCGCCTGCGGCAGATCGATGATCACCGGGCCATCGGCGGCCAGCAGGATGTTGAACTCCGACAAGTCGCCGTGAATCACGCCGGCGCAGAGCATGCGCACCACTTCGCCGATCAGCGTGTCATGGTGCTGCAGCGCCTCGGCGTCGCTGAAGGGCAGGTCGTTCAGGCGCGGTGCGGCGTCGCCCTGGTGGTCGGCCACCAACTCCATCAGCAGCACGCCCTCGTGGAAGTTGTTGGGCTGCGGCACGCGCACGCCGGCGGCGGCCAGGCGGTACAAGGCATCGACTTCGGCGCTCTGCCAGGCGGCTTCCTGCTGCTGGCGGCCGAAGGCGGTGCCCTTGGCCATCGCGCGGGCGTGGCGGCTGTTGCGCACCTTGCGGTTCTCGGTGTAGTCGACCGCCTGGCGAAAGCTGCGCTTGTGGGCTTCCTTGTAGACCTTGGCCGCGCGCGTCTCGTCGCCGCAGCGCACCACGTAAACGTCGGCTTCCTTGCCGCTCTTGAGCCGGCGCACGACACTGTCGATCAGCCCTTCGGCAATCAGGGCCTGCAGGCGGGCGGGAGATTTCATGGCGCGATTCTCGGGCCTTTCCCGAAAGGGGCTGCGCCGGGCCGCCGGGTGTCGCTATTCGACCAAGAGGCAGAATCCGACTCATGCACCTCAAAGTACCCATTGCCCTGGTCGACGAGCTCGATGAAGAGATCGTCCATTCCACCGCTTCGCTGGACCTCGCCAGCGGCGAAATCTACGACGTGGTCTACGACAACTACGACCTCAAGGCCAGAGGCATTCCCGCGGCGCTGCCGGACTACGCCTTCACCAGCGGCGTGCTGTCGCATGGCGGCAAGGACGTCGAGTTCGGCGTGCGCGTCGACCTGTTCAGCGGGCGCTACAGCGTCACCGCGAACGAACTGCTCGACATCAAGGTGCGCGCCGCGAAGCTGTTTGCCGGCATCGAGGGCAAGGACCTGGCGACCGGCGGCGGCCAGTCGCCCAAGAAACCGCACTGAACGCGCGGGCAGGCCCCGGCTCAAGCGGGGGTCGCCTGCAGCAGGCGCTGCCATTCGCCGCCGGCGGCCGCCTCGATCACGATCGGGGCGCGGCCGTCGAAGCCCGGCACCTCCAGCCGGCTCGCATGCAGCCACAGCCGCGCCACGCCCAGCCATTCGGCCACCGCGCGGTTGTGCGCCCCCTTGCCGTGCGTGCTGTCGCCGACCAGCGGATGCGCGATGTGCTTGAAATGGCGGCGAATCTGGTGCCGCCGGCCGGTCAGCGGTTCGACCTCGAGCAGCGCATAGCGGCTGGTGGCGTGGCGGCCGTCGGGAAACGGCCACTCGTGGCAGGCCAGCCGGCGGTAACGCGTGAGCGCCGGCAGGCGCGGCTGCACGGCCGACGGCAACTCGGGGTCGCGCGCCAGCGCCTGGTCGATCTCGCCCTCGGCCGCCGGCCAGCCGCGCACCAGCGCCAGGTAGCGCTTGTGCACCCGGCCGGCCTCGAAGGCCTCCCCCAGCGCGCGCGCCGCCTGCACGCTGCGCGCGAACAGCAGCACGCCGGAGGTCGGCTTGTCGAGCCGATGTACCGTCCACAACGCCAGGCCGAGCTGCGCGCGCAGCAGGTCGAGCGCGTTGCGCGTCTCGTGCGCATCGAGCGCCGACGCATGCACCAGCAACCCGGGCGGCTTGTGAATCGCCACCAGGTGATCGTCGAGGTGCAGCAGCCGCAGCGGCGCGTCGGTGCAGGTTTGCGTCAACGGCGCGGGCGTGTCGTGATCAGTTCGAGCGACATCACGCCGTGCGCGACGGGCGGCATCTGCTTCTTGCCGGCGCAGATCCAGATGCCGCGCTCGTCCATGCGCTCCAGCAGCAGGATCGAATAGAAGTCGTTGGCGGCGGTCACCAGGCTCAATACCTGGCCGCTGGGCTTGCCGCGCATCTTCGCCATCAGCGGCATGATGTCGCCGGCATCGAAGGCCAGCGCCGGGTTGTAGCCCGTGACCGTCAGCGGCATCGCCTGCGCGAAGGTGTTCTTCACGGTCGAGTTCGGCGGCTGGGTCTTGCCGACGGATTCGATGGTGCCGAGGTGCCCGACCCAGCGCCCGTTCAAGTCGGTCCAGGTGGTGATCCAGCAGCCGCTCATGAAGCCGGTCAACACGTCGCCCATCGTGGACACCTTCGCGGTGCGGCCGTGGATGTAGTTCAGCCAGGTGTACGGGATGCCCATGTCCTTGCGGAAACCGAGCGTCGACACGTTCGGCAGGCTGTGGTCGACGACCTCGTCGTCCAGGCCGACGTAGAACATCGGCGCCGTCACCGGCGGGCTGACGACGATCGACCCATCCTGCGGCTGGGTGCTGATGGCGCTGGGTGCGGCCCAGTTGAAGCGCGCGCCCTTGACGAAAAATCGTTCGATCATGCAGTTTCTCCGGCAGCCCAGGGTGCCGGGATTATTCGCCTGCCGGGCGGGCGCGGGCAAGGGTGTCTTCAGCCCTCCGGCCGATGGCACACCGCCTCGATGTTGTGCCCGTCCGGCCCGATCACGTAGGCCGCGTAGTAGTTCGGGTGGTAGCGCTCGCGGATGCCGGGCGCGCCGTTGTCCTTGCCTCCGGCGGCCAATGCGGCGGCGTGGAACTGCCGCACCTGTTCGCGGTTAGCAGCCGAGAAGGCGACGTGGATCGGCCCCGGGCTGCCGCCGAACGAGCCGATCCACAGCTCGCCTTCGCCGCGCCGGCCGATCATCGCCCAGCCTTCGGCCTCGATCGTGATCTGCAGGCCCAGCGGCTGCAGCGCCTGCAGGAAGAACGCCTTGCCCTTCGCATAGTCGGTCAGGTTGAAGCCGAGGTGATCGATAACCATCGCGTGGCCTCCTGGAGTGGGTCGCGCGAGTCTCGCAGCGGCGCGCGGCAGGGGCGATCCCCAAGGTCACGACGGTTTCAGCAGGTGCCTACCTGGCCACCACGCCGCGTGCGGCCCATGCGCGCGCAGCGAGATGAATCGTGCCGTCGGGCTGCATCGGCATGCGCTCGCGAATCAACGAACGCAGGCGCTCGCGCGAGGCCTCGTCCAGACTCATGGCGTGGGCCGGCGCGGGTCCCTGGCCACCGAGGAACGGGCGCCAGTAGTCGTCGAAGTCCGTGAAGTGCATCGGCAGGTCGATGGCCGAACCCGCCACCTCGCGCAGGCCCGCGCTCGAGAAGGCGGCCGCCAGTGCATCGGGGCGGCACAGCGGAAATCGCTCGCCCTGGTCCTGGCCCTGGCTCGCCGGATCGAGCTGTGCCGCGGCGTTCCAGTAGAGGCGGATCAGGTCCATCTTCTCCGCGTAGTCCCAGACGTAGACGGCGACCCGGCCACCGTCCACCGTCACGCGCGCCATCTCGCGCAGCGCTGCGGGCGCGTCGGGCACGAAGTTCAGCACCAGGCCCGAGACGGCCACGTCGACCGCAGCGTCCGGCAGCGGCAGCTCGCTGGCCGCGGCCCGGTGCAAGGCCACGGCGGTGCCGAGCCGGTCCTTCGCGGTGACCAGGAAACCTTCGGACGGATCCACGCCGATGACGGACCGGGGTGCGCACGAGTCCAGGATCGCCGCGCTGAGCGCCCCGGTGCCGCAGCCGACGTCGAGCCAGCGGCGCCCGGGGGGCTCTTGCAGCCAGTGCAGGAAGCGCGGCGCGAGCTGCCGGCTCCAACGGCCCATGTAGCGCTCGTAGGCGTCACCGCTGTGCCACTTGTCCGAACCCGCGCTCTGTGCCATGGCGTCACTGTCCATCAATCGCTGCGCCGTGACAAGCGCGCGGCGAACGCGGCGATTGTCGCCCCCGCGACGGCGGCACCCCGCGGCGATGTTGGTCCCGACCGGCGTCATCGCCAACGGCGTGTGCCGCGGCGTGGCCCGGTACCCGCGCGTGCTGAGCGGCGCGGCGCCCGGCCGGGTCTGGACCGCGGCGCTGGCGGTCACCGGCGTGCTGCTGATGGCGCTGCGTTGGTTCTCGTCAATAATCGCCGCCCTTTTTCCCGAACCGCGAAGCGTCGCCATGTACTCGTCCACCTTCATCTTCGCCACGAAGCAGTTCGACGATGCCTTCCATCGCCTCGATCAGCAGATCGCGGCGATGGCCAAGGCGATTCCGGGTTATCTCGGTGAAGAGACCTGGGAGAACACGGCGCTCGGGCTGGTCTCGAACGTCTACTACTGGGAATCGCTGGAGGCGCTGCAGTCGCTGGTGAAGCATCCCCTGCACCTGCAGGCGAAGGCGCGCCAGGACCACTGGCTCGACGGATACCAGGTGGTGATCTCCGAAGTGATCCGGACCTACGGCGATTCGAAGCTCGGCGATCGGCTGGCGGTGCCCGCGGCTCAGGCGCCGGCGAGATAACGCGACGGCGTGACGCCGAAGCAGCGCCGGAACCAGCGCGAGAAGTGCGCCTGGTCGGCGAAACCGCAGTCGGCCGCGACGCTGGCGGCGGCGTGGCCCTCGCCGAGCAGCGTCTTCGCGCGCGCGATCCGCGCCAGCCGCGCATAGGCCAGCGGCGACAGCCCGAGCGCGCTGCGGAACAGGCGGTGCAGGTGCTCGCGCGAGACGCCCACCTGCGCGGCCAGCACGCGCAGGTCGATGGTCCCGGCGTCGTCGGCCGCCTGCAGCACGCGGCACAGCTGCTCGATGCGAGCGTCGTGCGTCACGGCGGGCGGCTGCCATGCGGCCGACGGAGCGCCGGCCAGGCGTCCGACAGTCGCGAGGACCACCTCGATCAGCGGCTGCGCTGCGGCGTGCTGCGCAGCATCGCCCAGGGCCGCGGCCGCGGCGGCGTCGTGCGTCACGGTGGCGATGCCGGGTGCCCGGTCGCGCGGCCAGCCGAGCCGATCGGCCAGCCAGTCGTGCGGCGCATAGACCATCGCCATCCGGAATGCCTGCGCGCCGACACCGGCGGTGTGCAGTGCGAAGGGCGGCATCACGACCAGGTCGCCGGCCTCGGCGACCTGCGCGCGGCCGGCGCAGGCGAAGCGGCAGCGGCCTTCGAGCACTGCCCCGATGCTCCATTCGGCGTGCCAGTGCGGCGCAAAACGGCGCTCGGGCTCGCTGCTGACCAGCACTTCCAGCGCCTGGCCGCCGGGCAGCGGCCAGCGGGTCAGGTGCGAGGCGGCTGCGCTGGGATTCACCGCGCCGAGCTTAAACCCAGCGCACCGCGCACCGTCAGCCCGGCCCAACCGGCGCTGGCCCGCGTGGCGCGCAGCTCGCCGAGCAGCTCCAGCTCCTCGACCGGATGCGCGAAGCTCGTGATCTGGCCTTCAGCCGCCCACCATTGCGGCGCGACCACGTCGGCGATGTCGGCGCGCACGAACTGCGGCTGCGGACAGTCCTGCGGCTGCGTCAGGTCGGCCCAGCCGACGGCGCCGATCGTCGGCCGGGCCAGGAAGCCGAGCCGCTCGCCGGGCGCGCCGGTCAGCGTCAGCCGCGCCTCGACCAGCCGGCGGTCCTTGACGCTCAGGCTGGCACCCAGGCGCGTGCCGGCGCGCAACGGCGCCGCGGCCGGGTGCTCGAGCGGCAGGCTCAGCGTCAGCCAGGTGCTGCCCATCTTCTTCGGCCAGCCCTGCAGCCAGCCGCGCAGCAGCGAGATGTCCTGATCGACCCAGATGAACGGGCAGTAGCCGGCCGGCGGCCCGCCGTCGCGCGCGAGCTCGAGCACGACGATGGTCTCGCGGTATTGCGCGTAGATCGGATCGAGCAGCTCGGCGCCGCCGTTGCCGCAGGCCTGCCAGTGCGCGAAGTGCAGACAGCCGCGACCGGTCGGCCGGCCGAGCGCCGGCGGCACCAGCGCGGCGCCGTGCGTCGGGTCGCAATCGAATTCGACGTTCAGCAGCCAGCCGGCGTAATGCCACGGCGGCGGCGCGACCAGCGACGAGCGGCCGGAGGCCGTGAAGGGTGGGGTGAAGGCACGCAACATGGCCGCAGCATCGCGCGGCGGAGCCGCCTGGTCTTGAACGCCAGTGATGTGGAAGGTTCATTTCAGCCGGCGCGCGCGGCGGCGGCGGCACGTGGCTTGCGCGACGGCGCGCCAGGTGTGACGATTGCTCCCAGGTTCTCGCCGCTGGAGACACGCGACATGGAGCCCCTGCTCGCCGCCCCGCCGCTGCCGTTCCGCACGCTGCTGTACCGCTACTTCTTCTTCGCGTGGCTGTTCCGCGATGCCGGCGTGCGCGACCTGCTGGAGCGCGCTGCTGCACTGCGGCACAACCGGGCGGCAGCGCGCTGGCTGCCGACCTACATGCGGCGCTGGGCGGTGGTCGGCCTGGCCGGCTGGGCGATCGGCAGCCTGGTCGAGCTGGCGCTCGGCGCGCCGGTGTCGCTGCTGTTCTTCCTGCCCAGCGTGCTCAGCGTGCCGATCAACTCGGTGATCCTGGTGGCCTGGGTGGGGCTGCGGCTGCCGTTCTAGGGCTTACGTCATGCCCGGGGAGCAGGCCTTGGCCGACAGCGTGCGGCAGCGGCAGACCGCTTGCGTGCCCTGCCAGCGGTCGACGGTGCGCCGCAGGTCGGGCAGGGTGAAGGGCTTGGGCAGCACGTCGTCCATGCCGGCTTCGGTGCAGTGCACTTGCTCGTGCGGCATCACCGAGGCGGTCAGCGCGACGATCGGCGTCGGGATCCGCCGCGCCGAGGCTTCGAAGCGGCGGATCGCGCGGGTGGCGTCGGCGCCGTTCAGCAGCGGCATGCGCAGCTCCATCATCACCAGGTCGAAGAGCCCCGTCATCACCAGCGCCACCGCGGTGCCGCCGTCGCGCACGCGCACGACGTCGTAGCCCAGCATCTCGAGCGCCGCGGTCTCGTACAGGGCGTTGTTGTCGTCGGCGTCGGCCAGCAGCACCAGCCGCTCGGCGACGTCGCCCGAAGGACCGGACCGTTGAGCGTGCGGGAGCTTCATGACGTACCCCGATGACGATGGCTGCTGTCACCCGTTGTACGGCCTGGCCGGCGGGCACGCCAACGGATTCGATTTCTATGCCCTCATCGAATTCGTCGATGAGGCCGGCCGCGGCGGCAGCAGCACCAGCGCGATCGCCGCCAGGATCAGCGCCACCGCCGCGCCGTCCTGCCAATGCAGCTGCTCGCCGAGCCAGAGCGCGCCGGAGCCGATGCCGAGCACCGGAATCAGCATCACGCTGGTGCTCGAAGCCACCGGCGTCAACGTGCGCGCCAGATAGAACCAGGCGGCCTGCGAGTAGCCGAAGACCAGCACGCCGTTGTAGGCGATGGCCCACAGCGCGGTCGAGCTCAGCGGCCATTGCCAGCGAGGCGCTTCGAAGGCCACGGCCAGCACGCACAGCACGACGGTCGTCGCCGCCGTCATCCAGAAGGCGATCGTCAGCGTCGCGACGCTGAAGTGCGCGCGCCGCAGCTGCTGCGTGCCCAGGCCCCAGACCAGCGCGGCGACGAGGATGGCCCCCGCCGCCAGCGGCGCGCCGCTCAGCCGGCTCAGCTCATGCCACAGCAGCAGCAGCACCGCGCCGCCGGCGGCGACGATGCCGGCGAGCTGGCGCGTGCTCAGCCGGTCGCCGTACAGCGTGCGGCCCCACAAGGCCGCGAACACCGGCATCGTGTAGCCGAGGATCGCCGCGCGCCCCGAGCTGACGTGCGGCAGCGCGAGGATCAGCAGCACGTGCCAGGTCATCATGTTGGTCACCGCCAGCCGCAGCGCCTGCGCCCACTCGTGCCGCGGCATCCGCAACGGCACCTTCAGCAGCAGCAGCGCGAGTGCCAGGCAGGGCAGGCCGAGCAGCAGCGACAGCGCACGAAACGTCAGCGGCGCCATCTCGCCGACGGCGAGTTTCATGATCGGCCAGTTGAGGCCCCAGAAGAGTGTCAGGAGGGTGAGAACCCAGAGCTGGCGGGCGTGGAGCATGTGCCCATTCTGGGGCGGCGCTGGCCGAGGGCAGCAGCGCGCCGGCCGCACGGGGCCGGGCGCTGCAGCGCATCGATCCGAATCTGCCGATCACCGCATCGATGCGCTTTCGGGACGCGTCATTCGCGCGTCAGCACCGCATCAGGCCGGTGTCTTGGCCGGGCGCGCCGGCGGCCGACCCGCGTCGTCCGGGCCGCGCTGCGCTGCGTCGCGGGCTTCCTGGCCACCCTGGCGCAGCGCATCGGTCGTCTGCTGGCCGCCCTGGCGCAGCGTCTCGCCGAGCCGCTCGCCGCCTTCACGGATCGCGCTGCGAGCCTGCTGGCCGCCTTCGCGCAGCGTGTCGCGCAGCTCCTGGCTGATCGCCTTCGAGACGCGTTCGGCCTCATCGGCCTGGGCACGCGCGGTTTCGCACAGCTGCTGCAGGCCTTCGCTGGTCTGCGAGCCGAGCTCCTGCAGGCCCTGCTGCAGGCGTTCGGTCATCGTCACCGCCTGCGTCTCGACGACGCGGCCGACCTGGCGCTGCAGCTCGGCGGCCGCTTCATTGGCGCGTTGGGCCGTCTGCGCGATCTGCTCGGCGCCGGTCGCGAAGGCACTGCGCGCCCGTTCGTCGACCTGGTCGAAGACGCCCGACAGATCGGGCCAGCCGAAGGCGGAGGCTGCGCGTGCCTGCGTCTGCAGCAGTACGCGCGTCGCGGCGAGGTTCATGTCGTAGAGCTGGCCGAGGCTGCGCAGCGCAAACGTGGTGACCTGAACGGGGGTTTGCCGGCCCGACCCGGATTGGAAAAAGCTTCCCTGTTGCATCTGGAATCTCCTGAGAACTGAAGGCAAGCGCCGCTGGTTCGCGGCGCATTGCTGCAGAGCAACATGGGTGCCTTCGATCTCGGCAGACCTTGCCGCAAACTTTGCGCTCGCGCTTCGCGGCGCCGGGATCGGAAGCCGGCCGCCGTCGCCTACGATGCGGCCCTCTTCTGAGCTCCGCCGCCATGCCCGACACCCTGCGCCACGCCACGCTGCGCCAGTGGCAGATCTTCCTCGTCGCCGCCGAGCACGAGAGCTTCGTGCGCGCCGCGCAGCTGCTGCACCTGACGCAGCCGGCGGTGTCGATGCAGATGAGCCAGCTGGCCGAAAGCGTCGGCCTGCCGCTGTTCGAGAAGCGCGGCCGCAACCTCGCGCTGACGCAGGCCGGGCAGACGCTGGTACCGTTTGCCGAGCGGCTGGCCGAGACCCTGCGCGACGCCGGCGAGGCGATCGATGCGCTGCAGGGCCTGCACCGCGGCCGGCTGCGCATCGCGCTGGTGACGACGACGCGCTACTTCATGCCGCGCCTGATCGCGCAGTTCCGCCAGGCCCACCCGCAGATCGAACTCGACGTCTCGATCGAGCACCGCGAGGGCGTCATCGGCCGGCTCGACGGCAACCAGGTCGACCTGGCGATCATGGGCCGGCCGCCGACGCACCTGGCGCTGCAGGCCGAGCCTTTCGCCAAGCACCCGCACGGCGTGATCGCCGCGCCCGACCACCCGCTGGCCGGCAAAAGACGCGTCCAACCGAAGAAGGTGGCGCGCGAGGCCTTCATCGCCCGCGAGGCCGGCTCCGGCACGCGCCACGCGATGGAGCAGTACTTCGCCGCCCACGGCCTCGATCCGCCGCTGGCGCGCGAGATGACCAGCAACGAGTCGATCAAGCAGGAGGTGATGGCCGGCATGGGCCTGGCCTTCATCTCGCTGCACACGGTGCTGCTGGAGCACCAGACCGGCCACTTGGCGCTGCTCGACCTGCAGGGGCTGCCTGTCGTGCGCGACTGGTACGTGCTGTACCGCAGCGGTCGGCGCCTGAGCCCGGCGGCGGCGGCGTTCCGGGAGTTCCTGAAGGCCGAAGCGCCGGGGTACATGGCGCGGTTGCTGCCGGCGGGGGCCAAAGGGCGCCGGGTGTGAAGCCGGCGGATCGAGACGATGGCGCCGTCAGACCTTCGCGCCGATCCGAAGCATTGGGACGTCAAGCTGCGTCTCGGCGCGCACGACCATCGTTCGTGCTCAGGTTCCGCGTGTCCACGCCATCGATCCGAATGCTGCCGCTCGAGCTGCGAAATTCAATTAGGCAGCTTTGCCCTCGCCGAACGCTCTGCACAGCCATGATGGGCTTGACATGATTGCCAAATCAACACATCTCGACGCAACTCATTCCTGCGCTACCGTCTCGTTTGCCGGATCTGGATTCGGTTCAATCCTGGCCACAATCGGCATGCTGGCGCCGCTCATCCGCATGACGCCTCGAATCCCGCGAGTCATCGGGCTCGCTTGCCTCACTATCCTGCACTGCGCGTCGGCCAACGAAGGTACCAAGGGGGCGACGGCCGTAACGCTGACTCAGAAATTGGGGATTCGGTCGTCACGAACGCTCGTGCCAGAATACACGAGCGCAGCATGGAGCAAAACCTCCGGGTTGATAGCGGTGTCTGAAGCTGCAGCGAAGAGTCGATACATCGTCGACCCGGAAACCGGGGCCCAGGTTGAGTTCACCGCCGAATTGCCAGGAGGTGACCGGGAAGATCTCATGTGGTCGTCCACGTCCCCTCGTCTCACAATAGCACGGGGCAGGTCGATCGAAACGATCGCCGCCCAGCCAACGGGTTCCGTTAGTTCAGTACACAAGCAACAGACTCTGGACTTTCATGGTGTCAGCGCGTCACTTGTTGAGCAGTCCGGGCACGAGTTTGTGGTCGCCTTTGGCGCAACGAGCTCGGATCCCAGTCGCTCTACGAAGTCAATTCAGGCCACGCGGCTGTCGGACGGAAAGCAACATTGGACCTGGCGCTTCCCGGATGACGGTGCCCACTATCAGTTCAGGAACGGATCAGCCATCGCGATCGACAAAGCGATCCTCGCGGTCGGGTGGGCAGTTCGCTACGTGGACCAGCGCATTGCCCACCAACTGTGGGTCGTCGATAGTCGAACCGCGCTGCAGCGCTGCGTCATTCAACTCGGTGGGGATCTGCAAGGCAATCGCGACGTCTCAACCGTGCGCCCCGCTCTTACAGCCGACGGAGCGCTTTCGGCGGTTGCGACGAGCTCCTTGCCATACGTCACGTTATATCGGAACTCTACGTGTTCCGAGGAGCGTCGACTGCCACTCCCGGAAGGCCCACAGCCCACCTACTTGACGTTTTCGCCAGATGGGCGTTGGCTTCTTGGAACAGCGCCTGTGAGTCAGGGAGAAGACCCAGGCCGCATCTACATGTGGGACACGCGCGACTGGCGGCTGGTGTACGTCACCAAACAGCGCCGGCCCTACCAAGGCGCGTTTGACCCCTCGAGCAGGCGATTTGTGATTGCCACCGAGTTCGGCGTGTACATCTATCACATATCGACCAAAGACTAATGGCCACTAGGGGCCGAGAACTATGTCTCAATCCGTTCAACTGACTGTCGCCCGGTGAACGCCTGGCGCTGAACGCCGGCATGCTGATGGCCGCCGAGATCCACCAAGGCGAGCGCACGGTGATGGAATACCTGCTGTCGCCGGTGCGCAAGGTCGCGCAGGAAGCGGCGCGGGAACGATAGGACTTTCGACCATGTTGGGACCTCTTTCAGACTCGTGCGCTGGCCGCTGGCCGCCGCACTGATCGTGCTGTCTACCGGCTGCGCCACGCGGGTGCTGTCCGCGCAGCGCAGCCCGGCATTGGCCGGCAGCGTGCCGGCGGCGGCGCTCGTCGTCATCGCCGCGCCAATGAATCCCAGCAAAGCGAATCCCGGCGTCGGCAGCGCTCTAGGCTCAGTCGGCATGATTCCAGTCGGTGCCTCGCCCGACAGCCTGACGAAGGATGCGCGCGATGGCCGACGAGGTGCTGAAGCAGTTGCCACCGGCACTGAAGGCGTCGGGGCTCGTGCTGTCCGGTGCGCCGGTGTTGACCACCTCGAATCTGGCGACGCCGGCTGAGTTGGCTGCCGTGCTGCCGGCCGGTGCTGCCGATCCGGTGCTGACGATCAAGCCGGTCGGCGCGACGATGGATTGCCCGGGCGCGTGCTTTGCGTTCTTCGTGGCGGCGCGGCTCGTCTCGGCGGACCGCAGCACGGTGTTGTGGTCGGCGACGCTGCACATGCAGCCCAAGGCCTCCCGGTTCTCGGACTTCAGCACCCCGGCGGGCGTCCTCGTCCAGACGCTGATCGATCAGATGAAGAAGGACGCCTTGCAGCGGTAGCCGGGCGCACGAGGCGAGGATGCGCTCGTTCTCCTTCCAGGATGGTCGCGGCGGTGCGGGCAAACCATGATGTTGTTGCTCTCCAAATAATCTAACCTAGATAACTAGGTGATCGTTGTTTCGCGACGCCGAGCGTCAGGAATGAGGAGACAGCCATGGTCGTTCGACACGGGTTGGTCGTGGGCTTTCTGGGCGGTGCGGGGCTTTGTCTGTCGGTCAGCGGGGTCATCATCGCCGCGACGCCAGCCGTCGGCGCTGCCGCTGGTGCGGACACGCCAGGCGCGCTGCTGATGAACGCGCCCGATCAACATCCTGCGGAGCACCAGGTGCCCGAGCACATGCCCGCTCCCGTCGATGCCTGGGAAGCGCTGTTCAGGCCCTGGCGCTAGACGTGAGCACCGACCACGACAGCTACGACAGGCAGTACGTCGCCACCCACGCCGAGGCGCATACGCCGGCGGTCACGCTCGACGACGAGATGCCCCGCTACGGCTTGCTGGCCCACGACAAGACCGACCTGTGGGAAGAGACGGCCTTCGGCCTGGTGGCAGAGTGTGGTGACCACGACCTGCTGATGTGGAGCGCGGGGTACCTGCTCAAGGGCAACGGGCGTGGGGTCTGGATCGACAAGCAGGCCGCGGAACACGACATCATGTTCATCGCCGTGCCGAAGTCGCAGCGCGGCACGATGAGCGACAACCACTTCGTTCGCAGCGGCTGGCACCGCACCGAGCGCCTGGCCTGGGATGACGTCAAGTTCGAGCGCGGCAGCGACCGCGTGCTGTGGCAGTTCGAGCAGCAGCAGTTCATCTCTCGGCCGCAGACGCAACCGCCTTCATGGCACGCCGGCGGCAGCATCGCCGGGCTGGAGCTCGACCTGGCCTACAGCCAGATGGGCAAGCCGCTGTGGAACTGGGGCTCGTTCGAATCGGCGGCGCAGACCCAGCGTGGCGGCTACGACGTCTTTGCCCGCGTCAACGGCAGCATCAAGGCGGGCGACAGGACCTTCGTGATCGAGAACGGGCAGGGCGTGCGCGAGCACATCCTGGTCGGCCAGGCGGCCGACCCGATCCGCAACCTGCCGGCGCCGCGCGTGATGTGGTGGCTGTACGCCACCAAGGCCGACAAGGACGGCGACATCGGCATCAATTTCTTTCGCCCCGGCATCGTCGACATCGGCACGGTGTATGTCGGCAACCGCGAGATCAAGTTCAACCCGGCCGCCGGCAAGGGCTCCATCAGCTATCACAACCTGGCGTACTGGGAAGACCCGCGCAGCGGCTACCACCTGCCGGTGCGCTGGCGCCTGTCCATGAGCTCGGACGAATGTCTCGTCGACCTCGACATCCGCTGCCACGGCCGCGCGTATGAATACTGGAACTGCGACGCCGGCGTTCGCATGTACTGCTACCAGATCTGCGTCTGCGACGGCTTCGTGCAGTTCCCCGACGGCCGCAAGGTCGAGTTCGACGAGCACCTGATGTTGAACTCGTTCAATCGCACGATCCTTGTCAAGAAGGAGCGGATGGACGGGCCGGTGTACTAGCCTGGCGTCAGCGCTCACTCAGGCCGGCACGGCCCGCCGGCGATCCACCACCCCAGCACCGGCCTGCTCGGCCAGCACATAACGCTTGAACTTGTCGGCCACGTCCTTGCGCCCGTCGTAGACGATGCGGTCCTCGTAGCCCGACAGCCACAGCGCCTGCGGATTGCGCCGCGCGATGATCAGGTCACCCTGCTGTGTCGCGCCGGCGGGCGAGCGGTGCATCTTCATGACCACCAGCCCGTCGGCGAAGACGCTGGCGATGTCGGGCGCGTAGACGCTGTCGCCGTCGCGCTGCGGGCCGTCGATCACCGACACCACTTCGAGCTTGCCCCATTCGGTGGACATCGTGAAGCGCGAGCGCGCGGTGTCGGACAGGCCGCGCTGCGACTCGTTGTGCAGCGCCCAGGCGCGCTCGACGGGAACAGCGAACGCGGCGTGGCCTTCGATCTCGCGGCACTGGAACAGGTACTTCGGCTTGATGCCGTTGCGGCGCAGCTCTTCCTGCAGGATGCGCAAGGCCTGCGCGTCGTCGTTGACGCGCGCGATCACCGGCGTCTGGTTCTCCAGCGTGACGAAGCCGAAGCGCTGCACTTCGTCGAGTGCGCGGCGCACCGCGGGCAGCCAGCGGTAGTAGCCCTGCTCATTGCGCACGTAGTGGTTGTCGGCATCGCGCTCAAGCATCTCGTCGGCATGCGTGAAGTGCACGACGAGGTTGACGTGCACGTCCGGGTACTGGCGGTGGAAGTACTCCAGCATCACGCCGAAATTGGCATCGAAGCGCTGCGGCCGGAAGGCCATTTCCTTGGTGCCGATGCGCACCAGGTGCACGCCGGCCTCGGCCGCGGCGGCCAGGTAGCGGTAGACGTTCTTGTTCGACAGCACCATCGGGTCGCCGCCGGACAGCAGCACCTCGCGAATCGGATAACGCGCAACGCCCGTGGCCGGATCGACGCCGCCGCTGGCCGCGAGCCGCGTGTTGTAGTCGACGATGTAGGCCTTCAGCTCGTCGGGCTTGATCAGGCCCTTGCCGGTCGAGCCGTTGAAGATGTCCAGCCGGTAGCAGTAGCGGCAGTGCGCCGAGCAGGCCAGCGCGCTGTAGCCGAGCACGATCTCGTCGTACTTGTGCAGGATCTTGCCCTTCAGGCTGTCCGGGCTGTAGCGGATCTGGTTCGACGGGTCTTTCTCGCCGCTCATGTCGGCGGCCTCGGCGAGGATCGGCACCACCAGCGCTTCGAGCGGCCGGCTCGGCGGCATCGCCGGCAGCAGAAGCGTGCCCTCGGCATCGCGGTACTCGTCGCCCTTGACCAGCGCCATGTAGTACGGATTGATGCCGAACATCATGCGCTGGTCGACGCCGTGCTCGCGCATCACCTGGATCTGCTGCGGCGGATAGAAGCTCTCCAGCAGCGGAATCACGTTGTTGTTGTTGAAGCGACCGCGTGCCGGCTTGACGTCGGCCAGCGCGGTCTCGGGCAGGTCATCCATCGTGTCGATGTTCATGAGTCGGTTTCCCTGATGAGTCGTTGTGATCGGATCACTGGAAGGCGGCGAGCCAGCGCTTGAGCTGGTGAATGCCGCGCTGGGTCTTGGCGAACAACAGCGCCTGCTCGTCGGCGGAGAGGCGCCGCTGCAGGCCGATCTCGCGCGAGGCCTGCAGCGCCGCGGCACCATCGAATTCGACATACGCCAGGCGCGCGCACAGCTGCTGCGACGGCAGGCCGAAGGCGTCGCCCGGCAGCAGCGCAACGCCGGTGTCGCCCAGCAGCCGTGCGCACAGCTGCTGCGCGCTGGTGATGCCGGCGCGGTGCAATGCGGCAGCGTGCGGCGTGAAATCGGGGAACAGGTAGAAGCCGCCTTCGGGCGCGTGGATGCGCAGGCCGCTCGCGCGCAGCTCGTCGGCGCACCAGGTGCCCAGCGTCGCCAGCAGCCGGCGCTGGTGCGCCAGGTAGTCCTGCGTCTCGGCGTTCCATTGGTAGGCGGCGATGGCGGCGCGCTGCACCGGCAGCGGGGCGCACGAATAGGTTTCGGAGGCGATGCCGAGCAGCGTGTGCTTGAAGCTATCTCCCAAAGAACGCGGCAGCAGCGCGATGCCGAGCCGCCAGCCGCCGGCGCCGCACCATTTCGACAGGCCGCCGGTGACGATCGTCGCCTCGGGGTAGTGGCGCGCCAGCGAGACGTGCGCGCCGGCGTGGTTCAGGAGGCCGTAGATCTCGTCGGAGATCACCAGGACGCGGTGGCGGCGCAGCACGATGGCGAGTGCCTGCAGCTCGTCGGCGCTGTACGACAGGCCGTCCGGATTGCCCGGGTGGTTCAGCACCAGCACGCTCGGCACGGCGCCATCGGCCTTCGCTGCGAGCGTCTGCTCCAGCGCCGCCGGCGTCACGCGCCAGCGCCGCTCGACATCGGTGGCCACGCGGATCGCCGCGTGGCCGAGCAGCTTCGCCTGCGGCGCGTACGAGACCCACGCAGGGGCGGGGATCAGCACGTCGGCGCGCTGGAAGGCCGCCATCACCGCATACAACAGGAGCTTGGAGCCCGGTGCGATCAGCACCTGCTCGGCGCCGACGTCGATGCCCTCGGCGGCGCGATGGAATTCGGCGACCCGCTCGCGCAGCTCGGGCAGGCCTTGCACCGGCGTGTAGTCCTTGGCCGCGGCGTGTGCGCGCAGCGCTTCGACAGCCGCCGGCAGCGGCGGGAACGGCGACTGCCCGAAGCCGAACTTGAAGACTTCCGTGCCGGAGGTTTCGAGCTGGCGCGATTGCTCGTTGAGCAACAGCGTCTGCGATGTTTCCACCGTCCTGAGGTATCCGTCGAACATGCACGCTCCCATGGCTGACTGACGATGGGGGCGGAGTCTAGGCGAGCGGTGATTACCTTTGATGAATCAAGCGTCAGGATTGCTTATCGATGGATTCGCCGGCGGCCCATGCCTGCGCGAATGCGCCGGCCGCGCAGGCGGCGATCGCCAGCAGGGCCAGCAGCAGCGCGCCGGGGCCGCTCAGCCGGTCGAGCAGCCAGGTCGCGCCGATCGGGCCGGCGGCGCGCGCCAGCAACGCGGGCATGCCCAGCGTGCCGCTCAGCGCGGCATAACGCGCGGGGCCGAACAGGGCCAGCGGCGTCGTCGCGCGCACGATGGTCATCAGCCCGAGACCGGCGCCGTAGCTGATGACGAATACGCCGCACAGCAGCGGCGCCCACGCGGCGAGCCACAGCGCGGACAGCGCCAGCATGATCAGCGCCAGCGTGATCAGCCCGAGGCGGCGCGCATCGAGCGCGCCGCCGGAGATGAACTCCAGCGTGCGTCCTGCCACCTGCATCGGGCCGATGCAGGTGGCCAGCGCAACCGCCGCGCCCGGCGCGACGCCGCGCGACTCGAGCAGCGGGATCACGTGCACCGCGAGGGCTGCGGTGACGAATCCGTTGGCGGCGAAGGCGATGCCGAGCAGCAGCAGCGCGCGGGGGCGGGGCAGGGCGGCGGCCTGCGCCGCGGTCGGCGGAGGCGCCGCGGGCACCGTGGCCGCGCGCGGCAGCAGCAGCGCATGCAGCGGCGCGCAGATGCCCAGGTGCATCAGCCCGTAGGTCAGCGCGGTCGCGCGCCAGCCGACCTGCGCGACCAGCTGATCGGTCAATGGCCAGAACACGGCGCTGGCCAGCCCGCCGGCCAGCGTCAGCGCGGTGATGAAGCGGCGCCGCTCGCCCGGACAGGCCTGCACGATCACCGCGAAGGCCGGCTCATACAGGGTCAATGCCATCGCCGCGCCGAGCGTGCCCCACGCCAGGTACAGGCCGCCGATCGAATTCACCTCGCCAAGCCCGATGAAGGCCAGCCCGGCGAGCAGCGAGCCCGCGCCCATCACCGCGCGGCCACCGCGGCGCTGCAGCACGGCGCCGACGACGCCGGTCGCCAGGCCCCAGACCAGCAGCCCGAACGAATAAGCGCCCATCACGGCCGTGGCACCGGCCTGCAGCTCGGCCTGCACCGGGCGCGCCATCAGCGCGAAGGCGTAGAAGAGGCTCCCCCACGACAACACCAGGGTCAGGGCCAGCGCGGGTACGAAAGGCGGAAAGGGCATCGGAGCACCGATCGGTGAAAGCGCCGCAGTCTGGGTGGCGCGGCCCGGCGCGGCAAACGAGATTTCTGCCATGATGTGTTGAGCTCAGCTCAACACCCCGCGATGTCGACACGGCCGCCGCTGAACGCCTTGCATGTCTTCTGCGCCGTCGCGCGGCACGGCGGCGTCCGGCTCGCGGCGCAGCAGTTGTGCGTCACGCCGGGCGCTGTGAGCCGGCAGATCCAGGCGCTCGAAGCGCACCTCGGCCAGGCGCTGTTCGAGCGCGGGCCCGGCGCCACGCAGCTCACCGCCGCCGGTCGCCGCCTGCACCAGCGCGTGGGCGACAAGATGGAGGCGATCACCGACGCCTTGTCCGGCGCGGGCGCTGCCGGGCGGCGCCGCTCGATCGTGCGCGTCGAGACCGGCGTGACGCTGGCGATGCACTGGCTGATCCCGCGCCTGCGCGGCTTCGCCGAGCGCCATCCGCAGATCGACGTGCAGGTCGGCACGACGGATGGCGATGTCGATCCGGCGTCGCGCGCCGATGTCTTCATCCGCCGCGATCATGCGGAGCTGCGCGGGCTCGTCCCGCAGCGCTTCCTGGCCGAGCGTTCGGTGCTGGTGGCCAGCGCCACGCATCCGGCGGCCGCCTTGGCGCGGCCCGGGGCGCGACAGCTCGCACGCTGGCCGCGCATCGGCGCGCGTTCGCGGCCGGACCTGTGGCCGCAATGGGCCGCATTCCACGGCCTGGGTGTGAACGCGTGGGAGCCGACGCTGGAGTTCGACAACACGGTGCTCGCGATCCAGGCCACGGCCGAGGGGCTGGGGCTGTGCGTGCTGCCGGAGCTGTTCATCGCCGGGCTGCTCGAGACCGGCGCCTTGCGCTGCGTGCAGGCGCAGCGCGTCGACACCGGCGCCTATGCCTATGCGATCGGGCCGCGGCGTGATTCGGCACGCGTCGCGGCGTTCACCGATTGGCTGCGCGGGCCGGCGATCGCCTGAACGCGTTCGGCGCGCGCGCCGGCGACACGCCGGCTTCACCGTCGCCTCACACCCTTCAACACCGCTTCGCGGCGCGCCGCGATGCTGGCGGCTTCCAAACGGAGGAAGCCGCTTGTCGATCCGATCACATCACCGTCAACCATCGCGCCCGCTGCGTTGGGCGTCCCGCGTCGAGGCCTGGCCGCCCGCGCTGTGGCTGGGGCTGCAATGCGCCGTGCTCGCACCCATTGCCCCGGCGGTCGCGCTGCCAGCGGCCGCCGCGCTGGCCGCGGCCCAGTTTGCCGGGCAGCTTCACTGCGACTGGCCGGCGCGGCCGCGCTGGCTGTCGGTGGCGGCCGTGGCGACCGTGGCGGCCAGCGCGCTCGGCGCCGGGCTGTCGATCGGCGCGGCGGCGGTGTGGGTGACGGCAGCGATCGGCTGCGCCTGGATGGCGTTCCGCCGCGGCGGCGAAGGCGGCGCGCGGCGCTCGCCGCGCCGGCTCGTCGAGCAGGCGATACGGCGCGTGCAGGCCGGTGCGGCCTGCAAGGCCGCCTTCGGCGCGACGCTACTGGCCTGCGGCCTCGTCGGCGTGGCCCGGATCTGAAAGCGCACGATGAAGATCCTGCTGATCAATCCGCCGCACACGGCCATCGGCAGCCGCATTCCGCGCGAACACTTGCCGCCGCTGGGCTTGCTCAGCATCGGCGGCCCGCTGATCGACGCCGGCTTCGACGTCCAGTTGCTCGACGCCGAGTTCGGCCCGCTGACGCTGCGGCAGATCGTCGAACGGACGCGGGCGTTTCGGCCGGACATCGTGATGCTCGGGCATTCGGGCTCGAGCTCGGCGCACGCCACCGTGCTGGCGCTGTGCGCACTGCTGAAGCTAGCGCTGCCGCGGCTGGTCACGGTCTATGGCGGCGTGCACCCGACCTACCACTGGGACGAGATCCTGCGCGAGTCGCCGCAGATCGACATCGTCGTGCGTGGCGAAGGAGAAGAGACGACGCGGTCGCTGGTGCAGGCGCTGTCCGCCGGGCGAGCGCTCGACGCGGTGCGCGGCATCGCCTTCCGGCGCGACGGCCGGGTGATCGACACGCCGGCCGCCGAGATGATCCTGGACCTCGACGCCCATCGCATCGGCTGGGAGTTGATCGATCACCGCCGCTATTCGTACTGGGGCGGCAAGCGCGCGGTGGTGGTGCAATTCGCGCGTGGCTGTCCGTACCTGTGCAACTACTGCGGCCAGCGCGGCTACTGGACGCGCTGGCGGCATCGTGATCCGGTGAAGCTGGCGAAGGAGCTCGCGCGCCTGCACCGCGAGCACGGCGTCGAGCTGATCAATTTCGCCGACGAATTGCCCACCGGCTCGCGCAAGGCCTGGCAGGCGTTTCTCGAAGCGCTGATCGCCGAGAATGTGCCGCTGCTGCTCGTCGGCTCGACGCGCGCCGGCGACATCGTGCGTGATGCCGACATCCTGCACCTGTACCGGCGTGCCGGCGTGATCCGCTTCCTGCTCGGCATCGAGAGTTACGACGAAGCGACCCTGGCAGCCATCAAGAAGGGCGCGACGACCAGCGAAGATGCGGAGGCCATCCGGCTGCTGCGCCAGCATGGCATCGTTTCGATGGCCACCTACGTCATCGGCTTCAGCGAAGAGTCCGATCGCGACTACTGGCGCTCATTGCGCCATTTGTGGCGCTACGACCCGGATCAGATCCAATTGCTGTTCGCGACACCGCACCGCTGGACGCCGTTCTACGACACGGTGGCCGATCGTCGCGTGATCCAGCCCGATACGCGGCGCTGGGACTACAAGCACCAGGTGCTGGCGGCCAAGGGCGTGCCGCCGTGGCGCGTGTTCCTGTGGTCGAAGGCGATCGAGCTGTCGATGCAGTTGCGGCCGCGTGCGCTGGCGCGTTTGCTGTTCCGCGGCGATGCGGATTTTCTCCACGCGATGCGCTGGTACACGCGCATCGGGCGGCGGGTCTGGTTTCACGAAGTGGCGCAGTTCCTCTTCGACAACCCGCTGTTGAAGCACGGACCGACGCTGCGCGAATTCCTCGGGCCGTCGCTGGTGGAGCGTGAATACGCGTTGGCGCGGCGGCGCAGGGTCATTCCGATCGACCGGGCCGCGGATCCCCAGCGCGGGGCGCCCGCTCATCCTTCACGCAAGCATTCCCCAGCTGCCGTGACGTCGCCCCGGTAACCGGGTGTTTCGCGGGCGCGGCGGCTGCGCTATCCTCGCGCCGCCATGCCTGCCACCCCGCGCTTGCACTTGCTGGTGATCGACGATCATCCGATCGCGCGCGAGGGCATCGTGCAGTTGCTGCAACGCGAGTGGCCCGACAGCGAAGTCAGCCAGGCCGCGACCCTGGCCCAGGCGCATGGCGTGCTGGCGGCGCGGCCCGACGTGGCGCTGGTGCTGCTGGACGTGCACCTGCCGGGCACCGAGCCGCTGCAGGCGCTGCGCGAGCTGCGCCTGGCCTTCCCGATGCTGCCGGTGGCGATGCTCTCGGGCGACACCGACCCGGTGCTGGCGCAGCAGACGCTGCGCCTGGGCGCCGCCGGCTACCTGCCGAAGTCAGCGGACACCGCGCTGCTGGCGCACGCGCTGCGCCTGGTGCTGGACGGCAACTGCTACGTGCCGCCGTTCCTGCTGAACCTGCAGCCGCCGCCGGCCGCCGCGCAAGCCCTCACGCCGCGCCAGCGCGACGTGCTCGAGAGCCTGACCCGCGGCCTGGCCAACAAGGAGATCGCGCGCCAGCTCGAGCTGGCCGAGCCGACGGTGAAGGCCCACCTCGTCACGATCTTCCGCGTGCTGAACGTCAAGAACCGCACCCAGGCCGTGCTGGCCGGCCGGCAGCTACTGCAAAGCCTCGCCCCGCGCCAGGGGTGATCCGAGCCAGGCCCGCAACGCCGCCGGCGGCAGCGGCTTGCGCGCCACCTCGACGCCGGCCTGGCGCGCTGCTTCGAGCACCGCTGCGGGCACCGTCTCGCCGCTGAGCAGCAGGGCCGGCACCTCGGTACCGAGCCACCGACGCAGCGACGTGATGGCCTGCATGCCGTCGCCTTCGGCCAGGCGCCAGTCGCAGATCAGCCGGTCCGGCGCACCGAGCAGCGCCTGCAGCTGAGGCGCGCTGGGGGCGGCCCAGACATGGCAGCCCCAGCGCTGCAGCAGCCCGACCGTCGAGTCGCGCACGGCATCGTCGTCTTCCACCAGCGCCACGCCCAGGCCGGCCAGCGGCTCGCCGAGCGGCCCGGCCAGCACGGCCGCCGGTGCGGCCGCCGGCAGCGCCGGCGCGAGCGGCAGCTCGATGCTGAAGCACGAGCCGCGGCCGAGCCGGCTGCGCACGCCGACGCGGTGCTCGAGCAGCTTGGCCAGCCGCGCGACGATCGACAGCCCGAGCCCCAGGCCCAGCTCGCGCAGCCGGCCCGGGTTGTGCAGCTGCACGAACTCGTCGAACACCTTCTGCTGGTGCTCCGGCGCGATGCCGATGCCGGTGTCCCAGATGCCGATGCGCACGCGGTCGCCGTCCGGATGGCTGCGCCGCTGCGCCGCCAGCAGCACGCCGCCCGACTCGGTGTAGCGCAGCGCATTGCCGAGCAGGTTGCGCAGCATGCGCTCCAGCAGCACCGGGTCCGAGTGCACCCACAGCCCGGTGGGCCGCAGGCGCCACTGCAGATCGCGGTCCTCGGCCAGCGCCGCGAACTCGCCGGCCAGACGCTCGAACACCGGCGCCAGCGGCAGCGGCGCCACGTGCATCTCGATGCGGCCGCTGTCCAGGCGCGAGATGTCCATCAGCGCATCGACCAGCTTATCGAGCGAGCCGACGATGGTCTCGATGCGCTCGGCCGTCTGCGCGGCGCGCCGGCCCTCGACCTCGTCGCGCACCTGGCTCGCGAGCAGGCCCAGCGCGTGCAGCGGCTGGCGCAGATCGTGGCTGGCTGCGGCCAGGAAGCGCGACTTCGCCGCGTTGGCCTCCTCCAGCTGCAGCATGATGGCCTCGCGCTCGAAGCGCATTTCGTGGCTCTCGTGCAGCAGCTTCGAGTGGTTGCGCGCCAGGCCGTTGGCCATCACCGCGGCCACCAGCGTCAGCCCGGCGAGGTAGAAGCCGCTGAAGTTGTCGCGCGTGGCGAGGCTCAGGAACTGCAGCGTCAGCGTGGTGATCACCGGCAGCAGCAGCGCATGAAAGGCGCGCGGCACCGGCGCCATCACGTTGATGCTGCCGACGCAGGTGAGGCAGGCGATGGTGGCGCAGAACATCTGCGAGGTGACGTCGCCGGGCTCGAAGTCCATCAGCAGCGCCACCGCCCACATCAGACCCGCGCCGCCGGCGCCGGCCACCGCGCGCCAGCGCCAGGCGTCCAGCTCGGCCATCGTGCGCGCCGCGCTCTGCGCGAGGAAACGGGCCCGCCAGTGCCAGCGCGTGGCCAGCATCAGCACGCTGCCGAGCAGCCAGGCCAGCAGCAGGCTCCAGGGCACGCGGCCCGCGATGTAGACCACCTGCATCGTGATCAGCAGCAGTGCGAAGACCAGGCTGTAGCGGCTGTACTCGAAGTACGCATGCAGCATCGCCAGGCGCGAACGGGCGTCGGTCGGCTCGCGGGCGCGCAGCAGGGTGCGGTTCATCAGCAGGGGGCCGACCATGGGCCGGATCATGCCGTGAATAGTGCACTGGCAGCCCATCCGTCCGGAGGGGGTCGGCCGATCCGTTCGATGGCTATCGGGCGGCGAACGCGCTGCCTAGAGTGGCGGCCATGCACACCTCAAGCACCACCGCCCGACTCGCCGCTCTCGCGCTGACGCTGGCCACGCTGGCGGCACCGGCCGCCGCCGCGATCACCAGCTACCAGGGCCGTTTCGATGGCGACGACGACCGCTTCGTGATCGACTTCGACCTCGCCGCCGCCACGCGGCTGAGCGCCACCACCTGGTCGTATGCCGGCGGCACCAATGCCGCCGGCGACGCGGTGGCCGCCGGCGGCTTCGTGCCGGTGCTGGCCTTGTTCGAAGCCACCGAGGGCCTGCTGCGCATCGTGCGCGGCAGCACGCACACCTGCGCCCAGGGCGGCAGCGCCGATCCCGCCACCGGCTTCTGCTGGGACGCGATGTTCGACGGCCTGTTTGCCGCCGGTCACTACCGCCTGGTGCTGACGCAGGACGGCAACGAGCCGCTCGGCACCTTCTTCGACGACGGCTTTGCGCAGGACGGCGTGCCCGACTACACCGGCCAGCTCTTCGCCGGCCAGCCCGGGCTCCACTTCGTGCAGGTGGACGGTGCGCAGCGCGACGCGCACTGGGCGCTGGACATATCGATCGGCAGCGTGCCCGAGCCGGCCAGCCCCGCGCTGCTGGTGCTGGCCGGCGCGGCGTGGGCGCTGGCGCGCCGCACGGCCCGCAGCACCCGTCCTTCGGCTTGAAAAACCCAACCCAGGAGAGTCCTCAATGGCCACTGCCTTCCCTCACCGGCTGCCGCGACGCGGCGGCACCCCGCAAGCGCTGCTGGCCACGACGCTGGCGCTGTGCATCCCCGCCGCCTGGGCGCTCGACGCGCCGCTGGCCGCCGACGTCACGCTGAGCCCGGCGCAACCGGCGCTGAACATGGGCAACCTGCCAACGCTCAATGTGGGCGGCGGCGCGACCGCGCTGCTGCGCTTCGACCTCTCGACGCTGCCGGCGGCGATGACGCCGGGCAAGCTGGTGAAGGCCTCGCTGGTGCTGTACGTCAACCGCATCGGCAGCGCCGGCAGCGTCGAGGCCCAGCCGCTGCGCTCGGCCTGGTCCGAGAGCACGGCCACCGCGTCGGCGGCGCCGGTGCCGGGCGGCCCGGGCAGCGGCGTGAGCTTTGCCGTCAACGGCGCGCAGCAGTTCGTCAGCGTCGACGTCACGAGCCTGGCACGCGACTGGATCCAGAACCCCGGCAGCAATTTCGGCCTGCTGCTGGCACCCGATGTCTCGGCACCCGGCACCGTGGCCTTCTTCGACAGCAAGGAAAACACCGCCACCGCGCACGCCGCGCGGCTGGACCTGACGCTGGCCGACCAGGGGCCGCGCGGATTGACCGGTGCCACCGGTGCCACCGGTGCCACCGGTGCCAAGGGTGATACGGGTGCCACTGGCGCCGCGGGCGCCACTGGCGCGACCGGCGCCACGGGCGCCACTGGCGCGACCGGCGCCACGGGCGCCACGGGCGCCAGGGGCGACAAGGGCGAGACCGGCGCCAAGGGGGACAAGGGCGACACGGGTGCAACCGGCCTGGCCGGGCCGGTGACCTTGCGCTACCTCACCCGTTCGTGGGACCAGGGGGCGGTGACCAGGGCCCAGCGATTCCTGGGCTGCCCCGCGCAGACCTACGTGGTTGGCGGCGGCTGTGGCCACCGCGACGACAACAACGCGGCCAATGACGTTTCCATCGTCTCGACCGGTCCCGATCCGGCCAATCCGCAGCACGCGTACCGCTGCATCGTGAGGAACGAGGGCCTCAGCAGCCGGATCATGAACATGTTCGTCGTCTGCTCGTCGGCCACCAGCGTCAGCGGGCCTTGACATCGAACGGCCGGCGGGGGCCGCACGCGAAGCCTCTGACGCGTCTTATGCGCGCTACTCTTCCTCGGTCCAGTCGATGCGTGCGCCCAGTGCCTGCAGGTTCTCGACGAAGCGCGGATGGGCGCGCCGGATCGGCGTGGCATTGCGGATCACCGAGCGGCCGGGAATGCTGGCCGCGAGCATCAGCAGCGCGATCGCCACGCGGATGATGTACGGGCTCTCGACCTCGGCCGGCGTCAGCGGCTTGCCGCCGAAGGTGACGACGCGGTGCGGGTCCGACAGGAAGACGTGGGCGCCGAACTTCGACACTTCCGAGGTCCAGCCCAGCGCACCGTCGTAGACCTTGTTCCAGAACATCGCGCTGCCTTCGGCCCTGACGCCGATGGCGATGAAGATCGGCAGCAGGTCCACCGGCACGTAGGGCCAGGGTGCGGCCTCGACCTTCTGCAGCATGTTGCGCGTGAAGGGCTCGCGCACGCGCAGCGGGCCGTCGGTCTTCGCGCGGGACCAGCCCTCGTGGTGCTCGATGGTCACGCCGAATTTCGCGAAGGTGCGGTCGAGCAGCGGGAACTGCCGCGGCACCGAGTTCTTCACCACCACGTCGCCGCCGGTGATCGCGCCGAGCGCGAGGAAGGTGACGATCTCGTGGAAGTCCTCGGCGAAGGTGTATTCGCCGCCGCGCAAGGCCTCGACGCCGGTGACCGTCACGCGCGAGGTGCCGCGGCCATCGATCTGCGCGCCGAGCATCACCAGAAAGTCGCACAGCTCCTGCACGTGCGGCTCGGAGGCGGCATTGGTCAGCGTCGACACGCCCTCGGCCAGCGTCGCGCAGAGCACGAAGTTCTCGCTCGTCGTCACCGACGCGTAGTCGAGCCAGTGGTCGTTGGCGCGCAGCCGGCCGGCACTGCGCACGGTGATCGAATCGGGCGCCCGAGCCACCTGGCCGCCGAAGCGCTCCATCACCTCGACGTGCGGATCGATCTCGCGCACGCCCAGCGTGCAGCCCTGCACGTCGTCCTCGATGCGCGCGACCTGGAAGCGCGCCAAGAGCGGCGGCACCAGCATGATCGACGAGCGCATCTCCTCCGGCAGCTTGTGCTGGCGCTCGTCGAACAGCGTGTCGCGGTGGTGCACCTTCAGCACGCGCGCGGCGTAGTCGACCTCGACCGCGCTGCCGATCGAGCGGAAGAACTCGAGGATCTTGCGCACATCGGTGATTTCGGTGATGCCGTGCAGCGTCACCGGCTCGCGGGTCAGCAGGGTCGCGCAGAGGATCGGAAGGACCGCGTTCTTGTTGGCGGAGGGGAGCACGCGGCCGGTGAGCGGCGTGCCGCCGTGGACGACGAGGTTGGACATCGGGGGGCTCGGGCGGGGGCGACGAAAGCCCAATTGTCGTCGCACCCCGCCAGCCGCCGCGTAACAGCACCCTGCTCGCGGCGCGCAGGCCCCGGTCCACAACTCACCCCAACGTGAACTCCTCCGCCGACAACACCGCCGACCCGCCCGCCACGCCGACGAGGTTCACCACCGCAAACAGCACGCTGTCCCCGGCCGTCCCGAAGGTCGGGTTGTAGAACAGCTGCCCGGTCGCCGTGTTGTTGTAGATCCCGATCGGGTCGAACTGGCCGCTGCCGTTGGCGGCGCCTTCGAAGTAGTAGGCGGCACCGAGCGTGCCGGTGTTGGTGCCCACCGTCGACAGCAGCGCGCTGAAGATGCTGTTCTCCAGCACCAGCTCGTCGTCGGTGCCTTCGCCGCCGGCGGCGGTGAAGTTGGCCTTGTCGATCAGGTCGACGTTGGTGAAGGCGTTCAGTGCGGTGTCGAAGTGGAAGCGGTCCTCGGCCGCGTCGTCGACGAAGGCCACGTTGTCGACCGCGCGCAGCGTGTCGTTGCCGACGCCGCCGTGGATCGCGTCGGCGCCGGTGCCGCCTTGCAGCGTGTCGTTGCCGCCATTGCCGTAGAGGGTGTCGTTGCCGGCCTGGCCCATCAGCACGTTGTTGCCCGCATTGCCGTGGATCGAATTGGCACCGGCGTGGCCGGTGCCGTTGATCGCGGCGACGCCGGTCAGCACCAGGTTCTCGATGTCGGGGTCGGCCAGCGTGTGGCTGATGCCGGCATAGACCCAGTCGGTTCCCCCGCCGGCCAACTCGCTGGCCACGTCGCCGGCGTTGTCGATGACGTAGAAGTCGTTGCCCGCGCCGCCGCTCATCGTGTCGGCGCCGGCGCCGCCGTCGATCCAGTTGCTGCCGGCATTGCCGGTGATGGTGTTGGCCAGCGCGTTGCCTGTGCCGTTGATGTTGCCGACGCCGGTCAGCGTCAGCTTCTCGACGTTGGCATCCAGCGTGTGCGTGACCGACGCGCTGACGCTGTCGGTGCCTTCGCCGGCCAGCTCGATGACGTTGTCGCCGGCCGCATCGACGACGTACTGGTCGTCGCCCGTGCCGCCGTGCAGGTTGTCGTTGCCGGTGCCGCCGTCCAGCGTGTCGTGGCCGCCTTCGCCGTAGATCGTGTCGTTGCCGCCCATGCCGCGCAGCACGTTGGCGCCGCTGCTGCCTTCGATCGTGTTGGCCAGCGAATTGCCGGTGCCGTCGATGCCGCCGGGCAGCACGTCGAAACCGCCGCCGGGCACCACGATGATCGCGGTGTTGAGCAGGTCCAGGTGCTCGACGTTGGCGCCGAGCGTGAAAGTGGCGGCGCGCGAGTACACCGTGTCGGTGCCGCCGCCCGCGGCTTCGCTGACGACGTCGGCCGCGACGTCGACGTAGTAGGTGTCGTTGCCGCCGGCGCCGGCCATCGTGTCGGCACCGGCCTTGCCGTCGATCACGTTGTTGGCGCTGTTGCCGTAGATCGTGTTGGCCAGGTCGTTGCCGGTGCCGTTGATCGGCGCGATGCCGATCAGGTCCAGGTGCTCGAAGTTGACGCCCAGCGTGTGGCTGACGGTCGAATTGACCCAGTCGATGCCGGTGCCGGCGCCGGCGAATTCGAGCAGCGCATCACCGGCGTTGTCGACAAAGTAGGTGTCGTTGCCGTTGCCGCCGGCCATCACGTCGGCACCGGCGCCGCCGTTCAGCGTGTTGTTGCCGCTGTTGCCGATCAGCTTGTTGACCAGGCCGTTGCCGGTGCCGTTGATGTTGGCGGCGCCGGTGAGGTACAGGTTCTCGATCGTGGCGCCGAGCGTGTAGCTGATCGTCGACTCGACGCGGTCGGTGCCGCTCGAGTCGGCGACCGTGTCGGCGATGTTGTCGACGATGAAGACGTCGTTGCCGGCGCCGCCGCTCATCTTGTCGCCGCCGGTGCCGCCGTCGAGAAGATCGTCCTGGATGTTGCCGTTCAGCGTGTCGTTGGCGCCGTGGCCGTAGAGCTCGTGGTCGTCGAGGGCGCTGGCATTCAAGACGTTGGCGTTGTTGTCGCCATGGATGATGATGGTCATGGGAGGATCTCCTTGAACAGCTGAGTGGGTTGACCGGGGTCCGGTCCCCGCCGGAAGGGCGGCGAGGGCGCCATTGCAGCGCCGGGTCCCCTTGCGCCGCGACGTGCGAAGTCGCACGACGCATTCACATCCCGCAGACGATGGCTGGACGATTGCGCCGCGGCCGGCGCCGCGGCCCCCTAAAGCGATCGGCCCCTGCGGACGGGCATGTCCGCAGGGGCCGATGGGAGGGGCGGCGTTCGGGAGATCAGCGCTACGGCACCTACGGCAAGGTGTGCTTGCGGTTGAAGATCGGATAGGCCGGAATCGCCGCCGGCCGCAGGCCTACGAATGGCGCCTGGCGGTGGTATTCAATGATGAAGTCGACCCAGGCGGTGGACTTCAGGAAGTCGATCACCTGGGGCTGCACCGGCGTCGCAACCTTCTGCAGGTAGTACGGCGAGCGCCAATCCCACAGCCCGCCGAGCAGCGGGTCGGGGCAGAGGATGTTCATCGCCAGCGTCGGCCGCGAGAAGTCCCAGATCGTCTCGGGCGCAATCCACGGGGTGGTCTTGGCGCCGTAGACCTTGATGCCGCCGAGCGCCGCCTGCAGCTGCGCGGCCGCGTCGGCCACGGCCGCGCTGCCGAGAAAGCTCCTCAGCTGCTCGGCCAGGCTGCACAGATCGGTCAGCTCGTCGGGTGCGTCCAGTTTCGGCGCGCCGACGGTGTCGTACTGCTGCGCCTTGACCAGCGCCGTGCGCACGCGGCTGACCACCGCCGGCCGCTGTTCGGGCGTCGCGCTGCTCAGCACGCCGACCAGCGCCTGCGCCAGCACGTCGATGCGGCCGGCGATCTGCGGCAGCCGCGACAGCGGCACCACGCCGCCGGTGGTCGGGTGGTGCGTCTTGCTCGCCAGCAGGTCGCGGTTGGCTTCCGCGAGCCACTGCGCGAACTGCTGCGTCGTCGCGCTGCCGGCGGTCTTCAGCTTGTTGAAGGCGTTCGGGTAGGTCTCGCCACTCGTGAAGAAGTTGTAGTTCATGTAACCGGTGGCGACATCGGCAAACGGCGCCACCGTGTGCAGCACTTCCACTGCCATGTTGAAGCAGTTGTTGAAATGGATCACCGCGAGCTTGCGGCCGGCGCCTTGCGCGTCCTTCAGCGCATGGCCCAGGCCCCAGGTCGACAGCGGCAGGTGGTTCACCGGCAGCAGCGGCGAGCCCATCGGCAACAAGGGTGAGCCCATCGGCAGCAGGGGCGAGCCCATCGGCAGCAGCGGCTCGCCCTGGCCTTCGGTGATCTTCCATTGCAGGCTGCCGTTCTGCGTCAGATTCGCAGTCGTCAGCTGGCTGATGTCGAGCTCGGGCAGGAAGCCGGCGCCATGGCCTTCGAGCGCGAAGACCATCGCCGTCTCCGGATGCAGCTGGCGCGCGCGGCGCAGGAAGCCGGCCAGCGTGCGCGGGGAGTGCATGTCCTGCTTCCAGCGCGAGGCGATCTGCATCGACAGCGGCTTGTTGGCCGGGATGTCGACCAGGTAGCTGTCATCGCCATGCAGGTCGATCAGCGCCGACACGTGCACGCCGCACTGGCTGACCTGCACCAGGTGCTGCACCAGCGGATGCTGCTGGATCGGCTGCGCGGTGCCGGACGGGTATTCGCTCAGCACCTCGTCGGTGCCGAAAGGGGCGTAGACCGCGAACGTGACGCCGACCGGCGCGGGGGTGCCGGGCAACGCCGGACTGCTGAAAGTGAGGTTGGGCATGGGGTGTCTCCAGTTAGGCGCCCCCTAGACGCCTTCGGCGTCGGCCCCCCGAGGGGGCATGTCGCCTTGGGGCGGCCCGGCGGCGACAGGGCGGCCACACTACGGCCGGACCGCGTTGCATTCACATGCACACTTTCGCGCCGCCCGCACGGACACCGTAGACGATCGCTGGATGATGGTCGAGTCTGCCGCTGCGCACCCCCCTAGCTTGCGTCGCCACCGCGTCGCGCGGCGCCGGGCCTTCTTCGAACCGGTGCTGACGACCGTGTTGGCCGCGCACAAGGCGGGCACGCTGGACGAGCTGCTGCGCAGCCGCCCGCTGCTCACGCGCTGGTTCGCGCGCCGCCTGCTGGCGCCGCTGCGGGCGGTGGCCGGTGATGTCTTCGGTGACGATCCGGCGCCGCAGCCGGCGGCCTGGATCGTGCTGCTGCGCGCCGCGCTGGCCGCATTGCGGCCCGATGGCGCGCCGGGCCTCGGCGGCATCAGCGAGCACGACTGGGTCGTGCGCACCGCCTGGCGTCCGCTGCTGGCCTTGATGTGCCACGCGGGCTTCGAGCCGGTGGCCGCCTTCCCGGATCGCTACCGGCCGCGCGGCGATGAACCGGCGGCCGAGCAGCTGTGCGGGCTGTGGGGCGTCGGCGGCAGCACCTTCTACCGCTATGTCGACAAGGGCCGGCGGCGCCTGGCGGAACAGCTCTTCGGCCCGCCGCCGCACGGCGACGCCGCGCTGGAGCGCGACCTGCGGCTGCAGCACGAGCTTCAAACGCTGCTGCCGGCCGACGGCGCCGCGCGCACCGCGTGGCAAATCCGCCAGGCCGCGGCGGCGCTGCGCTCGCACGCCGGCCGCGCCGCGTCAGCGCTGCAATCGCACGGCGCCCGCGCCGCGCTGTGGCACCTGCTGCACGCCGGCGACGTGCCCGGCTTCATCGCCTGCCTGCAGCGTTTTCGCATCGAGCTGGCGAGCGACACCGACACCGATGCGCTGCTGCAGCGCTTCGCCGCGCAGCCGCTCGAGCCGCGCATGCGCTTCGAGCTGTGCCTGGCGCGTGCCGCGCTGTGGCGCGTGCGCGGCGACGCGAGCGCCGAGCGCGCGGCCTGCGAGGAGGCGCTGCGCCTGGCGGCTGCGGCCGACGATGCGCTGATGCTCGGCATCGTCTACGGCGTGCTCGGCAAGGTCGACGAGGCGCGGGACCCGGACAGGGCGTTTGCGTGTTATCAGGACAGCGCCGAGTTCCTGCGCCGGGCTGGCCTGTCCGACGACCCGGCGGCGGCCGCGCCCCAGGTGCTGCAGGCCCATGTCGACACGCTGGTCAAGCTGGGCTGGCTGTACGTGCTGCGCAACGATCCGCGCTCGAAGGCCGTGCTCGACCGCGCCGAAGCGCTGCGCGAGCACATCCCGCAGGCGGCCGAGCAGATCGCGATGCTCGAGCAGGCCTGGGGCGAATACTGGCGCCGCAGCGGCGAGCTGCAGCGCGCGCTGGAGCACAAGCACCGCGCGCTGCAGGCCTACGAGCGGCTCGGTGACCGCGAGGCGGTGCTGAAGACCTGGGGCAACCTGGCGCTGATCTACGGCGACGCGAAGGACTTCGCGCGGGCGATCGACTACTCGCAGCGCGTGCTCGAGATGGCCGGCCGCTTCGCGGTCGAGCCGGAGACCGTCGCCGCGACGCACCTGAATGCCGGCGCCGCGTACTTCTGGCAGGGCAAGTACGAGCCGGCGATCGAGCACTACGCGCGCGCGCTCGAGATCGCGCAGGGCGCGGGCCTGCGCGTGCTCGTCGGCCGCGCGCACTACAACATGGCCGAGGCGTTCTACAAGCGCTTCCAGGCGCTCGACGATCCGGTCGACGAGCGCCTCGGCGATGCCCACATCGGCGCCGCGCTGGCCTGCTGGCCCGAGGGCGGCGATGCGGCGGCGATCGAGGCCACGCGGCGCCTGAAGCGCGAGATCCTCGGGCCGCGCGACGAGGCCTTCATCGACCGCATGCTGCCGGCCGAGCTGGCCGCGCACTTCGAGCAGATGTCGCAGGTGCAGCGGCATCGCGCGGCGCTGGCGGTGCCGCTGGAGCCGCTGGCGCAGATCGAGGCGCAGCTGGCGATCGCCCGCGCATACGTCGAGATGGCCGTGAAGGAGCGTGAGGCGGCGGTGCAGCTGCTCGACAAGCACGGCCTGCGCGAGCGCTTCGCGCCCGAGCTCGACCGGCTGCGCGATGTCTTCGAGCGCCAGTTGAGCCGCGAACAGCGGCTGAGTGCGCAGTGGCGAAGCGCGTCGACCGACCTGGTCGCGTGGTCCAGCGGCGAGGAGCTGTTGAAGCGGCTGCTGGCGGCCGGCTCGGTCAACAAGAGCGCCTATGCGCAGCTGTGCGGTGTCGGCCTCGCGACGGCGTCGAAACACCTCGGCAAGCTGGCGGCGCGCGGGCTGCTGGCGCAGGTCGGCAAGGGGCCGAGCACGCGCTACGTGCTGCCGGCCGAGTCGCCCTGACTTCGCGCCGGCGCGAGCTCAGACCCGCACCGGCCGGTCCGGCAGCTCGTTGACATCGGCGGCGCCCCGGGCGAGCGGAAACTGCCGCAGCAGCGGGGCTTCGACCGCATCGATCGCCTGCATCAGCCCGGCTTCGAACTGCCCCGCGTGGAAGGCCGCGGCCATGCGCTCGGCCAGTTGCTGCCAGTGCGCCGGCGGCACGACGCGGTTCAGGCCGCGGTCGGCGACGACCTCGATCGCATGCTCGGCCAGCAGCAGGTAGATCAGCACGCCGTTGTTGAACTCGGTGTCCCAGACGCCGAGCTCGCCGAACAGCGCGACGGCACGCTCGCGCACGCTGGCGCCGCGCCACAGCTCGGCCAGCGGCAGCCCGGCCTCGATGCAGACGCGGATCTCGCCGCTGTGGCGGCCCTCGCTGGCCGCGATGCGCTGCTGCAGCCGGTCGAGCGCGGCCTCGTCGAGCAGCCGGCGCGCATCACGCTCATCGAAGCAGCGGTGCCTCAGCAGGCGCCACCAGCGCGCGGGCATCGGCATCGGCTTCATCGCTCACCAGCGGCCGGACGCGCCGCCGCCGCCGAAATCACCGCCGCCGCCGGACGAGAAACCACCGCCGCCGCCGGAGAAACCACCGCCCCAGCCGCCGCCACCCCCACCGCCCCAGATGATGGGCGGCGCGGCGCCGCCGAACACGCCGCCGCGCCGGCCGCGCCCGCCGATGCCGCCCATGCCGCCGCCGCCACCAAACACGCCGACCATCAGCAGCGCGACCACCGCGGCGCCGATCGCCATCACGATGCCGCCGCCGATCAGCCAGGCCAGCGCGCCGGCACCCCCGGCGGTCAGCAGCGCGCCGAAGCGGCGGCCAACGACGCGGCTCAACATGCCGCCGACGATCGGCACGCCGGCGAAGAAGAACAGGCCGAGCGCGCCGAAGTCGAGCCCGCTGCCGCGCGCGCCGCGCTCTTCACGCGGCGGCGCGGGCGCCGGCAGCGCCTCGCCGCGGATGCGCGCGATCAGCGCGTCAATGCCCGCGTGCAGCCCGCCGGCGAAGTCCCCGCTGCGCAGCGCCGGCACCATCTGGCGCTCGATGATCTGGCGCGCCGCCAGGTCCGGCACCGCGCCCTCGAGCGCCTTGGCCGGCGCGATGCGCACCTGGCGGTCGTTCTTCGCGATCACGATCAGCAGCCCGTCGCCGACCTCGCGGCGGCCGATCTTCCATTGCTCGCCGACCCGCTGCGCGTAACTCACGATGTCCTCGGGTGCCGTGGTCGGCACCATCAGCACGACGATCTGCGGGCCGGCATCGCGCTCGAAAGCGGCGAGCTTGGCCTCCAGCGCCGCGTGCTGCGCTTCGGTCAGCGTCGCGGTGCTGTCGATCACGCGCGCCGTCAGCGGCGGTACCGGCTGCTGGGCGGCGCAGGGCAGCGCCAGCAGCGACAACAACAACGCCAGCACGGCGAGCATGGGTGATGCGCTCCGCCGCCGGCTTCAGCGCGAGGCCGCCGGCGCCGGCGGCTTCGGATTCGGGTTCGTGAAGTCGACCGTCGGCGGCACGCTGATCTGCGCCTCGTTGGCCACCGTGAAGCTCGGTTTGGGCGCATAGCCGAACATCTTGCCGGTCAGGTTGGTCGGGAAGCTGCGTGCCAGCACGTTGAAGGCCGCCACCGCCTGGATGTAGCGGTTGCGCGCGACGGCGATGCGGTTCTCGGTGCCCTCGAGCTGCACGCGCAGGTCCTGGAAGCCCTGGTTGGCCTTCAGGTTCGGATAGTTCTCGGTCACCACCAGCAACCGGCTCAACGCGCTCGACAGCTCGCCCTGCGCGGCCTGGAAGCGCTGGAACGCGGCCGGATCGTTGATCAGTTCCGGCGTCGCCTGGATCGACGTCGCCTTGGCGCGCGCCTCGACCACGCGGGTCAGCGTTTCCTGCTCGAAGTTCGCCTCGCCCTTGACCGTGGCGACCAGGTTCGGCACCAGGTCGGCGCGGCGCTGGTACTGGTTCAGCACCTCGGCCCATGCGGCACGCACCTGTTCATCGAGGCGCTGGAACTCGTTGTAGCCGCAGCCGGACAGGACGGCGGCGAGCAGCAGCACCGGCAGGAGCCGCCACGGGTGAAAACGACGAAGCATGGGCGACTCCCGCGCTGCAAGGACGTGAACGTCGTGCAGCAAGCGGCGTGCCCCGTGCGACTCTCAACAATCGGGTTGATGGCCGCGCTGCCCTCGAATGCCAAATTCGCAAGGCGGCGTGGGGCCGATGAGAGGGGTGAGCGTTGAGAGTGCTGACCTGGAACATTCAATGGGGGAGGGGGGCCGATGGCCGGGTCGATCTGGACCGCGTCGTCGGTGAGATCGAGTGCCTCGGAACGCCCGAGATCATCTGCCTGCAGGAAGTCGCGGACGGTTTCTCGGCCACCGAGCTCGCCGGCTGCGACGGCCGGGATCAGTTCGCGGCATTGGCGCGCCGGCTGCCGCGGCACCGTGCCGTGGCCGGCGTGGCCACCGACATGGCCGCCTCGGCGCGGCGCCGCCGCCGTTTCGGCAACATGATCCTGACGCGCCTGCCGATCGAATCGGTGCGGCGGCACCTGCTGCCATGGCCCGCCGACCCGGCCGTGCGCAGCATGCAGCGAATGGCGCTGGAGGTGATCATCGACACGGCCATCGGGCCGCTGCGCGTGATGACCACGCACCTCGAGTACTACTCGGCGCGCCAACGGGCCGCTCAAGTCGAGTGTTTGCGCGCGCTGCACGCCGACGCGGCAGACCACGCGCGACGCGCGCGCCCGCGCTCGGGATCAGGCGGTCCTTACGACGCCGCGATCGGCGCCACGGCTGCGATCCTGACCGGCGACTTCAATTGCGGCCCCCGCTCGCCCGAGCGCACCCGGCTCGTGGCGCCATTCGACGACGCTACGCCGTCATGGCGCGATGCGTGGGAAGCGGCCTGCCCGGCCGTCGAGCATCCGCTGACCGCCGGGGTGCACGACCGGGTGCAGTGGAACGACCAGCCGCAGTCCTTCGACACCGTCTTCGTCACCGAAGACCTGGCCGGCAGGGTGCGCGCGGTGGCGGTCGATGCGGCGTGCATCGCATCCGACCACCAGCCGCTGATCGTCGACCTGGAAATGCACGCTTGATCCGGCGCTCAGGACACCTGCTCGAACCGGCGCTTGCACTTCGACGACACGGCCGTCGCCATCTGCTCCACCGCGACCGCCTGGCTGGAGCCGCGGTAGGCGGCGGGCGGCGATGCAGCCGCCGCCCGGACGGGCGCGCGGGCGCCGCGTGAGGCCGGGGCGAGCGCCCTTTCGCGCGGCCAGCCTGCGATGCGGTAGCCGCGGCGTCCGCCGGAACCACCGTCGGCGCTCAGGGCGCGCTTGGCCTCGAGGCGCTTGAGCGCGTCCGTGTCGCCGGCCATCGAGAACGTCACGTGCTCGCCGTGCTCGCCGGCCAGCGGATCGAAGAAGCCGATGTAGCCGCCGGGATTGATGCCGAAGGACGGCAGCGTTTCTCCATCACGCGCAATGCCGAGAAAGTCGTTGCGGCTGCCCACCTCGGTGGTCGGCGTGAAATACAGCGGCAGCACGAAATTCGACACCTCGACGCCGTCGATCGTGTACGCCTCGCCCTGCACGGCATCGGACATCTCGTACCAATGAAAGACGGTGCGGTCCTCGCTCGGATGCGGTCCCGCGACCAGCAGGTTGACCAGCGGATCGGCGATCAGCTCCAGCGCCTCGTGCGAAAGCGTCGTGGTCCAGGCCTCGTTGAGGGCCTGTTCGAGGTCCGTGAACACGAAGCCGTACGGAATGCCGCGGGCGTTCGCGTCGTGATAGCCCAGCGCCCCCGGCACGTCGACCTTGTCCCAGACGTAGAGGACCGCGTCCCCGCGCATGTCCGGCAGGTTCAGCTTGTCGGGTGAATTCTTGCTCTTGCCTTCGAGGCGCAGCGTGGCGCCCAGGCTCCAGTAGGGCTCGAAGTCCTCGCGAATCTGCCGGTTCACCGCGCGAACCACGCGCTGCAATTCGGCGTCAGCGATGCGCTTCGACATGTTGACGATCGTGATGATCATGGGGACTCCCTTGCTCGTTGCAGCGCTGCCCGGGGCCGGATTGCCAGGGGCGCGAGGAATTGTGTGGCGCGCTGCGCGGCGCGTGATCCTCACGTCTGTGGAGGCGCGACAGCAGCGGCGGGACGGCGGCTGAGCGAGCCGGCCCGCTAGCATCGGCCCAGGATGAAACCCCCACGCTCACTTCGTTCGCTGCCCCCACGGATCCGAAGGATCCCTTGCGGGATCCCTGGGGCGCGTCACCGCCTTCGGGCGGCCGGGCGGCACTGACATGTCCACCGCCCACGCCCCGCGCACCGATCCGCCGCGTTTCGCCGCCACCAAGATCCAGGCCGCGCGCCCACGTGCGCGCCGCATCGAACGGCCGGCGCTCGATGCCGCGCTGCTCGACGCCGCGCTGACGCGCCGGATCGTGCTGCTGAACGCGCCGGCCGGCTACGGCAAGACGACGGCGCTGGCCTCGCTGGCCGCGGCGCTGCCCGCCGGCACGGCGCTGGCGTGGGTGTCGCTGGATGCCGGGGACGACGCGGCGCGGCTGTTCGCCTGCCTGGCCGCCGCGCTCGAGCCCTTCGACCTGCCGTGGCGCACGCTGCCCGAGGCCCTGGTGCCGCACGTCAGCGCCGGCGACGACGGTGCGCGGCGCGCGCTCGACGAGCTGGTCACCGCGATGGCGCATGCCGACGTCGCGCATGGCGTGATCGTGGTGGAGGACCTGCACCGCGTCGCCGACCGCGCGCTGGTCGCGCTCGGCGACCAGCTGATCGAGCGGCTGCCGCGCAACTGGACGCTGGTGCTGTCGAGCCGCGAGCTGCCGGCGCTGTCGCTCGCGCGCTGGCGCGCCGCCGACGAGCTGGCCGAGTTCGATACCGCGGCGCTGCGCTTCAGCAGCGACGAGGCGGGCGCGCTGATCGCCGCCGAAGGCCTGGCCGCGGCGGGCGCGAATGCCACGGCGCTGATCGAGCGCACGCAGGGCTGGCCGGCCGGCCTGCGGCTGACGCTGGTGGCGCTGAAGTCGCGGCCGGGGCTGGCCGCCGCCGGTGCGCTGACCGAGCGCTACCTGTTCGACTACCTGACCAGCGAGGTGCTCGACGCGCTGCCGGCGCCGCTGCACGACTTCCTGCTGCGCTGCGCCGTGCTGCCCGAGCTCACCGCGGCCCGGGCGGCGGCCGTCAGCGGCGCCTGGAACGCCGCCGACCTGCTCGACGACATCGAGCGCCGCGGCCTCTTCGTCACCACGCTGGCGACCGCCGAACGCACGCTGGTGCTGCATGACCTGTTCCGCACCGCGCTCGAGGCGCGGCTCGAGCGCCGCCTGCCCGGCGAGCTGAATCCGCTGCTGCACCGCGCTGCCGCGTCCGAGCCCGACCCGGCGCGGCGCATCGGCTACCTGCTGCGCGCCGGCGACTGGTCCGGCGCCGAGGCGGCGCTCGATGCCGCCGCGCCGGAGCTCTTCGTCGGCGGCGGCGTTGGCGAGGTGCAGCGGCTGATCGAGCAGTTCGATGCCGGCTGGCGCGCCGCATCGGCCCGGCTCGAACGCCTGGCCGGCACGGTGGCGCTGCTGCGCTGGGACTGGCCGGCGATGGAGCGCCACTTCGCCGCCGCGCTGGCGCACGCGGCGGCGCAGGACCAGCAAGCCGAGCGCCAGCATGCGCAGGCGCTGCTGCCGATGGCGCTGTACGCGATGGACCGCAACGCCGAGGCCGAGCGGCTGATTGCCGGGCTGCACGCCGAGCCGCTGGCGCCGCACACCCGTCGCCTGCTGCTGATGGCCGATGCGACGCAGCACTTCCGGCGCGGCCAGCTGCATGCGTTGCCGGCGCTGTACCAGGAGGTGGTCGAGTCGCTGCAGCGCGGCGCGAGCCTGTTCGAATGGTGGGAATGCGTGCCGGCGCCGAACTGGAGCACGCTGCCCGGCATGCGCCAGTGGTTCGAGCGTTATGTCGACGGCGCGCTCGCGCGCATCGGCAGCCGGCCGCTGCCGATGCGCGGCGAAGTGATCGCGCAGCGCGCCTTCGTGCGCCTGTGGGCCGGCCGCATCGACGAGGCCCGCGCCGACATCGTGCAAGCCGAGGCCGATCTGCGCTGGCTCGCCTGCTCCGGCGAGATGGAGATCGCGATCACGCTGTTCCGGCTGATCGAGTGCGCGATCTGCGGCCGCGCCGACGAGCTGGGCCGGCGCCTGGATGCGATGCTGGCGCGCGAGTCCGGCGCCGCTCCGGAACGGCTGCGGCTGTGGCAGCACCAGGTCGCCGTCTACGGCGTGCGCATGAACCATACGCTCGGCGCCGGGCCCGAGGTGATCGCGCACTGGGCCGCATTCCTGAAGGAAGACCCGCTGCGCAGCACGCAGTACCAGAACCCGCGCGCGATCGCCGTGCGCGCGCGTCACGCGGCGGCCAGCGGCCGCTGGCGCGCCGCCGCCGACGGCCTGCAGACCTTGCTGCCCAAGCTGCACGAGATGGACGTGATGGCCCATCACGTCGAGCTGCGCCTGCGTTGTGCCGAAGCCTGGGTGCACTGCGGCGAGCCCGACCTCGCCGCGCAGGCGGTGGGCCCGGCGCTCGAACGCATGCAACGCGACGGTGACCTCGGCCACGCCTGGATGGCCGGCGCGGCGGCGCTGCGCACGCTGGCCGACACCGCCTGGGGCGCGCGCCTGCCGGCGGCGCAGCAGCTGCTGCTGCAGACCGCCGCGTCGACCGCCGCGGACCTGCGCGACGGGTCCGCAGACGCGCCGATCGAGCGCGCGCCCGCCGCGTCCGCCGAGCCGGCCGCGGGCGACGCGACTCCAGCGGCGGATAGCGTGGCCACCGCGGACGCCGGGCTGACCTCGCGCGAGGCCGAGGTGCTGGCGCTGATCGCCACCGGCACCAGCAACAAGCTGATCGCGCGGGCGCTCGACATCAGCCCGCACACCGTCAAGCGCCACGTCGCCAACGTGCTCGACAAGCTCGGGCTGCAGTCGCGCGGCCAGGCCGCGGCCTGGTATCTGCGCGGCGCCTGAGACGCCGCGCCCGCGGTCGCCCCATAGCCCCTCTGGCCCCTATAGCCGACCGCCGGCCGCGCCGGCCGTGCGTAGTGCACGCCCAGGGCGACGGCGTGGTGCACGAACCATTGCGTCGGTAACGTTTCGCAATTGCGCTGCGCCAGATCGGCGCACCCCCCTACCATCGCCGCCGTCGGCGCACCCGCGCCTGCTTTCATTGGTCAGCTGTTCGAGAGCCGCTACATGATTCAGATTCCCCGATTGCTCGGTCCGGTGTTGCTTGCGCTGGGCCTGATCGGCCCGGTTGCCGCGGCGGGGCCGCCGGCAGATGTGGTGCCGCACGTCAACAAGGGAGTCTTCCCGGTGGTCGCGCTGGCCGAACGCCAGGTCGGCGGCCAGCGCGCGATCGACGCGCTGGGCAGCCGGCTGGGCGAGGTCGCGACCTACTACGGCAAGTCGGCCGACGAGTTCAAGGCGATGCTGCTGCGCGACAGGCGCCTGCGCCTCGACCAGCGCGGCCGCGCCTTCTTCATCGAAGAGATCGACACGCCGCTGCCGGCCAGCCCCGCGCCGCTGCCGACCTCCGGCCTGCTCGACGGCACGCTCGCACCGCTGGACCAGACCTTCCTGCTGCACAGCCGCGCCGGCGCCAAGCGCACGATCTACCTGAACTTCCGCGGCGCGACGCTGACCGGAACGGTGTGGAACACCAACGGCACCATCAATGCGCAGGCCTTCGACATGGATGGCCAGCCGGGCACTTTCTCGACCGCCGAGCTGCAGCGCATCCAGTACATCTGGCAGCGCGTGTCCGAGGACTTCGCCGCGTTCGATGTCGACGTCACGACCGAGCCGCCGAGCCCGGACCGCATCACGCGCAGCAACTCCTCCGACGACATCTTCGGCACCACCGTGCTGATCACGCACCGCACCGGCGTCTACAGCTGCGGCTGTGGCGGCGTCGCCTACCTCGGCATCTACGACGACACGAGCGACTACTACAAGCCCGCGCTGGTGTTCTATGACGCGCTCGGCGCCGGCGAGAAGAACGTCGCCGAGGCGATCTCGCACGAGGCCGGCCACAACATGGGCCTGGGCCACGACGGTACCGCGACCGCCGGCTACTACTCGGGCCACGGCAGCGGCGCGACCGGCTGGGCGCCGATCATGGGCGTCGGCTACTACCAGGCGCTGGTGCAGTGGAGCAAGGGCGAGTACAGCGGCGCCAGCAACCCGCAGGACGACTACGTCGTGATGCAGTCCAACGGCCTGCCGCTGCGCATCGACGACCACGGCAGCACCCACGCGACGGCGACCGCGCTCAACGCCACCAGCAACGCCGGCATCAGCAGCGCCGCCGCCGAGGGCGTGATCGAGCGGCCGACCGATGTCGACGTGTTCTCGTTCAGCGCGGGGGCCGGTCCGGCCACGCTGACGCTGACCCCGGCGGTGCGCTCGGCCAACCTCGACGCCTTGCTGACGCTGCGGGACGGCGCCAACAACGTGCTGGCGACGGCCAACCCGGTCGACACACTGACCGCCGGCATCACCGTCACGCTGCCGGCCAACGGCACCTACTACCTGTCGGTGCAGGGCACCGGCAAGGCCGGCACGACCGGTTATCCGGCCTACGGCAGCATCGGCCAGTACGCGCTCACCGTGAGCTTCACGACCGCCGTCAACCAGGCGCCGGTGGCAGTGATCAGCACCTCGGCCGTGCGCGGCCCGGCCCCGTTCACGGTCAACTTCTCCGGCACCGGCTCCAGCGATCCGGACGGCAGCATCGTCGCCTACGGCTGGACCTTCGGCGACGGGGCGTCGGCCAGCGGCAGCACTGCGACGCACCTGTACAGCAACCCCGGCAGCTACAACGCGCAGTTGACCGTCACCGACGCGCTCGGCCTGAGCTCGGTGAGTGCCGTGACGATCACCGTCGATCCGGCGAGCGGAACCGGGAAGACGATGCGCGTCTCCGACATCGCCATGAGCCTGGCAATCGGCGTCGGCGGCGCGGCTTCGGGCGTCGCGGCGGTCAAGGTGGTCGATGGCAACGGCCTGCCGCTGGTCGGCGCGACGGTCAACGGTGCCTGGAGCGGCCTGGTCACGCGGCCGTCGGTGGTGCTGAGCACCAACAGCACCGGCGTTGCGCGCTTCCTGTCGCCCAGCGTCCGCGGCAGCGGCGTGTTCACCTTCACCGTCAACAGCGTCACCCGCAACACCTACACCTACATGCCGCAGAACAACACCGAGACCAGCGACTCGATCGCGCGGCCCTGAGCGTTCCTCTCACGCCGGCGCAGCAGCGGCCACGTTGCGCGCCGGCGTGCGCATCAGCACCCACTCCTCGGCGATCGTCGGGTGGACCGCGACGGTGCGGTCGAAATCGGCCTTCGTGGCAGCGGCCTGCAGCGCGACGGCGAGGCTCTGCACGATCTCCGGTGCATCGGCGCCGAGCATGTGCAGGCCGAGCACGCGGTCGTCGGCCGCATCGACCAGCAGCTTCATGTAGCAGCGCTCGGTGCCGCCGACGAAGGCCGTGCGCATCGGGCGGAAGTCGGCCTCGAAGACGTCCAGCGTGTGGCCCTGCGCGATCGCCTGCAGCTCGGTCGGGCCGACGCTGGCGATCGGCGGCAGCATGAACACCGCGGTGGCCACGCGCTCGAGCCCCAGCGCCGCATCGCCGTCGGCGAACAAGGCGTCGGCCAGCGTGCGGCCTTCGGCGATCGCCACCGGCGTCAGGTTGTGGCGCGCCGTCAGGTCGCCGATCGCATAGACGCCGGCGGCCTGCGTGTGGCCGCGCGCATCGACCGGCACCGCGTGGCGCGCATCGGCGACGATGCCCACACTGTCGAGGCCCAGGCCGGCGCTGTTCGGCCGCCGCCCGGTGGCATTGAGCACCCAGCGGCGCTGCAGCGCCTGGCCGTTCGGCAACTGCAGCGACCAGCGGCCGCTGGTGTCGTGCGTCAGCGACAGCGGCGCCAGGCCCGGCATCAGCGTGACGCCGGCCGCCTCCAGCGCCTCGGCCGCGCGCGTGCGCAGGCTCTCGTCGAAGCCGCGCAGCGGCAGGCGGTCGCGGTACAGCAGCGTCACCTCGACGCCCAGGCGCGCCAGCATGCTGGCGAACTCGACCGCGATGTAGCCGGCGCCGACCACCGCGGCCTGCGCCGGCAGCGCCTCGAGGTCGAGCAGCTCGTCGGACGTCGGGCAGCCGGCGATGCCGGGGATGCTGTCGCGCACCGGCGATGCGCCGGTCGCCAGCAGGATGTGCGGCGCGCGCAGCCGGCGCGGGCCGATCTGCACGCAGCCCGGGCCGTCGAGCCGCGCCGCGCCTTCGATGAAGGTGACGCCGCTGGTCGACAGCAGCTCGCGGTAGATGCCTTCGAGCCGCTGCAGCTCGCGCGCTTTCGCGGCCTGCCACGCCGCCATGTCGAAGCTGGCGCGTTCAGGCAGCTGCCAGCCGTAACCGGCGGCCTCGCGCAGCGTGTCGCCGATCTGGGCCGCGTACATCAGCAGCTTCTTCGGCACGCAGCCGCGCAGCACGCAGGTGCCGCCGACGCGCACCGCCTCGATCAGCGCGACGCGCGCGCCGTGGTGCGCCGCGCGGCGCGCGCAGGCCACGCCGCCGGAGCCGCCGCCGATGACGATCAGGTCGAAGGTGTCGTTCACGCTGCAGGCTCCCCTTTTGGCACGATGGGCCCGATCGGCCAAGGCCGCGAGGATAGACCGCCGGCGACGGTTAGGATGACCGCGATGTTCGAAGACCTGTGGCCGTGCCTGGTGGCGATCGCGCGCTGGCGCGGGCCGGGCACGCCGTCTTTGCCGGCCGGCAGCGTGCGGCACGATGCCGCCGCTGGCTGGCAGCTCGGCGACGGGCCCTGGGACGACGCCGCGCGCGAGCAGTGGGCGCTGTTCAAGCCCTTGCTCGATGCGCGTGCCGAGGGCCCGCCCTGGGTCATCGCGCAGCTCGGCCAGAGCCTGGACGGCTGCATCGCCACACGCTGCGGCGACTCGGCCTTCGTCAGCGGCCCCGAGGTGCTGTGCCACCTGCACCGGCTGCGCGCGCTGTGCGATGCGGTGATCGTTGGCGCCGGCACGGTGGCGATCGACAACCCGCGGCTGACGACGCGCCACGCCGCCGGCCCAAATCCGCTGCGCGTGCTGTTCGATCCGCGGCTCGGCCTGGCCGGCTGCGTCGCCAGTGCCCACGTGTTCACCGACACCGACGTGCCGACGCTGTGGCTGTGCGACGCCCGCTGGCAAGCGCGCGCTGCAGCGCTGGCCGGCGCGGCGCGCGTGCTGGCAGTGCCCGGGCTGCTGCGCGACGACGGCACGCCGGACGCGGCCGCCGCGCTCGCCGCGCTGCAGGCGCGCGGCTGCCGGCGCGTGCTCGTCGAAGGCGGCGGCGTGACGGTGTCGCGTTTCCTCGCGCAGCGCCGCCTCGACCGGCTGCACCTGTCGATCGCCCCGGTGCTGATCGGCGATGGCCGGCGCGGCCTGTCCTTCGCGGGGTCCGAGCGGCTGGCCGATTGCGCGCGGCCGCGCTGCCGCGTCTTCAACGTCGGCAGCGACCGCCTCTGGGACGTGGATCTGCGGAGTTAGCGCCTCATCGGTGCGGCGGGATGCCGGCGATGTCGAGGTGGCCGATGCGCAGCCGTGTCGCCGGCAGACACTCGATCCGACGCTGCGACCATGCGCGCACCGTGCCGGCGGCGGCCGGGTCCTGCTCGAGCGCCGCGGCGGCGGTGCCGTCGATCAGCGCGCGCAGCAGCGCCGGTGCGCGGGCGCCATCGATCTGCCAGTCGGTGGGCGCCTGCCGCGTGCGCCAGCCGGCGGCAGCCATCCACTGCAGGGCCTGCGCCGCCGCCTGCGGGCCGAGCGCGGCACCGAACCCCTTGTCGCCGTGCTGGTGCTGCGCAAAGAGCGCCTGCACGGTCTCATCGGCCGGATCGGTGGGCTCCCAGGCGATGCGGCCGTCGACGCTGAGCGCGCACAGCAGCGTCGCCCGTGCGGCGGCGGCGCGCGCGAGCAGCGCCTGCAGCCACGGCGCGGACACGAGGTCGAGCAGGGCCGAGCTGGTGACCAGCCCGCCCCGCGGCAGCGCCAGCGTGGCCAGCGTGCGCGCCAGGTCGAGCCGCTGCCGCGCGACGTTCGCCGACCAGCCGCGGCCGGCGAGGTGGATCGTGCCGTGCAAGGCCCGATCGCCATCCAGCGCGAGCTGGTGACCGTGCTGCGCGGCCCAGCGCTCGAGTGCTTCGGGCACCGCGGCCAGCAGCGCCGGGTCGTGGTCGACCAGCCGCCACTGCTGCTTCAGGCCGAGCTGCGGCGCCAGCGCGCGCAGGTTGGCGCCGCTGCCGCAGGCCAGGTCGACGATGCGCCACGGCGCCGCGCCGGGTTCGCGCGTGGTCGCGAAGGCCACGACCTCGGCAGCCGCCGCACGCGCCGCGGCATCGAAGGGCTCGCGCAGCTGCAGCCAGTCGGCGCTGAATCCGGTCATCGGGGAAGGCTTCCGGCATCGTCGAGTGCCGCTTCGAAGGCGGCGACGGCCTGTGGCCAGGCCGGCAGCATGGCGCGCGCCGCGCGTGCGCCGGCCGCCAGCTGCGCGCGCAGCGCGGGCTCGTCGAACACCCGCCGCAGCGCCGCGCGCAAGGCCGCTGCATCGCCGGGCGGCACCAGCATGCCGGCAGCAGGCGGCACCGTGTCGGGAATCGCGCCGGCCGTCGTCGCGATCACCGGCAGGCCATGCGCCAGCGCTTCGGCCAGCGCCATGCCATAACCCTCGAAGTACGAGGCCAGCACGGCGATGTCCGCTTGGCTGTAGTGCGTCTGCAGATCGGCGGGGGGCAACTCGCCCAGCAGGTGCACGCGATGGGCGAGGCCGTGGGCGTGGATCAGGCCGCGCAGCGAGTCCGCGGTGGCCCGGTCGCGGGTCGTGCTGCCGATGCAATGCAAGGTCCAGGCGCGGTCGGCCAGGCCGGCCAGCGCCTCGATCAGCAGCGCATGACCCTTGCGTGCACTCAGTGTCGCGACACACAGCAAGTTGAGCCCCGCGACGGCGCCGGCACCCGATCCGGTCGCCAGCGATGCGGGTGCGGTGCCCGGCGGCACGATGCGGATGCGCGCGGCCGGCACGCCGTACGGCGCCAGCGCCCGCGCGGTCGCCGCGCTCGGCACGATGACGATGCGCGCGCTGGCCAGCGCGCGGCGCTCGCTGTCGGCGAGCTGCCGGCGCGCCGCGTCGTCGAGCCCCGTTTCCAGCGCCAGCGGATGGTGAACCAGCGCAACCCAGCGCAGCCGCGCGGCATGCTGCTCGGTGAGTGCCGGCAGCGCGCCGAAGGCCAGCCCGTCGGCGACGACGAGCGTGCCGTTGTCGATCGCCGCGACGTCTTTCGCGGCAGCGTTCAGCGCTGGCGCGTCCGGCCACGGGAAGCTCGCCGCGAGCGCCGGCATGGCGATCGACCACCCGCGTTCGCGCAGGCCGGCGACGATGGCCCGGTCGTAGCCGTAGCCGCCGGTCAGGCTTGCCGGATCGCCGGGCACGAGGAAGACGAGCCGGCGCATGCGTCGCCCCCGGCGAGTCAGCCCGCGGCCGAAGGCGCCGGCAGGGGCCCTTCGTACGCCGCCCAGGCGACATGCGATTCGTGCAGCGTGACCTTCAGCGACGCGAGGCCCGCACCTTCCGCGCCGAGCTCGCCGGCGGCGATGCGGCCGGCCAGCCGATCGAAGACGAAACGCGCGAGGAACTCGGTGGTGGTGTTGCGGCCATGGAACTCGGGCGCGTCGTCGAGGTTGCGGAAATTCATCGCCTCCAGCACGCTGCGCAGCAGTGCCGCCGCGCGCGCGATGTCGACGACGACGCCGTCGCTGTCGAGCGCCGCGCGCCGCATCTCGCAGTCGACGACGTAGGTCGCGCCGTGCAGGCGCTGGGCCGGGCCGAAGGTCGCGCCGGCGAAGCTGTGGGCGATCATGAAGTGGTCGCGGACGTTGACGCTGTACATGGGCGTCATCAGTCGTAGTCGATGCGGTGGCAGACAGTGCCCTCGGCACCGCCCGCGGCAAGCCGCGCCAGCACCGCCGGCAGCTCGGCAAAGGCAGAAACGTCGGTGACCAGCGCGTCGAGCGCCGGATCGGCCAGCAGCGACAGCGCCAGCGCCAGGCGCCGCGGCGCATCCCAGCGGCTGCGCTGTGCCGCGGCGACATGCCCGACCTGCGACGACTTCAGCACCAGCCGCCGCGCATGAAAGGCTTCGCCCAGCGGCACGCCGACTTGGCGCGCGCCGTACCAGCTCAGCTCCAGCACCGTGGCCTCGAAGCCGGCCAGGCGCAGCGCGGTGGCCAGGCCCGCTTCGCGGCCGCTGGCGTGGATCACCAGATCGGCGTCGCCGCGCGCGTCGTCGGGCAGGGCGAAGGCCGCGCCCAGCTGTTCGGCGAGCGTGCGCCGCTGCGGCTGCACGTCGACCAGCTGCACGCTGCAGCCCGGCAGCCGGCCGGCGAGCCGCGCCACCAGCAGCCCGACCGCGCCGCCGCCGACCACGCTGATGCGGTCGCCGATGCGCGGCGCGGCATCCCACAGCGCGTTGACCGCGGTCTCGAGGTTGGCCGTGAGCACCGCGCGCGCCGGCGGCACGCCCTCGGGCAGCGCATGGACGGCATGCGCCGGCACGACATAGCGCGTCTGGTGCGGATACAGGCAGAACACCGCGCGGCCGCAAAGGGCCGGCGGGCCGTGCTCGACGATGCCGACGCTTGAGTAGCCGTACTTCAGCGGGCCGGGAAAGTCGCCCTCCTGGAACGGCGCGCGCATGCGTGCGTATTCGCTCGCCGGCACCTCGCCGCGGAACACCAGCGTCTCGGTGCCGCGGCTGATCGCGCTGTGCAGCGTGCGCACCCGCACCTCGCCGTCGCCGGGCGGCGGCAGCGCTTGCGTGCGCAGCTCGGCGCGGCCGGGCTCGGCGAGCCAGCAGGCGAGGGCGGTGTCGTGCGGATCGTTCATCGATGGCCGTCTTCGTCGACCAGCCGCGCCATCCGGTCCAGCAGCGCCGCGCGCAGCGCCGCCGTGTCGGCGGCGTCCACCTGCAGCGCTGGCCCGAAGCTGACCCGCACCTTGGCGCGCTGATAACGCGTTATCGACACCTGCAGCGCGGCGGCGAGCTTCTCGCGGTCCTCGGGCCGCCGGCGCAACCGCGTCAGCGGATGGCGCTGCGCGTCGGCATCCAGCACCTGGCTGACCAGCGCCGGCACGCACGCCGTCTGCGGCACGAGTCGCGCGAACACCGCGAAGCTCGCCGACCAGTCCGCCAGCGCATCGAGCGCGCGGCGGGCGCCGAAGACGGCGGGGTCCGGCTCGATGCGCGCCGCCGGAAAGGTCAGCAGCGCGCCGCCGTCCTTCAGGTGCTGCACGCCGCGGCGCACCACCGCCAGGCGGCCGGGCGCGTCGTCGGCGGGCACGAAGATCAGCTGCCGCGCCACCGCCGGCAGCGCGCGCAGGAAGGGCCGGTCGAGCGCGATCACGCGCAGGTCGGGCCGCCCGCCAAGGCTGGCGATCAGCGCCACCGTGTCGGTCATGCCCGGATGGTTCGCGAGCACGCACACCGGGCCGTGCACCGGCACGTGCTGCAGCCCGCGCACCTCGAGGCCGCCGCTCATGCGCCGCAGCATCCAGGCGCTGCCCTCGGCCAGGCCGTGCGCGGCGACTTCGCCGTCGAACTCGTGCGCGATGTCGGCGAAGCGCCGCGCCGGCGGGCGCAACAGCCGCCGCAGCGGCGTGCGGCGCCAGGCGGCCAGGCCGATCGCATCGAACAGATCGTCGATGTTGATCTCGGTCAGCGTGTCGACCGGGCTGGCTGCGGCGCTGGGCATGGTGCGCGCAGTCTAGGGCCGCCGGCGCGCATCGGCGCCGCCGCGATGCGCTACCCTTCGTCCCCAGCGAGGAATGGGGCCTGGCGATGGCGAACCCGGAGCAGGTTGCGCGACAAGAAATCGATCGTCTGCTGCAAGCCGCGGGCTGGGCGGTGCAGGACGTCGACGGCAGGACCTGCGGCTTGATCGAAGCCAAGAGGCGCGGCGCGACGCTCTCGGCGACACGCGCTGCACCGGACAACACCACGGCCGACCTGTTCGACGGCCCGACTTGACCCGATGGTCACCGCGCGCAAAGGCTCCACTGCCACCACCTTGCCGAGCCGGCGCAGGGTGAAGGCGACGCCGCCGGCCCCGGCAGGCGACACGCTGCTTGCCGATCTGCGGCGGCTGATCCAGGAGGCTCGTCACGCTGCTGCCGTCGCCGTGAACATCAGCCTGACGGTGCTCTACTGGCGCATCGGCAAGCGCATCCGCGATGAGGTTCTGGGCGCCACCCGGGCCGACTACGGCGAGCAGATTGTCGCCACGCTGTCGCGACAATTGGCCGCCGAGTATGGGCGGGGCTTCGAGGAGAAGAACCTGCGGCGGATGGTGCAGTTCGCCGAGGCCTTCCCGGACGAGGCGATTGTCGCCACGCTGTGGCGACATTTGAGCTGGTCGCACTTCCGCGAGCTGCTGCCGCTGAAGCAGCCGCTGCAACGCGAGTTCTATGCCGAGATGTGCCGGATCGAGGGCTGGAGCGTGCGCACCCTGGCTGCCCGCATCGACTCGATGCTCTACGAACGCACCGCGCTGTCGCGCCAGCCCGAGGCCGTGGTCGCGAAGGAAATGGCCGCACTGCGAGCGCGCGGCGAGTTGACGCCGGCGCTGGTGCTCAAGGACCCGTACGTGCTCGACTTCCTCGGCGTCGCCGACCGCTACGTCGAGCGTGATCTGGAAGACGCCATCCTGCGTGAACTGGAGGGCTTCCTGCTGGAGATGGGCGCGGGATTCAGCTTCATCGCACGCCAGAAGCGCCTGCAGATCGACGGCGAGGACTTCTACATCGACCTGCTGTTCTACAACCGCCGCCTGAAGCGGCTGATCGCGCTGGACTTGAAGCTCGGGCGATTCAAGTCGGCCTACAAGAGCCAGATGGAGTTGTACCTGCGCTGGCTGGACAAGCACGAGCGGCAGGACGATGAACTGCCACCCCTGGGCATCATCCTGTGCGCCCAGAAGAACGAGGAACAGGTCGAACTGCTCGAGCTCGACAGCGCCGGCATCCACGTCGCCGAGTACCTGACCGAGCTGCCGGCGCGCGAGCTCCTGCACCGCCGCTTGCAAGCGGCCATCGAAACCGCGCGAGCGCGGTTTGAATAGCGACGGGCCAACGTGCTGTTCCTCGACAAGAAACCCGCGAGCGAAACGCCGTGGACCCGCAAGCTTTGGACCTACGACCTGCGCACGAACAAGCACTTCACGCTGAAGACCAATCCGCTGAAGCGCGCTGACCTCGACGAATTCGTCGGCGTGTACAACGTCGCGAATCGCTTCGCTCGGGCTCCGACGTGGGCCGCCGAACGTCCCGAAGGCCGTTGGCGCGCCTACGACTACGACGAGCTGGCCGCCCGCGACAAGGCAAGCCTGGACATCTTCTGCCTGAAGGACGAGTCGCTGGTCGACGGCGACAACCTGCTGGCGCCGGACGTGATCGCGCAAGAGATCATCGACGACCTGGAAGCGGCCCTGAAGCAGTTTCGGCTGATTGCGGCCGACTTGAGCCAGCCGACCGAGTCATCGATCGACTGAGCCTGATAGGAGATCCCGGCTCGGTCAGCGCTTCGTGCACTCCGCCGTCTGGCCCGCCTGCTTCAGGTAGGCAATCAGATCGGCCCGTTCCCGCCGATCCGAAATACCGTCGTAAGTCATCGTGCTCCCCGGCACCATCTTCAGCGGCCCGGCCAGGAACCGATCGAGCGTCTTCTCGTCCCAGACGATCTTCGAGCGTTTCATCGCCGCCGAGTAGTCGAAGCCCGGCACGCTGCCGGCGCGCCGGCCGATGAGGCCGCAGTGCCGCGGGCCGACGCGGTCGAAGGCGAGGGCGTGGCACGCCATGCAGCGGGCGTAGACCTGCTCGCCCTTCAGCACATCGGGCGCGCCGGATGCAGTGCTCGATACCAATGCGGCTGCCGCCAGCGCTGCTGCCCGCCTCACGACACGAAAGCCGACGGCACCGGCACCTCGCCGAGCGCCTGCCGCAGCACCGCCCAGTGCATCGCCTCGTCGCCGAGGATGCTGGCCGCGGCCTTGGCCAGGTCGCGATTCGCGAACAGCGGCACCGCGCCGAGGTAGGCGCTGACCGCCCCTTGCTCGAGCTTGGCGGCGAAGCGCAGCACGTCGGCCTGTGCCTTCAGCTGATCGACCGGAAAGTTGTATGCGGCCTTGGCCTGCACCGGCTTGCCGCCGAGCTTCTCGACCGTCTTCGCCAGCAGGTCGGCATGCTCCTTGTGATGACCCTGGAAGGTCAGCGCCAGGTCGAGCACGGGCTTTTGCAGCAGCTTGCTCTCGGCGCCGAGCTGATAGGCGGCGATCGCCTCCAGCTCCGCGCCGAGCGCGGTGTTGAGGATCTGAACGTCCTTCGGGTCGGCGCCGGACTTGGCCGCCAGCGCCTGCTTGCCCGCGAGCAGCGCGACGGCCGCACCGGACAACACGAGGCCCGAGTGCCCGAGAAAGAGGCGCCGCGCGACGGCGGGCGTCGGCGTGAGCAGGAACGATGACATGGCAACTCCAATGGAAGGGTGGGAATCAGCTGGGGTCGGCCGCCGGTTGATCGGCAAGGCTGGCCAGCACACGACACACGATGCGGTCACAGCGCGCACCGTCGAAGGAGAACGCGTCGGCGATCGCCACGTCGATGTCGCACGACAAGGCTTCGCGCAGCAGGCTGCGCGCGCGGAAGAAGCGGGTTCGCACGGTGGCTTCGGGAATCGCCAGCGCTGCGGCGATCTCCTCGACCTTCCACTCCTCGACCGCGCGCAGCACGAACACCGTGCGAAACACGTCGGGCAGCCGGTCGATGCGTGCCTCCATCAGGCGGCGCAGCTCGGCACGCATGGCGGCGCGGTCGGGCTGCCGGTCGGGGTCGTCGGGCAGCGTCAGCCCGGCCGCATGCGCCGTGTCGTCCATCGCGCCCTCCAGCGAAATCACCTGCGCGCTGCGCGGACGCAGCCGGGCCAGCGCCTCGTTGCTGACGATGCGTACCAGCCAGGTCGACAGCTTCGCATCGGCGCGGAAGCCGCCGAGTCCGCGCCAGGCCTTCAGATATGTGTCCTGCAGCGCGTCCTCGGCCTCGGCGTCGCTCTTCAGGATGCTGCGGGCGGTGCGAAAGAGCAGGCGGTTGTTGCGCCGCATGATCAGCTCGAAGGCCAGCGTGTCGCCGCCGGCGGCGCGGGCGGCGAGGCCGGCGTCGGTTTCAGGCTCGGGCGCGGGCAGGGGGGCGGGCAGCGGCGTCATCATGCGGCGTTGGATGGCATGCCGCGGCGATCCGTTCCCGACCGAGGCTTACGCCGCGCGCCGCGGCAGGCCGAAACTGTCGGTCAGTGCGCGGTAGTCGGCCAGCTGCCGCTGCACGAAGTCCTGCAGCGGCGTGCCGATCAACGACGGCGCCTCGAGCCCGGCACGTTGCCGCAACGCGGCAAAACCGGGCGCCGCGAACGCCGCTTCGAAGGCCGCTGACCATGTGTGATAGGCCGCGTCGTCGACCGCCGGCCCAAGGTAGAAGCCACGCAGGATCGGCCAGCGGATGTCGAAGCCTTGTTCGCGGGCGGTGGGCACAGCCGCCCAGCGGCCGGGCAGGCGGCGGTCAGCCAGCACCGCCAGCACGCGCACCGGTGCACCTGCGTCCTGCTGATGCGCGAGCTCGGCCGCATCCCCGGCCAGCACCTGCACATGGCGGCCGGCGAGCGCACCGACCGCTTCGCCGCCGCCCTCGAACGCGACGAAGCGCATCGTGCGGTGGCCGACGCCGGCCGAGCGTGCGAGCAGCGCGGCCTTCATCCAGTCCTGGCTGCCGATCGTGCCGCCGGCGCCGAAGACGATGGCGTTGGGCTGCGCACGCAGCGCCTCGACCAAGGCGCCGAGGGTCGGCCACGGCGCCGCGCGGTTCACGGCGATCACGCCATGGTCGAAGCCCGGCGCGGCGAGCCAGCGCACCTCGCGCGGCGGGGTCGGGCCGAAGCGGCCCTGCACCAGGTTCAGCAGCGTGCCGCTGGAAAACGCGACCAGCGCCGCCGCATCGGCCGCGCGCTGCGTCAGCGCGGTGCGGTAGGCCAGCGCGCCGATGCCGCCCGGCAGGTAGCGGATCGGCAGCAGCGGGCGCGCGGCATCGGCCTGTTGCAGCGCGGCCTGCGCGAGCCGGCACGACAGGTCGAAGCCGCCGCCGGGCTTGGCCGGGGCGATGCATTCGGCCCCCGGTGGCAAGGCCGGCGGCACAGACCCCGCTGGCAACGCCGGCGCCGAACCTGGCGGCAGCGCGTGCGTCGCGGGCGGCGCCGTGAGCGCACCGAGCAGCAGCGTGCGGCGACGCATCGTCATCGTGGCCACCACAGCGACGCGCGCAAACCCGGCCCGTCGTCGCGCGGTTCCAGCCGCAGGCGGCCGCGATGCCGCTGGATCACCGTCTTGGCGATCGCCAGGCCGAGGCCCGAGCCGCGGCTGCCGCGGCTCTTCGCAAAACGTTCACCGGCCTGGCCGCTGACTTCAGGCGCCAGGCCCGGACCATCATCGATCACCGCAAGGCTCGCGCCCAGGCCATCGGCGGCGGCCTGCAAGGTCACCGTGCCGCCGCCGCGGCCATGCTCGATCGCGTTGTGGCCCAGGTTCAACAGCGCCTCGTGCAGCAGCGCGCGGTCGCCGCGCACCGGCAGTGGGTCCTCGGGCACGTCGAGGCCGAAGTCGAGGCTGCGTTCGCGCGCCAGCGGCAGCAGTTGCAGCGCCACCTCACGCGCGAGCTCGCCCAGGTCGAACGGGTCCTGGCGGGGTACCGCAGCATCGCTGCGCGCCAGCACCAGCAACTGATTCGTCGCGCGGATCGCCTGGTCGAGCGCTGCCGACAGCGCCTGCAGCGCACCGCGTGCGCGCACCGGGTCGGCTTCGCGCAACGCGTAGTCGAGCTGCGCGCGCAAGGTCGTCAGCGGCGTGCGCAGCTGGTGCGACGCGTCGTCGACGAAGCGGCGGCGCTGGTCGAGCAACTGTTCGCTGCGCGCGAGCTGCTGGTTCACCGCATCGACCAGCGGCAGCACGTCGGCGGGCAGGCCGGCGGGATCGAGCGGCCGCAGGTCGTCGGCGGCGCGTGCTCGGGTGTCGGCCGCCAGCCGCGCCAGCGGTCGCAGCACGACGGTCGACACGGCGATCACCGCCACCACCAGCAGCGCCAGCAGCACCAGGTCGCGCTGCAGCGCGCGGCGCACGAAGGCCGACGTGAAACGCTCGCGCGAGACGGTGCTCTCGCCGACCTGGATCACGATCTCGCGTGATTCGCCGAGCGGCGCTTCCAGTGGCCGTTCCAGCGGCCGCTTCAACACGCCCAGCCGCAGCGGCTCGCCGAAATACGCCGCGTCGTAGAACTGCGGCTCGCCGCTGCGCAGCGGTGCCGGCGGCGGCGGCAGGTCGGGGCTGCCGATCTCGACCAGGCCGTCGGCGGTGGCGACACGGAAGTGCACCGTGCCGCTGGCGGTCAGCTGGAAGAACTCGAACAGCCGGTACGGCAGCTCGACCGCGAGGCCGCCGGAGGCCGTCGACACGTTCAGCTCGAGCGCCTTGATCGCGCCGAGCAGCGAGCGGTCATAGGCCGCATTTGCAGCGGCCACGGCATCGGCGCGCGTCAGCCACAGGCCCGCGCCGGCCAGCAGCGCCAGCGCGGGCAGCAGCAGCACCAGCAGCCGCGTGCGCAGGCTGGCGCGCCGGCGCGCCGGATCAGGCATCGCCCGCATCGCCTGCATCGCGCACGGGGCCCGCCAGCGGCGCCCCCGGCGCCGGCTCGGGCTCCAGCACGTAACCCAGGCCGCGGTAGGTGTGGATGCGCACGCCGCTGCCGTCGAGCCGCTTGCGCAGCCGGTGCAGCAGCACGTCGAGCGCGCTCGGCTGCACGTCCTCGTCGTCGGCGAACACGCGGTCGAGCAGCTGCTGGCGGCCGAGCGGCTCGCCCGACTTCGAGATCAGCGCGCGCAGCAGCGCCTGCTCGCGCGGCGACAGCGCGAGCACCTCGTCGGCGAGCGTGAACTGGCGCGTCACCGCGTCGAACTGCAGCGGCCCGCAGCCGAAGCGCGGATGCTCGCTGCCGCGCGCGCGGCGGATCAGCGCCACCAGCCGCGCCTCCAGCTCGGCCAGTGCGAAGGGCTTGGCGAGGAAGTCGTCGGCGCCTTCGTTCAGCGTGTCGACCCGTTCGGCCAGCGAGTCGCGCGCCGTCAGCACCAGAACAGGCAGGCGCCGGTCGGCCGCGCGCAGCCGGCGCAGGATCTCGTGGCCGCCGCGGCCGGGCAGGCCCAAGTCGAGCACCAGCGCGTCGTAGTCGTGCTCGACCAGCGCGCGCTCGACCAGCCGGCCGTCGTCGAGCCAGTCGACGCGAAACCCCGCCTGGCCGAGCGCCTTCGCAAGCCACTCGCCGAGCGTGTGTTCGTCCTCGGCCAGCAGGATGCGCATCGGCTCAGCGCAACCAGTCGCAGAGTTGCGCAGCGGCCTCGGGGCGGTCGAGCAGGTCCCAGTGGCTGCAGTCGGTCAGCACGCGCCGATGCGCCGCCGGCAGCGCGAGCGCGAGCGCCGGGTCGTCGTGGTCGCCGAGTGCGCTGGCCGGCGACACGAGGCCATCGCCGATCAGCCGGTCGCGCAGGCGCGGCGCGCGTTCGGGCAGCGTCCGTGCCAGCGTGCCCGCCAGCGCATAGGCCGGCACGCCGGTGGGCAGCGGTGTCGGCTGGCGGTCGTCGTGGCGCTGGTCGCGGCGCTCGCGGCCTTGCCAGTCGGCGTCTTGCAGGTTGCCGAAACGCAGGTCGGTGATGCCGGCGCTGCGACTCGTGCCGACGCGCCCGATCGGCGCGGCATACGGGCTGAAGCCGAACAGCGCATCGACGAGCCGGCCGCCGCGCTCCAGCGCCGCGCCATGGTGCGGCGTGCCGAGGAAGACCAGCGCCTTCAACGACGACAACCAGGCCTGGTCCGATTGCGTCGCCGCGTGGCAGGCGCTGCGCGCGATCAAGCCGCCCATGCTGTGGCCGAGCAGCACCAGCTCGTCCACCGGCACCGGCCATCCCGCGACCAGGCGCTCGAGCAGCGCGGCCAGGTCGCGCCCGTTCTGCGACACGTGGCGGCCGGTGTTGTAGTGCAGGTAAAGCGGTGTGTAGCCGAGCTCGCGCGCCAGCCAGCAACCGTGGTCATGGCCCTTGCGCTGCCACTGCAAGTCGTTCATGCACAGGCCGTGCACCAGCACCAGCAGGCGGCGGCCATGCGGCGGGCGCGGCAGCGCGGCGAGCGACGCGGCATTCAGCGCCAGCGCGCGGCCCTCGCTGCGCAGCCGCATTGGCAGCGCCAGCGGGTTGGCGGTCTCGGCCAGGTGGTCGCCCCACACGCCGTTCAGTGCGGCGATCGTCGCCTCGCGCCGCGGCGAGCGGTGGTCGGCCTCGCCACCGTGCGGCAGTGCGCCGAACAGCGCATCGGCCGCGTGGCCGACCAGCCGCGTCGTGCCGCGCACTGCGCCGTAAACCGCACCGGTGATGCCGCGGGTCCGCCCCGCCGGCGCCGGCCCGACGATGCCGGCGCGCGAAGCGATCGTGTGGTGCATCGCCTCGACCACATCGGTCAGGCCGAGCACGCCTTCGACGCCCAGGCGCGACAGGCCGCGCAGGTCGGAGATCCGCAGCGGCAGCGCGGGTGCGGAGGCCCGCACCGGCAGCGCCGGCGGCGTCGAAACCTTGTTGTCGTTCACCGAGCTCCTTGTTGACGGCCCTGCCGCAGCGGGCCACTGTGCAGCCGGCGCCGCCGCCGCGCAAGCGAGGCTTTAGAGCCAGCGCCCGGTGCCGGGGCGGCCAGAGCCTGATAGGCGTTTGAAAGGTCGCCGCGGGCACAGTCGCCGCACTCGAAGACATCCGCTGCCAGTCGCCGCCGGGCCGCCCCCAGGCGACGACGCCCCCTCGGGGGGATTGGGGGCCAAAAGGAGAAACACCATGACCGAGCTGAATTTGCGCCGCCGCGCGCTGCTGCACGCCGCCGCGGCCGGCGCTGCCGGCGCCTTCGCCCCGGCGCTACACGCCCAGGCCGCATGGCCTTCCAAGCCGATCCGTTTCGTCGTGCCGTTCGCGCCGGGCGGCAGCTCCGAGATCGTCGCCCGTGCCAGTGCCGCCGAGATGGCGAAGCTGCTCGGCCAGAGCGTCTACGTCGACAACAAGCCCGGCGCCGCCGGCAACGTTGCGATGCAGGAGGTCGCGCGTGCCGACGACCAGCACACGGTGATCCTCGGCCACATCGGCACGCTGGCAGTGAACCCGTTCATCTTCGACAAGCTGCCCTACGACCCGAACAAGGACTTCAAGCCGATCTCGCTGCTGGCGAAGGTGCCGAGCCTGTACCTCGTGCATCCCGACCTGCCGGTGCGCAACCTGAAGGAATTCGTCGCGCTGGTGAAGTCCAAACCGGGCCGGCTGAACTATGGCTCGGCCGGCAACGGCAGCGCCGGCCACCTGGCGATGGAATACCTGAAGATGGCCGCCGACCTGTTCATGGTCCATGTGCCGTACCGCGGCACCGGCCCGCAATTGACCGACCTGCTGGCCGGCCGGCTCGACGCCGCATCGGTCGGCGCGCCGGCGGTGCTGCAGTTCGTCAAGACCGGCAAGCTGCGCTGCATCGCCACCGGCACGCCGCAACGCATCCCGCAATTGCCGGATGTGTCCACCGTCGCCGAGCAGGGCTTTCCGGGCTTCGAGATGACGCAGTGGTACGGCCTGCTCGCTCCGTCGACGCTGCCGGGGGCGGCCACCGACAAGCTGGCCGCCGCCGCCATCAAGGCGGTCAAGGAACCGACGGCGCTCGAGCGCCTGCAGGCCGACGCCGCGATCGCCGTCGGCAGCACGCCGGCCGAGTTCGCGAAGTTCATCGGCGTCGAGCAGCAGCGCTGGAAGGCGGTGATCGCGCGGGCGAAGATCAAGCCGGATTGAGGAGCCCGGGAGACGCTATCTCCGACCTCGAGCAGGCCGCAGTCGGGCATCGCGTCATCTGGGAGACGTCACCTCCCGAATCGAAGGTGTCCCCGGTCGCCTGGTCACGGACCGCGCCACCCAACTCCAGCACCGCCGCGCTCCTCAGCCAGCCGTAGCAGTAGCGGTAGCCCTCGGTGCTGGGGTGGATGCCGTCGGCGCAGAAGTAACGCCGCGGATCAGCGGCCAGCACCGCGCGGTGCGGCCCCTCGTGGAAGCCGACGAAATGGATGTCGTGGTGTTGCGCCAGGCGGCCGAAGCGTCGGGCCGCGGCGTGCGTGCGGCGCGACAGCCACCAGGTGAAGGGCGCTCGGAACAGCGGTGCCAGACCGAGGTCGCCCGGACCCACCCAGATCATGCGGCGCGCCAGCGGGCGCAGCGTGCACACCATGCGTTGCGCCGGCTCGTCGATCTCGGCGAGGCGGCGCGCGCGCAGGATGTCGTTGGCGCCGACGTGCAGCAGCAGCAGGTCGAACAGCGGCTGGCTCGAACGGGGCAGGGACTCGGTCTGGCGGCCGACGTCCGCGATGCGGGCGCCCGAGCGGCTCAGGTTCAGCACCTCGATCTGCGGATGGTCACGCGCCAGCAATCCGGCAATCGCCTCGTCGGCCGCCTGCGCGCCGATGCCGGCGCCGGTGCTGTCGCCGAGCACCAGCACGCGCGCATGCGCGGTCTCGATGCGCCGTTCGAAGGCCGTGTGCACCGCTGCCGCGGCGCGTGCATCGGCCAGCGCCCGGCGCACGCGCAGGCTCTGATCCAGCAGCGCAGCCCCGGCCGCCGCACACATGGCGCCACCCAGGGCCATGCCGAACCTGACGGGAACGGCAGACATCGCAACAACTCCGAAAAACAATTGGTATCGATGCCGTCCCTACGGCAAGCGCCGTGCCCGTCAGCCCGTGCGCGCGGCAAGCTGTCCGAGGCTGCCTGGCCGGTCGAGCTCGGCCAGCGTGGCCAGGCTGGCCAGCGTGTCCAGGCAGGCGCGCGCGACCTCGGTGCCCTTCTTGACGAAGTGCTCGGCGAAGAACTGCCGGTGCTCGTCGTGCTCGTGGAAATCGCGCGGCGTCAGCACCGCCGAGAACACCGGCACCTCGCAATCGAGCTGCACGCGCATCAGCGCGTCGATCACCGCTGCGGCGACGAACTCATGGCGGTAGATGCCGCCGTTGACGACCAGCGCGCAGGCAATGATCGCGTCGTAGCGGCCGGTCTGCGCCAGCTTCTTCGCATGCAGCGGGATCTCGAAGGCGCCGGGCACCTCGAGATGGTCGATACGGCCCGCGAAGCGTCGACTTCGTTCGAGCTCGGCCTTCAGCGCGTCGGTGGCCCGGGCGACGATGTCGCGATGCCAGGTGGCGGAAACGACCGCAATGCGCGGCCGCAGCGTGGTGTCGGAGGAAGGGTGGGAGGAGGTCTGATTCATGGATTTCCCCTTGCGAGAGTGGACGACCAGAATCAGGGCGCACGCGCGCATGGCCGCGGGCGTGCCGATGAACGGGCACGCCGCGACCACGCTCACGCTCTCTTTCATCCGGACTGTGACCGTCGGCCCTGGCCTCGCACCAGGTCTGCTGACCCCGCCGCCTGCATGAAATCCTTGCACGGCAACGGGCGCTCGCGGGCTCGCCGCTTGCGCGGCATACCGCCGGTGGGGAATTCCGCCCCGCCCTGAGAACGTTTGCCCGCCGCGGACGGCGGGCGCAGGAATTCTAGAAGTGGCTGCGGCGCCGGCGCTGTCGCCCAGGCGGCATCGCCTTAGCCCGCATGTTTCACGGTAGGTGAGCTGTACGGCCGATTTGGTTGGAGGCAGCCGATTTGGCCGAGATTTGGATCTCGAATTGGGACATTGCGACCCCTGTCGTCCGCAATGGGGCCGC